>NZ_CP058559.1:0-2400000 GCF_014467015.1 Alkalicella caledoniensis | reverse complement strand
GTGAGAAGTACACTTAGAATATGGCCAGCTATTTGATATGGTACATGGGCTCTTAAGCTACTGCTTCCGTTTCTATCTTAACTATTCTCCATACATGCATCCCGCATTACCTAGTTTCACATATTCAATTGAACCAATTTCATTTTCTATTATTTAAGCAGCCTGCATACTTTGATTTTTTACAAGGTCTCGGTGTAGCACGAAATAATATGCCATTGCCGATAATGAAACAAAAAGGGCACAAGCAAGAAATACTGTAGTGAAACCAGCAATTTGCGAAACAACTCCCCATAAAAAGGAGCCTATTCCAAAACTTAGATCCAATGTGGCATAGTAAGTTGCATTAGCAGCACCTTTTCTTTCAGGAGGACTTAACTTTATAACTATTGTGTTCAGTATGGGCTGCACTGTCCCAAATCCGAGACCGTAAAAAATTGCTCCAAGCAAAACCATTGGAAGGGAATTTGCATAAGCAAGGGTTATAAATAACATAAACATCATTATAATAGCTGGAAAAAATATTCTTGAATATCCAAAGCGATCTGCAGCCTTCCCATTAATAAGCTTTGCAACGACCATTGATATAGAAAAGACAGTAAAAAATAATCCGATATTGTTAATTCCACGTTCCACGGCAAATAAAGGCATAAATGAAAAAACTGATGATATTGGTAATACTGCAAGTAATAAAACTATGCAAGGCCTAATAGAAGATTTCTCAATAAAACCTTTATTTTGTGATACATGAGTTGTAGCAGCAGTCTCACTGACAACAGCCATATCCTTATGATTATTGTCAGCAGTATTCTTAGTCTTTTTTTCGTAAGTGATAAAACTTGCAAAAATGATGCTGAATAAAGATATACCAAAAGCAACAATATAGGTTGCCTGGTAGCCATGGTTGATGTATAAGTAAAGCCCTAAATTTGGTCCAATGGCTGTAGCGAGGGTTTGGGAAATTCCAAAATACCCTACACCCTCGGATAATCTCTCTTTAGGTACTACATCAGACAAAATAGTGCCCAAGGCTGTTGAAAAGCCGCTTAATCCGATGCCTTGAAAAAACCTTAATGCAAGTAAAGAAAATATATTTGTTGCAGCTAGAAGTGATATTGTTGAAAAAGAAAACAAGCTTAGCCCTATGATTAACACAATTCGTCGACCTTTACTATCCAACATTTTTCCGAATATTGGTCTGCAAATAAGTGCAGATAGAGTCAGTATGCTGGTAAGTAGGCCTGCCGTAGTATTGTTGCCACCTATTGACAATGTAAATAAGGGAAGCACATTTACTAAAATAATATTTGGGATAAAAATAATCAAACTAACTATTAAGGTATTGATATAGTGTTTAGTCCATAAATTAGATTTACTGTTTTGCATTCCAAGCTCAGAATTTTGAATAATATTTGAATTCATACTCCACCTCTTATATTCAATTTTAATGTATTGCTTTCCATACAGAAAGGAACCTGTTGGCCGACTGTTTAGTCTACAAATGATCATTTCTAAAGATTCTATATGAAAAATATATATACTTTCAATATATTATTAGAGTAATTACTCTAATAATAATTATAATATCACCACTTTACCATGAATGCAAGATTTTTATTTAATTATTTTTGAGTTTGTTGACACACTGTTAATTTACATGATAGATTTATAGTAGAGTATACACTCTGAGGGAGGTATTATATGGACAGTAAGGATAAGATATTGAACGCAGCATTAAAACTTTTCATTAGAGAAGGTTTCCATGGCACATCCACAGCAAAAATAGCTAACGAAGCAGGTATATCTAATGGTACACTTTTTCACCATTTCAAAACTAAAGAAGATTTGATAAACAGATTATATATATCAGTAAAAGAAAACTATAAAAACTACCTTTTAGGGCAAATGGAGCCTTGCGAAACAACAAAAGGTAAAATTAAGCAGCTTTGGAATACATGTGTTAGATGGAATTTAGAAAATAAAGATGGTGCAACTTTCTTCGCAATGTTTGCTAATTCACCCTATATAGACAAACTCAGCAAAGAAGAAGCTTCTAGAAACTTTACCTTTATATCTGAGCTCTTTCAAGAGTCTATTGATGCAGAAGTCCTCATTAGTGTAAATCCCAACCTAATGATAAGTTCATTCCATGGGTCAGTTAAAGCCTTTGTCAGTTTTATAGCAAACAACCCTGAAAACCTAGATCTAGATGAACACATTGATATTGCTTTTAAGATGTGGTGGAGGTCTGTGGCAAATATATAATTTAAACATGTAAATATCCTGACATATAGACTATCAATTTCTAAAAAATAATTGATAGTCTTTTTTTATGACTTATATGAAGTATCTCCTTTCAAATATCTAGAGACATTAAACGTTTTTCCCCATTTCATAGGCCTCTTGCATTGCTTTGCTAGTTTTAATATCTCCAATACTCCATGCTCCTGTACCATAAACAATCCCTTTTTCTTTTACTCCAGAAAGTAATGAGCTAAACCCTCTAAATTCCTCTATTGTTCTCTGGACTGCTCCTTTACTACCCACTGCAGCGGTAACAATGAAGTACACTTCTTTATTTGTCATCTCTTTATATCCTGGATATGTTCTATCAATCAATGTCTTCATCTGTCCACACATAGTGTAAAAATACACTGGAGTTGCCATCACAATAACGTCTGCACTAATCATCTTAGCTATAACCTCTGGCACATCGTCGTTATGGATACAAACTCCTTTATTTTTTTTGCAGTAATCACATGCTAAACAAAAATTGATTTCCTTATCCCTTAAAACTATTTTTTCTGCTTGATTACCTCCATCATTAGCGCCAAGAACGAATTGATCACATAACAGATCAGAATTACCCCCATGCCTTGGACTAGAAGATATAACTAATATTCTTTTCTCCATTTTGCTTACCTCCATTTTTTTAAATAATTTGTTTTACATAGCCAGCTTATCTTTTAAAAATATCACAATGCATTTTGACTTCTTCTTCAGCGTTGCCCATTGCTATGGATAATCCAGCTACTTTAAACATTGGGATATCATTTCTTTCATCTCCAATGGCAACTGTATTATCTATTGATATATTGAAATGGCGAGCCATTGTTTTCAAGCCGTTCCCCTTATTTCCATCCATATGGGTGATTTCTAGGTTAAAGGTATAAGTTTCATTTCAATCCTCTCCTTTTGTAACAAACTGATATAAAGGGTGGTCTTTATATCACTACATATAATATTATAGTACTTGGAGTTTACTCCAAGGCAAGGGGTAATTCAAAAATACTGTGTATCATTAATTAAGATCAAAGGGCCATATGACAATGGACTGTCATATGGCCCTTTGAAAATCAATCATCGGATCTACCACTTAATCTACCTTGAGTCTATACAAACAGCAGTAAAACAAGGGACGACAACAAAATCCCTACAACAATTGCTATTGAGTTTACCAGTGCAGGAACTGAAGAATCATCTCCGAACTCTTTGGCAAACACTGTAGCTACACTTGGTATTGGTGATGCTAAGCATAATATTACTATTGATTTAGCTAACATAGGTATTGGCAATAGGAAATATACAGCCAAAGATAATACAATAAATCCAGTTAATCTAAACCCTAGTATTTTCCATACCCTTTCCATTTGTAACTTATCAAATTTGATTTCTAGCATAATACCAATCATTAGGAAAACTAGGAAAGTATTTGCGCTACCAATGGTACCTATAACTGTGATAAGTTGTGTGGGCAAACTAACCTTGAGTAATGCTAAGGTAATGATAAACAAATATGTTAAAAATGGTAAAGACTTTGACAAGGTAGCTGCTAATGCCTTAATACTAAATTTACTTCCATCATCTTTAGCAACATTTTTAGCCACGGAATAGGCACCACCCATCCAGCCCAGTACATTACCAATTTCAAACATCATAACGTAACTTAATGCAGTACCTGAGAAAAAACTTAGGGCAAATGGTATCGTCACATTCCCGATGTTAAAACCTGAACAACTGATCATGGATGAACCTTGCTCTACCTTTGAATTTTTTAAAAATAGCAGTCTACTTACCAATGCAAAGGTAACATTAGTTAAAAATCCTATTACCACAAGGACAATTGTAGTGCTGTTAAATAAAAAAGTTAAAGAACTTGATAATAACAAAGAAGGCAAAGTAATGTTCATGATAATCTTTGAAAGGAATCTGCTATCCTCTTTCTGAAAAAATCCTTTTTGCTTTAAAATGTTCCCCAAAGCGATAATAAATATAAAAGTAAATGATCTTATTAGTACGGCTTCCATTTCATATCCTCCTAGTTTTTTATAGATGTTCATATTTTATCTGATTGTTTTGGTTGTAGCATGCAGCCTAGTATATATAATACACTTTGGAGTTGACTCCAGGTCAAGAGTTTTATAGAGAGATTTTGATAAATATTTAGGAATATCTCACTTGTACAAGTGGCGCACATATAAAAGGACTGTTAGCTGGTAACAGTCCTTTGGTTTTAAAAATGTGTTTCGTCTATATCTATATTAGATATTTCTTCATTAATATTTGCCAATTCTCCCTCTGTTAACTCGATATCAGCAGCTCCTAAATTTTCTTCTAGTCGGTGTAGTTTAGTCGTACCAGGAATTGGAACAATATAAGGCTTTTGTGCTAATTCCCAAGCTAGAACGATCTGAGCTGAAGTTACATTTTTACTTTTAGCTATTTCGGCAACTAAATCTAATAATGCTTGATTGCGATCAATTACCTCAGGCTTAAATCTTCCCATGAAATTTCTGTAGTCTCCCTCTGGATATTTAGTATCTTTAGTGTATTTTCCACTTAAGAATCCATTTCCTAATGGACTATATGCAACAAAGCCAATTCCTAGCTCTTCACACACCTTAAACAACTCTTCTTCAGGCTCACGCCACATCATGGAATATTGGTTTTCAATTGCGGCAACAGGACAAACAGCATGGGCACGTCTCATATAGTCGATTGGTGCATTTGATAATCCCCAGTGTTTGATTTTTCCTTCGGACATCAATTCCTTCATGACTCCAGCAACAATCTCAGGTTCTACTTTAGGGTCAACACGATGTTGGTAATATAAATCGACACAATCTACTTTTAAACGTTTCAATGAACCTTCTAGTTGTTCTCTAATGGCATCAGGGCTACTATCTAGTATAAGTTCTGGGCGTCCTTGGTTTTCTTCTCTCCCAAGGATCCCAAATTTAGTGGCGATAACCACTTTTCCTTTATAAGCCTCTAGTGCATCACCTAGCAATTCTTCATTGGCATGACCGTAGATGAAAGCTGTATCAAAAAAATCACATCCCATTTCTACTGCCCTTTGTATCAAATTAATCATTTCTTTGCGGTCTGCAGCAGGACCATAAGCATGATCCATTCCCATACATCCTAATCCAATTGCAGAAACCTCAAGACCAGTATTTCCTAGTTTACGTCTTTTCATTTTTCTCCTCCTACCATAATCTTATGGAGCGCTACTTTACCTGATGAAATTCGTGAAAATATGTTCTTCCTTTTCTGGGAAAGCTATGCCGGCTTTTATGCCAGCTTCTTTGCACTTTAAGAAAAAGGCCATATTTCTTCCAAGGACCCTCATGGTTTGAAGCCCTTCAAAATCCTGTTTCACCTGCTCTGGCGTTGCCCCGTGGACCATATTCCAGTACTGTGTGGAAATAATCGGCATTTGCTTTAATCCAAAATACTTATTCATTTGATCATATGTTGCAGTCGTCCCAGCTCTTCTGGCAGATATGACACATGCTGCTGGTTTTAGATAAAAAGATTCTCTTCCTCCCCTTAAGTCTGCATAGAATACCCTATCTAAAAATGATGTCATAGAACCACTGGCTGCTGCAAAGTGTACCGGTGTCCCAAAGATAAATCCGTCATAATCTCCTGCTATATCAAGAAATTTGTTTACCTTATCATCAAATACACATTTTTTCTTTGTACCACATAGCCTACAAGCTGTACAGCCAGTTATTGCCTTTTTACCAATCCAAAATATTGTTGTATCTATTCCTTCTTTTTGTAAAGTTTCAGCAACCTCTGTTAAAGCTGTATAAGTACATCCCTTCTCATTCGGACTTCCATTAACCAACATAACTTTCATTTACAAACATCCCCTCCACATGCACATTTAAATTCCATTATTTAAAGCTAAGCTTAAGTAAGCAATATAAAATAAGAATTATTTATTAGATAATTCTTATCCTTATGCATTTTACTGATTTATCTTACTAAACTAGTTAAATACTCAACCATCTCTGGGTCATAGTGTGAGAAGAATAAACTTTTCCCTTTATCTAAAGCTGCTATGATACCCATATCTTCTTGTGTTAGTTCAAAATCAAATACATCAATATTCTCTATCATTCTTTCTTTGCGAACAGACTTTGGAATTACTACTACACCTCTTTGAATAAGGTATCTCAAAGCAACTTGGGCATTGGATTTATTGTATTTACCTCCAACTGCCTTTAATGTTTCATCACCGAACATATTATTTTTCCCTTCAGCAAAAGGTGCCCAGGCTTGGATCTGTACTCCATATTTCTTCATAATTTCGTGGGCTTTTCCTTGCTGGTGGAATGGATGTACTTCAACCTGATTGACTGCTGGAACAACATTGTTGTATTTGATGAGGTCAATTAATCTGTCTGGATAGAAGTTACTTACACCAATTGCCTTAAGTTTTTCTTCTTTGTATAGATCTTCCATTGCTCTATAAGTACCATAATAGTCATTAAAGGGTTGGTGGATTAGCAATAAATCAATATAATCCAGCTGAAGTTTGTTCAAAGATTCTTCTATAGACTTCTTTGCATTTTCATACCCAGCATTGGAAATCCATACTTTTGTAGTAATGAACAGTTCTTCACTTGGCACTCCACTTTTTTTTATAGCGTTTCCTACGGCTTCTTCATTGCCATAGCCCTGAGCTGTATCGATTAAGCGGTACCCAACCTCTATTGCATCTAGCACACATCTCTCGCATTCTTCATGATCTTTAATTTGAAATACTCCGAATCCCAAAATTGGCATTTTAACTCCATTGTTTAATTCTACGTACTTCATTCTACATCTCTCCTCTTATTTTTTTATTCTAGCCTTTGACTCTACATTTTTAAAAACATTCTCCTTTAGACTATTCAGTCTAGTATTCAATGTTTAGAAACTATATTTTTATGGTCATTCAACATAATCGCCTCTATATTGTAGAGTAAGCACTCTATTAAGGATATATTAACATCTATTACTATATATTGCAAGGGCTTGTTATAAATTTTAGCTAACCCACTGAAAAACAATTTGACAAACTTTGCCCTTACAGGTAGTAAGTTCTGCAATGGAAAAAACCTCCTCGAGATTTCCAAGGAGGTTGCGTTTTTTCTATCTAAATCCATATTGTTGATGTGGTACATTAGGTTCTTCTAAATAATGAATCTCCTCTTTTGTTAATTTTACTTCCATTGCTTTTAATGCTTCTTCAACATATCCAATTTTAGAAGCTCCTACCAGTGGTGATGTAATATAAGGCTTAGAGAAAACCCAAGCTAACGCTACCTGGCTTGGTGTAATATTACGTTTTTCAGCAATCTCATGAACGCGTCTAATTATTTCCCTATCCTTTTCTAATTGATATTCATTTTGTAATTTCCCTACTCCGTCAGTTCTAGGTGCGTCAGGAGATTTCACTAAGGCTCCATGTGCCAATGGCGACCAAGGTGTAATGGCGATACCTTCATATTGACACATGGGTATCATTTCTTTTTCTTCCTCACGGTATAGCAGGTTATACATATCCTGCATGCTGATGAATTTTGCCCATCCATTTTTTTCGGCGATGCTGTTAGCTTTAATAAATTGCCATGCATACATACTTGAAGCTCCAATATATCTAACTTTACCCATTCGCACTAAATCATTTAATGCTTCCATCACTTCTTCAATGGGTGTTGTATAGTCCCAGCGATGAATAATGTATAGATCAAGGTAGTCAGTTTGTAATCTCTCTAATGTTTTATCAATTTCTGTGAAAATAGCTTTTCTTGATAAACCCTTTGCATTGGCACCATCAAACATGGGGTAGTACAATTTTGAAGCTATCACTACCTCATCACGATTTGCAAAATCCTTCAGGGCTCTACCAAGAATTTCTTCACTGGCGCCTAAAGAGTAATAATTAGCTGTATCGAAGAAGTTTATGCCATTACCTAAAGCATATTTAATAATTTCTCTTGCTTCTTCTTCCCCTGTCTTGCCAGGCACACCACCCCGATCAAGTTCTCCAAAACCCATACATCCTAAACAAATTTTTGAAACCTTTAAACCTGTCTTTCCTAAATTCACATATTGCATAGTAGTTCCTCCTCGTATATCTGCTTTTATATAAACAAGTTTAACACTTGGAGTACACTCCATGTCAATACAATCCAGTAGTGACATGTTGATAATACATTAGGAATACTGAATGATTATTGCAATCTAATTGCATTTTTTTCACTTCAGTTATACTTATACTACTGACTATAAAATATCACATATACCAGGCAAAAACTACCGATTCATCTCCCTCCTACGCTCTCACTTTGTGAGTAAGGAAGGCTAAGAAGAGGAGACTTCATGGTTTTTTAGGTAAAATTTTAATATGTCATATTAATTACTCCAGATGCCCTCAGTATAAAGAGAGCAACTGAAATTACGAATGGTGGGATAATAAATAGTAATCCTCTCTTCTTTTCTTCCAATGATAAACAAGGACTGTCTCCTTTAATCGGATAGTCAGATATGCCTCTTAGCTTATTAAATAATAAAACACAGAGAATAGCGCTAATAGTAAATAAAAGAAGTAGCACCCAGTAACTGTTAAAAAACAATAGCTCTAATTCTGAAATACCATTGTACTGAGATGTTGCTACTTCTTTTCCTTGAAAGTATGAGTATACTACAAAGACTGTATTATTGAGTATATGCATTATAATCCCTGGTATAATCGACCTTGTGTAATGTGTAACCAATCCAAAAAGTACTGCAAAGAAGAATAATGTTATTAACCTGTAAGGATTATTATGATAAATCGCAAAATAAATAGCCGAAAGGGTAATAGCAAAATAAGGGTTTATCCCCTCCATACCTCTTAATAATAAACCCCTGTAAAACAATTCTTCAGCTATAGGGATTAGTATTCCAATTATAGCAACTAATACTAAGCATGCTACTAGATTATCTGCAATTATATAATCATTCATTTTAAAGCTAATTCCAAAATTCTTAAGTATAGCATCCTGTGTTACTATTATCACTGAAGCCATTATATTAAATGTTATAAAGATGCCCAAAGTAAGAAGTAGTTGTTTTTTGTTTATGCTATTTAATCTAAATATTTTATTTATCTCTAGTTTACGTAGAGCAGCATAATGAACACATGGAAATAAATGTGTCACCATATGACTAAAGATTACTATCACCGAAAATATTGCTATATTACTAACTGTCTGAACACTAGGATTGAAATATCCTCCTAGAAAATACTCTATAGCATTCCATATTATATAGTAAAGTAAAAGTACTCCCCCTATATACAAATGATTCCTTTCTATTTCTTTCATCCCTATTTTAAATCCCCTTTCTGCAAATGGGAAATTCAGCAGCTTATTAACAAAACTAACTAATAACTGCCACCTAAATCGAACTCCCCTTGCCCTTTTAGATATGAGTTAAAGAATTCTAGACTCACTTCGTTTATAATTTCTAAAACATACTTTACATCAGTGGTTGATTTAAAACCATTTAAAACCCTTGAAAGAATAGGACTTAATAGCCCAAGATCCGAGAGGGTAAAATGACCTGCCCCACTGATATAAATATTATAAGCTACTCCATCTGTTTCTGATAGTAAATTATAGTTTTGTTTGTATTGTGGCCATTTTTCTAGATGATTCCATGAGCTATCTGAGTATATATTTAACACAGGTATGGGATATATATCGTCTGTAAAAACGAACTGACCGTCTTTGACTCCCAAGATATCACCCATAAAAGGTGATTCCAAAGCGATTACTGCCTTAATATCAGTCCTAGTTCTACCTATAGCTAAGGCAGCTGAACCACCTAAAGAGTGACCCATTACCCCAATGTTTTCTATATCCACCAACTCATAAATTGCTTCATCCTGTGTACCTGTAGCTTTTGAAATGATATAGTCTATGACAAAATTTATATCACCCGTCCGCACATTCATCCATTTCTGGTAGTACTCATGGCTTTGCTGAGGATTTGCTTTTGCATCTTCTACATTAAGTTCCTTCATATAGTTTCTATCAATTAATATGGCTTTCCCATCATCAGTAGTGAATAAGCTATGGTAAGTATGGTCAATAGAAGCAACAATGTATCCATGACTGGCTAGTTCATTGTAAAGGGACTCATTGCTGGTTTTAGTACTTATGCCTCCATGTGAAAAAATAATGAGGGGGTAAGTACCTTCCCCATTTTCAGGATACCAAAATCCCACATTTAGCTTTCTATTATCACCAGTTTCAGTAAATGTTTCAACTCGATTTTCATCTATATATATATATTGAACTGTGGATACCTCATAGCTCCCTGTGGTAGGTAAAATATCATATTGAGGAAATAGTATTGCTGGCAAAGTTGCTATAAAGAAAAAAATAACCCTTACTATTGTGTTACGGATAATTATTGAAGGTTTAAAAGAACCTTTGATTCCACTTTTTCTTGAAATTGTAACTAAACCCCTTAATCCCATGGCAAATAAAAAAACAGTTATGAAGTAATAACGAAAGCTCCACTGGATAACTTGCAATGGAATTAATATGGCAAACAACACTAAGGTCATTATTCTTATAATACCTTTTACTTTCTGTTGCTGAGATTGACTGATTACACAATATATAAGTAGAGCAATCTCAATAAGTAATCCAGTCAAAAAAATTATAATCCCCATTTCAAACCTCCCCTCTTCAGCCAAGAAATAGCTAAAAACATATTTATGACATATCAATCTTTCTATTTTATGTATTGATTCTCCTTCTTTTATAAAAATAAAAAGAATGCCTCTATTAAGGGGCATTCTTTCTGTTATCAAAAGTGTCTATGTCAAGTACTGTTGTCTACCTTTATATACTACCAGGAAAGTACTCAATACAAACACTACAAATAGCCAGAAAACCAAAACGACAGGATAGTGTATGACAGCTCCAAATATAATTTTGGGGTTATACTCAATAAAGCTAGAAAAGAAGTTATTGACCAATATCCTAATACTAAAATTATTTATTATTGTGATCCTTACGGCCTCAGCAACTATATTTAATAAAACCATTACTACAATTGCGCGCAGGGTTTTCTTAGTGAATAAACTTATCCCTAAGGTCAGTATAGATAATACCGCTGCTGCTAGCAAAGTAAAGAGAAAGAATATTACCAATTGGGTAATCGGTGTTGCATTATTTAAATATATAAAACCCATCTGTGATAACCTTCCTTGATATCCATTTATCCCATGTAGCCATAGTTTCATAGCAACCTCAGAAATAAAAAAGGAGGATAGTATTAGTGTTGAAAATATCACAGCAGCAATTACCCTCGCATGGACTAGCTTACTTTTTCCGTACTTTGTGCTTAGTGTTAATGAAGCAACACCACTGGTATAATCTTCTCCAAAAACCGAAGTCATTGAAATTATTATAACAACCATAAGAAACATGAGGAAATTTTGCTGAAAAATATAGTCCCAACCCATTATAAAAAATCTATCGTTTTTTACATTTTCAGTTATACTTAAATAGCCATTGAGCTCTATATATTCTTTGGAGTTAGGCTCTAGGGTTGTTAATGTGTCTACTAATTCCTCCCTATTATCAAAAACCTTATCTTCATATTTAAAAGGAAAAAGTGGGTTGTCTATGTAGTTTATGTAGTCACTATACAGAAATCCCTTCAGTACCAACCTTGAACCCTCAGATTCACTTCTAACATTCTCCTTAGCTAATTCTATCTTTTTAATTTCTTCCTCCACCAACATCCTTTTTGGGGGTGTTACTTCTCCTTGTAAAAAGGATAGTTCCTCTCCCATGTTTTCCATATACATACTATAGTTCATATAACTATCATATTCATAGTTAACTATATATAAGTTAAGTAAAATTAACAATGTGGTGATGACAAATATATATTTCCTTTTCAAAAATCGCTTTAATTCCCATTTGACTAAAGTCCCCATTTTAAGCCCCTCCCCTTTCTAGATGATATAGGTATGCATCCTCTAGTGTCCCTTGTACTAGTTTCCCCTTTACATGTGTATCACTAATTATTCTTAGCTTTACTTTTCCATTGGTTTCTATTTCCCTTTTTGAAATTAGATATGTTCCATCATAATCTCCATACATATTCTCTTCTATACTAATTTCATAAACCTTGCCATTAACACTCTTCAATAATTCTTCTGGACAAAAAATGCCTTTAAGGTTCCCTTTATCCATAAGAATTATTTCTTTTGCAAGGCCTTCTATATCTGATACTATATGGGTTGATAAAATTATAATCTTATTCACAGAAATCCTTGATAAAAGGTTCTTAAAACGAATCCTCTCCATGGGATCCAGTCCTACTGTAGGCTCATCTAGTATTAGGATTTTAGGATCGTTCAGTAATGCCTGGGCAATTCCCAGCCGTCTTTTCATTCCACCTGAATACTTAGCTATCTTTTTCTTTTTTTCAAGGGTTAAGTTTACAAAATCTAAAGTATCCCGTACTCTTTCGTCTGCCTGCTCTTTTGTTAAACCTTTGAGAGCAGAAATATACTTCAAGAATTCCTCACCAGTAAAATGTTCGTAAAATCCCATTTCCTGTGGCAGGTACCCAAGCAATTCCCTATATCTCTCATTAAGATCTTCTTTACTCATACCATTAAAATAAATTCCCCCACTATCTTGAGGTAAAATATCACTAATTATTCTCATAAGTGTGGTTTTACCTGCTCCATTGGGCCCTACTAGTCCATATATGCCACCAAATAGTTTTAGCGAAACATTTTTTAGAATTACTTTGTTTTTATATGTTTTTGTAATATTACTCATCTGTAAATTCATAGTAATCCTCCCTATTATTTCTTTTACGTAACAATCTGAACAGTTACATCATAGTCACTCTTTGTTAGCTTTATTAGACAATAAATGAATAACCCTGTTGTCATTAAAGATCCAACAATATAGTTTATAGTTGATATTTTTTCCAACAGACTAAAGTACCAAGTGGAATACAACGGTCCGCCACTTATAGTTAACCACAATAGTATGGTAACAATTGAACCTACCAAACCCCTAGAATAGAACAAAACCCATAGACTTATGATACTAAGTACCCCAATGATAGATAATGACATGGAAAGATACTTAATAATATCAGTGCCTACTCCATTACTTAATCCCCATATACCCATGATTACTAAAATAATTAAAGATATACCATAGTTTATCAGTAACTTTGTAAACATCCTATTCTTCCAACTTCTTTTCAAACTAAGCTCTAATTCTAGCATTTTACTTCCCTTACTTTTGTTAAGACTTAAGAAACCTATTACTGTAGGTACTGCCGCGAGGCTTAAAAACATAGTTTCTGGCTTGTTTCCACCAGTCACCACTAATACCATAAACATAATCATTATTGCTACCAACCACTTTAACTGGAATTTATTAAAGTATGATAACTCAAGCTTCACTTCATTTATTATAAAACCTAATCTTTCAACAAAAGAAATTTTACTTGGCACGTACTGATACAAAGATTCTACACAATTATCGATCTGCCTCTTTTTAGGCTTATCTATTTGAAAGTGGTACAACTCTAAGGATTCTAATATTCCATCCAATTCTTCTTCAGAATACTCCCTATCTCTTTCCATTTGATCTTTTCTCAATTATATCTCCTCCCTTTAAATGTCTACGCAGTTTTTCAAGGGCCCTGTACAGTCTTGATTTTATTGTGGATTCATTGTTGCCTGTTATACCGCTTATCTCTTTAATAGTCATATCGTTATAATACTTAAGAATAACAATTTCCTTTTCTTGTTCCTTGAGACTATATATAGCTTTTTTTACTTCCTTGCTCTTTTCGTGAATTTCTAACATATTTATCATATTGTCATTGTTAATGTCATTATTGGATAGATACTCCATGTTATCGAAAGCTGTGCTTTTTCTGTTTTTTTCACTCCTAAAGTAATCCCTGATGTGATTCAATGCTATTTTAAGGAGCCAGTACTTGAAGCTATCAGTACCCACTCTATATTTATTTATATTCATCATCATTTTAACGAAAACTTCCTGTGTTAAATCACAAGCCAAATGATAGTCATTTACTTGCCGCATTGAATAACTATAAATAAGTTCATAATACCTATTCACAAGGACATCTAAAGAAGATTTGCTACCAGAAATTATCTCTTTCACTAGCTGATCATCTCCAAGGTGCACTCCCTCACCTCCCTTTCACAATATAAACGGGGAAAATGGAAAAATAGTTTCATTTTTAATAGTAACATAAAAAATATTTATGTTACTAGCTGAGAAAACTAAAAGACCTCAGCAATTTAATAAGCTAAGGTCTTTTAATATTGACATTTTACTGGTTTATTATAATACTGATTTAATTATCCTCAAAATTGCACTTCCTGCAACAGCATGCCCTGATCCGTTAATCTGGTTAGTGGTTCCTGTAAAGTATAGATCAGTTTCAGGGTTATACCACGCAAAGGAACCAGTTTGTCCCCAAAATCCTACTACCTCCGTTATAGGTTTAAAAGGTGATACTATTCTTGGAGTGAATAATTTCTCTAGACCTATACCGTAATAGAAAAGACTAGGTGGAGGCAATATTAAGTTCCATTTTTTTAGTCCTTCTATCTTCTCCTTTGGGAGAAAACGCCCCTTAAAAAACTCTTTTAGGAAAATCATTAACTCATCTACGGTTGAGACTATACCGCCCTCAGTTGAAACGGACGCCATGTAGTTAGGCAACCACAACTTTTGTGATTTATAGTAGAAAGGTACAGGCTTAGTATCGGAAATATCGTTATAAACATAGGATTTTTGTAAATTGAGCTCGTCAAAGATATAATCCTTAAATACTTCGCCTATGTTTTTACCTATAATTATCTCAATAATTTTACCAAGGATCTGATAGTTAGTATCGGAATATGCCGCTTTCCCCTTTTTTCCTGGAGCAAAGTTGGGTGTTAATTTCTTTACTGTTTCAATGGTTTTTTCTACATCCCAAGATTCATCTTGCCCTGTTAGTAATTGTGATGCAGATGTTTTCTTGTTATGTTCTTTATGAAAAAAGTAATCTGGCAAGCCTGAGGTATTTGAAATAAGGTGTTTAACAGTTATTTCATTGGAGTACTCTACTCCTTTAAGTACATGAAGCCCCTGCATGTACTCATTAGGCAAATACTTACCGATTTTGTCTTCTAGTTTTAGTTTCCCTTCCTCCACAAGACCCATGACAACTGCAGTAACATATAGTTTTGTAACACTTGCGATCATGAACTGGCTATCCCTTTGCATCTCCCCAGCAGCTCCTGTCCAAGAAAAAGAACCATCACCACTTTCAACACAAAATACCGCACTATAAACATCCTTTTTGTTTATGATATTAGATAAACACTTATCAAGTAATTCTTCTTTAATTCTCACCTAAAACTTCCCCTCCTAAATATAAACAGATGCAATATTTCACCACACAAAGATTATAATCTTCAGTGCACTTATTTTCAATATATTGCCGCATTATTTAATATATTGTTAATTAAATCCCTTTTCTTGTATTTCTACCAATCTTATCATTAAAAAAATCCTCCATTAGGAGGATTTTTAAATGATATCTACTCTGCCATTTCCAATGCTATCTTCATCATGTTAGTGAATGCATTTTGTCTCTCTTCGGAAGTTGTGGCTTCATGGGTTGCTAAGTTGTCTGATACAGTAAGTAAACATGCTGCATTTTTCCCAAGCACCTGTGCATTATGGAAAAGGGCAAAAGCTTCCATTTCTACAGCTACGCAGCCATGCTTATGGTGGATTTCTTTATATTCTTCAAAGTTTTCTCTATAGAATACATCAGAGGAGTGAATTCTCTCTATATGCATTGGGATTTCTAACTCCTCAGCATATTCCATAAGTCTTTGGTTTAGCTCAGGGGTACCTTCAACCACATCACTTTCATATCCACTTTGTACTTTAGCGAAACTTGACTCACTCCAAACATCCTTGGCCAAAATTACATCATATAGTTTTACATCTGGAGTGTAGCCTCCACAAGACCCGATTCGTATAATATTTTCTACATCGTAAAATTTATAAAGTTCATAGGAATAGATTCCTATACTAGGCATTCCCATACCACTTGCCATAACGGAAATTCTTCTCCCCTTATAGGTCCCGGTATATCCCAAAACATTTCGAACACCGTTAAACTGTGTTACATCTTCTAAAAATGTATCAGCTATAAACTTAGCCCGTAAGGGATCTCCAGGCATTAAAACTGTTTTTGCAATTTCATCCTTATTTTTTGATTCTATATGTGGTGTTGGTATCATTTATATTTCCTCCTTTTGGAATTTCACATTTTAATATTTATATTATATCACTAGTTATTTTCCATTACAAAAAGGAACTTATTCTTTTTCTATGACTATTAAGAATTTAACCCACTGTTGCTTTGGATTTGCCTCTGTTAGGGGCTTGTCACCTTTAGATTCAACTACTTTTTCCTTGCTTATGTCTTTCATTATACAATACTCCCGAAAAAAGATGGTTGAAAATAGTAGCCAACTTTTTTTTATTTCATATCATGTATTATGTTTAGGAAACTCTTTCCCCATAGAGTAAAACTTAACATGAAATTATTAGGGAGGTTGTGAGATGGGAGATTTATTATTTGCTTTTACTATAACATTGTTGGCAGGACTTTCTACGGGTATTGGAAGCCTTATTGCATTATTTACCAAGAAAACTAACACAAAATTTCTTTCTATATCATTAGGATTTTCTGCTGGAGTAATGATATATGTATCAATGATAGAAATATTTTTTAAGGCCAATGAGTCCCTCGTTGAGGAACTAGGCTTAAGACTTGGTTCTATGGTTAATGTTATGGCCTTTTTTGGTGGTATGCTTTTTATTGGCTTAATTGATAAGCTAATCCCCTCTTTCGAAGAAGATGTAAAAAACGATAATAGTACTGGTAATAAGAAAAGTACCGATGAGAAACGTTTGCTTAGAATGGGGATGTTCACAGCTTTAGCTGTTGCTATTCATAATTTTCCTGAGGGATTTGCAACATTAATATCAACTCTTAAAGATCCTGCTTTAGGTATTAGTATTGGAATAGCTATTGCTCTTCATAATATTCCAGAAGGTATTGCAGTGTCTATTCCGATATATTATGCCACAGGAAGTAGATTAAAAGCCTTCTTGTACTCTTTCTTCTCCGGATTGGCAGAACCAGTGGGAGCATTGGTTGGTTACTTAATCTTAGCTCCCTTTATGACAGAAGTAATTTTTGGTATTGTTTTTGCTGGCGTAGGAGGAATTATGGTTTATATTTCATTGGATCAGCTATTACCTGCTGCAAGGGAATATGGTGATCACCACCTTTCAGTATATGGAACAATTGCAGGAATGATCGTGATGGCCATTAGCCTTGTTCTTTTGGCATAAATGGTTAGAAATTATTTCAAGAAACCAAATTACTCGTGGGCGATGATTTAAGGGTTTAGATTTCAAAATATGAATATAGAAAAAAGGCACGCATATAGTGTGCCTTTTTAGGTTTATTAACTTCTACACCTTTACTACTTCTTAAATCCAGCATATTTTATTGTCCATGGACAATTTATCATACACTTTAAGGCACAGGAACACCTAAAAACATCTACAAGGTTTTCTCTACCATCCCTTTGAGTCCACTGATTTCCACGAATAGCTTGTGCTGGACAAACTCTTTTACAGATTTCACATTTACCACACTTTGAATCAATAATGGGATATTTTTCTCCTAAAATTGGTGCATCTGTCAACACAGTACACATACAAAATCCGCAACCATATTCTTCTGTTACAAGCAAATTGTTCTTACCAATAAACCCTAACCCTGCAAGTCGTGCTATGGTCTTGTGTGGCAAAACACTTGTTCTTGTATTTTTATCATAATTTCCCTTTAGTGAATTATTATTTTCTGATTGAGCATAGGCACCATAACCCTTTTGTTGAATGTAATCCTCGATCCATTCGGCAAGTTCATTCACTTTTTCGTCTTTTTCTAGGAACTCATCGTGTTCCACATGTACATTATTATAGATATTTGTAATAAACTCTTTCGATAACGCGATGCAGAATACAATGGCCTTAGTAAAGCCTTGGGTCTGTTGTTGTGGTAGTTCAGATATATCTACAAAACGAACAATGTTGGCTCCTTTTTCTTTCAAAATAGTCTTTAATTCAGTATCCATTTACAAACTCCCCTTCAATTCCCCTAATAAGTAGTAACTCTAGTTCACCCTACTCTATTACCCAATACTTACTCCCATCCTTTTCCCTATCTAAAAATCCATATTCTATAAGATACCTTCTAATTAACACATAGTCTCCGTAAATACTTTTTAGTACTTCATTTATTTCCTTTTCTGTATAGTTAACCCCTACATCAAAACCTTTAACTATATGTCGTAGTATGGCAATTTTTCTTTTTTCCTTTTTAACGGGAAAACTGCTTAAAGGCCCCTCTAGGCCATTTTTAAAATAAGTGTTTAGTATCTTTTCGTTTTCTTCTTCTGTAATAGCGTATCTTTCATCTATGACGGTAGCCCCCCTATGAATTGGTATAAATTCATCTTTTCCTTTTCCCTGGTCCCTAAGCTCTAAAAGCTTCATTATAGATAGAAATAGTTTCGCTTGCTTTTCCTTTTCTCGAAGTGTAAAACGATGATTCCTTATTGTAGATGTACTTCCACCTCCAAGTTCCTTTACAATTTCTGCATCAGTATAGCCGTTGTAGAACAAACCAAGCAATGTTTTTTGGTGATCAGTAAGACCTGTTAGTTTTTTATTTAAATTAAGCAGATAGTCAAACATCGATTTGTGCTCTTTAACTATGTGGATTCTTGTATATTTTTCTGCCTCATAGTACCCTTCATTATCATTATAAATTTTACCTTTAACAAAGGCTCCTCCGCATATTAGACATATAAACTCTTCCTTTTCTTTATCATAAATATATCCTTGAACAATTTCTTCAATTGAAGCTTGCCAAAACAATTGAGATAAATTTTCCATAAACATCATTCCTATCTGTTTGATTTATTTATAAACATTTTATATAATTGTTTATTCAATGTCAATGTTTTCATATAAAAAATCCATTAAAAAAAGAGCCATAAAGGCTCTCGAATGATATTGAATTCTTCATCAGGAACGGGCTAAAGCATTGGTTAGGGGTGGGTAGTATCCAGACAAAATAGCTATTGTTGAATCAAACAAGCTGCAGCTAATTAAGCTCGATAAGTTCGTACTCCATCATTCCAAGTCCAATCTTCTCTCCATGAACTAGGGATGCCCTACCTTTGTCAAATAGTTTTTCTCCACTGTTTTTTTGCACTAAATCTAGGCATGCTGTATCCAAAGCTATAGGGTCCTTTGATGCAAGAATACCAATATTGCCTGTAATAGGCTCCATGGGTGTACCAGCACAATCACATTCCTTTGTAATATTATGAACAAAGGTTATGTATATGATATCTTTATCTTTTGCTGCTCCATAGGCATACTCAGAGAGTTTCTCTAAGAAATGAGCTCCGCCCCATGTATTTTTAATTGCCCCTTCTGGGTAAACAGCAATACAGCCTGCACATCCTATACACTTATTCTGATCAATAATGGCAATATCCGGAGTTTCAATGGCGGCATAGTTACATTTTTCCACACAAATACCACAGGAAATACATTTTTCTGATGAAACTACAGGAGATATCCCTGAATGTTGCTCCAACTTTCCACCCCTAGCGGCAAAACCCATGGCAAGCTGCTTTAGTGCTCCACCGAATCCTGCAGCAACATGACCTTTAAAATGACTCATAACAATATACTGCTTGAATTGTCCAAAGCCCTTACCTATTTTACAGTTTTTGATATATTCTTTGTTTATTTCTACTTCATCGTATTGTGTCCCAATATCCCCGTCGGCTATTATAATTGGGATCTGTGTGAAGCCATGGGATTTTGCAGTTTCAATATGAGCATCTGTGGTAGTTCTTGATCCCCTATATAGTACGTTAGTTTCTATATAAGATGGAGATACTCCTTGTTCCTTGAGATAACTTATTGTTTCATCATAGCATTTCGCTGGTATAAAGGTTGTATTACCTTTTTCACCGAAATGAACCTTTATGGGTAATTCCTTCTCAAACTTATAATTAGTTTCCGAAACAACTTTTTTTAATAAGTCCAGAGCCTCTTTCCCCAGTTGATTATAGTCTGATTCTGAATTCTTAATAAAATAAACTTTACTCATGTTAGCACCTTCCATTCCTAGTAACTTAATAATTCATAATTTACCTATGAGAATTACCATCACTAATTTAGTATACCTTTTTTGAAAGAACATTTCTAAACAAACCTAAACATAACACTTGACTTGAATGTATTTGTCTGTGCGTTTCCCTTTACTAGTGTTGTTTGTTCTTTTTGTGAATTTCCTCTGTACCAGCCTCTATTGCCGTATCATAATACCATAGCTTATGATCCATTGTTTCCAACCTATCTTTTAACTTCAGTATAGTTTAGTAAAATTCTACTCATACAAAAAACTCCCTTCACGTAAAATGATAAGAGTTAATTTGCTTAATTATTCTAGTTTAACCCCTATAATCCCGATTTTAACTTTTGCAGCGTATTTTAAATCATATGCTTGTAAACCTCCATTAATTGCCTTTGTTATGTCTACAATTTCTTTCTTTATATCTTCTTCATTGGCATACCAACCTAAAGTAGTAGTGTTTTCACCCCAAAAAGAAACTTTATCAACCCCATTTAGAACATACTTAGGTTCATCTTTACCTGCTAATATCACATTAGAGACACTTACTTTATGGCATGTCACTACAGTTTTACCATCAAATGTTCTAATTGATATTTTCCCTGTGGGGACCACATTTTTTTCTTTCCGCATTTCACTTTTTTCTTCACTTTCAATTCCTACTAATAGATAGTCTAAAGACACATTAAGATTCTTTGCAATCAAAATTATTTTCTCGGTTTCTGGGTAACCCCCACCCTGCTCCCACTTTGATACAGCTTGTCTGGAAACATTGATCTTCTCAGCTAACTGTTCCTGAGAAAGACCTCTCTCTTTTCTCAGTTTTCTCAAATTTTCGCCAAAACTCATTTTCCTCCCCCTTACCTTGTATATAAAGTCTTTATACTAATTATCCTTCTATCTATGTAATAACTCAACCAACTTATCTTTGCTTTTAGGCAACTTGAGGTTGCATTTCTAGTATCTGATAGGATAACTAAGGTTTTCATCTGATTATACATCTTTTTCATAGTTTTTATTCAGTAGATTATATAACCTTTTTATAGAGAATTATAATGTATTTTTGACAGCCTTTCAATCTAGCATTTTTTAGTATCATGCTAAACTACTGAAGTATGGGTGTTATAAATTGATACATTGTTCCAAAATAGAGCAATTTTCCTTTGATTTTTTGCTCCATTTAGGAACAGTTGATATAGTTATAATAAATGTCCTATTTACTTTAATAACAGAACACTGTATTCAAAGCATTCTTATTTTCCCTCCAACCTCCTTCTTTTGGCACATTTATTGCAATGTTTTAACTATGAGAACAAAATTATCTAAAGGGGGTTTAATATAATGAACAAATTTATCAGAATTGACATGACTTCATTAAAAGTCTCTACCGAAGAAGTACCTGCTAAATATGCAGGATTAGGCGGACGTGCTCTTACTTCTAATTTTATTGCTGATGAAGTAAAACCTACTTGCCATGCATTAGGAAAAAACAACAAAATAATTTTTGCACCTGGGTTATTAAGCGGTACTAGTGCACCAAACTCAGGACGTCTCTCTGTAGGTGCTAAAAGTCCACTAACAGGCACTATTAAAGAAAGTAACACTGGTGGTTCTTTCTCTCAAAAAATGGCTAAAATGGGTATTAAAGCCCTGGTAATCGAAGGAATGCCTACAGATGACAAGTTTTATGTAATCAAGGTAGATGTGAATGGAGTCACTATTGATGAAGCTCCAACGGAAATCATTGGAGGATGTGGTAACTACGAAGCTATCAAAATATTAAGCGAAAAGTATGGAGAAAAAGTTGGTGTTGGTATCACTGGGCCCGCAGGAGAACACCGCTTACCCTCTGCCAATATTTCTTTCAAAGATCCAGAAGGCAACATTCGTAGTGCAGGTCGTGGGGGCTTAGGAGCAGTTTTAGGTTCTAAGAAAATAAAAGCGGTTGTAATTGATGATACTGGCGCTGCTAAAGTCTCTATAGCCGACCCAGAGAAATTCAAAGCAGCTTCTAAAGTGTTTGCTAAGGCATTATTAGATCATCCAGTTGCTGGCCAAGGTCTAGCCGCGTACGGTACTAACGTATTAGTTAATATCTTAAACGAAG
Organism: Alkalicella caledoniensis; assembly: GCF_014467015.1. Lineage (GTDB taxonomy): Bacteria > Bacillota > Proteinivoracia > Proteinivoracales > Proteinivoracaceae > Alkalicella > Alkalicella caledoniensis. Next base: position 2,377,244 of record NZ_CP058559.1, on the reverse strand, counting down.
CTGGTGGTTTACCAGCCAATAACTTTACAGCTGGACGCATCGAGCACAACGACAATATTTCTGGTGAAACATTAAATGCTACTATCACAGAACGTGGCGGAGAAGGCAAAGTGTCCCATGGCTGTCATGCCGGCTGTGTCATCAGGTGTTCTCAATGGTACCCAGACAAAGATGGTAAATATATAACCAGTGGTTTCGAATATGAAACTATTTGGGGACTTGGTGCAGATGCTGGTATTCAAAACTTAGATGATATTGCTTATTGCGACCGTGAAATGGACGATATCGGTATTGATAGTATAGAAACTGCAGTTGCTATAGCTACTGCTATGGAGGGTGGCTTACTACCTTGGGGCGATGGTAAAGCTGCTTTAGAAGCAATTAAAGAAATCCGCAAGCCTACTCCTTTAGGGAGGCTTATAGGCAGTGGTACCGCTGTGGTAGGTAAAGCCTGTGGACTTTACAGAACTCCTGTAGTAAAGGACCAAGCTATCCCAGCTTATGACCCACGTCCAATTAAGGGTATTGGCTTAACATATGCTACAACTCCTATGGGAGCTGATCATACTGCAGGTTACTGTATTTCAGGCAACATACTAAAGATAGGCGCAGATATAGATCCACTTAAAAAAGAGGGTCAAATCGAATATTCCCGTGCTATGCAAATAGGAACAGCTGCTGTTGATAGCACAGGTATGTGTTTATTCGTATATTTTGGTGTTGCTGATAATCCTGGAGGATATCAAGCTCTAATCGACATGATTAATGCTCAATATGGCATTAACTTAACTTCCGAAGATGTTGATAAACTTGGCGAGTCTGTACTTAAAGTTGAACGTAAATTCAACAAAGCTGCTGGCTTTACTAACGCCCATGACAGATTGCCTGAATTCTTCGAGTATGAGCCATGTCCTCCACATAATGCAGTTTGGGACTTTACTCCTGAAGAAATCGATCAAGTATATAATTTTGAAAACGAAGATAACGAATAGTCTAGTTCTATTTTAGCAAAAACACAATGTATTTCTAAAATACTACCTAATTTACTGAAGCCAGACCTAGGTCTGGCTTCAGTTTTATAACCTTTCCAGCTAAGACTGTATGTTCATTTTGTGCAGTCCTTAGCATAAAATTATTTACTTTGAAAATTAGATTTAATCTTATAGGAGGTTATCTTATGGCTGAAGAAGATAAAAAGACCATTGAGGTTAGAGGGTTTCTTCATTTAGATGCGTTCCTTCGAAAGAAATATGGTTCGATGCCTGTAATAATAAATTTAGAAGGGCCTATGGAAGGTACAGAACTAGCCCACAAAATGGGGGTTTCTTGGGATGAAGTTGAAGTCATTTTTGTCAATGGATTTGTTCAAGCATTAGATTATGTTATTCACCCTGGCGACAGGGTCGCCTTCCTCCCTCCAGGATGTCCTGGCCCATACCGGATAGCCATGGGATTTTACAGTAAAAACCAAGGGAATCCCGCAGCTTTTAAAATAAAAGGCAGGGAATAGTTATCAACGCAATGGGGGTGGCGCTATGAAGAAAAAAATCAATAGTCTAGACACTAGCTTGTTTTCTACAGGAGAAAAATCAAAGATTGAAAAAGATGGCAGTATTAAATTGCCTTTAGAAAAAGAGCAAGAAGTTCTAATTATTACTACGGAGGATGGGTACCGATTAGTTCCCTTACAACCTGACATAAAAAGAGTTTATATTGAGGTAACAACAAAATGCAACTTTGATTGCATCACTTGTATCCGTAGTTCATGGCATGATTCTGAGCTACATATGGAGTGGAGTACCTTTGTAAATATTTTAAAAAGCCTTAAAGAATTACCAAAGTTAGAATCTGTTCATTTTGGTGGATTTGGCGAACCTATGATGCACCCCAGAATTTTTGATATGTTAAGAGAAGTAAAAGCCCTTGGTGTAAAAGTAGAGATGATTACCAATGGTTCTTACTTGGCAAAAGAGAATATTAAACAGTTAATCGACCTAGAGCTGGATGTACTCTTTACTTCCTTAGATAGTCCCGAAGAGGAAGAATACAACTCCATCCGCCAAGGTGCCGACTTCCAGAGTGTTTCAGGAAATATTGCCCAGTTGCAAGCAATGAAAAGAAAACTAAAGTCTAGAAATCCAGAGCTAGGTATTGAGTTTGTGGCCATGAAAAAAAACTACAATAGTTTACCTAAGTTAATCCGCATGGCCTATGAGCTAGGGGCAAGTCAAATTATTGTAAGCAATTTGATTCCTTACCATGAGTCTATGAAGGATGAAATTGTATATGACATGGATGATACTGGTCGTATGTTTGGTAACGACTCCCTACTAACCACTATCAAAGCCCAGATGTCTAATATGAAGTTGAGAACAGAGCGCAGCTGTAAGTTTGTAAAAGATAATACGTTATCTATCAATTATCTAGGAGAAGTTAGTCCGTGTTATGCTCTTATGCATTCTTACCATTGTTATATTTATGGAAGGAAAAAAGAAATTTTTCCCTGTTATGTGGGTAATGTTAATAATACCAGCCTACAAAACATCTGGATGGACTCTGGATATGTCAACTTTAGAAGAGCCGTAAACGAAAACCACTTTCCTTCTTGTACAGACTGTAGAGCCTTAGAAGGGTGTACTTATACAGATACTAACGAAATGGATTGCTGGGGAAATAGCCCTTCCTGTGGAGAATGTCTATGGGCCAGACGAATTATTGCTTGTCCATAGCATAGTTGATTTTAGGGACTACCTTCTTTACTAGCAGTAGCATAGCTAGTATAGTGTGAATATGGGAGGTGAATATATGCAGATTAAAGTAAAGTTATTTGCAACTTTCAGAATCAATCGCCATAAGGAAATGGTGTTAGACTTAAAACAAGGAACTACACCTAAAGAAGTGATAGAATCTTTAGATATCCCCGTAAAAGAGGTAGCAATCATCATGATAAACGGCCGGCACCAGAAGCTAGACACAATCTTGCAGGATAGTGATACCTTGGCCCTTTTCCCTCCAGTTGGGGGAGGCTAATAATTTTGAGAGGTTTAAGCTTTCCTTCAATTTGTCCATGGCAAAATTATCAAGAATAGCAATAGTATAAGTTTTTGAATACCCCCCTGCTATTTTTTTCAAAATAGCAGGGGGGTATTTTTCCTAAAGAGCATCGAAACCATTTGAAGAGTAGCACCTAGTAACAGCGATTTTGCATATCCAATGCGATCCGATACATGACCGTAAATTTAAGTTGCCTGTGACTAGCAATTCGACACTAAAGGGCACCAACTATTTTATGGGGAACATATAGCTGTTCAAGGTAAGCAAGGTCATCCTCTGTAAGTTTTACACTAAATGCTCCCACAGCATCATCGAAATATTTAGCCTTGGTCGCCCCAATAATTGGCGATGTAACCCCCTTAGCAAACTGCCATGCAAGGGAAATCTGTGTCATTGTAACGCCATATTTTTGTGCAAGTTCATCAACCCTTTGCACTATGCCAAAATCACTCTCTTGTGTGCTATCGTACTTAGAAATTGCTACTTTGTCTGTCTGGCTGCGCTTAGTATCAGCATTCCACTCAAGGCGGGAAAGCCTACCTGCAGCAAGGGGGCTATAGGGAGTAAGTGCAACATTTTGTTGTCTGCAGATGGGGATAAGCTCCCTCTCATCTTCACGGTAAATTAGGTTATAATGGTTCTGCATGGAAACAAAGGGTGTCCAACCGTTTCTCTCCGCTGCTATCTGCATGTTATGAAATTGATAACCATACATTGCTGAAGCTCCTAGGGCCCTCACCTTGCCAGCCTTCACCAAACTATCAAGGGCCTCCATGGTCTCTTCTATGGGTGTATCAGCGTCAAATCGGTGAATAATATATAGGTCAACATAATCTGTCCCAATGCGCCTTAATGATCCGTCAATTTCATTTAGTATGGCTCTCTTTGTCAACTTACCCTCATTAAAATAAACTTTAGTCGCTAAAACAACCTTATCACGGGAAACATTGTTCTTAATTGCCCGTCCTAGGTACTCTTCACTGGTTCCTGCTGAATAAACATTGGCTGTGTCGAAGAAATTAATACCTAAGTCAAGGGCACGCTTAATCAGTGCCTCACTATCTTCTTGGTTCAAAGTCCAAGCATGCATATTGCTTTCAGGGTTCCCGAAACTCATGCAACCTACGCAAAGACGAGAAACTTGAAGGTTTGAATTTCCTAATTTCGAATACTCCATTTTCCTTCCTCCTCAAAATATATTATATCTCTTCTTTTCCTAATAGTAGGATGAGATATCATATAGTAAGGATAGCATTTAGAGTTAACTCCATGTCAATAAGTATTTATAGTTGAAAGAATCTACTATTACTTAAAACAGTACATGGTTCTATATCAACTAACTTTGTATAGCTTATTTGAGGATTATTCAATAAATAAGATTTGACTATTTCGTATCCAAAATAATATCCAATACACCATGGAAGCCCTTTGCTAGGGTCCCCAAACATGTATGTATAATGCTCTGGCTTATCAGTACTTTCTAGAATTTTTATAAATTTACTCCAGTATAGTTTTTCTTCCTCTTCCGATAGTTTACTCAACCATTTCGGTTCTAAATCACCATATAAGCTTTTGGCAAATGCATCTGCTTGCCCTTCACTTATCATATATTCCAGTAGTGTTCCCTTGGAATCTCCTCTTAAAACATACCAATTGTGCCCCCACACTGAATGGTGGTACTCGTGGGCCATAACATAAGGAATCCATTTTTCATAATCTTTGGCAAGTGGATTAATATTGATAATTATATTTCCAAATACTCCTGTACCTAATACTCCATTTTGTTGTTCTTTAACTATCAAGTTTGAATCATCCATTATATAAAATGCAACAACTAATGTATCATCATCTTTTTTAGGCAATATTTGTGAAATATTTTCAAGTCCTTTTTTAATCTGTTCAAAATCAGTCTCCTGAAATATTTCTAACTGCTTTTTTAAGGTTTGTATATCCTTTATTGGAGATGGTTTCATAAAAGAGCAATCAAAAGGTGCCCATTGAGATAGCTCTTGCCAGTAAGGACTTACCAAAAACTCATCCCACAGCTCATCATAACTTTTATTACTAATACCAGATGCTCCCACATACATTTGAGCTGATTTTAATGTATTTATAAACTTGATTTTCATAATTCCCCCCTGATTCCATGTTGTACTTGATTTCCTATAGTTATCCAGATGATTTTAAAACCCTTTTTTAATAACAGGTATCCAAATTTGACACGTATAATCTGTAGAACTATTACCATAATACCTTTCTAATTCCGGAGCATCGGCATGTTCATAGTTTGATGCAGGAAACCACTCCGATCCAATTCTTCTCCAGACTTCATGTAGATCTTCATCCCTATTACTTTCTACCTCAAAAATTGCCCAAGTCATTGATGGTATTTCTAGGACCTGAAATTCTTCAGGCACATGAGTAACTGGAAATTCACATGCTATCATATATCTTAGAGAGCCATCTTGAGGGTTATGATTAAAAAGAACCCCTGCATCTACAATTCCACTTTCATCTTTCCCAACACTTGTTAATAGTTTAGCAAATATCCCATTAGACTTACATTGCTCCCAAAATTCAGGTATCTCTCTAAAACATCTACCTTCTAAAACATTTGTTTTAAAATCTTTACCGAAAACTTTAAATGGTCCCTTTTCAACTATTCTATAGTTTATTTCTTTATCTCCTTTCAATGAGACTTGAATTGTTAGCCTAGCAAAAGATTTGAGTTTCACTCCAGACTCGCGGGCAACAGAAGGTGTTACACCATGAAGCCGCTTAAATGCTTTTGTAAAGGCTTCTGATGTTTCATAACCATATTTTGAGGCAATATCTGCAATCTTGATGCTAGAAACTGATATCTCCTGTGCAGCAAGGGTTAATCTCCTTCTCCTTATGTATTCACCTATTGTAAAGCCTGTCAGCATGCTAAACATTCTCTGAAAATGGTAAGTGGAAGAGTAGGCCCTTTGAGCTATTTTATCATAGCTAATTTCTTCTAACAGGTTATCTTCTATATAATTTATAGCATTTTGCATATTACTTATCCAATCCATGACTATCTCCCCTTTACCAGAATTATATCAATTTCATTTACTATTTGCACTGTTTTTAAGTGCTAACTAATGTCCACCCCTTGCATATCTCAAGATATAGCGCGGAACATTTGATTGAGTACATCTTGTCGTTTCTTATAAAGACATACAAAGATAATAGACCGGTTTGGACTCAAAAAGAGCAAACTGGTCTATTATCTTTGTAAATTATTCTCTAAACAACCTAATTCAATTTTATATATACTTTTTAAGAGTTCCTGCAATACTTTTTTTCATAGATAAAATGTCTGCTATAAAAATATCCACCAATAACTTACCATCCATTTGATAGTCCTGTCTAACAACTTGTGCACCAAATTTACGGTAAAATCCATTGGATGGTGCATGGTGTGGGTTATATATAACTATGTTCTCCATACCTTTTGTTAAATAAAATTCTAGTATGTGGACCATCAGCATTAGAGAAACACCCCTCCCTCTATGCTCAGGATAAACCCAAAGACCGTTGAGTTCTATTCCTTTTTCAGGTATATCATAAGTCTCAGCAAAACTACCGAAAGCTACACCAAGCATTTTATCATCCTCAAATGCACCCATAAGCTGACGAACATCATTGTTTTCTTGGGCTGAATTCATCCAGTCAACCCAAAAATCCAGTTCTTTATTAACAGATAGGGTGTTTTTAGCCTTCCCAGCCAATTCTTCTGTCCAGCACATCACCTTTAATTCCATTGCTTCTTGCATATCATGTCCCGTTAATTCCCTAATTTCAATCATAAGCTCACTCTCCTTTGTCTAATAGCCCTTAATAAGTTTAACTCATTTACCAGTCCCTAATTGTCCACACTTTAATCTAATATTACAATTAATTCCTCAATATTTATATGTAAAGTTTTTTTAAATAAAACTTTTATATAAGTAAAGACCCGCTAAATTAGCGAGCCTTTTTATAACCCCTTTGTAACAAACCTTCTTATTATGCATGTGAAATCTTTACTTCAAATTCAGTGAGTATATGTTATGTAAATATTCTACGCCTCGAAAAATCTCATGTTTTGACCCAGTTAAAATAAACCCTAATTTTTCAACTAAAGAAATTGATCTTGTGTTGTCAATATAGATGCAAGCATTTATCACTTTTACCTTCATGTTTTTTTTAGAAAACTCAATTATATGATTTAAGGATTCGTACATATATCCATTTCCCCAAAATTCCTTTTTTAAATCATATCCTATTTCCACTTTAGAATCTTTAATACTCCAGCAGTGAAATCCACAGGTTCCCATTTTCACACCATGGGCTTTATCTTGTATTACCCATCTATGTTGTAGTCGTGGCTCAGTTTTCAAATAAAAATCTATAATTTCATCAGCTCCACTTAAATCTTTCAATGGTTCAGCATCAAACAAATGTTTATTAATATCATCATCGGAAAATTGACTAAAAATAAATTCTCTATCACCATTGTCTATGTTTTTCAGTAATAATCTATCTGTCTCAATATTATAAAACATACTTTCTCCTCCTCATATACGTTGGTTAATTCACAATTCACTTAATAGAAATGTAATAATCAATACGTTCTTGTTCTTCATTTATAACTTCATAGTCAGGAGTTTCAGCAAGTTTAAAACCTGAATTAGGAAGCCAAATACCATCGATATAGTCATAAATTGGTTGTTTTAATATTCTTCCATTTAAAGTTCTATTCTTAGTATCATAGGTAAAAACTGCGTATTTCCCTTGGGGTAGCACCTTTTTTAACATACCAATAGGAACATCTCTGTATTCCGATACTTCTACACAATATAAATAGGTGTAATTGATCTCATCATCAGCTTTGCTTATATCTTCAGGATTATAGTCATATACTGCGTAGTACAATTCAGTATCGATTCTGTTTTCAATACTTTTTAATGTAGATTTATACTGGTTTCTTATCTTTGATAAAAGTTCAAACTTTATGTTTTGCCTTTGATTGATTTTACTAGCTATCCCTATAAGAAGTCTCTCGTCTTTACAAATAATTTCTGGATTCACTTTTACCACTTCATCTTCATTATTTCTAGTAAGTAAATTAATTTTTTCATATAGAATTGGCTCTGCTTGAACTTTACGAAAACCACTTGGTGGCATACCATATGCCAATTTAAATGATCTGGTAAATGCCTCATGGGATTCGAATCCATAATCAAAAGCTATATCTAATATACTCCGCCTTGAAGTTACTATATCAAACATTGCGTTACTCAGTTTTCTTTTACGCACATATTCCTTCACTGGACATCCAACAATTGCAGTAAACACCCTGTAAAAATGAGGGATTGAATACCCAGCAACCTCTGCTATTTGCCCCAAACTAACATCGTTCTTTAAATTATACTCAATATAATCGATTGCTTTTTGAAGATTAACATAGTAACTCAAAGCAAATCCTCCCCTAGACCTAGTTTTATAATACAATTTTGAAATGATAATTTCTTGATATCTTTTATCATCTTTGTAATGCTATAATCACTTAAAAGCTTTTTTAAACCAGTCAAAACAATAATTGCAAACACTTATATTTTTGAGTGATTAGTTTGATCTTTTTAAAATATTATTCCATAAAAGAAGTAAGCTAAAGGCTCATATTTGTGCCTATTTATTTTTTTATCTACCTTGGTGTACATTTATTATATAATATAAATAGCGGAGGAAATATACATGTTAATATTAAAATAATGAGAGAGGAGATTGAAAAAGATGCAGATTAAGATTGTTCCCGTGCTAGAAGAAGAAAAGACAATATTAGCTCGTCTTATAGAATTGTACGAATATGATTTTTCAGAGTTTGAAAATAGTGATGTTAATGCCTTGGGGCTATATGGATATTCTTACCTGGACTATTATTGGACAGAGAAAGGACGCTTCCCGTATTTTATTAAGGTTGATGATAAACTAGCAGGCTTTGTGATGGTTTGTGATTATTGCTATGTGTCTAAGGATCCAGACACTCTATTTATGTCTGAATTTTTTGTAATGAAAAAATATAGAAAACTAGGCATCGGTAAGTTTGCTGCAAGAGAGGTATTCAATCTACATAAGGGTAAATGGGAAATGACAGTACATCCTAAAAACCCAGCGGCCATCAAATTTTGGAAGAATGTAATAGAAGAAAAAGTTGGAAAAAATTATAAACATCATGAAAATATTTGTGGAGTTTACGACGATGCTCTAGCTTCGGCATATACATTCGAGATAAAATAATAAACATATACTCAAAACTGATTAAAGGCACACTAGGGTGTGCCTCAGACTGATGACAAAGTCATTTTTTAGGAATGTCGCATATTAAACGCTGTACAAAATTCTGCGTCGAGACTTAAGGCTTCTATCTAAACTCCAGAAGGGTACCGCTCCAATTCACCGTCCATGGTAAATGGAGCTCTCGAAACGTCAGACTGTGTGAGAATTAAACAATAATATATGTCTAAAATGCCTACAAAGTACTGTAAATACAGTACTTTTCCCTTTTTCTGTAGTATAATTAAGTTATAGAATATCGGAGAGGGGATTTTAAATGTCATTTATACAAGGTACAGATAGAAAGCAAAAAACAATGTTTCCTGACTGCATAGAAGATTACATAGGTGAGGATAATCCCGTTAGGGTAATTGATGAATACGTAAAACTGGTCAATATGAGTGCATTCACTAAATCAAAGGAACACCGCAGAGGTGCACCAGGATATCATCCCTCTGTTTTATTGAAGTTATATCTATATGGGTATGTAAATGGCATAAGATCATCTAGAAAGCTAGAAACAGAATCTCACAGGAATATAGAAGTGGTTTGGCTATTACAAAAACTAAAACCTGATTTTAAAACAATAGCTGATTTCAGGAAAGAAAATAAAACTCAGCTAAAACAAGTTTTCAAGGATTTTACTAAGTTGTGTAAGGATCTCAAACTATTAGGCGAGGAATTCATAGCAATAGATGGGACTAAAATTCAAGCTAATAATTCAAAGAAGAATAATTTCTCAAAGAAAAAAATACAAAGACACAAACAATATATCGAAGATAAGGTTAATTCCTATCTAGATTTGTTAGAAAGCAGTGACAAAGACGATTCACCTAAACTTAAGTATACACCTGAAGAAATTCAGCAAAAAATTGAAAAACTCAAGGAGCGTAAAATTAAATTTGAAGAGTTGGAAAAAAAACTACAGGATAGCGAAAGTAATGAAATATCTACAGTTGACGAAGATGCTAGGCTTATGGACAACAAAAACAATGGTGTTACTGTAGCATATAACATACAAACAGCTGTAGACTCTAAGCATAGTATTATAGTGGCATATGATGTTACAAACAATCCCGCAGATCAAGGTAATCTAAATTCACTTGCAGAAAAGGCTAAAGATATATTTGGAAAAAGGAAACTTGAAGTAGCAGCAGATAAAGGCTATTACCAAGCAGACGACCTTATGAAATGTGAGAGAAACGAAACAACAGTCTATTTGCCAAAACAGTCGTATTCTAACGCCACAGGAGACAAAGATTTCTACGGAGATAAATTTACTTATGTGCCTGAAAAAGACTTATATATTTGTCCTTTGGGCCATGAATTACGCAGAATAAACCACAAATCAAAAGAACCAAAAAGAATAAAATATAGAAACTACGATGCCTGTAAAAACTGTGAATCAAAAAGCAAATGCACCACTGCAGCCAAAGGCAGGATAATAAATCGGTCACCTAACCAAGATTTTTTGGATACTATAGATGCTAGAACAGAAGCAAATATGGACAAATACCTACAAAGGCAGATGATTGTTGAGCATCCTTATGGAACCATCAAAAGGACAATGAATGCTGGGTATTTTTTAACAAGAGGGATGGATTCTGTAACTACAGAGACAGCCCTAGTTTTGCTAGCCTATAATTTTAAAAGAGTAATAAATATTATAGGAGTGAAAGAACTACTAAGGATATTAGTAGCTCTTAGACCCACTTTATCATTGTATTTTTATATGTTTAAGTCATATTGCACCAAAAGACAGGAAATTTACGGCTAATCTTTGAGTTTTTAGAGATTAGCCACACAGTCTGACGTCCTGTTTCTCGCCCCTTCTTCCGTTTAGCTATTCAGCTCTTAAGTCTATCTCCTCGAATTAATTGTACTGCTTTTTAATATACAGATCTAGGGTCAATGACTTTATCTTAGGTTTGTCTACAAGATGAGGCACACTAGGGTGTGCCTTTTTGAGTATAATCTTCTAAAATAATTTTTATTTATCCAAGCTTTTTCTGTTGTAAGTATAGATAAATGCTATGGCTGCTAGGATGAGCCATGCTAAAATGACTAATATATTATAAGATGAGTTGGTGTACCCTTTACCAGAAAAAATGTTTTCCAATAATATACTCAGGTTATGATTCGGTAATATAGAAGCAATTTTCTCTAAAATATCATTGGCTTGTGCAAGCATAGGAATTATCATAAAGGCAAATATTACAGGCACACCAAGAACACTTGTAGACATCTGATTTTGAGCAATTAAGCCGATGATTCCTCCTATTTGCATCATAATACCAGTTACAATCACCGACCATAAAAAATAGTGCCCAAAATATTGTTGATCTATTTCAGCTATAAAATAAATAATTGTATTAGTTACTATTGAAAATAGAAAAATAACTATTGCCTTCCCTGCCAAAAACTCAGCGGGAGTTACTGATGACAACATCAGCGTCCTCATTGTATTTTTTTCTTTTTCTTCTGCAATTAACATGGAAATAGCAAATGTAGATACAACAACAAGATTTGTACTTAAACCCGTGTTTAGTAAATCTATCCCTTTCATCCCCTGATTAGGGCTATCTCCTTGGATATTAGAGAACAGCAGTATTAACACAAGGGGAAGAAGGCACATTAGTGATACATTCATGTTTTTAGGGAAATCCTTAATCTCCTTTTTAAACAGTGCTTTTACTCTTCTTATTGAACCCTCCATTATAATTCCCTCCCTGTTAATCTTAGAAATATCTCTTCTAGGTTTGGTTCCATAGAATGAACTGCTGCTAAATCCCCTCTAGCCATCCAATAATTAATTTTAGCAGCACCTTCTTTGTCATTTTTAATCACCACATGATTATCGTCTTTTAGTATTACTTTTATATTGTTATTAGTATACTTTAACTTTAGTTTTTGGGGCTCCCCCATCTCAACTATTTCTCCTTCATTTAAAAAGGCCACTCTATGACAAAGCTTATCTGCCTCCTCCATGTTGTGGGTGGTCAAAAAAATAGTTGTTCCTTCTTCATTTAGTTGTCGCAAAAGCCTATGAATTTCCAAGGTAGTGCCAGGATCTAGCGCAGATGTAGGCTCATCTAAGAATAAAAGCTTAGGTTTATGAAGTACTGCCCTAGCTAACATGAGCCTTTGTTTCATTCCCCTAGACAACTTTTTTGCCTCCTTATTTTGATAAGGTAACAATCCCACCTTATCCAAAACATGAGCAATGTTCTCTTTAGGAACCTCATTTATCTCTGCAAATAGACTCAAGTTGTCTTTAACAGAAAGTCTTTCATATATACCACTATTATCGGTAAGCACACCAATCTGTTTAAAAACTTCTTTTTTCTGCAAATATGCATGTTTGTCAAAAACCATAGCATCTCCACCAGAAGGTATCAACTGTGAAGTCAATAGTTTTATTGTAGTTGTTTTCCCTGCTCCACTGGGACCTAGAAAACCAAAAATTTCACCCTCCTTAACATTAAATGTTAAGTTCTTGATAGCTACGTTCTCCTTGAAGTTTTTTGATACACTTCTAACTGAAATAATATTATCCATAGATTAACCTCACTTTCTTTTTCTACAGATATTATCTCATAAGGAAAATATGCAAACTATAAATACTCCTTAGAAGGAGTATTTAAGATGTTCAATGGCTGTATTTTAAGGTTAAAACTTCACATTAGATACCCAAATGGAGTATATACCCACTCCACTAGGAGTAGTTTATATATTTAAAATGCGCCTCAGTTCATCTATCCTTCCCTTAGATAAAGGGATGGTGCTTTTATTTTTATCGTCTAAGATTAAGCTATAACTATTTCTTGTCCATGTAATCATTTCTCTCACCCGTTGTAGGTTTACTAGGTAGGATCTATGACACCTAAAAAACCCTAGATGTATTAATCGATTTTCCAGTTCATTTAAAGTAAGTGTACAAGTAAATTTCTCTCCCCTTACGTTTAAGTGACTTGTACCTTTCTCACTTTCTATATAATCTATTTCAATAGGATTAAAAAGTAATATTCTGTCATCAATCTTTGCTGGAATTTTTTCAATTTTATACATAGGTGTTTCCTCTAATTCTTCGGCCTCCAGTTCTTCGACCTGCTTTATCTCTCTAGTACTTATTTCTTCTTTAATTCCAGATTCTGCTACATTTTGGAACTCCTCTTTATTATCCTCATAAAGTTCTATCCCATTTTCGTCAAGAGTATAGATATGCCCTCCAAGTAAAATTGTATCCTTAAAAGAGACAGAAGTGTTTAATATAGCTACACCCTTTCCCCTTAACTCTTCTATGTTTTCTAGTATCATTCTTGATCCATCTTTATCCATATTTAATATAGGTTCTTGAAATATCAGGAGCTTAAGCTCTTTCAACCTTTCCCTGGCAAAACTCAATCTCCTTTTTTGCGAGTATGATAAGCTAGATATTTTTAGATTACCTATATCTAGCAAACCAAGCTTCATCATAATATCCTTGTAGTTACTACTACTGTTTAATAACTCACTATAAAATTTCAAATACTCCTCTACCGTTATCCGTTCATAAAGACCCTCTACAGCAAAAACAATTCCAACATTTTTTAAACCTTTTTTTATGAATTCAATGTTCTGTTGACCATCTATAAATATCTCACCCTTAGTAGGTACTTCTTTACCTAAAATTAAATTGATCAGCATATCACTAATCTCTCTACTGCATTCGATACTTGCTATATTACCTGTATGTATTGATAAATCAATATTATTGATTTTATTGTTCCTTTGCATTTTATATAACCCTTTAATTTGTAACAAGATGACTCCCCCTTAATATAGCTAGCTTCGATTTTGATTTTCAACAGCTCTTTATATATTCAATAAAGTAAAGAAAAAAGCCTTTATATAAAAAAATTTTTCCTTTAATACTTTTTAACTTATGATTATATCACTGCATTTGTTAAGATTTGAGGGCATCCTCTACTAGTAGTGAAATCTCTCAAGTTAAAAACATAAACGTTATACTATAGCCTGTATTAAATTGCTTAATCAATTCAAAAACTATAGAATGTATTTGTGAACTAAAATTTATATACCTTGGAGGCAAGCAATGAATACACTAAAAGAAGATGCTAATAGATGTTTAATGTGCAAAAACCCCAAATGTCAGCAAAAATGTCCTATAGATACTCCAATACCAGAGATAATAGAACTATTTAAAAATAATGAACTGGATAGAGCAGGAGAGTTATTATTTAATAATAATCCACTTTCACTTATCTGTTCAATAGTATGCCCTCATGAAAGCCAATGTCAGGGAAATTGTATTAAAGGAATAAAAGGACAACCAGTTGAATTCCATGAGATCGAAAAATATATTTCAAAGAATTTTTTGAATAATATAGAATTTAAGCAAAATAAAATATTAGACCATAGAGTAGCTATCGTTGGTTCAGGACCAGCTGGTATTACAATTGCCTTTTTACTGGCTATGAAGGGCTACAAAATAACACTTTTTGATAATAATCCTAAAATTGGTGGAGTATTAAGATATGGTATACCTGAATTTAGGCTAGCAAAGGATATTTTAGATAAAATTCTTGGAAAACTTATACAGTTGGGTGTTAAAATAAGGCCCAATACACTAATTGGCCCTGTTATTACTATAGATAAACTTTTTGAGGATGGATATAAGGCTATATTCATTGGTACTGGCGTGTGGAACCCCAAAACCCTAAATATTAAAGGAGAAACCTTAGGAAATGTCCATTATGCTATAGATTATTTAAGAGATCCGGATGTCTATGATTTAGGCAAGAAGGTTTGTGTTATAGGTGCAGGTAATGTAGCTATGGACGCTGCAAGAACTGCCAAGAGAAATGGTGTAGCTGAGGTAACTATCCTCTATAGAAAAGGCTTTGAAGAGATGACAGCTACAAAGTTAGAAATTGAGGAAGCAAAAGAAGATGGCATTATGTTTGAACTCTTTAAGGCTCCACTAGAAATACTCGATGAAGGTGTTAGATATATTGAAACTAAAAAAGTTGTTAATGAAAATGGATCAGTTAGTATAGATCAGTTAACTGGTACAGAAAATATTTTTGAATGTGATTCTGTGATAATAGCTGTCAGTCAGTCTCCTAAAAATAATATAGTTGCAAATAATAGAGGGTTTGAAACTAATAAACATGGATTATTAGTAACTGATAATGCCGGACACACTTCAAGGGCAGGTGTCTTTGCATCAGGAGATGTGGTTACAGGTGCTAGAACAGTAGTTGAAGCTGTTAACCATGCCAAGATCGTTGCTAACTCAATTGATGCATTCTGCAAAAATAGTAAATAATCTGTAAATCCGCATTACCTCTTTAAAATAATCACAAGAAGGGGATATCCTATATTTCAGGATATCCCCTTCTGTATTGATCAGTTAGGTGCATGTGTCCTTATATATTAGCTGTTGAAGTTATAGTCCACTAATATTTTAGCAAAGTCATCCTTCTCTTCTTTTGTATCAAACAGGGATAACCAGTCACATATTTCAATGGCAAAATCGATAAAAGCATAGCCTTGTGCAGTAACTATATTTCTGTCAGTTAAAACTCTTGCCATTTGGAAGTTTTCTCTTGGAAAAGGATCCTCTTCTTTAAACAACTCTCTATGAGTATCTTTCCACTCAGTAAGGGATGTGGTGAATTTCTTGTGGTCTAAAACACCTGCCTTAGCTAAGAACCTAGGCCCTGCGCATATTGCTGCTAAAAGTCTATGTTTCTCGTTTAGTGCTCTAATTAAACTAATTAGCTCTTCCCTTACTTCATGATTCCATCCACCAGGTATAATCAATCCCTCAACATCATCATCTACTTCTACATTTTTAATAACTTGATCTGGCATATATGCTACACCACATTTACTCCTTACAACCTTGTCTTCATATCCAACTGTTATAATTTTCTTTCCAGCACTTGCACCAAGTAAGTGAGCAGCATATGTCACTTCAAAGTCAGCCATCTGATCGTAAATAAATACTAATATTTTTTTCATCTACCTATTCCTCCTTTAGATATCCCTTAAACTTACTTCTCGATTAAGAACATGCTTTTTATGTTAGCGTTGATTTAGCTAACCTCATAAATTCTTATGGATAAGGCATTTTCAATATATCTCGTATATTCTCCAAAATTTAACTATTTCCTTCTGAACTAAACGTCAGATACAGCCTAAGTTATTAAATATGTATTAAATAATAAGAAAAAACTCCCCAATTCAAAGGGGAGTTTAATAAATCCTATGACTAGTAACAAATATCTTTCAAGGCATCAAATTCTTTAACAGTCAATATTTGCCTTTCTTGCTTGACTGCATAATTCTCTGACATTAAGTGTATATTCCTTACCATCTTTGATAAAGCGAGTTCCACATTGTCTAAACTCAAAACTAACTCCTTTATTTATGCACTGCTCTCTAATAGATAAAACCCAATTGTAATTCAGTGGTCTTGCATTTCTATCAGATTCACCACCAACTACAACCAGTTCAACATTGTCCAGATATTTTTCAATATTTATCTCTTCAATAAGTGGCTGGCAAATTATATTCCTATGCTTTATTGGAAATGTAGCAAACATAGGGAGCCTAAAGTCTGCTCTGTCTTGATTTTCAACAGTGCAACCAACAGTCACATTGTCGTATCCATTGTTCCAGTCATTTGGAATGCAGTGTAAAAACCTTTCGATTCTCTTTGTGAGAAAAATGAAATTCAAGTCTGAGCGTTCTTTTATCATTTTCCAACATTCTTCTCTCCATTCATCAGCTTCTTCAATAAGAAAATCTGTAGAAAAGCATAGGTATACGGTTTGGCCCGGTTTGATTTTATATTCACCTTTTTTATTTTTTGCAACAGGAGCATTAAAATTATCTGTTTTTACGATAGTACTTGTTTCTACTCCTCTTTTAGCATCACCTTTATGAATATAGCAGTATTTACATCCTTCGCTATACTTATTGCAACCACGCCAAGGACTCCACATGGCCATAACATGACCTCCTAAAATTTTGATTTGTCATAGTTATACGGAATGCTTGTGCCAACAACTACATCTTCGATTTTTTCAATAATAAGCCAATCATCCATGTTTCCCTGATGCTCGAAGTCAATAGGCTTTATTTCACTCACATTCTCAAACTCTACCAAGCACATACATTTTTTATGCCAGCGTTCTTGCTGCTTTTTAGATAAACTCAATTTCTCTTGATTATCAGCAAGGACCTTTACTATTTCATCTTCTGCTAATTTAACGTAATTTTGAACTGATTTCACAGTTGCAGTTGCCGAGATTTTTGCTGTACCTTTTTGCATAAAGTAAAGTTTCTCGCCCTCAAACACTCTACTATGAGGAATCTTTCTCCCTGCTGCTGCTCTGATAATCATTGTTTTAGAACCATCTAAAATTTTTTCTATTACCTTTTCTTTGTTGTCACAATACACTAAATGTACCATTACATAACTTCACTCCTAACAGTATACTCTATTCCATATACTTCTACCTCTCTTTTCCTGCCTAATAAAGAGAGGTGAATTAACCAATCTATAGTATACAATGCATTTCTTATTGCCTCCCTCCATTGATGATATAAAATTTTATATCTGAAAATCTATCTCCAGAACTCTCTCCCCTATTTTGTTAGCCTCACTTACAACAACATTTTTACCGCAGTTTTTAGCATCATAAAGAAGCTTATCCACTCTGCACAGTAATGATTCTGAGTCTTCATTTTTTCTATGGGCCACCAATCCAAAACTGCAAGTAATATTTTCTACTTTGTGGTATTTGCTTTTTTCAATACAAATTCTGATTCTTTCCGTCATTTCCAGGGCTTGATTAATCTCAGTATTTGGAAGAAGTATTACAAATTCCTCCCCACCCCACCTAGCCAAAATATCAGTATGCCGAATTACTTTTTGAATTGTTGTTGCTAGATTTTGAATAACACTATCACCAATAATATGTCCATACCTATCATTGATCTTTTTGAAATCATCTATATCGAGCATAACGAGAGAGAATATATTCTCATATCTGTTACAATTGTCAGTCCATTGGCTAATTTCTTCATTGAATTTAGCTCTGTTATAAATACCTGTCAATGGATCAGTTACAGAAACTCTTAAAAGCTCCCTTCTGTCTAGGAACTGTTTCCTTTTATAAAAATTAGTCAGGTAAGCCCCTATACTACAATAGATAATCATAATAAGATAATATGCAATTATTTTCAAAAAAACAGTTGTATCAATACCTTCTATATTTTTAGCATGGAACATGAAAAAAGGCATACTGAGAAAAATAACTATAAACTGTGAATAGATAGGCCTGTTAGGCATAATATAGATTGCTAACGTCAAAACCGTTACGCTGAAAAATAATAAAACAGTGTGAGACTCATAAAAACCGATTATCACTACGAAACCGATAATAGCTAAAATTTCATATGCAGTTATCATATAAGGCAGGTTGATATAATTATTAACTTTCTTTATAGCTAAAGATACCACTACCGATACAACTAGAAACAGTGATCTTATCACTAATATAATAGTGAAAGCATAAGGACTATCAATGGCAAAATAGTCTGCAATTAGGAACATCATATAAATTGTGCCAAAGATAAGTGCAATAGGACCTAAGACTTTTGCATAACGCCTCATGTCATATTCAATAAATTCACTTTCAATGGCTTTGTTCTTAAATTCACCTAAAAAGGATATGTCAAACTTCCTACTATCTTCCAATGATAAGTACCCCCTGTTTAATAAATTATCTTTTTTTTCTAATAATTTAACTATAGTACAACTTTATCACGCTTATCCATTTTTTTCAATCCCATATAACCCCTAGATACAATAGGTTTACTTAACCATACTATACAATTCAATCATCCTCCTGTGCTATTTGTCGCTCTATGGCTGGAATAAGTTCAGAGGTTGAATTAAATCTCAATATATAGAAATTAATGACGACTCTATAAAGTTATTTCATGTTATAATATTAACATGAAATAACTTTATAGATAATTTCATATATCATTGTTTTCAAAGGAGCATACACAATGAATCTACAATATTTAAAGGCTTTTTATATTACTGTTAAACTAAATAGTATCTCTAAAGCAGCCAAAGAACTACATTTGACTCAACCAGGTCTTAGTATGCAGATACAATCATTGGAAAAGGAATTGGAGGTCATGTTACTTATTAGAAGTAATAAAGGTGTTGAACTTACGGAAGCTGGGAAAGTAGTTTTTGATTATGCTGATACTATGCTTTCAATGCAACATAATATTGAGCGAGACTTAGAGAATCTAAAAACTAGCAAAAAAGAACTGATTATCGGGTCATGTAAAGCAATCGGTGAATATGCTCTTCCTTGTAGTATATATGTTTACAAACAGGCTCATCCTGAAGTTTATATAGATTATGATATTGCTAATACAGAGGATGTACTAAAGAAACTATCTGATAGGACTATTAACCTCGGGATTATTCAAAACTTCGTAGAACAAAAGGATATTATAATGGAGAAAATAACTTCTGATAAGTTGCTCTTAGTAACATCTCTGCCTATGTTAAGAAGCAAGATTACATTGAAGGAATTGTGTAAATTGCCGCTGATCTTCAGAGAAACTGGATCTGGCGCAAGAAGAACAATCTCTGAATGTTTATCAAAATATAACATAGGTTTAGAGAACTTAAACATTATCTATCAATTGAACTCTATGGAGGCAATCAAGTCCTCAATTATCTCAGGAAAGGGAATCTCTTTTGTCCCTGAATTAACTATAAAGCGAGAGCTTAAGGATAGTGTTTTACGGGAAATAGAAGTTGAAAACCTTAACTTACAAAGTGATTTCTATGTGGCCTATCGTAAAGGTCATCTATTAACAAGCTATGAAAAGGATTTTATCAATTTTATTAAGTCTGGCAAACGAGGATTTTGTTAAAAAGGTAGCCTAAATTATTGGCTACCTTTTACTTATATAATATATTTTAGGAGTATTTTCACACCTATCCAAGCACCAACAAACATAAAGATAGCGAACACCCATCCATGCAAAGAAAAGGAAGGTATAGCGGAGAAGTAAGCTCCTATATTGCAACCAAAACTTAGCCGTGTACCATACCCCATAATAATTCCGCCACCTAAAGCAAATAGGAATTGCTTTAGGCTCTTAATTTTTTTCCACTTAAATTCATTTGCCCATAATACTGATAAAAGCCCACCTATTATAATTGCTATATTAATAATTGTATAATAATTCATGAAAAAAGTTTCTCCATCTTTTAAACCGTGATCATACACCTGAAAATAGTACCAGCTGGCAGGGTCAAATCCTATTTTTTCTAAAAATAATGAGCCCCAATTTAAAAAACCTGCGGTTATCCGCCATGAGGAGCCCGTAGTAGTTAATAGAATAATATTTAGTAATGCCAAAATAATTGCTCCTACCCAATAGGGCCATGGTTCTTTGAAAACTTTTTTATAAATCTCCAATTTCCTCCCCCTTATTATACTTATTTTGCTTTTTCAATATAGATTTCCCATTCACCTTCTGCTATTTCTATATAGTCAATATAGTGTCCTTCCTTTTTTGTCCATTCTACAACATGAATAATAGAACAATTATGGTCAGTATGCATGATTAAAATATCACCAATATTCATTTTATTAAGTTGCTTTAGGGCCTTTAACAAAGGTATCGGACATGCCTCATATAAACAATCTAACGTGTACTCAGCCATACTATTCCTCCTGCATGGTCATAATATTATTTTTTTTATCATACCAGTGTGCAACTAAATACAAAATACCAAGTAGTATTAACTGAAAAATTAATGCTGGAAAAAAACCTAAATATTTCGGTATATAGATAGTTGGTGCTTTAGAAATAAGAATACTATCCCAAAAGGGAAAGTGCATGGCTCCCATGACAGTACCTATGATAAACCCTACTAAAACTACCACCTGCATTATATATCCTTCCCCTATTCGTACCAATGTCCCTGAAGCACATCCCCCGGCGACGACCATTCCCCCTCCAAACAATATAGCTCCAAGTGCAGTATGCAAACCCACGGGTTTTAGCTGTCCAGGGATGTCAGTGAGCAAATAATCAGGGTTTATTACCGCAGTTCGATATTGGATCATAAAAAACGCTATTGTTGAAATGATAAATGATAAAATAATTGTTTTGAAAAGTGATGAGTTTCCCACCATAATTGGATCTCTAAAGCTAGCTGCAAAACAGAATCGAGATCTTTGTAAAGTAATACCAATCAAAATTCCAATAATCCAAAAAGTACTTAGGTATATGTTATGTTTAATAAGAACCAAATATATTGTACTAACTACCACTGTCACTACAATTGCATATGGTGATTGAGATCCTCTTTTGGTGACTTTAGCTTGCCTTTGCCTTTTTAATTCTTCAATTCTACTAGAAGACATAGTACCACCCCCTGAGCTTACTGAAATATTTTCTAAATAAACTAGTGTGAAATAATTCACCAGTTAAACTTTATATTCGACAAATCCTGAAAAATCTCCTCTGTGAAAATATGGAAAGACGATTAAAGAAAACTGAACCCCAGCTAGGGGATTCAGTTTTATGCTAATAAACTTATTTTTTGGCATTTTCTAAGGCATTTTTAACAGCATTGATTATTCCCTCACTGGTTAACGTCGCTCCAGATACTACCTCAACGTCAGTTGAGTTTTTTTCAACAATGGCAGAAGGTGTTTGCTCTAGGGCAGGGCCAGCGATTGATTCAGTTTCATCTTGCTCTAAAATCTCTACTTTGCTTATTTTTCCATCAGTTACCTCTACACTAACCTTTATTTGAGCTTTGTAGCCGTAACTTTCCCCTTCATACACCCCATCAATATATTCTACCACTTCATCAGAGCCCGAGTCGTTATTTTCACTCACAGGAGGATTTTCTCCATTTGATTCTTGAGAATCACTAGCTCCACATCCAGTTAATGTCATGAACATAAGTGCAATTAACATTAAAACTAATATTTTCTTCATTTTAAAATCTCCTCTCAAATTCACTATATTTTTTTGGCTTTTATGTTATAAATTCTACTTAAACTATTCTTTCTTTTTCTTTTCTACTAAGCTAGATAATAGTATCCCAAATTCAGCAAGTAATATCATAGGACCGGACAGAAGTATTTGAGAAATGATATCCGGTGGTGTTAATAGAGCTGATAATACGATTATTATCAATATGATATACTTTCTGCTTTTTTTCAAGAAACTTACTTTAAGAATCCCAAAGCGAGTTAATAGAATCATTACAATGGGTAGTTCAAAAACAGCTCCAAATGAAAGAATGGTACTAAATATAAAGTTTAGATAATTACTAAAAGTAATCATGGGTTTAATTGCGTCTGTCTGAAATCCTATAAAGAATTTCAGTATTATTGGTATAACGATCATATACGCAAATACAGCACCAGCAACAAAAAACATGCCTCCCATAAATAATGATAATAGAATATACCTTTTCTCTCTCTTTTTCATCCCAGGTACAACAAACAACCATATTTGAAATGTTAAAAAGGGTAAAGAAATAATTAAACCTCCCGTTAGTGCGAGCTTAATATGGGACATAAATAGTTCAGCGGGGGCAATGAAAATAAATTCTACATCCTTTGCTATATCCACTATTTCGTTAATTATCCTTGTGGAAAAATTATAGCAAAAGACTGCAGACAAAAGAAAGAAGATAGCAGAATATATTATCCTCTTTCTCAATTCAGCTAGATGTCCTACTAATGTCATTTCTTTTTCTTGTACTTGATTACTTCTTTTCTTGAACATCAGAATCCACCTGTAAATCTTCTGTTACTTTATTTGCATGGGATTTGAATTCTTTTATAGCCTTTCCAATTGATTTACCAACTTCAGGCAGTTTGGAGGGACCAAAAATTACAAGGGCTATAGCCAGTATCAAAATAAGTTCTGACACACCAATTTTCCCGAACATAGATTTTCCTCCTATCTTTTCTATCCTATCAAAGAATATCTAATTATTTATAGTACTTCTATAGGCTACCTATAGAAGTACTTATTTTCAAGGGTAAGAACGAGTAAATTTGCACTCATATAAATCACTAACTAAAAAATCATTCTAATTTTCCTGAAGTAAGGATAAGAAAATGCATTTGGTGATACCTATTTGGGAGGGTTAATTATCAAATGAGATATCAACCAAATGCTCTCCATCCTTCTTAACCTAGTAAGTAATGATAACTATCCAATCTCGGCATTTAATAATTCTATTGTCTTTTTAGCTACATCCGCTGTAAGACCTGCACAACGTTCCTTCCTTTCATCTGAACCGTGCTCAACTCCAGCTACGTCCATAAACTTGAGAACTGATTCTGAGCATAAAACAGACTCAGCTACTGTCGTTGGATTCTGTGTACCTGGTTGATAAATAGGGAATTCTGCTACTTTATACCACCTTGAAAGCTCTGAAACTATCTTCTTTGCTGTTTCCTGATCACAAACTGCACCTACAAAGGCAAAAGCTGCTCCTAAGGCACCACAAAGAGTCCCTTGACCATATCCTCCCCCTGCATTTTGAAAAGCTTCTATAGGTACTTGATTGTAAGGATATCCTACTTCCTTTGCCATTAAGCCGAACAGACCGTCGGCTACGCCGATGCCTCAGCCACCCTTTTCTTTGTATCCTTTATAAGCAATTTTCTCTGCCTCGGCGGAGTCAACCTTTTGGTAAGGATATGGCCATTGCGCTTTTTCAACATCCGCTGATGCTTCTGATGAGCATCCTGCTAGTACAGACCCAATAGTTCCCACTACTGCTACACTTGCAACTGTAGCCCCTACCCCTTTAAGAAACTTTTTCCTTGAAATTTGATTTTCTTCTCGCATTTAGATACCTCCTTAAAATTTACTTGTGAATATAATAACATATATAGCGGTGTTTGTCAATAAAGTTGTCGCATTTTAATAAAAATAATTATGAGTTCTGGACCCGATTTGTCATTGACATGGAGCCTCTGCCCGGTCCTTAAAGGCATGCCCATAAATAATAAGTCCTGCCTTTTCAACAGGCTACCATGTGGGCCTCTCCAAGTAAATGATACGCTTCGCCAAATCTAGTCTTGTGATTACACTTGCTCTTCCTGACTAATAAGTTCCACGGCTTCTTCATCCTTAATAGGATTTAGTGCCACAAACTCTGGCAACTCCCAATTTCTGATATGTCTAGCCCACCTTTCAGGATGCTTTCGTTGAGCTAGTTTATAAGCTTCGATACGTTTAGCCATTATTGCCTTATCGAGACCGTAATGTCTCTGATAGGGTGTTATAAACTTAATACCACTATGCAAATGCTCGTTGTTGTACCAACTTACAAATTTTCTTACCCATTTCCTTGCTTCATCTATTGATTGAAACCCTATAGTAGGGTACTTCGGAACATACTTCATCGTTTTAAATAGTGATTCAGAGTACGGATTATCATTACTTACCCTAGGTCTAGAAAATGAGCTTTGGATACCAAGCTTTTCTAGGGTTGCTTGAAATGTAGCAGCTTTCATTGGGCTACCGTTATCAGAATGAAGGACCAGGGGTCTTCCAGCTATGCCTTGTGACAAGGTTGCTTTTCTTACTAGTTGCTCTGCATATTCTGCTTTTTCTGACTCCCAAACTTCGTACGCCACTATCATTCTACTAAACATATCCAAGATTAAATATAGCTTAAAGTAAGCACCTTTTACAGAAGCATTCAACCAGGTTATGTCCCATGTCCATACCTTATTTGGAGCTGTCGCAATATGTGTAGGAGCTTCCTTTTTTATAGGCTCTTTAGTTTTAGATCTATGTGCATTCATTTTTTCTTCTCTCAATATTCGGTAAATTGTCGATTCGGAAGCAAGATATTTACCCTCGTTAGCTAACTTCGGTACAATCTGAGAGGGAGGTAGGTCAGCGTACTCGGGGCTATTTACCGTATCTAGTATTATGGAGCGTTCTTCATCGCTTAACTTGTTTTTGGGAACAGGCCTTTGCGCCAACGGACGTTGATCCTTTTTCACTTCATTTCCCTTAGACCAACGCTGATAGGTTCTATCGCTTATATTAAGCTCTGCACAGGCTGGTCTTAATCTAGCACCACTATCTACGGCCTCTTTGATCAGCTTTACTGCTTCAACACGATCTGAGTCACTGATCAGTCTTCCTCGGGGTCCCCCCAAATCGCGTTTGCCTTTTTTCTAAGTACCAATAAGGCAGCCGTTTCAGCTAATGCCTTTTCTTTCATCCGAAGCTCTTTTTCTAGCTCTTTAGCTTTTATTTTCTCTTCTTTAAGCTCACTCTTTATCTTCTTAGTATCTTCTACAGGTTCATTATTTGCATTAAGACATTGCTCTTTCCAAGCTTTAACTTCCTCTACATAAAGACCTTTTCTCCTACAATACTCTGCTAGTTGCAGTTCCGATAGAGTGGCTGTCTCTAAAACAACATGAAACTTATCCTTAGATGTCCACTTATCCTTTGGTTTTTGCTTTCTTAAACTACCATTGCTCCTTTTTACCCATGTATAGATAGTTGAGCTTGGTATCCCTAACTCTTCTGATAAATCATTCACTGTCTCTGATGAAGGGGGCTCAAGCCTCTTTAAAACTGTATCTATAAAATCTTGACTATACTTGCTAGTTCTAGGCATTATTCTCTCTCCTTAGGTTCATTGTCGTATTTTTTCTATTATACATCAATTTCTATACGACAACTATCCTAACACATAGGGTATAGTCATCACCTTGTGAAAGTTTTATCTAATGCAGTATAACATAAACTTATGACATACCTACTCCGACTCCAATGGTACACACTCAACTTTTAAAGACAGCAGTCTTATTAAAAAGCTATTTGAAACTCAATTTGCCGGGTGGCGGAGTTTTCCGTGGGCAACGGCGTGTTCTGTCTCTTTTAATGGAAAACCCACAAATTTTTAAAAAAAGAACTCAGCATCCCACTAGAAATGAGCAAGTAATAATTGGCACTGAATATGATTTAAATCACTGAAGCCTTTCCTTAGTTCCCTTATAGTATAAGTATAGAAACTCAACTAAAGGAATTTAAGGAGGAATATAAAAATGTCAGGATGTTGTCCAGGATCACAAATGCAAGAGTTTAATAAAAAGGTAGTTAAAGAAGAAGGTAAAAGAGAATCCCAGTTAAGACAATGGCCAGTTCAGTTACACTTAGTGTCACCTGAGGCCCCTTACTATAAAGAAGCAGATATTCTAATAAGTGCTGACTGTGTAGCTTATACAGTTGCAGATTTCCATAAGGATCACCTTAAAGATCACAGTCTTGCTATTGCTTGTCCAAAGCTAGATAGTAATCAAGAGATCTATGTTGAAAAAATCAAAAACTTTATGGAAGTTTCCGATGCAAATACAATCACTGTAATAATCATGCAAGTACCATGCTGTATGGGTCTAGTGCAAATCGCAAAACAAGCACTTGAAAAGTCCAGTCGCAAGGTACCTGTAAAAACTATTGTAGTTTCTCTTCAAGGTGAAATCCTTAGAGAAGAATGGTTATAAGAGGTGTAAACTATGGAAAAATGGCTTAACACAGGAATACAGGAAGTCATAAAACAATACCCCAAGGTTGGAGATATTTTAAATAACTTTAATATAGGCTGCACCACATGTAACCCGGGAACATGTATCCTAGGGGATGTTGTGGGAATTCACAATCTACAACCAGAAGATGAAGCTGAAATGATGTATCAGATAGAAAAAGAAATATATTCCCATAGAGAAGTTGTTAAAGCAAAAGTAGAAGTTAATTCACCCCAAGTCACTGAAATAGTCTATTCTCCTCCTGTAAAGGAATTAGTAGATGAGCATGTACTGATTAAAAGATGGCTCGCCCTAGTTCCGAAGGTAGTCGAAATACTACAGGATGGCAAAAGAGATATCTGGGCTGAAGTTAAACAAGGAGCACTTTTTTGTAGACACTATGCTGACGAACTCCACCATGGCAAGGAAGAAAATATATTGTTTGGACTGGTGGAGCAAGAGTCGGAGATTATCAAGATCATGTTAGATGACCATGTTTTTGGAAGAGAGAATGTCGCGCTTATCCTAGAGGCCGCTGAGGAAAAGGATGCACAAAAAGCTATTAAACATCTAAATGCATTTAAAGACATGCTAACAGAGCACATTAAAAAAGAAGATGAAATCTTATTCCCTTGGATAGATAGAAAACTTTCCAGTAAGCAAGTAGGTCAGCTGTTCACTCAATTTAGTAAAGTTAATCAAGAGTTGGCGGATACTTCCCTAAAATATAAAGAAGTACTTGTACATTTAGAAAAGGCAATTTTATCTTAGAATCAAAAAACTATACACCACAGAATTGTGGTGTATAGTTTTTTCCGATCTAAGTACTGTCATTTTTCCTGCATTTTTCAACCCAGTTCCTTTTATTCTATAACCCAAAACTCCCATGTCTAAACTAAAGGAGGCTATACTAAGTATGATAACAATCACTCTCTAATATAATAGGTATTTAACGCTTTAACAGTTTTAAAATAAAGCCTATGGGTACTTACATAACCTATAGGCTCATTTATTATATATATTAAAACATAGTATTACCTCTAACCCTTCTTTCTCAGGAAGAAATCTCTTCACCTGTCTCATGGAGTAGGCAATTTAAGTTAATACCCCTTAACTAATTTCTTATAATAATATAAATAGTATAGATTACGTATGCTATCGTAAGGGATAACCCTTCAACTTTCGATATTCTTCTATTGCTAGATGCTAATAGGAGTAGAACTAAGGTTACTAATATCATTACAATGGCATCCAAAAACATTTCATTGGCTACCAGCACAGGAGATATGGTAGAAGAAGTGCCTAATACAAATAAGGTATTAAATATATTGCTTCCTACGATATTTCCTAATGCAATCTCACTCTCTTTTCTCAAAGCAGCAGTAATAGAAGTGATCAATTCAGGCAAAGATGTTCCTATAGCAACTATGGTTAATCCTACTAAGGTTTCACTTAACCCTAGTGTCAAGGCAATTCTAATACCATTTTTGACTACTATATCTCCTCCAAGAACTACTCCTACAAGACCTAAAAATGTGAATATCACACTTTTACTAGCATTCTTCTTGTCCAACATATGATCTTCTGATTTTGTTTTCTCTCGACTATTAAGAGCAATCTCTATAATGTAGTATACAAAAACGCAGAGAAACCCTAGGAGAATAAGTCCGTCAGACCTAGTTAGAAGGTTTTGATCTAAATTTTGAAGTTTCCTATCTGCCATCATTACCAACAAAACAGTTGCTGACAATAATGCAAGGGGAATCTCCTTTAATATTGTCAGTTTTTCTACTTTAAGGGGATAAATCATAGCTGCTATTCCAACAATTAATGAAACATTAAAGATATTGCTCCCAATTACGTTTCCTAGCGTAATACTTCCACTCCCATTCAAAGCCGCAGATATGCTTACTGCTGCTTCTGGTGCACTTGTCCCAAATGCTACTACAGTAAGTCCAATAAGGATAGGAGGTATTCTTAGTAGTCTAGCTATATTAGATGCACCTACCACAAAATAATCTGCTCCCTTAATAAGTAACCCGAATCCAATAACTAATAATAAATATTCCATAACCTACCTCACTTTCTTTGATAAAACTATTAATTCGTTATTTTGTAAAATTAAAAAAACCTTTAGCACAATTTTATCCTGTAGATAAAACTATGCTAAAGGTCTTACTGCTTTGAAAGTCCAAAGGATAAAGCCAGACAGCTTATTTAGCCATCGGTTGTTGACTTTATCTCCCTATTATAGGTAGTTACTCCCCTTTAACGGTAATATTTAATTTTAACCTTAATATATCATAACTACTGATACATTGTACAGTATCTAACCAAAAAAGCCGTAGATATACATAGGAAACCCAAAGAAAGTAATCCGATTAACTGAGATTCCTTACTAAGCCTTGCAACTAAAATAATAATTAATTTACATGGGAATATTACATATAGAAGAGCTTAATCTTATAAGCTCTTTTTTAATTATTTTAGTGATATAGAGAGGTAATAATATGATAACAATTGAAGATTTGTCTTACTCATTTCCCCAGAAGGATCTATATAATAAAATTTCATTTACACTGGAAGATGGTCAACATTGCGCTTTCATAGGATCAAGTGGCAGTGGAAAAAGTACATTAGTAGATATAATCATGGATCCAGAAAGATATCTGTTCGATGGAATATTAAAGATTGACCCAAATTGTAGAATTGGATATGTAAGTCAGTTTCCTCAAATAGACAAAACAAAAGAAAATACAGTTTTCCAATACATAGGTGAAGAATTCATTGAGCTACAAAATGAGATAGAGTCTCTTTGTGCTCAAATGGAGTCATCTGAGGATATGGATGCTTTACTGGAACAGTACCAACAAGCTCTGGACACCTTTGATGCAATTGGTGGAAGTGATTTTGAAAGTAATATTGATAAGCAGCTATATCTAGCAAACCTCACCAAGCTGAAAAACCTCATGGTAACTGAGCTTAGTGGTGGGGAATTTAAACTTATTCAGGTCATTAAGGAGATGCTTAATAGTCCAGATTTAATCATTATGGATGAACCCGACGTGTTCTTAGATTTCGAAAACCTAAATGCTCTTAAAAGCCTAATTAATTCACACAAGGGCACATTGTTAGTTATTACACACAACAGATATCTGTTGAACCATTGTTTTAATAAAATTATACACCTTGAAAACATGGAACTCCAAGAGTTTGATGGCAGCTACATTGATTACAACCTATCATTGCTTCAAAGTAAAATTGATACCCAAGAGCAAGCTATAGCTGATGATGAAGAAATTCTGAGAAATGAGCTCTTAATCGATAAACTAAGAGATATAGCAACCGATAATGCTGATGCTGCTAAAGGGAGAACATTAAAAGCTAGGGTGAAATTTCAAGAAAGATTAGAAGCCCGTAGAATCAAAGGGCCATTTGTAGATATTAAACAGCCAAAGATCCGTTTAATTGCTGAGCATGAAATTAGCGAAGAAGCTACTGCTTTAAGTGTTACTGATTACAGTGTTTCCTTTAATGAGATACTTCTAGAAGATGCTAACTTCGAGATTAAATCCACGGATAAAGTGGCACTTATTGGTTCAAACGGCACAGGAAAAACTACTTTGCTCCGAGAAATCTTTAATAATAATCATCCTTCTATTGAAGTAAATAAAGACGTTAATATGGCTTATTTCTCTCAAAATCAAGATGAGATACTAAATGAGTCCCGTACCATACTTGAAGAGTTCTATGAATTAGGATTCAAAACCTATCAAGAGATTAGTTCTTATATTTCAGATTATGGCTTTGACGAAGAAATCCTAAGTCAAAAGATAGGATCTTTATCTGGTGGAGAAAAAAACTTACTTCAATTAGCCAAAATTTCTGCTAGTAATGCAAACATGTTGCTTCTTGATGAACCCACAAGTCATTTAGACACCTATTCACAAATAGCACTTGAGAAAGCCATAAAAAACTATAACGGTGCTGTTTTAATGATTTCTCATGATTTCTATTTTATAGTAAACTGTATGGATTTTGTTTTAATCATTGAAGATAAGACCATTAGAAAAATGAACATGAAGAAGTTTAGAAAGATGATTTATGCTAAGCATTTTGATAAAGACTATTTAGAAATAGAGCAAAAGAAAAAATCTGTGGAAACGCAAATAGAATCTGCTTTAAAAGACTCAAATTTTGAGCTTGCAAAAGTTTTGTTTGAAGAGCTAGAAAGAATAATCAACACCATCTCTCATTAAAAAACTAGGGCGTATGAACACATTCAGTGGCCATACGCTCTTGTTATTTCTTTAAAACTTAGTAGACCACATCTTCCCCTTTACAAGATTTCGATATACCCTTCTGTCCCATGTATTCGAATCTGTTCTCCATCTTTTATTAGTTTCGTAGCATTCTCTACTCCAACAACAGCTGGCAAACCATATTCTCGGGCTATAACTGCTCCATGGGTCATCAGTCCACCAACTTCGGTGACTAGGCCTTTTATGGAAACAAATAGTGGTGTCCAACTGGGGTCTGTAAAGGCGGTGACTAATATATCTCCTTCTTCTAGATTAGCATCGTCCATGCTTAATATGACCCGTGCTCGCCCTTCTATAACTCCCGAAGAAACAGCCAAGCCCACAATAGCTTTGGCGGGAAGATTGTCTCGTTTATACTCCCCTACAATTATTTCTCCATCAGACGTGATAACACGTGGGGGAGTAAGCTTTTCATATAATTTGTACTCATCTTTTCGTTTAGTGATGATCTGATAATCTAGTTTGTTTGTGCGCACTACTTCATGTAGCTCTTTAAAGGTGAGGTAATAGATATCTTCTTTTTGATTAATAACGTTATTTTGTACTAGTTGCTCCGCTTCTTTAAGTAAAGCTTGTTTATAAATGAAGTAACGATTAACCATTCCGTATTTTGGGTATTCCCTAAATCCGCTGAAATTCCGGATTAGATCTATCTTTTCCTTTATTTCTTTTGATTTCTGTTCACCACTGGGTAATTCCTTCAATCGTTCTAATAGCTCTTGTTCTTTTTTCAGAGCCTCCTGTAACCCTTTTTCAAATTTCCTATTTCCAGCGTTAGGTTCAAAGTTTTTGATGTTACTGAGAATCATGGGTATAAGTGTAGTTGGATTTTCGCTCCAACGGGTTTTTGTAATGTCGATTTCCCCAGCACATCTCATTCCGTATTTGTTGAGATAAGACAAGATTGCTTCTCGGGTTTCATGGCCCCCTTCAATCTCCACTAGTCCATCCAAAAAGTTATTATCTTTCACATGTTGTAAATAATCAATTACTTCTGGATAGGGGCGAATTACATCAGCCACATCCAATAACCCTAGACCCATTTCTGAAGTGATATTGTTTGGTACAGATTGTGATAGTGTATCTGCTACGTTTTTTTCACCTAGCCAATCTTCTATTTTTTCATTAACCCATGCTGAAGCATCCATAGCAGCAGTAATCACCTCCATACTTTTGGGGTCAAATAAAATCTTCTTTAACTCTTGGATATCTTCTAGAATAAACTCAAACAAATCTGCTCCTGATTTTACTTGGATACTTTGATTTAGCTCCTCTATAGATGCTTGACTATTTTTAATGGAATTAGATACCACTGTTAAATCGTATTCGTTTTGTGTTCCTATATCCGAAAGTGGCATTCCTTTATTACTTTTACTGGAACTCAATTCTTTTCTATCATTAGGTAAAAATTCTATAAAATCTCCTCGATCTGTTATGGTCATTAGTGCGTCTTTTATGAGAGGATCGGATTGTCCCATGGTATCTAGTAAAATTTCTCTGCTGTCAGGAGCACTCAACATATTTGTAACATCAACAAATAACCTTCCACCGGCTTTGCACATTGGTGCTGGTGTAGTTAATAAGAAAAAAGACAATCCCAATGGTTTCATGGAATCGGTCATCATTTGTTGATGGCCAACAGATACATAAACATGATTTTTTTCATCAGTGGCTTCAGGGATAGGGTACAGAGTAGTAATTGGCCGACTCTGTACAATATAGAATGTATCATCAGCCAAACACCATTCAATATCCTGAGGGCTACCAAAATGTTTTTCAATTTTCTCACCCAATTTCTGAAGCTGCAAAATCTGCTCATCTGTCAACGCTTGTCTATTCTGCCACTCAGCTTCAACCTCCTGCTCTTTTGTGCCTCCACCTTTTACAGCATAAATAGCCAGTTTTTTGATGGGTATATTCTTATCAACAATTTTTCCGTTGAGCACTTTATAATTATCAGCATTAACTAGACCGCTGACCATTGCTTCACCAAGTCCGAAGCTGGCATCAATGGATGTGATCTTCCTATTTGAAGTGACGGGATCTGCAGTAAACAAAATTCCTGCTACCTGAGGGAATATCATTTTCTGGATGACTACACACAACTGTGCTTTGCTGTGGTCGAACCCTTTTTGAATACGATATATTATTGCTCTTTCGGTAAACAGTGATGCCCAGCATTTGCTAATATGTTTGAGGATAGACTCCCTTCCAACAATATTCAAATAGGTATCCTGTTGTCCTGCAAATGAGGCATAAGGCAAATCCTCAGAAGTAGCACTGGACCTTATTGCATAAGCTTCTCTTTCCCCAAATTCCGAGAGAAATCTGATAATCTCATCAGTAATATCTTCCGGTATTGTTGCCCCTTCGATGGCTCTACGTAGTTTATCACTTAGATCAGTGATTTTATACCTGTCCTCCGCTTTTAGAAGGGATATCTGCCCAAGTAATTCTTTAATCAATGGCGTTTCCGCAGTCATTCTTTTAAAGGCTTTAGTTGAAATGCAAAAACCATCTGGCACATGTGCTACTGCAATCCTGCAAAGTTCCCCTAGATTTGCGCCTTTTCCCCCAACATCCTTGATTTTTGTTTTGTCAATTTCCTGTAAACCAATCACATATGAACTCATATGCTTACCTCCCTTTTATGAAATTCATTCTATATATTCCTCAGACCCATATACTAAAGCAACTCTGAGTATTGCTTTAGTATGTTTATATTTTCAGCAAGTATACTTGTTATAGCATTATAGCACTAACAAGTATGAACAAATAGTCTATTTTTAGAGTTTTTTATATGCTATAATTAAGATGGGATAAAAGGTAATGTAGTATAAACTGTACAAAAAATCAGACCACTAGGCATCTATATTTGCCTAGTGGTCTTTTTCTACCCAAAATTTCGTATTAATATTACCCTCGTAGCCTTACTACAATACTACTTCTTTCACCATAGTAACACCTAGCTGGGTTTGCCCTTAATTATAATCATATATATACTTAAGGTTATTTTAGGTTACAGCGGAATGTTCGCACCTTTTTTCTCAGCAATACTTACTTAACAAAATAGGTATGGGCTTCTTTGACCAAAGCGTCTTTAGCGGTATTTACAAATTTAACCACATTACAGAAATACAGTAGGCTTCCGTCTTCAAATGAAAGGGTCCCCTCGCACATGGCCCCGTTGCCATGACTAAGGGCGTTTTCGACATTTAATTTGGTTACGGTAGGTCTCCTTGCTAGCTTTTGAGTTAAATCTTCGAATAAAATTACATCATCCTCACCAACAGTCTTCCAAACAAAAT
Source organism: Alkalicella caledoniensis (assembly GCF_014467015.1). Classification (GTDB taxonomy): domain Bacteria; phylum Bacillota; class Proteinivoracia; order Proteinivoracales; family Proteinivoracaceae; genus Alkalicella; species Alkalicella caledoniensis. Next base: position 2,342,567 of record NZ_CP058559.1, on the reverse strand, counting down.
CCTCGCGCACATGGGATTTCACCAAGTTAACGTCTTTTTTCGCAAGAGCAATGGTCAATTCAATAACTCGTTCCATTTTTGGCGCGTTTCCGCAGTGAAACATGACTTCAGTTTTCATAAAAAACCTCCTAATACAATTATTTGTAGTGTACGTCTCATGCCATGGTAAACTAAACATCCCCTTGGCTTCCCCTCACCCAACATGGTCTTCTTTATTTAATGTGCCATCTTAAAAATTCCAATCTAGTGCAGTAGTCCACCAATATATAATATTCCACATCGTCCAAGCATACTAGACAGCCCAATTAGAATTTATTACTATAGCTCAATTCCTCCAAAAGCTCTTTTTTAGTTTCCTCGTCCAGGTATCTTGATGGTATGATATGAGCGGTAATTCCACTTAAATAAATAAGTATCATATCATCATAAATTTTAACCTCTTTTATGTTTTCCTTTGAAGTTATCTCGGAAGAATTTTCACTAACAACTATTATATCCTTCTCATTAATTGTCATAACTTTTTTACCAAATATAGATGAATTGTCACCCTCCTGCAATAGTTTCTTAGTTTGCTGTTTTATAAGTCTTTTATATTGGTTTGGATACATTATTATCCATCCTGCTGAAAATAAAACTGCGATAATAATCCAATAAGTTTCTGGCTGTTTAAGCAAACTTGTCCCTATTACATATATGGGCAGAGAAAATAATAACGGGATTATATATCTTAATAAATTGAATGTCTTTTTCTGTGATGGTGAATTTTCAAGATGGTGCATATTAAATTTAATATAATCCTCTTCTGTTATTTCAAACATTAATTCCATGATTACTCCTCCTCTCAATACCCTTTAAATTTATCATTTTCAACTTTTTAAGTAAAGGCTTTAATTCTACACCTACGTTCAATTTTCTTTTTATCTAAACTGGTTTCATCCTGCTATTGTTACAATGCTTTAACTTTGCTCACAACTATTCCTCCATAATTTTAATCATACATTTCAAAATCATCAACAAACTTGTTGAAAAGTATATAATTCCTTATATATCAGACTTTCAGTCATCAATGTTTCATGAGTTCCTTGAGCAACAACACGCCCTTTATCTAAGACATATATGAAATCTGCATTTTGAATCGTAGACATTCTATGTGCTATAATAATCGTCGTTTTTCCTTGTCTCAATTTATCTATATTTTGTTGAACACGATACTCAGTTTCAGTATCTAGGGCTGACGTTGCCTCATCTAAAATAAGTATTTCTGTGTTTTTCAAAATTGCTCTCGATAATGCCAGACGTTGCTTTTGCCCACCAGACAAGGTAGTACCCCGTTCCCCGACTTCTGTTCCATACTGTTTGGGAAATCCTTGAATAAAATCATGACACAACATTTCTTTACAAATTGTTTCAATCTCCCCTTGTTGGTACACTTTATCAAACACCAGATTTTCCTTTATAGATGATGGAATAAAATGAGGTTGCTGAAAAACAACTGAAATTTTATCCGAATATTGCTCACCATAATTATGAACAGGAACACCATTGATAGAAATGTCTCCTTTTTCTGGTGAATAAGCTCTAAGCAACAGTTGTATAATGGTCGACTTTCCACTTCCGCTTTCACCAACAAGAGCAACTTTTTTTCCAATTGGAAAATCAATTGATAAATTGTTCAGTATTGGTTCTGAATCTGGCGAATATCTAAATGTTACATTTCTAAACTGTATGGAATCAATTTGACTATCAAACTCAAGGGTTCCAAATTCAGTACTTTCTTCACCCATTACGGATTGAATGCAATTAACAGACGCCACTAACCGTTTGCCCATCAGGCCTTGCTGAAATAGGTGCCCAAGTTCTGTTACCAATTGATCAACCAAGGTGAAACTCACAACAAATGCCCCCAATGAAACATTATTGGAAATTGCTCTCATACCGCCAAATAGAATAACAATGATTTTAGTTCCATATAAAAAGGGTTCACTTACAAACAATATTTTTGTTTTATACAGCCCTTCCCTAAGAATTGCCTTAAAATAACAGTGGAATTTATTCTCAAAGTTTTTCATCTGCCAATCCTGACGATTATATGCTACAATTTCTCTTACTGCTGATATGCTTTCTTCAATGGTAACAGAAACATTTGATTTTTCTTCCCTCACACGTTGGGAATATTGTTTGGTTTTTTCTCCGAACTTGTGTAGTAAAAAATAATAGATAACAGATACAGCTATTACAACTAGAAACATTGTGAAACTAATGTACGCTATGGAGTAAGATAAAAATATAATGGTCAGTAAAATCTTCACTGATTCTGACATCAGTTGATTAACAGCTACATCACTGGCATCAGAAATATCATTTCGAATATTGTTTAATAGTTTACCTACATGCTCTTTATTAAAAATCTCCGCTGGTAACTCATAAACTTTCAATAAGAACTCTTTTGTTAAAGACATTTGAAGATGATAACCAATGTGATAAAAGGTAACTCTTCTAACAGTAAACAATAATTTGGGAGCAAAAAAGAAAATCGAATAAAGTAAAATTAGCATAGAAAATTCCTGGTATTGTCTATCAATAAATACTCTATCTATTAAATCTCGTTGAAGCAAAATAGCTATAATCGGTGTTAAACTTTCCAAAAAAAGAGTAGCATATCCTAATAGAAACCATGGTTTCTTATTGATATATTTAAGTATAAATGACATACTAGATCTCATTTTCAACACCTCTCATTGCTAATCTATAAAATACCCCTTGGTTATCTATCAAGCTTTGATAAGTGCCCTGTTCAACAATTTCGCCTGCTTCCAGAACTATGATTGAATCGTATTCCATAATTGTAGAAAGCCTATGGGCAACTGTAATCAAAGTCCTACCTTCGGACAATTCATTTAACGATTGTTTTATAGCCGCTTCAGTAACATTGTCCAGTGCAGATGTCGCTTCATCTAGTAAAATAATCTGAGGTTCCTTTAACAACATTCGTGCAATTGAAATACGTTGTTTTTGACCTCCAGACAATCGGATACCCCGTTCCCCAACCACTGTATCATATCCACATTCGGTTTCCATGATAAACTGATGGGCATTTGCACGTTTTGCAGCCTGCATCACTTCATCATCCGATGCATCTGGCTTTCCAAACTTAATATTGTCCTTTATGGATAAGTGAAACAGATATGTATCTTGAAAAACATAGCCAAAATTTTGTCTTAGATTCTTCAGCTTCAATTGTTTAATATCATGTCCTCCAACTGCAATTTCACCTTCTGTAACATCGTAGAATCTTCCTATCAATTTTAATAGTGTCGATTTTCCACTACCACTTTCCCCTACAATTGCAGTCTTTTTTCCTGACGTAATCTTAAAAGATATATTATTGAGAATTGGCTGATCCCTTTTATAAGAGAATGAGACATTCTTGAACTCAACATCAAAGGAATCAAGTTGAGCATCTAAACTGTTCTTATCTTCTGAAACATCAGGTTCTAAATTCATGAATTCATAGAGCTGCTTTGCATAGTTTAATGCATGATACTGAGCAGGAATAATATAAAAGAACACCGAAAATCCCCGTGAAACAAGCCCCATAAGGAAACCGTATCCAATGAATTCACCAAGTAAAAGTTCACCATTTTTCACCAAGTCCAATCCAAATAAATAAAACAGCACAATAGAAATTGTCAATGTCAATCCGACGGTTGTAAATCGAAAATGTCTCCAAAATGTCGACCACATTCTAGGTATCCTAAATTGATTGAAATCTTCTATTGTCTTTTTTATAAACCATTCTTTGCTCCCCATGGCCTTTAGTTCATTTGTAGCTACAATTGCATCATATAACGACTGCTGAGATACATGTGCCGCTTTTGTTTCCACTCCTAAATAGTGATGGATTTTCTTATTTGCCCTTTGATTGAGAAATACATAAATAATATTTCCAATCATTGCAGCAACAAAAAATATTGGTTCCTCTATGATCAAAATAATCGACGGCACAGCAAATTGAGCTAAACAATAAATAAATTGTGGAAACAGAAACGTATAGGTTTGTTGTGTCTCTCTTACGGCATTCTCAAATAAAGACAGAATTTGCCCTGTGGGCACTTTCTCATAATACGAAAAGCCTAGTTTTTGAAGCTTTAGCATTAAGTCTGTTTGTTGATTCTTAATGATTTTATTAGATATGATCTGCTCTAAAAAATAAAAACTCCCTTTTGCAAGCAAAATCAATAAAACAATCCCACCTAAAATGAAAATTTGATTGATTAGGATGTTCGTACTTTTCATTGGAAGAACATGATCAATCAGATATCCCATACGCCGCGGGATCAGCACTTCCCCGAAAATCATTGCACCTCCGCATAGAACATATACGAATGTCAGCAACATAAATGGTTTAAAATAACTTAAAGTCCATAAATACAACTTCAGCATTTCTTTTTTTTCAAATTGTTTTCCCAAGGCAAGGCACTCTCCCTCACAAACTTTCAATATTCTGCAGTCAATTTACGTTGTAATTTTTACTTAAAATACGCCACAAAATCATCTACGTTTTAAACATTTCAGCATCAAAACCATCCTAATAAAATACTTTCCCACTGGTCAACGCAACCGCTTGCACGCAAAAACCATAATACTACATATTTTTATTACAGTCAAACAATTTGTAAAATTTAATATTGTTAATTATGTATTAAAGTACGAGGTCTATGAACGATTTGATCACATGGTATCTACAAAACCTCAATATATATATCCCATTGAATGTCCAGTTGCAGATTCTGTGATAATATCTTAGTATTTGACAAGGGGGAGATAGTCAAAAAGGTAGCCACGAAAATCTGATGGAGGCCCCTGAAGGACTGTATCATAGACTTTGGACTGAGCAGGCAAGATACTATAAATAATGTAATAAAACCCATATGTACTTTTAAAAGTACTTATGGGTTTTACTAAGCTAAACTCCATGTTCTTCGACTCATTAAATGTAACTAACCTATACCCCTTTGAGATAATGATTTTAATACCTTCCATAGTTCTTAACACATTTTCATTATTATTGTACATAGACAGAAGGAAACAAGTGAACAATTTTTTTAGATTTCTAACTTCTTCCACACCCTTATAAAAAGCAATCTTGAAATCAAAAATGTTGTGGCTACTGTGGCACCTGAAAAAATACTCACAATAGTAGAATTTAAGATAGCACTAATATTGGATATTATTGGAATCCCAGACACAAAATCTTTAGCCAGAAGCAATGTTATACCTCCAGCAGATGCAAAACCATAAAGCACAGGAAATATTATAGTGATAAGATTCCCTAAGAAAGTATTATTTTCGAAAAAGTCACTTAATGATAATAGTTCAGATGAAGTATATATTGCTGAACTTCCATAAAGTATAAAAAACATACTCAAAATTGATAGTAATATCAAATGCATACTAAGACCATTTACTGCTGAATAAGCAATAATACCCCCGAGGCTTATGATGTAACCGGGAATAAAAAACATATTACACTGTATATTAAATACTTTTTTCCCTTCTAATGGCATAATCTTGAGAAGCCAGTAACGGTTTTTCCAAAGATTTTTATCCTTCGTTATGTCAGCGGGTATAAAGAGTATTGAAACAGCAATAATGTTAAATATTGATGCGATAGTTATTAGTAAAGACACGCCTATCAAGGGATTGTTCGAAAATAGACCACCATATATAAAAGTAAACACAGCGAGCAAATAGAAAAAAAGCATAAAAGCTGAACCCACAAGCATTTCATAATTTCTAAGTGCCATCTTCCATTCAGCTTTTACCCACTGGATTATTTCATTACTGCTGGAATCTTTGTAGTTATCAGATTCAGCCTCTCTCTTCTTAATTTGGGATTCAATATGCTGGTTTTTTGCCCACCCCTCGAAAAATAGCTTTCTTGAGCTAATAAATGCAATGTATACAAATAGTAAAGATGTAATCAATAAAAACAGTGTAGCATATGAAGACCACTCTCCAATAACCGCAGAATAAAAAAGTTTTATACCCCCTGTCACTGGAATTATATCAGATATCCATGGTTTTTCCAGAAATTCTATTAACCTTACAATATAAGTAGTAGATATATCTTGTACTCGAGTAAAAAGCACTGCGAAAGTTACATTTATACTAAAAGTAAAAATCGGTGTTACTATGTTAAATGTTTTTGCTGGAACTAATCTTAATCCTATCATGGCAACCATAACACCCATGGCACAAGGTATAATCGAGATAACAGTAAATAACGGTATTATTGAAATGTAATAAATCAATGGTGCATTTACCCATATTCCTAATGCCGCAAGAAAAGGGAAAAACAAAAAAAGCATAGATTTAGTACTACTTATTATGTGTTCAAAAAACTTAAACAAAAAGACATAGTTCAATGGAAGAGGAATTGAAATTAAATAATTCATATCAGGTGATTTATAAAATTTTTGCATAAAGGTACTAATGCTCTGAACGAAAGAGGTAAGGTAAATCCAGATAACAGCAACAAAAAAGAATACATTTAGCAATCCTTTAACCATCTCATCCAAAGTGTCTATGTTAGCAAAGACATTTCTATAAAGTATATTAGTTAATACTATCTGTCCAATTATGATTGCTGCTGCCGTTGATAATGCCTTCATAATTGCTTTTGTATCTTTCCACAAACTATTTTTCAAGACTAGAAAAAGCAATTGTATATACCACTTGATATAATTCATGTTACCTTAACCCTCCTTCTTAATATCAGTTATACCCAAAAAAATGTCTTCAAGAGTTGAACCATAGGCTTTGTACTTTCTTTTTAGTTCCTCAAATGAACCTTCTGCCAACAATTCTCCCTGATATATTATACCTATCCTGTCACATATTTTTTCAGCAATTTCTAGTACATGAGTTGTGAACAAAACTGCTGAGCCTTCATCAGCGTACTTTCTAAACAAATCTTTGGCAGCTCTTGCGCTTGAAGCATCGAGACCAGTTGTAGGTTCATCAAGAAAAACAACTGAAGGATTGTGCAAAAGTGCAGCGCAAATAGTAATTTTCCTACGCATACCATGTGAATATGTTCCGATGAGCTTATCAGCATCATTGGTCAACTGAAGCTCTTCTAGTAATGAATTAATCTTTCTTACTGTATCATTATTTTTTCTTTTCATATAAACATCTGATACCACATTTAGAAATTCCATACCTGTGAGTTTATTATATAGATATGGATTTTCAGGGACATAGCCAAAGTTCTTCTTGGCTTCTAGTGGCTGACTCACAATATCATAACCACATATTTTGACAACTCCCGAGGTTGGTTTTACAAGTCCAGTACATGCTTTTATTGTTGTTGTCTTACCTGCGCCATTATGTCCTAGAAAACCATATATCTCTCCTGGTTTTATCTTAAGACTAATATTCTTAACCGCTTCCTTTTTTCCATAATTTTTCACAAGATTGTTCACTTCTAACATAAACATTACCCCTCTCCTTAATTCCTACCTTAAACAGTCTTACAATAGATATATTGATCATGGTGCTCTACGTATTTCTTTTTTCCCACAAATGAATAATGATCTTATATAGAAAAAATAGAAAAAGAGTCCCCAAAAAGCTCACTGTAAAACCGCCTAGTATACGTCTAATATCCATCCCTATCTTTAAGAAAACACTAATAGCTGATAGTATACCTGTTAATAATGGAACTAGAAGTACAAAGTACCGTTGCTCTTTTTTGTTCATTGAAACAGGATAGGTAATGGGAATCCCTTTAATTGCTAAAGCAAAAAAATGTGCTAACGATCCAATAAACCAAACTAAAAAGAAGTCAAGTGTATCCATAAGGGTTTGGTTCAAGACAAACCATCGATACACTAACACTGCAAATATACCAAACCAAAAAATCGTATAACCAATACTTTTCGCTATTTTAACTTCTGCATTTACTCTCTCATCATTTTTCATTTACATCCTCCTCTAACCAAAATAATTGATCAAGAGACTTATTTAGAACTTTGCATAAATTAAGCCCTAAGGCTATGGTGGGATTATATTTCTCTTTCTCTATTAGACCAATTGTTTGTCTTGTTACACCTACTTTTTCAGCAAGTTCTTCTTGAGTGAGTTGTCTCTCAATACGGCTTAGCTTAATACTGTTCTTAATTATATAAATCACCTCGATTTTAATTTAAATAATGCAATATATATTACATTATAATTGTAATATATATATTGCATTTAAGCAAGAAAAATATGTATATTATGAATGAAATCAAAAAAAACACTTCTGCTATTAGTCATTCTTCCAACCAAATCCCAACAAAAAAAGAGACATGGAAACTAAATTATTCCCATGTCTCTTCATTGATTGGTTTAAGCCATCATAGACCTAATAAACCACAGTGTCTTGTTATAGCCTGCAACGTATTCTTCAAACTGTGCCACAGTCTCAAAATCCCCTTCTTCATCAGCTGCATTTCTAATTTCAATTGCTAGATCTTTCATTTTTCTTAAATCATCTTGTACTATCTCAAGTACCTCATCTGTTGTAAATATGTCTTTATCTAATTCTTTAATAGAAGAATTTTGAAGGTAATCAGATAGTTTCACCAAAGGCTTTCCGCCTTGAATCTTGATAAGCTCTGCCACATCATCAAATTTGCCGAAGGCGTCATTATACATAGACTCAGTAAACTCATGGATTTGAACAAATTGCTTTCCAACTACATTCCAATGTAAGTTATGTAGCTTAACATTAATAACTGCTAAGTTTGATAAATACTCGTTTAATTTTTTGTGATCTTTCATTATATCTTCATCCTTTCAAGTTAAATTTAATTACTTAAATAGTAATTATTATCATTATTCTAATATTACCATAATTATATGTTTATTTCAATACTTAATTAGAGAATTCTTAAAAAAATTCTAATTAAGTATTAAAAAGAGCTTAGCACTCTTGGTGGTTCGATAAACTTGTAAAAAGGAATTAGGTAAACGTAGGAGAACACTTGCTGTTTAACAAATACATTAGATAATGAATCCTGCAGCTATAACTCCCATTACAATAAATGGCGCAGGAACCTTTTTTGTAAGCAACAGAGCCACTGTACATAGCATAACGATAATATTGTCAATTAAAAATCCACTGTTTTGCATTAAAATTACTGCAGCTATAGTGATTAAGCCTCCTGCAACGGCTGTGATTCCTCTCAATGATACCTTGATTCCTTTAATCTTCTTTAGATTTTCCCATATTGGATAAATAAAGTAGATTAAAAGCAAGCCTGGTAAAAATATTGCAATACCCCCTGTAATTGCACCTATAACTTGAGTAAATGCACTCCCGCCCCGAGCTGCCAGTCCACCAGCATATGCACTGAAGCTAAACATCGGGCCAGGTAAACCTTGAACAAGGCCAAATCCAGTTAAAAACTCCTGATTAGTCATATATTGATTAACCTCTACTAATTCACTATACATAAGTGGTACTACTACTTGCCCACCTCCAATTACCAAATAACCATAGCGATAGAAACTCTCAAATAGGTTTAACGTTCCATTATCCCATACGACCGTAAGAAGAATGCTACCAAGGGCAAAAAATCCAAAGGCAAACAAATATGGCCAAGGTGGATTTAACTTTACGCTATTCCATAAATTCTTCTCTTGTGAAGTATAAATACTAACCACTCCACCGGTAACAAGGACCAACGGAAATATCCAAGCTTCTCTTATAAAGTAAGTGGTTATAGCTCCAAAGAATAATAATCCTAGAGTCAGCTTATCCTTTACAACTTTCCGTCCGATACGATATGCAGCAACAATTATGAACCCTACAGCCATGGGACCAATATAACGTAGCCCATCTTCAGATATGTTCAAACCACTTAAAAAATGACTTAAAAACGACAATAAAGTCATCACTGAAAGCACAGGCAAAGCCCATACCAACATAGTGAGAAAAGCCAATACTGGTCCTCCAATTTTATGTCCTATAGCCACAATAGTTTGTGTACTACTTGGACCAGGCAAAATACCCGTTAAAGCTATAAGTTCCACTAACTCCTCTTCGGTTAAATATTTTTTCTTTATGACCATTTGATCTGTAAAAACACCATAATGAGCTTCAGGTCCTCCATAAGCCCCCAAGGAACAGATAAATACATCCTTTAAAAAAGTATTCACAGGACCACTCCTTTTACAAATAATATCTATAATCTATATTTATACCATAATACTATATGAACAGGACTAAAAACTCAATCAAACTAGCTTTAATTTTTCACAACCCGTGGTTGCACATTAAAAATAGAGCGTATAACCACCACACTTCTGTGGGTATACGCTCATCATTCTTCAAACATCGTATTATTTTTACTATAGCAAACCTTGCAACACTCCACATGTGTTAAGAGGACAGGATAGCTGTCAAAAAAAATCTTCCAAGCCCTTTTTTTATCAAAAGACGTTCTCGGGAACATATCCAATTTTAACACCTGGCATTATGGTTACATTTTGACCTACCCACACATCATTGCCAATCACTGTGTCACCCTTAAAAGGAAGTTGTTCTACTTCACGATTGCATTTTGCTTAAAATAAATGACCTTAGATTTCATAGAATTCTAGGTATGAAATTATAGTGGCAAGTGCTTCATTATCCCATCCTCCATCAACCTGTGCATAAGACTAAACAGACTTTCCCTTGAAAGAGTCTTTTCTTTTATAAACCAATAACTCATAATGCCAATCATAGCAGTAAGTGTATATTCAAGAATATAATCTATTTCTCTTAAATCGATGTCAGGCTTATCTTCAAGCACTTTCATAATTGTCGGTTTAATGGAATTCTTTAACTTTCTTGCAAAAGCCGGATCACCTTTATCTCCAAGCAAGACTGAATAGTACTTAGCATTTTGTTCCCATACATTAAGAAATACATCTAATGGCATCCCAATTGTTCCTGTTAGTGTTGAAATCGGGGGCAATGTTTATGGTAACCTAAAATTACCCTAGTGTAACAGTTGAAAATTCCCCTAGAGGAAATATATAATATCCCTATGACATCATAGGGGAGGACAGGGGAGTGATTACTTTAATGAATAAACAAGAAATTATTTTATCAAATTTAAGAGATGGGGTTTCTCAATGGGAAATCCATAGAAGGACAGGCATTGACCGTAAGACAATTAGAAAGTATATCAGAGAGTATGAGGCAAAGAAGGCAGAATTAGTAGGAAATGAAATAGAAGATACTACTCTAATCGAAGATTTAGTATCACCACCAAAGTATAAGGCAAGAAAGCCAGTGAAGAGAAAATTGACTGATGAAATTATTGGCGAGATCAATAACTACCTAAAAGAAAATGAAGAGAAACAAAATACAGGTAGAAGAAAGCAGCAAAAGAAGAAGATTGATATATTTGAGTGCCTATCCGAGAAAGGCTATGACATAAGCTATTCAACTGTCTGTAGCTATATTAGAAAGGTTGAAAAAGAAAGTAAGGAAGCCTACATTCGTCAAGAATACTCATATGGAGATAGTACTGAGTTTGATTGGGGTTATGTAAAGTTAATAATTGGAGGAAAGCCAAAGACTTTTCAGATGGGAGCATTTGCAAATGCCATGGGGAACCACCGGTATGCTCACCTTTATCACAATCAGAAAATGGAGAGTTTCCTTGACGTTCATGTGCGTTTTTTCAAAAAAATGAATGGTGTCCATCGGACAGTAGTATACGATAACATGAAAGTAGCAGTAAAAAGCTTTGCTGCTAAGAATGAAAAGGAACCAACTGATGACTTACTAAAACTATCTCTTTATTATGGATTTAGATATCGATTTTGCAATATAGCCAAAGGGAATGAAAAAGGTCGAGTTGAGCGAAGTGTTGAGTACATTAGAAGAAAGGCATTTAGTAAAAGGGACACCTTTGATAGCTTAGAAGAAGCTAATGAGTATTTAGAAAAAGAACTAGATAAACTTAACTCAAAGCCCACAAAAGCAAATGGCGGGAAAAGCCCTAGGGAGGTTTTAGAGGAAGAACAAAAGCACCTCCTTTCCCTAATGCCTGATTATGATACTGCAAGAACAGCAGAGTATAGAGTTAGTAAATACTCAACAATAAGCATTGATGAAAATAAATATTCTGTACCTGATCACTTGGTAGGAAAGTTCGTTTTCGTTAAGATATATCCTCACCAAATCCAGATTTATTATGACCAACAGAAAATTGCAGAACATAAAAGAAGTTATGGCAACTTTACTTGGACACTTAATATTGAGCACTACGTTAATACAATAAAAAAGAAGCCTGGGTCCCTTCATTCAAGCGCCGCCATACGCCAAATGGATACCAAGCTCCAAAAAATATATCATAACTATTATACCGAAAATCCTAGAGAATTCATAGAGCTTCTTGAAATTATTGGCGAAAAAGGTCTATATCCAACATTAAAAATCATAGAAAGACTTGAAAGAATCAGCATAACCAGTGTTAGCACAGAGAAGATAAAACTGCTGATTAACAGAGAAGAGGAACCACAAACAAAGATTATTGAAAGGACTACTGATATTATTGCAAACTCAAAGTTCATATTAAATCACTATGGAAAACTCTTAGGCAATAATCAAGCAGCCTTTCAAAAGGAGGCTACGATAATATGATGCAGAAAGAGACCATTAAAAGAATTAATGAACTTTGTAAAGAATTGAAGCTGCCAGGAACTAGCAAAGATTATCAAGAAAGGATAGATGAAGCCTACAGAGGAAGTTTATCTTATGAGGACTTTTTAATTGACCTTTTAGAAAAAGAATATGATTTGCGGAAAGAAAATGGTCGTAAAAACCGCATAAGAAACGCTAAATTCCCCTACAAAAAGTACCTAGAAGACCTTTCCATTAAAGACCTACCTGCTGATGCAGGGGAAAAAGTTAAAATCTTCTCCACCCTAAAATTCATAGAGACAGGTCAAAACATAATACTAGCTGGAAACCCAGGGACTGGTAAGAGTCACATGGCCATCGGACTAGGCATAAAAGCCTGTAATGCGGGCTACAAGGTTTTGTTTACAACAATACCTCTACTAGTTAATGAGCTTAAAGAATGCCGCTCACAGAAGACTCTTAGAAGCTTTGAGAACCGTTTTGAAAAATATGATTTGATCATAGCAGACGAGCTTGGATATATATCCTTTGATAAAGAAGCATCCGAACTACTTTTTACTTACTTATCTTTAAGAGCGGGGAGAAAGTCGACTATCATAACAACCAATCTTTCTTTTGATCGCTGGGAAGAGATTTTCAAAGATCCAGTTATGACTGCTGCAATGGTAGATCGCTTAACTCACAAGTCTTACATTGTAAATATGAACGGTAACTCCTATCGCTTAAAAGAAACTCAAGACTGGCTAAATCAGCAATAATTTTTTTGCTCCTCTAGGGGAAAATTAAATTACTATTTAGAGGAATTTTCAGTTGACAATTACAGGCAACTCATCAAGAGAAGGAATTAGTGAGTTTTCAATTTCATCCAGTACATTATAAACATCTGTGAAGTACTCATAGAAAGTTCCCCGATTATATCCCGCTTTATTTGTGATTTCTTTAACAGTAATTTTTTCAATTCTTTTTTCACAATATAAGTTCCAAAAGGCATCCATGAGATTTTGTTTTGTCTGTGCAGTAATTTCCGTTCTTTTATTCATGATTAATTTACCTCCTTTTTAAATCCGACAAATAGCACAATATTGTTGGTTGATGATTTTTGTATAAGATTTTATAATTATATCATACAACATGATGTTGGATTATTCAAGGGGGTTAATATATGATTACTATTCTTTGTTCAGGTTCACGAGGAGATTTTCAGCCATATGTAGCACTTGCGCAGGAACTTAAGAAAATGGGAAAGGATGTACGCATCACAGCAAGTAAGAGCTTTAAGGGCTTTATTCAAAATTATGGGATAGATGTTTACCCAATTGAGGCTGATATTGAAACCCTTAATGTGGATCCGAAGCTTCTTGAAGCAGCAGGATCATCAGATAATCCCCTAAAGATGCTTTTGACTTTTAACAAAATGAAGGAATATGGAGTCCATATGGTAAACGACTACTACTCAGCTTGTGAGGGAAGTGAGTTGATTATCTATCATCCCGGGTGTTCAATTGGATATTTTGCAGCTCAAAAATTTGGAATCCCATCAGTCATAGCATCGCCATTTCCTATGCACAAAACAAGTGAGTACTTGTCAGTTGTTATGTATGGAAAATCACCTTCAAATCCTATAACTAAATCGATTAGTTACACTATGCTTCAAGGAATGTTATGGATGGCATCTAAAGATTCTGTTAAAGGCTTCTGGAAAGAAAAATTCGGAAAACTACCAGAAAATTTTGGTTGTCCTTTTGAAAAACACAATGACTTAATGCATCCAGCTATAGTATCATGCAGTAACTTTGTGTTTGAGCGACCTAACGATTGGAATAAAAACATACATCAATATGGCTATTGGTTTGTCGAGGAACCGAGTGAGTATATACCTGATACTAAGCTAACTAAGTTCCTGGACAAAGGTGAGAAACCTGTTTATATTGGTTTTGGTAGCATGACATCATTAGGAAAACATAAAGAATTAGCTGAGCTTGCAGTAGATGCAATCAACAAAACTGGTAAGCGAGGAATTATCTGCGGAATGGGTACTCCTCCAAACATAACTGATAACATATTAGTTATAGATAGTATCCCTCATTCATGGTTATTCGATAAAGTATCAGCTGTATGTCATCATGGTGGGGCAGGTACTACTGCAGCTGGCTTCAAAGCAGGAGTTCCTAGCGTGATAGTCCCCTTTTCAAATGATCAATTTGCTTGGGCGCATCGTGCATACGATCTTGGTGTTGCTGCAAAGCCACTTCCTAAAAAATCAGTCACGTCTAATATTCTTGCCAATGCAATTCAGTATGCACTGAGTGATGATATTGTAAAGAATGCAAAACACCTTGGAAGTAAGATTGCATCCGAAAATGGTGCAAGTGATTGCGCCAATGTCATAATGGAATGTCTTCGGAGGTAATTAAATGAATCAGTTAACTACCTGGAAGAAGCCATTCTTTGCATTATATTTTGGTCAATCATTTTCACTATTAAGTTCTAGTGCCGTTCAGTTTTCGATTATTTGGTGGATTACTATTGAAACTGGATCTGCGCTTGCACTTACTATTGCAAGTGTAGCGGGGTTATTACCACAAGCAATTATAGGCCTATTCGCTGGAGTTTGGATTGATAGGTTTAACCGAAAAAAAATAATTATCCTTGCTGATGGTATTGTAGCCGCATCTAGTTTACTTTTAGGTATTTTATTTTTTTTAGGTATACGTTCATTAACGCTAGTGTATGTAGTTCTGTTTGTAAGAGCTTTAGGGGAAACATTCCATAAGCCTGCGTTACAAGCACTTATCCCACAAATCGTGCCTCAGGATGAGTTGACTAAAGCAGGAGGCTTTGGGCAGATGATAAATACTGCATGTACAATGCTAGGCCCAATGCTTGGCGCACTATTAATGAGCATCACAAATCTTCAGTGGATAATGTTGCTAGATGTTCTCGGTGCTTTCTTAGCAATTGTTACACTCACGACTATAAAAACTCCACAGTTAAACTCAAACCGAACAGGTAAAATCTATGTCTTTCAAGATATGAAACAAGGGATACTTGCAATCAAATCAAACAAAGCATTATTGAGGCTTTCAATTCCAATGCTTATATCTACCATTGTTTTTGTCCCATTAGGAATTCTGCTTCCTTTGATGGTTCGTAATTATTTTTTTGGAAGCGCATGGCATAATGGTTTGATTCAAACGTTATTTTCATTAGGTATGCTGATTGCTGCAATGTTAATTAGTGTCTTCGGAGGATTTAAAAAACATTTTCTAATGATATCTCTTTTTACGAGTTTACTTGGTCTTACATCCATAATTGCAGGTCTAATACCTGCAAACTTACTTTGGTTATTTTGCATCTTAGTTTTTCTAATGGGTTCAACAGGTTCAGGATTCAATATTCCATTTACAGCGTATATCCAGAACTCTATCCCTCCACAAAATTTAGGAAAAGTCCTATCACTTATTACAAGCGTTATGAGTTTTGCAGCTCCAATTGGGATGTTTATTGCGGGCCCAATAGCTGAAACCATGGGAGTTAACAATTGGATGGTAATATCTGGAATTCTAATGATTGTAGTTGGAATAATAAGCTATGTTTCAACAAAAGAATTTGATATCAAGTTAGATCGTGAGGACATGATATATGAGGACTAGAATATTCAAGATAGTTTCATCTGGTATAATTCTTACAATTTCTCCTTTTGTAATAATTATTATGATAGGATTGCTATATGTGTCTTATTACATGCTTACCGGAATTCCTATAATTCAAGGATTCAAATCTTATAAAAATTTCATCTATGGCCTAGTTCCATATTTCCCTTATTTAACAACAGTTCCAGTTGCGATACTTGGAATATTGTTATTGAAAAAACACGCCATGCTCTCCGCCACTAAAAAAAATGATCAACAGTAGCATATCTAGCATATCTACTGTTGATCAAAAACTATAATATTAGAAAATAGGTTTAAGAAATACACGGTGTTACTTATAATGTATTTCTATTGCAACACCCAACTTGAGTTCAATATTGACATTATATCAAAGACAGTAATCTTCTCAATTTTTATAAAAGAGATTACAATTGTGGGAGGCATCTTCAAAAAAATTGTTCCTATACTATTTCCCCATGATATCTCCAATAAAGTATTACTCATGCCTTAAAGCTTCAACTGGTCTCATTTTTGCTGCCCTTCTGGCAGGATACAGTCCTCCAATAATTCCTGTTATAACTGCAATTACTATACCTCCAAACAAAACTTCTGGAGCAATGATAAGTGACATGTTGACAATAATAAATCTGGAAATAACATAATTGGCAATCATACTAATTGCTACACCACCCAAAACCCCCAGTATGCCCCCAATCAAGCTGATAGCACTTGCTTCTACTAAGAAAAGAGCAAGAATATCTTTATTTTTAGCTCCTATGGCCTTCATAATTCCTATTTGTCGTGTTCTTTCCAAAACTGACATCAACATAACATTAATAATTCCCAAGCATCCCACAATAAGGGCAATAAGGGCAATACTAATAACAACAGCTTGAATCATGAGGGTTACCATCCCTACCTGATCTACTACACTTTGGGCCGCAACAGCCGTAGTTAATCCGCTTACACCATGTACTTCATCTAATGTGTCTTCAATCTCTTCTTTGATCTCATAAACTCGATTCAAATTATTAACCTTCACCAGCATAAGCATGACATCTTCAGAATTGGTAATTTCTTTTACAATATCTTTGTTCATCAATAGTCGATGGCTAACTTCTACCCCAGCAAGATCATAAGCCATGACCCCAACAATGGTAATCTTAACACCATTTATTTTCAGTACATCATTAACTTTCAGGTCCGCATTAAGCCACCTGTTTATATGTTCCAATGTAGAAGTGCTAAGTATTGCTTCATTATTAGCTCCCTCTTGGATCAATCTTCCTTCTTTAAGTTCAACACTTCCTCCTAAAAATTCTTCAATTTCAGATGGGTTACCTCCCATTACCTCAACTGGGGCAGACATCCCTTCATATTCTGCTATGGCTATTTCAACCATCCAGGTTGATGTGGCTTCTACCCCTCTAATTTTTTCCACTTCCTTTGCAGATTCCTCTGTAAAAGAACCATAAGGAACAAAGTCTCTACCGGGAACTACATGTCCTGGAAGTACCCTGATAACATCTACAGTACCTCCAAGCCTCTCACCTACCGCACGCTCCATACTTTGACTAATAATAACTAAAGATATTAAAGTTGCAATACCCACCGCTATACTCATAAGGGTTAAAAAAGAACGAAGCTTATACTCTTTTAGATTCTTAAAAGCATTTTTTATTCTGTTTTTTGCTGTCATAATCTATACCTCCTGCCCAGGTTGGTTATCAATAAACTGTCCGTCTTTTATATGTAACACTCTATGAGCCATATTTGCCACCACAGTGTCATGGGTTACTAAAACAATCGTCCTACCTTCTTCGTTAAGTTTTTTCAACATTTCCATGACAGCACTGCCTGTCTTGCTATCAAGATTACCCGTTGGTTCGTCGCCGATAATAAGTAGTGGATCATTAATTAATGATCGAGCAACAGCGACTCTTTGTTGCTCACCACCGCTTAGCTGGTTTGGCTTATGATTCATTCTCTTTTCCATTCCCACCATTTCAAGTAACATACTTGCTCTCTGGGCTATTAGTTTATCGTCTTTACCTGCAAACATCATAGGAAGCATTACATTTTCAATGGCATTCATAGTTGGAATCAAGTTGTAGCTTTGAAATATAAAACCAATTTTATCTCGTCTTATTTCAGCCAGCTTGCCGTCATTTTCTTCTGAAATATCTATATTATCAATCAAAATTTCTCCCTTTGTTGGTTTTTCAAGGCAGCTTATTATATTTAAAAGTGTAGACTTCCCACAACCAGATGGGCCCTGTATGGACACGAACTCCCCTTTTTTAACACTCAAATTAATACCATTTAAAGCATTTACTTCTGTATTGCCTTCCCCATACTTTTTTACGAGATTTATCGCTTCAATCATTTTACTCTCCCCTTTTGTATGTTACTTCTTAATGATGTAAAATTATGTACTAATCCTAAAGCAATTCTAGAAAAACTATACCAATTAAATGAGTTTATTCTATTTATCAAAAGAAATTGTTATAAATTCTCTACTTAATAAACTTGTCTATAGCTTCACCCAATTTTTCTAATGCTTTATCATCTTCATTCTGTGCTGCTTCTATAATACAGTGATTGATATGGTCTTTTAAGATTAATTTCCCCACATTATTTAAAGCTGATTTAACAGCAGCAATTTGTATCAATATTTCACCACATTCCTTTTCTTCTTCTAGCATTCTTTTTATTGCTTCAGAGTGACCAATTACCCTAGCCATTCTATTTATTATTTGTTTTTGATTAGGGTGCTTGTGTTCTTTCATATTCTCAATCCTCCTTTGTAAAAACTAAGATATACTTACATTTTTCCATCTGCCCTTTATGTATCGTATCATCAGAATTACTCCTCTAACAGTTATATCCATAGCATAAGCAATCCAGACGCCTACTAAGCCATATCCTAATTTCATACATAATATATATACTCCTAATACTCGAATTCCCCAAATACCTATCAAAGATGAATACATGGGAAACTTCGTATCTCCTGCTCCTTGGAGTGCTGATGTTATAACTAGTGTAATACATAAAAAGGGTTGAAACAAAGCAATTATCCTTAGTACTTGAACGACTTGGTTAATAACACTTTCATCTTTTGTAAATAAGCTAGCAAGAAATGGTGCGAAAATATAAAAAATAGCTCCCACAACAATCATAAATCCTGTAGATAATAGATATGACATTAAACCAAGCCTTTGAGCTTCATTTTCTTTCTTTTTACCAAGGCTCTGACCTACTAGGGTAGCCGCTGCCACGCCAAAGCCCATGCCAGGCAAATAAGAAAAGGTTTCTATTGTGCCTGCAATATTATGGGCAGCGTAGGCTTCTGTTCCAATTTTTATAATCATGCCTCCATAAATAAGCTGACCTGATCTCATAATTAACCTTTCCACTGCAGCAGGTATACTAATCTTGGTAATAGAAGTCAACATTTCAAAATCAATTCTCCATTGTTCAAATATAAGTATATTAATTTTAGTGCCATTGCTATTGATTTTTTTTATTAGTAGAAAAACACTTATTAGTCGAGAAGTGGTAGTAGCCAGTCCCGCTCCTAAAATTCCAAAGCCACTAAAACTAAATACTCCAAAGATTAATATGTAGTCAAGTATTGCATTGATTATATTTGATACAATTGCAACTTTCATGGGTGTTTTAGTATCCCCAGCTCCTCGTAGAGCACTAGATAAAACCATATTTACACATAAAAAAACAGAGGGAACAGCAACAGTTAGAAAGTATGGCAAAGCATATTCAATTATCCCATACTCAGCTCCTAGTAGTAGCAAAATTCTCCTTGAAAAAATTAGA
The DNA here is from genome assembly GCF_014467015.1 of Alkalicella caledoniensis. GTDB lineage: Bacteria > Bacillota > Proteinivoracia > Proteinivoracales > Proteinivoracaceae > Alkalicella > Alkalicella caledoniensis. The sequence continues at coordinate 2,322,386 of NZ_CP058559.1, read as the reverse complement.
TTAATACTACCGAACAGTAATCCTATCAATAAAGCCATTATTAATGACTGTTTAACTGCATGATTAGCTTTTTCATTATCTTCTGCCCCTATATACCTTGATACAACAGTTGTTGTCCCTATCCCTAATGCCAGAAAGAATGCAATATATACATTCATAGTTAAATTAGTAACTCCAACTCCGGCAATAGCTTCTGCACCAAGCCTGCCAACAAAATATGTATCTACTACGCCTATAAATACTTGTAATATGTTTTCAATCATTGCCGGAACAGCTAATAAAAGGATTGTCTTAATACTAACATAGTCTGACTTCTGTTTCTTTACTGCTAACATCTGCTCCTGCTTCATATAAACATTCGCCTCACCCTCTTAATATCCCCCCATAGGGGATATTAAGATTATACTCTTATGTTTTCTTAATTACAACAATATTATAAAAGAATTTTATTCAGTGAATCAAAAATATACTTACTAATATCAATTAGAAAAAAGATACCCTCATAACAAGAGTATCTTAGCAAACACCAGTTCATCTATTTTTTATTAAAACATCGTATTAGATACCCTTTTATATTTCTCAGCGGACTGCTGACAATGATAACAGATTACTTCAATAGGCACAGGATTCTTCTTAAGGAGATACTCTGCACTCATTAGATCCATTTTTGCTAACCTTAGCCATTCTTTTGCACTAGTTAAATTATCCATATTCACCATTCATCCTGGGCTATTTGGCGCTCTATGGATGGAATATTATTTTATCCCTTACTATCTTTTAAATCATCAGACACTGTCTGACGTTTTTTTAGTGAACTATCCGGTAATTTTGGATAGTTCAACATTGAATCTTCCTAATTATCAGTTTAATTTTATCGCAGTAGATAATTTAGTGTCATATAAACCTTGCCTTATTATGTATTTTCTTTCCAAATCAGCTTTGATCTTGATAACTCCTTTTTAGAAACCATCTTCTCATCAAGCAGACTGAAAACATTGCTATCTGTATTGCAAACTTCATTAAGTTTTCCATCTAACCCTTATATACAATACGAAATTTATCTTATTCTAACTATATGACTTTCCATTCTCTGAGCGCTTTATTAACCTAGATGTTCGAGTAAGTAATGCTACAAGAGCTATTGCCATGATCCAATCAATAATAATAAGTGAGATGTTACCCGTTAGATACATCAGTATGTTGAATATATCTAATATACGCACCGCTGTAAACGATCTGAAATACCAGTAAAGCATAATATATAGTGCCCAGCCACAGTATAAGGCTGCGTGTCTTCTGACTAATGAAGTGATGAGCCCTGTAATAATAAATGGTAATGCAAGAATCGACGCCATTAATAGGTCTACCACAAGCAGTACAGCAAAAATTATAAACCCAACCCCAAGCAAGCCCAGTCCAATGATTTTCCGCAGGGGGAATCCAGAGGTTTGCTCTTTATTGACCACATTATTTGATTCAGAAATTGTTTTTCTTCCTCGGGCTAATTCATCAAGTGAGACATTAAATATATCACTCATTTTCAGTAGTTTATCAAGTTCAGGAACCGACGTATTCGTTTCCCATTTCGAAACTGATTGTCTGGATACATTTAAAGTATCAGCTAAATCACCCTGAGACATATTACTTTTAGTTTTTAAATCTAGAATTTTCTCCCCAAGATTCACAGGACCACCCCTTTTACAATTAATAACATAGTTTATATCTTAATACTATATGTTTGGGGCTAAAAACTCAACCAACTAGACTTTTAATTTTTCGCAACCTGTGGTTGCACATTAAAAAATAGAGCGTATAACCACCACACTTCTGTGGGTATACGCTCATAATTCTTTAAAACATCGTATTTACTTTTACCCGCGTCAGCCTTGCAACCGACTCCACATGTCTTGAGTTGATAGTATAATCAAAAACAACAATTGGATAGCACTTGCTCTAAGATCGCCTTTCAGGGATCTTTTAAATTAGGCATAAAAACTTATTTTTCTTTCATGATTTCTGGAGCTACTTTTGGAATAAAGTGTCTAATTACTTTTGCACTTTCTAATCCCTCTTTCATATCTCTTCCTCTAACACGAACTGCATTGGATACCTTGGTTGTACTCCATAAGCTGTTATGTCAGAACATTGATCTGATATCTCAGCAAAGTTGTCAGATATATTAGAATGCATTTTTAGTAATTGATTTAAGTCATGGGTCTTTTGGGGGTTCATCCCATGTAGTATTAAATATCCTTTTAGATATTTTTCAGCAGACTATTGACAGTGATAACAGATTATTTCAATAGGAACAGGATGCATCATAAGGAGATACTCTGCACTCATTAATACTTGTTTGTTCCTTAGAGTATGAGTCTACCCACTTACCTACTTCTCTACAGATCTCTTGTGAGTTCCAAGTAAATACAAGATGGCTATCATCCATCGTGTAAATTTTTTTAGGATTGTCTAGTGATTCATAATAACGATTAACATATGACGGATTATAATAACGGTCATGTTCTGGAATAATCACTAAGGTTGGGCAACTTACTTTATTCCTTATAGGACTTTTGGAATTAAAAAATAAGCCTAAAAGTGTCTGAACAAAAGCTATATGCATATCTAATGCTCTTGGATTTTCTTCTTGGAATTTTAAATACCACTCCATTTCCTTTTCAGCATTTACACCGTTAAACTTAGGGACTTTAAATTTGATGGTAAACCTTGGAAATGCTTTAGAGATAAAAGGGATTATTATATTGAGTACCTTATATATTCTAGAATTTGGCATTATAGACATATCTCCATGTATTGCTACACCAGTCTGTGCAAAACTCTTGATTCTATCAGTAATCTCGCTTGATTTCCCTAAATATGCTTGAGCTATTATACCACCCATCCCAGTTGCTCCAAACATATGTAAATCTTCAGAGTAGTTTTCTATAATATAGCGGACAAGGGTATCAATATCATCTGTTACGGAATCCATTGAAAAATCTTCCATTAGCCCCTCGCTTTTTCCTATGCCCGAAAAACTTAAAGCAAATACATTACAGCCATACTTTACTAATGGAGAGTAACACTCTTTAAATTTATTCACATCACCCATAGGGGTCATGATATATATTACATTAGGTGCTTCTGGACTTTTTTCTAATATATTTACATACAAATTGCTCCCGTTCTTCTTTTCTATTTGGATACTTTTATCTATCATATTCTACACTCTCCTTATTTCAATAATTTCACTATGAGAACTTTAAGCTCATCTCTTACTTCTTCTATAGAAACTGGAAAATCATCCATTATTACACGGTCTAATATTTCATGTAACGTTACAATCAAATAGTTCGCCATAAATTGAGAATCATTAATACTAAGAGTTCCTTCAAGACGACCTCTCTCGAGCCAAAGTGAAAATGGTGTAATCCATTTTTTCATGTACCTATCCTCTAGACGTCTAATTCCTAGAAATCCATGAAATCTAACGTTGTGCATTATTCTTAATATTCTAATGTGCTTTTTGACGAACGACACGATAAAGTCAATGATTTCATGAAGTTCATCATCATTGTAGCCTTTCAATACAATTTCTTTCATCCATTGGTCAGCGTATCCAAATTTTTTATCCATGAACTCCCAAATCAATGTTTCTTTAGATTCAAAATATAAGTAAAATGTCCCCTTTGCAATACCAGTGCGTTGAACAATATCATTTATCGTTACTTTGCTAACACTCTTCTCAGCAAATAATTGTTCTGCCGCTTCAAGGATATTATTATATGTTTCTTCACCTTTTTTAGTTTTCATTAGTACTCCTCCTAAATGATCATAATTATTACTTATTTAATATGACCGTGGTTCATAAGTTAATTATAACAGCAGCCTTTTATATTTTGTATGGTCAAATACTCAAATTTGGTCAGTTTTACTCTGCGAAAGTTCTTCCCATAACCTTTTTACCTCTTTACTTTGTACTCAGACTATTCTTTCTGAACCACCCATCACTTACGCTATGAGCCTTGAAATGTGTGTTCTCTATCCCTCACTAATTGGAATAAATAGTCATAGACTCTATAAACCTCTAGGCAACCATGATATGTTTGTCTTTCACTCTTAAAACATTGTATTAATTTTTACCCTCGTAAGCCTTGCTACACACTCCACATGTCTGGAGTTGATAGTGTAAACAAAAATACTAAATGGATAGCACTTGCTCTCAAGTTCCTTGAGATGCTTAACACCTTTAATAATATTAGGGGAGCTCCCTAATTTGCGATTATTCAAAGGAGTTGTCATTTCTCAAGTATTAAGTATTTGTTTTCACTGTTCAATTAAAGAAATACAAAAATAAGAGCCTTGGTCAAATTTGCCAAGGCTCATGCTATCTATCACTATAACGTTTCTATTTGCACTACATTGTACTTTTCTGAATTAATAGCATTCTCTATAACTTCATTGCTAACTTCACAGCTTATTCCTACTAAAATTTCCTTTTTCCCTAAATTTACATCTACACTGTTTACTCCGCTTATACCTCTTAAGGATATTTCCACATGTTTAATACAGTTTCCACACTTCATTCCTTCAACCAGTATTTTTTTTGTCATCATATTCTCTCCCTTTCGATTAGATAAAATCTTATTTTTTATGCTCTCGCCCTGCTACTGCAATGGTACAGAATGACTTTCTAGTAACAGCATTTCTGTGGCGGTTAACGCTCTTCGTGAATATTCAATTTGCTTAATGATATCTGAATAGTCGTCATCATTTTCAACCATGGACTTAATTTCATCAATTTGTATATTTATGCTAATTAACCTATCCATTATGGCTTCTTTTTCTTCAGATGATAGTATTTTGGGATTATCGTCTTTCAAAAAGCTCAATAACTCATTTAATCCATTCACAAAAGTATATTTAGCCTTTGAAGATAGTGATATAAATTTTTCTTGTTTCACAACTTAACCTCCTAACCACATTAACCCGTTTTTAATCTGCTATTTCTGCTATTAAAGCTTCCTTAAATCTTAGTCCTTCTTAACAGGTTTGCATTTGCAACAACACTTATAGAGCTAATTGCCATTGCCGCTTCTGCTATCACCGGGTGAAGTAAACCTAATATAGCTAAGGGTATGGCAACTGTGTTGTAGAAAAACGCCCAGAAAAGGTTTTGTTCAATCTTAGTAAATGTAGCCTTGGATAATTTAACAGCTGAAACCACCGCAGTTAAGTTACCCCTTACCACTGTAATGTCTGCAGCTTCAATGGCTATGTCAGTTCCCGTTCCTATAGCAATACCTACATCACTTTGAGTTAGAGCAGGTGCATCATTTATACCGTCTCCAACCATGGCTACCTTGTAACCCATACCCTGCAATTCCTTGATTTTGTCCACTTTGCCATCTGGTAAAACATCTGCTAACACTTCACTTATTCCAACCTTTTTAGCAATTGCTTGGGCAGTTCTATGGTTATCACCTGTTATCATATAGGTTTTAATACCCATCTTTCTAAGTTCCTCTAGTGCCTGAAAGGAATCTTCTTTAAGAGTATCTGCAACAGCCATAATCCCAAGTAGTTTTCCTTTCTCAGCTACCATGATTACAGTTTTACCTTCGTTTTCCAGGTCAATTATTTTTTGCTCATGATTTTCTAAGTCAACATCATGTTCATTCATTAGCTTACGGTTACCAGCGAAAATTAGTTTTCCATCAATGTTACCTGTTACACCCTTACCTGTTATACTGTTAAACTTTTCAACCTGGTATAGAGGAACTTCTCTTTTCTCTCCAGCCTCTACGATAGCTTTAGCTATTGGATGCTCAGAACTTTTTTCTAGGGTGGTGGCATAGCTCAGTAGCACCCCTTCATCTCCATTTACTGTTATGATATCTGTTAACTCTGGTTTCCCTTTTGTAATTGTTCCCGTTTTATCAAAAACAATTACTTTTGCTTCTTTCATTGTTTGAATAGCTTCACCTTTTCTAATTAAAATACCATTTTCTGCCCCTAATCCACTCCCAACCATCAAAGCAGTTGGTGTAGCTAAACCTAGTGCACAGGGACACGCGATGACAAGAACCGCTATCGTAGAATAAAGAGCTAGCATAGGCCCTGAGAGATGATGGTTTACCCAAGGTATATAATGCCCCACACTCATAAGTGCACTTGACATTTGACTAGGGAATACTACCCAAGCGAAAAAAGTAACCGCTGCTATAACTAGAACTGCTGGTACGAAGAATCCAGTTACTCTATCTGCGAATTCCTGGATCGGCACCTTAGTTCCTTGTGCTTCCTCAACCATCTTAATAACCTGAGATAAGAATGTGTCCTTGCCTACTTTCGTTGCTTTCACATGAAGCACACCATGACTGTTTACTGTGGATCCGATGACTTCATCACCGGTCTTTTTAGTTACAGGCATTGATTCACCAGTTGCCATGGACTCATCCACAGAACTTTCGCCCCATGTTACCAGTCCATCAGTGGGAACTTTTTGACCAGGTTTCACAACCATAATGTCGCCCAGTTGAATTTCTTCCACTGGAATTTCCTTTTCTTTATTATCAACAAGAACAATTGCGGTTTTTGCACCTAGTTCAAGGAGTTTTTTTATAGCCTGGGAAGCTCTTCCCTTGGCCTTAGTTTCAATGTAGCGGCCAGTAAGGTGGAAGGCCATTATCATACCGGCTACACCTGCATAGTTTTCCACAGGAACTACGAACACTAAAATTCCCGTAACGAAGGCTGCTAAAGTCCCAATTGCTATCAGAACATCCATATTTGCACTACCATGTCTTACAGAATTGAATGCGGATGTAAAAACATCTCTACCTACCCAAAAGAGTACAGGTGCAGCTAGAACAAGCATACCAATATCGAAAAGTGCTGATTCTCCATGGGCGTGACCTCCGATAGACATTGCTATGAGCATCCAAATAGCCGCCGGGCCCGTAAAAGCCCAAGCGCAAATCATTCTGCCTTTTGAATCCTTTAATCTCTTTTCGTCTTTATCTATTTCATCCTCTTTTTGCTCCGTTTTAATCCTTGCTTTGTATCCCTGCTTATTTATAGCTGAAATTATTTCATCTTGGGATATCATATCTTTATTGAATGAAACAGCGGCATTGTTCAAGGCTAAATTAACAGACGCCTCTATAATCCCCTCCTTTTTATTTAGAGCTCTCTCTATCTTACTAGAGCATGAAGCGCAATGCATACCTTCTATCTCAATAGTCAGCTTTTCCGTTTCCTCTACAACCTTATAACCTACTTTTTGAATTTGCTTCTTAATGTCAGCTAACATAATTTTATCATTATAGCTTATATAAGCTTTTTCAGTTGTAAGGTTAACCTGAACTGAATCCACTCCTTCCAACTTCTGTAATGCTCTCTCAATTTTGCTTGAACATGCAGCACAATTCATACCTTCTACTTTAAATACTGTTTTTTTATCTGCCATAACTTTTCTCCTTCCTCCCCTTTTGGGTGTCTGCTTTAATTATTTACAAACTTATTTTAAATCTAAAGGACAATGCAAACCTTAACTGATACCCCCCTCCCCCCGTGGGGTATTAGTTAATACCAATTTAACATATTGCATTGTCATTGTCAATAGTGTCTCATAAAAATTTGCCGTAACTCAGAACCCCCCTCAGACTATGATAATCTGAGGGGGGTTCCTTATAAGTACACGATATTAACATAAATTAAACTTTTCCGTAACCTTAATTTATCTATTTTTATCCATCAACGAAACGCCTTAGCATACCCAATGTTTAAGGCTATTTAGAAAGCTTATCCATAACTTGCATAATTTCTTGTATCTTCACGTGAGAGTCGCCTTTTTCAAAAGCTGCTTCAACGCAGTTACCCAAGTGAGAGTGTAGCACTTCTCTATTAACGTTTCGCAAAATAGCCATTGTTGCCATAAGCTGATTTGATATATCAATACAATAACGATCATCCTCGACCATTTTAAGTAGTCCATCAAGCTGTCCTCTAGCAGTTTTTAAAAGTCTTGTGACTTTTTCTTTTTCTTTTTCTGATTTCATTTTTATCCCTCCCACATACATTTCTTCTTATTATAATCCCCCCTAGGGTGGGCTATACCTTTAGAATATGCTCTTTAATCTAGTTTGTCAATAAAGTAAGGTGAAGGCACTAAAGTAATGATTTATTACTATTCTAACAAATAATTGAGCTCTGCTACAAAAAATAAACCTCTAGGCACATGTTGCCTAGAGGTCCTTTACCCTCTAAAACATCGTATTAACTTTTACCCTAGTAAGCCTTGCCACACACTCCACATGTCCCGTATGTTGAGAGTAACAAAAACACTTTTATTATTCTTTACTAAATACATTTACCTGCATCCTGTAACCCTTATAACATGGGCATTTTTCGGAAACTGTTTTATTATTCTTTACTAAATCCATTTTGACATATTTGAATAAATTGTCCTCAAGGGTGGAAACAGGGTGGCAATTCCACCCTGTTTGTTATTTTTATACTTGTTCACAGTATCATGGGATACACCTGCAAGTTTTGCGATTTCTTTTTTAGTGTCGATTTTTTTAATTATCGCTTTGTCAGATTTCTGACACTCCGATTATCTATCTCCACCATTTGAAGATTTATTCTCCTTCGCCTGTGCTTGAATTAGTGGTTCAAGTAATAAGGCTAATTCAAGCATTAATTTGTTCCAATGGCTTTATATTGAATGGGTCTGTCAGGTCATGGTTCTGATATTTTTCAAGGAATTCCATCAAGGAAGAACGTGCCACCTTCATTGAACCAAGCTTCAAGCCTGGAAGTAGTCCTGCCCGAATTAGGTCATATACATAAGAAGGATTGGTTTTCAATAGTTTTGCAACTTCTGAAACTGTATGAAGCACATCATTTGATTCAGCATTATAAACAACAGTAACATTCTGCTTTTCACCAATGAAGTTATGTCTTTTCAGTTCACTTATTATTGCTTCTGCAATTTGCTTTTCATCAATCTTTATTTCCATGAATATACACCCCTTTCTTGATTATATCTTAAAAAGGGGGTCGATTACAACGACACCCCTTATTCTGCTTGTCCTGCCCTGCCAGGTTGCCCCTGTGCTTCTTTCAGGGCATGGGTAAGGGGTTATATCCCCCAGGTATTAAAAGCCCCTTAGAAGGCAAAATAAAGGCTTAATTGCTTCCAGGTCTTTTGAAAACACAAATGAAGATACCAAACAACAGGCAAATCTTCACCACATCAACCAAAGGGATACCATTATCAGGCTGAACCTGTGCCTGAACAGTTCCACCATTACCTTCAGAACCAACATTCACATTGACATTGATGGTCAGCCCATTTCCATCTTCCTGAACCTTCACACCATCAGGAATAAGGCTTGCAGCATCAATTTTGATGGTCTGTTCTTGGGTCACTGGTGTTTGGGGATTGGTTGCACCTGATTGTGCCACTGGTAAGCTGTAAGGGGCATCTGATGGGGTTTGGTGGTTGCTGCTGGAACGGTCATCACCATAAAAATAATTATTGACTGTTGAACTGGAACTTGGATTGATTTCTGCAATATCTGTGGTTGACCTTGATGAAGAAGATGATGTTGAACTTTGTTCTTGGGAACTCACCTGGTCAGCATTTGATTCTGAAGGGGTTTCAGTTTCTTCAGTTTCATCCTGGTCAGTTTCTTCCTGCTCTTGTTCTTCTTGGTCATTATTTTCCTGTTCTTCATCACCAGGGGTTTCATCTTCTTCACCAGGTTCTTCATCATTTGGTTCTTCATCATCAATGGGGTCTAGGGGTTCTTCATCATCACCAGGTTCTTCAGGTTCTTCTTCAACTGGTCGGGTGTATTCTTCAACCCTGTATGTCATCCCATTGGTCAAACCAATGATTTCAGTTCCAAGAAGCGGTTCAGCTTCTGCTTCATCTGTGGTCAGTGTTCCATCTGCCTTGGTATAGCTTATAACATCATCCATTGTGACTTTATAATACTTCCCTGATTCAAGCCCTGTAATTTTTTCATCACCAGCCACACCCAATGATTCAGGGTCAAGAATCACTTCTGTTGGTGGAACTTCATATTCAAGCTTGAAAAGGGAATTATCTGCTTCAGGGTCTATGTCAAAGAATTCCACACCTGATTCAAAATCATAATCATTTACCCAACCTAAAGGAACAATACCATCTTCTTCAAACAGGTCTGTCATGATTTCTAAAGTCATTCCTAATAGGTTTAAGTTCCCATAAGTAGCATTTGCAATATCTGCCCCGCCATAAGTTGCAGTGTTATCATAAAGTTTGGTGTCCTCAATTATCATTCGCCCATAATTGGAAATACCACCACCATAACTATCTGCTGAATTGTCTTTTATGATACTGGAATATATGTTGCAAGTGGTTGGTGACCTGTCAACCCTTATTGCGCCACCATCACTTGTAGCATGTCCATTTATAAAGGTGCTGTTATGAATTTCAACATTTGTGAAAGGTGGGTATTGAGATACATAAATGTGACCACCTTGAACTGCTCTGTTATTGTCAAAAATGCAATTGTCAAAGTATGCACTTCCCATTAATACCCTTACCGCACCACCTTCAGTTGACGAATAACAATTTACAAAATTAACATTCTCAAAAAGCACATCACCTTGCGAATAGACAAATGGATGGGATGAAACAATTTCCGCACCATCAAAGGTAATGTTCTGAAAGGTCACAACGTAATTGCTGGAATTCATAGTTATTCGGCTTTCAGAATTCATTCTTTTTATGGTTACACGCTTACCATTTCCCCCAATTACCAAATCATCATAATGCACTGCAATTCTTCCTGTAATCCCAATAACATCACCATCTGAAGCATGATATATTGCTGAAAGTAATTCTTGTATTGTATCGACTTCCCTTGTTATTTCATCAGAAGCCATTGCCACTGGTTGAATTGAATGACCAGCCACCAATGCAAGCAGGAACACCCCCATAATTAGAATTGCAATGCTTTTTCTTTGTTTTCTGTTCATCCTGAACCCTCCCAAAATAATATTTGGCAGTAGAACTGCCCTACTTATATTATAAATGGGGTTGTCACATTATGGGGAAGGATGTTACTTCTTTGGAAGTTCTGTCATTGGGCATAAAAAAAGCCCCTGAACCGAAGCCCAGGGGGTGTATTACTAATACTTATTTATGGACACCTTCAGCACCTACTTCTAATGCTTCCATGAACTTTTCTTCAAGATAGGTTACTATGCCATCAAGGTCAGCTTTTTCATGAATATCACCAAAAGTGTTGTTTAAGTTTAGTGTTAATTCAGCAGTAGTGAACCTGTTGACAGCTTCTTTTTCTGCTATATCCCTCATATATTTCAGGGTTTCTTCACTTCCTTGCATGGAATCTTTCATAGATGCTGTATTCATTGCAGTATCATCAACACCATTATAAATTCCATCAAGAGTGTTACCCATTTCATAGGCACTTAATGAGTTAGAAGCACTATCAAGGATGTTCCCAAGGCTGAACCTACTATCAAAGTTTTCACCAGCACTGTATCCAGCTTGAAAGGCTTTATCATATTGCTTATAATCCAACCTTCCAACAACTTCAACCCATTCAGATTCATTTTTAATCTTTTGGGAAGCTGCTTCAATCTTGCTGTAAATGTTATCAAGTCCACTGGTCATGTCAACTGTTACACCTGGTATTTTGTTGATGACTTTTTCAATTGCACTTGCCATTGTGCTGATATACCCAATTACTGTTTTAGCCATATCCAAGAACAGTATCTTGATGGATGCAACAGGGTCATTGAACACATTTGCAAAGAAGTTTGCCAGGGTTGCAAAGCCATTCCAAAGAGGAACAACAAAACTATTATAGAGAAATGCCCCTGCTACTGCAAAAGCACCCATGATGATACCTGTTGCACTTACTGATGTTCCAGCAAACTTATTCACCGCTGCTACTGCTGCATAGAATATTGCTATCAGTGCCACCACAAGGATAATCACCCAAACAATGGGGTTTGCATACATGGCTTTATTCAACCCCCATTGGGCAGCAGTGTTTGCCATTGTTGCCCCTGTTAAAGCAGCATAGACAGGAACAGCAAGCATCTTGGCAGCCTTCAGTATTCCAGTTGCAGCAGCACCCATCAATGCAGCCCCATAATAAACCGACAATGCCCCAGCAATACCATAAATGATTGGTGCTATTAGTGACCAATTATCAACAAAGAAGCCTGAAACAGCGGTTGCCACATTCAGTGCATTGGTCATGAAGTCAATTACAACTATTAGTGCCCCAGCAAGCCCCATCATCATTGATTCAGCCTGTGGTAAGTTTGAATTCAATGTTTGGAAGAACCGCAGAACAGCAGGATACAAGTGATTTCCAACAGTTTCTTTAATATCACCCCAGGTGTTTTTCATTTGTAAAATTTGCCCCTGTGGTGTTTTTGCCAATGTTTCAGAAAGCCCTGCCCATGACTGGTCTATAATATCTGTTATGACTGCAACTCTTTCCATTTCAGTACCATGTTCAATTATGGCTTTCTGTGCATCAGTAACATCAAAACCTTTCTTTCTTAAACCATCAAATTGACCATCTAAAGCTTTTCCAAGCTGTGTTGCATATTCAACCATTCCTGCCTTGTTGACATCCATTCCACCCATACCTGCTGCATAGTTAGCAAGTGTTCCCATCATGGCTTCAACTGCATCCCCTGAGTTTAGATAAGTGGCAAGTTCAGCAGCACCGCCAAGTAATGCTTCATCACCAAAGGTTGTATCAAGTTGTATATTGGAAGCTGTTTTCTTTATGGATTCAAATTCATCTTTTGTTGCACCCATATTTGCCATTACAGTTGCCAATTGTCTTTCTGAAGCAATTTGCACATCCGCAAGCCCCAACCAATCACCAATGGCACTGATTCCTTTTCTTATTCCAGCAATACCAATCAATGTTCCAGCTATCATTTTAATTTTTCTTGATAAGCCATCAGCAGCCACTTGACCATTCCTGATATTATCATTGAAGTTCCTTTGTGCTGCATCAGCTTCCTTGATTTCTCTTTCCACATTATCAAAAGCATATTGTGCTTTGTTTAATTCTTCCCTTGCTGTCTTGATGCTGTTGCTATCAATTGCATTGCTGGATACATTCTGAAGGGTTTCAAAGCTGCCTATTGTAATATCCAAGGCATTTTTTATTGACTTCATACCTGCTGTCATACCATCATGCAATCTTAAAGATGTTTGTATTGTTGCCATTAACTTTCACCCCTTTCTTTTGCTCTACGCTCTATTTCAACCTGAAGCATAGAAGCATATAAAATTTCCATATCAGTTTTATTCATTTTAATCTGTGAATTCTTCAATTCTTTTTGCAACTGCTCATCTTTCTTCTTCATAATCTTTGGGAACATGTCTTTCATAAGCTGATAGATTGGACAATCTTTGTTCAGAAGCAACTTCCCATCATTGGTTATTCTTGCAGGTTCTTCATATGCTGGTGTTGCTGCATCAGGCTTATAATCAATTTCCTTGATGAATGGGATAAGGTTAAACCTAACTGCCCATAATTTAGGATTGATTACTTCAATGTTCTGATTCATTCTTCATTCACCACCTTTCTTCTTAAATCTTCCTGACCTTCCATGTTCATAAATGCCACATATTCAGTTGATGAAACCCTGGTATCCTTAAACCTTTGAACCCCATACTTGTAAGCTTCTTTGCAGTGGTAATCAAACTTTTCTAAATAATTTTCCAGCTTACCACAATTCCTAATTTGCATTACCATTAGTCTTTCTTTAAAGACCAATTCCTTTAATGTTAGATTGTGCTTTTCACATATTTCATTAAGGGAATATGTTTCACCATCCAGCCCATATATATCTTTCATTAAGGCTATTTCAGCATCACTTGCAATGACATCTTCCAACATCATTTGGATGTCCTTTTTCAGGATTTCATTATCAACCAGTTTTTCTATTTCATGAAATTCATCTTCACTACATTCATCAGGCAACATTTCACCTAAAGTTGTATCTGTTTCACCATTTAGTGCTTCATCCATGCTTGATAAAGAAGCAAAGCCTTTTTTCACATCAGTTTTAACAAACTGGTTAGAATTGTTCCTGATATATACCAATATCTGATAATTCATTGCTGAAAAGGCATATGATATAAAACTGTTATCCTTGCAAACCTTAAAATGATTAACAGCCCCAAGCAACCCCAGGTATGCTTCCTGTTTCAAATCTTCAATCGACATACTTCTTTTGATAGCAATGGAATAATATTTAGTTGACATTCGCTCAACCATACCTTCACAGAATTCAAATATTTCAACCAATGCAATTTGATTTCCATTCTTGTAAGCGGTTATTAGTTTTTTCAGCCTTTTATCATCTTCTTTTCTTTGTAATACATCCATTCCAGCCCTCCCCCAATTACCACATTGTAAAATAGATATTTTTCTTCCGCTTTCCATTTACAGTTTTAATTAGGTGATGAGTTTGAAAACCACATTCACAAATTGTCCTTGAAAATACTGTATGTTCTAGCTTTTCATATCCCCTGGATTCACAGAAGCCAACATATAATTCATAAACCTGTCCAGTAGTAAGATTTACAATAGCTTTTAAGTCAGTTGCCCTTAAAAAATCAAGAACACTTTGATACTTTATAAGTCTTTTTTCCGCATATTCAGCAAAACCATCACACACTTTTGCATATAAATCATTTTCAATTGCATTTACATTCAACAAACTATTCACCCCCTGAATAAAGCAATTGCTGCACCAGTGAAGTATTCCAACAAAGGTGCAGCATCCAAACATCATTCAACCATTCAATTAATCTTCCACAATATCAAAAACTGGTCTGTAAGGAATCCCTGGTGTTCCTTCAGGAATTGGGAACTTGTCCAAGTCATCATCAACATTTCTGTAAGATATGTTACTGAACCCATTTTTAACATTTGCAGGGAAGTAAGGTATCTGATTCAGGTTGTCCAAACCAACCGCAATCTGATTTAGCTTTTCAAAAGCCTTATCATTTACAGGGTTTTGAATTTCAAGCCTTAATCTTTGCAAATCAGCATTGTCATCACGTTTACGCAATTCAGCTTCAAGAAGAATCATGAAATCAGGATTACTTTGGTGTTCCTGGTGCAAGGCTTTTAATTCGTCAATTGTAGCTGATCCTAATTGTGCTTGCCAAAGGATTAGATTATTATTCCTTTCCAACTGGTAACGCATCTGTTCACCTGCTGCTGATGGAACAACAGGTGGTTTTGGCAGCTTAACACCATATTCTTCTTTTATGCTGTTTACAACTTCCTTGGCTTTATCAATATAAGCCTTTTTCAAATCCTTAACAGCTTCCTTTGTAGTTGCCCTGTGTTGACTTATGTATTCATCAGAATACATGCCCTTTGCTATTTTGCGACCAGGTAAGGAAGCAGAACCATCTGCTGTAATTATCTTATGATGTTCCCTAATCAGCTTCACATAATCTTTGGTCATCCCAGTAAAAGCTTCAAAAATCTTTCCAGTAGAATCTAATATCTTTTGTTGCTTTTCTTCAAATGTTAATTCCATATTATTTATTCACCCCTATTCTTCTAATTAAAATCCATCAGTGATTGGCTTGTCATCCCCAGGATGGGTAAGCATTGCATCTGTAATGGTTGGGTCAACCTTCTGCATTTCTCGTAATACCCAGCTTAAAGTAACTTCATTAAGGTTTCTTTTACCCTTTTTGTTACGCACCTGGAATTTCTTTTCCAACAAAGTTTCCTTTAAGTCATTCCACATTTGCAAATAAGGCATGATTTAACACCTCTCTTTCAAATTTTTTTAATGTTAAGTTTTGTTAGGTTAATATTCCTTTGCAATTTGCCATGGTTGATTTTTTAGCAAGTCTTTTAGAACCTCAACCAATGGTGCTTCACCATAAAAAACCTTCCAATCAGGCTTTTGTGAAAAATATTCTTCCTTGGTGTCAATGATTTTGTCAACATATTTAAGGGTAACTTCTATACCATTTGAGTTTTTCCCATTGTAGTGTTCTACCACTTCATATCTACCATCAGGAAGTTTACCAATGAAAGCAATGGAAGGCTTGTTATTTGGAACTTTGACATCCATTTCATCAAGTCTTTTATTAATTTGTTTTCTTAACGTGACTTTTTTCTTAAACATTTCCAAGCCTTCTTTCCAGTTCTTTTAACCTTTGAACAATGTTTTCATCTTCATACATGGTCAAACCTAATTCAAGGATGCTTCTTGCAGCACTCACCCTGGAAGAATCAGTTGCTTCTTCATCAAGCATGATGTTCTTCAAGGTTTCCAGTGAATCCAAACAATAACCTTGTGCCTTGTTCATGGCTTCATGAAATATGTCATCCTTTACATTTTTCAGGATTTTCTGAAAAGATGGTTGCTTTTTTAGCCTATAAATTGTGCTAACTGATACCCCTGACTTTTCAGCAGCTTCCTTCATGGATGGGGAAGTTAGAAGGTTTATAGCAATTGTTTCTTTATTGGGTTTTCCCATGTAAACACCACCTTTTTTCTAAAAATCGTTCATTTTCGTTCAATAATTGTCATCACCCCTTTTTAGGGTGTCAGATATGCCAGATTACCCTTTAAGCTGGTTCTGCTTCAAGGTCAGCAATGACCATTTCCAACAATGATTTCAGTTCTTCATTGCCTTTGAAATGTGTAAGGTCAATTGTGACTGTTTTCCCCTGCTTAACTTCACCATCAAGGGTTTTCCACTTACCCAAGGACACCTGAAGCTTCTTGGCTTGTTTGAAGTAATGAATTTCACCACGTTCAGTAATTACTTTTTCAGGTACTTCTAATTCATAAAATCTTGGCATTTTGCATCTTTCCTTTCTTTACCATGTTAATACTTTAATTATACAATGTATGGTCTTTAAAATCCCCATTTTCCACAACATATAGTGTTGTTCTAAAAAAAGATAACCACATATAGTGGTTATCTCTTAGCAATAATCTTATAAACCCATGCTTCACTTAATCCATATTTAACCGACAATTCAGGAACATCTACCCCATTATAATAATCTTCTCTTATCAGCTTATTCCGCTGCTTTATGTCATGGAATCTACCATCAAATCTTTTGGGAATATAGACGTGCATCCCTGGTTCATTTTCCACTAATTGCTGAAAGTCATCTTCACCAATATATGATATTAACTTTTCAATTTTTAGTACGTTTGACATCAATCACACCAGCCTTTCAAATTTGTAAAGATTGGCTTCACATGATAAAATCAAAGTGCGAATTCAATATTTACCAGGTGAAGCCATTGTTTAATGCTTGTCCAAAGTATTATTCAGTGGCTTCATCCTTGTCCCTACAAAAGACAAACTTATCAAAATCACCAGTTGCAAGAAGTTCCAAAGCTGCCTTCATTCCCTCTGCATAACCCGCTTTAAAACCTGTTGCCATATTAAGCCCGCCTAATTCAGCAGTAATTTCATAAATTTCATCAAAATCTTTTTCAGTAAGCAATTCCTGTAACCGCTTGTCCAGTTTATTATCAAGTTTTTGAACCTCTGGAAACCTGTTGTCCTCCACAAAATCATAATAAGCCTGTTCTAAATTTTTCATAATCTTAACCATCCTTTCAATTCGTTTTTTTTTATTAGGTTGGGATGAAATATCCCATACCTGCCACTTTGGTGGAAATGAAAACCTACAATTCGTGAATTGCGACTTTGATATTAACTTTTCAAAGAACAATCTATATAAAATGGGTGGCATTAAACTCCCATTAAGCCAAGCGGGTTCCCGCTATCCCCATTAAGGGGATTTCGACCTGTAACCAGCAGGTCATCATCAGGCGGGGGTTATTTTAAATTTTTAATTTCTTGTCTTGAATAATTTATAGCCTGTGCCAAATTATTAGCATGATTTGTTCTAAAATCCTTACCTATCTGTTCCATGAATTTATTGATAATCAAAGCTATTGCACAGAATTGACGAAACTCATCATAAAAGTAATCATTTGGTCTTGGATAAGTAATTTCAATTTTTTCACCATCTGCAATTACTATAATTTGGACAAACTCAGGGTCAAACCAATCTTCACCTTCTATATGCCATTGAATATCTGTGATTGTCTTAATCCCTCTAACCTTGTTCAAGAATTCTTCACCTGTCATAAGCTTCAATTCATCCATTAAACACACCCCCAATCTTTCTGTTGAATAGACTTCTTATAAGTGCCTTCACATCATTTAGGTCTTTCTGCATGTCCTCAAATACCTGGTCAACACCCTTTGTTTCCATTTTTCCATTGTTTCCTGTCATTTTCTTTACCTTCTTTCTTTTTTATTTTCCAGTTACACTTGTTACAGAAGTTACAGTTTTAAGTGTAAATATATATAATATTTATTTTTACTAATTGAATTTTTTCTTCTACTGTTTTTATATAAAGAAGTTAAAACTATCTGTAACAAAGTGTAACAGTTTAACAAAACCCGTTATATATAAGGCTTAAAGCCTGTTACATTTTACGTTACATTTTACGTTACAGTTACATTATCCGCTTTAACATACACCCTGCTTAAACTTCCTTTTAGCCTGGTCACTGCTGTTGTATAGCCAGCAACTTGATTTAACTGCCTTGAAAATGAAGTCTTTGACATTTCCTGAAAGCCATTTCTTGAACAATATCCTTTGTATCTTTGATATATTTCTTTTGTAGGCTCATTTTCAACCTGAACATCTTCTTCTTCACATTCCCTTAAAAATCCAAGGACAGGGTTATTTTCAACCTCAAATTCATCCACTTCTTTCTTGATTTTTTCTGATATTGAAAACTTCTTGTTTTTCAATACCCTTTTCAGGCTGGTTATTCCAAGGCTTATTAAGTATTCAATTGATTCTTGACTTTGCAGCTTATACTTGATTTCAGGGTCATGGTCATTATCTTTATCACTGAATTTTGCTTCAAAGGGTATGATGACCAACCTTCTGATTATTGCATTACTTCTGTCATTCATTCTTGGAACATTATTAGCACTGAATATAAGCTTACAGTATGGGTTGAATTCAAATTTTGGCTGCCCTTTCTGTTCTGCTGTAATCTTATCCCCTGTTGTAATCTTCTTGAAAAGGGAAGGGTCAGGAATAAAGTTACTT
Source organism: Alkalicella caledoniensis (assembly GCF_014467015.1). Taxonomy (GTDB): domain Bacteria; phylum Bacillota; class Proteinivoracia; order Proteinivoracales; family Proteinivoracaceae; genus Alkalicella; species Alkalicella caledoniensis. The sequence continues at coordinate 2,303,187 of NZ_CP058559.1, read as the reverse complement.
CCAATGTCATCACCCAAGTTTGCCAGTTTCCCATATAATGTGACTGTTGAAAATCTGTCACCAAGTTCCTTTAAATCTAATGCTGCAATGTTCTTATCCCCCAGGATATGATTCAGAACAGCAATGAATGTTGATTTACCATTTGCACCAGTACCAGTAAGAATAAAGGCTTTTCCTAATTCATTTCTTCTGTAAAACGTGTATCCAATCAGTTCTTCCAGCAACAACCTTACCTGTTCATCTTGACAAGCAAGCTTATTCAATGTCTTATCTGCAATTTCGGAATAAGCAGCAGGGTTGTAATTCCAGTTGATTTTGTTAGTAATTACATGCTGTGGTGAAAAGTCCATGAATGAATCATCTTCAATGTTGTAAATGCCGTTCTTAAAGGTAATCAGTTTTGCATCAGCCTTTACTTTTTCATCACATATAACATTCAGATATTTCAGGACTTCTTTTCTTTTTGCATCAGTTAGAAAAGGAATAAGCTTCAGCATTTCCCTTTCAATCTTGTCCAGGGCTTGAATATAAGTTCCTTCATGATAAATGTGAAGCTTGTCATCAATTTTGATGATGTTATTGTTGTTTTTTAAGTAATCCCCAAACTTATCATGCAGGAATGTTTTCCCTTTAAAGAATGATTGCCTAAAGAAAGCATCATCCCGCAAAATACTTTCAACTTCCTTTTCCTGTACTGGTTCTTTAAGAACAAATTTATTTATAATTCTTATGGTTTGCCTGACTTCTTCAATAGTTAATCCAGCATTTTGAAGGCTTCCAATATATCTGAACAGTGTGGGATTTCGACCATCACCATCAGCTAATTCTGAAAACTCTATGACCTTATCTAAGGGAAGCATCCACTTTTCAGTTTCAGAATATGGTACTTCATTGTAAATCACTGTTCTTTCATTCCCTAGAAGTTTTAAACATTCTAAACCGTTTCTTTTACCTGTTTTTATATCAACCTTTCTTACACCACATGCTAACATTACACCAGTGCAAGTTTTTAATTGTCCCAAGGTATCTTTAAATAGAAAGTGATGACCTTGACCACCTTCCCTGTCACTAACTAAACAGGGAATTTTCAAGCCTTTGATTATATTAAGAAAGATTTCCCCTTGCTCTTGGTCATCAAATTCAATCAAAGCTGCATCATCAGCTAAAACACCACTGAAGCTTTTATGCGTTCTTGCAGCTTCCAGGGTAATATGATTTTCTTCCTTGGTATAAGCAACAGCGGGTTCTTTTTCGCTGCCTTTCTTTGTCTTATTAGGTACGAAACCTTTAAAAAATCCTGTTTTATCCCATTCAAACAAGCAATATCACCTGCCTTTCAGTAATAAGTTCCATATCATCATTCGCCTTTACTTACTTCAAGCTGTTTAATTTGATGGGGGTTACTCAAATCCATCCCTACATGCGTTTCAAGGAATTCCAGCAAATCATCTTTTCTGACCTTATAGCTGCCCAATTTAAGAACTGGAAGCAAATTAGCTTTTATCAGTTCATAAACATAAGCGGGGTTTGTTCGCATTATCTTTGCAACTTCTGCCACTGTGTATAAAATGTCATCATCTTTGATTTCCCGCATCCTTATTCACCCCTTTCAATCAAATCTTCAACCTTGACATCCAATGCCTTTGCCAGCTTACCAATTGTTGCAGGCTTGGGATTACTCTTACCAGTGGTGAACTTGGTTAATGCTGGTCTTGAAACATTGGATTTTTCTGCAAGTTCAGTAATCGTGATACAAGCATTTGCCATTCCAATTAAAAGCTTTTGAGAATCCAATTTCATCATTTTCTATCCCCTTTCATAAGTTCTTGAACTTTTCTTAATAAAAAGTTCAGTTTTCGATACAAATTTCATTGACAGTAACTTTTGTATCTGTTATTATCTTATCAGATACATTTTTATCTGTCAATGTTGAAATAGTTCTTTTTGTATCTTTTATTTTCACTTTGAATGTGCTACACTAAATTTGGAGGTGATAAAAGGAATGAATATAGGTGAAAGAATTAGGTCTTTGAGAAAGGAAAGAGATTTAACTCAAAAAGAATTGTCAAAGCTATCATCCATTTCAGAAATAAGCATCAGGAAGTATGAAAATGGTGATAGGCAACCAAAGCAAAATGCAATATTTCATCTTGCTAAAGCCTTGAATGTAAATGAAGGTTGGTTAATGGGTTATGATGTACCAATGGAAAGGGAAGAAAACATAATTCTTGCAGAACAAAGTGAAGAATTAACCAGTTTCATAAGATACTTGGAATCAATTAAATACCTGGTTCGTATTGAAAAGGATATGCGGGATGATGAATCATTGACTGATGGGGACAATGAAACCTTTGTTGTCAGTTTGAGTAAGGATAAAAAGACTATTTCATTTACTGAAGAAGAATTTGATGAATTTCAAGATATTATAAAAAAATCCATAGAATTCGAGATTTTCAAGGCTGATGAAAGCAAGAAATAAAAAAAAATAACCCCCTGGTGCTACCAACACCAAGGGATTATTAGATACACTTACCCAAAGGGATAAATGCACCAACTCATAATAATTATAGCATTTTATCACCTTTGGAACAATTAAGAAAGGTGGTTTGAATATGAAAGGTGGAGTAAGGAAACGTGGAAGCAGTTGGTATTATTATTTTGACTTGGGCAAGGTAGAAGGGAAAAGAAAGAAGATTGAAAGGAAGGGTGGGAACACCAAGAAGGAAGCTGAAGCTGCATTAAGAAAAGCACTTCAGGAATATGAAAATGCAGGTCTTTTATTTGAACCAAGTGAAATTTCTGTTGCTGATTACATGGATTATTGGCTGAAAAACTATGTTGAAATGAATTGTAAGTATAACACCATTGACGGATATTCACGAATCATCACTAACCACATCAAGCCAGCCATTGGTTCGTACAAACTGAAATCCATCACCCCTGCTGTTCTTCAGCAGTTTGTAAATGAAAAGTCAACCCAAGGTTTTGCAAAGAATTACTTGGTCAATATTATTTCAGTGCTTTCAGGTTCATTCAAGGCAGCAGTTCACCCTTACAAGTTCATCAAGGACAACCCAATGCAATATGTAAAGCTGCCAAAGAATGAAAACAAGAAATATGACACTGACAGGAAGGTTATCACCCAGGATGAATTCCAAAGGATTATTGACCGCTTCCCCCAGGGCAATTCTTTTTACATCCCTTTGCAGATTGCTTATCACACTGGAACAAGGGTTGGGGAATGTTGTGCTTTAACTTGGGAAGATATTGACCTGGAAAACAAGGTAATTGAAATCAATAAAATCTTACTGAAGAAGGAAAAAAAGCAATGGTATTTTGGTTCAACCAAAACAGAATCATCAGTAAGGAAAATACCAATTGGGAAAACCTTGCTTGACATTCTGAAGAAGCATAAGAAATGGCAAATGGAAAACCGCCTGAAGTATGGGAAGCATTATAACCAGTATTATGTGGACAAGAATGAAAGGATTTATTCTGTTGATGGAACAAAGGAATTCAAGACAACTGACACCCAGCTTCAATATGTTTGCACCAAGGAAGATGGTGGATTGGTCACACCTGAAACCATTAGATATTGCAGCAGGGTCATAAACTATGAACTTCTAATTCAGTTCAACTTCCATGCTTTAAGGCACACACATGCCACCCTGCTTATTGAAAATGGTGCTAATATGAAGGATGTTCAAACAAGGCTTGGTCATTCCAGGCTTACAACCACAATGGACACCTATACCCATGCAACTGAAAAGATGTCCAAAGATACTGTTGATATATTTGAAAAGGTCTGCCACCCACAACCAAAATAGGGTGGCAAAAGGGTGGCAAAACCACCCTTTTTTATTTGTCAAAACCCTGAAACCATTGATTTACCTGCTTAATTTACAGACAACTTCTACATGTCCCGTATGTGGGAACATGTCTACTGGCTGTACTTCTTCTAGTTTGTAGTCTTCATTTTGGCACAATATTTTTAGATCCCTTGCCAGTGTTGAAGGGTTACAGGATACGTATACTACTTTTTCTGGGGCCATTCTTTTGATGGCTACAAGTAAGGATTCTTCGCATCCTTTTCTTGGAGGATCTAGTACAACTACGTCGTTGTACTCTCCTTTTTCCGCTAGGTCTACCATGATTTCTTCTGCTTTTCCTTCTATGAATTTTACGTTTTCTATTTTGTTAATTTTGGCGTTTTCATTGGCATCAGCTACTGCTTGGGGCACTACTTCTATGCCAATTACTTCCCTTGCCTTTTTAGCCATAAATAGGCTGATACTTCCTAGTCCACAGTAAGCGTCTATTACATTTTCTTCTCCGGTCAGACTTGCGTATTCCACTGCTTTGTTATATAGAAGCTCCATCCCTTTAGGGTTTACTTGGAAGAAGGATAGTGGAGAGATTTTAAAGGTTATGTCTTGTGATATCTCTTCTATATATCCTGGGCCAAACACTACTTGGCTTTCTTCCCCTAGAATAACGTTGGTTTTTTTGTTGTTTACGTTTATAACTAGGGTTGTGAGCTTTGGTAGTAACTTTCTTATTTTAGTAACTAGATCCCCCTTTTTGTGGAAGGTTTTATCTGTTACCACTATTACGGCCATGGTTTGGTTTGTGGCTACTCCCACCCTTGTCATGATATGACGGATTGTTCCTTTACCTGTCTTTTCTTCGTATGGGGGAATTTCTAGCTCACGTACAGCTTTTACAATGTTGTTTAATATGTGATTGTTGTGACTATGTTGGATGGTACAGCTTTCTGTTTCTACAATATCGTGGCTGCGAGGTTTATAGAATCCTGCCACAGTTTTACCTTCGATTATTCCCACAGGTGCTTGCATTTTGTTACGGTAGTTCTCGCTGTCTGCTGAAAGGGTTTCATGTACAGGAACGTCTTCAAAGCCACCTATTCTTTTTATGGCATCGGATACTATCTTTCTTTTTATCTGCATTTGGTGCTCATAGCTAGCATGTTGTAGATTACAGCCGCCACAGTCGTCATAAACACTACATTTGGGTTCTACTCTATGGGGTGAAGGAGTTATTATCTCTTCTATTAGTGCACGGCCATAGGCTTTTTTTGTGCTAATAACCTTTGCTTTAACCACATCCCCCGTTACTGTTTTAGGTACGAATAGGGCAAAGCCATCTATTTTTCCTACACCTTCTCCTTCGTGTGTTACATCTTCAATCTTTATTTCAACTATATCATCTTTTTTTAGCATTATTTGAGCTCCTTTATTTGGATGTTACCTTTATTATATCCATTTAATTGGTAAGATGCAAAACCTTTAGTCCAATACCACAGAAATAACCCACAGCTTATGCTGTGGGTTATTTCTATTAGATGGCTAATCCTTCTGGTTTTGTGGTAATGAATATTTGAATAACTATTAGTATGCTTCGAATTAGTATGCCTGTAAATAATATACTTCCTATGCCTGGGTATATAAAACCCAATATCGGAACTAGAATCATATATATCAGGTAAAGTACAAGTATTAAAACTGCGCATATAAAGCATTTGATAAATAAGGTTATTTTTCTCGAAAATACCTTAACTTCTACTCTACCATCTTTAACTCCCTTAGCTATTTTCATAATTACTAGCCCTGACCAAAGTACAAGTACAGATGTCAGGGAATATATAGTTGCAATAACCCTATGTTCTAACTTATCGAAGGAACGGTCTTCTTGGAAGTTTGTGTAATGCCAAGAGTTCAACACTTCAGTTAATAGATAATCCCCGTTATTTCCATTTGTTAATATGACCACACCATTACCTTCTTTTGGTGCCAAACTAAAATTTGCTCTCCAGCCGTTGTTTCCTCCATCATGGGATACTATCATATTGCTATTACTATCTAAATTTACAAAATGGCCCAAAGCAGTGTTATCATATATAAATCCTTCTAGACCCTTTACTTCAAGAACTGGTTCGTACATTTCTCTAATAGTTTCTGATTGAAAAATTCCTGACCCATTGTAGCTCTCTATTTCTCCTATTACAAGCTTACTCATATCTTCAATTGTTGTATATAACCCCGCGGCGGCCTTTTCAATAAATAGGTAGTTAGGTAGTAGTTCTAAGTTAACGTCATAAGCCTTAGCAGTGTTACCTCGTAAATTTTCCTCCCAGAGAAAACTACTGCTGTTCATACCAAAGGGGATTAATATATCTTCTTTCATGAAGGTAGCAAATTCCCTACCAGTGACTTCTTCTATCAATAATTGTAGTAAGTTATACCCTCCACCTGAGTAACTATATTGTGTGCCTGATTTTCTAACCAATTCCACAGGCCTTGAACCCCCTCCAATACCACTTAGTGATTCTTCTAGTGTTGGTAATTCTTTAGATGGTTCATAACCTGGGTAACCTCCTCCTACAGATAATCCCGAGGTATGGCTTAATAATCGTCTTATAGTAACATCATTCTTATCGTATATGGATTCAGGTATTTCCCATCTCGATATATAACTTTCAATTGGCTCATTTAGACTGATTTTCCCTTGCTCGACTAACCTCATGATTCCAAGGGCTGTAACGGACTTAGAAATGGAAGCAACTTGGAACACTGATTCTTTACTAACTTCCACTTCCCCTTCAATATCGGCATTTCCGAAGGTCCCGATCCATCTTACATTCCCATTTTCTATTATTGATATTGCTGCCCCTGGTATTTTATATTTTTCTAGTAAATTCGGGGTTTCTGTTTCTAAACTTTCAACAAGTGCATCCATGCTTTCTGTTTTCACGTACCCATTGTACGTAAAAGTATAGGGAATTATAGCTAAAACTAAAAATAATCCTAGGGTTGCTAATTTTTTCCTCATCACTACCTCCAATATAAATATTCCTTTGATAAATGGTTATCCCTTATCAACAGGTTAGTACACTATAACTATAAAGCAGTCGAAAGCTAGACATTAAATGTAAGGGGCAGGTGCGAGCCCTGCCCCTACCTCACTAAACTAACTCCCACCATGTTTCTGTGCAGTGGGGTCTAAATCCGATATTATAATAAAACTGCTGTGATGATACCACATATGCTTCTTTTGCACCTAATTTTGCTGCCCGTAAAACTGATTCATATATAGCAGCTTTAGCTAGACCCATTTTGCGATAGTCTGGATCTGTTGCCACTGGCTCCACATTGGCATAGCCCTCTTCTGGGTGGTACCACAGTCCACAATGGGAAGCATAGTTTCCATTTGGGGCGACTACTGCTATGGTAATCTCAGGCGTTAGGTGTGGACTACTTAACATGGTCTTTCTCCAATCAATCATTTCAGGACTTTGGTCTGGCTCTCCTTTGGATCCAAATCCTTTCCACATTACACTGTTGTACTGATGAAAGTCCCAGTTGTCTGCCATGCTAGTTACGGTAAATCCCTCTGGAAGGTTATAGTCCAAGTTATCAGTTATTTCCAGCTTTGCAACACACTGTTTTTTTTCAGTAGGCCTAAATCCGTTTTTTGCTGCCATAGATTGAAATTCTTTATCGTTATCATTTATTATGATCTTTAGTTCTCCGTCGTTGGATAGGTTATCTATGGAATATGAAATAATCTCTTGTAGTAAAAAATTATAACCTTTATCTACGATAACATATACATTTCCAAAAAATAATTCAAATGTTGCAAGTGCCACAATCTTACCTTCATCTTCCCAAAGGCCAATTAGGTTCTTTTGCTCCTCATTATCTAAGGGTCGACTTATAAACCAGGCCCATCTTGACCATTGAAAGTTTGGCCTCACTACTTCTTCTTGATTTATGCGTTTCAAGAATTCAATCACCTTGTGATAGTCACTCCCAAACCGCTCTTTTTGTACATAATTTCTAAATTTAATTGTCATCTTCATTTCCCCCTTAAGTTTTTTTAAAACATACAAAGGGCCTATTCAGTCTGCCTAAAAATATAAACCTGTAATTAGAAGCTAATTACAGGTTAAAATCATTGGGATTTGCATGTCTTATCATGGTAATTGAATACCAGGATATAGGTAGTTAAAAATGATTTAATCTATATTAACTCTACTTGCATAACAAATAGAAGTACAGACCCAAATAGGCGTACAACTTTTGCACTAATTATCCTGTTGATAATAAAGTTAGCAAGTAGTAATTATCATTTTTTAACCCCTTCCATTCTACGTTATGAATAGATTATAGCCTAAATTATCATTTTTTTACAATATTATCTATATAGATTTAATAATTCTTTAATAATTAGGCAGTTGGCTTTTAGCTTATAGCTTATAGATAAAGCAAATTTTTGCAACTCCTAGTAAACCCCTTCATAGGGGTTTATTTGCTTCTTTTTATCAGCATCCCGCTAATTGGTTCAAGCTGATTGTGGAACTTATGTATTGTCTCTTTTTCTTGTTCTGTGCAACCTATTAGGATTTTGATTTCTGCGTCTCGTTTGGTTAGGTCTACACTGCATATTATGGCATCTACTTGTCTTTCTTTTTGAGTTCCTAGCCATACATCTATTCCTTCTCCATCTCCTGCTGATGTCCCTTCTAAGTATCCGTAATCTAGTGGGTAGATTATTTGCGTTGCTGTTGGGTGGCGGGTTCCTTTGGGTCTGTCTATTATTATCTTTGATGTGGAAACTAAGTGTTCTAATGCTTTCCAGTATTTTTCGTTGTTCATTTGACTCACTCCGTTTTTTCAGGTTATTCATTTAATTTTACAGTGAATTGTAGATGTATTCAAGTTTATACAATTTTACTCTTCGATCAATATCCTTGACATTTTCGTGGGTCCGGGCAGGTACGGAGCCCTGCCCCTACCGAAAATAAACACCCAACAAAGGGTGTTTATTTTACAAACCTTATTTTTTTGGTGTTTTTGACACAGTTCATTATCCTTAGGTATTCAGGTTTTATGTTGCCGATTACATTTACTCTTTCGTCTTGGGCTAAGGCTTCTCTTACAATTTGGATTTCACCTGAGTATCTACCATATTTAATATTGTCCATTGTTATGGAGCCTATGGTTCTTTCTACGCAATTATATGGTTGTTGTTTTTCTCCATTGCAAGAGTACTCCCTTGATTCTTGTAGGCGCATAATTGCCCTTGGCGAGTCGACTCTTATGGTAAAGACCCCATTGTATAGGTAGCTATAACCTTGGGGGAAATCCACGGGTATACTGATTATTCCATCTTTGAGATAGCCTGATATTAAATTGCTTTGTTGATCAGAGATTTTAACGTCTCCAACAAAAATTCCATCTACACCGAAGTTTATAGCTAGATCCAGGTAAGCTATATATGGCGGTATACTCCGGTGCTTTTCCAAGGTTGGCAACCCTTCGTGGATAGGTGCCCTTTTAGTTTCATCCCCTGGTATGAAAGCCAAAGCTTTTATACCTGCTTCTTGTAGTTTTGTGTTCATGTGGTTAAAGAAGTGGTCATCTAGGCCAGTTTCCGGTCTTGGGTAAAAGTTGTGTAAGGCAAATACTTCAGTTCCCATTTCTAATATTTTCTTAGCAACAGACACATCGTCTGTGGATGCATTAAATGATATTGGATAGTATTTTGCCACATGAAGTATTTCTTCTTCAGTAAAACCATAGTCCAACCGTAATACATCAATGCTCATTTCCTTAGCAAAGCCAATGATAGAATCTTTTTCAAAAATAGAAAGGGTTTTTGGGGATACATCTGCTATTATCTGAAATCCCATTTCTTTGAGCCAATTACACATTTGTTTTGATTTAGTCAAATAGGTATCGTTAAACTCCTCTTGGATATGGAAGGAAGTGAATACATAGTATCCACTCCCCTTAAATTTTTCTAGCATATCCATTTGGGTATCAAAGGTAGATACGTAAACGGATAATCCTAATTTATTATACATTTTCTACGTCTTTAGAGTTGATAAAGATATTTGTTATGATGAAACCACCTATATAGGATATAACGATACCAAAGAAGAAATGGATGATTTTATCTGCATGCATAAGTGGTAGCGCAACAAGACCTGATGGTCCCCATGCTGAAGCCATTACGTTTGTAGCCATTACATAGGCTCCACCGAAACCAGCACCTAAACCTGCAGTTATAAATGGTTTACCCAATGGAAGTGTAACACCGTATATTAGCGGTTCACCAATTCCTAGAATACCTGCTGGTAGTGCACCTGTAATAACTGACTGCATCCTTTTGTTATTAACTTTTTTTGCTTTTAGGTATATAGCTATAGCTGCACCAACTTGACCAGCACCAGCCATTGCAAGTACAGGGAATAGGGATACCCCACCCATGGCTTCTAGCTGGATTGCATATATTGGGATAAGACCATGGTGTAAGCCTAAAAGAACCATTGGTAAGAAAAGTGCTGCTAAAACATATCCAGATATTATACTTACAATTGTGTTATCAGAGTTGATGATAACACTTAATCCATCAACTAGAATGTCTGAAGCAAATCCTGAAACTGGCATAATAACTAGTACAAGTGCTAAACCAACTACTAATAATGTAACTAGAGGAGTTACAATAAGATCTAAAACATCGGGCACTACTTTCCTAACAGCTTTCTCTACTTTAGCTAATAAATAAACACCGATGATAACACCAATGATACCACCTTTTCCAGTAGTTAGAATTGAGTTTAATGGAACGTCTGCGTCATACAGACCAAACATTTGAGATATATTAACAATTTGAGAACCTATGGTCATGGCACCTATCATACCACCTAGGGCTTCAGTTGCTCCAAATCTTTTGGCTGCATTAACACCTGTATATATTGCGAAGTAACCTAAGAAACCAGATCCTATTAGCGAGAACATTAGACGGATAAATTCCCATGTATCACCACTTATAACTTCTTGACCTTGCATTGTACCAATTAGGGATGCAAATCCGTTAAAAATACCCGCTGCAATAATTGCAGGTATAAGAGGTATAAAGATTCCGGCTATTGTTTCTAGGCCTGCTTTTAAAGCACCTTTCTTTTGTCCAGCCTTAACACTTGCTTTATTTTCTTGCCAGTCTTCAGTAACCACTGAATCCTTAGGTACTCCTAGTTCATCGTTAAAAATATCTGCAAGTTTTTTAGCTTTTCCAGGTCCCACAACAACCTGCAGGGTATCAGACTCTACAACACCCATTACTCCCTCGGTGGATTTTAGTTCATCCACTTTAACTTTTGAAGTATCCTTGATTCGAAGACGTAATCTGGTCATACAATTAGTTGCAGCTTTGACATTGCTTTTACCACCAACTAATTCAAGGATTTTGCTGGCTAATTCTTTGTTAGTCGCCATCTGAAAACACCTCTTCCTTTTTTTATTTTATATTAGGGTTTTCCTAATATGGCCATTGGCCAAAATTAATTTCTCTTTAGCTGTTTGCAAATCACAGTTTAGTAAAATCATAGTTATTGCAAACTTAACACTGCCCTCAGCTTTTTCCAAAACTTCCTTTGCAGTATCCCTATCAACTTCAGTGGCATTCATAATGATATTTTCTGCCCTAGTTTCAAGCTTTTTATTGGTCCTCTGGACATCTACCATTAAATTTTTATAGACTTTCCCAATGCCAACCATGGCAGTAGTAGATATCATATTTAACACCATTTTTTGCGCGGTACCGGCTTTTAATCTTGTGGACCCTGTTAATACCTCAGGTCCAACAACAATCTCTATGGCTATATCAGCTGCTAAACCCACAGCTGAATCTTTATTGCAGGATATACCAACTGTTTCACACCCTACCTTTTTCGCATAATCTAAAGCAGCTATAACATATGGAGTCCTACCGCTGGCAGCTATTCCTATCACAATATCCTCTGGGGTAAGACCAATCTCTTTAAGATCCTCTACACCCATTGTTATACTATCTTCAGCACCCTCAACTGCTTTAACAAAGGCTTTCTCTCCTCCTGCTATCAGTCCAACAACCTTTTCTGGTGGAGTGCCAAAGGTTGGAGGGCATTCCACTGCATCTAACACACCTAGTCTACCACTGGTACCTGCGCCCATATAAATTAGTCTTCCACCTTTTTCAAAAGCTGCTATTACACCTTTTACAGCCTTTTCAATTTGGGGGATTACTTTTTTTATGGCTTCTGGAACCTTAGCGTCTTCTTCATTCATAGTGTTTAAGGCATCAGTTATTGACATTGTATCTAAATCTAATGTTTTATTATTCCTTTGTTCTGTTGACATACTATTTAAATCTATCATTAGTTATTCCCCTTTCTGATATGTGTTTTAGCAATTAATTGAAGGGATTTCTCATATTGCGTATTTGCAAAACCAGTATATAATATATCAATAACATTAAGCTGCGATATTCTCGAAGACATAGCACCACTCCTAAATGTTGATTCATTTGCAGCAACAAATATGTTGTAATCACAAATTTCAACAATGGGTGATGTTCCGTATTTTGTAATTGATATAATCTTTACTCCATTTTCCTTCATGGTATTGGCACATTCTATCATCTCTGCGGTCTGACCTGAGTATGATACGATTATTCCAACATCTCTATCTGACATGTTTCTTGCTGATAATAATTGTAAATGCCAGTCATCACTTACAGAACAATGTTTATTTAGCCTCATGAACTTTTGTTGGGCATCCTTTGCAACGATAAGTGAGGATCCAATGCCATATATACATATGTTTTCACTATTGATTAGTAATTGAATACTTTTATTTAGGGTTTCAGGGTCCATGAGATTTTTGGTGTCCTCTAAGGATATAATGTTTTTGTAGGTGACTTTTTCGATTATATCCTCGATTCTATCGGATTTTGTTATTTCACTTTTTTCAGCGGATTGATTCTGGGAACGCATGGCTAACTCAAAGATCAAAGCCTTACTAAAATCCTTAAATCCTCCAAATCCATTTTTCTGGCACATTCTAATAATAGAAGCCGGTGATGAGAAGGTCTTTTCTGCAAGCTTATAAACGGTCATTTGAGATGTTTCTTCTGGATGTTTTATTACGTACTTAACTATTTCCTTCTCAGTTGTGCTTGCTTCGTTATAGTACTCCCTCAATCTTACAATTACACTTTTCATTTTAGCTACCTCGCTTATCTTACTTTTATTTTATCACCATGAACCTAAGTGTCAACGAAATATGCCACAAACGAAACTTTGTTTCAATAAGTGGATGTTTCCATCTAATTTATCAAAAATATATGAAACTTTCAAGTTTTTATTTAAATATATGAGTTCTACAATTGACGTTTAGAAGACCCTATGTTAATATCCATTTAAATGGAATAAGAAAATGATTCTTAAGGAAAAGGGGTAGTAAGATGAAAATACTTTTTGCACGTGATTATCAAGATATGAGTCGCAAGGCTGCCAATATCCTTTCAGCACAAGTTATATTAAATACAAAAAGTGTTGTAGGTTTAGCCACTGGTTCAACACCCACAGGAGTGTACAAGCAGCTAATTGAATGGTATGAAAAAGGAGACATTGATTTTTCTAAGATTAAGTCAGTAAACCTCGATGAATACTGTGGCATTAAAGCAGACAGTGATCAAAGTTACTATTATTACATGTATGAAAACTTCTTTAAACACATAAATATTAACCTAAAGAATACTTATATCCCTGATGGCATGGAAAAAGATGCCCAGCTTGAGTGTAAACGTTATAATAATATTATTAAACAACTAGGTGGAATTGATATACAGCTACTTGGAATCGGCCATAATGGTCATATTGGATTTAACGAACCAAACGAGGCTTTTGAAAAAGAAACCCATTGCGTTAAGCTTGACGACAAAACCATTGAAGCCAATGCAAGATTTTTTGACTCCAAGGAAGAGGTGCCTACCCATGCATATACCATGGGTATTAAAAGTATAATGCAGGCGAAGAAAATCCTATTATTGGCCAGCGGTGAGGGCAAATCCAAGATTTTATATGATTCCCTTTTTGGCCCCATAACACCGGGTGTTCCTGCTTCGATTTTACAACTACACAATGACTTAACAGTTGTGGCAGACGAAGGGGCACTATCTGAAATTATGAGTAAGCATCCAGAAAGTGTAGAACAGTTTAACATGCCAAAAAAGTAGGTGATAAAATGACTACCGTTATAAAGAACGGGCAAGTTTTAGGTGATAATTTTTCATTCAAACAGCAAGACATTAAGTTATCCGGTGAAATTATAGATACTATAGGTGAGGTTGTGGAAAAAGCAACAATCGATGCTAAAGGACTTTATGTCGTTCCCGGCTTGATTGATATCCACACCCATGGTTGTAATGGATGCGACTTTTGCGATGGTAAAATATCATCCTTAGAAACCATCTCAACATATCTAGCACATAATGGAATAACGTCCTTCCTTGGAACTTCTATGTCTTTAAGTGAAGAAAAGTTACATAGCATATTTAAGATCGCAAAGGATTTTATAAGGGAGAACAAAAAAGGTGCATATATGCATGGGATCAATATGGAAGGACCTTTTTTCAACGAGCTTAAAAAGGGTGCCCAGTCCGGAGATAATCTAAAAAATCCTGATATTGAAATGTTCCACAGACTAAATGAGTCTAGTGGAAATAATATTAGGGTCTGTTGCCTTTCCCCTGAATTGGATGGAAGTGACCAGTTTACTAGTTCACTGAAAGACTCTACTGTTATTTCATTAGCTCACACAACGGCTGATTATGATATCTCAATGAAAGCTATTGATTTGGGAGCCTCCAATATAACACATCTTTACAATGCCATGGCACCTTTTACACATCGTTCCCCTGGCCTCGTGGGCGCAGCATTTGATAGCAACGTTAGTTGCGAGCTTATTTGTGACGGTATTCATGTACACCCTGCCGTCATACGCTCTACCTTTAAAACTGTAGGGGCTGAGAGGATTATATTGGTAAGTGATAGTATGTGTGCCTGTGGCCTTTCAGATGGTATATATGAGTTAGGTGGACAGAAAGTAATTGTGAAGGATTCCACTGCCACCTTAGAAAACGGAACAATTGCTGGATCAACAACTAATCTCATGAGTTGCGTAAAAAACTGTGTAGATTTTGGCATCCCCTTGGAAGATGCCCTTAAGGCAGCTTCAATCAATCCTGCCAAACTAATTGGAGTAGATGATATAACAGGCAGTGTAGCTGTAGGAAAATATGCTGATTTAATGTTAATGGATGAAAAATTTCATATTAAGCATGTTTTTGTTAAAGGAAAGCAAGTGATTTAAATAAATTTGCAAAATAATAACAGCCCTTTCATAGGGCTGTTATTATTTTGCCTAGAATCTTTTTAAAATAGAGTAGAGTTTTTGATTGTCTACTTTCCCTGCAAAGGCTGCTTGTTTTTCTATAAATGTGATGGGCAATGGATATCCCTGATTTAAAATATCGACTTCATTTTCATATCCTGTCAAGTCATCTTCCATTACATCAATAAACTTGACGTTTACTTTATCTTTCATGCCTTTTTTAACTAAGAATTCGTTCATTTCTTCAAACATCTCTAACATTGTTGGTTCCTCACCGGGACCACAGCTTACGCTAGGGCCTCAACCACAAGATGCTGATGCAACGGCAGACTGTGTGAGAATTAAACAATAATATATGTCTAAAATGCCTACAAAGTACTGTAAATACAGTACTTTTCCCTTTTTCTGTAGTATAATTAAGTTATAGAATATCGGAGAGGGGATTTTAAATGTCATTTATACAAGGTACAGATAGAAAGCAAAAAACAATGTTTCCTGACTGCATAGAAGATTACATAGGTGAGGATAATCCCGTTAGGGTAATTGATGAATACGTAAAACTGGTCAATATGAGTGCATTCACTAAATCAAAGGAACACCGCAGAGGTGCACCAGGATATCATCCCTCTGTTTTATTGAAGTTATATCTATATGGGTATGTAAATGGCATAAGATCATCTAGAAAGCTAGAAACAGAATCTCACAGGAATATAGAAGTGGTTTGGCTATTACAAAAACTAAAACCTGATTTTAAAACAATAGCTGATTTCAGGAAAGAAAATAAAACTCAGCTAAAACAAGTTTTCAAGGATTTTACTAAGTTGTGTAAGGATCTCAAACTATTAGGCGAGGAATTCATAGCAATAGATGGGACTAAAATTCAAGCTAATAATTCAAAGAAGAATAATTTCTCAAAGAAAAAAATACAAAGACACAAACAATATATCGAAGATAAGGTTAATTCCTATCTAGATTTGTTAGAAAGCAGTGACAAAGACGATTCACCTAAACTTAAGTATACACCTGAAGAAATTCAGCAAAAAATTGAAAAACTCAAGGAGCGTAAAATTAAATTTGAAGAGTTGGAAAAAAAACTACAGGATAGCGAAAGTAATGAAATATCTACAGTTGACGAAGATGCTAGGCTTATGGACAACAAAAACAATGGTGTTACTGTAGCATATAACATACAAACAGCTGTAGACTCTAAGCATAGTATTATAGTGGCATATGATGTTACAAACAATCCCGCAGATCAAGGTAATCTAAATTCACTTGCAGAAAAGGCTAAAGATATATTTGGAAAAAGGAAACTTGAAGTAGCAGCAGATAAAGGCTATTACCAAGCAGACGACCTTATGAAATGTGAGAGAAACGAAACAACAGTCTATTTGCCAAAACAGTCGTATTCTAACGCCACAGGAGACAAAGATTTCTACGGAGATAAATTTACTTATGTGCCTGAAAAAGACTTATATATTTGTCCTTTGGGCCATGAATTACGCAGAATAAACCACAAATCAAAAGAACCAAAAAGAATAAAATATAGAAACTACGATGCCTGTAAAAACTGTGAATCAAAAAGCAAATGCACCACTGCAGCCAAAGGCAGGATAATAAATCGGTCACCTAACCAAGATTTTTTGGATACTATAGATGCTAGAACAGAAGCAAATATGGACAAATACCTACAAAGGCAGATGATTGTTGAGCATCCTTATGGAACCATCAAAAGGACAATGAATGCTGGGTATTTTTTAACAAGAGGGATGGATTCTGTAACTACAGAGACAGCCCTAGTTTTGCTAGCCTATAATTTTAAAAGAGTAATAAATATTATAGGAGTGAAAGAACTACTAAGGATATTAGTAGCTCTTAGACCCACTTTATCATTGTATTTTTATATGTTTAAGTCATATTGCACCAAAAGACAGGAAATTTACGGCTAATCTTTGAGTTTTTAGAGATTAGCCACACAGTCTGACGGGTTCCGTTTTCACACCGAATATTTCGATATCAATAACTTTCAAATGATCAACTCCAATTAAAATAGTTTTGTAGTAATTTCGTTAAGCATATCCATACCCTTAATCTCATCATCAAACATAGGAACTTCCAATAGATGAGCTTTATCAAATGTATTCTTTATCTCTTGAATATATCCCAGTTGCATATTTCTTCTTTTTTGGTAGAAAGGTGTTACCGCATCTTGTTCAGAAATTATCAGGTTAGCTACCACTAGTTGAGTTTTTATGTCTAGGGTCATCAATTCTTGAGATGCCCGATATGCTTCTATAATAGGTGTTTTCTCAGGGTACATAACGAAAGCAAAGGTAGTCATTTCTTCATCTTTCATCATTGATATTACTTTATCAAATCTAGCCTTTTGTTTTTTGTCTTCTTCGGTTATTTCGGCATTTTCTCCTGCTTTTAGTTGGATTTGTTTGCTCCAATCCATTGGAAGTTCAAGCATTCTTAAGGTATGGCCTGTGGGTGCTGTATCAATAACTATGACATCAAAGTCCTCAGAAGAAGCGTACTCCACAAACTTTTGGAAGGATGCCATCTCCTCTGTACAAGGTGATTCTAGTTCTTCTTTCATAGCCATTATGGTGCTTTCATCAAATTTTGCCATAGCATCATTTAACACTTTTTCTTTGTATTCTTCTGTGGCTTTCTTTTGGTCTATTTGAGCTGCGTAAAGATTTTCTACACCCTCAATTTTTGTAATCTTATCAGTAACAGGCTTATCTAATACGTCTCCTATATGGGCAGCGGGGTCAGTTGTTAAAACTAGTGTTTTAAACCCTTTTTTGGCATTTTGAACAGCAGTAATACAAGCCATGGAAGTTTTACCTACTCCCCCTTTACCGGAGAAAAAGATGTTTTTTCTTCCACTTTTACCTGGGTATAATACAGTGTTTAAATTACTCATTTTGTTCCCCCCCAAATAGAAAAGTGGCACATTTTCGAAACATATCTACACCTTTTAGTTCTGTATCAAACAGCTCCATTTTTTTAATCGAAAGGTTTTTGAATAATTCTTCTGCTTTTTCAACTGTTACAAGCTGTCTTTCGTGTTTCTTTTTGAAAAAGGGTACAACAGCTTCAGCTTCAGGGATAAGTCCGTTTATAATGACTTGGCTTGTTTTGATACCTAGTTCATTCAGACCTTTTGAAGCTCTCACAGTCTCTTGTAAAGATGTTTCTTCTGCTTGCATTACAAAAGTAAAGTTAGTTATTTCAGTGTTTCTGAGCTTAGCAATGGCGTCATCATACTTTTTCTTACTATCTTCTATCAATGCCACAGGTCCCATACATGTTTGACCACTACCCTTTGAACTTTCTTCAATATGCTTGCTCCAATCAACAGGCAGTTCCAATAAGCGGATTGTATGTCCTGTGGGCGCAGTATCGAAAATAACCACATCGTAATCTGCCCCATCCATGAAATCAATAAATTTATCAAAAGCCGCCATTTCTTCTGTACATGGACCACTTAACTGTTCTTCAGCTACCTTTAATAAATCTTCATCAAATAAGTCTCTCATGGGTGCTAATGATCTTTCTTTATATTCAGCTGTTGCTTGATCAGGATCTATTTCCATTGCGTAAAGGTTTTCTAAACCATCTATTTTCGTTATTCTATGACCAATTTCTTGTTCAAATACGTCGGATAGGTTGGCTGCTGGATCAGTGGTAACTATTAATGTTTTTTTACCCAGTTCTGCATTATATACCGCAGTTGTAGATGCCATGGATGTTTTTCCTACCCCACCTTTTCCTGAGAAAAGAATGAATTTTGTCAAATTACTCAACCCCTAACTGTGTTAGCATTTCTTCTAGTGTTGGATATTCTTTAGATTTAAATACTTTGCCGTTAATAGCTGTTACTGGAAGTACTACTTTTCCATTTTCACGGACAAGCTTATATACTTCTTCGTTTTCCCTAAACTTCATAGGTTGCTGGGAAATCATGTATCTTTCCACTTCAATTCCCTTTTGTTTAAGCTTTGCTATATCTTCACCCAGTTTCACTAATTTTTCATCAACACTGGGGCCACAGATACCAGTTGAACAGCACATTGGCGGATCAAAAAACTCAATTTTCATAATAAAACCTCCTAAAATTTTTTTATATATTAAACCTAATATAGTCACACATATATGACTTATTAGTTAAATACCTAAGTAAGACAGGTTACCGCGTAGTTTTTAAGTTTTTCAGCATCGTTTTTATATTGAACGTTTTTAAATGTTTGTTCTTTTAAATATTGAATTAATAAGTTGTGATCTCTTCTGAAGTCCTCGCTAATCTGATAAAACACCCATTGTGCTTTTTTGTCATGGGTTATAATACCACTTGTCTTTAATTTAGTAAGATGCCTTGAAGCATTGGATTGAGTAATACATAAAATACCCTCTATATCACAAACACACAACTCACGGTGCAGTAGAAGATTAACTATTCTAATTCTAGTCTCATCACTAAGTGCTTTAATAATCTCAATCATAACTTTCTCCTTCCTATTATATACTACTGTATATTCTTATATTCACCTATATGCATATACTATCTCAATAAAAAAGTCTTGTCAACATTTTCCCATTTAATCTTTTATATACTATGCTATCATACCCCTTTATTGTTCCTACTATAATAAAAAAACTCCCCTACCAAGGTATTGGAGTATACCTAGTAGAAGAGAAAAGGGCAAATCTATATTTGAGGTTAAAACTCCTCTATGGGAACTTTTATTAGGTAGTCCCATAGAGAAGAAAAGGGCTAAATAGTTTTTATAAAAACTCTCCCACTAGAGCTAGTTTGTTATAGGAGCCCAGTAGGAGAGAAAAGGGCAAATATGTTATGCAATCTTATAAAACTCCCTAGCTGGAGCTAGCCTTTAGTAAGGTAGCCCAGCAAGAGAGAAAAGGGCTATATGTTATATATATTTTATAAAAACTCTCCCACTGGAACTAACTTTGGTTAAGGTAGCCCAGTAAGAGAGAAAAGGGCTAAAATCTGTTATATCAATTTTGGTTTTTCTGTTATAAGTTTAACTGTGGTTTGCGTTAACTTCTTCTTGTTACTTATTATAGCTATTTTCTATGGCTATGTCAACGTTTATATGAAAAATAAAACAGTAAATTTTTCATTTCTTCATAACTTCATATTCTGTATTAGTGTATCCTATTTTCCCTGTATTATCTAGTCACTTTAAAGCAGCAAAGCGAACAGTGTTTTATAGTGTTTTAAAATCCATTGTTTTACCCGTTAAGGGATGTCTAATTATTATTTTTTATAATACAGATTAAAAGAAAAAAACTAAGGGATCTCAACTGTTTTGAGATCCCTTAGTTTTTTAACTCAATAGTTTCACATATGCTTTATATGCTTTTTCTAGGACTTCTTCTTCACTTAAATTATTAAATTCTTCCTTAAGTTGTTTATGAACAAAAATACATGTCATTGAGCTCATTACGGCTATGTGCCAGTCGTACCTAGAAGGTTTTTCTTTAATGATTCCTTCTTCTACACTTCTATCCACTAATTTCTCTATCATCTTAAAATACTTCTGTCTAATTTCCTCCAATTGTAGAAGCATTATCTTTTTAATTGTGTTATGGATATCTAGGTCCTTTTGACTCATTGTCATAAAATCAAAGAGATTTCTATTTTTGTTCATTAGGGCAGAGATTCCCTCTAGTAGTAATATATAGGTTTCTTTAAAGGTTTTGTTTTCTTCTATGATAAATTCAAAGGAAGCTATGCCTCTATTGAACATATATATTAAAGCTTCACCTATAACTTGTTCTTTACTTTCAAAGTATTCATAAACAGTACTTTTGCCGATATTTGCCCTTTCAGCTATGTCGGCAACTTTTATTCTGCTTAAATCTTGATTGTCATATACCAGGCTTAGAGCAGCCTCGTATATGATTGTTTTTTTGTCTTGGGACATCTTCTACACTTCCTTTTGAGATAACTTATCCTTTCTATTCATTAGGTCATATAGAACTGGAATTAGTATAAGTGTAAGGATAGTTGCATATATTAGCCCACCGATCGCTGTAATAGCCATAGGCTGTATCATTTCAGTACCAGTTCCCATACCAAATGACATGGTTGACAGTGCAATAATCGTTGTCAGTGCTGTCATAACTATAGGTCTTAGACGTACATTACCTGCTTGTATTATAGCATCTTTTTTAGTCATACCGGATGCCCTTAGGATGTTTATATAATCAACGAAAACTATTCCGTTGTTTACAACCACACCTGTTAGGATTATCAGCCCGATAAAGGCTACTATGCTAACTGGGCTCCCTGTAACCATAAGAGCTAAGAATCCACCTGTAAAGGCTAGGGGTATTGTGAACATTACGATAAAAGGAGATAACAATGATTGGAACTGTGCCACCATTATCAGGTAGATAAAGGCTACTGCCATTGCAAGCATTAGGAATAGGTCTCCAAATGCATCGTTGATCATTTCTTGTTCTCCACCCATTCTTACGTTGTATCCATCTGGGGTATCATAGTCAGATAGTTTATTGTTGATTTCTCTACTTACTAGTCCTATATTGAACCCATCTTCTAGCTCTGCAGTAACATTTAGTAGCCTTTGTTGATTTTCTCTTCTTATTGTTCCATAACCTGTTCCTTCTTCCACAGAAGCGATTTCACTTAATGGTACTACTGCACCTTGAGGTGTCTCTATCATAAGATTTTCGATATCCCTGCCGGTAACTCCTTTCATGCTGTCTTCATCTTTTACCATTACGTTATAGTCGATGTTTCCAACAGAAATGGTCGTTGTAGCAGGTTCATCCCTAAGAAGTTCATTTAATTGCACAAAGACTTGAGCAACTGTTAAGCCATGGGCAATACTCTTTTCTTTGTCCACAATGACTCGTAACTCTGGTTCTGTTCTATCTATACCATCGAAAACTTCGGTGGTACCTTCTACAGATGTAACTATTTTTGCTATATCTTTAGCAACTTCTTCAAGGGTTTGGAAGTCGCGTCCACTTACTGTAATTGATATACCACTTCCACCCATCATAGCACCCATATCAGCACCAGAGTCTCCTGCAGATATTTCTGCATTTATATGAGCGGTTTTTTCGTTTATTTGTCTAACTATATCTGAAGATTGGTTCACATTATCCTCATCTACTAGGACATATATGGAGACAGTCTCGTAGTTTCCTCCGCCGCCAAAGCCCATACCCATTCCCATGGGGCCTCCGCCACCAATTGAGGCTCCTACGTTGTCTACATATTGGATTTGACCAATAATATTTATGACTTCATCGGAAACCTCAGCGGTCTCTTCTAAAGTGCTTCCCTCTGGCATACGTATATTCACCATTAACTGACCAGTATCAGAAGCAGGGAAAAACTCTGTACCCATACTAAATGCCCCTGCAATACTGCCTACAAACAATGCTATAACCGTAACTATAACTACCCACTTACGCTTTAGTGAAAACTCTAGCACCTTTGTATAACTAGCCTTAACTGCATTTAGCTTTTTCTCTTCTTTTCTAACTTCTTTAGTAATAACTGTTGAAGCCATCATTGGCACTAATGTTAAGGCAATTAGTAAACTAGCAACAAGTGAATAGGTTATGGTTAGGCCCATATCCGTAAATATTTGTCTAGTCATACCTTGAGTGAATAGGATTGGAGCAAAAACAGAAACTGTTGTCAAGGTAGAAGCTGCAATAGCTCCAGATACTTCTTTAGCTCCTTCTACAGCTGCCTCTTTAGCACCCTTACCTTCACTTCTCATTCTATAGATATTTTCAATAACAACAATGGAGTTATCTACTAACATACCTACACCCAGGGCCAAACCACCCATGGATATAATGTTTAATGTTACTCCACTAAAGTACATCAGTATCAGTGCAGTTACTAAACTTACAGGGATAGCAAATCCTACAACGATTGTAGGTCTAATATCTCTTAGGAAAAGTAGTAGAATTAGCACTGCTAAAACTCCACCAAATATCAGGTTTGATGAGATTGAACCAACAACCATGTCTACGTAGACACCTTGGTCCATTAGGGCTACTATTTCTAATCCTTGGTTTCTTTCTTGTACAATATCCATTCTATCCCGCACCCTAGAAGCCACATCTGCGGTGGAATACTCAGATTGCTTTTGAAGGCTTAGAATAACGGCATTATTACCATTTAATTTTGAGTACATGGTGTCAGAGTTATCAGTTAGCACGACTTCTGCCACATCTTCTAATCTTATGGGATCCATACCAGGTATAGGCAATTGCATAAGAACTAATTCTTTTAGTTCATCAATATCGTTGATTCTTTCTCCTGCTCTAACTAGGTAGTCTATACCATCTTCTGTAATATATCCTGCAGGCATACTAAAGTTTTGCCCTTTTAATATACCAGAAACCATATCCCTTGTTAAGCTAACCTCTGGAGCTTGTGCACCCATTTGTGCCATCATCATTGCTAGGTTGTTATTTATCTCTTCAATTTTGTCTTCTCTAATAATAATGTGTATACTATTATCTACTAAACCAGTTGCTGATACTGAAGCTACACCTTCTACGCTTTCAAACTCGTGCACTACATTATCTGAGATAAACTGAGAAGCTTCAGCTATCTCTGCTCCTTCTACAGCTACAGATAATACCATTACGGGCATCATATCAGGGTTTAGTTTTAACATCATGGGACTGCCAACATCGTCAGGCATTGTTGCCATAATCATGTCTAAACTTTCACGCATTTCAATAAAGACCGTATCCATGTTTACAGTTTGAGAAAACTCAAGTATAACCAAAGACATGTGTTCTTGAGACATGGAGCTTATATTCTTTATATTACTAAGCGAAGCCATGGATTGCTCTATGGGGCGAGTTACGCCAGATTCCACTTCTTCAGGGCTTGCACCTGGATATGTTGTAACAACTACAGCATATGGTAAATCCATACTAGGTAATAAGTCTGTTGTCATATTCATAAATGACACTATACCTAAAATAGCAATAATAACAACTGCTACTACTATGGTATAAGGTTTTCTAACACTAAAATTCGATAGCAAGGTATTTCACTCCCCGTTTATTTTCTTTTTTCCGACCGAACGGTCGGTCGGTAATGCTATTGTATAACTTTGACGGTCATCAGTCAATTAACTTTTTGTAAACAAATTTTAAATACATTCAGGGATCACGGGTTAGATATAAATCATTTTTTTAGTCATTCCACCGTCTATTGTTATGTTTTGGCCTGTCATGAAGCTTGATTTTTCTGATGCTAGGTAGTAGCATGCTTCTACTATGTCTTGTACTGTTCCCACCCTTCCAGTTGGGTGTTGTTTGTTGTCCTCTTTGGTTAAGTTTGCTTCATCCCCTGTGTGGATCCAGCCTGGGGCTATGGAGTTTACCCTTATTCCGTATTCACCTAAGCTTACGGCTAGGCTATGGGTTAATGTATCTATACCACCCTTTGAGGATGAATATGGCTCGGTTTTTGCCTCAGACATGAACGCCCTTGTTGACGATATGTTGATTATGTTTCCACTGCTGTTTTTAGCCATGTGCTTAGAGGCATATTTTGCTGCGTAATATGGGCCGCTTAGATTAACTGCTATAACCCTCTCCCAGTCTTGATCATCCCTTACCCATAAAGAAGAGTTATGGGATATGGCAGCGTTATTTATAAGAATATCTATTTGTCCATACTCTTTCATGGTATCAGACACCATGTCCTGGATTGATTTACTATTACCTGCGTCAGTGTGGACGAATTTTGCTATTAGACCTTGGGATGTAAGTTGTTGCTCTAAGCCTTGACCATTTTCGGTATCTATTTCTGCTATGATTACTTTGGCTCCTTTTTGGGCGAATCCTTGGGCTATAGCTTTGCCTATGCCCTTTCCTGCACCTGTTATTATTACTACTTTGTTTTTAAATTCCATTACTTCAGCCTCCTTTGCTATTCTTTAAGGTTTTATGGCTCTAAATACTTATGTGTAAGCCCCCGATGAGGTCCTGGTCGGTACGGAACCCACGGAGCTCGACCCTACAGTTTAGACTTATGTTGGTTTTAGTACTTAGAGGCGTATGTTAGGACTACTCTAATCTTTCCATTATCTTTAAACTGTACCCAACTCTTTCTAATTCCTCTTTTGTGAGTATATGGCCCTCTTTGGGTCTTTCCTTTAGTTTAAATACAATTGCTATTTGCCCTACTTGTTGATGGAATTGAATTCTATTCATAGGGATATTTTGTTCCATTAGTTGTGACATAATTTCTGCTGTGGCCTCGTGACCTATGGCAGAGATAAAGCCGTTTTTATCAATTAGCTTTTTAGCTGTATCAATATCTATATCCTTTACAGAGTATAAACCGTTTGTTGTACATACTGTTCCGTTAAATAAAGCAATAGGCAAATTATTTTGTTCCATGTTAATCCCCTCTCCAGCTTATAGAATTGTTAAAGGGTGGACATATATGTCCACCCTTTAACAATTCTATATTATATTCAAAAACCCTTTACCTTATTACTCTTCTCTTAGTATTTCCATTATATTCATGGAAGCTATTTTCTTCAGTGGTGCAACTGCTGCAAAAAGAGCTATTATTACCGTTGCAACTATAGCTATGATATTTGCGTTCAAGGGGAATTCCCATGGATAGCCCTCGTAATCATTTAGTAGTGTATAAAGGTAATAGCCCAATAAGTTTCCAACAATTAGACCGAATATTGTTCCTGTGATACTACTAAATATAGCCTCAAGGCGAATCATCTTTCTCATCCCTTTAGGGGTCATACCCACAGCCCTTAGCATGCCAAATTCCTTTGTTCTTGTGATAAGGTTAGTACTTATGGTATTGATAATATTCAGTGCCCCTATTAAGCTTATTAGTGTTATGAAACCATAGATCAGAACGGAAAGTTCTAGAACTGTTTGTCTATCTCTTCTATTATTTGCTATGCTATCTTGAATGCCAGCATCCCCCTTATTTTCTAACACTGAATTCAAGCCAGCCACCACTGTTTCGTAGTCAGCATCTTCCTCAATATTCACATAGACAGTACCAAATCCTGAATCCCCAGTTATTTGTTCGTAAACTTCATATGTTGTTATTATACCCATAAGACCCATGGAAGGATAACGATACCCTATGGACGATTTTTCAACTAGACCCATTACTTTTACAGGTATAGCATTATCAAAATCTATTTCTGTGTCTTCTCCCACGTATTCATTTTCCGTATCCAAGTAAATAATGCTGCCTACTTCTAAGTCAAAGGTTGGTGCTATGGTTGTTCTTCTGTTTTCATGATCATAGTGTTCTGAGTTATATATTAAGAATACACCTAATTCTTTATTTATCTTATCTACATCAACTTCTCCACTTATCAACTCTTCCCTTAGTAGGTGTAAATCCTCATTTCGGTATCCTTGTATACTGCCATAAATAAAGCCATTCTCTACGACCCATGGAAAACTTTCTTTTATGTTAGGCATAATTTTATCTGGTTCAATAGAGGTTATAAAATTCGAATATGCATATGGTAGCACCTCAGCCACACCCTCTATTGCTTCAAGTTTAGCTATTTCCTCAAGGGTAAAGGGCTGAGATGATCCGTGCCTAGTGTACATAGCAAAGTCTGCACTATATCCAAATAAATTATCATTTATCCTTAATGCGTAGAAACTAAATACACTAAAAACTATGAACATAATAACACTTATACTCAAGGAAAAAGCCGTTATTACTAATCTCTTTCTATTCCTTTGGAGGTTCTTATATGCCAACATTCCTTCTGAGCCAAACACCTTTCCAATTAAAAATCCGCTTTTTGTGTTACGTTCCTTTTTTAATGTTCTGTGCTGGAATATGGCATTTAGTGGTGAAACCCTGCCTGCACTTAATGCAGGACTTAGGGCTGACAAATAGACAGAAATTAGTGCAATTACTGCACTCCCTCCCAATACCTCTTTGGAAGTCATTATCTGCATGTTTTGAAAGCTAGAGTACTCACCCATTGATAAAAGGTAAAAAAGTAGCTTCGTAGCATAATAACCTGCTGCCAAACCGAAAGGGATAGAAATAATACTTAAAATACCTGCTTCTGTAAATACTAAGACCCTCACTTGCCTTGGTGTTGTCCCGATGGACCGCATTATACCGAATTGCTTAACCCTCTCTAGCACAGATATATGAAATGAGTTATAAATTACAGCAACCGTTGCCACACAGACAAGTCCTATTAAGAATGTAGCAATTACCAAAAGGGTAGGCTGTATACCCCCTTGTTCCCTATTTATGAGGTTGAAGTTATATTGGATATTGTTCTCATCAATATCCAATTCCTTAGCTACATCTTCAGTGGTTTTTATTATATCAAGTCCTTTTTTAACTCTAAACACTGCAGTACTCAGACCAGTATCATTTACATCCTCTGCCCACGCTAAATCTACAATGGCTCTTGAGTTTGCATATGATTGACTAGAACCGTTACTCTCTATGATACCAACCAAATTAAAGTCATGTACAATAATCTCATGAAAAGTTGCATTTTCATCCCACTCATTTCTTTGAAGAATTTTATTTCCACGCTTAAAATGGCCTACAGGCAAAGTTACCTTGTCACCTATTTCAATCCCGAGGAGATTTGCTTTCCAACGCTCAAGAACCACTTCATTCTTATTTTCAGGCAGCCTCCCCTCCACTGGTAACATACTCCTAAGCTCTAGGTACCTTTTTTCGTAGCCCATTAGCTCTATCCGCTTTGTTTTATCTGAGGCATCTTTAGTAAAACTAGTTCCTGCTAGTTTTGCTTCTGCCAATTCTTCAAAATTGACATTGTTCTTAAGATATGAATATTGTTCATTTGTTATATCCACATATGCTCCATGGTTATATCCGTTTCTTTCTACAGTGCTTTTATATTCATACCTTTCCATGCTATACATCATTGTACCAATGGATGTTATCATGGCAACTGAGATAATTATGCCCATAATGGTTAGGATAGTACGTTTCTTTTGTTCTTTTAAGTACCTTATCCCAACTTGATTCAATGATTTCATTGTTTGATCACCTCATCTTTGACAATTGCACCGTCATCTATCCTTATAATTCTATCTGCTTCTTGGGCTATGTTGATGTCATGGGTAATCATTACCAATGTCTGGTTGTATTTCCTTACAGAAAATTTTAATAACTCAACAACTTCCTTACTGGCTTTACTATCTAAGTTACCAGTTGGTTCATCTGCGAATATAATAGATGGCTTGTAAATCATCGACCTACCTATGGATACCCTTTGTTGCTGCCCTCCTGATAATTGTGAAGGGAAATGATTTTTTCTATCTTTTAGTCCTAAAATACCTAGTATTTCTTCTAAGTATTTTTTATCTACCTTTTTCCCATCTAGCATTGTTGGTAAAGTTATATTCTCTTCTGCCGTTAGTACAGGAATAAGATTGTAGAACTGGAATATGAATCCTACTTTTCTCCTTCTGAAAATTGCCAGTTTGTGTTCATTCATCCTATAAATATCTGTATTATCCACTATTACATTGCCACTGGTTGGTCTATCTAGCCCCCCTAGTAGATGAAGTAGTGTGCTTTTACCAGAACCACTGGGTCCTACAACTGCCACAAACTCCCCTTGTTTTATAGAGATGTTAACATCCTTTAGGGCTTCTACTTTTTGCTCCCCTGTTATATATGTTTTTGTTAGGTTTATTGTTTTTAATACTTCCATTAACCCTTCCTCCTTTTGCTATTTCCTTTGACAATTACTATTGTAATATTATTATCTTACTTTCAGGTGAATGTTTGTCTTACATTTTTGTAAGCTTGGGTTTGACTATCTTTATAGGGATATACAAACATTAAAACCGTGTATGCTTTTAAGGGGCTACACGGTTTTAATGTTTGCAATCTATGGCTGATTTCGGGGGTCAAGGCAGCACAAGGAATATCCCCTACCAAAACCCTTCCAAAGGCTGAAGCCTTGGCTACAATCCCTCTAGAAACTATCATACTTGTATAAAAGAATAATAAATGAAGGACCTTCCTGTTTGTTTCTCACTTCTATTGTTCCATTTTGGTTTTCTATTATGGCTTTGGCTAGGGCTAGTCCAATTCCCGTGCTATTTGGTGTTGAGTTGTTTTTGCCTTTGTAAAATCGTTCAAATAAACGGGGAATATCTCCTTGGGATATAGGATTTCCCTGGTTATCTATTTGTATTTCTACAGCTAGGGGAGTTTCAGCTGTGCTTATATGGATACTCCCTTTAGGAGGTGTGTGTTCTATGGCGTTTTTAACTATATTGCTTATGGCTTCAGCCATCCATTCTTTGTCATGCTTAACAAGTATATCTTTATCTACATATTTTAATTGCTGACCTTTTTCTTCACATTTAACTTGCAGTGGACCAATAGCTTGTCTTATTGTTTCATTTATTGATATAAATTTATTTTTAAACTCCACGGAATTTGTTTCAAGCCTTGCCATTTTTAGAAGGTTCTTTATTAGCCATTCCATTCGCTCTATTTGGCTCTGGCTTTTAGCTAGAAATTCATTGGACATTTGCAAGTCCTCTATTTCTCCATCCATTAGTAGTTCGTTAAACATCTTTACAGATGAAAGGGGTGTTTTAAGTTGGTGGGATATGTCTGAGATAATATTCTTTAAGTATACCTTTTCTTGTTGTAGGCTTTCTAGTGACCCTTGTAAACGCTTTGCCATGTGATTATACTGAACTGTTAGCATGGCAAAGTCTCCCTCCTCTTGACTTTCAGAGATGGTGTCAAATTTTCCCTCTACAATTGCCTCAGCATAATTTGAAAACTTCCTAAGTCTACTGTATATATAATTTAATATGAATACACCTGTAGCTGCTGTTAATATAAAAAATAGTAAAATGGCATACAAAATATTTAAGTTATTTTTCCTTTGAAAGTTAAGTAATAAAGGGCTGCTTTGTATTGGCATGTTGTAATCAATGCCATATCTCCTTGCAACTTTAAGCCCCTGTTCTATTTGTTCCACGGATGCATTTTCTGTAATAAATGGAATGATTTCAGACTCCGAATGAGGGTGATTTGCAATGATATTCCCTAAAAGGGCAACCCTCTCTTCTATTATAGTTTGTTGCAAAACCTTTGTATTTTTAGTATATGCACTGTATATGAATAAACCTAAGCCTATGTGTATTATAAGCATTAATACTATATAAACTTTAATTTCTTTATTTTTAAACAACCTTAACATAAAGGCTCCCTCCTAGCTTTGCTTCCAGCGGTAGCCCATACCCCTGACTGTCTCTATAAATTTAGGTTCTGAGGGTTTATCCTCGATTTTTTCCCTTAAACGTCTTATATATACAGATAAAGTGTTATCATCAACAAACTCCCCAGAAACATCCCATAACTTTTCCAAAATAGTGTTTCTAGTCAATAGTTGACCTGTGTTTTGGATAAACACCTTCATTAGCTTCCATTCCATGGGAGATAGCAGTATTTCTCTACCACTTTTCCATACTTTTCCTTGCAAAGGGTCTAGTGTGATTTCTCCTGACTGTAGGGTACTGTTAACTTCTACTGGTGAGCCTCTTCTAAGAATAGCCTTTATTCTAGACACAAGCTCTTTAACTCGGAATGGTTTTGTTATATAGTCATCTCCTCCTATGTCTAAGCCTAGCACAACATTGACTTCATCATCACATGCAGTTAGAAACACAATGGGAACTTGTGATTTTTCTCTAATTCTTTTACATAAGTCATATCCACTGCCATCAGGAAGCATTACGTCTAACAGGATTAAGTCAACTTCTTGGTTTATATATATATGATCTGCAGCCTTTAGTGTATTGGCAACATGAACATGGAATCCTTCTTTTAGCAAAGTAAACTCTATACCCTGGGAAAGGGTTAAATCGTCTTCAACTAATAAGATTTTTTTCATCTCTTTACCTCCTTCAGTCATTAATTGAATTTTATACCAAATAGTTTGGGTTGTATAGTGCTCAAATAACTTTTGGAGACACTAAAAAAGGCGACTTTTGTCGCCTCAGAGTTTTATGCTTCTTCTATTTTAATTAGGCCTTCTTCGTTTAATGCTAATATTACATTTTTAACATCTTGCTTTTCTTCTTCTGGTAATGTTTGTACAAATTGATCTATTTGGTTTTGGGATACTAACTTAGTAATCTTCATTCCACCAACCTCAAAGGTTTTCTTTTCTGACACCTTATCACCTCCTGAGAAAATATATGCTAATAATAAAGTTTCCCCATTTATCTTACTTTATCCTAAATAATTATATTTAAGCAGGATTTGGCAATATTTAGTCGAATTATTAATTAAACAAACTTTATAGTAAAAAGGTGATGCTATGAGAATAGTTAATTCGAATAAATTAAAACCAGGAGATACTGTTGGGAGAGATGTCCTAACAAAGCATGGGAGCATATTTATTGCAAAAGAGACTGTATTGACTGAGCATATGATTTATAAGTTGATAAGTTTAGGGGTTGATAACGTTCATGTCAAGGACCTCGAAGAGTTAATAGATTATGAGAGTATCCCAAGGCCCAAGCCCCCAGAAGACATTGTTGAATTTACTGACAAGTACCAACAGGCACTTTTTCTAACGGGGGAATTGCTTGATGCTATAGCATCTGGGAAAAAACTTGAAACAGAGATGATAAGGGAAATAGTGGATATTGTGTATGGTCAGGTTATGTCCACAAACAACATATTGGGTCGGTTGACATACCAAAAGCATGACAACCAATATCTAAATAAGCATTCACTAAATGTTGCTATTTTGTCTGGTATTATTGGCAAATGGTTAAATAGATCAAATGGTGAAGTTAGAAGGCTTATTTTTGCTGGTTTAACCCATGATTTAGGAAAACTTAAGGTTCCTAAGAGAATCCTTGATAAACCCTCACGTTTAACTGATGAAGAATTTAAAGAAATGCAAAAACATAGTGCTTTCGGATATCAACTTTTAAATACTAAAGCTGATATTAGTAAAGATGTAGCTTTAGCAGTGTTGCAACACCACGAGCGGGAAGATGGCAGTGGTTACCCAACAGGGCTAAAAGGTGAGGCAATCCACTTGTTTGGTAAAATCCTCGCTGTAGCAGATGTCTATGATGCTATGAGTTCCAATAAGAATTATAGAGATAAGTTTTCCCCGTTTCAGGTAGCAGAGCAAATTGCCCAAAACAGTTTTGGTTCAATGGATCCTAGGGTAAGTAGGGTATTTTTAGATAATATTTCAAGATTTTACGTAGGTAACTCCATCCTCTTAAGTGATGGAAAAATTGGCGATATTATATACATAAATCCTAGCGAACCTACCCGCCCAGTTATAAAACTAGAAACTGGCGATTTTCTTGATCTGAGTAAAAGCAAGCTCAAGATTATTGATATTTTAGGGTAGCATACTGACAGCTAAACTCAATAAGGGCCTAACATTAATCCCCCGTCTTGGTTTCTAGTGGCGGTGGATTTTTTGTCTTTCTGCCTATCAACTGGCGTTTTCTCCTATGTTTGGGTATAATAAAAATTAGTAAATAGTAAGGAGGCTTTTTCCCATGAAAGATTATTTAATACATAGTACTGCGGCCAATGGACATATTCGTTGTTTAGCTGCAGTTACAACTAATTTAGTTCAAGAAGCAAGGGATAGGCACCAACTGTATCCAGTGGCTTCAGCTGCCCTAGGTAGGCTTATGACTGGTTCTTTGTTGATGGCATCCTCTGAGTTTAAAGGCAAAGAGCGCATCAACTTAAAGTTAGATGGTGACGGTCCTTTAGGGCAGGTTTTCGCTGATGCTGGCGTAGGTGAGGTAAGGGGCTATGTAAATAACCCAGATATATCCTTACCTGCCAACAGTTTAGGCAAAATAGATGTTTCTAGTGGTGTAGGTAGTGGAAAACTGATAGTTATTAAGGATTTAAAGCTTAGAGAGCCATATACTTCTAGTATGGATATAGTGTCAGGAGAAGTAGCTGAGGACTTAACTTATTATTATGCTAAATCAGAGCAAAAGCCTTCATCCTTTGGACTGGGTGTGCTTGTAGACACAGATGGCTCCATCATAGCTGCTGGTGGTTTCCTTGTACAGATTATGCCTGGAGCCACCGACGAAGAAATAGGAATCTTAGAAGATAAGCTTTCCCTTATTAAAGGTGTCACTGATTTAATATTGGATGTTAAGACCCCTGAAGCTATGCTAGACTGGTTAGTGGGGGATCTAGACCCAGAAATATTAGCAAAAGTGGATTTAAATTACAAATGCAACTGCACAAAAGACAGATATGCCCGTAGTCTTATGAGCCTTGGTAAAGATGAGCTAACAGAAATTGTACATGATGGTGAGGATATAAGCCTTGAGTGCCACTTTTGCGGCGAAAACTATGATTTCTCCGTTAAAGATCTGGAAGAAATAATAAATAGCATATAAGCTGTGGATAAAACCAGCTCATTTATCTTTTGCAAGGAAAATTTATGTGGATATCTCCCTTTTGTGGGTAATTTTTGTGGATTACTTGTCTTATTGTTAGTAACGATAGTTCAAATTATATTTTCAATTGAATTTCTCTGTGGATAACAAAAGGAATGACTTTTTAGGGTCATTCCTTTTTGTTATCTAGTTTACCTTTTAAGACTTCCCTTAATATCGTAGGATTAGCTTTTCCTTTTGTTTCTTTCATGATTAGACCCATAAGATATTTAAAGACTTTATTGTTACCATTTAGATAATCCTCCACAACACCTTGATTATCATTTATCACTTTATCCACTGTTTCATCTATCTCTTTTTCACTAAATGTCTGAGACAAATCTAGTTTCTCTATTAAATACTCAGGTTTAACAAGAGCTTTTGGGTCACATGCTAACATTTCGAAAAGTATCTTCTTCATAGCCACACTATTTATTTTGCCGGCGTCAGCCAATTGTAAAAGATCGCTAATATACTTTGGTGGTAATGCTACTTTTTCGATACTAATCTTCTTATCATTTAAATATCTAGAGAAATCACCAAACAAGATGTTCGCTATTTTATTTGAGTCTTTATATTCTTCAAATATCCCATGGAAATATTGGAGCATTCCCTTAGTCTTTAGAATCTTATCTATTTGATTCAAGCTTAAGCCAAGTCCAATTAACTCTTGGCGAATATCTTGGGTGTCCCTTGGAAGACTTTTTCTTATTTCTTCTATGTATTTCTCCTCTAGCACTAAATTAGGTAAATCATACTCAGGGAAGAACATGTAATCATTTGTGGCTTCCTTGTCCCTCATAATAATTACTGAATTATCCTTATCATTGTATCCAAGGGTTTGCTCCTTTATATCCTCACCATGTTCTAATAGTTTAGCTTGTCTCTTTATTTCATGAGTAATAGCTTTTTCGATATTTTTAAAAGAGTTTATGTTTTTGATTTCAGTTTTTTTACCTAGTGGTTTGCCTTTAGTTGATAAAGATATATTCACGTCAACTCTAAGACTCCCTTGTTCTAGTTTGCAGTCTGATATATCTCCATGGACTAGTTTTTCTCTGAGCCTTTCTAAAAAACAAACTACCTCTTCACCACTTTCAAATTCTGGTTCTGTTACTATTTCCATCAAAGGGACTCCGGATCTGTTATAGTCTAGTAAGGTTTCTTCACTTAAGTGTATGGACTTACCTGCATCTTCTTCAATATGGATTCGATTTATTCTTATTCTTTTATTGATTCGTCCCTTAGTAATATCTAAGTATCCCCCTCGGGCTAGAGGTTCGTAATATTGAGTTATTTGATATCCCTTAACTAAGTCAGGATAAAAATAATTCTTCCTATCAAAGCTGCTATAGTAATTAATTTGGCTATTTAAAATAAGACCAGTCTTAACAGCTAGCTCTACAACTTTTTCGTTGAGGACAGGAAGAGCCCCTGGGAGACCAAGACATACTGGACATAGCTGACTGTTGGGCGCTGCACCAAAATCTGTCCTACATCCACAAAATATCTTTGTACATGTTAGTAGCTCCACATGTATTTCAAGTCCTATGGCTGGTTTAAAAACCATCTATAATTCCCCCTTCAACTATCTTTGGTTTTTGAAGGTGAAAATCTGTATGAATTTGATAGTTATGGCCTGTAGTAAACATTTTCCCTTCTTCATACTTATTTGCTATTATCTGTAGTCCTATTGGGAGTCCGTTAGAGTCGAAACCACAGGGAATGGACATGGCAGGTAATCCAGCGAGGTTTACAGGTATTGTAAGCAAGTCGTTTAGAGCCATTAAGTGAGGCTCTATCTCCTTCCCACTTTCAAAGGCAGTGTCCAATGTAGTTGGACTTAATATACAGTCACATTGAGCAAAAGCCCGCTGGAAGTCACTGATTATTAACCCCTGAACACTTTTTGCTTGTTCATAGTACTTTTTGTAGTTTCCCCCTTGTAGGAAGAATGTTCCCAGCATAATCCTTCTTTTAACCTCTTGCCCAAATCCCTTTGCTCTAGCTTCTGTCACTGTATCTAGGGATTCATCCAAAGACATACCAAATCTTACACCATCATATCTAGCCAAGTTTGACGCTGCTTCGCAGTACGCTATTATACTATACACAGTTAAACCTAGATCCATATGCGGGAGACTTATTTCAATTATTTTAGCACCTAAACTTTCTAGTAGCTCCACTGACTTGTTAAAAGCTTTTTTTACTGTAGGATTTATTTCTTTGGGGAGAAATTCTTTAGCGATTCCTATCCTCATACCTTTTAAGTCTTGTAAAAGGGCCATGTTATAGTCTAATTTATCTATGTTTGAGGAAGTTGAGTCTAAGGAATCATGTCCTAAAATTGCACTTAACACGTGGGCGCTATCCTCTACAGTTTTAGTGACTGGTCCCACCTGATCTAGAGATGACGCTAAAGAAAACACACCATACCTAGATACTAAACCATAGGTAGGTTTCATCCCCACAACTCCACAAAAAGCTGCCGGTTGGCGGATAGACCCCCCTGTATCGGAGCCTAAGGAAAATACTGCAAGATCAGCGGCAATAGATGCCACAGACCCACCACTGGAACCACCAGGTACCCTGTTCAGATCCCATGGATTTTTAGTGTTGTAAAAATATGATGTTTCCGTAGATGTCCCCATTGCAAACTCATCTAAATTAACCTTACCAAGCAATACTGATTTTGATAGTTTGTTGAAAACAGTGGCACTGTATGGCGGTATATAGTTTTCTAACATTTTCGATGCTGCTGTAGTCAATATTCCCTTGGTACTTATATTATCTTTTAGGGTCATGGGAATCCCATCAAGTAATCCAATAGCCTGTCCCTGTGCTATTTTTTCATCAGTTTCATTAGCCTTTTTAAGTGCTTCATCCTTTGTTATTGTGATAAAAGCAGATATGCTTTTATCTAAGGCTTCTAGTTTTTCTATGTAGATTTCTGTAAGTTCTTTACAGGATATTTCTTTTTCAGTTAGTAACTTATTTAACTTCTTGATGTACATAGCTAGCCTCCCTATTTAACCAAAACCGATGGCACTGCAATAAATTCGTCTTTTTTGTTGCTGCTATTTGCAAGTGCTTCTTCCGTTGTAAATGAAACACTTGATACGTCTGCTCGCATGGTGTTTTTTGTTAAATCTGTTTGTATATACTCTTTTATGTTTACGCCCTGTATTTTATCAGTATCTTTTACAACTTTATTAATTCGGTCTGTAATTATACTTAATTCTTCGTCACCAAACTTTAGCTTACAAAGCTCAGCTAATCTTTTCACTTCCTTTTCTGACACTCCCATCCTACACCTCCTACTTTAATGCAACAATATTATATCACTATAGGTGAGAAATAAAAAAGAGTATCCCTTTAAATTAAAAAAGCATCCTTATATGTATTTAACATTAAAGGATGCAAATTAGATAAAATAATCTACTTTGATAGGGAGTTATCCACTGTGCACAAATCTCTATCGTAGAAAATTAGTGGCTTTTTATCATCTATTTTATCTACGTGTAGGATTTTAGCAACTATTATACTATGATCCCCTGCTAGATGTTGCTGTACTGTTTGGCATTCTAAATTTACAATTGCTTCGTTTATGGAAGGTACTTTCACATGTTTACTTTCTTTTGTACTAAGCTTTGACGTTTCAAGCTTGTTATCCACATTTTCTGATGTATGTCCACATATTCTAGCTACTTCTTCCATCTCCTGGGGTAGTAAAGATAGAACAAATTCCCTCTGCCCTGATACTATCGGAGTAATGGAGCTATTTGGTGAAACACTTACAACTATCATAGGGGGAAATCTCGATACTTGAGTAAACCAGGAAACTGTGATTACTTTATGGTCCCCATCTTTGGAGGCCCCTAAAATCCCTACTGGACCTGCAAGTTTATCTAAAGCCTCTTGAACCTTTACTTCCATTGTTTAACCCTCCTTTACTAACTTGGTGACACTTTACATGTACTACAATCTATCCTTGTCACAAGTTTTGACTTTCTTTTTTAGTATTGAGAGTTAAAACAATTGTTATACCCTTTTATATATTTTTTTGCCAAACCATAGCATGGTAAGTGGTAAAATCATCAATAAATTTGCACTTATTGCTATGATAGTAGACCAAATGATCGTATAGTAATCATAGGAATTATAGAAAACCCCATAGATAAGAATTGATAACAAAATACTCATAGATACAATTCCCATTCTCATAAAGTTATCTTTTAGATAACTTGCAGGTGTGTCAATCAACAGGCCACATACTCCAAATACCAAGTATATGGATCCCGTGAAAAATAAAAAAGACCATAATTTACTTCCTCTAAAACCACGGGGGAAAAAATTTGTCTGGTATTCTTCTTTCATGGACCATTCTCTTATTTCCCCTCGTATATGGAGTTCTTCTACACTGTTTGAAACCATGACCAAGAAATTTTCCCCATATGGGTGATCTAAAGGAAAATAGCCTGAATAAATGCCATTTATGCCAAAACGTTCTATAGTGTTTCCATCATTCACATTGTTGTTTAACATATAGTCAAAGCTCGAAAAAAACATAACATCCTCTTCGCCATTGATTCTGTTTGAAAGTAAAGATGTACTAAATATGGTTCCTGTTATATCCCTGAGGTCCTCAAAGTGTATAACCCTTAGGTCAGAATCTTCTACAAGTATCTCTTTAATTGATACTTCACTAGGGCTATATGCCATCAAAACATCACGAATCTCATTATTAAAGCTACTATGTATAGAAAAATAGGGCATAAAAAAAGCCATGACTACCATCGCTGAGACAATTCCTATAAAAATACCTTCACCTAAATGTTTTAAAATGACCCTATTGAACAAATTACCCACCCTTTCTAGTCCATAATTCGAAGGTATTATGTCCTGGAAGAGGGTATATATTCGTACCTTAATAAACATTAATTCACAATGACTTCAATATTATCCACCTTCACCAATAAACAGCAAGTGAGACTTGGTGACTAATAACAAAAAACCCCGAAAAAACGGGGCTTTGTTATATTATTTAAAAATTACTAATTTGCATCTAACTGTTCTATTAAGTAGTCTTCGCCTTTAACTTCTATTCCTAGTTCTTTGGCTTTGATTAGCTTGCTACCTGCGTTTTCTCCTGCTATCACTAAATGGGTCTTTTTGCTCACGCTCCCTGATACTTTTCCACCCAAATTCTCAATTATTTCTTGGGCTTCCTTTCTAGAGAGCTTTTCTAAAGTACCAGTTAGCACCACTGTTTTTTCAGTAAAAATGCTTTCTACAGGTATTTTGTTATCTTTTACTTCTTTAGTATTCACCCCTAAATCTTTAAGCTTATCTATTAGTTCTTTAGCCTTTGATTCTGCAAAGAACTCATTAACACTCAGGGCGATCTTATCCCCGATTTCGGGAATGGCTATAAGTTGTTCATAGCTTGCATCCATTACTAAGTCTATGTCACCAAATTCTTTAGCTAAAAGTTTTGCAGCTTTTTGTCCCACAAAACGTATCCCCAAACCAAAAAGCAAACGACTTAGAGACTGTCTTTTTGAGTCGTCAATGGCTACTACAAGGTTTTCTGCAGATTTTTGTCCAAACCTTTCAAGCTTTATTAGTTCTTCCACTGAAAGCTTGTATAAGTCTGAAACGTCATTTATTAGACCTTCTGAGTAGAGCTGTTCAACTATGGCGGGCCCCAACCCTTCAATATCCATTGCTCCCCTTGAGGCATAGTGAATTATACGTTCTTTTATTTGAGCAGGACACGCTGGGTTAATACATCTTAAGGCAGCTTCATCTTGAGCTCTAATAGCCTCACTATCACATACAGGGCATGCATTTGGCATGCTAAATTCCTGCTCTTCTCCTGAACGCTTTTCCTTTAGTACTTCCACAATTTCAGGAATGATATCTCCAGCTTTTTGTACTATTGCTGTATCACCTATTTTAATATCCTTCTGAGCTATGTAATCACTATTGTGTAATGATGCTCTACTAACTGTTGTTCCTGCTATAACCACTGGTTCTAGTATAGCTGTTGGAGTGATTGCTCCTGTTCTTCCCACAGTTAGCTCGATATCCTTTATTACTGATATAGCCTTTTGTGCAGGAAATTTAAAAGCAATGGCCCAGCGTGGGCTTTTTGCTGTAAATCCTAGGCTCCGTTGCTGATTGTATGAATCAACCTTTATAACTATACCATCGATTTCATAGGGTAGTTCGTTGCGCTTTTCATGCCACTTATGACAGTACTTCACCACTTCATCAATTGATTCTAGTACCTCTGTATATGGGTTTGTGGTAAGACCCAGCTGTTTTATTTTATGTAAACTTTCACTGTGGCTGTCTGTTATGTCATTGCTTTCAACTAGAGAATAGAAAAAAGCGCTTAGGTTTCTGCTTGCGACAACTTTTGGGTCTAACTGTCTCAGGGTTCCAGCAGCTGCATTTCTTGGGTTGGCAAATAATTGTTCTCCCCTAGCTTCTCTTTGCTGGTTTAGTTTTGCAAATGATTCCTTTGACATATAAACCTCACCACGGACCTCTAAATTAGTTTTTTGTTGCAAACGAAGGGGGATTGTTTTAATGGCTTTTAGGTTTTGAGTAATATCTTCTCCTGTTTCTCCGTCTCCCCTTGTTGCACCTTGGACAAGTAAACCGTCAATATAAGTTAGGGAAACAGCAAGGCCATCTATTTTGAGTTCACATACAAATTTAACAGGTTCTGTAATTGTTTTCGCAATCCTGTTGGCAAAATCCCTCAGACCATCTTCATCAAAGGCATTACCTAAACTTAGCATTGATGTTTTATGAGTTACGGTACTAAACCCCTTAAGCACCTGCCCTCCCACCCTTTGGGTAGGGGAGTCAAGTGTTGTGAGTTCAGGATTATTTGATTCAAGCTTAAGTAACTCTTGCAAAAGTGTATCATAGGTACTATCTTCAACCAATGGGGCATCTAATACATGGTAGTGATAATCATATTTATTTAGCAATTCCTTGAGTTCTTCGATTCTTTCTTTTGACATAAAAACCCTCCATTCTACCCACCCTAAAGGGATGGGCTACAACTGTCTAATTTGCATGACCAAAATCAAGCACAGTTGTAGCCAAGGCTTTAGTCTTGGGCCCATAGCCAACATCTAATTCTCTATTACTTTTAGGGGTGCAAAACTTGCCATTAGTTTTTTGTTTCCTGCAGTTTGGAAATCAATTGTTACTGATTGGTCATCCCCTAGTGGCTGTATACCTATTATTATACCCTGTCCAAACTTTTTATGTTCTACAACCATACCAACTTGGTATGGGATGTTGATATTTTGTTTAACAGGCTTTGCATATATGTTATTTGATAAAGAAGGACTTTTAGTGAATAGCTCTTTTACTTGATATCCTTTAGGGCTATTATTATCTAAAAGCTCCGCTTTAATCTCATCTAAGAATCTAGAAACTGGATTACGGTCTGTACGTCCATATAGACTCCTGCTTTGAGCACAGGTGAAGTATAGCTTCTCCATGGCCCTGGTTATACCCACATAACATAATCTTCTTTCCTCTTGCATCTCAATTGGTTCTTCAAATGACCTTATATGAGGGAAAATCTTTTCTTCAGCTCCTGCAATAAAGATAATAGGGAACTCAAGACCTTTTGCACTATGGAGAGTCAATAGTTTAACTACATTTCCGTCGGCATTTACACTTTCGGTATCTGTGTTAAGGGATATCTCTTGCACAAATTCCTCCAGTCCGCCTTCACTGTTATTATCAAATTCTTGGGTTACAGTGGAAAGCTCTTGGATGTTTTCCAGTCTCATACGGGCTTCATCGGTATTTTCGTTTTGAAGCATTGATTGATAGCCTGTACGGTTTATTACTTCATCTAGCAGCTCTGACACCGTTAAATATTCAGCCATAGATCTAAGCTGTTCAATGAGTGCTACAAAATCTTGGACTTTTTTGCTACTTCTAGGTACAACATCACTGTGGTTTTTTAACACCTGGTATAGGGACAAACTAGCCTCTTCTGCATATGCTAGATATTTGTCAATGGTAGTGTCACCGATTCCCCTACGGGGCACGTTTATAATACGGGCTATACTTAAATTGTCTTCTGGGTTAACCAAAGCTTTTAAATACGCCAGGACATCTTTTATCTCTCTTCTTTTGTAGAACTCCGTTGCTCCATATATTACATATGGTATTCCTCTACGGACTAATACTTCCTCAAGTACACGGGATAGGGCATTTGTCCTAAATAAAATAGCCATATCTTTATAGTTTTTACCGTGGCTTACATGCTTCTCTATCTCTCCAATTATAAATTCTGCTTCTTGGTATTGGTCAATTGCTTGGTGAACTACGATTTTTTCACCTTCGTCATTATCAGTCCATAGGTTTTTACCTTTACGACCTTCGTTTTGCTTTATAACATCATTTGCAGCTGCAATAATGGTCTTAGTGGATCGATAGTTTTGCTCGAGTTTAACTACAGTGGCTTCAGGATAATCTTTTTCAAAATCTAATATATTTGAAACATCTGCTCCCCTGAAAAGGTAGATTGACTGGTCATCGTCACCAACTACACACAGATTCCTATGCCCTTGTGCTAAAAAGTTAACCAGTACGTATTGACTATGGTTTGTATCTTGGTACTCATCTACCATGATGTACTTAAATCTTTCTTGATATTTTTCTAGTACATCGGGGTTAAACCTAAATAACTTTACTGTCTCAAAAATCAGATCATCAAAATCCATGGCATTATTGTTCTGTAACCTTCTTTGGTAAAGCTTGTACACATTTTGTACTAAGCTCTCAAAATGGTCCTTGGGAGCATAGTCAACTGGAGAAATCAACATATTCTTAGCCTTTGATATGGCGCCTATAAAGGTTTTAGGTGGAAACTTTTTATCGTCTATGTTCAATTCCTTGAGACAGTCTTTGATAAGCTTTGTTTGGTCGCTGGTATCATAGATATTGAAATTAGTATCAAAACCTACCCTTGTTGCTTCCCTTCTTAAAATCTTTACACAGGCAGAGTGAAAGGTAGATATCCACATATCTTTAGCACCATAGACCATGTTATCTACCCTTTCAAACATCTCTGCAGCAGCTTTGTTTGTAAATGTAATGGCAAGTATCTGCCAAGGTTTTGCCAATCCCTTTTCAAGTATATAGGCTATTCTGTGGGTTAATACTCGTGTTTTACCACTTCCTGCTCCTGCAATTATAAGAAGTGGCCCTTCTGTACATTCAGCGGCTTTTCTTTGTTCTGGGTTTAAATTTTTTGTTATATCCATAGGTTTAATTCCTTTCCCATTGTTTTCTACCTATTATTTTAAATCAAACCCCTGTTCTATGCAATGTTATTTGAGTTTTAATTTACTTCCTATAAAAGTAAATACTGGTTGAACGCTGGCAAGGACTATGGATAGTGCAGCTAGAAAGTCAAACTCAACTTCTAACAATCTGTACATGGGCGCGTAATCGATCTTTAAGAAAGATAGTGCCAGGGTTAGTGCTATGTATATACCACCAGCAATTGAAATAAGTTCCACAATACTCCTAGATAACGGTGTGTCTTTAGGTTCATATTCGTAATAATCAGATACATTACGTCTATTTACAACCCTCAGCTTGATACTAAAATAAATAAGGACAAAAAAAACAGATAGCAAAATATAAATTTTCACTTTACATCTCCCTCCTTTTTTATAATATTTATGCTTCCTGTTGTAAATTAGACGAGATAGTCTACCGGTAACTTAAATCTAAAATAGCCTACAGAATTTTAAAAGAGTTTACCATGCTGTTTGTTGTGGATGTATGGTGAAAATAACAAAAAGCTGCGAGGGGGGAGCATCCCTCACAGCTTTTTATTGGCACTAAAAACTTACATAGCGCTTCTGAATATATCAATAACTTGTTGTAATGTGGCAGTACGTGGGTTTGTAAGCTGGCAAGCATCTAGTTTAGCGTTTGTTGCCATGACTTCAAAGTCTTCTTCTTTTACACCTAGCTCTGCAAGGCCAGATGGTATGCCTATGGAGCTAGAAAGTTTTTTAATTGAGTCAATTGCCTTTTGAGCAGCATCTGGCACTGAAAGTCCATCTACATTTTCACCCATGGCAATTGCCACATCCCTTAGCCTGTCAGCACATCCTATTAAGTTAAATTGTTCAACATGTGGTAATAATATGGCGTTACATACTCCATGAGGCAAGTTATAGAATCCACCTAATTGGTGGGCCATGGAATGAACATATCCTAGGGAAGCATTGTTAAATGCCATACCCGCTAAGAATTGTGCACTGGCCATTTGATCCCTAGCCTCCATGTCTGCACCGTTGGCTACTGCTTTAGGTAAGTACTTAGTAATCATCTTAACTGCCATAAGAGCAGCTGAGTCCGTTAGTGGAGTTGCAGCTGTTGAAACATAAGCTTCAATTGCATGGGTTAATGCGTCCATACCTGTAGCTGCCGTTAACGCCGGAGGCATTCCTGCCATCAATTCAGGGTCGTTTATTGATACGTGTGGTGTTACACGCCAATCTACAATTGCCATTTTTACTTTACGGCTGGTGTCAGTTATAATACAAAAACGAGTCATTTCAGAAGCTGTTCCAGCAGTGGTGTTTACTGCTATGTATGGAACCATTGGATTAGATGATTGATCAACACCTTCATAGTCATGGATCTTTCCACCGTTT
Source organism: Alkalicella caledoniensis (assembly GCF_014467015.1). GTDB lineage: Bacteria > Bacillota > Proteinivoracia > Proteinivoracales > Proteinivoracaceae > Alkalicella > Alkalicella caledoniensis. The sequence goes on along the minus strand of NZ_CP058559.1, from coordinate 2,258,693 downwards.
GCAGCTAAAAGACCGATACCCTTTGCACAGTCATGGGATGAGCCTCCACCTAAGGATACTAAGGCATTACAGTTTTCTTCAGTCCAAACATTAAAGCCTGAGTCTACATTATTATCAGTTGGGTTTGGTTCAGCTCCACCATAAACAACAACTTCTAAACCGGCTTCTTCGATAAGATTTTTAACTTTCTCAGCCATACCCATCTTTACTAAACCCTCATCTGTGACGATCAATACTTTACTTCCACCTAATGTTTTAACTTTTGCACCTACCTCGTTAACACTACCTGCACCAAATAAGTTAACCGTTGGAATAAAATACGCACTGGTTGTCATAAAAAACCCTCCTTAGTAAATTTTAATTAGATTTTTATTAGATTCTTATTAAAACATACTGACCCTTTTTTAAGGAAAAATAAAACTCACCTCCTATTAGACACTCTCCCTTTAAGAACAGGCTAGTATATCTTTCTATACTCTATAAAAGCAATTTCTGTGCCAACTTAATGTTTTATCTAAGAACGCGCTAAATTTGTGTGAATTTTTTAACTTATTTAAACTGTTAGATTATAGAACACCTGGGCTTAAAAAAATACTATTCCAAAATGGAGCATTGCTCCATTTTGGTATAGTATTTTTAAAAAACATATAAAATAGCCCCCAATAAGATAAAAAAAAGAGGATTATTCCTCTTTTTCAAGTCTAGCTAATATTATATTGTACCCGCCTTCTCCGTATTCTAAGCATCTTTTAACTCTACTTATGGTAGCGGTACTGGCACCAGTTGCTTCTTCTATCTTGTGATAGGTATGACCATTTTTTAACATGCGAGCAACTTCTAGCCTTTGTGCTAAGGACTTTACTTCATTTACTGTACATAGGTCCTCAAAAAATCTATAGCACTCGTCAACATCCTGTAACTTTAGAATCCCTTCGAACATTTGGTTAATATGTTCCTTACCTAATTTCTCTAGGTGCAAGGGATTTCACCTCCCTACAAGTTGGATTGTTTTTCACTTTACTAATTCAACACCATGCTCTTCTTTTCCTGCAATTATTTGCTTTTTTTTATATAATAACTATATTTGTAATTATTACGTAATTATTTAGCATTTTAGTATAGTATAACCCTTAAATTACTTAAAAATTTCTTTTTATAATTATACTTAAATATTTGACTTAACTTTGGTTTTAAGCTATAATTTTTTTAATATTCAAAGCGTTGACTAAGATTAGTAGGTTTAGCTTGCTGCTACAGAGAGTCCATGATTGGTGGGACATGGACATAAGGAGCTTTCCCGAATGGACTTGTGAGTGTTTAGCTGAAATCTAAGTAGGCTAAAACGGTTATCCTCCGTTATAGGATTCAAGGGGGTGTGTGTTTATACACCAACTAGAGTGGTACCGCGGAGTATATCCCTTCGTCTCTAATTTTTTTAGAGATGTGGGGATTTTTTTGTTAGCAGTTAGCGGAAAGTGGAAAGACTTTAGTTATTAGTTATTAGTTATTGTACATAATATTTCTTTTCTAATCTGTAGTATGCTTTTAATCTCTCTTAAAAATCAGTGTAATCCGTGTCAATTTGTTTTAATTTAGCCTTTAGCCCCTAGCCTTTTAGCTTTTAGATCATATAGATCATGTAGATCTGTGGCAAAAGGTTTTAAGTTTTTAGCTTTAATTTTCTAATTATTAGCACAGTGTACATAATTATTGCTTTGCCAAATCTGTGGTAGGCCTTTAATCTCTTTTTAAATCAGTGTAATCCGTGTCCATATGTTTTGACTTAGCCTTTAGCTTTTAGATCATATAGATCATGTAGATCATGTAGATCTGTGGCCAAAAGGTTTTAAGTTTTTTAGCTTTAGTTTTCTAATTATTAGCACAGTGTACATAATTCTCTTTGCTAATCTGTGGTAGGTTTAATCTCTTTTATCATCTGTGTTATCCGTGTCAATATGTTTTGATTTTCCCTTTTATCTGCAAACTTAGAAAGTCGGGCAGGTACAAAGCCCTGCCATACAGTCATTATAAATTTAAGGAGGTAGTATTTATGGATAAAAAAGTTGTTTTTAGTGGTGCTCAACCCACCGGGAGTTTGACCTTAGGAAATTATATAGGGGCTGTACAGAACTGGAAAGCTTTAGAAGATGATTACCAGTGCCTCTACTCTATAGTTGACTTACATTCCCTGACAGTTAAAAACGACCCTAAAGAATTTAGAAAAACATGTCTATCTTTTTTAGCACAGTACTTAGCCTGTGGTTTAGATCCAAAGAAGAATATCATTTTCTTCCAATCCCATGTACCACAACATACTGAGTTAACATGGATTTTGAGTTGCAATACCTATATGGGTGAACTTAATAGAATGACTCAGTTCAAAGATAAATCTGCAAAGCAGACTACAAATATCAATTCTGGGCTTTTCACCTATCCAGTATTAATGGCTGCTGATATTCTTCTATATCAAGCTAATTTGGTCCCTGTAGGTGAAGACCAAAAACAACATTTAGAGCTTTCTAGGGATATTGCCACAAGATTCAACAATTCATACGGAGAAGTTTTCGCCATACCAGAAGTTCATACACCTAAAGTAGGAGCTAGGATTATGAGTTTACAAGAGCCCGAGAGCAAAATGTCTAAGTCTGATGAAAATCAAAATGGTACTATCTTTTTACTGGATAGTGAGAAAGATATCATAAAGAAGTTTAAACGTGCCGTAACCGATAGTGAAGGTGTAGTTCAATATAGAGATGAACAGCCAGGAGTCAAAAACTTAATTACCATATACTCAAAGCTATCTGGCATGAGCATCGAAGACGTTGTTACAAAGTATGACGGCAAAGGGTATGGTGCACTTAAGACTGAAATAGGCGAACTAGCTGTAGATTCATTGAAACCTTTCAAGGAAAAATATGAAGAGTACATGAACAATCAAGACTATTTGGTTGATGTTTACACCCAGGGAGCTCAAAGGGCTAAGGCCTTAGCCGAGTTTACCATGAAAAAAGTTAAAGATAGCATAGGTTTGGTGTAAAATTTCTAGGAAAAGCATAAAAAATAAGAGACTCTTCGGTGAGAGTCTCTTATTTTTTATATCTTATGACAGTAACTTTAGTTCCTTTATTAATTTCACTTTCCACTTTTGCTTCATCAATGAGCATACCTACAATATTGAGACCTGAAGCTGTCATACTGTTTCCCGCAAGGCCACCATAATAGTCTTCAAGTTCATCTCTCCTTGGCTGGTTAAGGAGTTCATAAACTTTCTGAACTGTTTCTTCATCCATACCCTTTCCGTCATCTTGGACAATAATTATGGTTTTACCAGCACGTCTATTTACACTTACATTTACATCTTCTGCTTCTGCATTTAGTGAGTTTGAAATGAGTTCCTTTACTATACCTTGAATTTTCTTTTTTTCAGATTTCAAGTAGTATCCCCTCCTTTACTTATCTCCTTTAAATCCATTTATTAGAGCTACAAAAATGGTTGCCACAAGACCACCTGCAAAACCATTGTTGTAAAGGTTTAATCCTCCGTGAAGTATACCTACATTTGAAACTATTGATAAATGCACGAATCCTGCTAAAACACCTATAATTGGACCGAACTGGCCTGAAAGGGGTGCCAGTGTTGTACCAAAAAGTGCTGCTAATAGTGCCCCTGGGGCGTTTGGTTCGAAAATGGAGAATACAGTTCCTAACCAAACACCACCCATGACTGGAATAATGTTAAAAATGTGCTTACCGAAGGCTGCAAAACCAACCATTGTTAACAGCCCTCCCACACTTGCTCCGTTGTAATGACCTGAGACTAGTTCAATATATCCGGAGCCCACAAGGCCAACAAGTCCCATGTTTATAAGGGTACTCCCAAATCCACCTAGTACTACAAAATCTGTTATCAAAGTGCCTGGGTGTTTTAAAATCTCTGAATAATCTTTAACCTTGCCTTTGTTAAATATAATCCCAAGTAAAACCATACTTAGAAAAATGGGTATAAAAATCTGGCGCATTAGAGGATTAAACTCAGTTCCCCATATTACTATTATATCACTATTGAATCCATAGCTTCTAAATAAATTGGTAAATAATAGTCCCACAAAACCAGCAGTAAAACCGATGTTATAGATATTGTACCCTTCATGGGCCCTTAACAAGTGACTGGCTAAAGGTGGAACAATAATACCTGCCAGTGTACCCACTACTATACTAACAGGTACGCCCCAGCCAAAACCATAGGCTACTTGTGTCACCAATGGTGCTAGGGCTGTTCCAAACAGTGCTGGGTAAATATATGTTTTAAATGCTTGACCCTTAATACGACTGTAAATAAATACACCTAAAATAACAGGTAAAATTGACCAGATATTCTTACCAAAAAAACCGAAACCAACCATTGTAAAGATAGCAGCAATGGGTGGACCATTAAAGGCAATCTTATTTATTTTGAGCAGTATAAAACCTATAACTCCTACCACTGCACCGTTAACTAGTGTAGCTCCAACCCCTCCTACCACCATATAATCAGTTATTAACATACCTGGTGTTGTAAAAATATTTATAAGGCCTCGAAATAACTCTTGGGGAGTTTGTAAAAGTACCCCTACTACAATTAACGTCAGTAAGTAAAACGCAATTACAAATTCTTTTGCTTTATCGTCAACAACCACATAATCAAAACTCCATAATTTTTTCATTCCCCGAAAGACTCCTCTGCATTTTTTATTTAATTATATCAGATAATACACATGTACAAAACACCTTTACTTAAGAGTTAAAAAACTATAAACTATACTAGGGTATACTAATCAAGAAGGCGAGGTGAACACCTGTCTGATAACGGCAGGTTTTTTTATGGAAATAGCAAAATATAATAGAACTAAATGGACCATATGGTCAGTATTGGTACTAGCCTTTGTCATTGTGTTCTTTCATCGTTATTCAACTGCTGTAGTGGCAGAAGACCTTGCGTCCGAACTTAATTTAACAGGTACACAGCTTAGCAATCTGGCCTCAATGTATTTTTGGGCATATGCAGCCATGCAAATACCCTATGGTATTATGATAGACCATATTGGCCCTAGGAAAACCATTAGTATGGGCATGCTCCTTGCTGGAATAGGATCAATAATCTTTAGCTTTGCCCCTAATATTCTTATTGCATATGTAGGTAGATTATTAGTTGGTGTAGGCGTTGCAGGTGTTTTCGTATCCATACTTAAAATTCAAGCTGTTTGGTACAAAAGGGAAGAGTTCCCTATGATATCTGGTTGGACTTCCCTAGTGGGTAATTTCGGTGGAGTATTAGCTACTACACCCCTAGCTTTCTTAGTTCTAGCTGTGGGTTGGAGATATTCATTTGTACTTATAGGTATAATCTCACTGTTCTTCTACGCTCTGATTTTAATTTTTGTTAAAGACCATCCCAGGGATATAGGATTTCCCTCCCCAAATGGCGATGCTCCAAAAAGTGATTTGCCATTCTGGCATGGTTTACTAGAAGTTATAAAGAATAAACACACTTGGCCAAACTTTTTTATATTGTTTACACTTATGGGTACCATCACTTCTTTTTCGGGTCTTTGGGGTATACCTTATTTAATGCATATATATGAGTTGCCCAGAAGCGTTGCTTCTAACTATGTTCTACTGTTAACTGTGGGGATAATGGTTGGTTCAGTAATAATGGGGGGTATAGCTAAAAGGATAGGAAAAATTAAAACAGTTATACTAGGTGGAGGCTCTATCTTTACAATAATCTGGTTTTACATAATAGTAATTACAGGTGGTCAGCCTCCATTGTGGCAACTTCCCTTCTTATATTTGTCCCTTGGGATTACAGCAGTATCCTTTATCTTATCATTCACCAATGTAAAAGAAGTTAACAACCCGCATCTCTCAGGGACCGCAACTAGTGTAGCAAATGTAGGCGGTTTCTTAGGTGGTGCTATACTTAATATTTTTGTGGGATTTGTACTTGATTTAAACTGGGGAGGCGAACTAGTAAATGGAGCAAGGGTCTATTCACTTGTTGCTTACAGATTAGCATTTACAGTGTTTTTAGCCATGGGGATCATAGCTTTACTTGCCACTTTATTACAAAAAGAAGCTTAAGTTGTCGGGGAGGCACATATTAATTAGCCTTTTAATTAATGTATGCCTCCCTTTTTCTCGCATTATTTATAAACCTCTGGGGGAAATTATATATGGTGATAATTTAAAAAGGAGGTTTTGCATTTGGAATTAGATTTAGTTATTGAAAACAAGATTGGTGTTACTAAGGGCACTGGTCTTGAAGAGGATGTTAAGGCTAACATCGATGGTGAAAATTTTGAGATTGGTTGGTACTTAGCAGTAGCTAGGCAAGCCCAACGGGAAGGGTATCCTGAGATTGGAGAAGTTCTTAAGACTATAGCTTGGGAAGAAGCGGCCCATGCTGCAAGGTTTATTGAACTTAATGGTGACATCTCAACTATTACTAAAGACAATCTCGAAACTGCCCTTAGGGGTGAAGTTAAGTCTAATAACATGAAAAGAGAAAGTGCTCTTAAAGCTAAACAACTGGAAAATGACCCTGCTCACGACGTATTTGATGAGGCAGCAAAGGATGAAGCACGTCATGCTAGAGCTTTAGAAGGTATGCTAGAGAGATATTATTAAAAATTTAGAGGAGTCCAGATGGACTCCTCTTTTTAGAATTTTAACTCCATAAGATCCTTCAATGCCAGCTCATTTATTCTTTGATCTGTAAGTACGAAGAAGTTTGGTTTGAATTTTACGGTTTCGCCGTTTTTAATGGCATATTTAGGAAAGTCTAGTATAAAGATAACTTCCTGATTTGTTGAGACCATCAATTGCCTTTCCCTATGGTCAGAAATATAGTGGACTAAATTCTTTTCTTTACTCGACTCAACTGAAACCGATGAAAGTGCTGTTCCATCAAAGGCATTGGATCCTGCTTTACTAGTTACCCACTCACCAGAGGTATTCTTATACTTATGGAAGCAAGTCTTGATATGGTCATTTGGCTTAAAGAAGTAAGAGTGCATCCAATCACCTTCTATATATGCCCCTGTATTTTGCTCTATTTCTACTAGCTGGCATAAAACAGGTGAACCAGGAAGCATTAGATAGTACTGATGGAAGGTTAAGCCTTTGAATCTCTCGTGTTCGGTTACCTTGACAGTGATTTTTATACCTTCCCATTGGTTATAGAATTGATCATTTATTTGGGTAAAACTCACGTTAATTGTCTCCTTCATGGCAGTTCGTAAAAGAAGTCCTTCTGGCGTACTATATAGGCCTCCTTGCCATGGGTTCCACCAAGACTTAGGACCAACTTTGGGGAAGGTATTGTCTAGCCATTCTTTACCTTTAAACTGTAAAGAGTAGAGATTTGGTCCGTATGCGGGAGAAGTTTTTATTTGTAGAACCCCATTATCTGCCACATAGACCATCTGCCCTTGTTCTTCTATAACACTGGTGTTAATAGTATTTTTGCCTTTCCTAAATACTACACTCTCTTTCTCTAATCTATAACTTGATAAATCTATAATAGAAGTAACATAATCTATCTCTTTGCTTGATTTCAATTGAAACTCAATAAACTTTTTCTTATCATCTGGACTTACTTTCTCTTTTTTAACATTACCGTTTATTCCCACTGAGATTTCACCATCTAAGGGTGAAGTCTTTTTTTCTTCCACAGATACATTGATGATATCGTCAACAAAGGGATTCCCACCATTTACCCTTAAGGTAATATGCTCTATAGGATTTTGATAATCTATAGAATCTTCCTGCTTTGCAAAGGCTCTGAATTCTTGCCATGTGGAAAATGCCCCTACTGATATATAAATAGGTTTAGTTACCACCTTATCTCCCACACCAATTTTCCCTAAACTTGTTGTTAACATCAAGTGCCAACCTTTGAACTCCACCTCGTATTCCTCTGGCCATGCCAATCCCCTTGGTATGGTTCTTGACTTTGCAAACAGCCAGTTCTCATTTAAGTCTTTGCTTTCCCAATATCCTAATTCGGCACCTATGGAATCGTGTAGTTCAACAATGCCAGAAGCTAATGGTATCACTGCACCTTCCATGTTATGCATTACAGGTAATGCTAAGGAGAGCTCTTCGTCTGATTCATAACCTTTGTTTATTATTTCATAGTTAGATGCCAAAAGACCATTGGATAATAGTTCATGTATTGTTTTTACTTGAATTCCTTTCTTTTTATCTGATTGTAGTATATACTCTAACACCGCAGACCCATTTTTCTTATAGAATTTTATGTCTGTTGGTTTTTTCTTAGCAAATTCATCAAAAAACGGTTTTCCAATTCTAGGTGGCATATGAGCTGTAATAAAGCCATCATTCACTTGTCTAGTTGGTGTCTGCCAGTTATCCATTTTTTCTAACTTCACTACAAACTTGTCGTTATAAATCTCCCAGTAGTGCTCTGTTTCTCCATAGAATTGGGCATTTAAACCTTTAAAAGCGTAACCTATTTTTTTAGTAAATGTAATTATATCACCGTTTTTAAGGGTAACCCTAACTTCCAATTTGGGGTAATAAAAACCAAAGCCCTTAAGAGTATAGTTAATAGGGATAGAAGTTCTATCTTTAGGTTCTAAAGTTATTTTAAAATGTTTTTGATGTAGATCAACAAAGTGCGATTCTGGTAGATCAAATTCAAACTCTGCTGCCTCGTCAAATTTGTTTTGTATATCCAGATAAAACTCTCCCTGTTTATTTATATAACACATTTCCTTGCTACCTTTAAAAACAAGTTTTGCTGGAAACTCGGGAACAATACCTATTTGGAACAATGCTTGTTTTCCATTTATTTTGATCTTTGCAGCTACTGTAGGGTGGGTTTTAAAGTTACTTTGCTCCTCTTGAACTTCTCCTACGGTAAAGTTATTGCTAATTATTACTTCTGTTGATACTTCTTGGGAGGCAATAAATGTATTATCAATGTTTTTATCCTTGTATCCCTCTATTTCAATACTCAATGGTCTTCCACTTTTATTGACCACTTTATATTCAACTTGATATTTTCTACCGAACACCAAGTTCATTTTTTCTACAGTTGCACAAACTAGGTAGTCGTCAGTCTCTATTAGCCTTAGACCCCTTCCCCTTCTTTCGAACTGAACTCTAAGATTTATGTCTCCTTTTATCCACGAGTATTGATAGTATTCAAAACTATTTTCTTTTTCTCCATCAGGTTTAACTTCGATGATCCTAGTACTGTCGTTATACCAATCAATATGTTGAAAGTAGTCTTTTATAGCCTGTGTCTTTAGCACAGTTGGAATCAGGTTAAGTAAGTGGGTAGACTCATCCATATCCTCCCAGAAGAATCCACATTTTTTGTATAAGGGAACAGCTTTAGTGTTACCTGGCCATGTGAATAGGTCAAGTCTTGGCCAGCCTAGTTCTATTGTTCTATTTAGTGCAGCTAGTAATAGTTCTTTTCCTATCTTTTTGCCGTGGTGGGTAGGTCTTACATTTAATAATGGTATATACATGGTGTTTTCATCAAATCTATATTCTGAAAGGCTGCAATATCCCACAGCCTTTTCCCCTTCCATGGCTATAAATAAATTCGTATTTTCTGAGTTTGATTCCGAGCGGTGCACATCCTCTGCGGTCCTAACTGTATCTCCACCGCCCCACCCTTCATGGCTTGCATTCCACATGTCTGCAACTTCTTGCGCAATTCCTCTATGGTATTCAATTATTTTAATATCAACCATTTGTTCTTCCTCCCTTTATTTCATTGAATCATGTCATTCATTTTTTACAAGATTATAAGTCAATCACCTTAATTATCATCATCTTTATCCCCCTCTCTTGAAAATATAAAAGCCATGGGTCTACAAAACCCATGGCTTTTCTTGATTTTTTAGATCCCCCTAATAATCCTAGAGATATCCCATAAGAAAGGCAAGGTTTTGTTTTAGCTTTACAACTTCATTTACTAACATATCCTTACCTCCTTACAACTTTTATTTTTCTTCTATAAGTTTAATTTATTTCTTTAAAACTGTCAAAGGATTTCATAAATTGTTAATAATTAGTTTAGTTTTCTTTGCCTTCCTTTATTATCCTTATGGTGTCACCGGTGTATTTTCTGTTCATATCATGGTCTAACTTTCGATTTTCTTTTGATTTAAAAACTATATCAAGATCATATCCTTCTGGGTACAGTTCTTTTGCTTCTATATGAAGCCTTAGGCGTTTTTTATTAATTTTAAATTTCTTCTTCATTATCATAACACCTAAATCCCCCTTACTGTTTTCCAGTTCGCAGATTATGCCAGTTCTATCCATTGTAGGTATATATACACTATCTCCTAGGTCAAAAGAGTGTTCTATGGTAACTTTATCTACCTGTTTTTTATACAACTGTTGCTTGTTTTTACTATTAACTAAATCCATATGACTTTTTATAATTTCATCTTCAATGGGATTACTTTCCTCAAATTCAATATCATACTCTCTATCTTCTTTATATATTAGATTATGGGCTCTTCTTACTAGTTCTTTTTTCATGCCAAGCCTTAATGCAATTAAAAACCCGTTACTTTCTCCCGCTACCCCAATACTTAGTTTATACAATGGTTTAAGGGTACTGATGTCAAAACCCATTGACCCATTTTCAAAACCTGGGTGTTCTTGGGCAAATGTTTTTATTTCACTATAGTGGGTAGTGGCAACTGTTGTGGCCCCCGAGTTGTGTAGTTCTTCTAGTATTGCCATGGCTAACCCTGATCCTTCAGAAGGATCAGTTCCAGTACCGACCTCATCTATTAGGATTAGGGTGTCTTTTTCAGCACAACCTAGTATACCAATGATGTTTCTAATATGGGATGAAAAGGTACTTAAAGATTGTTCTATACTTTGACCATCACCTATGTCAGTAAGAACATCTAAAAACACTGACAGTTGGCTGTCTTCACTGGCAGGTACATGTAGGCCAGCTTGAGCCATTAGTGTTAAAAGCCCTATGGTTTTAAGAACTACAGTTTTCCCCCCTGTATTGGGTCCTGTTATTATAAGTGATCTGAAGGTATCGCCAATAGTGAAGTCTAGTGGTACTGCTTCATCTCCAAGGAGTGGATGTCTTCCCTCTTTTATATTGATTTTATTACAATCATTTATATAAATTGGGTTACCTTTTATACTTTGAGAATATCTTGCTTTAGCAAAGAGGAAGTCGTATGTTTCTAAGGTCTCAACTATTATTTTGATTTCTTGTTGGTGCATCTCCACTTGAACTGTTAGCTTAGATAAAATTATATACAATTCCTTTTCTTCTTCCACCCTTAGTGTGTTAAGTTCATCATGAAGTCTTTTTACTGCTTCAGGCTCTACAAAGAGGGTTGATCCTGTTCTTGATGAGTCTAGCACATTACCCTCAAAGCTGTTTTTGTATTGCTGCTTTACAGGTATTACATAACGTCCTTCTCTAGTACTAATTATTTTTTCTTGCAGATGCGGACTATGAATAGAAGATGTTAGAAAACTTTGTAGTTTTGCTTTTATTCTTTCCTCCACCACGTTTTTCTTTTTACGAATTTTATTTAGAGTGGGGGATGCTTTATCAAGTACCCTGCCGTTACCTATACTATTTAGGATTTCATTTTGTAATCCAGATAAATCTGCCATGGAGTATACATAGCCACTTACTATTGGGGCAACTACTTCCATTTCTCTCATAAAGGTCTTCATCTGCCTTACTCCACTTAGCAATTCCCCTATGGCAGTAAAGTCTTCTGGGTTAAGGCAGTTGTTTTTCCCTATTTTTACATATACTTTTTCAAAGCCATCTAGACCATTTAGTGGTACTCTAGATTTTTTGTTGAGTATTGCTTTTGCTTGGGTTGTTTCTTGTATTTGCATTTTAATCCCTTCTAGGTTTATTTGAGGTCTTAGTTTTTCTACCCTTCTCTTACCTAACGATGAATGGGCAAACTCTTTTAATGTTTCAATAATTTTATAGTACTCTAAGTTATTCAATGTTTTTTCATTCATTTCTAACATGAGCCTCCTTGTTTTTTAAGTTTATAGCTTATGCTACATTGTGATTTTATCTTTACTGACATATTACATCACACTCCTTTTTATACCCCATAATCTCCAGTTGTCATTCCTTAATTGACAATGTTTTCAGTAGTTAAATCCGAACTCCCTAACAAGTTTTTTAATTGCTTTTTATCCAATTTCCCAGTTTTGTTTTGTGGTAAAGGTGGTACTAAAATTTGTACATAAAAACAAAACGGGCGTGCAAATGAACATAGTTCACCTACAGCCCGAATTTTATAAAAGGACATAGAAAAACCGTGCACACGCACGGCAAATATCCCCTGAATATTTATGGGTTGATTATTGGCCAGTGTTCATTAACTTAAGGATTCAAAAAAGGTAACAACAAATACACCTGCATATAACTGCAGATTTACCCTTTTGAACTATTCAGTTCCTTAATTAGTTAATTCACTCACTGACACAAATTCGTCCCCCTAAAATAAAAATGACTCTATATAAATTATATGTGCTTAACCATTTTTTGTCAAATAGGCAAGAGATATTTAATACTAAGTTAAAATCTCTCCACTAAGGTGGTATCACTTAGCGCATCTAGTTGTTTATATATAGTGCCAAAAAAAGCTTTAAGCTGAAACCAATTCATTCCTTCTTTATCCACTAAGAACTGGTCTAATAGAGCTGAAGCCTTTGCACCATAACCCTTAGCCGTCTCCAATGTATATTTAAAGGCCCCATTTTTCTGAAGTTCTTTTTTAATCTTTTTAATATCTTTTACTTTGTTAAAGAGGCTTATATCACCATGATTATCTAAGTAATAACTGGGAGCTAAGCTATAAATACCATTTTTAATATCATCTGTTAAGTCTTGAAGGTCATCTAAAATGGTTAGAGCAATAAAAAGATTGTTAGCTGCTTCAGTTAAAAGCTGTACTTCTTTTATATTGGCCTCACAAGCTGTGGCAACGCTTCCCATGACAAGCCTCCCCCAGCTGCCTCCCCTATCTTCTGATTGCTTCAGAGATTCCTGTATGGAGTATTTTTTCTTTATCATTTTCTGATCTATCATTTGACTTTTCGCTACTACAAGCATTTCATTAGTAAAATACTCTAAAAACTTATCACGAACATCTTCTTTAAGATGGGGTGTAAGCTTCCCCATGAGCACAGCTAACTCAACAAAAAAGTAATCTCCAAGGACAATACGGTCATTTAGTTTTTGATCCATAAGTTTTTCGTTTATCTTATCTTCACAATCAATGATATCATCATGGATGGAAGTCGCCAAAAAAAATGCTTCCATTATCTCGGCAATTCTTTCTGCTATTATTTCATCCTTCCCATATCCTTTTGCTACTAAGTATGTAAATATGGAAAAACTTTTAGCCATTATTTTGTCTTCTTTGTAAATTTCCAGTATTAAATCTAAGTCATGCCCTACATACTCTTTCACTTTTGACTGAACTTTATCTGCCAATGTATCCACTAAAATCCCTCCCCCTAACATTCTACCCCTAGTTTATTTAGTAGTAAAGATGAAAATGCTAATTATTCTCAATTTTTAGCCCCGGGAAAATTTTTTCCCTGAATCGTTGTCATTTTATAGGCTTAATTCATAGATTAAATAGACAATAAATTATAAAGGTGGTAATTTTAATGAATAAAGTTAGAGCAGCTTTTTTAGCTATAGGAGTAAGTATTTTCTTAGTAATCTTTCAGGTTATCGTGGGCCTGAAAACCAATTCTATAAGTATAATTTCGGATGCCATGCATTCCACTATGGATGTCTTTGCCTCTACTATAACCTTAATAGCTATCCATTTTGCCAAAAAGCCTGCAGATAAATGTCATAATTATGGTCATGGTAAATATGAAGATTTAGCAGCAGCAATACAAAGTGTATTAATTTTTATAGTATCCATTACTATTATTACACAGGCCGTCTTAAGAATTTACCACAGAAGTCTTATAACAGAAACATTGCCAGGGATTATTATGATGATTGTTTCCATCACATTGCATGGGGCTGCTGTTTTAGTAATGCTAAAAGTAGCAAAAAAAGAAAAATCTACAGCATTGAAGGCAAATGCTTTACATCTTCTAACAGATGTCATTACATCAATAGGTGTTATTGTAGGATTAATTTTTATTCGCTTCACTGGTTTGAGGTTAATCGACCCCATAGTTGCAATTGTTGTAGCACTTATTATAATAAAGACTGGCTATGATATAGGTAAAGAGTCCATCAGTCAACTTTTAGACCGAAGCTTATCCCAAGAAGATATTGATAAAATTAAAGGGATCATAGATAGTTACAGTCCTCCAGCATTAGATTATCATCACTTGAGATCTAGAAAGGTAGGCATTATAAGACAGGTTGATTTACACTTGATTTTCCCTGATGATTTCAGCCTGACAGAAGCCCATGATATATCAAGCGCCATAGAGCGTGATATTCATAATACAATTTCTGATATACGGACCACAATACATCTAGAACCCAAGACTCACAAACATCCATATAAGTGGTAACAGTATTTATTTAGAAAATTGGTTAGTGGAAAGTTGTTAGGAAAATCAACTAAAAGAGGAAGAGCCCATAAATAGGCTCTTCCTTTTTAGTGCGCTATAAATTTCTTCTTCTCTTTTTTACAGATTCTCATCACCGTATCTTTTCCTGTAATAAGTGCCACAGGAAGACCTCCTGGTGGTTGTAACCACTGACCACTTAAGTATAGATTATCCAATCCTTTTATTACCCCTTTATGGGCCATCTCTTTACTTCCTATGGTAGGTAAAAAAGCCATGAAAGCACCTCTATATGCGTTACAATATCTTTCATAGGTCATTGGGCTAACTACATCAAGGACCTTCAGCTTTCCTTTCATTTCTGGAAACCTTTCCTCCATGGACCGGAGGATTTCTTCCCCAATTCTTGCTTTTTCACTTTTGTATGCACCTTGGTTTTTGTAAAGTTCTTTCCAAGCATCATAGTCACAGTGGAACTGATTTATGGCACATGTGAAAACTGTATGACCTTTTGGTGCGAACAGTGGCTCATATTGATAATTGTTTATGGATATACGATTTATTTGCACTGCATTAATCTCAAAAGGAGTAACAGGGAAATTTAAAGTCCTAGGTATATCTTCAATTGTCCCTTCATATCCAATTGATACATACATATTAGATGCTAATGGATAAACCTTTGGATCGTTATAACGTTGCTCAAATTGCTTATCTGGATACTTTCCTTTTAGCAATGTCTGATACAAAACTTTCGGGTCACAGGCAGCAACAATATAGTCTGCTTCAAAGGTCTTGTTATTCTTACAGATAACATTTTTTACCTGGTTCTCTTTTATTGTCAGGTCCATGGCTTCACAACTTTTTTCTATGGTGCCTCCTAGCTCAAGATAACGTTCAACCATACGCATGGCCATAGCCTTTGAGCCCCCATAAGGAATAGATGCTTGCCCTTTAGTAAATGATGCAAGGGCAAAAAAGAGGGATGAAGCACTGTAGCCATCTGGCATAAAGAACGCAACGGTTTCCCTTAAAGCAGGATGTCTAAAATTTTTCGCATACTCTTTTAAGCTAACTTTGCCGTATTTTTGCATAACATACCCTGCGTCCTTCATAGACAATAAAAATTTAACCTTTTCGATAATGTTCATCATATCCATGGGTTTTCCAACAGGTATCTCAAAGGTTTGTAAGCGTTTTATAGTCTGATAAAATCCTTCAATGGCTTCTTCATCCTCTGGAGATAACTCAATCCAACTGGACTTCAGCCTTTCAAGGTCCCTATAAAAATGCACAGTAACGCCATCATACTCAAATGATAAAAAGCTCTCTGGATGGAAACACTCAACACCATCTAGTGCCCCTACTGTATTCCATAGGTCATGAATGGCAGTTCCTTTTTTTGTGCCCACAAGCCAATGAATACACCCGTCGATGTGATAGCCTTGACGATCCCAACCTGTGCATTCCCCTCCTAAAGTATGATGTTTTTCCAGTATAACACTATCAAATCCATTCTTTTGGGCAAAAATACCTGCGCTAAGTCCTGCTATTCCTCCACCAATTATAACTAATTTCTTCACCGTTTATTCTCTCCCTTCATTTTCAGAGCCCTTAGGAATTCATCACCCACTTCAAAAAGAAGTTCTTCCACTTCATCTTCATCTATCCAAGAAGGTATATGACCATTTGCCACAAATGCCGTAAGTCCTGTTTGAAAAATACGCAACTTTAAAAGTAATCTCCTTTGCTCATCTCTAGTTAGCCCAATCATAGTTTCTTCCCCTTTAATGGCTTCAAGGATAGTATCTTCAACCTTTTCGTAGGAAGCCATGTATGGATTAGGCTTTAAAATCAACTCTTGCACAAAAACCGGATATTGCCTTGCAAAATTAAGACTTGCTCTTCCTATATTTTCAAATATGTCTGCCCCTTTTTCCCTTGCAAGGAACTCATCGGATAGGGCAAAAACCCGTTCTACTACAGCTGTAGTCAAATCTTCTATTGTTGCGAAGTTAACATATATAGGTGCCACAGAGGACTCTAGCCTTTTAGCAACGTTCCTAGCTGTGATTGCCGAAAAGCCTTTTTCCCTTGCTATTTTAAAGGCTGCCTCAACAATATCCTGTTTATTGAACTTAGTTTTTGGACCCATGGGTATCCCCCCTAATAATATTAGTTATATAACGCTTGTTATATAACTAATATTATATAATTTAACTATCCTTGTCAATAGTTGGTAACGGGTTTAATAAACTGTTAACAATTATTAATATAATTGTTGATGTATGTGGCATTTCTTCTTCCGTGGGGAAAAATGAATTTATTGGGGAAAAATTCCCCAGTTTCTGTAATATTTGCCTTCATTACTTTAATATATATAGTGCAAAGGTCTAATTTCTTCTATTTTTTACAAAACACCCTTAATGGCACGTTAATTGCATTAAATATTTTGAATATTAATATATTTAGAGGAGGAATTTCCGTGAAAAAGCTTATTAACAATCCAGAACTCGTTGTGGAAGAAATGTTAGAAGGCATAGTTAAAGCCCATCCCAACTATGTTCGCCAGGTAAGTGGTTTCAATGTTTTAGTTAGGGCAAATTCACCAGTGAAAGGGAAAGTTGCTCTAATAAGCGGTGGGGGCAGTGGCCATGAGCCTAGTCATGGCGGTTTTGTAGGTAAGGGTATGTTAGATGGGGCAATAGCAGGTGCTGTATTTACATCTCCTACACCTGATCAAATATTTGAAGCTTTAAAAGCTGTAAATGGTGGCGCAGGGGTTTTAATGGTAGTTAAAAACTATACCGGTGATGTAATGAATTTTGAAATGGCTGCAGAAATGGCTGCTATGGAAGGGTTGGATATAGAAGTGGAAAGTGTAGTTGTGAATGATGATGTTGCCGTAGAAAATAGTACTTGGACAACTGGCAGAAGAGGAATTGCTGGTACAGTCTTTGTACATAAGCTTGCCGGTGCTGCAGCTGAAAAGGGCATGGACCTCTCTGAGGTTAAGCGAGTTGCAGAAAAAACCATAGCTAATGTACGTTCAATGGGTATGTCGTTGACTCCTTGCACTGTTCCTGCGGCAGGAAAGCCCTCTTTCACCCTTGAAGAAAATGAAATGGAAGTAGGTTTGGGTATACACGGTGAGCCGGGAACACATAAAGATTCTATAAAAACTGCTGATGAAATAACTACCCACCTACTAGATAAGATACTAGCTGATTTAGATTATAGCGACAGTGAAGTGGCTGTTTTGGTAAATGGTCTTGGGGGTACTCCAAGTATGGAGTTATATATAATTAACAAAAAAGTTAATGAAATCCTCTCCCAACGAGGTATAAAGATTTACAAGACTTTAGTTGGTAATTATATGACTTCTTTAGAAATGGCTGGTGCCTCAATTACTTTGTTAAAACTGGACGATGAATTAAAAGATCTACTAGACGCTGAAGCAGATACTCCCGCTTTTACACAGGTTTAAACCTTCTTAGGCTTAGGGAAATTGTTTTCTCTAAGCCTAAACTAATATAATATCTTCAACTAAAAGAGGTGGTTTTCTATGGATAATAACAACTTGGTAAAAACTATCAATAGCATCGCTAAAGTTATAAAAGAGAATAGAGCTTATTTGACTGATCTAGATCAAGCAATTGGAGATGGTGATCACGGAATTAACCTAGATAGAGGTTTTTCAGCCATAGTTGATAAAATCGAGGACCTGAATGATAAAGACTGTGGTAATATTTTGTCCACCATAGCAATGATACTTATTTCTAAGGTAGGTGGAGCTTCAGGCCCCCTTTATGGCACTGCATTCATGCGCGCAGGACAAATTGCTAAAGGTAAATACTCTCTTAACAATGAGGATGGTTTAGCAATGTTTGATGCTGCTATATCGGGAATTATCTCAAGGGGCAAGGCTTCAAGGGGAGATAAAACAATGCTCGACACCTTAATACCCGCATATGAAGCCTATAAAGCCGGTGTTGAAGATAATTTAGATAAAGAAAATCTGATACAAAACATTTTAGTTGCAGCTAAAAATGGCGTTGACTATACAAAGACAGTAGCAGCTAAAAAGGGGCGAGCCAACTATCTTGGTGATAGAAGTATCGGGCATCAAGATCCTGGTGCTACCTCAAGTTACTTAATTATTAAAACAATTATAGACAACTTGGCTGACTAATCTATTATCCGAAGGGATGATCATACATGATTGAGAAATCAATAAAGGTAACCAATGAAGTAGGGCTACATGCTAGACCAGCTGCAATGTTAGTTAAAGCTGCAGCCAAGTATTCTAGCAACATAGATATTAGATATAAAGATAAAACCGCCAATTGTAAAAGTATATTATCCTTGATGTCCTTAAGGGTCAAACAAGGAGAAATAGTAAGCCTTAATATATCCGGCGAAGATGAAGAAATAGCCCTTAAGGAAATAGTTTCTCTGTTTGAAAATAATTTTGAATAGCTATAAAATATAATTATAAATTTTTTAGTGGAAGGTGATTAGTATGAATCTAATTGGTCGTAAAATTATAGCTTTAGTTGACCATGACTTTGAGGATTTAGAGTTGTGGTATCCCATATTAAGGCTACAGGAAGAAGGGGCTACTGTAGATTTAGTAGGCCCAGAAGCAAAAACCAAATATATTGGTAAGTACGGTGTTCCTGCAACAACTGATTTATCTTTCGGTGAAGTTGATGCCCATATGTATGACGCTATACTTGTTCCCGGTGGATGGGCTCCTGACAAGTTAAGACGCTACCCAGAGGTTATAGATCTGGTACAAAAAATGGATCAATTAAATAAGCCTATCGGACAGATATGTCATGCTGGTTGGGTACTTATATCTGCTAAGATTCTAGATGGCAAAACAGTTACCAGCACCCCTGGGATTAAAGATGATATGGAAAATGCGGGGGCCACGTGGGTTGATGTTCCTGTTGTAGTTGACAAAAATTTAGTTTCCAGTAGACGTCCACCTGATCTGCCCGATTATATGAGGGCCTTTATAGATTTAATGATATAGTAAAAGGGAGTAGGTTTTTTTACCTACTCCCTTTAGCTTGTAGACAAACTTAGACAAAGTCATTGACCCGAATTGCATATTAAAAAGCAGCACAATCAATTCGAGGAGATAGACTTAAGAGCTGAATAGCTAAACGCAAGAAGGGGCGAGGAATAGGACGTCAGACTGTGTGGCTAATCTCTAAAAACTCAAGGATTAGCCGTAAATTTCCTGTCTTTTGGTGCAATATGACTTAAACATATAAAAATACAATGATAAAGTGGGTCTAAGAGCTACTAATATCCTTAGTAGTTCTTTCACTCCTATAATATTTATTACTCTTTTAAAATTATAGGCTAGCAAAACTAGGGCTGTCTCTGTAGTTACAGAATCCATCCCTCTTGTTAAAAAATACCCAGCATTCATTGTCCTTTTGATGGTTCCATAAGGATGCTCAACAATCATCTGCCTTTGTAGGTATTTGTCCATATTTGCTTCTGTTCTAGCATCTATAGTATCCAAAAAATCTTGGTTAGGTGACCGATTTATTATCCTGCCTTTGGCTGCAGTGGTGCATTTGCTTTTTGATTCACAGTTTTTACAGGCATCGTAGTTTCTATATTTTATTCTTTTTGGTTCTTTTGATTTGTGGTTTATTCTGCGTAATTCATGGCCCAAAGGACAAATATATAAGTCTTTTTCAGGCACATAAGTAAATTTATCTCCGTAGAAATCTTTGTCTCCTGTGGCGTTAGAATACGACTGTTTTGGCAAATAGACTGTTGTTTCGTTTCTCTCACATTTCATGAGGTCGTCTGCTTGGTAATAGCCTTTATCTGCCGCTACTTCAAGTTTCCTTTTTCCAAATATATCTTTAGCCTTTTCTGCAAGTGAATTTAGGTTACCTTGATCTGCGGGATTGTTTGTAACATCATATGCGACTATAATACCATGCTTAGAGTCTACAGCTGTTTGTATGTTATATGCTACAGTAACACCATTGTTTTTGTTGTCCATAAGCCTAGCATCTTCGTCAACTGTAGATATTTCATTACTTTCGCTATCCTGTAGTTTTTTTTCCAACTCTTCAAATTTAATTTTACGCTCCTTGAGTTTTTCAATTTTTTGCTGAATTTCTTCAGGTGTATACTTAAGTTTAGGTGAATCGTCTTTGTCACTGCTTTCTAACAAATCTAGATAGGAATTAACCTTATCTTCGATATATTGTTTGTGTCTTTGTATTTTTTTCTTTGAGAAATTATTCTTCTTTGAATTATTAGCTTGAATTTTAGTCCCATCTATTGCTATGAATTCCTCGCCTAATAGTTTGAGATCCTTACACAACTTAGTAAAATCCTTGAAAACTTGTTTTAGCTGAGTTTTATTTTCTTTCCTGAAATCAGCTATTGTTTTAAAATCAGGTTTTAGTTTTTGTAATAGCCAAACCACTTCTATATTCCTGTGAGATTCTGTTTCTAGCTTTCTAGATGATCTTATGCCATTTACATACCCATATAGATATAACTTCAATAAAACAGAGGGATGATATCCTGGTGCACCTCTGCGGTGTTCCTTTGATTTAGTGAATGCACTCATATTGACCAGTTTTACGTATTCATCAATTACCCTAACGGGATTATCCTCACCTATGTAATCTTCTATGCAGTCAGGAAACATTGTTTTTTGCTTTCTATCTGTACCTTGTATAAATGACATTTAAAATCCCCTCTCCGATATTCTATAACTTAATTATACTACAGAAAAAGGGAAAAGTACTGTATTTACAGTACTTTGGAGGCATTTTAGACATATATTATTGTTTAATTCTCACACAGTCTGACGTTCCGAGAGCTCCATTGAACCAGGGACGGTGAATTGGAGCTGTCCCCTTCTGGAGTTTAGATAGAAGCCTTAAGTCTCGACACAGAATTTTGTGTAGCGTTTAATATGCGACATTACAAAAAATGACTTTGTCATCAGTCTGAAGGGAGTAGGTTTTTTTACCTACTCCCTTTTACTATATTTTTTCTATATCTTTGCTTTCTTGTGCAATTTTTATAATACTATCAATGTCATCGGTTGTTGACGCCTGCACTGTTGCAGCAATTACCCCTTCTACTAAAGGTGCATTGACTAGATATACTTTACCACTTATCTCTTCATCTAATAATTCTAGGGCCATTTCACTACTCATGACAGCACTGCCTAAATCAAAAAATATCAATATTGCCTTTTTGTCCTTTAATCTTTCAATGGCATTTTGAATCTTAACAGGGCTTGTTCCGATTATATCTCCATCTACCCCTCCAGCTAGTTCTATTTGAACACTTCCATCATTTAACTGTTCAGCTATTTCTTTAACTCCCTCTGCTAATTTTGCACTATGAGAGACTATTACCATCCCTACCATTATCTTTCCTCCCAACGTATTTTGATACTTATATAACTGCAATATATATGCCAACTTTAGCTACCATGAGCTTATATTATATTTACGAGCTTTGGCAGCAACGGTTTTATGGTTTATTCCTAATGCTTCTGCTGCTCCCCGAAAGGATCTATATTTTTGGAGGGATAGTTCAATCAATTTTCTTTCAACTTCTTCTAGTGTAGGTATATGTCCCTCCATGTCTGAAGTAACCTTTAACATTTCCTTATTATCTTTGTTTCCAACTATATACTGAGGTAAATCACTCACCTTAATCATGCTATCATTGGACAATGTCATAGACATCTCAATAATATTTTCTAACTCCCTTACATTCCCTGGCCACCTGTAATCCTCTAAACATTTCAGTGCGCTTTTGGTGATTTCTTTAGGTTGATAATTATTTTTTGTTGCTACCTTTTGGATAAAGTATTGAGATAGTAGCGGGATATCTCCTTTTCTGTGTCTTAAGGGTGGCATCATAACAGGTATAACATTGAGCCTGTAATAGAGGTCCTGCCGGAAATTCCCCTCTTCTATCATAACTTCTAATGGGGAGTTGGTTGCTGCAATTACCCTTACATCAATTGTAATTGTCTTTAGACCTCCTACCCGTTCAATTTCCTTTTCTTGCAATATTCTAAGTAGCTTAGCTTGCATGGATTTATCCATATCACCAATTTCATCTAAAAAAATAGTTCCACCATTGGCAAGCTCAAATTTACCTAGTTTCTGTTTTATTGCTCCAGTAAAGGAGCCCCTTTCATGGCCAAATAGTTCTGACTCCAGTAGATTAGCTGGGATTGCTGCACAATTAACTCGAACGAAAGGGTTGTTTCTCCTATGGCTTGAATAATGAATTGCCTTTGCAACGAGTTCTTTTCCTGTACCGCTTTCTCCCCTAATTAAAACAGTGCTATTAGTCTCAGAAGCCTTAGATGCTATATTTAGGGCATCAAATAAAGCTCCACTCCTACCTATAATATTTTGAAATGGTTTGCTTAATTCTTGTTTTTTAAGAAGTTGCTCCTGTAGAAAAATAGTCTTTGCAGACAATTCTTGAACCCTATCCATAAGTCTTTCAATCTGAGTTAGTTCTTTGGCTAGCAGAATAATTCCTTTTATACTTTCATCTAGTGATACTGGACTTATATTGATCATTATCTCAGTTCCATCATCCCTTTTTACAATGAAACTAGATTGTTCAGAGATATGGCTAGATTCCACACTAATAATATCAGGAGGTAAAACTTCAAAAACATTTTTTCCTATTGATTTATTACTTACCTCCATTATCCGTTGAAAAGGTCTATTCAGATATGTAATTACATGTTTTTCGTCAACCATACAAATTCCATCATCAACGTTCTCTAATATGTTTTCCAGTTTCTGCTTTAATTCCTTTACACCATTAAGCTCCCAAGATAATTTTTCAATTTCTGAGATGTCCTGAAAAACTGCAACAGCACCCATTATTTTATTGTCTATGATTATAGGTCCCCTATTTGTAATTACTACCTTTTCACCAATTTTTTGTTTCAACCCCGTTTGGCCTATTCCTGTTGCTATGACTTCCTGAAGCTGCAAGCTCGCAATTATTTCATTGGATTTTTTACCCACTGCAACTTTTGCTGAAATTCCAGTGATGCGCTCTGCAGCTTTGTTAAATACATTAATAACATTCTTTTCATCAAGTACAATTAGTCCATTGGCAATACTTTCAAATATCTTCTCACTGGCTAAAACATTGTTTTGAATTAAACTATCCACTTCATCAATTTCACTTTGGTTTATTGTAAAAGAGCCCTTCAAGAAATTAGCAAAATCATTAACTCCATCTTCATCCTCACTATCACTAAAGACCCATATACTTTCTCCTTGCCGTATTCTCATTGATATAAGCGCTAATAAACTGTTGCCCGGTAATACAGTGTCATCTTTTTCCCTTCTTATGTAAAGTTGGCATTTGTACTTATCCATAATCTGCTGACATCTCTTTACAACCATGGCAGCTATTCGTGTGTGGATACCTTTATCATAATTTATTGTGATTTTTACTCCTTTATCCATTTGATCACCCCTTTGTAATGATCTAAAATAAGAAATTACGTAAAGAATACCTTATATGTCCTTCTCTTCCTACTGTGGTCTCAGCAGCAACCATGGAATTAAGAATTGCTTCTTCTGTTGCTTCTGCCACAGCCTTGAAAGCTTGATCTATATCATCTTCATGTATTGTAGTATATTTTATTAGTCCTTTGTTTTCATGGGGTATTCTTTTATATGTACTAAATCCAATAACCACATCCCCACTACCGTGACCATAATAAGATCCAGTTTTAGCTAAGCCTGAGGATGCCCTTTTGATAATTCTATTTAGCTGTCTACTATCCACTGGTAGGTCTGTTGCCACAACTATTATTATTGAACCCTTATCCTCAATTGTGCTTTGTTCTATCTTGTTTTTTATGTCGCATCCTATCCTTGTCCCATTTAATATAAAGTCTTCTGTTTTCCCAAAGTTTGATAACACCAGTACTCCAAGGGTATATGTTCCGTAAAGGTATTCAATTATCCTAGAAGAGCTTCCTATCCCTCCCTTTAAACCATAACATGACATCCCCGTTCCTGCCCCCACAGCACCCTCTTCAATCAACTGTTGAATTGGCAATTGCCATTCTCACATGCTCCTTCTTAACAAAACCTGCCCTAATATCGTTAAGATACATATCATTACACTCTGCCACCACTGGGTTTACTGTTCCTGTATCCCGCCCTATCTGTGGGTTTTGACTTAGTATATATTCTACAAGTCCTTCAGAACAGGCCCCTATACTTAAAGTATTAGTTAAAATTATAGGGGTCTCCAAGGTTCCTAGCTCATCTAGTTGTATAGTTCCTATTGTTTTGCCAAATCCATTTATTACATGGCTCTGAGCAATTAATTTATCTTTAAATATATTGCCTTCATGGGGTATTATCGCAGTTACACCGGTTTGCATATCTCCATTTTGTAAAGTTACGTGCCCAACTTCTACCCCTTTTACATCTGTTATGGAATTCAGTTCACCAGTGTGTAATGTCCCTATATGTATTCCATAGTCTCTAATGGATATTCTCTTATTTTTCATAGCTACACCTCCTGTTATAATATTTCGATAACTTATATGTTAATCCTGCTTATTTTTTATACCAAGAAAAAGAATTCCAAAGTTAGCTTATTCCGTGAACCTTGAAGGTCAATAAAAAAAGTTCTATAACCGAACTTTTCTTATTGACCTTTTATTATTTTTGGTTTAGAATTATTTTAGTTTAAAATATTTCGCATACAGGAGGAAACCATGAGAGACCTTACAGAAGGGAATATTCCCAAACAGATTTTTTACTTTACACTTCCCATGTTAATAGGAAATGTTTTTCAGCAATTGTATAATACGGTAGATAGTATAATAATCGGTAGGTTCGAGGGGACCGATGCTTTAGCAGCAGTGGGTGCTAGTTTTCCCATAATATTTTTATTAGTATCATTACTCATGGGAGTTACCATGGGTGCTACCATATTGATTTCTCAGTATTTTGGAGCTAAGGATTTTGAGATGGTTAAAAAGACTGTAGGTACAACATATATATTCTTGTTTTTTGCATCTATAGCTACCACCATAATTGGATTATTGTTTAGCAAGCATATCCTGGCTTTGCTTAACACCCCAGATTCTGTTCTACCTTTGGCTCAAACTTACTTAAATATCATGTTTATAGGTATGGTTTCTACTTTCGGTTACAATGCCATTAGTGCAATTCTAA
Organism: Alkalicella caledoniensis; assembly: GCF_014467015.1. Taxonomy (GTDB): domain Bacteria; phylum Bacillota; class Proteinivoracia; order Proteinivoracales; family Proteinivoracaceae; genus Alkalicella; species Alkalicella caledoniensis. The sequence continues at coordinate 2,232,852 of NZ_CP058559.1, read as the reverse complement.
GGGGTGTAGGAGATTCTAAAACTCCCCTAACCTTTCTAATTATTGCCTCAGTGATAAACATTGCCTTGGACTTATTGTTCGTTGGCGTATTTGGTTGGGGTGTTGCTGGTGTAGCTTGGGCTACTGTTATTGCACAAAGTTGTTCATTTTTCTTTGGATTATATCATCTAAGTAAGACTAAGTCTCTACTTTCAGTTAATATCAAGGAGATGGTCTTTGATAAGTTGATTTTCCTTAAATGCCTCAAAATCGGTATACCTAGCGGTATTCAGCAGACTCTATTTTCACTAGGTATGATAGCCCTTCAAGGCCTTGTTAATTCCTTTGGTTCTAACACCATGGCTGCTTATACTGCTGCTGGAAGAATAGATGCCTTTGCCTTGATGCCTATTATGAACTTCGGTCAGGCCATCTCTACTTTTGTTGGTCAAAACATAGGCGCCAACAAAATGCATAGAGTTAAAAAAGGTTATATAACTACTATCATCATGTCTTCTGCCATGGCCTTATTTGTTACTATTTCATTATTTGTATTTGGAGAGCCACTTATGAGGATGTTTGACTCTAATCCAGAGGTTGTGGCCATCGGAATGAGAAAAATTCAAATCGTATCTCTATTCTACGTTGTAGTTTCAGTTATGTTCATAACAACAGGAGTTTTACGAGGGGCTGGCGATACCATGGTTCCTTTATTTATCTCCATGATCACCCTATGGCTTATAAGGGTACCAGTTGCTTACTTGCTTACCCCTCGTTTAGGTTCTGACGGAATCTGGTGGTCTATACCCAGTGGATGGACCCTTGGCTTAATCCTTACTGTAGGTTATTATAGTACTGGCAAATGGAAGAGCAAGGCTGTTGTTGGTTATAAGCAAGATAGTACCGGAGACAAATTAGATAAAAAGGTTCTTCCTAATGCAGGATAAAGAAATCGCTAGGTTGTTCTTTAGTTTTTTAATACACACTAAAAATTACGCCAAGGGTCACTTTACACTATCATCTACCTCTCCTTTAACGGATACACAATTTAAAACTCTCATTGTTTTGAAGAGACTTAAGAAGGTTAGTCTAAAAAAACTTAGCGAAGAATTAAGTGTATCAAATTCAAGTTTAAGCATTATGTTGAATAAGCTAGTTGATGATGGTTGGGTCCATCGTGCTTTCGATAACACCGACCGCCGCAGCACCTTCTTCTCTTTAACACAGAAAGGGAATGAACTAATTGATGCAGAGGTTAATCAAAAGCTTGATGTGATAGCTGAAAGAATCCTCACCGTTCCTGATAACGAAAAGCAAGTGATAGTGGATTCCATTAACACTCTTCAAACTTTCATAAGCACCATATCAAAATAAAGAACCCAATGGGTTCTTTATTTTTAGACTGATGACAAAGTCATTTTTAGGAATGTCGCATATTAAACACTACACAGAATTCTGCGTCGAGACTTAAGGCTTCTATCTAAACTCCAGAAGGGTACCGCTCCAATTCACCGTCCATGGTTCAGTGGAGCTCTCGGAACGTCAGACTGTGTGGCTAATCTCTAAAAACTCAAGGATTAGCCGTAAATTTCCTGTCTTTTGGTGCAATATGACTTAAACATATAAAAATACAATGATAAAGTGGGTCTAAGAGCTACTAATATCCTTAGTAGTTCTTTCACTCCTATAATATTTATTACTCTTTTAAAATTATAGGCTAGCAAAACTAGGGCTGTCTCTGTAGTTACAGAATCCATCCCTCTTGTTAAAAAATACCCAGCATTCATTGTCCTTTTGATGGTTCCATAAGGATGCTCAACAATCATCTGCCTTTGTAGGTATTTGTCCATATTTGCTTCTGTTCTAGCATCTATAGTATCCAAAAAATCTTGGTTAGGTGACCGATTTATTATCCTGCCTTTGGCTGCAGTGGTGCATTTGCTTTTTGATTCACAGTTTTTACAGGCATCGTAGTTTCTATATTTTATTCTTTTTGGTTCTTTTGATTTGTGGTTTATTCTGCGTAATTCATGGCCCAAAGGACAAATATATAAGTCTTTTTCAGGCACATAAGTAAATTTATCTCCGTAGAAATCTTTGTCTCCTGTGGCGTTAGAATACGACTGTTTTGGCAAATAGACTGTTGTTTCGTTTCTCTCACATTTCATGAGGTCGTCTGCTTGGTAATAGCCTTTATCTGCCGCTACTTCAAGTTTCCTTTTTCCAAATATATCTTTAGCCTTTTCTGCAAGTGAATTTAGATTACCTTGATCTGCGGGATTGTTTGTAACATCATATGCCACTATAATACTATGCTTAGAGTCTACAGCTGTTTGTATGTTATATGCTACAGTAACACCATTGTTTTTGTTGTCCATAAGCCTAGCATCTTCGTCAACTGTAGATACTTCATTACATTCGCTATCCTGTAGTTTTTTTTCCAACTCTTCAAATTTAATTTTACGCTCCTTGAGTTTTTCAATTTTTTTCTGAATTTCTTCAGGTGTATACTTAAGTTTAGGTGAATCGTCTTTGTCACTGCTTTCTAACAAATCTAGATAGGAATTAACCTTATCTTCGATATATTGCTTGTGTCTCTGTATTTTTTTCTTTGAGAAATTATTCTTCTTTGAATTATTAGCTTGAATTTTAGTCCCATCTATTGCTATGAATTCCTCGCCTAATAGTTTGAGATCCTTACACAACTTAGTAAAATCCTTGAAAACTTGTTTTAGCTGAGTTTTATTTTCTTTCCTGAAATCAGCTATTGTTTTAAAATCAGGTTTTAGTTTTTGTAATAGCCAAACCACTTCTATATTCCTGTGAGATTCTGTTTCTAGCTTTCTAGATGATCTTATGCCATTTACATACCCATATAGATATAACTTCAATAAAACAGAGGGATGATATCCTGGTGCACCTCTGCGGTGTTCCTTTGATTTAGTGAATGCACTCATATTGACCAGTTTTACGTATTCATCAATTACCCTAACGGGATTATCCTCACCTATGTAATCTTCTATGCAGTCAGGAAACATTGTTTTTTGCTTTCTATCTGTACCTTGTATAAATGACATTTAAAATCCCCTCTCCGATATTCTATAACTTAATTATACTACAGAAAAAGGGAAAAGTACTGTATTTACAGTACTTTGTAGGCATTTTAGACATATATTATTGTTTAATTCTCACACAGTCTGACGTCCTATTCCTCGCCCCTTCTTCCCTTTAGCTATTCAGCTCTTAAGTCTATCTCCTCGAATTAATTGTGTTGCTTTTTAATATGCCATTCGGGTCAATGACTTTGTCTAAGCTTTGTCTACAAGCTGAAAATAAGAACCCCATGGGTTCTTTATTTATAAATTATTTTTTAACAAATGGTTTTAATAAGAGTGCTCTTGGGGGTCTATGGTAACTGATTTCACTTTAAGCCACTTTAGCCATTTTACTAATTCTTCTTGAATCTCATCTTTTAAGTTTCTATTCTCCACAGGGTTTTTTATGAACAAATAATCAACATGACCGGTGTTCTGGTTGTTAACAGTGGCTAAACCTACTCCCATAATTTCTTCTTGCTGACTCTGTGCCATGACAATACGCATACTTCCCCACAGAGCCTTTTCCTTAAGCTCTTCTTTAATTTTAACGAAATCCTTTGACACTGCAAGTTCAACAATTGGATATATATCTTCCAGTAATTCTTCATTTCCTATAACATAGTTAAATATCATTTTTTCACTCCTTATTCTTCTAAAAACCAGCAAAATCCCAATATGTTTCCAGACAAATCTTCAAACTCAAAGTGCGCAAACTTACTGTCACTGTTTAGTTTACCCACCCTTACTCCCTTTGAAACAAGTTGGTTATACGTAGCTTTAATGTCACTGGTGTAAAAATTAAAAGGCATATGTGATTGTTTAGGCCTTTTGGTTTTTTCTACAAGGGTAAGTACAGTTTCAGAAATTTCTATGGCAGCATAGCCAAACTCATTTTTCCATCTAAGCCTAAGACCCAAATTTTCACAATACCAGCTTACAGCTTCATCTAAATTATCTACCTCTAAGAATACAGTGTCAATCCTTTTTATCATTTTTTCGCCCCCTATTCCTGCACTTATCTTACGTATATAGTTCGAGACTTTTAAGGGGAATTCCTTCACCTCTCCAGAGGGTTTTTATAAAAAATATTTAATATGTACTGTTTCTAAGTCTAGTTTTACCACAAAAATTTAATGAATTATAAGAGGTTGGGGAAAAAAGAATTAATCTTTGGGTTGTAGAAAAAGACCACGAATGCGGTCTTTTTCTACAACCCTATGTCGTTTCTAAAATATTTCCCGAGAAATGTTATTTTTTGTTGTTCCTTGTAAAGGATTTCTCGACATGCAGCAACATTTTTTCCTACTGTTGTCAGGTTCAAAACCCTACCACCAGCGGTAATTATCTTGCCATTAGCGTAATCCGTTCCAGCCTCAAAAACCTTGCAGGACAACTCTTCTAGACCCTTTATTTCCAAACCACTTTCATATTTCCCTGGATATCCACCTGAAGCCATAACCATAGTTAACGCTACTTTGTCCTTGAAGGGTAGTTTCCCTGGGAGTTCCCCTTTGGTGGCTCCATAAAGCAACTGGGCAAAATCACAATCTAGTAGTTGTAGGATGGATTGAGCTTCTGGGTCTCCGAATCTTGTGTTGAATTCCAAAACCTTAGGTCCATCTAAAGTCATGATCATACCTGCATAAAGGATACCCGTAAACTCAATCCCCTCTTTTTGCAAGCCTTCTAGGGTTCTTTTTATGACATTTTCCTCTATGAACTCCGTGTCTTCTTTTGTCAGCAAATCCCAAGAAGCTATGGATCCCATACCCCCTGTATTTGGTCCTTGATTTCCATCATAGATTCTTTTGTAGTCTCTAGCTGGAACCAGTGATAAGAATTTATTTCTACTGACAAGTGCCATGAAAGAAACTTCAGGTCCTACAAAAAATTCTTCTGCGAATATCTTCTGTTTGGGGTATTTATTAAACATCTCTTCTAGTTCTAATATGGCTTCCTTCTGGGTTTTAGGTATTACAACACCCTTGCCTTGGGCAAGACCATCAACCTTTATGACAATTGGCGTCCCCCATTTGGAGATTATCTCCTTTCCATGGTTGACATTTTTTATTGCCACATATTTAGCTGTGGGCACATTATTTTTAAGCATTATTTCTTTAGCAAAGGTTTTGCTTCCTTCCATCTTCGCCCCGCTTTTGTTAGGGCCAAGTATGAGGAGTTCTTCCTTTTGGAAATAATCCACTATCCCTTCTGTTAAAGGGAGCTCCGGTCCAACGATGGTATAAGCTATATTCTTATCTTTAGCCAATAAAGCAAGTTTGGGGAAATCTAGTAATTCTATGTTCATTACTACTTCAACTTTATTTAAGCTCTTTTTGTTTTTTGTTCCTACCCAATATATTTTCTCTACAGAACTACTTTCAAGGAGCTTTGTAATGATGGAGTGTTCCCTACCTCCGCCTCCAAGTACCATAATCTTCACTGGAACTCACCCCTTTAGTGTTTAAAGTGTCGAACTTTAGTGAAAAGCATAGAAATCCCATGTTCTTCACATGCCTTTATTGATAACTTATCGTTTATTGAACCCCCTGGTTGTATAATTACCTTGATTCCATTTTCTGCGGCCAAGTCCACCACATCTTCAAATGGGAAAAATGCATCTGAGGCAAGTATTGTAGCTCCTTTTCCTTGGGCCCTCTCAAGTGCTTGTTTTGCTGCATCAATTCTGGACGTCTGCCCTCCAGATATACCTAAGGTTTTGTATCCACTGCTCACAACTATGGCATTTGACTTAACATGTTTCACACACCTAAATGCAAATAACGCCTGTTTTTTTTCTTCGGGAGTTAAATCTTTTCCTGCAACTAATTTCAGTTCTCTTTCATCTACTGATTTATTATCATAGTCTTGTATAAGTACTCCGCCTTGAATAGCTTTTAGTGAACTAGAAAATGAAGGTTCTTTAGGCATCTCTATCTCAATTAGCCTAATGTTTTTTTTCGAAGCCAGAATTTCCCTAGCCTCTTTTGAAAACTTAGGAGCTATTATTACTTCTAAAAAGATATCTTTAAGTTCTAGTGCACAAGATACATCAACTTCTTTGTTTAATGCTACTATCCCACCGAAAATAGAAAGTGGATCAGATTCCTTGCAGTTAATAAATGCCTCTTTTAATGTTTGACCTTGCCCGATACCACACGGGGTAGAATGCTTTACTGCTACTACAGTTGGCTTATTTGTCCCAAATTCTAAAAGAGTTTCTAACGCTCCGTTCCCATCATTGTAATTGTTGTAGGACATCTCTTTTCCTTGAAGCTGAACTGCATTTATCAATGAGGTAGATTCACCCTTGGCCAGTTTGTATACATACCCCCTCTGATGGGGATTTTCACCATATCTAAGGGTGCTCTTACCTTCTAAAATTATATTTCTACTTGCACCTTCCGATAAGTATTCAATGATAGCGCTATCGTATAGGGCTGTATGGGTAAAGGCTTTTAAGCTAAGGTTTTTTCTTATGTGGAAGTCAACGTCACCTTTTTCTGTTAAACTTTTTAATACAGCTGAATAGTCATTTCTATCTGTTAAAACAACAACATTTTTGAAGTTTTTCCCAGCAGCCCTTATCATTGTTGGGCCACCGATATCTATATTTTCTATGGCCTCATCTAGGGTAACATCTTCTTTAGACACTGTGTCTTTGAATGGGTAAAGGTTTACTACCACCATGTCAATAGGCTTTATGGAAAACTTAGCTAGTTCTTGTTGATGCTCCTCACTATTTTTAGCTAATAAGCCACCATGGATATAGGGATTTAAGGTTTTCACCCTTCCTCCTAAGATTTCCGGAAAATTAGTTACTTCAGAGACCGCAGTCACTTCAAGTCCCAAAGACTCTAAGTGTTTTTTTGTGTTGCCTGTGGATATCAACTCTACTCCTAATTCTGTTAGTCCCTTGGCTAGGTCCTCAATGCCACTTTTGTCAGATAAACTAATTAGTGCTCTTTTAATCCTCATGTTAAATTTCCTCCCCCTGCAACAATTTAACTCTTCTACCTTCCACTTTAATCCTATCTAAACAAAGTAATTTTACAACTATTGGGAATATGTCATGTTCAACCACGTGGACCTGTTCAGTTAAATGTCTGACAGTATACCCCTCTATGATAGGCACAATTCTTTGAGCTATTATCGGTCCTGTATCAACACCGTCGTCCACAAAGTGCACTGTACATCCAGTATATTTAACTCCATACTCTAAAGCCTTCTGAACTGAGTTGACACCTGGAAAAGCTGGAAGTAACGATGGGTGTATATTAATTATTCTGTTAGGAAATTTTTTAACCACTTCTTTACTTAAAATGCTCATGAATCCTGCTAAAACAAAGTAATCTGCTTCACTGTATGCCATGGCTTTTAGAATCTGTCTATCAAACTCGTTTCTGTCATTACATTGTTTCTTTATGATTCTAACAACAGGAATGTTGTTTAATTCAGCTCTTTTTACAGCCTTACATTCCCTATCCACTATCAATGCCACAATTTTACCGTTTATGGAGTGCATATTATCTAATATGACCTGAAAGTTACTGCCTTCGCCACTGGCAAACACAACTATTTTTTTCATATGATTTTTACCTGAGCCTCTTGTTGGTGTTCATTGTTACTACGCTTCAAGTATCCGATCTTATTATAGTCTACGTTTTCTTTCACCAGTACAGTTTCCACTGTTCTCTGGTATTGTTCTGGAACGATTAGTATATACCCTATTCCCATGTTGAATGTTCTAAACATCTCTTCCCTATCAATGTTGCCTAGTCTTTGCATTTGAGTAAAAATATTTGGTATGTCCCAACTATTTTCTTCAATGATGCAATCCAGGTTCTTTGGAATAACCCTTGGAATATTCTCTAGAATTCCTCCACCTGTAATGTGCGCCATGGCAGAGATTTCTACGTTTGTATTTAATAGTGCTTTAACAGTCTTCCAGTAAAGTTTAGTAGGCTTCATGATATCATTCATTTGTTCATTTAGCTCTGGATAGTGCTCTAGTAGTTTTCTTACAAGGGAGAAACCGTTGGAGTGAATACCATTTGACTTTAGCCCTAGAACTATATCCCCCTCAGAGCATTTTGAACCATCTATGATTTTATCTTGATCTACCACACCAACACAAAATCCTGCAACATCATACTTTCCCTTAGGATAAAAACCTGGCATCTCTGCTGTCTCTCCGCCCATAAGCGCACATTCAACTTCCACACAGGCATCAGATACTCCTAATAACAGATCTTTTATTGTTTCTTCTTCAAGCTTGCCCGTTGCTAGGTAGTCAAGGAAAAAAAGTGGCTGTGCTCCACATGTTATTATGTCATTAACACACATTCCCACTAGATCTTGACCAACAACTTCATGTTTATTGTATTTTATAGCTAGATCTAGTTTTGTTCCTACTCCGTCTGTAGATGAAACTAGGATTGGGTTTTTCATCTCTCCAACATCAAGCTTAAAGAGTCCTCCAAAACCACCAATGGACCCTAAAACCCCAGGCCTTTTTGTTTTTTCTCCACACTCTTTATAGTAGTCTACTAAAGAGTTAGCCTTTTCAATATCCACGCCAGATGATTTATAGTCAAATTTCACTTAATCCCCTCTCCCTTCACCTATTTACTTTTACTTTCACTCTTCACAGGTACTGGGTACTCTCCAGTGAAACATGCTGTACACAGACCCTCTTTACAACCAATTCCTAAGTAAAGCTCTTTTTCAGTTAAAAATGCCAGGGAGTCTGCCCCAATGGCTTTTGCCATGGCCTCAACATTTTTTTTGTTAGCCAAAAGCTCACCCTTTGATGAAGTGTCTATACCTAAATGACAAGGGTATTTCACTGTTGGTGATGCTATACGAACATGAACTTCTTTAGCTCCTGCCTTTTTCAGTAATGATACTATACGCTTTGAAGTTGTACCCCTAACTATGGAGTCATCCACCATAACCACTCGTTTGCCTTTAACTAGTTGTTTTACAGGGTTTAGTTTTAGGTTAACTCCTGTAATTCTATTTTCTTGACTTGGTTTAATAAAGGTTCTGCCTATATACCTGTTTCTCACTAATCCCATTTCATAGGGGATATTAAGTTGTTCTGCAAAACCTGCTGCAGCAGAAAGACTTGAATCAGGTACACCTGTTACAATATCTGCTTCAAGTGGATAGTTTTTCGCTAGAATCTTACCTAGGTTTTTTCTAACCACATGAACATTTTTCCCTTGGAATTCGCTGTCTGGCCTTGCAAAGTATATATACTCGAAGGAACAAAAGGCATTCTTTTTCCCTGTGAGAATCTTGTTCGAAGTCAGCCCACTTTCATCTATTATTACCATTTCCCCTGGTTCAACTTCTCTTACTAGATCTGCTCCAATTGTGTCTAAAGCACAGGTTTCAGAGGCCACCACAAAGTCTCCATCTAGATTACCTATAACCAAAGGTCTAATACCACGGGGGTCCCTTATGGCCATTATTTTGTCAGGGGTGAGTATCAACAAAGAATATGCACCACGGATTTGGCTAAGTGCCGACACTATGGCACCTTCTAAATCATCTGTAGTGCTCCTAGCGATTAGGTGGGCGATAACCTCACTGTCATTGGTGGTCTGAAAAATTGTTCCTTGTTGTTCTAATTGTTTTCTTATTTCTACTGCATTAACAAGGTTTCCGTTATGTGCCAGTGACATGTTTCCCAGCCTACAGTTAAAAGTCAATGGTTGTGCGTTAATCAAAGTTCCTCCACCAAAGGTGGCATATCTAACATGCCCGATGCCTAGTCTACCTTTTAAAGAACCTATTTCGTAGTCTTTAAAAGCTTCATCAACAAGCCCTAGTCCTCTTTTTTCAGTAATATAATCACCGTTACTTACAGATATCCCTGCACTTTCTTGACCTCTATGCTGTAAAGACACTAGACCATAATAAATGATTGGGGCCACTGATTCCTTTGAAAATATCCCAAACACCCCACACTCTTCTTTAAACTTGTCTTGATCTGGATTCACCATTTATCATCCTTTCTAAGGCAAACTCCCACTCCTTGGTTACTTCAGGTAAACCCAGCTCAGCTATCTTATTATTTAGGTGTTTATAGGTGATGGTTTCTCCTCCGGTGCTCCCTATGAAATTCCATTTTATTTGTTCCTTATTTAATATTCTTTCAAATTCTTCTACATTATCATTTGTAACAGATACTAAGTATCCTGCTCCTTCGGCAAATAAAGCCTTTTCAATGTCATCATCATAAAGGTTAATGTCTGCTCCTACTTTACCTAAAATGCAGCCCTTAACCAAATGTATTGCTAATCCTCCCTGGGAGATATCAGTTGCAGATTCTAATAGCCCCTTTTTAATAAGCTCCAGCATGGTTTCGCCTATCTCAATTTCCATATCCAGTGATACTGAAGGCAACTTACCACAAACCTGTCCGTTTATTATTTTCTGATATGCACTACCACCTAAGCTATCCCCTAGCTTCCCTATTACATATAGCCCATGACCTTCACCCTTAAATGGTGTGGTTATGGTTTTTTCATGATTATCTACAATCCCTACCATACCTATAACAGGGGTTGGGTGAATTTTTGTGTTAATACCTTGATTATATAGACTTACATTTCCTCCGGTCACTGGGGTATTTAGGGCCTTACAGGCATCTGCAATCCCTTTAATGGATTGCTCTAATACATAGTAGTTTTCAGGGTACTCGGGATTAGGATAGTTCAAACAGTTGGTAATCCCTATTGGGGTAAACCCCGCAGAAATTAGGTTTCTGTAGCTTTCTAGAACAACCATCTGCCCACCTTGATATGGGTTTAGATAGGGATATACAGGATTACAGTCAACAGTTGTACCTATTGCTTTTTTACTACCCTTTACTCTAACTGCCCCCACCGATGAACCAGGACGTAGAACAGTATTGTTTTGAACCATATAATCGTATTGAGAATAAATCCATTTTCTTGATGCTATATTTTCATGGGAGATCATTTTTTTAATTATCTCTTCATAGTTATTTTCTTTGTTATTTTCTTTGTTATTTTCTTTCTTATTTTCCCAGGTTTGTAGTTCCAGCTCCTCTAAATAGGCTGGTTTTTTTCTTTGGGGATCCCTAAGGGGAACACCATCAACAATGGATAAGGAAGGGATACTGGCGTAGAGATCACCGTTGTGGTAAATTTCAATACGCTTACTATCTGTCACTTTGCCAATTTCAGTTGCTTTAAGGCCCCATTTGTCAAAAATGGCCTTTACATCATTTACTCCATCTGGTTTTACAACATACAACATTCTCTCTTGGGACTCAGAGAGCATAATTTCTAATGCATTCATACCCCTTTCCCTAAGGTGTACTCTATCTAAGTGTAGCTCTAGCCCCGATTGTGCCCTAGCTGCCATTTCACAAGCTGAGGAAGTTATTCCAGCTGCCCCAAGGTCTTGAACACCAACTATGTGGGGATGGTCTACTAATTCCATACATGCCTCCAACAAAAGCTTTTCCATAAATGGATCTCCCACTTGCACTGACGGTCTTTTTTCTTCACTATCCTCATCAAGGTTAGCTGATGCAAAGGATGCACCTAAAATACCATCTCTACCTGTGGTTGCTCCAACGAGCATCACTATATTCCCTTTTCCTTGAGCTAGACCCTTTTTGATCTTATTTATATCTATCAGCCCTAGACACATGGCGTTTACTAATGGATTCTCGTCATAGCAATCATCAAAGTAAACTTCACCACCTATGTCAGGTATCCCTAAACAATTACCGTAACCTGCAATTCCACTTACTACCCCCGACATTAAAAATCTATTACGGGGTTTATCAAGGTGTCCAAATCTAAGGGAGTTAAGTAAGGCAATTGGCCTTGCTCCCATACTGAATATATCCCTAACAATCCCACCTACTCCTGTTGCAGCACCTTGGTAAGGTTCAACAGCAGAAGGATGATTATGACTTTCGATTTTAAAAACTATACCTAAACCATCTCCACCATCTAAAATACCTGCATTTTCCCCAGGACCTTGGACGACCCTTTCCCCCTGCGTGGGAAAATTCCTCAATAATTTTTTAGAATGTTTATAGCTACAATGCTCTGACCATAGAACTCCATACATGGCCAGTTCAAGTTCACTGGGTTCTCTTCCTAAGTCTGAAACAATTTTTTCATATTCACTGGCTATAAGTCCTACCATTTCATATTTCTCAGGCATTGTTATCCCCCCACCATTTTGTTATAGAGTTAAAAATTTTGATCCCATCAACTGACCCCAAAAAGTTCTCCACTGCCCTTTCAGGATGGGGCATCATACCTAGTACATTTCCTTCTTTATTTACAATACCAGCTATATTTTCAACTGAGCCATTAGGGTTTACACCATGGTAGCTAAAAACTATCTGATTATTTGCTTTTAGTTCTTTTAATCCTTCTGAGTCTATATAATAGTTCCCTTCCCCATGGGCGATGGGAATATCCAGTACTTCCCCTTCTTCCAAAGAACAAGTAAAAGGAAGACTAGTATTTACTACCTCAATAGGGGCTATATCACAATGAAATTTAAGGCTTACATTTTTGTTTAACACACCTGGAAGTAAACCAACTTCTGTTAAAATCTGAAATCCATTACATATGCCAATTACCAAACCACCCTTTTGGGCAAATTCCACTACCTTCTCCATGATTGGTGCAAAGGGGGAGATGGCACCTGCCCTTAGGTAGTCTCCGTAAGAAAATCCACCAGGCAAAATAATACAGTCAACATCTTTTAAATCTGTATCTTTATGCCATAGCATTTCACAGCTATACCCTAGGGTTGTAATAGCATATTCTGCATCTTTATCACAGTTCGACCCTGGAAAAACCACTACACCGAACTTCATTTTATTTACCCTCCGAGTTTTCTACAGCGTATTGGTAGTTTTCAATGACAGTATTGGCTAGTAGTTTTTTACAAAGTTCTTCAACGGTCTTTTCCACTTCCCCTTGGGAATCCCCCACAATTACAAGGTTAAACCTTTTACTCATGGATATTTCCTTAACACTTTCGTAACCTAAACTAACGATGGCCCCTGCTATTGCTTGACTTTGTGGATCAAGGATTCCTTTTTTGAATTCTACAGTTACTTCAACATTAAATTTCACTTTCTCCTAGCCTCCCTTTTAACCTATTGATTACTTCTATATATCCTTCTGATATACTCCCCATGTCTTTTCTAAACAAATCTTTATCGAAACTTTTACCTGTGTTTACATCCCACAACCTACAGGTATCTGGTGAAACCTCATCTGCCAATAACAAAGTACCATTTGTATCTATGCCAAACTCTAGCTTAAAGTCAACTAGTTTTAGATTTAGGTTTAGAAAAAGCTCCTTCAATATTTTGTTTATAGCTAAGGCCATACCTTCCATTTGCATAACTTGATCTTTTGTTGCCAATTTCATAAGTTCTATATGATTCTCACTAATGAGGGGGTCACCTAAGGAGTCGTTTTTATAAAAGAATTCTAGCAAAGGCTTTTTTAAAACTCTCTTTTCTTTTATACCTAGCCTAGTACAAATACTACCTGCAGCAATGTTGCGAACCACAACTTCAACAGGTATAATGTCCACTTTTTTCACAAGCATCTCATGATCCGATATCTTCTTAATATAGTGGGTACCAATTCCCATATCATTTAAATACTTAAAAATATAGCTTGATATAATGTTGTTTAGGCTTCCTTTACCGGTCTCCTGGGCTTTTTTTTGCCCATTTCCTGCTGTTAAACTATCCTTGTAAGAGACCCAGTAAGTATTTGGTTCCTCTGTTTCGAAAATAACCTTCGCTTTCCCCTGATAAAGTTCTCTTCCTCTGGTGACCAATGAAATTCCCCTCCCTAAATGTTCAATCTATCAAAGATAAAATCAACTTCCTTAGTACAGAAGTTTAAATCAAAAATTCCCTCTATTAAATCCTTTGGAATCTTCTCTTTTATCAATTCATCTGTCATTAGTAATTCTTTGAAATCTATCTTTTCTTCCCAGGCCTTCATGGCATATTTTTGGATTAAATCATATGCCTCTTCCCTTTTCAGGCCTCCTTGTACAAGCTGTAATAGTGCCCTCCCTGAGAATGTCAAATTGTAACTTTTCTCGATATTTTCTAGCATTTTTTCAGGATAAACGTGGATGTCTTTTAAAATCCTGTTCATCTTTCCTAACATGTAGTCAACTAAGATGGTACTGTCAGGTACTATCACTCGCTCCACTGAAGAATGAGAAATATCCCTTTCATGCCATAATGCCTGGTTTTCCATTGCTGCAAGGGAATTTGTTCTCACTATCCTCGCTAATCCACATAGCTGTTCGCAATTTACTGGGTTTCTTTTATGGGGCATAGCCGATGATCCCTTTTGCCCTGAATAAAATGGCTCTTCAATTTCCCTTGTTTCTGTTTTTTGTAGTCCCCTGATCTCAAGGGCAATTTTCTCTATTGTACCTGCCACTATGGCTAAGGTTGTCATAAAGTGTGCATGTCTGTCCCGCTGCAAAACTTGGGTTGATACTGGGGCCGGCTTAAGTCCTAGCCTTTTGCACACATACTCTTCAACCCTAGGGTCTATATTGCCAAAGGTACCCACAGCACCTGAAAGCTTACCTACTCTCATTTGCTCTATGGCTTCGTCTAGCCTTTGTAGGTTTCTTTCCATTTCTTGATACCAAAGGGCGAATTTTAACCCTAAAGTTGTAGGCTCAGCGTGTACTCCATGGGTTCTACCCATCATAATAGTGTATTTATACTCATTAGCCTTTTCCCTTAGGATCTCTAAAGATTCTCTAACACCGGCAATTATCATATCTCCTGCCTCTACCATTAGCATAGCCAGGGCTGTATCCACAACATCTGATGATGTCAAACCATAGTGTACGTATTTTGATTCTTCACCTAAACTTTCAGCCACACAACGAGTAAAAGCTATTACATCATGTCTTGTTTGTTCTTCGATCTCTAAAATTCTATCAACGGAAAAAGTTGCGTTAGCTGCTATTTTCTCTACTGCTTCTTTGGGAATTATGCCTAGCTGAGACCATGCCTCACATGCTACGATTTCAATATCCAACCACTTTTGAAATTTATTCTCCAGTGTCCAGATCTTGCCCATTTTTTCCCTAGTGTAACGTTCAATCATTTTCTATTCCTCCTCGGGTTTTTCGCTAAATTTATGTAGGTTCTTACACCCTCTATATTTTATACTAGTTTAGCTTTTCCCTCAAATTCTGGTAATAATCTAAGTACTAAAGTCAAAGCATTTAGCCACTACTCTTCACTAAAATGCTCTACACTAAAAATGAATTAAAAGTCAGAGCATTAGCCACCAACTTACACCAAAAAGATCACAGCAACTAGCACCAATAGTTCAAAAGCGTTTTTTACCACTACTCTTCACTAAAAAGCTCTACACTATAAGAGCGCTAAGTGATTAAGCCATAAAAGCTTTTTATTACCCTAGGTGTTTAACACCCTTATTTCTACCGTGAAAAATATCTCTTTATCTTTATCTGTGACCTGTATTTAGTCTCTTTTTTCCAGAGCTATCTGTGTTATCAGTGTCCATTCTGTGTTATCAGTGTCCATATGGTTCTGCATCGGCGGAAACAACAGCAACTTTTGAAAGTCAGGGTGCCACAAGGGCACCCCCTACAAATACTTATTTTCTTACCTTTAGGTAGTTTTTTGCTGTATTTGGGTAAAAGAATACCCGAGCTAAAAATAAACTCGGGTATTTAGTGTTTTTCAGAGTATTATCCGAAGATATAGCCACCCACAAAGTGGAATAGTGAGATTGCAGCTAAGATATAAACAAACCAGTGAACTTCTTTATGCTTTCCTGCAGCAACTTTTACTATTGGGTAAGCTAGGAAGCCTGCGGAGATACCATCAGCGATACTGAATGTGAATGGCATAAATACTATGGTCATAAATGCTGGGAATGCATTTGTGAAATCCTCGAAGT
The DNA here is from genome assembly GCF_014467015.1 of Alkalicella caledoniensis. GTDB lineage: Bacteria > Bacillota > Proteinivoracia > Proteinivoracales > Proteinivoracaceae > Alkalicella > Alkalicella caledoniensis. The sequence goes on along the minus strand of NZ_CP058559.1, from coordinate 2,216,774 downwards.
CTATCTCTTTGATTGCACCCATCATAAGTACACCTACAATAATAAGGGCTGGAGCAGTAGCAGCACTTGGAACTATACCGATAAGTGGAGCTAGAAATAAAGCTACTGCGAAAAGTGAACCTGTAACAACAGATGCAAGACCAGTTCTACCGCCTTGAGCAACACCTGCTGTACTTTCCACATATGTTGTTACTGTACTTGTACCTACCATAGCACCGAACATTGTACCTACTGCATCCACAAGCATAGCATTTTTAACTTTAGGAAGACGACCTTTGTCATCTAAATAACCTGCACGGGCACCAGTTCCAAGTAATGTACCCATTGTGTCAAACAAGTCGATAAAAACTAATGAGAAGATTGTCATAAATCCAAGACTGAAAGCACCTCTAATGTCTAGTTTGAAAGCAATTCCTTCAAGGGTAGGCATTGCGAAAAAGTCTTTAAAAGAATTGATATTTTCAAAGTTTGTTACTCCCATAGGAATACCGATAATTGTTGTAGCAACTATACCTATAAGTAAACCACCTTTAATTCTAAATGAGATCAATGCTGCTGTTAAGAAAAGTCCTATTATAGCTAAAGTTGTTGGAGCATAAGTTAGGTCACCTAGTGAAACTAGAGTTGCTTCATAAGGAATGATGATGCCTGCGTTTTTAAAACCGATAAGTGCTATAAAAAGACCAATACCTACTGAAACTGCAGCTTTAAGTGATTTAGGTACAGCTTCATCGATTTTTTCAATGATACCACCAAAGGCTAGGATTAGGAAAACGATTCCTGAGATAAATACTGCACCTAGTGCTACCTCCCATCCGTATTGTGGCGCGATTGTAAATGCAAAAAATGCGTTTAGCCCCATACCACTAGCTAGAGCAAATGGATAGTTAGTGAAAAGACCCATAAGTATTGTAGAAAGTGCCGCGGCTAGAGCTGTAGCTGTAACTAACGAGTTAAAAGGCATACCAGTTGTAGATAACATATCTGGATTTACAAATAAGATATAAGCCATTGTCATAAAAGTTGTAATACCTGCTAAGATCTCTGTTGAAGTGTTACTGCCTCTTTCTTTGATTTTAAAGAATTTTTCCATTTGAGTACCCTCCTAAGAATTTAAAATAATAAAATAAGTTCAAAAATAAAAACCCAAAACCGATAGAAAAAATATTTTCCACGGTCTTGGGTTATACATCCAAGTAAGCATTTGCTTAGCTAAAGCAACTAAAAAAGTTGTCTTCAACACCCGTAGTCGGTCAATTTACGGCAGACCGGTAGAGACTTGTGGACCATATCACCACATTTATACGAGTTTGTATTCGGTTTTTAATGACTACATGTTTATAATAAAAGATTATTCGACATGTGTCAATAAAAAAACACGAACAATATAAAATAATTTTCTATTATTGTTCGTGTTTTTTATCAAAACCCCTTTTTAACAGAAATTCTTTTTCGAAATTACTGTTAAATCAAACTCGCAATAAAGATATTTTTGTTTTTTAATATCCTTTGCCTTTGATTTAACATTTATTCATATTAGTTATCCTAATTAGAAAGACCAATGTATTTAACAAGGTCAACAACTCTACTAGAATATCCCCATTCATTGTCATACCAGGCCATTATTTTACATTGCCTTTCACCCATGACCATTGTGGAAAGCCCGTCCACTATTGCAGAACTTGAATTGCCTATATAATCAGAAGAGACCAATGGTGCTTCTGAGTATTCTACTACCCCTGCCATCCCATTAAGAGACGCTTTTTTTAAAGCAATGTTTATTTTGTCCACAGTCACTTCTTTACTCAAATTGGCAACTAGGTCAACTAGGGAAACATTTGGTGTGGGTACCCTAAGGGCTAAGCCATTTAGCTTTCCTTCTAAATGGGGCAAAACTTTTGATACAGCTTTAGCTGCTCCCGTTGTTGTTGGAATTATGGATTGACCACATGCCCTAGCCCTTCTCAGGTCTTTATGGGGGTTGTCTAAGTTATTCTGATCATTGGTGTAAGAGTGGACTGTTGTCATAAGGCCAGACTCTATCCCAAAAACATCGTCAATGACCTTTACTATGGGTGCTAGACAGTTTGTGGTACAAGAAGCATTTGAAACTATATGGTGCTTTGTACTTATATATTCCTTTTCATTTACTCCCATTACTATTGTTATATCTTCATCTTTTCCAGGAGCTGTAAGAACTACTTTTTTTGCTCCTGCTTCTATGTGCTTGTATGCACCTTCCCTTTGATTAAATTTACCTGTAGCTTCAACTACTATTTCTACCCCTAGGTTTTTCCATGGCAGTTCAATGGGGTCCCTATGATTTACTATTTCTATGGTTTTGCCATTTACAACTAGTCTATTGTCCTTGCCAGATACCTCACCAGAAAAAATTCCCTGAATTGTGTCATACTTAATAAGGTGTGCTAATACATCACCAGTATAGCTAGCATTTATAGCAACTATATCAATAGTAGGGTCGTTAATGGCCCTTCTAAATACCATTCTGCCAATGCGTCCGAATCCATTGATTCCAACCTTAATCGTCAAAACTACCACTCCTTATGTCTATATTGCTTTTTCAAATCATCATTAGTATATCATATTTATAAAATAATGCTATACTTTTTATGATATTTTCTCTGACTAACATAATATTTATAGTAGACTTGGACCTTAGAAACGAATAAATAAACCAGTATTACTATTAAAAAAGCCCTTTCCACCTTCTAATACAAAAAACGCCCCGATTATATCGGGGCGTTTCAGCTTGTAGACAAACCTAAGACAAAGTCATTGACCCTAGATGTGCATATTAAAAAGCAGTACAATTAATTCGAGGAGGTAGACTTAAGAGCTGAATATCTAAACGGAAGAAGGGGCGAGAAACAGGACGTCAGACTGTGTGAGAATTAAACAATAATATATGTCTAAAATGCCTCCAAAGTACTGTAAATACAGTACTTTTCCCTTTTTCTGTAGTATAATTAAGTTATAGAATATCGGAGAGGGGATTTTAAATGTCATTTATACAAGGTACAGATAGAAAGCAAAAAACAATGTTTCCTGACTGCATAGAAGATTACATAGGTGAGGATAATCCCGTTAGGGTAATTGATGAATACGTAAAACTGGTCAATATGAGTGCATTCACTAAATCAAAGGAACACCGCAGAGGTGCACCAGGATATCATCCCTCTGTTTTATTGAAGTTATATCTATATGGGTATGTAAATGGCATAAGATCATCTAGAAAGCTAGAAACAGAATCTCACAGGAATATAGAAGTGGTTTGGCTATTACAAAAACTAAAACCTGATTTTAAAACAATAGCTGATTTCAGGAAAGAAAATAAAACTCAGCTAAAACAAGTTTTCAAGGATTTTACTAAGTTGTGTAAGGATCTCAAACTATTAGGCGAGGAATTCATAGCAATAGATGGGACTAAAATTCAAGCTAATAATTCAAAGAAGAATAATTTCTCAAAGAAAAAAATACAAAGACACAAACAATATATCGAAGATAAGGTTAATTCCTATCTAGATTTGTTAGAAAGCAGTGACAAAGACGATTCACCTAAACTTAAGTATACACCTGAAGAAATTCAGCAAAAAATTGAAAAACTCAAGGAGCGTAAAATTAAATTTGAAGAGTTGGAAAAAAAACTACAGGATAGCGAATGTAATGAAGTATCTACAGTTGACGAAGATGCTAGGCTTATGGACAACAAAAACAATGGTGTTACTGTAGCATATAACATACAAACAGCTGTAGACTCTAAGCATAGTATTATAGTGGCATATGATGTTACAAACAATCCCGCAGATCAAGGTAATCTAAATTCACTTGCAGAAAAGGCTAAAGATATATTTGGAAAAAGGAAACTTGAAGTAGCAGCAGATAAAGGCTATTACCAAGCAGACGACCTCATGAAATGTGAGAGAAACGAAACAACAGTCTATTTGCCAAAACAGTCGTATTCTAACGCCACAGGAGACAAAGATTTCTACGGAGATAAATTTACTTATGTGCCTGAAAAAGACTTATATATTTGTCCTTTGGGCCATGAATTACGCAGAATAAACCACAAATCAAAAGAACCAAAAAGAATAAAATATAGAAACTACGATGCCTGTAAAAACTGTGAATCAAAAAGCAAATGCACCACTGCAGCCAAAGGCAGGATAATAAATCGGTCACCTAACCAAGATTTTTTGGATACTATAGATGCTAGAACAGAAGCAAATATGGACAAATACCTACAAAGGCAGATGATTGTTGAGCATCCTTATGGAACCATCAAAAGGACAATGAATGCTGGGTATTTTTTAACAAGAGGGATGGATTCTGTAACTACAGAGACAGCCCTAGTTTTGCTAGCCTATAATTTTAAAAGAGTAATAAATATTATAGGAGTGAAAGAACTACTAAGGATATTAGTAGCTCTTAGACCCACTTTATCATTGTATTTTTATATGTTTAAGTCATATTGCACCAAAAGACAGGAAATTTACGGCTAATCCTTGAGTTTTTAGAGATTAGCCACACAGTCTGACGTTTCGAGAGCTCCACTGAACCATGGACGGTGAATTGGAGCGGTACCCTTCTGGAGTTTAGATAGAAGCCTTAAGTCTCGACGTAAAATTTTGTACAGCGTTTAAAATGCGACATTCCTAAAAAATGACTTTGTCATCATTCTGAACCGCCCCGATTATATTCGGGGCGCCTAATTTATTTTTTTACTTCCATTACTACGTACTGGTTATCATTTGCTGTTCCGTAATTTTTTTCTATGTTGTATTGTTCTTGTTCTGAGTTAGTTATAACAACTGGAGTAATCATGGACTTTGCCTTCTCTTTTATTGTTTCAAGGTCAAATTCAAGTAGCTTTTGCCCAACTTTTACAGATTGACCAGGCTTTACAAAGGTTGTAAAACCTTCTCCCTTTAATGCAACTGTTTCTAAACCAACATGAATAAGTAACTCAATCCCTGTTTCACCTTTGATTCCAATGGCATGTTTTGTATCGAAAACTTGAACAATCTCTCCATTTACTGGTGAGTAGACTACTCCTTCAGCAGGATTTATAGCTACACCGTCTCCTAACATTTTTTGAGCAAATACAGGATCTGGCACCTCTGTTAATTCAATAACCTCACCTTTAATAGGAGCAAAAACTCTGTAATCCACTTCTTCTTTTTTCTTTTTAAATAAATTAAACAATTATTTCCCTCCTAATCTAAACACTAAACTATAATTTTTACCTACTTCCACTCAATGGTTCATGGGGGTTTTGATGCGATGTCGTATACAACACGGTTTACCTAGTCTACTTCATATCAGCCTTTTTTAAGTAGATTGATTTGATTTCAGTATATCTGATAGTTTTGATTACCACATTATTATTATAACTAATAGATAGTTGTATTGTCCATATTACTTATCTGATGTTTAGTTATTGAATCCTTTACTCGGATATCCTTACCCTAAAGCCATATTGAATTATCTCATTGGTTTCGTTTGTCACTTGTAAGCCAACTATATATAACCCCGGCTCCATTGGTAAAATAAGACTCTGAATTCCATTTAGTGTAGACTCAACCACTTGCCCCTCTTTAATAACAGCCCAACTTATAGCTGAAGTTTCTGGAAATAACCCTTCAGTAAATTCTAACTGAACTTCAGTATCACTTAAATCAATATTTATCATCTCTAGTATTTCTGTGTATTCATGTATACTAATCATTCCTGAATACTTAACACTTTGACTATAGGCCACTTTATCTACTTTAGTAACAATTCCCGAACTATCTCTTATACTAAGTTCCATGTCTCTAAATTCCTTTTGATTAGTAGAAAGATAAATAGATATGCTCAAGATTACTGCAGCTATGATAATAACTACTCCCCAAAATACCTTTTTCATAAACTCTACCCCCTAGTAAATATTCCTCAGAATAATTATATCATGGGAAAAATTCAATGCAATAAAGTTTGTAGTTTCTTCGTGAAATTTCAATAGTTTTGAATATTATACTTTTATCGCTTATAATCTGCTATAATTAGAATAATGGTAAGTAATAGTAAAAGTTGTGGTCATTTGTTTGTGGAGATTATTATTTATATGTTCTGGTTTTCGCAGGTCAAGATATACACTAGCCATAGAAAAATAATGAGTTCGTATTGAGAGGATGCGATGTTTATGAAAAAAGTCTTAACATCCTTTTTGTTATGCCTTGCAGTTGTATTTGCTGCATATATTTTTTGGGATTCCCTTGGATTTTATGGTAGTAATGGTGAATATCTGGTTCATCTTCCAACCCACGCACTACTGACAGGACTAATTTTTGCAGTTGTATATTGTACAATGATAATCGTTGATAAGTCGAAAAAATAACAACTCTATTAATTAAGAAAACTCCCAAAGGGTGCTCAGTAAAAAACTAAAAATTTCTTGGTATTAAAAGAGATAACAGTAGAATCTGTTATCTCTAATTTTTTTCTACTCCCACTCGCTAAGTTTTATCTAATATAAGATACATATGTATCTGTTTCGTTGTGCTTTTGATAATCATTTCTCTATATTAATTCGCTATTTTTTAGAGAAGTCAAATTTTTAGTATCACAGTAGTAGCATAAATTTATCTTGCATCATGTATATTTTTAATACTAACATCTAGCCCAAATGCCTGTAATCTAGATTTAGCATGTCTGAATGCGACTTTGCTGAAAAATGGTATTTTAGGTAAGCTATCCGTATCCTTACTAATGATTCCAAATACAATCTTAACTTTCCTAGCATCAGAAATTTGAAATTTATCCCCTTTTTCTTGCTCTCTAATTTTACTATTAGCTTTTTTAAAGAAATTTTTATCTGCAACAAGTAATTCTGCTGACACAACACCTTGATTAAACAAATGACTTAGTGTCGAAGATCCTGAATAGGGTTTTAAATGTATTAACTCTTGAGACGAGGAAATAAGATCGCATAACTCTATACTACTACGACCTCCACCATGCATTATATTTTTTTGATCCATAGCCCTATATGTTAGGATAGTTGTCGTGTAGAATTAAAAGTGTATAATGAAATTACGACAATTACCTAAGGAGATCAAAAATGGCTAAAGACAGAAATAACAAACAGTACTCAAAAGAGTTTAAAGAATCAATACTTAAAAGAATAGCAGATAATGAGTCGGTACCTAAATTATCAGAAGAACTAGGTATATCTAAATCTACCCTATATCAATGGGCTAGAAATGAAAAGAAAACTCAAGGTGATGTACCTGATAATAAACCCTCAACTAAGTGGAGTTCAGAAGATAAATTCCATGTTGTGCTTGAGACAGCCTCCCTTTCAGAAGTAGAGTTAGCAGCATATTGCCGTAGAAAAGGTATCTATGTAGATGACGTTAAAAGCTGGAAACAGCAATGTCTAAAGGCCAATACCACTGTTTCTAAAAACCCTCAAAAGATAGATGAAGAACTTAAAGCAGAAAAGAAAAAAGCCAAAGATCTTGAAAAAGATCTAAAACGTAAAGAAAAAGCATTGGCAGAAGCGGCTGCATTATTAGTGCTTAGAAAAAAGGCCCAAGCGATCTGGGGGGACCCAGAGGAAGAATGATCAGCAGTTCAGATCGCAAAGTGGCAGTAGAGCTGATAGATGACGCAAGGGCTTCTGGCGCCAGATTAAAACCAGCATGTGAAGAACTAAATATCAGCGAACGAACTTACCAGAGATGGACAGCAGGTATCAGTGATGATATTAAGGAAGACCAGCGTCCTTTAGCTACAAGACCTACTCCAAAAAATAAACTATCTGAAGAAGAGCGGGACGAGGTTGTAGCTGTGGTAAACAAGCCTGAATTTGCTGATTTAGTGCCCTCTCAGATTGTTCCTAAACTAGCAGATCAGGGTAAGTATATTGCGTCTGAATCAACCATTTATCGTGTACTTAAAGAAGAAAAAATGAATACTCACAGAAATAGAAGTAAACCACCAATTAGAAGGCCTATTCCAACTCACATTGCAATAGCACCAAATCAAGTATGGACATGGGATATCACTTGGCTACCAGGCCCCGTAAAAGGTCAGTACTTTAAGCTATACCTAATTGTAGATATTTATAGCCGTAAAATTGTGGCCCATGAAGTTTGGGAAACTGAAAATGCTCAATATGCAGAATACCTAGTCAAAAAAGCTGTTTTAGCTGAAGGTATTGCTGGAAAGCCATTAGTACTACATTCTGATAACGGAAGCCCAATGAAAGCAGCTACCTTCTTAGCCACCCTAGAAAAGCTAGGGGTACAGAGCTCCTTTTCAAGACCAAGAGTATGTAATGATAATCCCTTTTCAGAATCCTTGTTTAAAACCTTAAAGTATAGACACAAATACCCAACTAAAGGCTTTTCAGAACTATCAGAATCAAGAAAATGGGTCCTGAAATTTGTCAATTGGTATAATTATGATCATTTACATAGTGGAATTAACTTTGTGACACCAAATCAGCGCCACAACGGTCTAGACAAGGCTATTATGGAAAAACGAATAGCTACTTATGAAGCAGCTAAAAGAAAACATCCTGAAAGATGGTCAGGATCAATTAGGGATTGGTCTGTCCAAAAACAAGTTACCCTTAACCCTGTTAGGGAGAAAGAATTTGAAGAACAGGTAAGATAGTTTTACTTAAACACGACAACTTACTTGACAAACACCGATAGCCAGAAATTTAGAAGCATTTTTACTAGCAAAATCAATAGTATATGCACTTTCACTATCGTGCACATAGGTTCTTTCTTGAAAGTCAATTTGTGAAATAATAGTACTGGCATATTCGGTATTAATATCTTTTACAAATGAATTGTTAATACGATACCATTTTCCAGCATTGATACAATAAGCCTGTTCATCTATAATGCACTCGCCATAAATACATCTTAATGAGTTCCATGACATCAATTTTGAATCATCTAATGAAGAGATCACGGAAATTTGCTTAGATTTTAATTGATCAATAGAAATAAGGGGGTTAGAGAATGACTTTTTAACCTCATTAACATCGATATCATCAAAAATTTCTTTCCCATGATACTTATATCCACGTATATTCTCCCAGTCAACTAATTCAGGCGCTGCCATCCAAAATTGATTTGAGTTATTGTTTATGGATTCTATTAAAAAACTATTCAATTTTTCTTTTTCACTAGATGATTTTATATTTTGGATTTGGTCTATCCAAGCAAAATTTTCTTTATACTTGTCGGATTTATATTGATTAAATACTTTGATTAAAAATTCGCCAATCTTGGTTATGTCCACTTCATCTGAGCAAATAAAGCATCACTACCTGAAATAGTTCCTTTAACAAAAGTATCTGACTCTCCAGTAATATGACTTACTAAATCGCGATTTATATCTAATCCAAAATCGTTAATCTTAGATTTTAAGGGTAATTGTTCATAACTTAGTTTCTGATTTCCACCAATATTAGTTTTGTTAATTCTCCTTAAACTGTCATGCTTAATAGAATTTAGAGACACTTTAAGACCAAAGCGTTCTTCAATAACATCGTCATTAAGCATATTCTTGCCATATCCCATAACAATAGCAAAAATTCTAGATTTAACATTCCCAATATTCACTCTTTTTAATGCAACAGCTCTTGCATTAGCTACAAATAAATTTTCAGTATCAACTGAATCTTTTAGAAAGTTAGTAGCCCAATGCGGTTTGATATTCTCAGAATAACCTAAATATACATAGGTATTATCATCAATAATTTTAATATCGTTAGAAGATTTGATTATTTCTTGGAAATTTTCAAATTCTTGTTTTATTAAATATATTGTTAGCTTATTTTTCTTTGACAAATAATTTTCCCTCCATTACTCAATATTATTTTTTGGTGAGCTATCAGGATTAGACCTTACATAATCACCTGTTGCACCTTTAACTACATGAGAATCACCATAGGAAGGGTTACCCTTATTCATCCGATCGATAACTTGTTCTATTCCGATAGTTCTTCTGTTTGCTCATTTATAAAGCTTGCATTAAAACCAGAATCTGACTCTTCTTTAACTCTAAGTACTTTTTTATTCATATCAAATTCCTTTAATTATTCAGTCGTTACACATCAAATAACGACTGCTATAGTTGACGAATCAGGAATTTCTATGTATAATTTTAAAGTCAATAAAATAATATCACTGATGTTAGAAATTTCTAATTTTTGACTAGATATTGCTCCCTAAATTACTTTTGGCGAAGTAGTTTAGGGTATTTTTTTACCCTTTGCGATAAGTTGTTTCTGTACATTTAGGGCATGGTGGCAAAGTGTCGGTACTGTCATCTAATCGCACAATTTGACCGCAAGTTGTGCAAATGTATGTACCTTTCCCAGGTCTTTCGCCAGTTTTATACATAATTGTACCCTCCTTTCTTTAGTCCGGTTGGCCAACCTCTATCCATATTTTAACACAAACACTTAAAGTGTCAAGTACTTTCGGTTAATTAATTAACCGAGTATTTGTTTAGGTTAATCTATTGACGTTTTATAATTTAAGTGATATAATTTAATCTTAATAGGAGGTGTCTTATGCCTAAGATAGTAATAACGGGAGAAATGGCTCAGAAATTAAAAGAATTTCGCATAAATTACAACATAAAAGCTAAAGATGTTGCTGACCATATAAATAAAACAGCCGCGTACTATTCTAAATTAGAAAATGCCGCTATAAAAACAGTTGAATACTCAACTTTTGTGAAAGTGTTAAACTTTATTACCAATACAGATACGGGTTATCCTACTTTTATGGAAAGTATATCCGAAAACCTTTCAGATGAAGATTTAAAAGAAAATATAGCATTTATGAATTTTGATAGTGTTGAAAGAAATATACCTGTTCCGGATAGCTTAATTGACGATATAAATAACAGAATTGTTGATTTGCATATAACTAGTAATGATTTAGTTGAGTATATTAATCAAAACGAAGATCTAAATGATCTATTTACCGAGGAATTTAATTTAGATGACAAAGAGATAAAACCTAATTGTTGGTACAGTCCCAAAGATTTTACAAACAAAGAAACCAATGTTAAATCATTTATTGTCATAAATTTAGATATTACAAAACTAGAGAGTTTATTATCTAAAAACACTACAAAATCGAATTGGATTACACTTTGTTCAGTCATGTATCATTTACTTAAACTTGAACATAAAGATCAATTAGTGGATATCGCAGCGCTCCAAATAGAAGCAAATGATATACTTGTAAAGCACAAGTTCTATTCACTAACAGATAAATCTAAGTTTGCTAAACAATCAAAATCAAAGGAAGAATACGACAATCTTTTAAATGACTTTGATAAAAACAATATGATCTATGTTTCCAAAATTTTATCTGCCATAAAATTCATTTCTGATTATGATATTAAATATGCCAATAAATTACTTGAAAAAATAGCAACAAATATTGACGTTGATCCAAGCTTTACTCTCCGGTTTATGGCTACAGAAGTATCAAAATTGAGTGATTTGTCAATAACCGCTAAAAAGGAGTTTTTAAATCGTATTGATAAACTTATAGAAGAAACTAAAGAAAACAATTCGGATCAAATAGAAATTTTTGATTAAAATTAAATTTGTCTGTAAAACAATGAAATAGTTAAAAAGGATGTTATAACCTATCATAGGTTGTAACATCCTTTTTAACTATTAATTATTTGTTTATTAAACCTAAGCTAAAATCTCCACATACTTCTCCAGTCTCTCATTCACATACCCTGCAACCATCTCCACCATTGGTAATTCATTGTGATTGCGATAATACTCATCAAAAGCCTGATAATATTTTCTTCTATCAGAAAACTTCACATCTATAGCAGGATAGCCATTCTGCATTAGTTCTAAGTTGATAAGCAATCTTCCTGTACGTCCATTACCATCAATAAAAGGGTGGATACCCTCAAAATCTAAGTGAAACAATGCAACTGCTTCTACAAGATGCATTTTATCCTTTCTTTGTCTGTGATTTACTAATAATTCATTCATCATTGGTTCAACCATATAAGGCTGTGGAGGCTCGTGGAAAGCACCCATAATGCGTACAGGAATACGTCGAAAAATACCTTTGTCTTCAGGTCTATCCATTAAAACAAGTGAGTGTATATTTTTGATCACATATTCTGAAAACTCCACCTTATCGCTAACAAGGCTTTCTACATATTGAAACGCATCACGATGCCCAATAATCTCTAAATGCTCTTTTAATGGTTTTTGGTCAATTGTGACACCTTCTAAAACCATTGCTGTCTCTTGCAAGGTGAGAGTATTACCCTCAATGGCATTGGAGTTGTAGGTAAATTCAATCAAAAACTCATCTCTCAAACGTTCGACCTCGCCTTTGGTCAGTGGACGCATATTAGAGAGTTTTTCTAAGTTTTTATCAATATTATCAAGTAGCTTTTTTAGGACAGTGCGATTCTGTCCCTTGCTACGACCGTCCTCTGGCTTTTTTGCTTCGGTTGGTATCATATAAAGGTTGCCTTTGCGAATGACACCCTCAATTCTATTTTCTTGGCAAAGAATACGCACTCGACGGGTAGACAGACCCCATTTTTCTGCTGCTTCTGATACTTTCATGTAATCCATCTTACTCACCTCATGGAAAATATTTGCATAGGAATAGTATATCATAATAATAGGAATAAATACAAGGTTTTATACATGTATTTATTATAATACTACAATTATTCCATTCCGATTTTAAATCAGAACTCCTCACAGCTTGCAAGGAGTTCTATTATGTATAAGATATTACTTAATATTGCGAATGGCACTTTCTTGTTTTCAACCACAAACGTATCTAACATAAACCTTGCACCTAATCGAAATCCTTCTATAAACTTCTCACGACCCTCAAAGAGATTGATTTCACTCTGGGCATTCATCATCTGAGACAGTAAGTGTTGTTCCTGCTCGGTATTGGGTAGTGCTTGAAAAAACTTTACCAATAGTTTTTCTCATTTAATAAAGTATTATATTTCTGTTTTAGATTGACTAGTCTGACCACTAAGCCTTTAATGACTTCCTTTAGGGAATTTACTGATATGCTCCCCTTGTAGTAAACAGTTTAAATAATAAAAACTGTTTACTACAAGGAGGAGTATTTTTTATGGGACGGAAAAGTAAATTCTCACCAGAAGAAAAATTAGAATATGTTCTTAGGTGTATAGAAGGGAAAGATTCCTTTAGCCATGCAGCTAAGTTAATTGGTGTTGGCAAAGATACCATGAGGAGATGGGTTAGCAATTATAAGTCGTTGGGTATTAAAGGATTGAATACTAGTTCTAAGAATTTCAGTCACTCTTCACATGTAAAGGAAATGGCAGTAAGCGAATACCTTTCTGGTAAGGGTTCCTTGCACGATATATGTTTTGAATATGGAATACGCTCTACAGGGATGCTTCATACGTGGGTTATGAAGTATAATAGTCATGAGAAACTAAAATCTTCTGGTACTGGAGGAGTATCTATCATGACTAAAGGAAGAAAAACTGATTTTGATGAAAGAGTAGAAATAGTAAAGTACTGCATTGAAAATAAACACAACTATGCCGAAACAGCGCAGAAGTTTAAGGTATCTTACCAACAGGTCAATTCATGGACTAATAAATACTTAAAACAAGGTATAGATGCCCTTCAAGACAAGCGTGGTAAAAGAAAAACAGAAGATGAGATGTCTGAGATGGACAAACTCAAAGCCCAAAACAAACTGCTTGAAGCTGAGATTCTCGAAAAGCAAATGGAGATAGATTTTCTAAAAAAGTTGGAAGAAATACAAAGGAGGCGGTCTTAAGCCAGGTAAGGTATGAAACCATCTATCTGACAATACATGAACTTCATGATACTAAAGGTTATGCACTCACAAAACTATGTAATTTTGCTGGAATTGAACGATCTTCATATTACAAATGGTTAAACAGAGAAGCAAGTGGCAATGAGCAGTTTAACAAGACTTTAATACCGTTGATCCGAGATGCTTATGAAGAGAGAGGCGGTATACTTGGGTATCGTCAGATGACAATCAAGTTAAACAGAGAGCAAGAATTCCATGTAAACCATAAGAGAATCTACAGACTGATGAAAATACTAGGTTTAAAATCTGTATGCCGTAGAAAGAGAAAGAACTACATCAAATCCACACCAGAAATAACTGCAAAAAACGTACTAAGCAGGAACTTTAATGCAAATGGATTTGGGGAGAAATGGCTTACTGATGTAACAGAGATGAAATATGGAATCAGTGGAAAAGCCTATCTAAGTGCCATACTTGACCTCGGAGATAAGAGCATAGTGTCCTTTGTCTTGGGTCATTCAAATAACAATGCACTGGTATTTAGAACGTTTGACATTGCCCATGAGCAGCACCCTGATGCAAAGCCGATCTTCCACAGTGATAGGGGATTTCAATACACCTCAAAAATGTTCAAAAACAAGTTGGATAATGCGGGTATGACACAAAGTATGTCTAGAGTATCCCGTTGCATAGATAACGGCCCTATGGAGGCATTTTTTGGTACTCTTAAGTCAGAAATGTACTACCTAAGTAAATTCAATTCATATGAGGAGTTGGAAGCCGCGGTCATTGAATACATAGAGTATTACAATAACCGTCGTTACCAGAAGAGGCTTGAGTGCATGACACCAATGGAGTATAGGCAGCACCTTTTAAGTAAGGTAGCATAAGCTTTTATGCCGCGAAAGCCTGTTTATATGGGGTGTACCCTCTGGTAAAATGTGTGTGGCGGAAGCCAAATATTTGTTTAGTATCAACTTCCGCCCAAGAATGGGAGTCCAGAGGGTACAGGGGACCCCATGTCAACAGGACCGTGGAATAAATGCGGGTAATTAAATTCTTATGTATAAAGGTGATATTTTCACTTGATAAAACAAACCTACAAAAAAATAACGCCAATCAAATTAGATGATTGACGTCAAAGCATTTTTTGTTTTTTCTACTGTCTACTTGACAGGGGCATGTTCAGTTCAGAGGCTGCGCCTTTTTTTCTTTATATGATTTTGCAGTAGCAAGTCCTGTCACTTCAGGGAGCTGCCACTTTGTTTCTTCATAATAGGCATGAATATTCGTCTGAATATCTTTGTGTTGTTTCATAATATTATCTAACTTAGCTTCAATACGTTTGGAGTTATCAGTTTTTTGTTCAATTATGGTATCAAGTTTTTTGGAGTTGTCTTCTAAACTATCAATTTGTTCTTCTAGCTGCAATATTTCTTCGGCACGCTTTTCTTTTTTGTAATCAAGTACAGATAAATGCTCTTTATTGGAGCCTTTTTTCTCCCACTCGATACCATGTTCAAGCATAATTTCTGCTAATTTTTCTTTCTCTGAATCTTGCCATTGGGTAAGTTCTGTACAGCCACGAGTACTACCCTTGAATCCTAACTTTTCTAACGCACCTTTTAGCGATTTTTCGTTTCCAAACCACGTTTGTTGCCATCTGTATATGGCACAAAATCAATATGTAAATGTGGTGTAGCTTCATTCATATGGAGATGAGCAGAAAACGCATATAGTGTAGGGCCTCTATCTTGAAATTCAGCCATATATTGATGGAGGATTTTCTCCGCTAGCTTTCCGTTTTCATCAGTAGCACTCATATCTTCAAAGTTACCAATTTGTACAACGATTTCATAGAATAACTTCTCTTGTTTTGAAGTGTGTATTTTCTCATAATAATCTGGAATTTTTCTATCATTGCGTTTCTGTTTGGCATTGTAATTTTCAAGGGCAGTATCGAATAGCTTATGATAGACTTGGTGAATATCTTCATTAACATAACAAGTGTTAAATTGAGTGCGTTCTGGATCAACATTTTCTGCTTTAAAATTTCTTGAGTTATGCCCGATAGAGCCTTTGCCTTTTGCAATACTAATTGATCGTTTCACATGCAAGGTACTCCTTTCTTAACTATTATTACAGGAGTGTGCCACGCTCCTGTATACTGCCGATAAAGAGAAAATCACCACGGCCGATCTTTATGGTATCCCTTCAAATCTAGGTACTCAATTCTTGCTTTTTCCTGTTCTTCTTTTGTGGGTGAGGTTTTATATTTTGTGTATGTGTTTCGGGCGATAATGGCATCTACTTTTTTGTTAAGTTCTTCTGCGATTTCTTTTTGCCAGATATCATCACCGCCTAGATGATACTTCACTAAAATTAGAAATAGGTCATAACTTAAATAATCGTTCATCATAATTAGTTGATTTTTACAAAACAAAAACCCTCTCACTTAAACTAAGTCATAAAACTTAGCTAAACGAGAGGGTTTTCCTCTTGTTATCTTAATTGTAGGGACACCTTAAATTATTGGTCAAAATAATTTTTAGTATCATAGCAGTATCACAGCCTGTTTCAAAGTGCCACAAACCCAGTGTTTAAGCCACTTTTAATCCATTTGATACCTACTCCCACTCAATAGTTCCCGGGGGTTTTGATGTGATATCGTATACCACACGGTTAACACCGTCTACTTCGTTTACTAATCTTTTGGATATTTTGTCTAATAGCTCGTATGGTAAGCGTGACCATGTTGCTGTCATTCCGTCTTCTGAGCCTACTGCCCTTACCGCTACAACTTGCTGGTAGGTACGGTCGTCTCCCATTACTCCTACGCTGTAAGCTCCGGGAAGGACTGCAAAGAATTGCCATACTTTTTTATCCTTATCGTAGTTAATTATTTCTTCCCTTACGATTGCATCTGCGTCGCGAAGTATCTCGAGTTTTTCCTCTGTTATCTCTCCCATAATTCTGATTGCAAGGCCAGGTCCTGGGAAAGGTTGCCTGGACACAAGGTGTTGGGGAAGACCTAGTTTGCTTCCTACTATTCTTACTTCGTCTTTAAATAGATTTCTTAGGGGCTCACAAAGTTCAAATGTCATATCCTCTGGAAGTCCACCTACGTTATGATGGGTTTTGATGGTTGTTGCAGTATCAGTTCCTGACTCTACAACGTCTGGGTATAGGGTACCTTGTACTAGGTACTCACCTTGACCATATTTAGCTGCCCCTTGTTCAAAAATACGGACAAACTCATTTCCTATGATTTTTCTTTTTTCCTCTGGCTCAGTAATACCCTTTAGTTTAGACAAAAATTGTTCTTGAGCGTCTATCTTTATAACATTTAACCCCAGTTTACCCTCAAAAGCTTCCATAACTTCTTGAGCTTCATTTTTCCTTAGCAAGCCGTGATCAACGAATATACAGGTTAGGTTAGGACCAATTGCCTTATGAACAAGGAGTGCAGCAACTGCAGAGTCAACCCCACCACTTAGCCCACAAACAGCTTTCCTATCTCCTATTTGGGCCTTGATTTGGGCGACAGTGGTCTCTATAAAAGAGTCCATGGTCCAATCTGCTGTTAGGTTACAGATTGTGAATAAAAAGTTATTTATTATTTCTTTACCTTCTACTGTAAGTATAACTTCGGGGTGAAACTGGATACCATAAAGTTTTTTAGAGTGATTTTCAATGGCTGCTGTTGGTGTATTATCGCTATAAGCTGTTATCTGAAAGTCAGCAGGTACTTGAGGTATAAAGTCACTATGGCTCATCAACACCTCTGTCTCTGCTGATATATCTTTAAATAAGCCCTCGTGATTGGTAACAGTCATTGAAATAGTACCGTATTCCCTATGGGAGGCTCGTTTAACTTCTCCACCTAGGTAGTGTACCATTAGTTGCATGCCGTAACAAATCCCTAAAACTGGCCATCTGCCACTAAAAATTTCTTCTGAGCATCTTGGTGCCCCTTCATTATAAACACTTGCTGGCCCACCAGAAAGAATTATTGCAGACGGGTTAAATTCCTCTATATCCTCAATTGAGATATTATATGGTTTTATTTCGCAATAAACTTTACTTTCCCTAACTCTTCTAGCAATAAGCTGATTATACTGCCCTCCGAAATCTAGTATTAGAACTTTACTTTGTGTCATTACAACAACTCCTTCTCTTTTTAAGGTTATATAAAAGTCCAAAGCCTAAACTTTGGACTTTTAATTACAGTATTTTCTTTAGCCTATCTTTTTACTACTCCGCTTTAGTTTTTTTTCTGAATCTACTATAAGTTTCATATGCTACCATAACTAAGAATGCTAAAACTAACATCCCAATTGCGAGGTTTTTTGCCCCTGAAGTAGGTGTTTCTAATAATGGGTGGGTTTTGAAGAGAATGTAAATGCTAGTACTTACGAAGCTCAAAACCAAAATTAGTGTTAACACTATTGCAGCCTTTGATGTCTTTATTAAAGTACTCACGCTCTTTAAAAAGCTCAAATTCATTTACTCAACCTCCCTAATTTCAAATGGTTAAGGGTCTTCTTTACACCTAGGTAGATGGTGTTTGTTTTTCTATTTTCCTTATCCACTATTTCTACTTCTTCTGATTTTACAATATTTTCTCCATAAAAGGCTCGTTCTAAAAGTTGTGTGGTTTTATTTAGTAACTCTTTTGGAATCCAACCAAGTTCCCCAGATCTTGTAATAAATTCTCTAGGTGTTTCACTGTTTTTTTTAGGAGCTCCTAATATTTTAAGTTTTCCTATAACTTTATTATATAATATTATCACTTTATCGTTAGCTGTCAACCTACTTTTTGTATTTTTTTGGACTTTCCATATAACTGAAACAAAAAGTAATAATATAGAACCCGCAAAAACCACCATCAATGTTTTTAAGTCAAAGGTTTTAGATTCTGTTGCAGTGTCTCCAGGTACATTTTCATTTGGTGTTTCCTGGATTGGAGTGGCTGGGTCTTCTACATCCCCATCTGGGTCTATTGGGCTTTGGTTAGTTCCTTGGCTAGCCTGTGGAGCTCTAAAGCCTTTAGTGGGCTCAAAAGCCACCCAGCCTGCATTTGGTATATATATCTCTGCCCATGCATGGGCATCTTTGTCATAGACTGTGTATACACCTGTTTCACTAATATCTCCTTGAGTAAAGCCTTTTACCCATCTTGCAGGTATGTCCACAGCTCTAGCCATCACCACAAATGCAGTGGAATAGTGTACACAGTACCCTTCCTTTGTTGCTAAAAAGTGTTCAACAAAGTCCATACCGCCAGGGGGATAATCCACATCTAAACTATAAGTAAATTGGCTACCCCTCAAGTAATCCCTTATTGCAACTGCTTTTTCATAATTACTTCCCATGCCGTCTGTTAAATCCATAGCTATTTCCCTTACACTAAAGGGAAGGTCTTCAGGCAAATCAGTGTATAGATCAAAGGGAAATTCCTCGGGGTAACTTCCACTGGAAAGTAAAACATCTTGGGAGTAAGATGGCCTTTGAATAGTAACCTGATAACTATCATTAGGGCGCATCCGAAAATCAGTGTATAAGTCATTACCGTTTACTAATTGAATACTAGTAATTTCAGATGTCCCCCTAGAAATCTTCAATTCCGTTGTATTTAATCCTGAAAAAATAACGGGATATGTTCCATTTAGGATTTCTACACTCAATTGGATTGTCTGATATTCAACTTGTGGAAATTCTACAAAAGGGATTTCACCTACAGAGACATTATCCTTAGAAATAATATCATCAGTCCAGCCAAGTCCTGTATATATATACTTTGTTTCTCCACGCAGATAAATTGGTTGTTCTGTTTTTACTGTAAGAACAGGTCTCCTACTATACTCCACTGATCCCCCCAGTCTATTATCGTTGGAGCTATATCCTGTTTGTCTTATGCCTTTATTATTAGAGCTGCCAGTTTCAATAGAAGTATACCCCCCTTCGATTTGGGTTTTAAGCCATTCAAATTCCTCAGCAAAAACCACTGGCAAATTTAAATTCCAAATTATAAGAAGGCCTATAACTAGTGATGCTAAAACCGATGTGGTAAAGGTGTTAGATGTTGGTTTTAGTCTGCTTATATTCATGTTATTAAAAAATAACTTAATTATTCCCCCTAGCACAAACAAGAATGCTGTCAGGGAAAATACAGCTTCGGCCCAAATGGCCAAAAAGAGCAAAAGAGCTCCTCCTAAAAAGGTAATTAACAAAATAAAACTACTGGATGCCCTTTTAGCAATAACGATTTCTTTAAATATTATAAAGAACAGTATGTTAAAAACAACAGGAACCACTTGGATCATTTCAAGCCTTCCAAAATACATATAGTTAATTTCATTGCCTATTGTAAGGCCAATGTCGTATACCCACATGGGGCTAAAAAAGTTTATATAGTTTCCCGCCCTAAAAATGATGGCTAAAATAGTGACTACCTTTACAAATACGCTCAGTTTGGAATCACTGAAGAAATATTCAATGCTTTTAAATACAATACCAACAATTACAACAACAACAATTCCTCCCCTTGAATTTACATAACCATTTATACCCAGAAGAAAAACAAGGTACCATAGCCAATTCAAAAGGCCCATGCTCAATCTAGCTTTTTTATCCATTGGCCACACTCCTAACCTTTGGATTTTTCAAGTCATCTAGTTCCTTAATTGGTTTAATAAAACTGTATTTATTGTTAGAGTTTAGATCCTCACCTACGTAATAAACAGTGTACTTAATATTCCTAGATCCCAGTAACATCCTTCTTATTAAAGAATCACTTAACTTATTTGTAACAATTAGCAAACTCACACCGCTGTTTTGATTTAAATAGTTTTGGCTTATAAATCTTTCCAGGGGCATATCACCACTGGGCTGAACCAAGGCTAATCTCTTCATTGCATCGTTTATAAAGTACTCTTTACTTTTAAAGATAACTGCATCTTTGTTTTTATTATTAAACAGTAGTGCTATACCTTTGTGCACTTTTCCCAAGCTATTCACTAAGCTAGCAGCTACCGAAACAGCCAGTTCAAAGTTGTCATTGTACTCATCAGGGTAGTTACTCTTGTGGCAGTCCAACACTATATGGGTTTCTTGGTTCAAAAGTGGGTAAAATTCCTTTGACATAAGGTTATTTTTTCTAGCACTTACTTTCCAGTGAATAAGGCTTAATTTGTCACCCCTTTGATATTCTCTTACCCCACTTATTTGAGAATAGTCATTTCCTTTATACAACTTACTAACACCATTGTTCTCATCATACTGGTTATAAAGGTGGCTAGAAGAAACATCTACATAGCGGGGATATATCAATAGTTGACTTCTACAATCTACGTCTTTGGACACTTCAACAAATCCAAACAAGTCTGTACGAAATAAACTAAAGTAATTCCAGCTTAGATTCCCCCTTGGCACATCATAAAGGGTATAGCTATGATTTTTACCTTTTTGGGTTAGAAAATGTACATTGCCATGAACTTGATTCTCTTGCTTTTGCTTATAAATATAAGATATTGGTAACTTATCACTAAATCTTACCCAGAAAAAAGGTACATAAAAAAAGTTCTCAAGATTTACTAGGATCTTTACATCCTCTCCCGCAAAAATTCTCTCCCGGGGGAGCTGTCTATTTATGGATATGCCCTTCCACCCCCTAATGACCGTTATGGTAGGTAGTAAGGTCATGGTGATTCCAAGCCAAATAAGACCAGAAATTCTCTGATCATCCATAAAGCCTCTCCACACAAATGTAGCTATCACCAGAGCTAATAGGACATATATCTCTTTTCTAAATTTTATACCCATAATTTCACCTTACTTCCCAACTGGGACTTCTACTTGACCAAATACCTCTTTTATAACATCTTCATTGGTGATTCCTTGAATTACTTCTTCTGGTTTGATAATTATTCTATGACTTAATACTTTAAGACCAATGTCCTTTACGTCATCGGGTATTATGTAATCTCTACCTTCTAAAAAGGCCTTAGCCTTTGCTGCTTTAGTTAAAGCAAGAGCTCCCCTGGGACTACTTCCAAGTTGGACAGCGGGGTGTATTCTGGTTGCTCTTATTATTTCTATAATATAATCCAATAGTGGTTGACTAACTCTTACCTTCGTTACCTCTTGTTGCAGTTCTTTTAATCCTTCCATATTTACAGAGGGTTCAAGTTTCTCCAAGGGATGAACACCATCAATTTGCGATAGAACTATATCCCTCTCACCATCAAAGCTTGGGTAACCTATATTACATTTCATAAGAAACCTATCTAGTTGTGCTTCGGGAAGAGAATATGTCCCTTCGTATTCTATAGGGTTTTGTGTTGCAAATACTAAAAATGGTTCTGGCAAGCTATATGTTTCGCCATCTATGGTTACCTGACTTTCCTCCATGGCCTCTAAAAGGCTGGACTGTGTTTTAGGAGATGTTCTATTTATTTCATCCGCAAGAATAATGTTGGCCATGATAGGACCTGGTTTATACTCAAAGTCCCCTATTTTTTGATTATAGATAGATATCCCCGTAACATCAGAGGGTAAAAGATCTGGAGTAAACTGGATTCTCTTGAATTTAATTCCCAATAGTTTTGCTAAACCTTTTACAAGAACTGTCTTACCCACACCTGGTACATCTTCTAGAAGTACATGTCCTTTAGCCAATAGGGCAACTAAAACATCATCAACTGTTTCACCTTTATCTAGTAATACATTACTAAGTCCTTTTCTAAGACTGCTTATATTCTCATTTGTCAAATTCCCCATTAAAATAACCCTCCAATTTTATGTATAGTTAAAATCATAATATCACAAGTTCTAACAATTCACCATAAACTAAATTTTCACTCTACCCAACATTCTTTTTGTCACAACCTCATCATTTACCGTCTGCTTCCCTTATGTTTATATGTAGTGAAAGAGCGTTTTGTACAAAGGAATATTATGTGAGGGGATCTCAAAAATCATCACTGGATGTAAAGTATTCTCACTGCCTACACATATAGACGATACAAAAGCAAAAAAGTTACAAAAGTTTTTTATTAATTTTAGAATCAATTTTTTACAACAAAAGAGCTGCCCCTAAGGACAGCTCTCGAATTTTGAAGCTATTACATCATTGGCATTCCGCCAGGCATTCCGCCTCCACCCATCATGTCGCCTTTATCGTCTGGCTCATCTGCAACAACAGCTTCTGTTGTTAAGAACATAGCAGAGATACTAGCAGCATTTTGAAGTGCTGAACGGGTAACCTTAGCTGGATCAACTATACCAGCTGCAATCATATCTTCATAAACCTCTGTTAGTGCGTTGAATCCTACACCAACAGGCTCCTTTTTAACTCTTTCTACAACTACAGATCCTTCAAAACCAGCATTTTCGGCAATTTGTCTTAGAGGTTCTTCTAAGGCACGTCTGATAATGCGAAGTCCTGTGGCTTCATCGCCTTTAAGTTGTACTGTGTCTAGTACATGTAGAGCATCAACTAATGCAGTTCCGCCACCAGCTACAATACCTTCTTCAACAGCAGCTCGGGTTGCAGCAAGTGCGTCTTCAATTCTTAGTTTCTTTTCTTTAAGCTCAGTTTCTGTTGCAGCACCAACTTCGATTACGGCAACTCCACCAGCTAGCTTAGCTAAACGCTCCTGAAGTTTTTCTCTATCAAACTCAGAGGTTGTATCTTCAATTTGTGCTCTTATTTGAGAAACTCTCTTTTTAATTTCTTCTTGATCACCATAACCATCTACGATGATAGAGTTTTCTTTAGTAACTTTTACTTGGCGGGCTCTACCTAACATAGAAATATCTGCATTTTTGATTTCAAGACCTAACTCTTCAGAAATCACTTGACCACCAGTAAGAGTAGCTATATCTTCAAGCATAGCCTTTCTTCTATCACCAAAGCCTGGTGCTTTAACAGCCACGCAAGTAAAGGTTCCCCTTAGTTTATTAACAACTAAAGTAGCCAATGCTTCACCCTCAACATCTTCAGCAATTAGTACTAACTGCTTGCCTTGTTGAACGATTTTTTCAAGTACTGGTAAGATCTCTTGGATGTTATTAATTTTTTTGTCAGTTATAAGAATGTATGGCTCCTCAAGGGTAGCTTCCATTTTTTCTGTGTCAGTTACCATGTATGGGGAGATATATCCTCTATCAAACTGCATACCTTCTACTACATTAAGGTTAGTTGTAAAGCCTTTTGATTCTTCAACAGTGATAACACCATCTTTTCCTACCTTTTCCATGGCTTCGGCTATAAGCTCACCAATTTTTTCATCTCCTGCAGAAATAGCTGCAACTTGAGCAATGGCTTCTTTGTTTTCGATAGGCTTAGAGATATTTTTAATCTCTTCTACTACTGATTCAACAGCTTTTTCAATGCCCTTTTTAAGGATCATAGGATTAGCACCAGCTGTTACGTTTTTAATACCTTCTCTAATGATTGCTTGGGCAAGGACAGTTGCAGTTGTTGTACCATCACCAGCAACATCATTAGTTTTAGTGGCTACTTCTTTAACTAGTTGAGCACCCATGTTCTCAAATGGGTCTTCAAGTTCAATTTCCCTTGCTATTGTAACACCATCATTTGTAATTAAGGGTGAACCGAATTTTTTATCTAAAACAACGTTCCTACCCTTAGGACCTAATGTAACTTTAACGGTATTAGCTAAGGCGTTAACACCCTTTTCTAAAGAACGGCGTGCATCTTCGGTATATTTAATGATTTTTGCCATTTTAGTATCCCTCCTAACTATTTAATAACTGCTAAAATATCTCTTTCACTTAAGATTAAGTACTCTTGTCCATCATGCTTAACTTCAGTACCTGCATATTTTGAGTAAATAACTTTATCTCCTACAGCTACCTCAAGTTCTGCTTTAGAACCGTTGTCTAAGATTCTTCCACTACCCACTGCTACAACTTCACCCTCTTGTGGCTTTTCCTTTGCCTTGTCGGGTAAAACAATACCACTGGCAGTCTTTTGTTCTGATTCTAAAACCTTAATAACTACTCTTTCACCTAATGGTCTGATGTTCATTTATGTACCCCTCCTTAAAAATTTTTGTTTTTGTTAGCACTCGTGTTTAATGAGTGCTAATTCTAATCCATATTTTAGCGAATTTTTCACTAAAAATCAAGGATTTTAGTAATTTTTTTTCCAAAATTGTACTTATATTTTAGAATTATTTTCCTCTAGGGATATAATATTCCCACATTCTTCTAAATTATAACCACCTAATGCCTCAACTTCCGTCTTAAAATCAGTTTTTGTAAGTACATTCTGTAATTCTTTAAATTTAGGTGATAAGTAAAATTCTTCACTTAAAAGTAAGTCATAGTTTTCTTCGTAAAGGGGAATGAAATCTAAATCCATTGCTTTTGCTGCTGCATAAATGCCCACGCCTGCATCTGCCCTTTTGCTTTTCACTTCCGCAGCTACTGCAAGATGTGTGAAATATTCTTTGTTATAGCCTTGGATGGAAGCAGGTGAAACACCTGCTTGTTCTAATAGATAGTCTAAGAGCACCCTTGTTCCTGCCCCTTTTTGCCTATTTGCCAAGGACAAACCAGGTAAGTCACCAATAGCTTTTATATTTTTAGGATTACCCTTTTGAACCATAAGCCCTTGGGTTCTTTTTACCAAGTTCATAAGCACTATCTTTGTTCCTTTTAGGTACTTTTTTATATATGGTATGTTGTAAGTACCTGATTGTGGGTCTAAAAGATGAATTCCTGCAAAGTGAGCCTCGCCTTTTTTAAGGGCCATTATACCACCGAGGCTCCCCACATGGGCAGAGCTTATCCCTAATTGTGGTGCTAGATAAGTTGCTAGGATATCCAATGCCATATCATGGCTTCCGATGCTAACTAATGTATTATCATAATTTTTCTCTTCAAAAACCTCCACTTGGACTGTTTCTCCAGCTTTATACCCCTCGGAACTTTGGGGTATTACTAAAAATCCGTCACCTTGAACTACAGTAGACATCAGGGCTGAACCCCTAGACATTGGGCTTACAATGAATTGCCCATTTATTTTACCAACCTTTACCCTAACATACTCCTGGTACTTCAAGTCAGAGACAACAGGCTTAGTAAGTTTAGCTTCAATTTTCTTTCTACTTGGTGTTACTTGACCATTTAGATGGTAAAAGACATCCTTTACTATGACATCCATGACTACGTAGCCTGAGACAGGGTACCCTGGAACACCTATTACTGGTTTACCACCTATATTCCCAAGTATAGTTGGTTTCCCAGGCCTAACAGCTATACCGTGATGAATTACTTCCCCTAAATTTTCCACAACCTGCGAGGTAAAGTCTTCACTGCCTGCAGATGACCCTGCATTTATCAAAACCATATCGCTATTTGCCACAGCTTTACTTACCACTTCTTTAATTTTGTCAAAATTATCAGGAGTAATGGGATAAACTTCTGGTTCTCCACCCCATTCTTTCACCATTCCATAAAAAAGGTGTGAATTGCTATCTACAATTTCTCCTACTTGAGGTTCTTTATCATAGGGAACTATTTCATCCCCTGTAGGTAGGATAGCCACCTTTGGTATTTTGAAAACGTCAATGTGTCTAATTCCACTGGCGATAAGGGCAGCTATATCCATGGGTTTTAGCTTCCTTCCAATGGTTAACAATAAATCATGGGCTGTTACATCTTCACCAATTGGGCGTATGTGCTGCCATTTAGTAGCTGCAGACAAGATCTCAATTCCCTCTTCTTTTTTATGTATATCTTCTATTTTTATTACCGAGTCATATTCAGGTAGTATGGGGTCACCTGTATCTACGTACTTCACTTTACTCCAGCTTAAGGACACCGGATTGTCAACATTTGCGTCCACTGTATCTTCAGCCCTAACCTGATACCCATCCATGGCAGAACTATGGTAGTGGGGTACGGAGCGATTGGCAAATACATTCTCAGCAAGTACTCTACCCAAAGCAGTGTCGACAGCAATGGTCTCCTTTGCACCAAAGCGGTAATTATCTAAAGAATCTTTTAAGTTTTTTAAAGCCATGTCTATGGAAGTATTACTTAAGTAAATCATCTTCCCACCCCTTACCTTTATATAAAATGACTTTTCCATGATTTCCTTCTTCTAAACCCTCACTATCCTTTGGTATAACTAATAACCCGTCCATTTTAGTCAAGGAGCCTATGGAATTAGATTTTGCAAAGATAGGACTTGCAATTATTTTATCCTGAACCTTGGTAAGGGTTACTGGTATATAATCCTGCCTTCCTCCAGATGAAGGTATGTTCCTACTAACTGCACAGACAATGGTTTCTGGTTTTACTTTAGTTAGTAGTCTATTTACAAATAAGTCAAAGCATATCATTGCAGATACTGGGTTACCAGATAGACCAAATATGGGGACATCATCCACTTTACCAATGATAGTTGGTTTTCCAGGTTTAATAGCTATGCCGTGGACCAAAACACCTGGTTTACCTAAACTCTCAATGGCAGCTGTTACAAAATCTTTAACTCCTACAGATGTACCTCCTGTAAGGATAACTATGTCACATTCTTTCACGGCTTTGTCTAATGCCTCTTTTAATATGCTAAATTCATCTTCTATTATTCCATAGTAGCGTGGGATGGCTCCCGTTGATTTGACAGCTGCTATCAATCCAGGCCCGTTGCTGTTGAATATTTTTCCAAAATTAAGCTCATTATCAGTGTTATACTCAATAAGTTCATCTCCTGTTGACAGGATTCCAACCACTATCTTTTTATAGACCTTTATTTTATTTATACCTAATGCTGCTAACAAATTTATATTAAAAGATGTTATTTGCTGATCTTTTTTCATCAACAAGTCCCCTTTTTTAACATCTTCCCCTTCCTTTAAAATATTTTCGTAACTGGCTACACTATTATAGATTGCCACCTCATCTTCACTGATTCTTTCACTGTGCTCAACCATGACTACACTTGTGGCTTCAGGTGGCAACATACTACCAGTGGCAACAGCCATGCAGCAGTCTGTCTCTAAGGCGTTTAGGGGAGCCTGTCCCATTTGCACGTCTTCAGTTATTTTTAGGAATATGGGTAATGCTTCGCTAGCTCCAGAAACATCTTCCCACTTAACACAGTATCCGTCTACAGCGGATCTGTTATATGGTGGTAAGGATATTGACGCATAAACATCTTCTGCCAAAGTTAGATTAACAGAATCTACAATATCTATTTCTTCAATATCCGGATTTAAGTTAAAACTATCCACAAGACTTTCAACTTCTTCCACAGACTTTACAGATAAAAAAGCCACCGTAATTATCCCTCCTTATTAGATACAAATTAAGGACTAACTGGAGTTAGTCCTTTTTTTAAAATTATACTACTTTTTTACATTTTTTTCAATTAGATATGTCTAACTATTCTTAGTTTTTAGTTGATTTTTTTTGTTTTCCCTAAGCTGAAGAAAAAGGCTTTTTGCTCCCCATACAGTTATTACTGAAATTGCCGCAATGGTTCCTAATCTTCCTCCATATCCCACTAGAGCTTCACTGGAACCCACAAAAATCAGAGCTACTAAAACACAGCTTATACATACCTCTAAGGGATTAGTAATCCTATTTTTAGCAGACATACCAGCATAGGATGCACATGTTGCCACAAGAGCTAAGGTATAGCCATCTGAGAACACTTTAGGTAGTATAAGTCCTACTGTTAAAACTACAATGGCTGAACCGAAAACAGGCCCTTTACCCAAATAATGATTAATATAATATGTCAACAGACCAGCTAAAACACTCACAGTAATAATCAACAAAAGTTCCATTTCCCTTCCCCCCTTTATAAAACAGAAGAAATAATAACAGTTAATATGACCGAGCAGGCTGCAATAGTTCCAAGCTTACCACCAAAACCTTGATAAATTGGCTGAGTGATTATAAAGATAACCCCTACTAACAGACCCGTTAGGGATACCATGTAATAGTTTAATAATACAAAACCTGCGGACATTCCAGCAAAGGCTGCGGTATATGCAACTATAGCTAGGTCCGTTGGTAAAAAAAGTGATGCCAAAAGGCCTACTAAGCCCGATGCAACCATGGGCCCTAATTCTAATGTTACACTTAAAAAATATGTGAGCACTGTTCCTAAAACAGCCGTTAAAATTAGTCTTAGATTTTTATTTTTCATCATACTACCACCCCCATACTATTTATTACCCTTTTAACCCTCTTATATGATAATAGATTCCCGAAATAAAAAATATTCCCGATATACCTATGGGGACTGATAAAGCAGGATTGTCTAACCTAAAAAGTGTCTCAGTTAACAGTAATCCTCCCGTGCCCACTAACAAGATAAAAGAAACTATGTTGCGAATCATTTTTTATCCCCCTTTTGTTAGTCTTTCTGGGTGTGAGTAGCAGTTGATTTTTCTCCCTCTGACAAACCCACACAGTGTAAGACCATTTTTTCTAGCTAGCTCAACTGCCAATGAGCTTGGAGCTGATCTAGATACTAAAATTGGCATCTTAGCCTTTAAAACCTTTAGTACTATCTCAGAGGACAAACGTCCACTGGTAATAAGCATTTTATCTTCTATTTTCACACCATCTAATAAGGCACGCCCTAGTACTTTATCAACTGCGTTATGTCTGCCTATATCTTCATAGGTATAGTATATTTTATTATTATCTGCCAAACTTGCTGAATGAACACCTCCAGTTTCTTTAAAAAGAGTAGAGCTGTTTTGCATCTCAGACATTAAGGCGGCTATGTTTTCAACTTCAAAAGTATCTTTATTGATTATCTTAGTGGTATGTAGTGAATCCAAAATATTGTAAAAAATGGAACCTTTACCACAACCAGAAGTTATAGTCCTTTTACCATATAGCTTTTTAGTCAACTGACTTTTATTAGTTAAGGTAATATAAACTAGATTTTGCTCATTTTGAACTTCTATTTCCTTTATGTCATCAGTCCCTGCTATCAAGCCTTCTGAAAATATAAAGCCTATAGCCAGTTCTTTTTGATGAAAAGGTGTTGATAATAATGTAATAAACTGTTCACCATTTAGAAAAATTGTAAGAGGTACTTCTTCTATTACAACATCTTGAACCTCATTAGGGTTATTGTTAACATACTGAGTAATTATTAGATTTTTTTTAGACATACTGTCCTCCCCAAGTGTCAGATTTTATAGAATTTTCCAATATATTGTGAATGTGAAATCTTTCACTCTCGTTGTCAAAAAAATGGCGGGAATGCATGGGAATCGAACCCACCATGGATATTGTTCATACCCACTACTGGATTTGAAGTCCAGAGAGCACACCAGAACTCATCCATTCCCAATATTATTATATGCCATCTATATTCTTAATGCAATGGTTTTTACAAATTTAATACTTTTGCAAAAATTATAGATTAAAAAACCAGCAAATTGCCTGTGCCTTTTTCTGTACTACCTATTTTGGTGCCAGGTATATTAGCTTCATTTAATTTGCGAAGTATTTCTTCTGTTTCTGAAGGATTACAGCTAAACAATAGCCCTCCAGATGTTTGAGGGTCATGTAGTATGTCATCTAAATATTGAGGAACTATTTCGCTTATTTTAGTTGCTTTTTTGAAATATTCCCTATTCCTATATGCCCCTGCTGGAATCAGCCCCATTGAAGCATACTCTTTTGACTCTTCAATAAATGGGATTAGATTGTGGTCATATACTATGTTCAAATTCGATGCTTTTGCTATTTCTAAAGTGTGACCAACTAAGCCAAAGCCTGTTATGTCCGTACAACATGTTATGTTAAATTCTTTGATTATATCCTTTGCCCCTTTATTTAGGGTAGTCATTGTTTCCACTACCCTTTGAATAGCAGATTCTTCTGCCATATCTCCTTTTATTGCAGTGGTTATTATTCCAGACCCGAGAGGCTTAGTTATGATTATATCTTGATCTTCAGCGCATCTATCGTTTTGCCATATGGAGTGTGGATTTATAAAACCCGATACACTTAATCCATATTTAGGCTGGGGATCATCTATGCTATGCCCTCCAATAACTGTTACTCCTGCTTCTGTAAGTTTGTCTGCAGACCCTAACAGTATATTTTTAAGAACTTCTTTTGGCAATGTGCAGATAGGAAAAGCAACTATGTTTAGTGCATAAACAGGGTCTCCCCCCATGGCGTATATATCACTTAATGCGTTTGCTGCGGTTATTTGACCAAATATATAAGGATCATCCACCATAGGAGTAAAAAAATCTAAGGTTTGCACAACGGCCTTACCCCTTGGAACGGTGAAAACAGCTCCATCATCCCCTTTTTCATATCCTAGTAAAAGTCCCCCATTCCTTGGTGTTTTAATATCCTCTAAAATTTCTTGGAGGTCACCCGGACCTATTTTAGCGCCTCAACCAGCTGCTGTACTAAAACTTGTTAATTTAATCTTCACCCTGCTTCACCTCCTCCATTTCCTAGGTAACCTAGAAAACTCTCTAAAGTATTACTCTTTAATTGGTCATGCCTAAAGGCATAGTATATTTCTCTTTCTATTTCTAATGAAGAGCTAATGATGTCCAAAGTCCCTAGTTTTACACCCCTTTGGGCGGCCACTTCGGAAACCAGGGAAACTCCCATACCAGTTTCCACAGCTGCTATGATGTTCTCAGTGCTTTCTAATTCTAAAACGATGTTCATATCCTCCATCTTTATTCCCAAATTTTTAAGTCTTTCCTCCATTGATTTTCTAGTTCCAGAACCATCTTTTCGTACAACAAAAGGGATTTTTAGAAAGTCTTTTTTAGAATTGGGTTCCACAGACACTTCTAAGTCCTTAGCTTTTATCAAAACCAGTTTATCCAGTAACCACCTACAACAACTAATACCAGATTTATTTATTCTTTTACCTATAAAGGCAATATCTAAGCTACCTTCTGTAAGTTCTTGTATTATCTCTTGGGAATCTTTGATGATTATTGACAAATCCGTATTGGGGTAGTTTTCTTTATAGGACTTTAAGGTCTTAGGTAAAAAATATTGGCCAGGGATGGTACTTGCACCAATTCTAAGTTTACCAGATATATGTGTCTTATAGGCATCAAGTTGAGCCAGTACATCGCTCCAGTTGTTTAGAATCAACTTCCCTTGATTATATAGTAGGTTACCCCCTTCAGTCAGTTGTACTTTCTTGCCTACCCTAAGAAATAGGTTCATCCCTAGTTCTGTTGAAAGGGTTTGCATCTGCATGCTAACTGCTGGCTGAGATAAATGCAACTTAGCTGCGGCCTTTGAGAAGTTACCTTCTTCAACTATAGTTATAAATGTGTTTAAGAGGTTTAAGTTCATTTTGATAATTCCCTCCCCTTAACTCCTAATATCCTAACATCGCCACTGCGTTTTGTTATACCCAAGCCATCGTAGTATTCTAATATGGGTACAATATATTTTCTGCTTGTACCCAATAGGTCTTTAATTTGCGATAACTCCATACCTTGGGGATTTTCTTTTAGATATGCTATTACCTCACTAATCCCTTCGTTAACTACATCCTTATGGAAAGGTATGTCGCCAATAATTAACACATCTCCTTTTCTCACTAGATACTCCAATAGGTTAACAGGTATGTTAATATCTTCCCTATTAGGTGGTTTGAACTGACTCTCCTTTAGTAGGCTTAGAGCTTGGTTTACAAGCGCCAGTTCCTTGCCAGATAGTGAAATTTGAAATCCCTTTAAACTTACATAAAGTCCTTCCATCTCAACTAGATTCTCTAATTGCATTTTCTTTAATATAGATACCATAAGCTTTACTGAATATTTACTTCCGAGCTTACTTCGAAGCTCTTCTTTGTCCATTCCTATTCTTAGGGGATATTTTACGTGATATTCTGAAAGGATAGCTAGTATTTTAGAAGTCAAGTTGTTGTAGTGGGATTTTTCCATAAGAACAATATTATCGTCTTTTATATCCACTATTTTGTCTTCTATTTTTAGTTTAGGAATAACCTCTTCTATCTCCCTACGGTTGATTTGCAGATCTTGAGCTAACTCCCCAAAGGTTATTCCCCTTATACCATATTGCTTGATTCCTTCTAAAATTATCTCTTGTGTCTCACCTATTTCGTTTATCTCCATGTTTTTTATAACTCGCATATTATACCTAGGGATCCTTTTACTAGTACTATTAAAAACCGTACCCCCACCTATTGTATCAACAGGTGACATTGATCGAATAACAAAACTATCTCCTCTAGCAACAACAACTTCTTTTTCTAGTCTCAACTGACAATAACAACTTTCGCCAGGTAGCAATGTATCCCTATCAAGGAGTACAGCTCTTCCGTAGGTTTCTTCTGTGCCCCAGTGAAACCTAACTATAGTTCCGCTATCTAATTCCGGTGCATGGTCCAAAATTCTCAAGATACAGTTCACTTTGTTCTGTGGCTTTAAGTAGGCAAATGTTGTCAGAAGATCTCCCATGGACAACTCTTCCTTTTCAATTCCCGT
Organism: Alkalicella caledoniensis; assembly: GCF_014467015.1. Taxonomy (GTDB): domain Bacteria; phylum Bacillota; class Proteinivoracia; order Proteinivoracales; family Proteinivoracaceae; genus Alkalicella; species Alkalicella caledoniensis. Next base: position 2,183,392 of record NZ_CP058559.1, on the reverse strand, counting down.
TAAGTTAACGGCAGACCTTTGTCCAGGAAAAGCTGTGTCAACCTGTTCACCATGAACTTGGATTTGTCTTACTCTTACCTGTCTCTCACCAGGATATACTACACAGGTATCTCCTACAGATATGGTCCCATCTTTCAAGGTGCCTGTAACAACCGTGCCAATACCTTTCAGACTAAACACCCTATCTATGGGTAATCTAAAAAAGTCTTTAGCTGATTTTGATTGGATTTGGGCATTACTGATATATTTGTTAATCTCAGCTTTTAGTTCTTCAATCCCTTCATTGGTGACTGAAGATACAGGAATAAAAGGGGACTTTTCTAAAAATGTACCCTTTATGGCATCTTTTATATCCTCAACGACTAATTCCAGCAATTCATCATCAACTATGTCTTTTTTAGTTACCACAACAATACCTTTTTTTACATTAAGTAGTTGAAGTATATTCAAATGTTCTTTTGTCTGAGGCATTACTCCTTCATCGGCAGCAACCACCATCAGTACAAGGTCCATACCGCCAACCCCCGCAAGCATATTGCGGACGAATTTTTCATGACCTGGCACATCTACTATACCTGCTCTTGTTTCTTCATTTAATTGGAAATATGTAAACCCTAGCTGGATGGTTATACCCCGCTCTTTTTCCTCTTTAAGCTTGTCTGTATCCACTCCCGTAAGTGCTTTAATCAAACTTGTTTTTCCGTGATCCACATGTCCTGAAGTGCCAATAATGATATTAACCATTTATATCACCCCAGATTTTTGTAGTTATCCTTTGGATATAAGGGACATCTTCTTCAAAAACAGCTTTCAAATCTAAAATAAATTGATCTTGGTTTATTCGACCTATTATTGGTTTTTCTTGTTCTCTAAAGGCTTGGGATAGCTTCTTTGCAGAATAGTCACCTTTAAACTTTATGATAACTGTGGGTATTTCTTGGGTGGGCAGTGCCCCTCCTCCAACATATGCATAATCTTCTTGTATCTCATAGGTTCCTTGAGGAATCTCCTTGGTTATGTCTTTAGCCAATCTATGTAGCTCTACTGTATTACGCTCTAAGAACTTATATAGGGGTATTTTTGTAAACCTATCTTGTTTATACATCTCTAAGGTGTATTGCAGAGCAGTTAATACAAGTTTATCGCACCTTAAGGCTCTCATAAGTGGATGCTTTTTTATTTTTTGGATGTACTCTCTTTTGCCAACTATAATTCCACATTGTGGGCCACCTAGGAGTTTATCACCACTAAAGGTTACTATATCTCCACCAATCTTTACAGATTGATTCACTGTTGGCTCATCATAAACTCCCCATTTGTCTAACTCTACAATAGTACCGCTACCTAAATCGTCAATTAGAGGAATCTTGTATTTTATAGATAGCTCCCTTAATTCTGCCAAGCTAACCTCCTTGGTGAACCCCGTAACTCTATAGTTACTTGGATGGACCCTCATGATTGCACAGGTGTTTTCTGTAATAGCATTTTCATAATCTTTCAAATGGACTTTATTGGTTGCACCCACTTCCCTTAGGATACTTCCGCTTTGTTCCATAATCTCAGGTATTCTGAAGGATCCACCAATTTCCACTAGCTGTCCCCTAGATATAATAACTTCTTTTCCCTTAGCCATTGTCATAAGAACCAGTAGTACTGCAGCTGCATTGTTATTTACAATGGCACAGTCTTCCACTCCAAGTAGGGTGTTCAGTTGCTCCTCTATGCCTGCTGTCCTAGTACCCCTTTGACCTGTCTCTAAGTCAAATTCTAGGTTACTATACCCTACACTTATGTTCTTTAAGACCTCACCAACTTCCATTGATAAAGGTGCCCTGCCGAGGTTTGTATGTAGTATAGTTCCTGTACAGTTGATAACAGGCTTTAGTTTCTTTGTGGATTTACGGTTAAGATTTCGTTTTATTTTTTCTAAAATATTTTCGGGAATTAAAACACCCCAATAATCCTCCGAGTTATTTCTAATAGACTCTAGGGTTTTACGGCACTCCAACAAAAATTCTTGTCGGCCAAATTCTTGTATTAATTCCTTACCCACCCTGTGCCCAACTAGTTTTGTCACACTGGGTATTTCCCTACGATTTATTTTCTCACCCATGAAAAATCCCTCCTAGAAAAGTGATTTTTTTAACAAATACTTTTATGTGAAAAGGTGGGTTTTGCCCACCTTTTAGATATACATGAGTATCAATGCTATAACTGTAGTGACAATGGCCATGGCTAAAACTGGGGGCATGAAGTATTTATACATCTCTTTGTATTGACACTTAAAGTGATCCTTGGTCAGTATTAGGCATAAATGCATTGGTGATAATATATACCCAAGTAAGGATGCCATGAAAATTAGTAGTATATAAGGTAGTGGGTTATGCTCTATAAGGGGTAAAAACACTGGTACGCTGATTCCTAAAGATGCAGTGTTTGATCCTGTGATAAGTCCTGTTAAAAGTGCGGATATTACTCCTAGTAAACCTATAGGCAATCCTAAGCTTACCATTGAATTCATAAAATCAGATAATACTCCACTGACGTTTAGAACCTCTCCAAAGACAATTATACCATACACGGATATAACCATTTTAAAATTTACTCCTGGTAAAATCATTGTCTTAATCCTATGAATTAACACATCTAAGATATTGCTACCCTCGTCGATTAAATTGAATAAAGCTAGCACTATTCCCACAAATACACTGAGAGGGAATGGAACCTTTACCACAAGGGCAAGAACCAGTGTTGCAATTAGGGGTAGCATACTCTGTACCAGTTTTAGTAGGGCTTCTGATTTATTTATGTTTTTTTCTTTTTTAACCACCTGGCTCCCCACAAACATTGTGTTCATAGCTGTTATTACCGCAGCAAAAACAACTGGAAATGACATGAGCATTATGGTGGTTTCACTGGTACCTGTTAAACTAGTTGCCAGTAAAAGTGCTGGGTAAAGGGGATAGATTGGATACCAAATGTGTCTAAAGAAAATGTTTATAGCTGCTTTTTGATAGTTTAGTAGACCCATTTTCTCTCCACTTTCTCCAACCATGGGCGCTGATAGTATAGCTCCCCCAGGCACTGTCAAAAGTCCTATTAAGCTAGGGATTGCCATCAGCAAAAGCTTGCCACCACCCAAAAGGCCAAACAAAGAAGATATCATTAAGTCTAGGGCTTTGGTCATCTTCATAATATAACCTAGTAGTGATATTAGGAAAACTACCAAGGCAAGATTAATAAAATTATTAGAAAGAGTTGCTGTTTTAAATGCTTCAAACGTGCCTGATAAACCCATTTGACTAAAGATACTTACAACTATGGCTCCTAAGACCATAGCCCATCCCACATTGATATTTTTCCTAACTAGATAGATAATTAAAAATAAGCTTAATGCGACACCTAATATTCCCAATTATGACCTCTCCCAACTTAGTATTATGCTAATCCTATTATAACTTATACTTATATATTATGGAAGATATTGTGATGATTTTACCGCAGGAAGGCGTTAGCCTAAGGCAAAAGTTTCAGACTCCGTGACAGAGTCCCTCCGGGAGAATAACTTAATAGAATTTTAACCACTACTCTGCACTATCAAAACTTACAAAGCGTACGAGAATAAAGGCTAAACATATGGCTGTTAAAGCTTGCTTTTTGTAGTGTGGAGCTTTTTAGTGAAAAGTAGTGGTTAAAAATCTCTTGGTCTCTTGAAATATTTACATAATTTTATTCACACCTCCCCCTTTCAAGTTAGTTCTCAAGGGTTTATAATTAACCTATATTAACTAAGGGAGAGGGGATTTTATGCGGAAAAGAATCTTAGTATTATTCGTATTAGCATTATTACTTATTACAGGTTGCACCGGCAATGTATCTACTGAGCCCCGTGATGTTGACAATGGAAGTGAACTAGAAAACCCCATTGAAGAAGAACCAGGGGACGAGATAGAAGATGAAAAAATAGACTTCGAAGCAATACGACCCAACGAAGCTGGTCAAATAATGGTTCTTATGTACCATCAAATAGGTCCTGAAGAAAAAGAATGGATAAGAACTCCCGATAATTTTAGAAAAGACCTACAAGTACTTTATGACAACGGTTACAGGCTTGTTTCCCTTAAAGATGTCCTAAAGGGCAATATCAGCGTTGAAGCAGGGTATACCCCTGTTGTTATTACCTTTGATGATGGCACTGAAGGTCAGTTCCGATATATTAAAGAAAATGGCCAGTGGATTATTGATCCTGATTCAGCAGTGGGAATTCTTTTAGAAATGAATGATAAAAATCCAGGTTTTGGCACTGCTGCAACATTTTATGTTAACACAAATCCCTTTAGACAACCTGAGTTTACCCAGAGAAAACTTGAGGAGTTAATTGAGTTTGGTATGGATATTGGGAATCATACGTATACTCATCCAAACTTAGCAAGGGATGTGAAGTCAAAGGAAGAAATGCAAAGACAGCTAGGTATGTTGGTTAAAGAGATTCAAAGTTATTTGCCAGATTATGAATTAGATTCACTGGCTTTACCCTTTGGTGGTGTTCCACCAAAAGAGTTGTTCCCTTATGCAGTTGAGGGAGAGCATGAAGGTACCCCTTACCACAATCTAGGTATACTCCTTGTTGGTTCACACCCCAGTCACTCACCCTTCAGTAAGGATTTTGACCCACATAAGATCCCCCGTATAAGAGGGGAAGATCCCATGGAGTACGGTTACATTTACTACTGGATGGAATACTTTGAAAGAAACCCCCACCTTCGCTATATAAGTGATGGCAACCCAAATTATATAACTGTACCAGAAGACCAATTAGATAAAATCGACACCGAAGCCTTCCAAGGCAAAACAATAAGAACATATTAAGTTGCCTTCGACACAGGTACAGCTTCACTGACTGGTTGCTGTGCAAAAGTAAACCTTACTACTAAAACTACTCAAAAATGTCTTGATTTGACGGATAAAAGCTCAGCACCCGCGCGTATATTAAATACGCACGGGTGCTGAGCTTTTGTAAGGTGCTATCCTATAATTTTTTCCCCAAACTCCTTACCCATGTGCACACATTGTTCTATGGTTTCTTCTGATGGGGAAAACTTCTTTTCTAGTGGGTCAAACGGAACCTTGAATCCCATTTGTTTTAATAGTGATTGAGCCATCTTTATGCCCTCACCACTCCAACCGTAAGAACCAAATACTCCTGCTATCTTACCCATATTAGCCATGGGGTCTATGATTGAGAAAATATCCCACATAGGTTTAACCATTGTCTTATTTATTGTAGGTGACCCTAGTAATACTCCCTTTGAAGTTGCTATGGCTTCTGCTATCTCACTTAAAGGCTCTTTTTCAGCATCAATCATTCGAATAGTTACCCCATCTACCTTTTGAAGTCCTTCCATTATTCCCAAAGCCATTTTCTCGGTGTTTGTATAGGCACTTAGATAAATAACTGCCACCTGATTTTTATTTCGTTTATCATTATCCCTTTTTGCCCATTGGTAATATTTCTCCCTCTGATATGACCCATCTTCTAAAATTGGTCCATGGGATGGCAAAGTTTTTTGTATTTTTAAGTCCTTCACTTTCTCTAAAGCGCTTAAAATATGTGGGGCGAAGGGGTGCATGATACAATCATAATAGTGTTCGAATGCTTCTTTATAATCACTTCTGTGAGAAGCATCTGGCTCCACGGCACAATAGTGAGAACCAAATCCGTCACATGTAAAAAGAAACTGGTCTTCCTCACTATAGACAAACATAGTATCTGACCAATGTAAAAATGGCGCAGTTATAAACCTAAGGGTTCTGCTTCCTATGTTTAATGTTTCTCCATCTTTAATTATATGCCCTTTAAATTCCCTATTAACCTGTTCTTTTAGGAATATATTAGCTGCCTTAGTGGAGTATACTTCAACATCGGGGTTTATATCTAAGATATACCTCAAGCATCCTGCATGGTCTGGCTCAGTGTGATTTATTATCACAATATCAAGATCTTTTATGTCAACAAGCCCCTGAAGTTTTTCCATGAATTCCCCTTTAAAATTAGGTTTTACTGTATCAATAAGAACCTTCTTTTCATCATCTATAAAGTAGCTATTATAAGTACTTCCGTGGGGGGTCTTCATAATTATATCAAATGTTCTAAGTTCTGGATCCAACACTCCAGTCCAATATATGTTGTTTCTAATTTCAAATACTTCTTTCACATTCATCACCTCTTATTGATAATTGTTCTTAATAATATTATAGCACATCTTCATAAAAAATACCAATTATTCTTTAATAGAATTTACGATAATACATTATTATATGTGGACTGAAAAAATTTAGCCACCACACTGATACCTAAAAGACCATAAAATGAAATATTGAGCCACATAAAAATAGAACCTAAAAAGCGACCCCCTGAACATGCCCCTGTCAAGTAGACAGTAGAAAAAACAAAAAATACTATGCCGTCAATCATTAATTTGATTGGCGTTATTTTTTTGAAGGTTTTATTTATTTTACCCGCATTTATTCCACGGTCCTGTTGACATGGGGGCCCCTGTACCCTCTGGACTCCCATTCTTGGGCGGAAGTTGATACTTGACAAATATTTGGCTTCCGCCACACACATTTTACCAGAGGGTACACCCCATATAAACAGGCTTTCGCGGCATAAAAGCTTATGCTACCTTACTTAAAAGGTGTTGCCTATACTCCATTGGAGTCATACATTCAAGCCTCTTCTGATAACGATGATTATTGTAATACTCTATGTATTCAATGACAGCAGATTCCAATTCCTGATATGAGCTGAATTTGTTGAGATAGTACATTTCTGACTTAAGGGTACCAAAAAATGCCTCCATAGGGCCGTTATCTATACAACGGGAGATTCTAGACATACTCTGTGTCATACCCGCATTATCCAACTTGTTTTTGAACATTTTTGAGGTGTATTGAAATCCCCTATCACTGTGGAAAATTGGCTTTGCATCAGGGTGCTGCTCATGGGCAATGTCAAACGTTCTAAATACCAGTGCATTGTTATTTGAATGACCCAAGACAAAGGACACTATGCTCTTATCTCCGAGGTCAAGTATGGCACTTAGATAGGCTTTTCCACTGATTCCATATTTCATCTCTGTTACATCAGTAAGCCATTTCTCCCCAAATCCATTTGCATTAAAGTTCCTGCTTAGTACGTTTTTTGCAGTTATTTCTGGTGTGGATTTGATGTAGTTCTTTCTCTTTCTACGGCATACAGATTTTAAACCTAGTATTTTCATCAGTCTGTAGATTCTCTTATGGTTTACATGGAATTCTTGCTCTCTGTTTAACTTGATTGTCATCTGACGATACCCAAGTATACCGCCTCTCTCTTCATATGCATCTCTGATTAATGGTATTAAAGTTTTGTTAAATTGTTCATTAGTACTTGCTTCTCTGTTTAACCATTTGTAATATGAGGAACGTTGAACCTTCGCAAAAACACAGAGTTTTGTGATTGAATAACCTTTAGTCTTTTTAAGTTCCTGTATCGTAAGATAGATCGTCTCATATCTTACTTGGCTTAAAACCGCCCCCTTTCTATTTCTTTCAACTTTTTTAAAAAATCTATCTCCATTTGCTTCTGGCGAATTTCAGCTTCAAGTAGTTTGTTTTGGGCTTTAAGTTTGTCCATTTCAGACATGTCATCTTCTGACTTTCTTTTGCCTCGCTTGTCTTGAAGGGCTTCTATACCTTTTTTTAGGTATTTATTAGTCCATGAATTAACCTGCTGGTAAGATACATTAAACTTCTGTGCTGTTTCAACATAGTTGCATTTATTCTCAATACAGTACTTTACTATTTCTACTCTTTCATCAAAATGGGTCTTTCTTCCTTTAGTCATGATAGATACTCCTCCAGTACCAGAAGATTTTAATTTCTCATGACTATTATACTTCATAACCCATGTATGAAGTATCCCTGTAGAGCGTATTCCATATTGAAAACATATATCATGCAAAGAACCCTTACCAGAAAGGTATTCCTTTATCGCTAATTCCTTTGCATTTGAAGAATGGCTAGTATTCTTTGCACTAGTAGTCAACCCATCAACACCCAACGACATATAATTACTGACCCATCTCCTCATGGTATCTTTACTGACACCGATTAACTTAGCTGCATGGCTAACTGAATTTTTTCCTTCTATACACATAAGAACATACTCTAACTTTTCTTCTGGTGAGAATTTACTTTTCCGACCCATAAAAAATACTCCTCCTTGTTGTAAACAGTTTTTATTATTTTAACTGTCTACCACAAGGGGAGCATATCACCCAGTCGCTTTTTAGGTTCTATAAATATTTATTCTCTTTTAATATCCCACTTGCCTGTTCTTTATCTTCTGGGGCTACCATTATCACTGGGCCTGCACATCCCATGCCTGATTCGGCATAGATTTTGTTTTCCCAAAGTACGCCTACACCATCATCTAACTGAAGTATGTCAATTCCTGTTATCTCTGCAGTCACAGGCTTTTTAGGTGGAACTTCCACCTTTTCTTCTTTTTGTATTGGAGCTTTTATCATCTCTAACTCTGTGCTAAGGCCAGCTTTTTCCGCTTTTGAGAATTCCTCTTTAGCTACCTTAACCAAATCATTTTGCACTAATTCAAAGGTGTATTGCAAAGCCCCCTTTACCACAGGTGCTCCAGATGCCCTTGAAATTATTGATATGATGTTCTTCATGTCTTTGCCTATCCCCGGTCCATATCCCCAACCTAGGGTCTCATAGTTGCCCCCTGTTGTAAAACTTGAGAATATCTTCATCAATATATTACCTGTTAAAGTGTCACAAACCATGACATCACAGCTTCCGCTGAGTAAATCGTTCCCCCTCATCACCGAACCACCATCAGACCTTATACTTTCAGCTAAAGAAAACTCCATCCCCTTCTCCTTAAGGGTAGTGAGTATTCTTTCTACTTGACGGGAACCTTCAACGTTTAACACCCCTAGTTTAGGGTTGTTTATCCCTGCACCTTTAGCAGCGATTATACCTAGTATCCCGTTTAGCACCATTGCCTCAACTCTATTGGCAGATGTTGTACCTGTTGTTGTAGCAATAAACATGGATTTACCCCTAGCGGGAGTGATTACTCTACCAACAGTTGATATCCCCAAAGGAAAATTGTAGTGAAGGGTTACTGCCCCTGAAACCTCTTTTTTTACTAACAATTCCTCTAAAATCTTATGGGCTTCTTTTTCACACTCCGTAATATGCTGTTCTAGGGGACAATCTACATTGGGCTTGGCCCCGATTAAAACAACATCTAGTAAGGGATTATCTTTTACAGCCATCATGGCCCCTTGAACCAGTTCATCTGTTCCTAATTCGCTACCAATAGTAGTTAGAGCTACCTTTGTCTTTTTAGCTGTTTCTTTACCTTCAAGGAAATCAGCTATACTATTTAGGGTGTTTACTACTTGAGTTTTATCAGTCATCATTTCACCCCTTTACTGTTGCTCTTGATCTTGGTCAAACTTTTCTGCCACTTCTCTTAATGCTTGGGCTAATAGCTGGTTTAGCTTTCCTGCTCCATCTTGTTTCATACCTTGCCCTATGTTTTTTTCTATAACAAAAGAAATTCCGTCAAATTGATTTGTCATCCTAGCCAAGAAAAGACTCCCTTTTCCAATAATCATTGCACGTTGTATTTTTCCTTGCATGATTTCATGGGCACAGTGCCCTATATATGGCACTCCAGATGGGATATGTCCTTGAGTAGGCGCAAAGCCAGGCATGCCGTGGTCTTTAACAAAGGATTCAATTTCATTCCTTTGAATATCCCCCCTTTTAACACCCAGTGCTGCAATCATTTTATAGTTAGCTTTAGGAACATCTCCTGCCCCTGCTGGTTCTGTAAGCTCAGGGTTTTGCATTTCCACTGAATAGCTATCTATTTGATTTATTTTGAGATCACTTCTGTCAAGGGGATCAGTGACAATACCCTTGATTACCGCCTGTGGTGATGAACCTGCCCCAATTGTATGTCTACCAACTATATCTGTTCTAACAACTGGACTTACTCCGTCATTTTCCGATACCAGTACAGCAAAGGCACCAAGCATATCTTCAAGGACAGGCATACCTTTGTTTACATGGTCTTTGCCATTCATACCTAGCTTAGCTGTTGCCCCTCCAGCCACAACCACAACGTTTTTAAAAATACCAGCTTTAACTAAAGCTGCTGCATTTAAAATTCCATGGGCAGGCGCTGCACAAAATGCCCTGATATCTGATCCTGTGGCATTTTTACATCCTGCAATCTCCCCTATGGCTTTTGCGAAGTTACCGCCCCCCCGTTGATTCATATCTCCACATGCTTCTTCCGATGTTTCAATAATATAATCAATCTCATCTAAAGAAATATTGGCGATCTTCTCTAAGTGAAGTAGGGCTAGAACAGCCGATGCTTTTGCAGTAAGGTTTTCTAGAATTATATGGGCATTTAAGTTTTTGTCCGTATCATGGGCCTTTTTAACACATCCAATAATCTCATTGTCTATTTTTAAAGTCTCTCCCCCATTGTTGATTACTTTTTGAATATCTTCATTGGTAGAGAACTTATCTAGTTTTGATAAGTTTAGTTTTGATATTACTGGGTGTTTACTTAACTTTTCTTTTATAGAAACAGAGAATCCCTCGTCTAGTAGTACTAAATCGAATGAGTCACAAATTTTTATTAGGCCAAAAAACTCATCTTCTGGCATGATTTCTCCCATAGACGCAAAGCGGTTAGCTGTAGCAATGGCATTTTCATACCATGGCTTTGGGATCTCATATAGCTCTTTAGGGTTTATTCCACCTATATACGCTTGATTAGGGGGATACTTTACCGCTTCATCAAATGATCTCAGATGTTGTGATAGTTTTGTAAGATACGGGCTGTTCGGGTCCTTATCCCTGTCCTGGGTTTGAGTGGTCCCTTGAGACACTAGTAAGTTCGGGCTGTGAATCAAGCTATATGCGGTGGATTTAATAACTGGATACACCATCTTTTCACACCTCCATTTAAAAGTTACTGATTGATTGTAATTTTTTGTGGGTTTTCCAAGGCTAAAGCCTTGGATACAACAGTTAAAAGTGCAGTCAAAGTTTTTTTAAAAAACGGGGTCAGATTTTACTGACCCCATTTTTACTTTAGTCTTCAAATACCGTTTGACCGTGTACTTCTACAGTCAAAGAGTTTAGGGCTTTTTTCACTATACCCATCCTTAATTCTTTTTCTTGATCTTGTGTTAATTGAGGATTACCAAGGGGATGGGGTATTGCTATAGCTGGTACTATCCTGTTAGCCCCAACTGTCAATGAGATTGGGACAACTGTACATACGTGTACTACTGGTATCCCAGCTCTTTCTATTTCTTTAACCATCGTTGCACCGCAACGAGTACAGGTGCCTCAGGTGGATGTTAAGATAACAGCTTGAACTCCATCTCTAACCAATTCTTCACTTATGGATTTTGCAAATGCTTTTGAGTTAGCAACTGATGTACCATTTCCCACCGTTGTATAGAAGTATTGATGTAACTGACCTATTTCTCCTTGCGCCTCAAGTTCACGCAATACATCCACTGGCAATACCCTGTCACTGTCTATATTTGCGTATACTGGGTCATAACCACCGTGAGCAGTCTCATGGGTTTCATCTGTCAAATTGTTAAAACCTGATATATCATATTTGCCAAACTTAGAAGCACTAGATGATTCTATCCTATCTGGGTTCCCTTTAGGCACTATTCCACCAGAGGTAACCAGTGCTATTTTTGCGTTACTTAAGTCTGTAATTGGTTGATTAGGTGCCACTCTATCAAACTCTGGCATAGGGTACTCGGTGACGAACTCTTCACCTTTAAGTTTAGCTAAAAGCATATCAACAGCCCTTTTTGAACCTCTATCTTGGGCAAAATAGTTTTTCCTTATACCACGCTCATAATAGTTATCAACCACAGGTTGTAGTTCTTCACCGTCTACTAGTTTTTTAATTATGTTTACCATAGATGCAATGGCAGGGGCCATCCCCCTAGCAGAATCGCTTGCTTTTACAACATATGAGTACTTCGAGTACATTTCAACACCGGGGTTTTCCTGATACATGGCACTTACAGCTGGTATATCAAGCTTTTCAAAAACGGCCTTTGCTACTGCCCCACATGCCACTCCATATCTTCCTGCATTAAAAGCTGGTCCACAGACTACAATATCTGGCTTGTACTGAGCTATAATCTCAACTATTTCAGCTGATACTTCATCTATATTTTCATTGAAGTATGAGTCTCCGCAAATTACAGTAGCTACAATTTCGCTACTTTCCCCTAACTGAGCTTTTAAAGCCATACCAGGGCCCACAACCTCTTCTTTGACCAATGGGGCAATGTGTGCCTTGTCTTCTCCACCTATCTGTCCAAAAAATTGGTTTAGATAGTGTACCACACGAATTTTGCTCAAATTTCTCCCCTCCTTCACTTCTACAGGTATTTACAAAACTGATCTCTATAGGTTTTTACTTCATTTACTATCTCGTCAACTTCTAAAACCATCTCCATCATACTAACTTGTTCGTCATATACCCCGTCATCAACAAATCCTTTAATCTCTTCTTCAAAGATATGATAAACTAGAAGTCCCAACTGGACTCCTGCCAATGGACCTGCGTAGGTTGGATCTCCATTTGTCACTGTTTCAGCGGCTAAACCAGATGCTTCTGCTTCAGCTCCCCCTAGTACAACAACAATGTTCTCTCCACCGTGTTTTTCAACCAAATCCTTAATACGGGTTTGGTTTTCAAGGTCCATGGCTCCTGCAGCCGTTCAGACGAAACATTCTGTGGTTGTAAAGATTGATTCTCCGCCGCCAGAAATTACGCATTCTTCAATGGCGGGGCCTGGTATACCATCTCTGTCACCAAGGATAATAAACTTTTTACCCTCAAACATATTATCTTCCTCCTTTATAAATTTTTAGCTGATAACTTATTGAAGCCTAGTTCATTAGTGGCTCCTGTTATGGCTTGAATCTCAACGGTTATTGAACCATCTTTGGACAAACTTCCATCAAAACCGCCGGCTATTACATCTGCAACTTCCGCAAAACCGATGATTTTGTCCATGGGTGGTAGGGTTATTACCTCATTAGCGTTACCGCCTGTTACTACGGCATTAGCTAGTTTATTAGCATCTGCCAATGATTGACTTGCTCCATCTCTTCCTGCATACTCATCTGTTACAAGAACTGTCTTAATTCCTTTTTGCTCAATCTTTGTGCAGTTCATAATTAAATCTGTGTCTGGGTTTCCAAAGCCTTCCTCAGAGATTATTACGCCATCAACACCTAAGGTTTCAACTAGTTTAGCTGTAAAATTTGATGAGCGTACTTTATCTAAGAGTGTCACGTTTTCATTTGTTACGATAACACCTACAAAGTTGATTTCTTTTCCATGTCTTTCGTATAAATCATGGATAATTGGGTTGTTTAAGTGATGGTATGTGGTGTTTTTGTCACATGCTGACACACAGTTTCCACTTATTATAGCTCCATCCATCATCTCAGTGGGTTTCATGAGAGTTGGTAAGATTTTTTTAGCATCTACACCATATACATAAGTATCATGGAGTAGCCCTTGACTTTGTAACATATACACATAAGCAACCTTAGGAAGATCTTTATATTTAGTGTAGCTATCTACCAAGTTTAGGGTTTCATATTCAGTATACTCATTAACCTCTACGTCTTTAGCTGCTTCACCAAGGTATTGCGCTGCTTTAAGGCCTATCATCCTTACTGCCACTTCATGCTCATGCTGTTTTAAACCTTCAATTGGATGGCAGTTGATAACCACATTTAGGGTTTTAGAAAAAGGTGTATATTCTGCTCCTACTCCATCCATGTCAATAATTCCTTCTTGGAACCCAACTATTTTACCAGTTGTAACAACATTGACTCCCTTTAGTACGTGGGTTATTCCTTCTCCTACTATCTCAGGTTTACCTAAAAAGCCTGGAAAAATATTTGCTTCACTATCAATTTTGACCCTAGGTTCTATAACATCTTTAACAGGCATAATTCTTACCAGTTCCCCTGGCTTTGCAATATCCAGCTCTATGGATGCAATGCTGGATTGAGTACTTAAAACCTCTAGCATTTCTTCTTTGTTTATTGTAAGCACTGATTCTTTAACCTCTGTTTTATCACCAAAAGTGATATCAGTTACAATAACGTTACCTAACTTAAGAGACATTTTTCCACCCCCTATTTACAAACTATTGTTGATTTGCTTCTCTACATCTTCCGCTGTAAATTCACTGCTTAATGACCATAATTTTTCGCCATCTTTGTACATAATGATTGTAGGTAGCCCCATAACCTTCTGACCAATTGCCAAGCGTCGATTTTCCAAGATGTTGAGTTTACAAAACTTTACTTTTTCCTGGTATTTCTCTGATAATCTAACTATTTCAGGCATCAATTCAATACATGGCTCACACTTTGTACTCCAATAATCCACTAAAACCAAACCCTTTGATTCCAACACCTCTTCTTGAAAACTGACCTTGTTAAGTTCTAACATAGATTCACCTCCTTTAAGCTTCAATATTTCTTGAGAAATTTATAACTGCATCAATTTCCTCAATTCTTTTTATTACCTCACCATTTTCAAAAAGCAAAAGGGAGGGTGCAGATTTGATATTGTAACGATTTTTGATCCTCATATTACGATAGGTATCTATCTTAACTAGTTTGACTTTAGTTTGATCCATATGTTTTTCCATTTGAGATACTAGATCAATACATTCTTGGCTACCTGGTGTCCAAAATAATACAGCCACAGGCTTTGATTCATCTATTACCTCATCTTTGAACATCTCTTCCTCGTGGATATATTTTTCCACTGCCACAGCAGCTATGGCACCATCGGCTGCTGCAGTCACTACCTGTCTTAGGAATTTTTGCCTTACATCTCCCACTGCATATACTCCATCTTGAGATGTTTCCATATATTCGTTTGTGATGATATATCCTTTTTCATCTAAAGCAATAGTGTCTTTAAGAAAACCCGTTTTAGGTACAGTTCCTACAAAGATAAATACACCGTTTACCTCGATTTCGGACACATCTCCTGTTTTTAAGTTTTTAACTCTGACACCTTCTACCATTTCATCCCCTTGAATCTCTTCTAACACAGAGTTCCACACAAATTCTATCTTGGGATTTTGAAAAGCTCTCTCTTGAATAATAGGAGTGGCATCTAACACTCCTTCCTCGTGGATGACTATTACTGTAACTTTTTCAGCAAACTTTGTTAGATACATAGCTTCTTCGATAGCTGCATCACCGTTACCTACCACAACTACATCTAACTCCTCAAAAAAGTCTGCATCACATGTGGCACAGTAGCTAACACCCCTTCCCCTAAGGGCTCCTTCTCCCTTTACTCCTAGAACCCTTGGTTCAGCTCCAGTGGAAATAACTAAGGTTTTTGTTTGATACTCACCATTTCTTGTTGTGATTTTTTTAACATATCCATCTAAAGAAATACTTTTAACTTCATCTTTAACAATCTCCGCCCCAAAGTGTAATGCATGTTCTTCCATCTTTTTCATGACACCTGGGCCTGTTGTTCCGTCAAAAAAGCCTGGATAGTTTTCCATTTCTTCTGTTGTAGCAGCTTGCCCACCTATTTTACCCTTCTCTATTATTAGGGTTTTAAGCTTGGATCTGGCGCCATATATTCCAGCCGTCAATCCACCAGGGCCTCCTCCGATTATGATCATGTCGTAGATCATGTAAATTCCTCCTTTAGATTTTTTCTATACTTTGTTTAAACACACCAAAGTCTATGGTTTGATAATCTTCTTTTGCCTGTTCATTTATTGGTACTTCCTTTTGAAATTGTTGAGCTTTTGCTATGGAATTTTCCATTATGTCTAGTGATTGATAATCAAGAGAGCTTTCTTCAATGAGAACAATAGTCTTATATAAATTGCTATAGGGTTTTATACTTGTAACCAGGGGATGATTTATAAGCTTATGATTTTTATGTACCATATCCCTAGCATTTTTTAGTACCTCTGGTAAAGACACTGCCTTGATTATTTCTAGGGAATTAACAGTGGCATAAGCTATCACTTTTGGATTGTTTGAGATAATTTTCACCTAAATCAACTCCTTAATATCTTCAGGGTTATAATTTTACAACAAAAAAGACAATGACTAATAAATAGCCATTGTCTCTGTTCTTTAGACCTGAGAGATTTCCCCTAAATTAGGGTTGCTCCTTCGGTGTCCTTTTAGAGGACTCTCCAGAGTTAGGTCCCTTCACGGTCCTTTTTACCTGAGAGTTTTATTTTGTCAGTGGCATTTTGACAAAAATTGCTCCTTCGGCGCTACCTAAAAGTAGTCTCTCCCGCAAAGTTCATTCCCTTTGTGAATGTTATAACTTGCACTCACTATATGGTATTCTAACTTTTTTGAATAATTCCTGCTTTTATTGTTCAGATTTTTTTATGTTCTTTATAATTTATTGTTATAGATTGAAATGCTGACAAGAAATCATTTCAACTTAATGGCGTAACTACAGGTCTTAAAAAGATAGCATCTCAAAATAATTATATGATTTTAAGGGTAGAGAACCAGTAATAGTTTCGATATCTTGAGAATTTCACGGTTAAAAGCATTTAGACAAAATGAAACCCTCACACTGGTGTGTGAGGCCTTGGGCTTGTATACAAACCTAAACAAAGTCATTGACCCTAGATGTGCATATTAAAAAGCAGTACAATTAATTCGAGGAGATAGACTTAAGAGCTGAGTAGCTAAACGGAAGAAGGGGCGAAGAACAGGACGTTCTGAGAGCTCCACTGAACCATGGATGGTGAATTGGAGCGGTCCCCTTCTGTAGTTTAGATAGAAGCCTTAAGTCTCGACGCAGAATTTTGTACAGCGTTTAATATGCGACATTCACCAAAAAATGACTTTGTCATCAGCATAAAACAAACCCAAGCCCTCACACTGGTGTGTGAGGGCTTGGGCTTGTTTTATGCTGATATTTTAGTTTTGTCTGGTAGATTTTTGCCGAATAGTAGGAATCCTACCAGTAGTGCTAGAGCTACTGTTACACCTACAGGGTAGGAAATGCTTGTAGCTAGCTTAAAGCCTTCTGGTGCTTGTAAGATATAGGTCACTGAAACTGCTGTCATGAATGTGGCTGGGATTGTAGCAATCCAGTGTAGTTTGTTATTAACAGATAGGTATGCAGCTGATGCCCAAAGTACCATCATAGCTAATGCTTGATTTGACCAAGCAAAGTATCTCCAGATAATTTGGAAGTCAATTAGTGTTAAGCTGTAACCGATTGCGAAAAGTGGGGCTGCAAGTAATAGACGTTTAGCTATTGGTTTTTGAGTTACTCCAAAGGTGTCAGCGATTGTTAACCTTGCACTTCTAAATGCAGTATCACCTGAAGTTATTGGGCATGCGATTACTCCTAGCATAGCCAGTACTCCACCAATTGGTCCCATTAGCTCCATTGAAATTGTGTTTACTACCACTGCAGGAGCTCCAGCAGCTTGTAAAGCTTCAGTTCCACCAAAGAAAGTCATAGCAGCAGCAGCCCAGATAAGAGCGATAATACCTTCGGCAATCATCGTGCCGTAGAATACTCTTCTACCGTATTTCTCGTTAGTTACACAACGAGCCATCATCGGTGACTGGGTGGCATGGAAGCCACTTATTGCACCACATGCTATTGTTACGAATAGTAATGGCCATAGGGGAAGGCTATTTGGATGAAGATTTTGAAGGGTGATCTCAGGAATTTGATACCCTTTGATGAAAAGACCACCAGCAATCCCAAGTGCCATGATTATAAGTGATGCACCAAAAAGCGGGTAAACTTTACCGATGATTTTATCAACGGGTAAGATTGTTGCTAGGAAATAGTAAACTATTATGATACCAACCCATACAGAAAGATTCATACCAGTAAGGTTTGACAAAAGACCAGCTGGACCAGTCATAAATACTGTACCTACTAAAATTAGTAGCACAACAGAGAAAACACGCATTACCTGTTTTACTCCGCCTCCTAAATATATCCCTACGATTTCAGAAATACTTGCTCCATTATGACGAATGGAAAGCATCCCAGAGAAGTAATCGTGAACTGCTCCTGCGAAAATACAACCGAAAACAATCCATAAAAATGCTGCAGGACCCCATAGTGCTCCAGAAATAGCCCCAAATATTGGACCAAGACCAGCAATGTTCAAAAATTGGATAAGGAATATTTGCTTCCAATCCATAGGCACATAGTCAACACCATCTTCTTGCTCAGTGGCAGGTGTTTTTGATTTCTCATTGATACCAAATATTTTTTCTACAAAAGTACCGTAAATGAAGTAACCTAGAATAAGTACGACAATAGATATTAGAAATGAATACATAGGTATATCCCCCTTTTTATTTTATAGATATACCTTAATTATAGTAACTTTATAAAAAAAGTGGCGATTTAAGCCCTGAGTTACTCAAATCAGTGCATGAATTACATTATAATAGTCCCACTTGTTTTTTGAACTCCTGAAGGTAACTTCTGCTCACTGGAATCTCTGTTTCTTTTAGATCCACTAGCTTTAAGTTATATGTATTATTGAACCAAGGTATAATCTCCTCAATCTTCTCTAGGTTTACTATATAACTTCTATGTGTGCGTATAAAAATATTTGGGTCAAGTTTTTCAAATGTGTTTTGAAGGGGGCCAGCATCAGTAAGAGTTCCCTTTGTTGTTTCCAGTATTACCTTTCTCTCATCAACAGTCAAATATAATATATCCTCCGGAGCAATTACAACCATTTTCTCACCTTTCCAAAATGTTAACTTTTTCAAGTACCTTTCGTTTTTTTTACCTTTAGATAATTTATCTATTGCCTTTTGTATGCTTTGATTTACCCTTTCTTGCGAAAAGGGTTTTAATAAGTAATCTATAGCGTTAAGGGAAAAGGCTTCTACGGCATATTCGTCATATGCCGTAGCAAACACTACTCCAATTTCCTTTAGTTTTATCTTCTTGGCAAACTCCACACCATTGTCGTTATTTATTTGAATATCTAAAAAGATCAAATCTATTTCTTTATTAGTAATTTCCACTAGGGCATCTTCTAGATTATCAGCTTCTCCTATTAAATCAACCTTGTCATTTAGGGAAAGTAAATATTTTAATTCTTCTCTAGCTGGCATTTCATCATCTACTAGGAAAACTTTAAGGATGTTCATTGTTCGACCTCCCTGAGTCAAGTGGTATAAGCATTTTGATGGTTGTCCCTTGTCCATCAGTTGACTGAATATCTAAATGGTATTCTTCACCATATAAGTTAATTAGCCTCTCATTTACGTTGGAAAGACCTATCCCGCAGCCAGCTGTTCCTTTTGTGCCGTTGAAAGAACAAGACATGCCAACACCATCATCGGATATGGTTATTTCCATATCTTTCATTCCTTTTACTGCTGATACCTTAATATTTCCCCCATTTTTTTTAGGTAACAAGCCATGCTTTATGGCGTTTTCCACTAGGGGTTGCAGTATAAGTGGCGGAACTAGGCACACCTCTCCTTTTTCTATCTCAAATTCTACATTTAGTTTATCTCCAAACCTTGCCTTTTCTATGGCTAGATATGATTTAACATGTTCAATTTCAGTATTTAGGGACACAAACTCGTTTGTTCGTTGAAGATTTTTCCTAAAAAAGTCTCCTAAGTGTATTAATAACTCCCGTGATGTATCGGGCTTGGTTCTAATAAATGCTACAATTGTGTTTATGGCATTGAATAAAAAGTGTGGATTGATCTGGGCTTGAAGGGCCCTTAGTTCTGCCTTATTTAAGTCTCTTTTTTGTTTTTCGATATTACTCAATTCGATTTGTGTGGAAAATAGCTGTGCAAGACCTGTTGCAAGTTCTATATCTATTGAGGAGATTCCATGGGACGCTTTCCCAAAAAACACAAGGGATCCTATGGGCATGTCTTTATTTTTTAGTGGAACCATTACTGCGGAACTTAATTTGCATTTTTTATGATTACAACCTATCTCATACTTTGTATGGCCTACACTATAATTTCCTGACTCAATTACCTTTTTTGCAAGGATGGTTTTTATCTCCATACCTGGTTTATGGTGGTCTTCTCCTAAGCCAATAAACCCTAGTATTTGAGTTGTATCTGTAATGGCCACAGCCACTGATTCATTATATTCATGGATAATTTCTACGGCCCACTTAGCAGATTCATAGTCCAGTCCATGCCTGAAGTAAGGCAGTGTCTTATTAGCTATTTTAAGGGCTTTTTGTGCCTGTTCAGCGGCAGTTCTTTCCCTTTCTCCGTAGATATTTTGGATAACCATGATAAATAGGGCAATTCCTAAACTATTTAGGATAGTCATAGGTATAATTATAATCTGTACTAGTTCTAAAGCTTCATGAAATGGCCTCGCTAACAATAAAATTAAGGCCATTTGTGTAATTTCTGCTACTACCCCTATATAAAAAGCCGTTGTTGGCCTTATATTCTTTCCCTTATAAATCTTTTTGCTATACCCGCCTATAAGCCCTTCTACAATGGTGGCTACCCCACAGGCTAAAGCAGTAAACCCTCCTATATCTATCCCATAGCGATGAACACCAGCTATGAGTCCAGCTCCTAAACCTACCACAGGCCCCCCTATGATTCCACCAGCTACAACACCAACAACCCTCGCATTGGCTATGGCACCTTTTACAGGGAATCCATTATAAGTAGCTAAGATACCAAAAAGACCGAAGATTATAGCCAGAGTAATCTGCCCTTTTACACCTACCCGTTCTTTATCTATAACTAGGGTTTTAAACAGTGGAATCTTTGTAAGTAAAAAAGCTATAAGTACTATTATTCCAAGGTTATTTATTAAACTTTTAAAAATATCATAAATTGTTATATCTATATCCATGTGGCATGACTCCTATTCTTTATGATTGCTAAATAACATTATAACATAAACAAAGGTTCAGGCTACATTAATCCACTTTTGGATAAAATGTAACCTGAACCCTAAAATCTAGCCTCTTAATTGCTATCTGAAACTGTCTTTGCTATATTCCTCATCCTAGCTTCATAGTCAATTTCTGTATCATAAAATGTTCCGTTTTTACTAACTAGTTTGTTATATAAAACATAGGTATAAGTCTCATCAAAGTCATCTACAAGCCTCACAACTAACCCTCCTCCAACTCGCAATCCCTGGTCGTCGGATAACTGTGATAAGTCTATTGACTCTAATTCAACTAAAATCTCCTTTATTTTCTCCTCATCTGTAATATACTCAGATTGAAATTTAAAACCAGAGTCACTGTCAACATATTCTGTGATTATTATTGTTTCTATAGCAATATTATCAGCATTTTTACACCCACTTATTACAAAAACAAGAACAAAAAGCAAGCAAATAATAACTATACTCCTTTTCATTTGCACCCCTCCTGTTTACATTTGGCTTATAAAGCTCCATAGCCCTTTGCAAATATTCCCCTTTGTCTACTTAGCTTGCTAGGTAATCTTTTGCCCATGCTGCTATTTTATCAAATGTCTCCTGGGTATCACTTTCTATATATACCCTTAAAAGTGGTTCAGTACCTGATGGTCTAAAGAGTACCCAGCTACTTTTATCTTCCAATAACATTTTTGTTCCATCTTTTCTGTTAACTTCAACTACCTTTAGTCCTGCAACTTCAGTAGGTGTGTTTTCCTTAAGGTTATTTAGTATCTCTGCTTTTTTGTCTTCTGGCACCCTAAGGTCAAGTCTTTTGCTTACAAAGTTGCCGTACTTAGCCAACAGTTTTTCCCATTGTTCCTTTAACGGACCTGAGGATACAACCATAAGAGCAACTAAGCAATCCACTAAAAGCCCGTCTTTTTCTGGGATATGTCCGTGGATACTTGCTCCTCCACTTTCTTCCCCTCCTATAAGTACTCCACCTTGCTCCATTGCTTCTCCAACGTATTTAAAGCCAACAGGTGTTTCTGTAACTTCAAATCCCATCTCATCAGCCATTTTATCAATTAGATGAGTTGTGGCAACTGTACGAATAACTCTCTTCTCAGTTGTATTTTCCTTTGCAAGGTATTGGAACATTAGGGGTATCAGCTGATTAGGTACATAGTAGCTACCTTCATGGTCAACTATACCAAATCTATCAGCATCCCCATCTAAAGCTAACCCCAGTTGTGCATTTTCTTCTTTTACCATTTCAACCAAGTCACCTAGGTGCTCTAGGTTTGGCTCTGGAAGGTTGCCACCAAAGTAAGGGTCCTTATGTATATTAATTGCCACAACATGGCACCCTGCCTCTTCTAGGAGCTCTGGAAGGTAGTCAGATCCTGCACCATACATTGGATCTACCACAACTTTTAATCCTTTAAGCTTTGATAAATCCAAAATAGAATTTAGATGTTCTTTGTAATCTTTCCATGGGTTGTATGTGGATGTTTCACCTTTTTTATCTGATACGTATTCTTTTGGGTTGTTTAAGTGATTTTCAATATCCTTGGTGATTTCCATTGTTGCTGGTCCAGCGTAGTGTGGAATAAACTTAATGCCGTTATATTCTGGCGGGTTGTGGCTTGCAGTAAACATAAGAGCACCAGCAGCTTGTTTTACCTTAACACCATAAGCAATAACAGGTGTGGGTGTGGGTTTATCTGTTAGATATACATCCATACCCCATTTATTGGCTAATTCTGTGGCTAGGAGGGCAAATTGATCCCCTAAAAACCTGGTATCGTAGCCTATTACTATCCCTTTATTACCCATACCTTTATAATGCACATGGGCAAGTATTGCATTTACTGCTTTCTCAACATTTGCAAATGTAAAATCTCTGGCAAGAAGTCCTCTCCAGCCATCTGTTCCAAATTTAATCTCTGACATGTCCTTCACCCTTTACAATAGATTTTAACTTAATGTATATTCTACCAAATTTTTGATATTCCTGCAAAGAGCAAACCCCTTAAAACATTTCGCCACCAATTACACCAAAAAAGATTTCACCAATTGGCACCAATAAAGATAATAGACCTAAGCTATTACCACTACTTTTATTAAATGCTAGATTCAGTGCTCAATCCAAGGCAAAGTAATAATCTTGGTCAATATGGACCATACAGTAGCGGACTATCTTTATTGGTGTCCCTTGGTGATTATTTCTTAGCTTTCATGGTGGTGCAATTGGTGGCTAGATTTTTTTAAAACAAAAAGATGTCTGCGTTTTTCGCAGACATCTTTTTGTTAGTCAACTATTGCTATTGCTTCTATTTCTATTCCTACGTCCCTTGGTAGTCTTGCCACTTCTACGCAGGATCTTGCTGGTGGGGTATCTCCGAAGTATGTTGCGTATACTTCATTGATGTCACCAAATTGGTTCATGTCTTTAATGAATACAGTCATTTTAACTACCTTGTCAAAGGAAGTACCTGCTTCATCAAAGATAGCCTTAAGATTTTCCATAACTCTTTTAGTTTGTTCTTTAATGTCTTGAGATACAACTTCCATGGTTTGTGGATCAAATGGAACTTGACCTGAGGTATACAACAGGTTACCAATTTGGATAGCTTGTGAGTAAGGACCTATTGCAGCTGGAGCATTCTGAGTTGAAATTACTTTCTTGTTCATATATAATCCTCCTTAAATAGAATATTATGTAGCATAGTAAAACACTCAATCTATATTTTAATATACCCAACTTTTTAAGTCTATATAAAAGGAGGAAAAAAATGAAAAATTTTTTAAGGTTTAATAATAATAAGCTTGATATTGTAATTTCAACAAAGGAAAATGGCAATATGCTCTACCAAATGGGTGGAAAAGAAGTTTATGAAAATTATCAAAGGCTATCTCAGTCTACGGGTATTGATTTAAATAAGGTAGTAAGGGTTATTTTAAAGAACTCCAGTGAATTTATTGAAGTTGATAGGGCTAAAGGCGGGGACGGAGTCCTTCCTGATAAGCAAAACCTTATAGGTTACGACGGAATCATTACAAGGGACAAAAATTTATATATAGCCATTACCACCGCAGATTGTTTTCCAGTAATTATCCACGATCCAGTCAATGATATTTTAGGGCTTGCCCACTGTGGTTGGAGAGGTATTGTAGAACAACTTGAAGTCAAAATAATGAATAAAATGATAGAAATGGGAAGTAAAATAGATGATTTAGAGATAACCTATGGCCCCGGTATCTGTAGAGATTGCTACGTCCAGCATAATGAATACCTTAGGGATGTTTTCATTCAACAATATTGTTATCCCCTAGATATTATAGAAGAAGTGGATGGTCATTATGCTGTGGACATAAAATTAGCTTCCCAATATAACTTAAGGGAAGCTGGATATACAGGTGATTTTAAAGAATTAAATCTCTGTAATTATTGTGATGACAGGCTATTTTCCGTAAGGCGAGATGGTAAAGAAACGGGCCGTATTGTAAACCTTGTGGCAATGCTCTAACTTGTCAGTGTTTCCATAAATGAGTTTATAAATCTTTTTTCATCAACCTCTATACAAACATTTATGTTTGGTTCTTTACCAAAGCGTCCGTGGACATCTCCAAGGGTTTCACCTCTGGTAAATTCCCCTTTAGTCTCAACTGCCACAAAAACCTTCTGAGTTTTAACTAAGGATTTATCTAAGGCCACACCCACTGCTAAGGGGTCATGTAATGCACATCCTTTCAGTTTGTTGTGGTCTTTATATCGTTCCAAGTAAAAATCTGTCATAGAACCTATGGCTTGCCCTATCTTTCCACCTTTTTCTTTGAGGATTTCTATATGTTCTTCCGTTAAGAGAGCTTGCAAAGTTACATCAAGACCCACCAGCGTTATGTTAGCTCCACTGTTGAAAACTATTTGGGCACTTTCGGGGTCAACATATATATTGAATTCAGCAGCGGGTGTAACATTCCCCCCTGTATAAACTGCACCGCCCATAATTATAATCTCTTTCACTTTATCTATAACACTTTTGTCTTTTTTAATAGCATTGGCAACATTGGTCAAAGGTCCTACCGCTATAAGGGTTACTTCATGGGGGTTATTATTGATTTCATCAATAATAAAATCTACTCCATGTTTATTCCCAATATACTCTTGGGCTGCTGGCAGGTCTAAATACCCTAAACCTGTTGGTCCGTGGATTTGTTCTGCCGTGTGCAATTCTCTTATTAGAGGACCTGCCATTCCTGGGTAAACCTTACAGTTTGCACCTAATAACTTTAGGATTTTTGCTGCATTGTCTGTTGTTTTGTTCAAGGGAAGATTTCCCCCTACAGTGGTGAGACCTAGCAGTTGTACACCTTTGGTCTTCAGTGCCAATGCTATGGCCATTGCGTCATCTATTCCTGGATCAACATCTAAAATTATTTTCATTATTCTCCTCCTATTTCATCTATGGATGGTAAAGATGATTGTGCCCCTAAGCGTGTTACCGTTAAGCTAGAAACTTTTATGGCAAAGTTAATGGCTTCATCTAGCTCCTTACCTTTATTTAATGCCGTGGCTAGTGCTCCAGAGAAGCTATCACCGGCTGCAGTTGTATCTACTACTTCTACCTTCCGTGGAGCAAAATGTTTTATAATATCTTTTGTGTATAGCTTGGCTCCATCTCCCCCAAGGGTTATGATTACATTATTTATTCCCTTTTCTAACAAAATGGATGCTGCTTGATCAACATTACTAGTTTTTGTAAGTTCCATGGCTTCCCATTGGTTAGGTTTGATTATATCTATGTATTGATACAATTCTTCAGGTATTTCTTTAACGGGAGCAGGGTCAAATATAACCTTTGCTCCTTTAGCTTTTGCACTTTTAGCTGCGTAAATTACAGTTTCTATGGGTATCTCCAGTTGGAGTAATAATATGTCATCACTTTCAAATAATTGATCATCAATATCTGTGCTATGCACTTTTGAGTTTGCACCTTCAATTATTATAATGGAGTTTTCACCATCTGAATCTAATACGATATTAGCTAGACCAGTGGAGTCATCCACTTCTTTTATGGTACTAATATGAACTCCCTCATTTGCTAGATGCCCTTTTAAAATCTTACCATATTCATCTTTGCCTACACTACCTACCATCTGAACCTGCGATCCTAGTCGGGACGCTGCCACTGCTTGGTTTGCACCCTTTCCCCCTGGAAATTGAGCAAATTCTATACCTTTCACTGTTTCTCCAAGGTTAGGCCGCTTTTTTGTCCTAAATAATAAGTCCATATTTATACTTCCAACAACTATTATTTTTCCCATTTTCATCCCTCCATTTTCATGATTGTATCATATCTTTATTTATTTTTGTAGTTTTATAATGTTTTTATATAAGTAAGGTGATAATAATCAAGAGTACTTTGAAAACTTATTAAGGGAGGTATTTTGTTGGAAATTCGTTTAGGTTATGTGGCAATGTCCCTTGAGGTTAAGGACTGTTCTCCTTCAAAAACAATTACTCTAAAATCTTTAGATAAGCTGCCTGATAAAGAAAGTCAGCTCTTTCATTTACGTAAACTTACAGAAACTAATCTTAATAACACTTTACGATTACTATACCACAATGCTTCCCTTGGCATTGAAGTTTTTAGACTAACTTCCAAACTTGTACCCATGGCTACCCACCCAATTTCCCAGGGCTTCGATTATACAAATGAATTTAATGATTTATTTTTAAAAATTGGTACTTATATAAAGGAAAAAGGCTTTCGAGTAAGTGCCCACCCCGATCACTTTACTGTCCTTAACACTCCTAAAGAAGATGTACTTAGTGCATCCATCAAGGATTTACAGTATCACCATAAACTCTTCCAAGCTATGGGTTTACCTAATAGTAGCCTGGTATTGCATGTAGGGGGTTCCTATGGCAATAAAGAAAGGGGTCTGGAAAGGTTTGCAGAAAATCTGGATAAACTCCCCTTACCATTAAGGGATAGAATCATTGTGGAAAACGATGATAAATCTTACACTGCAGAGGAGGTTTTAACTCTTTGTCAAAGGGTTAAGCTTCCTATGGTACTTGATTATCATCATTATCTTTGTAATAAAGGACCATTCCCCTTAGAAGAGTTGATTAGTGATATCTTTAAAACCTGGAAGGGTCAAATACCCAAGGTACACATATCTAGCCCTAAAAATGAAAAACATTTTAGGCACCATGCTGATTTTATAGATGTCACTCAATTCATGAATTTCATTGAGATCATTCAAGGTAAAGCTGCTAACCTAGATATTATGATAGAAGCAAAGGCTAAGGATACTGCCCTTTTAAAACTACTTTCAGAGTTGAAGAAGGTCCAAGGAATCTCAGTAGGTCCAGGGGCCAAAATTAAGATAAAATGAGTGACTTTCCAAAAAGTCACTCATTTTTTTACGCTACCTCTTCAATACTTATAGTTCCCTTGTCTTTTAAAACAAATTTATTAGTCCCCCATACCCCGAATATTATAAGAATACTGCCTACTATATGGTATAGGTAAAAACTCTCCTTCCCAATAAAAACACCTGCAAAAATTGAAATCACTGTCACAAGGTTTGCAAATACTGCTCCCTGAGATGCCGTTACCTTTGATAAAGTAAAATTAACCATAAAGAATGCAATAATAGAGGATAGTATGCTTAGATAGCCTAATCCTACTAGTACTTCACTTTGCTGCAGTGGTAAGAAAAATTCCCCTAAGCTATTATTAGATATATGTTGGGAAACGGCTACTATCGAGAAAAATACTGAGCCAAAACCCATCATAAAGTATGTTATCTGTAGTGGCTTTAATTGATTTGATAAACTTCTAGATAGTATGTTAAAAAATGCTGCGGATATTACTGCTAGAGAAAGCATGGAAAAGCCTAAGAGGCTACTTCCAAATTCCACGCTATCCTGAAATAATACTATTACAGAAACCCCAATGGTAGATAAAATAATAAAAGGTATTTGTTTTTTTGTTGGGTACTCTTTTAAAAAAACTGCACTAAATATAGCCACCAGTATAGGTATAAGTGCTATCATTAAGCCAGATTCAGAGGAAGATGTCATCTTTACACCTATGGTCTCCCCTGTAAAATACAATAGTGGCTGAAATAAAGCTAATAAAAATAGATATGGATTAAGAAGTTCTTTTGTTAAGGGGATATCTATAACCCTTGTGATTTTCAGTATGGTCATTACTGAAAAAGCCAATAAAAACCTAAAGCTCAAAAGATGAAATGGTTCTATGTGCTGCAGCACCCTTGAGGTAAAAAGAAAAGAAAAACCGAAGATGGTTGCGTATGTTAGCCCCGAAAAAAAGTGTATTGGCATAGTTTTTTTAGCCATTTTATTATTGCCTCCCAATATTTAGACTCTAGGAATATTATATTACAGCTTTAAATAAAAAAACAGACCCTTAAGGTCCGTTTTTCTATTTAAATAGATGACAAGGATTTCCACAAGGGCATTTTTGTTTTATTCCCTTTAAGGATGGCTCTCCTTTGAGTTCTTTAAGGAATTCAAAAGCTTCCTTTACATCTTCTTCTTCACCAATAAATAGTAGTGTTTGAGCCCCTTCACTTCCACCAATTCCCCCTGCACCATACGGAACCACGTCTACTCCGAATAGGAAACTCAGCGCCTCTATCTCTGATACTATTTGGCCTGTGGATACAGGGATCATCCCACATGACATGCCTAGGGAGTAATCTATCTTATGTATTCCACCTTCTTTAGCTGCTAAAACAACTGAAGGAACTAGTTTCTCTAATCCCACTGGAAGGACTAGGTCAATACCCTTTGCCATCAGGGTTGATAGGGCTGTTCCAATGGTCCCCCCTTGAGGGTGTG
The DNA here is from genome assembly GCF_014467015.1 of Alkalicella caledoniensis. Lineage (GTDB taxonomy): Bacteria > Bacillota > Proteinivoracia > Proteinivoracales > Proteinivoracaceae > Alkalicella > Alkalicella caledoniensis. The sequence continues at coordinate 2,154,464 of NZ_CP058559.1, read as the reverse complement.
CAACCATGACCCCTACATTTCCTTGTAAATCTAGAGCGTTTCCACCTTTAATAAAAACATCCCCTTTTTGCATTTCACCCAAGGCTTCTGTCCATGGCAGGTGGACTTGCTGGCCATCTTTTATAACAACTGGTTGCAGCCTCTCTTCATTTGGGGTAATACAGGCTAGACCCTTTACGATAACTCCAGCTGTATATCTATCCTTTTCGATACTTTGACCTAGAAGTTCTTCGACTATGTACCCATTTGTTGTACCTCCAGCCACTATGATTATTCCTTTTTCTAGTGCTTTTTGTATTTGTGGCAATTCTGCAACTGCTTTAGCTATTAGTCTTTTAGACTCTGAGACAGTAAGTGTTATTAAACCGCGTTTTTCCATGTAATCTCCTCCTATATTCTTACTATCATATATATTATCAAAAAAAAGCAGACTTGGGAAACTAGTCTGCTTAACATGCTTCGTTTTAATGTTGAAATACATTTCACTTGAGATTCTCTCTGGATATGGGCATGCTCATACATCTTGGGCCACCACGGCCCCTAACAAGTTCAGATCCCTCAAATTCAAGTATATCTATTCCTTCTTTTTTCAACTGTTTGTTGGTAACCATATTTCTGTTGTAAACCAGTACCTTCCCTGGTGCTATTGCTAGGGTGTTAGTACTGTCACCCCATTGTTCCCGTGCTGCGATGATTGGGTCATCTTCCCCTGAAAATATTATTTTTACTGGCCTATTTAAGGATTTTTCTAGATCCTCTTTTAAACCATTACCTTTTTTTGCTTTAACTTTGCCTTTTTTGTCAGCAGTCATTAAATATGTATATGTTCTGTCTTTTATCCCTGGATACATTAAAAATTTATCATGATCTACCATGGTTAACACAGTGTCTAAATGCATATAAGCTCTCTTAGCAGGTATTTGAACAATAAGTATTTCTTCAGCCAGTTGTTTTTCTATAAGAATTTCCTTCGCAACTGTTTCTATTGCCTGAACTGTAGTCCTTTCGCTTAAACCTATCATAATAGTCTTCTCTGACAAAACTATTATGTCACCACCTTCTACTCCTGGTGGTAACGAACTCCCCCATATGGGTTCTATATTTTTGAATACGTTATGATGTTTTAGTATGTACTCAATAAATAAAGTCTCTCTTCTTCTAGTGTCATTGAACATAGATCCCGTTAACATACTATTTGCCATTGCTATCCCTTGGTCCCTAGAAAAATACATACTAGGTAATGGTGCTAGGTAAAAAGGAAAGCTCGATTTTGTAAGATCAGCAAGGGACTCACTGTCCTTAATTGTCTGAACATAGTCCTTTTTTAAGCCTCTTATAAGGGTATCTATAACATAGCTATTATCTTTTTCCATCAGGTAATCATATACTGCTTCCCTTGTATCCATATTGGCTATGTGGCTTAAGTCTAAGTGTTCACCTATAAATTGTTCCTTTAGTTGTGACTTTTCATTTAAAACATCAGCCATCAGTTCTGTAATGTATAAGACTTCTACCCCTTCATCTCTCATAATTTTTACAAATCCGTCATGCTCTTCCCTAGCTCTCTTAAGCCAAGGAATTTCATCAAATAGAAGTTCTTCTAAAAATTTAGGTGTTAAGTATTCAAGTTCTTCTCCCGGTCTATGAACAATAACCTTTTGAAGTTTCCCTATATCATTAGTAACTTGCATCTGCATATTTTTTTCCTCCTGAGTTAAAATATGATAATCCTTATTTTAGTTTTAATTTTGGAAGACAAAAAAATACATAAAACTTTGATACCCTATTAATCTTCTACAAAAAATAAAGATAAATAAAAAAACCCATAAGGGTTTTTTATTTATCTTTATGAAATGCTAGTTAGTTCTCGCCCACAGGTTGTACATGATTACAAGAAGGGTTCCGGAAAAAATAAGTAGTAGTCCGGTAAAAAAACCATAGGCAAAAAGTAGTGCACCGTTCACACCAGTTATGTTATAAATACCTTCAACAAAAATAGAGAGAATTCTATTCATGTTCTTCACCCTGTTCTGTATAAACCATATTAACTAACATTTTTATAACATCCAACGCCAAATAGGCTCCCACAACAAATCCAGCTACAGGAAATAAAATGGTAAATACTACTTTGTACATTTCTCCCCATCCCTTTTTATTTAATAAGTAAAAAATATCATTTTATACATGGTATTGTCAATGTAAAATTTTTAGAAATACTTTAATTTAAACTTCTTAAATTCTCCCTTTAGGTCATGGGGCAGATACTTGCCGTACACTTCTATAAAAACTGGGCCAGTATATTTGAGCTCTTTTAGATTGATAAAAAAATCATCAAACTCGAAATTGCCAAACCCCGGGAAAATACCTACATCCTTTTCTTTTATATCACTAATATGAACGTTTACCAAGTCTGTTCCCATTACTTTGGCTAGCTTATTGGGGTCTACAAGACTCTTTACTGCTTGTTTGTTATCCAAGGTGTAATATAGATTTTCTATTTTTTCTCCTTTGAGAAATTCTACAAATTCCATTTTACCACTGACACACCATGAAACATTCTCTTGGGATATGCCAATATCATATTCTTTCGCTATATCTGTTATTTTGCGCACTCTATCTATTATCATGGGCCACTGATTAACAGGTGAGCTTACAAGCCTTGGTCCATGAAAATTATAATACTTCGCACCTAAAATCTTACAACACTTAAATATTACTTTAAAAATCTCTATAGCGTCATCCACTTCCCTTTTATAATCTGAAAACAACAGTGGTTCAAAGCTTGCAGAGCTTGGATGTACAGAGTATACCTGCTGTCCATTCATTTTGATTTTTTCAGATAGATTCTTTATATACTCTTCCTTGTATTCGCTCTGTGTCTGCAAAAACACTTCTATTTTATCTACTCCCAGTTCAGAAATAAGTTCTATGGTATTTTCTGTATATATTTTTGGGTAAAAAGATGCTGTGGATATCCCCAAATTCATTTTAAAACCTCCTAATTTTAAGTGTAGGGTAAATATAATTTTACCCCAGCAATTATTTTATAACAACCTATTTTACTTATATCATAACAATAAATCTGAAATTTTATTTTTTCTCTATTTTACATAAATGATTATCTAACATTAAGCGGATAATAAAAAAGAAAACACAAAACAATAAATATAGGGAGGTTTAAATATGGGTAAGAAAGAAGAGTACCAAGATGGTGCTTCAAGGCTAGATTTGAGGTACCTGGATAATGCTAGACCTAGGGAATCAAAATCTCAAGAAACTCAACTACACAGTAACGAACATTCTATTTTAGATAATAAAGATGTAAAAACCCCTATTGAGAGCAAGATTGAAGGGGATGTAAAAAAAAGCCAAGTATATCAGGCTACTGATAATGATCTTCAAAACAAGATTCAAGGTATTTTTAACAACGATACTAACTTAGCTAACTATGATATAAGAGTATATTGTAATCAAAGGCAAATAGAGATCACTGGGATAGTTGATGCTTTATCAGAAAAGGAATATGCGCAAAAATTGGTTCAAACCCATTATGATCTACCTGTGGTTAACAGTATTAGCATCAGTACTGATGGCCACATAGTAGATAAGGATGTAGAGCAAGAGTTAATTGAAGAACTAAACCTAAGAAACTTAGATTATAAGGAATTAAATATCAAAGTAAATGACGGTGTTGTTACACTATTTGGAGAAACTAATAATGATATTAAAGATGTCATTGCCGCAATAAAAACTGCTCGGGGAGTAACCCAAGTTCAGAACCTAACATCACATAAAGAACCTACCCTTGATGACATTTTCCACAGTCAAGTAAACAACGATAAAGAGGACTAACCCATAAGGGTAGTCCTCTTTTTATGCTTGTATTTTTTTAATAAACTGGTTGCAGATACTTTTTAATGGATTTATAAATAGACTTATTAAGCCAAACAATACAATTGTCAGTGGCCAAAACTTTCCTATGAGAACAATAAAATTCATCTGTACTGTGTTTGTGGTATGTAAGTATAGTAGTGCTCCAAAAAGTGAAATTGTTATTCCAGGTATCAGTGGCCAATAATCCTTCCATTTACCCTCTAGGGCATAAAAGACTAAGAACCCTGACCCTACAAAAAACACAACTGCAGAGTCTCCTCCATCAGGAAAGAGGTCTGTTAATAATAGTATAATATATAGACCGAGGCTAAGCATATGTGAGGCCATGAAGGAAAAATAATGGTTTCTTCTGTAAATAAAGTAAAGTACTAAAAAGAAAATACCAAGGATAAATGGGTAAACCATCACCAACCTACTAGATAGTGTTAAGTTCAGTACAAGTATAAACAGTCCCACAAGCATCGTACTTGTGGCAAAAACTTGTTTATTGCAATATGTTGAGAATTTTGAGTAGCTAGATTTTATAACTGCTAAAGAGTTATTTAAGATAGACAGTATTCTTTCTTTATTCAAAATATCACCTCCAACTATTTATATTCGCTATCTCAAAGTATTTTCCTGTATACTTTTAAGGTTTTTTATCATTTTCATTAAAAAAAAGGCCACATAGTGACCTTTTGATTTAACGATTGTGTTTACTGTTTTTATTGCTATTTTTTGCGCCATTTCCATTGTTGTTTTTGTTGTTTTTGTTGTTTTTGTTATTTTTATTTACTTCACTTTCCGTAGAAACTTCAACAGAAATCTCTTCTTTTACATCATCTTGCAATAGTTCTTCAGTATTCTCCTCTGTTACTTCATCAGTTTTCAAAGAAGGGTCTTTCCTAAGAATATTTGCTATTCTTTGTTCTTGCCCTTTAGAAATATTAGCTAAAGCCCTTTGCAAGCCTGGCTTCGCACTTTCAGGAGCAGATTCTATTTTCACTTCAAATTTGTGTTGAAGTCTTTCCCTCTGCTCATTAAATTTTTGAAGCTTTTGTGCGTTTTTATTTAGTACTTCTTCTAACATTTCATCATTATCTTCTTCGTTTTCGTCTAAATCTACATCTACCTCTTCTTCATCTTGTACATTATTTTCTTCATCTTCATCGATAGCTTCTAACTCTTCTTCATCTATGTTATCAGCAACTTCTTGGGCTAGTTCCATGTAATTTATAAAATCTGCTATTAGCAGCTCTATATACCCGAACTTTTCCTCTTCGTTTTCTATAAGGTCTAATTCTATCAACCTCTTCTCAGCTAGTTCTGTATAGTAATCTAGTTTTTGGTTGTCTAGTGAATAGAAGTATCCCTTCAACTCTTCAAATAGTCTTTTAATAGTGTAAACCTCAGACTCTGGAGTTATAACTTCTTCCAAAAATTCATCCTCTGTAAGGTCAATCTGTTCGGGAAATTCTATATCCCCAATGCTCTCCTCGCTGTCTTCTACAACAGAGATTATTGGCTCCTCTGCAAAAGCTACAGTGTTTAGCCCTAACATAAACATCAATAGTATTACTGCTATTTTTTTCATATACATCCCTCCATTATCTTGTTTCACTAGTTTATACGTATGTAAAACAGTAATTTTAGGGGGTAAACTAAAAAATAAAAACGAATAGTTCGTTTTTATTTTTATTTTTTATATTTTTTTATAATTGGGCCAAGATAGCTTACCATAAAAACCCCAGCCACTGCAGCTATTAGATCTAAGACTATAGTTTCAACTGGATATCCTAGGAAAAAGAAAATAATATTTTTGGCCAGTAACCCTAGGCCTATGCCTATAAAAGTGAATTGCACCAAAGACTTGTTTTCGCCTTCCTTGTATCCTTTCTCCACAAAGTAGTTATAAATAACAATAAACAGTACCAGACCTAAAAAAGATATGATTCTAAAGGTTATATCTCCATTTAAAAGTAGCATTGCTGAAATGGCCACACTTAAAGTGGCAAATTTGCTTCCAACAAAAGGATTTAATAAAGCTAATATTCCAACTAAAATGGATGATTGATAGGCGATATTTTCTAATATTGCTAAAGATACTAATCCGACTATCGTCCCGAATATAGTTATTATGATATTAAACACCATAATTCCCTACCTTCTAATATTGTTTGCATGGGACATCATTTCGTCGGCAGTGTGGATTATTTTTGCACTTGCCTCCAAAGCCCTTTGATTTATGATCATCTGGCTAAACTGATCAGCAAGGTTTACATTAGAACCTTCCAAAAAACCCTGTTTCAAATTAGTTCCTACAATATTGGGCTGTCCAGAGTTCTCTGTGGCTACAAAGAGATTTGCCCCTTGAGCCAATAGTCCCCCACTGTTTGGAACATCAAAAATTGTAATACTTCCTAGTTCTTGTATTTCCCCTTGTGCATTTGTGCCTGTCAAAATCCCCTCGGGCGAGAAGCTAAGGTTACTGAAATCACTTAAATTTCCAACAAAGTTTCCCATTACAGGGTAACCGTCACTATTTGTTAATACCCCATTTGTATCTATTTGAAAATTCCCGTGCCTTGTTAGATGCATTTGTCCATCTTTGTTCATCCCAAAATACCCGTTTCCTTGTATTGCCAAGTCCAAGGGACCATCGGTTCCTATAAGTGGACCTTGGGTGAAGTTTTTAGTTGTGGAGCCAGGTCTTACTCCATGTCCTATCATTATACCTAAGTTACTCAACCGGTTAGGATTTTCGAGATTTTTATTTTGTTGAAGGTTTGCGTAAAAAAGATCTTGAAAGTTAGTTCTGCTTTCTTTAAATCCTGCTGTATTTACATTTGCTATATTGTTAGATATTGTATCAATTTGTCTTTGTCCTGATATTATTCCTGATGCACCTGTGTATAAAGAACGAATCATTATTATTTATCCCTCCTACTATTATCTAACACTAGCTATTTCATTTACTGCTTTTCCTAAAGTCTCATCATGGGCATGAATAGCTCTTTGGTTTGCTTCGTATGCCCTCATTGTTGCAATTAGTTCTACCATTTCATCTGCCAAATCGACGTTTGAGCCTTCCAAGTATCCCTGAATAATTTCCCCTTGAACTCCACCTTCTGTTGTTCTTGCTGTTGTAGCAAAAAGGTTGTTTCCTAGTTTGTCCAAACTATGGGGATTTTGTATGGTAGTAATTCTTATTGTATCTATAAATTGATCACCCACAGAAATCTGTCCGTTGGTGGAAACAGAGAATTGGCCATTATGTCCCTGTGGCAGCGTTATCCTCCCATTGCTCCCATGTAAGTACAAACCATCTCCATTTACAAGGTTTCCTTGGGAGTCTATGTTGAAGGAACCATCCCTTGTTAAAAACAGTTGTCCTCCCTGTTCAACAGTGAAAAATCCATTGCCCGCAATGGCTAAGTCTGATTTTATGTTTGTTTCAATCATATTACCTTGAAGAAAGTTAGTCAGTGTCTCATCAAGGAATACTCCCATTCCTAAGGGACCCACCGCTGGTTTTTTATCAGTATTCCCAAAAGAGGTTCTAAGAATCTCATCATTTAATCTATGTAGAAATAAATCTTTGTCCGCTGCTATGGCGCTAGAAGCTTTTTTAAAGCCCGTTGTATTAGAGTTTACTATGTTGTTAGCTATGTTTTCTTGCTTTCTTTGTTGTGTAATCATGCCTGTCTTTGATATATGTAAACCTCTTATCATAATTCAATTACCTCCCAGTGGATATACTACTCCTTATAATAAAGAGTAGACTATTTAATGGCTTATGTCAATGGTAAATAAGGCTTAAAAACGCCCGAAAATACGCTTTTGCTTTGAATCTTCATTAAAGGACAGTGCCTATTTCCTCCAAGGGAATTAAAAAAGTTAAAGTGAAGGCTTAGCCTTCACTTTAACTGCTTTTTTTACTTCCCACTAAAGTATCTTGTATAGAGTCTAAAACTTCTAATGCTAGGCCTGTACCCCTAACCACGCAGGTTATAGGGTCCTCAGCTAGAATAACCGGGCTACCTAAGTGCTCAGATAAGAAAACATCGAGACCATGAAGCATAGCTCCTCCACCTGTCATAAATATTCCTTTATCCATAATGTCTGCTGCCAGTTCTGGTGGAGTTCGTTCTAATACTTTATGTGTGCTTCTTAGTATGGCGTAAATAGGTTCTTCCATAGCTTGATAAGCTGAATGTGAGTCAATCTCTATGGTCTTAGGAAGGCCACTTACAATGTCCCTTCCCCTAATCTCCATTTTTTCGTTTCTAGATTTTAAATGTGCCGTACCAACTTTAATTTTGACGTCTTCCGCCGTTCTTTCCCCTATCATTAGGTTATGCTTGTCCCTAATGTGCCTGATAATTGCTTCATCAAAGCGATTACCACCAACTCTAATGCTTTCTTTTTCAACGATACTACCCAAAGAAAGTACAGCAACGTCTGTGGTACCACCGCCTATATCAACAACCATATTACCACAGGGTTCAAATATTTCTAAACCTGCTCCTATTGCTGCAGCTCTAGGCTCCTCAATTAAAAATACTTCTTTAGCGCCTGTTCTATACACTGCTTCTTCTACTGCTCTTTTCTCAACTGTAGTGATACCTGCAGGTACGCAAACCATAACCCTATGCTTAAAGAATAAGGTATTACCTGCAGCCTTTGATATAAAGTGCTTAAGCATAACCTCAGTCAAATCAAAATCCGCTATGACACCATCCCTTAATGGTTTTACAGCCGTTATGTTCAGAGGTGTCCTACCAAGCATAAGCCTGGCTTCTTCCCCTACTTTAAGGGTTTTGTTGGTGTCACTATCCACTGCAACTACTGAGGGCTCATGTAGTACGATTCCTTTGCCTTTAACAGTAACTAATACACTGGCAGTTCCTAAATCAACTCCAATATCCTTGCTAAAACTCATCATTTAATTTCCCCCTCAATCCCAAAAAATTCAAGAATACTTACCATAATATTCTACATAGTTTTAAAAAATCCTTTAAATTCCAAATAAATGTTTTACTCTATTATTTCTACAAGCTTACCATCTTTTTCATCAATCATATACTTGAGTCTAGTGGATTCGCCACCTCTTAAGTGTCTCTCATTTTTGTTCTTTTCTAGTACATCCCGTACTTGTTCATAAAGATCTGTGTTAATCATCGGTAACCTTTCTACTAAGTCTTTGTGGACTGTAGACTTACTCACTCCGAATCTTTTAGATATTTCCCTTACTGTCTCACCTGTGTTTATCATGTGTTCACTAATTTCTATTACCCGTTGAATAATGTAATCGTGCATCTCAGAGCCCCCCTCAACTAAAATACTATTCAATTATATTCACCTCGTTGAAGGGATATTCTAAATAAAAGTAATATAGGTCCCAATATGAGGGACCTAATTAAGATATAGCTCAGGATCAACATTCTGTTTGTTTTTCTTAAGTTCAAAGTATAGGTGTTCTTCGCTAAAGCTTTGGTTTAAGTAGTTAGAACCAACTGAACCAATACTGTCACCTACAGTTAAGTTTTGTCCTATCTCCACTTTAGTGTTTTCTAGGTTATAATAAATACTTTCCCAAAGAACCTTATCTTGGTCTACATAAACAACTTTGACTACTTTACCATAAAGGTATGATTCTGCAATATCTACAACTTCCCCAGGTAGCGCAGCCCTCACATTACTACCCTTTGTTGCGGCTATGATAATGCCATCTAAATAGTATGGTTGTCCATCATCCCTATACTGAAACTCTTCGCGAAACTTTCCTTCAATTGACCTGAGCCCGTCAATTGGCCACATTATTTCATTACTAATGTCAAAAACCGGTTCAGAGTCTATATCTTCCTCTGAGATTTCTTCATCTTCCTCTTCTTTTCCAGGGGACTCTCTTTTATCATCTTCTGGGTCATCTAAATCAGTTTCACCGGGTAGATCAGGTTCCTTTTCTACAGGGTCTTCAACAGGCGGTCTGTTCGCTATTATGTTAAAGGGCATTTGGCTCCTTTGCCACCATGTAACTCCACCGAATATTATTGCCACTAAGCAAATATATACAATGGTTGTTTTCATGTATTTAGGTAGGGCTAAGAATTTTGTAAACCCCTTAACTACATTTTCTTTAATAGACTTAAAGACCTTTGTAAAAAACTCCTTAGTTTGGATAAATCCTTTTTTAATTACATTTTTTATTTTGTTCATTTTTTCCATAATAATACCACCCCTCAAGGTGGTATTATAACCCCATTTATTTTTAATATTCCAAGATGTTAGCAATTTCTACTGAAGTATAATAAAAATTTATAATATCTTTATAGTTATAGCTTTTTTTTGCCATTCCATTAGCACCATACTGACACATGCCTACTCCGTGCCCATAGCCCACCACGGTAAAAGTTATGTTATTTCCATCATATTTATATGTAAACCTTGCTGAATCTAGTTTAAATAACATTCTTACGTCATTGCCCCTAAATATTTTATCCCCAATTCTGTATTGTATTACTCTATCAGAATTTGTTTTTGACACAGGTTCCATATCTATTTTTGTAGCCCCTATTACGTGTTGTAGTCCCTCCTGTTGTAAAATTTGCCCAAGTTGATATTTGGTATATGTAACTTTAGAGTTAAATCTAGATGAATCTTTGCAAAAAGAGCACTCCTTCCCTCTTAAATAGGGAATAGCATTTGTAAAAACATCCTCTGAATCTTCAGTAGCACCTCCACATGTGGAGTGGTACAAAGCATCTATTGTTGTTCCTTCGTAGGTTATTATTTCTCCCATGGTTGAGTATACTGCTTCAGTTATTTTTTCCCAGTTAGCATTTTTTTGCCAGAAACTCCAGTTAGATTTGGCCTCTTCTTCTGTGACATAATGTTGGTTTTCTGCATAGTCAGTGGATATATCAGCTTGGGGGTATCCACTATAACCATTTCCACCAAACTGCCTCATTCTAGCCACTGCATATGTTCTAGCGATAACAGCTTGGGCCTTTAGTGCTTCTATATCAAATGAAGCTGGCATCTCTCCAGCAACTACCCCCACAATATATTCTTCTAGGTACATTTCCTTAAGTTTATTCTCTTTATGAAAATATACGTTTATCTTTAATAGCTCTTCTTCTTCCACGTATTCTGGGATGCTTGGCCCCTTACAGCTCCTAACTAAGATAGCTGGTAGTACTACCACAGCAATCAAAAATGTTATAAAATAAATTGCTATATTTTTTCCCATATTATTTGCCCCCTCGTAAAGAGTATTTATAAATTCTATGTAGGATATAAGGGGATGATTACAAATAGTTATGAAGGATTTGGTAATGCAAGTAATAGTCAATTGATTAGTGAACTATATTTGAAATTAATTTTTATATAAAAACCCAGGTATTCACATTAAAAAGGTGAATACCTGGGTTTCATTGGTGTATTTAGTACAAGATATTTATCTACGCTCAATTTTTGCTCCTAAGCTATTAAGTTTGCCTACTATGTCTACATATCCTCTATCTATATGGTATATGTTTCCTATTTCTGTGACTCCATCAGCTATTAGCCCTGCTAGTATTAAAGCTGCTCCAGCCCTTAAATCTGTTGCGAATACGGGGGCTCCTGTTAGTTCTTTAACACCAGTTACAACAGCTGATCTCTCTTGAATCTTAATTTTAGAATTCATTCTTTTTAGTTCATCCACATGCATAAATCTGTTCTCAAAAACTGTTTCAGTTACTACACTTGTTCCCTCTGCCACTGTTAGCAGGGCCATCATCTGAGGTTGCATATCAGTGGGAAAGCCAGGGTAGGGTAGTGTCTTAACATCAATTGATTTAATTACTCCTTTAGATTTCACCCTAAGGCCATTATCTTCTTCTATTATTTCCATTCCACATTCTTGTAATTTAGCCACTACAGGTTTTAAGTGATCATAAATACAGTTCGATATGAATACATCTCCACCTGTTAAAGCAGCTGCCACCATATATGTACCAGCTTCTATCCTATCTGGTATTACTGTATATCTATTTGATGACAACTTTTCAACCCCAGTTATTTTAATTACATTAGTCCCTGCTCCTCTAACCTTTGCCCCCATGGAGTTAAGGTAGTTTGCAAGATCTACGATCTCTGGCTCCGCAGCTGCGTTTTCAATAATTGTTTGCCCTTGGGCATATGTAGCTAACATCATTATGTTTTCAGTTGCCCCGACACTGGGAAAGTCTAGATAGATACGATTACCCACAAGTTTTGATGCCTTAGCCTCAATGAAACCATGACCGGTTATTATTTCTGCTCCTAAGGCTTGAAAACCCTTTAAATGTAAATCAATGGGTCTTGTTCCTATGGCACATCCCCCTGGCAGGGAGATTTTTGCTTGCCCTAGTCTTGCTAGTAAAGGTCCCATTACCAAGAAGGAAGCTCTCATTTTTCTTATTAGCTCATAAGGTGCAGTAGTGCTAGTGAGGTTGCTACTATCTATACTATAAATGCCGTCATTCTCTTCAACCTTAGCTCCTAAGCTTTCTAGCACCTTGAGTATAACATTAACATCTTCTAGGGGCGGTATTTCTTCTAGAATTGTTTTCCCTTGACATAGCAGTGAGGCTGCTAGAATTGGTAAAGCTGCATTTTTTGCCCCACTAACTTTTACAGTACCTTTTAAAGGTCCCATCTTCCCTGTGACATATATTTTCTCCATATTACTTCACTCCTAATTTTTAGTAGCTTGATTCGATAACTGGATTAGCTATTGTTAAATAATATTGCTCAATGGTTTCATCATAATATACTGCCATATGAAGATTATACTTCTTATCATTCATGTTAACAGTATTTTTAAGAAGTGGGCTATAACCAATAAAACCCATGGATCCTCCTTCATTGCTGTAGTCAGATACCAGTTTAGCTCCCATATTCTTGAAACCTAAGTAAATCTGCTCAATGACTTCATTTCTTGTTAACTCCCCTGGTAACTCCTTGTAAATAGCTGTATTTATAACCAGAGAACTTTCAACATCTAACGTATGCTCAATCTTTGTTAATTCTTTTGATACACGATCATATATCTCATTTACTTTAGCGTCTTTAGCCAAATCTACAGCTATTGATATGTAAAGTTTACTATCATTTAAATTCAGGATAGTTTTATAATAATTCTTTTGGTAATACCAGTCCATTGATGCATATTCATTATCTTCTTGGTCATTGATATAAACATTGTCAAAGTCAAAAGTGTCTAGGCCTAAATTTGATACAATCTCTTTCATGTACATTGCCATATCTTCTTTATTATTTTCCCCTTCTATAGCCAGGTATCCATTGATACTGTAACCTAATATATCACCATCCATGCTATTTGCCCCATATAATAATAGTCCTGTTTCATCTTGTATATTATGACGACTTTGCTCTACACTTATCAACGCAGTGCTTATAGACAATAATAACACAAGTAGTATAGATAACAACAAATATTTTTTCCTCATAATCTCTCCCCCTATCTCTAAGTAATTTAAATTGTTGACTACTAAGTGTAATTCTATACAGTTATTTTTTACAAAACATAAAAAAATATTATAAAAAAAACCATAGGATTAAAGAATTACAAAGGAGATAAAGAAATAGGCTTTACAAAAAGAAAAAGCAGACAAATTTGTCTGCTTTAACATCCTGTGCATTTTGTACCTTTTAACTTATCTAGTAATGTCATTAAACTGTAGTTTCTTAGCTCGTAAGGAGCTAACTCCTTAATCTTGTTGTAGCAATCCTTACAAACCTTTAGACCTGGATTATCTACGATTTTTTCTGGAAGGCCCAGATCTAATAATTTTTCCCTACGTGTTTTTACTAGAACATCTTCAATATCCACTGCCCGTTCAGCTGCTACCACAAGCCCGAGGTCTCCTTTAAATGAATCCCCTTCAACTGTTGTAAAGCTTACATTGTTCTGCTTTGCCAGTCTAATGTACTCAGCGGCTTTTTTTAAGTCAGCTTTTCTATTTATAACTAGTTTTTTTGAACGTGTGTCCTTTATGGCGTCTTCAATCTCTTTATAAGTACCTTGTTCATGAAGTTGTGGGATTGTCAAAGCTTTAAGGACCCTTTCTCGAAACTCACCTAAGAAAAGAGCCTTCTCTTCCTTTTTGAGTTCTGAGACACCTTGACCCTTTATTAAGTATTGCTCAAGCTTATCCTTCGAAGCTAGGCCCTTAATTCTATCCCTCTCATCCATGATCTATTCTCCTTTTCCAGCAACATCAATACGAGTCAAGGCCTTTCGCAAGGCCACTTCTGCTCGTTTAACATCTATAACATTTTTATCCTTAGCTAATCGTTCTTCCGCTCTTTGTCTAGCTTCTTCTGCCCTTTCAACATCTATTTCATGGGGTAATTCCGCAGTATCCGCAAGAAGTACAGTTTTTTCTTTACTTACCTCTAAAATACCGCCCCCCACAGCAATCAGTTTGCCTAAGCCATCGTTCTTTACAAGAAGCTGACTTATTGTCACTGGTGTTAAAAGGGGTGCATGGTTTGCCATAATACCCAGGTCACCATCTACAGCTCGGGCTATAATCATATCTACCTCTTCAGAAATAAGTTTCCTCTCAGGGGTAACCAATTCAAATAAAAATTTCATAGATTAGCCACCTACTCTTCTTTGGCTCTTTTAATTACATCATCGATGGTACCAGCCATGTAGAATGCAGATTCAGGAATATCATCATGTTTACCTTCAATTATCTCTTTAAATCCACGTATTGTTTCTTTGATAGGTACATATGCACCCGGTGAGCCAGTAAATGCTTCAGCTACGAAGAATGGTTGTGAAAGGAACCTTTGTATTCTTCTTGCTCTACCTACAATAAGCTTGTCATCTTCAGATAATTCATCCATACCTAATATAGCGATTATATCTTGAAGTTCTTTATATCTTTGTAATACTTCCTGAACACCCCTAGCTACATTGTAATGCTCTTCACCAATAATGTTAGGGTCTAAAATCCTTGAAGTTGAGTCAAGGGGATCCACGGCTGGGTATATACCTAACTCTGAGATTTTACGGGAAAGGTTTGTGGTTGCATCTAAATGAGCAAAGGTAGTTGCAGGCGCTGGATCTGTATAGTCATCTGCGGGAACATAGATGGCTTGAATAGATGTGATAGAACCTTTTTTAGTTGATGTAATACGCTCTTGCAATTGACCCATTTCAGATTGTAGTGTAGGTTGGTAACCTACGGCAGAAGGCATCCTACCTAAAAGTGCAGAAACCTCTGAACCTGCTTGGGTAAAACGGAATATGTTATCAATAAATAACAGCACATCTTGTCCTGCTTGATCTCTAAAGTACTCAGCCATTGTAAGACCAGTTAGTGCAACCCTTTGCCTAGCTCCTGGTGGCTCGTTCATTTGACCAAATACAAGGGCTGTTTTATCAATAACACCTGAGTCTTTCATTTCATAGTATAAGTCGTTACCTTCCCTTGTACGTTCACCTACACCTGTAAATACTGAGTAGCCACCATGCTCTGTGGCAATGTTACGGATAAGCTCCATAATAAGAACCGTTTTACCTACACCGGCACCCCCGAAAAGACCAATCTTACCACCCCTTGAGTAAGGTGCTAATAAGTCTACTACTTTGATACCAGTCTCTAGCATTGCAGAAGAAGTATCTTGCTCTTCTAAGCTTGGAGCACTCCTATGTATAGTGTCATACTGTTTAGCATTTACTTCTCCTTGTCCATCTATAGGCTCACCTAGTACGTTAAAAAGACGTCCTAAGGTCTCCACACCTACTGGTACACTGATGGCTTTACCTGTATCTACGGCTTCCATACCCCTTACTATACCGTCTGTACTATCCATAGCTACACATCTCACAGAATTATCCCCAAGATGCTGGGCAACCTCTACAACTAACTTACCTTCTTTTAAAGGAATATCTACTGCATTGTATATATTAGGTAATTGTCCACCGCCAAAAGATATATCTACTACGGGACCAATTACTTGTATAATCTTACCTTTATTCATATGGCCCTCCTCCTTTCTATGCCTATAATGCGTTTGCACCATTTACTATTTCTAAAATTTCTTGGGTTATTGCAGCTTGACGAGCCCTATTATAAGTCAATGTAAGTTGGCCTATCAACTCAGATGCATTATCAGTAGCAGAACCCATAGCTGTCATTCTAGCACCATGTTCTGATGCCTTGGCTTCGTTTAGAGATTGATAAATCATCCCAGTTAGATATTTTGGTATAAGAGAGTCCAACACGGACTCCACAGACGGTTCAAACAAGTAGAGACTCGTTTGTTTTTCGCCTTCATTTTTGTCCACAGGGAGCATCTTCTCATGTACAACTTTTTGAGATAAGGCGTTTATAAATTGAGTATAGATAATATGAACCTCGCTAAAAATTCCTTCTTCAATCATTTGGGTTACTGTACCAAAAATTGAAGTGCTTTGATTAAAGCTCGGCTCATCACCAATGTCAAGAAACTCAGCTACTATATTATATCCACGACGTCTAAGAAGATCTCTACCTTTCCTACCAACAGTGATTACGTAAGAGTTCTCTTTGTCGATATCCTTTATAGCGGTACGTAAAATATTTGCATTGTATCCGCCACATAGGCCTCTATCTGCAGTCACTACTATATAGGCTGGTTTTCCCTCAGGGTTGCCATTTAAGATAGGATTAGAGTAGTCAGTGGTATTACTTAAAACCCTTTGTACAACCTCACGCATTTTTTCACCGTATGGCTTTGAAGAAGCTACTTTGTCTTGTGCTTTTCTAAGTTTAGCAGCAGCAACCATTTTCATAGCCTTTGTTATTTGCTGAGTGTTGTTTACCGTTTTAATCCTTCTTTTTATATCTCTGATTCCTTGCATAGCATCACCTCATTCCTTTATAGGGTTAACCTATAAAGGCCTTTTTAAATTCTTCTAATGCCTCTCTTAGCTTAACCTCAGTTTCATCAGAGATCTTTTGTTCTTCTATGATGGTTTGACCAATCTCAGCCTTATTTTGATGCATGAACTTAATGAATTCAATCTCAAATTTAGCTATTTGAGGCAACTTAACATCATCTAAGTATCCTTTAACACCAGCAAAGATAATAAAGACTTGATCAAGTACTGATTTAGGGCTATATTGTCCTTGTTTAAGGATCTCTGTCAATCTTTCTCCACGGGAAAGTTTTTGTTGAGTTGCCTTATCTAGATCAGATCCAAACTGTGCAAAGGCAGCAAGTTCTTTAAATTGTGCAAGGTCAAGACGCAATGTACCTGCAACTTGCTTCATAGCTTTGATTTGAGCACTTCCACCAACCCTAGAAACAGATAAACCTACGTTTATAGCTGGTCTTATACCTGCGAAGAAAAGATCCCCTTCTAGGAATATCTGTCCATCGGTAATTGATATAACGTTTGTAGGGATATAAGCTGATACGTCACCGGCTTGTGTTTCTATAATAGGTAGAGATGTTATAGACCCACCACCAAGCTCATCATTGAGCTTAGCAGATCTCTCTAATAGCCTTGAGTGAAGATAGAAAACATCTCCAGGATAAGCTTCTCTACCTGGCGGTCTTCTAAGGAGTAGAGACAACTCTCTATAACTGGCAGCATGTTTAGACAAGTCATCATAGATAATAAGTACATGTTTGCCGTTGTGCATGAATTCCTCACCAATTGCTGTTCCGGCATATGGAGCTAAGTATAATAGAGGCGCTGGCTCTGATGCAGTAGCAGCTACAACTATGGTGTAGTCCATGGCACCAGCTTCTTCTAGCCTTTTAACAACTCCAGCCACTGTAGAGTTCTTTTGCCCTATGGCAACATAGATACAAATTACACCAGTATCCTTTTGATTTAAAATAGTGTCAACAGCGATAGCTGTTTTACCAGTACCCCTATCACCTATAATAAGTTCCCTTTGACCTCTACCAATTGGAACCATTGAATCTATTGCTTTAATACCCGTTTGCAATGGCTCATGAACACTCTTTCTTGCCATAACGCCAGGGGCTTTTCTTTCAACAGGTCTAAAGGTGTTAGTATCAATTTGTCCCTTACCATCTAGGGGTAAGCCTAGGGGGTTTACAATTCTACCAATAAGCTTGTCTCCTACTGGCACTTCAACAATACGTTTTGTTCTTTTAACTGTATCGCCTTCTTTAATACCTGTATATGGACCTAAAATTATGGCACCTACATTATCTTCTTCTAAGTTAAGTACCATACCAAACACTTCACCAGGGAATTCTAATAACTCTCCAGCCATGGCTTGATCTAATCCATGTACCCTAGCAATACCATCACCAACTTGAATAACTGTACCAGTATCTACTACTTCAAGTCTTGACTCATAGCCTTCAATTTGCTTTTTAATAACGGAACTTATTTCTTCTGGTCGTAAGTTCATACTCATTATTCCCTCACCTCAACTTCCATAACTTGTGCTTTTAAAAGGGATTCCTTTATTTTACTTATTTTAGTTCTAATACTTCCATCAATAACTTTGTTTCCAATCTTTATAATCAAACCACCTAATATGGTCGGATCAATACTTCTGTTGATATTAACTTTTTTACTTGTGGACTGCTCCAACTTTTTCTGAAGCTCCATCATTTGAGCATCATTCAGCTCTAAAGCAGATGTTACTTCAACATCTATTAGACCTTTATGTACGTCTGTCAATACAAGGAAGTACTGAGCGCATTCCCTTAGAAATTGTATTCTTCCTTTATCAGTTAACAAACGAATAAAGTCATATGTATATTGGTTCACATTGCTTTTAAAAGCATTTTGAATTAATTGTTCTTTATCGTTTTTCTGAATCTTAGGGTTTTGTAGAAAGCTACTCAAAGATGGGTTGCTTTCAAAAGATTGTAGTATAGCTTGGCAATCTGCAGCAATGTCATCAATTAAATTTCTTTCTTTAGCTAGGTCAAATAAACCCTTGGAGTATCTTTTAGCGATGGTATTTCTCATATGATTCTCCCATCCCTTCAATAACTCCATTTATAAGTTCAGCACTTTTTTTAGGGCTGATGGAATCCTCAACTGCCTTAGAAGCTATCATCGAAGCTAGCACAGCCACCTCTTCTTTAAGGTATGTAATAGCTTTATTTCTTTCTAATTCTATCTCGTTTTTAGCCCGTTGTATTATTTTGTCTGCTTCTATTTTAGCTTCACGAACTATTTCTGCCCTTTCCTCTAGACCTTTAGCTACGGCACTGTCAATAATAGTCTTAGCTTCACCTTTAGCGTTTTCAAGTCTATTATTCAACTCTTCTTTTAGCTTATCTGCTTCTTCTCTATTGTTTTTCGCCATATCTAAATCAGATCTAATTTTTTCAGTCCTCTTATCCAAAACCTCTGTAACTGGTTTGAATAAAAGCCATCTAAGAATAAGGAAAAGAGCTATGATATTAATTGTTATTATAATAATTCTACCTATATCTAAATCTAACAAATTAAGGCCCTCCTTTCACTGAAGGTAATTATATGAAGTGTTATTTACACTTGTGGTTTTACTATTTTTTTGCAGCCAGCTCATCCTTATAACGGTTGGTAAAAAGTAAGGGAATTAGAGGAGTACTCCAATTCCCCATTTACCTGTGGATTAAATAATTCGGTTTACTATACCAATAAGGATAAAGGCGATAACGAACGCGTAGATACCAGTTGTCTCAGCAACTGCTTGACCTAAAAGCATAGTTAGAGTTATAGGACCTCTTGCTTCAGGCTGACGACCTACTGCTTCAACACCTTTACCAGCAGCATAACCCTGACCGATTCCAGGACCAATACCTGCGATCATAGCGATACCTGCTCCTAAAGCTGCAAATGCTGCTACAGTAAATATTGTAGGCTCCATTTTTTCCCCTCCTTTCACAAGTTAGTGTAAAAAATTATTCTAATGCTAAGGTTATGAAAACCATTGTAAGCATTACAAAAATAAATGATTGTAATAATCCTGCAAATAAATCAAAGTACATATGTGGAAGTATTGGTATAAATAGTGATAATATACCATACTCCCCATAAATCATTGCCAAAATAACAGAGCCTGCGAAAATGTTACCAAACAAACGAAATGCTAAGGAAACTGGTTTTGCTAGTTCGCCTATAACATTCAATGGGAAAAATACAAAAACAGGTTCAGCTAAGCCTTTAATATGTCCAAAACCCTTTTTCTTTAATCCATTATAATGGATTAGTAAAAAAGTCATAACTGCCAAAGACACTGTCACGTTTATATCTGCTGTAGGTGGCAATATACCAAATATTCCAGATATATTGGAGATACCAATAAACAGTAGCAGGGTACCCATATATGGAGCAAAGCTTTTCCTTTCGTCACCCATTGTTGATGAAACCAGTGAGTTAACTGTTTCAACTAGAAACTCTGTAAAGTTTTGAAGACCATTTGGGACTTCCCTTTTCATACTATTTTTCATGATTATAGCTAAAATTATTATCACAGCCATTATAATCCACATGTTACGAATGGATTCTGTTATTTCCAAACCAAAAATTTCCAAGACTACCCGAGGTCCTTCAAGAAGTTGTTCCATATTATCTGTTGTCCCCCCTCTCGTACTTTAGTTTTTGTTTATGAAAAAATTCTTTCATACTGTTTTTTACAAACAAGTATACTGCTTCAAACAAGATTATGTATTTAACCAATAAAAGCCCTACAACTAATGCTGGAAAGCTAATCCAATCATTAGTGAATGACACATACATAACCCCTATGGTCAGAGAAGCTCTTATTAAATATTTGACTATAGCCTTTGCCTTCGCCTGCGTGGGGCTCGTAAGCTCTAAAATCTGTACTGTAGATAGGGCAATAAGCCTAAAGTTTGTTATTGCCATCATGCCACCTATTATAATACCCCAAACAACTGAAATATTACTAAAAACAAAAGCAGATGTAGCCAGTAATAACACAACAATAGTAACACGTTTAGCTATTTTCTTAAATTCCGCTTCTACATTCTGTGGTAGCATGTGCCACCTCCAAGCTTAAAAGAGTTTAATTATAAATTTGTAAATGGTCCAAAATCCAGAAAATATACCCAAAAAAATGAATAAAACAAACAGCAAAAAGCTTCCAGTAATGTTCTGTATGTATACACCTAGGTAGTATCCCACAAGTATATTTGCTGTCATTAGTATACCGATGTATGTAACTAGGCCTAGATATTTAAATACTTCTAGCAAGTGTTTTTTTTCCAAAATTTCCACCCCATAATTATACAATATATACTAATAAAAAACAATTTACTTATGTAAAGAGAATTAAATCACATAGTGTCGATAATTGGGTGCGCTATATATCGATATTTTACCACATTTAACCTAGGTTAACAACATGTTAAATATTTCACATAATATTAACATACCTCCACTCATTCTGTAAATTGCTAATTATCAATTTATAATCTGCTTTAATACTCTAATACTTTTTGATTAACAAATACAGGTTGGCAGTTAAAACTGCCAACCTGTATTTGTTAATTTGATAGCCCTAGAATCTTCCTAGCTGTACTTGTATCTGCAATTTCCCTACCCAAAATTCCTGCTAAGTCAGCTATCCTCTTTACCAGCTGAGCATTAGACTGTGCTAACTCCCCTTTAGCGAAGTAAATATTGTCTTCAAAGCCTACTCTAACATGTCCTCCCATTAGAATTGCATGTGTCCCAAGTGTTAGCTCATGTCTACCAATCCCTGCAACACTCCAGGTTGATCCCTCAGGTAATCTTTTGGATAAATAGAGAAGTTCTTCAATCCCACCCACCATAGCTCCAGGCACTCCTAATACAAAATCAAAATGCATGGGTTCTGCTATTAATCCTTTTTTTGCTAGGCGGACAGCATTGTCAATCATTCCACTTTCAAATACCTCTATCTCTGGTTTCACTTCATATTCTTGCATCTTTTCTGCAAAGGCTTTTATATACTGTGGAGAGTTAAAAAATACATCATTACCGAAGTTTACAGTGCCCGCTGTTAATGTAGCCATTTCCGGTTTGAGTGCAAGGGGCGCCATCCTTTCTTCTATAGGTGCTCCCACAGCTCCACCTGTAGAAATTTGTATTATCACATCACACTTTTCTTTAATTAGATCTATGGTTTTTTTAAATGTTTCCACCGATTGTGTAGGCTTCCCCTGCTCATCACGCACATGTAGATGTATTATAGACGCACCAGCTTTGTAGCATTTGTATGCTTCTTCAGCTATCTCCTTTGGGGTTATTGGCAAAGCAGGATTATGGGCCTTTGTTGTCTCTGCACCTGTAAGGGCAGCTGTTATTATTAAAGGTTTCACACTTATTCCCCCTTTAATCTTTGCAAATTTTTAGGAACGACGCAGGTTCCCGAAGCCTTGCAAACTAAAATAGGTTCCGAAAGAACTTCTGCCTGGGATGGTTCACCACCAGGGAGTGGGCGTATTACCTTCCATGCTTCAAAATCCATTTTACGAGAAGTGTTCCCCAAGTGGGTTATTTTTCCAACTGCTTCTATGTAGTCACCTGCATACACAGGGGCTTTAAACTCAACTGCGTCATATGCTACAAAAAGACCTTCATCTCCATCATTTCTAATTAAAAGCTCTGTGGCTACATCTCCGAATAGTTGCAACATCTTAGCTCCATCCACAAGTCCCCCACCATAATGAGCATCGTGTTGACTGATTCTAACTCTAATCATAGCCTTTTCCATACTTTCTTCCTCCCTTTTTTTAGTTCCAGTGTATTTCTATTTTATCGTGGTGCACAACACTTTCTGCAAAGTTAGATTCTAGACCATTTTTTTTAATTACTAAAACTCCTTTAGGGTTTGAGATATCAAAATTCAGTTTATCGAAAACATCAACAACTAAAGGGTTTTCCTTTGTAATAATAATTTCTTGTCCATTGGCATTTACTGAAATGTTTTTAAGTTTAGTTCCCGAATCTTGTTGTTTTTTTTTGTATGTAATCTCTTGTACCCCTGTTAAAGACGGATTTCCTGTTATTATTTCTCCATCAAAATACACTTCATGTTCATCAAAATTAATCCCTAGGTTAAGTTGATGTAAGCGTAACTTATAGATAAATTCAATTTGGTCCCCTGTTTTTATGTTGTATTCTTCGGAAACATTTATACCATTCACCAATACCTCGTCTATAACACTAACTTTTTCATGGTTTACAGCAACATACTTTTTGTATGGCTTAATTACATCTTTTATGAGCATAAGGGCATTTTGAGGGTTATGGGGGAATATGACTGTAATGCTATCTCCCTCAACTACTTTATCATCGAGGGTAGCCTTTTTATTATTTAAGTATATTTCACCAGGAAATCCTCTAGTACCTTTTATAACTATTTCTTCCCCTTGTATTTTATATTTTATGTCTTTTCCCATTCCACCTTTAAGGATATCTTCTACTTTAACTCCTGCAGAGAATAGACCCTGTGCCACAGTGGTTCTTTTAGCGTTAAATAAGGTTACTTCTTTTTCATTAACATAAACTGTAATAAAGTGGTGAATAGCCTTCTTTTTTGCTATAGCACCTATGCCAAGGGGCGTTACGATCTCAGGCCCCCTCAAACTCTTAGTGCGTGTATTTTTAAATTTAACGTTTTCTAAGGTTTCCCTATCCCTAACAGCTACCCTTTCTAGGGGCAAGGACAGGTTGTTTGCTAGCTTTTCCCTTAGGAGACCAACTTGACTACCACCACCCACACAAAACACTGCGCTAGGAGGCTTCCCATTTAAGTCAATTATTTCTTTGGAAATATCGTCAGCCAAATCTGAGACAGCCATTTCAATTGCAGTATTAAAGCTATCCCTAGTGATTTCTTGAGCAATTCCCAAAATATCGGTAATGTTTGCTTTCTCCTGCCTTGATAATGTTATTTTTAGTTCCTCAGCTGTCTGAAAATCAATTAAGTAATGTCCAGCTACAGCTTCTGTTATTAGATCTCCTGCCTTTTGTACCATTTTATATCCTATTATGGTGCCCCCTTTTGAGATAGCTATGTCCGAGGTGCCTGCACCTATATCTACTAACGCTAAATTGAGCATGCGAAACCGAGGGGGTATAGCTATTTCCATAGCCGCAATAGGCTCTAGGGTCAGAGATTCTATGGCTAAATCAACCTTCTTAAGGACTTCAAATAAGCTATCAATAACTATATTTGGCAAGAAAGTAGCAATAATCTCCATTTCCACAAGGCCACCCTTTTGTCCCTCTAGGGTATCTATATTATAGTTATTTAATTTTTGTGTTAGTATGGAATATCCTACACAATATAGTGGTTCATCGGGAAAGAGTTTAGCAATCTCATTTTTACATCTTACTAGGGCCTCTACTTCAACTTGCTGTATGTGGCTATGATTTATAAGTGATATGTTGGAAAAATCCTGAGTTGCAGAGCCTCTTACTGTGCGCAAGGTTCTTCCAGCTGCAGCTATTGCGGCACTGGTTAGCTTAGTTTTGCTTCTCTTCTCCAAATTTTCTTTCACTTTTTTTACAACAGCTGCCACTTTATTTACATCGTGTATTTGTCCATCTTTCATTGCTCTATCTTGATGTGTTTCCACATGTTGAGCTACTACTTCAAGGTTTTCACCAGAATTCTTAATTATCAGTCCTATAACGGTTCTTGTACCTATATCCAAAGCAAATATATTATGGTTTTCCATTTAAACATCACCTTTTACTGTTTGGTTTTACTATCAAATTCTCCATTTCTGCTTTTTTTCCTGCAAAATCTTTATAATTTTCTCAGGTAGACAGAAGTAGACCTCTTTGTAAGGCATGGGCTGAATACGTAACATTCAGTAAAATTTTTCAGAACAGTTTAGTTTCCCTTATGGCTATAAAGGCTCCTACCATAAGAGGGATATAAAAATTTATGAATCTGATAATCAATATAAAAACAGCAAGCTGACCTCCTGATAAAAGGTTTGAAAAAATACCGTAATACAAAAGTTCAACAACTCCTGCACCTCCCGGTACGGGAGATAAAGGTATGGTCATATATACAGTTGCTTGTTGAAAAAGAAGCCCTATTGGATTCAAAGGTAAATTTAGCCTTTGGGCCAAAATTATAGCTGGGGAGAAAAATACTATCCAGTAGCACAGTGTTAATAAAAAAGGTATAAAAGGTTTATGTAATAATATTTCTTTTACTTGCGGGGTCACAACAACTTCCTTGTCTTTAAATTTATTAGGTAAAAACTTGATAAATTTTGTTAGTTTTTTTAAAGAATTAAGTTTAAATACTAGTGCTGTGTAGAATAGGAATGTTCCTAAGACCATCACAGTTACAGCGTAAAAAGCTCCCTCTCCAACGGCTCCCCAACCTCTATTGCCTCTGTAGATAATATAGTTTGCAACTATAAAGCTAAGAAAAATCATTTTTGTAAATAAAAGTCTAAGTATGGCCAAGGCACTAAAGCTTTCTAAGTCTTCTCCCTTTTTTAAACCCCAATACATAAACATAGGAATTTCACCACTTCCTAAGGGTGTGGAAAATGCTCCAAACATTGTAACTAAGTGAAGTTTTATGGCATCTTTTAGGTTTAGATTTATCTTTAGTTTATTAGATAACCACTTTAGCCTAAGACCTTCAATTAGCCAGCTTAGGATTAAAAGGAATAGTAGTGTTATTATTAGGTTTTTGTCTATGGCCTTTAAGCTTTCTACGGTTGTTGGGTGGAAGTCTCTTATAAGTAATGCTATGTTTATCAACACGCCAATGGCAATAGCTAAAACTAAAAGCCCTTTGGCAAATCTTTTTTTCAAGCAGAACACTCCTTTAAATACTTAATATTTTGATTAGCTTAGCCAAACTAGCCAAGCAAAAACCTGATGCAATTTTTATGATTGTTTCCATGGTAACTGGTTATCTATTATTAGAAACATCTAGTATTCTAAAAGAACATCATTATACGGAAGGCCGAATAATGATGTTCTCTCTAAATCTAAATCTTTATTATGTCCACAGATGCCTGTTTTAGCATCTCTTCACTTAGTTTATCGGGATATCCTTCTAAAAAAACAACTCTTTTTATACCACCGTTTATTATCATTTTAGCGCATAGTACACATGGCTGATTGGTGATATATATGGTGGCATCTTTGATAGAAATCCCATGCATTGCAGCATGCACGATGGCATTTTGTTCAGCATGTAATCCCCTGCAAAGCTCATGTCTCTCCCCAGATGGTATGTTTAACTGTTGTCTTAGACAGCCGGTCTCACTACAGTGTGGCAGATTACTTGGAGCCCCATTATATCCACTGCTTAGGATTCTTTTATCTTTAACTAACAACGCCCCTACTTGGCGCCTTAGACAAGTGGATCTCTTAGCAACAACCTGTGTAATCTCCATGAAATAATGGTCCCAGCTTGGTCTTTCTTCTTTACTTTGTTCCGAATAATCTATCACCAGCGTCTCCTAGTCCTGGTACAATATATCCGTGGTCATTTAAACGTTCATCAACAGCAGCAACAAAAATATCTACATCTGGATGTGCTTTTTGCACAGCTTCTATACCTTCTGGTGCAGCTACTAAGCACACAAGCTTTATATTTTGTGCCCCTCTATCTTTAAGAAATTTTACAGAAGCAATGGCAGATCCGCCTGTTGCTAACATAGGATCTACTAAAATCAAATCCCTCTCTGCGATGTCAGTAGGAAGTTTACAGAAGTATTCCACGGGCTGTAGTGTTTCAGGATCCCTATAGACACCTACATGTCCAACTTTAGCAGCAGGTATAAGTTTAAGAATTCCTTCCACCATACCAAGTCCTGCACGTAGTATTGGAACAACACCTATCTTTTTCCCCGATAAAGCCTTTGTGGTTGCTTTACATACAGGAGTCTCTATTTCAACGTCTTGAAGAGGTAAGTCTCTCGTTACCTCATAGGCTAAAAGCATTGAGAGTTCCTCCACTAATTCTCTAAATTCCTTTGCCCCAGTATTTTTATCCCTAATAAGCGTTAGTTTATGTTGGATTAGTGGATGGTCTAATACTATTGTTTTACCCAAGCGAATCACTCCTTGTTTTGATTTTTGGTCCGTCTTAAAAGTGCCTATACTATTTTAATATAAAGGTAAGCTTTTGCATAGTGTTTCTACTCTTTTTTTACAACTTTCAAGTATTTCTTGATCTTCGTTAGATTTTAAAACTGTAACAATAATATCAGCTATATCATCCATTTCCTTTTCTTTAAAGCCTCTGGTTGTCACAGCAGGTGTCCCAATTCTTATACCACTGGTAACAAAGGGACTCTGTGGGTCAAAGGGTATGGTGTTTTTGTTAACTGTTATACCAATTTCGTCTAGTATATGTTCGGCATATTTTCCAGTAAGGTTTAGGCTTCTTAAGTCCACTAACATTTTATGGGTGTCTGTACCATTACCAGCTAAGGTAACTCCTCTATCCATTAACCCCTTAGCTAGAGCTTTGGCGTTACTCATAACCTGCTCAATGTAGTTTTTAAAATCAGGTTCCATGGCTTCCTTTAAAGCTACAGCTTTAGCTGCAATAACATGCATTAGTGGTCCCCCTTGAAGTCCAGGGAAAATTGCTTTATCAATTAGCTTCTTATGTTGTTCTTTACAAAGGATCATGCCGCCTCTTGGACCTCTTAAGGTTTTATGAGTGGTTGTGGTTACAAAATCTGCGTAAGGAATTGGGCTTGGGTGTAGTCCTACAGCAACAAGGCCTGCGATGTGAGCCATGTCAACCATTAGATATGCACCAACCTCATCTGCGATCTCTTTAAATTTAGCGAAATCTAAAGTATGTGGATAGGCGCTTGCACCAGCAACTAACAGCTTAGGTTTAATTTCATGGGCTAACTTTCTAACTACTTCATAGTCAACCTTCCCTGTGCTTTCTTCAACACCGTAAGGATGAAAATTATAGTAAACCCCTGATATATTCACTGGGCTTCCGTGAGTCAAGTGTCCTCCATGGGATAGGTTCATACCTAGAACCTTATCCCCAGGTTTTAGTATGGCGAAATATACTCCCATATTAGCCGATGCGCCAGAGTGTGGTTGAACATTGGCATGGTCCGCCCCAAAAAGTTCCTTAGCCCTATCTATGGCTAATTGCTCTACAACATCAACATATTCGCACCCACCATAGTATCTCTTATTTGGGTAACCTTCTGCATATTTGTTTGTCAGTACAGAACCTTGAGCCTCTAAAACAGCTTGACTTACAAAGTTTTCAGAAGCAATAAGTTCTATTTTATCCCTTTGTCTACCTAGCTCCTGCTGAATAACCTCATAAATCTTTGGATCAACTTTCTTTAGATTCTCCATAAAAACAACTCCCTTCCCTACTCATATTTTGCTCGTTCTCCACCTATTAGTTTTGGACGAGTTCTTGCCCCAGTTACAAATGCTTTCCCAATATATTTAGTTTTAAACCTAAGTGGTACCGCAACATGCTTTAAGTGCATACCAATTAAAGTGTTTCCTATATCTATACCACCCTTTGCCTTAGCTCCGATATTTTCAACAACAACAGGCTCACGAAATTTTTTCATAGCTTCAGCTGATAAAGCTCCTCCAGCTTTAGGGTGTGGTATAACAGTTACTTCTTCAAGGATATATTGCTCCAAAGTCTCTTTTTCTATAACCAATGCCCGATTTAGATGTTCACAACACTGTATGGCTAGTGCCCATTGATATTGCCTCGATTTTTCCAGTAGAGCTTTAATAATTTGCTCAGCAGTTTCTTGACTAGAAGATGTGCCAATGATTTCTCCTATGACTTCACTGGTGCTGCAACCTATTACAACCATATCCCCCTTTTTAAGTCTAGCTAGACTTTGAAACTCATCTAAGAGTTCTGATAGTTGTGTATATATGTTTTCAACATTACTAACCATTTAGTTTCACCTACATTTCCAACTCAGTAATTTGTCCTATTCTTCTTTGGTGTCTACCACCTTGAAACTCTGTTTCAAGGAAGATTTTAACTATCATTTTAGCAAGGCCAGGTCCTACAACCCTTTCACCAAGGGTCAATACATTTGCATCATTATGCTCCCTTGTTGCTTGGGCAGAGAAACAGTCGTGACAGTTAGCAGCACGTATACCTTTAATTTTGTTTGCAGCAATTGATACACCTATTCCAGTACCACATATTATGATCCCGCATGTATATTCCTCACTGGCAACAGCCTTTGCGGCTATTGCAGCATATTCTGGATAGTCAACACTTTCCTCGTTATGACAACCAAAATCTTTATATTCTATTGAAAGTTCCTCTAGGTAAACCTTTATTTCCTCTTTTAGTTTATAACCACCATGGTCACTGGCTACGGCCACTTTCATGATATAAAACCTCCTTCTATTTCTTATATTTAAATATTACCATATTACTGCGAAAAATATAAGTCAAAACTCTCAAATGGGCAGACTCTAGTCTGCCCATACATAAATATCTATCATCTATATAATACTCATTATAATTTAAATTTATTAACTTGTTCTTTCATTTCTGCAGCCATATCTGTCAGTGATTGCATTGTGGATGTAATTTCTTGCAAACTTGCGGTTTGTTGCTGAGTGGTAGCTGCAACTTCTTGACTTGAAGCAGATGTCTGTTCAGCTACATAGGCAACCTTTTTAGCATCCTCAACAACTTGTTTTACCTCATTATCCTGTAATTGAGCTTGATTATTTATGGACATAATTACTTCTAGTGTTGTCTCAGAAGTCTTTGATATATTTTCCAAGGCCCTATTTGCTTTATCTATAAGTTCTAATTGTCCTTGGGCTTTAGATGATTGGATGTTCACGGCATCAGAGGTATCTGTAACCCTGCTTTGTATTGCTTGGATAATTTTTTTAATCTCCCCTGCGGCTTTAGATGTCTCTTCAGATAGCTTTCGAACCTCTTCTGCAACTACTGCAAAACCCCTACCAGCATCGCCAGCTCTTGCAGCCTCTATAGCAGCATTTAATGCTAATAGGTTTGTCTGACCTGCTATATCTGTAACCACAGTGATAATTTTCCCTATTTTTTGTGCCTCTTCTTCAAGTGTCTCTATATTTTTAGAAACGTGGATATTCCCACTCACTATTTCTTTTAGAGCATCTATAAGTTCCACCATACTCTTCATATTAACTTCAATTGTATCAACCATCTCTTTGTTTATCTGTGTGGCCATACTAGAACGTTGTGCAATATCCCTAGCCAGTTCTGCCACATGGTTGATTTTATCCACAACCCTCTGACTTGCCAATGTCTGATCTTCCGCACCCCTTGCTACTTCCTCAACAGTGGTAGCAATTTGCTGGGATGCCATGGCTGCTTCGTTTGCAGCTATACTTAGCTCTCGTGCAGTGCCCTCTGTTAATTCTGCAGAATAAAGTGAGTTACCCACAAGCTCTTGTAAGGATACAACCATAGCAGTGAAGCTAGATGCCAATTTACCAATTTCATCATTTGTGTTTATATTGAAGCTTTGTGACAAATCACCTTCTGCAATGGCCCGTGCTCCATTGTCAAGAACACGCAATGGTTTAAATGTCCTGCTTACAAAAACTAAGGTTATAATAATAGCCAAAACCAAAAGCCCCAAGGCTACTTTGATGGTGTTATTTCGAATGGCTATAGCCCCTTCCATAACTTCATCTTGACTTTGGTATATAACTGCTACCCAATCATAAGCATTTATATGGGCAAAGGCAGCAAGATTCTCTGTATTGTTATGATTATAAACCATATTGCCACGGGGGGAACCTAATACAGTTTCCCATGGCATGTCCTGCCCCATGTCTACAGAAGTATAAACATATGCATTGTCCCTATGGGCTATGGGCAAACCCTTTGAGTCAAGGACCATTGCCCCTCCAGTTCTTCCAACAATATAGTTATTTGTATAATTCCATAAACTCCTCAAGTTATATTCAACCTCTATAACTCCCACAACCTGATTAACATTCAAGTTAGAGTAAATTGGCATAAATATATTCACAGCGGGAGTACCATTTTCCCCTACATAAAAACCAGAATTATGGGTTTTCCCTTGAATAGCTTCTTGATAGCCTTGTCCTGGCGCTTTAGGTTCTCCAAAGAATCCAGTTGTTCTTACATGTTCAGTGCCCTCTAAGTCGTACACACTGATCCTGTTTATTTTCTCATCTCCACCTGCATAGCTAAATAAGTATTGTCTTGTGGACACAAATTCTTCTCGCCTAAGGTCTGGAGTTTCCGCTACATTTTTAGTTATAGTATCCATATCCCGAATATAGTCATTGACAGTTTCAACTAATCGTTCCGCTAAAGCAAGCTGATTATTTTCAACTTGTGCTGCTAAGTGACTTTGCACTGTAGGAAGTATTATAGCTAATAATAGTATTACAGTAACAAAAACTGCTCCGACACTTATAGCTAGTATCTTGCCATTTAGGCCCTTCAGGTTTATTCTTTTTAGACTTAACCCTCTCAGGTTAATTTTTTTAAAGTTAAACTTGTTTTTTTTCTTATTAGTAGATTTTACATTGCTTGCCAGTGCCTGCGAAGATCTTGATTTTTTAATTGCAGGAATCTTTATTTCCCTAATTTTTGCGGGAATGCTTTTTAACATTTTAATCCCTTTTGTAAGAAGCTCTTTACTTTTACTCATACTATACCTCCTTAGGCGCTTATGCTAATTCTAGTATTATTCTACTTTTTTCCACAAATTCCTTCTTAAAGTGACAAAATACCTAAAAAATACCCTAAGTAAGAGAAAAAAATGCTTGACAGTATTAACACTGTAATACAAGAAGCGCTACGCCTAAATGGTCAGAACACTCCCATAAATAAAATATAACAAAGTAGCTCTTTCGCCACTTTGTTATATTTTATCTCGTTTTATAATCTCATCTATACTATATTTTATTTCTAAAAAAGTTTTTTCATATACAAATTTATCCTGTCCAAAGGGATCGGATATGTCTTCATTAGCTTCTGTTCCATCAAATGCAAATTCCTTTAATGTAAAAATTTTCTCCCTAGCCTTTGGGAAAAGTATTTTGACATACTCTTTGTGATTTGATGTCATTGTAAGTATTAAATCAGCCTTTGAAACCATTTTTTCGTCGAGCATCACTGATTTATGGTTATCTAAATTGACACCTTGACTAGCTAGAACTAAAGCTGTGTTTTTACTAGCTGGCAAACCATCCACAGTATTTATACCTGCTGACTCGATTTCTACTTCCCTATCCTTTAACAATTTGGATAAATATACCTCTGCCATAGGGCTTCTACATGTATTTCCTGTACATACAAATACTATTTTCATCTAATCACTCCTAGAGCAACATTTTTATGCCCAGTACAACAAGAACTGTTCCACCTATCATTTCAGAACGCTCTCCTATCCACCCACCTATGTATCTTCCAAAAGATAATCCTATTGCTGTCATCGTAGCTCCAAAAAAACCAAATACAGCAATAACTAATGGTATAGAAAAACCAAAAGCACCTAAGCCAAAGCCTATAGTAAGGGCGTCTAAACTAACACTAAAGGCTAACAAGATAAGGCTAAGACCTATAAGTTTGTCTTCACAGGGTTTCTCGCTGCCTTTATAGGATTCATATATCATGTTAGCCCCAATAAAAATTATTAGTAGTCTACCTATATAAAATGCATAAATTCCCAATACGGCGCCGAATACTTCACCTAATATCATTCCTCCTAAGGGCATGATAATATGAAAAATGCCTATAACCACACTAGTTTTAATAATATCTACTGCACAAACCTTTTTCATACCTATCCCAATTGATAGGCTAAAGGCGTCTGTGCCTAATGCTATCCCCATAAGAACCAAAGCTAAAAACTGTTCACTAAAGATATTTGCACTGTCTTTAAATGCTGGTATTTCAATTTGTGGAAGCATCCAGATCATTATCCCTGCCATTAAAAAGACTAGTAATACCCTAGAAGTTTTTTTTCTAATATAAACAATGGTCTTTTTCCCCATAAAATAACCAACCCCTTTTAGCGTCGCCCTCCTAAATACTTTATTCACACCTTGTGAATATTATTCCCACAAGCCTTCATTAACCTATTCATTATAGCGATGCCTAACCCTTGGGGTTTTTCTATTCCTTGGGAAATTATATACTCCACTCCTAATGCATCAAATTTACGTAGAGAGTTATACAGGGAGTTAGCAAGAGTCTTTAAGTCGCTCCTGGGTCCCATGGATATAATGTTATAAGATGGTGGAAACTCCGCTATGTTTTCTTCATAGCATAGTATCCCTATGTTCTTAAACTGGTTTGTTTTATTAATTTCCCCTATGCGTTCTTTCATTTTTTCTACGGTCTTGGAATCGTCCCCTATAAATACTTCCATGGTGGCTTTGGGTTGATAATGCCTATATTTTACTCCTGGTGACAAAACGGGCCCGCCAATATGCTCTTCATAGGGTTCTAACTCAATAACTTCCCGTAGTTCTTCATAGGTTAAAGACCCTGGTCTTAGTATCTTCGGTATATAACCAGTAAGGTCTAAAACTGTTGACTCTATACCTATTTCTGTTCCACTTGCCCTTATAATATAGTCAACTTTTCCGTCAAGGTCCTCAAGTACATGCTCAAATTCTGTAGGACTTGGTCGCCCAGAGCTATTTGCAGATGGGGCCGCCACTGGAACGTCTGCTTCCTTTAATAGTTCAATGGCTAATGGGTGACCTGGAATTCTAATTGCAACGGTGTCAAGACCTCCTAATGTAACAGAGGGAATTATATCTGTGTTTGCTTCTAAAACAACTGTTAAAGGCCCAGGCCAAAATGTATTAAAAAGTACATTTAGCTCTTGGGGTATATTTCTTGCAAGTTTTTCTATCCAAGAGTATTCAGCCACATGTAGAATTAGAGGGTTATCTGAAGGCCTTCCTTTTGCCCTATAAATGTTTTTAACTGCGTCTGTGCATAGCCCATTGGCTCCAAGCCCGTAGACTGTTTCTGTTGGAAAAACAACAGTTTTACCCTTTTTCAAAGCCATTGCCGCTTCTTTGATGTCAAGTGTATTTACACCTAGTATTTTTGTATTTTTCATTACCAACTATCCTTTTTGTTCGTGTCTTTTAGTAAATAGCACAAAAAATAGTACCGTTAGAGGTATGGCTGTCATTAGACCTAGACTTCCCACTAAAGATCTTACTACTTCTGTAGCTATGAGGTCCATATTTATAATCTGTTCGTAAGGGATTTCGTACGCCCTAAATATAAGTAACAGTGGTAATGCTCCCCCTGTATATGCTAGTATGAGTGTGTTTACCATAGTTCCCATAATGTCTCTTCCAATATTCATTCCTGTGTTAAACAAATCCATAGGTTTAATATTTGGCACTGACTTTTTTAATTCAAACATTGAAGAAGCCACAGACATACCAACATCTAGTACCGCCCCAAGTGTTCCTATTATTATGCCCGCAAATAGTAAACCCCTTATATCAATGCTTTGTGCTTCATCAATAAATGTAAGCATTTGAGCTTCTTCAGAGCTAAAGCCTGTCAAATAGGCAGAGTTGCCGAAAATAACTGCTAAAATACCTGCAAAGATAAGTCCTCCTATCACACCGCAAATGGCAGCTAGGGACTTGTTATTAAATCCACCTACAATGAACAACGTTACGACAGCTATTAAACTTGAAAAAACTATGGCGAGCATTAGCGGGTTATACCCTCTAAGCACCAGGGGTAATAGGGCAAAAACTATGACAACGCCCATCAATACCAAGGTAACCAATGCCAGCAAACCTTTTTTTCCACCTATTAGCAACAAAACCGCTACGAAAATACCCAGAAGAATATATATATAATAGTCCCGAGCATATCCTTGAATACCAATTGTAGCAATCTCCCCATTATCTATCTCAGCATAAAGTACTACCCTTTGCCCTTCCCTTAGTTCTAGATCATAAAGGGGATGTCCCATAAATACATTTTCTATCTGAAACTCCCTCCCATAATAATCTCCCCGGGAAGTAACCACAACAGTTATTTCTTCTCGCCCTTTAAAGAAAAAATCTTCTTCAGGGGCTGGTTCAAAAGGTCCCACATGGGTCACTGTACCCTTAAGAGTTATAGCAGGTAAATCTTGAAAATCGTCAGAATTCTGTTCTATATCTTGAGTAAATGGTGCTTCATCATTGAAATCCAGTTCATCATCTAAGTCCTCATCTCCTGGTAGTCCTACAGCAAATACTGATATGCTACATATCAGTATTAATAGTATGACAAAAATCCCTATCTTAAATTGTTTCATTTTTTAATCTCCTAACCTTTGTTGTTCATGACAATTTTCACAGATACCAAGAAATTTTAAATGATGTCCTGTTATTCTAAACTTATATTTTTTTTCCACTTTTTCCTCTAGTTGGTCTAGTAAGTCTTCATCAACTTCAAAAACTTCGTTACAGCTAGTGCATACTAAATGATGATGGTGGTGGTCCTCTTCCTTTAGCTCATATCTGCTTCTGCCATCTCCAAAATTCATTTTATGTATGATATTTAGTTCTTCAAATAATTCTAGGGCCCTATAAACTGTGGCTAAACCAACGTCAAGATTTTCATCCTTCACAATTTCATAAATTTCTTCTGCACTCATATGCCTGTGAGTATTGTCTAAAATTATCTCAAGTATTCTTTTCCTTTGATTCGTTACTTTATATCCACTATTTGCCAATATTTCCTTAGCTTTTTCTGTAATTGACATTCTTAGTCCCCCTCAAAAGTTTCTTTCAAACTAGATTTATTGGGCTAGGTCATTTCTGCCCTTTTTTAAATTATAGTTTACCCCTTTTTTTGTGTCAAACACAAAAAATAATAATGTTTTAATTAACAACATTTTTCTACTAAAAAACATACAACAAAAAAAGTGTTTGGACTCACAAGCTGCTCAAAAACCTTCAGGTAAGAGACACAAAAACCCAGAACCCCAGCGTATATTTAATACGTGAGGATTCTAGGCTTTTGAAACAATAAATTTAATATTCCCCTAGGACTATTTGTGCTATGTTTACAGCATGGTCACCTATTCTTTCAAAGTTACTTATAACATCTAAGTATATAACACCTGAAGTAGGATGACATTTCCCTAGGTTTATACGTTCTATATGACGATTTCTTAAGTTTCTCTCTAAATCATCCACTACATCATCTTCTTCTATAACCTGTTTTGCTAGAGCAGAATCATTATCCTTAAATGCTTTCATGGCCTTTGTGGTCATCTTAATAACAGCCTCATGCATACTTGCAAGCTCTTCCCTAGCTTTATCAGAGAAGGGTATCTCATCTTCAATTTTGCCTACACATAATGTAGCTATATTTTCTGCATGATCACCAATCCGTTCAATATCGTTAATTGCGTGAAGTAACATAGTTAGTCTTTCTGAGTCCTTTCCTGTCAATCCTTTGTTGGAAAGTTCCGCTAAATAAATAGCAATTTCTTTCTCTAATTCATCAACCACTGACTCCCGCTGTTCAACATCTTTCATTATGTCAATTCTATTTTCAAAAAGTATATTTATGGAATCTGTCACCATATAATTGGCTATATCGCCCATCCTTGCTACTTCTTTTTCTGCACTTCCTAATGCTAGGGCTGGTGTTTTAAACATTCTTCTATCAATGAACTTAACACCACGTTCAACTACTAGCTCTTCCCCTGGAACCAATCTAACAATTAGCTTTACAAATTGGTTTATAAAGGGTAAAAACAACAGAGAGTTAGTCACATTGAAAATGATATGAGCATTTGCAACCTGCCTTGCCACTAGAACTCCTGGATTATTATATTCAGGTGTTATACGAACTACTAATTCAGTAAAGGGTCGTAAAATTATTAGGAAAAAGACAACACCCATTACATTAAACACAACATGGGAAACTGCTGCTCTTCTAGCAGTAAGGTTAGCACCTATACTAGCAAGCATGGCAGTAACACAAGTTCCAATATTTGACCCTAGCACTAATGCTAAAGCAGATGGCAGTGGTAATATGCCTTCTAAAGTCATGGCCACGATAACACCAGTGGCAGCACTACTACTTTGAACAGACATTGTAAATACTGCCCCAGCTATAATACCCAAAATTGGAGTTTGTCCAAATGATTCAACAAAGGCTAAAAATGCAGGGGCTCCTCTTAGCACTTTCAAAGAAGCAGACATAGTGTTCATACCCAAAAACAAAATACCAAAACCTAATATGACCTGCCCCATATATCTATATGCTCTTTTTTTCGCAAAAAAACTAAAAAGTACACCCACAGCCACTGCAGGTAATGCTAGTTCATTAAAACCCTTAAAGGAAACTAAAAGAGCAGTAACAGTTGTCCCGATATTGGCACCAAAGATAGTACCAACAGCCTGAGCTAAAGACATCAATCCAGCATTTACAAACCCTACCACCATTACAGTTGTTGTGCTACTACTTTGAACCAAAACAGTTATAATTACACCCGTGATAACAGCCATAAAACGATTTGTTGTTAATACCTCAAGTATTCTTCTCAGTTTATCTCCAGCAGCTTTCTGCAATCCTTCTGCCATCAACTGCATACCAAAAATAAAGAGAGCTAGTCCTCCTATTGCACCAAAAATTAACTCTTTTAAAGCAATATCACCCATTTAAAGAGTCCTCCATTTCGTTAATTAGTTGCCCCACAATTATCCTACCATATATTGTTTCAATGTCAATTTCATATTTCCATATTATGTAATTATAATGTAAAGAGTTTGTTACAGTTTATTCTATGTCATGTATAACATAATCAATGTGGCTATTATTTAAAAGGTTTAAAACCTCTTCTAGTTTGCTTTCTACAATTTTAAGGCCTAGACCACACCTGGCTGTAATATTTTTTGGTAATGGGATAGGGTTAACTTTTATCCCTTCTGATAAAATTATATCCTCGGCTTTGAGGGAATCATGGGTAGATTCAAAAGCCAGCAACTTGCTCTTCTCCATTGTCTTCCTCCTTAAGTCATTTTAAGATTGTTCATAACTGTATTTTACCCCATTGCTATCACCTTAGCCATAGTATATTTAAAAAAGCCCAAAGGGAGCCACTAAAAGGATTCACTAACAATGACACAAATAATGGACAAAAATAAAGGCGCAAATCTGCGCCTTTATTTTATGATATGAACATTTTCATATTCAATTTCGTTTCTTTGTAATACCTCTTCTATTTTGGTTTTATCCTCTATGTTTCCTTCTATGGCTAAGCCACAATCTGAACTTATATGTCTTGGAACGGGCTTTACTCTAATGGGTATTTGTTCATTTGAGAGGAGTTCCTCGGCTTTTAAGTTATCATATGTTGTATAGAAAGTTATTATAATCTTCATTTATTCCCCAACCACGAAAGTGTATAGTCCGCTATGTTCTCTAACATTATAGGCAGTTCTTTTAGATTGACAAAACCTTTCTATATTCTCTTTTGCTACATTTGTATCAACTGTTAATTCAAACTTTCCACCCTTTTGTACCTCCTGACGAAACATCAGTAGAGGTTCAGGACAAGATAAGCCCCTAGCGTCCAATTGTCGCATTTCTTCCCCTCCTTACAAAAATATATTTAGAATGACTTACTATGACTACTGCCATAACTATAAAACCCATAATAACTGCAACCTTTCCGTTACTTCCCACTCCTGCAGGTGTTGCAGCCAAACTAAAGTTGTGGGCAAAGGCTGCTCCCATAACCATACCTAAAACTGTAACTGCAGAGTCTAAATTTCCTTCTCCAGTTAAAATTAACTGCCTTAGCGGACAACCACCTAGTAAAACAGACCCTAGCCCCACTAGCCCCATCCCCAAAAAATTCCACAGGTGGTCTGTGTGAGCAATAGGTTGACCTTCGAAACCTAATTTAAAATCAATGCCATTGCCATTGAAAATTAGATTAGTTGCCAAGGCCACAATAAAAACTGCGATGTATCCACTTAACATGTGGAAGTCTTTTATTACTATTGAGTCCCTTATCCCACCTGCCATACAAAACCTTGATCTTTGACCAAATACACCGACTATTAAACCTGCCCCGAGGGCTATAAGTATAGGAGCAGTAAATGATCCCGGCCCCTCTAGACTAAAAAATATAAAATCAGGCTTTACGATCAAGAAAGCCAGTAAAAGTACAACAATTATAGGCATAGTAAAACCACCGGATATATTTTGCTCTGTAGTTCTTCCTAATGTAAAACCACCCTTAAGTGCCTTAATACCTATGAAAATTCCAGAGATAAAACCTAACAGTGCAACAACTGCATTAAGATCCCCATTGGCTAATCTAAGTATCATACGGAAAGGGCATCCCAAAAACACTAATGCGCCAATCATAACAAAAAAACCTAAAACAAATCTCGTAAGTGGTGATGACCCACCCCTTACCTTGAACTCTTTAAAAGCTAGTGATATAAAAAATGATCCTAATATAAATCCAATGACCTCA
This sequence comes from Alkalicella caledoniensis, assembly GCF_014467015.1. Classification (GTDB taxonomy): domain Bacteria; phylum Bacillota; class Proteinivoracia; order Proteinivoracales; family Proteinivoracaceae; genus Alkalicella; species Alkalicella caledoniensis. The sequence goes on along the minus strand of NZ_CP058559.1, from coordinate 2,115,071 downwards.
GGACGGATGTATTGTACAACACCTGCCCTGTGAAGCCCTACACCTCCGGCAATATCCCTTACAAAGCATGCTACGCAAACACCCATGTTGCCTGGATTACCTAATTTAACTAGAAATGCACCTAAAAAACCAATAATAATTCCCGCAATGATGATATATTGCTTCTTAAAAAAATTCAATTGCAGACCCTCCTTGTTAATTTATTCACAATATTTATATTCTAACCCTTCCCCCACGATTCCTTTATATATACTATAAAATTTGCTTATATTGTAAAACTACAGTTGAATGTCGCAAAGTAGAATTGTTGATATTCATATATAAAAAAAGAGCCGATATTATTATCGGCTCTTTGATCTTATAGGTTGTTACTTTTTTTATAATCTTCGATTGCAGCTTTTAGGGCATCAGCTGCAAGGTTTGAGCAGTGCATTTTTAATGGCGGAAGGCCACCTAGTTCTTCTGCTACCATTTGGTTTGTGAGTTTCAGAGCTTCATCTAAAGTTTTACCCTTAGCCATTTCAGTTACAGCGCTACTTGTGGCAATTGCAGCACCACAACCGAAAGTGCGAAACTTAATGTCTTTGATTATACCTTCTTCTACTTGAAGGTAAATTCGCATAATGTCCCCACATTTAATATTACCAACTTCACCTACACCGTCTGCTTTTTCCAGTTCCCCAACGTTCCTTGGGTTTTTGAAATGATCCATTACTTTTTCTGAGTACATGGACATTCACTCCTCTCTGTCATGATATTTTTTCCTAGGGGTGACATACTTCTAAGTCTATGAACCACTTCAGGTATAACTTTCAAACAGTAGTCTATATCTTCTTCTGTTGTACCTTTACCAAGTGTTAACCTTAATGATCCGTGTGCTGTTTGATGGGATAAGCCCATAGACATAAGAACATGGGATGGGTCAAGGGACCCAGATGTACAGGCAGAGCCGCTTGATGCTGCAATTCCCTCCATATCAAGACTTAGTAACAAGGCTTCACCCTCTATATACTCTATAGAAACATTAACATTGCCGGGCAGTCTGTTTATGGGATGCCCGTTTAATTTGACGTCTTCTATTTTTAAAAGTCCCTCTATGAGTTTATCTCTAAGTTTAGAAATTCTTTCATTGTCAGCGAGAGATAAAGTGGCAATTTCAGCTGCTTCACCAAAACCGATAATTCCTGCTACATTTTCTGTCCCTGGTCTAATTTTTCTCTCTTGCCCTCCACCAAAAACAAGGCTTTTAAGTTTAGTACCCTTTTTTACGTATAAGGCTCCTACTCCCTTTGGTCCGTAAATTTTATGTGCAGAAATGGAGAGCAAATCTACACCTAGCTCTTGGACATTTACAGGTATGCTACCTAAGGTTTGAACTGAGTCTGTGTGCACATAAACTCCTTTTTCCTTAGCTATTTTGACTACTTCCTCTATAGGTTGAATAGTACCAACTTCATTGTTTGCATGCATTAAGGTAATTAGTATTGTATCATCTTTAATGGATTTTTTCAGTACTTCTAAGTCAATTACCCCGTTTTCATCAACAGGCAGCTTTGTAACTTCAAAGCCTTTCTTTTCAAGGGCTTCACAAGTATCTAATACAGCATGGTGTTCGATGGCTGAAGTAATAATATGTTTTCCTTTATTTTGCAATGCTTCAATCACACCAAAAATAGCTAGGTTGTCAGCTTCCGTACCCCCTGAAGTGAAATATATTTCTTGTGGAGATGCTGCCCCTATGGCTTTAGCTACTTTTTCTCTAGCTTTATCAACATGTATCGCAACTTCTCTACCAAATCCGTGTATACTAGATGGATTACCGAATAATTCGTTATAAAATGGCAACATAGCTTCTAACACCTTTGGACTAATAGGTGTGGTGGCAGCGTGATCTAAGTAAATCCTTCTCATCTTTAAAGCACTCTCCTTTTTAAAATTTTATCTATTTAATATCTTTTACAATATCTTCAAAAGTTATATCGTCTAAAACTTTAGCCATACTATCCCTTAATTTAGCCCAAACAAACCTTGTTATGCAACTACCTTCTTTGGTACAACACTCTTGTGTAGTCTTGTTTTCCAAAACACAATCAACTGGGCCTAATGGACCTTCCAGTGCTCTAACAGCATCCCCTACAGTTATCTTTTTCGGTTCTTTGGCTAGAACATAACCACCCTTTGGTCCTCTAGTACTATCTATTAACCCAGCTTTCTTCAGATCCCTAAAAAGCTGCTCTAAGTAAGTTTCAGACAAATGTTCTTTACTAGCTATTACTCTTAAGGGAATAGGTCCTTCGTCATAGCAATGAGCTAATACTGCTAAAGCCCTCACTCCATACTCACCTTTTGTAGAAAGTTTCATATAAACCCTCCTTATCCCTACTAATTCACTCGGCTTTATAAATAAAAAAATATATCCGAGTTATTTAGTCGAGTTTATTATAAACCATTTATCTTGAAAAGTCAAAAGGAAAAAGCGATATCTCTGATATGCTCCCCTTGTGGTAGACAGTTAAAATAATAAAAACTGTTTACAACAAGGAGGAGTATTTTTTATGGGTCGGAAAAGTAAATTCTCACCAGAAGAAAAGTTAGAGTATGTTCTTATGTGTATAGAAGGAAAAAATTCAGTTAGCCATGCAGCTAAGTTAATCGGTGTCAGTAAAGATACCATGAGGAGATGGGTCAGTAATTATATGTCGTTGGGTGTTGATGGGTTGACTACTAGTGCAAAGAATACTAGCCATTCTTCAAATGCAAAGGAATTAGCGATAAAGGAATACCTTTCTGGTAAGGGTTCTTTGCATGATATATGTTTTCAATATGGAATACGCTCTACAGGGATACTTCATACATGGGTTATGAAGTATAATAGTCATGAGAAATTAAAATCTTCTGGTACTGGAGGAGTATCTATCATGACTAAAGGAAGAAAGACCCATTTTGATGAAAGAGTAGAAATAGTAAAGTACTGTATTGAGAATAAATGCAACTATGTTGAAACAGCACAGAAGTTTAATGTATCTTACCAGCAGGTTAATTCATGGACTAATAAATACCTAAAAAAAGGTATAGAAGCCCTTCAAGACAAGCGAGGCAAAAGAAAGTCAGAAGATGACATGTCTGAAATGGACAAACTTAAAGCCCAAAACAAACTACTTGAAGCTGAAATTCGCCAGAAGCAAATGGAGATAGATTTTTTAAAAAAGTTGAAAGAAATAGAAAGGGGGCGGTTTTAAGCCAAGTAAGATATGAGACGATCTATCTTACGATACAGGAACTTAAAAAGACTAAAGGTTATTCAATCACAAAACTCTGTGTTTTTGCGAAGGTTCAACGTTCCTCATATTACAAATGGTTAAACAGAGAAGCAAGTACTAATGAACAATTTAACAAAACTTTAATACCATTAATCAGAGATGCATATGAAGAGAGAGGCGGTATACTTGGGTATCGTCAGATGACAATCAAGTTAAACAGAGAGCAAGAATTCCATGTAAACCATAAGAGAATCTACAGACTGATGAAAATACTAGGTTTAAAATCTGTATGCCGTAGAAAGAGAAAGAACTACATCAAATCCACACCAGAAATAACTGCAAAAAACGTACTAAGCAGGAACTTTAATGCAAATGGATTTGGGGAGAAATGGCTTACTGATGTAACAGAGATGAAATATGGAATCAGTGGAAAAGCCTATCTAAGTGCCATACTTGACCTCGGAGATAAGAGCATAGTGTCCTTTGTCTTGGGTCATTCAAATAACAATGCACTGGTATTTAGAACGTTTGACATTGCCCATGAGCAGCACCCTGATGCAAAGCCAATTTTCCACAGTGATAGGGGATTTCAATACACCTCAAAAATGTTCAAAAACAAGTTGGATAATGCGGGTATGACACAGAGTATGTCTAGAATCTCCCGTTGTATAGATAACGGCCCTATGGAGGCATTTTTTGGTACCCTTAAGTCAGAAATGTACTATCTCAACAAATTCAGCTCATATCAGGAATTGGAATCTGCTGTCATTGAATACATAGAGTATTACAATAATCATCGTTATCAGAAGAGGCTTGAATGTATGACTCCAATGGAGTATAGGCAACACCTTTTAAGTAAGGTAGCATAAGCTTTTATGCCGCGAAAGCCTGTTTATATGGGGTGTACCCTCTGGTAAAATGTGTGTGGCGGAAGCCAAATATTTGTCAAGTATCAACTTCCGCCCAAGAATGGGAGTCCAGAGGGTACAGGGGCCCCCATGTCAACAGGACCGTGGAATAAATGCGGGTAAAATAAATAAAACCTTCAAAAAAATAACGCCAATCAAATTAATGATTGACGGCATAGTATTTTTTGTTTTTTCTACTGTCTACTTGACAGGGGCATGTTCACTCTATCGCCTTTTTAAAAAATATTACTTAAAAAGCTTACAACTCCTTTTACCCATTTAACTATAATAAAATCATATTCTACATCTAACTCCTGTGCCATGGAACCACTTTCTATATTTTCGCTATTTTCTTTTACTTCTCCCACAAAACACAGGGGAGGGAACATCACACACCACCAGTTATCACCTGCACCTTCACCTAACACAACCCTTACTGCCTTATATGTTCCACTTGGGTAAACAGTTTCCATATACATCCTTGTGGGAAAATCAAAGTCTCCAACTTCGGCTTTAGCTGAATATTTATACCCACTTTCACTAAGAACAGTTATAGATATATCTACCATTTCATCTAGGTTTTCACTTATGAATTCATTTAGGTCCCTCTGGCTTTTTAATTTAGAAAGTTCCTCTCTAAAATTATTCATTATTTCATCTCTAACTTGATATTTTACAAATTGGTCCTGAGGGCTATTACTGTTGGCTATAATATGTATTCTTAATATTTCTTGACTTTGAACACTCCTTGAAAAAAATGTCAGTAAACTAAGTGTAATTAAAAAAGCTAATATTTTTATTTTCCCCATTTTTATCCCCTACCTTATATAACTTTTTATAAAATCTAACGCAACTTTTTCTAATCTCGATACCTGAGCTTGTGAGATTCCTATCTCCTTAGCTACCTCTACTTGTGTTTTTCCAGAGAAAAATCTCTTTGACAATATCTCTTTTTCTCTACTGGAAAGCTTATCTAATGCTTGTTTTAAAAGGATTTTTTGCAGCCAGCTTTCATCTGTTTCATTATCCCTAACTTGCTCTTCTATAAATATTGGGTCTTGATTATCGCTAAAAACAGGTTCGTTCAAAGACATTGGTTCGTAGTTTGCGTCTAAGGCAAAAACGATCTCTTCTTCTGGTAATTCTAGAGCTGCTGCTATTTCTTTCATAGTTGGCTCTCTACCTAACTCCTTTGCAAGGTTTTCTCTTTTTTGCAATGCTTTATGGGCTATCCTTCTAACAGACCTACTTACTCTTATAGTATTATTATCTCTAAGATATCTTCTGATTTCACCCATTATCATAGGGACTGCATATGTGGAAAACCTTACACCTAAGTTAGGATTAAAATTATCCACTGCTTTTAATAGTCCTATACAACCTATTTGGAAAAGATCGTCTATATTTTCACCACGATTTTTAAATTGTTTAAGTACACTAAGTACCAGCCTTAAATTCCCATTTACTATGGTTTCCCTAGCTGCCATATCACCTTGTAGCTTCTTCTTAAAAAGTTCGTCCATTTTTTTAACAGATATCACAGGCAGGTTATATGTATCTACACCGCTTACAGTTACTTTTTGATTTATAATCAATTTAAGTTCCCCCTCATATTCCATTTCTTGCTAAACTACATTATTGACAGAATATAAGGTGTTCTATACATATTTTTTAGATATTATTATTTTTTTTTCAATTTTTAAGGCAATATTTTTATACGAATACAAAAAACACCCTATAGGTGTTTTTTTTCGGCGTAATTTTCACCTATCACAACTCGGTCGTGTCCCGATAGGTCTTTTACAATATAAACTTCTTCAAAACCACTATCCTTTAGTAGTGCCGTAGCCTCTTGACCTTGATGGTATGCAATTTCTATGGCCATTGCCCCACCTGGGTTAAGTACTCCTGCTATTTGTGTTAGTAGCTCCTCATATATCTCAAGCCCTGTATACCCACCTATGAGGGCTCCATAGGGTTCATGCTCTTTTACTTCTTTTTGTAATGTCGAAAATTGTTTCTCTGGGATATATGGCAAATTAGCCAGCACGAGATCAACTTTTATGTTTTTTTCCAAAAGGGGTAATGACAGACTGCCATTAAATAACTCTACTTTATGTTCTAGATCTAGGCGAGTTCTGTTAATCCTACAAACATCTAAACTGTCCTTGGAAATGTCCACTGCATAAACATAAGCCTTTGAAAGTTTTGCTATGGATAATGATATGGCCCCACTTCCTGTGCCTATATCAACCACTTTAAGTTCCCCAGAGCCATTTCTTTCTATATATCCTAGAGCCCATTGGACTAAATTCTCCGTGTCTGGCCTTGGGATTAGTACCCTTTCATCAACAAAAAAATCCAAGCCCATAAATTGTTTCTCTTTCACGATATATGCAAAGGGGTAACCACTACCCCTTTTTCCAACATACTCTTTATATATAATTAGGTCTTCTGATTTTAGATGTGTGTCTTCATATATCTTTAGTTTTGCAAAGGTAGTGTCTAGCAAATAGCGTAGTAACAATTGGCTTTCAAAGTAGGGATTTTCAATATTATTCTCTTTTAGATAGGAAGAAGCCCATATTAGGGCTTCTTTAATGGTTTGTGACATTTATTCTACCTTCTTCAGCTTTTCCATTTGGTCAGCTGTATTTAGTGCATCGATAATCTCATCTAAATCACCTGCTAGGACATAGTCTAACTTGTGTAACGTTAAACCAATGCGATGATCTGTCACCCTACTTTGTGGGAAGTTATATGTTCTGATTCTCTCACTTCTGTCTCCAGTACCCACTTGACTTTTTCTGTTTTCTGCCATCTCTGACCTTTGCTCTTCTTCGTATTTTTCCAAAAGCCTAGCCCTAAGAACTCTCATAGCTTTGTCCTTGTTTTTAAGTTGAGATTTTTCATCTTGCATAGACACAACCACACCAGTAGGCAAGTGAGTTATACGAACAGCAGATTGGGTAGTGTTAACACTTTGTCCCCCTGGTCCAGATGAACAAAAAGTATCTATTCTTAAATCATTTTGATTGATTTCTATCTCAACATCTTCAGCTTCGGGAAGTACTGCAACGGTTATTGTTGATGTATGAATTCTTCCACCTGAATCAGTTGAAGGAATTCTTTGCACCCTATGAACACCACTCTCATATTTCAAGCGGCTATAGGCACCTTCACCCTCTATAACAAAAACTACTTCTTTTACACCGCCGATATCAGTATAGTTAGAGTCCATAACATCGGTTTTCCAGCCCTTAGTTTCCGCATATCTTGTATACATCTTAAAGATGTCTGAAGCAAAAAGGGCAGCTTCATCCCCACCGGCACTACCTCTAATTTCAACTATAACGTTCTTTGAGTCATTAGGATCTTTAGGTAGCAACAAGATTTTAAGCTTTTCTTCAAGGTCTGCTTTTTGTGTTTCTAACTCTGGAAGTTCTTCTTTCGCTAGTTCCACTAGTTCGGGGTCAATTTTATGGTACATAATATCTTTTGCTTCCTGATAAGATTCCACAACAGACTTATAGTCACGGTATGCATTTACTATAGGAGTTAAATCTGCATGCTCCTTAGTGTATTTTCTCCATTGTTGCTGGTTGTTTGTTATAATATCTGGGTCTGATATCATTTTTTCCAGATCAGCAAACTTCTCTTCTAAAGCTTTTAATTTATCTAACATTATTTTTTTACACCTCTACTTTACAGGCAATATCATTCTCATTATATAGCCCGTCAGACTCAATGTCAATTTCTTCACTATCCATATCCAGAACACCCTTTAACGCGGATATAGCTACTTCTATTTGGTCAAAATCTGGGTTTCTCGTGGTAAGCTTTTGAAGATACAACCCCGGTAGCATCAAAACATAAACTAGCTTCGATTTACTTTTCCCAGCAAGTCTTGTTACTTCATATGCCACACCAGCTATCAATGGTACTATAACTATCCTTAAAAAAATCCTTGGCATTATAGACATCCACGGCAACATGGAAAAAATCCCTACACTAATAACCATAACAAGTAATAGGAAAGACGTTCCGCATCTCTTATGAAGTGGAGAATATCTACTGACATTTTCCACAGTCAAGTCCTCTTGTTGTTCATAGCAGTGAACAACCATGTGTTCTGCTCCATGATACTGAAAAACTCTATATATTTCTTTAAGTTTAGATATTACTACTACATATGAGAGAAATAAGGACAACCTTATAATACCCTCAACAATGTTTTTAAATAAAAATTCTTTTCCAAACACCCACTCTAAAAGTTCTACCAATAATGTTGGCGCAACAAAAAAGAGGCCAATAGTAGCTGCAATTGCAAAAAACACAGCAAAAAAAATGTCTTTTTTACTTAGTTGTTCGCCTTCTTCTCCCTCACTTATGTTTGCAGAGTGCGTCAACATCTCAACACCTAGTTTCATTGCATCAACTAAATTCATAGCTCCTCTTATTATTGGCAGTCCCAGTAGTTTATGGCGTTTATTAAGGGATTTAACAGTTTGTGATTCAACATGAATCTCTCCATTGGGTTTGCGTACGGCAAGGGAGATTTTTTCCCCACCTCTGAACATAACACCTTCTAAAACAGCTTGCCCACCCATGGCTAAACTTTGTTTCTCTTTCATTTTATCACCCCTTTACATGGGAACAACATGGCACCTACGACAGCGGGCTTCATAGGACTCTTTAGCACCAACTAAGATAATTGGGTCTAATGCCGAAGCAGGCCTTCCCTCTATCAATCTTTGTGTTTTACTTGCAGGGTTTCCACAGACAACACAAATAGCCTGAAGCTTATCAACATATTCTGCCACAGACATCAAGATATGTGTATGACCAAAGGGTACACCTTTAAAATCCGTGTCTAGCCCCGCAGTTATTACTCTCTTACCTTGATTGGCTAATTTTTGACAAACGTCAATAACGTCCTTACCAAAAAACTGTACCTCATCTATTGCAACAACCTCTATATCTTCAGTTACATAATTAAAAATCTCAGTTGCGCTATTTATGTTAATAGCATTTACTTGATCCCCACTGTGAGATACTACACTGTTAGGACAATATCTATCATCAATTTCCGGCTTAAAAACAATTGTTTTTTTCTTACCGTATCTAGCTCTTTTCACTCTACGAATTAGTTCCTCACTCTTACCAGAAAACATACTTCCAGTAACTACTTCAATCCATCCCATGTCTTTTATAATATGCATTGTTCCCTCTCCCTCGTTTGGAATACCCTTTGTTGAATTATAAACTATAGATACAGTTGTGTTATTCTTTAAATCCCTTAGTACTTAAAAAGCAGAGCCTGTAAAGGCTCTGCAATTATAACTACCTACCGTATTTACGGCGGAATTTGTCAACACGACCACCAGCATCAATAAATTTTTGCTTTCCAGTGTAGAATGGATGGCATTTAGAGCATATCTCTACTTTAACATCCCCTTTTGTGGATCGAGTTTCAATTACTTCGCCACAAGCACATGTTATTGTGGTTTTTTGGTATTCTGGATGAATGGCTTGCTTCACTTCTTATTCACCTCTTTCAACGATTCTTGGCAATAAATGAATTATATCAAATGCGAATTGTTAAGTCAAGGAAGCTTTTTGGTTGGTTTATATTTTTTTTACAATTTAAAGTATGTTAATATTATCAATATATATGCTATAATCTAACGAGGTTCTAATATTTAGGAGGAAAATATGAAACTATTTATACAAGGTGCAATTTTAGGTTTGATTTTAGTTCTCCCAGGAATGAGTGGTGGTACTGTTCTACTTATATTCGGGCTCTATGAAGATTTAGTTAAAGATCTTCTAAAACTAAAGTTAAAGCCTTACATCCCACTGATCTTGGGGTTAATATTGGGTATTTATATTGGGGGATATACCTTCACTGTTTTTTTCGAGAATCATCGGGATTTGACAGTTCTTTTCTTACTTGGTTGTTTATTGGCCTCAACTAGAGCAGTTCTCAATAATGTACCTAAGCTCAATAAGAAATATTTAATTTTTCTACTTTTGGGAGCATTACTAGGAGCTTCTACAGCGGGGGAACCACTTGGTGTTGCTGTGGAGGTGGAAGCTGCAAACTGGATGCTATTGATGCTAGGAGGAGCTTTATCCAGCGCTGCTATGATTATCCCTGGTGTACCAGGTAGCTCAGTGCTGATTTTATTAGGAATTTACGATACCATTTTATTTTCAATTAAAGAATTAGAAATAGTAAACCTTTTATTTTATGGTCTTGGTAGCTTAGCAGGTATTGTTTTACTTCTAAAGTTACTTGAGCAACTGTTTCAAAAATTCAAACCTCAACTCTCTTATTTTTTTGCTGGCTTAATCATTGGTTCTGCTAGGATTTTATTACCGTCCACTTTAAGTTTCGAAAGTCTTTTACTCTTTGTCATAGGATTTGCATCTGTATGGTTTTGGAGCAAAAAAGATGACAAAAAAATACTAGATAGGCAAGGCTCTTAAATATTTAAGAGGGTGTCGCAAAACTACTGAATAAGTAGTTAGCGACACCCTCTTTTTGTTAAAAAAAATAGGATATTAATAAATTTTAAGTGCAGCAAAGAGAAATTTTCCTAAGAGTTTGTTTTTAGACGCACTTAAATAAGACTATAGAATATTAGTCTTTTCAATCTCCAAACTATGAGACTTTCAGTTCATGAAGGTGATGCCCACAGCGCCCATTCTTAAGCTTGGCATGAAGTTTATTCATGTTATAGCCTAAGCCTAATAGAAGTGTTTCTACACTCACGCTGTGGATACCTCTTGTCAAAAATCTTTGAAATCCATAATCTTGCTTTAGAACTCCAAAAGCACCTTCAGCCTGAATAGACCTGTTAACCCTGAGTTTAACTCCGTTTTTAGACACTATATTTTGATATGATATTTGCCTTTTCTCTATAAACTTTTTAGATACCTGTAACTTTTTGTTACCTTGTGCTTTTGTACATTTAGGCTTAAACTGACAGTTTGTACAATCCTCACATTCGTACACAGTGGCTTCAGATTTATAGCCAGTTACTGATGTTCTAATGATTTTACCAGTAGCTTTTAATTTCTTGTTGTTGTGACATGTATACTCATCGAGCTTAGAATCATAAACCATATTTTCGCGCTTGCTTATATCTTTTTTAAAGCTTCTTTTTTTCCATCTATCATAAGTCTGGGGTTTTATATAGTATGTATATCCCTTCTTTTCGAGGAAAAGGTAATTTTCCTCACTTTCATACCCAGAGTCTGCAATTATGTTTTTATACTTTAATTTTAATCTTTCCTCCATCTTTCCTAGGAAGGGGATCAATGTACCAATATCTGATCTGTTTTGGAATACTCCTACGGATACTATATACTCACTCTCTACACCTATTTGCAAATTGTAGCCAGGCTTTAGTTGAGAGTTTCTCATGTGGTCATCTTTCATTCTCATAAAAGTAGCACCTGTATCTGTTTTAGAGTAACTACTTCTACCTTGGAATATTTCATTGCATGAATCGTACTTCACTTGTCTTTCATAAAATGACTGCACTTCCTCAGTAAATTTTTGAAGCTTACTTTTTCTTTTGCCGATTCCATAAACAAATTCTACTTTTCCCTCTTCCTTCCTTTGCTTTAAGAAGGACAATATGCAGTTTAAATCGTCTAACATTCTCTCCTTGGAAACTATAAATTCGACACTATAATGTTCATTTAAATCTCTCAAGAAGTTCTGTACTTTATCAAACATCTTAGCTTCATTTTTCTTTACGACCTTATCCCATACAAACGTATATTTATTTGCATTGGCTTCTATTTTTGTCCCATCAATAAAGAGATTCTCAAATTTAACTTCACCTATTTCTTTTAAATGTAAGATGAATTGGTAAAACAAATCTTCAACTGCATTAGATAAGTAAATCTTTCGGAACCTTGCAATAGTGCTATGATCGGGGCATTTATTTCCCTCTAATAGCCACATAAAATTTATATCTCTTTTGCATGCAGTTTCAATTTTTCTACTTGAATAAATGTTATTCATGTAAGCGTAGGTTAACACCTTAAAAAGAAGTTTTGGTTCAACTGCTGGTTTTCTTCCCTTAGAAGAGTATGCCTTGTATAAACCTTGATAGTTTAATCCCTCCAATATTTGGCTTAGCAGTCGAACAGAATCATCTTCAGGTATTAAAGTTTCTAAATTTAATGGTAAAACTAATTGATAACTACCATTAAATCGGGTATAATATGAGTGTTGTGTATTTGTTCTCATAAACCAATTATACAACACTAGCGGACCCTTTGGGCCCGCTTTTTATTATTTTTATACAAAAAAGAGGCTGAATGCACAATGAATTATTCATTCATTGTGCAACAGCCCCTTTTTTTATTTGTTTGCTAAGTAGTTGATAGGATTTACAGTTTTACTTGAACTATTTCCCTGTACTCTAACTTCAAAATGAAGGTGCGGCCCGGTAGCATTTCCTGTTGCACCAACCTTTGCAATTTCTTGCCCTTGAGATACCCATTGTCCTTTTCTTACGGTTAAAGAACTGGCATGGGCATAGAGAGTGTAGTCATTTCCATGTTTGATAATAACTGTGTATCCATATCCACTTTGCCAACCACTTAAAACTACTTCACCAGCTGTGGCTGCTTTTATGGTGGTCCCCCTTGAGGCACCTATATCTAATCCTCTATGGAACTGGGTTTGACTTCGGTCAAAAGGATTTTTCCTCCAACCATATTGGGACGTAATAACACCATTTACTGGCCATTGTAAGTTTCTTAAACTTGCAACTACTGATCCACTTCTAGATGCTGCCTTACTTGATGTTGATACGGGTTTAGCGTTAGGCAGTATAATAGTGGTACCAATGGATAATTGTGTTGCAATTACGTCGTTTACATCCAAAATTTCTTCTACAGTTGTTTGATAAACGTTTGCTATCTGACCTAGTGTATCTCCAGTTTTAATTACGTATATCATTCCATCTACTGACGGAAATTTTAGTTCTTGTCCTAGTACGATTAAGTCAGGGTTGCGAATATAATTGTTGTTTAGTATGGTGGATTCCGAAACTCCGTAATCCAAAGCAATAGAGCTAATGCTTTCACCCTTAACAACAATATGTTCTATTATTTTTACATTTTCACTGTCTTCCTCCTCATTTATTGACAAGTGGTTTAAGGATCCAACCTCACCCAATTCCCTTTCTTCTTCAAAAAACACTTGGGTATCAGGCCAATAAAAGTAATGATCTGGCAGGGCTACATTTGCTACCGGATGCCCCAGAGCTGTTCCAGTGCTGAAAATAAGCAGTATTACTGCTATCATAGTGGCTCGGAACAGAAAGCTGAGCCTATCCATATTCAATATCACCTCTTATAATTTTTTACCAAACCCAATGTTATTCTAACCCTGTATTGGTCTTTTATTCATTTTAATCCACTTTTTTACAAGTTTACACCCATGGTGAAAAGTAAAAAAGCTGCTAACAAATAGCCCAAAACTATACTCCAGCTGTCAAAACCTAAAGTAAAAACGCTTTTTTTACTGCGGTATATTAAACCTATTATAGCTATGGACGTTAAGCCTATGCCTACCATGGCAGCGATTGCATTTTGAGGGGCAATTACAGTTAAGATAGGTTTTCCAGTGTAAAAAATATCAGTTATGAAGATGATTAAGATATTCATAACATTTGCACCTAAAACATTTCCAATGGCCATGTCAAAAGCACCCATCTTTGCAGCAGTAAATGTGGCTACAAGTTCTGGTAAAGATGTGGTTATAGCTATCAGAAAAGATCCCACAAAACTTCCTCCAAGACCAGTTAATTCACCTATCTGATTACCTGTATTGGCCAAAGTTCTCCCAGCGAAAACAATAATTATACCGGATACCACAAAACCTCTGACACCATGAAACAATGTTGTGTTTGTGTAACTTTCTTCTTGTTGTTCATCTTGTTCTTTTTGCTCTTCTAGGCTTTCTCTTTTGTTATATCTTAACAATAATCTTACTCCTACTAAATAAACTAAGACTAAAATTATTGAGTCAATGCCAACTCCAAAGATAGACAGGTTAATTTTTGCAAGTATAAATATTGCTGCTAGGCCTGATAGCAAAATACCTATCCCACCTGTAAGTATATGCCCCATCTTTACATTCAGTAGTAACGGTCCACTTCCTTGCACTAAATCCACAACTGCTATTATAACTATGTTAAACATGTTACTACCAAAAACGTTGCCAACGGCTATATCAGGGTTCCCAATAATTGCAGCCTGAGCGCTTGTAACTATTTCAGGTAGTGATGTTACTATGGGGAGTAACAGTACTCCTACCAGAGCTCCACCTAATCCTGTTTTTTCTGCAATGATATCAGCATTTTTGGAAAGGCTCATTCCTGCAAATATTATCAACCCAGCACTTATAAAAAAATAAACCCAAACCATGATAAATCCTCCTTCAATTTGTACTATAATTATGCCCTGATTACCTTTATTTAACAAATAAAAGTATAGCATATTTACTAATAATATAAAAGAGCCAAAAAAAAAAGGGCATTGCCCTTTTAGTATCCCACTAATTTTTGAAAGATTTCAGGTTTTCTATCTAAACTGTGTTGAGTTCCTACGGTTCTTATGGTACCTGTCTTGGCTCGCATAACAAGGGATTGTGTTGTAGCTATATTCCCCATGAATCTTACTCCCTCTATTAGATCCCCATCTGTTATGCCAGTAGCTGCGAATATAACATCATCTGTCCCTGCTAAGTCTTCAATAAGAAATATTTTGTCAGGTTCGTTTATGTTCATTTTCTTCATTCTTTGGAGCTGTTCTTCTGTCTCTGCTAATAATCGACCCTGCATCTCTCCTCCTAGACACCTTAAAGCTGCTGCTGCCAGTACTCCTTCAGGGGCTCCCCCAATACCAAATAATATATCCACTCCTGATCGAGCATAGCCTGTTGCAATGGCTGCAGCTACATCACCGTCTGAAATAAGTTTTACCCTGGCTCCTGCTTCCCTTACCTCTTCTATAATCTTATTATGCCTAGGTCTATCTAAAATAACTGCTACTAAGTCCTGCACCCTTTTATTCATTGCCTTAGCTAGTTCTTTTAAGTTCTCTGTTGGAGTCATATCTAAATGCACTCTACCTTTTCCACTAGGGCCCGTGGCTATTTTATCCATATACATATCAGGAGCATTTAACAACATACCCTTAGGTGCTACGGCTAGAACGGCAATTGCATTGGGTGAACCTTTAGCTACCAGGCTGGTTCCCTCCACAGGATCTACTGCTACATCTACCTTAGGTCCACACCCATTACCCAGCTTTTCTCCTATATAAAGCATAGGGGCTTCATCCATCTCCCCTTCACCTATTACTACTGTACCTTCCATTTGCACTGTATCAAACATTGCCCTCATGGCATGTACAGCAGCTTGGTCAGCTTCATCCTTTAAGCCTCTTCCCATAAGTCGTGCAGATGCCAGTGCCGCAGCCTCAGTAACTCTAACAAATTCCAGCGCTAATTCCCGTTCCATTTTAGATATCCCCCTTATTTAGTCATACTTATTGATCTATTGTGTTATACTGATTATAACACAAAAAAGGTGATCACAGTCACCTTTTTTTATTATTTATAATTTACTTTTCTCCCAATCTTCAAGAAAAGCTGATACACCTTTATCTGTTAGAGGGTGTTGGATCATTTGTTCAATTATGTTTGGTGGAATTGTGGCAATATGTGCTCCTAGAAGCATTGCCTCTTTAACATGGTTCACGTTTCTAATACTTGCTACTATTATCTCTGTTTCTAGCAAGTAAGTATCAAAAACTTTGACAATTTCACTGATTAATTCCTTGCCACTATGACCTATATCCTCTAGTCTTCCGACAAAGGGGCTAACGTAACTGGCCCCTGCTTTTGCAGCTAATAGAGCTTGATTGACAGAGAAAACCAGGGTTACATTTGTTTTAACTCCTTCTTTTGCCAGAGTCTTTACTGCCTTTAATCCCTCTCTTGTCATGGGAATCTTCACAACTATGTTTGCTGATATTTGAACTAGTTCCCTAGCTTCCTTGATCATTCCTTGGTGGTCTAGGGAAATAACCTCCGCACTTATAGGCCCTGAAACAATTTCAGAAATTTCTTTAATTCTTTCATGAAAATCAGTACCCTCTTTTGCTATAAGTGAAGGGTTAGTAGTTACTCCATCAACAACACCAAGCTCGCAAATTCTCTTAATATCGTTTACATTGGCAGTATCCAAAAAAAATTTCACAGATAAAACCTCCTTTATAAAAACTATAATGGTTTTTTATCTAGATTATGAATGGCGTTTACGTACCTAACTGTTCCGGTTTTTGCTCTCATTATTAGGGAGAAGGTCTTAGCTATATTATTTTTAACCCTCACTCCCTTAAGGAGTTCACCACCTGTAATACCTGTGGCGGCGAAGAAAATGTCCTCTCCTTTTGCAAGCTCATCTATGTTATATGTTCTTTCTATGTCTAATATACCCATTTCCTTAGCCCTTTGAATTTCCTCTTCATTACGAGGTTTAAGTATAGCCTGCATATCTCCACCTAGACACTTTAATGCTGCAGCTGCTATAACACCTTCAGGAGCGCCTCCGATTCCTGTCAACAAATCTACAGTGGGTTCCTCAGTTGCAGTGGCAATGGCCATAGCTACATCACCATCAGGAAAGATATTAATTCTACAACCTAACTTCCTAATGTTTTCAATACGTTCTTTATGTCTCGGCTTATCAAGTATGGCAACTGTCATATCTTGAACTCTTTTGCCTAGGCTTTCAGCCACCTTTATGATATTCTCTTCGATGGGTTTTGTGATATCTATGACACCTTTTGCTCCCGGTCCAACAACTAGTTTATCCATATACATGTCAGGGGCATGTAAAAAAGAACCACCACTTGCTGCAGCCAAAACTGCTATACCATTTGGCAACCCTTTTGATACAATGGTCGTCCCTTCAATGGGGTCCACTGCTATATCTACTTTTAAGCTACTACCACTTCCAACCTTTTCACCGATGTAAAGCATAGGTGCCTCGTCAATTTCACCTTCACCTATAACAACTGTTCCATCAATATCAACGTTATCGAAAGCCTTGCGCATAGCTTCTACGGCAGCTTTATCTACACCGTTTTTGTCTCCCCTTCCCATAAAGGGAGCTGCAGCCAGTGCCGCTGACTCAGTAACTCTAACAAATTCAAGTGCTAATTCTCTTTCCATATCTAAACTCCTTATCTTTACATTTTTTGATTTTATTTCTAACAGTAGCATTCTTCACGACTAACTATTATTCTATATTTAACTTAATAATCCTGCTTATATAGCATGTTTATTTACAAGTTCAAGTAACTGAATAATGTCAAAAGGCTTTAGTATATAATCAAGAGCGCCTAACCTTTCAGCATCTTTTGTTACTTTAAGTTCTCCAAAGGCGGTCATAAATATTACCTTTACATCGATCTTTAACTCGTTAATCCTCTTCAATGTTGTAATACCGTCCATTTGAGGCATCTTCATATCTAATAACATTAAATCAACTTTATTTTTATTTAGAAATTCTAGTGCTTCTACTCCATCTGCGCACTCATGAACATCATAACCTTGTGGTGTCAGGATTTCCACAAGCAATTTCCTTATGCCAGCTTGATCATCAGTTACTAAGATCTTTTTTCCCATGTATAAAGTCCCCCTCCCAAACACTTGCTTTTAGTTCTTTTATGTTAATTTCCACAAAATTACTTCAATTCCTGCCAGGTTTTCTATAATATTTATTTTCTACAAAAATAGAAGTAATTAGACATTTTTCTGATATTTTAACTTAAATTATAAAAGGTATAGCCGAAGCTATACCTTTCAGCTTGTAGACAAACCTAAGACAAAGTCATTGACCCTAGATGTGTATATTAAAAAGCAGTACAGTTAATTCGAGGAGATAGATTTAAGAGCTGAATAGCTAAACGGAAGAAGGGGCGAGAAACAGGACGTTTCGAGAGCTCCATTGAACCATGGACGGTGAATTGGAGCGGTACCCTTCTGGAGTTTAGATAGAAGCCTTAAGTCTCGACGCAGAATTTTGTACAGCGTTTAATATACGACATTCACCAAAAAATGACTTTGTCATCTGTCTAAAAGGTATAGCCGAAGCTATACCTTTGTTTCTTTTATCCAACTAAATTGCTTTACTAACAAATCTTCATTAAGGTTATCAAAACCTAGTTGGGCCAAAACCTCCTCACAGTCAAAACTTTGCCCCTGTTCCCATAAAGATTTTAGTTTTTCTCCACTTCTTTTATTACAAAACCAGTCCATTCCAAAACTATTCTGAAGATATTCCCTTAAATAGCTCTCAAAGATCCATGCTTTGATGTAGTATGGTGTATTAAATCCTAAGTCAAGATCCAGCAAGTAGTTATGAGGATTCACCTTTACTTTTACTGCATCTTCCATAATAGCAACATACTTTTCCTGCAGAATTTCCAAGTTTACTTCTTTAGCAAAAACCTCTAATTCATAGAGTAATTTCCCAAAAAATCTTCTTAGTATATATATTTGGTAACCATTAATAAATAACTGATAACTATTAATTCTTTCCATGGGTATATTAAGGAATTTATCTATCCAATGACTATTCTTAGTTAAAAATTGAAATAAAAAAGCGTACCCTTCCCCTAATCCTTTGTCACCAAGTCTCTTAAATTCAAATGGCAGATTTTTAGACATGTTTGCATAGTACTGACAATGACCCGTCTCATGAAGAGATGTTTGATAATCCTCAATACCTCCTCTGGGATTAAAGCTTAAAAATATTTCATCAGGTATACTTACAGGACAACAAAAAGATCTAGGAGTTTTCCCTTCTTCTTTGTCAAAGCACATAGTAATATTCGATTGTTTATGTATGTTTATCCCCATCCCAAACAAGGTGTCTTCTACCGATGGCACCATTTCAATTTCAGGAAAATATTGGTCAAAGGAATTTGATTTAAATATATAAGTTATATCTGATTTTGTTAATGGTTTTTCTCCTGAGTTTAAAAAAGTTCCCTTTAGTTTATCTAACAATAAAGAATATACTTCTTCTGTGCCTTGTAAAAATCTTTCTGCAGTCTTTTTTAGTTCCCATACATTTATATTCGTTGTGTCCTCTATTAGCTCTGTATAGTGAGAATATCCTAGATCTTCAGCAATACTCCTTAACTTCAGGACTCTTTTTTCCCTCAATGGGTTTAGTTCCTTTTGTTTTTCCCCTAAGTATTGATCCATCTGCATTCTTTTTTCCCTATCCTTTTCTGCAGGTAATAGCAGCATAGCATATCTTAAAGAAATAGGTTTTTTGTTTATTAAAACAGATGTGGCCATTTCACTTTTTACAATTTCCTCTGTAAGGCTATATGTTTTATTTCCAAGATAACCTTGAGTTAGAAAAGATAGTATATATCTCTTTTCCTTCTCTGGAAAATTCTTATAGTCTGTTTTTATATTTTTTATATTTTCCTCAGTGAAAATATGCTGGTATTTGTCATATATTTGCTTTATTGAACCCTTTGATTGACTGTCCGATGGTCCACTCCCCCCAGAAAGATAGAATTTACCAAGCTCCGATATGAATTTTTCTCCTTCTTTGCGGATTTCACAAAGTTTCATTTTAATAGCACCCCCTAAGACAGATAAAATACTGCCCTTAAATATATACTATTCTACTGTATTTCCAATATTCCTTCATTTTTTATTTATATAATTCAAAGAAATCGCGAATAAAAAAACTCCCCGAAGGGAGTGGTTTTACTTGTCCTTATTTTCGATTGCGGCACCCACAAAATCTCTAAATAATGGGTGACATCTATAGGGCCTAGATTTGAATTCTGGGTGATATTGGACCGCCACAAACCATGGATGATCAGCAATTTCAACAGCCTCAATCAATAGTTTATTAGGGGAATACCCACTGAAAATTAAGCCTTTGTTACTTAACTCGTTGCGATATTCATTATTAAACTCATAACGATGTCTATGTCTTTCATAAATAATCTCATCAGCGTATGCCTTATGCATTTTACTATTTTCTTCTATTTTACAAGGATACACACCTAGCCTCATTGTACCACCTTTGTCTTCTATATCCTTTTGATCAGGCATTAGATCTATAACAGGATGGTCTGTTTCAACGAATTCTCCACTATGGGCATCACTTAAGCCACAAACGTTTCTTGCAAATTCTATAACAACACATTGCATGCCTAAACAAATCCCGAATAACGGAATTTTATTTTCCCTTGCAAATTTAATGGCTTTGATTTTCCCTTCAACACCTCTATCTCCGAAGCCTCCAGGGATAAGCACACCATCAATTCCTGCAAATTCTTGCTCAACATTAAAATCTTCTAATTCTAAGTCCTCTGCTTGTACCCATTTTATCTCAACTTCATAGCCATGGTATATTCCAGCATGACTTAAGGATTCAGCGACACTTAAGTAAGCATCGTGGAGTTCTACGTATTTTCCAACAAGAGCGATTTTAACTTTTTTGTTAAGGCCTTTAATTTTATCAACCATTTGCGTCCAATCAGTAAGGTTTGGAAGATGGCTCTTTTGTATGTTGAGTTTTTGAATTACCAACTCGGAAAAACCTTGCTTTTCTAAAGCTAAAGGAACTTCATATATTGTCTCAACATCACCGTTCTCTATAACTTCTTCCTTTTTTACGTCGCAAAACAGAGCAATTTTTTCTTTTAAATCATCGTCTAGGGGTAAAGTAGTTCTGCACACAATTATATTTGGTTGTATACCAATCGACCTTAATTCTTTAACACTATGCTGGGTTGGTTTAGTCTTCAGTTCTCCAGATTTCGGAAGATAGGGAATCAGTGT
Organism: Alkalicella caledoniensis; assembly: GCF_014467015.1. Lineage (GTDB taxonomy): Bacteria > Bacillota > Proteinivoracia > Proteinivoracales > Proteinivoracaceae > Alkalicella > Alkalicella caledoniensis. The sequence continues at coordinate 2,093,982 of NZ_CP058559.1, read as the reverse complement.
TACATGAATATATAATACATTCTCCCTACCAACTTCATTTCTCATCTGTCTAATAGCTTCTATAAAGGGCAAACTCTCTATGTCTCCAACAGTACCACCGATTTCAGTTATTACAACATCGGCATTATTTTGCTGGGCTGCTCTTTTTATACGCGACTTAATTTCGTTTGTAATGTGAGGGATAACCTGTACTGTCTTGCCTAGATAGTCGCCTTTTCTCTCTTTGTTCATTACAGACCAATATATCTTCCCTGCAGTAACGTTATTATTTTTATTTAAATTTTCATCAACAAATCTTTCATAATGACCTAGGTCCAAATCAGTTTCGGCTCCATCATCTGTAACAAATACTTCACCGTGCTGATAAGGGCTCATGGTACCAGGATCTAAATTTATGTATGGGTCAAACTTTTGAATAGTTACAGATAGACCTCTATCTTTTAAAAGCCTACCCAGTGATGCAGCAGTAATTCCTTTTCCTAAAGACGAAACAACACCGCCCGTTACAAAGATGTACTTAACCATTTTTTAAACCTCCCGTATTTTCAACTCAATGTTTTATTTTACTATCTTTTTTGATTATCTTCAACTGTTTTTATGTAATTTATTTCTTCTTTATATTTTGCCTAAAAATCGTCATTCTATTAATTGAATTTTATGGCGGGTTATTAGCTATAACCACTATAAATATAAAAAGCTCCTCATGGGAGCTGTAGCTTTTAGATAAACTTAGACAAAGTCATCGACCCAAGAATGGCATATTAAAAAGCAGCACAATTAATTCGAGGAGACTGGTAGGGGGTCCTTTTGTAGGACCCTGACAATCAAAACCATCTAACCTTTTTGGAAGTCAGGGTGGTACAAGACCACCCCCTACAACCATGGACGGTGAATTGGAGCGGTCCCCTTCTGGAGTTTAGATAGAAGCCTTAAGTTACGACTCAGAATTTTGTGTAGCGTTTAATATGCGACATTCAAAAAAATGACTTTTGTCATCAGTCTAAAGCCCTCATGGGAGCTTGTTAGTTATTTAATTCTCCTTTCCATCATCTGCTTTACAATAAAAGTGGCAACATCGGGCGGGGTGGTTCCTGGGCCGAAACCTGCATCATAACCTAGCTCAATGGCCAGTTCGTGGTTGATACGTGGTCCCCCGGCAATTAGAACAATTTTATCTCTCATACCTTCAGCTTCTAGTATCTCAACAAGTTCTGTCATATTTGGAATGTGCACATTTTTTTGTGTAACAACTTGAGACACAAGTATTCCATCTGCATTTGCCTCAATAGCCTTTGCAACTAGTTCTTCGTTTGGTACTTGGCTTCCCATGTTTATAGCTTCTATTTCAGGGTACCTCTCTAGGCCATACTTACCTGCATATCCTTTCATATTCATTATGGCGTCTATACCCACAGTGTGAGCATCAGTTCCAGTGCATGCCGCAACAACTGTTATTTTTCTCTTAATATTCTCCCTAATATATTGATTTATTTCATAATAATCCATGACTTCCTGTTCAACTTTAGCCACCTTGACCTTTGTAAAATCAACACTATGCTGGCATTTACCATAAATAACAAAGAAAGTAAATTTTGTACCTAGGTCTTGCATATGAACCACACTAGGTTCTTCAAGTCCCATTCTTTTAGCTATTATAATGGCTGCCTCTCTAGCTTCATCGCTATGGTGTATAGGCAAGGTAAATGATAGCTGGATAGCCCCATCGTTTAGGGTGTCCCCATAGGGCTTAACGCAAGTTAAATCAACCTCCATATTTAAACACTCCCCTTAGAATTTTTAACATCCATATTCTCATTTTTCATTATTTCTGCGAAGGGATTGTAATAACTCTGATCTTTTATAATAACACCTTCTAATCCTTTTCCTCCATTGAATGGTCTTTTTATATCTGCAAAATATCCTCTTTCAATGGCTTTGAAAAGGCCTAGCTTTGCTATTTCCTCTAACAACATTACAGCTTTGTTAAGTACTTCCTCGGCTCTTTTTTGTATGATACCTCCCGACTTAAATGTTATCTCATCACCTAAAGAACGAGCATTATTCATGACATATTTAGCGTTTTCTATTGCTAAGTATCTATCATGCATGAAAGGTGTGTGGATAGCTTCCGTCAGCATTCCTAAAAGCTGTATTCCCTGTCCTGTTATAATTGAGGTAAGGTTAAATAGGCCATTTTGCAAATGACCCTTAAATATATTTCCAGTCATGTATTTTGTAGGCGGCATATATTTCAACGGACTTCTTGGAAATACGTCTTTGGATAATTGAGCTTGGGCAATTTCATATAATAACCCGTTTTCCACTTGGGGATTTATCTCAAAGGCATGCCCTAGCCCCAACTGTTCTTCTGTTAATCCTGCATCAAGGCCAAGCCGTTCGTTTATAAATTGTGACGCTAAAACCGTATGACCTTCTTCTATTGCATCTGCAGTTGTAAGGTAGTTATCTTCCCCTGTATTAATAACTATTCCTGCAAACCCATTTATTATTCTAGAAAAATTTTGATCAATCATTGTACGTTGCATATTAATATCCCTAAATAATATCCCATAAAGAGCATCATTTAACATCATATCTAATCTTTCCTTTGCACCCATTGCCGCTATTTCTGGCATGCAAAGGCCAGAGCAGTAGTTTACAAGTTGAATATATCTACCAACCTCCAGGGAAGTCTCATCTAGTGCTTTACGCATTATTTTAAAGTTTTCCTGGGTGGCGTATGTTCCCCCAAACCCCTCTGTTGTAGCTCCATAGGGGACATAGTCTAATAAACTTTGACCTGTAGTCCTAATCACTGCGATGATATCGGCTCCGTTTTTAGCTGCAGTTTGTGCCTGTATAACATCTTCATAAATATTCCCCGTTGCAACTATTACATATAGCTCTGGAGCCCTTCCCTTGCCCAATGTTTTTATAAGTTGTTGTCTTTTTTCCCTTACCTCTCTGACAGATTTGAGTGCTTCTTGGGCGTATACTTCCATTTTGTTCTTCAGCTTTTTAGGAGGGACGGTTTCTAATGCCATAAGATCTACTTCTCCAGCTGCCACCTGTTCAGCAATTATCTGGGGACTGAGCTTTAGTGCTTCGCATCCATTTACCACCCAGTACATTAGTCCTAAATTTAGTTTATCTGCTTCTAATAACCTATCAACTATCACGTTAACTAGTGGGACCCCTTCACTGTCAACCCCATCAATTCCCAAAAGCCTTCCAACTGTTCTTTCTACAGCCACAGTGGTTCTAGGTTCTATAAAACTCTCAACATCTTTAGATATTGATATAGCTGCTTTTCTGCCCCTGTTTACCAGGTCTTGATTAAGGCATAACCCATTAGCCATCTTCCTTCCTCCTTCCAGATTCTATGATATTCTCTGCAAAATCTATTATCTCTTTAGGCAAGCCCATTAGAGCAGCAATCATTACCCCCTCTTTTGGTAGCCCCATTTCGTTCATATCTTCTAAATTGTAGTCCATAAGTTTCTCCACAATTTCTAAACCTGTTCTACCCTTTAAAGCTCTACGGAGCTCTAACTTTGACAAGTTACTTAAACCTACAATTCTTAGCTGCCTAAAATCTTTGTTCACAAGTTCCTCAAAATGGGTGGTCATAACTGATATACTATTACTTCCATTTAAATAGTTAGCAATAGACAAAGCTAAGGCTCCACCTTCTAAAGGATTTGTTCCCCTTGCTAATTCATCTATTAAATAAAGTCCTTTTTTATTTCTATAAGCCAGTGCTTTTTTGATATCTCTGATTTCCCAACCAAAGGTACTTAACCCGTTGTAAATGGATTGACCGTCATTTTGAGAATAAAATAGGAATTTCCTGGGTCTAAATGTCATGTAAGTACATGGGACCAACAACCCGTGTTGAGCCAATGCTACCAATAAGCCTATGGTTTTTAACGCCACAGATTTTCCTCCCATGTTAGGGCCTGTAATAACTGCTACTCCTTCTAATATTTCAATATTTAAGGGAGTTATGACTTTGTTCTTTTTTAATAGTACATTTTCTAAGATGGGATTTCTGCCATTTTTTATTGAGATTAAATCTGTTTCATTTATTTCTGGGGGTAGACCTTGTGTTTCTTTTGCATAGTAGGCTTTAATAAGTGTCCAATCAAGTCTACCTATCCTCTTACAGTTTTGTAGGATTTTTGGTATGAAAGGGGTTAGTTGTTTAGTTAACATTTCCCGGACAAGGTACTCTTCTTTTTCCATTTTTGAGTTGATAAAGTCTGCGCGATGCTTTAAATCTATAACAAAACTATCTTGCTTAAGCTTAAACTCTATATGGGAGTAGGATTCTCCATAGTAAAACAAATCTTCTTGCTCCCTTAATAAGTCGACTAGTTCTACGTCAAATTTGCTTACTTTAATTTTATCTTCTACATTGAACTTGACATCAAGTTTTTTCTCTATCTGTTTTTTCAAGTTAGCTAGATGATTAAATAGCTGTGTTTTGATATTATGGCTTTCCATTCTAAGTCTTGCTAATTCCTCACTAAGGGAATCCACTAAATAAAAGCTTGGACCCTGGTTGCCAGGAGAAATTAGACTTAAGCAATCATTCATTTTCTCCAGCTTAAACTCTTTTAATTTGTCAATACCAACTTTATCAGATATATGTTTAATATCCTCAAGTAACAACAACCAACTTTTTAAATTAAAAAATTCCTCTTCCTCTAAAACTAAACCCTTATAGGCCTTATTTACCAATGGGACTACATCCTTACTGCATACCAGTAAATCACTTAGAAACAGCATCTCTTTAGGATTATCAATGATCATTTTTAACAGCTCATTAGTTAGTCTATATTCATTTTCTAAAACCTTTTTATTAACTAAAGCTTTTACACTCTTTTTATGCCGTTTACCGTATGGTGATATGGGAGATAATGAATCCCAAATTTCTTGAAAATTTGTTCCATTATATGAGTTCCCTTGAAAGAATAACATCTTATCCCCCCTTACATCAGTGGATCAAAAACAGGGATGTCAGTAAAACTCCTAAAACTCTGTACCAGCTTATCACTACTGAACTCATAACCTTCTATGGATACTGGGTTAACTGCTAAGGCCACAATTTTACAAGGTGTCATTACCTCTAAAGATCCACCATTTTCTGTAAAGTCATTAAAGACTTCAGGGGATAAAAATACTTTAGTCCCATCTTCAACTACGACCCTAACCTTATACCTCTTTTTTAACAATTGTACAAGTTGTTTCCCAAAACTGTCTAGAAGTGCTCCACCTATAACTATGTTGTTAACTTTCCCTTTTATCATATGTTCGTTAATATGACCTATTAAAATTGCTGACTTATAGGGCAGTAGTTCAATTTCATTTTCTCTAATTATGGCCACCTTTGCACCTTCCAAGGAAAGTGCAGCACTTTTTATTAGGCATTCATCTGTTTTTGGTAGTGATAGTAAGTTTAGCTGATGAATTGTGTCCTTTATAAGTCTAGTGAAATCTCTGCTATAGGATGCCCCCGCCACAAAAATCGTCCCATCTGTAACAAAGGGTGATGCAGACACCTTTCGGTCAATTGCTCCATCAACTAAAACTTTTGTACAATTAAAATCTCTAAATCCCATTATTACTTTTTTAAGGTCCGATCTTCTTTTGGGCCCAGCAAGTAAAACTTGGCCTCTTTCCCTAAGCCTTATATAAAGGATTTCTCCAAGGGGACTAAATATATTAGTACCCTTTAATATCTCGTAGCTACAACTAAAACTTTTTAAGGTCTGGGCCGCAGTGGCTACCACTGTATTGCCTGGTAAATGTATTAATGGCTTAGGTGTATATGTGAGTACATCATTTTGCTCACCATCTAACCCTATGGATGTAACCCCTAAAGTATATTTGTCTAATTTGTTTACTAAGTAGTTTAATGTAACTGTTTTTCCAGCATTTTTCACATTCCCTATAATGGATAATGAATACATTTTAGCTAGTGATTCAGTGGAAAAAACTTTTGAATGTGTCATTTGTTTCTCCTAGTACCCCTCTTAAGATCCACTGGTTCTAGATTGATTTTCTGCCCAGAAAATAGAGTTTCCACACCTATGGTATCATGTTCATTCTCACAATACTTGCATTTACATTCATCTTTATAATCAGTGGGCTGTGAATAGGCTGAAATAACACCTTCAAAATTTCTTAATACAACTTTGGATGGAGACTGGCTAATCATGTACTGGGGCATGACTGGTATCTTCCCACCTCCACCTGGGGCATCCACAACGAAAGTGGGAACGGCATATCCAGATGTATGTCCCCTTAAACTTTCTATTATTTCTATTCCTTTACTTACAGGTGTTCTAAAGTGTTCAATTCCCCTGGAAAGGTCGCATTGATATATATAGTACGGACGAACTCTATTGAGCACAAGCAGATGCATAAGTTCTTTCATTATGTTAGGGCAGTCATTTATCCCCTTTAAGAGCACAGACTGATTCCCAAGTGGTATACCTGCATCAGCTAACATTGCCAAGGCTTTTTTACTCTCATTTGTTAATTCCTTTGGATGGTTAAAGTGTGTGTTAATCCAGATAGGGTGATATTTCTTTAGCATCTCACATAGTTTATCTGTTATCCTTTGAGGCATAACAACAGGCACACGGGTTCCTATCCTTATTATTTCCACATGGGGTATTTCCCTAAGTGATTTGATGATATATTCTAACCTATCATCAGAAATAAGCAAACCGTCTCCCCCAGATATCAGCACATCCCTTATTTCCTTTGTTCTTTTTACATATTCAATTGCTTGATCCACTTGATTTGTTGGCATTGCCATATCTGTAGATCCTGCTATCCTACGTCTTGTGCAGTGCCTACAGTACATTGAACATTGATCAGTAACTAAGAACAGAACCCTGTCTGGGTATCTGTGCGTGATGCCAGGGACAGGTGAATCTGTATCTTCTGATAGAGGATCTTCCATATCATTTATGGTTTTTTCTAGTTCCTTAGACACAGGTACAGCTTGCTTTCTAACAGGGCAATCAGGGTCATTTGGGTCCATAAGGGAACCATAGTAAGGAGTTATGGCCATTCTTAGACTCTGTAAACATTGCCTTATTCCTTCTTCTTCATCTGAGGTGAGGTTAACTATCTCTTTTAACTCTTCTACTGTGGAAATTCTGTTTTTCAGCTGCCAGTGCCAGTCTTCCCATAATTCATCCTTTACTTCTTTATACTTGCTGTGTGTTTTATAATCCATGGGTAGTTTTACCTCCTATACATAAATTTCTTCAAACATGTCTCTTATGGTCTTGGATTCCCTCAAGATACCAAGGGCAATTTCGCTGTGATCCTTTGCATATCCATTTCCTATTAACATATCGATATCTTTACCTACTCCTTCGGCCCCTAAAGCAGCAGCTGTAAAACTAGTGGCCATGCTGAAGAAATAAACTTTGCCTCGATCCTTGGTGGCAAGTATAGTTGCCATTTCTGTATTTTGTATGTTAACACAATTAATAGTTATATCTGCCAAATTTTGGGCATTAACTTCTAAAATACTTTCCAGTATGGCTATGGGGTTAGTTGCATCCCCTTGTATCACAATATCAGCCAATTGTGATTTGATGATTCTATCACAACCTTCTTTACTGTACTCAATGGCTATAACTTTTCCTTTGGCCCCAGCTTTTTTCTTAGCTTCATATAAACAAAGTATCCCTGATTTTCCACCTGCCCCTATTACAACAACTGTATCTTCTGGGTTCACAAGCCTAGCTGTCTGTGCTGGTGCCCCAGCTACGTCCAATACTGCTAAGGCCAATTTTTCATCCATATCTTTGGGCAGTTTTGCGTATATACCACTTTCAAAAAGGATTGCTTGACCTTCAATGTCTATCTGGTCAGAGTCTTCTCTAATGTTTTTAATTTTATTTATCTTTAGAGGTGTTAGGGAAAGTGAAACTAAAGTAGCAACTTTATCACCCTCCATAAGGTCAATTTTCCCCTTTAATAAAGCCCCTATTTCCTTTATAGTTCCTATAAGCATACCACCTGATCCTGTAACTGGGTTATGCTGTTTTCCACGTCTTTCTACAGTTTCAGAGACAATTGACTCCACTGTACGTCCTTCATTTCTTGCTTGTTCTTTTATCTGTGTAAAACTTGCTGAATCTATGTTTAACGAAATTACATCAATTAGTATTTCATTATCATAGATTTCCATGTCATTATTAATTCTCCATGCAGGTTGAGGCAATAATCCTTTTGGCTCTATCACCCTATGTGTTCCGTACGGACATCCTTTCATAAATAAACCTCCCCTTTTTTTATCTATACATAGCTTATGCAAAAACAGTGCCAAATAAAAGAAGCACCTAAACGGCGCCTCTACATAGTTTTTATATTTAACTGTTTTAACTTATATTGTAGGGTTTGACGGGGTATTTCTAAAACTTGTGCTGTTTTTGTTACATTGCCTTGGTTTTTTAGATATGCCTGAAGTATTATATCTTTTTCATAATTAAACATTTTTTCTCGTAGACTCTCATTTTTCTGTGTAAAGATAGCCTTCCCTATTAGGGCAGAAGGCAAATCCTCAACTTTAACTATGCCTTCATGTTTGAAATTAAAAATCTGTTCAATATAGTTTTTTAGCTCTCTTATGTTTCCTGGCCATTGATGATCAATGAATACCTTTAAAGCTCTATTGTCCATCCCCATTATTTTTGCATTGAACTTATTATTATATTTATCAATAAAAGCATCTATTAAAACAGGTATATCTTCTTTCCTATCTCTTAGTGGCGGGATTTTTAAATTAACCACATTTAGTCTGTAATACAAGTCTTCCCTGAGCTGCCCTTTTTCTAAGGCATCCTCTGGCGCTATGTTTAGAGCGACTACAATTCTTACATCAACTTCCCTTTCCTTTGTATCACCTATTCTTCTAATCTTTTTTTCTTCTATGGCCCTTAGGATTTTTGCTTGTAAGCTTTGTGGCATGGTATTTATTTCATCCAAAAAAAGCGTCCCACCTGAAGCTAGTTCGAATAATCCCCCTTTATTTTCCGCTCCTGTAAAGCTACCTTTAACTGTACCAAATAAGATACCTTCCAATAATGATTCAGGCAAAGCTGCACAATTTTGAGCTATAAAAGGTTTGTTTTGCCGTGGAGAACAACTATGTATGGACTGCACTAGTAACTCTTTACCTACACCTGTTTCACCAAAAACCACTATTGTCGAGTTATTCTTTGCAACCTGTTCAGCTTTCTTTATAACTGTTAGTAATTCTTTGCTATTTCCTAATATATCTCCAAATTGGTACAATTCATTTAACTTAGTATCTTTTGAACTATCTCGTTTATACAAACTAAGCTGTAGTTGGTGCACTTTATCAGAAAGTTGTTTAACTTGAGTAACATCTTTGGATATTTCTACTGCACCTATAAATTCATTATGCCTAAAAATAGGCAGGGTTGTATTAACTGTTATAACTGTTTTACCTTTATAATTAGAGTAGGTTTGTTGTTGATTAAATATAGGTTTTTGGCTTTTTAGCACCTTAATCAATGTACTTGATGATCTGTCTAAGGATGGAAAAATTTCTAAAACATCTTTTCCAATAACATCTGACGGTTCAAGACCATCAAGGCTAGCTGCTTTGGGATTATAGTATATGGTTATACCATTCTTATCAACAGCATGTATCCCTTCATCTATACTCTCAAGAATTCCACTAATGATTTCATTTTTCAAAACTTCCCCTCCCGCCTATTTTTGGGCATTACTACTTTTTTTAAAGGACAGTCAATGTATTGACTGTCCTTTAAGTTTAGAAAAACTTATTGGCCAAAATGTATCCAAACATTATGCCAGCTATCCCCATAAGCCCAGCAAGGTTAGGTGGGGCAGGCACAGGTAGCCCAACCTTAGCAAAAATGGCTCCTACAGCTCCTCCTGCTAACAATGCTAATATAACTTCTCTCATCTGGTCAGGCCTCCTTCCTAAAATCCCCTCATGTGGATTAGTGCTCCACGCCCTCCCATTGACTTTAGATGGAGTAAAACATAATGTTGAGTTTTTGATCTTCTATTTTTTCCCCTGCCATATTTAAGTCATAGTTCAGGTATATTTTACCTTTATCCGACAAAAGTTCTACCCTGATATCCTTAGCGTCCACTTCTATCTCGAAGCTGCCATACTGTGTAACATAATGGCTTCTTGTTATTTCACCTAGAACAAATACTTGTTTGAGTTTAGTATAACCACTGCGTAGTAAAGTGACTTTATTATCTTCTAGCTTAAGGGTAGTAGTAGTGTTGTCTAGACCTGTTCCTTCGGGCTCTTTATATGTTAGATACCAGGTATCATTTTTATTAGTAAGATTACCTTCCACCTGTATTTGCATATCTGAACGTCCAGAAGGAGTTTGTTGACTCGACTTAATAATAATCTGTACGGGTCGCATTCTCTACACCCCTTGCTAACTTATTTGATGTACATCAATAAACTTTCTCTAATGGTTTTAGCCGCCAATACAGATGTGATGTCACTTACATCATATACTGGTGCCACCTCTATAATATCAAAGCCTACTATATCTAAATCTTCTAGCAGCTTGATGCTTGATAAAAGTTCCTTAGAGGAGATTCCACCAGCTTCTGGTGTTCCTGTTCCAGGGGCAAATGCAGGGTCAACTACATCTATATCTATAGTAAGATATATAGGTCTGCCCTTTAGTTCCTGCAACACACTTTTAAGGGGTTTTTCTACCTCGAAAGGGAAAAGCCTAGTGTTTTCCTTTGCAAATTCCCATTCATCTTTAGTACCTGATCTAATTCCAAACTGATATACATCTTTTACTCCCAATTCCCTAACAACCTTACCAATCACTGTGGCGTGAGATTCGCTTTCTCCAGCGTAGTCTACCCGTAAATCTGCATGGGCATCAAAGTGAACCACTGCTAGATTTGGATGTTTATCTAGAACGCCTTTGATTGTAGCATAGGATATTAGATGATCTCCACCTATTATAAAAGGTATTTTTCCATCTTTAGCGATTTGGGAAACAGACTCATAAATGATATCCAAAGATTTTTCCACATTACCAAAAGGTAATGCTAGGTCCCCAGCATCATAAAATGGGCAATCATTTAAGTCTTTATGACAATAAAAACTATATTCCTCTAAGTTATATGATACTTCTCTTATTCTTTTAGCTGCGAAACGAGAGCCAGGTCTAAAACTTACAGTATAATCCATTGGCACCCCAAGCAAGACACCTTTAGAACTATCATAGTCTTCTTTTGCGGCAATAAAGTTGGAAGTATACTCTATGTTTTTAAATAGGCTCATTTTTAATCACCCTTTACTAAGTCTTGAACAAACTTAGGAAGTCTAGTTGCTGCTTTTAAGATATCTAAAGTAAAGTATTTTGTATCAATGTTATAAAGAGATTCTGTATTAACATCTTCTGTTTTGTACTTTTTAGATGCCATTGTGAAGCTCCATAACCCACTTGGATAAGTAGGAATACTTGCTAAATAAGTTTGCACATGGGGGAAAATATTGTTTAGCCTTTTGTTAACATTGGTTATCAAATCCGCATTAAAGAAAGGAGATTCTGTCTGAGCAACCATTAGTCCATCTTCTTTTAATGCCTCAAAGATCCCTTTGTAGAAATCCTGACTAAAGAGTCCAACTGCAGGTCCAACTGGTTCAGTTGAATCAACTAGAATTACATCGTAGGTATCCTTAGATTCTTGAATGTGCTTTATACCATCTTCCACTCTAACGTCAACTTTAGGGTTACCTGTTAAAGCTACAGCTATCTCAGGTAGGTATTGCTTACTAAGCTCTATTACTCTTCCATCAATCTCAACTAAGGTTGCTTTTTCAACAGAGGGGTGTTTTATAATCTCACGAATGGTACCACCATCTCCACCTCCGATTACTAAAACATTCTTTGGATTTTGATGGGTATATAAAGCCGGATGTGTAATCATTTCATGATAAACAAACTCGTCCATTACAGATGTTTGTACCATACCATCTAATACCAGCATACGACCAAAAGCTTCAGTCTCAATCATTGCTAAATGTTGAAAATCAGTTTGTTCAACATGAAGGGTCTTAGCAGTTTTTAAGGATAGACTCACAGAGGGTGTTTGCTTTTCTGTATACCACATTTCCATTAAAATAACCCCCTAACTACTCCTGATGCTAATAATGCGTTGTCAAAAGCGTTCAGTGTAGTTGCTCCTTCAGCACTACCTGCTAATATCTTGAATTTTATAGGTGTTTGTAACACTTCTACATTCCTCCTCAAATAATATCACCAGAGAATTATAACAAAATTAGGTAATAAATCAACCATTTTTTTCTTGTTTCCTCTGTTTTTTTAGTTTGCCCAACAAATTAGGGAAAAATGAGTAATGAAAATTACCTTCTTGTTACTTTATTATTTGCCTATATGATATTTTAAAAATATTTTTTTTGATGTAACTTTATCCAAAAAAATCTGTTTTTCCACCAGTTTTACTAAGTAGACTAATATGGCCAATGTTCATTTTTTTATCCACGGCCTTGCACATGTCATAGATGGTTAAAAGTGCCACTGAAACGCCTGTTAGAGCTTCCATTTCAATACCCGTTGCTCCACTGGTTTTGGCTACACAGGTGGCTTCTATGTATGACTTATCTTCCACCACTTTAAATTCAATATCCAAACCAGAAATCATAATGTTGTGGCACATTGGAATAAGATCCCATGTTTTTTTAGCACCTAATATTCCACCCACCTGGGCCACAGAAAGTACATCACCCTTTTTCATTTGGCCTTCTAAAACTTTTGCTATGGTTTCTGGTGCCATGTAAATCCTGCCCTGAGCCACTGCTTCTCTTTTTGTCATACTCTTTTCAGAGACATCTACCATTTTTGCTCTTCCAGAGTTGTTAAAGTGTGTGAATTCTCCCATGTTTATCCCCCTATCTGCCACATGGAGCGGTGAGTGGTTGTATCAGAGTTTATATCATGCCCCAAAGGCTTATTTTTTACAGCCTCTACAATGGCTCTTTTTACATCTTGTACAGTACCTGTTTGAATAACTTTTCTCAAGTCAACTTCACCTTTACCAAATAGACATGTCTTTAATTTCCCATCACTTGTCAGTCTAAGTCGGTTACAATTAGCGCAAAAATGCTCGCTGACTGCGCTTATGACACCAAATGTCCCTTTAGAGTTTGGAAGCTTGAAGTACTTAGCAGGTCCTTTGCCTGTAGGGCCATGTACACCTTCCACCTCATATTTTTCCTTTATCACTTCTAAGGGATATGTCCATGGTATATAACTGTGTTTCCAGTTATCTGTACTTTTTCCTAATGGCATCATTTCGATAAATCGTATATGGATGGGTTTTTGTAGGGTCATATGAACAAAATCTAGTATTTCATCCACATTTTCATCTTTTAATAAAACTGTGTTGATTTTGATAGGTTCAAAGCCTAGTTCAATTGACTTATCAATACCCTTAAGAACTAAATCAAGGCAGTCTTTACCTGTGATTTTCTTATATTTCTCCCTTTTTAAGGTATCTAGACTAATATTTAACCGATTCACACCAGCATTTTTTAACGACTTCGCCATTTCTTCTAGCATTACACCATTTGTAGTAAGGGATATATCATTGATACCTTCCATGGACGATATAAGCTTAACAAAGGGTATTAGGCCTTTTCTTATCAAGGGTTCTCCTCCAGTTAGTCTTATACTAGAAATACCAAGTTCGGAAACTCCTTTTACAACCACTGCCAACTCCTCGTAGGTCATAACCTTATCATGACCAAATAAATCTACACCTTGTGGTGGCATACAATAGCTACAACGCAAATTGCATCTATCTATAAGAGAAATCCTAAGATAGTCTATCTTCCTGCCAGTACTGTCCATGAGCTCCATTTATATACACCCCTTAGTCCAGATTTTTATTAGATTATGTTAATTATATCATACTAGTATGAATAGTCTACATTTCTACTAATATATAAGGGAAAAAAAGGCATAATAATTATTATTAGATTTGTCATTTCTAAAATATTTTTTTGAGGATAAGTCACTAATTTTTAGGAGGACTTCGCATGGTTGAGGGTAGCAGAAGAGATAGACATAAAAAAAAGAAATTAAAGCTCTATGGCACTAAAAAATTCTTTACATACTTTACTGCATCTCTACTACTTATCGCTATAGGTTTTGCCGGTTATCTAGTTTACCTAGCAGCCAATATAGATACTATAGCCCTAAGGGGGATGGGGAACAACTCAGCAGTTTATTCTAGAGATAATTCTCCCATGGGAATCGTCTCCACACAACAGAGCGACTATGTTCAACTTCAAGACATAAATCCTCATTTTGTGAATGCGGTTATTGCTGTTGAGGATAATGTTTTTTATGGACACTTAGGTATAAACCCACTGGGTATTGCCAGGGCCTTATATACCAACGTTATAAATCGCAGGGTTGTACAAGGTGGGAGTACAATAACACAGCAACTGGCAAAAAATATATTCCTAACTCACGATAGAACAATGGATAGAAAACTAAAAGAATTAGTTTATACCCTAAAATTGGAAAGGACATATAGCAAAGACGAAATATTAGAAAACTATTTGAACTCAATTTTTTATGGTCATGGCATTTATGGTGTGGGAGCAGCCACACAGTTTTATTTTAATAAGACACCTTCTGAATTAACCTTGGCAGAGTCTGCTTTATTAGCAGGGATTATCCAAGGTCCTCATTTCTATTCCCCAGCAGTTCCTAGGAACTTAGAGCCAAGGGTCTCAGAAGATGCTGAGCTCGGTGATGGAGACCCCACTGTGGGAGATATTACCACCTCAAGGACTTACAGACGACGTAATTTCGCTCTACACAGGATGCTTCAAGAAGGTTATATTACCGAAGAACAGCTCCAAGATGCAAGGGAGCAGCCTATCGACCCCCCTGTTGAACAGCAGAGTGAAAACCCAAACATTCCTCGTTTTTTAACAAATGAACTTACAAGGATTGAAGAAGAACTTGGCTATGAAAGAGGTCAGCTCCTTGTAGGTTTCAACATTTTTACAACCTTAGATGCAGATGCCCAACTTGTTGCCCAGCAGACAATAGGTAATTACGAAAGTTATGTGGGAGAAGCACAACGTAATAATCCCAACATTCAAGCAGCGCTAGTTAGCATCGATCCTGAAACTGGTGGTGTTTTAGCTATGGCTGAAAGTGGTTTAGGTGAGTATAGAACCATAAACGGAATTCCCCAGCCGGGTTCAGCCTTCAAACCAATTGCTTACGCCCTTGCCTTAGAATCCCAAAAGTACACTCTATTAAACCAACACTTTTGTCAAAATCTTTCTGAGGCCGGGATTTTACCTAACTATACAGGAGCAGATTATGGGGGTAGATATCATAATTCCAACTTGACAATGAGGCAAGCTATGGTTGAATCATGCAACATATACGCTGTTTTAGCAAACACTCACTTAGGTCCTAGAAATATAATATCCTTAGCAAGAAGTATGGGCTACAATGGCACTTTAGCAGAAGATGCTCAAATGGTTCTTGGCAGTAGTGGAGCTCGTATGCTTGATATGGCTTCTGTATACGCTGTATTTGCCAACGGAGGTATGAGTGTAGAACCTTACATAATAAGTGAAATCCAAGATAGGTATGGCAACACCGTTTATCGCCAAAACCGTCAACTTAACCAGAGAGTCATATCCCAAGAAACATCTTTTCTAGTTACTGATATGCTCCGTGATGTGCTAAGAAGTTCCCAGGGCACTGCCAGGGGGGCAAGCAGTCGAATTCCTAATAGGGACGCTGCTGTGAAGACCGGCACTACAGCTGGGTATGCGTATAGTGCTGGCTATACACCCGAAATGGTAACAATTGCTTATATAGGCCAAGAGGAACAGACGGGTAATTTGGGTCTTACAGGTGGAGGTACAACTTCCCGCCTATGGGCTGATTATACCAATACTGCTCTAAATCGTATCTATGGAGAAAATGTAGGACAAACATTTTCTGTCCCGGGGAATATAGAGCAACTTAGAATATGCCGGGAAACCCTACTACTTGCCACGCCAAATTGTCCCGATGCATTTAATGAATATTTCGTTAGAGGCACGGGGCCAGATATATATTGCAACATTCATGAAAATATAAGCCGCGATGTACAGATGTGTACTGACTCTTGGAAAAGAGCTACTGACTTCTGCCCACCAAGATCCGTTAGAACCTTTAGGTTCCCACCTAACCAGCAAATACCAACAGAAGAGTGCGATATCCACCCTCAAGTTAGATGGCCAAACCAACAAGACATGGATGAAGATGTGGATCAAGACAGGTTTGACTGGTTTGATGACGAAGATGCCCCAGGGAGTGAAGAAAATAACGATGGAGATGAGCAATGAAATTACACTCTTAACCCTATTTTTGAGATTCAAATCATCATAACTATTTTTTCCAAAATTATAAAAGCACCCTATAGTGGGGTGCTTCAGACTGATGACAAAGTCATTTTTTAGGAATGTCGCATATTAAACGCTGTACAAAATTCTGCGTCGAGACTTAAGGCTTCTATCTAAACTCCAGAAGGGTACCGCTCCAATTCACCGTCCATGGTAAGTGGAGCTCTCAAAACGTCAGACTGTGTGAGAATTAGAGAATAATATATGTCTAAATGGCTCTAAAGTACTGTAAATACAGTACTTTTCCCTTTTTCTGTAGTATAATTAAGTTATAGAATATCGGAGAGGGGATTTTAAATTGTCATTTATAAAAGGTACAGATAGAAAGCAAAAAACAATGTTTCCTGACTGCATAGAAGATTACATAGGTGAGGATAATCCCGTTAGAGTAATTGATGAATACGTAGAACTGGTCAATATGAGTGCATTCACTAAATCAAAGGAACACCGCAGAGGTGCACCAGGATATCATCCCTCTGTTTTATTGAAGTTATATCTATACGGGTATGTAAATGGCATAAGATCATCTAGAAAGCTAGAAACAGAATCTCACAGGAATATAGAAGTGGTTTGGCTATTACAAAAACTAAAACCTGATTTTAAAACAATAGCTGATTTCAGGAAAGAAAATAAAACTCAGCTAAAACAAGTTTTCAAGGATTTTACTAAGTTGTGTAAGGATCTCAAACTATTAGGCGAGGAATTCATAGCAATAGATGGGACTAAAATTCAAGCTAATAATTCAAAGAAGAATAATTTCTCAAAGAAAAAAATACAAAGACACAAACAATATATCGAAGATAAGGTTAATTCCTATCTAGATTTGTTAGAAAGCAGTGACAAAGACGATTCACCTAAACTTAAGTATACACCTGAAGAAATTCAGCAAAAAATTGAAAAACTCAAGGAGCGTAAAATTAAATTTGAAGAGTTGGAAAAAAAACTACAGGATAGCGAATGTAATGAAGTATCTACAGTTGACGAAGATGCTAGGCTTATGGACAACAAAAACAATGGTGTTACTGTAGCATATAACATACAAACAGCTGTAGACTCTAAGCATAGTATTATAGTGGCATATGATGTTACAAACAATCCCGCAGATCAAGGTAATCTAAATTCACTTGCAGAAAAGGCTAAAGATATATTTGGAAAAAGGAAACTTGAAGTAGCAGCAGATAAAGGCTATTACCAAGCAGACGACCTTATGAAATGTGAGAGAAACGAAACAACAGTCTATTTGCCAAAACAGTCGTATTCTAACGCCACAGGAGACAAAGATTTCTACGGAGATAAATTTACTTATGTGCCTGAAAAAGACTTATATATTTGTCCTTTGGGCCATGAATTACGCAGAATAAACCACAAATCAAAAGAACCAAAAAGAATAAAATATAGAAACTACGATGCCTGTAAAAACTGTGAATCAAAAAGCAAATGCACCACTGCAGCCAAAGGCAGGATAATAAATCGGTCACCTAACCAAGATTTTTTGGATACTATAGATGCTAGAACAGAAGCAAATATGGACAAATACCTACAAAGGCAGATGATTGTTGAGCATCCTTATGGAACCATCAAAAGGACAATGAATGCTGGGTATTTTTTAACAAGAGGGATGGATTCTGTAACTACAGAGACAGCCCTAGTTTTGCTAGCCTATAATTTTAAAAGAGTAATAAATATTATAGGAGTGAAAGAACTACTAAGGATATTAGTAGCTCTTAGACCCACTTTATCATTGTATTTTTATATGTTTAAGTCATATTGCACCAAAAGACAGGAAATTTACGGCTAATCTTTGAGTTTTTAGAGATTAGCCACACAGTCTGACGTCCTGTTTCTCGCCCCTTCTTCCGTTTAGCTATTCAGTTCTTAAGTCTATCTCCTCGAATTAATTGTACTGCTTTTTAATATACACATCTAGGGTCAATGACTTTGTCTTAGGTTTGTCTACAAGCTGAAGCACCCCATAGTGGGGTGCTTTTTGTTTTAAATAAATTCTCTTATTTTCTCTGCTATGGCCTCGGTGCTACCAGCAAATTCCTTGCAACGGGGTAGGGATTTTAGAAATATTTTTCCATACTGCTTCGTTAAAACACGTTTGTCTGTAACCACCACCACACCCTTGTCGGACTTGCTCCGTATTAGCCTCCCAAAGCCTTGTTTAAACTTTAAAACTGCTTGAGGAACTGTATATTCCATAAAGGGGTTACCACCACCTTTTGCTATTAGTTCCTGCCTTGCTTCAATTATGGGTTCATCAGGAACACTAAAGGGAAGTTTAACTAAGATAACATTACTTAATGCTTCCCCTTGCACATCTACACCTTCCCAAAAACTAGCTGTGGCAAATAAAACAGAGGTCACATCTTTTTTAAAATTTTGTAAAAGTATATGCCTTTGATATTCTCCTTGCTTTAAACAGTTAATCCCCCTACTTTCAAGTATGGGTTTAAGCTCATTATACACATCACTCAACATTTTAAAGGACGTGAATAGAACAAAAGCCCTTCCCCCAGTAGCCAAAATTGTCTTAAGTAAAACATTAGGTATATCTTGATTAAAATTTTTCATGGTGGGCTCAGAGATATCTGTTGGAACACAAAATAATACCTGTTGCCTGTAGTCAAATGGAGAAGGTAACGTCAACTCTTCTAACTTGTCTTCACAAAAACCTAGCCCCACTCTATCTTTTATATACTTAAAATTACCACCAGTTGTCATTGTAGCCGATGTTAACACAACACTTTCATAGTTGTCGTATATGTTTTGATATAAGGCTTTTGATACATCTAAAGGAGCAGAATATGCTGTTATATATCTATTTTTTTGCGTCCCACTTAATTCTAACCATTTAACATCCTCAGATGTTTCTTTAAGAAATATATAGTCAAGGGTTTCCACTATGGATTCAAGCCTTGTTATCATGGCACTTAGTTCTACCATGTTAGGGACGAAGCTTTCGAAAGCTTTCGGGGCCATATCTTCTAATTCTTTTTGTAGTGCCCTTACTCTCTCGATAAACTCACTAAATATCTTTAAAAACTGAAAGACCTCTTCTTTTATTTTTTTATATGGCTGGGTTTCAACAACCTCTTGAGTTAGTCTAAGTTTACTTGTGTTTCCATCTAAGAATAAGTAAATATTATCAAAAAAATAATTATTTTTACTTACTATATCAGCAATTTGAGGGAGGAAATACATATGAACCTCGTCATAGACCTTCTGTTTTAAGAGAGGTGTAACATATTTGTTGTTAGTTAGCTTTTGACTTATATCCATGAGAAAGCCCTTTTGTTTCCCCCCCTTTGAGTAAAATAATCTATTAAGTTGTTTTGGAACAAGATATTTATTCGCCTTATATCCAAAATACTGGGTGGCTGTGTCCTCAATATTATGGGCCTCATCAAAAACCACACTATGGTATGAGGGCAGCACACCTCCTTCAAGTCCCTTTGCCTTTAAAGATATATCCGCAAATAATAGATGATGGTTTACAACCAGTATATCTGCATTGGCACTTTCCCTTCTAGCCTTGAAGAAAAAGCATTCTCTATAGTTAGAACAGTGTAGTTTTAGACACAAGTCTCCTTCAGAGCAAACTTGCTCCCAGTTGCTTTCCCTAGGCATAAAGTTCAGGTCAGCCTTACTTCCCTCTTTGGTTTTAAGTCCCCAATCCTTCAACAACTTTAATTCCTGATAATCTTCATCTATATCTTCTAATAAGCTATCTGTTTCTATATTTTCTAACTTTCGTAGGCATAAATAGTTACTTCTTCCCTTTACTAAAACCCCTTTGAAACCCAAAGGCAACACTTTCTGCAAAAAAGGTATATCTTTATATACAATTTGTTCTTGTAAATTGATGGTATTTGTTGATACTACAACCCTTTTCTTGTTGCCCACAGCCCAAAGGATCCCTGGTATCAAATATGCTAAACTCTTTCCTGTCCCTGTCCCTGCCTCCACAATTACATGTTGTGATTGATTCAAACCTTTTGCAATAAGTTTAGACATGGAGAGCTGTTCCGGCCTTTGCTCATAATTTTCTAACGTTTGTGCAATCACACCAACTGGTCCTAATATTTCCTCAATATTCTCTTCAGAAACATCAACCTGTTCCTGTGGAGCCATAGGCTCAACAACTGTATAGCTTCGCTCACCATTATTGCTAACGATAATAAAACCTATGCCATCTTGCCCTAGTTTGGCAGCAATACCTATATCAGCTTGAGAGGGTGATAAATTTCCAGAAGGGTGATTGTGTATGACAACATCCCCCACCTCAAGGTCATACATAATAGCTGGTACGCTAAATTCGTTGCCCCTGGCTAGTATTTCCATATCAAATATTTCTTTAGAGTCATTGACAACACCTCTAAAGAAAACTTCATTACCCCCAGCTTTTTCAATGGCAAGCCTTATTCTATTTTTAACGTCCTCTCTAAAAGAAACGGTCATATCAATTACCTCTTTTATTATTTTGTTGTCTTATTATAATACCACTATAAAGATGTAAAGTCACTTAAAAAGCGTGCCTTTAGCACGCTTTTTAAGTACAGTCTATATGTGTGAAATAAGTCAATGTGTTGTAGAGCAAGGGACCAACTTGTTTTATTAGTTATTCTAAAGGCGCTACCATCTTTGATGGGTCCATTAGTTTATCAAACTCTTGTGGTGTAAGAACCCCTAGCAACTCACTTGCCATTTTCAAAGTTATCCCTTTGTCATGGGCAGTCTTTGCAATTTCAGCGGCTTTGTCGTAGCCTATATGTGGTGTCAAAGCCGTTACCAGCATAAGGGAATTCCTTAAGTTGTTTTCTATGCGTTCATGGTTAGGAACGATTCCCTTTACACAACCATTATTGAAGGAGTCCATTGCATGGGATAAAAGTGTCGCCGATTGAACAAAGGAATGAATTATTAATGGCAAATATACATTTAGCTGGAAATTGCCTTGGGATGAAGCTATGCCCACGCTGGTGTCGTTTCCCATGACGCGAACACACACCATTGTAAGGGCCTCACTTTGAGTGGGATTTACTTTCCCTGGCATTATAGAACTCCCCGGCTCATTTTCCGGGATCTTAATCTCTCCTATACCACATCTAGGGCCGCTGGCTAGCCATCGCACGTCGTTAGCAATTTTCATTAAATTTCCTGCTAAAGTATTTAGGGCACCGTGAGCAAAAACCAGTGCGTCTCGGCTAGAAAGGGCATGAAACATGTTCTCACTAGAGGTAAAATTACTTCCACTAATGTTGCTAATCTCTTTAGCACAAAGTTCGCCAAACTGCCTGTGTGTATTTAGCCCAGTACCCACAGCTGTACCTCCAAGGGCTAAAGGTCTCAGATATTTCAATGAATCCATCACCATCTCCCTAGAAGATTTTAGCATGGCATGCCATGCGCTAATTTCCTGCCCTAAGGTTATAGGAGTTGCGTCCTGCAAGTGCGTTCTCCCAACTTTGACAATCCTTGAATATCTATTTGATAGCTCTTCAAAGCTACTAGCTAGGCGTTCTAATGCTGGTATAAGATTTTTTTCTAGAATTAACACACAAGTTATATGCATTGCCGTTGGAAATACGTCATTAGAACTCTGACCGCGGTTTACATGGTCATTGGGATGGGTATTGCCATTTGTAAGCAGTTGATTAGCCCTGTTAGCAATAACTTCATTGATATTCATGTTAGTTTGAGTGCCGCTGCCGGTCTGCCAAAGGGATAATGGAAACTGATCGTTCCATTTTCCTTCAAGGATTTCATTACAAGCAGTGGTGATGGCTTTTACAATATCTTCTGGTATAATACCTAATCTTCCATTGACAGTCACTGCAGCTTTCTTAACAATGGCCAATGCAAAAATAAATTCTAAAGGTAATTTTTCTTTGCCGATATCAAAGTTCTTGATACTTCTTTGGGTTTGGGCTCCCCATAACTTTTCACAACTGACATGTATCTCACCCATGGAGTCTTTTTCAATTCGATAACCCATTTTTATCACCTTCCTTAAAAAAGTTCTCCATCCACTTCCCTTTGCATCTGTTCAATAAATTTTTTAGTGAATTTCATCCTCTTATCAAAGGCTTCTATGGATACGGGAAAATTCAGTAATGATCTTAGCACACCACATATCTCTTCCCATTTACCTCCTGAAAAAAATTCTATAGAGTTATGTGCACTCTCTTCATATTGTGCGTGATACATAAAAGCTATCCAAATATCCATACTTCCCATGTGATCTATAATGTCAGCGTCTTGGATTATTTTCCCAAATAGGGAAATACCTTCGTATTTACTCCCCCTGAGGTTGTGTTCCCTGATAATATCAGAAATTGTTTGAAGCTCTCCCTCATCACATGTTTTTTTTAGTATCTCTTTAACAAGCACAGCACCTGTTTCATTATGTGGCTCTATGCCTTTGCCTATATCGTGAAATATTCCCCCAACATATAATAGGTTCTTTTCCAACTGAACAGGCTCTTGTACTATTTTGTCATATATTTTTTGAGCGATTTTACCAACTCGTCGTCCATGGTAAAATATAAAGCCCTTTTCTCTACCTAATACTTTTCTTTCCTTCATTAAGTCAAAAGCTATATCTTCTATTTGCTGAATGTCCAAAGGGAGATCACCTCACTTTTAGCATTTTTCAGGGTATGTTACTGAGAATTTAGAATTTAACTTTACCCTCTAAGAAAGCTTCAAGCTCATCTATGGCTATTCTATGCTGTTCCATTGTATCTCTATCCCTTATTGTTACACTTTTGTCTTCTAACGAATCAAAGTCAAAGGTAATACAGTAGGGTGTTCCAACCTCATCGTGCCTACGATATCTTTTACCTATACTTCCAGCATCATCGAAATCAACCATAAACTTTTCACTTAAAGAATTATAAACTTTTATGGCATCATCACTTAGTTTTTTAGAAAGTGGTAATATAGCCGCTTTAAAAGGTGCTAACGCTGGATGTAACTTAAGCACTACCCTAGTGTCTTTTTCTAATTCTTCTTCTTGGTAGCCATTTACTAAAAAAGCAAGGGCCAGTCTACCAACACCTACAGAAGGCTCAATTACATAAGGTAAGTACTTCTCATTGGTTTGAGGATCTTGATAGGTCAAGTCCTTTCCAGAATGTTCTTGATGTTGCTTTAGGTCAAAGTCTGTCCTATCTGCAATACCCCATAATTCACCCCAGCCAAACGGGAACTTAAACTCGATGTCAGTTGTTGCATTACTATAGTGGGACAACTCTTCTGCATCATGGTCCCTTAGCCTAACATTCTCTGAAGTTAATCCAAGGTCCAGTAACCATTTATGGCAGAAGTTTTTCCAGTAGTCAAACCATTCTAAGTCTTCACCAGGTTTACAGAAAAATTCTAGTTCCATCTGTTCAAATTCCCTTGTTCTGAAAATAAAATTACCTGGAGTAATTTCGTTTCTAAAACTCTTACCTATCTGAGCTATACCAAAGGGGACCTTTTGACGACAACTCCTTGCTATATTTTTAAAGTTAATAAATATCCCTTGTGCTGTTTCAGGCCTTAGGAAAATCTCAGATTTCGAATCTTCTGTAACACCTTGGAAAGTTTTAAACATAAGGTTGAACTGCCTTATATCTGTGTAATTGTGTTTCTTACAATCGGGGCATTTTATATTTTTTTCATCTATAAAACCTTTGAGTTCTTCGTTTGTCCAACCATCCACACCCACAATATCCTCACCTAGATTGTGATAGTAATCTTCAATTAGTTTGTCTGCACGGAAACGGCTCTTACATTCCTTACAGTCAATAAGAGGATCGCTAAATCCACCCACATGACCTGAAGCAACCCAAACCTGGGGATTCATTAATAAAGCTGACTCCATTCCCACATTGTTAGGGTTTTGCTGTACGAATTTTTTCCACCAAGCTTTTTTAATATTATTTATAAACTCTACACCTAAAGGACCATAATCCCATGTATTTGCCAAACCACCATAAATATCTGACCCTGGGAAAATAAAACCTCTACCCTTACATAGGGATACAACTTTTTCCATTGTTACCAATTTACTATCTTCCATTTTTGTTCCTCCTTAAATTTAAAAATTAATAAATAAAAACCCTTCATCCCCACAAGGGACGAAAGGTTGTCTTCCGCGGTTCCACCCTTATTGATAAGCTCACACTTATCCTCTTTCTCAAGGCTATTCAAGAGTGCCTTTCATCATAAGTTACATTATCGAGCTTACACCATCCCCGACTCGCTGCAAATGAACATATTGACTACTTATCTCTATCATCATAGAAAAACTTATATATAAATCTAATTTATATAATTATGCGCAAAATGTCAATAAATTATTAGAATATTTCCCGGTAGATTTCCAATCCTATAAAGAAATAACGTTAATTTCCTTATTTTTCTCCATCTCCTTAACTATATGTTTATGGCAGGTAAAAAATAACACTTGATGGTTTGATGAAAAGTCTTTTATCACTTCTAAAGCATTCTTTGTCCTTCTTTCATCAAAGTTAACCAGTACATCATCAAAAACCACTGGCAGCTTCCCATTTTTCTTGCTGAACTCATCTATTACACCTAACCTAATGCAAATATATAGTTGTTCTTGTGTTCCCCGGCTTAATAATTCAGGCTTAATGGCAGCTCCTTTGTTGTCTAATACTACAATATTTTTATCTTCCCCTAATAACATTATTCTACTGTATTTACCTTCGGTTATTTTTGAGAAATAGCTTTCAGCTCTTTTAAACACTTCAGGTTGTGTCTTTTCTTCATACTCCTTTATAGCTAAGTCAAGGAGGTTAATAGCAAGCTTTGCTGTAGCCCATTTTTCTATATCTGCAGAAATTTTCCCCTGTAGTCTTTCTTCTTCAATCAAAATTTTGTCTATATCTTCTTGTTGCTCTATCTGCTGAATTTCCTTTAGCAATTCCCCTTTTTCCTGAACAAGTTTTTTATATTCACTATTGACTGCCTCTAAATCCCCTAGTACTCTTTCCCTTTCTTCATTGAGACTATTGAAACTAAGTTTTTGGAAGTTTGATAAAACCTCATCTATTCCTTGGGTGAAAATAGTTTGTATTTTCTCTGTGGCGGCTACCACTTCCTTTAATAGGCCTTCCCTTTCTTTATATAGTTTAAACTTTTCCTTATAGTTAGATAAATCTGTAGCCTCCCCTTTAGTTAGTAAAACCTGTATTTCATCACTGTATGTTTTTTCTTTCTCCAATAATTTAGCATGTTCTATTTTTGCTGAATCATATTTTTGAACTAATAATTCAAGTTTATTAGCTTTCTTCTTTTCCTCATTTAATTTTTCAGATATCATGGTTACTTGTCCAACAGCATCTTCAAACCGTAGGCCTTCAAAGGCTATCCCAATCATGTCACAAATCTCTTTTGTTTTAGTAAAAAAAGATACTTTCTTCTGTTCTTGACTACTGATTCTTTCTTCTACAGTATCTAGTTCTTTCATATATTCTTTGATCTGCGCAATGTTACGAATTACTTCTACAATACTGTTTATATTTAACTTCTCTTTTAAGCCTACTTCCCTTAACATCAGGGATATTTCAAAGCTCAGTTCTTCTAGAAACCCTTGAATATCCTTTAGTTTTCCTTCCTTTAATTGTATCTTACTATTTATATCTTCTAATTTAGTCTTACGGTTCTGTATCTGCAACAAAGACTCTTCAAAGTCTTTAATTTTGCTTTTGACCATTTCAACACTTAAAACTCCTTCAAATTCTCCCTCAAAACCTCTGGTAATCTTACCAATATTTTTAACCTTTCTATTAGTTGTATACCATTGGGACAGTGGAAATAGGATACCCATTGCAGCAACACCTATAATTGACCAGAACGAGTAGCTATTAAGTGCCATAATTATTAGTGTTGTAAAATACATAATCAAAGCAAAAAACTGAACCATTTTTCCTTGTCCAGTATTTTCAGAAGCCCGTAAGTATTCATGTAAAATAGCTATCCTACTTTCAATGGAGTTAGTACTTTGTTGTTCTAATATATTAGGGTATCGATTATTTATAACCCCTTTATCTTCTTGTAGATCAGCTAACTCACGATTTAGTAAAAGTAACTCCCTCTCTTTTTCCCGATAAACATCAATTGCTTCATTAATTGCAACTCTTTGTTCTAAAGAAACATTGAAATTCTTTATTCTGTCCGTACCTATGGAGTCGCCCACTAAAGCCATGGTGCTATTAATCTTTTCTTGCAACTGTCTTTTCTTAATTTCATTATCATTCTCTAACTTCAGTATAGTGTTAACCATCTCCCCTTCCCTTTGAAGGGTCTTTATCTCAGGTTCAGCAACTAATATTTTCCTATCAATGCATAAAGATTCCATCTCCAACTTAATTTTATTTAGAATCTCTGCCTTGTCCTCTAGATCTTTTGCACAGATAGCGTAATTACTTTCTAGATTCATCATGCTATTATAATCTGTATCTGAGTAACTACCCTTTAGATGAATTTTAGCTGACATTTCTTGAGCATTTCTCAATTCTACAAATCTTGGCATACCTTTTATGTAATCGTGTAATATGGACTGTTCTTTATTTAGTTTTTTTATCTTTATTTCTAAACTTAGAATTTCTTTACTAGCTTCTTCTTTTTTCATGTTTAAATCAATGTATTTCTCTTGGAGATTTTGGATTGCATTTTTACTTTTAATGACTTTAGATAATTCTTCTATATGATTGTTAATTATTTTCTTTCCTTTAGGTTTCCAAAGGGAATCACATAAATCATTTAACTGTTTTTTTACTTTTGGCATGGAGGCTTTCGAGAAACCAAACCCTGCTGTATAGATATAATCCATCACTTCTTGATCAGTTAGACTCTTTAGATTTTGCAACTCTTCTAAACCAAAGGAAAAAACATTATCGTATACGTTTTGATTTATACCTTGTAATAACTGTTGTGTTTCTAACTTTTTAGAAGGATTTTTCAAGCTTGTTAAGGCTAAATCTGGGTTAGAACGATTATTTATACTTAGTCTTGACAATTCTACCATATCGTCTCCATTTATAACCGTTATCTTTCCACCATGGGTTCCACCATTTATTGGTTCATACCTCTTTAAACTAGACCTACTTTTAAATCCAAATAGCAGGGAGGATAAAAAGTTTTTAATGGTAGATTTTCCTGCCTCATTATTTCCGTATATTACATTTATTCCTTCCTTTATATTGTCTAGTTTTAAATCTCTATGTAGGCCAAATCCATCTATTTCAATTTTTACTATTTTCATGGGTTCACCCCTTTAACAGTTGGTGTAGTACCAAATCCTTTGCATTCTTTAGTAATTGCTCTTCATCTGTCTTTCCTACGTGTCTTTTAGTACATCTATTATTTAGGATGTCAAGGCCATCTACCAGCTCGGACAGTTTGCCCTTATCCCCTAAAAATTCTTGCTCGATTTTAAATAGTGTCCCAAGAAAATCATCTTGGTTACTTAATAGCTCTAAATCAATTTCAGGCAAAGTATTTTTTTGAATTGATTCAACCCACACGAACTTATCATAAAACTCCTCCTGATCATTTAATGTAAGAACTATTTCATCCATATCCATAGCATTTAAACTATGTAGTTCCCCTCTTCCTGTAAGGTAAAACCTAACTATCAAACCTTTACAGTTAATGTTTTTTTCTAGTTCTAATATGGTGTGTTGTAGTGTATCTAACAGTCCATCTAATGTTAAAGAGTCTATCATTATTTCCTTTTGTACCCACAGTACTTCGTGGGTTTCTATAAATTCCACATCCCATTTAGGTTCATTGATAGTTATAACATAACAACCCTTTTCATCAGTTTCTTTAATGCTTTTACCTTGAGGACTGCCTGGGTAGATTATATATGGCTCAGCTGATACTACAGACCTTTTATGGATATGACCTAACGCCCAGTAGTCATATCCCTTTTCTCTAATGTCATTTAGTGTACAAGGGCTATATGTACTCTCTGTACCCCCACCGATCTCACAATGCAAAAGCCCAATATTAATCCCACCTTCCCTTGAATTTGGAAACAAAATCCCTTTGTTTTCAAGCTCCTGATGTTCTTTATAACTAACTCCATGAATATAAACTTTCTTAGCATCTATTTCTATTTCCATAGTGGTAGGATTGTCTGCAGGAAAGAAGTGTACATTATCAGGCCATTGGATAGTGAAGGGTTTGTTTAGTGGATCGTGGTTTCCCCCTATGGCAAATACTTTAATACCGTGTTTGTTTAGTCTTTGAAACAACTCTTTACTTCTTAACTGGCTCTGTAAGCTTTTCTGTTCACTATCAAATAAATCCCCCGCAATTAATACAAAATCTACACTTTTATTTATTGCTACATTAACAATATTTTCAAGTACTTTTTTATTGACATCCTTTACCTTAAGTGCCAGTGTCTCATTTAACTGTGATAACCCTCTGAAAGGTGTGTCTAAATGTACATCGGCACAGTGTAAGAATTTTATTGTCATTAATATCACTCCTCAAGGAACTCTATGGGTTAAGCTTCCCTACTAATTATTTCTACAAAACACATGAAAATCCCTCTAAAACCTCTGCCCTATTGGACCCATTACATTCTTGATTTTTTACTTATTAGTTTATAAAATTCATAATACTTTTCAATTATTTCTGATATAATTTAGATATAAGGATTAAAATGGGAGGTATGTTAATGACTAAACTTTTCACACCCTTTTCTATAAAAGGGGTTACTCTAAAAAACCGTGTTGGAATGTCACCTATGTGTACCTATTCAGCCTATGAAGAGGATGGAAAAGTCACCTCTTGGCACAAAGTACATTATGGTGCTAGGGCTTTAGGTCAAGTTGCTCTAGTAATGCTTGAGGCTACTGCTGTTTCTACCCAAGGAAGAATTTCTCCTCAAGACCTTGGCATTTGGTCTGATGAACAAATACCTGGGCTAAGTGAGCTAGTTGATGTTATACATGCTAATGGGTCTATAGCTGGTATACAAATAGGTCATGCGGGAAGGAAAGCAGATTTAAAGGAACCAATCATTGCACCATCCCCTATCCCTTTCAATGATAATTTTCAGGTACCCCAAGAAATGACAATAAAACAAATTGAAGAAACCATCCAAAGGTTTAAAGATGGAGTACAGAGGGCAAAAAAAGCCGGCTTCGATATTATAGAACTGCATGGTGCCCATGGTTACCTTATAAGCGAGTTTCTATCACCAATCACCAATAAACGCAATGATGAATACGGGGGCAGCAAGGAAAAACGTTTTCTTTTCTTAGAGAAGATTGTAAAAGAAGTAAAGGACATTTGGTCTGGACCTTTATTTATAAGACTCTCCATTGAAGAATACCAAGATGATGGTAACCATCCTGAGGATATGCTTTACTATGTAAAAAAGTTAAAAGAACAAGGTGTAGACTTTATAGATTGTTCAAGCGGAGCCATAACTCCAGTTCCTCCCCCTACTTTCCCTGGTTACCAAGTGAGATTCTCTGATTTCATCAAAAACAATGGGGATATTCCAACAAGCACAGTGGGTCTTATAACCAGCCCTGTTCAAGCAGAGGAAATCTTAAATAATAACAGAGCAGATATAGTTTTTTTAGGCAGAGAGCTTTTAAGAAATCCGAATTGGCCTATTTATGCTGCCAAAGAATTAAAGGCCGATATACAAATACCACATCAGTATCAACGGGGATGGTTATAAGCTAAAGGATTTAGTTAGCCATTTTTTAGAATAATCAAAAAGAGGCTCTTTCAAATTACCCCGTATTATAAAAGAGAAGGCAAGTAGCTGCCTTCTCTTTTACTATTTAGGGACTTTATCTTGCACCCTCTTTTTGAAGCATATTGCATTGAAAACAAGTTCTGCTTTGGAGCTATAGTTCTATTTTGGGGCATCTATCCCGAATTTTTCAATTTTCCTATATAGTGTGTTTCTTCCTATGCCCAAGGCTTTTGCCGCTGTGGTTATATTGTTCTGGTGTTTTTCCAATACTCGAGATATAGTGTGTTTCTCTAGCTCCTCTAGATTATCTATCTCTACAGTTCGAACAACCTGTTTGACATCCTTAGCATCCTCTTTTACTTCAAAGGGTAGCTCAACTGACTCAGGAGTATTTACTATACTTTCAATAACATTTTCTAGCTCTCTTATATTCCCTGGCCAGTTGTATGCTAAAAACTTATCCATAAATTTTTCATTTAGACTAATGGGCGTTTTCATGAGTTTTAAGGATTTTACTGTTAGAAAGTAATCTGCCAATAAGGGAATATCACCTTTTCTTTCCCTAAGGGGAGGTAATTTTACCGTCAAAACATTTAAACGGTAGTATAAGTCTTTCCTGAAAAGTCCCTTTTCCACATCTTTTTTCAAGTCCCTGTTAGTTGCAGCAATTATCCTTACATCCACTGATATTTCTTTACTTCCCCCTACTCTATATAATTTGCCTTCTTCTAAAACCCGGAGTAAATTCACTTGCATTTCTAGGGGAAGCTCGCCTATCTCATCTAAAAATAGAGTTCCCCCATCTGCCAGTTCAAATTTCCCCGCCCTTCCACCTCGCTTAGCACCTGTAAAAGCTCCGTCTTCATATCCAAACAGCTCGGTCTCAATGAGGTTTCTAGGCAAAGCCCCACAGTTTAGAGCAACGAATGCTTCATCTCTCCTCGAGCTGGCATTATGTATGGCTTGGGCAAATACTTCCTTACCTGTTCCACTCTCCCCTAAAATCAATACAGTTGAAGGGCTATCGGATATTTTTTTTGCATTCTCTATTATTTTTATAAAGCTGCTTTCTCGACCAATTATTTTATCAAATGTATATGCAGCCTGTTTCCCATACATCTTATTTGCCAGCTTCCTCGCGCTTTGTATCTCTTTAAAAATGCATACATACCCCTGGGCTCTTCCTGCACCTAATATATAGTATCCACTTATTGTACAGTGTAATTTCGATTTTTTCCCTCGTATATACGTTTCTTCTTCTACAATCTTCTTATCTCTTTTTAAAATTTCTTCAATGTATGACCAATTTTCAATATAGTGTTCTGCTTCCTTGCCTATAAAGTTGTCATCCTCTATCCCAAGGACCATCTGTGCCTTTTTATTCAGGACTTTAATGTAGCCCTTTGGACCCACAGTTAGAATACCATCATCGATGGAATTTATGATAGCTTCCATTGACTGTTTAGCAAGGGAAAGTTTGGTATTGGTGTTTTCTTTATTCATTATGTTTTCAATGGCATGGACAGCTGCCACAACCATTCCTAGAGTATGGGAATGAACCAGGGGGCTGTAGCCTGTCAGATCTAATACTCCAATTATATCCCCCTCAGGATTTCTAATGGGGGCACCTGAGCAAGTCCAACGATGGTATGCTGTGATAAAATGCTCCTTACCAGAAACCTGTACAGGACACCGCTCTTCTAAAGCTGTACCCATGGCATTTGTACCTATACTTTTTTCATCCATAAAAGCCCCTGGTACCATCTTCAAATTATAGGACTCCTCTAGAATTTCCGGATCACCTATAACCTTAAGAATACATCCATCACCATCTGTCAATATAGCAAAAAAATTAGATCCTTTTACAAAATCATACAGCTGCTCCATGAAAGGCGAAGCCACTTGCATAAGCTTACTGTTGTTGATAAGTCTCCCATCTAATTCCTCACCTTGAATTATTTTTGAGCTATACAGCATTCCCTTATCAACTTGATAGTTTTCACACCTTACATGGGACCTTACGATGTAATCTTTTTGCATCTTCATCCCTCACTCTTTTTTACATTATTATTTTAATTTTAGCATAATTTCAAGAAAAGTGAAGACAAAACTAAAAAGCACCTACTATTAGGTGCTTTTTAGCATTATTCTAACTCTATTTTCAGCAATTTCTGCAATTTCTTTTTGTTCTTCTTTACTTAGCTTCTCAATAAATATCGGCTCACCTATTGTCAATTTAACTTCTGCTTTTTTAATCTTTTTTTGTTGTTCATATAGTTTATATGAACCTAAGATTGCCACTGGAACCACAGGAACATTAGCTTGTTGAGCAATTTTCAAGCTTCCTTTCTTAAACTCCCCCATATCATCATTTTGACTACGGGTTCCTTCAGGATATATTACCATGGATCTGCCTTCTTGTAAGAACTCTTTGGCCTTTGCCATATCTTTCATCCCTTGACGCAGGTTTTGTCTATCAAGGAAAACGCAATTTATTTCAACCATCCACCAGCTTACCACTGGTATCCTACGGGTTTCTTTTTTCGCTATGAAACTCTTCACTCCTGGGATAAACCCCAGCATTATTGGAATATCTGCGTAGCTTTGATGATTGCCCACAAATAATACGTTTCCTTTAGGTAGATTTTCTAAGCCTTCTACTTCAACATTTGCCCCTACTACCCTAATCACAGATTTACCGAAAAATTGCACAAAAACTTCTAGCATTTTTTCGTGAACATTCTTTAGACCTATAACCCGGACTAACTTAACAATAGCTAAATACGGTAGGGATAATAGCAAAAATACAACTACATATATGGCTAAAATTACGGTACTTAACACATTACACCACACCTTTTATTATGTTTATTTATATTTTATTCTACATTAAAAACTTAATACCTTTTTTAAGATGTTACTAAATTCATACCATTACTATGATTAATATCACATAATTTCCTTTAAATCTATATTATCATAGTAGATGTGCTAGACAATAAAATTTTTAAGGAGGAAATACGAATGTCAGAAATGTTTTGTTATCAATGTGAACAAACTCCTAAGGGTGGCTGTACAGGTCCAATAGGTGTATGTGGTAAAAACCCAGATATAGCGAGCTTACAAGATACAATGATTTTAGGTCTTAAAGGAATAGCAGCATATGCAACACATGCTAGGGAGCTAGGTTACAGCAGTGATGAAGTAGATAGAATCACTCATGAAGCTCTATATACTACCCTTACTAACTCTAACTTCAATGTAAGTGAACATATAGAAATGGCAATGAAGGTTGGTCAAGCAACCGTTAAAATAATGGAAGTTTTAGATAAAGCACATACCGATAAACTTGGTATTCCACAACCTGTTGTGGTATCTGCAGATAAAATCGAAGGTAAGTGCATTATCGTTACAGGCCACAACTTATTTGCTTTAGAAGAACTACTTAAGCAAACAGAAGGTAAAGGCATTAACATATACACTCACTCAGAGATGCTTCCAGCCCATGGTTACCCATCATTAAAGAAATATCCTCACCTAAAGGGTAACGTAGGTAAGGCGTGGTTTGACCAAAGAAAAGTATTTGAAGAATTCCCTGGTGCTATCTTAGCGACAACTAACTGTGTTATGCCAATTAAAGGTACTTACGCTGACAGAATGTTCTCTTATGGTGTAACTGGCTTAGAGGGCGTAACTAAAATCACTAGCCCTGACTTCTCAGTGCTAATTGAAAGGGCTCTAGAGCTTCCAGAAGCAAACATAGAGTCTGACAAAACCCTAAGCACTGGCTTCCATCATGAGACAGTACTAGGAATCGCTCCAGAAATCGTAGAAGCTGTAAAATCTGGTAAGATCAGAAGGTTCTTTGTAATTGCTGGTTGTGACGCTCCTGGTAAAGGTGGAGAGTACTACAGAGAATTAGCTTCTTCATTACCAAAGGATTGTGTAATTCTAACAACTTCTTGTGGTAAGTACAGATTCAATGATATCGACTTCGGTACAATCGAAGGAACTGGTATACCTCGTTATATAGACTTAGGTCAATGTAACAACTCTGGATCTGCTGTTAGAATAGCAATCGCTTTAGCAGAAGCTTTCAACTGCTCAGTAAACGAACTACCATTGAGCATTGTTCTTTCATGGTTCGAGCAAAAAGCTGTTGCAATTTTACTAGGTCTATTTAGCCTAGGTATCCAAAACATCTACATTGGACCTAAACCACCAGAGTTTATTTCTGCAGGAGTTCTTGGCGTTTTACAAGATAACTTCAACCTCAAACTAACTGGCGATGCTCAAACAGATTTAGCAGCTATGCTAGGATAGTTATTATATGTTAAACAAAGGGTGCCCCATTGGGGGCACCCTTTATTTAATTAAATTCCTTACCTCTACTTCTCTAACTATTGTCTTTACTTCTTTTTCATTTAATTGAAATATATTAAATACCATTGAATCTATTTCCCCGTAGATTATCTCTTTTAGTTTAGGATCATTGCAGTTAATTATATTGTCCACTTTAGATATAACCCTATTTTGAGTCCACTCATCAACAACGGGAATAGGTAGTGATTCTATCTGATGCCTCAATACTTTTATACTTGGAAATATATTTTGATAGTAAAACTGAATTACTCTAGAATTCAGTACCGCCATTATATACTTAATATTCAATCCAGGTATTTTGGGTATCACTATATTGGCACTATTTAGGGTTAGAAGTCCATCACAATCATAAGCAAAGGTGAGACTTTTATTTATAAATCTATATATTAGCTTTTCATTAGCCCTATAAGTTTCAGTAGGTGCCACCTGCTGAAACTTATTACGATCAAAATTTATATAATTACCTCCATGCCTAATCCCATACTTATATATCTCAGTTCCCTTTATAATAGGCTCCCATTCCCTAAAAGCCTCATTTTTTATGTAATTGGAGTTGTTCCCCGTAACTATTCCCAAAGCAAAGGTAGCTTTATTTTTTAAAGTAATTACATTTTTGCCATTAATTTTTTTTACAATATCATATGTAGCATTGGACTTAACAAAACTAAAGTTGCAAAGTGGCATAGAGCAAATATCAGTTTTTTTAACTTTGACAAAACAGTCCAGACTTTCCAGAGATATAGGGTATTCGTCATGGGTTTCCTTACTTACCTTAAGGATTATGCTTCCAGAAAACACTCCGTCAAAGGGTACTCCTAAATCAGTTATAGAAATTATCTTATATTTTTTAAGTAGTTCTCTTCGTATATGTTCATGGCTTTTTACGTTCATAAAGGAGTAGGGTAAACAAAAACACAGTTTCCCTTTATATTTTATCAAGTCCATTCCCTTTAGTATAAACATAATAAAAGAGTCCATGGAGCCCTTTGAAAATCCTAACTCTTTCACTTCATTAGCTTTAAACTTATAGCCCCAAGGGGGGTTTCCAATAACTAAATCAAATTGTCCTTTTTCCTTTACCCCAAGGGAATTATTTACCTTAATATTATCAACACAAAGAGTCCTTGACAGTAGTATTAAATTTATTTTGCAAAGGGCCACTGCAATGGGATCTGTATCCCACCCATGAAGGCTCTTAACAATTTCAAGTTTCTTGCATTCACCAAACATCTCAATGAGTTTTTTGTATTGCTCCATTAAGAATGTTCCTGAACCACAAGTAGGGTCTAGACTTCTTGGTATACTGGTGTAGTCAATGGAAAGGTCTTCAATTATCCTCTTCACCACTGACTGGGGAGTATAGTAACTACCTACTTTATTCTTATGTCCTTGTCCTTTAAGGGATAGATATAAAAGTCCAAGTAAATCACCCTCCCCCTCATGTATTTCTAAATCAAGGAGTTCCTTTTGTAATAAATAATCTTGAGGCCCAATTACTAAGGAACCCAAGCCCTCCACTAAAATGTTGTTTAATACAGGGTTTAACTTATCAACATCTTGGATAACTTCTTCAATATTGTGGATAACTCCCTCTTTTAATAGCAATTTATATATAATAACTAAAAGTATTTTTTCTTTATAATTTTTGATGGTTTTGTATTTGCCTGATATTTTGATAATTTCACTGACTAGTTTAAGGTATCTTTGGTCAGCTACATACTTCTGAGGTATGAAAGCATCTTCCCTATTTAGCTTATTCCTTCGGTTTTGTAGCCTCCCCATATGGTATTTTTCTAGATCATCTTGGGATATCACTAACTCCCCTTGTTTAAAGTTACCTAGGTTACCTAACCTAACCCAATTTAAGGCAGTAGCTTTAGATATATTATATTTTTCTTGGACTTGATCCATTGTTAGAAATTCCATAACCACTCACCCCTTATATTAATTTTATACTAGGGTGAAATTTAATACAAGGGGAGTTAGATTGTGAAATAATTATCTACTAATAACATGAAAAATATGGTAAAATATCTTCAAAAGATAAGGGGGAATAATTGTGAACTTATACACTATTTTGGGGAAAATCACGTATACAAGTAAGTTAAATGTAGAGAAGCCTATTGAATTTAATGGAATATCTTATCATTCTCAGAAAGTTAAGCCTGGAGACATTTTTGTATGTATTAAAGGTTATAAATCCGATGGACATATTTATGCCCAAGGAGCTGTCAACAAGGGTGCAGTAGCCTTAGTTGTTGAAGACTTACAGACCCACATAAATATTCCTCAGATTGTGGTTCCTGATAGTAGAAGGGCTTTAGCCCACATAAGTTCACTATTTTATAATAATCCTTCTGATACACTTAAAATGGTTGGTGTAACAGGAACTAACGGCAAGACAACAACCACTTTTATGATAGATACAATCCTATCTTCAGCCTTTAAAAATACAGGCCTAATTGGCACGGTCATAATAAAAAACGGGGATTCTTTTATACCTTCAGAATTAACAACCCCAGAGTCTTTAGATTTACAGATGTATCTTAAAGAAATGGTTGATAATAACGTAAACCATGTCACCATGGAGGTCTCATCCTCTGGGCTAGACTTAAGTAGAGTTGATTTCGTAGACTACCATATAGCAGTTGTTAATAATATTTCTCGAGATCATATCGATTTGCATGGGTCTTTTGAAAACTATGTAGCTGCAAAGAAAAAACTGGTTAAAAACCTTTCTAAGAATAATTTCGCAATAATAAATGGTGACTGCACTGAATCCTTAGAATTTGGTAATGAAACAAAGGCTAGAATAATCACATTTGGTATGAAAAATCAATTTTGTAACTTTGTAGCCACAAATGTAGATTTATCTGGCAACGAAACATCCTATACCCTAGAAATTACCCAGCCCATACAAACTGAACATGGCATTATAGAAGCTGGCTATCACGAAATTACCTTGCAAGTCCTCGGTTTACATAATGTGTATAACTCCATGGTTGCCATTGCTGTTGGCCTATTGCTTGGAGCAGACTTTGATACTATTAAAAATGCGATTTATGCTTTTATTGGCGTAGAGCGTAGATTTCAGTTAATCTATAACAGCAGTTTTAAAATCATAGAT
Organism: Alkalicella caledoniensis; assembly: GCF_014467015.1. Lineage (GTDB taxonomy): Bacteria > Bacillota > Proteinivoracia > Proteinivoracales > Proteinivoracaceae > Alkalicella > Alkalicella caledoniensis. The sequence continues at coordinate 2,056,197 of NZ_CP058559.1, read as the reverse complement.
GACCACTTTGCCAATCCTGGCAATATAGAGGTAACAATGGAAACAATCAAACATATGAGTTACAATAAATTCTCACTGATCTATGGAATTAGAGGAAACCGCGGGGTTACAGTGAACACAGAAAACGCACATATTATGGCTAAGTGGGCAAAAGAGTTAAATGTGGATCATATTACCCTTACAACCAGTGAGGATTATGTTACCTCTAAAGACTCAGTTGACCCATCAGAGTTAAAATGCGTTGTAGATATACTTAGGGAGTCAGGGATAAGTACCACTGTATATAAAACCCTAAAAGAGGCTGTTGTATCTACTCTTTGTGAAGTAACTGAAAAAGATGTGATATTGTTAGGGGGATGCCAGGGTATGGATCCTGCTGCAAAAGTGGCCCTTCAATATATTTATGAGCAAACGGTTATCAGTAAAAACCTATCTCTTAAAGAACAGCAGGAATTGCAAAATAGTATTTTTGCATCCTTAGAGCATCGTGTTGCAGGAATGAATTAACTCCATTTTAAATAATAGTTAGGAAAACACTCAAGTTTAATTTATTTGCTATATTTTAAAAACAGCAATCCTCCCTTTTAGGAGAATTGCTGTTTTTAAAATTATCAGATACGGAGGATATAAATTATTTGATTTCCTTGTCTAATATTATCTCTTGATTATGTTGTTCTATCCATGTCACTGTATTTTCCAAGGAAATTTTAGCCCTATTTATACTATCTGTGGTCACTAAATTAAAGTCTTCCTTGTTTTCCAATGCTTGATGGACAGGGATAATCTCATATACCCACTTACCCGATACCACATGTCTGTTAACCCACGTGGGTATGTAGGAAGTTTCATTTAGGGTTACTTCACCTGTTGTCATATTCTTTTCATATGTCACTTTTACTATAAGGCCGTCTTCCGTCAACCTATTATTTAAAAACTCATATCTCTGATTCGATATAAAATTACCTAAAGAGTAGGCAACTACAGTTCTTTTGCCAGTCACCTGTGATTCAATAAACTCCACTGGTTGTATAACATGGGGATGGCTTCCAAAAATAATGTCAACCCCTAAATCACTAAGGCTCTCCGCTATATTTTGTTGATGATCATTGTAGCTTCTTTGATATTCATTACCCCAGTGGATTACAAAAACAATAATTTCAGCACCTTGTTGCCTCATCTTATTTATACGTTGCTCCATTTTTTCTAAATCAGAGTCAATGGTAGCATAATTAAACGTATCTAGTAATTCTTCTGCTCCATTGGGAATAGGGATACCATTTAGCATTTTAGTACCACCAGATGAAGGTGACTCATAGCTATACGCCGTTATTCCTACCTTAACCCCATTAGCTTCTTTAACTACAAAGCTTTCCTCATCTGTATTTCTCCGGGTACCAACAGGAGTCAAATTTTTCTCATGAAGTACATCTAGGGTCCTCAGCATTCCACTAAGCCCTGTATCGATGGTATGGTTGTTTATAGTGGATACCACATTGAACCCGGCGTAGTCTAGAGCATCTGCCAGGGTATCTGGTGTGTTAAACAAAGGATACCCGCTATAAGGCCTGTCCGTTCCTCCGAAAGTTGTTTCTAAGTTGGCAATGGATATATCAGCCTCTTGGGTATATGGTTTTATGTATTTATAGTTATTTGTGAAGTCATAGGTGTTGTCTCCACTATTATGGGCCGCTTGGATTTGAAGCATATGGGCCATAATGTCTCCTACGGAAGAGATGGTAACCTCTACAATCTGATCTTCCTTAGGCTCCTCTACTATGGGTTCTTGAGGTGCTGGATCTGGCTCTCTTTGTGTCCATATGCCACAACCACTAACTAATACAAGTAATAACATTAAGATAATTATACTGACTTTTTTCAAGTTTAATCCCCCTTCTAAGGACTTTTTATGTTTTCTCTAAATCTTCAACTATCACTAATTGTATAACAAAAAGAGACTTTTTGCATTAAATCTGATCATTATTTTCACTAATATCAAGATTTGGCTCTAAATCATCATCAAATTTATCAATATAGATTTTACCATTTACATCAATGGTACAGTACATAACCTCAGATACTTTTTTTACCCCTGACAAGTTTAGTCTGTCTAATAAATCCATACCTGTTATATTCTTTTTTGCTAAATTGTCATATATTATTTGACCCCCAATGATAATTTCTGTTGCTAAAGACTCTTGCTCAGCTTTTGCATTTATATCCTCTAAGGTGACTTGCCTTTTATCTACTTTCTTAATAATATTTAAGTCTCCGTTTATTTCTAAAACACCATACTGCACATCATTTATTGAAAAACAGTCTTTTTTTCTCAATAATTCGTTCAGCTCGTCCATACTATACCTAGCCATCTTCAAGTTTTTTTCGAGGATCTTACCGTCATGAATAGCAAGTATCGGTTCCCCTTCCACAACTTTTCTAAATGGTCTATTTTTTAATGCTATAAAAGAAACTGCACTTGTCATAATACCAAAAAGTATTAACCCTAAAAAATGTTGGTAAGTCCTTTGATTTAGGTCTGTGGCAAGGGTAGCTGCAATGGAACCAAAAGTTATACCATTAATGTATTCATATAAAGTAAGCTGAGATATTTGTTGTCGTCCCAATAGACGTGTTATGAACAAAATTGTAAAAAAGGCTAGTATGGTTTGGATTGTAACTTCAAAGAAATCAACCAATACTTTTACCTCCCCGAATTATTTATTTTTCATTTTTAGTAGATACTATCTTTAAACTTAAACTAGCGAGGTATTCAAATGAGAGAGCTTATTGGTGAAGGTATATTTACTGTTGTGTTTATAGTATTAGGCTTTTTATTGCTATATTATTTAGTTAAAAAAGAGTATTTATAAAAAGAAGATATGACTTTTAAAGCCATATCTTCTTTACCTATTATAAGATTCTTAGCCTTATTAACAAGAATACTAAGATTTGTAACAGTAACTGTATAGAAACTGCTATAGATGCGTCCGTTGTATGAACTTCTACACCCCTTGAATTTTCGATGAATGTTCTTTGGTAGTCTACCTGTTTAATCTTACTTCTTTGTAACAAGTCTTGAGCTATTTTTTCAGCCCTTTCATGACTTGCTATGGTAATACTCAGTATAGCTACTATAGCAACCTGTATGGCTGCTTGCAAGTTGACTGCTGCTTGGATATTAGTAGTTCTAACTGTAACATCACATGAGTCTTTAATTATGATTTCCTCTATTGTTTTCTGAATAACTTTAGATACCTGATCTGCATCTTGAGCTTCGTCTTCTGGCTTGCAACCTAAAGGATGAGGAAAACCACTTAATGCGTTCCAAGGTTCATGAGCCACTTTAGCTTCCTCCTTCTGGATATTCTCTTGTTTAACTTCCTTTTCTGTTGACAAAATCTATCCCCCCTTTCATTTAATTTATTCTATTCAGCGGGACTTCTTTTGTATTGTACATTAGCCCAAAATAAGGGAGAATCTTATCAATACTTATTTCACTTCTTCTTTTCTTTCAACATCCTCAAACTGCTTGATTAGGTCTAGTACTAAGGTTAAAACCCCTTGCTTTTCCTCAGGATTTAAGTCCTTAATCTCTTCGTCTAAATTCACCTTGTTTTTCTTCATTACATCTGTAAACAACACTTCAAAAAGTGGCATATTCTTCTTGTAGTCCCCTAATTTTTCTGCTAACTCTTCTTTTAGTGATTGTTCCACGTCTTCCATTGAGTCATTATATTCTGCATCATCGCTGGATGGATTTGGCTCTAAATTCTCGATGGCTTCATTTTCTTCCACTTCTTCTATCTCCCCAAAATAATCAGGTGCGATTAAACCCTTTTTTTCAATTAACTCATTAATTAACTTTTGATAGGCTGTCAAGTTAAGTCCTCCTTCCAAATTTCTTTTTAGTCTCAAGATATTTTATTCCCATACTTAGTAAGGGTGCAGAAAAAAGGCAAAAGTCCCTAGGTTTTAGGGGCTTTTGCCTTTGGCGATTTAGTCCTTTTGTAATTTCTCAAACTCCTCAATAAGTTGTAATGCCATTTCTGCAATTTTTTCTTTTTCCTCTTCTGACATATTGTCAAAGGTTGTATCAATATTACTATTTTTCTTTACAGCGTCAAACATTAAGATTTCTGCAAAATTAAAGTTTGATTTGTACTCATTTAACTTTTTAATAAGTTCTTCTTTAGCTTTAGACATTTTATCACCCCTTAAAACATTTTATTCATATGTCCTCCTAGGGTGCCACAGTTTAAAACATTAGGCAGTTTTACCACCTTACCTAGCTGCTAAATAAATCAAAAACATGAGAAAAAACAACATTATAATAATCTGTATTCCAATTTTGCTACTATCGTCTTGTTCTTGTTCTTGGGCTTGGGATATTTCATCCCCTTCCTTTTCCCTATAAGCAAAGTCTTCATACAAAGCATCTAAATCCTCTGGTTCACTTTCTAAAAGAGACTTTGCAAAGTCGTAGTCATCCTCCCTAACATATAGACTAACCCCCTGTGTAGTTGTGCCCATGGATACCTTTAGATAATCCCCAATTCTGTCGTAACGGCGAATATAAAAAATCTCTGCGGATTTAAGCAATCCTTCTACAACTAAACTCTCTTCCTCAATACTAATGGTAGTTAGTAAGACTTCCTTTACACCATCAACTTTCTCAACATCATCGGGATTTAGTAGTATGTTTGAACACACAGGACAATATGTCAGGTGATCATCTCTAGTTTCCTTGCATTCTTTACAATATGCCATTGGCCCCACTCCTCGTCTATCTTATTTACACGTCAATCCCTATAAGCTTCAATAGATAAAGTGCATTTCTTGTCTTTGATACACCCTGCTTCAACTTATAATCAAACTTAATTTCGTCGTCCACATAATACTCTTGAAAATGATAATTCTTTAAAAGACCTTTAGTTTCCTTTTCCATAACTTCCAGCTCTAAATCATGTGTGGAGACCAAACCCATGCAACCTCGATCTAAAAGCTGTACTATTAGCCCCTTTGCACCTATATGCCTATCATAGGAATTTGTCCCTTTAAAAATTTCGTCTAATAATACAAATGTTTGTTTTTTATTTCTTTTGTTAGATTCTAAAATTCCCTTAATCCTCAGCAGCTCACCATAAAAAGAGGATATGCTTTTCTCTAAATTATCACTTATTCTCATACTGGTATGTAAATCAAACATTGAAAGTTCCATGAATTGAGCACATACAGGAGCCCCTGCATATGCTAATACCATATTAATACCTACTGTGCGTAGCAGGGTGCTTTTTCCAGACATATTTGAGCCTGTTATGAGAAGCATTGCCCTATTATCATCAAGGGCTATATCATTTAAGACTCTTTCTTGCCCTATCAGAGGGTGCCCTATTTTTGTGGCAGAGATGATTGACTTTTCTTCATTGAACTTAGGCATGACCCACTTCGGATTATCGTATAGTATCTGCCCGAGGCTTGATAAGCTTTCTACTTCACCAATGACATCAATCATATTCTCAAGGAGTCTTCCAGCCCTTAGCTTCCATTTCTCTAGCTTAACCATAGTTGTATAATCCCAAAGGAGCAGTACATTGATTGGGAAAAAGAAAAAATTATTTCTATTACCGCTACGTTCTGTAATTGAATTAAACTCCTCTATTAATATATACCCCTTCTCCCCCTTAGGACCCTTTAGCTTTTCCTTCAGTGAGTTTAGGAGCTTACTTTTAAAACTTTTATTTTCTAAAACCTTGAGCATAGCATTGTATGTAGTTATATTAGTATTTATTGCAAAAAGGCTATTTAGTGCTTTTCCCCTTTGTTTTGCCCCAATCAGTATAAGGAAGAATTGTAATACATATAGACCTATCCCCCAGGCAGGTGGCACTATTTCAAATCCATATGCTAAAATCAGAAGCCCTATGGTAATTAGGGGTAGTAATCTAGAAATTATAGTTACTAGGGGCTTTAAGTAAAGGCTAGTTTTAACACAAAATAAATTCTTGATATCTGTATCATCTGTCTTTTCCTTCAGCAGTAAACCCAAAGAATGTAACTCTTGGCGCCAGTCCAAATCATTAGCTAACTCTTTAACGGCCTCTTGTCTAGATAATATTATTTCTTTATTATTTTCAGATGTAAGTAAATGGTTTAATTTAGATCTACCCCTAGGGGTGTTGGCCACATTCATCCACTGAAAAAGGGACCCTCTACCAAATACATCTAAATCAAAGGAGAACTTATGATCTTTGTCTATAAAGTCATCTCCACTATCTTCAAACTCCGTCCAGTGCCCTTTTAATCTTTGTATGTTTGATTTGTTGATTTTAATAAGTGATTCTAGGGAAAGCACCTGATATTTAATCTTATTATAATACTTTATTAATATAAAGAAGATAATAGCCCCTACTATAAGAGTTATCCAACTAGCCCTTTCACTAACATAGAAATAGTTATAAAGCATAGCTATTAGGCCTATAAGCACCACAGCTAATCTTAAATTACTTATGATGTCCATTTTACTCCTTGCTTTTTTGGCATCTTTCTTATATTTACTAAGTTTATTTTCGTATAGCTTTAACCTCTCCACAGATACACCCCTTTTTAATAATTCTAATCTACACCAACTTAATGCATCTAGTTAAAAAACAATTGGTATGCTTTCATGTCCCTTATGGAATCTAGCTCCTTATCCTTTTTCATGTAATCAATTAATTTATCATCTAGCTGTGTGGCCTTTATTATATCCCGTAGAGCCTTTTCCTTTTTACTGAGACGGGCAAAGTAGCAGCCCCTGTTATAATAGAGAACAGCCACATCATTATTCATACAAATTCCTTCAGATATTATCTTTATGGCTGTTTCAAAATCCTTGTTCTCCCCGTAAATTATGGCCAAGTTAAAGTAGCTATATGGATATTTTGGGTTTGAACCTATACTCTTCTTATAGTACTCCTTCGCTAACTCCCGTCGCCCTTGTTTTTTTAATATAACACCCATGTTAAAAAGTGCTTTAAAATTGTCAGGTTCAAGTTCTAGGGCCTCTTCCATGAGATCAAAAGCTTTGTCAGTTAGGTTTTGCTCTTCATATATTGATCCTAGGTTCACATACGCCCAGAAATAATCTGGGCTTAAGGATATTACTTCTTCGTAGTGATAAATTGCTTTTTCCCTGAAACCTATCTGATCATAAACATTGGCCAAAAAGAAATGGGCTTGATAATAAAAAGGGTCTATTTCTATGGCTTTTTCATAGTTTTCAATGGCCTTATCATAATCTAGCTCATCATCGTATATTATGGCTAATCCATAATAGCCGCTGGGTTCCTCTGGCTGAACTTTAATCAACTCTGAAAAAAGCTTCCTAGCTTCATGCAAAACCCCAATTTCTTGATAAATTAACCCAAGCTCTAGTAAAACCTCCGGGTCTTCATTGCCTCCAAGATTTTTGTATGCTTTAAGATAATACTTCAAAGCCTTTTCAATCTCATTTTGCTCCCTAAACCTCTCGCCGATAATTTTATAGTTATTTAGCATATAGCTGTTTCTCTGCATTATTTATCCTTCCTTGATGTTAAATTATTCTAAGTATTTTAATATTATATCACAGTGTTAGCTAATTATGAACTTACAGGATTTTCATTTAAGAGTCTTTTGGGAGCATAGATAAAAACCCTTAAATCTCGACGTAGAGTTTGTACTGTGTAGTTAATTTGCGACATTCATAAATGACTTTGTCATCCTTAATTTTCTATAAAAAAAAGATGCCTGAAATGAAAATCCAGGCATCTCTTTAAATATCCAAACATAATGCAACTATAAATTCTCTTTTATCTCCTTAACTAGTTCATCCATAAGCTCTTTCACACTTACTATCTTATCAATTCTATAGGCGTTTGTACCAGAGAAGATAAGACCTTCTTCCACTCTACCCTCCACAGCATTTATCAATGCCGTGGATATACAATATGGAGTGGTTTTAGGCTCACAGGGTTGTAAGCAGTTAAAACATTTCTTCACTGGTATATTTCCTTTGTCTAAAGCCTCTAAGAATTTATTAGAAACGGCTCTACCAGGCATACCAACAGGACTTTTAACTAGCCTTATACCTTCTTTTGTTGACTTCACATATGCTTCTTTAAACTTCTCATGGGCATCACACTCATATGTGCCAACAAAGCGTGTTGCCATTTGTACCCCCGATGCACCTAGTTTGATAAACTTAGCTATATCTTTACCGTCATAGACTCCTCCTGCGGCGATGACTGGTATTTTCTTTCCAGACTTCTCCTCAAAGGGTTTAATGGCTTCTATTACTTCCTTGGTGGCTTCTTCTAAGGTTGGGCAGCTAGGGCTTTCTAATTGTTCTTTAGAAAAACCTAGGTGACCACCAGCTTCTGGCCCCTCCACAACTATTAAGTCAGGTAGCACCTGATGCTTGCGATCCCACATCTTACATATTAGAGCTGCAGCTTTACCCGATGAGACAATTGGTGCAATTTTGGTTTTAGAGCCTTTTACCAAGCCGGGAAGTTCCGTTGGTAGCCCAGCTCCAGATACAATTATGTCTACTCCTTCATCTACTGCTGCCTTTACCATTTCTCTGTATTCGTTAATGGCAACTAATATATTAACCCCTATAATTCCTTTAGGGCTTAGTTTTCTAGCTTCTTTTATATGATTTCTTAAAGCCCTTATGTTGGCTTCTACAGTATTTTTTTCAAAATCAGGCTCGTTAAAACCTATTTGCACAGCTGATATAGTCCCAACTCCACCTTCATTGGCAACAGCTGCTGCAAGCTTCGATAAAGATACCCCTACACCCATGGCTCCTTGAACTATGGGTTTAGATGCTACTAAATCCCCTATTTTAAGTTCTGGCATATTCATTATTTAGACACTCCTCGCTTTGACTTTTTACTATCTACCTATTTGACTTATATTATTTGCCAAAAGTGTTAGATTATAAATAAATATTTTTAGTAAGTATTAGTAGCAGGTAGTAAACAAACTTTCCCCTTTCCAACTTCTAATTATCAGATAATTTTTGCGTGCTCGCTACGCTCCCACGCAGCCCTACGGGCAAGGATGTCAAATTCCTCTATTATTTTACTTGTATATAATATATAATATATTTGGAATTATTTACATGTTAACGGGTAATTTAAATCAATTAAATTGGGTACAAAAGGGGGAGGAGTTTACCATGGCAAGAAAAGGTAAATCAAATATATTAAAAAAGATTGTATGTACATTAACACTAGCAGTAATCCTTATAACAGGAAACAGCTACACAGCATCAGCCCGCGAATATGTAGGAGTACGGGTACATACTTTGAATGGAGTAACCCACTCAGGGCATACGTACTTAGTAGAAATACATGATTACGCACAGCCACATAGAGTACTTTTCTACGAAATGGAGCAGCCAGGAGGGGAAATATTTAGATATTCTAGATATGAACAAAACCTAAACTGGTTCTTTGTACATAAGGATACAGGAGCACCTACTAATAATCATAACCTAATAGCACGAAAAGAAAAAGTAAACGAAGACGGGTCGACTACCCCAACATATACTCATCCGAATTTTACAAAGAAGATAGCAGGCCAAAATTGGGTGAAATATACTAATGATTATCAAGATAAACTAGATAAAGAAAATAAGAATACTACACCATCCCAGCCTTCGCAACCATCAACTCCAAAGCAACCAACACAGCCTACTACCCCGTCCACACCAAAACAACCAACTACCCCTACAACTCCAAAGCAGCCAACTAACCCTACCCAACCAACTACACCATCACAGCCTACACAACCTCCAGTAGACCTATCAAAAGTATTCACCAAAGTAGATTACAAACTACCAACAGAAATTATACTAAACCATAGGACAATGAATGTAAAATTAACAGTAGAAACAATAAAAGAAGCAGGTACAGTAAACTACAGCATATCGAAGTCGAAAGATACACCAGGAGACACTTGGGAATATTTAAGTACTGACGGAATAGTAAAAATATATGGTAACCCAGGACAATCAGAAGATGTTTATATTCACCTTTTTTCAACAGTAGGGGAGGAAGTCGCAAGAGAAGTAATCGGACCATTTAACTTCGCAGAACACTACGAAGAACTATACGGACAGGAAGAGGAACTTCCAGATGAAGTAGAAATACCAGAGAAGTTACACGAACGCTTTAAATTATCCTTTCCAGAGGTTGGCATTGGGGCTCTAGGATTTGCCATAATAGGCTTAACTTCACTTGCCATATATAAAAACAAATCAAAGGAGTAGCGAAATATGGCTACTCCTCTTTATATTTCCCCTTTCTCCTTTTCCCCTTTCCCCCTTTCCAACTTTCCAACTTTATATTACAATAAAGAGTACTGTATAATTAACCCTTATATTTCCTATATTAGAAAAGAAGATTAAATATGTGAGCGAGGTAATTATTACTATGAATTTACCCCAACCCTTTATAGATAAAATGAAATGTCTCTTAGGAGCAGATTACGAAAAGTTTGTGTTAAGCTATAATTTCCCAAAATACTCTGGCCTTAGGGCAAACGGCCTCAAATTAACTCCTGAAGAGCTTACTGCCATGCTCCCTTATTTAGATGATAAAATCCCTTGGAGTAGTGATGGCTTTTACTACAATGAAGAAACAGTCAGACCTGCTAAGAGTCCTTTGTATTACGCTGGACTATATTATATTCAAGAGCCCAGTGCTATGATGCCAGCAGAGCTTTTAGATGTAAAGGAAGGTGACAGGGTCTTAGACCTTTGCGCGGCTCCAGGGGGAAAGTCACTACAGCTAGCTGCTAAAATAGGTGATAGTGGCCTATTAGTAGTAAATGATATTAGTAGTAACCGAGCTAAGGTACTCCTTAAAAATATGGAACGATACGGAGTTAGAAATTTAGTTGTACTCAATGATTCTCCGGAAAAAATTGCAGCTCACTTTAAAGGCTTTTTTGATAAAATCCTTGTGGATGCACCATGTTCAGGGGAAGGTATGTTCAGAAAAGAGCCTGATATGATAAAGGGCTGGAGTGAAGAGGAAGTCTTAAAATACTCCTCCTGGCAAAGGGAAATTTTAGGCCATATCCCCGCTTTGCTAAGGCCTGGAGGAAACGTTGTTTATTCTACTTGTACATTTTCACCGGAAGAAAACGAAGCTCAGGTTAGAAATTTAGCCAGTGAGAATAATCAATTTAAAATACTCAAGGAGACTAGATTGTGGCCCCATGAAGTTCGTGGAGAAGGGCATTTTGTTTCCCTATTACATAATGAACAAGATACCCTAGATGACATAAGAGATGTGAAAAACACTAAGAGCTTGATTAACCTACCCAAAGAAAGTATGGAAGCTGTACAGGCCTTTACTAAAGATATATGGGATGATCCTAACTTAGATTTCCTGAATTCCTTGATGCCATCTAATGGTATATTACTTGAAAGAAGTGGTCATATTCTATGGGAAAGCAATTTGCTTCCTAATCTTAAGGGTTTGAGGGTACTCCGTTCTGGTTGGTTACTAGGGACAATAGCTAAAGGTCGCTTTAAACCCAGTCAAGCTTTTTCCATGGGCCTATCTAAGGACTATGTTATAAAGGCTACCCAGATTTTAAACTTCGATTCCTCCCAATCTGAAGATATGGATCTAGCTATAAGATTTCTAAAGGGAGAAACCATTCAAAAAGAAGACATTAAATGGGCTAAGGGTTGGCACTTAATCTCCATTGATAATTTCCCACTGGGATGGGCAAAAAGTGCAGGTCTATGGCTCAAAAACGAATATCCACCTGGATGGCGGTGGATTGATGGTGATTAAAAGGAGGTTAAATTATGAACAATAAAAATTTAAAACTTAGACTTGATAAGGTTTTGTCCCATATAGGAGTTGGGTCTAGGAAAGATTTAAAGAAAATGGTTAAGGAGCAGCGAATAACTATAAATGGTGAACTAGCAACTGACCCTGGAGTCTATGTTTCCCCATACGTGGATGTAATAGCAGTAAACAAAAAACCCATAAAATACAGAGAATTCATCTACTTAATGATGAATAAACCCCAAGGAGTACTTTCTGCAACTGAGGATAGAGATGACGAAGTGGTTGTGGACCTTTTAGAAGAAGAGGATTGGGTCTTTAATCCGTTCCCTGTAGGTAGACTAGATAAAGATACCGAAGGCTTTTTGCTACTTACCAACGACGGAAAACTTGCACACCAAATAACTTCACCAAAAAAACATGTACCAAAGACCTACTATGCTGTTATTGAAGGTATTGTTACTGATGCAGACGCTGATGCCTTTAGTAAAGGAGTTACTTTAGATGACGGCTATAAAACCCTACCCGGGGAGCTAAAGATATTAAAAAGTGATACTGAGTCTGAAATTGAACTTACAATATACGAAGGTAAATACCATCAAGTTAAGAGAATGTTTGAAGCCGTTGGCAAAAGAGTTACTTACCTTAAGAGGATATCAATGGGAGCACTACCCCTAGATCCTGAACTAGAATTAGGTGAGTACAGAGAACTGACAGAAGAAGAATTGGAGCTACTAAAAAGCTAAATAATCAAGCCACATATTATCTTATTTAAAGGAGAGTGACTTTCATGCCTCAACTGCGTTTTCACGGAGTTAAGAAGGAACAGATAAAGAAATTTAGCAAGGATTTAGTTGATGAGCTAGCTACTCTAATCGGGTGTCCAAGGGACCACTTTGTTTTAGAGGCTATTGGCTCTAACTACATATTTGATGGAGAAGAAATTGAGGGTTACCCTTTTATTGAATTTGCATGGTTTGACAGAGGCCTAGAAGTTCAAGATAGTGCGGCACAAATTGTTACGAAACATATCAAATCAGTTGGATATCATGAGGTGGAAGTAGCCTTTATGGTATACGAAACAAGAAAGTACTACGAAAACGGCCAACACTATTAAAACCCAAGCAGCCTTTTTAAAGGCTGCTTGGGTTTAATTTTTGTACTACTTTGCATTACCACTCATTAAATCTCCTAATTTAGGGCATTTTATTAATAAAATGTTTTTCAAGGAGAGATTAAAAAATGAAATTGAATTTTGATATATCCCCCAAATCCTTTTGGATTGATTCTATACCACAGCCCACACTACCTTCTTTACAAGAAGATTTAAATGTAGATGTAGCAATAGTGGGAGGGGGCATGGTAGGGATCACAACAGCATTTCTTCTAAAGAAGGCTGGCTATTCAGTAGCTATCCTTGAATCAGGTAGTATTTTAAAGGGAACCACTGGTTATACCACTGCTAAGATTACTTCTCAGCATAACCTAATTTATGACAAACTCACCAAATCCTTAGGCCAAGAGAAGGCCTGGCAGTATGCCACTGCCAATGAAACTGCAATCAAAACCATTTCAGATATAGTAACAGAACATAAAATAGATTGTGACTTTACGAGGCAAAATGCATATGTTTTTACACAATCAGATGAGTACATCAGTCAGATAGAAGCAGAAACCCTAAGGGCAGTTGACTTGGGCATTGATGCTACATATACAAATGAACTTCAAATACCCATACAAGTAAAGGCTGCTATACAGTTTAATAACCAGGCTCAATTTCATCCAAGAAAATATCTCTTAGCCCTTGCAAATCAAGTTAATGAAAAGGGTGATACCATCTACGAAAACACTAGATGTGTAGATATAAAGGAAAACAGTGTAATTACTGACACTGGCAAAAAGGTCACTGCTAAATATATAGTGATAGCTTCACATTTCCCCTTCTATGAAGGTTTTGGAATGTATTTCACAAGGCTACATCCAGAGCGTTCTTATGTGGTTGGAGTTAAAACAAAGGAAGACTTTGCAGGAGGAATGTATATAAACGCTGAAGAGCCTACCCGTTCACTTCGCTATACAGACTTTGATGGGCAGAAGTTAGTTCTAGTGGGTGGGGAAAATCATAAGACTGGTCAAAGCAAAGATACTTCAATGCATTATAGCAACTTGTTGGATTTTGCTAGGGAGATTTACACTGTTGAAGACGTGCCTTTTCATTGGTCTACCCAAGACCTTCTTACTTTAGATGACATACCTTATGTTGGTAACCTAACAGCTAAACATGAAAACATTTTTGTGGCTACAGGTTTTGGAAAATGGGGAATGACTAACAGTACTGCTGCATCAATGATTATAAGTGACTTAATTACAAAGGGTGAAAACCCATGGTTAGATGTATATAATCCATCTCGTTTTACACCTACAGCCTCTGCTAAGACATTTATCTCAGAAAATTTAAATGTGGCTGCCAACCTTTTTACGGGCAAAATAGCTACCCTCTCAAAACATTCAGAGATAGAAAAAGGTCATGCTGTGGTACTAGAAGGGGGAGGTCAAAAATTAGGTTGTTATAAAGACGAGGAAGGAATCTTACATGTGGTTGATACTACCTGTACACATATGGGTTGTGAGTTAAATTGGAATAACGCTGAAAAATCCTGGGACTGCCCTTGCCACGGGTCTAGGTTTAATCATAAGGGCGTTGTTATTGAAGGACCTGCATATAAAAATCTAAGTTATAAGGGTAATAAAGTAGAGTAGAGTAGAAGCAGAAAGGATAGCCCCTTTTTTGAGGGCTATCCTTTCTGCTTGTAGACAAACTAAGACAAAGTCATTGACCCTAGATGTGTATATTAAAAAGCAGTATTGTTCTACTTGTCAAACTTTAGCTTTGCTAAGGCATCTGCTAGAGCTGAATTCATGGGTTCTTCTTTTTGTTTGTTCTGATCCTTAAGATATTTGTTTACATCCTTTTTGGATACCTTTGTATTGCTCTGTTTTTTCCTTTCATTGAAAGCAGAGAGCTTTTCCTTATGGCCGCAGGGGCAAACAAATATTTGGCCTTCCCCTTCCCCCCTCAGTTCTAGCTTCTTACGGCAGTTAGGACAGCGGGCATTGGTTACCTTAGCAACCATTTCCCTTTTACCACAGTCCCTATCTTGGCAAACCAGCATCTTACCTCTTTTGCCATTAACCTCAAGCATGTACTTACCACACTCAGGACACTTGCTTCTGGTTATGTTGTCGTGTATAAATTTATCGTTGCTGTTTTTGATTTCTTGAACGGTTTCCTTTGTGTAATGGCGGATTTCCTCAATAAATTTATCTTTATTTAGCTTACCTTTAGCTATGGAGTCAAGTTTTTGTTCCCACTGGGCAGTTAGTGTGGGCGATTTCAGATCCCTTGGTACAAGTTCTAAAAGTTGCTTCCCTTTAGATGTTATTGCTATATCTTTTCCCTTTTTTTCTATAAGGAAGCTATTGAAAAGTTTTTCAATGATATCAGCCCTAGTGGCCACAGTTCCTATGCCACCTGTCTCACCTATGATTTTTACAAGTTCTTTATTATCCCGTTCCATATACTTACTGGGGTTTTCCATTGCAGAAAGAAGGGTTCCCTCACTAAAGAAAGCAGGTGGTTTAGTGTACCCACTGGTCTTTTCAATCCTTGATATATCTAATATGTCTCCCTTGGCTATCTTTACCTTGGGCAAGCTTTGATCTTGCTCTGTACCTTTAGATTCATCATCAAAGCTATTATCATATACTTCTTTCCAACCTTGGGATATAACCATTTTCCCCTTGGCGGTAAAAATCTCACTGTTAACTTTAGCTGAAATTGTTGTTTGTTCGTATTCAAAGGGAGGATATAACACAGCAAAGAATCTCTTTACAACTAAATCAAATATCTTACGTTCTTTATCATTTAAAGCAGTTAAGTTTACATATTCCTCTGTTGGAATGATAGCATGATGGTCTGAAACCTTGCTATCGTCCACAAAGTTTTTATTTACTTTAATGGGATTTTTAAGAATCTTACTTGTTAACTTACCATAAGGCCCTACACTACATGCCTTTAGCCTATCCTTTATGGTCTCTACGATATCCGAAGATATAAACCTTGAGTCTGTCCTTGGGTATGTTAAAACCTTATGATTCTCATATAGTTTTTGCATAATGGACAATGTATCCTTGGCACTATAGCCCCATATTCTGTTTGCGTCCCTCTGCAGTTCAGTAAGGTCATACAGCCCAGGAGAATATGTTTTTTTCAAGTTTTTGTCTATATCTATGACTTCAACTTTTTGATTAGTTGAGGCCTTTGCTATTCTTTCAATCTTTTCCTTATCAAAGGTTTTCATATCCTTTGTCTTTGAATCCTGCCAAGTAAAGGTTATATCATTACATACTGCCTTTAAACCATAAAATTCCTTTGGCTTAAAACTACTTATTTCTTCTTCCCTAGCTGCAATTATAGCTAGGGTTGGTGACTGTACCCTTCCACAGGAAAGTTGAGCATTGAACTTAGTAGTCAGTGCCCTAGTTGCATTTATACCCACTAGCCAGTCAGCTTCTGCCCTAGCCACAGCAGATAGGTATAGGTTCTCGTACTTTCTTCCGTCCCTTAGCTTGTTAAACCCTTCTTTGATGGCCTTGTCAGTGACGGAAGATATCCAGAGCCTTTTGATAGGCTTTTTTACATTGGCCTTTTCTATAATCCACCTAGCCACAAGCTCACCTTCCCTACCAGCATCTGTGGCAATGATTATCTCCCTAACATCTTTTCTGTGCATTAGCGATTTAACAGTATTATACTGCTTGCCAGTTTGTTTAATTACTACCAGTTCCAACTGTTTAGGTAGCATTGGAAGATGTTCAAGGCTCCAATTAGCGTATTGCTTTCCATAGGCTTCAGGGTCGGCAAGTGTTACCAAATGTCCCAGTGCCCATGTGACTATATGTTTTTCACCTTCCATGAATCCATTACCTTTTTTGTTACAATTTAGGGCTTTTGCTAGATCCCTTCCCACAGAGGGTTTTTCCGCTAAAACTAATTTTTTATCCATAACAGCATTCCTTTCAATAATTCATCTACTGAACATTATACCTTACTTTGCCCATTTGTCATAAAAACCCTATTACAATACTATCTTCCCTCTAGCTAATATCAATTGACCCATGGCTTACCTTCTAAGCCCCTACCCAGGCTTCTAATAACAAATCCAATTTATTTTGTAATTCTTCTTTTTCATTTTGTAGTGTCTGAAGTTGTTCTAGGCTCAGTTCACTTTGCATTTTAACTTCTATTGAGCTTATTATTTGCTCTAGTTCTTCTATCTCAATCTCTATTTTCTCTTGTGGCTTAACTTTATTTGTTTGAATAACTTTAGGCTTGGAAAGTGATTCTTTTTTCTTAGTGCATATTTGATTCTTCTTTTCCCCTATACTAGCTTCATCTTTGCACTTTTCTTTATAGTAGTCATAGTTTCCTTGATACTCAGTTATTTTACCATCATTAAGAAGCATTACTTTTTCTGCCAGACCGTTAACAAAGTACCTATCATGGGAAATAAATAACACTGTTCCTTTAAAATCATCTAACGACTCCTCTAGCATCTCCCTAGATTCAATATCCAAGTGATTTGTAGGTTCATCTAGTATCAATGTATTGACATTGTCATAAATCAGCTGGCAAAGTCTTAATCTGCTTTTTTCTCCACCTGACAAAGACCCTAGCTTCTTAAATACATCCTCTCCATAAAACAAGTATTTAGATAGTATGCTCCTTGCAACTCCTTCGTTGCAAGGATATTTATCTCTGAAATACCCAAGTATGGTTTCGCCTTCATTAGGAAATACAATGTTTTGTTCAAGGTATCCTATTTTCACATTGGAGCCTATCTTTACCTCTCCTGCTTCACAGCTATATTGCCCAGTTATCACTTTGATTAAGGTTGTTTTACCACATCCATTTTTACCTAAAATAGCAACCTTTTCTCCGTAAGATAATTCCATATCCAAAGAGCTCAATATCCCTTCACCATCAAAGGATTTATTTACTCCTTTCATGCTAATTACATCCTTGCCTGATCTGTCTTTAGCATTAAACTGCAGTTGAGCCTTTTTCCGTTCCATTATGGGTTTTTTCAATCTTTCTATTTTATCAAGCCTTTTTTGGATACTGGCAGCCTTCTTGAAAAACTTCTCATTGTCGCCTTGGATCCCCCACTGCCTTAATCTCTTGATGGATTCCTCCATGGATTTTAATTTTTTCTCTTGATTTTTATATGCATTCATAGCTTCTAATAATCTGCGGTTCTTCTCTTCCACAAAGTAAGAATAGTTACCATGGTATATTTCTGCTTCCCCTGCTTCCACCTCAATAATTTTGTTTACAACTCTGTCCAAAAAGTATCTGTCATGGGATATAATCACAACTGTTCCCCTATAGTCCCTTAGATATCCTTCAAGCCATTCTATTGATTCCATATCCAAGTGGTTAGATGGCTCATCTAAAAGTAAAACATTACATGTTTGAAGAAGTATTTTCCCAAGCATTACTGTGGTTTTTTCTCCGCCACTCAAACTATTAAATTGGCGGCCTTTGAACTCTTCTGTAATTTTCAGCCCTGTGCAGACTTTACTTATTCTTTCTTCTATTTCATACCCACCCTTGAAGGTGTACAAGTCATGTAAGTCTGCGTATTGTTTCATTATTCTATCTAGTTCTTTTCCTGTAGTTATGGCCATGCCTTGCTCCAAAGCTCTGATTTCTTTTAATAATTTAAACTCTTCTTGGAAAGCCATTTCTAGAACTTCTGAAACCAGCACCCCATCAGAAAAAACAGGAATTTGATCAAGATATCCTAGCACTGCGCCTTTACTTATAGCTAATGTACCTTGGTCGTGATTTTCATTTCCAGTAATAATTTTAAAAAGTGTAGTTTTACCTGAACCATTAACTCCCACAATACCCACTTTTTCACCACGTATAACTTCTAAACTTATATCCTTTATTATTTCATTACCGCCATAATATTTTTTTATATTTTTCAAAGCTATTTCTATCATTTTTTTATCCTCCTCAATAACCTAAGCTTATTGCCTTACCAAGCTAAGCCAAGCCAAGGATTCATTGCTAAATATATGCACAAAAAAACCTAGGCAAGCCAATCCTACCTAGGTTAATTTAATCAATTAACTTAAACAACGGCATAGATTTACTTTTCCTTAGCTAATATCTGAAATTGGACATACTCCTCCCTTTTTTGAAAACATGTTATCTTTCATACTACGGTTAGGTAATCTGTTCAATGTAGAATTAACTAAAGATTCCAAAGTATCTACACCTCCATTTCTTATAATTATAAAATATTATACCATACTCCTAACTTTCTGGCAATTATTTACTTAAATCTAAATACCATAATAACATTACTTCGTGGGCACATTTTTTTAGATTTCTCTTGTCTAATTCAGTGATATGTACACCCATGTTTATTTGCCCCCATTTCTTTACTTATAAATTCTACCCTAATTAGGCTTTTCCTTTAATGGAAATATTAACTTTTTCTAAAATCTGTTCTTCTTAGGACAAAATAGTGTATAATATTATTACTTTAATTTTAAGAATTTAACGAGGGAGTTGTACCAGTAGCTATGGATAAGTATATGTACTTGGTGTTCTCTAAAACTGACACTTGGCTTTCAAGGGCTATATATTTTTTGGGCAATTTACAGTATCCTCATACATCTATAAGCTTTGATGATAGCTTTAACCAACTGTATTCATTTGGCAGGACTAATCCCAATAATCCTTTGTCTGGGGGGTTTGTAGTTGAGAGTTTCTATGATGGGATGTTTAAAAAATGCTCCAATAGTAGATGTGCGGTCTATAGGATAAAGATAACTGAAGAACAATACAATAATTTGCTAAAGGAAGTAGAGCGTTTTAAGAAAGAGCAAAACAAATTTAGATATAATTTCCTAGGCCTTTTTGGTGTTATTTTACACCGTCCAATCATAAGAAAGCATCATTATTTCTGTTCACAGTTTGTATCTGAGGTTATGATCAATAGTAAGGTATATGATACAACTAAAATACCAGCCCTGATCAGCACCAGCGACCTATACGATATGGAAGACAAAGAGTTAGTTTATGAGGGCTATATCCACGATTATAAAGATTTTTTATACCAAAGGACTGTAAATAACTAAAGCAGGGGTGCTACCCCTGCTTTTCTTATGCTACTTTCTCACTGTTTAGTAATGAGTTGTTAACTCTTCCATAGTAAGTTAGTGTTATAGCTGTTAGCACTAACATAGCCACAGTCATTATTCCATGGATTGCAAATACCCCTGATCTATCCATGATTATCCCTAGAACTGGGTATAGTAAAGCTGCGGATACATTTACCACAAGACTGTACAGTGACATTATAGTGGCTCTTCTGTTTGAAGGTATATGCTTGTTCATGTACTTACTTATGATTGATGGGTACAAGCCTCTGGCTGCTTGTTGTAGCAATATAGCAAAGGCCCCTATCCAAACTTTAGTGATTGTCATCGTGAAGAAAGAGAGTATCATTAATCCTGATAAAAGGGTGAGTGTTCTTCTTTTAGCCTTAGACATTATGGTATGGGCATTTTGTGCCACTATCCCTGCCACTATGTTAAATAATGCAAATAATAGTCCAAAGTATTTGATATTTATGTTTACTCCTTCAAAGTACGGTTGGAAAAAAAAGAAACCTGCCCTATAAAACATGTAAAAAATAGTTCCGTATAGGATTACTGCCTTTACTTTGCTATGATTCATCACATATTTTCCACTTTCTTTAACAAATTTGAAGTAGGAATCCTTATCTTTTTTGTCTTCTATGGGTGGTTCAGAAAACCTAAGGGCTATAATGGCAGCTATTACAGTATTTACTGCAGAAATCACAAAAGGCAAGTATATGTTTATGGTATACAAAAAGCCTGCAGCTATAGAACCTATGGCCTGGCTATAAAATATGAGGGGGT
The DNA here is from genome assembly GCF_014467015.1 of Alkalicella caledoniensis. Lineage (GTDB taxonomy): Bacteria > Bacillota > Proteinivoracia > Proteinivoracales > Proteinivoracaceae > Alkalicella > Alkalicella caledoniensis. The sequence continues at coordinate 2,035,339 of NZ_CP058559.1, read as the reverse complement.
TAGCTTTCCCTTCATATTTTTGGATCTCGTTTTCTCTATTGATTGTTTTTAAACTGTCGTAAAGAAGGGCTGTTTTTGCACCTGATTTTAATGTTATACCTAGTGCTAAGAATATTTCAGCCACGGCAAAGGCCAGAAAACTGTTGGCAAATATCATTATGATTAGTTGTAATGTCCACAAAAGGCTCCCTAATACTAAGCTATACTTTCTACTTATTTTGTCTGCTAAAATTCCTGTTGGTACTTCAAAGATAAATACACTAATTGAACCTATAGAGCTAATTAGCATTATCTCTGAAAAAGATAAGCCTTTTTCCCTTAGGAATACCATAATGATTGGTCCAAGGATTATCAACTCACCAAACATACGATAATAGGAGTAAATATTAATGTTTTTTCTGTAGTTCATAAGAATCCCACCATCCCTTTAATATGTTAAAATATAAAACCCCTACGAAGTCACTAAAGTGACTCCGTAGGGGTTTTCTCTACGTGTAGGATTTTATCCCTGTACCGCTCATGAATTAGGTACACTCACTATTTCAAAAAATAATTATTGTTATCTTATCTAAATCCTATGCTACTGTCAATATATATAACCTAAGCTAGGGTATATTTAATAATTTGTTAATATTTCTATTAGTCAAGGGAGGGTATATAGGTTTGTATATCGTCCATTACCATCTGACCTTGCTCATGGAAAATATCTTCTGTTTTTAGAGTCTGTTTTGTCCTATCACCATCTTTTAGGGCATCTAAATACACAACCTCTTCTGGAACGACCTTTATAACCCTAAGCTGACTCTTTTCCCTTTCCATAAGAAATGGATCTGGTGCGTACCCAATAGCCTCATGGTAAAGGTCAGGTTCTGATAAGCTAGTTGTAGCTTTTCCAAATACTTGAACCCCTTTTATTCTTCTATGGTCTAGGTACTCACTATTTACTAGCAAGCAAACATTTGGGTTTTCCTTAATAGCATTAAACTTTTCTCCCCCTGCAGATAGTATATAAACTTCCATATCATCTCCTATGAAATAACGAACTGGGCTGCAACGGGGCATGCCATTTTTTACAGTTGCCAGTGATCCATCCATATGTTCTTGCAGAAAGTCCATAATATTTTCCCTAAGCTGTACATTGTTTAAGTTATTGTTCAAAAGATATCACTCCTTTTAGTGTGCTATCTTTAGTATTTTGTCTAAATATTTTTTTATGTATCAGTCCAGTATTGATTTTTAGACTTCCTTCCCTTTGTCTAAAACTTATAGGTTTGGTAAAACATCTTCTGTATATGCTCTTAGAATTTCTGACACACTCCAAGCTTGGGAAAAGCAACCTCTACTTACAGAACTGAAGTCACCGTCGAAAATCTCTGCTATGCCATTTATACAGCCATCACGAAGATGGTCTTCAAAAACCTCACACATATCTTTGGCTTTCAATATGGCTTCCTTTGAATAATTGTTAACTTTACAGTAGGCTGATATAAATCCACCTAGGGGGAAGGTCCAAGTTGTTCCCATATGATAAGCTCCATCGCGATTTATAAGTTTGCCTATGTATTTACCTTTATACTGTGGATCGTTGTTTGATAAGGACTTAAGCCCATAGGTTGAGTAAAGATGTTTATGTACCACATCCACAACCTGCTTGGCTTTACTACCTGAAAGCATAGTATAAGGCAAGGATACTGCCCAAATTTGGTTCGGCCTAATACTCCCGTCATTCCCATCAACAACATCGTACAAGCATTGGGTCTCTTCATTCCAAAACTTTTCATTGAATGATTTCTTAACTTTTTCAGAAAGCTCTAGATATTCCTGTGAATTATCATCAAATTTATGAGCCAAATCAGCCATAACCCGTAGGGCATTGTACCAAAGGGCATTTATCTCCACAGGCTTTCCATGCCTAGGTGTCACTACCCAGTCTCCTACCCTTACGTCCATCCACGTAACCTGATCAAAACCATTTCCTGCAAAAATTAAACTGTCTTGGTCCATACCAATGGAAAAATCAGTTCCTCTTTTATAAGCCTCTATGATTTCCTTCAATTTAGGATATATCTTCTCTTTGATAAATTCATAGTCATCAGTTGAACCTGTGTATTTTAAATACTGGTCTACAGAATGGAAATACCACATAGATGCATCTACTGTATTGTACATGGGCTCTGCATCGCCATCTGGAAACAAATTAGGAATAAGCCCGTTTTTTACATAGCGGGAAAAAGACTCTAGTATCTCCCTAGCATCATGAAACCTTTTTGTTGCCAGTGTCAATCCTTGTAAAGCAATCATGGTATCTCTACCCCAATCAGTAAACCAAGGTAAACCTGCAAGTATAGTTTTAAGCCCTGTTGATTGCCTATGTACTATAAAATGATCTGCTGCCTCAACCAAACTGTTTGCAAGATTTTTTTTATATCCAGCTTTATTTATAAGATCTTTCATTCGGTCTTTGTATTCTTGCACTATTTTAAATCCATCTTTCTTGGGGAACTCCTCCGTTGTGCAGATAATATAAAACTTCTTTTTTTCAAAGGGCTCTAACTTAATCTGGATTTCATAAGGAGTAAAATGATTATCAAGACCTGTATATCCTGTCACACTTTCAAACCTATAAAAATGGTCCCCCTCCATGGTGAAGCATGGTTCAGCCATGGTAGTCGGAATCTCTTTTCTGTCAAAATAAATACCTTCAGAGGTCATAAACTTAATTACAACAGCTGGGTTTTTTTCGGGAATTAAAAATAGTTTATCATCCCTTTGTACCACTTGGAAATTCAAATCTCCCTTTTCTGATGCCGCTCCAGAAGCCCTATAATTAAATAGTGGGACTATATTTAGCTGGGCTGCCTCCATGCCATTTTCAACTTCATAACACACAGTTGTTGTGTTGTGACCGTATTCCATGGCAATTGTTTTAGTAACTGATATATCTTCAACTTGATACTTGTATGTAGGTACATGATGGAAGGTAAATCGAGATAGGTATTCCTGCCCATTTTTATTCCAGTTTACATATTCTTGGGAAGTCAAATCATGTTTTTTGCCATTTAGAATAATTTGTTCCTGGGTCCTTGTAAATACATGATATCTAACGGTAGGTGCCTTAACTGCTGCAGTTAGATATCCATGTTGTAGCCTAAAACCCCCACCAATTATTGAATGACAGGCATAACCTCCTAGTCCATTTCCAAGTACCCATTCACGTTCATTTCCTTGTTTTATATCTTTCCAATATCCTCTTCCGAAATTATACATTGTTCCACCCCTTAATTAGTACTGATAGCAAGATTTTATCATAGTTCAAAGACCTAATCCACTATGAGTTTAATCATATATTTACTCTGTTATTACTCCATCCATATATACATCAGTAACAATTGTCACATAGTCATCCATTCCAGTCTTTGCTTCTACCATAATTGATTGAGCCTCTCCAGGCAGTTGTATCTTGTATAATTGTCCATCATCCATGTCCGAACTGGAACTAATCTCTATCTCTACCTCACGGCTACTAGCCACATCATATCTTTCAAGAATTCTAGCTATTCTTCCTTCTAATTCTCCTGTGGGGCACTCTAACTCTTTTATTCTCTGTATGGCAGCCTTTGTCATTGTGTCATTATTATTTTTCATAAATACACTCCTTAAGTAAAATATTATTTATACTTATATTATCTCCCATGCTCATTTTTAAATGCGCTATGGTTTCTTTACTGAATATTATTAAACTGATATATTATTAACTAGGTAGTTTATTTAAGGAGGTTATATCTTGATTACATTAGAAAATGAGAAGGTCGTTGTAAGGGCAAAATCTCAAGGCGCTGAGTTAACAAGCATCCTTTTAAAGGAAGATAATACTGAGTATCTGTGGCAAGGAAATCCGAAGTTTTGGGCTAGACATGCACCCATACTTTTCCCCATTGTGGGTAAACTTGTGGATAACACTTGCTGTATTGATAACAAAACATATAATATGTCTCAACATGGTTTTGCTAGGGATATGGAATTTGAAGTAATTAGCCAGTCAGATACAGAAGTGGTTTTTGTTCTCAATAGTAGTGAAGAAACCCTTAGAAAATATCCCTATTTTTTTGATCTTAGGGTTATTTATAAAGTTATTAACAATGACATTGTTATTACCTACATAGTTAAAAATACAGGTAGTGAAGACATGTACTTTAGCATAGGGGCACACCCCGCCTTTAATTGGCCCTTTGGCCCTGATGGCATTCAAGATGGCTATTATTTAGAGTTTGAACAAGCAGAAACCATAGGCAGTAGGGTTTTGAACGAAGGAGTAATATCCAATAATGTAGCACCTGTATTAAATAACCAAAATATTATCCAATTAGATACATCTCTCTTTAAAGATGATGCTTTAATACTACAGGGTCTTAATTCCAATAAGGTATCTATTAAGACCAATTCCTCAAGGAAATCCGTTACAGTTGATTTTAACGGTTTCCCTTACTTAGGAATATGGAGCAAGCCAGAAGGAGCCCCTTTTGTTTGCATAGAGCCATGGTTTGGCATAGCTGACACCGAAAGCTCCACAGGAAATATTAAAGAAAAAGAGGGGATCCTAAGACTTAACCCAGGGAAAGAGTTCAGTTGTGAATATAAAATTACTGTTAAGTAAATAAAGTAAAAGCGCCCTTTGGCGCTTTTACTTTATCTACTTTCTATTAAAATTTCTATCATCAACTAGTTTGCCAGAGAAAAGCTTCTTTTCACCTAGGCTTATATCCAACTTGCTACAAATTCTTTTTAGTATGTTTTCTTCCTTATTTGTTAATAGTGATACTACTGTTCCCTTTGCTCCCATTCTTCCAGTTCTTCCACTGCGGTGAATATACTGTTTAGAATCATGGGGCAGGTCAAAGTTAACCACGTGTGTCAACCCCTGAATATCTAGCCCCCTGGCAGAAACATCTGTTGCAACCAGTAGGGATAACTTCCCTGAGCGAAAATCCCTTATGGACTCCATCCTCTCTTTTTTAGAGGAATTTCCTGTTATAACACCTAAACTCATGCCTTTAAAAAGTAATTTAGCCTCAATCTCAGATATCTTATGTATATCATTTATAAATATCAAAGCTTTCATTTCCTCAGTTCGAACTACCTTTAGCAATGTGTCAATCTTTTCTCTTTCTTCACAAATGACATAGACATGTTCTGTGGCAGAGTTTTCTTTTATCCTCTTCACTTGGACTATTTTCGGTTCTTTCATTATTTCCCTGGCAATTTCCTCTGTTTTTTCTGATAAGGTTGCAGAAAAGCAAAGGATCTGCCTATCTTTTAGGGTACTCTTAATAATAAGCTTTAATTTATTTACATGCTCTTGGGCGATAAGCACATCAAATTCATCCACAACAATTGTTTTTACCTCATGCATCTTCATTTTCTTCATGTTGATTAATTCTATAATGCGTCCAACTGTACCTACAGCTATTTGCGGTTTATCCTTTAGACTTTCAAGCTGTTTCTTTACATTGGCTCCCCCAATAAAGGAAGCACTTTTTATATCACTTCCCTGTGTCCATTCTCCTATTACTTGATATATCTGCATAGCAAGTTCGTGGGATGGTGCTAATACTAAGGCTTGTATGTTCTTTTGTTTTGGATCTAATTTTTCTAATATAGGTAACAGGTAGGCCAAAGTTTTTCCTGTACCTGTGGGCGACTCTGCTACTACATCCTTGCCGTTTAAAATAAGGGGCACAGCTTGTTTTTGAACATCTGTAGGCTCTTTGAAGCCTGACTTCTCCCAAACTGTATGTAAAAATTCCTTTAGACCTAAGTCCGAGATCCAGTTATTATTATCACTCATATGAACAAATCCTTTCTTGTCTAGATAATTTATATTTTAAAATGGCATGGCACTATTATTTTACCCTCCAAAATATCCATTATCAGTGAAAAACTTTTCTATGTTTTCTACAACCTTCATTGAAAGCCTTACCTTTGCCTGGCTGGTAAAGCCTGAAACCTTGTCTGTATATATAACTCTATCTAGCCCTTTAAGTTCAGTGTAGTACTTACCCATAGCAACCTTATCAAAGATACCATAATTACCCCCATGCTCTATCCATTTTTTAAATATATCCACATTGAAGGTAGGTTCTAAGGTAGTGTTTATTAGTATCTTGTTATTACCAAATACTTTAAACTCCTCTTCCCCAAGTATAACAGTATTTTTGGGCAAGTGGGTTGTCAATATATCTACTTCTTTAAGTAGATCCTTTAGGTTTAGATATTTTACCCCTAGATTTTCAATATCCACTTTCCTGCTGCGATTATAATAAAACACTTCCATCCCAAATAAAAGAGCCCCTTTAGCTAGCATCTTACCCAGTGTGCCCATCCCAATAATTCCTATCTTTTGATTAGTTAGCTCTAAGCTTTCCCGCTTCCATTGGTGTGGTCCGAAGCCATGAAGTAGTCTTACTAACTCACTTAAGACAAACTCCACAACCCCCTCGTCACCATAGTCTCTAACACCCAGTACTGTTATGCCACGTTCTTTAGCAGCCACTATATCCACATTTGCACTCTTTTCGTCTATGAGGCTGCAACACATACCTATGTACTTTAAATTTGGACAGCTATTTATAACCTCTTTATCTATGGGAGTATTCCAGGAAACCAACACACACTGGGCATCTCCAATTCTGTTTATAATTTCAGCATTTGTCTTGGGGTAATCTTCATGGAATATGACCTTTTCCGAAAAGTTGTATAGCCTAGACCTATGTGGTTCCGCTAAACCTGTATTGTCAACAGATACGATTTTATTGAAATTCATTTTATCAATCCTTTATCCAATTGTTAATAACCTTCATCGATATATTATACCCTAAATGGGTTTTTTAGGAAAGTTATAAAGGCCTCCCACGGTTTGGGAAGCCTTTATAACTTTTTCACGTGGCTATATTTTTAAATTGGCTCATATATAGCTTATGATATATCCCTTTTTTGTCAATTAAATAATCATGGTTACCACTTTCAACAATCCTTCCATTATCAATCACCATTATTATATCTGCATCCCTTATGGTACTTAGTCTGTGGGCTATTATAAAGCTAGTACGGTTCTTCATCAGTTCAAGCATAGCAGCTTGGATATGCAGTTCAGTACGTGTATCAACATTACTGGTAGCTTCATCGAGTATCAAAATAGATGGATCTACAAGTATTGCCCTAGCGATTGCCAGGAGTTGACGTTGTCCTTGGCTAAGGTTTGCACCACTTTCAGAGAGCATAGTGTCATACCCCTTAGGCAAACGCCTAATAAAGACATCTGCCCTTGCCAGCACTGCTGCTCTTTTCACTTCTTCATCAGTGGCTTCTAGCCTGCCATATCTTATGTTTTCCTTTATAGTACCTGAAAATAAGTAAGTGTCTTGAAGCACAACACCAAAGGACTCCCTTAGGCTATCCCTCGTATAGTCCCTTATGTCTTTCCCATCTATTAAAATGCTACCTTTGTTTACATCATAAAACCTTGTAAGAAGGTTTACTATGGTAGTCTTTCCCGCACCTGTTGGCCCCACTAGGGCAATACTACTTCCTGGCTTTACTTCAAAACTAATGTCTTTAAGCACTTCTTCACCTGTATTGTAACTAAATGAAACATTATCAAATGTAATATGTCCCTTGGGATTCTTTATTGTTTCTGCCTTGGGCTTATTGGCAGGTTCTTCATCTTCTTCCATAACTTCAAATACCCTCTCTGCACCGGCCATGGCAGATTGCAGGGTATTGAATATTGTGGCCACTTCATTTAACGGTCTTACAAATTGCCTAGAGTAAATTATAAAACTGGCAATAATCCATATTTCAATCATTCCCCTTACAGCTAGAATACCACCCACCGCTGCAACTGCAGTAAATCCTATGTTTTTTATTACATTCATTAAAGGCATCATAAAGCCTGACCAAACCTGGGCTTTTATGCCCACTTCACAAAGCTCATTGTTTATTTCATTAAATTGTTTTATAACTTTTTCTTCTTGATTAAAGGCTTTTACTACAGATATTCCCGAAACCATCTCTTCTATATGGCCGTTAAGTCTTCCTAAATGTTCCTGTTGATGTCTAAAGTAGAGCCTAGTTTTTTTAGCAATACTTTTTGTAACTAGATATACCAGTGGGATTGTTATAACACTGGCCAAAGTAAGTAATGGACTTAAAATAAGCATCATAACGAAGGATCCTGTTATAGTCAGCATGCTAGACATAAGCTGAGTTGTAGACTGAGCTATTGTACCACTAACGTTTTCAATGTCATTTGAAAGGCGACTCATAATCTCCCCATGGGTCCTGACATCAAAAAAGGAGATAGGTAGCTTCTGTAGCTTTTCAAACAACGATTTTCTAAGTTTTAACACCACTTTCTGGGATACTCCAGCCATTACCCATTCTTGAATTACATGAATAAATGCATCCACCACATATGCAGCAATTAGAGGTAACAAAATAAGCCACAGTAATGTCAGTCCTTGACCTTCATCCATTCCATCTAAAATAGATATAGCCTGGCCTATTAGATATGGTACCCACAGTCCTATACCAGTACTGATTAAAATCACTCCCAATAATAGTAGAAGAAGTTTTCTTTGTTCTTCAAAGTAAGTCCAAAGGGTTGTGAGGGTCTTTTTGGTATTTCTTGCTTTAACCACTGGAGCTCCCCTATGCCCCCTCTGGGTCCCTCCACCTAAAACCATAAGATTAGGTGATTGTTGGTTTGAAGGGGTTTGTGACTTGGTTTTTACCTTCTGTCCTTGTTCTGTCACCTAAACCGCCTCCTTTCCAATCTGGGATCTAAATATATCCTGGTATACACTACATTGCTTTATTAGATCCCCATGTTTGCCTATACCAACGACTTTCCCTTCATCTAGTACCACTATTTTGTCTGCGGTTACAACAGATGATATCCTTTGGGCAATAATTATGCATGTTAAAGTAGAAGCATATTTTTTAAGTCCTTCCCTGATTTTACCCTCGGTTGTCACATCTACTGCGCTAGTACTATCATCCATTATAAGAATTTCAGGTTTCTTTATTAGGGCTCTAGCTATAGAAACCCTCTGCTTTTGTCCACCTGAGAGGTTTATACCTCCTTGTCCTAAAAGGGTTTGGTACCCCTTGGGAAATGAAGTAATAAAACTGTGGGCCTCAGCTATTTGAGCTGCTTGCTCAACTTCCAAATCTGTGGCATTTTCCTTACCCCATTTAATATTATCCAAAATAGTACCAGTAAAGAGAAGTGTCTTTTGTGGAACTATGGCTATTTTCTCCCTAAGATTATCTGTTTGTATATCTTTAATGTCTACTCCATTTATCTTTATATTTCCTGAACCTACATCGTAAAACCTTGGTATCAAGTTTACTAGGGTACTTTTTCCAGAACCCGTGGAGCCTATAATTCCCACAGTTTCCCCTGGCAAACAACTAAAAGTTATATTTTCAAGTACAGGTTCGCTGGTATCCCCATAGGAAAAACTTACATCACAGAATTCCACTAGCCCAGTACCCCTACTTGTGTATAAAGCACCTGGTTTATTTTCAATAGTATTTTCATGGGTAAATACCTCTTCTATCCTGTGGGCTGAAGCCTTAGCCCTTACTGAGTTATTAAATACACGGGATATTACCATAAGTGAGTGTAGTATCTGTGTCATATAATTTATAAATGCGATAACCTTACCTACTTCCATATTACCTGCTCTAACTGAATAACCCCCGAACCAAAGTACAGCCACAATTCCCAAATTTACTGTCAATGTTATTGAAGGGGAGAATACGGCCATTACTCCCATGGCCTTTTTTGTCACAGATGCCAAATGATTGTTTGCCCCTTTAAACCTTTTATTTTCGTATTCAGAACGATTAAAAGCCTTGACTACCCTTATGCCTCCTAGATGTTCACGCATTACACCATTTAGTTTGTCCATGGCCTTTTGCACTTTGCGAAAAAAGGGGTAACCAATTTTGAGGTTAAAGATTATCAAAACACCGATAACGGGCACCACAATGGCTAAGACCAAAGACATAGGTGGACTTAAGTATACTGCCATTATAATACTACCAATGCAAAGTATAGGAGCCTTAACAAATATTCTCATCATTCGGTGGACAAAATCCTTCACCTGAGTAATATCATAGGTAAGCCTAGTTATAAGTGAAGCAGTGTCAAAATTATTTAAGCTATGGGAGGACAATGATTGAACCTTCTTAAAAAGGTCTGACCTTAAATCAGCTCCAAACCTTTGGGAAGTATGGCTAGATACAATATTTCTACCTACAGCTCCAATTGCCCCAAAAGCTGTAACTAATAGCATTATACCTCCCATCCTTAGAACATAGTCCATATCACTGTTTGCAACACCCACATCTACCATGTTTGCCATGATTGTTGGTTGCAAGAGATCACCTACTGCCTCTACAACCAAAAAGCTCACTGACAATAAAAAAAGCTTCCAATATTTCTTTACATATTTATTCATAAACCCCATTTAATCACCTTCTATCTTACAATTGTCTGGAAATCCTTCGCATTGAGGAAATTTCAATTACAGAAATGCTTATTTAATTATAGCATTTTTGTAATGTTCTTTGTAACCTTTTTATTTAACCAAAGGATCTTCTGAGTTGAAAAATCAAATACCCCAACATCCGTAAGTTTTTTCTTACAGTGCTGGGGTGTTTTCTTCTAAAACTATCTATTACTAAACCTAACGCTTAACCTAAACCTACTTTTATTTTGTTCCTTTTTAATTTGTTTATCTTTTTCTTTTAGTGCTATTTTAGCTAATTCCATTATCCCTTCAAAGGATTGGGCCACCACAATAAATCTTCCTGTATGGCAAAAAATCGCATCATCCACCCCTGTAATACTAGCTAGTTCTTCATTCTCTTTTCCAGCCCATTCTTCAGGTAGAGGTTTCTTATCTTTTCCTCCGCGTCCTCTGATGGTTTGTAATGCATAACTATCTTTTCGTGGATATACAACAAATAAAACCTCATGGTTTTCATCAATATCCCTTAAGGTTTCATCATAAGGGCACAGTACATCTAACACTAAAATTTCAGGACTTTCCCTGTTTTCATATGCTTTGATAACGATCTCTTTTGCCCGTAGCACAGAAAGTCTTTGCTCTATTGTATTCTTTAGTACTATTGACGCTAACTCTACTGCCTCATTAAAGGCTTCATACTCAGATTTTTCAGAGTCCCACTGGGGATTAAAGTTGCTTATTATCGAAACAATACTTAATAGTCTTATATCACTTTTTTCTGGTCTCAGGCCATTATCTAGGGCATCTATACCTTTTATTAGTACCCTATCAATAAACTGAAATACCTCTTCTACCTCTTCACTATCTAGCTTTGGCTCAATGTAACTTATAACTTCTTTCCCAAATTTAGCCCAAACTAGACCCGATGCGGCGTAAGGAGTTCCATCATCCCTGTAAACCTTTTCAATACCATGATGGTCGAATTCACCTCCACCTACATCATAGACTAAGTCTTGCTTACTAAGTATTTCTTCGTCCCTAGTTCGTATAACCTCTACTTGGTATAGTTCCTTTAAGATAGCAGTGGCCATTACTTCATCTGCATGAAATCGCCCGTCATGGGTACCAAGTGTTCTTTTGCTTTTATGGTTATTAATAAGTACCACCTCTTTTATGATCTTTTATAATTATTATTTTAACCTTTAATGTTGTGTTTAATAAGTTTATCAGCTAAATCTATAAGGGTGTTGGGCTAAGAGTAAATAGTGTTATATATTGACATTTAAAATTACCTTTGATAGTATATATTACATTAAACAACTAATACTAAAGAAATACAAAGCTTTTTATGTAATATCTAACTGCTATGATGAGAAGAGTAGATTAGCAAATTCTTTCACAGAGAGCTCCCTTATGCTGAAAAGGAGTAGGAATGGCTATTCGAAACAAGCCTCTGAGCTTCACAGGGATCCTTTTTAGGTGATGATGTGACAGGTGCTCCTGTTATAGGGCTAGGGTATATAGTTACGTACCCGAAGAGGTCAGTATGGTGACATGCTGATAAATTGGGGTGGTACCGCGAACTTAGCTCTCGTCCCCAAGGCTTGTAAAAGTCTTGGAGGTGAGAGTTTTTATATTTTTATTAGTTATGTGGTTATAAGTCTATAAATTAGGAGGGTATAAAATGAGTAATGAAAACTTAAATCAAGAGAATGCTAGCTATAATTTCATACATCGTGAAGTTCAAAGGGATCTTGAAGAAAAAACATATAGCAGGGACATATGTACAAGGTTTCCACCGGAACCAAATGGCTACCTACATCTTGGCAGTGCTTATGCCATAAATATTAGTTATACTGTGGCCAAGACATATGGTGGTACATTTAATCTTCGTTTTGATGATACTAACCCCCTTAAAGAAAAAGAGGAGTACGCTCAAGCAATAATTGAAGATATGAATTGGGTAGGCTTCAATCCAGATAGGATACTATACGGATCAGACTATTTTGATATTATTTATAACTACGCCATGGAATTAGTTAAAGCAGGTAAAGCCTATGTAGATGAGCTTTCTCCAGAAGAAATAAGACAGTATAGAGGTACTCTCACAGAGCCTGGTAAAAACAGCCCTTACAGGGAACGTAGTATAGAAGAAAACGTTGAGCTATTTGAAAAAATGAAAAACGGTGAATTTCCAAATGGTTCATTAGTACTTAGGGCAAAAATTGATATGTCTTCACCTAATATCAATTTGCGCGATCCCATTCTTTATAGAATTCTCCATGCAGACCACTATAGAACAGGTGGGAAATGGTGTATCTACCCCATGTATGACTTCGCTCATCCCCTTCAAGATGCAATAGAAGGCATTACACATTCATTATGTTCAATAGAGTTTAAAGACCATAGACCCCTTTACGAATGGCCCCTAAAAGAATTAGGCCTTAATGAACCACCTAAGCAACGGGAGTTCGGTCGTTTCAACCTAACTGGTGTTGTAACAAGTAAGCGATACTTAAAGGAATTAGTTTATGGTGAATTTGTAGATGGCTGGGATGACCCAAGGCTTCCTACCCTAAAGGGTTTAAGAAGAAGGGGATTCACTCCTGATAGTATCCACAAGTTCCTAGGTGAACTGGGACTTTCAAAAGACCAGTCTACAGTTGATATATCTATGTTAGAACATTGCCTAAGGGATGATATAAAAGCTAAAGTTAACACCGCAATGGCAGTGCTCAACCCATTGAAGGTTGTTATAACAAACTATGCAGAGGGTGAAACTGAGCTACTAGAAATTGAAAACAACCCTCAAAATCCCGATGCAGGCACTAGAGAAGTTCCTTTTGCTAAGGAAATCTATATAGAAAAAGATGACTTTATGGAACAGCCTGTTAAAGGTTTTAACCGTTTAGCCCCAGATGTGGAAGTTAGGCTTAAAGGTGCATATTTCATTAAGTGCAATGAAGTGATCAAAGATGACAAAGGAGAAATAGTGGAGCTTCGTTGCACATATGATCCAGAAACTAAAAGTGGTTCTGGTTTTACAGGTCGTAAGGTAAAAGGAACTATCCATTGGGTATCAGCAGAGCATGGAATTAAAGCCGATGTGCACTTGTATGATAGGCTTTTATCAGATGAGGATTTACTAAAGGATGAAACAAAAACTTGGGGAGAGAAAATAAACCCAGAATCATTTGTGGTATTAAAGGATTGTGTTATAGAGCCTGCGTTAAAACATGCAGAAAAAGAGAGTAAATACCAATTCATCCGAAACGGCTTTTTCTGTGTAGACTACAAACACACCACCCCTGATAAATTGGTATTCAACAGAATAGTCCCCCTTAAGGACTCTTGGAATAAAAAGCAAAAGTAAGGTAAGTGTAGCCATATGGCATTAATATTAGTTTGAAGTTAAATATTTAAAACAAAAACACTAGGCCCCTAAAAAGGCCCAGTGTTTTTTGTCTTATGTTAATCTATATATCCCGTTTTCCCGCTCTAGTATTTTCTCATCTACCATATCTCTTCTGATAGTGCAAAAATTGTCATTGAAGTCCGCTATAATAATGTTAACCTCACGTTCAGGATATGTTTTGTCTTTTTCAAAGCTTCTGGCTATTTCCTCGAGGACTATCCTTCTCTTTTTTTGCTGGACTGGTAGAGATTTTAGTTTTCCATATTCAAAGAAAGCCTCTAATACCTTTCTTCTGTAATTATCTTCTCTTTCCTTCTGTTCATTGGAGTCAGTGTATTCTAAGCTTACTAATTCAGATAGCTTATGCTGCAGGATATCTGGATTTATATGGTAGGTTACATAGTACTGTTCCTTAGTGGAGTATACCAAACCTGCGTCCTCTAACTTTTTAAGATGAAAGGAAATTGTAGATGGGTTAAGGTCTAAAAGTTCCGAAATGAGTTCAACATACATTGGTCTTTCTATAAGGTAGTTTAGAATCCTAAGCCTAGACTTATCTGCTAGGCACTTAAATATGGCTATTGTGTTCTTACTCATAATTTCACCCTCAATTATTGGAATTTCTCATACTTATGCTGGAATAGATCTCTAATCTCTTCAGCTGTTGATATTTTTAATTCTTCAATTATTAAGTCCTCTATCAATCCATGTTCTTTATCTTTAATGGCCTTTTGTTTCCATGGGGCAGGAATCTTTTCAAGAAATTTTAAAAACTCAACTTCTAATAGCTGATATTTTTCGCGGTCTGTGTTAGCTTGATTTTTTGCACTGTAAATATTTTTATAACTTATATTAAACATTTTTTCAAAGATATCATATACATTAGTTTTTATCTTTTCAAAGTTAGCCTCATCTTGTCGTTCTTCGTCCAAAAGGTCTTTTGCTCTGGCTTTGGATACCATGGTCTTTCCTTGTATTTCCTCCAAAAAAGATTTCTTTAGTCTTTCTTCCCTATTCATTTTAATCACTCCCTCACAAGATTAACTAAATTATATACTTTATATACAGCAGAGTCAATCTATTTCGATAAATATAAAAATGTATTGACACATTTTATATTTATCTATATAATTCATTTAGATAATTATCTAGATAAACCATAAGGAGTTGATTTTATGATTATTAAAGAGCTAATCCCCAATATTGCAAGTGGGTTTGAATTTGAAGTAGGGTCGGTAGTGCTTCTTCAGTTCTGGGGAGAAAATGAGGACTTAGATGTACTGGACAACTTTGCCCTTGAAATTGCAAAGAAGGGTTCCATTCCTATTAAGTGGCAGTATTCTCGAGAGTTTTTAAAAGCATATTTTGAAGAAACCCCCGAAAAATACCTCTCTTTCCCCGATAAGTATTTTAGTATGTTTAAACTCTGCGATGCTGTCATTGATATTTGCATGTATACACCTCCTAAACCACACCCCGATTTCCCAAAGGACAAAATACCTTTTTATAGGGATTACATGATTAATCTGATGAATTCTGTGAGGGATAAAGAAATATTTATCCAGGTCAAACTACCAACAAAATGCAATGCAGAAGCAAGTGGAATTATGGATTTTAATTCTTACGAAGTTGCAGTTATAAAGGCTATGTCAGTGAATTATAACGAGCTAAAAACAAGGACAAGAGAGCTACATAAAACTCTAGAAGGTTCAAAGACAGTGGAAATACAGACCAAAGATAAAGTATTATTTATGTCTGTTGATAACAGAAGCTGGTTTAAAGATGATGGTAATGGTGATTTACCAGCAGGGGAGGTTTACATAGCACCTATAGAAGATAGTGCCTATGGACAAATACATATACCTTTTGCATTTGTTAATGGTGTAGAATATAAAGATTTGGATATGTCATTTGAAAAAGGAAGGTTAGTGGAATGCTCAAGTCATCAACTCCTTGAGATGCTTAGATCAATCCATCCTGATTCCATGGTTTTAGCAGAGCTTGGCATAGGTTTAAATGATAAAGTTACAGAACTTATTGGATATGCTACTTTAGACGAAAAATGTCTTGGCACAGCACACATAGCCTTAGGAATGAATACAATGTTTGGAGGAAAAAACAGTTGTCCAGTTCACTTCGACTTTGTATTTACTCCAAGTAATCTTTTTGTGGATGGGAAAAAAATTATTTAGTATGAGGGTCGGTCTTATTTCTACACTAGTGGATAATCAGGACTGACCCTCCTTTTATACTTGTACAAATAGTTGTATAATATATCATATGGAAAAATTTCTTAAAGGACTGATTTACTACGTCTACGGCATACAATATTTTAGGAGGTGTAATTGATGGAAAGACAATTTGCCTATATCGGAACATACACAAATGGTGAGAGTAAAGGCATATATAGAGTATCATTGGATCCACTCTCTGGTGATATTTTTGACGTATTCCTAGCTGGGGAAATTGAAAACCCCACATATTTAGACTTAAGCTGCAACAACTCTCTCCTTTACTCTGTGGCAAAGGTTGATGGTAAAGGTGGTGTCGCTTCGTTCAGTATAGATAGTGATACTGGCAAGTTACATAAACTAAACCATGTAATTTCAGAGGGTAATCCCCCTTGCCACGTTAGTTTAGATCCACATACTAAGTATTTATTTTCTGCGAACTATCACATGGGTGAAACCAAGGTTTTCCCTGTAAAAGAAGATGGCTCCTTAGCTCATGAATCCGATGTGATAATACATAAGGGTAGTGGACCTCATAAGGTAAGACAGCTTAAACCCCATGCCCATTACGCTGGAATCACCCCTGATGGCAAGTATCTTTGCACTGTTGAATTAGGTAGTGACAGGCTAACCGTATTTAGCCATTATAAGGGCAACTTAAGACTTCAGTGGGAGAACCCTTTAAAGCCGGGGTCAGGCCCTAGGCATCTTACCTTTCATCCAAATGGTAAGTTTGCCTATGTAAATACCGAACTCAGTGGAGAAATAATAGTCTTTGAGTACTTTTGTGATAGTGGAGAGTTTAAAGAAATTCAGTATATCTCCACACTGCCAGATGGATTTAGTTTAGAAAACCTTGGTAGTGCAATCCATATCACTCCAAATGGAAAATATGTATATGCTGCCAATAGAGGTCATGATAGTATCGTAGGGTTTAACATAGACAAACAGTCAGGGAAACTAAGTTTCATATCCCACACATCAACTGAGGGAAAAAACCCAAGGGATTTTGCCATAGACCCCACAGGTAATTTTATAATAGCAGCAAACCAGGATTCAAATAGTATTATTTCACTAAGAATTGATCAAAATACTGGTATGCTTTTAAGAAATAACTCAAAAAAAATTATCCCAAACCCCGTTTGTGTTAAATTTACAAAATAGAAAAGGAGTGATTTACATGGAAAAAGTAGTTGAGCGTTTTTTAAGATACGTAAAATTTGATACAGAGTCAGATCCAGAATCTGAAACTTGCCCTAGTACACAGAAACAATTTGCCTTAGGTAATGAGCTTGTGAAAGAGCTAAAGGAAATAGGATTAGAAGATGTGTCCATGGATGAAAACGGATATGTTATGGCTACACTTCCTTCAAATCTTGATGAGAATAAGGACATTAAAACAATTGGCTTTATAGCACATATGGATACTAGTCCTGATATGTCTGGTAACAATGTTAAACCACAGCTTGTGGAAAAATATGACGGAAAAGAGTTAATCCTCAACACGGAAAGAGGGGTTGTATTATCTCCATCAGAGTTTCCTGACCTCAAAGATTACGTAGGTGAAACATTAATTACCACAGATGGAACAACCCTCCTTGGTGCCGACAATAAAGCTGGCATCGCAGAGATAATAACTGCCATGGAATACTTAATAAACAATCCTGATATAAAACATGGAACCTTAAAGATTGGTTTCACACCCGATGAAGAAATAGGCCGTGGTGCTGATCTTTTTGATGTAAAGAAGTTCAATGCTGACTTTGCCTACACTGTTGATGGTGGTCCAATTGGAGAACTGGAATACGAAAACTTCAATGCCGCCGGAGCTAAAATTAAAATTCAAGGTAGAAACGTGCATCCTGGCTCTTCTAAAAACAAAATGATAAACTCCATGTTAATAGCTATGGAATTAAATAGTATGCTGCCTACCGCTGAAAAACCTGAATACACAGACCATTATGAGGGATTTATCCACCTAACTAATATCAGTGGCCATGTTGAAGAGACTAAGCTACAATATATTATCAGAGATCATTCCAAAGAACTATTTGAGAAGAAAAAAGAAGTATTAGAACAATCTGTGGCTTTCTTAAATACAAAGTACGGTAAAAACACCGTAGAGCTTAACATGAAAGACTCCTACTATAACATGAAGGAAAAGATAGAACCTGTAATAGAAATAGTAGAACTAGCGAAAAAAGCTATGTTTGAGATGGGGGTTACACCTATGATAACTCCCGTAAGAGGTGGAACCGATGGAGCCCGCCTTTCGTATATGGGCTTACCTTGCCCCAATATTTTTACAGGGGGGCACAATTTCCACGGCAAATACGAATATATCCCCGTAAACTCCATGAAAAAAGCTGTTGAGGTCATTGTAAAAATAGCTGAATTAAATGCCCAGTAAAAAGCTAAGACAAAGTCATTGACCCTAGATGTGTATATTAAAAAGCAGTACATTTAATTCGAGGAGACTGGTAGGGGGTCCCCTTGTGGGGCCCTGACAAGCAAAACCATCTTCTAGACCTTTTTGAAAGTCAGGGTGGTACAAGACCACCCCCTACAACCATGGACGGTGAATTGGAGCGGTACCCTTCTGGAGTTTAGATAGAAGCCTTAAGTCTCGACGGAGAATTTTGTACAAAAAACCATAGAGTGACTTTCTCTATGGTTTTTGGGGTTGTAGGGGTTCACCCCTGCCGGTTTAAGGTGGGTGATATTCGAAGGGAACCTAGGGTTCCATATAGAGGAGCTTTAGCGACGCTTTAATATGCGACATTCCTAAAAAATGACTTTGTCATCAGTTTGAAAGCCGCACAAATGTGCGGCTTTTATTTTAGCTTGCAAGCTTCAACTCTGCTTCTTCCTGCTTGTTTATTATATTCATCTCTTTTTTCAATAATGCAACTGTAGTTACTGTAGAAAGCACGTCAGCTATTGGGAATGATAACCAGACCCCTATTACACCCATACCATTAATCCTTGGTAGTATTAAAACTAAAGGAATAAAGAATAGCACCTGCCTAGACAAAGTCAATAATAGGGAAGGCATAGCTTTTCCTAGGGATTGAAAAAATGCTGCCCCTATTATCTGTAAACCTATAATAGGTACCATGGAAATAACAATTCTCAGGGCGGTAACTCCATTGTTGATTAACAGTGGATCATCTTCAAATAATCCTATGATTATATGGGGAAACAGCTCTCCGAACAGTGTACTTACAGTAGCTAACACTGTTGTGGCAATTACTGCTAGCTTTAAAACCTCTTTTACTCGTTGGAATTTTTTCGCACCATAGTTATATCCCACTATGGGTTGCATCCCTTGAACAATACCAAAAAGTGGCATGAACAAGAACATAATAATTCTATTTACAACACCATAAACAGATATTGCTAAATCTCCACCATAAAAACCTAATGAGTTGTTTATTATTATGGCAATGATGCTCCCTGCTACTTGCCTAGCAAATGAAGGGAACCCAACAGTTAAAATCTCATAGATTATCTTGAAGTCTGGTTTCAAGTGGTGTAATTTAACCCTTAGCTTGCTTTGTCCTCCATAAATGTACGAAAGTACATATACCATTGAAACAAACTGAGACATAATGGTTGCCAGTGCCGCTCCTCTTATCCCTAAATCAAGTGGGAAGATAAAAATATAATCTAAGATTATATTTAAAATAGCGCCTATCATCATAGAGAACATGGCAACTTTTGCATTACCCTCTGCTCTAATTAAATTATTACATGTTACTACAAATGGGAAGTAAATGCTTCCTACGAGAATAACTTGAAGATATTCCTTTGCGTAAGGGAAAAGTACTGCTGATGCACCGAAAACCCTTAGTAGCGGGTCAATAAAAATTAATCCAAATGCACAAATTAGAAAGCCTAGTACCGCAACGGTAAGATAAGCATTTCCTGTTACATGAAAAGCCCTTTCTTCATTTTTTGCCCCTAAGTTCCTCGATATTACAGATGCCGCTCCTATACCAATCATTTGAGCTATGGCCATTATAACCATCTGTACAGGGAAAGCTATGGTTAATCCCCCTATACCAAGATACCCTATTCCTCTTCCTATAAATATGGTATCTACAATATTGTAAAGGGCGTTGACAAACATCGCTATTGTAGCAGGCAAGGATAAATTCCAAAGTAGCTTTGACATCTTCTGATTTCCTAGTATATCTTTTCTCTCCATATTACACACCCATTTCTATTAAAATGTTTATTTAAAGGCCATTGAGTTTCGTAGTGCTATCAACCATTTTTTCTAAGATACCAAATAGCATCTCCTTTTCTTCTTCACTTAAGTCACCCAGCAACAATTTAGTCCAAGAAGCTAGTGTATCATAAAGTATGGGCTCTAATTCTCTAGCTTTATCTGTTAAAAAAACATTGTTTACCCTTCTGTCGGTTGGGTTTGTTTTACGTAAAACAAACCCAGCTCTTTCTAGTTTATCAATAGCTCTAGCTGTGGTACCTTTATCAATAATCAACTTACTAGAGAGAGATTCTTGAGTAATACCATCATTATCATACAGCACCAATAAAAACGGATATTGCCCACTTCCAATACCATGGGCCTTCATTTCACTTGTAATAAAGCTTTGCCCTTGTCGATAAAGTATTGATATATATCTACCAATTGATTTTTGTTTTAAAGTCATATTTTCACCTCCAAAGAAAAAAGTTGCTTATGCAACCTTTAATATTATAAACCATTTTCGTTGTATGCGCAACTATTATCTTTCGATAAGCTAACTTTTACTTTGAAATTTCCTCTCATATTTTTCCTTTGACCTAACAAAGAGAAAGGCCAATTTATGGCCTTTCTCTTTTCTAACTTTCTTTGAAATTGTTTTTATATATCACTAAGTGTATGTCATCGTATGTTACATCTTCAGGCAGGCTATCCTTAATTGGTTTAAGCTTCTCAAATCCCACATGGTTAATAACCTTCAATATTTGCATTTCTTTATGGGGGTCTTTTAAAAACCGATCCCAGTCCACAGTTTTTCCAATTTCCTCACATCTTTTTAAGTGTTTCAAGATAGTGCTAACACCAAAATTCCTCTCCTGCGCTATCTCAACTAAAGATAGTCCCTTTTCATAACATTTATATGTTTCTTCATAGCGATCTACATTTGACTCTACTGCTATCTTTACCTCTTTGATATTTTTACCCTTGGCTATGTCACCAGCTATATGATTTTCACGGCAGTGTGCTTGAATTACTCTAATAAATTCCTCACCATAGCTTTCATATTTTTTAACACCCACACCACTGATGTCTAGAAATCCTTCTTCATTTTGCGGATATGCTGCAGCCATTTCCTTTAATGTTGAATCATGAAAAATCATAAAAGGTGGTAGCTGTTTTTCTTCAGATAGAGTAGCTCTTAGCTCTTTGAGGCTATTAAACAGCTCTTGGTCAAACTGTTCTATTACCTTCTTGGCTTTCTCCTTCTTATCATCTTTTGTTGCTGCATTGTCAACTGAATCCTTTTTATGATAAACCTTCTCTTCACCTTGCAATACTTTGCGACTATTTGTAGTTAATTTTAGAACAGGAAACTTGTCGGTAGTTATATGAATATATCCTTTTGCAGATAGTGTCATTATAATTTCTTTTATCACATTGGCATTATATTCACTCATAATATTATAGGTTGATATTTTATCAAGGCCAAGTTCAATAATCCTCTTATTCCTTGAGCCCTTTAATATTTGCGTTATTGCCTCTGCCCCAAATCTTTCCTTTGCCCTATAAATACAGGAAAGAATTTTTTGTGCTTCCACTGTTATGTCTATCATTTCACTTTCATCGAGGCAGTTACTGCATTTGCCACAGTCTTTGTTAGGTACGTCTTCTTCAAAATAATTTAGAATCTGCATCCTCAAGCAGTCATTGGTATGACAGTAATCTATAAGAATCTGCAGGTTTTTGTAAAGTAATTGTTCTCTGTCAGGTGATAGATACTCATTTTGGATTATAAGTTTTTGCTTTACAATATCTGACGGTGAGTACATGAGAATACATTGGCTTTCTTCTCCATCTCTACCGGCTCTACCAGCTTCCTGATAATATGCCTCCATGTTCTTAGGCATGTTGTAGTGTACCACAAAACGTACATCTGGCTTATCGATTCCCATACCAAAGGCATTTGTTGCTACAATAATCCTACTTCTATTAAATATAAAGGCTTCTTGATTATCTTGTCTTTCCTCAGCATTCATTCCTCCATGGTACCCCACTGCAGAAATCCCCTTATCTTGAAGCTTCTTCACCAGGGATTCCACAGTGTTCCTTGTTGAGCAATATATAACCCCAGCTTCAGTTTGACCATAGCCCTGTAGAAAATTCATCAAATAAGAGAATTTATCGCTAGGTTTTACAACTTTATAGAGTAAATTGGGTCTATCGAAACCTGTACTTAGGCTAAGGGGGTTCCTTAGCTGTATCAATCTTTCTATTTCTTCAATTACCTCTATGGTAGCAGTGGCCGTAAACGCTGCCACGACAGGTCTACGGTTTAAGGAATTAATAAACCTAGGAATCTCCATATAACTAGGTCTAAAATCATGTCCCCACTGGCTTATACAGTGAGCCTCATCAACTGCTACTAAAGATACATCTATATTACTAATTAATTCCTTAAAGTCAAAGGAGCTGAGACGTTCAGGGGCCACATAAATTAACTTATATTTGTTATCCCTTATGCCCTGCTCCCTTTCATTTGCCTCTGCCCTATCTAAAGTACTATTTAGAAATGTAGCCTCTATGCCCATTTCTGTCAGTGCATCCACCTGATCTTTCATAAGGGCAATAAGTGGAGAAATAACTACTGTCACACCACTAAGTACCATGGCCGGAAGTTGATAACACAGGGATTTACCTCCACCAGTAGGCATAATACCCAATGCATCTCTCCCATTGACTATACCATTGATTAACTCTTCTTGCCCCCTTTTAAAGGTATCATATCCAAAATAAACCTTCAGTGCTTTAAAAATATCCATCTTTTTTACCTCCACATATTTTACGATCCGAACATATGTTGTCTACTTTATATATTTCTCCGTTAATATGTTATCTCCTCTAATTTTAATCATCCAAATATATAACATATATTAACTATCTCCACAAATACATATTACCTTGGTTGATGACACTACTGTCTTTGGCAACTATAGTAAAGAGCAAAACAATTGACGTGGCCAATTGTTTTGCTCTTTACTTCCCTTGAAGTGGCGAGCTTGATCTACAGAATCTTCCTTAAGAATTCACCTGTCACAGATTCCTTTACTTCTTTAACCTGTTCTAGGGTCCCCTTGGCTACCACTAAGATTGTTTGTGCATTTCATTTAAGAGCAAGATATAGTCTTTTTTGAGCATACCAAGGACAATTCCATCTTGAAATTGTCCCTTGAAAAAATCTCTCTCCCGGAGTAATCCCTCTTCCACAAACCCTATTTTCTTAAGAACAGTTACTGAACTTTGATTTTGAGGTGTTACAAATGCCTCTATACGATTGACATCATTATCTTCAAAACCAAACCTGACAATTTCCTTTAGTGCCTCAGTCATATATCCCTTGTTCCATTGATGGTGGGAGAGGTGATACCCTATCTCACATCTTTTAGATTCTTCATCAAAATCTCCTAGACAACATGTTCCTATGATTAGGTTATCTTCTTTACGGGCTATACCCCACCTAACTTGAATTTTATCTGCATACTCAAATCTCCATCTATTTATAGCTTTTAATATATGTCCCTTTGATTTGACTGGATAGTGACTGCTAAACTCTGCCACCTCTTCACTTTTAAATATCTCATATACCTGTTCAATATCCTCCACCTTTATTTCTCTAAGTATTAACCTACCTGTTTCCAAAGTAGGAAATTCAAAAAAAGCTTTGCTAAACATTCTACTCACTCCCCTTTAATTCCTTTGTCCCAACGGTCAACACGAAACTGTTTGATGAATGACTATCATAATTCTAGCATTTTATACCCCTAACTAAAAGATTAAAAATATTTATTAAGTGTTTTTGGATACCAGATAAATAATTACCCCTCCATTAAAATTTTATCGTGTTCATTTTCACCTAGATATATTTATATTTTATTATCTATTGATTAATTAGCAAGTTTGAAATATAATTTCCTTAAATTGCTATCTAGTTATCTACCCATTTGATCTAAAAACCTATATATTTTTGCTGATTTTTAACTAAATGGAGGCTAAAAAATGATAAAAATTCTTTTATGTTGTGCAGGAGGCTTTTCCTCAAGTTCTTTATCCACTAAATTAGAAAAGGAGATAAAAGAAAGCAATCTTCAAAATGAGTTTTATATTGAATTCTCTCCGTTTTTATTATCACTTAGTAAAATATCGGAATTTGATATAATTGTGTGCTGCCCTCATCTTAGATTGGAAGTACAAAAGCTTGTAAAAGAGTCAAATCCTGATATACCCATATACATCCTTCCCCCTAGAATGTATGGAGTGATATATTTTAAAGATTTAGCGTTAGATGTTACAGATATCATAGATATGTATAATAAAAACAAAACGAACCCAGTACATTTCCCTGGTGAAGAACATACTTTAAGGATTACCAGGAACGTTGCTTACAGAAATTATAAAAAATAATTTAGTTAATTGATAAAGTATATTTCATTGCAAATATAAAAGAGATGCAACCTTCTATAATTAGGGGTTTGCATCTCTTTTTACAAGCTTTTATATTAAGTCCTTTACTCCAGTTTCTAAAATCTCCATTTGCAAAAGTGTTTGTTCGTCTGTGATTGTTTTGGCTTTTCCATTTACAACCGCTTCATATAAGTCATCATATACCCTACCATAGTCACCATTGACTGATTTTACTTTCTCTTCATGAATGGTGCCTTCTTCATCAATATACGTCAGGGTCCCGTAGTGACTTATAGTATCTATTCCGAAATCTTCATTATCTGGCATATAGAACAGCTTAAGATGCTCTTCTTGTCGGTCTTTGGTTTCTTTCACAAAACAACCTTTCTTACCATAGACAACAAAGCTTGGTCTTTCCTTAATTCTAAAGTAGCTGGATTTAACAGATATCTTTAGTTTTCCATAGAATAAATCCAAATCAAAATAATCATTCATTCTCCCTGTCCCTAATAATTGTCTCACATCGTAATGGATATGGTCAGGCTTACCAAAATAGCTAATTACCTGATCTAGTGTATGACATCCATGACCATAAAGATAGGACATGGCAGGGTCAAATTTAGTGATGGATTGAGGAATCTCTGGTCTAAAGTAATCATAATGCATTTCTAATTCTAATAACTCACCTAATTTTCCTTCTTCAATGACCTTTTGAACAGTCAAAAAATCACTGTCAAAACGCCTGTTTTGATAAGCCTGGACAGTTAGACCTTTTTCCTTTGCTAACTTAAATATCTCCCTGGCCTGTTTTGATGTCTCCATAAATGGTTTTTCAACTAAGCAATGTTTGTTATGCTCTAAAACCATTTTGGCATATTCATAATGACTATCATGCCTAGTACAAACTACAATTAGTTGAATTTCTTTATCATTAAGCAATTCATCTATGTCAGATGTATAGTTTACATGGGCAATTCTACTCCAGCTTTCATTTTTGGGATTTCTTTGATAAATGCTTTTAACCTTTATGTTTTCTCTTTGTAGTACAAATGGCAAATGATATCTGTTTGTACTTTTACCATTTCCAATATAACCAATTGTTAGTATAGAGACCCTCTCCTTAATTTATAATAGTATACTTAGAGCTTCCTTTTATACTTTTTCTATATTTTTTAGAGCTTACCTAATTAAATTAGTCCTTTCAGTAGTTTGCAAACTACCTCAACACTATTGTTGGTAGTATCAATTATTATATCCGATCTTTTTTCTAGTAAAGGTAGTACATTTTCATAACTATCTATTACCTCAGCTCTCTCTTGAGGGTTCTTCCCATAACTATGTGATGTTCTCTTATCTATCCTATCAAGCATAACAGGAAAATCAGATTTCAATAGTACCACATGTTCAAACTTTTTATAGAACTTCCCTTGGTTAGAACAGCAACCTGAGATAACTAGATGTGATTGCTTGTACTCAGTTATTAGGTTTGAAATTTTATCTTCATCCCAAACCCTTTCTTTATGGCCAACGTTGTTTGTTATTTCTTTTACATAGCCGTAGTCTGTATCCACTACATTATAACCCTGTTTTTTTAAATTCTCTAATGTACTTGATTTCCCAACTCCTGATAAACCAGTAACAAAGATAATAGCCATAAATAACCTCCTTCCATAAGTTTTATAGCAAAATTTATCCTGCTTTACTCATCATATTATAAACACTTTCTTTACTTCCCCTGTCTCAAAACATAAAAACATTATGAATCTCAAAAACCCAGGCTCGACACCTGGGTTTTTTGGATTTATTTAGGTCTAGAGATTTGAATCCATGTCTGCCCGTAAATCCGCTCGATTTCTTGACCATCCTCATAATAGAAGCGGGTTCGAGAACTGGGACTGTCTTTCCTCCATGTGCCTCTAAAGTGTTGACCCTTTGCGTAATAATCAATTGCCCCCTGTCCTACAACCTCGGGAGTCGGGAGCCCATTAACTGTAGGGTGGGCTGTATACTGAATTATAATGTTTCTGGCCCATATTTGTGCACCTGTAGCATCCCGGTGATCATTACCGTTAATCAACCTTTTATAGGCTCCCTTTTCAGAGTTGTATTGGTATGAAACACGATATGAAGGGCTATATTCTATTGATGTAGAATTGGCAGATATTCCTTGCCTACTTAGATTCCCTGGACGTATTACTGTTGACGATGATGAACCCCTGTTTAATGTTGATAAATTAACATATAGATTATGGGGTGCCCTCCGGGATGAGTCACGGTAAAAAGCTGGATGAGCCAACGCATTGGTACTGTTCACACTCCACTCACTTATTTTTTCCATACCAGCTTTACTGCCACCGGCATGAATAAAGTTAACTTTGTTCTCCAAAGCTAGGGCAGTACTGTGCTCCCGTGCACTACGGATAGGCCCAACTTTGCTAGGAAGTGTAGAGAAAAGAACTAGGTAGCGGGTACTACGACCTTCCACCTCATACTCGTATACAATACTTGCTTGGGACAACCCATGTTGTGGCCTAGCACTGGGATGATTGTCAAAAACTACACCGTATACAGGGGTGCGTTCCGCTTGGGGAACCACTGCCAACTCATCTGCTAGATTTCCTTTAGATATGGCTAAAAGAGCATTTACTGCCTTGCGTTGATCTTCTAGGTTGCGACGCTCTGCTTCCATCTGGAAGCGGCGGTCTTCAATCTTTTTGCGCTGATCCTCCATAGCTATTTGTCTACCCTCAATAATCTCCCGTTCTTCTCTAATACCGCTGACTAACTCAGCATCCCTATTTAGGACTCGTGTCAAATATGCTAACCGAACGATTAAATCCCCAAAATTATCTGCTTCCAAAAGGATTTCTATATAGGATGATCCACCCTTCATGTAGGCACTTCGTACACGGCCTCCGAATTTTTTCGTGTTTTCATCTAGTCTTTCCTGAGCTTGAGCCAATAGCACCCCATTTTTTTCAAGTTCCTTCTCTGTTGCTATAAGCTCTTTATCCAGGTCATCTATCCTTTTTAATCGACTATCGATGTCTTCATTTAGTAACTTTATAGTTTCTTCAAGTTCAGCAATTTCCTTTTTAATATCATCAATACTTCCCTGAGGGGAACCAGTATTACCGTAAACAGTGTTGCTGACCACCCCTTCAAAAGAGAGGAAGAGTACAGCAGTCAGTATCAATACACTAATTAAACGACGCATTTTTATCCTTCCTTTCCGGCACGACTAAACGCGCAGATATTTCCGAATCGATATAAAGCTTCCAAAGCCACTCATAAGTGTTCCCACAACCATAAGACCTAGGAAAATAGGCAAGATTCTCGCCATGTCTGTGACTGGTTGAAAGAGCAGTGTCAGTGCGTCTTGATTAAGTGAAGACGACAATTGACCGTATACTAGGCCTAGGGCAATAATAGCGATTATTGTCCCAGCCCAGCCCATCACCATTCCCTCCATTAAGAATGGGAAACGGATATATCCATCGCTAGCACCCATATATTTCATTACACTTACTTCATCTTGGCGGGCTACTACAGAAATACGGATGATAGTCACAATCAAGAACACTGCACCAAGGGCGATGGAAATACCCAGCATCAAGAATATCGAATTTAGACGACTGGTAATTTGCATAATGCGGGTAACTAACTCTTCCCCAAAGTCAACCATTTCTACTTCAGGGTAAACCTGTATGGCCCCTGCTACGGTAGCTACCTGTTCAGGCTCAGTAACACGTACACGAATTAAATCAGGCAGCGGGTTGTTTTCACCCTCTAGATCTCTTAATAGGGTTGGGTCCCCCATTGTCTTGGCGAAGTCCGATAAACCCTCTTCCTTAGAAATGAATGTGTGACTTACAACACCATCTAATTTATCAAGCCTTTCCTCAACAATTGATGAGCTGACTCCCTCATTTAGAAATACACTAATCTCCACATTCGACTCAACATTGTGTATGAATTGATTCACATTTATTGTAACCAACAAAAATCCACCTAAAATAGCTAATGAAACGGCGATCAGGCCTGAAGTAATCACAGCAAGCCATGAATTCCTTGAAAGAGACTGAACACTTTGACGCATGCAATAACGTAAAGAATACCTATTCATGATCATATCCTCCTTGCTCATCCCTGGTTAACTTACCGCTAGATAATGCCACTACTCGCTTTTGCATACGATCCACAAGGTCCCACGCGTGGGTTGCAATCACAACAGTTGTTCCTTCTCGATTAATCTTCTCAAATAGCTGCATTAACTGCAAAGCATTATCACGATCTAGGTTACCCGTAGGTTCGTCAGCCAAAATTAAAACAGGGTCCTTTACAATGGCTCGGGCGATCCCTACCCTCTGCTGCTGTCCTCCAGAGAGCTCTCTTGGAAATGAATTCGCTTTTTCCGTAAGTCCCACCTTCTCCAAAGCCTCAGGCACTTTTTTCTGAATCTCTTTTGGGGAATATCCTAGCACTTCCAGAGCAAAAGCCACATTCTCAAAAACAGTTTTCTGCTTTAGTAGCTTGTAATCCTGGAATACCATCCCTATCTTACGTCGATGTTCCAATAGTTCCTTTTGATTATAGGCAGCAACATCCCTCTCATTAAAGAAGATTTTTCCGTTAGTTGGCAGCTGCTCTCTAAACATAAGTTTAATCAATGTACTTTTTCCAGCACCACTGGGACCCACTAAAAATACAAATTCACCTGGATCCAGATGTAAAGACATTTCCTCTAAAGCTAGGGCATTACTACCATTATATAGCTTGCTTACATTTTTTATTTCAATCAAAGTTAGCACTCCTCTCCAAATAACCTCAACAATAAATTCGACAAACTTCCATATATTCCTTCAAAATATTTACATTTTTTATCTGAGCTTGACTAACTACGATAAATTTTTAGTCCTTCATGCACTTAAATTTTTCTTGTAGATTTTCTTTTATAAAAGTCCTGTATTTAATATAATTTACATAAAAACCTTTGCAAGTTTTAATCCTGCAAAGGTTCTTCTTTATATACTATTTTTTAAATTTAATAACTATCCACCTATAACAATAAGCCAGGTGAAGTTAACCAAGTGTTTATATTGAAATTTTACACCTTTTTTCTCCACATATTTTTTTAGTTTTTCCACATCCCCATAGAATTCTTCCTCTACTATTTCCCATAGGTCTTCTCTACCCATTGAAATATACTCCTTTCTCTTTGCTTCCCTTTTACTTTCATTAAGGAACATCAAGTCACCTATAACTATCTTCCCGTGGGGTTTTAGGGATTCCAGCATATTATCTATGGCCTTCTCCTTTTCGCCTTGTGTTAGATGATGATATGCAAAGGTAGTTGCTATACAGTCAAATCTAACCCCATTAATATATGTTGCGTCTAAAAAGTTCCCTAATTTTAAACTCATATGTGGGTACTTTTTTTTGCACTGCAAAAGCATCTCCAGACTTTGATCGATGCCAAATACATCACACTTATCTGCATATAGTCCCGTAAGATTTCCCGTGCCGCAGCCCAAGTCTAATATACTCTCTGGATTGGTTGTATCAATTTCCTTGCGTACTTCCCCCATTACCACATGGTAGTCCTCGAAGAGTTTTAGTTCATCGTTATTGCTATGAATGGATTCATCATATTTCCTGGCCCATGCGTCAAAATTCCATTGATCAACCCAATTAACCATTAACCTTTTATTCTTTTCTAATACTCTTTCCATGGTATCGAAGTGAACCTCGTTATTGCTGTTGTCATTTAAAATATCTTCTAAACTATCTTTTAGAGTTTTTTCAATATTTCTTAGTGCTAATATCTTTTTGCTTATTGCCTGTTTTTGAAAGTAAAGACTCCTAGCAAAGTTATCTTCGTCATCAATGTTTTTGTCCAATAAAGTTTTGATCTCTTCTAGGGAAAAACCTAGGTCTTTAAAGAGCATTATCTCCCTAAGCTTTAGTAAGTCTTTATCACTGTAGTCCCTATATCCATTTTCTTTACGCTTAGGAATAACTAAACCCTTTTCCTCGTAGACCCTTAAACCCTTTTGAGTTAGACCTAGCTTATTACACGCTTCCTTTGTATTCATTAAAACCACCTCCACTTAAAGAATAAACCCTGCCCTAGGGGCCGAGTCAAGTGGTTTTATAATATTTTTACTTCTTTCCTAATAACTTTTCAATTTTTGATTGCTGAAATTCATCGCTGAGCATATCCATAAAAATTTCATCATATTCATTTCTTCCGTATATGATACTATTTCTCCGTCTACCTATTTCTTTAAATCCTACCTTCTTTAGTGTTTTTATGGCTGGTTCATTAAAGGAAAAGGTCTCTATCATTATATTTCTATAACTCTATTAGCTCGTTTAGCGATTGTTGGACCATGGGCAACAAAAATTACCGTCCTCTTATCTACTTCACTTATTAAATTGTCTAACAAAATGTTTTCTATTTCTGAGTCGATAGCAGATGTGCCTTCATCTATAAGTAGGATAGATGCCTCCTTTAGTAAGGCTCTGGCTATGGCAATTCTTTGTCTTTGCCCTCCTGATAGGGTAAGACCACGTTCTCCTATTACAGTGTTGTACCCTTGGGGTTGGCTTACTATAAAATCATGGGCACATGCCTTTTTAGTAGCTTTATAAATTTCGTCCATTGTAGCTTTTGGATTACCAATCCTTAAATTATCCAATATTGATCCCTTGAAAAGGTAGGGTTCCTGTGGAACATATGCTACATTATTCCGTAGAATTGACATGTTAGCATTTTTTCCACACCAAAGGATATTTCCAGATTCTAGCGGCATTAGTCCTGTTAATATTTTAGATAGAGTTGATTTACCAGTGCCACTTTGCCCTTCCAATATGACCAGCTCATTTCTCATAATCCTTATATTGAGTCTGGTAAACACTGCCTCTCTATCATTATATGAAAAGCTGCCCTCCTCAATGGCAATTAACTCATCTCCACATATATGAGAGCCTGAACCCTCATACTTCCCTTGTCTCTCTTGTTTCTCCTGGAATAGTTCAAATATGCGGGCAGATTTTGCTATTTGTATCTTTATTCCAAAACCATAGGTTCCAAAGGCCACAAACATCTCTATAATACCTTCTTGTAGCATTATGGCTGCGAATACAGACCCAACGTCTAAGGTCCCCTTGGATATCATATATGCTCCAATACACAGAACTCCAAGAAAATTCAAACTACCAATTATATAGCTTAGTGCATTTCTTTTTATTTCTATAATATTTCTATCATAGGCCTTGCGGGTTACTCTATCCATAATAGAAGTGAAGTCTCTATTTAAGAATTCCTCAAATTTAAATGCCTTTACTACCTTAATACCTCCTAAGGAATCACTAACTAGACTATTCGCTTCTCCTGAGAGCTTACGTACATCATCACTATTTTCTTTTAAGGCCTTTACCCCATAGCTTCTGCTTACAGCAGATATGATTCCTAATATTATAACAGGTGCTGCTATCCGTATATCTAGTATAAATAACATAGCTAGAGCCCCTATACCCTTAAATAAAATCGAAATAATATCATAGGTTTGCTCTTTATAAAAATCAAACAGCTCGTCTATATCCCCTGTTAACCTAGACATTAATTCCCCACTATGTTGTTTAGAAAAGAAATTAAAGGGCATCCCTATAATATGTTTTAAGAGCCTTAGCCTTACACCTAGCAAAGGCTTATGGCTTCTTCCTTCGTAATGATAGCCAGTGATTGGCACCAGAATACTGTATAAAATAAATATTATTATCATAGTTAAAAAACCTTGTATTAAAAGCTCTTTACTTCCCATTTCCACAGCATTGATCATCCATTTCGTTACCCAAGGTAGTGCTAGGTCAAAGGCTGGAACTACAATTGCACAAATAATAACTGATAATAAATATTTCCACTTTTCATTTCCTAGCAAGTTAAAGATCTTTTTTCCATCATTTACGAATTCATTTTTCATACTGCCACCCCACCACTGTCTACTTCTATTTGTTTTCTATATAAACTATGATAAACACCTTTATTATTACTCCACAAGTCTTCATGGGTTCCGCACTCTACAATACTAGCTCCCTGAAGAACATATATACAATCTGCTTTTTTAATAGTTGATAATCGATGGGAGGAAACTAATAAAGTAGATTCCTTAGAGAGACTCAGTAGCATTTTTACAATTTGCTCCTCAGTCTCAGTATCTATTGCTGATGTGGGCTCATCCATTAAAATTAATGGGCTTTTTCTAAAAAATGCTCTAGCAATTGCAATCCGCTGACGCTGACCTCCCGATAGAATCTGCCCACGCTCTCCAACAGGAGTATTGTAAGATTTTGGGAGTTGGCATATGAAGTCATGGGCCTTGGCTGCTATAGCAGCCTCTTGAATTTCCGAAAAACTAGGATTTTCTATGCCAAATGCTATGTTTTCAGCTATGGTGCCTGGAAATAACACATTATCCTGAGATACGTAAGCAATGCCTTTCTCAATATATTCTTCTGCTATCTTTATCTCTCCACTTGTCACAGAATACAACCCACAAATTAAAGATAATATAGTACTTTTTCCTTGGCCACTGGCCCCTGCCAATACATTAAACCCATTCCTTTTGATGGTGAAGTTACAATTCTTTAAAACTGTGTTATCTCCGTAGGCAAAGGTAACATTATTAAAGGATATTGCCTCCTGCTTTGTTTTCCCTATAGGCTTAATTTGAATTTCTGTAAACTCTTCTACATCCATTATCCCTCTAATTCCTTTTAATGCTACACTACCTTGTCTTAATGAATCTATAAAATCTACTACTGCTGACGCTGGTTGAGAAACATATAGAGTTAGTTGGACATATGCTACCAGCTCTCCTACAGTCATTTCCCCATTTAGCGCAAGGAATCCACCAAACAAAATACACATGATCTTCGGCAATTGAAAATTCAATAGCCAAAATGGAAGGGATATTGCATCATACTTCTCAGACTTAAGAATGTAAAACAGAACATCATCAAATGCATTCTTGCACCGTTCAATAACAGAGCTCTCTAGATTAAAAGTCTTTATCTCTGTTATTCCATCAATACACTCTTTGGATAGTTCATTTGCATATCCAATCTTCTCATAATACTTAGTGGCATAGGAAGCACTTTTCTTTGACAACTTGTTTATTATCATTACTACCAAGGGCAGTAATGCATAGCATATGAGATAAAGCTTCCAGTTTATTATCAACATATAAACAGAAACCCCAATAAACATTATAGGTTGAAGCAAAGCGTCTACAAATTTACCTGAAATTAAACTAATAATCTTATTTAGTTCATTATTATATACAGAGATTATAGCCCCTGATGAATGTGATTCTATTTTAGACACTGGCATTTTAAGCAAACTACTAAAAAAATCCTTCCTAATATTAGCAGCAGTTATTGCTCCGAAGTGAGTTTTAAATAGAGCTAGAAAAGAGTTTGCCAATAACCCCACCACAACTATTGCAATTAGCGTAACTATTATAACTAATAGTTGTTCTGTGTCCCTTAATAAGGATACTGTAATTAACTTATCTAAAACACTTGCTCGAAGAATGTTACCACCTGTAATTAACCCAATACACATAATAATTCCTAGCACATGAAAATATCTACCCTTGCCATATTTCCAAAACCATCTAGCAGTAGCAGAAATACTGCTTTTCTTTTTATTCATACACTGTCCCCTCTCGTGGTATAGACTTTGAATCTATTACCTTTTGTTATCAAATACATAGTATCATTGCTGAATTTAATTTTCTTATCCTAATTTGTTATGTTTTTCCACCTTCAGGTTGCTTTCAGGCAAAGTCACTGTCATTTAAAAATGACTTTTCTGATCTAAAATCCCATACTTTCAGGAAAATCATCCTTTTTTGAGTACTAAAAAAGTCGAAACCTAACGGTTACGACTTTTTATTTTCACGGGTATGTAGATATACATGTGCACCTTTTCATAAACCCATGGGTGACATCTTTCGTTGTAAAACTCAAAGTCTGGCTGGCTATCATCAATCTCATAGGGTGAGTTTGGGAACCACTCTTCAAGTATATATTGCCATGTACCTATTACAGATTTCTCAAAATCAGCACTTGATACATCTGGTGATGTAAATACTGCGTAGGTTGCTGGCAAGACATCTAAAGTATACATTTCCTCTAAGGCACTATCAAAATTAGTCACTTCTACACCTAAAATATATGAAAACTCATCTTTCTCTAAGTTAGTACTTGTGCATATTCCATATTCTCCATGCTTAGGGGGATTCTGTGTCTCATATAGTTTGATTTCTTTATCTTCTGTTTCAAATCTATGTAAAAAAGCTGGAATATCCCTACAATGAGCATTGTTATTTAAAGTTGTTTTAAACTCATAACCAACCAATTTAAAGCCATCTCGGCACGTTATTTTAGGTTGCATTACAATGCCACCAGCCTTGCTGTCCTTAAGCCTCTTCAAATTAACTCTCTGGGGGATACCAATAGGAGCATGTATTCTATAAAAATTTGGGGGATATCCAAAGGTTTTTTTGAAGGCCTTGGTAAATCCTGCATGGGTTTCAAAGCCATATGTCATAGCTATATCTATTATCTTCTTACCTTGGCTAAGTTCATAAAGTGCGTACTGGAGCCTTCGTCTTGTTACATATTCCTTTATGGGAACCCCTACATAATTTCTAAATAGTTTATAGTAATGATATGTAGAGAATCCTGCTATTTTTGCTAGATTCTCTACTGTTATTTCTTCAAAAATATTATCATCAATATAGTCTATGGTTTTTTGAATTAAATTTGTATAATCCATTTGGTTCCCCCCCTATACAATATACTAACGCTCCATATCCTTAACCATATCCTTCATTTTCTCTTTGGCATCCGCAGTTATTGTGTCTCCTAGATAGTTAGGATCAGACTCCTGCAATTTTAGTGTTTCCTGTGTTACTCTCTCATTTGCTCGCTGAATTTCTTCCTTTAGCTCCCTAGCTGATAGTAAATGTCCTCCTTGTCCCCGGACTATTATTTGCTGCAAACCGTCTGATGTGGCCACTGTAATTTTATACTTTTTACTATTGTCATGGGTAAACTTTTCAATATACTGGTCTGCCGTCTGGGCCTCTTTTGTATATACTAAGTGGATATTATGGTATTTCATTATCTCTTCACGGTGCCCCTGAACGCGGTATGCATCAAAAACAACGATGATTCGGCATTTTCCAATACCCTGATAATTACTTAAAGTATCAATCAACTTGGTTCTTGCTGCATCCATATTGTAATCAGCAAGCTCTTTTAGTTCTGGCCATGCGTAGATAATATTGTAGCCGTCAATGAGGAGAAATTTTTCCCTGGGTTCCTCTTCCCTGCTAACAATAACTTGACTGACAGGTCTTTGGTAGCCTCCACTTGCTTCCCTTTTTCTTTTCCAAACTGATTTTCTCCCTTGATTAGCATAAAAAGTTTTATCAAAAATTTGATCAATCTCATCATTGCTAATAAAGTTCTCATCTTTATATCTAGCCTTATGAAGAAACGACTTTTCACTATGATTTCTTTCTTCTTGGAGATAGCCCTCTAAATGCATATATTTCTTAACTTCATCCCACTGGACTATAAATCCTGTTCCTTGAGCACAGAAGACAGAACTAGTGGGATTTTCTATATCTCTATCAGGATTATATCCTATTTTTTCTATGATTTCTTCGCTATTTAGACAAGCTTCATACCCCTTTAAGCTACAAAAAAGTCTACCATAACCTTTAGTGTAAGCAACTACTTCCTTTTGATAGTTTCTCATGCCACTAACGGGGGCAATTCCCACAAGCACCGCCATTTCACCGTCTGTTTGGAATATTTCACTGCTTCCTTTCATCTTATCTATATCGGTCATGGCCCTTCCTATCATATTTTCAGGCAGTTCTAACCTGAAAGAGTAGTAGGGTTCCAATAAAACCGATTGTGCCTCCATTAAGCCTTGTCGCAGAGCGCGCCAAGTAGCCTCTCTAAAATCACCGCCATCGGTATGTTTGTTATGGGCCTTACCGCTGACTAGGGTAATCTTCATATCTGTTATTTCAGATCCCGTTAGAACACCTATATGGGCTTTTTCCTTCAGATGCTGTAACACAAGTCTCTGCCAACTTTTACCGAGAATATCCTCGCTACAGTTACTTCCAAAGACTAAGCCACTTCCCCGTTCACCAGGTTCTAAAAAAAGGTGTACCTCCGCATAGTGTCTCAAAGGTTCGAAATGCCCCACACCCTCTACAGTATTGGCAATGGTCTCTTTGTATATAATTCCTCCCTCATCGAATTCTACATAAACATCAAAACGCTCTTGAATCAAACTTTGCAGGATTTCAAGCTGCACCTCCCCCATGACTCGAATATGAATCTCCTGTAATTTTTCATCCCAAAGGATGTTTAGCTCAGGTTCCTCTTCTTCAATCTGACGCAGCCTTGGAAGCATAACCCTTGGATCATAGCCCTCTGGCAGTATCATTCGATAGGAGAGTACAGGTTCAAGTATTGGAGCATAGGATTCTTCCTCTACCCCCAAGGTCTCTCCCGGTGCAGCCTGGCTCAGTCCTGTCACTGCACATACCGTTCCCCCTGCCACTTCAGTTACTGCCTCGTACTTCTCTCCTGAATAAAGACGGATCTGGTTCACTTTCTCTTCCCAATTCTCATTTTTTAAAACATCCCTAACTTTGAGGATGCCACCGGTAACCTTTAAGTGTGTAAGACGGTTCCCTTGATTGTCCCGTGTAACTTTAAATATCTTAGCTCCGAACTCACTGGGATAGGAAGGAGTAATAACATGCTCAACTATACATCTCATCATTTCCTCGATACCTTCTAGTTTTAAAGCTGACCCGAAGGTACATGGAAAAACTTTTCTCTCTTTAATGCTTTCTCTTATATGGACAGTTCCTATGGTACCCGTATCAAGGAAGGTTCCCATCATACCTTCATCACACATAGCCAGTTGGTCATAAAAACTTTCTGTTTGGTCCTGCCCAAAGTCAATACATCCATCACTGAGCTGATTTTTTATTTCCCTGATCAAATTATCCTTACTTACACCAGGCTGGTCCATTTTGTTCACAAAAATAAAAACAGGAATATTATATAACTCTAGTAGCATCCACAGAGTCTTTGTATGTCCCTGTACACCATCAGCGGCACTGACTACTAAAATAGCATAATCCAATACCTGCAGGGTCCTTTCCATTTCCGCAGAAAAATCCACATGCCCTGGGGTATCCAGCAGAGTGACCTGAGTTTCACCCAATTCCAGTATGGCCTGCTTGGAGAAAATAGTAATGCCCCTTTCCTTCTCCAGCTCATATGTATCTAGATACGCATTTTTGTTGTCAACCCGCCCTAGTTTTCCGATTTTACCGCTGAGATAAAGCATCCCCTCTGATAAGGTAGTTTTACCTGCATCAACATGGGCCAATATACCTATCACTATTTTTTTCATGTTTATCAATCCTTTTTTACATAAGCTTATATTCTTGTCACCTTTGTGGAATCTACTTTTTTAACTAGTTATGATTTCTATAATATATAATTATACCATATCTTTCTATGGCTGCTTATCTTCTGTTTATATATAGCGTTTAAGGATATTAAGGGGATTTTATAATCTTTTTTTAAAGGCAACCATTTCAAATTGAAGTGGTTGCCTTTGTAAAATACTATATTTATTTTTTCTTTGTATTTGTAATAATCTAAGGGAGCAAAAAGAGCTTTAGAAGTCAGCTGATTTAGGTGTTCTCGGGAAAGAAACAACATCCCTAATATTAGCCATTCCCGTTAAGTACATAATAGCCCTTTCAAAACCTAAACCATATCCTGAGTGTCTTGTACTACCATATTTTCTAAGTTCTAAATACCACCAGTATTCTTCTTTATCAAGATCCATGGCATCCATTCTCTCTTCTAGTAATTCTAGCTTATCTTCCCTCTGGCTTCCTCCAATAATTTCACCAACTCCTGGAACCAAAAGATCCATAGCTGCCACAGTTTTACCATCTTCATTAAGTTTCATATAGAAAGCTTTGATATCCTTAGGATAGTCTGTTACAAACACAGGCTTTTTAAATATCTTTTCTGTTAGATATCTTTCATGCTCTGTTTGAAGGTCACAACCCCATTCCACAGGGTATTCGAAGTTTTCTTTACATTCTTTAAGAAGTTCTATGGCTTTTGTATAAGTCACTCTACCAAAATCTGAACTTACTACGCCCTTTAATCTATCTAATAAACCTTTATCAACAAATTTGTTAAAGAAATCCATTTCTTCCGGCGCATTCTCTAATACATAATTGATGATATACTTTAACATTTCTTCAGCTAATTCCATGTTATCATTCAAGTCAGCAAATGCCATCTCAGGCTCAATCATCCAAAACTCAGAGGCATGCCTAGCGGTGTGGGAGTTTTCTGCCCTAAATGTTGGTCCGAATGTGTATATATTTCTAAATGCCAATGCATAGGCTTCTCCTTGCAATTGGCCACTAACTGTTAAGCTAGTTTCCTTTCCAAAGAAGTCTTTAGTAAAATCCACTTCGCCTTTTTCATCCACTGGTGGCTTCTTAGGATCTAATGTTGTAATCCTAAACATCTCACCTGCTCCCTCTGCATCACTTCCTGTGATAATAGGTGTATGTGTATATACAAATCCTTTTTCCTGAAAGAACTGATGCACAGCAAATGCTGCTAGGGATCTAATTCTAAATACTGCTGAGAAAGTGTTACTTCTAGGTCTTAGGTGAGCAATCTCCCTTAGGTATTCAAATGAATGTCTTTTTTTCTGTAGAGGGTACTCATTACTTGATTTACCTTCCACAGTAATATTTATTGCTTTAATTTCAAAGGGTTGCTTTGCGTCAGGTGTAATCACTAGCTTCCCTTCTACCCTAACAGATGTACTGATAGAAAGCTTTGCAATTTCACTAAAATTTGCGAGACTTTCTTCAAACACAACCTGAAGATTGTTAAAAAAAGTTCCATCATTTACTTCAATGAATCCAAA
This sequence comes from Alkalicella caledoniensis, assembly GCF_014467015.1. Classification (GTDB taxonomy): domain Bacteria; phylum Bacillota; class Proteinivoracia; order Proteinivoracales; family Proteinivoracaceae; genus Alkalicella; species Alkalicella caledoniensis. The sequence continues at coordinate 1,995,402 of NZ_CP058559.1, read as the reverse complement.
TGCTTTTGATGCCCTAAGTGTTCTTATCCATCCTTCTATTACCACCGTTTGGTCTGCGTACTTTTCTACATTTCTATAGATATCTTTGATATATACAGACTTCATAACTATTCCTCCTTTTTCTTATATATATAAATAAAAAAGCCCTCATCCCTAAATAAAGGGACGAAGGCTATATCTCCGCGGTACCACCCTAATTGTCATATATATGACCGGCTCCGTAACAGTAAAAACATATACTGTCCACTTAATAACGGTGTGGATCCGTCTAAGTCTACTTGCAAAAGCTTTCGATTAGAAACTCCGAGATGTTCTTCAATACAGGCTTCATACCGGTCTTTCACCATCACCGACTCGCTAAAATTACTTCCCATATCTACTCTTCTCTTCATAGTCTTTTTTATGGTAAATTTCTATATTACAAATATTATATTCATAATCATATAAAATGTCAAAGACATTACAATATATTCTGCTATATTTATGATTCATATATGATAATGTCTAGTTATACCACAAAAGATTATGTCCTAAAAGTGATTCATATATTATAATACCCTCATGACTATAAAAATGAGGTGGACAAGATGAGAAAGGTGATATTAACTATGGATGAGAATCAGAAATATGAAATAATTAAAAAGTTGGTAGAAACTAATGGCAACAAGAAAACTGCAGCCCTTAAAATCGGGTGTACACCTAGGCATATCAGTAGGCTAATCAAAGGGTATAAAGAAAAAGGTAAAGCTTTTTTCATTCATGGAAACCGTGGTAGGCAACCTTCAATAACCTTATCTGAAGATACCAAGAAGTTAATCTTAGACTTATACCGCACTAAGTATTATGATTGTAATCTAACCCATTTTTCAGAGCTTCTTAATGAGATGGAAGACATCAAAGTATCTGTCGGTACCATTACTTCTATTCTTAGGAAAGAGTTCATCCTTTCGCCAATGGCAACACGATCTTCTAGGAAAGCATTGAAGAAAGAACTAAAGGATCTTCAAGCTAAAACTAAATCTATGAAGAAGGCAGCTGTCATTCAAAGCTCCATTTTAGATATAGAGGACTCTCATCCTAGGCGTCCTAGGTGTGCTTACTTTGGAGAAATGCTCCAAATGGACGCTTCCATGCATGAGTGGTTTGGTGGCATAAAAACACACCTTCATGTAGCAATCGATGATGCCACAGGGCAAATGTTAGGCGCTTACTTTGATGAGCAGGAAACGTTAAAAGGCTACTACAATGTTCTTAATCAGGTCCTAACTAACTATGGAATCCCTTATCAGTTTTTTACAGATAATCGCACTGTATTTGAGTATAAAAGAAAATACGAAAAGAAAAAAGAAGCTTCAGTTGAAAAAGATACATTTACTCAGTTCGGATATGCATGTAAGCAGTTAGGAATCGACATTCAGACATCTAGCGTTCCACAAGCAAAAGGGCGGGTTGAAAGAGTATTTGGCACTCTTCAATCCCGCCTAGTCGTAGAGCTACGCTTGAGAGGTGTCTCCTCAATTGAGGAGGCAAACAAATTCCTTTACTCCTACATAAAAAAATTCAACAAGCGATTCGCTTTACCTATTGATAGTATCAAATCTGTGTTCGAAACGCAACCAGATAATGATAAAATCAATCTAACACTGGCGGTAATTTCTTCTAGAAAAATTGATAATGGGAGTTGTATTAAATATCATAATGAGTATTATCTGCCTGTTAATGCTTATGGAGTTGCAGTGCATTACCGTAAGGGTACTACAGCTATGGTCATTAAAGCCTTTGATGGGGACATTTACTGCTGTATTGGTGAACAGGTTTATTTGCTTGAGTTGCTACCACATCATAAACCCTCTTCAAAAGCATTTGATCTAGCAACTCTTCCTGAGAAACCTAAGAAAAAATATATTCCTCCAATGAGTCACCCATGGAAACAGGCATCATTTGAAAGATATTTAAAAAAGCAATTACATAGGAACAACATAGCTTAGCAAGAATCTTAGAAATCACTAGGTTTATTAAAGTTACGCAAAAACAAGGTGCATTCTAGGCACTGCCTTTTTGTTTTACGGCGAGTACAAAGTCCTACCATCATACTGTTCATTTTGAATGTCAGCCGAAGCTGAAGCATCGGCTACAACTGTCTTTTGTGAAAGCCATGAACAACAACAGATTGTCGCAGTATTAAAAGTTAATAGCATAACTATTCTGAAAAGTGTTTTTAGAATTTAGCACCAGAAATCTGGTGCTTATGTTAAGACTTTTTTAGGACATTTTCAAAAATGGTTGACAAGACATTACAATATATTCTGCTATATTATAACCTAAAATTTATGATACTATACATAAATCAAAAAGTAGTCTAATCACTGCTTACTGTTTTTAAGTTATTTCCTTAAAATCTTATCCATGGCTTTACCCTTTGCTAATTCATCGATCAGCTTATCCAAATATCGGATTTCTCGCATAGTCGGTTCTTCGATATCTTCCACTCTAACACCGCAGACAACACCTTTGATCAAAGCCCTGGAAGGATTCAGTTGGGGTGCTTCCTCCAAGAAGGTTTCAAAATCTGTCTGTTTTTTCAGTTGAGCCTCTAATTCTTCCTGACTATATCCAGTCAACCAAAGGATGATTTCATCCACTTCTGATTTCGTACGCCCTTTTCTTTCCGCCTTGGCAACATAAAGGGGATAGACTTTTGCGAAACTCATTTCATAGATTTTATGTTTACTCATTGTAGACCCTCGCTTATAAATGTTTATTTTAATTGTATCACAAAAGTAATATGTTTCAAAAGCAAAGTTTAAACCCCTGATAACAATGCACCTAAGACTAGAAAAAATAAAATCATTAAACTCTCTTCCACAAAAACACCCCCATTACTTTATATATAATAGTATTCGGTTTGTGATGAAAAATTTCCTTCTATTCGTCTAGTCGTTATCTATAGACTTTTTTACTATTACTTATTTTATAGGAGGAACCCTTTCTAGATACTAAAAAAGGGTTAACAATCAAGCTGATTGTTAACCCTTTAAGTCCTTATTGAAGTGCGCCGTTACTTGTGGTACGGTTCTCCGTAAAGGTATAATTGCGGCTTTTTAAAACTATTCAATTTCAAATGCAAATATTAATAGCAATTTTCCTTATAATATTTCTATATATCCTTCGTTTCCATTTATTCGAATCCTTTGACCATCTTGTATTAACTTAGTAGCATTTTCTACACCAACCACTCCAGGTATTCCATATTCTCTAGCAATAACAGAGCCATGAGTTGTAAGTCCTCCTACCTCAGTAACTAAACCTTTAACGGATACAAACAATGAGGTCCAGCTCGGGTCAGTAAAGGTTGTAACTAAAATGTCACCATCTTCTATCATGGCATTTTCCAACTTTAAAACAACTCTTGCCCTGCCTTCAATAATACCTGATGATATAGGAACCCCTTCCAAGGCACCCTTTGGAGTGTTACCTGTGTTGTATTCTCCCGTTACAATCTCGCCTTCTGAGGTCATCACCCTAGGCGGTGTCAATTTTTCGTATATCTCGTATTCCTTTTTTCGCTTGATAACAATACTGTAATCCAATTGTCTAGTTCTTATTAACTCATGAAGTTCTTCAAAGTATGGATAATAAATATCCTCCTTCTCTTTTATAACCCCCTCATGCACAAGAATTTCAGCTTCCTTCATAAGAGCATTCTTATAAATTGCAAACCTTTTAATAAAAGAATACTTAGGATATTCCCTAAACCCTATGAAATTACGCAGCAAACTTATCATCTTTCTTGCCTTTTTCGCCTTACCCTTTCCTCCAGGCAGTTGCTCCAAACGATTTAAAATTTCTTTTTGCTTTTTATCTGCCTCCAAAATACCCCTGCTCAAATATTTCGCTGCTTGAACCTACGAAACTATTAATATTACTGAAGATCATGGGTATGAGCAATGTTGGATTTTCACTCCAACGAGATTTTGTAATATCAATTTCTCCAGGACAACGCATTCCATATTTCTTAAGATATTCCTTAATTGCATTACTTACTACATCTCCACCTCTAAGTTTTTCTAAATCTTTAAAGAAAGTATCATTGTTGGCATTCTTAAAATATTCTATGACCTCAGGATACTGTCGGACAACAACAGCTACATCCAGTAGCTCTAGACCCATATCAGAAGTTATATTATTTTTTACAGATTTGGAGAGCACATCGGAAGCATTCTTCTCTCCCAACCAACTTTCCATCTTGTTATTAATCCACCCCGGTACAAGGGTAGCAATAGCAAGCATACTCATATTCTTAGAACTTAGCAGTGTTGATTTTAATTCCTTTGTATCTTTCTGGATGAATCGCATCAATTCATCTCCTGATAAACGATTTATATTTTTCTCCAGTTCTGATACAAGTCCTTCATTATACGAGATAAGCTCCTCTATAAGAGCCTTATCATTAGTTTTATATATTTTAAGGGCAGGAATTACCCATGAAAAGAAAATGCTTGGGCCAGCACTGATGTAGCTTTTCCCACGAGGTAGCGCCTTGATGAAATCCTTACGCTCAGTCAGCTTTAAAAGAGCATTCTTCATAAGAATATCGGTTTTGCCTAGGGAACTAATCATACTCTTTCTTCTTATTGGTGATGCTAAATCATGGGTTCCATCCATAAACAGCCTTCCCCCTGCTTCTACCAAATTCTCTCCAAACCAAAAGGACAACATCCTACAAAAAGATATACCTAATGGTTTGATATCTTCTGTCATCATCTGCACATGACCCATTGAACCATACACTCTAAGTTTTTCATCACTATCTGGTACAGGGTATAAGGTGGTGATAGGGCGGCTCTGGACAATAAAGAATTTTGAATTATATAGGCACCATTCTATATCTTGAGGATTGTCAAAGTACTTTTCTATTTGCCTTCCTATATCATTCAGTTCTAAAATCTGCTGGTCCGTTAGAGTTTGTATACCCTGCTTATTCTCATCAACTTCTCGTTCCTGTGTCCCCCCAATTTCTAAGGAATATATTTCTAACTTCTTGCTAGCTATTGTCTTGTTGGTTATACTTTTTTCTCTAACCTTATAATTATCTGCATTAACCAGTCCTGAAACCAGAGCCTCTCCAAGTCCAAAGCTTGCATCTATGGATAGAACCTTTCTGTTTCCTGTAATGGGTTCAGCTGTAAACATAATACCGGAAGCCTGAGGAAAAATCATTTGCTGAATTATAACAGATATATATACATTACGATGTTCAAATCCTTTTTTCATACGGTAAGTTACAGCACGTTCAGTAAATAAGGATGCCCAACACTTTCTTATATGTTCCAAAATAGAATCTAATCCTCTTATATTTAGAAAGGTATCCTGCTGTCCAGCAAAGGATGCCAGTGGCAAGTCTTCTGCAGTGGCACTGGAGCGTATTGCATAGAAATTATCCTCTCCAAGTTTTGTAACACTTAGACGAATAGCTTCTTCCACATCCTTAGGAACCTCAGTTCTTTCGATAGTCCTACGAATTTCCCTACTAATATGTGTAATTTTCTCATTATTACTTTCCTTTAGACTAGATAAGTGATCAAATAAAGTATTTAATTCCTTATTTCCTTCAACAATTCTTTTATAGACCTCAGTAGTAACACAAATCCCCTTAGGCACTTGTATTCCTTGAATTTTTGATAGTTCCCCTAAGTTAGCTCCTTTACCTCCCACTTCAGGTAAATTTGAACCGTTTATTTCTTCAAATGACAATATATACTTTTTCATAATAAATATCACCTTCCTATTTAATTTATTCTGCTAAAAATTCTTTTTGAAAAAAATGATATCACAGTTGCTATCAGCGATGTCCCCAATACAACTAGCCAGGGTTCAGTATAAAACTGTTGATATAACATACCATATATAGCTTGTCCAATGGGTTGGGCACTTGTTACGATTGCCATCAAGAATGAAATTACTTTGCCTACAATTTCTACAGGAGTATTTCCTTGCACAAAGACCAACATTTGTATGTTAAACAGTGTTGAATTAATCATTATTAATGCTCCCATTATGACAATTACAAAGTAACTTGCAAGTGGGGATACTTGAAGCATTAGAGCGATCCCCATTGGTATGGTTGCTAATGAACAAGCAAGCATCAGCAGATAAGCATACTTAATCTTCAATCTTTTACCAAACAAACCTGCGGCTACTCCTCCAATTAAGCCACCCGAGGCTAATACTCCTTGGGATGCGCCGTATAATTGGCTACTCATACCCAAAATCTGTGTTATTATTACTGGTAAGCCAATAATAATCATAGAACTCAAAAACATATTGAAGAAAAAAACAAGCATGATAACTCTTGTCATTATAGGCTTTTCCTTAAGAATAAAATATGAGCTATGCTTCATGTCATTTTTGACAATAGACCATATACTTCCACCATCCTTTCGAGGTGTATGTGGAATACGCATGAACAACTCCAACACTGCACTGAAAGCAAAACAAACGCAGCTCACAACTAAAACATATGACAATCCGTATGTTCCATATAATATCCCCCCAATGACTGGGCCAAGGAGACTGGATAGTGATGTAATAAGATTAACCACAGCGTTGGCAGAAACAAGCTGTTCCTTCTGAAATAAAAGTGGCAGACTGGCCTGTACAGATGGATTATATGCCGCCTGTATGCTGTACAGCATCATTAACATAATCACAACGAGAATTACAGTGTTAAACAAGCTATTAAGAATGATAGCCCCCAAGGTCAGTGCTGCTGTAAATAAGTCTAAGGCAACCATAATCCGTTGTTTGTTAATTCGATCTGCAAGTATACCACCGATAGGCGATATGATGACCATGGGGAGAAATGCGCTGGCAGAAATGATGCCAAACAATGCAGCAGAACCACTTTTGTCTAGGATGTATAGTGGTAAGGCAAGACGTAAAATGGCATTGCCAAAGAGTGAAATAATCTGGCCAATGACTAATAAAATAAAATCTTTTTTGAACAATTTAACCCTGTGAGTAGACTTACCCTTTACTAAAAACTCATTTTTTAAATTTTCCATATAACTAGCATCCCTCCAATATTGATACCAACCGTTGGTATGTTTAATAGCAAAATAAACTGCCCTATGTATGGGCAGGTGTTTTGTTACTTTTTTTCGCTATACATCCGACATAATTCCACAATACGTTCTTCCATTTGATTATCAAGGAGATTTATACTAAGTCCTAAACTATGCAAAATCTGCTGAAAAAATCTAAATCTATTTAGTATGGACTCTGACTCAGCATAAAATATCATTGGGTTCAACCATATATTGAGAAGCATTGAAATGACCTCCGCCAGTTCTTGTGGATAATCAGTCTGTATAGAACCATCTATGACTCCCTGGTCTATTATGGGCTTCACATAATTAGGAATGGTTTCCTTTATAATTCCTTGCATTTGTAGTGCCAATATTTTCGGATTACTTAACACGTCAGGTGCAGCTTTAAAGGCATCATTTTCAGTAGAACTATTAATTGAAATACGAAATAGTTTGCCTAGTTTATCAAGACCAGAAATATTATTATCATCTCTAATGATCTTTAATACTTTAGCATCGTAATTGCTGTACATACGCTGGGCCACTGCCATCAGAATATCTTCCTTAGATTTAAAATGATGGTAGATTGCCCCCTTAGTCAATCCGCCAAGGTTATCAATAATGTTCTGGATAGAGGTGTTTTCATAGCCTTGTTCCAAAAACAGTTCCCATGAAACGTCTAGAATCCGTTTTACTGTCTCCTCAGGATATTTATTTCTTGCCATGATTACTACATCTCCTTCCATACATACTAACAGTATGTATATAGAATAACTAACATTTCTCCTTTTGTCAAGAACATAATTATTTCTTTATTACTTCACTATGATTCATATATGATAATGTCTAGTTATACCACAAAAGATTATGTCCTAAAAGTGATTCATATATTATAATACCCTCATGACTATAAAAATGAGGTGGACAAGATGAGAAAGGTGATATTAACTATGGATGAGAATCAGAAATATGAAATAATTAAAAAGTTGGTAGAAACTAATGGCAACAAGAAAACTGCAGCCCTTAAAATCGGGTGTACACCTAGGCATATCAGTAGGCTAATCAAAGGGTATAAAGAAAAAGGTAAAGCTTTTTTCATTCATGGAAACCGTGGTAGGCAACCTTCAATAACCTTATCTGAAGATACCAAGAAGTTAATCTTAGACTTATACCGCACTAAGTATTATGATTGTAATCTAACCCATTTTTCAGAGCTTCTTAATGAGATGGAAGACATCAAAGTATCTGTCGGTACCATTACTTCTATTCTTAGGAAAGAGTTCATCCTTTCGCCAATGGCAACACGATCTTCTAGGAAAGCATTGAAGAAAGAACTAAAGGATCTTCAAGCTAAAACTAAATCTATGAAGAAGGCAGCTGTCATTCAAAGCTCCATTTTAGATATAGAGGACTCTCATCCTAGGCGTCCTAGGTGTGCTTACTTTGGAGAAATGCTCCAAATGGACGCTTCCATGCATGAGTGGTTTGGTGGCATAAAAACACACCTTCATGTAGCAATCGATGATGCCACAGGGCAAATGTTAGGCGCTTACTTTGATGAGCAGGAAACGTTAAAAGGCTACTACAATGTTCTTAATCAGGTCCTAACTAACTATGGAATCCCTTATCAGTTTTTTACAGATAATCGCACTGTATTTGAGTATAAAAGAAAATACGAAAAGAAAAAAGAAGCTTCAGTTGAAAAAGATACATTTACTCAGTTCGGATATGCATGTAAGCAGTTAGGAATCGACATTCAGACATCTAGCGTTCCACAAGCAAAAGGGCGGGTTGAAAGAGTATTTGGCACTCTTCAATCCCGCCTAGTCGTAGAGCTACGCTTGAGAGGTGTCTCCTCAATTGAGGAGGCAAACAAATTCCTTTACTCCTACATAAAAAAATTCAACAAGCGATTCGCTTTACCTATTGATAGTATCAAATCTGTGTTCGAAACGCAACCAGATAATGATAAAATCAATCTAACACTGGCGGTAATTTCTTCTAGAAAAATTGATAATGGGAGTTGTATTAAATATCATAATGAGTATTATCTGCCTGTTAATGCTTATGGAGTTGCAGTGCATTACCGTAAGGGTACTACAGCTATGGTCATTAAAGCCTTTGATGGGGACATTTACTGCTGTATTGGTGAACAGGTTTATTTGCTTGAGTTGCTACCACATCATAAACCCTCTTCAAAAGCATTTGATCTAGCAACTCTTCCTGAGAAACCTAAGAAAAAATATATTCCTCCAATGAGTCACCCATGGAAACAGGCATCATTTGAAAGATATTTAAAAAAGCAATTACATAGGAACAACATAGCTTAGCAAGAATCTTAGAAATCACTAGGTTTATTAAAGTTACGCAAAAACAAGGTGCATTCTAGGCACTGCCTTTTTGTTTTACGGCGAGTACAAAGTCCTACCATCATACTGTTCATTTTGAATGTCAGCCGAAGCTGAAGCATCGGCTACAACTGTCTTTTGTGAAAGCCATGAACAACAACAGATTGTCGCAGTATTAAAAGTTAATAGCATAACTATTCTGAAAAGTGTTTTTAGAATTTAGCACCAGAAATCTGGTGCTTATGTTAAGACTTTTTTAGGACATTTTCAAAAATGGTTGACAGAACATAATTATTTCTTTATTACTTCACATGCTGATTGAGAATATAAAGACAATAGCTAATTACCGCTGTTACTTATTGTACGGTTCTACGCACTTCCTGTAGCGGGGGATCTTTTTTTAGTTCTACTAACGGTCTTAGCTATGCCCTGTTGTCCTACTCCTTTAAGATATAGCTCAACTGGCTAGGCTTCCTAATTTATATAATTAAGTCAATTATTAGGGCTTTGGGTATTTATATTCATATTTTGGCAACAACTTTAGTGTATTGTAGAATAATAGTATAATTAAATTTAAATTTAGGAGAGAGAATAATGAGCCAATATAAACTTTTACTCATTGAAGATGATTCATCCATAAGGGATATTCTCACATACTCCCTTAGTAGAGAAGGGTTTTTAGTCAACTGTGCTAGCAATGGTAAAGATGGACTTAAAGCCCTTGAAGAATTTTGTCCTGATCTAATAATATTAGACCTAATGCTCCCAGATATGAGTGGTTTTGACATTTGCAAAAAAATCTCTCAAAAGTATCAATTGCCTATCATTATGTTAACCGCAAGGACTGATATAGTGGATAAGGTCCTTGGATTAGAGTTAGGTGCAGATGATTACATTCCAAAACCCTTTGATATTCGAGAATTGGTAGCAAGAATTAAAGTTATCCTAAGAAGAATTGAGAATATGCCTAAAAAGTACAGCTATTTATATATTAATAGTTCAGTTAGAATAAACACCCAGGCTAGGACTGTTTTTAGGGACGAATTAGAAGTTAAACTCAAACCTAAGGAATTTGATCTTTTACTTTTGCTTTCCTACAATAAGAACCGTGTTTTCACAAGAGACGAAATTCTAGATAGAGTATGGAGTATGGACTTCACTGGCGATCTAAGAACTGTTGATGTACATGTACAAAGGTTGAGAAAAAAGCTCGATTCCCCCTCTTCCCCTCCAATAATAGAGACTGTGTTTGGACTAGGATACAAGATGAATCTTATAGAGGAAGGTTGCACAACAGTTTAATTATATGTACCCCTCAGAAAGGAGAATTTAGTACATTGAAGCTTTCAATCCGTTATAAACTCTTAATATGTTTCTTTATTATATTTCTGTTTGGAGCATTTTCTTCACACTTTTTCATTTATCAGCAGCTTTATAGGAACAACCATGAAGTTATTAAGGGGGATATGGAAAACCTTCAAAAGTCGTCCCTTGAGTACTTAAGGCAGTTTTTCTTACGTAATAACTTAACAGATGATAACTTTAGAACTGAAGGTCAATTACTGGTAAAGGAGTTAAGCAATTACTTTCAATACAATGTAGCGTTATATGATTCTTCAGGTAGTTTTGTCTATGGAGCCACTACAGAAGAAAACGACTCTTATGTTCTTCACTATAATGAAAGTATTCAACTAAAGAATAGCAGTAAAGAAGACTTATTATTAGCCTTAAATAATCAATCTGGCTTTACTATAAATTCCCTTGAAGGTACTTACATTGTAAATTACTCATACCCCCTTTATTTGGATAATAACTACTATGGAATTCTTAGATTTAGCAAAGATTATAGTGGGTTATTTAATTCTAGCCAATTTTTATTAAGAGGCTTTTCATTAGTAAATATATTTGTTTTAGCCCTTCTATTTTCCGTTACTTATTATGTTTCCCTAAATATCATTAGACCACTAGTTGCAATAAATAAGGGTCTAAAGCAGTTTTCCGAAGGCAATTATGGTCTAAATGTAAGAGTTAAAACAGGAGATGAGCTTGAAGAACTATCTAATAGTTTTAATAAAATGTCCACTAAGATAAAAAAACAAGTTGAAACCATCTTAGAAGAGAAAGATAAGGTGCTAAAACTTGAAAAAAATCGCATAGACTTCTTTAATAATGTAACCCATGAACTAAAAACTCCCCTAACCACAATATCTGGATATGCCCAGATATTAGAAGGTGAAGACTTTAACGATAAGGCATTTTTGATGCGGGCAGCTGGAAAAATCAAAAGTGAAAGTCAACGTCTCCATCAAATGGTTGTACAACTAATCGAACTTTCCAAGACAGAATCACAAAATAACCAAAACAAGTTTACAGTGATAGGTCTAAGCAGCTTACTCCAATCAGTTGGTGAAGACATGCAAATGAAAGCAGATAAGTACCAGATGAAAATCCAGTGTACCATCGAAGATGATATTAAGATAATTGGGTCACAAAATAACCTTCGAGAGATTTTTATAAACCTCATAGATAATTCTATTAAGTATGGCGTTAATAATACGGATATCTACATAAGTTCTGCAAAAAAAGGAAAAATTGCAGAGATACAGATTAGTAATCATAGTGATGTAATTGATGAAGGTGATATAGAGAAGTTATTTGGCCCCTTTTATAGGGCTAATATATCCTCAAATATGGGGGAGAAAGGTAGTAGCGGGTTGGGACTTTATATATGTAAAAAGCTAGTTGAACAACATAAAGGCTCTATAGATTTAGAAAATAAAGATAATATCACAAAAATCATAGTGAAATTTCCCCTCTGGCAACAACTTGGCAATAATCTAGGCAAAGATGGCAATAACTCTTGGGTAAGCTAGATGTACACTATAAATAGGAGGAATTAACTATGATTAAAAACAAATGCTTTTTTTATGTGACTATTTTATCCCTTGGTGTAGCACTTCTATCTGGCTGCTATGGGAACAATGAAAGTCAAACTACCATTTTAAGTAAGGACGTATTATCTGAATCGGGCAAACTTAATGACCCCATCTACGTTACATTCAAGGAAGTATTAGACCTAGAACCTGAAATCGATTTCACTGATATATTGGGGGTATCTAGTAAAAGACTTCTTTACAGGAAAAACAGTCAACTTTTTCAGTTAGATTTAAACTCCCAAATTTCGAAAAATTTACTAGCATTTAACCCTTTGGCTATTTCAAAGGACTTAAGTAAAGCCCTTTTCGTTGATGAGAATAATCTATACGTATATGAAGTACAAAAAGAAGCTTCTGTATTGATACACGAAGATATAATAGATTTTTTTGATAATCAGATAGCATTCATAGACACTATGGGGCATTACGTTTCATATTTTGATAATAACTCACTAACCTTAAAAATCATTGATAGCTCTAACGGAGAAATACAACTAATCGACCTTGAAGGTATATTAAATCACGGCAGTTATGCTCGCCCTAAAGCTCATATTGATGGGGAAAGCCTGTACATTGCTATGGATAGCCAAAGTAAGTTAGCGGTATACCAAGTTAATGAGGATGGCTCATTGATAGAGAAACTATTGTTTCCACATAAAGAAGATACCATCCTTGACTTTCAAGTTATTAACGGGGGAAAACAACTTATCTTTAATGGTGTGTATAACAAATTATCAGGAGTGTTTTTGTATGATTTAACTGATGCATCTTTGACGAGGCTAGTATCTGGAGGTAAAACAAGTGAAGGAGAATGGATTCCTTCATACACAATTTCTCCAGATGAGAGTAGAATTGCATTCAGTCTTGAGATAGAAGAACAAGGGAACCATGAAACAAACTATTACCTAGCTGGTATATCTGATGCTAGACTGATTAACACAGTACGAATAATTGAAAATGAAAATCTGCCAGCTGTTATAGCTATGATGGCACACTGGGCTCCAGATTCAAATAACCTATTTATAAAGAAAACAGCACAGTCAGGTCAATCCAGAATCGTTGAGGAAATTTTGATATATAAGTAACAAAAAAGGCTATAACCTTACTAGATTAGAAGGTTATAGCCTTTTGAACATCTCCAGTTACTTATGGTAGGTTTCAACGTATTGCATCCTAAAACTTTTGTTACATATCTATATTTTTATACCACTTTGGTTTTATATCATCGAAGTAATTATGATCCTCCATCATTTCATTTACACCCTGCATTGCCTCATCAACTCTACTTGGATGAAACCTCTGCACCCAAACTATTGTTGATATGGCAGCCATGCAGTGGTATAGGGAATATAGTTTCCAAAAGAACTCATCTGGTTCAGTATTTCCAAAGTATCCATGGATTTGTCCTATACAAAATGGGATGCTAGTTTTTCTACTAACTGTACCTAGTTTTACAAAGTCATGTATTGGGTCTCCCCAGTCCATTAGGTCAAAATCAATAACCCCGGCAATTTTTTTATTATCCAAAATTATATTCCCCACGTGGAAATCATCATGTTGAAATATGTTGGGTCTATCCATCATCAGTTCAATATTTCCGTTAATGAAATTTACTATCTTTTGTTCATTTCTTAGTTTAATTCCTAGCTGCTTATAGGTTTCCAAGTATTTAGCGTGTTTGTGCTTTTTACGGTTATACCAGGAATCTAACTGGTCAGAGGCTTTTAATTGATGCATCAATTTTAATTTACGGCCTGCTTGTATTCCTATATTGTATTGACCTTCTTCACTCATACTTTTTAGACTCTCTTCTGCGTCTAAGCCATCTATATAGGACACAACCATGTACCCAAAGGTGCTGTCACTAAATATTTCAACAGGCTCTTGCACTGGTACTCCTAAGGTTATCATCTTTTTTAATATATCAAATTGATAAAGTTTATTATCATAGTGTTTTAACTCAAATATTGTAAGGAGATATCTGCCACTATCAGAAGTAAAAATATATTTCTTATCATTTGACCATCCCTTATCCAACTCATTGACAGTGCTGTTATTCAGATAATTCTTCTCTTCTTTTAGCTTATTGATTATTTCTGTAGTTGTCATGTAGACACATCTCCTTTTATTAACATACTCGCACCTCAAGCTCCACTATAGCAAGTTCTCTATTCATATAGACTTTCCTTCTCTTAAATCATTAATATTCTATTAACTATACTGATTTGGTAGGATGAATCTTTCTAAGTACCAAAAAGAGGCTAGCAAATGAAATTATTTGATAACCCTCTTTAAACCGTTATTAAAGTCCGCGTTATTTGTGGTACGGTTCACCGCATCGCCTTTTACGCGTCTATTTAAGCAGACAAAATGACTTAGCAATATTGTTTTAAAGTATTTGTTTAGAAACCAGCTTCCTCATCTACAATAAATAATCTCAGTCTTTTAGGATCAAATTGTCCCTCTATTATTGACAGGTTATAACAAACCCTATCTTTTGATTTACAGTCAACACACTTCCTTTTTTCTATACTGACTGCTTACTAACCACTTTTCATGCCCCTTTACTTTTTATCACTATCCCTTTATTGTCGTTTTAGATTAATTCTATTATATCATCTTTATTTCTTAGCAATTTAAGCTTTCATCCTGGGAAATTGTTTCTCTACTTTTGTAAATAAGTATGGTTGAATTAACGGGTAGGTTAGATTTTCAGGCATCCTATCATGTAATTTTACCTCACCAATCTCATGATCCAATTGCATTCCAAGAATTTTTATTTCAGAATAAAACAGTTGTCCAAAAGATTCATTTTCTCCATTATCTACGGAATATATAGAAACTGGAACAATACTAATGTCTTTAGCGCCAGTTTCTTCAACTAATTCCCTTGAAGCTGTATCACTTATATTTTCCCCTGGTTCCCTGCGTCCACCCGGTATCTCCCAAGTCTCCCTCTCTTTATGTCTTACAAAGACCCATTTTCCCTTGTAACTTGCCATTATCACTGCAAACCTTAACTTTTTATCCTCCACTGAATTTAACTCGTAAAAATTTACATTTAGCATTTTTATCCCCAACCCCTTTTCAGTATACAATTACCATGCTCTTTTCTATGTATAAACATATAACTCCAAGTACAAATTCTATATTCAGAAGGAAAATCCTACTCTGGAATCATTAATATTCTATTAACTATAATTTTATGGTTTCTAATACTGCTAGACAAAAAAGGACTAACAGTCTCACATGTCAACCCTTCTTTATCCGTTATTAAATTCCCATTACCCATGGTACGGTTCATCTTATCGCTTTTGGCTCCAAATTATTTATATTAAATAGATACAATATGTCCTTTAATAGGGTATTCTCCTTCATATTTACAAACGGTGGTGTCCTTATCTTATTGGGAGTATCATCATGAATCCTAAAAACCTTCACCTCAGCACCAAACATGATGATAAACTCTAAAATGAATGAATCTCCTCTTGTAGTTTTGGCCACTACAAAAGGAGATTTTTTTAATGAATTTTTATAGTTTTATAGCTTTGGTGGCTATTGACCCATTCATATACTGGTCAAGAGCTGAGCCTCCAATGTCTTCGTAGAACCCCGCGATTACAAAGCCTGCCCCTATTTGACCTTGAATTTGATCCTCTAATGTATGGGCAAAACAAATTCCTTCCCCTTCATCTAGCACTAGCTCTTGTAACTCTTCACTAGATATACTTGTTAGATCGGAGTATGGGAGTTTGTGCCTTACCACAAAATTGCCTTCCGTCATTGATTTAAGGTCAAATATGTATTCCACAGGATTCCCAAAACCTGAAATTAGAATCCCCCCCTTTTTCAGTACTCTATAAGCTTCTTTCCATACAGGAAGTACATTATCCACGTACCCATTAGACCAAGGATGAACAATAAAGTCAAAACTCTCGTCCTCAAACATAGATAAATCTCGCATATCACCTTTCACAGTCCTAATCTCCAAACCATCCCGGTCGGCTACAAATCTATCTTGAGCAAGCTGAGAATCGCAGTTATCAAGGACTGTAACATCACCACCTATGGCTGACATAATAGGTCCTTGTTGACCTCCTCCAGAAGCTAAACACAAGATCTTCTTTCCTGCTAAGTTTTCTGGAAACCAATTCTTAGGAACGGGCTTTCTTGGGGTTAGAACAATACTCCACTCTCCCTTTTTTGCTTTTTCTACCCTCTCGCTACTAACCACTCTACTCCAAATATACTTTTCTTCTACTTTTTGATCCCAAACTTCTTCGTTAATCTTTACGAAATCCATTTTCTTACCCTCTTTCTATTCTTATATTTTTCTAATTAAAAATCTTTGTGGATAAATAATCTATATACTGCTTTGTTACAGTAGTATTAAGTTTATACATCACCTTATTTTCCTCTTTAAAAGAGGTAACCATATCTATACTATGTAGTGTTTCTAAGTGGTAATGAATAGTTGCCGGTGTTAGTTTTAATTCTTTTGCTAGTTCATTAACATACCAATTCCTTTTTCCTACGTATGTAATTATCTTAAACCTTGTAGGGTCTGCAATTGTCTTTAAAAATCTATCGAAGTTTGTGACTATATTCTTATTGTTATAGAAATCTATATTTCTGCATCCTATACTTATAGTCCCATTAGCATTGGGTAAACGGTTATTGGCTAGTACGGTATAGCCGTATTGCTGTATATAAGACACATAGATGTTATACTTATCGTATTCCATTGGAACAGTCCCGTTAATAGAAGGTTTCTTAAGATTAATCTCTATGAAAAGTGCAGGATTTTCATTTATAAGATTCTCATATCTGACTTGTTCTGCTTTTGATTTCTCTAAGATTTCCTTTTCAAATCCTTTATACCCCTTAGTGTAAAATTGTTTGAACATATATCCTAAACGCATTTTCGTTTCTTGAGGGTCGTTGTATAAATCTACAATCTTTTCCTTCAAGTCTGGCTCTACGCCATCTAGTCTTTTCAAAAATTCCTTCATCTTTTCAATAGAGTGATTATCCTTATTCCATCGATTCATAGAGCCAGAGTAATAACTAATTAAAAAAGAGGTTCCAATGTACCTAAGTATCTCTTCACTAGATGCTTTCTCATATATTTCAAAGAAATCTTCCACAGAGTGTAGCTCTTCATAATTTGAGACAAATGAAATCAGCAAACAATCAGCAGTGCCCAAGTCACTTAATGTCTGTATTTCATTATTCACAAACCCTGATAGGTTATTTTTTATACTTTGCAAAATATGTTGGACTTCTTGATCAAGGGCTATACCCCTCTGACCTAACACATCTCTCCCCTCATCAAAATTACCAAATAGGTACAAAGAATGCATAAAATCAATAATTGGCTTATGTACAAATTGTAGTTGCTCTTTTAATTTTTCTTCAGCTAGTAGCATATAGTTAGCCCTCCTTAGACAACTATTTATTCATTGTTTAGATGTCTATTTTAATATATCATAGATGACCATCTAATACCATTGTTTTCTATCTTATTAATAAAAACTTAATATCTGAATAATAAAAAGCAAGTGCTTTACCAGCGCTTGCTTTCTAGATTCCTAATATATCGATGTGCAGTGTAAACTAAGTCCTCCCACCGAATTATTAACTATGTAGGGAGTCTCTCCTTGTTTTTGGCAAGTAGAAATTTGATAATTTGGCAATTAAAAATATGATAATCCCTAATTCCATTTATGTAAATTATTGGTTGTTTCTTAATATAGAGTTCTCAACTCTATGACTTGGTCCTTCAAATATTAGTAAGTGACTGTAGTGTACCAACCGATCAACAATTGCACTTGTTAGCCTGTCATTATAAAATATATTATTCCATTTGCTGAACTCAAGGTTTGTAGTTAAAATGATACTTCTTTTTTCATAACACTCGGATATTACATTAAAGAGCAGTTGTGCTCCATCTGTATCTAGAGGAATATATCCCCACTCATCGCAAATAATAAGGTCCATCTTCTTTAATTTCCGCATTAACTTGGTTAGACTGCCATTTTCTTTAGCGTCAATCAGCTCATTTACAAGGGTTGCAGTCCTGTAAAACTTAACTTTTTTGCCATTATTACAAGCCTCAATGCCAATGGAAGTTGCCAGATGAGTTTTTCCTAGACCCACCCCGCCATATAAAATTAGATTCTCTTTTCTATCGATAAAAGCCCCACTTTTTATGTCTTCAATAGATGTACTCTTAGGGATACTAACTTTTTTAAATTCATAAGTCTCAAATGTCTTGAGCATATCAAAGGTCGCGGCCTTGATCGCTCTATTTTTTTTTACTACTTCACGGCATTCATATTCAACTTCCAGTATCTTAAGTAAAAATTCTTCATGTGTTTCAGCTTTTATGTCTTCATAGTGCTTGACTATGTGGTTACCTAGTCTGAGCAGCCTACAGTATTCGGCTATAGATGATTTCATTTGCTGCCACCACCCATCAATCCGTCATAAACGTCTAAATCTGTTGTGTATCCCTTTAATTGTGGCACAAAATCAGGGAGCTCCATATCAGGCATTTCTAAAACTCCATTTACTACCCTATGATACAACCCTATCAAGCTGTCAGAATCTCTACAGTTAGCTTCAATGGCCGAACTAAAAACGTTTGCAGCTTCCTCTATAGAAATATTTTGTAACATTAGATTCAGGGCTTTTAATCCCTGCTTGCGCTCTTCTAAGTTACATGTATCAAAGTAACAACGCATCTCATCTGGTATAGATGAATAGAAGCTTGTATACTTTAAAGCAAAAGGCTTTCTAGACATTAAATCAATATATGTTATCCATTGCATAGAGTCTAGCTGGTCACCATATAGTCGATTATGCCTTACTACCTCTTTGTAATCGTTATTCAGTATTATTACTTCCAAATCAGTGACCTTGGCCCAAACTTGCTGCTGGCAGTATGCTGGAGAAGTAGAATATGTATATTTACCATCAAGCCTTATTTTCCCATACTTATCTGCCTTTAGCTTTACTAGTTTTGAAGTTTCAAATGGGACAACTGGTAAGGGCCTAGATGCAGCTATATCTTTTTCGAATAGATAAGATATTTTAGCTTTCTTTACATAGTGGTCTCTATCCATATCTTCTAAACACTCTTGTAGAAGGTCTTTATTATATTCTTTAAGCTCCCGGAATTCTGGCACCGGCACGAAAAGGTTTCTTCTTGAGTAACCAACTTTGTTTTCAACATGCCCTTTCTCATTCCCCTTAGAAGGGTTACAAAAGTTATGTTCAAATCCATAATGAAGAGCAAATCTCTCAAAACGCTCAGTTAAATCTCTCTCGTGACTCTTTTTGATTTTCTTTACAGCAGTGCTCATGTTATCAAACCATATTTCTTTCGGTACTGTGCCAGTAAACTCAAACATGCTTTTAAGAGCTGTAAGTAAGCACTCTAAATTTTCACCCTTACATAGCTGCACCAATGCACCATTTGAGTTAGGGTAAGATAAGACAAGCTCAGACCCCTCATAGGTAATACCGTTTTCTACAAAGGTTACTTTGCCAAAATCTACTTGGGCCTCTCCAGGAGCGTGTTCTAGGGGCAAGTAACAGTCAACAATTTCTCGTTGAAGCTCAGCCTTTCTCTTTGCTACATAAGATCTAATGGTTCTATCAGACATATCATAATCGTTCTTGAAAACCTTCTGAAGCCTTTCGTGGATTCTCTTAGCAGTATGCCTTTGCTTTCGTGGGGCATTTAGATCATCTTCTAACCATTTATCAATTGTTGGCTTAAACTTATCTAAACGGGATTCCCTAGTCTTCTTGGTTTTCTTAATGTTGAAATCCTGGCACTCAACATACTTATTTACGGTTTCCCACGCATGGCCCTTTTCTTTAGCAACACTATTGATACTTCGACCTTTATTAATTACTTCTCTTCTGATATACTTAATTCTGTCCATTGTTAACATCCTTTCATTACCTCCCATTAGCTTCGACACTAATAGGGTACTGTAATTAGGGATTGTTAGCAATGGTTTTTTTATTTCCAGCTATACCTTATCAGATTTTACACTGCCGTTTTCTCACTTTTAATTATGCCATAGACAGTCTCTCCTTAAACGTTTTTATAAATGTCCCATGTCATTGTGGTGCGGTTATACTATATATTCCTAGTGTGATAGGACAACCCTTTCTAAATAGCAGAAGGACTAACAATTGAATTATTGTTAGTCCTTTCAGCTTGTAGACAAACCTCAGACAAAGTCATTGACCCTAGATGTGTATATTAAAAAGCTGTACAATTAATTCGAGGAGTTAGACTTAAGAGCTGAATAGCTAAACGGAAGAAGGGGCGAAAAACAGGACGTTTTGATCATGATATCCCTCCGGCTAAATATTTATTATTTTAGAATTACTCTTGAAGCCTATTTTGCTTGAATAGACCTTAGGGAGACCTAGCGAGGGCAGTCCTATGTTTACTTGCAATATAACACTATATAATTGAATCACAGAATCTGCTTCTATAAAATCTCATCTTTTAGAATTCTATAGAACTCATCTTTGGCATAACTTTCAGTCCAAGGACTATGACCACAGTTTTCTAATTTATAAAACTTAAAATTAGGGATTATCTTTTCTAAAGATGCTTTAATGCCATAAGCTGGATGAGAATCATAATCCCCATGAATAGCAACGACTTCACATTTTATATCCTTTCCCATTTCATACATAGATCCACTTTTCCTCAGAGCATGAGCTTCAGGCCACACTTTTGTAAATATTTCGTAGTTATATAGACTATCGTCATTAGAGACTTCTAATGGGGCGTAGCTGTCAAGTTTCTCCATAAGTGCTCCAAACTTTGCAAACACCCTATTCATGTCATGGCCAAGGGGATTAGAGAAAATCTGTTGTAATCTCTTTAGCTCAATCTTCTCATCTTCTGTGAGCTTATTTTCTCTATTCTCCTGTAAATCTTTGTAATACTTTTCTTCAATAGACCCACTTGCTATAAGAATAACTTTTTTAACTAAATGATTGTATTTTGCTGCAAACATGTAAACCAACATAGCTCCCCAAGAATGACCAATTAAAATTATCGGCTCCTCGGTGTTCTCTTCTAGTATTCCTTTTAACTCAATGAGCTGTCCTTCTACTGACATTTCAGTTTGAAGGGGTTCCAATATGCCACAAAACTTAGAAAGCTCCTCACATATAGGCTTTACGCTTCCCGCAGCACCTGGCCCCCCATGAATCACAGCTACCTTATAAGCTTTTTCTCCGTACTTTCTTAAATTCATCTTTGACCCTCCTAAATCCTTCATTAACATAACACTTCCTTTCCCATTTACACAACGCTAAAATACTATTAAACTTTTTTCCTATATTTGGTATCTAATCATGCTCAGCAAACCCATTTTTCTCATGAAATTTTATACTACTGGTATTCTCAGATGAAATATCTGCCAATAACCTTTTAATGCCTCTCTCTTTTGCTTCATAAAACAGTTATATGGAGCTGATTGTGTTAGCTTTTTGTTGTGCTAGTAATGGCTTTTTTAAGTAATATTAATAATTAAATTTCTATTTTTAGAATGACTTTCCTCCTCTGGAGATATTAACATTCTGTTAATTATACAAGCTGTGCAGGGTACTATATATACATACTTCCTTTGTATTTATAAAACCACCTCTAGTTTAAAACAAACTCTGCCCTAGGGGCAGAGTCAAGTGGTTTATTTATAATATTTTTATTTGTTATCTAGTATCCCCTCAATTCTGGAATCTTGAAACTCATCACTAAGCATATCCATCAAAATTTCATCATATTCATTTTTACCGTATATTATACTTTTTCTTCTTCTACCTATTTCTTTAAAACCCACCTTTTTTAGTGTTCTTATGGCAGGTTCATTAAAGGAAAATGTCTCTATCATTATATTCCTTAGATTAAGAATGTTAAAGCCAAAGTCTAGTAATAGATTCGTTGCTTCCGTTCCTATACCCTTACTCCTGTTACCTCTTTCACCAATAAACATACCCATTAGAGCTTTTCTGTTTATTAAATCTACCCTCATCAATCTTGCGATTCCAATGACCTCACCTTCCTCTTGCCTTATGATAAAGAAAGCATAACTTCTACTGTTATTCATACCTTCTAGGTATTTTTTTTGTTGGTCATAAGTTATCATATCCGTTACGTCACCAGTCCTAATGGCTACCTCTATATCATTGCTCCACACCCCTACTTTTTCTGCTTGGCTATCATCTACTGGTGACAAATAGCATTTTTCTCCTACAAGCTTTTTAAAATGTACCATTTTCTCCACTCCTTGTTAATAATCCTGTTTTAAAGAGGTCTTTATTACTTAACTTTAGATTTGTCATTTTTTATGATTCTTCCAATCTTATTACCCTATACTGCCCATCAACAAACTGCTTTTGCCCATTAACCAATACAAGTTCTATCCCTTCTGGGTATCTTGCAGGATTCTCATAAGTTGCTTTATCTATAATCCTTTCAGGGTCAAAGATTACAATATCTGCATACTTACCTTGGTCAATTACGCCTCGATCCTTAATGCCTATAAATACATGTTATCACTCCTTTTATATAAAAAAGCTTCCTTCACATTAGTAGTTAAGGAAACCTTTACAAATCAAAAAAGGAAAAAGAATAATAACTATCCTCTTTCCTTTAATTTATAGGATTACAAAACATGTTTAGGTGTACAAAAAGTTATTGCTGTAATAGATACAATACACCTTCTCTTTTATGATGGAAGAGTTATTTTCTTAACTACTTGATACTATTCAATTGATCTAGACTTAAAAAAGGGCAGACTACTCCCTTAGTAAGCTAAACCAACCGTAGAATCATAGTAGTTAACCATAAAAAATTCACTCCTCATGCAGTCTTTCAATACTAATATTACCCTGTATGGATAATGTTGTCAATTAAGACTAATTCATTGTTAACAGGTAAACTTATCACCATCCCCTTTTCCTTGTACAATCACCATGCTCTTTTCTATATATAAACATATATCTTCCAATACTACTTCTCTATTTAGGTGGAAACTCCTACTCTAGAATTTCCTATGGGTTGAAATACTTATAGACATCATAAAGGGCTAACAATTTAATATGTTAACCCTTCTCATATCCGTTAATTAGAACCCGGGTCTTTGACAGTTGAATAGATGAAAAGTTCTTGTAAGCCTTAATATAGGCTTATTTTTTTGTCAAACTTTACATATTTTTAGTGCACAATGTTTAACAATGTGTTATGATATAAGTAGTTGTTTGTAAGGGTGGTGTAAAAAAATGAGACTACAAATTGTTAGTTCAAAAAATGCCGCATCTTTATATGTGGTTAAGTCTATTTACGAAAATGGAAAGCGCTCTTCTAAAGTTGTTGAAAAGCTCGGTACCGTTGCTGATTTAGAAAAAAAATTAATCGACCAAGATCCCATAGAATGGGCAAAAAATTACGTAGAAGAACTTAACAAAAAAGAAAAGGAAGAAAAAAGGGAAGTTCTTGTAAAGTACTCCCCCTCAAAACTTATTGATAAAGGTGAACCACGCTTGTTTAACGGCGGTTACCTATTCCTGCAAAAAATATATCATGATCTTGGGCTACACAAGATTTGTATGGAAATATCACAAAAATATAAGTTTGATTTTGATTTAGACTCGATTCTTTCCAGGCTTATTTACGGTAGAATTATCTTCCCTTCTTCAAAACTTGCTACATATGAGCTTTCTAAAAAGTTTATAGAACAACCCAAATATGATTTGCATCAAATATACAGAGCTCTTGAAATTCTTGCTAAGGAGACAGACTTTATCCAGTCCTCCTTGTACAAAAATAGCTTGAAGGTCTCCAAAAGAAATACCGGCGTTCTTTACTATGATTGCACCAATTACTTTTTTGAAATAGAGCAGGGAGATGGTATAAAGCAGTATGGTCCGTCAAAAGAACACAGACCAAACCCGATAGTCCAAATGGGGCTATTCATGGACGGGGATGGCATTCCTCTGGCTTTTAGCATTAACAGGGGGAATATGAATGAGCAACTGACTCTAAAACCATTGGAAAAGAAAATCGTTTCTGATTTTGAGCTTTCTAAATTTATCGTGTGCACAGATGCTGGGTTGGCTTCAGAAGCTAATCGAAAGTTTAACGACAAGGATGGTCGAGCTTTTATTACCACACAATCTATTAAAAAATTAAAAGCACACCTGAAGAAATGGGCTCTTGATCCTGATGGCTGGAAACTTCCAGGCAGCAAAAAAAACTATGATATTTCTGAACTCGATGAAATGATAGATAAGGCTACTCCTGAAGATAAAGCAAAAATAAGTGCAAAGGTCTATTTCAAAGAACGTTGGATCAAAGAAAATGGCTTTGAACAAAGATTGATTGTAACTTATTCGATCAAATACAGGGATTATCAGCGCAAAATCCGCAACTCACAAATAGAACGTGCTCAAAAGACTATAGATACAAACCCGACAAAAATCAAGAAATGTAATGCTAACGATTACAAAAGATTTATTCATAAAACGAGCTATACTCCTGATGGTGAAATTGCAAAGAAAGAAATATACAGCATTGATCAAGCTATCATCCAAAAAGAAGAAGCTTTTGATGGTTTTTATGGAGTTTGTACAAATCTTGAGGATGATGTACCTGAAATAATTAAGGTAAATCACAGGAGATGGGAAATCGAGGAATGCTTTAGGATTATGAAAAGTGAATTCAAAGCAAGACCTGTATTCTTAAAAAAAGATGACCGTATTGAAGCACATTTCAGCACATGCTTTATATCTTTAGTCATCTATAGAATGCTAGAAAAGCGACTTAAAGAGGAATTTACCTGTCATGAAATTATTAGTGAATTAAGAGATATGAATTTCAAAGAAATTAAGGGAGAAGGATATGAGCCCTTATATACTAGAACCGATTTTACCGATGCTTTACATGAAGCCTTTGACTTTCGCACAGACTACCAAATTGTAACAAAAAGCAAGATGAAAAAGATTCTAAAAGATACAAAGAAGTAAAAAACATTATTCACTTTTTTGACAAAAATTAAAGCCTACAAACCCTTTATTTTCAAGGGATTACAGGCTTTTTTTAATCATCAAGTGTCAAACGTGGGATAATGTTGTCAATTAAGACTAATTCATTGTTAACAGGTAAACTTATCACCATCCCCTTTTCCTTGTACAATCACCATGCTCTTTTCTATATATAAACATATATCTTCCAATACTACTTCTCTATTTAGGTGGAAACTCCTACTCTAGAATTTCCTATGGGTTGAAATACTTATAGACATCATAAAGGGCTAACAATTTAATATGTTAACCCTTCTCATATCCGTTAATTAGAACCCCCGTCATTTATGGTACGGTTCACCCCTATTTATCCTAAAACCTCTATAAACCTGCTCTAGCAAAATAAGCCTCATCAGTTGATGAGGGAATGTCATTTTAGAGAAGCTCATTAGTGTGTTCGCCCTTTTTAATACTACATCACTTAAGCCAAGGGATCCCCCTATGACAAATGTTATATGGCTATTGCCAGATAGAGCTAGCTTGTCCAGCTTGTTTGCTAAATCCTCTGATGAATACATATTGCCTTGGATAGCCAAGGCAATTACGTGGGATTGGTCTTTTATTTTAGATAAAATTTTATCCCCTTCTTTTTCTTTAATAATCAGTTCTTCTGCTGGGGATGCGTTATCGGGTGTAGGGTTATCTCCAATTTCTACTATGCTTAGTTTACAGTAGCTGGATAATCTTTTTGTGAATTCTGCTATACCTAGGTTTATATACTTTTCTTTGATTTTACCAACTGCTACGATATCTATTTGCATGACTTATACCACCAAGTACCTTGGTGGTTTTACACAGTAGCTGCAATGACTTGGTTGAGCCCAGTCAGTAAACGTCACTTTCTCAAGCTCGTACAAATCCGGTGGTTGTTCATATACATCCACAAATTCTTCTATTGCATCATCAAGATGTTCTCTACATACTACAAACATTTATATCAACTCCATAATATATTCCTTTTAGGTTTAGTATTTATTATTTCGTCAAATATATCCTAAACCCTGCCAATTTTTAATAAATTAATTAGTTATTTAGAATTTCTTTAGCTTTGTAAGCAATTCAGTTAGCAGTGTCTCCAATTGATTCTGTTCTAAAAGCTTGTGATTATAGGCTAGAAATTCTACTGCGCTCCAAATTTTAGCTAATATAATCTGTTCTACAAGTTCATCGATTTTGAATAAAAAGTCCAAGTCTTTTTTAGCAAAAAGTTTAATATATGTTTCAGCTATTTTTCTTTCCAAAGAGTAATCTGTTGTCCCTAGCCCTGGTATTGTAATTGCGAGGTCAATTGCAGGAGATGCATAGCATATTCTTTCCCAGTCAAACAGCACTAGGTCTCCATTATCCCTTACTCCCCAGTTAGTCGGATTAGTATCTCCATTTATCCAGCAAGTTGGTTGAAAAACAGTTTGAGACACTTTTTGCACCCGTAAAAGATGTTTAAGTGCCTTGTTATAGTCACTTTTATATAGTTCTGAAACCTTTTCACTTAAACAATCACTCCAACTGGGTTTGTAGTTATCAGTTAGTATAAGGGGTCTTCCCCACGTAAAACAATGTAAATTACATAGTACTTCCAGAAGTGACTCATCCCCGTACCACCTATCTTTAGGTAAGGTGTTTAGTATATCTTCTATCACTATCCAATATTTCTTTTTCCCTTGGTGGGCAAAGTATATCTCAGGGATGTTGACTCCGTTGTCAATGAGTTTTTTACTAAACATTTTGTAGAATTGGTACTCTGATTGAACTTCCATGGATTTAACAATCACGGAACCACTCTTATGCTTTGCTCTATAACAGCCACCTTGGCTTTTAATTCCATCTAACTTCTTTAATGAGGTTATGTTACCCCATCTTTTTTCTATATGCGAACTAACTTCTAGATCAAGGTCCATCTGAATATTCATTTACTCTCCTCCCTTTAACTAGATTTAAAAGACCCTTCTTCAAAAATTAGCAGCAAGGAGTTCTCTCCCTGCTGCTAATTTGCTAGTTATTCATATCTGCCAGTGTTATTGTAAACTCTAAGGTTTCGTCACCTCTTACCACCGTTATCTCTACTGATTGACCTGCTTGCTTTCTTACCATTATCATTCTGAAATCCCTTAAGCTATTAATTTCTTTACCATCTGCATGGGTTATTATGTCGTTGCTTTGGATTCCACCTAAATGAGCAGGGCTATTGTCTGCAACTTCTACTATATAAAGTCCATGGTCAACAGGCAAGTCATATTGCCTTGCCAAGGTCTGATTGATTTCGTTAATAACTATACCAATCATTGGCCTAGTAACTTCACCACTTCTTATTATCTCATTTACAACATTTCTAACTATATTACTGGGTATGGCAAATCCTAACCCCTCTGCATTTGAGATTTTTACACTGTTAATACCAACAACCTGACCTACTGCGTTTACCAAAGGGCCACCACTGTTGCCTGGGTTTATGGCTGCATCAGTTTGTATAAGGGAAAAAATCCATTCGTATATCTCAAGGGATCTGTCCGTGGCACTTACGACTCCCACAGCAACAGATTGCTGCAGATCTAGTCCTGTAGGGTTTCCTATGGCTATGGCAGTTTCGCCTACAACCAGTTTATCAGAGTCACCTAGTTCTGCTGAAGGCAAGCCTGTTTTGTCTATCTTAAGTACAGCTAGGTCTGTTCCAGGATCTGAGCCAATGACCTCTGCTTCAATCTCTTCACCACTATCTAGTGTAACAACAAATATTTCTCCTTCTTCTATTACGTGGTAATTTGTCACTATATAACCGTTTGATTCAATTATGACTCCACTTCCCACACCCCTTTGGACCATTTGCTCCGTACCCCTAAACATATCTCTGCGATTTGCAAAGGTGCTTATCCCAACAACTGCCGGACTCACCTTTTGTACCGCCTGTACAACTGGTGTCTTCTGATACTCCAATGCTTCCCACTGAAAATCTTCGTCCGTATCCCTTGCTGGAGGGATTAAATCTCCATTTGAAGTTGGTGGAAGGGTTTGCTGCTGGGGTGCAAAAAAAGTTAGGGCAATGGCTCCCCCTATAATAGAAGAAATTAGTGCTATGACTATTATTAAGGATAGGCTGGGTCTTTTGGGTTTGTAATAATACTCAAAGTAATCCATACTACTCCTCCTTCCATTTATTTTTATTGCACAGAAATTAAAATTATAACTGAATTAAAGGTGAAACTTCTTTTCTAGGAAGTATATCTAATTGAACATCTTGACCTACTGCTATCTGAGCTTTAGCTAAAATTGTTTCCACTGTTATTTTAGCCAACTGAGGAAAATTATTCTCTTCACTTAAGTGGGCTAAAAGGACCTTCTTAGTTTTTCCTTTGAGTACCTCAACTAATACTTCCCCAGCCACTGTATTTGATAAGTGGCCCTTCTCCCCTAATATCCGCTTTTTTAGTCCCCAAGGATAAGGACCCGTTTCAACCATTTTCTCATCATGGTTAGATTCAATAAGCAGTATATCTGAGTTATATATTGTTTCCATTACCCTTTGGTCAACTATTCCAGTATCTGTTAGAAAGCCAAGTTTTTGTTCTTTGCTTGTTATTGTAAAGCCTACTGGGTCAACAGCGTCGTGATATGTGGAAAAGGCTTCTACCTTCATATTACCTATATCAAATTTCTCTCCCACATCAAAATGATTTATGAGGTTATTGTCTATCTTCCCTAAGGAATCTTTACAAGCTAAATATGTTCTCTCTGTTAAATAAATAGGTAGTTTAAACCTTCGCGCCATTATTCCTACACCTATGATGTGATCGTTATGTTCATGGGTAACAAGGATTCCCTTTAACCCTTTAGGATCTACTCCAAATTGATCTAGGCCCAATTGAATTTTTTTACCACTTAATCCTGCATCAACAAGTATGTCAGTTTCTCCATCGGAGTAGTAGATGCAATTTCCACTACTGCCACTGGCCACGGAAAATAATTTCATCAAATTCTTCCTCTCCATTAGCTCGCTATATTTATTATACATATTCGTCTAGTAAAATTAAAGTTCTGTTGATTATTTCTCACTCATTTTTTACATTTTGTTTACAGTTTTTATTATTGATAGGTCGGAATCTATAGTGCTTAATATTCTCTATATAGCCTTTATTTAAGATAAAAAAGGTGAAGGGAGCAAAGATTCCCTTCACCTAACTTATTCTTCGATATAGCTTATGTCTACTCCTAGTGAAGCAAACTTCTTATCGATGTTTTCGTAGCCCCGTTTTATATGGCTGACATCGGATATTTTAGTTATCCCCTCTGCCATAAGCCCAGCAATAACTAAAGCAGAACCTGCGCGAAGATCCGTTGCCTTCACTTCTGCTCCTTGTAGATTTTCAACACCTTCAATAATTGCTGTTCTTCCTTCAACCTTTATATTGGCACCCATTCTGTTTAACTCATCAACATGTTGGAAACGATTCTCAAAAATATTCTCTGTTATAAGGCTTGCTCCTGCGCACCTACTTAAAAATGCCATCATAGGTTGTTGTAGGTCTGTGGGGTATCCTGGATATGGGAATGTCTTTACATCTATAGGTATAGGCCTTTTATTTTCTGCCTTTATATGAATGTAGTCATCTCCCTCTTCAACTTCAACCCCAGCCTCCCTAAGCTTTGCAGTTATGGGTTCTAAGTGTTTCGGTATAACTTCACAAACTTTAACATTCCCATTAGTTGCAGCTGCTGCAACCATAAAAGTTCCAGCTTCGATGCGGTCAGGAATAACGCTATGAACACATCCATGTAACTCCTCTGAACCTTGAATTTTTATGATATCAGTTCCTGCACCTTTTACTGTCACACCAATAGCATTTAGGAAGTTAGCCACATCCACTACTTCTGGCTCTTTAGCAGCATTTTCAATAATTGTTAAGTTTGGACACCTTGAAGCAGCAAGCATTGTATTTATAGTTGCCCCAACTGTCACTATGTCCATGTAGACCGAGCCTCCACAGAACTCATTAGCTTTAAGGTCTACTTCTCCAGAGGCAATAGTCACTTGTGCACCTACAGCTTCAAAGCCTTTCAGATGTTGGTCCATGGGTCTTGGCCCAATTTGACAACCACCTGGGAGTGCAACCTTTGACATTTTAAATCTGGCAAGTAAAGCTCCCATTAGATAATAAGAAGCCCTTAGCTTTTTTGCAAGCTTATATGGAGCATGAAACGTATTAGTGGTTGTAGGGTCTATGGTGACTGTATGCTCATCGTGCCACGTGATTTTAGCCCCTAATTCAGCTAGCATCTCTGTTAATACTTTTACATCACTAATGTTCGGTAGATTTTCAATAGTACATGGAGCTCCTGCAACAATGGTTGCAGGTAATATGGCAACAGCAGCATTTTTTGCGCCACTGATTTTAACTTGTCCCATCAACTTCTGTTTACCTTTTACCAATAATTTTTCCAATGGTTTATCCTCCCAGTGCATTTTTCAACATACTTTAGTTTATTCAACAAAAATGAATAAATTCCTGCTTCCATTTCTTAATTTCCTTAAATTACTTAAATTACTTAAAACCTTTACATATTATCTTATTCCTTCTAGTTCCCCTGTATAAGCATTAAGGTAATAATAGTTCAAATCATCCACTTCCACAACCCATACAGGAACCATCTGCCACTGACCTGCTTTAAGTGGCTCACTATAATAAGACAGAAATAGTTCTGTTATGGTTCCCTTCCCTTGATAAAAATCTGTAAATCTCATCAATGCACCGGTAGAGGGTATTATTAAATATTCATTACCACTAAATGAAACGGGTTCTACCCAATACCTTTCGTACTTTGTTACACCCCTTGATGAAACTGTTACTTTTATATAAGAAGCATCTACTCTGTTTCTTTTATAAACTTGGTAATACTCTACTAAATAGGTGTCTTGATTTATTTTCTTTATGCCATGCACCTTTGCATCTGAAGGTAAGGCGAGAGTTTGTTTTGAAAATGACTCAGCAATGGATAGGGCGTTTTGTTCATTTAGTGTCAGTATATTTGGACCACTGGACTCAGATATATAGATAATTTTTCCTTCTGCTGAAACTGACATAGAACTGTGAGTGGAAAAAACGTTATAATCCCCGTTCTCAATTTTCTCCGTCACTTTTTCATTTTCAGCAAAAAAAGCATTCCTTAGATTTTTATTTACAATGTTAGGTGTGGTTGTTGTAAGCATTTTTTTTGGAAAAACCCTATCGGGTATACTTGTATCTATATCGATATTTTGATTTTCTAATTGTTCTCTTATCATTTGTATTTCCCCTTGTGTTACATGTCCCTCTGTGCCGTGGGGAAACACCCATATTTGCAACGCCAGAAAAATATTTAGCACTGCGAAGGCAATGATGAAAATTGTTTTAGTTTTAGACCAGTCCATCCATTAGCCTCCTTTACCTCATTACTTCTCCTGTATATGCGTTAACATATATAATACGTTCTTCTAATTCTATAACCCATATTGGACTTAATGTTTCTGTTTTATCTTCCACCAGGCTATAGGCAAGATACATCCTTTGGATAGTCTCCCCTTCTTTAACATGGTTCCTTAAAATTCTGTCATAACTTATAACTTCCAAAGTTCCTTCGTTATCT
The DNA here is from genome assembly GCF_014467015.1 of Alkalicella caledoniensis. Taxonomy (GTDB): domain Bacteria; phylum Bacillota; class Proteinivoracia; order Proteinivoracales; family Proteinivoracaceae; genus Alkalicella; species Alkalicella caledoniensis. The sequence goes on along the minus strand of NZ_CP058559.1, from coordinate 1,963,293 downwards.
AGACCACGAATGTGATGGATATTTCTATAGTAGCCTAAAACTTTTCCTCCTCGGATGTTTACCTCTAATGGATACTTTGTTGACAGAATAGGATAACCATTTCCGTAGTAAGAAAAACCAAGGGTGTAGTCTGAGTAAACAGGGTCATTAAATCTGTATTCCACTAGATAGGCTGTACTTGGCCAACCACCATGCTTAGAAATAAAATCCACCGCATCTTTTAGACTGGATTCTGAGCTTACAATTGTTGGAGATGATATTTCCAAGTACGAGTAGTACTCATAAACATTTTTTCCAAAAATCCGAAGCCCACTATTTATACCATCGGTGTAAATTACTGTCCCATCTCTCTCTTCTATTTTCCTAGACACTAAATCATTAAAAAAAGATTTTCGTATTTTGTCTAGTTCAACATTATCCTCTGCTACTAGTAGTGGTGCAATTTCAAATCTATCTTTTGGTACAAATATTAACCCATTGGATTGTTCTAAGCTCAATAACTCCATCCTAAGATTCTGTGTTTTTTTTGCATCATCCAAAAGACTCTGTAATACCACCGAAGGGAAGTTAAATTTATGTGTCCAAACATGCCCCTTATAATTATCAATCACTGATAAAGTTTGGTTCTCCATATCGAAAAATAAACCATGGACATCTGATGTTGGATAAATATAGTCTTGAATCTTTGGTAGTGCGTAGTCAAGATAATCTCCAAAGTACTCAGTACCGTAATTTAGATAAAGACCTTTACTTAAAAATAACTCTGGGCTCAGTTCAGATAACTGCCATTGGTATATGTTGTCTACAGTAGTGTCTGTTTCTTCTAATATATACATTACCTTTGAAAACTCAGAGCTCCCAGGAATTATAATTATTTCCTCGTCACCTGTTATAGCAACTATTTGCCAAGGTATCAAAACATTTTTTATTTGTGGAGTTCTTCCAAAGTAAATATCTTCAAAATCAAACATCTGTGCATTTATTCCATCTGAAACACCATATAAAAGTATTCCAGAGAGCAAGATGCTAGTACATATCATTATTGTCAGGATCAAGGTCGTTGTTTTCTCTTTACCCATTTATACATCCTCCTCCACAGCTGGGGCTATAGGTAAAATTACTTTCACACTGGTACCTTTTCCTTCTTCACTGTCTATGGTAATGTGCCCCCTGTGCCCGTCTACCACTTGTTTTACAATGGACAATCCTAAACCTGTACCACCTAGTTCTCTAGATCTAGCTTTATCCACCCGATAAAATCTTTCAAATATTCTTGGGAGATCTTCCTTGGGAATTCCTATACCTTTGTCCTCTACAACAATAGATATGCTATCATTTCCATATCTTTTTACAATAGTCTTTATTTGATTTCCTTCTGGAGAATATTTGCTAGCGTTAGTCAAAAGGTTAATAAATAGCTGCTGTAATTTATCAATATCTCCTCTAATTATGGGGATGTTTTTTTCTATGTCTTTAGTTAGTATCTGATTCTTGTCATCAAGCTGTGGTAGAACTTTAAAAGTTAATGACTCAAAAAACTCTTCCATATCAATTGTTCCGTAGTGCCAACTTTCTTTGTTGTAATCTAACCTAGTTATCATCAGTAGGTCTTTTACCATGCGAACCATTCTTTGAGTTTCATCTTCCACAACTCTTAGGAATTTTTCACTAATTTCCCTATCTTCTATACCTCCGTTTAGCAATGCCTCTACATAACTTTTTATGCTAGTAAGGGGTGTACGAAGTTCATGGGATACATCGGCAACAAACTGCCTTCTCATATACTCAAGTTGCTCTCTTTGGGTTATATCATTAACTACTACAATAAGCCCTGAGCTACCGTGCTCACTTGAAAAAGTAACGTAGTTTAGTAGTAACGTTTTGCCGTTTACCTCTCGTTGCTTTTGTGTAATATCTTCATTTTTTAATAGATCTGCAAGATTTTTTTCATCATAAAGGAGAATTTCCCTAAGCTTTGAACTGTCCTTAGTAGCTAGAAGCTTCTCAATCAATGGATTTTGATGGATAACGTCACCATCTTTATTAAAGGCAACAACTCCATCGGTAAGATTTTGCAGTATTGCTTCAGTTTTATTCTTTTGATCAGATATTTCTCCTATTGATTCTTCAAGCTTTTCTGCTAAATAGTTGAACACTGAACCTAACTGACCAATCTCGTCATCGGATTTAATAGCTATTTTGCCTTCGTAATTACCCTTTGCCATTGCCTCAGCCTTTTGGGTAACATCCTCAATTGGCTGTGTTATGGTTTTGGCCACAAAAATACCAAGGGCAGCAGTTAACAACATAGTAGATAGAGTCCCTATAATAAGGATATTTCTAACTTTTGCTAACGTATTGTCTACACTGATAAGGGATGCAACTATATAAATTGTTCCAACCTGACTTTGTTCATAAAAAACAGGCGTAGCGTAAAAGTAGTCCCTTGATCCTGTTTCAGGGTTAGGTCTAACTGCTTCACCTGGGGTGCCCATAATGGCCCTTGTCACTTCATGTTGCACAACCCTAGTGTTTACATATCTTTCTTTACCCCTTGATGCACTGACAACTATACCTGAATTACTAATAATATATATGTCTGCCATTGTAATGGGCTGACTAAACTCTCTCACTAGTTGGTTTATGGTGGTAATATCATACTCTTTTTCATAAAGGTGTCTAGACACAAAGCTTGATAGCAGCTGCCCTTGAGACTTAATCCCATCTTTAAATTCCGCAAGGTAATAATTCTCAAGGGATTGAATCAAAAATACACCTAGAACCTGAAATGCAAATAAAAGTAGAAGTACATATATAAGGATCAGTTTATACTGTATGGACTTAACCATACTTAATTCCTCCTAAAGTAGTACCCAAAACCCCTTTTCGTTAAAATATATTCTGCTTTACTGGGGTTTTTTTCTATTTTTTCTCTAAGTCTATGGATAGTCACATCCACTGTTCTAACATCTCCATAGTAATCAAAGCCCCATACTAGTTCAAGCAGTTGCTCCCTTGAATATACTTTCCCGGAGTTTTGTATAAGGAACATTAAAAGATCAAACTCCCTTTGAGTAAGCTCTATTGTTTCACCATCACGTTTAACCTCATATGTTTCAGGAATAATCTCAAGGCCGTGATGGGTGTTAGGATTTTGCTCCTCAGACTGACCTCCCATAAGCTTGTACCTTCTTAAATGGGCATTGATTCTTGCTTGCAGTTCTTTATGACCAAAGGGCTTTGTTACATAGTCATCTGCCCCTTGTTCAAGGCCAGTAACCTTATCTCTCTCTTCTTCTTTAGCTGTTAGCATAATAATGGGGCAGTTTGTAAATTCTCTGATTTTCTTACATGCATCAAAGCCATTTATTTTAGGTAACATCACATCTAATAGGATCAAATCTGGCTTTTCAGCATATGCAGTCTTAACTGCTTTCTCACCATCATAGCAAGCAACAACCTTAAATCCTTCCCTTTCAAGATTATACTGAATTATATCAGCAATAGGTTTTTCATCATCAACAACCATTATTTTTACCATCTATAATTACCTCCTTAAAAAAATTTGTTCCAATTCTCTTTTATCCATAGGGTATAGTTTATTTCAAACTCATCCCATGTTACTCCAGTAGCTTTTGTTAAACTAGTTGAAAAGGAGTTTCCCTTTCCAAGTCCATCTAGTATATTGAAATTAATTTCTTCACCGTATGTTTCTTCTAAATAAATCACCATAGTTAGAGACTGTCTATAAGCAAGAGCTTGATTTTCTAAACTATAAAACCCTTTTCTTAAAGTATCAAATGCATATAGCTCTTCTGGGTTAGTGTTATTTTCATCTATCCATTGGATATTTAATAACTTTAGTTCTTCAATTTGGGCTAAGCCCTCTGTATACCAATCAGGATAGTTACCATTTGCCATATAATCTACAAATAGGTGTGTCATCTCATGATGCATTGGCCCGAAATTCTTGTAAATTTCTTTGATATCTTCTATTACATCAATTGGGTACCACTGAATTGGCGAAACAATTTTTATGGTCCCAGCTTGATATACTCCAGATGCTTTGTTACTTTCATCCCAACCTAGGGAGTCTAGTAGGTCTTTATAGGTTGGGTATATAACTACTAGAGGCCTAACTCCTGGAGTAAAATCGTATTTTTCTCTTAAAATCTCATAGCTTTCTTCAGAAAGCTGTAGTATAAAATCTGAAAAATCCTCATCCTCTTGTTTGTAAGCAACATCTACATCTTCCCCGTATATCCACAGAAAGTCTTTGTATGCAACATTACGCTGGTAAGATGCCATGGCATCTCGCATGGCACTTGTCCCTACTATTTTAACATTTTGCCAGTTAAATAAAACTATCGTACAAACAAAAAATATGCCAATTAAAATTATAGGAAATTTACGTGTTCTTTGTACTTGTGCCATCATACTCCCCTCCCCATTTCTAGTTTACATAATACACCCCATTATACCACAAACCCATAAATGACACTATTCTTCCTTGTTAGCAATTGTTAGCAATTTTGCTTTTTGTTTAAAATAATTTTATCACAAAACCCTCAAAAAGTCCTTTAATATTATTTAAATCGTTAACATTTAAATAAGAACCTACGATTTAACGTAGGTTCTTCCAGCTTGTAGACAAACCTCAGACAAAGTCATTGACCCAAGATGTGCATATTAAAAAGCAGTACAATTTATTCGAGGAGGTTGACTTAAGAGCTGAATAGCTAAACGGAAGAAGGGGCGAAGAACAGGACGTTCTGAGAGCTCCACTGAACCATGGACGGTGAATTGGAGCGGTCCCCTTCTGGAGTTTAGATAGAAACCTTAAGTCTCGACGCAGAATTTTGCACAGCGTTTAATATGCGACATTCACCAAAAAATGACTTTGTCATCAGTCTGAAAGAACCTACGAGTTAACGTAGGTTCTTCTTAATGTTTATGGTGAAAAGAATCCCATAGGATTTACTGGGTTTCCATTACCTGCCCCATATCCAGTTCTTATTTCAAAGTGTAAATGGTTTCCAGTGGCACTACCTGTTCTTCCCACTCTTCCTATCAGTTGACCTTTTGATACAGTGGATCCAACAGATGTGTTTATACTTGACAAATGAGCATAATATGTTGCATAGCCGCCAGAGTGTTGTATTACTACAAGGTTTCCATAACTTCCCTGCCGTCCTGCAATCCTCACTGTTCCACCTTCCGAAGCATATACAGCTGTACCAGCAGGAGCTCCTATATCCACCCCTGTGTGGAATGCAATTCTCCCACTAAAAGGATCATTTCGGTTCCCAAACGGGGAAGTAATCTGCCCAGCTCCACTTGCCAGTGGCCATCTGAATCTGCCCACAGCTGCGTTTGACTGTTTAGAAGTTCCTCTTTCAGCTATTCTTGTAACAGGCTCAGATATTACTTCCGTGCCTATTTTTACTTTTTCAACTTCTTCACCGTTTATTTTAGTAACTTGATATTTTGTTTCTTTTATACCATTTACTCCAGGTGTTATTACCCTTGTTTGCCAGTAAAAGAGGCTTGAGTTGTTTTTCCACTCAGTTGTAAATGGAATTGATTCTTGAACAGACACCTCTTCAACTATTTCAACTACAATTAAAGGTTCTGCTGTTGTTAGTTTAAGTTCCTGACCTTCATTTACCACATTGGTTTTAAGGTTGTTCGCTTCTTTTAGTTCTTCCACAGAAATGTTTGCTTTGGTCGCTATATTCCACAAACTGTCACCCCTAGACACTTTATATGTTTCAAAGTTTGTGGTTCCCCTTAGTAGTAAGGATTTAGCAGACTCAAAATCAACTATTTCCTCAGGCTTAACAAGTACATTTTCAAAGCTAATGTCATTAAGTACCTTAGGTTGATCAACTATTTTACCTTTTATGAAGCTGGTGTAATACTCTGTTACGTCTTGAATTATTTGTTTTGCTAAGTCTAGGCTTTCAACTATTACAGTAGGTTCATTTTCAACTAGGATCAACGTAGCAGATGCCTCGTAGTTTACAAGGCTATCAATGCTATACTGCAGATTAGGTAAGTGAATATTGGGTTGAAACTGAAATTCCCTTTTTGTAGAAATTTCCTCCACAATCAAAACGTCGTATCCTGTCCTTTGTTTCTCTTGATCTGTCAAATGGTCAATGATGTTCGTAAGGTCGTCTTGGTCCCTCACAATTCCCACTTCTTGCCCGTTTACGGTTACCAAGTACACAAAACCAGGTTGGTAGTGATTGTACCCTTGGTGGCCTATTGTTAAAAGAATAGCTATAATTATTAGGCTCACAACTCCGATTTGAGTTTGAGTGGCAAATTTGGGGATCTTTAGATTCACCGTAGAATCACCCCTTTCTACATTAAGTCTATCTTCTACTATTCTACATGACTTTCTAATTTCCTTTATTTTTTTGATATTTACAAAAATTTCATAGAAATTTTTTTCACAAGTAGATAGTAGTAAGAGAAGAATGGTAGTACCGCTAGGAAAGATAATATATTAAATAGTGTCTGGCCATTGGCTATCTGCCTTTCAATTAAGCCAGTTGTTGTAACAAGGCTTACTAGCTCTAAAAATGGGTTGAATATTACCAAAATGGCCAAAACACCTAGTAGGTTAAATATTACTTGACCTATTACAATTGTTTTAATTTTTTTTGAGAAAGCAACGCTGGCTATTATACCTGTAACACAAGTGCCTATATTTGCCCCTAAAACTAACGCAATGGATCCCTTTAGGTTAAGGAGCCCCATCCTTGCTAAATTTATTGTGAGAGCTGTTAAAGCGCTACTGCTTTGGATTAGAGCAGTGAACCCAAGACCTAATGATATACCCAAAAATTTATTATCATTTGCCTTTATCAGTGTTTGTCTTATTAAGCTATACTCACTGTTTATAAGATTTTTTAAGGGTAATGACATGAGAAACATGGAAAAGATCAATAATCCAAACCAAATAATTGGTTTTTTAAATCTCCTTGTTTTAGGGAAAATCATTGTTAAAAACAGTATCACTGGGATAGTGTAAAGTAAAAAATCCTTTGGAATACTCAGTAGTTGACCAGTCATTGTTGTTCCAATTTCTGTACCCATTACTGCAGCTAACCCGTGCTTTTCTGAAATTATATCTCCCTGAACTAATCCTATAATCATAATAACTACTATGCTACTACTTTGAACAATAGCTGTTAGTAAGGCACTTGTTAGTGCGAGGGTTATTATAGATCTATTCCTAAAAAACTTCCTTTGATGGGACATTGAAACTAAGTCTGAACAAGATTTAGAAAATCTCTTAAGTATTAATAAAAACAAGCCCAGTGCCAGTACAAATTTTATACTCTGAATGATTGACATAATATACTCCCTTAAAATTAAGTCTTTTATCAATAAATTATATTAAGAGAACTTTTATATTATGATTTTTTTTAATAATTTTCATTTATGTATAAAAAAAAACACCTTATTAGGTGTTAATTTCATAAGATGGTGCCTCAGGGCGGAATCGAACCGCCGACACGAGGATTTTCAGTCCTCTGCTCTACCGACTGAGCTACCGAGGCATAAATGGCGGAGCTGACGGGAGTCGAACCCGCGGTCTCCTGCGTGACAGGCAGGCATGTTAGGCCTCTACACCACAGCTCCTAAATATAATTGGTGACCCCTAGGGGAATCGAACCCCTGATACCGCCGTGAAAGGGCGGTGTCTTAACCGCTTGACCAAGGGGCCAAAAAAATGGTGAGCCATCCGCGACTCGAACGCGGGACACCCTGATTAAAAGTCAGGTGCTCTACCGACTGAGCTAATGGCTCTTAGGACACTTGTATATAATACTATGTCCCAGGTGCTAAGTCAATACTTTTTTATTATTTTTTTTATTTTATATCATGCTAATTGTTTCCAGTGTCTGTTTTCTGTCTGGCCCAACAGAAAACATGGAGACTTGTACCTTTATCAGTTCCTCTATTTTGCGAATATATTTTTGAGCATTTACAGGTAGTTCTTCAAAACTACTTACACCTGTTATATCTTCACTCCAACCATCAACTTCTTCAAATATAGGTTTGCATTTAGCTAGTGTTTCCACACTTGACGGAAAATCTTTTATTATATTGCCATCAACCTCATAGGCAGTACAGATTTGAATCTTTTCTACACCTGTCAAAACATCAAGTAGTGTTAATGCAATATAGTCTAGCCCACTTACTCTTTTAGCATGTCTTAGTATAACGGTGTCAAGCCAACCTATCCTTCTTGGCCTTCCAGTAGTAGTTCCATACTCTTTCCCCACCTCACGGATAGTGTCCGCAGTTTCGTCAAACATTTCAGTAGGAAAAGGTCCATCTCCTACTCTAGTTGAGTAGGCTTTTACTACACCTAAAACCTTGTCGATTTTAGAAGGTCCTATACCTGCTCCAATACACACTCCACCAGCTACAGGGTTAGACGCAGTTACATAAGGATATGTCCCATGATCTATGTCTAACAAAGTGCCTTGGGCTCCTTCGAAAACTACTTTTTTCCCCTGCTCCAATAGCTCTTCTAACAAAACAGATGTGTTACACACATACTTCCTTATACTTTTTCCGTACTCTACATAGCTATTATAAATACTATCAAAGTCAAGGGATTCACCTTCATAATATCTTTCAATTAACCTATTTTTATCTTCTAAGTTAGCAGCTAATTTCTCTTTAAAAACTTCCTCATCCAAAATATCAACTATTCTTATTCCACATCTCGCAGCTTTATCCATATAAGCGGGTCCAATGCCTTTTCCAGTTGTTCCTATCTTGTTTTTTCCTCGTCTTGATTCAGATAGTAAATCTATTGTTTTATGGTATGGAAGTATAAGGTGTGCACCTTCACTGATCCTTAGGTTAGATACATCGATTTTTAGTTCCTCAAGATACTTTATTTCTTTAACTAATGCTTCTAAGTCAACTACCATTCCATTTCCTATAATACATGTTTTATTTTCATTTAGTATTCCTGATGGGATTAGGTGAAGCTTATACTTTTTCCCTCCAAAAACAATAGTATGACCTGCATTGTTGCCCCCTTGATAGCGAACAACTGCATCTGCCTTTTCTGCCATGTAGTCAGTGATTTTACCTTTACCTTCGTCACCCCACTGGGTTCCAACTATTACTAAATTTTTCATATCTAAAACACTCCCTTACGGTTATTTACAGATATCCCTAGCGACAATTACTCCTGTTACTGAGGCTTGCATCAATCCTCTAGTAATACCTGCTCCATCTCCTATGGTATAAAGACCTTTCACATCAGTCTCAAAGTTATTATTCACTTGAACCTTAGATGAATAAAACTTTACTTCTACTCCATATAAAAGGGTGTTCTTAGAGTACATTCCAGGGGCTATTTTATCAAATGCTTTTAAAGTTTCCACTATCGAAGTTAAATACCTCTGGGGAAGGACGAAGCTAAGATCTCCTGGAACAGCACTCTTTAATGTGGGTATAGTGGTGGATTTAGATAGCCTATGGGCGTTTGTTCTCCTGCCATTTATCAGATCACCTAATCTTTGAACTAATATACCGCCACCTGTAATCATATTGCCAAGTTTAGCAACATATTTGCCATATTCAATTGGTTGATCAAAAGGCTCTGTAAACTTTGTTGAAACTAATAGTGCAAAGTTAGTGTTCTCACTTTTTTGTTTAGAGTCAGCAAAACTATGTCCATTTACTACAGCAAGGTTGTCGTCATAGTGTTCTTCTGAAACAAAACCCCCTGGATTTACACAAAAGGAACGAACTTTATTTTCAAATGTATCTGAGTAGTATACCAGTTTAGGTTCATATAAATGTTCAGTTAGATGATCCATAACAGAGTTTGGGACTTCAACTCTAACACCAATATCGACTTCATTATTCTCAGTTTTAATGTTAGCCTTTTTCATTAGCTTCTCTAGCCAACCTGCCCCACCTCTACCAGGAGCAATAACTATCTTATCTGCAAGATAGGTAGTTTCTTCTTTTTTGTTATTTTTTGCTTTTACTCCTTTGACAGTGTCACCTTCAAATATCACTTCGCTAACCTCTGTGAGCTCAACAAATGTGAAATTTTCTTGATCTTTTAAGTAATGATACATATTCTTTAGTACTTCATATCCTAGATCAGTTCCTAAGTGCCTAACAGGGCAAGGAACAAGTTTTATATTGTGCTTAGATGACTCATACATTATATCTTCTACTTTTTTATTGTCTAAACCATGTATAACTCCATTAGCTCCAAAGTCTAAGTATACCTTGTCTACATATTTTATAAGCTCCTGAGCTTCTGAGAAAGTCATATACTCAGTTAATCTCCCACCTACTTCTGGGGACAAGGATAGTTTTCCATCACTAAATGCTCCAGCTCCTGACCATCCATTTACAATTCCACAGGGTTTGCAGTGAACACACTTTTGTATAGTTCTAAGTGGACACTTTCTGCTTTCTATATTTCTTCCTTTATCCAAAATTAGTACATTTTTATTAGGATCTAATTTAACTATTTCCAGTGCAGTAAAAATTCCTGCAGGACCTGCTCCAACAACAATAACATCATACTTTGTCATAGGAATTTCCTCCTTGGTTTTTTTATTTAACCCTATGTAAGTTTAACGAAAAACTCAGTGCTAGTCAAGGTTAAAACACGAACATTGTAGCATTTATATATTTTAATATTCGTGTTTTATGTACTAAAAGTTTTTCTTTACATCACATTTATTATTTTTTTTTGCAAATCGATAACAAAGTGATGGAATAAGCCTTTAAGTTATTATGCCCTCATCAAAGAGGGTTATTTAATAGTTAATAACATAAAAAACCCCAAAAGATTTTGGAGTTTTTTTTAGCCTTAACCAACTGTTTTTATAAGTTCTTCTACATACCTTGCGCTATTGACTAAGTCCTCAACTGATATGCTTTCATGGGTAGTATGGGGTTTAGTCATTCCAACACCTAAGTTGATTGTTGATATGCCATAAGTATTCAAAATATTGGTATCACTACCTCCACCAGTAGCTTTCATTGTAACAGCAAAACCTAAAGCTTCTGCAGCCTTTATGGCATTTTGAACAACTAAGTCTTCTTCTGTAAGATGAAAGGCTGAATACACTCTTTCTATTTTTACTTCAGCTTCAGTACCAAACTCTGCTGCTGCTTTTATAAAACACTCTTCCATGTGCTTAGATTGGGCATTTAGTTTTTCTTCTAAAACACTTCTTGCTTCAGCCTTTATTTCAACCTTGTCTGTAACTATGTTAGTAGCAGTCCCTCCTTGAATTACTCCTATGTTAGCCGTTGTGTCTTCATCTATTCGTAAAAGGTTCATCATGGATATAGCTTTACTAGCCACCTGAATGGCGCTAATTCCTTCTTCTGGGCTAACTCCAGCATGGGCTGATTTACCCTTTACCACCACATCAATTTTGTCCTGGGCTGGTCCTTGAACTACTATTGTGCCCGGTTTTCCGTCACTGTCTAAAACATAGCCCATCTTTGCTTCTAATTTTCCATACTCTAAATTTTTAACACCAAAAAGGCCACCTTCTTCTGCTATGGTAAGAACAACCTCTATATCCCCATGTTCTAAATTATTTTCCTTAATAGATCTAATTCCTTCTAAAATAGCAGCTATACCACCCTTGTCATCTGCAGCTAAAATGGTTTCACCTTCACTATATATAATTTCGTCCTTTATAATTGGCTTTATACCGTTTCCTGGTACTACAGTATCCATATGTGCAGAGAATAGTAGTGTTGGTTTGTTTGCATTCCCTTTTATTTTGGCTATAATATTTCCCGTATCTGATCCAACTTTTTGAGCAGCATCATCTACATATACATCAGCTCCAAGCTCCATTAGTTTCTGACTTAATACTTTAGCCACCTTACCCTCTGTTCTTGTTACACTGTCAATTTGAACAAGTTCAAAAAATTCTTCTAAAAGCCTTTTCTTGTTAACCATGGCATTTACCACCTTCCTAAAAATAGTATACTGTTAGCTTTTCCCTTACAAGTACTTTTTAACAAAACACAAGGCACCCTTGGTTTAGGGTGCCTACTGAGATATCTTTACTTTTAAAGTTGCGTTTATTTCTGGGTATAGTTTTACGTTTAATTCGTATTCACCTAAACTTTTTATGGGTTCTGATAGTTCAATTTTGCGTTTGTCTACCTTAATTCCCTTTTTGGCTAAGAGTTCCGCTATATCTTTTGATGTGACAGAACCAAACAATTTTCCGCCTTCTCCAGATTTAGCCTTCATACTCAAGGAAGTGTTAGTAATTTTGTCTGCAAACTTTTTAGCTTCTTCTAGTTCTTTTTCTTTTTTACGTTCCTCAGACTTTTTTTGTTCATCTAAACTCTTAACATTTCCCTTAGATGCTTCAACTGCATAGCCCTTGGGCAATAGAAAATTTCTTGCATAGCCTTCTGATACCTCAAGAACCTGACCTTGTTGTCCAACCTTCTTAACAGTTTGTAACATTATAACTTTCATATAATCCCTCCCTAAATACGTCTAAAGTTCCAAAAGAAGTCAATTATACCAATAAACATGGCAATTGATTGTAGAATCGGTATAAATAAAATAATTAAAATTATAATCACCTTTATTGCAGCATATCTTATTTTCTCAGAAATTTTATAGTAAATTACCGCTAAGCCTTGAAGAATTATCCCATATAGAGCCACCTGGGTTACATTGTAAGCTATTTGCTTCGTTTGAGGCAAAAATATCGGCAGTAACTGTGCCGCAACGAATGTCCAAATTAGCCAGTCTCCAAACCTCCAGTGAGAAAATTTGGGGAAAGGCTGGGTCTCTATTTTAAACTTCTTTAGTATTATCCTAGTTAGTCCTATGGTAAAAAAAGAGTTTATTGTGGCAGCTAAAACTAAAAGGCCGGGAAATATATATCTTATTTCTTCTCTGGTTAAAGCGATAAACAGTTCTCTATCACCTTGTTCCTCCACAGGAGGTCTTGTCTCTTGAATTCTTTCTGCTATACTCTCTAAAAGTTGAACCTGTAGATCTAAAATCTCTTCTACTATATTATACTCTAAAAAAGTTGTATACAAGAACGCTATAAGTAGTATGGCAGTCAGAAGAGATGCCGTTGTTATAATTAGGGTCATGGTTGGTTTAAGTTTTTTAACAAAACCGTATCCTAGAGCTAATCCTATAAACGATGCATAAATTCCGTTAATAAGAGAGGAAATAGGGTCTATTCCAACTATTATTAGAGTAATAACTGACAAAAAACCTATCATTGTAGCAACTTTGAGATTATGCCTAAATACAGCAAAAAGTATAGGGGTAGGTAGTAGGATAAAGGAAAATAAACTAAATGGTGGTACATAGGTCAATATACTTAAGATAACAAGTATGCCCAATAACAAAGCACCTTCGACAATAGCTTTTGTAGAGATTTTTCTTTGCATTTAGTCACCTCGCACAGAAAGATATTGTTTTAATTCATTAATATCCTCTTCAAATTCAGTTTGGTTAGTATTTATTGTATTTACTTTTTCAGTAAACTTTTGGTCTAGCTTTCTAAAGGAAAATCCTATCCGCTTAGAAAGACAATATAAACTCACCATAATACCTGCTATGTAGTCTAAAACCTGTTCTTCTTTGCCTTTATAAAGAGAATCAAAAACATTAGTAATTCCACCTAATATTTTGATTTTAAGTGCCTCTATACTCGATATATTTTTTATAATATCAACTTTTTCTTGCTTTCCCACCATATTTTCCACCCCGCATAAAGACATATATATATAACACAAAGGGGCAAAAAATTTGCCCCATACATTGCATATTATATACTATTCAGCTGTAAATGGCAATAGTGCGATAATTCTAGCTCTTTTAATCGCAGCAGTTAATTGCCTTTGATGTGGCGCACATGTACCAGATATACGACGAGGCATTATTTTTCCTCTATCAGTTACATATTTACGAAGTTTATCAACACTTTTGTAGTCTATTGTCTCAACTTTATCAACACAGAAACTACAAACTTTTTTTCTTCCTCTTCTTTTATCTCTACGCATCTATTTCCCTCCTTACCAATTAGAATGGAACATCTTCATCTACCTCTTGACCAAAGTTAGAGTAAGACTCTTGATTATCTCCACCGCTTTTTTGCTTAGGATCTAAGAATCTAACATTGTCTGCTACTATTTCAGTAACAAATCTCCTTTGCCCTTCTGGGGTGTCATAGCTTCTTGTTTGTATTCTTCCATCAATACCTGCTAAAGATCCTTTTCTTAAGTAGTTTGCACAGTGCTCTGCTTGAGTCCTCCACACAACAATTGGAACAAAGTCAGCATCCCTTTCCCCTTGTTGATTCGTGAAATTTCGGCTCACTGCTAAAGTGAAGGTGGTAACAGCGATTCCAGTGTTTGGTGTATATCTTAGTTCAGGGTCTTTAGTTAAACGCCCTACTAAAACAACTCTGTTTATCATTGCTCTTCCCCCTTTGTATTACGCTTTTTTAACTACTAAATGTCTAAGGATACCTTCAGAAATCTTGAAGATACGCTCAAGCTCATTAACAACCGCACCTGTACCAGTAAAGTTAACTAGCACGTAATAACCGTCTTTAAGGTCGTTAATTTCGTAAGCTAGCCTTTTTTTACCCCATTGAATAACTTCGTCAACAGTTCCACCTTGATTGGTAATGATGCCGTTAAACTTCTCAATGGCAGCTTCAATAGCCTCTTGGTCTTGATCAGTGTTTAGTATATAAATCAACTCGTATTTTGTCATCGACATTCACCTCCTCCCTTTGGACTAAGCGGCCCTGTTTATAAACAGGGCAGGGACTATAGAACATTATAACATATAATATAGAAAATGCAAATATTAAACCTCTGAATGTTTTATTGTCTTCTTATAGCCCTTTTCAAACTTAACCCTCGGAATAAGTATACTTCTTTCACATTTTGTACATTTAATTCTAAAATCCATTCCTATCCTTAGAATTTCCCATTCGTTATTCCCACAGGGATGAGGTTTTTTCATCTCAACTATATCCCCCAATTGAAAATTAAAGGGTTTATTCATCTTAGGCTGTGGCCCCCTTTAAAGCTTTTGCCAATTGATCTGGACAAGAAGTTCCGTTTCTACATTCAATACCTGATAATCTATCAATTATCTCATCCACTGGCCGCCCTTCAACAAGTTTTGCTATACCCTGTACATTTCCTGCACATCCATTTACAAATTCAACTTTTTCTACTATACCGTTGCTTATTTTAAATATAATTTCTTTTGCACAGGTTCCTTCAGTTTTAAACCTTATTTCCATTGTAATTCCTCCTAAATTGTATTAATTACAAAATCAATGATTTTATGTATCAGTGGAGTAAATAAAGATCCTTCTAGACTAATCTTCGGAATATCCTTTAAAAGAAAGACTGATATTAAGTTGATAAGTAGTATAATTATTGATACAACTATTAAGTTTGAGATAACAGTTATTACTCCCGATGAAATACTTCCTGTAGATTTCCTTTTAAATAGCGTAATGCTCCCAACCACATTTAGAAAAACAATTACTATTGTTAAAACAAGTAACACTTCCATGGATTTTGTAATAGTTTTACCTGCCGTTTCCACCAGTTCGTCTATCAGGTAACCTGTATTATCTTTATAGTAGTTCTCGATTATCTTATTTTGCATCTGAGTTGTTACTGGTAGCTCATCCACAAATGATTTTGTTAGTAAGTATTCTCTATGAGAATTTTCTTCACTCACCTGTATAACATAGTCATTGTCTAATATGGTTTTTACCACTTTTTCTTGGCTAAATATAGCCACATTGTTGTGAATATTTAAAGTTAAAATAAAAGAAATCACTAGTATCAGTGGTTTATACAGTGTTATCTTTGGACTGCTTTTGTACCCTAATAGGAAACTCCAAAAAACAGTATTTACCATAATTAAATCTATAATCATAATCTTCACCTCCCTAAAAAATATTTTAGGTAAGTGAAGATTATTCTTTATTTATAGTAACGAAATGAGTCTCATTATTAGATTTGCGGAAATTCCTGCAGCTAGTCCCCCTATGGTATGAGCAGTTATAGCTTTATTTATCAATTCTCTAGTACCTAGTGCATCCATCATGGCTACATGTGTTGATAAGTACCCTGACCAACACATCCCCATAGCTGTAAACACTGCTATGTCAGATGGTTTTATCCAACCTTGCTCCAAAAATCCTGGAACTAAACCTATAGCTGCTCCCACAGCTCCTAGGGCTGTTATTGGGAAAGCTAGGGCCTGGGGTGAAGAAAATCCAAAAACAGGTTGCAATACTGGATATAAGAAACCTCCTATTTTGGGCAATAGTTCTATACCCTCAAAGGCAGCACCCGTATATCCTCCAGGAGAAGGACCAAAGGTAAGCATCAAAACCAAAGTACAAATAAATAGCACTCCAGGTATTATGGCAAGTCCCATCTCTACACCATTTCTTCCACCTTCTAGTACTGATTCAAGAAACCTTTGCAATATAGTTCCTTCCCTTATCTCCCTATAATCAAAGAGATCTGAGTCATCAGAATCCACTGTACTGTCTTCTTCTTTATATAACTTCTTTGTTTGGCTTAGCATTATCCTAACACTTACAATGCAGCCGATAATTGCACCTATATTACCCACTATGGCTGGCACTAAAAATTCCTTGCCCCTTGCAATCATGAAGCTAGTAACTATAAGGCCCATTCCAAAGGAAGTGCCAAGGTTGCAAAGTACAGGCAATTGATGTTTTTTAAAGTATTTTTTAAAACCTTCATCCTTAGCTAAGCTTATAATGGCGGGATTGTCAGATATATAAGTTGTTATCCCCCCTATAGCTGCTGCCCCTGGCAAATTAAATAGAGGTTTCATCAGTGGAGATAAAATCTTATTTAGTAAAGCAATTAATCCAAATTCAACTCCAACTGCACCCAATGCTCCTGCTAATACAGCTACCGCTAAGATATAAAATACAGTATCTAGTAGTAACTCATGTGCTGTTTTCATTATGGTAGAAAACATATTATCAAAACCCATTATAGAACCGAAAAAAACTCCCGAACCCACCAAAACTGCGGTTATTACAAATGATTCTAAATTAACAGCTTTTACTTTTTTCTTGACCATCTGGGCCATTTTTTCTCCACTCTCCATAAGTTTAGTTATTTTTTTAAATAAAGTGAAGTTATTACTGCCAAAATTGACATCCTAACATTACCCCTAATCAATAATTCTGACAAAAATACAATCCCCCCTGCCAAAATAGATAAGGAAAAAACCAAAATAATTTCTTTTATATAGTCTTCAACATATAAAAATAATTTTTCCCTATATTTTATTAACAGGATTAGATCATAACATAGCTTTGCCAAAAGGAAAGCTACGGGAGCTATAATTATTGGATTTATTTCCTGGTTCGGGTCTAATAAATGCAAAAATAATTCCATAATTATCAGCAAAATAAAAAAACTAAGGATCTTTGCTATAAGGTTCTCTTTCTTTTTCAACCTTCCCACCCTTTTAAGAAAATGTTAAGAAAATAAAACTAATTACCACCATTAAACATATCATCAAAGATGGCCCTAAGCAACCCTTTTTTTCTCCTTTTACAAACTCTTTAGTCTTATTCATAAAACTATCATCACTTAACTCTTTTTTGATATTTTCTTTATGAAATTTTTGAGCAAGTTTAAAGTATTTTAAATACTCCTCTATTTGACCTTGATTTTTATAAATAGTAGCTAAGTTGTTTAGCAAAACAGCATTTTCCTTATCCTTCTCATATGCATCTAGATAGTATTTTTTTGCTGTGTCAAAATCTTCTTCTAAAAAGAAAAGGTTACCCATATTGACCTTGGCTGAAGTATTCCCTTGGTCCTTTTCAAGGGCTGTCTGAAATAGTTTCTTTGCTTCATCTATTTCACCCACCTGGGCTAATATCACACCTAATTTATTATAGCTTTTCCCATGCTCTGGGTCTATTTCTATTATTTTTTTAAACAGTTCATATGCATCTTTGTTCTGAGCACGATTTAAAGAAAGTACACCTTTTTGATACATACTTTCTACCTTATCTACAAGATCCTGAGGTTGTTGTTCATAGCCTTTTTCTTTATCCATGCCTGTCCACTCCTTGTATAATATTAAGCTTTAATACTTTTTAATTAACTAATTATCTTACATTAAAAGAAATAACATTTTTTTTAATAAAGTATACCCCAGTCAAAAACATAATCAAGAAATTTATAAATCCGAAAAAGGGGTACACAAATTTAATAAGTTGAGTAAAACCAATTGAGGACATAGGTATTGCAATGATTATTATAATTGCAACAAGGGTATTATATTTAAGATTTGTTAACTGCTGCAACCGCACTACCAGCCCATGCCCTGACGCTATGGCAGAGGTAAGTATAGCAATACCAATGCTAGGTACTAACAAGTAGTAAAATTTCTGTCCTAAAGGTCTTGCTAAGTCTAGTATGGGTATTTCAGAGTAAGATTCTAAACCTCTTGTGGCTATTGTAATCAAGATTAGCATAGCTCCTAATAACAATCCTGCGTATAGGGGACCAAAAATTATAGTAGATTTATTGTATATTTCTTTTTTTATAGACGATAATACAACCATCCCTATTATTAAATTATAGGAGGCGTAGGTAAGTCCTGATACTAAATAATTTTTTGGCATTATTCCCCCTGTAAAAGCTTTTTCACTTATTATCATACTATTTAAACATATTATCACTATCACTATCACAAGTAAAGGGATAAGGACTGTATTTAACTTCAAAATACCTTTTATTCCACTTGAAAAACTGAGGTATAAAATTAGAGCAATTAGGGAGTAATTTATGTAATTATTAGTGCCTATATTTTCATAAAGTAACCCATTGCCTGCAGCAATCATTATGGTGAAACCTCCAAATAAAAATAAGCTAATTATTATGTCGAAAATTTTTGCTACTTTTTGTCCTGCTATTATCAAAAGCAGATCATAATACGTATCAACTTCTTCATTAAATGTTACATATAAATACATGATTCCAAATACTACTATACATAGGGTAGAAAATAAGACGCCTAGAAGTCCTTTACTTTCAAACATAGTAAAAAATTGTATTATTTCCTGACCTGTGGCAAATCCTGCACCTACTAAGGCACCTACATACGTAAAAGTTATCTTAAGAGTATCGGATTTAAACATTTGATACACCCCCCACATTTTCTTTTATTAAAAAACTTTAGCTAATATGAATAATTATTTTTATTTAAACATAAAAATAATTACATCGAAATTATAGGAGGTTTATTATGCTCAGTTTCTTTAGTAAACCTGATAAAAAGTTATACAGTAACAGGGTTGATTGTTCTTCTAGTAATTGCTATTTTACTTTAAAGAATAATTTATTAGATTATATCCACACTGTAAAAACTGATTGGTCAGACATTGTTATTATGTGTATTGGAACGGACCGCTCTACAGGAGACAGTCTTGGTCCCTTAGTTGGGAGTAAGATTGAAAGGTTGAATGATCTAGATAATATCCATGTAATGGGTACTTTAGATGACCCTGTTCACGCAGCAAATTTAGAAGAAAAGTTAGAGTCAATTCCTAAGCTTAAGAATCCCCTTGTAATTGCCATAGATGCATGCCTAGGTAGTATGGATAACGTAAGCACAGTTTCCGTAGGGATAGGTAGTTTAAAACCGGGAGCCGGTGTAAAGAAAAACTTACCTGAAGTCGGACATATCTATATCACTGGTGTGGTTAATGTTGGTGGCTTTATGGAATATTTTGTTTTACAAAATACTAGATTAGCTATAGTAATGAAAATGGCTAATGTCATTGCAAAAGCTCTTGAGTCAACTGTATTAGATTTAACCTTGCTAAATACTAAAAAGAAGGCTTAATTCGCCTTCTTTTAGTGTACCATTCTATTTTTAATTTCTCGTACAACTTGTTCAACACTCATTCCTTCACAATTAATTACCGGAATCTCATTTGTTATGGTTTCCATTCCCATTAAGTTATCGTCCATGCCTGATACCACTATAGCTATAGGGTTTACAAAGTTTTGAGATAGATCAACAGTCTTATACCCAGCTTTTTCTAACCCTTCCTTAAATTTATCTAAACCATCCTCAACAGCAATTATTCTCATGAATATCCTCCTTAACTTGTTTGTTCTTATTTTGTTTTTATCTTGATTTTTTTATACAAAAAAAGTAGGTGGAAAATTACCATCTACTTTTTTTCTTGTCCTTTATTCTCTTTTGATTTATCACCACTTAGCATTTCACATGCACCTTTGAAGTAAGCACCGTCTCCGATTGAAAGATTAGATACTTTAATATCACCTGTTAATCTAGCACTTGGCATAAGCTCTAATAATCCTGAAGCTTCTATATTACCTTTTATAGTGCCTGACACGGTCACATGTCTAGCCTTTATATTAGCCTCAACAACTCCCGTTTCCCCAACCAAAACATCCCCAGTAATTATTTCACCAGTTACTTTCCCATCGACCCTTAATATCCCCTTACCATTTATGGTGCCACTAAATTCTGTGTCCTTACCTATTATTGTATCCACATTTGCAAAGTCCAACTCTTCTTTTTTCTTAAACAATTTCTTTCCCTCCCAGAATTTAATTCATGTAATTACGGGGATTAACAGGAGTCCCTCTAAGTCTTACCTCGTAGTGTAAATGCGGCCCTGTACTGTTACCAGTGCTTCCAACATAACCAATTATTTGACCTTTTTCTACTTTTTCCCATGGCTTTACAGCAATCCTTGACATATGCGCATAATATGTAGAGAAACCATTACTATGTTCAATGATAACTAGGTTACCCCAACCACTCCTATATGCTGCTACTGAGACACTCCCATCTGCTGTGGCATAAATAGGTGTCCCAGTGCTATTAGCGATGTCGATTCCTGAGTGAAACTCTATCCTACCAGTAAAAGGACCCCTGCGATTACCAAAAGGAGACGATATTCTTCCCCAAGTTGGCCATATACTTGGGGTCGATGCTAATCTACGGTTTGTTTCTTCTATATCCCCTACCATTTCACTCATAGCATCCCTTTGATTTGGCAATAAATTATTGAGATGATTTACACTTCTACTTGCGCGCTCTAGTGTAGTGGTTCCTCTACTATTCACAAACAGCTTTTCATCTATGGATGATTCTTTTTCTACACCTTTTGCTTCATCTTCTATATTTGCAAGATTTTTTAGCTTTTCTTCTAACTCTTTAATTTCCTCAAATTTTTCAATAAGTAGTTGAGTTTCTTTGGCAAGCTCCTCTATTTTACTTTCTTTAGCTATATTCTCTTGTCTTAAGTAATCCAACTCGTCCATTGATTTGGATATATCAACATATCGTGTAACGAAGCTAATGCTTACCATAACAACAGCTAAAATCAATACACCAATGAGTTGAACAGTGGAGATAGGTAGTTTAAATACTAAGGGTGTTCCTTCAGAGTGCGGTATAACCATAATAGTAAATTTGTTGTTTTTCCCCTTAGAAGACAATAACATCCCTCCCCTGTTTTATTTCTATTACTACTAAACTTTATTTCTCTAAAGAAATCATTTTTCCTGCTATAATTATCTATATTTATGACTTAGGGCCCTTTAATTATGACTTAGGGCCTTTTTTTCCTTAGCTACCTCTATTGCTTGCTCTTCTTCTTTTGTCAACTGGTAAGTTGACTTACCGTGCTCAAGGGGCTTGGCATATATCCTAGATTCTTCTCTCCCGTAAATACTACTCATTACAAATCCATTATAATTATCATCTAATAGTGCAATTGCAAAGCTCAAATCACTCCCAGTATTTGAAAAGGCATTGAATCTTATCATTCCAAAGTGCTGAGGATGATTTTTTAAATCCTCATTCATAGCACCTAATACTTTTTCCATATGTTCTACACCCTTATCTAAAACATGTATCTTTCTACCGTATTCTACCATTATTTCTTCTATATTTTGTCCCCCTGAGTAGGTAATTAGCTCTTTATAACCTTTAAACTTCTTATTTATTCTTAAAAAACTTATTAGAAAAACCATCCATGATAATACAAGTAGAATTGCAAGAGTTAATAAAATCATATCACTAAACTCAGAAAATATATCCAAAATATTCATCATACCTAATTCCCCCTAATTTTTCTTTACCAATATAATTATATATTGGTACAAATATATGTCAAATCTTTTTAAATAGAAAAACCTCCCTATTACTTGGGAGGATTATCTATCATATCTACGGGAGCCCAATTATTAGACCATTCACCTTGAATTATATCTCCGAAAATTTCCGGTTTGTCTAAGTGGTTCTTAACATTTCGCCAGTTAGTTTCTTTTTCATCTACCCCCGTTGCATTTAGAATTTCTTGTTCATTAATGGTCATATCAAATTCCGGAGCTACCATCTCTGTAGGTGGTGTTATCTTCTTCTTCATAAAAATCCCTCCTTAAAGATAGCTTTTCCATTATTTTGTGGTAATAGTCATATTAATAATTTAATAATCTTCCTTTATTTTCTATATTTTCTAATTTATTATTTTTATTTAAAAAGACCCTAGGAGCTAAATTCATAACCACACAGCTATGATTGGGAATAAGGGTAATTACTCCTCCGATTTCTGGTTGTTTTTGGCTATTTACAAAGCCATGTTCTTCCGACAGTCCTACTATCTGTGCCTCTGGATACTCCAATATTTTTCCATAACCCTCCAGTATATTACTTCCATGTGTACCTTTATCTAACCCTAGTGTCTTTGCACCTGCATCTATGATAAAACCGCTTTCTTTCTTGCTAATAACAGTGGTCTTTACTGTTAGGGCGCAATTATCCATTTTGGATGTCCTTAATGCCAACTGAGTATTATCATTAAAAATGTAGTTTCCTGGTCTTACTTCAGTAACACCCTGTACATCTATTACAAAATTCAGTGTAGGTGTAGAACCAACACTAATTTCTCTTATGTGTATTCCACTTGCTTTTAGTTTGTTTTTTATGTCAAGTAGAATTTTTCCTTCACTTTGACCAATATTCATAACTTCTGCTAATGACGAGCATTTATAACTATGGCCTGCATGGGTAAGTAGTCCAATCAAGTTTAGATTCCTTTTTAATTTGATATTCTTTGCAAAGGCAATTATATCATCACTGCTTTTAAGACCGCATCTGTTTAGTCCTGTATCTATTTTTATATATACATCTAGCTTTGATCCCTCAAATCCGTTATTAAGCACATCTACACCTTCATATGAGTCGACAATGGTTCCTACCTTTATACCCTCAGACAGCTCTCGTAACCTTGACACATTACTCTGTGTCACTATTGGGTATGCTACTATTATGTCTTTAAAACCCTCTTCTTTTAATAATTCTGCCTCTGAGAGCTTTGCAGTTGTAAATCCAATTGCCCCTATTCTTTCCTGTATTTCAGCTAAAAGAGGTGTTTTGTGGGCTTTGAAGTGTGGTCTTAAATTAATTCCTCTTTTATCACATTCCCTTTGAGTTGTTATTAAATTATTGATCATTATATCATAGTCAATAATAACTGCCGGTGTAATAAGCACTATTTAACCCCCTTAAAAATATATAGTAAGGATAATTATGAATAAAAAAGCCGGTAATAAATTTGCAACTTTTATTTTTTTAATATCCAATATATTAAATCCTATGGCAAATATTAACATTCCACCTAGTCCCTTTATGGCCATTATAATTTCTGGTGTTGCAAAATCCCCTAGAAAAAATGCAAGTAAGTAAACTAATCCTTGATATATAAATACTACAATAGATGAAAAAACAACCCCTATGCCAAGAACAGAAGCAAAAGCAATGGCAGTTACACCATCTATGGCAGCCTTAGCTATCAATATTTCAGAACTTTGAAACAACGCCATTTCTATTGATCCAAGTATAGCCATTGGCCCTACACAGTAAATCAAACTAGCGTAAACCATCCCTGAAGCTATATCACCTTTAAAAATACGACTGACAAACTTCTCGAACCTCTTAGCAACCATGTTAAATTTTCCATCTACGTCAATATATTCACCTAATATGCCCCCAAGAACTATAGCTATTATAATATGCAATATGTTACTCGATTCCATCATGGAACTCACGCCTATCAATATAACAGCCAACCCCAGTCCATGTACTACAGTCTCTTCCATTTTTTTAGGTATTTTTTTGCCAAAAAAACTTCCAATCAATCCACCAAATATTATGGATAGCCCATTAATAATATTTCCCATATTAGATTTCCCCTTTAATTTCCTTTATAGCGGTAATAAGAGTATCTATCTCCCCTTCAGTGTTAAATAAACCTGGTGTTACTCTCACCGTACCCTGTTCTAATGTGTTGAAGCATTTATGAGCTAAAGGAGAGCAGTGAAGGCCTGCCCTTACAGCGATTCCATATACTGTATCCAATATGAAAGCTACGTCTGATGAATATTTATCATCTATGTTAAAAGATACAACGGGTCCTCTTTTTTCCAACTCTTTTGGCCCATAAATTGTTACATATCCTCCTATTTCTTTAATAAGCTTATCTACAAGTTTCATTTTATGTTTCTTAATATTATCTACGCCTTTTTCACTTATATAATCAAGAGAAGCTCCTAAAGAATAGATTCCCGGTGTATTCATGGTTCCACTTTCGTAGCGGTCAGGTCCTTGTTCTGGCATGTCAGGGGATTCTGAAATACTACCTGTACCACCTGTTTTTATTGGTTCTAACAAAACATCTTTTTTTACGTACATACCGCCAACTCCAAAGGGTCCTAATAGACCTTTGTGACCTGCAAATGCCAGCATGTCAATATTCATATTTTGAACATCAATTTTCTCATAACCTAGGCTTTGTGCACCATCTACTGCTAAGTAAACACCCTTTCTTTTAGCTAAATTTCCTATTTGTTCAATATCTTGTATGCAACCAAAAACATTACTACAATGATTAATTATTATTAGTTTTGTATTTTTATTAATTTTTCTTTCCATATCTTCAATATCTATGAACCCTTCTTCATCGTGCTTACATAAATCTATTTTTATTCTTTTGTTTTCTTTTAACCATTCCAAGGGCCTCCATACAGAGTTATGTTCTAATTGTGAAGTTATAACATGGTCTCCCTCTTTTATAACCCCTAACAACATCTGATTTAGAGCCTCAGTTGTATTTGAAGTAAATGATATTTCCCTTGAATCCTTTGCATTTATAAACTCAGCCATTTTCTCTCTAGTTTTATATATAACTCTAGCACACTCTCGAGCTAATGTATGCCCACCCCTACCAGGATTGGCTCCAAATTTTCTAAAAGCATAATCATGTGCTTTATAAACTTCTTCCGGTTTAGGATAACTAGTGGCGCCATTATCTAAATAAATCATATTTTACCTCCCCTAATAGATTGTTTCACGTGAAACAGTATATTTACATAATTGTTTCACGTGAAACAAAAATTTAATACACTTATTTAAAAAACAAGGGTTACCCCTTGTTCATCAGTATATCTATAATTCTGTTTAAATCATCTTGATCATAGTATTGAATTTCAACCTTACCCTTATTATCATTCCCTTTTATTTTTACATTTACACCGATAGATTCCATAATACGATTTTCTACGTCTTTGATTATTGGATTATGAATCATTTTTCTACTTTTCTTTTCTTCATTTATTTCCTTGCAGTATTTTTCTATTTGTCTTGCATTAAGTCCTTTTTCAATAATCAAATTTGCTACATCAATTTGCTTGTTTTTATCTAATATCAATAGTGGCCTAGCTTGCCCTGCT
This sequence comes from Alkalicella caledoniensis, assembly GCF_014467015.1. Classification (GTDB taxonomy): domain Bacteria; phylum Bacillota; class Proteinivoracia; order Proteinivoracales; family Proteinivoracaceae; genus Alkalicella; species Alkalicella caledoniensis. The sequence continues at coordinate 1,937,397 of NZ_CP058559.1, read as the reverse complement.
TTAATTCTACCTTTTATAATCATTTCCCTAACTTCTTTACATAAACTCAATAGTCTTATTGTGTTTGCTATGGAAGGTCTGCTTTTACCAATTCTTACAGATAACTGCTCTTGTGTAATCCCAAACTCTTCTATTAGTTTTTGATAAGCTTCAGCTTCTTCTATGGGATTTAGATCCTCCCTTTGCAAATTCTCTATTAAAGCAATCTCTGCAATTTGCTTGTCGTTGAAGTTTTGAATAACAGCGCTAATTTCCTTTAATCCTGCTAATTTAGAAGCCCTTAGCCTTCTTTCCCCTGCAACTAACTCATATCCACCTTCAATTTGCCTTACCACTACTGGTTGTATAATTCCATGTTCCTTTATTGAAGATGCGAGTTCTTCTAAAGCTACAACGTTGAAAATTTTTCTAGGTTGTTTAGGATTCGGCCTTATCCTTGATAAAGATATCTTTTGAATTGAATTTTCATCAATCTCTTTCTCTGGCATTTCAGGTATTAGGGCACTTAAGCCTCTTCCTAGCCCCTTCTTAGACACCCTCTAACACCTCCTGGGCCAGGCTTTCATAAACCTCGGCACCTTTTGATTTAGGATCATATTCTAGTATAGACTGTCCGTGACTAGGTGCTTCACTTAGCCTTACGTTCCTAGGTATTATTGTTTTATACACTTTAGCTCCGAAGAAATTTTTAACTTCGTCTACAACTTGGTTTGATAGGTTGGTTCTTGAATCATACATTGTAAGTAAGGCTCCTTCAAATATTAAGCCGGGGTTTAAATGTTTTTGTACAAGGTTAACAGTATTAACAAGTTGGCTTAACCCTTCAAGAGCATAGTACTCACACTGTATTGGTACCACAACTGCATCAGCGGCTGTAAGAGCATTTATTGTTAAAAGCCCTAGGGAAGGTGGACAGTCAATTATTATAAAATCATATAAACTCCTTATGGTTTCAACTTGACTTCTTAGTCTTACTTCCCTTGACACAGTTGGAACTAATTCAATTTCTGCACCGGCTAGTTGTATTGTGGCTGGAGCCACGTCAAGATTATCTATAGTTGTTGGAACAATTATAGCCTCAATTGGAAATTCATCAACTAAAACATTATATATACATTTTTTTATTCTGTGTTTGTTAACTCCTAACCCACTGGTTGAGTTACCTTGAGGGTCTATATCTAAAAGTAGTACCTTTTTTCCTTTTTTAGCAAGAAAAGCACTTAAATTAACTGCAGTTGTAGTTTTGCCTACTCCACCTTTTTGATTAGTTATTGCTAAAACCCTAGACATATAAAAAACTCCCTTCAGTTACCTACTTTTTAGGTAACTTGATTTTTACCTCTAAATATTCTTCTTGGTCATTTTCTTCTATTATTGCATTGACGCCAGTACTCTTTATTGTGTTAACAACTTGCTTGATGGAATTCATAAATATTCTAAAGTCTTTTATTACAAATCTTCTTTGGGATATATTCCTATCACTTTTCTCTTCATTTTCTCCATCATTACAAGAAGTCTGAATTAGCATGTCAATTGCCTCTTCTGTTTGTCTAACAGTCATTCCTTCCTCCATAATTCTACCTAATAAGGACATTTGATCAGTTTCAGGCAATTTAAGCAACGCTCTTGCATGTCTTTCAGTAAGGTTTGATTCTTTCAACTGGTTCTTTACTTCTTCTGGAAGTTTTAGTAAACGAAGTTTGTTAGCAATGGTAGATTGGCTTTTACCAATTCTCTGAGCTAAAACTTCTTGGGTTAAGTTAAACTCATTTAGTAACCTGTGTAGGCCTTCTGCCTCTTCTAGGAAACTTAGGTTTTCTCTTTGTATATTTTCTATTAAAGCTATAGCAGCCATAGCTCCATCGTTAGCTTCTTTTACTATAGCAGATACTGTGCTAAATCCAAGTTTGCTACATGCTTTAAAACGCCTTTCACCTGCTATTATTTCAAATTGTTTACCTACCTTCCTTAATATGATAGGTTGCAACAGGCCATATGTCTTGATAGATTGAGCAAGTTCCTCAATCTTCTCACCATCAAAGTATTTACGGGGCTGAAATGGATTTGATATTACTTTTGATACCTCTATTTGTTGAATTTCATCACCCTTTTCAGCTTGCTGACCTAGTAACTTTGATAAATGTTCTTTCATAGGTACACCACCTTTATATATTTCACCTTAATATTTTCGCTAAACATACTTTGTTTTCCTTCTTAATTAATAAAAAAAAGTAAAGTTTTATAAACTTTACTTAATTTGTTAAGGGTTTTTTAGCGGGAGTTCCCGCTTTTCTCGGGTAAATAGCTGGAGATTTACTTATTTTACTGATAATTATAATCGATCTTTTGTCCTGTAGCTTAGGTAAAGAATACTCTTTTACATCTATAACTTCTCCGCCCAGCTTTTTTATGGCAAATTCAGCTTCCTTTAACTCATCCTTCCACTTTTCCCCTTTATATACTATAAATTGCCCACCTATTTCAATAAGTGGTAGACATAATTCCGTTAAAACATTTAGTGAAGCAACGGCTCTAGAAGTAGCATACTGATACTTTTCACGATAGCTTTTATTTTGACCTATATCCTCAGCCCTACCATGAATAAAATTTATATTCTGTAATTGAAGAGTTTCTTTAACTTCTTTGAGAAATGACAACCTTTTGTTTAGAGAATCCAATGCCGTTATTTTTAATGAGGTATTGACTATCTTAAGTGGAATAGTTGGAAAACCAGCCCCTATACCAACATCTATAATATGGCTGTCATCACTAAAGTGTTTAATAGGAACTATTGAGTCAATAAAGTGCTTTATTGCTATACCCTCTGCATCTGTAATAGCGGTTAAATTCATTTTTTCATTCCACTCAACTAGTAGATCCCTATATTTTTCGAAGTCAGTGAGCATCTTTTCAGAAATCTGAAAGTCTATTTCTTCACTATAAAGTTTTAGTAGATTTTTAAATTCCATTATTTTTTACCCCTCCTTGACTGTTCAAGGTAAATCAGTAAAACAGAAATATCTGCAGGTGACACCCCAGAAATCCTAGATGCCTGCCCTATGGTTTCGGGCCTAATTCTTAATAATTTCTCTTTACCCTCTGAAGACAAAGCTTTAATTTCATTGTAGTCTATATTGACAGGTAAATTTGTTCTTTCGGACTTTTGAAATCTACTTATCTGGCTTAATTGTTTATCCACATATCCTGAGTATTTAGTTTGTATTTCAACTTGTTCTATTATTTCAAAATCAAGCTGTGGACAATCAACAAACCTCTTCAGATCACTATACTTGATTTCGGGCCTTTTAAGTAAATCCACTAATGAGTATTTTTTGTTTAATTGTGTAGAACCTAATTCACTCAATATACTATTTATATCACTGGTTGGGTTGACTGAATATTCCGACAGTCTTTTGATCTCTTTTTCAATTGATGCTACCTTACTTAAATATTTTACATATCTTTCTTCACTAATAAGACCTATTTCATATCCCTTAGGAGTAAGTCTTAGATCTGCGTTATCTTGTCTTAGTAAAAGCCTAAACTCCGCCCTAGAAGTTAGCATTCTATAGGGTTCATGGGTTCCCTTTATTGTTAAATCATCTATCAAAACGCCTATATAAGCATCTGAACGTTCAAGTATAAATGGTTCCTCTCCCTTTATTTTCATAGCTGCATTTATACCAGCTATTAGCCCCTGAGCAGCAGCTTCCTCATATCCAGAAGATCCATTAAATTGTCCTGCAGTAAAAAGTCCTTCTATCTTCTTTGTCTCTAATGTTCTTTTTAGTTCTGTGGGGTCTATGCAGTCATATTCTATTGCATAACCTGGTCTTGTTATTTCAACTTTTTCTAGACCTGGTATGGTTCTTAGAAATTCTAATTGCACATCCACCGGTAAACTTGTGGACATGCCTTGTAAGTACATTTCGTTTGTGTACCTTCCCTCAGGTTCCACAAAAAGTTGGTGATTTTCCTTTTCCGCAAATCTCCTTATTTTATCCTCTATAGAAGGGCAATACCTTGGGCCAACCCCTTCTATTACCCCTGAGTAAAGTGGTGATCTATGGGCGTTTGAAGTAATAATTTCATGAGTTCTCTTATTTGTATATGTAAGGTAACACGGTACTTGCTCACCTAATAAGTCCTTTTCTTCAGTTATAAAAGAGAATTTATAGGGCTTATCATCACCAGGCTGTATTTCCATTTTAGAAAAGTCCACAGACCTTTTATCTACCCTAGCAGGTGTTCCAGTTTTAAACCTCATTAAATTAAGTTTCATGTCCATGAGGGAATTGGTTAATTTCTTTGCAGAAAACTGACCATTTGGTCCTCCTTCATAGCTCAAGTTCCCTTGTATTATTTTTCCCCTTAGATAAGTTCCTGTGGCTAAAATCAAAGTACTACAATAAAATATTTCTCCTGTATCTAAGGCTACACCACTAATTTTATTATCCTTAAAAATTATATCATCTACCAAACCTTGTCTTACTTGCAAGTTTTCTTGGTTTTCAAGGGTTTTTTTCATATTAAGTTGGTAAAGAGCCTTATCAGCTTGTGCTCTAAGGGCATGAACAGCTGGACCCTTACCGGTGTTTAACATTCTGATTTGTATGTATGTTTTATCTATATTTTTTCCCATTTCCCCACCAAGGGCATCTATTTCTTTAACCAAATGCCCTTTGGCAGGACCTCCTATGGCAGGGTTACATGGCATAAGTCCAATATTATCCATATTTAATGTTAAAATAAGGGTTTTAACTCCCATCCTTGACGCCGCTAAGGCAGCTTCGCAGCCTGCGTGACCGGCTCCTATTACTATACAATCATAACTATTCATAATTACACCTCTTTCATTTCCCTAAACAAAATCTCGAAAAAATCTCATCAACAATATTTTTATTCAAAGATGAGCCTGAAACTTTGCCTAGGTTTTCCCAGGCATCTTTGATATCTATGGCTACTATATCTAATGGCATCCCTGCTTCTATATTTTCTATTGCTTCCATAAGGTTTTTAACAGCATCCTTTATGGCTTTTTCATGTCTTAAATTGGTTATCATTGTATTCATTGTTTGATCTTCAATATCACTTATCTCATACATAGAGAATATTTCATTTTTTAGTTCCTCTAAATTTATATTTTTCTCTATGGAAACATTTATAATATTTTCCACTCCTGTTTTATTAGCTATTATATTTATATCCATCATTTGTGGCAAATCAAGCTTGTTAATCAATATAATGACTTTTTTCCCTTTTATCAGTTCCAATATTTTCTGATCATACTCTTCCCACTCTTTTGATCCATCTAATACAAACAGAACCAAGTTACTTTCATTTATTGCACTTTTACTTCTTTCTACCCCTATTCTTTCTACAACATCATCGGTTTCTCTTATTCCTGCAGTATCAACAAGTACAAGGGGAACACCATTTATACTTATCTGTTCTTCTAGTATATCCCGTGTAGTACCTGGTATATCAGTTACAATAGCCCTTTGCTGCTCTAATAGGGAGTTTAAAAGGGATGATTTCCCCACATTCGGTTTACCGACTATGGTAGTTTTTATTCCATCCCTCAATATTTTACCTGTCTTTGCTGTTAATAATAAATTATTCAACTCATTTATTACATCATTAAGGCTATTAGAAATGGTATCAACATCAATACTCTCGAATACTTCATCAGGATAATCTATTGTTGCCTCTATCAATGCAAGTGAGCTTATAATACTTTCATTTAGTTCATTAATCATACTAGAGAGTTTACCTAAAACTTGCTTAGTGGCAGCATCTAGGCTTAAATCAGTTTTAGCTGATATTATATCCATTATCCCCTCTGCTTGGGATAAATCAATTCTACCATTTAGAAAAGCTCTTCTTGTAAATTCACCAGGCTCAGCTAATCTACAATCAAAGGTTAGCAATAGTTCCATTGTTAGTTTAATTGGAATTGGGCCACCATGACAGTTTATCTCTACAACATCTTCACCAGTATAAGATTTAGGTCCTCTAAATAAAGAAACCAGTACTTCGTCAATAATCTTATTTTCTCTTTCAACAAATCCGTAGTTAATTGTGTTGCTTCTTAAGTCCAGTAAACTTTTACCACTTGATGATCTAAAAACTTTATTGACAATATGGATGGCACTTTTACCACTGACTCTAACTATACCTACACCACTTTTTCCTACAGCTGTTGCTACAGCTACTATAGTGTCGTCTATCATTGAATTCACCTCTATTTTTTAAAAACAACCTTATACAATAATTTTAGCAATTAAATCAAATTTATTACATAATACCATAATAATAATTTTTAAAAAAGCACTCCTATGCTAAAACAAAAATAACCAGCTAACGTAAACCGCCAACTGGTTATCTATTTTATTTTAGGGGCTCTATTACAACTCTACGGTGAGGTTCTTCACCTTCACTATATGTTTCTAGTCCAGCATCGTCATTTAGTACACTATGAATAATTCTTCTTTCAAGGGCATTCATTGGCTCTAGAATAATTTTTTTCCCTATGGCCTTAGCCCTTTGACCTTGCCTAATAGCTAAATTTTCTAGGGTCTGTTCTCTTTTTAATCTATAACCATTTACGTCTAGAAGCACTTTTACATATTCTTCAGTCTTTTTGTTGATTGTCAAGGAAAGAAGATATTGCAGTGCATCAATTGTTTTTCCATGTTTCCCAATTAAAATAGCTAAATCGTCTCCACTAATGTTTGCTTTGATGTAGTCAGAGTACTCAATAAGCTCTAATTCGTAATTTACATTAAAAGATTCTAGAGTGTTTTTCAGAAATTTCTCTATCTCTTTTTTTGGTAGAAACTTTTCCACTATACGAAGTTTAGCTGGCTTAGCCATTATTCCTAGGATGCCTTTAGTTGGATATTCAATTACTTCATATTCTACTTCATCTTTTGCAAGAGCAAGTTGTTGTAATCCCTCAGCTAATGCCTCATCAATTGTTTTAGCAGATATTTCAACAACTCTCATTATTACGCCTCCCCTTGTTTTTCAGGTAGTTTTACAACATGTTTGCTTAATAGGTGATGTTGACCTATTGAGAAAATATTACCTAATAACCAGTAAAGTGCAAGACCAGCGGGCTGTATGTAACTAAAATAAGTTATCATTACAGGCATTATAGAAGTCATAGCTCCCATACCACCTTGGGCTGCCTGAGGGTTGTCTGCCATGCTTTGTTTAGTTTGTAAATAGGTAGTTATCCCAGCTAAAGCTGGTAAAATAAATCCTATTACACCAAGTTGCCTGCCTATGCTAGCTAAGTCAATCCCTAGGAAAACTGAAGAAAACCCTGCCACATCACTCATCTCTTTTGGAAAGTTTTTAACTACGTTAAACATTGCAATAAACACAGGAAATTGAATTAGCATTGGTAAACAGCCTGCTAAAGGATTAATTTTATGTTTTTGATAAAGCTGCATCATTTCTTCGTTTAGCTTTTGCTTATCATTTTTATACTTTTCTTCTAATTTTTTTCTTTCTGGAACTAGGGCATTCATTGCCTTGGTAGATTTGATTTGTTTTAAGTTCAGTGGAAAAGTTACAAACCTAAAAACCAAAGTAAGCAAAACTATAGCTATACCATAGCTATTAGTAATGTCATAAAAGAAAGAAAGTAAGTTAAATAATATTTGACCTATAAAATTCATCTTTATCCCCCTTTAACTACTGTAAAGGATCATAGCCACCCTCATTAAAAGGGTGACACCTTGATACCCTTTTTACAGTTAACATAAATCCTTTAATAAATCCATACTTTAAAAAGGCTTGTTTAGAGTATTCAGAACAAGTTGGGTAAAACCTACAGGTTGGACCCTTTATTGGGGAAATGCTCTTTTGATAGAAGTTTAGTAAAATTAACATTACCTTAACCATTGTTCTCTTCACTCAACAAAACTTGTTTTTTAATCTTTTTACATAGATAAACTAAGTCTTTTCTAATAGAGAAATAGTCAGCATCTAAAATCCTAGGTCTTGCCAAAATAATAATGTCGAGATTAGGCTCTAATGGAATGTTAGTAGTTCTAAATGCTTCTCTTATCATCCTCTTGAATCTATTTCTAACAATGGCTTTACCTATCTTTTTACTTACTACAAAGCCAACCCTACCTGTACTATCACTTTTACTATAATAGATAACAATATTTTTAGTAGATAGAGATTTTCCTTTATTATAGATGTTTCTAAAATCAGCATTTTTTCTAAGTGGTAAAAAACCATTATACATTATTTTCAGCTCCGATAAATTAATGCACAAAAAGGCTACTAAAAGCAGCCTTATGCACTTAACCTTTTTCTTGCCTTCTGACGACGGCGCTTTAAAATATTACGTCCAGCTTTTGTACTCATTCTGTGTAGGAACCCGTGGTTTGATTTACGTCTTCTAACTTTGGGTTGGTATGTTCTTTTCATATTCGTTTCCACCCCCTTAATTACGCTAAAAGATATTATACATTAACATGTCCCAGTATGTCAAGATTGTGGATAATAAGAGTTATCCCCAAAAAACTTGTCGAACTGTGGATTAATCTTTCGATTTTTATTGCAGTCTGTGGATTAATTTGATAAACTGTTTATGTTACTCTAGTTTATCCACAGAAAGACTTATCAACAGCTTGTGTATAACTATGTGGATAACTGTTATTTTATTTCATATGTTGATACTGTGGAAAAATAACATAAGCTTTTGTTTTTATTACTTCTTTTATCTAATCTCATTGTGGATATTAATTCAATACTTGTTAATATCTCTTATATAATTATTCACAGTTAACAGTTGGTTATTCTTTTATTCCCAATAGAATGTGGATAATTATATTTTTTTCTCTTATCCACATTGATTTTTCCACATATATTATAAAAAATTTATAGGATCTGCTTTAGGAGGTTGTATTATGAGTTCGTTCTTGAATAATTTATGGGCAGAGGTTTTAAAAAATATGGAAACTAAGTTAAGTAAGCCTAGTTTTGAAACCTGGCTACAAGGTACTACGCCTATTACAATGTATGAGTCAACTATTATAGTTGGTGTTCCAAATGATTTTACTAAAGAATGGTTAGAAAATAGGTATTCTGGCCTTATTAAGGACATATTAAAACAAATTACTGCCGAAGAATATGAGGTTAATTTTGTTGTACCTCAAGATAAGTCCATAAGTGTTAAGCAACCTAAAAAGAAATTTACTGCCACTGATAGAAATATGGATGATTTAGTAACTGCACCACTAAACCCTAAGTATACATTTGAAACTTTTGTAATTGGTAATAGTAATAGGTTCGCCCATGCTGCATCTTTGGCTGTAGCTGAAGCACCTGCTAAAGCATATAATCCTTTATTTATCTATGGAGGGGTTGGTTTAGGCAAAACCCACTTAATGAACGCCATAGGCCACTATGTACTTGAACAAAATAGCGATGGTAGGGTTGTCTATATTTCAACGGAAAAGTTCACAAATGAGTTTATTAATGCAATCAGGGACAATAAAACAGTAGAATTTAGAAATAAGTATAGAACCGTTGATGTTTTACTTATAGATGATATTCAGTTTTTGGCAGGTAAAGAACAAACTCAAGAAGAATTTTTTCATACATTTAATACATTGCACGAGAATAATAAACAAATAATAATCTCAAGTGATAGACCACCAAAAGAGATACCAACCTTAGAAGATAGGTTAAGATCTAGGTTTGAGTGGGGTCTTATCACTGATATACAATCACCTGATTTAGAAACCAGGGAGGCAATCCTTCGAAAAAAAGCGGACTTGGAAAATTTAGATATTCCCAATTCAGTTTTTATGTTTATAGCTAATAAAGTGGCGACAAACATACGTGAGTTAGAAGGAGCATTAACAAGAGTTATGGCTTATAGCTCAATGACAGGACAAGAAATTTCTCCTGAGGTAGCACAACAAGCATTGAAGGATATTCTACCTGATAATAAACCAGACGTAATTACCATTGAAAAGGTTCAAGAAGTGGTTGCTGATCATTTCGGTCTGAAAATAGAAGATTTCAAGGCTAAAAAAAGGACTAGGGCTGTAGCACATCCTAGACAAATTGCCATGTATCTTTGTAGAGAACTTACGGACCATTCCTTACCTAAAATAGGTGAGAGTTTTGGTGGTAGAGATCATACTACTGTCCTTCATGCACACGATAAAGTAAAAAATGACTTGGAAGCTAATAAAAATTATGCACTAGAACTTCAAAATATTGTTAAGAAGATCAATAAATAATCCACATGTGGATAATTGTGAATAATTTTCCCTATTATCCACAACTTTATCAAAGACCTTTAAGACATTATTTATATGGTCGTTATGCACTTATAAACATTACTAACAGGCCTTATTACTATGACTATTAATTAATATATATATTTATTAAATATAAGGGGGAAATATTCATGGAATTTTTATGTTCCCAAGAAGATTTACTTACAGCACTATCTGTTACTCAAAGGGGAATTTCATCAAAGTCAACTATTCCTATACTTTCAGGTGTTTTATTAGTACTAAAGGGAGACGAACTTACCATAAAAGCAACGGACCTTGAGGTAGCAATAGAATATAAATTAGATGTAAAAGGTATCAATGATGGTGAAATTATACTTCAGGCTAAAATATTTGGTGATATAGTTAGGAAACTTCCTAAAGGTGAACTTAATTTAACAATAAATGATGAAAAGGTCGTATTTATTAAATCAGGGTCAGTAAATATCCAACTTACAGGTCAAAACAGTAGCGAATTTCCTGAATTTCCAAAAATACCTGATCAAAAGAGCATAAGTATAAGTGAAAATATTTTTAAAAGCATGATAAAGCAAACTGTGATCTCCATAGCCACAGAAGAAATTAGACCTGTCCTAACAGGGGTCTTATTTGAAATTAAAAATAATACTTTTAATATGGTAGCTACAGATGGTCACAGACTATCCTACAGAATTGGCATAGTTACAGATGAAGTAGAGTCTGAAATAAAAACAGTAGTACCAGGTAGAGCAGTTAATGAGCTACAGAGGATTCTTCTTGAAGATGATGATAAAAACATTGATATCTATGTAAATAACAATATTGTTTTCTTTGTTTTAGACCATATAACCTTTAGCACTAGGGTAATTGAGGGAAAATATCCTCCATACGAACAAATAATTCCTAAAGAGTATAAAACGAAAATCAAAATTACTACTAAGGACTTATTAAATGCAATAGAAAGAGCTGAGCTACTATCTAGAGATGGTAGTAGGAGCTTGGTTAAGTTTAATCTAGATAATGTATTAAACATAAAATCCAACAATCCTAACCTTGGAAGCTCTGATGAGAACATCGCTATTGAAAAAGAAGGAGAAGATCTTGTTATTGCTTTTAATGCTAAACTTATTACAGACTGTCTTAAAATAGTTGACTGTCCTGAGATTACCATGGAGTTTTCAGGAGCTTTTAATCCTTGTCTTATAAAGCCAGCAATAGGAGACAACTTTTTATACTTAGTTCTACCAATAAGAACAGCCTAGGGAGGTAGTATTAAATGGCTCAAAGAGTAAAGATTGAAACAGAGTATATTCAACTACAACAGTTTCTTAAGCTAATTAACTTAGTTAGTAGTGGTGGAGAAGCTAAAGAAATTATTCAGCAAGGTATTATTAAAGTAAATGGAGAAGTTGAAATAAGAAGAGGTAGAAAACTATATTCAAATGATTCTATTATTATCGAAGATGTTGATGAATTTATCATCATCTAAGTAGCCAGGGAGCTGGTAGGTTGTACATTAAAAAAATACACGTTAACAATTTCAGAAACTACAAAAATATTGATATAGAATTTAAAAATGATATAAATATCTTTTTAGGGAATAATGCTCAAGGTAAAACAAACCTTCTAGAAGCTATATATTTTCTTTCACTGGGTAAATCATTGAGAAACTATCACAAAGATGATTTAATCCATTGGGACAAACAATATTTTTATATAAAAAGTATTGTTAATATCAATGACAAAGATAATACAATTGAAATAGGTTACAATAGGAATAATCGCAAAGTGATCAAGATAAATGGGGTTGAAAAAAGGAGTTTTAATGACTTACTAGGATTTTTCAATGTTGTTATATTCGCACCTGAAGACCTATTGTTAGTTAAAGGAAGTCCAAGCCTTAGAAGAAACTTTCTAGATCAAGAAATATCACAACTTGTACCCTATTATTCAAAACTATTAAGTGATTATAATAAAATAGTGATATCAAGAAACAAAATCCTAAAATCAAATAAGGCTGATCTTATAAAGACTTTGGATATATTTGACGAACAACTCTCGAATTTAGCTAGCGAAATTATAAAGAAGAGAATTGATACACTGGATAAACTTAAGATACTTGCAAGTCTTACACATAGGAAACTAACAGATAATCAGGAAAACCTCACAATTGAATATTTATCCTATTTACCAGAAAGAGATATTCAAAAGTTATCAAAACAACAGATTAGAGAAAGTATTTTACTTAACTACAAAGAAAATAGAAAAAAAGATCTTGAAATTAGATCAACAAGTATTGGTCCTCACCGAGATGACATTCAACTTAACATTGATAATAAAAATGTTAGGAAGTTTGGTTCCCAGGGGCAGCAACGAACTACTGTACTATCTTTAAAGCTTGCAGAACTTGAACTGTTCATGTCTCAGAAGGGGATATACCCTGTTTTACTATTAGATGATGTGCTATCTGAATTAGATGAAAAGAGAAGAAACTACTTGATTAAAAATATTAAAGATAAAATACAGACATTTATTACAACAACAGACAAAGAAGATTATCTTGCAGGTTTTGGTAATATTTTTAATGTAAATAACGGAAATATAATATTTTAATCTAAATATCAAAAAAGGTGGGATACAAAATGTTTCTTCACATAGGAGGGAATACTGTTATTCCTACAAGAGATATTATTGGTATTTTTTCATACTCTTCAAATGAAAATAAAATAACTGGAGAATTTTTAAATGCCAATGAAGAGAAAGGTACTACATTGAAGATTGATGATAGTAACAATAAATCCTTTATTGTTACTGAAAATCAGATATATTACTCTCCAATTGCTGCTAACACCCTTAAGAAAAGAGCAAAACTAGGCTTTAATTCCAGTGAATTTAAAAAACTGGATATATAAAAGCAGTCATAGAGACTGCTTTTATAGTGTTTAAATGCTGTTTTTTCTTTTAAATAAAACAGTGTTTTGACAATAGGTAAATATAAAGTATAATTTAAGGTGGTAATTTATGTACTTAAATATAAACCATTGGAGGAATGACTAAAATGGTAGATGAAAATAAAAATGTTAATAGTTCTACATACGAAGCTGAACAAATCCAGGTACTAGAGGGCTTAGAGCCAGTTAGAAAAAGACCTGGTATGTATATTGGATCAACAGGTCCAAAGGGTTTACACCATTTAGTATATGAAATAGTAGATAATAGTATAGATGAAATATTGTTTGGTTGTGACAATATACTTATTACTATAAATGCTGACGGAAGTGTCACAGTTGTAGATAACGGTAGGGGGATTCCTGTGGGAATTCATCCTAAAATGGGTAAGCCTACTGTTGAGGTCATTTTAACAGTACTTCACGCTGGAGGTAAGTTTGGTGGAGGAGGATATAAAATTTCTGGTGGTCTACATGGTGTAGGAGCATCAGTTGTAAATGCTCTATCAACACACCTAGAAGTTGAAATTAGTAGGGATGGCAAGATTTATCACATGAGATTTGAAAGAGGTGTAGCTGTAACTGAGCTGAAGGTTATAGGCGAAACTGATAAGACCGGAACCAAAGTAACTTTTATGCCTGACCATGAGATATTTGAGACAACAGAATTTACTTTTGAAACATTAAATACTAGGTTCAGGGAGTTGGCTTTTCTTAACAAAGGTGTTTCTATTGCTTTAAAGGATGAAAGGGAAGAAAAAGAAACTGAAGTTAATTACAAGTTTGATGGAGGAATAATATCTTATGTTGATTATTTAAATAAAAATAAAGATGTTATTCATAAACCTCCAATTTATGTTGAAAAAGAAAAAAATGATTGTATTGTGGAAGTATCTCTTCAATATCATACTGGATATACAGAAGGACTTTTTTCCTTTGCTAATAATATAAATACCCATGAAGGTGGGAGTCATGAACTTGGTTTTAAGATGGCACTAACGAGAATTATTAACGACTACGCAAGGAAAAATAACATTTTAAAAGATAATGATAGTAATTTAAGTGGCGAAGATGTTAGGGAAGGTTTAACGGCTGTAATTAGTGTTAAGCTACCTGAACCACAGTTTGAAGGGCAGACAAAAACTAAACTAGGAAATCCTGAGATGAGAGGAATCGTTGATTCTGTTTTCAGTGAGGAGTTTGGAACATTCCTTGAAGAAAATCCTCAAGTAGGTAAGAAAATAATTGAAAAAGGCTTACAGGCTGCTAGAGCTAGGGAAGCTGCTAGGAAGGCTAGGGAGCTAACAAGGAGAAAAAGTGCCTTAGAAATATCATCATTACCTGGTAAATTAGCTGACTGCTCTTTAAAAGACCCAGCTTTAAGTGAACTGTATCTTGTAGAGGGTGACTCTGCAGGTGGTTCAGCTAAGCAAGGTAGGGACCGCAGATTCCAAGCAATACTACCTTTAAGGGGTAAGATCATAAATGTAGAGAAAACAAGATTAGACAAGATTTTAGGAAATGAAGAAATTAGAACAATTATTACAGCATTAGGTACAGGTATTAGTGATGATTTTGATATAGAAAAATCTAGATACCACAAACTTATAATAATGACAGATGCTGATGTGGATGGTTCACATATTAGAACCTTACTTCTGACATTTTTCTTTAGGTATATGAAACCTTTAGTAGAAAAGGGATATGTCTACATTGCTCAACCTCCCCTTTTTAAAGTAAAAGCTGGTGGTAAGGAAAAGTATGTATATAACGAACGTGACCTAGAGATTCATTTAAATCAATTACAAAGCAAAAATTATTCACTACAAAGATATAAAGGTTTAGGTGAAATGAATCCAGATCAGTTGTGGGATACAACAATGGATCCTGAAACTAGAACCATCTTACAAGTTACATTAGAAGATGCTATTTTAGCTGATGAGACATTTAATATTTTGATGGGTGACAAAGTAGAGCCTAGGAGAGAGTTTATCCAAACTAATGCTAAGAATGTTAAAAACTTAGATGTTTAGATTATAGATATTTAAAGAGGTGAAACAATAATAATGAATGAATTTACTCATGGAAAAGTAGTTCCTATTGATTTAAATAGTGAAATGAGACAATCATATTTAAACTATGCAATGACAGTTATAGTGGGTAGAGCACTTCCTGATGTTAGAGACGGTTTAAAACCTGTTCATAGAAGAATTCTCTACGCTATGCATGAATTAGGTTTCACCCATGACAAACCACATAAAAAATGTGCCAGGGTTGTTGGTGAAGTTTTAGGTAAGTTTCACCCACATGGTGATACCGCTGTTTATGATGCACTAGTAAGGATGGCACAGGATTTCTCCATTAGATATCCTCTTCTTGATGGACATGGGAACTTTGGTTCTGTTGATGGAGACTCAGCTGCGGCAATGCGTTATACAGAAGTTAGGATGGCAAAGCTATCAAGTGTTTTACTTAGAGATATAGAAAAGGAAACTGTTGACTACAGACCTAACTTTGATGAAACAATAGATGAACCTGTGGTACTTCCATCTAAATTTCCTAACCTATTAGTTAACGGATCGTCAGGTATTGCAGTTGGTATGGCTACAAATATACCTCCACATAATCTAGGTGAAGTAATTGATGGAACCATAAATCTAATTGATAACCCAGAAATAACAATAAATGACTTAATATCAATAATTAAAGGTCCTGATTTTCCAACTGCAGGTGTTATTAAAGGTAAAGATGGTATAAAAAATGCATATAAAACTGGCCGCGGTGTAATTAAGGTTCAAGGTGAAATAACCCCTGAGAAAATGAACAATGGTAAAACTAGGCTTTTAATCACTGAGTTGCCTTATCAAGTAAACAAAGCTAGGTTGATAGAAAAGATTGCTGAGTTGGTAAGAGATAAAAAAATTGATGGTATTACAGATTTAAGAGATGAATCTGATAGAAATGGTATGAGAGTAGTTATAGAGTTAAGAAAAGATGTTAAGCATGAACATATAACAAATCTTCTACTTAAACATACTCAACTGCAACAAACTTTTGGAATTATAATGTTGGCACTGGTAAACAATGAGCCAAAGGTTTTAAACATAAAGGATATTTTAGTACATTATCTAAACCATCAAAGGGAGATAATAACTAGAAGAACTAAGTATGATCTAAATAAAGCTGAAGCAAGAGCTCATATATTAGAAGGATTGCGTATTGCTCTAGATAATATTGATGAAGTTATAAAAACTATCAGAGCGGCTAAAACTACTCAGGAAGCTAAGGAAGGTTTAACCAGTAAATTTAATCTATCAGAAAAGCAAGCCCAAGCAATCCTAGATATGAGATTACAAAGATTAACTGGACTAGAAAGAGAAAAGATCGAAGAAGAGTACAGGGAACTCTTAGAAAGAATCAAATATTTTAATGATTTACTTGCTGATCCCCAAAAAATAGATAATGTTATTAGGGAAGAATTAACAGAAGTAAAGGAAAAGTATGATAACCCAAGAAGAACACGTATAACAATAGATCATGAAGAAATAGATTATGAAGACTTAATTGCTGAAGAAGATGTTGTTGTTACAATTACCCATCAAGGTTACATCAAAAGGCTTCCATCCTCTACATATAAGCGCCAAAGAAGGGGAGGTAGAGGAGTCACTGCAGTATCTAATAAAAATGATGATTTCGTTGAACATCTATTTATAACATCTTCTCATAACTATATATTGTTCTTTACTAATAAAGGTAAGGTATATAGGAAGAAGGTTTACGAGATAGGTGAAGGTGGAAGACAGGCAAGGGGTACATCAATTGTTAATATTCTTCCTATAGAAAAAGATGAGAAGATAACATCTGTAATGCCTATAAAAGAGTTTAGTGAAGGTTACTATCTATTCTTCGCTACAAAATATGGGTATGTTAAAAAGACTGACCTTAATGATTTTGATACAAATAGGAAAAACGGACTGATTGCTCTTACCCTAGCTGAGGAAGATGAACTTATTGCTGTAAAACTTACAGATGGTAATCAAAAGATATTAATTGGTACTCACCATGCACAAGGTGTGAAGTTTGATGAAAACAATGTTAGGTGTATGGGAAGACTAGCTAGAGGTGTAAAAGGTATTAATCTTGGAAATGAAGATTATGTTATAGATATGGTAACTGCAAAGGATGACGAGTATCTTTTAACAGTAACTAAAAAAGGTTACGGCAAAAGAACAAAGATAAGTGAATATAGAGAACAGTCTAGGGGCGGAAAAGGTATAAAAATAATGAACCTAACTGATAAGAACGGGGAACTTATAGCCTTTAAAACTGTAACCGATGGTGAAGACTTAATGGCTATCACCAATAAAGGTTTTATCGTTAGACAAAATGTTAGTGGTATAGGAGTATTCGGCAGGACAACTCAAGGGGTAAGGTTAGTTAGGTTATCAGAAGATGACTCCATTGTTGCAGTAGCAAAGGTAGTTTCCGATGGTGAAGATACAGAAATAGACACAGATTTAAACATTCCACTAGATGAAGAGTATGAAGAACAGGAGTAATAGTAATAAAGGATGTGTTTAAAATATGAAAATAATAAAAATATACTTAGATAAGAACACCTCTACTACTATTCATGGTTCAATCTATGGACTAGATTATGTTATTGAAGAAGAAGGTTACTATACTAAGATTTTTTTAGACACATATAACCAAAGAGTTGAAGTAATTGACTATGAAGGCAAAGATATTGATGGCCTAACCACAAGGCTGGATTATTTAGCTCAAAAAAACAATTTCGGAAAAGTGTACTTGAAGGCAAAGTCCGATGATTGGGAAAAATTTTTGACACATGGTTATATTCTAGAAGGAATATTTAAACACTATTATAACGGAGACAATGCATACTCACTGGCCAAATTCTTCTCGAAAGAAAGAAGAATAAGTGAAGGTTTTGAAAAAGAGAATGAAATAATTGAAGAAGTTGCAAAAATAGAGCCTGAAGTTGAATTTAATTCAAACTTACCAAACACCTATAATATTAGGCCAGCCACTAAGGAAGATATACCAGAGTTGATAGCATTGTATGACAGGGTTTTTGAAACATACCCAATTCCTCTGAATCAACCGCTATATTTAGAAAAACTAATGGATAGCGACGTCTACTTCATGGTTATTACAAATGGAGGTAAGATAGTTTCCGCTGCATCAGCTGATATGAGTAAGAGATATAAAAATGCTGAGATAACCGATTGCGCTACCCATCCAGATGAAAGAGGCAATGGTTTAATGTCAGTGATTATAAATGCATTGGAGAATGAAATGAAAGATATGGGCATTATATGTCTATACTCCATAGCTCGTTCCCTTTCATTTGGTATGAACACTGTATTTAAAAAACATAATTACACATATACTGGAAGACTTATAAACAATTGCAATATATTTGGTAAATTTGAAGACATGAATGTGTGGATAAAGAAGATATAGAAAATCCAGGGCCTAGCTCTGGATTTTTTTTAAGGAATAAAACAGCCCACAAACCTTTAAATAATTAACTATATAAAGAATGATTAAAAAAAATTGCCACTAACTTCACTAAAATCCTCCACACTAACCGACACTAAAATTAAAAAATTGTTTAGTGTAAGTTAGTGAAAATCTTGACCTATTATAATAGTGCCATTAGTGACTAAGGTTAATTCTTTATTAAATCCTACAAAACTTACCCTAGTATCCGCGCGATCCGCGTAATCTTTATTAAAATTCCGCGTTAAGCTCTTTTGACCTTAATCTTTCAGAAATAAAACCATTAATTAACATTGACCTAACAAGATAATTAATGATATAGTAATCTTCGTTGCTTAACACGAGCAACATTTTAATTTTCAAAATAAAAAAATGCCTAAAGGTAACAATATAGGCAAGTAACACTTTTGAAAAATAAAAAATAAAAAAGTATTGACAACATGAATAAAAAATGATAAGATAGTCTTTGTCGCCGAGAGGTGATAAAATAAAAAAAAGTAGCGTGAGCTACTGACAGTTCTTTGGAAATTGAACAGCACTATACCATAAGAAATATAACTTGGTAAAAGTTAATTTCGAATTTGAGTTTAAAGTGATTAAAACCAGACGAAAGTCTGAAGTCAGTAATCAACGCATTAAGTTATTAGTATTTAGCTAACTGCTAACTGCCAATAGCGATGTGCGAATGATATAACTTTTCAATTTAATGGAGAGTTTGATCCTGGCTCAGGACGAACGCTGGCGGCATGCCTCACACATGCAAGTCGAACGGAGTTAAGTAGAAAGCTTGCTTTTTACTTAACTTAGTGGCGGACGGGTGAGTAACACGTGGGCAACCTGCCCTACAGCTCGGGATACCATCGGGAAACTGATGTTAATACCGGATACGCTTCATGAATCGCATGGTTTATGGAGGAAAGATTTATCGCTGTAGGATGGGCCCGCGGTCCATTAGCTAGTTGGTAGGGTAACGGCCTACCAAGGCGACGATGGATAGCTGGTCTGAGAGGACGATCAGCCACACTGGGACTGAGACACGGCCCAGACTCCTACGGGAGGCAGCAGTGGGGAATATTGCGCAATGGGGGCAACCCTGACGCAGCAATGCCGCGTGAAGGATGAAGGCTTTCGAGTCGTAAACTTCTGTCTAGAGGGATGAATAATGACAGTACCTCTGGAGGAAGCCCCGGCTAACTACGTGCCAGCAGCCGCGGTAATACGTAGGGGGCAAGCGTTGTCCGGAATCACTGGGCGTAAAGCGCGCGTAGGTGGTCTAGTAAGTCAGATGTTAAAATGCGGGGCTCAACCCCGTAATGCATTTGAAACTGCTGGACTTGAGGACAGGAGAGGAAAGTGGAATTCCTAGTGTAGCGGTGAAATGCGTAGATATTAGGAGGAACACCAGTGGCGAAGGCGACTTTCTGGACTGTACCTGACACTGAGGTGCGAAAGCGTGGGGAGCAAACAGGATTAGATACCCTGGTAGTCCACGCCGTAAACGATGGGTACTAGGTGTAGGGGGTTTAGATACCCTCTGTGCCGCAGTTAACGCATTAAGTACCCCGCCTGGGGAGTACGATCGCAAGATTGAAACTCAAAGGAATTGACGGGGGCCCGCACAAGCAGCGGAGCATGTGGTTTAATTCGAAGCAACGCGAAGAACCTTACCAGGACTTGACATCCTCTGAAGCTATTAGAGATAATAGTGTCCCTTCGGGGCAGAGAGACAGGTGGTGCATGGTTGTCGTCAGCTCGTGTCGTGAGATGTTGGGTTAAGTCCCGCAACGAGCGCAACCCTTATCTTTAGTTGCCAGCAAGTAATGTTGGGCACTCTAGAGAGACTGCCGGTGATAAACCGGAGGAAGGTGGGGATGACGTCAAATCATCATGCCCCTTATGTCCTGGGCTACACACGTGCTACAATGGCCTGAACAACGGGAAGCGAAGGAGTGATCTGGAGCAAATCCCTTAAAACAGGTCTCAGTTCGGATTGTAGGCTGCAACTCGCCTACATGAAGTCGGAGTTGCTAGTAATCGCGGATCAGAATGTCGCGGTGAATGCGTTCCCGGGCCTTGTACACACCGCCCGTCACACCACGAAAGTTTACAACACCCGAAGCCGGTGGGCTAACCTTTTAGGAGGCAGCCGTCGAAGGTGGGGTAGATGATTGGGGTGAAGTCGTAACAAGGTAGCCGTATCGGAAGGTGCGGCTGGATCACCTCCTTTCTAAGGAGACACTGATATCACATTAAGTGATATCTACTTCTTAAGTATTACACAAAACAAAATCACAACTCAAATATGGTATATGCTGTTTAATTTTGAAAGAACTAAAGGCTAACTATGTTGGTCATTTTCTTTCTAACGATCTTTGAAAACTACACACGAAATTCAATAAGCAAAGGTTAGTTAACTATTAACTTAGTTAACGAAAAACAAAGAGTGTTCTTAGAGCAATAAACGATCAAATGCGTAAGCATTTATTTGGTCAAGTTACTAAGGGCGCACGGCGGATGCCTTGGCGCTAGGAGCCGAAGAAGGACGTAGCGAACTACGAAAAGCCACGGTAAGCTGTAAGCAAGCCTTGACCCGTGGATCTCCGAATGGGGCAACCCACTATGGTTAATACCATAGTATCACTACCTGAATACATAGGGTAGTAGAAGGCAACCGGGGGAACTGAAACATCTAAGTACCCCGAGGAAGAGAAAGAATAATCGATTCCCTAAGTAGTGGCGAGCGAAATGGGAAGAGCCTAAACACATGTGATGTAAGACTGCAATCGTTGTTACATGTGGGTTGAGGGAGCAATTGTGGTATCTTGCAGGATATCAAGGTAGTTACAAAAGTTAATTTTAGACGAACTGTTTGGAAAGACAGGCCGTAGAAGGTGAAAGCCCTGTAGTTGAAAAGATTAACCCTACCTAATTGCCACCCGAGTACAGCGGGACACGTGAAACCCCGTTGGAATCTAGGAGGACCACCTCCAAAGGCTAAATACTACCTAGCGACCGATAGTGAAGCAGTACCGTGAGGGAAAGGTGAAAAGAACCTCGGAAGAGGAGTGAAAAAGAACCTGAAACCGTGTGCCTACAAACAGTCAAAGCCCCATACGCGGGTGATGGCGTGCCTTTTGTAGAATGAACCAGCGAGTTACGTAGTCAAGCAAGGTTAAGTGGTAAAGCCACGGAGCCGAAGGGAAACCGAGTCTTAAAAGGGCGTGAAGTTTGGCTGCGTAGACCCGAAACCGGGTGACCTACCCATGGCCAGGGTGAAGTTTTGTTAACGCAAAATGGAGGCCCGAACCCACTAATGTTGAAAAATTAGGGGATGAGCTGTGGGTAGCGGAGAAATTCCAATCGAACTCGGAGATAGCTGGTTCTCCCCGAAATAGCTTTAGGGCTAGCCTCGGAATAAAATAGTGGAGGTAGAGCACTGATTGGGCTAGGGGCCTTACCAGGTTACCGAACTCAGTCAAACTCCGAATGCCACATATTTGTTTTCCGGGAGTCAGACTATGGGTGCTAAGGTCCATAGTCGAGAGGGAAACAGCCCAGACCATCTGCTAAGGTCCCAAAGTATAAGTTAAGTGGAAAAGGATGTGGGATTGCACAGACAACCAGGATGTTGGCTTAGAAGCAGCCACCATTTAAAGAGTGCGTAATAGCTCACTGGTCAAGTGATCCTGCGCCGAAAATGTAACGGGGCTCAAACTTATCACCGAAGCAATGGATGATGTAAATCATGGTAGGGGAGCGTTCTATTTGCGCAGAAGCTGTACCGTAAGGAGCAGTGGAGCGAATAGAAGTGAGAATGCTGGTATAAGTAACGAAAAAAGATGTGAGAATCATCTTCGCCGAAAACCTAAGGTTTCCTGAGGAAGGCTCGTCCTCTCAGGGTAAGCCGGGACCTAAGCCGAGGCCGAAAGGCGTAGGCGATGGACAACTGGTAGAGATTCCAGTGCCACCAAACTTCGTTTGAGAGATGGGGTGACGCAGGAAGGTAGGTTATCGCACTGTTGGTTATGTGCGTCCAAGCTTTTAGGGAGAGTAGATAGGCAAATCCGTCGACTCATAATCCTGAGGAGTGAAGGGGACCCGAATGAGGGGAACTAACTGATCCTACACTGCCAAGAAAAGCCTCTATCGAGAAGTAAGGTGCCCGTACCGCAAACCGACACAGGTAGGTAAGGAGAGAATCCTAAGGCGCTCGGGAGAACCTTCGTTAAGGAACTCGGCAAAATGACCCCGTAACTTCGGGAGAAGGGGTGCCTCATTATGGTGAGAGAATTTACTTCTTAAGCTAGAAGAGGCCGCAGTGAATAGGCCCAAGCGACTGTTTAGCAAAAACACAGGTCTCTGCTAAATCGAAAGATGAAGTATAGGGGCTGACGCCTGCCCGGTGCTGGAAGGTTAAGGGAAGAGGTTAGCGCAAGCGAAGCTTTGAACCGAAGCCCCAGTAAACGGCGGCCGTAACTATAACGGTCCTAAGGTAGCGAAATTCCTTGTCAGGTAAGTTCTGACCCGCACGAATGGCGTAACGACTTGGGCACTGTCTCAACGAAGGACCCGGTGAAATTGTAGTACCTGTGAAGATGCAGGTTACCCGCGACAAGACGGAAAGACCCCGTGGAGCTTTACTGTAGCCTGATATTGAGTTTTGGCATTTTATGTACAGGATAGGTGGGAGGCTGAGAAAGTAGCACGCCAGTGTTGCTGGAGCCACCCGTGGGATACCACCCTTAAAGTGCTGGAATTCTAACTGTGTACCGTTATCCGGTACTAGGACAGTGTCAGGTGGGCAGTTTGACTGGGGCGGTCGCCTCCTAAAGAGTAACGGAGGCGCCCAAAGGTTCCCTCAGAATGGTTGGAAATCATTCGAAGAGTGTAAAGGCAGAAGGGAGCTTGACTGCGAGACCTACAAGTCGAGCAGGGACGAAAGTCGGGCTTAGTGACCCGGCGGTACCGAGTGGAAGGGCCGTCGCTCAACGGATAAAAGCTACCCCGGGGATAACAGGCTTATCTCCCCCAAGAGTCCACATCGACGGGGAGGTTTGGCACCTCGATGTCGGCTCATCGCATCCTGGGGCTGAAGAAGGTCCCAAGGGTTGGGCTGTTCGCCCATTAAAGCGGTACGCGAGCTGGGTTCAGAACGTCGTGAGACAGTTCGGTCCCTATCTGTCGCGGGCGCAGGAAGTTTGAAAGGAGCTGTCCTTAGTACGAGAGGACCGGGATGGACGAACCTCTGGTGTACCAGTTGTCATGCCAATGGCAGTTCTGGGTAGCCAAGTTTGGTCGGGATAAGCGCTGAAAGCATCTAAGCGCGAAGCCCCCCTTAAGATAAGACTTCCCATTCCGTAAGGAAGTAAGACCCCAGAAAGACTATCTGGTTGATAGGCTAGGAGTGTAAGGGTAGTAATACCTTCAGCGGACTAGTACTAATCGGTCGAGGACTTGACCTAAATATTTAAGCTGTCAGCTGACAGTAGTCAGCAGTCAGGAAAAACTTTAAGAACAAAACCTTTGAAAACCTTGCTATGAATTTAGTGTGATAGTTTCATCTAGTGATGATGGCGAAGAGGATACACCGGTTCCCGTTCCGAACACCGCAGTTAAGCTCTTCAGCGCCGATGGTACTTGGGGTTACCCCCTGGGAGAGTAGGACGTCGCTAGGTACTTTAAAAGACATCAATCTTATGATTGGTGTCTTTTTTGCATATGTAATTTGCACCAATACGAATAAAAAATTGCCACTAACTTCACTAAAAACCTCTACACTAACTGACACTAAAATGAATAAAATTTTTTGTGTAAGTTAGTGAAATTCTTGATCTATTTAATAGTGCCATTAGTGGCAAATATTATAAATTACTCATTCTAATACTCCAAAACTAACCCCAGAATCCGTGTGGTTCACGTAATCTCTTTTAATTTTCCCTGTTAGGCCTTTTGACTTTGATCTTAAGTATTATCCTGATAACTAAACCTATTCTTAAGCCCAAATTGTGACCTATATCCTATATAATTTCTATCTAAAATGATATAAATTATATATACTGATAAAAACCAAATTGACATCAAAAAACTTAATAATTAGTAGATATCTTTATCATATTGAAGTAATGTTACTGTAATTTGACTCATTGTACATATGCATATTTGTCTTTTTTATGCTAAAAAACTATAATAAAATAGCGAGGTGATTTTGGGGATGGATATAAGAATTGCAGGTATAATACCTGAGTCTGTTGTGGACGGGCCTGGAGGTATAAGCTATACAATATTTGCCCAAGGATGCCTGCATAAATGTGCAGGGTGCCATAATCCAAATACACATAGTTTTCAAGGTGGTCAAATTGTTGACTGCTCTTTTATTTTAGAAGATATTAAAAAATACCCTTTATCTAAATTAGTTACATTTAGTGGTGGTGACCCATTTTATCAACCTAGAGAATTTGCTTATCTTGCTACTAAACTAAAAGAAGAAGGGTATAAGTTAGTTGGATATACTGGTTTCTTTTTTGAAAAGTTACTAGAGGATGACCATCAAAGAAAACTTTTAGAGCTACTTGATATTTTAATTGATGGACCTTTTATTGAAAAATATAAGAATTTGGATTTGAGGTTTAGAGGTTCCAGCAATCAAAGAATTATAGATGTTGCAAAAACATTAAAGCACGGCGATATACATTTAATAGATAGATATTACTAATGTAGAGGAGAGGTTGTATGAATACGAACACAGCTGCAAAAATTATTTTTCCAACTAAAGTAATTAAAAGAGATGGTAGACTTCAGGATTTTGAACCCGCGAAGATAACTGATGCTATAAACAAGGCTTTTTCTGTAAGTGGTGAAGGTAACTATAGTGATGCACTTATGCTTACTCATAAAGTATTAGAAAATATAAACATCCAGATGATAAACACCGAAATAAAAACACCTACCATAGATGAAATACAAGATATAGTAGAAGATACACTAATTAAGTCAAATCTTTTAACTGCTGGAAAAGAGTATGTTGCCTATAGAAGAAGAAGGGATAAAATCAGAGACTCTAGGGGTAGATTTATAAAAGAACTGACTGACATAGTAAATACCAAAGATACAGAAAATGCAAATATAAATGGCGATACTGCCATGGGTAAAATGTTACAAGCTGGATCCATAGCTGCTAAAAGATTATGTGATATAAGCTTAAAGAAGGAACATTTAGATGCTCATAATGAAGGTGATATACATATCCACGATATGAATTTCTTGCCTTTTGGTACAAAAACATGCTTGCAAATACCTATAAACAAGCTATTTACAAAGGGATTTAATACAGGGCATGGTTTTATAAGACCACCTAAAGATATAAAAACAGCAGCTGCTCTTGTGTGTATTGTCATGCAGGCAAACCAAAATGAACAACACGGAGGACAGTCTGTAAGTGCCCTTGATAGAGATCTAGCACCATATGTAGAGATGACCTTCAATAAACATGTAAAATTATTAAATGAACTAGAATACCAAAAAGATATCAGTGAAAAGGCTTGGGAACTAACTGAGAGGGATGTAAATCAAGCAATGCAAGGGATTGTATATAATCTTAACACCATGCAATCAAGGGCTGGGGCTCAAGTACCTTTTACAAGTATAAATTTTGGTCTAGACACATCGAGGGCTGGACGAGCTATTTCTAAATACTTACTATTAAATTTCGAAAAAGGTCTAGGAAAAGGCGAAACCCCTTTATTTCCAAATTTAATTTTTGCTATGGCTAAAGGGATAAATAAAGACCCCGAAGACCCAAACTATGATTTAAGGATGTTATCCCATAGAGTCTCTTGCACAAGACTATTCCCTAACTACTCCAACCAAGATTCCTCATTTAACGCACCTTTTTATAGGAGAGAAGAAAATCCACAAATAGTTGGTTATATGGGTTGTAGAACAAGGGTTATAGGAAATGTTGCTGGAGAAGAAGTTACAGATGGAAGAGGAAATCTATCATTTACTTCAATTAATCTTCCGAGGATAGCATTAGAAGCAGATGGTAATATAGATAAATTCTTTGATATACTAAAAGAACGATTTGTATTGGTGAAAAATCAACTACTTGAGAGGTATGATATTCAAAAAAATAAGAAAGTGAAAGAATTTCCCTTTTTATTAGGGCAAAAACTTTACCACGACTCAGATCATCTCTCAGCTGAAGATACAATAGAAGATGCCATAAAAAATGGTACTCTGTCCATAGGTTTTATAGGATTAGCTGAGACATTGTACGCACTGTTAGGTAAACACCATGGACAATGTGAAGAATCACAAAAATTAGGTCTTAAAATAGTAAGTTCAATGAATGATTGGTGTCAACTTGAATCACAAAAACATAAACTAAACTTTACTTTACTTGCCACCCCCGCTGAAGGCTTATCAAGTAGATTTGTTAATATTGACAAGGCTAAGTTTGGTGTTATTGAAGGTGTAACAGATAAAGAATGGTATACCAACTCATTCCATGTTCCAGTTGAGTTTAGTATAAGTGCCTATGAAAAGATAAAAATTGAGTCAGTCTACAATAAAGTTACACCCGCAGGTCATATAAACTATGTTGAACTAGAAAGTGCACCAATTGGTAACATAGAAGCATTTGAACAATTAGTAAATGCTGCCTTTGAAAGTGACTGTGGATACTTCAGTGTTAACTTCCCAGTGGACCAGTGTTTAGGTGACAGCTGTGACTATATAGGTATAATTAAAGAGGCTGGTTGTCCGAAATGTGGATCTAAAAGAGTAAGGAGAATCAGAAGGGTAACAGGGTACCTTGGTGTATATGAAGAATCTTTAGACGGAGAAAATACAACTTCATTCTTTAATAGCGGAAAATATAATGAAGCTAAGAACAGAGTTTCACATCTAAAAAAACTATAATTGTAGGGAGTAACCTATATGGTTACTCTTTTTTTGTATATTTTTTCCTGAATGTACAAACCATAAATACAAATTATTAAATTTTTAGAAAAAGGTGATTCAATTGAGGACTATGTGGAAGGGTGCAGTTAATTTTGGACTTATAAATGTACCCATTAAAATGTTTACTGCTACAGAAAGTAAAAATATTTCTTTTAAAAGTTTACATAAGGAGTGTCACACACCCATTAAACAAAAAAGGTTTTGTCAAAACTGTGATAAAGAGGTAGAGTACACAGATATTGTAAAGGGTTATGAATATCAAAAGGATAGTTATGTAATTATTGAGGATGAAGATTTAGAAGCTATACCGGGAGAAAAATCGAAAACCATTGACATAGTAGAGTTTGTTAAGTTAGAGCAAATTGATCCAGTTTACTTCGATAAATCTTATTACTTAGCTCCAGAAGATACTGGAAAAAAAGCTTACAAATTATTGGTTAGTGCTTTGGAACAAACTGGAAAGATAGCAATTGCAAAGGTTGTTATCAGATCTAGAGAGTCATTAGTTGCCCTAAGGATTTATGAAGAAATTCTTATAATGGAAACTATGCATTATCCTGATGAAATCAGAAAATCTAAGGAGGTACCAGGGGCGAACTATGATATAAATTTATCTGAAAACGAGGTTGCCATGGCTAAACAGCTTATAGAAGGGCTTGCCACTGACTTTGAACCGGAAAAATACACAGATAATTATAGAACACAGTTATTGGAAATTATTGAAAGTAAGGTACAAGGAAAAGAAATCACCCATGTAAAGGAAAAACCTAATACAGGAGTTATTGATTTAATGGAAGCTCTTCAGGCTAGTTTGGATATGGTTAAAAAGGAAAAAATTGAGGATGTTACAAGCAAATCAAAAAAAAGGAGTAAAAAGACAGGTTAATGATTAAAATTAATCCCATGGGCCCTAAACTAGCAGAATTTAAACATAAAAATGATGAAAGATTTTTCTATCAAATAAAATGGGATGGCGTTCGTATACTTGTTCACAAAGAAGGCACAAAAGTAACTCTAATTAATAAACATCAAAGGGACAAAACCTTACAGTTCCCAGAGCTACAAATACTTAAGGAAATTAAAGAC
Source organism: Alkalicella caledoniensis (assembly GCF_014467015.1). Taxonomy (GTDB): domain Bacteria; phylum Bacillota; class Proteinivoracia; order Proteinivoracales; family Proteinivoracaceae; genus Alkalicella; species Alkalicella caledoniensis. The sequence goes on along the minus strand of NZ_CP058559.1, from coordinate 1,908,584 downwards.
GATTTTATAATTGATGGTGAGATGATGGTAGTAAAAGGTGAAAAGAATAGCTTTTCACAAATATTAAAAAGAAACTTAACTAAAGATCTAAATAAGATTAAAATGCTATCAAATAGAATTCCTGTCACATACGGTGTATTTGATATTCTATATTTGAATGGTGCATCACTAATGGACCATGAAATAGAAAAGCGCCTAGAAATACTTAACATTCTAGTTGAAGATAATTATAATTTTACGAATATCTTACATGTATGTAAGAACTTTGATGATGGGGTCAGTTTGTACGAGACCACAAATAAGTTAGAGTTAGAAGGTATAGTAGCTAAAAAAAGAGGTAGTAAGTATATTCAAGGGAAAAAAAGTTATGACTGGATTAAATATAAGCATAAGAGAGTAATAAAACCTTATATTGGGGGTATAATGGTTGAAAATCAAAGAGTAAAGTCATTAGCAGTGGGAGTAAGGGATGAACAAGATCATTTCTTATATATAGGTAATGTGGGCACTGGACTATCAGAGGATAATAAAAAAAAGATACTAGAAAAGTCCATTGATATAGTGAGACAACACTCTATTTTTAAAAATTTTGAAGATAAAAATCATATTTGGATAAATCCAGAAGTAAGATGTTACATAGAGTTTATGGAATGGACAGATGATTACACTTTGCGATCACCAGTTTTTAAATCCTTACTGGAGGACTAAATATGACACAAAAACTAACTATAAATGCTGTAGAGGTATCATTATCTAACTTAGAAAAAACTTATTGCCCAGAAGGAAACATAACAAAAAAGGATTGTATAAACTACTATATAAGAGTGTACCCATACATAAAAAGCCATCTTGAAAATAGGCCTATTTCCTTAACTAGGTACCCAAATGGGTTTAATATGCCTGGTTTTTATCAAAAGAATGCACCTCAAGGAAAACCCCACTGGGTAAAAACTATAGGTATTAAAAACATAGAAGATTACCCTCTGATAAATAATATGGAAACTTTTTTATGGCTTTGTAATTTAGGGACAATTGAGTTTCATCCATGGTTATCCAACATTAATTCAATTGAAAGTCCAGACTATGGAGTTTTTGATATTGACCCTATGGAAAAGTTTGGATTTAAAGAGGTTGTAGAGATAGCTCAGAAGATTCATGATGTTTTAGAGTTATTAAAGATACAAGGGTATCCCAAACTTTCTGGATCTACAGGAATGCAAATATTTGTCCCCCTAGACAATATATACACTTATAAAGAAGTAAGGGAATTTATTAGATTAGTTTATGTAATAGTTCATAATCAGCTGCCGTTGACCACAACGATGACACGGAAAGTAAATGATAGGGAAGGGAAAATATATTTGGATTACCTTCAAAATGCCAAGGGACAGACCATCGTAGCTCCCTATAGTATAAGACCAAAAAAAAATGCTCCTATTTCGGTGCCAGTAACGTGGGAAGATGTTTACAAAGAAAATCTAAGCGCTCAGAAATATAATATAAAAAATAGTATTGAAAAAATTGAATGTACCGCAGACCATTTTAAACAGGTCATCTTAAATAAACAAAATATAAACAAAGCATACAATATTCTGGAAAATATTATTCTATAAGCAGGATTTTAAAAATGCATATAGAAAATATATATAAAATTCACTTTTAAAGAAATATTTAAAAAATTAGACCGAAACGAGGGGGGAATATAAAGTCAGCATTAAAGCATTAACATACTTCATCATAAGGAGGAGATTGTCTTGAAAAAATACCCCATGAGCATGATTAGAAATATCGCTGTTATTTCCCATGGTGGGGCAGGGAAGACATCTGTGGCAGAAAGTATGTTGTACACTGCAGGAGCAATTACACGTTTAGGGAGAGTAGATGATGGAACAACAACCTTTGACTATGATCAAGATGAGATTAAAAGGCAGATTACAATTAACACTGCTTTAGCACCCTGTGAGTGGCAAAATCACAAAATTAACATTGTTGATACACCAGGGTATTTCGATTTTGTTGGAGAGGTTAAAGGAGCGCTTAGGATAGTAGATGGTACACTACTGGTTTTATGCGGAGCATCAGGTGTGGAAGTTGGTACAGAAGTTATGTATGATTACGCACAAGAGCAAGGTCTACCTAAAGTAGTATTTATAAATAAAATGGATAGGGAAAATGCTAATTTTTCTAAGACCTATGATCAATTAAGGGAAAAGTATGGATCAAAAATTGTACCCATGCAGATTCCTATAGGATCTGAAGCAAGTTTAAAGGGTGTTGTAGATGTTCTAAGGGAAGAAGCCTACATATACGAAAACGAGAATAAATTCAATAACGGGCAGATTCCAAAGGATTTACAAGATTTAGTACAAGAATATAAAGAAATAATTTATGAAGCAGTTGCGGAAAGTGATGATGAGCTTCTCATGAAGTACTTAGATGGAGAAGAGTTGACTAAAGAAGAAGTTGAACTAGGTTTAAGAAAAGGCGTAAAAGAAGGTAAAATTATTCCTGTCTTATGTGGAAGTGCCGTTAAAAATATTGGTATAGCTCAACTTATGGAATTTATAAACTTTGCCATGCCTTCTCCTGGAGAGCTTGGCACCATAAGAGCCACTCTAAATGAAAGAGAAGTGGAAATACGTACCGATGAAAAAGAGAAATTCTCTGCCTTAGTATTTAAGACCATGGCAGACCCTTATGTAGGAAAGCTTACATTCTTTAGGGTATACTCAGGAACTTTAAAATCGGATTCTATTATATATAATGCAACAAAAATGACTAGTGAGAGAATTGGTCAGTTGTTCCTTATGAAAGGAAAAAATCAGGAACCTGTAGACTTAGTTCAAGCGGGTGATATTGCTGCTGTGGCTAAGCTCCAAGAGACTTCAACAGGTGATACATTATGTGAAAAAGAAATGCAACTTAACCTTAGGCCTATTGACTTCCCAAGACCTGTTATTTCATTTGCAGTTGAGCCTAAATCTAAAAATGATGAAGAAAAAGTTGGTTCAGGACTGGCTAGATTTGTTGAAGAAGACCCTACCTTTAAAGTTGAAAGAAATACAGAAACTAAAGAAACAATTATTTCAGGAATGGGTGAACTACATCTAGAAATTATTGTAAATAGATTGGCGAAAAAATTTGGAGTTGATGTTGATTTAAAATCTCCTAAAATCCCTTATAAAGAAACCATAAAGGGAAAAGCAAAAGTAGAAGGAAAACATAAAAAGCAATCTGGAGGTAGAGGACAGTTTGGGCATGTTTGGATAGAATTCGAACCATTAACTAGGGGAGAAAATTTTGAATTTGTTGATAAGATATTTGGGGGAGCAGTACCAAGAAATTATATTCCAGCTGTAGAAAAAGGGCTTATTGAAGTTATGGAGGAAGGTGTCCTTGCTGGGTATCCAGTTGTTGATATAAAAGCAACATTGCTAGATGGTTCGTATCATAACGTGGATTCATCAGAAATGGCCTTTAAAATAGCTGCATCCTTAGCTTTCAAAAAAGCAATGCAGCAGGCACAAGCTGTTTTGCTTGAACCAATTATGAATGTAGAGGTATTAGTACAAGATAATTTCATGGGTGATATAATGGGAGATATGAACTCAAGAAGGGGAAGAATAATGGGAATGGAGCCCTTAGAAGGAGGGCTACAAAAAGTAAAAGCCCAGGTTCCACTGGCTGAGATGTATAAATACTCTATTGATTTAAGGTCTATGACACAAGGTAGAGGTTCTTTTACAATGGAGTACTCACACTATGAAGAAGTTCCAGCACACATACAAGAGCAAATAGTTAAAGAAGCACAAAAAGAAAAAGAGCTAGCACAAAAATAGATAGATAACAGCCGGATACTTTCGTTCGGCTGTTATTTATTGTTTAATAGTTTAACTGATTATGTGTACTCATATAAATCCTTTTTTGGTATAATAAAATTAATTGTATAGTTAGCTGACAATATCCATGTTTGGCAAAATGGATAGGAAATTATAGGGGGGTGTAGTATGGAAACTAAATACTTAGCTTTACCAGGTCCAACATATGTTGAGCCCGACGTTTTATTGGAAATGTCAAAGCCCATATTTAACCACAGGAACTCAAAGTTTAAAGAACTACTGATTGATGTCACAGAAAAAACCAAAAAACTATTAATGACAGAAAATGAAGTTTTCTTTTTAACCTCATCAGGGACTGGAGCTATGGAATGTGCTGTAGTAAACTGTTTTTCAAGAGGAGATAAAGTTCTTGCTTTAATAAACGGTTCTTTTGGTCAACGATTCGCCGATATAGCTAAGCAATATGAAGTGGAAGTAATCGAACATCATGGTACATGGGGAAAAGGGTTCGATCAAGAGAAAATCAAAGAAATAATAAATGAACATGGAGATAGCCTAAAAGGCATTACTATTGTACATTGTGAAACATCAACAGGTGTTTTAAATGATATTAAATCCATAAGCGAGTTAAGGGTATCAGAGGATACATTGCTACTTGTTGATGGAATAAGTTCAATAGGTGCCGAATCTGTAGAGACTGACCAGTGGGGAATAGATGTTATTTTGACAGGAAGTCAAAAAGTTCTTGCTCTACCGCCTGGCTTAGCTATTATTGCCTTTAGCCACAAAGCACTTTTAGCCTGCGAAAATAGTAAACTGCCAAAATATTACTGGGATATAAAGACCTACAGGAAATTCTATAAGGAAAAAAAGGAAACTCCCTACACACCAGCTATACCACTTTATACAGGGTTACTTAAACAACTGAAAGAATTAGAATCTAAGGGTTTTGAAAAAGAAATTGAAAAGCACAAGAATATATCTAATATGGTTAGAACAGCTATTAGAGCCATGGGATTAGAGCTATTAAATGATGACCATGTATCAGCAAACACAGTAACACCAATATTAGTGCCAGAAGGTATTGATTTGAAAGAAATGCGCACAATACTATTAAAGAAGTATGGTGTTGACGTAGCTGGAGGTCAAGGTAAATTAGAAGGTCAGATTTTTAGAATAGGTCACCTAGGCAATGTGGAACCTCTTTTTGTAATATCAGTCCTGGCAGCTTTAGAAATGACATTAAAAGAACTAGGGCATCCATTAGAAATAGGTACAGGAGTTAAAGCTGCACAGGAATTTTGGTTCGATGGAAAATAATACTTGCAATTAAAGTTTTCATATGGTAAAATTTTTAAAAATATCCATAGCACAATAATGTAATGAATAGTACCTAGTTATACCTATTCAGAGAGTCGGTGGATGCTGTGAACCGATTAGGGTAATTAGTGAATCCACTTTACTAGTGTATAGGTTGATTACCTTTATAAAATTATGAGAGGATCAGCTTTGCTGATCAATCAGGGTGGCAACGCGGTAACTCGTCCCTGACTAAGTACTTACTATTACTTGGTCAGGGTTTTTTTATTTTATAAAAACAAGGAGGAATAAAATTATGTTGGACCTAAAAGTATTAAGACAAAACCCAGAATATATCAAGGACAGTTTACAAAATAGAAAAGAAGATCCTTCAATTGTGGATCAAATATTAGAGTTAGATATTCAAAAGAGAGAAAATTTAACTGAAGTTGAATCCTTGAAGAGGTTAAGGAATGAAACTTCACAGGAAATTGCAAGACTAAAAAAAGCTAAAGAAGAATGTGAGGACAAAGTTCTAGAAATGAGGCAAGTGGGAGAAAAAATAAAAGAACTAGACGATACAATAAGGGATATAGATGAAAGAATAAGTGATATTGTATTGAGAATCCCCAATACCCCTCATGGGACAGTACCCGTTGGTAAAAGTGAAGACGACAATATAGAAGTGAAAAAGAATGGTGAACCAACCACATTCAATTTTGAACCAAAACCTCACTGGGATATTGCCACAGAGTTAGATATTTTAGATTTTGAAAGGGCCGGAAAAGTTACTGGATCAAGATTTACTTTTTACAAAGGTTTAGGAGCTAGACTAGAGAGAGCTTTAATAAATTTCATGCTTGATAACCATATTGAAAGGGGATATACAGAGCTTTTAACTCCACTAATGGTAAATAAAGATAGCATGACAGGAACAGGTCAATTACCAAAATTCGAAGAAGACGCGTTTTCTATTGAAAACAATGGTTATTACTTAATTCCAACTGCAGAAGTTCCTGTAACAAACTATCACAGAGATGAAATACTAGATGGAAAGTTACTGCCCATAATGTACACAGCATATTCAGCATGTTTTAGGGCGGAGGCTGGTGCACATGGTAGAGATACTAGGGGACTTATTAGGCAACATCAATTTAACAAGGTGGAACTTGTTAAATTCGTTAATCCTGATAATTCCTATGAAGAGTTAGAAAAATTATTATTAGACAGCGAGAACATATTAAGAAAATTAGGTCTTCCATATAGAGTGGTCAACCTATGTACAGGGGATATTGGTTTTTCTGCAGCCAAAACCTATGATATCGAAGTATGGCTACCTAGCTTTAATACCTATAGAGAAATATCTTCTTGTAGTAATTTTGAAGATTTCCAAGCTAGAAGAGCAAATATTAAATTCAGACCAGCACCTAAAGAAAAAGCTCAACTAGTTCACACCCTAAATGGCTCAGGATTAGCAGTAGGTAGAACTGTTGCTGCAATTTTGGAGAATTATCAATTGGAAGATGGCACAGTAGCCATACCAAAAGCACTACACCCATACATGGGCGGATTAGAAAAAATTACAAAAGGAAATTAGTTGACATAACTAAGAAAATATTATATATTTATATGGCACGAGACATTTAAATCACAGCAAAAAATGATTAAATAATAAAACTAAAAAATATGTTGACATAAGAAAAAACATATGATATACTACTAAATGTGTCGTAGATGGAGGGGTGTCCGAGCGGTTTAAGGAGCTGGTCTTGAAAACCAGTGACTCGAGAGGGCCGTGGGTTCGAATCCCACCCCCTCCGCCATTTTATTTTTAAAGTTAAAACCATATATGGAGAGATGCCCGAGTCGGCCGAAGGGGGTCGCCTGCTAAGCGATTAAGCGAGCTAATACTCGCTTCGAGGGTTCGAATCCCTCTCTCTCCGCCATTTAATTTGTGCCCGTAGCTCAGCTGGATAGAGTGTTTGACTACGAATCAAAAGGTCCCAGGTTCGAATCCTGGCGGGCACGCCATTTTATAAAACAACCTGATTTGGTTTTAAAAACCAAATTTTTTTTATCCACATTTGACATGTATAATTAGATTAGTATTTACATTGACAAAGTGCAATGTAATATATATAATAAATGTTGTATCTCTTACGGGCGCCCGTAGCTCAGGGGATAGAGCAGTGGTTTCCTAAACCACGTGTCGGAGGTTCAAGTCCTTCTGGGCGCACCATTATAAATAAGGGGACACGCCATGGATAAGTTCATGCAAGTCGCTATTGAGCAAGCCCGAAAAGCAAGTGAATTGGGCGAGGTGCCTATTGGTGCTGTGATAGAAAGAAACAATGAAATAATTTCAGTGGCTCACAACTTAAGGGAGACAGTTAAGGATCCCACTGCCCATGCTGAAATTATTGCAATTAGAAGGGCTGCAAATAAGCTTCAAGGATGGCGGTTATTGGATTGTAACTTATACGTAACTGTTGAACCTTGTTCTATGTGTTGCTCAGCTATCATACAAGCTCGATTATCAAAGGTTATTTTTAGTATAAGAGAGCCAAAAACAGGAGCTATAGTTTCTCGTTTAGACTTACCTGGGATTCTTGGAGTAAACTTAAGTTTTGAAGAGGGGTTACTAGGGGACCAAAGTCGAGAGTTAATGAATGAATTCTTTAATAAAATAAGAAGCAAATAATATGGAGAGATGGCTGAGTGGTCGAAGGCGCTCGCCTGGAAAGCGAGTAGATGGGGTCAACTTGTCTCGAGGGTTCAAATCCCTCTCTCTCCGCCATAAAAAACGCTAATTTTGGCCGTGCTAGATGGGGAGGTAGCGGTGCCCTGTACCTGCAACCCGCTATAGCAGGATTGAGTTCCTATTTTGAGGCCTATGCTTTTGTAGGGCTGGCTTAAGTAAGTGGTGACGACGATTGGGTCCTGCGCAATAGCACGCTATGAATTCCGTCAGGTCCGGAAGGAAGCAGCGGTAAGTAGTTGCTGTTATGTGCCGCGGGGAAGCCTGATCCGAGCTAACTGCTTGGGTATCGCCTATGAACTTAGGTCGAAGGTAGGGCGCGGCCTTAAATATTTAAAAACACCTTTATAGGTGTTTTTTTAATATAAAATTTTACTGTGAGGTTTATTTCGTAATATGCATTTTCATAAAAACATTGCAAAAGAAAAAAGGGATTTGTATAATAGTATGATAAGGGGTGATAAATTTGGAATATAAGGCACTCTATAGAAAATTGAGACCAAAGGATTTTTCAGAGGGTTACGTAGCTCAACAGCATATAAGGACAACTCTGCAAAATAGCCTATCAAACAATAAAGTTGCTCATGCTTATCTTTTTTCTGGTCCAAGGGGTACAGGTAAAACAAGTACTGCAAAAATATTTGCTAAGGCTGTAAACTGTGTTAATGGGCCAACTGCTGATCCCTGTAATACGTGCAAAATTTGCACAAAAATTAATGAAAATAGCTCTTTGGATGTGCTAGAAATAGATGCTGCATCAAATAGAGGTATAGATGAAATTCGTGAACTTAGGGATAGGGTGAACTATGCGCCTTCTGAGGCCCGTTATAAGGTTTACATTATAGATGAAGTACATATGTTAACAACGGAAGCATTTAATGCTTTGTTAAAAACTCTAGAAGAGCCTCCGTCTCACGTTATATTTATACTAGCTACAACAGAGCCCCATAAACTACCTGCCACTATACTATCCCGCTGCCAACGCTTTGATTTCAGGCGTTTTACAAATAGTGAAATAGCTGAGTATTTAATAAAAATATGTGAACAAAATAATATTATTATTGATAAAATGGCATCAGAATTACTAGCCAACAAAGCTGATGGGAGTATGAGGGATGCACTAAGTCTGTTGGATCAAATGTTTGTATATGGCCAGGGTGAAATTAGTACTCAGCTAGTTCTTGATGTTATGGGTACCTTGTCACCTATAACAATAAAAGAGCTTAGTGAGTATATACTAAATAAAGACTTAGATAAAGCTTTAGAGCTTGTGAATATAGTTATAGAAGAGGGTAAAGATATTAGAAGTTTTCTTCAAGATATAGTTGAAAGCTTAAGAAATACAATGTTTGACTATATAAAGGAAAAAAGAGATACAGATACATCTGTACAAGAATTAATAAAGATAATTGGTATATTGATAGAAGGTGAAAAAGAAATTAGAGCATCATCTCATCCCAAAATTATTTTGGAAACAATGATTATTAAAACCATGGAAAGTGAAGATAGAAAGATTGCTCAATTGGAAAAGAGAATTGAAGAACTAGAAGCAAAAATCGTACAAGGAACTATAAATCTTAACTCACTTTCTTATAAACAAGAGAATACAGATAATATTAAAGATGTTAACGTTGTATCCGTTAATAATAGTAAATTGGGTATAGAAAGTATTAAGAAGAATTGGGATAGGGTTTTGTTTTCTGTGAAAAAAGAAAGTGTTTCTACTCATGCTTGGTTAAAAGAGGGTGTTATTAATAAGCTAGAAGGTAACCAACTTGAAATTTTATATGATGAGAAATTTTTGTTGCACAGGGAAAATATAATGAAAGATAGTCACAGGGATCTAATTCAAAAAACAATATTTGAAACCACTGGCGTAGAGGTTAATATTGTTGCCATAACTAAGGACACTAAAAAACAGACAGGTAAACAATCAACAAACAAAAAGGATAATCTTATAACCATTGCTGAACAGTTGTTTGGTGAAGATAAAGTAGAAGTAAAAGATTAAAAATTGGAGGGATATTTATGTTTGGAGGAAATATGCAAAAGGCTATGAAACAAATGCAAAAAATGCAATCAGACATGGCAAAAATGCAAGATGAGTTAAAAGATAGGTTGGTTGAAGGTTCTGCAGGTGGAGGGGTAGTAAAAGCTGTAGTAAACGGGCATAAGGAAGTTAAAGAAGTTATAATAAGCCCTGCTGCCGTAGACCCTGAGGATGTTGAAATGCTACAAGATTTAGTAGTTGCTGCAGTTAATGAGGCTTTGAGAACTGCGGAAAAAATGATGGAAGACGAAATGAAAAAAATAACAGGTGGTATGAAATTGCCTCCAGGACTTTTTTAAATGGCAGGTCAGTCAGTTTACTTAAATGAACTAGTAGAAACACTGCAGTTACTGCCTGGTATTGGTAGGAAGAGTGCTCAAAGGCTGGCCTTCCATATTCTGAAAATGCCCCATGAAGAAGTTTCTAAATTGAGTCGTGCTTTAGTTGATGCAAAAGAAAAGATTAAAGAGTGCGAAATATGTGGAAATCTATCTGATGAATCAATATGTACCGTCTGTAATGATGAAAGAAGAGATAAAGAGATTCTATGTGTTGTTCAAGATGCCAAAGATATCGGGATAATGGAGAGGATGGGCGATTTTTCAGGTTATTACCATGTATTAAAAGGATGTATTTCTCCTATGGAAGGAATAGGTCCTGAAGATCTAAATATAAAGTCCTTAATTACTAGGTTAGGCAGTGGTGTTATTAATGAAATAATAATTGCTACAAACCCAACAATTGAAGGCGAAGCGACAGCAATGTATTTATCAAAGCTAATTAAGCCTATGGGAGTTAAAGTTACTAGAATAGCCCATGGCTTACCAATAGGTGGAGACCTTGAATATGCAGATGAGGTTACATTATCTAGGGCCCTGCAAGGTCGGATAGAAATTTAAAATTTAATTGTATGAAAACCCTACTATGTGTCAATAATAGATTTCATGATACTTAGTGGGGTGATTTTTATGATAAAAAAACTAAGAAAATTTTTGGATGTTGTGCAAAGCTATTTTGAGTCAGATGAAAACGACGCCATACATACTAGCTCTAAAACCATGATTGAGCTAGTAGAAGAAGCAAAGAAAGAATGGTTAGCAGCTAAGGAGTACTTTAACAGTGTCAATGAGCCAGAGCTTATCGATTACGCTGTACACTCTATAAAAGCCACAGAAAAAAGATATAACTATTTGTTACGTGAATTAAAACAGATGGAGCTAAAAGAAATAAAATAGGTCATTTTTTATTTTTCCGTGAATAGATATTATAAAGCTAAGGCTTATATTGATCATCTATTTATCGGAGGTGTAGAAATGGGAGGAAATGAAGTTGTTTTAGCTTTTATGTTAGTAATGATATTGATTGCCATACTGCTAAGGCCACTATTATCTAAAATTAAAGGTTTGCATAGCTTTCTCTTACATGTAGTTACAGGTCTTATATTATTAATCATATTTAACAATTTCGGAGAGGGAGCAGGTTTATACTTACCTATAAACTTTGGGACCTTAGTCATTTCGGCCTTGCTAGGCCTACCAGGGGTTGTGCTTTTACTAATATTAAAGATTGTGCTGCTGAGGTAGCTAAGAGGGGCTTTGTAGCCCTTTTTTTTCTTGACCGTTTTTAACTGCTCTGTTATACTTTAAAGAGTACACTGTTATACAGTGTACGTAATAATAAATGCACCGATTTGACTGCACTGTTATACACTACAAAATACCCTGTAGTAGCACAGGAAACAGTTTTCAAATGTGTACTATTACATCTAGGAGGACTACATGAATAGAGTCGTAGAAGCATATGTAGGTGAATATGCCAGTGGAAAGAGTGAAAATGCTGTAAATAGAGCATTAGAACTAAAAAAACTGGGCAATGATAAAGTATCACTAGTTGATTTAGATACCGTAGAACCTTTTTATACATTGCGCGCCCTAAAGAGGAAGTTTAAGGAAGAGTACGATGTAGACGTTATTACTTGGGAAACCAGTGAAACAATAGGATTAGGAGAAGCTGGTTCTGTAATAAAACCTGAAATGCGATGGGTGCTTCGTAGAGAAGGCAACTTAGTCTTAGATATTGGTTATGGAGTGCATGGAGCTAAGATTCTAAATCTAATAGAAGGTGCCACAGAATCAGATGAGCTGAAAGTTTATGTTGTTTTAAATGCTCACAGGCCCATGACAAATACAGAGGAAGATATAATACAATACATTCAATCATTAGGTAAAATAGATGGAATAGTTAACAACCCTAACTTAGGTGATGATACAACAATCGATGCTATAAACGAAGGTACAAAAATTGTAGCAAGTGCAGCTGAGAAGCTTAATATACCAATAGTTTATACCGCAGTTGCTACTGAATTTTTAGATCACTTTAAAGATAAAGATATTATGGGAAACCCCATAAAAGAAATTAAGAGATTCATGCCTGATTCAATGTGGTAAATGGGCAAATGCCCTTTACAATATAGTTTGTTATAATTAATAGGAGGTGTTTTTCCATTATGGCGCAAAAGCCCATTCAAGGAGAGAAGAAAGTTTTTATGACCGGTAATGAGGTCTGCGCTTGGGCAGCACTAGCTGCAAAAGCTGACATCATGTATGGTTACCCAATCACACCACAAAATGAGATAATGCATTATTGGACAAGGTTAGCTCCTAAGTTCGACAGGAAATTCTTGCAGACTGAAGACGAGATTTCAGCTGGTTTCACTACTTTAGGTGGAACTTTAGCAGGTAAAAAATCTTTTTCAGCCACTGCCGGTCCAGGTAACACATTGTTCCAAGAGCCAATGTCAATGGCAGAAATGATGAGAATCCCTGCAGTTGTAGTTATTATGCAAAGGGGTGGCCCATCTACAGCAACAGTTATTTACTCACAACAGGAAGTTACTATGACCACATTCGGTGGTAATGGTGAGGGTTGGAGAGTAGTTTATTCAACAGCATCTCACCAAGAGCTATATGACTACACAATCAAATCATTCAACACTGCATGGAAATATAGATTCCCAACATTCGTTCTAGGTGATGGATACCAAGCGAAGATGAGAGAGTCTTTAACCATGTATGACCCAGAAGAAAGAGGAATTGAACTAGTAAAACCTGAAGCTACATTAGGACAACCTGGAATGCCAGGCGTTGATAGAGAGGTTCAATATCCAAGAAACACATATAACACTGAAGAAGAGCTTTACCAAAGAAATATGGAAATTGCTCGTGACTTCGAAGCAGCTGCTCCAGAAATTGTTGAACATGAACAGTTTAACTGTGAAGATGCAGATGTAGTAATTGTTGCTCATGGTGTTGTTACAAGGGCTGCACAAGCTGCTGTGGACCAATTAAGAAAAGACGGTCTTAAAGTAGGTCACTTTAGACCAATTACTCTTAGACCTTTCCCAGTAGAAGAGATGAGAGAAGCAGTTAAAAATGCTAAGAAAATCTTAGTTGTTGAGTCTGCATATGGCCAATTCACTAAGCAAGTAAAAGAATACTTGTATGGTATGACTACTGAGTTAGATACTTTACTAAAACCAGGTGTAGGTATTACATCTGACGAAATTATAAAACATATTAAAGGTTAATTCGGAAGGAGGTAAATATTATGCAACAACCATTAGTGCCAAAAAGTTGGAATATGGAAACAAAACCTCATAAATTTTGCCCTGGCTGTGGTCATGGTTTAGTACTTAAGGCTTTAGGTGAGGCGATTGACGAGTTAGGAATTCAAGAAAAAATCATTTTCGGCGTAGATATCGGATGTTCTCTATTAGCATGGGACTTCCTAAACTGTGATACAGTTCAATGTCACCACGGTAGAGCAACTCCTACTATCGTAGGTGTGGCAAGGGCTAGAGAAGAAATGATTGGAGTAGCTTATATGGGCGACGGTGGTGGATATGCTATCGGGTCAGGCCATTTAGTTAACGCTGCTGCTCGTAACGAAAAAATGTTTGTTCTTCTTGTAAACAACACAAACTATGGTATGACAGGTGGACAAATGTCTCCTACTACTCTTCCAGGCCAAAAGACTGAAACAAGTCCATACGGTAGAGATGTAGAACTTACAGGAAACCCAACTCAAGGACCAGAAATGGTAGCTGCTATTGCTCCAGAAGGTGCTTATGTAGCTAGAGGTACAGTTTCAAACGTACGTCAACTTAAAGGTTTCATTAAAAAAGCACTTCAAAACCAAGTTGAAAGAAACGGGTTTTCCTTTGTTGAAGCATTAGCAGGTTGTCCAACTAACTGGAGGACTAATGCTAAGGATACTTGGGCGTTTATTGAGAAAGATATGGCCCAATACTTTAAGGTTGGAGAATTAAAAGCTCCACAAAAAAAGGAGGACTAGGCCATGTCAAAACTTTATAAAATTGCATTAGCTGGTGAAGGTGGACAAGGTGTTCAATCTGTAGCTAACATTTTGGCAGAAGCTGCTAATGATGGCGGTAAAGAAGCTATTTATATCCCTAACTTCGGTGTTGAACAAAGGGGCGGTGTTTCTATAGCTTATGTTCAAATAGATGATAAAGTTATCGGATCACCTAAGTTTAAGACTGCTGATATAGTTGTTGCACTAAGTGATAGATCAATTGAAAGAACTAAAAGATATGTAGGACCAAACACAGTATTTATCTACGATAGTTCTACACTTCAAGCAGCTGAAATTGACGATCGTGCAATTGGTATTCAAGGAGTTGAGGCAGATCCTCGCTCTCAAAGACCTACTAGCCTAACAGATGATGAAGCAGAATTTACCGCTACATTGCCTACAAATGCTAAGGCTGTAATCGGAATTCCAGCAAATGATATTGCTAAAAACGAACTACACCCAAGGGTATTTAACATCATGATTTTAGGTGCTGTTATTAAGGCAACAGGTGTTTTACCTATCGAGAAAATAAAAGAAGCTATTGAGCTTAAACTTGGTAGCAAATTCGATGCAAAGCCTGAATTAAGGGAATTGAACTTCAAGGCCCTTGAAAGAGGTATGAACCTAGTAGATAAGGTTCTTTAAGGGGAGGTGCACACAAATGGCAAAGGAATATAAATCAAGAGTTCAAGATGGTGCTAAGGCAAACTTTCACATGTTCTCAGAATTATGTAAAGGCTGTGGTCTTTGTATAGAAAAATGTCCAGTTAAAATCATTACTTGGTCTAAAGAGTTAGGTGTTTATGGTACACCAGCTGTAGAAACTACAGACCAAGATAAGTGCATTGCCTGTGGAATCTGTCAATCAGTATGTCCAGACTGCGCAATATTCATCGAAAAACATCCAAAGAAATAATCCTGAACCCTCGTTTCTAGCAAACGGGGGTTTTTAATTTGCCTGTGTCAAACAGGTTTAACTTTAATATTCAAACATTAAACATTAAACCTTAAACCTTAAACATTAAACCTTTGGACATCATCTTGCACCAACAAAACCCCACCAATTTACACCAAAAGCTATGGAAGTAGGGTCTTGATAAACCATTGCCACTAACTTCACTAAAAACCTCTACACTAACTGACACTAAAATTAATAAAATCTTTTGTGTAAGTTAGTGAAATTCTTGACCTATTTAATAGTGCCATTAGTGGCTAATGTTTTAAATTCATTATAATCCTCAAAAACTAACTCCAGAATTCCCGTAATCTCTATTTAAATTCCGCGTTAGGTTTTTTTGACCTTAATTTAATAAAATAAACCAATAATTTACATTGACCTAACAAGATAATTAATGATATAGTAATCTTCGTTGCTTAACACGAGCAACATTTTAATTTTCAAAATAAAAAATGCCTAAAGGTAACAATATAGAGCAAGCAACACTTTTGAAAAATAAAAAATAAAAAAGTATTGACAATATGAATAAAAAATGATAAGATAGTCTTTGTCGCCGAGAGGTGATGAAACAAAAAAGTAGCACGAGCTACTGACAGTTCTTTGAAAATTGAACAGCACTATACCATAAGAAATATAACTTGGTAAAAGTTAATTTCGAATTTGAGTTTAAAGTGATTAAAACCAGACGAAAGTCTGAAGTCAGTTAATTAAGTAGTTAGTGGACAGTAGATAGTTGGACAGGGCAACCTAACCAACTAACCAACTAGAAACTAACCAACTAATATAAACTTTTCAATTTAATGGAGAGTTTGATCCTGGCTCAGGACGAACGCTGGCGGCATGCCTCACACATGCAAGTCGAACGGAGTTAAGTAGAAAGCTTGCTTTTTACTTAACTTAGTGGCGGACGGGTGAGTAACACGTGGGCAACCTGCCCTACAGCTCGGGATACCATCGGGAAACTGATGTTAATACCGGATACGCTTCATGAATCGCATGGTTTATGGAGGAAAGATTTATCGCTGTAGGATGGGCCCGCGGTCCATTAGCTAGTTGGTAGGGTAACGGCCTACCAAGGCGACGATGGATAGCTGGTCTGAGAGGACGATCAGCCACACTGGGACTGAGACACGGCCCAGACTCCTACGGGAGGCAGCAGTGGGGAATATTGCGCAATGGGGGCAACCCTGACGCAGCAATGCCGCGTGAAGGATGAAGGCTTTCGAGTCGTAAACTTCTGTCTAGAGGGATGAATAATGACAGTACCTCTGGAGGAAGCCCCGGCTAACTACGTGCCAGCAGCCGCGGTAATACGTAGGGGGCAAGCGTTGTCCGGAATCACTGGGCGTAAAGCGCGCGTAGGTGGTCTAGTAAGTCAGATGTTAAAATGCGGGGCTCAACCCCGTAATGCATTTGAAACTGCTGGACTTGAGGACAGGAGAGGAAAGTGGAATTCCTAGTGTAGCGGTGAAATGCGTAGATATTAGGAGGAACACCAGTGGCGAAGGCGACTTTCTGGACTGTACCTGACACTGAGGTGCGAAAGCGTGGGGAGCAAACAGGATTAGATACCCTGGTAGTCCACGCCGTAAACGATGGGTACTAGGTGTAGGGGGTTTAGATACCCTCTGTGCCGCAGTTAACGCATTAAGTACCCCGCCTGGGGAGTACGATCGCAAGATTGAAACTCAAAGGAATTGACGGGGGCCCGCACAAGCAGCGGAGCATGTGGTTTAATTCGAAGCAACGCGAAGAACCTTACCAGGACTTGACATCCTCTGAAGCTATTAGAGATAATAGTGTCCCTTCGGGGCAGAGAGACAGGTGGTGCATGGTTGTCGTCAGCTCGTGTCGTGAGATGTTGGGTTAAGTCCCGCAACGAGCGCAACCCTTATCTTTAGTTGCCAGCAAGTAATGTTGGGCACTCTAGAGAGACTGCCGGTGATAAACCGGAGGAAGGTGGGGATGACGTCAAATCATCATGCCCCTTATGTCCTGGGCTACACACGTGCTACAATGGCCTGAACAACGGGAAGCGAAGGAGTGATCTGGAGCAAATCCCTTAAAACAGGTCTCAGTTCGGATTGTAGGCTGCAACTCGCCTACATGAAGTCGGAGTTGCTAGTAATCGCGGATCAGAATGTCGCGGTGAATGCGTTCCCGGGCCTTGTACACACCGCCCGTCACACCACGAAAGTTTACAACACCCGAAGCCGGTGGGCTAACCTTTTAGGAGGCAGCCGTCGAAGGTGGGGTAGATGATTGGGGTGAAGTCGTAACAAGGTAGCCGTATCGGAAGGTGCGGCTGGATCACCTCCTTTCTAAGGAGACACTGATATCACATTAAGTGATATCTACTTCTTAAGTATTACACAAAACAAAATCACAACTCAAATATGGTATATGCTGTTTAATTTTGAAAGAACTAAAGGCTAACTATGTTGGTCATTTTCTTTCTAACGATCTTTGAAAACTACACACGAAATTCAATAAGCAAAGGTTAGTTAACTATTAACTTAGTTAACGAAAAACAAAGAGTGTTCTTAGAGCAATAAACGATCAAATGCGTAAGCATTTATTTGGTCAAGTTACTAAGGGCGCACGGCGGATGCCTTGGCGCTAGGAGCCGAAGAAGGACGTAGCGAACTACGAAAAGCCACGGTAAGCTGTAAGCAAGCCTTGACCCGTGGATCTCCGAATGGGGCAACCCACTATGGTTAATACCATAGTATCACTACCTGAATACATAGGGTAGTAGAAGGCAACCGGGGGAACTGAAACATCTAAGTACCCCGAGGAAGAGAAAGAATAATCGATTCCCTAAGTAGTGGCGAGCGAAATGGGAAGAGCCTAAACACATGTGATGTAAGACTGCAATCGTTGTTACATGTGGGTTGAGGGAGCAATTGTGGTATCTTGCAGGATATCAAGGTAGTTACAAAAGTTAATTTTAGACGAACTGTTTGGAAAGACAGGCCGTAGAAGGTGAAAGCCCTGTAGTTGAAAAGATTAACCCTACCTAATTGCCACCCGAGTACAGCGGGACACGTGAAACCCCGTTGGAATCTAGGAGGACCACCTCCAAAGGCTAAATACTACCTAGCGACCGATAGTGAAGCAGTACCGTGAGGGAAAGGTGAAAAGAACCTCGGAAGAGGAGTGAAAAAGAACCTGAAACCGTGTGCCTACAAACAGTCAAAGCCCCATACGCGGGTGATGGCGTGCCTTTTGTAGAATGAACCAGCGAGTTACGTAGTCAAGCAAGGTTAAGTGGTAAAGCCACGGAGCCGAAGGGAAACCGAGTCTTAAAAGGGCGTGAAGTTTGGCTGCGTAGACCCGAAACCGGGTGACCTACCCATGGCCAGGGTGAAGTTTTGTTAACGCAAAATGGAGGCCCGAACCCACTAATGTTGAAAAATTAGGGGATGAGCTGTGGGTAGCGGAGAAATTCCAATCGAACTCGGAGATAGCTGGTTCTCCCCGAAATAGCTTTAGGGCTAGCCTCGGAATAAAATAGTGGAGGTAGAGCACTGATTGGGCTAGGGGCCTTACCAGGTTACCGAACTCAGTCAAACTCCGAATGCCACATATTTGTTTTCCGGGAGTCAGACTATGGGTGCTAAGGTCCATAGTCGAGAGGGAAACAGCCCAGACCATCTGCTAAGGTCCCAAAGTATAAGTTAAGTGGAAAAGGATGTGGGATTGCACAGACAACCAGGATGTTGGCTTAGAAGCAGCCACCATTTAAAGAGTGCGTAATAGCTCACTGGTCAAGTGATCCTGCGCCGAAAATGTAACGGGGCTCAAACTTATCACCGAAGCAATGGATGATGTAAATCATGGTA
Source organism: Alkalicella caledoniensis (assembly GCF_014467015.1). GTDB lineage: Bacteria > Bacillota > Proteinivoracia > Proteinivoracales > Proteinivoracaceae > Alkalicella > Alkalicella caledoniensis. The sequence goes on along the minus strand of NZ_CP058559.1, from coordinate 1,889,461 downwards.
GGGGAGCGTTCTATTTGCGCAGAAGCTGTACCGTAAGGAGCAGTGGAGCGAATAGAAGTGAGAATGCTGGTATAAGTAACGAAAAAAGATGTGAGAATCATCTTCGCCGAAAACCTAAGGTTTCCTGAGGAAGGCTCGTCCTCTCAGGGTAAGCCGGGACCTAAGCCGAGGCCGAAAGGCGTAGGCGATGGACAACTGGTAGAGATTCCAGTGCCACCAAACTTCGTTTGAGAGATGGGGTGACGCAGGAAGGTAGGTTATCGCACTGTTGGTTATGTGCGTCCAAGCTTTTAGGGAGAGTAGATAGGCAAATCCGTCGACTCATAATCCTGAGGAGTGAAGGGGACCCGAATGAGGGGAACTAACTGATCCTACACTGCCAAGAAAAGCCTCTATCGAGAAGTAAGGTGCCCGTACCGCAAACCGACACAGGTAGGTAAGGAGAGAATCCTAAGGCGCTCGGGAGAACCTTCGTTAAGGAACTCGGCAAAATGACCCCGTAACTTCGGGAGAAGGGGTGCCTCATTATGGTGAGAGAATTTACTTCTTAAGCTAGAAGAGGCCGCAGTGAATAGGCCCAAGCGACTGTTTAGCAAAAACACAGGTCTCTGCTAAATCGAAAGATGAAGTATAGGGGCTGACGCCTGCCCGGTGCTGGAAGGTTAAGGGAAGAGGTTAGCGCAAGCGAAGCTTTGAACCGAAGCCCCAGTAAACGGCGGCCGTAACTATAACGGTCCTAAGGTAGCGAAATTCCTTGTCAGGTAAGTTCTGACCCGCACGAATGGCGTAACGACTTGGGCACTGTCTCAACGAAGGACCCGGTGAAATTGTAGTACCTGTGAAGATGCAGGTTACCCGCGACAAGACGGAAAGACCCCGTGGAGCTTTACTGTAGCCTGATATTGAGTTTTGGCATTTTATGTACAGGATAGGTGGGAGGCTGAGAAAGTAGCACGCCAGTGTTGCTGGAGCCACCCGTGGGATACCACCCTTAAAGTGCTGGAATTCTAACTGTGTACCGTTATCCGGTACTAGGACAGTGTCAGGTGGGCAGTTTGACTGGGGCGGTCGCCTCCTAAAGAGTAACGGAGGCGCCCAAAGGTTCCCTCAGAATGGTTGGAAATCATTCGAAGAGTGTAAAGGCAGAAGGGAGCTTGACTGCGAGACCTACAAGTCGAGCAGGGACGAAAGTCGGGCTTAGTGACCCGGCGGTACCGAGTGGAAGGGCCGTCGCTCAACGGATAAAAGCTACCCCGGGGATAACAGGCTTATCTCCCCCAAGAGTCCACATCGACGGGGAGGTTTGGCACCTCGATGTCGGCTCATCGCATCCTGGGGCTGAAGAAGGTCCCAAGGGTTGGGCTGTTCGCCCATTAAAGCGGTACGCGAGCTGGGTTCAGAACGTCGTGAGACAGTTCGGTCCCTATCTGTCGCGGGCGCAGGAAGTTTGAAAGGAGCTGTCCTTAGTACGAGAGGACCGGGATGGACGAACCTCTGGTGTACCAGTTGTCATGCCAATGGCAGTTCTGGGTAGCCAAGTTTGGTCGGGATAAGCGCTGAAAGCATCTAAGCGCGAAGCCCCCCTTAAGATAAGACTTCCCATTCCGTAAGGAAGTAAGACCCCAGAAAGACTATCTGGTTGATAGGCTAGGAGTGTAAGGGTAGTAATACCTTCAGCGAACTAGTACTAATCGGTCGAGGACTTGACCTAAATATTTAAGCTGTCAGCTGACAGTAGTCAGCAGTCAGGAAAAACTTTAAGAATAAAACCTTTGAAAACCTTGCTATGAATTTAGTGTGATAGTTTCATCTAGTGATGATGGCGAAGAGGATACACCGGTTCCCATTCCGAACACCGCAGTTAAGCTCTTCAGCGCCGATGGTACTTGGGGTTACCCCCTGGGAGAGTAGGACGTCGCTAGGTACTTAAAAAGACATCAATCTTATGATTGGTGTCTTTTTTGCATATGTAATTTGCACCAATACGAATAAAAAATAGCCACTAACTTCACTAAAAATCTCTACACTAACTGACACTAAAATTAATAAAGTCTTTTGTGTAAGTTAGTGAAATTCTTGATCTATTTAATAGTGTCATTAGTGGCGCAAGTTTCATGCATTCTGCAAAACAAAACACACAATTCTCCGTAATCAGCGTTTATCCTTATTAAATTTTCTGTGAACCCCTTAACTTTTATAGGCAAATCGAGAGCATTTGGTAATTAAAAGGATTATATGGGACGATTTTTAAATAATCCCTTCATAAACATATATTATCACTATTGATAACTCTTAAAAGAAACATATAGCTTTATATAGCGCTTGTTTTAATGACCTTTCTTTGTTAACATAATATAGTACGCAAATTTAGGAGGTAAGTATGGGGAAGAAAATTAGTGTTAGAAATCTTTACAAGGTTTTTGGCAAGAAGCCAAAGAGGGGATTAAAGTTAATTGAAGAGGGAATGTCAAAGGACAGTATTCTTAAAAATACGGGTTTAACAGTGGGGATTAACAATGTAAGCTTTGATGTGAATGAAGGGGAAATCTTCGTAATAATGGGCTTGTCGGGAAGTGGAAAATCTACACTTGTTCGTTGCTTAAACAGGCTTGTTGAGCCCACTAAAGGTGAGATTCTTATTGATGGAACAGATATATTAAAAATGGAAAACAAGAATCTACGAGAAGTAAGAAGAAAATCCGTAAGTATGGTTTTTCAGAACTTCGCTCTATTACCAAATAGAACAATTATTAAAAATGTTGAATATGGATTAGAGGTACAAGGAATTGATAAAGAGATCAGGAGTACTAAAGCTAGGGAAGCACTTAGTTTAGTAGGTTTGGAGGGTTATGAAAATAGTCTACCAGACCAGTTAAGTGGCGGTATGAAACAAAGAGTGGGATTGGCCCGTGCTTTAGCCAATGATCCAGAGATACTTCTAATGGATGAGGCTTTTAGTGCATTGGACCCTCTGATTAGAGGAGATATGCAGGATGAATTATTGGAGCTTCAACATAAGATGAAGAAAACCATTATTTTTATAACACACGATTTAGATGAAGCATTAAAGATAGGTGACAGAATAATGCTGATGAAAGATGGAGAGGCTGTTCAAATCGGAACAGCTGACGAAATTCTCAGTAAACCTGCCAATGATTATGTTCGTAGGTTTGTAGATGGTGTTAACAAAAATGAGCTACTAACCGCTGCTGATATTATGGTTAAGCCATTTACAACAGTGGATATTTCCCAAGGACCTAGAACATGTCTTAAAGAAATGAAAAAATATGGCTTAGAAGTATTATTGGTTACAGATAAAAGTAAGAGATTAGAAGGTATTGTTGAAATAGATGATATTTATAAACTGATAGAATCAGGTGAAAGCAAAATAGAATCTATAGTTAAGGATCATATAAGTAGGGTTAGTTTGAATGCTAGTTTGAATGAAGTTTTAGAATCCACTTTTAGCAACTCTATTCCCACCGCTGTAGTAAATGAAAAGGGGAAGCTAATGGGAGTAATAGTAAAGGGCAGTATATTAGAAGCATTACTCCCTGAAAGGAGTGATGATATTGCCTAGAATCCCTGTAGGAACTTGGTTTGAAGCTTTTGTTGATTTTATTGATATGGTTTTTAAGAGCCAGTTCGACAATATAAGGAAAATGGTAGCAGGAATGGTGGGATTCTTCGAGAGCATACTGCACTTATTGCCTTTTTGGTTGTTAATTATTATACTAGCTTTACTTGTTTACAAAATCACAGGTAGAGGAGTAGCTATTTTTACAGTTGTCGGACTACTATTAATAGAAAATATTGAGTTGTGGGATCAATCGATTCAGACATTATCCTTAGTATTGACATCCACCATAATAACTTTGATAATTGCAATACCATTAGGAATCTTAGCAGCAAAAAATAATGTGGTGGATAAAATAGTAAGACCAGTATTAGACTTTATGCAAACAATGCCTGCATTTGTATACTTGCTACCGGCAGTTACCTTCTTTAGAATAGGTATCGTCCCAGCAGTAATGGCTACAATAATATTTGCTATGCCCCCTGCGGTCAGGTTAACAAACCTTGGAATAAGGCAAGTACCAGATGAATTGGTTGAAGCAGGCAACGCATTTGGATCCACATGGTATCAGATGCTATTTAAGATACAGCTACCCCAAGCTTTGCCGACCATTATGGCAGGTATAAATCAATGTATTATGCTATCTCTATCTATGGTAGTTATTGCTTCAATGATTGGTGCGGGAGGATTAGGTCAGGTAGTAAGAAGTGGAATTTCTAACTTTGATATAGGAATGGGTTTTGAAGGTGGTATAGCAGTAGTAATTATTGCTATTATACTAGATAGGCTTACACAGAGTGTTGGAGTTAAAAAATAGGAGGTTTTTGAAGAATGAAGAATTTTAAAAGTATTTTTATGGTAACAGCTATTGTTTTAATAATGTCTTTGACTTTTGTTGGCTGTACAAGTGGAACAGATAATGAAAATGATCAACAAGAGGTTAGTATCTCATATGTAAACTGGGCATGTGCCACTGCTAGTACATATCTAGTTAAAAACATTCTTGAAATTGAGTATGAATATGACGTAACATTGCATGACTTAGAGGCTGGTCAGATGTGGCAAGGTCTATCAACGGGTGATGCAGACTTTATTTTAGCTGCATGGCTACCTAATACCCACTCTAACTACTATAGTCAATTTAAAGACGAAGTAGTCAATGTTGGGGCAAACTACCATGGGGCTATGGTTGGCTTAGTAGTACCAACATATGTGGATATCGATAGTATTGAGGAACTTAACGCAAACATTGATAAATTTGAAGGACAAATAGTAGGTATAGATTCAGGTGCAGGGATAATGGCTGCAACTAACAATGCCATTGAAGAGTATGATTTGGATTTAAACCTTCTTGAGAGTAGTGATGCTGCTATGACAGCGGAGCTAAGTAGAGCTATCGCTAATAATGAATGGGTTGTTGTTACAGGTTGGGCACCACACTGGAAATTTGCAGACTTCGATCTAAAGTTCTTAGAAGACCCTAAAGACGTCTATGGTGGTGAAGAAACAATTAATACTATTGCCCGTGAGGGTTTCGCAACAGACCACCCCGAAATACAAACTTTCCTAGAAAAATACTACCTATCACCAGAAGAACTAGGGGGTTTAATTGCAACAATGGAGGAATATAGTAATAGGGATGAAGCAGCTCAAGTTTGGATTGAACAAAATAGGGAGTTAGTAGATAGTTGGTTAAACTAATCATTATAATTAAACCCAGGATAAGTCTCTTGAACTTACCCTGGGTTTCTACTATCCAAACAAAATAAAATACCACAATCTTGATAAATGTATATATGCAATATATATTTTATATTGCATTTTATTTGTACTGTGTTATAATAATAAAAATATATATGTACAAGACAAATCCCGTGAAAACGGGTAATTTTTTATATAATAGGGAACTATAGTTTCAATATAAATCTGACAACCTACTTTGCACCCACTGATTTTCTTTATTAAGGCTAAAAAGTGTTAGCAAAAAGACCCATTGTTCTATATAGATAGGATTTAGGCTTTTTTTATACACTTTATATAATTTGAAAGGGGAGTTTTACCTTGGAAAAGTTTATAGAAAATGGTTTGACTTTTGACGATGTTTTACTGGTACCAGCAAAATCTGATGTTTTGCCAAAAGATGTGGTGCTAAAAACCCGCCTAACTAACAAAATCACCTTAAACATGCCTCTAATTAGTGCGGGCATGGACACCGTAACAGAATCTAAGATGGCAATAGCAGTAGCTAGAGAAGGTGGGATTGGTGTAATTCATAAGAATATGACCATTGAAAAACAGGCTACAGAAGTGGACAGAGTAAAAAGATCAGAGCATGGGGTTATAACAAATCCATTTTTTTTAACAAAGGATAATTCAATTGAAGAAGCTGCTGCACTGATGAGCAAATACCGTATATCAGGAGTGCCTATAACTGAAGAAGGTAAACTTATCGGAATTATAACAAACAGGGATTTAAGGTTTGAGCAAGACTTTGACCAACCTATAAAAAACGTAATGACATCTGAGAATCTAGTTGTAGCTCCAGTTGGTACTGACTTAATGACTGCTAAAGATATACTGATGAAACACAAAATTGAGAAACTACCTATAGTAGATGACAACTATAATTTAAAAGGACTAATTACCATTAAAGATATTGAAAAAGCAATAATATATCCAAACTCTGCTAAAGACAGTGACGGAAGGTTACTTGTAGCAGCTGCAGTGGGAGTAAGTCAAGATACCATGGAAAGAATTGATGAACTTGTGAAGGCCAAGGTTGATGTAATTGTTGTTGACACTGCACATGGGCACTCGGCAGGTGTATTGAGGACTATCAGGGCCATTAAAGAGAAATACCCTGACCTGGAAATAATAGGCGGAAATGTGGCAACAAAAGAAGCAACAGTGGATTTAATAAAAGCTGGTGTGTCTGCCGTTAAAGTTGGCATAGGCCCAGGATCAATCTGTACTACTAGAGTAGTGGCTGGAGTTGGTGTTCCTCAAATAACAGCTGTGCATCAATGTGCTGAAGCTGCAAATGAATATAACATACCTGTTATTGCTGACGGAGGAGTTAAGTACTCAGGGGATATTGTTAAAGCCATTGCAGCGGGAGCATCCACTGTAATGTTAGGTGGTTTATTAGCAGGAACAGAAGAGAGCCCTGGGGATATGGAAATCTATAAAGGGCGTAGCTACAAAGTGTATAGAGGTATGGGATCAATAGGAGCAATGAAGGAAGGAAGTAAAGACCGATATTTCCAGGACGATCAAAAAAAGTTGGTTCCTGAAGGAATTGAAGGAAGGGTACCATACAAAGGTTACGTGGCAGAAACCATTTATCAGTTATTGGGTGGACTGCGTGCTGGAATGGGTTACTGTGGATCAAAAAGCCTCGAAGAACTAAAGAAAGCTCAGTTTATTAAAATAACTGGTGCAGGATTAAGAGAAAGCCATCCTCATGATGTAGAAATAACTAAAGAATCTCCTAATTATAGTGTATAGTAGTGAAAATAAGCGAAAAACCCCTTGTTTTAGGGGGTTTTTCTTATTTCGTCAAAAATTCGTCAAAAATAGAAACAAAAAAATTAAACGATATCATTTATTATCGCTTTTGCTTTATCGCGCATGTTTTTATTTACGTGTGAATATGTTTTTCTTAACTGTGTTACGGTATGCCCGGCTATCTGGGCTATTGTCTCATCATCTATTAAGCCGCTGGCTAGCAGTTTAGTTATATAGGTATGTCTTAGTATATGTATAGTTATATCATAGCCCTTAGCCTTAAATGCTTTGTTCAGAGAGCCTTGTAAGTCCTGGGTATTTGGGTAAGGAAATAGCCTCTTGCTGAAATTAACTACTTTACGTGACATAAGTTCTTTTGCATAAGATTTTGGTAATGGTACCTTTCTATATGATCTATCAGACTTTAAAGGTCCAAACCCATACTTGCCAGTTTCTTTTATAATTTTCCATTGTTTATTTATATCAATCTCACAATTTACTATATCTATATCATCTAATGTAACCCCTAAAGCTTCTCCCCCGCGCAAGCCAGTTTTGCTTATAAACTCTATTAGATCATAATATTTACTCTTTGAGAAGTCGGTTAATAATAGTTTTAACTCTTCATCAGTTAAGGCCTTTGAGGTCGCCAATTGGCTTTTAGTCTTAAAAGATACTTTATCACCTAGCTTAATTCCTTGAGTAGGTATGTTTGTTATTAGGTTATAATCGTTTTTAGCAGCACTAAAGACCGTGCCAAGGTAGGTGACATATAATTTAATTGTGTTATTTTTTAGGCTGGTTTTCAAAAGTTGGTCTACTATTTTTTGTACATCCATCTTTTTAATCTTTCTTATGTCCATTGGGTCAAGAACTGTAAACTTATTAAGTGAAGTTTCAAGAGCTTTTATAGTATTTGCTTGTAAGTGTATCTTTGCATGTTCAATATAAACTTCTTTGAAACTCCCAAAGGTAATTCCTTCGTATTCTCTGCTAGGAGATAATCTCATAATTTCTCTTATATCCTCTAGCGTGTTTTCAATCCATGGTTTAGCATCTTTTTGCCTTTTAAAACCCTGTTTTGATTTTTGTTTCCACTTACCGTACTGATCCTTATAATTAATAATACACTGTATACCTTTGTCTTTTTCTCTGTAGCTTACTTTGTAATCCAAGTTAACACCCTCCTAACATTAATCAAACTTGTGAAATACTGCAGATAAACGTCCTAAAATCGTTACTAACTCTTCACTACGTATGATGGTAGGATATGCACTATTGTCAGCTTCTAAAACAATCATTTTCTTGCTTTTAGTAAATTTACGAATAATAATATTACCCTCAACCACAACAAGGGCTATATCTCCATTTCTTAAGTTCAGTGTTTTTGAAACTAAGACTGTAGAATTTTCCCTTATTTTATTACTTTCCATTGCATCATCTTTAGCAACATATGCGTAATCAGCATCAAAGCCATTAGGTAAGGGAGAAACATCACAACTATTTTTAAATATAAGCTTATCACCCTTTACTGCGACAAGTGTAGAGATGATTTTTCCTTCATCCATTCTTGAAAACACTCCCTTTTGTCAATTAGGGCTAGCCATATTAAGTGGCTAGCCCTAATCTATTTTGAAATGTTAAGTACAGCTGATAGCTTGCCTAAAATTTTTATATCACCCCCAGTGAATACCATTGGTGGGTATTTATTATTTTCTGACTGTAAAACAATACTATCCTCATTTTTGTAGAATTTTTTAAGTGTGGCTTCACCTTCAACTAGTATAGCACCTATCTCGCCATTTTCTAGGGTTGGTGTCTGGTGTATAAAGACTATATCACCTTCATTTATACCTGCGTTTATCATACTATCGCCTTTTATATTAAGAGCAAAATCAGCTTTAATTCTACCGTCTATGCTAAAGTAATCTTCTATGTTTTCCTCTGCTAGTATTGGAGTTCCTGCAGCTATTGAACCAAGTACGGGTATTTGTTTTATATCTGATTTAGTTATTTTTGCAGGGGCTGGATTGTCACTTTTCAATACTAGCCATGCTGGATCAACTTCGAGAATTTTAGCAATACTTTCTATTACGGGAAGTTTAATAGTACTTATTTCTCCCTTCTCGTATCTAAGGATTGTGGAACTAGCTACACCAATTTTATCCCCAAGCTCTTTAAGAGTTAAGCCTTTTTCTTTTCTTTTCAATTCAATTCTTTTACCAATCTTTTTATTCAAAGTTATCTCCTCCCGTCTACACATAATTATAGTACAATAATTTGCATATTGCAACATAAAAGAAATATTTTTTTATAATAAATTGCATAGAGCATTGACATGATGAAAATTACGTAGTACAATATGGTTAAGAAAATTGCATAGAGCAATTGGAGGTGATTGATATGGTCAATTCTAATAAGTTAAAAGGAAGAATAGTAGAGCTGGGATTAACACAAAGGGACATAGCAAAAGCTTTAAATATCGCATTACCTACAGCGAGCCAGAAAATTAATAATGTTAGAACTATGGATATAAATGAAGCTTTTATAATAGCAGAAGTGTTAAAAATTCCGGATGATGATTTTAGAGAATATTTTTTTAAGGATTAAATTGCGCAGTGCAACGAAAAGGGAGGTGGTGAAGATGAAACTAACCGAAAAAATAGATTGGTTAATGGAATGGGTGTACTACAGGGAAAATGAATTTAGAACAAAACAATATAATCTCCCGATCTACATTTCAGTAATATCTTTAGTTACGGTTTGTATAGCGTTATTAATGAAACTGTTAAGGCAATAACTGAAATAACTATGGGAACCCAAAACCTAAATTTGTCTTTCGAGATGTATTCTAAATAAGCTACTCCTGGGGGCAGTAATTTATACACATCAACAGTTAACCTAAATTTTGTAGGACGCCCTTTATATAGAACGAGTGGTTCGTCCCCTTTGAGGTTTAAGATATATCCATTTTTTTCGAGTAATTCAATATTGTCTGTTATAGCGTAGCGTGAAGAGATATATTCCTCAATCTCATCTAAGGGTAAACTGCCTTTAGATTGGAGTAGTTTTAAAATTTTTACGGAAATTTTATCAAGCATAATTAGCTCTCCTTTCTATAATATTTGGCCACTGCAATAGCCTGTACCCACATTATAAGAGGATGCTTATGAATTTACAACAAAAAAGAAAGAAAGGAGGTAGTGAAGATGAAAATTAATACAGATATTATTGAAAAAATTTCTGCAAATGGTATTACAGAATTATCTAATAAAGAAGAATTGGGAAAAAGGGTAGCAATCTCAGAAGAGAAAAAAGCAACCTTGCCAGAGGAAGAAGGTATTGAGAAGTATGATAGATCCTTAACCTTAAGTGGCATTATTCGTGAAGTACTTGATGATATTGAACAAATAAAAAAAGATGTTGCTATACTTCGTCAACAAGTACAGCAACAATAGAGACCTAGAAACTAGAAACTTCTTCTCTTTGAGTTCATGGCAATTTCTCTTTCAATATGGTCTATAAAATCTCTTGTCAAAATAGACCGATAAATAGACTCTGATAGAATTTCAGCGAATTGTTCTTTTGATAAATCAGAAACTTTTTCAAACTTGACATTGTTTAAAACTTCTTGAACTGCAGATGTAATCGCATAATTACTCATCATAATTTCCACCCCCTTTCTAAATTGATTAATTCAACATAAGGGGGAGAAAACCTCTTAAGAGGTAACCAATAGGAAGGGAGGTAGTGAAGATGACGAAGATAGAGATTAAAGCAAAAGCATCAGAGTTAAAGGACGTTGAACTTATTTTAAAAAAAGTAAGAGAAATAGAAAAAGAGCACATCTGCCAATGTACTCTAATCCAGATCGATTTGGGAATTAACAAACGTTGTGAGAAAAAAATCTAATTGAAAGGAGCAATTATAATGAGTGAGATAATGATTAACATTTCATTGATATTACTTTCTATTTCTGTCTTATTTTTAGCAAGGTCCATAGAACTTTTGGCAGATGGCAAAAAAGACACTGCGAAATTTGGGATAAAAATGATATATCCTTTGATGGGTTTTTGCTTTGGTACTGTAGTGGTACTTGTAACTAAATTGGTTTAGCTAAATCTCCAACTATCACATTTTTAAAAGGGATAACCACTTCGAGGTTCTCAAATTTGTAAAGGGCTATTGAGGCTGGATTGTTATGATCTACTCTCATATCAGATTCAATTTTACACATATTCTCATAGACAAATGTAACTACACCTGTGCCCTTAGTTGTTTCAAGATTGCCAAGAACTTGATTAGTATCAGGGTCTCTAATTTCTTCGCCATCTAAAGCATATACAATAAATCTTTGGTTCTTTCTTACTCCATCATTAGCCCCGCAATTGATGATTAATGTGGTATCGTTAATAATTTTAGCAACTTTAAAGTTAATCATTTTTAACTAACCTCCTTATTTTTAACTTGGTAATCCTTAATTACTTCAACGGAAATAGTAGGCTTAATAATAATATCTGCTTTGTTTAGATTGAGAATATGGATGAAATCAATGTTTTTTAAAGGGTCCTCGTCTAGTATAGTGTTCTCTAACTTAGTAGGTTTAATCTGAACGTATCCATCTTGTTGCACATTTATAACAACTCCATATCCAACTAAATTTTCAAACACCAGCTCTTTCATAAAAATTGAAACTATAGAATCAGTGGACAATAATTCGCTTTTTTCACATAAGCAAATACCATTAATACATTGTATTATCTTCAAATTCGGATTAGACGGTACATCTAGTTTTTGACTTAATAGATTCATTTCTTCACTTTTTTTAATGATAATGAAAGCTAAAAACCAAATTATTAAAAACATTATTAACATGAAGATTAGGAAGAGTCCATAACTAACAGTTTTTTCTGGGGCAACAACCCACAGAAGAACGCTGGGAGCAAGTCCAACAGCGAATGCAATAAAATTACTAGGACTACCAAAAAAATTCCTTAGGTATGATTTCATATTATCCCCCATTTTCAAGCATTTTAAGGTGAAATATTTTCTTAGTTGATTTCATTTTATTTGTATTACCAAGGGGTGTCAAGCGGAATGAGTGTCTTGCCGAAGCAATTAAATAGAAAAGGTATTAGATATCACTGGAGTCATGGGCTACAAAACAAAGCAGGAGGTAAGAAGAATGAATGAACTGGTTAAAGTAAAAAACGGTGAGGTTCAAATCGACAGTAGAATGATCGCTAAACATTTTGGAAAAGAACACAAAAATGTACTTAGAGATATCCAGGATGAAATTTCAAAACTTGAATATGGTGGATTAGAAGGTAAGCTCATTTTTGAGCCTTCCTCATACATCAGCCAACAGAATAAGGCTTTGCCATGCTACACAATGACTGAAGAAGGAGCATTACAATTAGCAGCTCGGTACGATGCAGTAGCCAGAAGGAAGTTAATCATGCTAATTAAAGAGTTAAAACAACAATTTAAGAAATTGAGTCCACTGGAACAACTAAGACTTCAATACGAAGTAATGGAAAACCATGAAGAAAGATTACTTAACTTAGAAAACACAATGACTATCGACTATGGCCAGCAACAAGACTTACAAACTATTAGCAAAAAAAGAGTATTAGAATGTTTGGGTGGCAAAGAAAGTCGTGCATATAAGAGCAAGGGGCTTGCAGCTAGAATGTTCAGTTCAATGTGGAAAGATTTCAAAGATTATTTTGAAATAAATAGTTACAAAAACACTCCTAAAAAAGAGATAGCAGCAGCCATTGATTTTATAAAAGGATGGCAACCAAACGGAAAATTACAAAGAGAGATAGAGAGATCTAACTTGGAGACAAATCTTTTCGAGGAGGTAGTGTAAATGGATCTAAAACAGATTCAATCTATTCTATCGGAATTTGATGAGTTAAGAAATTTGACCATACAAGAAATTATAAAAGAAATAAAAAAAGAAGCTTTAACTTATCACGATGTCCATAAGAACCTGAACGAAGCTGACAAACAATGTGTTTTTAACTGGGAGGGCTCAAACAAATTCAGTAACCTATTCAGCGAAATCAGTGTATTGATAGAAAAAGAAAAGAGAGACTTGTCGTTAAAAAATAACTCTGATAAGGAGGTAGTATAAATGGATGAGAGAGTAATTGATTTGTTACTGGATATAAAAAAAGAGCTCCAAGATATTAAGGGTACCTTAGAGCCGAAGGAAATTAATGTAGCTGTTGATGGGTATTTAGCAAGTGGTGATTTTTCGGATGACTTACTAAATAAAATAAACGAAAAATTATCACGTGGTGAGATGAGTTTAAACCAAGCGCGTGAAAAATTGGGCTTAAAATCCATAGATAAAGAGTTAACGGATAAAACATTTACTGTACTCGCTCAGGATAATATAAACCAACACATGGAATTTGTAAAAGAAATAATGGTTGAATCAGGAATAATACCAAGCAGTAGATTTGGGAGAGAAGTTTATAAACAATTTGAACTAAATCTAAAGCAAAACTATGAAATTAGAGAAATAGAGACAAAGTTGTCAAATCTGATTAACAAAATATCAGAATAAAGGAGTTTTAACATGAGTGAACTTAAGGATGTAGCTGGTGTAGGAATACTAAGTAAAAAAAGAAAATATGCAGACCCAAAGCTTGAGGCTGAAAGATTAAGAATACGGAGCAATTTTATATTTATGGTCTGCTCACTTTCAGCCTCACTGATATCTGTAATTGTATCAATAGTTGTCCTTATACTAAGACTTCAGGGCAAAAATCTTTAAGGGAGGGAGAGAATTTGGACGAACAACTACTAACTATGGCAGATTTAGCACGTAGATGGCAAGTACACCCTACCACAATAAGAAATTGGATAAACGAAGGCAAGCTAGATCCAATTAAACATTTGTTGCCAACTGTAAGATTTCATCCTGACTACATAAGACAAATAGAAGAAGTTACACCAGGAAAGATGAGTTTTGTGGAGCGTAGAAAACTCAAAAACGAAATTGAGCAATTACAAAAGGAGAACGAAGAACTTAAAAAAGCAACAAGGACAGTATATAGAGAGTTTGCTAAATTTATGGATTTAGGACTAAAGGAGGCATGGCAATAAAAAAATTCTATGGTAGGTGAAGCGCAATGAAGGAAAAACTACTTAAAACAATAGCAAATCATTTAGGTGGTACCGTGTCAGAGAAAATAACTATACTGGATGATGAGCTATCTAATACTTACACTTACTTTAAATTCAAAGATAAAGTTGATTGAATATCTATGAAGTTCCTTGGTCAAAGAGGTTTCATAGAAAATATCACGCGAATGGAAATTGACTTTGAATTCGGTGAAATAGTGATGTATCACCAAGACATTGTTATTTACTCTATAAAATGCATAACGATAAATGACTTCGTCATAGAAAACTCAACTCTAGTAATTACGATTGAGGAGGTGTAAACAGTGAAAGGCATATTTAGTTATAAGGGTAAAGCTAAGGACCTAGTAAAGACCATAAAAAAAGCTCAAAAAGATGCCCCAACTAAATAGGGGTTATCTTTTAAGAAGCAGGTAGGACAAGCTATCAGGGAGGTGAGAGACGTTGAACATGTAAAAGTATTATTAAATATTTATGTAAAGAACATAGATGAATTGTTAAGTAAAGCTAAGAAATATGTAGGGTTATTAAAAGAAGCTAAAACTTTGGCCGAAGAATTAGCTTCCGTAGAATACGAAGTAGAGATTATGTAATTTAAGGGGGTTCTGGAATGAAAGATTAAAATATTGATCAAAGGAACGCTGAACTAGTAAATCTAATAATGGATTTCGTTATTACTAACAGTATGACAATGAAAGATGTTGATGATTGCGTCAAAAAAGTTGCAAAGGTTTTTTATACAGATGGGTTTATTAGAAATAACAAAGAGTAAGTTAGCCAGTGTGACACTGAGTAGAGCACCAGTAACATCCATCAAAAGACTTTGCAGGATTTGCACGCTTTGCATTAGTTATAGCGTCCTTGCAGTTTGAATGAAAGCCAATATAGGACCTGTTTATGGTCGCAGGTAGAAAAGAACAGTCTTCAGTGTGCACTTCATGCTTACCTTTATTATCAGTATTGTTGTTAAAGTAATAGAATTTCATAATTGTTTCACCACCCTTCTACTATATATTGATATTGAACACTTGTTCTAACACTATATATAGTATAACTGAAAAGGAGAGGTGTCAATAGAAATGTTAGATTTTTCTAAAAAAATTAAGGAAGAAAGAGAAAAACAAAGGATTAGCATGTATTCTTTAGCTAAAAAAGCTAACTGTACCAGTAGAGCCATAAGCTACTGGGAAACTGGGCAACGAATTCCTAACATAGAGATAGCAGATAGGGTACTTAAGGCATTAGGTATTAAATTAGTTTTAGGAGATGACTCACAGGGAGGGGAGTAAATTGAAGAATGGAAAGAGACCCACTCGAAATCAGAAGCAGCTATTAAAGAAGCTAGGACTCAACTATCAGAACTGGTTAATAGTAAAAGACACACCAGGATTTATACAAACAATTCATAGGTTTACAGGCCACTCTAGGGCCTATAACAAACCATATTAGCAAAAGGAGGTATTACATGCTTATCCAAGGGGAAACAGCTTATACAAGAGTAAAATGTCCGCACTGTGAGGTAGAAGATACTAGATCCCTACTTATAGGATCTCAAGTAGTTGAATGTTTCAAAAGTGACGGTGGTTGTGGAAAAGAATTTGTTGTTAAAGTTGCAGTAAAAAGAGACTATAAGGTTTCTACATACAAATTTGTAGAAGTAAATGCTCCTGAAACTAAAGGAACTAAGCCAGCCCCAACTGAGCCCATAATAAACAAAATAACTGAAGGACAATCCAAGAGGCTATATGCCCTGTCTAATGGTTACAAAGAATTAATAAAAGAAATTATATCTAAATATGGCTATACAAAGTCAGAGGCTATACAAATAAAGGACTACAACAGGATCTGTAATGAGGTCCAAAATAAAGTAAGGAAAAATAAATAGAGCCCTTAAGAGGGCCCTACAAGAAAGTTGGGTAGGGAGCTGCCACTCCCTTCCTTATATTATAACACAAGGAGGGGCAATAATGAGGAAATTCAAAGGAATGAGATCACTCGCTGATTTAATACAAAGGGCCGGTGAAGAAGGATGGGAAATAGAGACATCGGAGTTCGATAAAAGCAGCGACTGGATCTGGCTAAGAGATATAAAAGAAAGAATGCTCCAGGTCAAAGTAAACCTTACAAACGGAATATTCTTTGTATGGAATCCTGTGTCAGAAATGCCTATAGCAAATCACTTATCCTTAAAATTTGACAATGAAGATTGGTACTTAGAAATTTTAAACTTATTTTACGTAGGAATTGAAGAATAATGCAAACATGCCCTATATGCCATACAACAGTTGAAAAGGAAAGACACTGGGCCCGTTGCCCTAAACATGGACAAGCTGTGTGCCTTAAGCATTGCTATCATGAGTGCAGCTACCACCAAGGAACATATTGTAAATACAGAGACTTAACAATACAAAAAAAATAGAAAAAACGCTTTGCAATTACCTTCCCAAATAACTGCAAAACGTTCTTCCTTAGAACTTGACTTATACCAAAACCATCTACCTCCATTATACCAAAGGAGCAAGGTGTAAGTCAAGAAAAGCCTTATATAATCGGGCTTTTCAAGCTCGTAATGGGTATTATCTTTTCTACGAAACAAGCTAATGGAGGTAATAGCGTGAGAAATTTTATCAGGGAGAAGAAGATTTACTGTGGGGACAAATATCTGGAAGTTGATATATATTCATACACAAAAAATCAAACAATAAATTCTAAAAGTGGTAAGAGATCTAAGAAGAAAAATATCACAGAACCCAAGCAAAAAAATCTAAATGATAAAAATGCAAGAAGATATCTGACTCAGTTAGCCAACACAAATTTTGATGAAAGAGACTTACACGTAACAGCTACATACAAGGATAAATACTTACCGAAAACAATAGAAGAAGCTGAAAAAGAAGTTACTAACTACCTCAGAAGACTAAGCTACAGAAGAAAGAAACAAGGGCTCTCACCCTTAAAGTACATACTGGTTACAGAGTACAACACAAAAAAAGGAGAGGAAAAACCAATAAGAATCCATCACCATATATTTATAAATGGTGGTTTAGACAGAGATATAGTCGAGGACCTATGGTGTAAAAGAAAAAAGAAAGGAGAGAAAAAAGGGGAAATGATTGGGTATGTAAATGCAGACAGATTACAACCAGATGAAAATGGAGTAGCGGCTCTTTGTACATACCTAACAAAAAACCCAAACGGTAAAAAACGCTGGAGCTCAAGTCAAAACTTAGAAAAACCATGGTACAGAAATAATGATCACAAATATAGCCGGAGAGAAATATCCAAAATAGCAAAAGAGCCTCCGGATATATCCTACTGGGAAAGAAGATACCCAGGATGGACCATATCAAAAAATGATTATGCCGTGAGGATGGAATACAACGAATACACAGGTTGGTCATTCTACTTAAAGTTACGCAAGAGAGATTGAAAAAATATAGAAAGGTGGAAATCAATATGGATGCTAAAGGAATGATAGAAGTTCAAAAACATATGAACCAGTTATATAAAAATGGAAAAGCTACTGTTCCCAAAGAACTAAGCGAAGAAGTTCAGCTAGAGATAGAAGCCTTACAAGTGAAATATAATTGTGAACAGTCCAACGAAGAAATTGAAATAACAGTTCCAGCGTGGATGTCATGAAAAAACTGTTAATCGTAATGATAGCAATTGCTACTATAGCCACAATCAAAAATATAGAAAGTCAAATAACTCACAGAGAATCAATCATAGATGAACAGTTACGGGTCATTAAGCAGCAGAATATTGACATGGACAAGCTCATCGAGGAATTAGAGTATATCAAGAATGAGCTGCAGAAGTGGGAAATCATAGACTTAGAAGTTACAGCATACTCACCAAGAGACAATATAAGTGGAATATGTACAGATGGAAACCCTGAAATAACTGCCAGTGGGACAAGCCCTAAAGTTGGGACCGTGGCAGTAAACCCTAAAATAATACCATACGGAACTAGACTCATCATCCCAGGCTATGGATTATCTACAGCCGAAGATACAGGAGCAGCTATAAGAGCGAGAATCAATCTAATTGATATTTATATGGACTCTCACCAGGAAGCAATTAAGTGGGGAAGACAAAATCTAAAAGTATTAGTTGAAAGGAATGATTAAAAAATGATAAACAGAGTTGTATTAGTAGGTCGATTAACAAAGGATCCAGAGCTTAGATATACACCAAATACAGCTACAGCGATAACAAACTTTACATTAGCTGTAAATCGTAACTTCACAAACCAGCAAGGGGAGAATGAGGCTGACTTCGTACCTATTGTTGTTTGGAGAGCAAAAGCAGAGAATGCTGCAAATTACTTAAGAAAGGGTTCTCTATGTGGAATAGACGGACGATTACAAACTAGGAGGTATGAAACTCCGGAGGGGGAAAAGAGATTTGTCACGGAAGTAATTGCGGATAATGTTACATTCTTAGATTCAAAAAAGAACAATGATACTCAAGAATATTACTCAGGCTTTGGCCAAGAAGTAGATGAGGATGTACCCTTCTAAAAGCCAAGCTATAACGAAAGGGAGGCATAACAATGTCTAAAAATCAAATAGAGTGGAATGAAGTGAAAATTGATGCATTGAAAAACCTGTATATAAAAGGTCATACAATAAAAGCTATAGCTAAGATATATAAAGTTAGTGAAGATGCTATCAGAGAGCAAATAGTTAAATTAAAACTGAAAGGGGAAATTTAGATGTTACTACCTGTTTTAAAGAAAAAAGAAAGCTATGGTGAAGCTTTTAAGAAGGTTATAGAGGAAGTAAAAGAATTTAATGATGCTCTAACAGATTACAGAGTAACAGGAAACTTACTTAACAGAGATAATGCTGCAGCAGAGGCCGTAAATGTAATCCAAACAGTTGTATATATACTAGAACTGTTAAAAAAAGATGGAGCAGACATAGATAAAGCAGGCAGAGACAATCTAACCTCAATAGTAAATAAACATAGTTTTCTGTTTGATGGTTACTACGAATTAAGGAAATTAGATTAAACAAAAACAAAGGAGGCGGTACCATGTTAGAACAAACTATAAAAAAGATAACAGATGAAATAGAAAACAATAAAAATAATCCATATATAAAACTGGTTGGTGACTTTATAAAGGTCCGATTTGTAGAAGAAAATGATGTGGAGAATATATCTACAAGAGAACTCCAAAAATTACTAAAAGAAAGAGATGAAGCAATAGAAGCCAAGGAACAAGCCATAAAAGAAAAAGAAACATTTGAAGAAGTTGTTAACAATAAAGACCTAACAATAGAAGAACTACAAAAACAACTGGAATTAGAAAAAAGCTTACCGATCGATGAAGCCATAGTGGAAAGTCTAGAAAATAAGATTAAAGATCTAGAAGAACAAAAAGAAGCTGCACAAACAAAGATTGATGACCTAACAAAAGAATTGAGTGGACCGGCAGTATTGGAAACAGCAGTAGTTGAAAAAGTTCCCGAGGAGATTGAAAAAGAATTGCAGGAGCTAAGGGAAAAACTCTCCAAGGCATCAACGGAAACCAAAAAAGATGAATCAGTAATCAAATTTAGAGTTCAATTCAATTCGTTGGCTGAAGGATTCAAAGAGCTACTGGTAACTCTAGGTGAGATAGATGATGCTGAAACCAAAAATAAATATGCAACTGCAGTAAATGGGTTGCTAAATAAAATGAAAAATAGTTTGGAGGGGTAGCCATGGTATGGATTGGAATAACAATAGGTTGTGTGGTAGGTTTGGCCTTCGGGATGTTTATAATGGCAGCTTTAAGTATTAATAAGTGTAATAAATGCGATTTGGTTCAAAGGTGCAGGGTTTGCGGTTGTACCTATTACGAACCATGCGAAGGTGGTTGCTACTGGGTAGATCATAATCTATGTAGTAAGTGCTTGGTTAAAGAAGCCTAAGGATGTATGTAAAACCATTATTTGTGGACAAGCCTCCTAAACTCACTAAAAAGCAAATAGAGAAGGTAAAGCAAATTGTTAGAGAGAATGCTGATGGCTACTGCCAAGAATGTGACCATTGGTTTGGGGAGGCTTTAGAGTTCCACCACATAGTATTTCAATCTCAAGGAGGCAGAGATACTATAGAAAATGGAATAATGCTATGTCATGGGTGCCATAGAGGTACCAATGGGGTCCATGGAAAGAATGGAAGAGAACTAGATTTAAAACTGAAACTGAAGCTTCAGGATTATTATTTTGACCAAGGATTGAGTGAGGACATAGTTAGAGTTTTGATGGGCGGGAAATTGTATCCTTAAAATTATTGTTTATAGGATAGGAGGGATTAAGATTGAAAGCCAAGCAATGTATTTGCTTTGAATTAGGTCAAAATGATACGGGATATTGTCATCAAGGTGATATTGTAATAACAGAGGAAACCAAGAGTATTTGTGATAAATGCCAGTGTTTTGAATCTATATTTGTACCGTAAAATAATGTTTTTATAGGGAGGTAATGCAATGGAAGTTAAATGTATAAAGGAACTAAGTGTGCCGATGTGCGATGATGATGGTTTGCATTTAGATAATGGAGAAACATATGTAGTTGAGCAAGGAACTGAGTGGGAAGTCATAGAGGATAAAGTACGATACATTGTTGGTGGAGAGATAAGGTTAGAAAGCGGGAGTGGATGGGTAGAAATTAGCGAAGATACATTTAAGGAACATTTTGAGCCGGCAAAATAATATTTTCTTATGGAGGTAATAACATGAAAGAAAATTTAGCAATGCTAATATCGCTTATTCTTGGTGGTATAGCAACACTGTTTGTAATAGAAAAGGACCTTAGGAGGAAATGTAATCTCTGTAAGTATAGAATAGAAAGAGCAAAGAATGAGCAAAGAATGAGAACACTTGTGTAGCCTGTGGTGCAGTAATTCCAGAAGAGTTTTTGGTTTGCCCTGGTCCTTGTTTAAAAAAGCATAAAGACTGACTAATGGGAGAGTGATAGATGTGGGAGATAAAAACAACTTGAAATATAATAATAGTGGTTATGTTGACTTAACAGCACGTGATGCACTAGAGCCTATGGTAAAAGAAGAAGCTGCAGTCGAGAAAAAGTCGAATGAGCTAGTAAGAATAGTTAAGCACATTATAGCTCTTGCAGGGTTTGAACTTATTGGGAGAGTGCAGATCAGGCATAAAAAGACTGGAAGGGAGTTCAGATAGCATGAAGAATGAAGCTATTATTGAAAAGACAGCAATGGTCACTGCGAAAGAAGTAGTTTCAGAACTAAAAAAGCAGGGATTACTCAAAGATAAGAGACAAACTCCTTTTCAAAAAACTGAAACTCTACTGTACAACTACAAGAATTTCAAGGCAGCTATAGAGGATAAGTTAGAACAGATAAAAGAAATAGAGTTGGTGGGATTACCTAAAAGGTCACCAAGCATTACTTCCTTCTCTTCCAGTGGTTCAAATGAAGTGAAGTCTGAATCAGATAAGGTAGAAGAGAAGATAAGTGCCATAGATAATAGCATTCAAGATACTAGAAGATTTATAAGTATCATAGATGCAGCCTTAGATTCTCTAAAAAAGGATACATACTTTGATATAATTCGTTTAAAATACTTTGAAGGTATGAATGGGGAGGATATAGCTGAGTACTATCAAGTAGATGTAAGGACTATAGCAAGGAATAAAAATAGGCTTATAAACAAATTACAGATTAGATTGTTTAGTGATGAGGTCATTGGCCAATTGTTTCATAATTAAAAATGTCCTTTTCGTGTCCTTTTCATGCCCTTGTCAATCCCTTTTTGATATGATATACTTTGTACAATTAAATTTATAGTTAAAAATACCAGTTACAGGAAAACTCTGAGCTGGTATTTTTCAATATTGAAGGAATTAATCATCTCGATGTGGAATACGTATGTATAAATCACATGGGAGGGGATTAGTATGTATAAGAAAATACTTGTATTATTAACAATAGCATTCATATTAGCTGGTTGTGGTGATAATTACTATAAAGTAGACAGCAATAGTGAATTAACCAAAGATGATATGATAATACTTCAAAAGAACTATGAAGATTTAGATCAAGCACAGCAAAGCAGGGCATCTACTTTACATCTATACATGACAGCAGATGAATTAGAGAAGTTTGAAGATGATCTCAGGAGACTATTTATTGGAGAAATGGCAAGTCTAGGTTCAACAAATGAAGAGGCTGATAAAGAAGTTTTTAGCAATAATTTTGATTATACACTTCGCAAATTAAAAGGAGAATTAACAGAAGAGGAAATAAAAGAAGAAGAAGAC
This sequence comes from Alkalicella caledoniensis, assembly GCF_014467015.1. GTDB lineage: Bacteria > Bacillota > Proteinivoracia > Proteinivoracales > Proteinivoracaceae > Alkalicella > Alkalicella caledoniensis. The sequence goes on along the minus strand of NZ_CP058559.1, from coordinate 1,866,925 downwards.
CGAAAAAACAACTTAGAAGCTACTAGACAAGAAGAAACTGAGGCAAGAAGAGAAATACAGGAAAATTTGGATTTAATTAATAATAGTGATAGTAAAATTGAAACACTAAACATTGAGAGTTACTCAAATGTGGGGAAAGTTGAAATAAATTTTGTAATAGATTCCTTACAAGAAATAACAGTAGGAGAAATTGTTTATACTCGAATCAGTATTGTTGATGCAATAATGGATGTTGTAGACAAAGAAGGGCTTAAAGTTTTAATAAATCTCTACCTTGGAGAAGAATATAAAGATACCTATACTTTCGAACTTGGAATGGGTTGGGATAAAGATGTAACACCGTAAGGCACTCGTATGAGTGTCCTTTTATTTTACATTAAAGAGGTGGTGGTGTATGCCAAGGAACAGAAGTCCTAATAGGGATAAGGCCTTCCAGCTTTGGAAGAAAAGTAACGGCGAAAGGCAGCTTAAGGATATTGCTGCAGAATTAGGCATAAAGGATTCCCAAGTGAGAAAGTGGAAAAGCCAAGATAAATGGGAAGATAATGCAGCTGCTGATACGTTACCAAAACAAGAAACTAAAAGTAACGTTACCAAAAAGAAACATAGGGAAAAAGAAAAAGTAATACTTAAAGAATTAGAAGAGGCAGAATTAACCGAGATGCAAAGGTTATTCTGCCTTTATTATATTAAAGACTTCAACGCTACTAATGCAGCTACAAAAGCAGGTTATTCAAAAGGAAGTGCTCATGTAGAAGGAAGTAGACTGTTAAGAAATCCTAAGGTTGCAGCTGAAATTCGTAGACTAAAAGGAACGCTACATCAAGAAATATTTATAGATGCCATGGATGTACTAAACCAATATATAAAAATAGCCTTTGCGAACATAGACAACTATGTTGACTTTGGTAGCATAGATTTATTTCAGCTAGACGGTAATGGGTATATCTGTTATGGACCAGATGGAAAACCATTAACAAAATCTGAAAGTTATATAACTGTTAAAAATAGTGATGAAGTGGATGGTTCTTTAATAAGTGAAATAAAACAGGGACGTAACGGTATAGCCATTAAACTACATGACAAAATGAAGGCTCTTGAAAAGCTAGCGCAATACTTTGACCTATTGCCTGATAACTTTAAAAGGCAGATAGAAGAAGAGAGAAACAAGATGGCGCAGCAAAAGATAGAACTAGAAAAAGAAAGACTAGAACATACAAAAGAAATGGATAAATCAAAGGTGTGGTAATATGGCTAAATATGAAATACTGCAAAGGTTTTATGCTTCTGATGAGTGGCAGAAGTTTAGGTTAGTAATAATTAGTGAAAGAGGACTAAAGTGTGAGCATTGTGGAGAAAGGGTAGCCAATGCTAGACAATTAACCTTGCATCATATAATTGAGTTAACACCTGAAAATGTTAATGATGCTGCTATCGCATTGAATCCTAATAATGTATTGGTAGTACACCATGATTGTCATAATAAGATCCATAAAAGGTTTGGTTATCAAAATAAAGAAAAGAAAGTCTATATTGTTTATGGTCCACCTCTTTCAGGTAAATCACGTCTTGTAGAAAGGAATGTAAACCGTGGAGATATTGTAGTAGATATGGATAGGTTGTACGCTGCTGTAACCATGTTACCTTATTATGATAAGCCTGACAGCTTATTAAATAATGTTAGAGGCATACATAACCTACTCATAGACAATACAAAGACTAGGCATGGAAAATGGCACAACGCATGGATTATAGGCGGTTACGCTGATAGACATAAAAGGGAGAGGCTTGCTAATGATTTAGGAGCAGAGTTAATCTTTTGTGATGTGAGTAAGGAAGAATGTATTAGTAGGCTAAAAGTAGACGAGGATAGGCAACATAGAGCCGATGAGTGGATTAAATATATAGAAAAATGGTTTGAAACTTATCTTCCATAGCCCCCCGGTTGAATACAGAGGGAGCCCATATGGAAACCGAGCCTAAAGAGGCAATATAAATGCATACCTAAAATTTTGAAATTGGAAGGAGGCATTTTGAAAAGTGTCAAAGTTGCAAGTATATGAAAAAGAATTAAAGAAATTGCAAGACATATTTAAAGATGTTGACCCATCTAAGGCACAGTTGGTCGAGGGGCTGATTGAAGATGCAGCTTTTTTAAAAGCACAAAACTACAACTTAAAGAAAACCATTGCAGCAACAGGGATGGTAAAAGTACACCCAGAGCATCCTGAGTTACAAAAACCAATTGAAACCTCAAAGCAGTACTTAAAAAACATGAACACTTATGCAGTGGTTATAAAGACCCTGAACGGTGTTCTAAGCAAAAGTATTATCGAAGATGATGATGAACTAGAAGAATTTGAATAGGTGATTCTATGATTAACACTAACTTTAACGGCACTCATTCATGGCTTTTAGAATACATCAGCAAATGCAAATTAGGCGAGATTGAGGTTGGCCATGAACTAATGCTTGAGTTTGATAGGATTCTTGAGGACTTTAGTGATCCTTCACTTAAAATTGAATTTGAAGAAGCTCACAAAAGGATTATGTTCATAGAAACTAGATGTAAACACTTCGAAGCACCTTTTGCTGGTAAGCCCTTCATGTTGGAGCTATTCCAAAAGGCATTTATTGAATCAATATATATATTTAAGATTTATGATGCGGAAATTGGAAGATATGTTAGATTAGTTCAAGATGTGTTATTTCTAGTTGCAAGGAAAAATGGTAAAACTCCCTTAGTCTCAGCTATATGTCTAGCTGAGTTTTTTTGTGGGCCATTAGGGATAAAAATCCTTTGCAGTAGTAACGACTATGAACAAGCTGACTTAATGTTCCAAGCTATAAATGCAATGAGAGAAGAAAGCCCAGCCCTTGAAAAAGTTACTAGAAAAAATGTTAAGGGTATATACTTCGGCAATCCCAAGAATGTAAAAAAGAAGGGTAAGTTCTCCTATAAAAATAAAGGTAATATAAGAAAAATATCTGCCAAAACAGGAGCAAAGGAAGGTAGAAATATAGCAGTTGGCGCAGTAGATGAAGTGCACGAAATGAAAGACAATACATCAGTCATGCCAATACGTCAGGCTCTATCAACACAAGATGAACCGCTTTATTTTGAGTTAACAACAGAAGGAGTAGTAAATGACGGGTATCTTGACTCTAGATTAAAAGACGCTAGAGAAGTGCTAAATGGCGAAATGGAACGCCGAAGATGGAGAATCTGGCTATATACCCAAGATAATGAGCAGGAAATATGGCAAAATGAAAAATCATGGGTAAAGAGTAATCCTGGGCTAGGGACAATAAAAAAATGGTCCTTCCTCCGTTTAATGGTTGAAGAAGCCAAAACAAGTAAAGCTACTAGGGTTTTTGTTTTATCAAAAGACTTTAACGAAAAACAAAATAATTCATCAGCTTGGCTAATGCCTGAGGATATAGAGAATAAAGAAACATTTGATATTGAAGTATTTAGAAATGGTTTTGCAATAGGCGGGGTAGACTTATCCAGGACTGGTGACTTATGTAGTGCGAGAGCCATGCTCATGAAACCAAATAGCGATAAAAAGTATTTTATCCAGCAGTATTTTATACCTGAATCAAAACTTTCCACGCTAACTAAGGATGAACTAGCAAAATATAAAGAATGGATAAGGCAAGGATACATAACAGTCTCAGATGGCAACGAAAATGATTTCAGGTTAGTGACTCAATGGTTTTATAACCTTTTTAAACAATACGGAATTAGATTTTATAAGACAGGTTACGATAAATGGTCTGCGACTTATTGGATTAGGGAGATGGAAGACTTCGGGTTCGATACAAAAAAAGTTGAACAGATATGGGGTAGCATGTCAGAACCAATGAGACTTCTTGAGGCAGATCTAAAAAGCGATAAAGTGGTTTATAATGACCATCCAATTGACAGGTCGTGTCTAGAGAATACAGGGATGAGTGTTAATTCAAAAGAAGAAATGATGCCTATCAAAGTGCAAGGTAAAGATGACAATAAAATCGATGGTGCTGTTACCATGATGATCTGTTACAGGATTTATATAGATTTTAAAACAGAGTTTTTAGAGTTAGTTAAGAGAATGCAGTAAAGGTGGTGAGAAAGTGGCGATTTGGGATGCAATACGAGGTAAAATAAAAGACAAGATGACTCAATATACTTATGCCAAATTTTTTAACGGTTATATTCCAGTATTTAGGCAGTTTGGTCAAGATATTTATGCTTCCGACGTTGTTCAGATATGTATAGATATAATTGCAACTGAGATAAGCAAGTTACAACCAAAACACATAAGGACTGATAATAATGGACTGCAAAGTATACCGAAAACAAGCATAAATAGACTTTTCAAATTTTCCCCTAACGAAATTATGACAACAAGGGATTTCCTTGAGAAAGTGATATGGCAACTTTATTTAAACTATAATTGTTTTATATATCCGATGTATGAAATTATCACGAAAAACGGGCGCCAAACAAAAGAATATACTGGGTTTTATCCCTTGGCACCTACACAGGTAGATTTCCTTCAGGATTCATCTGGAACTTTATTTGTAAAATTGACTTTTTCCAACGGTACAGATTTTACGTTAAGGTATTCTGACCTAATTCATTTGCGAAAGAAGTTCTCAATCAATGAAATTATGGGTGGAGGGATGAATGGTCAGCCCGATAACTCAGCTTTACTACAAGTGTTAAAGACGAACGATACAGTCTTACAGGGCTTAGATAAAGGAATAAAAACTAGCATGGCAGTAAGGTTAGTAGCAAAAATAAATACAATGACAGATACACAAGGGCTTAAAGCTGAAAGAGAGAAGTTTGAAGAACAACTCAGGACAGGGGAAAGTGGGATTCTAGCCAGTGATCTAAAGGGTGAAATAACGCCAATTAAAGTAGATCCCAAAATAATAGACAAGGATACAATGAGTTTTTTAGAAAGTAAAGTATTGAACTGGTATGGAGTGTCAGTGCCAATCCTTACTGGGGATTTTACTGATGAACAATATCAAGCATTTTACGAAAGGACCCTTGAACCTATTTTAATTAGCTTGGGACAAGCTTTCTCCAAATGTCTTTTCACCTCAAGGGAACTTGATGTTGGAAATGAAATAGTATTTTACCAAAAGAAAATGATGTATTTAAGTGCAAAGACAAAGCTTGATTTATTACAGACTGTGGGAGAACAGGGCTTATTAACTGATGATGAGAAACTTGCAATACTAGGCTATCCACCCCTTAAAGATGGTAGTGGAAACCGACGAACGATGTCGCTTAATTATATAGATGTCAATTTAGTGAATGCATATCAGATGAATAACATGAAATCAACAACAGGTAAAGGAGGAAAAAACAATGAAGAATAAACCGAATAAAGCGGAACCCGTTAAACGTAGTTTTGGTATTCAAGATATAAGGGCTGTAGATGATGGTTCTTATATTAAGGGGCACGCAGCCGTATTTGACCAAAAAACTAAGATTGGGAACTGGTTTTATGAAATTATTGAAAGAGGGGCCTTTGACGGCTGTAACTTTGATGATGTACTTTTCAGTGCTAATCACGACCTTAGAAAGATACCTCTAGCGAGAAGTCGAAGAAATAATGGTAACTCTACAATGTATTTAAATATTGATGAAAAAGGGCTCTACATTAAAGCTGATTTAGATGTTGATAACAACACTGAAGCTAAAAGCTTATATAGTGCAGTGAAAAGAGAAGACATTGATGGAATGTCTTTTATTTTTTACGTTGATGAAGAAAAGTGGGAAGATCTAGATTCTGATATGCCTATCAGAAGAATCCAAAAGATATCAAAAGTAATTGAGGTTTCTGCGGTCAATTTCCCTGCTTATTCAGGGACTGACATAAATGCTCGCGACAAAGAGGCATTGGATAATGCCAAACTTGCATTGGAGAATGCAAGGTCAGAGTTGGATAACTCCAAGAGCGAATTAGAAGTATTAAAAATAAAAACACAAATATTATTGAAAGGTTAAGGTGATTAAGAATGAATAAGAAAAAATTACTAGCTCTACTTGCAAAGAAAGAAGCTCGAAAGAAAGAGCTTGGTACAAAAGCCGAGAAGGCCCAAGATGTAGCAGAACTAAGGGGTATCAATGAAGAACTAACAACTATCAACACTGAAATTGAGGAGTTAAGAGGTATTATTGATTCTATTCCAGAAGACGATGGCGGTGAAGGCCAAGTTATTACAGGGGATGGAGAACAAAGAGCTCAAACTCCAGTAGGGAAAACCCAAATATTAGCTACTTATGGTGTTGGAACTGGCCAATCTAGCGATGATGAGAAAAGAGAGAATGATTTATTAGCTAAATTTGAACAAAGGGGTAAGGACCTTAAAGAAAAAAGAGCAGTAAATTTCAGTATCGATGAAGTTCCTGAGTTAAGGGCAGTTACACTTGGTGGAGGTTCTTTGGTTACAGCCACACACACGTCCCCAGAGTTGAACCCAAGGCATAATGAAGTATCTTCTTTAGTTGATATGGTAAATGCGGTACCACTTCCAGGTGGGGAAGCATACAAAAAAGGTTTTGAAGTATCTGCTGGGGAAGGTGACTACACCACCGAAGAAGGGAATTACACCGATGCAGATCCAGAGTACAACTATGTAGATATAAACAAAGCTAAAATAACTGCTTATGCTGAAATCAGTGATGAGGCTATGAAATTACCTAACGTAGACTATCAATCAAGGGTTGCAAGGGATGTTGGTCTTGCTCTAAGAAAGAAACTTACAAGACAAATACTTGTGGGAGCGGGTGGCTCCAATGCTATTAGAGGGATTTTCAATGCTCCTACAAGCGTAATTCCTGCGGATACCGATATTCAAGTTTCAAGTATAGATGCAGATACCCTTGATAATATAATTTTTGGGTATGGTGGCGACGAAGATGTGGAAGGTGGAGCTGTATTAATTCTAAATAAAAAGGATTTAGCAGCTTTTGCTAAAGTTAGATCCACTGATGGTAAAAAGTTGTACAAAATTAAAAAAAATGGAAACACAGGTACAATTTCTTCAGATGATAGCTTTGAAGTTCCTTTCGTAATTAATAGTGCAGCTCCTGCATTGAGCGCTGATGGAACAGTAGCTGATACCTACTGCATGGCTTACGGTATGGTAAAAGCTTACGAAATGCCTGTGTTTAGTGACATATTAGTTGAAGAATCTAGAGATTTCAAATTCAAGACTGGGCAAGTAGCTTACCGTGGTTCTGTTTGGGCTGGTGGTAATGTCGCAATGCACAAAGGTTTTGTAAGAGTTAAAAAGGTAGCAGCTGAACCTTTAACATAAGATAGGGAGCTTCGTGCTCCCTATAATTTTTTAGGAGGTGAAAAAAGTGGCTAAAAAGACTGAACAAAAAACAGACCCAGCTGTAAAAGCTGAAGAGATCGAAATATCTGAATCAGAAGAAGTTACAAAGAAAGTAATAGTGTGGCAGGCTACAAAACCGCTTACACAAAAAGAACATGAACATCTTTCTAATAAGTTAAGGTTTGAACAACAAAAAACTGGAGTAGAGATTATTTTAATGCCTTATACTTGTAAGCTAGGTGATGGCGAAGATGTCTAGCGCTGATGTGCTTGTGGAATGCAAAAGAGGTATGGATATTCCTGACGACAATACAGAGTTTGACGGGGTTTTAAGCCAAAAAATTATGATAGTTAAGGCATTTGCAAGAGGTGCAGGGGTTTCAGACGCAATGCTGGCAGATGACTTGGGTATAGGAATGATTGTTTTGGGAGTAAGTGATTTATGGAATCAAGAAAGTGGGGAAGTTAAGTTTTCTTCAGCATTCCAGTTGTTTTTAAACCAGTTAGCCATACGTTCGAGGGGTTGATTAAGATGAGAGGCTCGACTCGCTTTGATAGAGTTTTATTTTTACTAAACCAAAAAAATGAACAGTGGGAAAAGAGTAAAACTTTTGGCAGGGTAGTTAACGTCAGCTCTGTAGAGTTTTACAATGCAGCCAATGCTGGATTGCGGGTAGAAATGCAGTTTGAGATATACAGAAGGCTTTATAAGAACGCTGAGAAGGTAATTTACGATGGCTCAGTTTATAGCATAATCAGAACCAGAAAAACAAAGAATGATAAATTACTTCTCATATGCGAGTTCTTAGTTGTAGATCAGGAACTTCTGAATGAGGTGATGTAATGCCTGGTATCAATATAAATCAGCTAGCTAACGAAATATCAAAGGCTGTTGGTGAATACACAGAAGATGTAACTGAAGCTATCAAAGAAGAAGTAAATGATACTACTAATGATGTCTATAAAGAGGTTAGAAGTAATTACCCTTACAATGATAGAACAGGCAAGTATAGTAAAGGATGGAAGAAAACCAAGCAAGATAAAAGTGGCAAAATGAGGCGCGTTGTTTGGAATAAAGATCATTACAGAAGAGTTCATTTGCTTGAATTTGGTCATGCCTCTAGAAATGGTGGAAGGGTTAAAGCCTACCCACACTTGGTTCCAGCTTATGAGAAGCATGGAGCAAAACTTCCTGAAAAAATTAAGAAGATTATACAAAAGGGTGGACGGTAAATGGATATAAATAATTTAGAGCAAGAGCTAAAAAGTTTGGGAATGCCTGTAGCATACCTTACATTCAAAAATAAAACACTCCCTCCCTTTATAACCTATTTATTTACTAATGACTCTGATGTTAAAGCTGATAATCAAAACTATGCTGAAATAAGCAATTACCAAATAGAGTTATATACCTCTAAAAAAGATAAAGAAAAAGAAAGATTAATACAAGAAAAACTAAAAGAACTTGAATTAAGTTATTCTAAGTCTGAGACTTACATCACTAGCGAAAAAATGCATCAAGTTGTTTATTCAATACAACTAATTTAAGGAGGTTTAATAAATGGATAAAAATAAAATAACCTTTGGCTTTAAAAATGTGCATGTAGCATTTATTACTGAAGGGGAAACTGGCCCAAGTTGGGATACACCTATTAGAATACCAGGAGCGGTTAGGTGGGCACCTACACCTGAAGGGGAGTCTAGCACTTTCTATGCAGACGATGGATCATATTTTGTGGCTACTGCTAATAATGGGTATACTGGAGAATTAGAAATGGCATTAGTACCAGATGAAATCCTAGCTAGAATGTTAGGATGGGAAATAGACGATAATGGAATGGTAGTTGAGGTGGCAAACGGTAACCCAGAAAAATTCGCTTTACTTGGGGAAGTGAATGGAGACAAAAGGAATAGGCGATTTGTTTATTACGATTGCCAAGCACAAAGACCATCTAAGGAGAAAAACACTAAAGGTGAAACTATTGAGCCTTCAACAGATGTATTAAGTATGACAGTATCACCTCTTGATATAGCTGGTAAGGTCCTTGTTAAAGGTGATATAGAACTAAATGAAACTAACCAAACTGTTTTTAACTCATTCTTCGAATCAGTTTATACTCCAACTTTTGGTGCTGGTGCTACCGGTGGTGAAGGTGGAGAAGTATAATGGAGAAAATTCTAACCATTGATGGAAGGCAAGTGAAGTTCAAATCTACGGGGGCTTTCCTACTAAAGTATAAAGCACAATTTAAACGTGATGCTTTAAAGGATATGCTGAAACTCCTTGAAGTCTATGACGAAGAAACAAAGCAAGTAAAGGATATGGATGTGTTAGACTTAGAATTGTTTTATAACATAACTTGGTCTTTGGCTAAGTGTGCAGATCCTACGCTTCCACCAGCAATTGATTGGTTAGATACTTTTAGTGAGTTTCCTCTAATGGACGTGATACCTGAGATTATCGATTTAGTTCTTAGTTGTATATCCTCCACTGTAGACAGTAAAAAAAAATAGAAAATGATGGGTCCTCGTCTAAAAGTCTTACCACAGAAACACTAATGGTAGGAGCGATAAAACGAGGACTTACTCTTTCTGATTTTGAAAATCTGACTATAGGGATGATTATAGGTTATATAACTACTTATAATGGCCTTGACCAAGAAGAATCAAGGGAAGCTACTCAGGAAGATATAGATGCATTCTATTCTAGATAGCGAAAGGGGGTGTGCTTATGGCTGAAACCATTAGAGGTATAAATGTTGTAATAGGCGCTGAAACTACTGCTCTTTCAAAAGCTTTAGGTGATGTAAATAAAAAAAGTAGAGATATTCAAAGCGAATTATATAAAGTTGAAAAGTTGTTAAAACTTGATCCAAGTAACACGGAGTTACTAGCCCAAAAACAAGAGTTGCTTGCGCGAGGGGTAGAAACTACCAGTAAGAAGTTACAAGCTCTCAGGGATGTTCAAGAACAAGTCAATGAACAGTTTCATAAAGGTGAAATTAGTGAAGGGCAATATAGAGCATTTCAACGGGAACTATCAAAAACAGAGTTAGAACTGAAAAAATTAGAATCTCAGTTGAAATCATCTTCTGGTTTTGAGCAATTTAGTAAAAAAGCACAAAAAGCTTCTCAAGATCTAAAGAAAGTTGGAGATTCTGTTTCTAAGACAGGAGAATCCCTCACAAAGAAAGTATCTGTTCCTTTAGCCGGGGCAGGAGCAGCAAGCTTAAAATTTGCTACGGATTTTGAGGATAGTATGGCCAAAGTTTCAACGATTGCTGATAACACTGACGTCCCTATGGGCGAACTAAGAAAGCAGATACTAAAGCTTTCTGACGAAACAGGGATTGCAGCTACTGAGATTGCTAACAATGTTTACGATGCTATCTCTGCAGGGCAAAGTACAGGACAAGCAGTCAATTTTGTAAGGGAATCTACTAAACTTGCAAAGAGTGGCTTTGCTGAAGCAGGGCAATCTTTGGATGTCCTTACCTCAATTATGAATGCATATAAAATGGAGTCCGAAGAAGTAGGAAGAGTTTCTGACGTCCTTATTCAAACTCAAAACAAAGGTAAAGTTACAGTTGGTGAGCTTTCAAGCGTAATGGGTAAAATTATACCAACTGCATCTGCTTATAATGTATCTTTAGAGCAACTTGGAACCGGTTATGCCATTATGACATCTAACGGTATAAAAGCAGCTGAATCTACAACATACATGAATTCAATGTTAAATGAGATGGGGAAAACAGGTACAAAGACCGATAAGGCCCTAAGGGAAATGACAGGCAAATCATTCGGAGAACTTATAGATTCAGGCTCCAGTGTCGGTGATGTTTTAGCTATGGTGAGCGATTATGCGGCACAGAGCAATTTAAATCTAGCTGACATGTTTGGTAGTGCGGAAGCAGGGAAAGCAGCCTTAGTATTATCCACTAACGCAGGCCAAGACTTCAATAACATGCTTTTAGAAATGACAAATAGTGCAGGGGCTACAGATACTGCATTTGAAAAAGTAAATAATACATCGGGTCAAAAGCTTCAGAGGAGTTTAAATAAGTTAAGAAACGTGGCCATAAAACTTGGAGATACTTTAACACCTGTACTAGATAAAATATCAAATGTTATAGACAAAGTGTCAAACAAACTTGGGAAAATGGATAAAAGTCAGTTGGAAACTATAACAAAAATTGGATTATTTGTTGCAGCAATAGGGCCTCTGCTTATAATAATTGGTAAACTAATAAGCGCTGTAGGTGCTATAGCTGGGGTTGTCTCTACAGTTTCTGGTGCTATAGGTGTAGTAAGTACAGGTGCAGCAGCCGCTACTCCTGCTATAGCAACATTGGCTAAGGTTTTTGCAGCAATGACGGGTCCAATTGGGGTAGCGGTTGTAGCTATAGGTGCAATAGCCTTTGGGTTAAGCAAACTTGTCAAACACTTAAAAAAAGACTCTATTCCTGAGGTGAAAAGGTTTGGAAAAGAAGTCTCTAAGTCTACCCAAGAAGCTGTAGGCGGGTTCATGGATCTTAATGACGAAGCTACAAAAACCTTAAATCAACTCAACTGGTCGGGAAAAGCGGTCACAGAAGACATGGCTAATAGTATAACTGGAAACTTTGATACAATGAAAAAACAGATACTTAACTCTCTTGATTCACAACATAATGAAGCTTATGCAAAAATGGTAGAGCACTTTAAAGATAGTAAAGCACTATCCGAAGAAGAAGAAGCCGAAATACTAGAGAATATGGTCAGTGGCCATGATAAACAAAAAAAGGCTGTGGAAGATAAAAATTCACGTATCAAAGCTATAATGGAACAAGCATCAAAAGAAAGTAGGGCATTAACTAAAGAAGAACAAAGAGAAATAAATAATATACAAAAGTCCATGGTTGAGACTGGTATTAAAACATTGTCCGAGAATGAGATAGAATCTAAAGCTATTTTAGAACGAATGAGAGCTAATGCAGGGCAATTATCTGCTAGACAAGCGGCTGAAGTTGTTCAAAATAGTTTAAACCAGAAAAATGGTGCAGTAAAAGCAGCAGAAGATCAATACAATGATGTAGTGAAAGAGATAAAAAGGCAACGCGATGAGCTTGGAGCTATTTCTGAAGAACAAGCTAAAAAGCTTATAGAAGAAGCAGAAAAGCAAAAAGACGGTACTATAAAAGAAGCAGAAGAAATGCATCAAAATGTTGTTAATGAAGCTAAAGAGCAAGCAGGTGAACATGTTAATTTGATAGATTGGGAAACTGGAGAAATTCTTTCAAAGTGGGAAGCATTCAAAAATAAGCTTGGAACAAAGTTTTCCAATATGAAAGAATCAATATCTGCTAAATGGAAAGAATCCCTTGCAGCAACAGAAGAATTCGGTCAAAACATGAAAAGCTCATTATCATCTAAGTTTAGTGAAATGAAAGAGTCCGTTGGAGGGAAGATGAAGGAAATTAAATCTACTATTTCCGATTCTTGGAACAATTCTTTAAGTTTTTTAAAAAATATTGACCTTTCTTCAATAGGCAAAGACATGATTCAAGGTCTTATAAACGGTATATCTAACATGAAAAATAAGTTGAAAGAATCTGTTTCAAACATAGCTTCATCAGTAACAGGTGGGTTGAAAAACCTCCTAGGAATTAGATCTCCTTCTAGAGTACTAATGGAAATGGGAGAGGATACAGGGGAAGGTTTTTTATTAGGTATCAGGGGAACTTTAAGCGATATAGCTAAAGAAACTAAAAATATGGCTGAAGTTGCTGTTCCAGAAATAAAAACACCAACGAGAATGGACTTAGGATTTGATAATAGTTCAACAATTTCACTTTTAAAAGAAATGCTAGTGGCTCTTAAAGAAGGAAAAAGCATTTTAATAAATGGGCGAGAGGTTATGAGTGCATTATCACCTGAAATGGCAATGTTACTGAAAGGCAGGAGATAAGATGAGAATAAACGATATTGAGGTAAGTTATTTTAACTTTAAATATCTAAAACGATTTATTGATCCTGCTAGGGTGTACACATATGGTTCAGATTGGCTAAAAAATTCTTTAAACCCGATTATAGGTGAAAAAAGGATAAGGTATGTACCAATTGCGACGGATTTGCTATTTGTGGGGCCAGCGCAAGAATTTGAGACAAATAGTAGTGAATTAATCCATTTTATTGGCGACGAGTGCACCTTAAAATTTAACGATATGGAGTTCTTCTATGACGCTGAATATATTGAAGCTAACATCACTAAGAGTGTAGCTCAGAAAGCTAAACAGTTAACTTTAAGCTTCAATGCTTATTCCAAATACAAGGAAGAGGTAATAGAGATAGCAAATAGAGTTTCATCTAAAACCTTGAATGTTCCTGGTACTATTAAAACTCCTGCTATCGTAGAAATTACTCCATCAATTAATTTGGCAGCAATCACAATTACTGGTTTTGGGGAATCTTTTACAATTAACAATCTCACTGCAGGAAATAAAATAACAGTAGATGGCCAACAATGCACGGTACTTCAAAATGGACAAAACAAATTTCTAGATTATGAGGGATGGGGCTTTCCAAAACTGAAGCCCGGGATAAATAACGTATCTTTTTCAACATCGAACACGGATATAACAATTAAATACAAACCTAGATGGAAATAAAGGAGGACAATTTAGATGGAAATTAACAGAACCATAAATCTTAATGGACAAATAAAAGTAAATGACAAGATTGTGGCTCACTTAAATGCAGGAATAAACTCAAGTGCAATGGGAATGAACATAACTTTGAACATTGTCGACAAAGAACTAGCAATGGATAATGAAGATATTGTAATAGATCAATATACTCAATTTGAACAAAAGGTTAAAGAAACCGCAAAGGAGCTTGGTTATCCTATTATTTAAACTAGGGGATGTGATGTAATGCTTATTCTGTACGACAAAAATCACAACAAAGGATCTCCTTTAAAACTAGCTAAGGAACCTAAGGTAGAGAGGGAACTTTCAGGGATGGAAACCCTCTCTTTTTATTACCCAGAAACAAAATCGCTTAACATTAAAGAAGAATGCTACATCAGAACAAAAAATCAAGAATACGTCATAAAAGAAACAAACAACCTAACACCACAATGGTTATATGTAAATGCTCAGATTAACCTCGAAGACATAAGGGGCAAACCTATAGAAAATTATGAGGTAGTAAACTCAACCATAACTGATGCAATAAACCTTGCACTTACCGGAACAGGGTGGACTTTGGAATTTACTAATATAAGTAGGCGAAGGACTGTTCGGCGTTCCAATTGCAATGGTTACGACGTTTTAGAAAATATCCGTAAGACTTTCAGAGCAGAGCTTGTCTATGATGCTGTTAATAGGAAAATTTATGCATATGACAAGCTAGGTCAAGATAAAGGGGCTTACTTTAGTGATGAGTTAAATCTCAAAAAGCTTACGGTTCAAGGCAACTCTTATGATTTTTATACTAGAATTATCCCAATTGGCAAAGATGGTTTAAAAATCAATGAAGTAAATAATGGCGTGGATTATGTTGAAAATAACCAATACAGTTCAAAGATTATCACTTTAATATGGGAAGATAACCGGTATACAGATCCACAAATATTGAAGGAAGATGCCATAGCAAAATTAGAAGAACTATCAAAGCCTATATGCTCTTATATAGCAGATATTTATGATAGGGCGAAAATGAGTGATAAGTATAAGGATATTTTAGATTTCAATTTAGGGGATACCATTACTATTATAAATAAAGATACTCAGACTAAAGAAAAGCAACGTGTAGTTAAAACAATTGAGTTTCTAGATGAACCAGAACGAAACTCATGTGAGATTGCTAATAGAACATTAAAATTTGAGGATCTACAGGTTGGCATCATGGAAGCAGCGGATACTTTATCCCAGATTACCACGGAAGACGGTATGGTATACGATTACAAAATCAATTTCGACCCAATTCGACAAGAGTTTGGCCAGATAGTAGCTGAAAAAGCATCCATCACAGAATTGATTGCAGCTGTAGCACGAATTGGAACACTAGAGGTAACATCAGCTACTATAACTCAATTAGATACTGAGATAGCCAGAATAAATGATTTGTACACTATCAAAGCTAATGTAGGTGAACTAACTGCAGCTGTAGGTAGAATATCAATCCTAGAATCTGATGTGGCCAGTATAGATACAATCCTCGCCAAGAATGTATTTGCTGAACTAGCTCAGTTTGGTCAAATCTTAGCAGGAAGTAGTATCATAGCCGAAGGTGCAATAGGTTCAGCTCAAATAAGTGATTTGTCAGCAAGCAAATTAACTGCAGGGATAATTAACGCAGCACAGGTAACTATCCAAGGCACTGATGGGCGATTACGCATTGTTAACAATAGGCTCCAAGTATTCTCAGGAACTACACAGCTGTTCGAAAGGGTAGCCCTAGGAGATGTCCATGGAGACGGTAGTGAATACGGCTTATTAGTCCGTGGTGCAGATGGTCAAACGACACTTTTCGACAACAACGGATTGACAGATAAAGGTTTTACAGATGGATATAACAAACTTGACGACAATAGTCTTAATCCAGTGAAACTCGATATCGCGCAAGTAGTAACACGTATAAACGAAGGAACAACCACAATAGAGTCCAGCAAAATTTATATGGACAATAAAACGCTGGATGTGGCCATAGGCACAATTGAAACAACTATAAATAGCCATGGTCAAAGTATTAACAGTCAGGGTGCTCAAATAACAGCCTTAAATAACGCCATACAGCTTAAAGTAGATACCCAGACTTATACTAGCGACTTGGATAATATCAACAGCCAGCTCTCCACTCAAAGCAGCGCTATTTCATTGTTGCAAGGTGAAGTAGCCATAAAAGTTACACAGACGGACATCAATAATGCAGTAAATCCTCTGGATTCAAGGATAACATCTGCAGAAGGTACTCTTGTCACTCACGCAACTCAGATTGCAGCTAGGGTGACTACTACGGTATACAATTCGGGGATAGCTGATGCGAAGGATTATGCTGATGAAAGAGCAAATGCCGCACAAAATGCAGCTATTAGCCATACCGACACCCAATTCAACATCCTAAACGGTGCCATACAACTAAAAGTAGACGAAAATATATACACTAGCAAAATGCAACAGGTTGACGGCACATTACAAAGTGTAGATGCAGCTATATCTAGTCACAGCTCTCAGCTTAATTTGTTGTCTAATGAAATAGCGTTAAAGGTAAGCGAAACTGACATAGATGGTAACTATCTTATAGGTAAAATAAATTTAACAGGAACTACTGCGAAAATACAGGCTAGCAAAATTAATCTAGTAGGAGCGGTAACAGTTCTTTCGGATATAACGGGAAATCTAGGTACAATAACAGCTGGAACCATAAACGGTATTACTATAAATAGTGTTAATCTTAATTCAGCTACTATCAATGGTGGAAATATTGTTTTGTCAGGGGACACATCAGGAGTGCAAGCTCTAGTAATCAACAGCAATACTCACCCAGATAGAGCCTCACGCTTTTCCGGAGGGTCTATACAGATGATGAATGGGAGCCAAGTTACCGTATGGCTTACAAACTTACTGGGAGGTCTTTTGTCGATAGTCGACTCCAACAATAATGATAATAAGGTAGAGCTTTTTGCCAGCTTGGGTGGGGGGAGAGTGAATTGCGGTAGCTTGATGGTAAGAGGTGGCGCAGAGGTTAACGGCACACTTATTGCAGGTTCGCTTAGTGCAACTAATTTGTCTGTAGGTGGTAAAAATGTTTGGAACTTTATGCGAGGTGAAAGTGTTAATGGTGTAGATATGAACACTGTATTAAGCACGGGCTTTTACCATGGATTTTCTCAGACAAACTCAGCGTTCAACAGCATATCAACCTTTATAGTTATAAATTACAGTAATGATTGGATTGTACAAATACAATTTGCCCCGAAAGCAGCTATTGAAGCATGGATAAGGGCACGCCATTCAGGGACTACTTGGACTGCATGGAAAAGGTTCATTGCTTAAATTTAAGGAGGGATTTTTTAAAATGATAGAAATAAGATTAGGTGAATTAAAAGGAATACTAGAAGGTTTGCAGGTGCTTATAGAAAAGGAAATACCTATTAAAGTAAGTTACAGAATATCTAAAATGGTTAAAAAAGTTGTTGAAGAGTATAACCTGTTTGAGGAAAGCAGGCAAAAACTGCTTGAAAAACATGGTGAAAAAGACGAAAAAGGACAGTTGATTTCAAAAGAAGGAATGGTTGTTTTTAAAGATGCAGAAGAATTCCACAAAGAATTTCATAGTTTGTCCAACACTGACATAGAATTAGATATAAAATCTTTAAAGTTAGATGATCTAGGGAATATTACTCTATCCCCAAAAACACTCTTAGCGCTTGATAAGGTTATAAAAGAATAACCCTTGGAGGTGTTGTAATGAAGAAAAAGGCTGTTATGATCTTTTTGGCAGTATTATTATTGGCCGTCCTTGTTATCGTAGTCATTCCGGAAAAATATGAAATTGGGGATATAAGTAAGGACGGAGAGATAACAATACTAGATTTATTGATAATACAAAAACATGTTTTAGGGCTAGAGGAAATACCTAATAAAGATTTGCAACTAGCTGACTTTAACGGTGATGGGTATGTCAACGAGAAAGATGTTGAAGCTTTGCAAAATTACTTATTAGGAATTAAATAATACATTGTAGGAGCCCAATAATAGGGCTCTTAACTATTTTAAGGAGGAAAGAGAAAAATGAAAAACTCAATACTTACAATTTCAGGGGTAGTTGGTACTTTTATAGCTCATTATTTGGGAGGGTGGGATACAGCTTTGCAAACATTACTGATATTTATGGCGGTTGATTATTTTACAGGGTTAATGATGGCTGGTGTATTCCACCAATCGAATAAAAGTAAAAATGGAGCACTGGAAAGCAAGGCAGGATTTAAAGGGCTATGTCGCAAAGGCATGGCTCTTTTGATTGTACTGGTAGGTGCTCAGCTTGATGTAATGATGAATATTGATGTTGTAAGAAATGGTGTTATTATTGCATTTACGGTAAATGAGACTATATCAATTATAGAGAATGCTGGGGTAATGGGTGTGCCTATACCGGATGTATTAACAAATGCTATAGAAGTCCTACAGAATAAAAAACAAGGGGGAGTTCAATAATGATATACACAGTCCAGAAAGGTGACAGTTTAGGTGTAATAGCATCAAGGCATAAAACTACTATTGAGGCCTTGATGAGGCTCAACCCAGAAATAGCAAATAAAGATCTTATCTACATTGGCCAACAAATCAAGATCCACGAAAATGAATATGTAGTTCAGCCTAATGATAGCCTATACAAAATAGGTCAAAAGCTAGGAGTAAATTGGAAGGAAATAGCTGAGGTCAATAACATTAAAGAACCGTATACCATATACCCTAAAGATAAGCTAATCATACCAGGAGAAGGCCCTGTGCCTCCACAGGTTGAAACAAGAGTGCATAAGATAGAAAGAAAAGATACTCTTTGGGACTTGGCCAAGAAATATAATACCACTGTTGCAGAGCTAGAAAAGTTGAATCCAGGAGTGAAAGCTAGAGAGCTACAGATAGGCTCTAGCTTAAACATTCCTTCCGAAGGTTCGACAGGTGTAGATATAGTTAAGTTCTATCTAGACCAAGGGTATAGGTTAACGTCTGATTATGGATATCGCACACACCCTATAACAGGTGTTAAAAATTCATTCCACGGAGGAATAGACTTTGGAGGAAAGCCCAATGGATACCCTATCACTATGCCGGTGGATGGGGAAGTGGTATATGCTCAATGGTTTAGTGGCTGGGGTTATTTGGTAGGAGTAAGATGTGAGCGAGGCCTAACTCACCTTATTGGCCACATGTCTAAGGTAGTTGTAAAAGTAGGAGACAGGATAGTCGCAGGAAAAACTGTAATTGGTGGTGTGGGAGCTACAGGGAATGCTACTGGCCCACATATTCACTATCAAATAAACAAAGCAGGAAGCGGCGTCCGTGGAGATGGATACTGGGACAACCCTAGAAAATACTAGCATATAAATTGACCTCACCTTATTGGGTGGGGTCTTTTTTGATTTAAATCTAGAGAATTATCATTTTACCCCCATTATATATATATAAATATCCTATATAGTGTTTAAAAAAAACTTATTTGGCAATAATTAATAATTAATCATAGGAAAGTGGGGGTATTTATGATAAAATCAGTACTAAATAATGCTATTATTGAAAAATTAAGGAGTCAGGAGGTTACGCTTATGAAAAGGGGAGAAATTAAAGCTGTCCATGATGATGATCTTGTAAATTTTCTCCAGTCTCTTGGTGAGTATGACAAAGTAATAGCAGGTACAATGAAGTGTCAATTCTGTGGTGAAATTATAACACTTGATAATATACAATCAGTTTTTCCACTAGATGGAGAAGTTGCTTACTGTTGTAATTCTACTAAGTGTTATAAACTACTTATCGAGGGGAGTAGTAGAGGAGATGGTGATAGCACTAGTTAGTTTTGAAGATTTTAAGAACTATAAAGACTGGATATCAGGGTTGCCGTTAATAATAGGAATAAGTGTATTATTTCTATATTTAGTTATTTTCAAGCCTGAAGTGTTAATGAGATTCAGGGCTTGTTTTTTGAGCATGTTTACATGGATAGGCACTTCTGTTAAGCGGAAACAGATTGAGAGCTATGTAAACGCTAATATTTTAAAGGCTTCTAAAGAAGCTACTAAGGAAATAGCTGATATTTTACCTTATGATTTAAAAATTCAGTGGGTTACTAAAACAGATAGGGAAGCTTTTTTGCAGGACAATAATGTGGTTGTATGTGTAGACAATAAGCGGAATAAAATGCATACAATAGTACACGCACTAAGCGATTTCGTAGAAAACGGACTTTTAACGAAAGAACGGCACTGTATAGATAACAATATTTTTAAATCCTCTTGTTTAATCATGACAAGAAAACTTCTAATGTCTACATATGAGGAAGGTGTTTCATATTTTTTTCAGGGAGTTTTGTCAAAAGAAATGGAGGATGATGAAGAACTTAAGGATTCAATTAATAAGCTTTCTAACCTGGATGATAATGGCATGTTTGTCCAAATTATGCTACGAGAACTAAAAGAAAAAAGCAACCAGGTGTTTGGGAAAATAGATAATAGTGGTTTTATAATTGAAACTAAGGAATTTATAGACTTCTTATATCAAATAGCGGTAAGAAAAAATGGAGATAATTCTACGCAGTTAGCATTTAATGGTAACTACTACAAGGTAGGGATAATGCTGGTAGCTAAGTGGGATACTTATGAAAATTTTGGTGAGAGTGTTTATATAGAAAGACTAAAAATGCACTTAGCAAAGGGGACAAGCAGCATATATCTTTTTGGAAGAGATCAAAAGATTAGGATCGTTAGAATGGTATCAAGAGAGTTAGATAAAATGGAGTATGTAAAACATTTTAAGAAAACATATAAAATAAAATTTAAAAAAGAGCTATCATATGTTGGTAAGAGAGTTAGTGGGGAAACATATGATGGCATAAGCGTACATATGAAAATTGAAAAAAAAGCTTAAAAAACTTGACAAAATTAAAAAAATATTGTAGTTTATATTTAAAGATACATATATCGACCGCGGTACCCCGGTTCGTGATATAATACGGTACCAAATCCTATGCATATAGAGCATAGGATTTATATTTTTATCTTAATTATTACTATAGTATAAATTGGAGTGCACCTAGGTTACTGGTGGCTTTTATGTTAGTAATATCTGATCGCTTAGTAATTTGCAGGAATTCCTAATTTCTCCTAGAATACATAAACTAAGACTAAGCGTGGTGATTCTATGGCAGTGAGAAATAGACTTATACAAATAAGGGTGACACTAGGATATAAGTACGGCAGGGAGTTTGCAGACTATCTAGGTATAGGACAGTCACAGTATAGTAGGTAGAGAATAATGAGGTTCAACCCAAGTTAGATACATTGATAATTTCTTAAAAAGTCCTGGTGCTAGTTATGTTATTATAGCTGGGACTAAAAAGAAAAAATTAGAGATGCAGG
The DNA here is from genome assembly GCF_014467015.1 of Alkalicella caledoniensis. Taxonomy (GTDB): domain Bacteria; phylum Bacillota; class Proteinivoracia; order Proteinivoracales; family Proteinivoracaceae; genus Alkalicella; species Alkalicella caledoniensis. The sequence goes on along the minus strand of NZ_CP058559.1, from coordinate 1,845,456 downwards.
ATGGGGGGATTACAATAAATAAGATGATAGATAAAACTAAATTATATATTATTTATGAATATACCATGGTTATTCTAGCGTTAATAGTTGTATCTATGTTAATTGGGGAAATTATTTTTGATTTGCCGGAAACAACGGCTTTATTTATTGAAAAGATTGATACCTTCATTTTAGCTATATTTATTGCTGACTACTCTATAAAGCTGTTCATGGCAGAAAATAAGAAAAGGTATGTTCTGAGCAATAAAGCAGAGCTTATTTCCATTATTCCTTTTTCATCTATTTTTAGAGTATTTAGGCTAGCAAGGCTAGTAAGGTTAGCTAGGCTTAGTAGGTTTAATAGAGTTCTTAGGTCAGTGGCATGGTTAACTCGGTTTAAAGATAAGTTTCTCATATTTATAAAAACTAACGGTCTTATTTATATTATTTTTATTACTATTGTGATTGTTGTTTTAGGTTCCGTATGTATAAAATTCTTTGAGGATATCAATTTTCTTGATGCCATATGGTGGGCATTTGTTACAACAACTACAGTAGGGTATGGAGATATATCACCAGTAAGTTTTGGAGGTAGAATAGTGGCAGGCACATTAATGCTTGTAGGTATTGGCTTTATTGGTATGCTAACAGGTACTATTGCCACTTTTTTTCTTAACGAAGGAAAAAAACCTATTAGCTACGAGAAAGAAGTAATTACAGATATTAAAAACAAATTAGATAAATTTGATGAACTTACAAGCAGCGACCTGGAACAAATGTTTGTGGTATTAAGAGGGCTAAAGGGTATTGATAGGTAAGAATGATTAAGCATTCTTTGGCATATAAAATTATATATTATTGCCTAATTGGCTTTTTGTCCATTGTTATAAATTTTATCAATGTTAACACCCTTAATAACTAAAAAGGAACAGTAAGTTACGAGGTAACCTATAATTTCAGAGAATGCAAACATCAAAAGGGGTTATCCTTGCCTTACTTCTTAGTTTTTTTAAAAGAAAAAGAGAGCTATCTCTAGCCCTCATTTTCTTTTAAACATTGCCACATCTGACCTTAAGAACAAGGAAGCGTTATGCATTCTTTTAATAGGAATTAGTTTTTCATCCTTTACCAGTTGCCCAATATACTGCCTTGAACAGCCTAGAATTTCTAAGGCCTCTGTTGTTGTTATTACCTCAGCGGCGATGAAGTTCAATAATTCTTCCTTAGACCTAAAACTGTATTCCATGGCTATTTCCTCCTAGCTTTTATTATGCTTAGAATTAAAGCTGCAGCAAGTAGAACAAACTTTACATAATCAAAAGCACTTGGCTCCTGAAAACTACCGTCTAGTATGTTTAGTACAACTAGACCAACTAAAATAATAGAAATTAAATTTGTTTTCATAATTGTAAGTGGTTGTGATATAATATAGTTAGGGTGGGGGAATTTCTTCCCCCTGTGGACTTACTTCTCTTTTGGTTTCTTTAGCTCTATTACCAGTTTGCCGACTGTTAGTGCTAAAACCACTATTTGAAGTAAGTCTTTTATTATTTCAACCACTATCCTCACCTCCTTTCTAATTATATTATATCAAATTAGTTTACTCGAGTCAAGTATATTATAGGAATATTTTGCTAAAATATAACTTTTTTATTATCTGGTAGAAATAGAAAATACAGATAGCTAAGACCCCGCCATTCAAAATGGTGAGGTCTTTTTATGTTTCGTCAAAAAATCGTCAAAAATATATTCATGCACATTAGATAAAATTTAGTGTATATATAATAGAAGCGCTTTTTTATCTAATGTTTTTAGCCTATTAGATTTCTTTAAATATACTTTGTTATTATAGTGTATAATAAGTAACAATAAGGGAAATAATACCCCTAAAAAAGGTGGTGTTATTGTGAAATGTTGTTCAGTTTGCGAAGAAAACACTGACCTGGGTTTGGGTATTAATATTTTACAAAGCTTTATTTGCAACACGTGCTTAGATAAGATTTCCAGTACTCAGGTTGATGACCCAGAATATGATAAAATTCTATGTGGTATTAAAAGAGTATGGGAAGTAAGTGAAGCTAAATAAGATGAATATAAAGACCTGGCATCTAAGCGTAAGTGCACTACGTTAGATTGCTGGGTCTTTGTAATAAGGTAAGTTATTATAATAAAACTGCATCATCTTTTGTTAACTTACTATTTACCACAGTAAAGATTTTGTATATAATAATCTCAATATTATTGCAAAGAAAAGGAGTATATAGTTGAACATAAAAAACCTAGAAGAAATATATAAATACAACAAAAGAACAAAATTTAAATTCCATATGCCAGGAAATTTTGGTGGCGAGAATCTACCTTATGGATTCGTTAAAAATATGCCTTTTTTCGAAACAACTGAAATACACGGAATGGATGACTACCATGCACCAGATGGTATCATTAAAAAAGCAGAAAGGGAGCTTAGTACAGTTTTTGGTAGTAAAAATAGTATATTTTTAGTCAATGGCTCCACATCTGGTGTGTTAGCTGCAATGTCGTACTTTTTTAATGAAAAAGACAAAGTACTAATCACCAGAGACTGTCACAAATCAGTGCAGTATGGTTTAGTTATATCAGGAGCTAAACCTATATACTTCTTAAACAGTAGGAATAGAGAATACGGTATATTGCTACCCCCAACATACTCTGAGATTTTGCATGAATTGAACAAAGATAACCATATAAAGGGAGTAATTCTTACCTCGCCAAACTACTATGGTGTAGGTATTAAGGAACTGGAAAAGATCTCAGACTTATGTGTAAGTAGAGGCATTAAAATAATCTTAGATGAGGCCCACGGTAGTCACTTGAATTTCACAAGATTTAAAAAGTATTTAGGTAACAATGGAAATATAGATATAGTAGTAAATAGTTTCCACAAAAATTTAAATGCTCTAACACAAACCGCTATGGTACACTTAAACAGTGAAGAAATATCTGTAAATGACTTTAGGAGGCATATATCTCTAGTTACAACATCTAGCCCATCTTATCTATTACTAAGTTCAATGCAGTACAGCCTGAGTAGATACAAAAATAAAGGTAAAGAAATACTAAATAAAACTGAAAAAAAAGCTAAGTATATGAAGGATTTATTAGATAAATATAAAATAATGTATATAGAGGGTAAAAATCTTAGGGGTTATTATCTAGATCCTACTAAAGTAACAATTATGTTTGAGAAAAGTGCCATTGCTCAACGTGTTTATAAAAACCTGATACTATTTGGTGTATATCCAGAGTTAATACTAGATAACAAGATAGTCTTTTTTATAAATTCTGAAATAAAAATAGAATATATAAGAAAAACGGCCCGATTAATTAATATTGCTATAAAGAGAGCTTTGATTTGTCGCCTAGATGAACAAGATGAAAAATTTGCTACATCAATCTTGCCTAAATCTTCTGCTATATCTCCAAGGCAAGGGTTTTATAGTATAAAAGAAAAGATTCCAATAGAACAATCTGTTGGAAGGGTTGCCACCGATATAATAACTCCCTACCCACCAGGGATACCGTTGATAATGCCTGGGGAAGAAATAACTAAAGAGATTGTAGACTATGTAAAAAATACATCCTCTAGCGTACATGGGGTGAAAAATGGTATTATAGAGGTAGTAAGGGAATAAAGGAGAGATTGTATTGCGTGGAAAGTTTATAGTGATAGAAGGTCCAGATGGGGCAGGAAAAACAACACAAAGCAAACTACTAAGTCAATTTTTACACAGTAAAGGAATAAAATACTTATATACAAGAGAACCAGGGGGAACAAAGACTGGGGACAAAATTAGAGATATTTTACTAAACCCTGAAAGTAAAATATCAAATATGGCTGAGTGTTTACTCTATGCTTCTGCAAGGGCACAACTTGTCAATGAAATTATACAACCTGCTTTAAATGAAGGAACATGGGTAATTGCAGACCGTTATCTTCACTCCAGTATTGTTTACCAGGGTATGGGTTTAGATCTAGGTATTGATATTGTTGAGGATATTAATAAGATAGCAACTACGGGTCTGATGCCAGATGTTACATTTTTAATAGACCTTGATACAAATACATCCCTCGGCAGAATAAACAGATCAAAGGATAGAATAGAAAGTCGAGGAGAAGTATACTTTAGAAAAGTAAGAGAAGGGTACCTAAATCTTGCAGAAAAATATGGTATGATAAAGATTGATGGTAATAAAAGTGTTGAAGAGATAAGTTTAGAGTTAATAAAGAATATACCATTAAAATAAACAGGGAGGGAAGAGTATGAAATTAGTAATTGCTGTGATTCAGGATAAAGATAGCGGAAAGCTTTTAGAAAATCTAGTTGATGAGGGCTTCAAGACTACAAAATTAGCTAGTACTGGGGGTTTCTTGAAATCAGGAAACACAACTGTCTTGATCGGTGTAGAGGACCATCAGACAAGTGAGGTTGTTGAAATTATTAAAAAAGTTTGTAAAAGTAGAGAAAAAATGGTCACAACAATGTCGCCAATTGGTGGATCAGTTGAATCCTATGTACCCTATCCCGTAGAAGTAGTAGTGGGTGGTGCAACTATTTTTGTAATTGACGTAGATCAGTTTGAAAGGGTTTAGATTAAATGTACTTGCTAGGACAACAGGAAAATCAAAGGTACTTTGAAACAGCTATTGCAAATAGTTTACTTCATCATTGCTACTTAATCCACGGTAAAAAGGGGACAGGTAAAAAAGCCTTCGTAAAAGAACTAGCTAAGTTCATTTTATGTGGAAGTTGGGATTGTACTTGTAGAACTTGTAGAAACATTGATAGTAATAACCATCCAGATGTAAACTTCTTTTCTAGCGAGGATTCCATTGTTAAACTTGAAACAGTAAATGAATTTAAAAAAGCTTCATTGTATTCACCCTTAGAAGGAAAGAGGAAGATTGTGATTTTAGACGGAGTGGATAGGCTTAATGTTCAAGGAGCAAATAAATTACTTACTTTAATAGAAGAGCCACCACCCTATCTTACCATCTTTTTACTCAGTGATAATGTTACTAAGGTTATAACAACAATTAAATCGAGGGCAATACCTATAATGATGAAACCTCTATCAAAGAATAAGCTCTCAGAATATCTGGAAAAAAATAACCAGCTACAATTTCAGGAAGCTGAAATTGTAGCGGATTTTTGTGAAGGATCTTTAGGACAAGCGTTACAGCTAATTGAAACGGACTTCATAAGTAATCGAAAAACTCTTTATGATCTGTTATGCGAATGTAATAATAAAGGAACAGATTATATTAAAATTAGCAGTTTATTAGAAAACGTTGATATAAATATTACTTTAGATTTACTAGAATTTTGGGTAAGAGACCTTATGTATTTGAAATTCGGACAAAATAAGCATATACTAATAAATAAGGATTATTATGATAAACTAATAAATATCAATGTAAATGATCCTGAGAAAATAATGAAGAAAATTAAGTTGATTAGAAATAGCTTAAAACATAGCATAAATTCCATGCTTAACTTAGAAGTTGTTTTTAATGCCCTACAGGAGGTATAAAAAATGGAACAATACAAAGTAGTGGGAGTTAGATTTAAAAGGGCTGGCAAAATTTATTATTTTGATCCAGAACAATGGGATATTAGCACAGGAAATAGTGTTATTGTAGAAACAGCCAGAGGCTTAGAGTATGGGGAAGTTGTCGTAGGACCTAAAACTGTAGACGAGGCTGAATTGGTTCTCCCTCTCAAAAAGGTTATTAGAATCGCTACAGATGATGATACTAACCAAGTGAAGGATAACAAATCCAAGGAAAAAGAGGCATTTGATATATGTGAACAAAAGGTTAAAAAACATAACTTGGAAATGAAACTTATAGATGTTGAATTTACCTTTGATGCCTCGAAGATTATTTTTTATTTTACTGCTGAAGGAAGGATTGACTTCAGAGAATTAGTTAAAGATCTAGCTTCTGTATTCCGTACTAGGATAGAGCTAAGGCAAATAGGTATTAGGGACGAAGCAAAGATGCTAGGCGGTCTAGGCTGTTGTGGTAGACCCCTTTGCTGTAGCACATTTTTAGGGGACTTTGAACCGGTATCCATAAAGATGGCAAAGGAGCAGAATTTATCTTTAAACCCTACAAAGATTTCAGGCATCTGTGGTAGATTAATGTGTTGTTTGCGTTATGAAAATCATCACTACCAGGAAGCTCGTAAAAACATGCCAGAGGTAGGTGTTGAGGTACTTACAGAAGTTGGCAAGGGTAGAATAACAGAAGTAAATCCCCTGAAAAACACTGTTAAAGTTGAAATATATGATAGTAAAACATGGGTTGACTTCCCCGCTTGCAAAGTTAAAGTAGTAGAAACAAAGCAACAAGATTAGGGGGATTTAGATGGAAGAACAAATCAAGTTTTTAGAGGATAAACTAGAGGAATTCTATAGAGCACTGAAAACTTTGAAAGAGGATCATAAACTTTTAATGCAGGAAAACCAAAGACTAGAGAAAGAAAATAAGTGGCTAAAAGAGCAGATACCCCATTTAAAGGGTAAAAAAGAGTTGAGTCCAGTAAAAGAAGGACAAGATGCTCTAGCTAGACTTTATAATGAGGGATTTCATATATGCCATCTGCACTATGGTAGCTTGCGAAACGAAGGCGACTGTTTATTTTGCATATCACTTTTAAAGAAATAGGTGAAAAGAATTGGACATAAAACTTTTACCTGGAGAAAGAATAGACGAATTACAAAGAAACGGTTTACGTATTATCCAAAATAAAAAAGTATTTTCGTTTACTATGGATAGTGTATTGCTTAGTGCCTTTGTTTCCTTAACAAAGGGAGATAAGGTTGTGGATTTAGGAACTGGCACAGGGGTACTCCCACTACTGATAGTAGGAAGAAAACAAGTAAAAGAAGTAATAGGTATAGAAATACAAGACCTTTTGGCCGATATGTCCAAAAGGTCTGTTGAATTAAACAACATTAACAATATTCAAATAATAAAAACTGACCTTAAAAGGATTCATGAAAAATTAGGCCATGAGCAATATGATGTTGTGGTATCTAACCCCCCGTATATGATACCTAAAACTGGAGAAATTAGTACCCTTGATGCAAAAGCAGTAGCAAGACACGAGATTAGCTGTAACCTTGAGGACGTTATATTTGAAGCCAGTAAGCTAGTAAAATACGGTGGGAAGTTTGCCATGGTACATAGGCCAGAGAGAATAGTAGATATATGTTACTTGATGAGACATTACAAGCTGGAGCCTAAAAGAATAAGGCTTGTTCAATCTAGACCAGATAGTACACCAAGGATTCTTTTAATTGAAGGAATAAAAGGTGGAAAGCCCGGTCTTATAACTTTACCTACACTAATAATATATGAACAAGATGGTAGCTACACAGAAGAAGTGAAAAAAATATATTACACATAGGGAGGCTATAAAGCATGGCAGGAAAACTTTACCTTTGTGCAACTCCCATTGGGAATTTAGAGGACATGTCCCTACGGGCAATCAATACACTTAAAGGGGTAGACTTTATAGCAGCTGAGGACACCAGAAGAACTGGAATGCTACTTAAACATTTTTCTATAGAGTCAAAGCTTATCCAGTATCACAAGTTCAACGAACGCAAACAAGTTGACAACATCATAGAATTGTTAGATCAAGGCAAGGATGTTGCCTTGGTGTCAGATGCAGGCACCCCAGGTATATCTGATCCAGGAGAAATACTCGTGCGAGCTGTAAATGGTAAGGGTCATAAAGTAGTGCCTATACCTGGACCCTGTGCTCTTATATGCGCACTTACCATTTCTGGGTTAGACACCAGTGAGTTTAAGTTTATAGGGTTTATGCCAAAGGGGAATAGTAAGAAACCTGTTTTGGAAAAGGCAATGAGTGAACACTGCACTGTTGTTTTCTATCAGAGTCCCCATGACTTGCTGAGTACCCTTGAGCAGATAGAAAAAATAGATAACCAGCGTAAAGTGGTAGCTGTTAGGGAAATAACCAAAATATATGAAGAAAAAATAGCAGGCAATGCTAAAGAATTGATCTCCCACTTTAATGAACGTGGCATAAAAGGAGAATTTACCATACTCATAGAGGCTAAGGAAGAAGAAATTCATACTATCAGCCAAGGAATTGTCCTGGTAGAAGAACTGTTAGAACAGGGGCAATTTCTTAAAGAAGCTTGTAAGAATGCTGCGAAAGAATTAAACCTTGGGCAAAGGGATCTTTACCAATTTATGATAAATAAAGGAAAAAAATAAGACGGTAGCATAAAAGCCGTCTTATTTTATGTACTATTTAATTTCTTCAATACAGCTTTCGCAGATGTTTTTACCTTTAAAGTAATTTATATTATCAGCTTCGCCACAGAAGATACATGCAGGTTGATATTTTTTCAAGATAATTCTTTCTCCGTCTACATAGATTTCTAAAGAATCCTTAATATTGATATTTAGAGTCCTTCTAAGCTCTATAGGAAGAACAACCCTACCTAGCTCGTCCACTTTTCTTACAATCCCAGTTGATTTCAATTTTTAACCTCCCCAGATTTCATTATTCTACATATTTCGACATTAATATTGTACCAATTACTTCCATAACAGTCAATATATTTTCATTAAAAAACTGGAGGTGTGTTATGGACATCGATAAACAGTTAATAGAAAAATTAAAGATTTTTAATGAGTTTTTAGTAGATAATTATCAAAGTAAAATAAGTAAGGATAGAGTAAAACCAATATTAAGTGGATTAGGAGTTATTAAGACCATACTTCAAGGGGATACAAAGGACGAAAACCTGTTAGGCGTAGATGGTTCATATAACTCATATGGTGCAAATTACCCCCATCAATTATGGATGTTTAGGGGTTTAGCCAAGACCACTAGGGGAGGACAAGTTATTCAAAGTGATATCTTAACACCCTTAGACCAGCAGTTTCGAAAAAAGGTTGAATTGTTTAGTAAAGCACGGAACATTTCACCATACGATGGTGTAGGCTTTTTTGTAAAAGAAAAATTAGCTGAGATGGAGCTAGATGTTGCAATTCAAGGGGCTATTGATTTAAAACCATCTGTTATTTTTATGGATGGATCTTTAGTAAGGTACAAAATAGAATCAGAGAAGAAGTGGGAAAAGCTTAAGAAAATAATTTTAGACGAAGGAATTCTTTTAGCTGGAGTAATTGAAGAGATAGGTACTAAGAACTTAACAAACTATCTTAATTTAGGAGAAGTCTATGATAGAGAAATTATGTTTGGAGTTCTTGATATAGGGGAACAATTTATCCTGAAAGAACAGATTAAAGAAGGGTTTATTACTGCCTTTGTGAGACCAGGTGAAGACCCTCAACCTATAGCAATTGACTGCCTTTTAGAGCAAAGGGGCTATATGGATAAATTGATTAGCTTAGCTGCAAGCCTTACACCTCGAAAGGGAAGGGGTATTCCATTATGGCTTGATATAGTGGATAGTGAAGTGAGGATAACAAATAAGGTTGTGGATGGATTAGTCGAAAACTATATAAGCCCAGATTTAAGATATAAACTTTTAACAGGTAAGCGAAAGGAAAGATGGTTTTAGTAAGGGAGGAATAGTCATGCAAGTTGTAGGTGAGACAACTCAACAAATGGTTTGGGTAGCAACAGATCAAAGAAAGATTAGAATCAATGAAATACTTATAATAGAGGATAAAAGCTTAGGTATAGTTAGGGGAGAGGTAGTGGAAACACTTTGTTACAATAGGTATATTCCTTTAAACTTAAATGGGACACTGATGGAGTCAAAGGTTTTGGAGTCTCTTTCTAGCTTAGGTTATGATATAGGTAGCAATGAAATCAGCGTAGCTCGGGTTAAGTTTTTTGTGGAAACGCCACACCCAGTAAGTACCGGGGCTCAAGTCCGAATACCCCAATATGAAGAAGTAAAGGACTTGCTTGTTTTTGCTTCTAAGGAAGACGGTTTGACATTAGGAGAAATAAAAAGCACTGATGGCCTATTTGAAAGTTTACCTCAGTCACTAAAGGGGATAGCACCGGTTTTAGAAGGAGAAGAATGTGAACAAAAAGGAGTGCCACTGATATTCCCCATAAGGGAAATGCACCAGTATCCACATATTGGTATATTTGGTGGATCCGGTTCTGGAAAGTCCTATGGTATTAGGGTTATCCTAGAAGAAATTATGGATAAGGGTATTCCAATGCTGATATTTGATCCGCATTTTGAGTTGGAGTTTGATAGCGAAGAGAAAACGTATTTGAGTAAATATGAGGTAGCTAAACTTGGGCAAGACATAGGGATTGAATTTAGTGATCTAAATGTGCGAGATATTGTTAACTTACTGGGGGCGTCCCATACATTAACCGAAGCCATGGTAAATGCCATAGAGATGATTCATAAAAGGGGAGATTCTTATTTAACATTTAGTCAGAGGGTTGAGGATGTAATTAGGGCTTTGGAGTTAGGGAAAAACAGTTTGAATAACTTGGCTAATAGTAATATGGAGAACGATTTAAAAGAGATAACCAAGCTTAACAAACTATTGGATAGCTTCGGTAGCTTGCCGCAAGCTTCCCTAAAGGGAATACAGTGGAGGCTAAAACGGTTAGACAACGCAGGGCTCTTTAAACATGATATTGAGGTAGTTAACAACAATCTTAAATATGGTAAGTCTGTGGTTATACAAGGGCCTGTTTGGCTACTAGGGGTTTTTGCCACATACCTTATTAGCAATTACTATCACAAGCGTAGGCACTTCAAAGACGGTAGTGTCAATGAATTTTATCCTCCATTTATGGTCGTTACAGATGAGGCACATAACTTTGCACCTAAAGGATATGACTCCCCTGCAAAATCAGTAATTAAGGAAATTGCTCAAGAGGGTAGAAAGTATGGAGTATTTCTACTTTTGGCCACTCAAAGACCAACTTTGTTGGATGAAACAGTAACTGCACAACTAAATACAAAGTTTATATTTAGAACTGTAAGAGGGACAGATATAGCTACTATTCGTGAAGAGACGGACTTGACCGAACAAGAGGGAAGAAGACTACCCTATTTACGATCTGGGGATGTTTTTATTTCCTCGGCAATTTTTGGAAGGACAGTAGCAACGAGGATAAGGGTTGCAAACACGGTAAGTCCTTTTTCTCAAAACCCATTTGATGAATTGAAAGAGTATGTAAAAAAAACAGATGGAAAAACCTTGGAAATTCTAAGACCTTATTTTCCATTTAACAGTGTGGACTTAAGTGATGTTTTGATTAATGTTCAAAAAGAAGGTATAACATCCATGGACGATCTTAATAAAGCAATACTAAAACTAGAAAAAAGTGGGCATATTAAGATTGAAGTTACCCCTTTTGGCGATAGTTTTAAACTAGTATAATTGACCTTTGAAGAAAAAAGTGGTAAAATATCTTAAATTATATTATTTAAATGCTAAGATATTAGATGAGTAGCTGGAAAATGGAACTAAAGAGAGCTGCAGATGGTGGGAATGCGGTGTTTTAAACCAGTGAATATGGTCTAATGGAGCAGAAAATTCCGGTGGTAACGTTAGAACCTATACTAACTAATGAGGGCATATACTATGCTAAAGTTAGGGTGGTACCGTGGAGCTTAAGCTTCGCCCCTACAATATATAAGGGCGGAGTTTTTTTATTTACAAAAAAAAGGAGAGAAAAATATGGAAAATAAAAAGAAGTACTATATTACCACACCAATTTACTATCCAAGTAACACTTTACATGTTGGTCATTGCTTTACAACAGTTATCGCTGATGCCTTAGCTAGATTCAAAAAATTAACTGGTCATGAGGTATACTACCTTACAGGTACAGACGAACACGGACAAAAGATTGAAAAAAAAGCTAAGGAAGCCGGGAAAGATCCACAGGTTTTTGTAGAAGAGATTCGAGAGTGGATCATGGATTTATGGAGAGTCTTAGATATTGAATATGATGATTTTATAGGTACTACTGAAGATAGGCATAAAAAAATTGTCCAGAAAATCTTTGAAAAACTATATAACCAGGGTGATATATACAAGGACTACTATGAGGGACTATACTGTACTCCATGTGAATCCTTTTGGACTGAAAGGCAATTAGAAAAAGGAAACTGTCCTGACTGTGGAAGGCCAGTTGAGAAAGTTAGAGAAGAAAGCTATTTCTTCAAGATGTCTAAGTATGCACCAAGGCTTATAAAGTACATAGAAGAAAACCCAGATTTTATACAACCGGAGTCAAGGAAAAATGAGATGCTAAACAATTTCCTAAAGCCTGGTCTTGAGGACTTATGTGTTTCAAGGACTACCTTTGACTGGGGCGTTAAAATACCCTTTGACTCAAGGCATGTTATTTACGTATGGCTGGACGCTCTATCTAACTATATAACAGCCATCGGTTACTTAGATGATGATGATAAATTTAAAAAATGGTGGCCAGCAGATGTTCATTTTATGGCAAAAGAAATTGTTAGGTTTCACTCTATTTACTGGCCTATTATACTAATGGCACTAGATCTTCCCCTTCCTAAAAAGGTATTTGGACATGGTTGGTTGTTATTTGACAACGATAAAATGTCTAAATCTAAGGGTAATGTCATCGACCCTAAGGTATTAGTGCAAAAGTACGGTAGTGATGCATTAAGGTATTTCTTGCTAAGGGAATTTTCCCTAAACACCGATGGTAATTTTTCTGAGATAGCACTAGCTAAGAGGTTAAACTTTGACTTGGCAAATGACCTAGGTAACTTAGTAAGCCGGACAGTAACAATGATTGAAAAATATAATGACGGTATAATTCCTGTTGCAGCACATGAAACCACAGATGTGGACAATGACCTTATACAAATGGCCCAAAAGCTGCCTGGAATTTTGGAAAAGAAGGTAGATGAATTTCTAATTAACGAAGGCCTTGCTGAAATTTGGAGATTTGTCAGCAGAACTAACAAGTATATTGACGAAACAATGCCTTGGGCTTTAGCAAAAGAAGATAGCAACAAAGAAAGACTTGATACAGTGTTATACAATTTGGCAGAATCCATTAGGTTAGTGTCGATTTTAATAACGCCATTTATGCCTAAGACATCTGTAGAGATCTTTAAGCAATTAGGGATCTCAGACGAAAAAATTAGAGGATGGTCAGGAGCAAAATGGGGACTACTAAAGCCAGGTGCTAAGGTTATAAAAGCTCCTCCACTTTTCCCAAGGGTTGATCTTAAGGCTTTTGAAGTTGAAACAGAAGATAAAGTTGAAGTAAAGGAAGATCTAAAAGAAGAACTAAAAGAAGAACTAAAAGAAGAACTAAAAGAAGAAAACCTAATAACAATAGATGAATTTTTTAAAACAGAACTGAGAGTAGCCGAAGTGATAAATGTGGAGAAAATTGAAAAAGCAGATAAACTTCTAAAAGTGACACTTTCATTAGGAAAAGAGAATAGACAAGTTGTTGCTGGTATAGCAAAATACTATTCTCCAGATGAACTAATTGGCAAAAAAGTTATATTTGTTGCAAACTTAAAGCCAGTTAAGCTCAGGGGTGTTTTATCACAAGGCATGATACTAGCTGCTAGTGACCACAAGGGTAATCTAACACTAACTGGTATAGATAAAGATATAGAGCCTGGTAGCATTGTTAAATAGGAGGCATTAAATTGAGGTATAAAATGATAGATAGCCACTGTCATATGGAAAATCCTAAATATCAAGGAAATGTAGATGACTTGATTAGAGACTGTGTGGATGAAGGGATCATAGCCATGGTTAACACTGGCTATGATATACCTTCATCAAAACAATCAATTTTATTGAGTGAAAAGTATGAACAAGTATACGCTACTGTTGGTATTCACCCCCATGATGCCAAGGAAAGTCAACAGGGTTATTTGAATCAGTTGGGGGATTTATCTAAAAATAGTAAGGTTGTTGCCATAGGTGAGATAGGGCTGGACTACTATTATGATTTATCACCAAGGGAAACTCAAAAGATGGTATTTGCACAGCAATTAAGTCTTTCATTTGATTTAAAAAAACCCTTTGTTATTCATCAACGGGATGCCATGGGAGATATGCTTTCTATAATAGACGATTTTCCAAATCCAATTAACGGAGGCGTATTCCACTGCTACTCCGGTAGCCTTGAAACGGCGAAGGAGTTGGTTAAGAAGGGTTATATGCTATCCATAGGTGGTCCTATCACATTTAAAAACGCCAAAAAGACTGTAGAGGTTGTTAAAAATATACCCCTTGAATACTTACTAGTTGAAACGGACTGCCCTTATCTAACCCCTGAACCCTATCGGGGCAAACTAAACTACCCTTACTATGTAAAGTATGTAATAGAAAAAATAGCTCAGATCAAAGGTGTTGAACCAGAAGAAGTAGCAGCTAAAACTACTACAAATGCTAATAAATTTTTTAGACTAGGATTAAAATAAAGCTGAAATAATAAATAAGGGGGGCTAAGCTTCCCTTTATTATATATACATGGAGGAAATAGATGCGAGAAGTTATTGTCGTGGAAGGTAAAAATGATTTTCATGCTGTAAAGAGGGCCGTACCCGAGGCAGAAATTATTATAACGAGTGGATTTGGGCTAAATAGCCAGATAATTCAGAGGATAAAGATTGCCCATGAGAAAAGAGGAGTAATAGTATTAACAGATCCTGATCATATGGGAGAGATAATTAGAAAGAAAATAGAAGAGCATGTACCAGGGGTTAAGCATTGTTTTATTCCAAGGGGGAAAGCTACTAAAGAAAATGACATAGGAATCGAGAATGTGGATCCTGAGGTGATTAGAGAGGCATTAAAAAAAGTTCACAAGGTAAGTAATAAAAATAAGAATTATGAGGAACAAAGAGAAGAATTCACAACCTTAGACTTAATAGAAAATGATTTAGCCCTAAGCTCTAAAGCATCTACAAACAGAGCAGAAATTGGAGCAATCTTAGGGATAGGATACGGAAATGCTAAAACCTTTTTAAGTAGATTAAATACCTATGGTATAAGTAGACAAGAGTTTGATGAAGCTTTAAAGAAAGTTAGGGGTGAAAATAATGGATAGTTTATACTCTATCTCAAAAGTAAAAGGTATAATTTCTGAGTTCGAATTTAGATTCAAAAAAAAGTTTGGTCAAAATTTTCTAATAGACAAAAATATACTGGATAAAATAATAAATGCAACTGAGGCTGACGAGGATTCTGTAATAGTTGAAATAGGTCCTGGGATAGGAACACTGGCTGTAGAAATGGCACAAAAAGGGGCCACTGTGTATGCTATAGAGATAGATAATGATCTAATTCCCATTTTAAAAGAGCATTTTTCGCCGTATCCCAACATTCATTTAATTCATTCCGATGCCTTGGAGATAGACTTTAAAAGGCTACTTGAACCACATAAAGACAAAAAACTTAAAGTTGCTGCAAATTTACCCTACTACATTACAACACCCCTAATATTCAAAATCCTTGAAACAGATCTCCCATGGGACAGTTTAACCCTTATGATGCAATTAGAAGTGGCACAAAGAATAGTTGCTAACCCAGGTGGAAAGGATTACGGAGCTTTATCAGTGGCTGTGAACTTCTACGGAACACCCAAAATGGTCACCAAAGCCCCATCTTCTGCTTTTTTTCCAGCACCCAAGGTAGATTCTGCCGTTCTAAACATAAAAGTTGAAAACAAAATACAGGTAGAATCTCAAGATTTTTTCTTTAAGGTTGTTAGAAAGGCATTTAGTCAAAGGAGGAAAACTTTGTTAAACAATTTATCAGGACTAAGGGAATTAAATAAAGAACAACTTAATAATCTATTAAAGGAGATAAATATTGAGGGAAATAGAAGGGGAGAAACTTTAAGTATCGAAGAGTTCGCTCACCTTTCAGACACCCTTTATAAACAATAGACTATTAAGGTGGCTGATACTGATGATTTTTGAGGATCCAAAGGGTAACAAAGTGGAAATTAAAAGCATAAGAAATCATATTTCAAAATTGATTGGACAATACCCCGAAGATTTTTTTAAAATAATCATTGGTACAGATTCACAACAAAAAGGCAACAAATTGACATTTGTAACAGTTATAGTAATATACAGAATAGGTAAAGGTGGTACTTATTATTTAAGGACTCAAAAGAGATTAGAACCAGTTCCCTTGAGAGAGAAAATATATATAGAAACTAAGATGTCTTTAGATACAGCTGATACCCTAAAGACGAATAGTATGGAAGGATATGTAAAAGGGAATCTTGAAATTCATGTGGATGTGGGGCAAAATGGGGAAACAAAAATACTTATAAAAGAGATAATAAAATATATGGAGGATAGAGGATATAAGATACTTATTAAGCCAAATTCCTTTGCTGCAAGTAAAGTGGCAGATAGGCATACAAAGTAAAACACTACCCATAGGGGGTAGTGTTTTTTAGGTAGGAATCTAATAGATCAAAACGCCGCTTGGAGTTGTACCCATCATAGTAATGACCATAAAAGAATCGATTTCGGGGGAGATTTAGATAAACCGAAATTGCTTCTGCACAATCTCCCCACAAGGTATCGTAAATTTGCATATTATGTTCTTGATTCTTCACCTTTGAACCTAACCTAACTTCAGGAATAGACACACCTATACCAACCTGATATCCATTTTTACGTGCATGTGAGAGTATCACAGGGGGGACAGCTAAATCTTTTAGGTCAAATGATTGCAGTATTTTTCTTGTGAGTATATGGGGCCCATGGGAAGGGCTAGAAAATCCAATTAAATTATCAATACTTAGCAGTTGGTTAAGGTGAAGCCGTGGATATAAGATCCTCTGGGGTATATTATCCCTTTCAATAGGAGCCGGGTAGCAGTCTGTAAGTGTTAGGTCATAACCATTTTCAAAATGGGTTGATACAAGCATAGATAGCTCTTTAGTGATCTCACCTACCATATCTCCATCAAAGAATAAAACATCACTAGCTCCGTTTTGTAACGCCCACGAACAGCCAATTGCTTTGGGGATGTCTATACCTAATGGCTCAGAAAAATGCAGTATTTTTACTTGAGGGTATTTATTTTTTACTATCTGATGTGTATCATCATGGCATCCGTTAACAACAATTACAATGTTTTTAATTCCAATAAAAAGTAAATGGTTTAATACACGTTCTATCCTTTCTGCTTCATTTCGTGCAGGAATAACGGCGGTTAACATAATTACCACTCCTAATAAGGGGTTAGTTAATTATATGCTATCAAGCCACCATGGGTAATCAAAATTATTACATATACCCTTTCACCATAATCTTTTTACATCATAAACTAGTATTAAGAAAGGAGGTATACCATGGAGTTTAATATAGGAGACATAGTAGGAAGAAGATCATATGGCAATGATATATATTTTGAAATAATATCAATCAATAAAGAGAAGGAGATAGCCTACCTAAAGGGAGTTGATGTAAGGCTATTAGCAGACGCTCAATTTTCAGACTTGAGCCCCTTATCCCCTAAAGAGATTTCAGAGTATAGAAAAAGGATATTAAACATTAGTTTTAGACTTATTAATGATGTGGAAGCAAAAAGAACATTACAGCGAAAAAGTTATAGTCTTTCAAGAGATAAAAGACATAAAGATATAAAAAATTATTTTGAAGTACCTGGGACAATAGTGCATTTAGATGGAGATAAAGAGTATTTGGATATCTGTACAGAAGCGTACAAAGAGCTTGGGCTTAAAGTGTACCCTTACCATATCCCGGAAAGTGAACAACCTAAAATTGTGAGAAGTCTACTAAAAAAGCATAATCCCGACACTTTAGTATTAACAGGACATGATGGCTTAGCAAAAAAGCATAATGATTTTACCGACTTAAAGAATTACAGAACATCTAAATACTTCGTCGATGCTGTGCTGGCAGCTAGGGAGTTTGAACCTAACAGGGATGATTTAGTTATTTTTGCTGGTGCTTGTCAATCACACTACGAGGCTATCTTAGATGCTGGAGCGAATTTTGCCAGTTCACCACAAAGAATTTTAATTCACTGCCTAGACCCAGTTTTTATAATGGAAAAGATCAACTTTACATCCATTATGGAATCGGTATGTATATATGATGTTATAGAAAACACGATTACCGGGATAGATGGTATAGGTGGTATGGAAACAAGGGGAAAATTCAGACTTGGTCTACCCAAATCACCATATTCTGTAAAGGGGGAAAAACATTGAACGGTATTAAAGAACTTAACTTAAAGAAAAGTGACTCTCAATCAACAATGATTGAAGTTCAACTTGAGGATGAATATCAAAGTACTATTGAAAAATCAGGTGGTGAAGTTCTGGTAATAATAAAAAAGAAAGATGCTGCTGGTCCAACGCCTCCTGATGAACAGAAACTGCTACTAGATGGTTTAACCATTGTTATAGATCCAGGGCATGGTGGCACTTCTGTAGGTGCAGTAGGACCAAGAGGAACTAGGGAAAAAGATGTTGTACTAAGTACTAGTTTAATCATTGAAAAAATGTTAGTTCAGTTAGGTGCAAATGTATTATTAACAAGGAGGACAGATAAAAACGTCTCTTTAGCAGAAAGAGTCAATATTGCTAACAAAAATAATGCAGATGTTTTTGTTAGTGTCCATTACAATGGATTTAGTGATCCATCAGCCAATGGTACAGAGACTTACTGGCACACTCGAGGAAGTAATCAAAGCTCAAGGCTAGCTAGTACAGTTCAAAATTATCTAATTAAAAAGCTACAAAGAAGAAATAGAGGAGTAAAGCAAGCAAATTTTTATGTGCTTAGAGAAACAAAGATGCCAGCTATATTGATAGAACCACTTTTTCTAACAAATCCTACTGAAGAGACGTTGATTAGAAATGAAGCAAACCAAAAACTAGTAGCTGAGGCAGTAGTTGAAGGTTTAGTTGAAATTTACTCTTGACAGATTACAATAAAAGTTGCTATAATATTTATTCACTTGACAAAAAGCCTCGGAAATGTTAGAATTAAATAAAATTATTTTATGAGGTGATGTCTTTGGCTACAAAAACCACCTTGGCTGCTATTAAGAACGATTTAGAGGGCTACATTGGCAAAAAAATCTCTCTAAAAGCCAACCGAGGCAGAAAAAAAGCGATGGAACGAACAGGTATTTTAGAGCAAATTTATCCATCCCATTTCTTAGTTCTTATTAACGAAGAGAACTTCAATAGACGCTTATCGTTTTCTTATGCTGATATACTAACAGAAACTGTCGAACTAACGCTCTATAGCAAAGATGACAAAAAAATTCGCTTTTCAGTATCTTAAAAATCCGCCGAAATAGGCGGTTTTTTTATTGTCTTTTTTTGCACCTTTTATTGCTTTTTTGTGTAAATTGTACAGAGGTGATAAAAATGTTGGGATTAAGCTTTAGTGGTGGAGGGCAAAGTGGGATAGCACACATAGGCGTAATAAAAGGAATTCAGCTAGATGGCATATACATTGGGGCAGTAAGTGGCAGTAGTGTTGGTGCTATAATGGCTGCAGCCGTAGCGTTAGACATGCCTTATGAAGCATTAGAAAAAATAGCTTTGAACTTAAGCAAAAGTGATCTACTAGACATCAGGCCCAACCTGTGGAACTTTATAAAACTAAAAGTTAGGGTAATCTTAGGCAAGTTTAGCTTTCAAGACACTGCGCACTGGAGCTTACTAGAAGGAGAAAGGATTACTAAAATACTGCGCAAGATCTATGGAGACATAAAAATCTCAGAGTTAATAAAGCCCATAGCAATCACTGCTGTTGATGTAAACTGCGGGTTAGATGTAATATTCACGAACAAACCGGAACTATTCAAAGAGTTCAAAGGTTTGGTTATAGATGATATACCCTTGTATTTAGCTGTTAGGTCAAGCATAGCAATTCCCTTAATTTATAAGGGAGTAAACTATAAAAAATGTTATTTCGTAGATGGTGGTCTTACTAATAATTTACCTGTAAACTTAGCTAGTAAACTAGGGGCAAAAAAGGTTATTTCAGTGGAGGTGGCAAGTAGACCTCCCTTTGACAATAAGGTTAAGGACATCTTAGATCTGGGTAGTAGACTAATTACAATAGCTGTTGATAATAGCAAGTATTATACTAACCCTTTTATAGCTCTTGAACCTGAACTTCCAGATGTTTCATTAGGGGATTTCAATGAAACATCTAGACTTATTGACGGGGGCTATAAAAGCTATCTAGAAAAACGTGAAAAAATCCTAAAAAATTATTAACTTTTTCTAAAAAAATAACACAAATTTAGATTTTAAGCATAAAGATAGAATGAGAACTAAAGTGGGAGGGGTAAATATTTAACGGGCAAACGCATATATTGTAGTATAGGTAAAATGGGAAAGGAGGAATTACTAATGACCCATAAAGGTGGTTTTCTACCAAAGGTAGAAGTATTAAAGGATTTGTTAAAGATAGACTTTGTTGTAGGTGAGGATACAAAGCAGTTTAAGGTTATTCGTGAATTTACCTTGCCAAGGCCAGTCAGAAGATTTTTAACTCCAGATGTAACAATACCTCAAGACAAAATTAAAACCCAGGTAATTGAAGACAAAGTTATAATAGAAGGTGAAATTGTTAAACAAGTTTACTACGTAGGTGAAGATGGTGTTGTATATGAAGAAACACTTCCACCAGAAAAATTTACTGAATTTGTTCATATCCATGGTGCGTCTCCTGGTGATCACGCCCAAGTAAAGATACGACCAGAAGACGTTAGGTTTGAAGTGATTGAACAAGGAAAGAAATTTAGAAGTGAGGAAGAAGAAAAAGATGATGTAGAAGGTACTCACCACCACAAACCAAAGCCACCAAAGCCACCAGTTAGGACAGTGGTTAAACAAACAGCCATACTTGAAATATTTGTAAAGGTTACTGAGACTGTTCAAGTTGAAGTAGTTACTGACATTATTGGTCCTAAAATTCACGTATTTAAAGAGTTAGTTAAGGTGCAAAATGTAATTGGTGAAGGCACAGTTCAGACATCGGTAATATCCGATATTGAGTTTGAAGATCCAGTTAAAAAAATTGCCACAGTTGATAGTGCATTTACAAACATAAATCCGAGGGTTATAGATGATAAGGTAGTTATTGAAGGAGTACTACACAAGCAAATATACTATGTAGAAGAAGGAACTGGCATAGTAAAAGAACAATCTGTCGACGATAGTTTCACACAATTTATCGACATACCAGGCGCTCGTCCTGGTATGAATGTTCAAGTTTACCCCAGAGTTGAGTTTATCGACCATGTAATAGATAATAACAATAGGAGAATGGCAAAGCAAACTGCGGTAATTGAGCTGTTTGTAAAAGTTACTGAATCAGTTCAAATAGAAGTTGTAGTTGGAGCCAAGGGAATCGACGTTTTCACTGAGTTATTCAAGGTAGAAAATGTTGTGGGAGAAGATTCAGATCAGTTAAGTGTAACTGCTGACATTCATTTCCCATCACCAGCTAGAAAAATAGCAAATATTGTTTCTAATGTTAATATAACAGAGGCTAAAGCCATTGAAGATAAGGTTATTATTAAAGGCGAGTTAGACAAACAGGTTTTTTATGTAGATGAAAACACCAATGTTTTAAAAGAATTATTAGTAGAAGGTGAAGCATTTACCCACTTTATTCACATTCCTGGAGCCCGCCCAGGTATGAATGTAGACGTTACCCCAAGAGTAGAGTATGTCAATATAGACTTGGCAGAGGATGGATTTACTGGAAGACAAACAGCTGTGCTTGAGTTATTTGCTAAGGTTACCCAAACTGAGCAAGTAGAACTGGTTACAGATGTAAATGTACCAGATGATGATTTCTGTCCACCAGAAGCCACATTTGTTATCTATGTGGTTCAACCAGGTGATAGTTTGTTCAAGATAGCTAAAAAATATGGTGTAAGCTTAAATGACCTTATAGCAGCTAATCCTCAAATTAAAGATCCAAATTTGATTTTCCCAGGGCAAAAAATAATAGTTCCTTGCTTACCAAAACCAAAAGGATAAGGTGTGGATTCCCACACCTTTTTTGGTATATACCCATTATTACCATTTACATTACACCACCCGAAATGTAGAATTATGTTAACTAAACAAGGGAGGGATATTTATCAGAAAAGTTAAAGTAGTAGCTTTAGTAATGTGTTTCTTATTCGTAATTATGTCTACAAGTGGGTATGCACTATCTTTTCAAAATACCGACCAAGTTATTAGGTTAGGTACAAGCAAAAATGTTGTTTTTAGGATCCAATCTGAAGACATTATACGTGGTGAAGTATCAAGCCAAAGGTTGAGGGAAATTCTTAATACAAGTAAGCACCAACTAGAAAAGTATAAGACTTATAATGTAAAAGCTGGGGATACCCTTTTTACACTAGCAAGGGAATTTGGTTTAACAATAGGTTCTATTATGGAAGCTAATAATATAAGGGGACACATAATTTTTGCAGGTCAAAGAGTACTTATTCCTGTAGAGGAAGAACAAAAACCACAACCACAACCACAACCACAGCCACAGCCACAGCCACAACCACAGCCACAGCCACAGCCACAACCACAACCACAACCACAGCCACAACCACAACCACAGCCACAACCACAGCCACAACCGTCAACTAGGCAACAACAGATGGAGCAAGAAATGCTAAGTCTAATTAACCAAGAAAGAGCAAGAAATGGAATATCACCACTTGCTATGGATCAAGATATAGTACGAGTAGCAAGATTGAAGAGTCAAGATATGATTCAAAACAACTATTTTGCACATAATTCACCTGTTTATGGTAGTCCTTTTGATATGATGAGGAGCTTTGGTATTACCTACAGAACTGCAGGAGAAAACTTAGCTGGAGCTTCTAGTGTAAGTAGAGCCCATACTAATCTAATGAACTCCCCAGGTCACAGGGCGAACATCTTAAACCCATCCTTTACTCACATAGGAATTGGGATTGTAGAAGGTGGACCATACGGAATAATGTTCACACAAATGTTTGTGGGCAGATAAAAAATAAGGAGCCATATAAACGGGCTCCTTATTTTTATAGAATTGCAAGTATACAATAGACAAAAGCATTGTGATAGAATTGCCCGTAGAGATGGCGAACATTAAGGTATTTTAATTAGGTATATTTAACGTTTGCCCAGGATATATTAAATCACTTGTTAGGTTGTTTATGGATTTAAGTTGGTTTAAAGAGACACTAAATCGCTGACTAATTTTCCAGAGGCTATCTCCAGACATAACAGTATATACTTTTTCATTTCCACTATTGTAGGATTTGCTATGGTTGGGGTTGTTAGGGCTATTAGTAGGTGAATGATATGAAGCACCATTATTGTCTGTAAAATATTCTTTTACTATTATGGGTGAACCCATTGGTATATGGGGATATATTGCTTCGACATCGTGGTTGTACATCCTTACACAACCTAAGGATGCTGCACTTCCAATAGATGAAGGATTATTATTACCATGAATACCGTGTCGCTCTCTAGTAAAACCAATCCACCTCGTACCTAAGGCGCCACCAGGGTTTATTGATTTTTCAATAACTTTGAATTCTCCAAGGGGAGTTGGTGTACTTGCCTTACCGATAGCTACAGGGTAAACTCCATATAAGGAATTACTTAGATATACATAAAGCTTCCTATCAGTTAGGCTAACTATAATTTTTGCCATAAAAACACCTCCTTCACGAGCTCACTAATGCTAACCTTTCGGCAAGGGTTACGATATTTCTTAATACATTATATGATAGTTTGGTAAGGATGGAATTGTTAATTAATATTACAAAAAACATCTTGAAATACTAGATATAGTGGTTTATAATTTACAGTAACACTATATTTAGTACTGGGGGAACAAATAATGAATAAAAAAATTGAACTTTCTGCCAACGCTTTAACTGTACTAGAAAGAAGATACTTAAAAAAGGACAAGGGTAAGGTCACAGAAAAACCAGAGGATATGTTTAAAAGGGTAGCCCAAAATATTAGTGAAGCAGAGTTAAGATATGGTAAAGAAGATAGTGAGGTAGAAAAAATAGCCAATGATTTTTATGAGTTGATGACTAAACTAGATTTTTTACCTAATTCACCCACATTGATGAATGCGGGAAATGAATTGCAACAGCTAGCTGCATGTTTTGTACTGCCAGTTGAAGATTCCATGGAGAGTATTTTTGAAACAATCAAACATGCTGCGTTGATACATAAAAGTGGTGGTGGCACAGGATTTTCCTTTTCAAGGCTGCGTCCTCAAAGAGATCGTGTTCTAACTACAGGCGGTGTAGCTAGTGGCCCTATATCTTTCATGAAGGTGTTTAACGCTGCTACAGAAGCTGTTAAGCAGGGAGGGACTAGAAGAGGAGCGAACATGGGTATTTTAAGGGTAGATCACCCTGATATCTTAGAATTTATTAAAATAAAAGAAGACAACAAAGAATTAACAAACTTTAACTTATCTGTAGGAATAACAGAGGCATTTATGGAAGCAGTTGAAAAAGGAGAGACTTATGAACTAATAAACCCAAGAAATGGGGAAGTAGTTAAGCAACTTATGGCCAAAGAAGTTTTTGATCTACTTATAGACTCTTCTTGGAAAAGTGGAGAACCTGGAATAATATTTTTAGATCGAATGAATGAAACTAATCCTACACCTAAGATAGGCGAAATAGAGAGCACAAACCCATGTGGGGAACAACCACTTTTGCCCTATGAAGCTTGTAACCTAGGTTCAATTAATCTTGCCAATTTTGTTAATAAAGGGAAACTAGACTATAAGCATCTAAGGACAGCAATAAAACTATCAGTTAGATTTTTAGATAACGTTATCGACATGGGGCAGTACCCCCTACAGCAAATCACAGATATAGTACAAGCTAACAGAAAAATAGGCCTGGGAGTAATGGGATTTGCTGACAGTTTAATTAAGTTAGGAATACCATATAACAGTGAAGGAGCTGTTACCTTTGCGGAAGAAATAATGGGTTTTATTCAGCAAGAAACTAAGGTGGCGTCAGAAGAATTAGCTCAAGAGCGAGGATCTTTCCCTAATTTTGAAATGAGTGTATACCCAGGAAAGGGGATGAAGGGTCTTCGTAATGCAACCACAACTACAATAGCGCCAACTGGCACCATAAGTATCATAGCAGGTGTTTCTAGTGGTATAGAACCGTTATTTGCTGTTTGTTATAAAAGGAATATATTGGATAACGATGAATTATTAGAAGTGCACCCTTTATTTGAAGAGCTAGCCAAAAACAGAGGTTTTTATAGCGAAGGGTTGATGGAGGAAATTGCAGAAAAAGGTACCGTAAGAGGGATTAAAGGTATACCTATAGATATCCAGCAGCTCTTTGTTACAGCCCATGATATAAGTCCTCAGTGGCACGTTCAAATACAAGCTGCTTTTCAAAAATATACAGATAATGCAGTATCTAAAACAGTAAACTTCCACAACGAAGCAACAAGGGAAGATATTAAAGAAGTATTTATGCTGAGCTATAAGCTTAAATGTAAAGGGGTAACTGTTTATAGAGATGGAAGTAGAGATAACCAGGTACTAACAAAAGGTGATGTAAAAAAACAAAGCACAGCTAAAATGGAAGCATTTCCACAAGCACTTGCAGAGAAAATCATACCCCGCCCTAGGCCAGATGTCACCATGGGTGTTACAGAAAAAGCAAAGATAGGCTGTGGGAATTTATATATTAGTGTAAACTCTGATGAATATGGGATTTGTGAAGTCTTTACCAACACCGGGAGGGAGGGCGGTTGTTCTTCTCAATCAGAAGCTACCAGTAGGCTGATATCTGTGGCTTTAAGGTCTGGGATTTCGGAACAAACCATTATGGAGCAATTAAAAGGCATTAGATGTCCTGCTTGTATAAGAAGACCAGGAATTAACGTGACTTCATGCCCTGATGCCATAGCCAAAGCTATAAAGAAAGTAGGTAATTTTACTTTGCAAAATAAAAAGGCCACAGAAGAGACTTCAGTGGCGAAAGACAAAGGGGAAGAAACAGATAAACCAGGTATTGGTTGCCCGGAGTGTGGAAAAACAATAAGGTTTGAAAGTGGATGCGTAATATGCACTCACTGTGGATATTCCAAATGCGGATAGGGGAAATTAAAGAACAGGCTTTTTTGAGCCTGTTCTTTAATTTTTACTGGAGTATTTAACAAAACAAACTATTAAGCTAGGTATGTATATTTAGCAATGTTTATGGTTACTAATAAAATTAAGAGAAAATAGGGAGTGATGTGTCATGGAGAAAGTAGATGGTAATCTCCTAATAATAGGAGGGGCTGAAGATAAAACAGGTGACTGCTTAATCCTTAAGGAATTTGTAAACCTCGCAAAGGGAAGAGACGGTAAAATTGTCATCATGCCTACAGCCACTGAACAACCAGACAAAGTAGGAGAACAATATAGTGAAATTTTTAAAGATATAGGTGTTTCTGAAGTCGAAGTACTAAAAATAGATTGTAGAAAGGATGCACTAAGTCAAAAGGCTCAAAAAAGCATCGAAGATGCCACTGGCATTTTTTTTACTGGTGGTGATCAACTTAGAATTACAAGTTTACTTGGTGGAACCCCCGTTGATCATTCTTTACAAAAGGTATACAAAGAGGGAGTGGTCATAGCAGGAACTAGTGCTGGTGCAGCAGCCATGAGCTCTACAATGATAATTGGTGGTAATGGAGAATCAACTCCCCAAATGGGGATACTGAATATGGCCCCAGGCATGGGTTTACTTAATGAAGCTGTTGTAGATCAACACTTTGCACAAAGGGGTAGGTTAGGAAGGCTATTAGCAGCAGTTGCCCAAAACCCATATATCTTAGGTATAGGAATAGATGAAGATACATCTGTCCTTATAAACAGGGAAGCAAAGCTAAAAGTTATTGGATCTCAAACTGTCACAATAGTTGATGGGAGAGATTCAGGATTTACAAATGTGTCTGAACTAAAGCCTGAACAACCACTGGCTATTACAGATGTGTTAGTTCATATATTGCCACACGGATATTGCTATGATTTAAAAGAGAGGAAACCCCTGCTAAATTAGGAGGTATATGTAGTGGATATAATTAAAAGAACTTATTTTAAGGGAAAAAATATATATTGTCACAGACCTATTTACTACTATGAAATAGATCTGGGGAAGTACGGACAGAAGGAAAGCAAAGAGTTCAATAATTTCAATGATGAACTCTTGTCTTTGCTGCCTAATTTAGCAAAACATCAGTGTGGGGTAAGTGAAGAATTTGGATTTAGAAACAGACTTGAAGAAGGCACCTTTTTTGGCCATATAATTGAACATGTAGCTCTAGAAATTCTAACTTTACTAGGCTATAGTGTTAGATACGGAAAGACTAGGATTATAAAAGAACCTAGTCACTACTTTAGTGTATTTGAATGTCCCATGGAGGAAATAGGAGATAAAGTGGCGGATTTAGCCATTAACTTAGTAAAGGGCATCTTACAAAAAAATCCTATAAACCTCCCAAAGGAATTAGAAAAACTTCATAATTTTAATAACCAATCTAAGTTAGGTCCCAGTACCATGGCCATATACGAAGCAGCTAAGAACAGAAAAATCCCTGTCAAGAGATTTGATAGTGGAGGTAGCATTTTACAACTTGGTTTAGGTGTGTATTTAAAATTAGTTGAAGCTACTATTACATCCCAGACAAGTTGTGTAGGAGTAGATATCGCATGTGATAAAACATTAACAAAAAAGGTCCTTGAAAAAAGCGGTATATCTGTGCCCTTTGGAAAAATAGCTAAAACCGAAGAAGAAGCATTGAAGATAGCTAAAGAAATCGGCACACCTGTGGTAGTGAAACCCTGTGATGGAAATCAAGGGAAGGGTGTAACCCTAAATTTAGAAACGGAAACTGAAATCCGCAGTGCATTCAAGCTTGCAGAGAATTATAGTAAAAATATAATCGTAGAAAAACATATTACAGGAAAACATTACAGGATACTTGTAATAAACGGTGAAGTGGTAGCAGTAGCCGATAGAATACCCGCCCATGTTGTAGGAGATGGGGAACATACCATAAAAGAGCTAATAGATTTAGAAAATCAAAATCCCCTAAGGGGATATGACCACGATCAACCACTGACAAAGATAAAAGTAGACCCAGTGATTTTTATGGTTTTGGCGAGGCAAAATATGACAATAAATTATATACCTCATAAAGATCAAATAGTATTTTTAAGGGAAAATGCCAACATTAGCACCGGTGGAATTGCAATGGATGTAACTGATGAGATACATAAGGATAATGTGATAATGGCAAAACGAATAGCCAAGGTAGTGGGACTTGATATAGCAGGTATAGATCTAGTAACAGATGACATATCTAAACCTGTTACGAAAACCGGCGGAGCAGTAATCGAGGTGAATGCTGCACCAGGAATACGCATGCACCTTTTCCCTAGTCATGGTAAGCCAAGGCCAGTTGGAGAAAAAATAGTGGATTATCTATATCCAGAAGGAACTATAAGTCAAATTCCGATAATATCAATAACAGGAACTAATGGCAAGACTACTACCACAAGACTAATAAGTCATATACTTCAACAAAAGGGTCTTGTGGTGGGCTCTACATCCACAGATGGCATCTATATAAATGATGTGAATGTTATGGAAGGTGATAACACAGGTCCTATCAGTGCCCAAGCAGTTTTAGATGACCCCACCGTAGAAATAGCTGTTTTGGAGACCGCAAGGGGCGGAATAGTTAAGAGAGGCTTAGGATATGATTTAGCAGATGTAGCAGTAGTTACTAACCTAGGGGAAGATCACTTAGGACAAGATGGACTGGAAAGTATAGATGACTTATTTTTTATTAAATCCTTAGTAGTGGAAGCAGTAAAGGAAAATGGATATTTAGTTTTAAACGCCGATGATCCATATGTAGTTAAGATGGCTAATAAGAATCCTAAAGCAAAAGTGATCTACTTTTCTATGACATATAAAAATAATGTGTTAAAGAAACACCTTGCTAGTGGAGGGGTAGGTATTTATTTGAAAGATAGTATTATCTACATGGTAGAAGGTGAAAAGCCATATCCAATCATATCTACATCAAAGGTGCCCATAACAGTAAATGGAAAAGCTATTCATAATGTTGAAAATGCCATGGCTAGCATAGGTGCCATGATTTCATTGGGGATTGAAAAAAAAGAAATTATAAGTGGACTACAGACCTTTGATAGTAATAAGCATAATCCAGGAAGAGCAAATATTTATCAAGGGAATGACATAACAGTCTTACTAGACTACGGACACAACAAAGAAGGATACAAAAAGGTACTTGATCTAGCTAAGGAGATGGATAGCAACCATATAATTTTAGTCTTAGGGGCACCAGGTGATAGGCTAGATGACCAACTTAAAGAACTTGGTACAGTGGCAAGTCCTTATGGCAACTATTTTATAGTAAAAGAAGATGAAAACCTTAGGGGTAGGAAGATGAGTGAGGTTGCTAGTCTTATCTGTAAAGGACTTATGGAAAGTGGCGTAAAAAGAGAAAAGGTAGAAATAATAAACGACGAAACAAAAGCCATAGCTAAAGCAATGGATATTGCCCAAAAGGGTGATTTGATAGTTATATTTTATGAAAAATTCCATGAAGCTAGTATGACGGTGGAAAATTGCTTAAAAAGAATAAAAACAAAAGCAAAAAAAATTGTATAGACCTTAGGAAGGGCATAATAGCTCTTCCTTAATTTTTTATGGATATATTACAAAAATTTGGTATAATAAATAGAAAAGTAGATAAAAAGATTTTGACATAAATGAGAGGGGTATTAAAATGAAGCTTAAGGCTAGAGCGAAAATAAACCTAACCCTTGACGTTTTACATAAAAGGTCTGACAATTATCATGAGATAGAAATGATCATGCAGCTTGTTGATTTATATGATAGTCTAGAAATTAGAGAAGGCGAAGGTATTGAAATTGTATGTTCACACCCTTTTGTTCCTACAGATGAAGGCAATTTAGTTTATAAAGCAGCTAAGTCATTACAAAAATATACGGGAACAAAAAAAGGAGCAAAGATAACAATAGAAAAAAGAATACCTGTGGCAGCAGGGCTAGGCGGAGGAAGCAGTGACTGTGCCACTACCCTTATGGGATTAAATAAATTTTGGAAATTAAACTTAAGCTTAGAAGAACTAGCCAAATTAGGCAAAGAATTAGGAGCTGATGTGCCATTTTTTATTAAAGGAGGAACTCAGCTAGCTAAGGGGATAGGAGAAGATCTTACCCTATTGCCTAGCCTGCCCCCTGTGTGGGTGGTATTAGCAAAACCGAACCTAGGTGTTTCCACAAAGGAAGTGTATTTAGGTCTAGAAATAGACAAAATAACTAAGAGGCCAAATACCCAAGCCATGATATCTGCCATAACTGAGGGGAACATTAAAGAAGTAAGTAACAACTTATGTAACGTATTAGAAACAGTAACATTAAGGAGATATTCTACAGTTAAGATACTGAAAGATAGAATAACTCAGCTTGGTGCATGCGGAACATTGATGTCTGGTAGTGGACCCACTGTGTTTGGGTTATGTTCCACATATGAACGGGCATTAAAAATAGCGAAAAGTTTAGGTACCCTAGCAGAGGAAGTCTTTGTAACAAAAACTACTGATTGGAGTGAAATAAATGAGACCAATTAGAGCGGTGATATTAGCCGGTGATAGCGAAAAAGGGGATTTTATGCGTGGGGAGAAGATAAAAAATAAAGCGTTTTTCCCTATAAATAAAAGGCCCATGCTTTGTTATGTGCTGGATGTATTGGTATCAGTATCTGAAATTTCTGAAATAGTTGTAGTTGGCCCTCAAAGGGAGCTAGAACCCCTAAAGCAATCTTATGATGTATCAGTTGTTCATAATCAAAGAAGTATTATGGACAACGTAAAAGCAAGCAAGTTTGGTTGGGATCATGGTAGGTTACTCATAGTAACATCAGACATTCCCATGATAACAGTGGAGTCTATAAAAGATTTTTTAGCTCAAACCCAAGAGTTTGATGATGAACTTTTTTATCCTATTGTTCGGAGGGCAAAAAATGAAGAAGTATACCCGAAAGTTAAAAGAACTTACGTAACCTTACAAGAAGGAACATTTACAGGTGGTAATATTTGCTTGGTTGATGCCAATTGTATAGACAAGGCTGCAAAAGCTGGGGAGAGGCTAATCGCTCTGCGTAAAAGTCCAGTAAAGTTAGCAAACTTTTTGGGATGGTCCTTTCTTCTTAAACTCTTAAGTAAAAAACTAACCATAAAGGGACTTGAACAACGAGTCTCTAGCATTTTAGAACTAAAGGCTAAGGCTATTATCTCGTCATATCCCCAGCTAGGAACAGATGTAGATAAAGACTCAGATATAGATATTGCAGAGGAGTATTTAGCAAACTTAATTTAAGCAACCTTCTGGGTTGCTTAAATAAATTGTATTATGGAAAAAATAAGGGGGAGGACAAAATTATAAAATTTAAAAGAAGTCAAAGGGTCGCATTAATGGCTATGGAATTTTTGTTTTCAGCTAATAAAACATTTTCTCTTAACTATTTTTGTGAAAAATATGATGCTGCAAAATCAAGTGTTAGCGAAGATCTTTTTCATTTGAATACAACTTTTAAACAAAATGGTTTAGGAGAAATAATAAGTAATGCAGGCGCCACAGGTGGCGCATACTTTATACCGAAAATAACCACTGAAAAAACACAGGAATTTTTAACTGATTTAAAAGGAAAGCTACAAGCAAAGGAAAGGGTATTACCTGGAGGCTACCTCTACTATTCAGATTTAATATTTGACCCAAAAATAACTAATATGCTGGGGCTAATATTTGCATCAAAATATGCTGAAAAAAAGGTAGACTATTGCTTGACTATGGAAACAAAAGGGATACCTATTGCTATGGCTACAGCGAACTATCTCAATGCAGAGGTAGTAGTAGCTAGAAGAGAAGCAAAAGTTACAGAAGGACCTGTAGTTACAATAAACTATGTGACAGGATCAACACGAAGAATCCAAACCATGTCTATTACAAAAAAAGCAATTAAGCCTGGGAAAAGAATTTTGATAATAGATGACTTTATGAAAGCCGGTGGTGCAGCTAAAGGACTTGTTGAGCTAGTAAAAGAATTTAGCTGCTCATTAGCAGGAATTGGTGTTGTTATAGATAGCCAAAACCCGGAAAACAAAATGGTTAATGATTATTTCTCACTTTTAAAGTTGAAGAGCGTAAACGAGTTGACAGGTGAAGTAGACATTATTTATTAGGAGGATGACATGGAAATAACACTAGATGATGTGAAAAAATCGCAGAAAAAAATTGCTGAAATCGTGAGGGTAACTCCTTTAGAAAAATCTCAGACACTGACCCAATTAGTGGGACAGGAAATATTTTTGAAATATGAAAATATGCAAAAGACTGGATCTTTTAAACTCCGGGGTGCTACAAGTAAAATTCTTTCTCTCTCAGAGGAAGGGAAAAGAGAAGGCGTCATTGCTGCATCTGCAGGCAACCACGCTCAAGGAGTCGCTTTTGCTGCAACAAAAAGTAATATGCTATCTAAAATAGTAATGCCTGAGGGAGCTCCCATAACAAAGATAATGGCAACACAAGGCTATGGCGCAGAGGTTATTTTAAAAGGACTTACATATGACGACTGCTACCAGCATGCTATGGAGCTAGCAAAGGAAAAGAAATTAAACTATGTTCATGCCTTCAATGATAAAGATGTAATTGCGGGGCAAGGGACAATCGGCCTAGAAATCATAAGCCAGCTTCAAGACGTTAAAAACATCATTGTACCCATTGGAGGAGGAGGTCTACTGGCAGGAATATTATTAGCCGTTAAAGAATTAAATCCATCTATTAGGGTTATAGGAGTACAAGCTGAAGGAGCATCTGCCATGGTGAACTCAGTGAAAATGGGGAAACTAACCCAGACAGACATGGTTAACACCATCGCCGATGGAATAGCTGTTAAAAAACCAGGGGACTTAACATTTACCCTTATCAACAAGTATATAGATGATGTTGTAACAGTAGATGAGGAAGAAATCGCCAGAGCTATCCTTTTACTGTTAGAAAGAAATAAGACAATGGTAGAAGGGGCAGCAGCTGTTACAGTAGCTGCTTTGATATACAACAAGATTGACAACCTGAAGGGAAAAACAGTGGCTGTGTTGAGTGGTGGTAACATAGACCCCAATATACTTTCTAGAATTATAGAAAGAGGTATGATAAAAGCAGGTAAAACCACTTTTTTAGAGGTTGTGCTACAAGATATTCCTGGCTCATTACAAAGGCTTCTGGGTACAATAGCACTACACAAAGCAAATGTAATTGCAGTAAACCATGATAGATTAAATCCTAAAATACCTATCAAATATGCAAAAGTGAACCTCATGTTAGAAACAAGGGATCTTGCCCATGGTGAAAATATTGTAAAAGAACTATTGAAATCAGGCTACAGTGCACAGATTTTAGAGAATTTATAAAAAAGTAAAAGAATAATGAAGGATTTTCATGATGTCTGTTGAATAGTATTGATATAATTCAAAAAATTGCAAAAAGGCGGTGGACTTCATGAAAATTACTGATGTTAGGGTTAGACGGGTGAATAAAGACGGTAAAATGAGAGCAGTTGTTTCAGTAACCTTCGATAATGAGTTTGTAGTGCATGATATTAGAGTTGTTGAGGGTAATAACGGGTTCTTTGTTGCGATGCCTAGCAGAAAAGGGGCCGACGGAGAACATAGGGATATTGCTCACCCAATAACATCAAACACTAGGGGAATGATACAAGAAGCTGTACTAGATGCATATCAGTCTTTTTTAGAAACAGTTCCACAAGAAGGATAGAAGAGCGAGTATTTCTTGCTCTTTTATTTTTTTATAACCTTGACCCAACGCCATGAATAGGGTATATTTTTAGTGGACAAATATATTTGGAGGGATAGCAGTGAAAAAGTTAAGTGCTATAATATTAGCTGCGGGTAAAGGTACTCGCATGAAAAGCAATACCATAAAAGTGCTACATAAATTGCTGGACAAACCCATGTTAGAATATATTTATGACGCATTAGAACCCCTAAGTGTAGAAAAAATTGTAACTATCGTTGGGCATCAAAAGGATAAAGTCTTAGAGCTATATAAAAACGAGAGTCTTTTCGCTGAACAAAAAGAACAGCTTGGAACAGGACATGCCGTATTACAAGCCCAAGAATTTTTTAATGGAGATGAAGATGAAGACGTATTGATCTTATGTGGTGACACACCTCTTTTAAGCCATGTAACCCTTAAAAAACTTGTGGATTATCATAGAGAGGGCCTATACGCTGGGACTGTATTAACAGCCTATCAAGAAGATCCTAGGGGATATGGTAGAATAATTAGAAACAAAGCTAATGAAGTAGAGTTAATTGTGGAAGAGAAAGATGCCACTGCAGATCAAAAGGGTATAAAAGAAGTTAATACAGGGATTTTTGTATTCAACTCCAAGCTTCTTTTCGAATTACTACCGAAAGTAAAGAATGACAATGCCCAAGGGGAATATTATCTCCCCGATGTACTAAAGCTAATAGTAAAAAATGGACTAAAATTAGGAGCTCAAACAATGGATGAACCTAATGAAATGGCTGGGATTAATGATAGAATTAGGCTATATGAAGCCCAGCGGATCCTACAGCAAAGGGTTAATGAGAGTTGGATGCTAGAAGGAGTAACAATTATTGATCCATTAAATACTTATATTAGCACAAAAGCCAGTATAGGCCCTGATACAGTTATATATCCTATGACATTTATTGAAGGTAACACCAGTATTGGACAGGGCTGTATAATAGGGCCTAATACAAAAATAGTTAACTCCCACATATTAAATAACTCAGAAGTAACTCAGTCAACAGTGCTAGACAGTCAGGTAGGAGAGAATTGCTCTGTGGGCCCATATTCTTATTTAAGGCCGAACACAAAGGTTGGAAATAGTGTAAGGGTGGGAAATTTTGTGGAACTAAAGAATACTTCCATGGCAGATAACTCAAAGGCTGCCCATTTGGCTTACTTAGGTGACGCCCAAGTGGGTGAAAATGTAAATATTGGTTGTGGAACAATAACAGTAAACTATGATGGTAAAAATAAATTTAAAACAATTATTGAATCCGATGTTTTTGTAGGAAGTAACAGCAATCTTGTTGCACCAGTAACCCTTAAAAAAGGATCATTTATCGCTGCAGGATCTACTATAACAGATGATACTCCAGAAAATAGCCTTGCAATTGCCAGATGTAGACAAACAGTCAAGGAAAACTGGAATAAATAAAACATTTTTAGGAGGAACATTTTAATGCCTTATTTAGACAAGAAACTAAAAATCTTCTCATGCTCTGCAAATCAAGACCTAGCAAAAGCTATCACAGAGAAAATAGGATGCCCCTTAGGGGATGGTGAGGTTGTTAGATTCAGCGATGGTGAAACAACTGTAAAAATTGAAGAAAGTGTAAGGGGTGCTGATGTTTTTGTAATTCAGTCCACCAGTGCACCAGCAAACGAGAACCTTATGGAGCTTTTAATAATGATTGATGCATTAAAGAGGGCATCGGCCAGAAGAATTACTGCTGTAATTCCCTATTATGGCTATGCACGTCAGGAGAGAAAAGCTAGATCAAGGGATCCTATTACAGCTAAGTTAGTGGCTAACCTTATAACAACAGCAGGTGCCGACAGAGTTTTAACACTGGATCTGCATGCACCTGCAACTCAAGGATTCTTTGATATACCTGTGGACCATTTAACTGCCATACCCCTTTTAGCTAAATACTATAAGAACAGGGATCTAGAGAATACAGTAGTTGTATCCCCGGATATGGGAGGGGTAACAAGGGCTAGGGACTTAGCTGAAAAGTTAAGGGTTCCATTGGCAATAATGGATAAAAGAAGACCAAAACCAAATGTTGCTGAAATATTAAACATTATTGGTGACATCAACGGCAAAGACATTATTATGGTTGATGATATTATTGATACAGCTGGAACTATCTCTTTAGGTGCCGCAGCACTTTTAGATAGGGGAGCAAAAACTGTTTCTGCGTGCTGTACTCACCCAGTTTTTTCAGGTGCTGCAATAGAAAGACTTGAAAACTCCCCGCTACAAAAAATTGTAGTAACTGATTCCATATCATTATCTTCAGAAAACATGATAGAAAAAGTTGAGCAAATAACCCTAGCAGATCTTTTTGCTGACGCCATCATCAGAATACATGAGGATTTGTCAATTAGCAATTTATTTTACTAAGATATATGAGTAATTAAAATAAAAAGGGATATACTACTTAGGAATTGAAGATTACCAAAGGAGGAATTCTCGTGTCTCTTATTTTGAAAGGGCAGAGTCGGGAAACCACTTCTAATGGGGTAAATACTCAGCTCCGTAAAGATGGTTATATCCCAGCAATTATCTACGGAAAGGGAATCCAAAATATTGCAATTTCGGTATATTCCAAAGACCTAATTTATGTAATGAATAATGGATTAAACAGTACCCTTATTGATTTGGAAGTGGACTCCCAGAAGCATTCTGTAATTGTAAAAGAAATCCAAACAAATAAAATTACAGGGAAAACAGTTCATGTGGATTTTCAAAAAGTATTTTCAGATCAACCAATTTTTAAGGAAGTCCCAATTCACCTAGTTGGGGAGCAAGCGGCTAAAAAAGCTGGTATAATACAATTCCAAAAAAGGGAAATAGAAGTCAGGGGCTTACCCCATGAAATTCCCCACCATATCGATTTAGATATAGGGGCACTTACTGCGGGAACAACAGTTTCTGTAGGAGAAGTACCAGTATCATCAAATTTAGAAATTTATTCACCGAAAGAGGAAGTTGTTTTATCACTTATGTCTGTATCATATGCGGAGGAAGTTGATGAAACAGCAGAAACACCAGTTGCAGAAATAAGTTAGAAAAGTGACGCTGAAAAAGCGTCACTTTTTTAAAAGGGAGAGATATTATGAAACTTATAGTGGGTCTAGGAAACCCTGGGGAAAAATATGAAAATAATAGGCATAATATAGGCTTTATGGTATTAGATAAACTAGCGAGAAAGCTAGATATAAATTTCAATAAACAAGTTAAATTTAATGGGGAAGTAAGCGAAACAAAAATCCATAATGAGAAAGTTATTTTATTAAAGCCACACACCTACATGAATTTAAGTGGTAACTCAGTCAAAGCCATAATAGATTATTTTAAGATGGACAAGGATGATATTCTAGTTGTATATGATGATATGGATATTGAGACTGGTAAATTTAAAATTAGAATAAAGGGTAGCTCTGGAGGACAAAAGGGTATAGGATCTATAATAGAGAAGCTAGGAAGTGAGAATATACCAAGACTAAAGATGGGCATCTCTCGTCCAGAATTTCATCAAGTTACTGATTATGTACTTGGGGATTTCCCAAAAGAGGATATATCTATGGTAAATGAATGTATTGATTTAGCAGTAGAAGCCATACTTCTTTTCGTAGAAACAGGAGATATAGACTTAGTAATGAATAGATTTAACAAAAAATAAATGAATACTTGTTAAATTATATTTATTTTTTTAATTATAAAAGGAAAATTTTAAAATTTATCGAATATAGTATACAACAAAAGGGAATTATTTTTCTGAGGGGGGGATACTAAGTGCTAGTTAGAGAGATAATGACTGGAAATGTGCACTCTATAAACAATAAAGGCACTTTAAAAGATGTAGCCTACCTCCTAGCTGTTTATGGAGTGGGAGGCTTACCTGTTGTTGATGACAAGGGGAAAATACTAGGTTTAATAACTGAAAAAGAAATATATAGGCCTAAAGAACAAGTGGAAATGGATAATGACCTGTTGTTAGGTAGCCTTTTAAACTTAAGGAATCCACAAAGATTTATTTCTGAGCTGGCAGATAGCGCAGACTTGCCTGTAACGGCAGCCATGATTAAAGACCCTATAGTGATACATGAAGAAAAATCTATAAAAGAAGCAATGCAAATACTATACGAAAATAGAATAGGTAGGCTACCGGTGGTAGATGAAAATAATAAATTGGTAGGAATAATTACAAAAGGCGATATAACAAGGGCCCTAGAGAAATAGAGGTGTTGTTTTATTTTAAACTTTGGTTTGATTATTACAACTGTAGCGATAATTTCTTATTTAACTAACTCTTATTTATTTACAAAATTGAAGGATTATTCGGTGATAACTGCAGCTATTATAGAAGAGTTCTTAAAAACCTATGGAGGATATGTCCTAGGGCAGATTCTATTAGTACATATAGTTTTTGGTGTTGTAGAGGGCTTTATAGATATAAAAAACAACGGTAAAATGGGGGTATTTCCAGCTATTTTTTCCCTGCTGGGACATGCTGCTTTTGGATACATAACTGTAACTGTATATAATCTTACTGGAAACATTACATATGGGTTGCTTTCTGGTGTATTTAGCCATGTTATTTATAACACCCTTGTGGTAGGTGTGGTCAACAACTTAAATAATCAGTCTTGAAATTCATTTTATTATCTTATAGGGCAGCATTCCTATAAGATAATAAGTGGGATTTTTTGCAAAGGGAACCTAGGTTCTAGATAGAAGCGCCTGGGGCGCCTTTTTATATTTTAAAGGGCTAGGAGAGATAAAATGAACTTAGAAAAGATCAAAGAAACCGTAGAATTTCAAGAAATCGTAAGGAACATGGATTTGGGGAGAAAACAGTTGATTTACGGTCTGTCTGGAGGACAAAAGGGTTTTTTACTGTCTAGCCTAGTGAAAGAAACTGGTAAAGACCTAATAATAATAACTAATAGTCAGAGTAACTCTGAGAAAATTTTCCGGGAAATGAATACGTATTTAGGTGAAGACAATG
This sequence comes from Alkalicella caledoniensis, assembly GCF_014467015.1. Taxonomy (GTDB): domain Bacteria; phylum Bacillota; class Proteinivoracia; order Proteinivoracales; family Proteinivoracaceae; genus Alkalicella; species Alkalicella caledoniensis. The sequence continues at coordinate 1,806,481 of NZ_CP058559.1, read as the reverse complement.
TCTATCATTTTCCTGCTAATCCTTTGATGCCAGGGGAAGTTGACTTTAGGAGCAAGGACATAGAAATTGAAAGAATATCCACCCTACATGCAAAATCTACTGGAAAAGCCAGAGTAGTAGTAGCTCAGATAACCAGTTGTCTTGAAATTTTACCCCATTGGGAGGCAATCAACAAAGCAAAGATTATTCTAAAAGTGGACGAGGACCTCTCCTTTCCTATATTAGAGAAAAAACTAATACAGCTGGGATATGTTAGATGTGGAATAGTAGAAAAACAAGGAGATTTCAGTATAAGGGGTTCAGTAATTGATATTTTTCCATCTATAGGCAAAAAGCCAATACGACTAGAGTTTTTTGGTGACACATTAGAATCCATACGTTATTTTGATGTTAGAACTCAAAGGTCATCCATGGAGAACATAAAGGAATTTGACCTTTTTACAAACACCTTAAATGTTTTAGAAAACCATAAGAAAGAAGCTTTATTACTAAAACTTAATAACTTTTTAAACCAAGCAAAGGACTCTAAAATTAAGCAAAAGCTAAGGCAAGATATAGAAAAAATAGAAAATGATATTATATTTGATGAGTTAACTCAGTATAATCATGAAATTTACAATGGTGGACAAAGCTTAATTGACATATTTAGTGATCATATAATAGTAATGGATGAAACGCCTTTTATTAAAAAAGATTTAGAGACCTGGTTAAAAGATTACAGTGAGAGATTAAAACAATTAATAGAAAAGGGTGAAGTCTTCCCTAAAATCCCACTATATTATCAGCCAGAAGAAATAGTGACAAAAGTTAACAAATCAAACGCCATGCACTTTTGCTTGCTTTTAAGAACCTTAGGAAATTTTAAAGTTGATAATACAGTATCTTTACCCTTTAGGCAAGCTCCCGTATTTGCTGGTAATGTGGAGTTATTTTTCGAAGAAATAAAAAGATTGGTTAAAGAGAGATTTCACATTGCCATCTACTATACAAAAAAAGAAGTAATGCAAGGACTTAAAAACTTGTTTGTAGAGAAAAAACTAGAAATAGAGTCCAAAGATGGTCCACTAATTGAATTTAAGGAAGGGTTTCTTGAAGAAGGATTTATATTTGACAGAGCTAAGATAGCCTGCTTTGTTGAAAGACAGATTTATAAGGGCACAAAAGGCAGAAAAGGTAAATCATTAAATCAAGGAGTAAGTATTACAGATATTTCTCACTTAGACATAGGTGATTATATAGTTCACATCAATCATGGTATTGGTGTTTTTAAGGGGATTAACACCTTAGAAGTTGCCGGAGGGAAAAAGGACTACATATACGTTCAGTATGCTGGTAACGACAAATTATATATACCAACTGATCAGGTAGAAGTACTACAAAAATTTGTTGGAGGGGAAGGCAAGGAACCAAAGATATACAGCCTTAGTGGCAATGACTGGGCAAAAACAACAAAAAAAGCTAGACAATCTATCCGGGAGATGGCCCAAAGTCTAGTATACTTGTATGCAAAGAGGCAAAGTAGCCAAGGATATCAGTTTGACCATGACACAACATGGCAGAACCAGTTTGAAGATAACTTTCCATATACGGAAACAGTAGATCAGTTAAAGGCTATAAAAGAAGTTAAAATAGATATGGAGCAACCAAAACCCATGGATCGACTGATATGTGGGGATGTTGGGTATGGGAAGACAGAAGTAGCTATGAGGGCTGCCATGAAATGTGTACTAGATGGAAAACAAGTAGCTGTTTTAGTTCCCACCACAATATTAGCTCAGCAACACTTTAAGAACTTTAAAGAGAGGTTTCAAGACTTTCCAGTAAATATTGAAGTTTTTAGCCGGTTTAGGTCTAAGAAAGAGACAGATGAAGGGCTAGTTAATCTAATGACAGGAGTTGTCGATATAGCCATAGGAACACATAAACTTCTACAAAAGAATGTAAAATTTAAGGATTTAGGCTTAATAATAGTAGATGAAGAACAACGCTTTGGTGTTGCACATAAAGAGAGATTAAAGGAACTTAAGATGAATGTAGATGTATTAACCATGACGGCAACTCCAATACCTAGGACGTTACACATGTCAATGCTTGGTATAAGGGATTTAAGTGTTATCGAAACTCCCCCCGAGGACAGGTTCCCAGTACAAACCTATGTGTTGGAATACAATGAAGATGTAATAGCAACAGCTATCAAAAGAGAAATTGAAAGGGGTGGACAGGTCTATTTTGTATACAATAGAGTACAATCCATAGATGCCATGGCTGCAAAAATACAAAAGATGGTTCCTGATTGTAAAATAGCAATTGGGCACGGCCAGATGGCAGAAACTCAGCTAGAAAAAACAATGCTAGGCTTTTTAGACGGTGAGTATGATGTGTTACTAAGTACAACAATAATAGAAACAGGGCTAGATATACCCAATGTAAATACATTGATAATTTATGATGCAGACAAATTTGGTCTTTCGCAATTATATCAACTAAGGGGTAGAGTTGGCAGGAGTAACAGAGTAGCATATTCATACTTGACATATCATAAAGACAAAGTGCTGACAGAAGTGGCCCAAAAAAGACTACAAGCCATTAAAGAATTTACAGATCTAGGTTCAGGATTCAAAATAGCAATGAGAGACTTAGAGATACGTGGTGCAGGAAATATATTAGGACTAGAACAACACGGATTTATAGCTAGTATAGGCTTTGATCTTTACTGTCAGTTGCTAGAAGAAGCTATAGCAGAGCTTAAGGGTAAAAAACCTAAACAGAGACCTTTAGAGCTAAATATAGAGTTTCCTATTGATGCATATATACCTGAAAAACTTATGAATAGGTCGTTAAAGATGTCATTTTATAGAAGGATTTCTATGGCAAATAACTTGGAGAACATCTCAGAAATCGAAGAAGAAATGTATGATAGATTCGGGAAGTTGCCAGAACAAGTGGCTAATCTTATTGATATGGCAAGACTAAAAATATATGGACAAAAGATTAAGATTAAATCAATCAGTGCTAAGGGGCTAGGATATCTTCAAAAACCCGGCGAGAATAATTATAGTGTCGAAATTAAATTTTATCCTAATACAAGCTTAACAGGTAAAGAACTCCTTGAAATATACGATAAAAACAAGAATTTAGACTTTGCCATGAAAAATGAATCACTTGTGATTAAGCTGAAAAAGGTAGAAGTGAATTCCTTGTTGCCAGAGACAGAAAAGTTATTGCATCAATTAATTGCCAAAGCAAATTAACTTGTCAATATTTTTGTTCTCTGTTAAAATTAAGAGATAAAAAAGAAGGGAAGTGGGGAAGTGGCAAAAAGAATAATTGCTATAACAATATTGTCAGTAATGCTTGTTGCCGTTTTATCAGGCTGTTTCCAAAGTAATGATAAAGGTAATGGAATAGTTGCAGTTATTGATGGTCGCGAAATAACACAAGAAGAATTTAACAAATATTTGTATGCAAGTGATTCACTATACAGTAATGACACAGATTTCACAGCTGAACAAATGAACCAGTTTTTGGAGTACTTCATAAACGAAGAACTATTTTATACTGAAGCCTTAAAGCAAGGTATTGAGGTTAACCAAGAACTTATTGATGAACAATTTGATGAGTATAAAAAGACTGTACTAGAACTACATTTTGACAATAATCAATCTACTTTTAACAGTAGAATGAGAAATTTAGGTTTAGATGAAGAGTATCTAAAGGAACAGATAATTGTAAGAAACGTTGTAATTACTGAGTTTATTGAAAAGTTAAGAGAAGAAGTACAACCGGTATCGTCAAGTGATGTTCAGTCTTTTTATGACGAGAACGTAGATGAAATTTTTACACATGATGAGATGAGAACAATTCGCCATATTTTAGTAAAATCTGAGGATGTAGCTAAAGCACTATTAAAACGTCTACAAGCTGGGGAAGATTTCGCTGAATTGGCAGTAGCGTACTCAACAGACGCAGGGACCGCTGCAAATGGTGGTATACTTGACCCTGCTGAAGAAAAGAACTATGTTGAACCCTTCGGAGAGGTGGCATTTAGCCTTGAGATAGGTGAATTAAGTGATGTTGTGCAAACACAGCATGGATTTCATATTTTGGAAGTTTTGGAAATAGAGCCTGCTGGTGTTAGGGAGCTAGATGGTGAGCTAGCAGAGCAAATTTTTGGGTATTTAAATAACCAAAATAAGGAAAATGTAGTGGTAAATTTATTAAATGATCTCCGTGAAAAGGCCAATGTTGAGAAAAAACTAGGCTAATTAGCTAATTTGTTAAGTGGTAAATAATGAATAAAAAAAACCTCGCTGATAAATAATAGCAATAGAGGAATGACCTACACAAATTATTCAGCGAGGAGGTTTTATCAGATGAAAGCAACAGGAATAGTCAGAAGAATTGATGATCTTGGAAGAGTAGTTATACCTAAAGAAATTCGTAGAACATTGAAAATTAGAGAAGGTGACCCTTTAGAAATATTTGTTGATAGAGATGGTGAAGTTATACTTAAAAAATATTCCCCCATTGGGGAGTTGGGGGACTTCGCCAAAGAATATGCTGAGAGTTTACATGATTCACTAGGTCACATTTGTGCCATAGCAGACAGGGATATGATTATAGCAGTCTCAGGTGGTGCTAAGAAAGAGTATTTGAATAAAACTATAGGTAACGCCGTTGAGAGAGCTATGGAAGAAAGAAGAACTGTAAAAGGTGATCAGGATAAAGACTTAGCAATATTACAAGATGAGGATAATAACTATACGGCTAAAGTAGTAGCTCCAATAATTGCAAATGGTGACCCCATTGGAGGAGTTATTGTATGTAGTAAGGAATCTGGGGCTACCTTTAATGATGTGGAAATTAAAATGGCAGAAGCAGCAGCTAGTTTTTTAGCTAAACAGATGGCTCAATGAAAAAAGGTGGTTATAAAACCACCTTTTTTGTGTAGAATAGTTATACATAAAGAAAACTTAATTGAATTGAACTTAATATTAAGGAGAGGGAAGCTTTGAGTAAACAAGACAACTCTTTTATCAAAGGTGCAATTATACTTGCAGCGGCCGGCATATTCGTTAGAATAATGGGTGCTGTATACAGAATTCCTCTGTATTCCATCTTAGGAGATACAGGAATGGGATATTTCCAAATGGCGTACCCTATATACTCGTCACTATTAGCAATCTCCACAGCTGGAATCCCAGTAGCCATATCTAAAATGGTGGCTGAAAGGATGGCTAATAATAATGTAAAAGGGGCATATCAAGTACTGAAAATAGCACTGACACTCATGCTCATAACTGGGCTGACATTCAGTTTAGTTCTTTACTTTGGAGCAGAGTATTGGGCTAACCTAATGGGGCAACCTCCTGCCATGTATTCACTAAGAGCTATTTCCCCAGGGATATTCTTAGTTGTTATCATGGCAGCTTTTAGAGGCTTTTTTCAGGGGAACCAAACTATGTTACCCACAGCAATTTCACAAATACTTGAACAGATAATAAGGGTCGCTACAATATTTTACTTATCTTGGATACTCTTACCTAAAGGGGTAGAATTTGCGGCAGCTGGGGCAACATTTGGTGTAGTTACCGGTTCTTTAGCTGGGGTTTGCGCCCTACTGATATTTTTTATGTTTTATAAGAAGGATAAGCATGACTTTGTATTAAACAGCGAACTAATCCAACAGTCAAACAAAAAAGTACTAAAACAAATGGTCTTATTAGCCCTTCCTATAACCATAGCTAGTCTAGTGCTACCCCTTATTCAGATGGTGGATTTATTGATAGTACCACTAAGGCTAAATGTAGCAGGATTTAGCCAACAAGAAGCTGCAGCCCTTTATGGAAACTTATCAGGAGCAGCTATGCCCCTTGTCAATGTACCAACTTTGTTTACCTTAGCATTAGCTCAGAGCCTAATTCCATCAATCTCCTCGGCTAATGCTTTGAAGAATTACTCTGGTATTAAATCAAAAGCTAACCTTGCTATAAAGCTGACTCTTTTAATAGGTCTACCATCTACAATAGGAATGTTTGTACTGGCTGAACCAATAAGTATTATGCTCTACGATAATATTGCAGTTGCTGCACCCTTGGCAGTAGCATGCTTTGCAGTTGTTTTTTTGACCTTGCACCAGACAACATCCGCCCTTTTACAAGGGTTAGGGAGAACGGTAGTTCCTGTTACCAATCTTTTTATAGGGGTCATTTTTAAGATGGGAATCAACTACTTCTTGACAGCCATACCTGCACTCAACATTAGGGGGCCCGCATTAGGTACGGTCATAAGTTATTTTGTAAGTTCAGGGCTAAATTTATATATAATACTAAAGGTTATAGGAATGCCCTTTAGCATAAAGGAATTTGTTTTTAAACCGCTATTTACTGCAGGTTCCATGGGAGCCGTAGTTTATTTATCATATCCTTTTCTTTTTAACGTTTTAGACGGACTAGGAATGCTCAGAGAACGAATTGTAATATCTTTATCAGTTTTAGCTTCTGTAGGTATTGGCGTGGTAGTATACGGAATATTACTACTTGTATCAGGTACAATTAGTAAAGAGGAATTAACGAATATACCCAAAATAGGGAATAAATTAGTAGGAATGCTGACTAAACTAAAAATATATAGGTAGGTAGTTATGAAAAATAGAATTTATCTTAATCCTAACAAAAAAATTATAGATCTAATGATAAATAGGTTTGGGCCAAAGATGACCGTATATGTAAGAAATAATAAATCAGTTTTTAAGGTTTTGTTAGATAGGGTTCCTTTAATCAGAAATATCCAACTAATATACATACCATCTGAAATAGAACAACTATTAGATATTATGGAGAAACTAAGGTCAGATACTGGTTGTCCATGGGATAAAAAACAAAACCATGAAAGTTTATTGCCTTATCTCTTAGAAGAGGCTAATGAATACTGTGATGCTGTAGTGTCAAAAGATATGAATAAAATAACTGAAGAATTGGGAGACTTATTACTGCAAATAGTCTTTCATTGCCAGATCGCCAAGGAAAACAATGAGTTTAACTTCGATAGGGTCTCGCAAACCATAAAGGATAAATTGATATTTAGACATCCCCATATCTTTCTTAAGGGAGCGGGAAAAGAGAATAATGTAACTAGCTCTCAGGACGTAGAAAAAATCTGGGAACAGCAAAAGAAAAAGGAAAAAGCAAATTCATCCTCCTTAGAAAGCTTACCCCCAATCCAGAGAATAGAAAAAAACTTAGATATACTAAAAAAACAGAATAAGTTACAGGATTTGGACAAAAATATTGGTAAGGGGCTATTGAGTCAAATTTCTAGAAAGAATATTACTCAAGAAGACTATGGGCAATATCTGATGGAATTAATAATTTATGGTAAGCTACAAGGCTTTAATACAACTTTTGAACTACTAAAAAGTATCAAAAAGTGGGAAAATGCCGTAAAAACTTGTAAATTATAGGGAAATTTAAAAAAAAACCGATAATCTTGCAGGAATTAAGGGATATATAGAGAATAAATATATTTGAAATCTATCTAAATCAGGAGGTAATATCCGTGAACAAAACTGAATTAATTCAAAGTGTAGCTGAAAAAAGCGGTTTAACCAAAAAAGACAGTGAGAAAGCTGTTACTGCTATTTTAGAAACTATCATCGAGGCGGTAAGTGCAGATGAGAAAGTTCAACTAATCGGTTTCGGTACTTTCGAAGCTAGAGAAAGAGCAGCAAGAGAAGGTAGAAACCCAAGTACAGGAGAAGTAATTAACATCGCTGCAACAAAGGTACCTGCTTTTAAAGCTGGTAAAGCATTCAAAGATAGCGTTAAGTAATTAAAGAAAATTGGGACCTATCAAAAAGGCCCAATTTTTTTTGTCTTCGTAAGTGACTGCCGTTAAATTAAAAAGAGAGAACAAAGGATAAATGCAATTGAGGAGGTTACAAATGTAACTTCTTATTGCATTTTTTTTATTTTCCTTACAAATACTAAAAATAACATAAAAAGGAGGAGCAGAAAATATGAACAAAAAATTTGCTGTATACATACTATGTGCGTCATTAATATTGCTATCTTTATCAGGGTGTAGAGCGTTTAGAAGACCAGTGCCAGATCCTGTACCAGATCCACCACCTCAAGATTCTCAACCTCAAGATGACACAGAATCAGATGTTGAAGAAGAGACAACAGTTGAAATACCTGAACAAGTTTCTCAAGGTGAAGAGAGCGAACCGCAATTAAGGGTATTCATAGCAGAAACAGGCTCTATTCAGACGCTGATGATGGAAGAGTATATTATGGGGGTAGTAGCTGCTGAGATGGAACCCACATGGGAAAAAGAGGCTCTAGCAGCACAAGCAATCAAGGCTAGGACATTTGCACTGCAGAGAATTGACGAGGACGGCGGTGTGCCAGCAAGGAACGCAGATGCTTCGTCTGATATTCAAGAATTTCAGGCATATAATGCTGAAAGGATTAATGATAACGTAAGAGAGGCTGTTGAGAGTACCAGAGGCCTAGTGGCAGTATATGAAGGTGAATTTGTTAGAGGTTGGTTTCATGCATACTGTGGAGGTATGACTGCAACAGCTGCAGAGGGCTTAAATTTCCAAGGGGAAGAACCACCCTTTATTCATAGGGCAGAGTGCCCATGCTTCGATGGAATAGAAGCAGATTTAAGATACTGGGAGAAGTCATATACTTTAGATAGAATACGCAATGTTACAAGACAAATAGCTGGCAGTGACCCCGGTGCAGTAAATTCCATAGAAGTAGGAGAAGAATCAGAAGGCAGAGCTGTTACTATTATGGTTAATGAAACAGAAGTTAATGCACCAGAGTTTCGATTAGCACTAGGAAGTACAGAGTTTAAGTCTACAATACTTAACGAGATAAATATAAGTGGTAATAATGTCACATTCAGTGGGCAAGGATATGGCCACGGAGTTGGACTTTGCCAGTGGGGCGCTCAAATATTTGCCCGAGATCAAGGACGCAGTGCAGAGGAAATAGTGAAACATTATTTCAAAGATGTAACTATACAAAAGCTTTGGGATTAGGTTGTTATTATATTAACTAAAGTTGGTAAGTTAATTAAAAAAAGCGCATCAGCGCTTTTTTTTGTATTTAAGTAATAAAAATAGAACTATCCACATAATTGATATATATAAAGTAAACACAAGGAGGGGACGTAATGAGTTTAGAAAAACAAAGGGAAAACAAAGAACATAAATTGGTGTTAACTAACCAGAAGAAACTTGAGATAACGGGGATTGAAGAAGTAGATAGTTTTAACCAAGAAGAAATTATATTAGTGACCTTTGATAATGATCTGCTAGCCATAAAGGGAGAAGATTTAAATGTTAAAAATCTTAGTACAGATGTGGGAAAAGTAAGTATAGAGGGGACTGTATATGAAATAATTTATGCGGCTGATAAGGATAGTGGTAAAAAAGGAAAAGGAATAATTGGCAAGCTGTTTCGGTAAGTGATATATGTATACAATTTGGTTACAAGTTAATATATTTATAGGTACCTTGATTTGGGGTCTTATATTAGGGGTAGTTTTTGATGTATACAGATTTATATTTCCCTCTAACAAAGTAAAAGGTATTACTCAGTATATCCTTGACACTCTTTTTTGGATATCTGTCACTGTAGCAACATTTGGTGTACTCATATTTACAGATCATGGTCAGGTGAGGATTTATTTGCTTTTTGCTATGGCAATAGGTTTTGTGCTTTACATGCTGTTATTCAGTAGATTAACTTTAAAAATATTAACTGCCATTAGAAAAGTAATTATCAAGGTATATTCAATTCTAAGAAAAATATTGAGAAAGATTTTTATTATTATAAAAATGATTATGAATATAATCAAAAAGATAGTAATGTTTCTACTTTTCCCCTTTAGGTGGCTAATTTTCATTATATTTAAACCTACTATAGCTCCATTTAAAAAAATAATTAATAAAATAAGCAGGAAATAAAATAAATTTGTAGAAAATAGTTTAAAATACTTTTAAAGGGAGTTTTCGTATTATGGAAAAAATTAGTAAATTTTCTACAACAGGGAGTAAAATAAGAAAGTTAGTTCTTTTTGCTGCTATTACATATGCAATTATATTAATTATTAACCAACAGATAACCTTAGCTAAAATTAACGAAGAAATGAACAGTTACAAGGAACTAATCACAACCATAAATAACGAAAATGAAGAACATACTAGTACAATAGAGAAGCTGCATGATCTTGATTATATAGAGATTATAGCTCGAAAAGAGCTGGGGCTAATAAGGGAACATGAAAAAATTTACATATTTTCTAAATAAGCCCACATTGACATAATTCTGAAGCTTAAGGTATAATTAGCTATACAACATATTAGGGGAGGAATTTTTAAATAATGTCTATAGTAGTAGGAAACATATTAACAGGAACAGTGACGGGTATTACCAACTTTGGTGCTTTTGTACAATTACCTGGAGGAGTAACTGGCCTTGTTCACATTTCTGAAGTAGCTGATAGCTATGTTAAGGATATAAAAGACTATTTAAAAGATCGTGAAGAAGTTAAGGTTAAGGTTTTATCAGTTGAAAAGGATGGTAAAATAGGGCTATCCATTAGACAAGCAAACCCTAAACCTGCGTCAAGCCCAAGCACAAGTTCAAACAGTAGACCTCCATCCCATAGACCAAGAAGACAGGTTCCTGACATTTCCTTTGAGGATAGGTTAGCAAAGTTCTTAAAAGATAGTGATGAAAAACATCAAGATCTCAAAAAACATACAGACTCTAAAAGAGGCGGCAGAGGGGCCAAAGGATATTAAAAGCATCTATCAAGATGCTTTTTTGACTTTAAGGGAAGATTCGGCATACTATATTTTAGATGTGGAAAATTTTGATGTGTTGACTATTTGTCAAAAAACGTTTATATTATTAAAGTACCAGTTAAGCAAAAGAGTAATAAGAAATAAAAATATAAAAAAGTATTGACAAAAGAGTTTTAAAATGTTAATATAATTAAGCGTTGAAGAAACAACGCGGGGTAGAGCAGCCAGGTAGCTCGTCGGGCTCATAACCCGGAGGTCGCAGGTTCAAATCCTGTCCCCGCAACCAATTAAAATAATATGGGCGATTAGCTCAGCTGGGAGAGCACCTGCCTTACAAGCAGGGGGTCGGCGGTTCGATCCCGTCATCGCCCACCATATTAAAAATAAGATAAAATAAAATTTGACAAGAAAGAAATAATATAGTATAATTTTTATTGTTGTCAATGACGCGGGGTAGAGCAGCCAGGTAGCTCGTCGGGCTCATAACCCGGAGGTCGCAGGTTCAAATCCTGTCCCCGCAACCAACCATGGCCCCTTGGTCAAGCGGTTAAGACACCGCCCTTTCACGGCGGTATCAGGGGTTCGATTCCCCTAGGGGTCACCAATATAATATGGGCGATTAGCTCAGCTGGGAGAGCACCTGCCTTACAAGCAGGGGGTCGGCGGTTCGATCCCGTCATCGCCCACCATATTATGAAACCAAACTGTACTCATTAAGAGTACAGTTTTTTTATTTATAAAGCTGGTTAGGAGCCACATTAAAAAAAGCAAATCTAAAATATTATTCAATAATTAGAAAAAAATTGAAAACATTTAGCTAATTATCGACTCCAACTTATAGGAAAATACACAAAATGCTAGGGAAATTGTTGTTATAAATCATAAACATCAATTTTTCCTAGTTTCTTGTCGATAATTTATTTAAACGCCCTCCATGTTATGACATGTTTTTTGAAACAAGTATTGTATAATCAAAATCAAGTAATAACTTTAAGAGGAGCTGATATCATGATAAACAAAGAAACTTATCGCTGGGCTACACCAAAGACCAATAAAGGAATTCTTTCATCCATTAAGGATTTTATAAAATCTTTTGTAAGCCCTAATTATATTTTATTCAATATTTTTGTTTTACTTTTTGCAAATGTTAGTATATTAGAGGGAATTTCTCCGTTTTTACTGCCATTTTTAGCAGTGATTCCAGTGGCAAACATGCCAGGGGCAGTCTTATTAACAACTGTTTATGGAGTCGCTGTACAAAACCCAAACACACTTTTAATTTTATTTTCTGCTTCTGTTATTTGGTGGATTAAAGTTAAATCTCAGGATAAAACCAACTATGTCATGTTGGTACTTCCACTTTTAATAGGTTTTAGTTACTTGCCAAATCTTGTAATGAGTGAGTTCTTATCCTTTGATCTTCTTTTACTAACGTTACAAATTATTATTGGAGTGACTGCGGGTTATATATTTAAACAAGGAGTAGAACTTCTTGAATTATCAAAGGGTGTTAATAAAAATTTAGAGATCAAAATATGCGCTGTTATTATGACGGGGATTGCATTGTCTGGTATAAGCACACTTACTATACTAGGAGTGTCAGTTATAGGGACTTTAAGTAAACTATCATTACTTCTAGTGGCGTTGATTGGTGGAATGAAGTACGCAGCAGCCTTCGGGCTAATTGTAGGTCTTTTGACAAACTTTAGTCATCCACACATAACCTACTTTATTTCTTACTACGGCTTTGTGAGTTTAACTGCCGGCGTGATGAATCAATGGAGAAAATTGGGGGTGCTCCTTGGGTTTATTGCTGGATCCATAGTCATGTATATGTATAGTATTGAATTCTTTGAAGTATCTTCCTTGCTTATGGAAAGTGCGGTGGCGATTATATTATTTACTTCTATCCCTAAATCATTGCAGGTAAAAATTACTCAGATTTTAACAGGTGAGTTGGAAGAAAAACATTTTCAGAAGCAAGTAAAGGATGCAGCCATAAAGAAAATATATCAATTTTCAGGTATATTTAGAGAATTATCTCAAGGATTCTCAGAGGTGGCGGTATCAAAGCTTAATGTTGAACAGCAAAGTGTTAATGAAATTATAGATACCGTTCAAAAGAGAGGCTGTAAGGACTGTAAAAAATATAGTTTATGCTGGCATAACGAATTTTACGGGACATATAAAGATGTTTTCAGTTTAGTTTCCTTGGCTGAGGAAGGGAAACTAAACAAAAGCAATGTGCCAGATCAATTATTTAGAAAATGTATAAACATAACTAATATAATTGACATAACTGAAAGTTCTTACGAGCTTCATAAGGTGAACTATAAATGGCAGCAAAGGCTCATTGAGAGTAAAAGTTTGGTAGCTAACCAGCTAGAAGGCATGGCATCAGTTATGGAGCAACTGGCCATGGATATTAACTTAGACATTGGACCAAGAAAGAATGTGGAAGAGGAGCTCTGGGACCTTTTATATAACGCTGGTATTGAATGCGATGATATAAAGGTTAAAGGTCTAGAAAGGGAAAATCCAGAGGTTCAAATAATAAAAACTGCATGCAATGGTTGTCATGAGTGTGAACAAACTATAACCAGTGTTTTAGAAAAAAGATTCAAAACCCAGATGTGTGTTCTCAAGGGGAACTGTGGGCTGCATTCAAAGGGGGCATGCGAATTCTTACTAATGCCGAAGGAGAAGTACAAAATGTCCATTGCCATAGCGCAAAAAGCACAAGGGGAAGTAAGTGGAGATACATTTAATCAGTTTGCCATAAATAACGGAAAACATGTTGTTGTACTTAGTGATGGCATGGGTAAAGGAGAAAAGGCAAAAGAGGAAAGTGAACGTATAGTAGGCCTTATCAAAAAGTTATTGCAAATAGGGTTTGATACAGAGAAGGCAATTAAATCTGTCAACAGTATACTGTCTTTGAGAAATAAAGAAGAAAGTTTTGCTACCTTGGACATAGCTGTTATTGATTTATATAAAGGCAAAACTGACTTTTATAAAAATGGAGCAGTGTCATCATTCATTAAGTCAGGAAATGAAGTTTTATCAGTGGATAACAGTAACTTGCCAGTGGGTATGGTTGATGACGTGGAATCAAGCATTAGTAGTCATACTCTTCAAAAGGGTGATTTTTTAGTAATGGTATCAGATGGAATTTTAGATAGTAACCCCACGGCCACGGATAAAGAAGGGTGGCTCAAAATGCTACTGGAAAACATAACTCCAAATATTAGCCCTAATAGACTCTCAGAACTAATTCTGCATAAAAGCAGGCAACGGGGCATAGAAACAAACCTTGATGATCTATCTGTTATAGTTATAAAAATGGAAAGCAATAATCAACCGGCGGTTCTAGGAAGGTGGCTAATGCAAAAAGGGGTGTAACTCCCTTTTTGCATTTATTTTTGCATAGGAAAGTATAGATTGCCTAGCCATGTGGATATTTTTGATAGCGACAAAGTCATTTTTGAATGTCGCAGATTAACTACGCAGTGGAAACTCTACGTCGAGATTTAATGGTACTGCTTTAGTTAATCATGCACTGGGGTCAAAGACTTTGTCAGAAAGCTACAATGAAGGTCTTTCAAAACTAACAGATCCGTGTAATTCGTGTAATCTCTTTTCAAAATCCGTGTTAGGCTCTTTTGAACTTACGCGCCGAACGGCGCTTTTGTTCTTATGGGACTGTTTGCCTGTCCCAACAAACTATAAAGTAGGGTTAAAAATGATTCACTGTTTGTGTAAAATAAAAGCATAACTTTGAAAAGAAAGGGAATATTTACTGTTATATTTGAAAATAATCGAAATTAGTATTGAAAAAAAAACATTTATAAACTACTATAAAATAATATAAAGGATTTAGAGGTGTTAAAATGCTTCACCTAGAGAATCATATTAAAGGGTTTATTATTAAGTATAATTTAAAAGGAAAAAAAGTTGTTGTTGCTGTGTCCGGTGGGCCAGACTCTATAGCTCTACTATACATTCTAAAGAATATGGGACTTTGTATTCACGTAGCACATTTAAATCATGACTTACGTGGTGAAGAATCAGAAAAAGATGCACAGTTTGTAAAGTATATAGCAAAATCCCTAGGGCTGCCTTATACAATTGAGAAGAGGCAGGTTTTACAAGGTGGTTCCTTACAAAACCAAGCGAGAAAAACTAGATATAATTTTTTAAGGGACGTATGTGATAAAGAATCAACTAACATAGTGGCGTTGGCACAGCACAAAGATGATCAATTAGAAACTATACTCATGAATTTTTTTCGAGGAGCGGGTTTGACGGGATTATCTGGGATCAAAGAAATGGTGAATCAAAAAGGGCTTATTTTATTAAGACCACTTTTGGATTTTACAAAAAAGGATATTATGCAATTTTTAGATGAAAATAGCATAAAATATCGAGTAGATAGCAGTAATAAAAAAGATAAATACTCTCGCAATAAATTTAGACTTAACATTATACCCTTCTTGGAAAAAGAGCTAGGGGACGGGTTTAAAAGTGCTGTCATCAACAATTCTAAAATACATAAACTTGAAGAAGAGTACTTTACTCAAGAGGCCACAAGGGTTTTATCCTTAGTGGATAAAACAAAAGAGCACCAGGGCTACAAACTTGTTTTGGATACTAGTCTAAGTGAATATCACCCAGCCTTAATTGGGTGGGTACTAAGAATAGCCTTTGTCAAAAACGATTTATACGATCTGCGGGAGCTTAGTTCCTCACACTATCAAGTATTAATAGATAGCATCGTGACCAATAAGGCTACCACACTACAATTGCCTAATGGGATTAAGTTTGCACGATGGGGAAGCAATTTAGGGTTTTTTATCAAAGTGCAAGAAGGAAATAAAACATTAGAGAATAATAAAAATATAGGTGTAGAAATCAACAAGATTACTGTGCATGGAGATGAAAAAATCCTAATTACAAAAGATCTAGTAGGAAATCCTAATCACGTGGTAGACTTGAGCAATGCCCATATGCCTCTGACTATTAGAAAGAGGGAAGATGGCGACATTATAAAATTATCGCCTAATGGAGGCACAAAAAAAGTTAAGGATATATTTATCGACAAGAAAATAGCTAAGCATAACCGTGATGAAATACCATTGCTGGTAGATGCAAAAAATAACATTATAGCTATATTGGGGCATAGGGTTAGTGGCCCTTACTATATAAAAGAAGGTAAGGGGCACAAATATTATATTTACATAAATAGAAACGGAGGAAATTAAATGAAGCAGTTTGTGGAAGAAATTTTAATAACAGAAGATGAGATAGCTAAAAAAGTGAAGGAACTAGGTGAAAGAATATCCTTAGACTATAAAGGTAAAGACCTTTTGCTCATTTGTGTTTTAAAAGGAGCTATTATGTTCATGTCAGATCTATCGAAGGAAATTACTATACCTATGGATATGGATTTTATGGCCGTATCTAGCTATGGAGCTTCTACACAGTCATCTGGAGTAGTTAAGATAATAAAAGATTTAGATACATCCATAGAAAATCGTCATATAATTATAGTTGAGGATATCATTGACTCAGGTCTCACTTTAAGTTACCTAATTCAAAACTTAGAAAGCAGAAAACCAGCTTCTTTAGCAATTTGTACTTTGCTAGACAAACCAGCCCGTAGAGTATCAAGGGTAAAACCTGACTATACTGGTTTCGTAATAGAAGACCATTTCGTAGTAGGCTATGGTTTGGATTATGATGAAAAATTTAGAAATGTTCCTTATGTATTTATTCCTAAAGCTGAAATTATTAAGTAAATTGTAAAGATTTACAGAATGTGTTAAAATAATAACAGATAATGAGAGGAGGAAACGGATGAAAAACTATCGCAGATTAAGCATATATATATTACTACTATTAGTAGCATTTACTTTATTTAGAGGGGGCCTTGACCTAAGTTTCCCCGAAAGGAATGAGCTGACCTATACAGAGTTTTTATCAAAGCTCGAAGCAGGTCAAATTAAAAACATTGAGAAAGAAGAAACAGTCCTTCGAGGAGAACTTATAGATGGTGAAAACTTCACTGTGAATGTAACGGAAGATCTTTTCAGTTCAGATATAGCCCCAATAGCTCAGGAAAGAAACATTCCAATAGATATAAGACCTGCTCCAAGACCTAACTTCTTTGTATCCATACTAACTTACATTCTTCCCTTTGTCTTACTGCTTGTTGTATTTTTCTTCTTTATGCAACAATCCCAAGGTGGGGGAAGTAGAGTTATGAACTTTGGAAAAAGTAAAGCTAAGCTACATGACGGGAACCAAAAGAAGGTTACATTTAATGATGTAGCAGGTGTTGATGAAGCAAAAGAAGAATTAGAAGAAGTTGTAGACTTTTTAAAAGCACCAAAAAAATTCATCGATCTAGGAGCTAGGATTCCAAAGGGAATTTTGTTATTTGGGCCTCCAGGAACAGGTAAAACCTTGTTAGCAAGGGCTGTGGCCGGAGAGGCAGGAGTTCCTTTCTTCAGTATAAGTGGTTCAGATTTCGTAGAGATGTTTGTTGGTGTGGGAGCTTCTAGGGTTAGAGATTTATTTGAAAACGCTAAGAAAAATTCTCCATGTATTATATTTATTGATGAGATAGATGCAGTAGGTAGACAAAGGGGAGCAGGGCTTGGTGGTGGTCACGATGAGAGGGAACAGACTTTAAACCAGCTCCTGGTAGAAATGGATGGATTTGGAGCAAATGAAGGAATTATAATTATGGCTGCTACAAATAGACCAGATATATTAGATAATGCCCTTCTAAGGCCAGGACGCTTTGACAGGCAAGTTACAGTGGATTCACCTGATGTTAAGGGGAGGGAAGAAATCCTAGAAGTTCATAGCAAAGGAAAACCTTTGGCAGAAAACGTTAACTTGGAAGTGTTAGCAAAGAGAACACCTGGATTTACTGGTGCAGACTTAGAGAATTTAATAAATGAAGCGGCTCTTTTAGCAGCAAGAAGAAATTTAAAAATTGTAGGCATGGACGATTTGGAAAATGCCATTGATAGAGTAATGGCAGGTCCTGAGAAGAAGAAGAAAGTCCGTAGCCATGCTGAAAACAAGCTAGTAGCTTATCATGAAGCAGGTCATGCCCTAGTTGGTCACTTTTTAGAGCATGCCGATCCTATCCATAAAGTAACAATTGTCCCTCGCGGCAGAGCCGGTGGTTATACATTGGCACTACCCATTGAGGATAGATATTTTATGTCTAAAAGTGAGATACTTGACAAACTTGCAATGTTCCTTGGTGGGAGAGTTGCAGAACAGCTAATGTTAAATGAAATTAGTACTGGAGCTCAAAATGACATAGAAAGAGTGACTCAACTTACCCATAAAATGATTATGGAATTTGGTATGAGTGAAAGACTTGGACCATTGACATTTGGACAAAAGCAAGATCAGGTTTTCCTAGGGAGAGATATAAGTAGAGATAGAAACTACAGTGAAGAGATCGCAAAAGCAATCGACGAAGAAACAAAGGATATTGTAGAAAATTGCTATAAACGTGCAGAAGATGTATTGACAACACATAGGGATAAACTTGAGCTTGTGGCTAAGACTCTTTTAGAAAAAGAAACAATAAACGCCGAAGAATTTTTAGCTTTAGTTGAAGGAAGAGAACTAGAAAATGCTGAGCAAGAACAAACAGAGGATCCAAACATAGAAAAGTAAAAAATATAAAGATAAACTCTTAAAGAAAGGGGGCTAGGTATTTCATTAAAATGAAGTATCGGGCCCTCTTTGCTTTACCCTTGACCACACTAAAGGAGGAAAGAATTCAATGGATAAAGTCTTATTAGATGGACAATCACTTACTATTGATCAAATTAAAAAAGTTATTTACGAAAATATACCGGTGGAATTATCTGCAAATGGAATAGAACAAGTTAAAAGAAGTAGGGAATATGTAAACGATATTATCAGTAAAGAGGAAATAATATATGGCATAACAACTGGATTTGGGAAATTTAGTGATGTATTCATAGATAGTTCAAAGACCTCTCAGTTACAATTAAACCTAATAATAAGCCATGCATGTGGAGTAGGTGAGAAATTCAGTGATGATATTGTAAAAACCATGATGTTACTACGTGCTAACTCCTTGGCCACTGGATACTCTGGAATAACCATGGAGACATTAACACTACTTATAGACATGATTAATAAAAATGTCATCCCAGTGGTTCCTAGTCAAGGGTCACTGGGAGCTAGTGGTGATTTGGTGCCATTAGCTCATATGGCACTGGTTATGTTAGGTAGAGGAAGGGCAGCCTTTAATGGTGCAATCTTAACGGGGGAACAGGCTTTGAATGATGCTGGGTTAAAGCCCGTTGAGTTAAAAGCTAAGGAGGGCTTAGCGTTAATTAACGGCACCCAGGCCATGACCTCTTGTGGTGTAATAGGCGTAGATAAAAGTAATGAAATAAAAAAGCTCGCTGATTTAATAGCTTCTGTTACCTGTGAGGCCCTCGGAGGTATTATAGATGCATATGACCACAGAATTGCTCTGATTAGGCCACATAAAGGCCAAAAAGACAGTGCAGAAAACTTAAGGACAATCTTAGAAGGAAGTAAACTTGTGACAAGACAAGGGGAAGTTAGAGTTCAAGATGCTTACACTTTAAGATGTGTACCCCAGGTACATGGTGGTTCTAGAGAAGCTTTAGACTACGTTGGGAAAATAATTAATACAGAAATTAACTCAGTAACAGATAACCCTCTAATTTTTACAGAGACAGGTGAAGTTATTTCAGGAGGGAATTTCCATGGGCAGCCTGTTGCAATAGCTATGGATGTACTAGCAATCGCAGTATCTGAATTTGCAAACATATCAGAAAGAAGAATTGAAAGATTAGTTAACCCGCAATTAAGTGGTCTACCACCATTTTTAGTGGAGGAAGGTGGGTTAAATTCAGGGTTTATGATACCTCAGTATGTGGCTGCAAGCCTTGTATCTGAGAACAAAGGTCTTTGTTCTCCGGCATCCGTTGATTCAATCCCAAGTTCAGCTAACCAAGAAGACCATGTTAGTATGGGTACCATAGCAGCAAGAAAAGCTTTAAAGGTTATTGATAACACAATTAACGTTTTTGCTATAGAACTTTTATGTGCCATTCAAGCTTTAGATTTTAAAGAACCAGAAATGATGTCACCTGTAACAAAGGAAGTTTATAAATTAGTTAGGGGAGAAGTAGCAAAACTAACAAAAGATAGAGAGCTTCATATAGACATAAACAAGTGTGCAGAGATAATTAAATCTGGCAATATTTTAAAAAACATAGAAGGCCTTGTGAAATTAAACTAGACGGACAAATCTATTTCTAATTTTAGACGTTCTAAAAGACCAAAGTATCAAAATTTAGTCTTTGAAAGGAGAGATTCATAATGATATCAAACTATGATATAGCAAAGGGTATGATTATTAAATTAGACAATGAACTACCTAAGATGCCTGAGTTTGTAGAGGGAATACGGAGGGCTCCAGATAGAGGGTTTAGTTTATCCCCTGGCCAAACAGAAATAGCATTGAAAAATGCCCTAAGATACGTGCCAG
The DNA here is from genome assembly GCF_014467015.1 of Alkalicella caledoniensis. GTDB lineage: Bacteria > Bacillota > Proteinivoracia > Proteinivoracales > Proteinivoracaceae > Alkalicella > Alkalicella caledoniensis. The sequence continues at coordinate 1,786,067 of NZ_CP058559.1, read as the reverse complement.
AAGAGCTTCATGAGGAACTAGCTCCAGAATTTTTGGATGAACTATTGACAATGGGTAGGATATACGGGTACCGTTTTAGACCGGAAGGTAATATAAAAGCTAAATCAATAGACCATTATAGAGGTAACTGTATTGAAGGTAAAGCATTTCAAGTTATGATGGATAATAATCTTGACTTTGATGTTGCCCTATACCCATACGAATTAGTAACCTACGGGGAAACAGGTAAAGTATGTCAAAACTGGATGCAATATAGACTAATTAAAAAATATCTTGAAGCATTGACAGAGCATCAGACGCTGGTGATAATGTCTGGTCATCCTTTAGGTTTATTTGACTCAAAGCCTGACAGCCCCCGAGTAATAATTAGCAATGCCCTTATGGTAGGTATGTTTGATAATCCTAAGGACTGGGATATTGCAGAACAAATGGGGGTAGCCAACTACGGGCAAATGACTGCCGGTGGATGGATGTACATAGGACCTCAGGGTATAGTACATGGCACATTTAACACTCTGTTAAATGCAGGAAGACTGAAACTAGGCTTAGGAGAGCATGAGGATCTAAGGGGAAAACTCTTTGTATCGTCTGGTCTAGGTGGAATGAGTGGTGCCCAGCCTAAGGCAGTTGAAATCGCAAATGGTGTAGGGATAATAGCAGAGGTAGACTACTCTAGAATAGAAACTAGGTATAAACAAGGATGGGTTAGTCTTATTTCCTCTGATTTAGATGAGGTATATAGAACGGCGATAAAATACATGGAGAATAGGGAACCCATATCAATTGGGTATCACGGCAATATTATAGATTTACTAGCTTACGCTGACGAAAACAACATAAAAATTGACTTGCTATCAGATCAAACGTCCTGCCATGCTGTATACGAAGGAGGGTATTGTCCCCAAGGCATAACCTTTGAAGAAAGAACACAAATGCTCAAAAATGACAGAGAAACATTTAAAATACAGGTTGATAAATCACTAGAAAGACATTTTAAACTTATAAAGAGCCTAGTAAGCAAAGGTACTTATTTCTTTGACTATGGAAATGCTTTTATGAAAGCAGTATATGATGCAGGAGTAAAGGAAATATCTAAAAACGGTATAGATGAAAAGGATGGCTTCATTTTTCCTTCTTATGTAGAAGATATTATGGGACCAGAATTATTTGATTATGGATATGGACCCTTTAGATGGGTATGTTTAAGTGGGAAGCACGAAGATTTAGTAAAAACCGATAAGGCGGCAATGGATTGCATTGATCCAAATAGAAGGGGCCAAGATAGGGACAATTATGTTTGGATTCGAGATGCCGAGAAAAACCAACTGGTTGTGGGAACCGAGGCAAGAATACTATATCAGGATGCTTCTGGAAGAACAAAAATCGCACTTAAATTTAATGAAATGGTTAGAAATGGAGAAGTTGGGCCTATTATGCTTGGAAGAGATCATCATGATGTTAGTGGCACCGACTCACCTTTTAGGGAAACTGCAAATATTAAGGATGGAAGCAATATAATGGCAGAGATGGCAACCCACTGCTTTGCAGGAAACGCTGCTAGGGGTATGAGTTTAATCGCTCTACATAACGGTGGTGGAGTTGGAATAGGAAAATCAATTAATGGTGGTTTTGGAATGGTTTTAGATGGAAGTGAACGGGTAGATACTATACTAAAGTCAGCCATGCCTTGGGATGTAATGGGTGGTGTGGCGAGAAGGGCATGGGCTAGGAATGAGAATTCCATTACAACAAGTGTGGAATTTAATCAGGATCCAAAAAATAATAGTCATATTACACTACCCTTCATACCAAAGGAAGACCTAGTAAAAAGTCTTGTGAAAAAGGCCATGGCAAATAGAAAGTAATCAAAATAAACTTAAAGTATGCTTATTTTATATAATAAAAGGAGGTAATTAGATGTCTATTGTACAATGTGTGCCAAACTTTAGTGAAGGAATGAACCAAGAGGTCGTGGAAAAAATAGTTGAGGCTATTAGGTCCGTAGAGGGTATCAAAGTCCTTGACTACTCTTCAGACAAAGATCATAACAGGACTGTGGTAACCCTTGTGGGAAGCAAAGAAAAAATTGTTGAAGGTGTGTTTCAAGGTGCTAAAAAAGCAGCAGAGTTAATTGATATGACCACCCATAAAGGTGAGCATCCAAGAATGGGGGCAACAGATGTAATTCCATTTATACCCATAAAAGATGTAACCATGGAGGAATGTATTGATTTGGCAAGAACGTTAGGTCAAAGAATAGGAGAAGAACTAAAAATCCCTGTGTATCTATATGAAAAAGCTGCATCGGCAACTCACAGAACGAACTTAGCAAAAGTTCGCAAAGGTGAATATGAAGGGTTACAAGAAAAGATGCAAGAAGACAAGTGGAAACCGGACTATGGTCCTTCAGCGTTTAACCCTAAGTCAGGGGCAACTGCAGTTGGAGCCAGAATGCCTTTAGTGGCTTTCAATGTTAATTTAGATACAAATAACATTGACATAGCAAATAAAATAGCTAAAAATGTGAGGCATGCAGGCGGCGGGCTACACAGTGTCAAGGCAATGGGCGTTGAATTAAAGGAAAGAGGCATAGTTCAAATATCAATGAATATGGTAGATTACAAAAAAACACCACTTTATCGTGCCAAGGAGCTCATAAAGGTAGAGGCACAACGTTACGGAGTTTCAGTTATAGGTTCCGAAGTTATAGGTTTAGTACCCATGGACGCTCTTATTGAAACTGTGGATTATTATTTAGGCCTTGAAGAATTTAAGAAGGACCAAATTCTAGAGAATAGGCTATTTCAAGGTTAAGTACCATGAAATTAGCAATAATAAATGGAAACCTTGCAACTTTTAAAGGGTACACACACACGCCCCAAAAGGGAGAAAATTTTGGAGATCTAGGATTGGTAGAAAATGGTACTATTTTAATAGAAGGTGGAATAATTAAAGATATTGGTTTAACAAGCCAAATTGTGGTACCTTCAGAGTATGAAATATTTGATGCCCAAGGGAGACTTGTAACACCAGGCATTATTGATTCCCATACACACTTAGTACATTATGGGAGTAGGGAAAGAGAGTATAACTGGAGGATTCAAGGCAAACCCTATATGGATATCCTAAAAGAGGGGGGAGGAATACTAAATTCAGTAAGTCAGACTGCAAATGCCACTGAAGAGCAACTTTTCTCCCAAAGTAAAAAGAGTTTAGATACTATGTTAAGTATGGGTGTAACCACTGTAGAAAGTAAGAGTGGTTACGGGTTGACTTTAGATACTGAGTTAAAACAACTTAAAGTAAGTAACCAGCTTAATGATCAACACTGTGTTGACGTCTTTTCTACTTTTTTAGGTGCACATGCTATACCAGAAAAATACAAGTCGAATCCTGATAAATTTGTTGATGAGATAATAGATATGCTCCCGGAAGTTAAGCCATTTGCTGAATTTTGCGATGTATTCTGTGAAGAGGGTGTATTTACTGTAGAACAGACTGAAAGAATATTCTTAGAGGCTAAAAAACATGGATTTAAGTTAAAAATCCATGCCGATGAAATAGTGCCAACCAAAGGAGCTCAATTGGCGGCTAAACTGGGCTGTATTTCCGCAGATCATTTATTGGCAATAGATGAAGAGGGTATGCTTGAAATGGCAAAGGCCAATACTATTGCAGTCCTACTACCAGGAACTAGCTTTAACCTAATGTCTAAAAGATATGCTCCTGCCCAGGAAATGATTAAAAAAGGTGTGCCAATTGCTCTTTCCACAGATTACAACCCTGGAAGCTGTCCCACTGAAAACCCTCAGCTGATAATGACCCTAGCTTGCCTCAACATGAAATTAACCCCTGCTCAAGCTTTAGCTGCATTTACCATAAATGGTGCCCATAGCCTTAACCTTGCAGGAGATAGAGGTAGTCTGGAAATTGGCAAGCTAGCGGATATTGTAATATTTGACTGTACAAATGTTGACTATATACCGTATCACTTCGGTATAAACCATGTAACAGATGTGTTTAAAAGAGGAAAAAAAGTAGTATAAAAAAACTGTGTTAATTTTTGCACAATATAGGACTTTGCCAATAGTTTGGCGAATGTAATAAAGTATAACTATTTTAGGGAGGGTTTACATGAAGACTGATATCGAAATTGCACAAAGTGCTAAGATGGAACCAATCATGGACATTGCTAAAAAGATTGGTCTAGAACCTGAAGAAGTTGAACTTTACGGTAATTACAAAGCTAAGGTTTCTTTAAAAGTATGGGACAGACTTAAAGAAAAACCCGATGGAAAGCTTATATTAGTTACAGCAATAAATCCAACACCTGCAGGTGAAGGTAAGTCAACTACTACAGTAGGTCTAGGTCAAGGGTTACAAAAGATCAACAAGAAAACCATAATAGCCCTAAGAGAGCCGTCCTTAGGACCCTGTATGGGGGTTAAAGGTGGCGCAGCAGGTGGGGGATACTCACAAGTTGTCCCAATGGAAGATATTAACCTTCATTTTACTGGCGATTTACATGCTATAACCACGGCACACAACTTGCTAGCTGCAATGCTTGATAATCATATTCATCAAGGAAACGACCTAAATATTGACCCTAGGAGAATTATATTTAAAAGGGTTATGGACTTAAATGAGAGAGCTTTAAGGAATATCGTTGTGGGACTAGGAGGAAGGGCGCAAGGGGTTCCTCGAGAAGATGGATTTGATATAACTGTTGCTTCAGAGGTTATGGCTATCTTGTGTCTAGCAAACGACTTAATGGACCTTAAAGAAAGACTAGGTAAAATCATAGTTGGGTACGACTATGATAAGAAACCTATAACTGCTAAAGATCTAAAAGCTAATGGTGCAATGGCTTTACTACTTAAAGATGCAATTAAGCCAAACCTAGTACAAACCCTTGAAAATGTCCCTGCATTTATACACGGTGGCCCTTTTGCAAATATCGCCCATGGCTGTAACAGTGTTAGTGCAACAAAGTTAGGGCTAAAACTAGCTGACTATACAATAACTGAAGCTGGTTTCGGTGCTGACCTAGGCGCAGAAAAATTCTTTGATATTAAGTGTAGATTCGCAAAACTTAAACCCGACGCTGTAGTGATCGTGGCAACGGTAAGGGCCCTTAAGATGCATGGTGGAGTTAAGAAAGATAATCTATCAGAAGAAAACGTAGATGCTTTGGCTAAAGGTTTTGAGAATCTAGAAAAGCATATAGAGAATGTCAAAAAATACAATGTACCATTGATAGTAGCAATAAACAACTTCCCAACTGATACACAAAAGGAAGTTAAGTATATTCAAGAGCGCTGTGAAGAGATGGGTGTAGAAGTATCACAATCGGAAGTTTGGGCTAAAGGTGGCGACGGAGGTACTGACTTAGCAGAAAAACTAGTTAATCTTGTGGAAAATAAACAAAGTAATTTCAAAGTTTTATATGACGAAAATCTTTCAATTAAAGAAAAGGTCACTATAATTGCAAAGGAAGTTTATGGTGCTAAGGGTGTTAACTTTGATAAGAAAGCTGAATCTAACATCAAGCAGTTAGAAAAACTAGGGCTTGATAAAATGCCAATTTGTATGGCGAAAACTCAATATTCCCTATCTGATGACCCAACATTACTAGGTCGTCCAGAAGGTTTTGAGGTGACAGTTAGGGAAATCAAGGTTTCCGCAGGTGCTGGTTTCTTAGTTGCCTTAACAGGGGATGTAATGACCATGCCTGGACTACCTAAAGTCCCTGCTTCTACTAGAATGGATATTGACGAAAAAGGTGTTATAACAGGATTATTTTAGAAATACAAAAAGACAGAAGTCAAGCTTCTGTCTTTTTGTGCATTTAATTCAGGATATTGTAGGTAGCCTAATTTTGTTTAGAACATATGAGGGATTACCAAACTAAATAATATGGTTAATAAGGTGGGTGTCAGTATATTTCTAGTCCGTTGAAAGCTATAAGAAGTAATTAAAGTTATTGCAAAGTATCCCATCATGGTAAGTAGCCAGTTTGTGCTATTAAAAGAACCAAGGTAATTTATTAGTGGTAATACCATTATTAAAAAACTTGATAAAAATAATCCCAGCCATTTTCCTACAACAAGCTCTAAGGTTGTTTGAATAAATCCCCGCAGGATTATTTGACCTAAAAAAACAATTATTAAAACCTTAACCAGGGAGGTACTGTCATAAGTACTTGTAGGAAAAATCTCAAAAGTGGCCGTTATAAACCATAAATAAAAAATTACTATGGAGACCATAATAGACTTAATTACTTTTTCTTTTTTTATACCTAAGTAATCCATTGAAACTTTCGCTGTAATCATACAATAAATCAGATAACAAACGGGCAGTAAATAAAGAATAATCAGTATTACGCTTTCTAAATAATAAGTGATAGATAGCCATTTAATTAAATACACATAACCCAAGAATCCTACCATATGTAGGGTTGTTGACAAGGAATCTAAATGACCAGTTTTTATAGGAGACTTATTGTCTATATCTGTGGTTAAAAAAGCAATCAGCCCTAAAAAGGCCAAAGATAAAAGCAAATTATAGATAACCATAGCTAAACTAGAATTTTTAGGGGGATAAATTCGATGCCCTATGGGATGACTAAAGGAATAACCAACTGTCTCCGAAGTTAAGGTTACAATACTGTCTTCTTTATAGTTTATATAGCCAAACTGTGCTGAGTTAATTTTTAGAAGAACTGTTCTTGGTTTAGGAGGAATAATTTTTTCTACTCCTAAAATATTACCCCTAAAAAAAAGATCAGAAGCAGAATCGAACCTTTCTTTCAAATAATCTATTGGATAGTTAATTTCCTCTTGAATAAAAATTGTATCTTTTTTAAGACGATCAAAATCTTCATGATGTATAGGAATTATAACTTCTGAGATTGTATCTTCCATGGGGAAAGTTAAATCTGAGTTTAACTTAAAAGAGTCTGAAGTATCTAGTTTCATTCTTCCTTCGGCTATAATTAAGACAGACGATATACGATCATTTTGATAGCCAGGAACTACATACCCACCTTGAGGAAAATCTAGTGTTAGAAAATCATAGTTTATAACCCAACTATCGAATTTGTAAGTTTCTTTTATATCATAAGGTGTAGACATATCCCCCAAATGACTGCTATAAAATATCGAAAGAAACAGGGCTGATATCCCAAACAAAAAAGCAAAGATTAATCCTAGGAAAGTTCTTCCTACGGGATTTTTATATATACTTATTAAAATATTACTCATTAGTCAACCTCCATTTTAAGTGCTTATTATTTATTTAATAATTCTATACGCTAACACATTTTCCCTGCTTAGCACATTAAATTGACAATATTTATGCAACGGTATAAAATTATTGTATTATAAAATAACTGAAGGAGTGTTTTAATTGACAGTCAGAGACTTTACTGCAATTCAAGCTCAAATAAAAAAGTTAAAAGAAGAGAAAAATGCTATAATATTGGCCCACTATTACCAAAGACCAGAAATTCAAGATGTTGCAGACTTTGTAGGAGATTCATTCGGACTAAGTCAACAAGCAGCAGAAACAGACGCGGAAGTAATTGTTTTTTGTGGAGTACATTTTATGGCAGAAAGTGCAGCTATTTTATCTCCTGACAAAAAAGTTCTTTTACCAGAGCCCAAGGCTGGCTGTCCAATGGCAGATATGGCTGATGCAGAGGGATTAAAAGAGCTAAAGAAGAAATATCCTAATGCGGCAGTGGTTGGGTATGTGAACACCACAGCGGAAGTAAAGGCAGAATGTGACATATGCTGTACCTCGGCTAACGTCTTAAATGTTGTAAACTCCTTACCTAATAAAGAAATAATCTATGTTCCTGATAAAAACATGGCTGATTACTTATCAAAGATAACTGATAAAACAATTATACCGTGGGCGGGCTACTGCTACACCCATGACAGATTATTACAAGAAGAAGTATTAAAAGCTAAAGAAGAACATCCAGAAAGTCTAATAGTTGTACATCCAGAGTGCCCTAAAGAAGTGGTAGAAGTTGCTGACGAAGTAACAGGTACCAGTGGAATGTTCAAATACATAGAACAATCTGATGCCAAAAAATATATTATTGGGACTGAAAGTGGCTTAAAACATGCTTTGCAAAAAAAATTTCCAGAAAAGGAATTTATTTTTCCGAGCAAAAACTTAGTATGTGCTAATATGAAAGCAAACACCCTTGATAAGATATTAGAATCATTACAAACTTTAGAGCCTGTTATTACAGTAGATGAAGAAGTTAGGGTAAAGGCTAGAAAAGCGCTTGATAGAATGCTTGAGGTTAAATAAATACCTTCCAAAGCGGGGAGGATGTGCCAAGAGATGCCAAGATATTTAATTAATACTAAAGATGCAGAAATTCAAGTGGAAACTACAGACGTTATTATAATAGGAGCAGGGTTAGCAGGATTGTATACAGCCCTAAGGCTTAACAAAAATTTAAGTGTGACCATTATTGCCAAAGAATCTATTTCAGACAGTAATACTGAGCAAGCTCAAGGGGGAATAGCCGCTGCAATATGCAAGGATGATTCCACTGAACTGCATAAAAAGGACACATTAAGCGCAGGCCACGGGCTATGTGATGAAAAAATTGTTGAGCAAGTGGTGGAAAAAGGGCCAGAGGCTATAGAGGCTCTGTTGGAATTTGGTGTTCCCTTTGATACTAAAGAGGGAGAACTAGCTTTAACCCAAGAAGGAGCTCATAGCTGTAGAAGGGTGCTACATGCCAGTGGAGATGGCACAGGTCGGGTAATACGAGAAAGCCTTACAGCTAGGGTCTTAGAGCTAGAAAACGTAAGGGTTTTAGAAGATACTTTCGCCATAGATATATATACCCAAGATAATATATCAAGGGGTGTTCTTACAAAGGTGGGACATAGATATAAACTAATATTAGCTAAATACGTGGTATTAGCTTCTGGTGGAGCAGGCCAACTTTATAAAAATACTACTAACCCTGAAGTGGCCACAGGGGATGGCATAGCTATGGCATACAGAGCCGGAGTAAATATAAGGGATCTAGAATTCATCCAGTTCCACCCTACAGCTCTAGCAATAGATGGAGCTCCCCGCTTTCTAATATCTGAAGCTGTTCGTGGTGAAGGTGCTATATTATTAAACAATAGCAAAGAAAGGTTTATGGAAAAATACCATGAACTTTTAGAGTTAGCTCCTAGGGATATAGTATCAAGGGCCATGGCTGAAGAGATGGAAAGAGAAGTTAGTGAGTATTTATTTTTAGATTTATCTCATCTAACAGAAGAGAAGGTATCGAAAAGATTTCCTACTATATATAAGACTTGTCACCAATACGGTATTAAGATTCCTACACAACCAATACCCGTTGCTCCTGCGGCTCACTATATAATGGGGGGGATAACGGTGGATATAGAAGGAAAAACGAATGTACAAAGGCTTTTAGCATGTGGAGAGGTAACAAGTAGTGGTCTACACGGTGCCAATAGGCTTGCCAGTAACTCCTTACTAGAAGCTCTTGTTTTTGGTGGAAATATAGCAGATGTTATTAATAAAAATATAAATGAGGTCGAGATTTCAAGTAAGTTTAGCATCTCGGAAACATTTAACTTTAATGGTGAAACTAAGCCTAGGGAGATAAAGAAAAAGATAAGTAAACTTCTCTGGACTTACGCGGGGCTAAAAAGAAGTAAAGAAGGTTTACAAATCTTAATTTCTAAGCTTGAGGAACTAATGGAAAAGATTAATGTCCCTACAGAGATAGAAGACTTTGAAGCTATTAACATGTTACAAATAGGTATACTCCTAGCAAAAGGTGCCCTTATAAGGGAAGAGAGCAGGGGGGGGCACTATAGATCAGATTTCCCCCAAACATTTAAAAAATGGAAAAAAAATATAAACTTTAATATTTGCAAAGAACCTTGGTATACTGATATATAGGAGGGATGCAGATGAACCGCTTGCTTATGGAAAAAGCCCTTAGGGACTTTTTAATAGAGGATTTAGGTACTGGTGACATGAGTACTTTTATGATAGATGAGAACTTAAACACACAAGCAGTTATCCATTCAAAGGCAAATGGAGTGGTTTGTGGTTTAGAAATCGCGAAGATGGTTTTTGAGATTCTTGATAAGGACATGATATTTTCAAGTAAGGTTACTGAAGGTACATATGTGACTAAAGGTACTACTATTGCCACTGTTGAAGGAAAAGCCAAGATAATTCTACAAGGGGAACGCTTAGCCTTAAATCTTTTGCAAAGGTTATGTGCAGTTGCAACAATGGCTGATACCTATCAGAAAAAAGTAGAAAAATATGGAGTATATGTAACTGATACAAGGAAAACTACACCTGGGCTTCGTATTTTCGAAAAATACGCTGTGCAGATAGGTGGTGGAAGAAACCATCGCTTTGGCTTGTATGATGCTGTCATGCTAAAGGATAACCACATAAAGATTGCTGGCTCTATTACAAAAGCTATTTCAGATTTAAAATCCCAAATACCCCATACCATGAAAATAGAAGTTGAAGTGGAGAACCTAGAACAAGTTAAAGAAGCATTGGAAAATAGAGCAGATATAATTATGCTTGACAATATGTCCATAGAAGACATGAAGGAAGCAGTTAAAATTATAGACAAAAAAGCTCTAGTTGAAGCATCGGGAGGTATAACCCTTGAGACAATTGAGGAAGTTGCTAAAACAGGTGTAGATTATATATCAGTTGGAGCACTAACCCACTCCTACAAATCTATGGATATAAGCCTAGATATGTTTCAAAAAAAGGGATAAAGGGGGAGAAACATGCTATTAGCATTAGATGTAGGAAATACTAACATAGTTGTAGGAGTTTTTGATGGCGAATCCCTAATATACAACTGGCGTATTGCCACTTTAAGAAACAGAACGTCAGATGAGTATGGTATAGTCATTAAGAACTTATTTGTACATAATAACTTGGGAGACTTGAAAATAGAAGGAATTATTATTTCTTCTGTGGTACCACCTGTGATGCCAGCGTTATCGAAAATGGCAAAACAGTATTTTGATATAGAACCAATAATTATAGGGCCAGGAATTAGAACCCAACTTTCAATAAAGACAGAAAACCCGAGGGAAGTTGGTGCAGATAGAATTGTCAACGCTGTGGCAACTCTGCATAAGTATGGGGCACCAGCCATAGTTGTAGACTATGGTACTGCAACAACTTTCTGTGTTATAAACAGAAAGGGTGAATATCTAGGAGGCTGCATAACTCCAGGAATAGGCATCTCTACTGAGGCCTTATTTGAAAGGGCCGCTAAGCTTCCAAGGATTGAGTTAATAAAACCTGCCAGCATTGTAGGTAAGAATACAATTTCAAGCATGCAAAGTGGAATTATATATGGATATTTAGGACAATTGGAAGGTTTGATAAAGAAAATATCAGAGGAAACCCAAGAAAGCTATAAAGTCGTTGTTACTGGTGGTTTAGCACCTTTAATAGCAGCTGAAAGCACCTTAGTTGACCATGTTGACCCATACTTAACTTTAGATGGGCTCAGGATTCTTTATCAAAAAAACAAGAAAGAGGATTAAAAATGGAAGACAGTAGATTGAAGTTAAGGTTGTATTTTAAGACAGTACTAATAATGCTTATTCCTGCATTTTTATTAATGTTTATAGGCTATTTATTGTTACCTAAAACAGAGCCTTATTATAATAATATAAGTGCTGAAGAAGCTAAAGTATTAATAGATCAATATTCTAACCAACTTCTGATAATAGATGTTAGAACACCAGAAGAATACGCTCAGGGTCATATACCTAATGCTGTACTTATACCCCTAGATGAGCTCGAAGATAGGCTAAATGAAGTAAGTAATCTTGCCCGAAATAAAGACTATATATTAGTGGTGTGTAGATCGGGTAGTAGAAGTGTTACAGCAAGCGAAATAATAGCCAAAGCTAAGCACCCTAATGTTATGAATTTAGAAGAAGGAATGCTAGGGTGGAAGTATGATGTGGAAACAATAGACTAGACACAATAAAGCGCCTCCTAGGCGCTCAGACTGATGACAAAGTCATTTTTTGGTGAATGTCGCATATTAAACACTGTACAAAATTCTGCGCCGAGCCTTAAGGCTTCTATCTAAACAAGGGGACCGCTCCAATTCACCGTCCATGGTTGTAGGGGGTGGTCTTGTACCACCCTGACTTCCAAGAAGCTCTAGACGGTTTTGATTGTCAGGTCCCCACAAGGGGACCCCCTACCAGTCTCCTCGAACTAATTGTACTGCTTTTTAATATGCACATCTTGGGTCAATGACTTTGTCTGAGATTTGTCTACAAGCTGAAGCGCCTCCTAGGCGCTTTTATTGTGTCAATGTAGAATGTGCTTTCATAAGGGTTTTTAAGTAACATAAAGAAATATATAAAAGTTTGACACAATGCTAAAAAAGTATTATTATAAAAGCAAATTAGTGTATTATAACATTGGTACACTGGGAGGTAATTTTATGGATTTTTTTATAAGTACAAACTCTGGTCTTCCAATATACCTACAAATTGTAAATCAAGTAAAAGGAAGTGTAGCGGGAGGATTATTAAACCCTGGAGAAAAACTCCCGTCCGTAAGAGATCTAGCTATAACTCTTGCAATAAACCCCAATACTGTCTCTAAAGCATATTCAACATTGGAGATAGAAGGGATTATTGAAATAAGAAAGGGTATGGGAACTTTCATTTCAGAAGGATCAGAACTAAACGACAAAGATAAAAAAGAAAAAATATTGCCTAAGGTTAAAGAATTGATAGTTGAGGCATATCATTTACAAATTGATAACAACACTCTACTTGAAATCATAAACCAATGTCTTAAGATAGAGGGGGATAATCATGACTCATAAAATCATTGAAATTAAAGATCTGATAAAAGAGTTTCCTAATGGACGAAGAGCAATAGACGGTTTAAATCTATCTGTAAATAAAGGTGAGATTTTTGGACTTATAGGTCCAAATGGGGCAGGTAAAACTACAACTATAAAAATCCTTTTAGGATTAATGGAGCCTACCAAAGGGGAAGCACTTATATTTAACCAAAAGATACCCACAAATAGACAAAAACTACTACAAAAAATAGGTTATGTATCTGAGTCATCAACGTTGTATCCTAACATGACTGTTGAAGAGATATTAAAATTTACCCAAGGTTTCTATCCCCAATGGGATAAAAGTCTAGAAGAAAGGTACTTAGAGATGTTTTCCCTTAGAAAGAAAGATAGAGTTAAAAATCTGTCTAAGGGAATGAAAAATCAATTGAGTTTGATAGCAGCACTTTCATATAAACCAGACCTACTAATACTTGATGAGCCTACCAGTGGGCTTGACCCCATATGGCGACAAGACTTTCTACAAGCTATAATTGGCGAGATAGCAAACTGGGGTAACACAGTATTTTTCTCGTCCCATATACTTAGTGAAGTGGAGAGAATAGCAGATACAGTAGCAATTATAAAATCCGGTAAAATTGCCTTACAAAGGCAAATGGATGACATTAAGTTAAATGAAAAAGTAATACGAGTAGTTTTTCAAAGGGAAATAAACGAAGAGAAACTGTTATTCAAAGGTGTTAGGGAAATATCTAGACAGGGCAAAGGCTATATTATAAAGGTCGCAGAAAATTTTGATGAGGTTTATAGAGCCATTACTGAAATACCACACTTTACTGTGGAGATACTAGAGCGTAACCTCGAAGACATATTTATGGAATATGCAAAAAAAGAGGTGAAAAAGGATGTATAAAAACTTAGTATTAAAAGAGATTGCAGAACATAAGTGGAAACTAATTATAGGAACGATTATATTAATTATATTAGGGGTGACCATACCCATAACATTTGATTATATGCATGATATATTACCCCATCTAGAAGAACTTCCTTTGGCTATAGGAACTGGTATAGCTAAGGAGATAAACCTATATCTTTCAGATTATGATATTTATGTTTGGGCACAGTGGAATGGTAAGAACCTTACGCAAATCGGTACTATCATATCCTTGTTACTTGGTGCAACTGCTATTGCATCAGAGGTGAGTAGAGGTACAATTGCATATTTGTTAACAAAGCCTACCAGTAAGACTAAGATACTGACAACGAAGATTATAGTATCAGTTAGCTTTATTTTTATATTTACACTGATTTCTACTTTAGCAATGCTCATAGCTTCAATCTTAGCTAATAAAGGATACTTTGGAAGCATAGTTTTTTTAGGTATTGTTCCGGTGTTTGTAGGCATGATAGCCAGTTATTTTATAGCATTATTTTTTTCAATTTTATGTGATGATTCTATTAAAGCCTTTGCATATAGTGCAGGATTGTTAATACTTAACTCAGTATTTGGCTTTTTCTCATCAACCCAAAAGCTTAGCCTTTCATATCATGCTAAAGGAATTGATTATGTTATAAATGGGAATCTACCCATTTTAAGTATTATTATTTTGGCTATTGTTTCGATAATCTTTGGCTTTTTAAGTTATAAAAAATTCATAAAAAAAGAATACTAAGGAGGGTTTACTATGTTATTAGCCACATCTCATTTAAGAACTGATTATGAAGTACTTGGAATGGTACAGGGTTCAAGGGTTAAGGCTGTGCATCTAGGGAAAGACATTGTTGCGGGCCTGAGAAGGTTAGTAGGGGGTAACGTAACGGAATATGCCAAAATGATAAGTGAAGCAAGGGATACGGCAGTTGAAGATATGATAAAGGAAGCGGAGAAAATGGGAGCTAATGCTATTATAGGAATCAGATATTCCTCTTCGTCAATAGGGCAAGGAATTGCTGAAATAATTGTTTATGGTACTGCTGTAAAGATATAAAGGAAAAAGAATTTTTCAATTAAAGTATAATTATCAAAATAATCCACCAAGTTGTATAAATATATAGTATAATGTTTATATAATAATTAAGGGGTGGTTTAGATGCTGATTATTAGATTCTTAACATTACTCATAGTTGTGTTAACAATAGTCTTAAGTTCTGAGATGAAAATTAAAAGAAGTTACGGGGTGGCCTGTACAGGATCTACAATACAGCAAGCTCTGAAGTCCGTAAGATTTCAAAATGATTTCCCCCTTATACTATTAATAAACTCTGTATTAGTATTACTGATACTAATATATAAAATCTAGGATAGGAGTGATATGAATGGCTGAAAAGGAAAAAGTTATAAAATTAAGGGTATGGGCTGTACTAGGTGCAAGTAATAATCCTCAAAAATTTGGTTATAAAATAACAAAAGCTTTGAATGAAGCAGGTAAAACGGTTAATCCCATAAACCCTAAGGAAGAAACAATTTTAGGTTTAAAATCCTATTCGGATATAACACAGCTACCACAAACTCCAGAAGTTATTGATTTTGTAGTACCTAAAGAGGTAGGGAAATCCATTATAGACACTGGAAATATTCCTAAGGAAACTATTCTATGGTTTCAACCAGGGAGCTTTGATGATGAATTAGTTCAATATGCCCAATCCAAGGGTTATGATGTTGTATCAGATGGTTGTGTATTAGTAGAGTTGAGAAATTTAATCTAATAAAAACAGCTTCAACACAGAAAATACTGTGTTGAAGCTGTTTTTTATTTACTTAGCTTTCCTAAAGTCTTCGCACACGAAAAAAATTCTAGCCCAGGAAGGAAAATTGGGTTGTTAAGTAGAATTAGTTAAAAAAAGAAGACTAAATTATCCCGGGGGTACTAACAGTGAAAAAAGATGGAATTATTCTGACTCTCTTTATATCAGTACTTTTTATTATGCTCCTAAATATTGAAAGGGTGTATTTACTAGACAATATAGAATTAATATTGTACGCAATGGTGATAGCATTTATATGTGACTTCCTGAAAGGGTACTTGCCTAGTTTATATAAACCATCGATAGTTTTCGGGGCTCTTATGTTGAGTAATTTGGCTTTATACCACATTGGCTTAGGGGCTAGTCTTGCATTTTTGTGTTA
Organism: Alkalicella caledoniensis; assembly: GCF_014467015.1. Taxonomy (GTDB): domain Bacteria; phylum Bacillota; class Proteinivoracia; order Proteinivoracales; family Proteinivoracaceae; genus Alkalicella; species Alkalicella caledoniensis. The sequence goes on along the minus strand of NZ_CP058559.1, from coordinate 1,770,054 downwards.
CTTAATACCCATAGTACTAGGCATCCTAGCTTACGGCTCAAAAGGTGGGATTATTACTTATTTTATTTGTACTTTATCTTATGCCTTTATTCTAAACACACAAATTGAAAAAAGTTTATTTATAGAGAATATATTTATACTGGGCCTGTCTACTTTAGGATTTTGCTATTTTGCTATTAAGAAAGCCGAAATAAGTTTTGAAAACGAAAAGTGGCTAGAAAAACTTCATGCAAAAATCAATGAACTATCATTGCTAAGGGAAATTACCAACTCCATGCAAACAACTACAGAGCTAAAGAAAATTAATAAAATTGTACTCACTGCTATTACAGCAGGCTATGGCCTTGGATTCAATCGGGCGGCGATATTTTTAGTTGAAGGTAACCTAGTTAAAGGTAAAACAGCAATAGGGCCACCTTCCAGAAAAGAAGCCTATAAAATTTGGGGTAAGCTTGTCAGAAATCAAGCAACATTAAAAGAAGTAATTGAAGTGGAAGATGACATAGATGAAACCCTTAGTGACTATGTTCGCAAGGTGAAATTGGATTTGTATGCAAATGAAAAAAACCCTATAATTAAGTGTATTAAAACGAAAACCCCTTTAAACATTAAAAATGCAAACAAGGAAGTCCTAGGGAAGGAGCTTTCACGCCTAGCCTTTGAAAACTATGCTGTTGTGCCTCTGATCTCTAAAAATCAATCAATAGGCGTTATCTTGGTAGATAATAGATTTAATGAAAAGATAATAACAGAAGAAGATGTTGACTCACTTGTGACCTTTGCAAATCAGTCTGCCCTTGCAATAGAAAATATAAAGCTATATGAACAGGTTTCACAATTGGCGATTACTGATGGACTTACATCTACTTATAATCACAGATACTTTAAGGAACAATTAAGAACTTACATAAATAAAAATCAAAAATTTTCTCTTTTAGTTATAGATATAGATGATTTTAAGCTATTTAATGAAGAATATGGGCACACATGCGGTGATAATGTATTGACAGAAGTCGGCAAAAGCCTAAAAGAAGTGATAGGAACAAAGGGTATAGTGTGTAGATATGGCGGAGACGAGTTCACAGTCCTCTTACCTAACCAATGCAGAGAATCTTCAAAACAGATTGCTTTAAATATCCAAAAGAGTATAAAAGGGGTTTCACTGGGATTTAAAGGTATTGTAAAGCGTCCCCTAACCCTGAGTATAGGTTTGGCTTTATATCCGGATGATTCAGTGGATGAAGAAAACTTATTTAAAATGGCTGATGGGAAGTTGAAAATTTCTAAGGTATTAGGTAAAGACACTGTAAGTTAAGGAGGACAGGGAGTTATGATAACAGCAAGCTTAGCCTTTATAGCTTTTTTATTCATTACATTTCATATCTCAGTATTTAAAGGAGAGAAAAAAATAGAGAAAAGCTTGTTGCCTGATGACTCTGACTTCACCATAAGCACCATGCCTTTTTCGACTGAAAGAATAGTTTATTACACCAGTGTTCCTAACTCGGCAATCACAGAAAATGGAAATTTTATCAAAGACATAACAGTGGAGTCAGTAACTAAAGATGGGTTTGATGCAATACCCATGGCTATTCAAGTCTATCTAGGGCAAGGTGGAAATAAAAAATTAGTTGCAGAGCTACTTCAACATAGGTTTGACATACCTTGTCTTGATAGTTTGCTAGGAGAAAACAAGGTTACTAAAAAACAGCATGAATATATTAGGAAATATAAGTTTGGCCATCACTCTACTAAGGAAATGTTGAAAGAAGAGGTAATAAAGAAACTAAAGGGCCAAAATTTGAATTTATTAGCTTAATAATTAGGTATAATAAAGTCATAGATAAACTATGACTTATTTTTTTGGAGGAAGGATAAAGATGAACCTAAAAGAAATTTTAAAACAAAACCCATTGGTACTAGCTCCTATGGCTGGAGTTACTGACAAAACCTTTAGGGGAATTGTCAAAGACCATAACTGCGGGCTTCTTTATACAGAGATGATAAGTACAAAAGGGCTTATATATGGAAGTGACAGAACAGAAGATATGATCGATATAGATATGAGTCAGCATCCAATATCTGTTCAGCTATTTGGAAATGACCCATCAGAATTTGAAAAAGTTGTAGAATTTACACAGAAAAAGGGTGCAGACTTCATAGATATAAACATGGGTTGTCCTGCATTGAAAATTGTTAAGAACTGGGAAGGTGCAGCTTTAATGAAAGACTTCAAGAAAGCTGAGTCCATCATGAGAGCAGTAGTAAGGAATTCATCTATTCCAGTTACAGTAAAAATAAGAAAAGGATGGGATGAAGAAAACATTGTTGCAACTGAATTTGCACAGATGGCAGAAGCCACTGGAGTACAAGGGATTGCCATTCATGGCAGAACTAGAGAACAATTTTATAGCGGGAAAGCAGACTGGGATATCATTAAGTTAATTAAAAGTACAATAAAAATTCCCGTGATAGGTAATGGAGATTTATTCGAACCAGAAGATGTGAAAGAGATGCTGGACTATACAAAATGTGATGGTGTTATGATAGGGAGAGGAGCAATGGGAAACCCCTGGCTATTTAGTAGAAGCTACAATCTACTAAAATTCAAGGAAATCATTGAGCCTCCCACGGGGAGAGAAAGAATAAAAGCAGCCATTGACCACTTATATGCTCACGTAGAGTACAAGGGCGAATATCAGGGAATTAGACAAATGAGAAAACATATTGCCTGGTATTTAAAAGGGCTACCAAATGCAGCGAATATTAGGGATCTAATAAATACCCTTGAAACAGTTGCAGAGATTAATAAGACACTAACCCAATATAGCGAAAATATATAATAGTGGCTCCTGGCCACTATTATATATTTTTTGTAATATTAAGTTGTTAAAAATAATATTTTTAAATATAATAAATGTATACAATTTTGTGCACAATAAAGGAGGTAGGAATCAATGGAATTTTATAAAATAAATGATAAAACAGTAAGTAAAGATAAAATAATGCATCATATAGATAAAATACTAACTATGCGGTCCTTAGGAAGTTCCCAAGCTGAAGTAGCAAATTGTTTTAATATTGATCGTACCTTCATTTCTAGGATAGAAACTTTAGGAGAAATCAGAAAAGGAAAGAAAGTGGCTCTTATTGGTTTCCCCATTGCCAATATAGAGGAAGTGGAAAAACTATCAAAAAGTTACGGTGTAAACTACACATTGCTTCTTAGTGAAAAACAAAGATATGAATTTTTAACAGTTAAACACGGGTTGGAACTCTTCAATAACCTAATAGATATCGTGGCAGAAATCAGGACATATGATACTGTGATACTTATTGGCTCAGATATGAGAATAAATCTTTTAGAATCTCTACTAGATGGTGAAATAATTGGTATAGAAATAGGTGAATCTCCAATAAAAGAAGATGTAGTGGTTGATCTAGAAAAACTAGAGGAGATAATGAAAAACCTAAAATAGGAGGCGGTATATTGAAAAGGGTTGTTAGTATAAGCTTAGGGTCCAGTGAAAGAAACCATAAAGTAAATACCGTTATGGGTTCTGAAGAATTTGAGATAGAGAGAATCGGTACAGATGGAAGTATAAGCTCCATGATTGATACTATAAAAGAATTAGATGGTAAAGTAGATGCTTTTGGTCTTGGAGGGATAGACTTATATTTATTCGCAGGAGAAAAACGCTATACACTCCATGACGCTAAAAAAATTGTTGCTAACGCTAAATTAACACCGATAGTAGATGGTTCTGGTCTAAAGAACACTCTAGAGAGAAGAACTTTGGAGTACCTTAATGATCAGGGATGGGACTTTTCAGATAAAAAAGTTTTAATGGTCTGTGCTATGGATAGGTTTGGTATGGCCCAAACATTTGAAAAGTTTAAAGCCAATATGGTATATGGAGATTTAGTATTTACCCTAGGTATTCCTGTTAAAATACGTTCTCTTAAGACTCTATATAAAATTGCAAAAATAGTAATGCCTGTTATAAAGTATTTGCCTTTTAAATTGTTCTACCCAACTGGCAATAAACAGGAGACACAGATCAAAAAACATAAGGAGCTATTCAAATGGGCTGATATAATAGCAGGTGACTATCATTATATTAAAAGATTTATGCCAGAAGACTTGAGTAATAAAATTATAATTACCAACACAGTTACAAGTAAAGATATAGAAGTACTTAAGTCAAAGAATGCTGGTTATTTAGTCACTAGTACCCCTGAACTAAACGGAAGATCTTTTGGAACTAATGTCATGGAAGCTGTTCTTGTGGCAATGTCTGGTGAAAAAGAATTATCTGTGAAACAGTATGAAGATTTGTTGCATAAGGTTAACTTTTTGCCAAGGATAGTAAAATTGGATCAAGAAGATAGAAGGAGGGATTTGCTTCATGGATAAAGACTTTGCCTTTATAATACATCCCATTAGTCTTCAAGATATGTATAGGAAATTTCCTGTTTTGCAAAAGGTGCCAAAATCAATGCTTAACGGCTTAATAAAAAATCTTCCAGCCATAAAGGTTTCAGAAATAAATGGAGTTGAATCTGGTTACAATAAAACATCTGGCTATTTCGTTGGATGCACACTAACCAGTGAACAGATGGTCAATCTTCCTGAAAAATTTGTATTAAAGAAAATAATACAGTCAGGTAAACTTGCACAAAAGCTAGGGGCAAAAATTGTAGGTCTAGGGGCAATGACTTCTGTAGTGGGGGACGCAGGTATTACAGTGGCAAAAAATCTATCGATTCCAGTCACAACTGGAAATAGCTACACTGTAGCGTCTGCCCTTGAAGGAACTCAAAAGGCTGCAACAATCATGGGACATGACTTCGAAAATGCAGAAATAACTATTATAGGTGCAACTGGTTCCATAGGAGGTTTGGTATCGAGATCCCTAGCAACCAAAGCTAAAAATATAAACCTTGTGGCCAGAAATGAAGAAAGATTACATAACCTAGCTGAGAAAATTTACTTTGAGACTAAAAACTCAGTAAGGATATCAGATGATTTTAAAAAGACTTTAAGAAAAAGCGATATTTTGATTTCAGTCTCTGGATCTGTGGATCATCTAATAGAGCCTGATGACTTAAAACCAGGAGCAATAGTTTGTGATGTAGCAAGGCCAAGAGACGTATCTAAACAAGTACAAGAAAAGAGAGACGATGTGTTAGTGATAGAAGGAGGAGTTATAGAGGTTCCTGGAGATGTAAACTTTAACTTTAACTTTGGATTTCCTCAAAAAACTGCTTATGCCTGCATGGCTGAAACAATGATTCTCAGTTTAGAAAAAAAATATGAAAACTTTACCCTAGGAAGAGATCTTTCTATAGAACAATTAGACGAAATTAGCTCTCTTGCAGCGAAACATGGTTTTAAATTAGCTGGTTTTAGAAGCTTTGAAAGGGCATTGACTGAAAAGGAAATATTAAAAATAAAAGACAATGCTACACTAAATTCACTTAATTTAGAAAAATGTGCTGTAAGAGTTTGACAAAAAATTGTAAGTCACTTATAATATTTGCAAGCACTTAAAGGGGAATAAATCCCTTTGGTGCTTGTTATTCGTATTAATGGAGACCTCATGGTAATATGTGTTAACCAAATTGTGAATAAATAACCCTAAAAATACATATCATCATGTAACAGATACTTATTTTAACTTAAAGGAGAGACAAAGATGAGTAATAACAAAGAAGTTATTTTAACACCTACAGGTTTAAAAAAGCTCGAAGACGAATTAGAGTATTTAAAATCAACAAAAAGAAGAGAAGTAGCTGAAAGAATTAAGATTGCCATTAGTTACGGCGACATAAGTGAAAACTCTGAGTACGAAGATGCTAAAAATGAACAGGCCTTTGTAGAAGGCCGGATTTTAACCCTAGAAAAAATGCTTAGAAACGCTACAGTAATTGATGAAGGCGAAATCGATAAAGGCGTCGTTAATATAGGATGCACTGTTGTCCTAAAAGACTTAGAGTATGATGAAGAACTACAGTATTCAATAGTTGGATCTGCTGAATCCAATCCAAACGATAGTAAAATCTCAAATGAGTCCCCTGTTGGCAAAGCAATATTAGGAAAACCTATTGGTAGTGAGGTAGAAGTAATAGTGCCTGCAGGAACAATAAAATATAGGATTATGTCTATAGAATAAAAGCAATACTTGAAAACAGAACAAAAGATAAAGGAATAAATTAAAAAAATTATAAAATAATAGATACGGCACTTATACCTAGTTAATATGATTGTTTGAATTTAGGAGTTGATAATAAATGGATAATATTGAATTAAATGAACTTCAGAAGATAAGAAGAGAAAAGCTAGAAGACTTATATAATGCGGGCATAGAACCATACGGTGAAAAATTTAAGCCAGAACATAAAACTGATGAAATTAACAATGCCTTCGATGAATTCGAAAATAAAAACGTCATAGTAGCAGGTAGAATTATGGCTAAAAGAGGTCATGGGAAAGCTGGCTTTCTAAATATAAAAGATTTTAACGGTCAGATTCAGGTATATGGAAGAAAAGATATGCTAGGTGATGAAAACTACGAACTTTTTCAAAGTTTTGATGTTGGCGATATGATTGGTGTTGAGGGGGTAGTCTTTAAGACGCAAAAAGGTGAAATTTCTATTAAAGCAAATAAAATCACCATACTTGCAAAATCCTTACAACCCCTTCCTGAAAAATGGCATGGTTTAAAGGATGTTGAGCTTAGATACCGTCAAAGATATGTTGACCTTATAATCAATCAGGAAGTAATGGATACCTTTGTTAAAAGAAGTAAGATTATTAAGACAATAAGAAATTATTTAGAAAACAAAGGTTTTTACGAAGTTGAGACACCTATGATGCAGCCAATTTCAGGAGGTGCATCAGCAAGGCCTTTTATTACCCACCACAACACATTAGATATGGATCTATATTTAAGGATAGCACCAGAGCTTTACTTAAAAAGATTGATAGTAGGTGGCTTCGAAAAAGTTTTTGAAATCAATAGAAACTTTAGAAATGAAGGAATCTCTACCAAGCATAATCCCGAGTTTACCATGCTTGAACTTTACGAAGCGTATAGTGACTATGAAGGTATGATGGAACTAACAGAAAACTTAGTTGCCCATGTGGCGAGGGAAGTAATTGGTTCAACATCTATAGAGTATCAAGGGGAGAAGATTGACTTAACCCCGCCTTGGAACAGAGCAACTATGACAGATTTGGTTAAAGAGCATACAGGTATTGACTTCCTTCCTTTAGATGAAAAAGGTGCCTTAGAAGTAGCAAAGAGTAGAGGGCTAAACACTAAAGTAGGAAAGTGGACATGGGGTAAAATAGTAAACTGGTTCTTTGAAGAGTTCGTAGAAGAAAAACTCATTCAGCCAACATTTGTTATAGGGCACCCTAAAGATATATCTCCTCTAGCTAAAAGCCAAAAGGAAGACCCAAGACTTACTTATAGGTTCGAAGGATTTATTGTAGCTAGAGAACTGTGTAACGCTTTCTCTGAGCTTAACGACCCAATTGATCAAAGGGAAAGGTTTGAAGGTCAGGTAGATGAAAGAGAGGCTGGTGATGATGAAGCACATATGATGGACGAGGATTTTGTCACAGCCCTTGAATACGGAATGCCTCCAACTGGAGGACTGGGAATAGGTATAGACAGGCTTATAATGCTTCTAACTGATAGCAGTTCAATAAGGGATGTACTACTATTTCCTACATTAAAGAAAAAAGAATAACACTATATATGCTATAGGCGTCGAAAGGCGCCTATTTTTGTACTAAAAACACGAGGAATTTAAAATGAAAATTATTAGAATTAACACGAAAAATATACTAAAAAGGAGATTAAAGCACTAAGGATGACTTAAAACAAAAAAAAGACGCTAAATGAAAAAATATAAGAGTTGCGCCACCGGTGAATTTCTGTTAAGATAATCTTCGTTGTCAACACATCAGTTTGACAAAAAAACAAAAAACAAAAAAACATATTGACAGCAGATTGAAATTATGATAATATAATTTTTGCAGTCAACAAGTAAAACAGTTCTTTGAAAATTGAACAGCACTATACCATAAGAAATATAACTTGGTAAAAGTTAATTTCGAATTTGAGTTTAAAGTGATTAAAACCAGACGAAAGTCTGAAGTCAGTTAATTAAGTAGTTAGTGGACAGTAGACAGTTGGACAGGGCAACCTAACCAACTAACCAACTAGAAACTAACCAACTAATATAAACTTTTCAATTTAATGGAGAGTTTGATCCTGGCTCAGGACGAACGCTGGCGGCATGCCTCACACATGCAAGTCGAACGGAGTTAAGTAGAAAGCTTGCTTTTTACTTAACTTAGTGGCGGACGGGTGAGTAACACGTGGGCAACCTGCCCTACAGCTCGGGATACCATCGGGAAACTGATGTTAATACCGGATACGCTTCATGAATCGCATGGTTTATGGAGGAAAGATTTATCGCTGTAGGATGGGCCCGCGGTCCATTAGCTAGTTGGTAGGGTAACGGCCTACCAAGGCGACGATGGATAGCTGGTCTGAGAGGACGATCAGCCACACTGGGACTGAGACACGGCCCAGACTCCTACGGGAGGCAGCAGTGGGGAATATTGCGCAATGGGGGCAACCCTGACGCAGCAATGCCGCGTGAAGGATGAAGGCTTTCGAGTCGTAAACTTCTGTCTAGAGGGATGAATAATGACAGTACCTCTGGAGGAAGCCCCGGCTAACTACGTGCCAGCAGCCGCGGTAATACGTAGGGGGCAAGCGTTGTCCGGAATCACTGGGCGTAAAGCGCGCGTAGGTGGTCTAGTAAGTCAGATGTTAAAATGCGGGGCTCAACCCCGTAATGCATTTGAAACTGCTGGACTTGAGGACAGGAGAGGAAAGTGGAATTCCTAGTGTAGCGGTGAAATGCGTAGATATTAGGAGGAACACCAGTGGCGAAGGCGACTTTCTGGACTGTACCTGACACTGAGGTGCGAAAGCGTGGGGAGCAAACAGGATTAGATACCCTGGTAGTCCACGCCGTAAACGATGGGTACTAGGTGTAGGGGGTTTAGATACCCTCTGTGCCGCAGTTAACGCATTAAGTACCCCGCCTGGGGAGTACGATCGCAAGATTGAAACTCAAAGGAATTGACGGGGGCCCGCACAAGCAGCGGAGCATGTGGTTTAATTCGAAGCAACGCGAAGAACCTTACCAGGACTTGACATCCTCTGAAGCTATTAGAGATAATAGTGTCCCTTCGGGGCAGAGAGACAGGTGGTGCATGGTTGTCGTCAGCTCGTGTCGTGAGATGTTGGGTTAAGTCCCGCAACGAGCGCAACCCTTATCTTTAGTTGCCAGCAAGTAATGTTGGGCACTCTAGAGAGACTGCCGGTGATAAACCGGAGGAAGGTGGGGATGACGTCAAATCATCATGCCCCTTATGTCCTGGGCTACACACGTGCTACAATGGCCTGAACAACGGGAAGCGAAGGAGTGATCTGGAGCAAATCCCTTAAAACAGGTCTCAGTTCGGATTGTAGGCTGCAACTCGCCTACATGAAGTCGGAGTTGCTAGTAATCGCGGATCAGAATGTCGCGGTGAATGCGTTCCCGGGCCTTGTACACACCGCCCGTCACACCACGAAAGTTTACAACACCCGAAGCCGGTGGGCTAACCTTTTAGGAGGCAGCCGTCGAAGGTGGGGTAGATGATTGGGGTGAAGTCGTAACAAGGTAGCCGTATCGGAAGGTGCGGCTGGATCACCTCCTTTCTAAGGAGACACTGATATCACATTAAGTGATATCTACTTCTTAAGTATTACACAAAACAAAATCACAACTCAAATATGGTATATGCTGTTTAATTTTGAAAGAACTAGTTTCTTTCAAAAATGTGGGGGTGTAGCTCAGCTGGGAGAGCACCTGCCTTGCACGCAGGGGGTCAGCGGTTCGATCCCGCTCATCTCCACCACTTTATTATCTAAAACTTCGTTTTAGAAAATAAATACAGAAAAAGGACCCAGAGCCTTTTTGCAAAGACGGTTCACCTTTGCAAAGCTTTTGACCTTAAAACAATTAAATTAACTAGGGCCTATAGCTCAGCCGGTTAGAGCGCACGCCTGATAAGCGTGAGGTCGGTGGTTCGAGTCCACCTAGGCCCACCACTAATTTGCTTTAAAAATGCTTATGCATTTTTAAATATATGATCTTTGAAAACTACACACGAAATTCAATAAGCAAAGGTTAGTTAACTATTAACTTAGTTAACGAAAAACAAAGAGTGTTCTTAGAGCAATAAAGATCAAACAAATCTAAGGATTTGTGTACATGAACAGTGAAAAGAACTGTTCTACTTGGTCAAGTTACTAAGGGCGCACGGCGGATGCCTTGGCGCTAGGAGCCGAAGAAGGACGTAGCGAACTACGAAAAGCCACGGTAAGCTGTAAGCAAGCCTTGACCCGTGGATCTCCGAATGGGGCAACCCACTATGGTTAATACCATAGTATCACTACCTGAATACATAGGGTAGTAGAAGGCAACCGGGGGAACTGAAACATCTAAGTACCCCGAGGAAGAGAAAGAATAATCGATTCCCTAAGTAGTGGCGAGCGAAATGGGAAGAGCCTAAACACATGTGATGTAAGACTGCAATCGTTGTTACATGTGGGTTGAGGGAGCAATTGTGGTATCTTGCAGGATATCAAGGTAGTTACAAAAGTTAATTTTAGACGAACTGTTTGGAAAGACAGGCCGTAGAAGGTGAAAGCCCTGTAGTTGAAAAGATTAACCCTACCTAATTGCCACCCGAGTACAGCGGGACACGTGAAACCCCGTTGGAATCTAGGAGGACCACCTCCAAAGGCTAAATACTACCTAGCGACCGATAGTGAAGCAGTACCGTGAGGGAAAGGTGAAAAGAACCTCGGAAGAGGAGTGAAAAAGAACCTGAAACCGTGTGCCTACAAACAGTCAAAGCCCCATACGCGGGTGATGGCGTGCCTTTTGTAGAATGAACCAGCGAGTTACGTAGTCAAGCAAGGTTAAGTGGTAAAGCCACGGAGCCGAAGGGAAACCGAGTCTTAAAAGGGCGTGAAGTTTGGCTGCGTAGACCCGAAACCGGGTGACCTACCCATGGCCAGGGTGAAGTTTTGTTAACGCAAAATGGAGGCCCGAACCCACTAATGTTGAAAAATTAGGGGATGAGCTGTGGGTAGCGGAGAAATTCCAATCGAACTCGGAGATAGCTGGTTCTCCCCGAAATAGCTTTAGGGCTAGCCTCGGAATAAAATAGTGGAGGTAGAGCACTGATTGGGCTAGGGGCCTTACCAGGTTACCGAACTCAGTCAAACTCCGAATGCCACATATTTGTTTTCCGGGAGTCAGACTATGGGTGCTAAGGTCCATAGTCGAGAGGGAAACAGCCCAGACCATCTGCTAAGGTCCCAAAGTATAAGTTAAGTGGAAAAGGATGTGGGATTGCACAGACAACCAGGATGTTGGCTTAGAAGCAGCCACCATTTAAAGAGTGCGTAATAGCTCACTGGTCAAGTGATCCTGCGCCGAAAATGTAACGGGGCTCAAACTTATCACCGAAGCAATGGATGATGTAAATCATGGTAGGGGAGCGTTCTATTTGCGCAGAAGCTGTACCGTAAGGAGCAGTGGAGCGAATAGAAGTGAGAATGCTGGTATAAGTAACGAAAAAAGATGTGAGAATCATCTTCGCCGAAAACCTAAGGTTTCCTGAGGAAGGCTCGTCCTCTCAGGGTAAGCCGGGACCTAAGCCGAGGCCGAAAGGCGTAGGCGATGGACAACTGGTAGAGATTCCAGTGCCACCAAACTTCGTTTGAGAGATGGGGTGACGCAGGAAGGTAGGTTATCGCACTGTTGGTTATGTGCGTCCAAGCTTTTAGGGAGAGTAGATAGGCAAATCCGTCGACTCATAATCCTGAGGAGTGAAGGGGACCCGAATGAGGGGAACTAACTGATCCTACACTGCCAAGAAAAGCCTCTATCGAGAAGTAAGGTGCCCGTACCGCAAACCGACACAGGTAGGTAAGGAGAGAATCCTAAGGCGCTCGGGAGAACCTTCGTTAAGGAACTCGGCAAAATGACCCCGTAACTTCGGGAGAAGGGGTGCCTCATTATGGTGAGAGAATTTACTTCTTAAGCTAGAAGAGGCCGCAGTGAATAGGCCCAAGCGACTGTTTAGCAAAAACACAGGTCTCTGCTAAATCGAAAGATGAAGTATAGGGGCTGACGCCTGCCCGGTGCTGGAAGGTTAAGGGAAGAGGTTAGCGCAAGCGAAGCTTTGAACCGAAGCCCCAGTAAACGGCGGCCGTAACTATAACGGTCCTAAGGTAGCGAAATTCCTTGTCAGGTAAGTTCTGACCCGCACGAATGGCGTAACGACTTGGGCACTGTCTCAACGAAGGACCCGGTGAAATTGTAGTACCTGTGAAGATGCAGGTTACCCGCGACAAGACGGAAAGACCCCGTGGAGCTTTACTGTAGCCTGATATTGAGTTTTGGCATTTTATGTACAGGATAGGTGGGAGGCTGAGAAAGTAGCACGCCAGTGTTGCTGGAGCCACCCGTGGGATACCACCCTTAAAGTGCTGGAATTCTAACTGTGTACCGTTATCCGGTACTAGGACAGTGTCAGGTGGGCAGTTTGACTGGGGCGGTCGCCTCCTAAAGAGTAACGGAGGCGCCCAAAGGTTCCCTCAGAATGGTTGGAAATCATTCGAAGAGTGTAAAGGCAGAAGGGAGCTTGACTGCGAGACCTACAAGTCGAGCAGGGACGAAAGTCGGGCTTAGTGACCCGGCGGTACCGAGTGGAAGGGCCGTCGCTCAACGGATAAAAGCTACCCCGGGGATAACAGGCTTATCTCCCCCAAGAGTCCACATCGACGGGGAGGTTTGGCACCTCGATGTCGGCTCATCGCATCCTGGGGCTGAAGAAGGTCCCAAGGGTTGGGCTGTTCGCCCATTAAAGCGGTACGCGAGCTGGGTTCAGAACGTCGTGAGACAGTTCGGTCCCTATCTGTCGCGGGCGCAGGAAGTTTGAAAGGAGCTGTCCTTAGTACGAGAGGACCGGGATGGACGAACCTCTGGTGTACCAGTTGTCATGCCAATGGCAGTTCTGGGTAGCCAAGTTTGGTCGGGATAAGCGCTGAAAGCATCTAAGCGCGAAGCCCCCCTTAAGATAAGACTTCCCATTCCGTAAGGAAGTAAGACCCCAGAAAGACTATCTGGTTGATAGGCTAGGAGTGTAAGGGTAGTAATACCTTCAGCGGACTAGTACTAATCGGTCGAGGACTTGACCTAAATATTTAAGCTGTCAGCTGACAGTAGTCAGCAGTCAGGAAAAACTTTAAGAATAAAACCTTTGAAAACCTTGCTATGAATTTAGTGTGATAGTTTCATCTAGTGATGATGGCGAAGAGGATACACCGGTTCCCATTCCGAACACCGCAGTTAAGCTCTTCAGCGCCGATGGTACTTGGGGTTACCCCCTGGGAGAGTAGGACGTCGCTAGGTACTTTAAAAGACATCAATCTTATGATTGGTGTCTTTTTTGCATATGTAATTTTACACCAATACGAATAAAAAATTGCCACTAACTTCACTAAAAATCTCTACACTAACTAACACTAAAAATAATAAAATCTTTTGTGTAAGTTAGTGAAATTCTTGACCTATTATAATAGTGCCATTAGTGGCTAAGATTTGAATTCCTCATCCTAACCCTCCAAAACTAACCCTAAAATCCGCGTAATCTCTTTTGCAATTCCGCGCTAGGCTTTTTGACTATAATTTTAATGTAATAAACCATTAATTTACATTGACCTAACAAGATAATTAATGATATAGTAATCTTCGTTGCTTAACACGAGCAACATTTTAATTTTCAAAAATAAAAAAATGCCTAAAGGTAACAATATAGGCAAGCAACACTTTTGAAAAATAAAAATAAAAAAGTATTGACAACATGAATAAAAAATGATAAGATAGTCTTTGTCGCCGAGAGGTGATGAAACAAAAAAGTAGCACGAGCTACTGACAGTTCTTTGAAAATTGAACAGCACTATACCATAAGAAATATAACTTGGTAAAAGTTAATTTCGAATTTGAGTTTAAAGTGATTAAAACCAGACGAAAGTCTGAAGTCAGTAATCAACGCATTAAGTTATTAGTATTTAGCTAACTGCTAACTGCGAATAGCGATGTGCGAATGATATAACTTTTCAATTTAATGGAGAGTTTGATCCTGGCTCAGGACGAACGCTGGCGGCATGCCTCACACATGCAAGTCGAACGGAGTTAAGTAGAAAGCTTGCTTTTTACTTAACTTAGTGGCGGACGGGTGAGTAACACGTGGGCAACCTGCCCTACAGCTCGGGATACCATCGGGAAACTGATGTTAATACCGGATACGCTTCATGAATCGCATGGTTTATGGAGGAAAGATTTATCGCTGTAGGATGGGCCCGCGGTCCATTAGCTAGTTGGTAGGGTAACGGCCTACCAAGGCGACGATGGATAGCTGGTCTGAGAGGACGATCAGCCACACTGGGACTGAGACACGGCCCAGACTCCTACGGGAGGCAGCAGTGGGGAATATTGCGCAATGGGGGCAACCCTGACGCAGCAATGCCGCGTGAAGGATGAAGGCTTTCGAGTCGTAAACTTCTGTCTAGAGGGATGAATAATGACAGTACCTCTGGAGGAAGCCCCGGCTAACTACGTGCCAGCAGCCGCGGTAATACGTAGGGGGCAAGCGTTGTCCGGAATCACTGGGCGTAAAGCGCGCGTAGGTGGTCTAGTAAGTCAGATGTTAAAATGCGGGGCTCAACCCCGTAATGCATTTGAAACTGCTGGACTTGAGGACAGGAGAGGAAAGTGGAATTCCTAGTGTAGCGGTGAAATGCGTAGATATTAGGAGGAACACCAGTGGCGAAGGCGACTTTCTGGACTGTACCTGACACTGAGGTGCGAAAGCGTGGGGAGCAAACAGGATTAGATACCCTGGTAGTCCACGCCGTAAACGATGGGTACTAGGTGTAGGGGGTTTAGATACCCTCTGTGCCGCAGTTAACGCATTAAGTACCCCGCCTGGGGAGTACGATCGCAAGATTGAAACTCAAAGGAATTGACGGGGGCCCGCACAAGCAGCGGAGCATGTGGTTTAATTCGAAGCAACGCGAAGAACCTTACCAGGACTTGACATCCTCTGAAGCTATTAGAGATAATAGTGTCCCTTCGGGGCAGAGAGACAGGTGGTGCATGGTTGTCGTCAGCTCGTGTCGTGAGATGTTGGGTTAAGTCCCGCAACGAGCGCAACCCTTATCTTTAGTTGCCAGCAAGTAATGTTGGGCACTCTAGAGAGACTGCCGGTGATAAACCGGAGGAAGGTGGGGATGACGTCAAATCATCATGCCCCTTATGTCCTGGGCTACACACGTGCTACAATGGCCTGAACAACGGGAAGCGAAGGAGTGATCTGGAGCAAATCCCTTAAAACAGGTCTCAGTTCGGATTGTAGGCTGCAACTCGCCTACATGAAGTCGGAGTTGCTAGTAATCGCGGATCAGAATGTCGCGGTGAATGCGTTCCCGGGCCTTGTACACACCGCCCGTCACACCACGAAAGTTTACAACACCCGAAGCCGGTGGGCTAACCTTTTAGGAGGCAGCCGTCGAAGGTGGGGTAGATGATTGGGGTGAAGTCGTAACAAGGTAGCCGTATCGGAAGGTGCGGCTGGATCACCTCCTTTCTAAGGAGACACTGATATCACATTAAGTGATATCTACTTCTTAAGTATTACACAAAACAAAATCACAACTCAAATATGGTATATGCTGTTTAATTTTGAAAGAACTAAAGGCTAACTATGTTGGTCATTTTCTTTCTAACGATCTTTGAAAACTACACACGAAATTCAATAAGCAAAGGTTAGTTAACTATTAACTTAGTTAACGAAAAACAAAGAGTGTTCTTAGAGCAATAAACGATCAAATGCGTAAGCATTTATTTGGTCAAGTTACTAAGGGCGCACGGCGGATGCCTTGGCGCTAGGAGCCGAAGAAGGACGTAGCGAACTACGAAAAGCCACGGTAAGCTGTAAGCAAGCCTTGACCCGTGGATCTCCGAATGGGGCAACCCACTATGGTTAATACCATAGTATCACTACCTGAATACATAGGGTAGTAGAAGGCAACCGGGGGAACTGAAACATCTAAGTACCCCGAGGAAGAGAAAGAATAATCGATTCCCTAAGTAGTGGCGAGCGAAATGGGAAGAGCCTAAACACATGTGATGTAAGACTGCAATCGTTGTTACATGTGGGTTGAGGGAGCAATTGTGGTATCTTGCAGGATATCAAGGTAGTTACAAAAGTTAATTTTAGACGAACTGTTTGGAAAGACAGGCCGTAGAAGGTGAAAGCCCTGTAGTTGAAAAGATTAACCCTACCTAATTGCCACCCGAGTACAGCGGGACACGTGAAACCCCGTTGGAATCTAGGAGGACCACCTCCAAAGGCTAAATACTACCTAGCGACCGATAGTGAAGCAGTACCGTGAGGGAAAGGTGAAAAGAACCTCGGAAGAGGAGTGAAAAAGAACCTGAAACCGTGTGCCTACAAACAGTCAAAGCCCCATACGCGGGTGATGGCGTGCCTTTTGTAGAATGAACCAGCGAGTTACGTAGTCAAGCAAGGTTAAGTGGTAAAGCCACGGAGCCGAAGGGAAACCGAGTCTTAAAAGGGCGTGAAGTTTGGCTGCGTAGACCCGAAACCGGGTGACCTACCCATGGCCAGGGTGAAGTTTTGTTAACGCAAAATGGAGGCCCGAACCCACTAATGTTGAAAAATTAGGGGATGAGCTGTGGGTAGCGGAGAAATTCCAATCGAACTCGGAGATAGCTGGTTCTCCCCGAAATAGCTTTAGGGCTAGCCTCGGAATAAAATAGTGGAGGTAGAGCACTGATTGGGCTAGGGGCCTTACCAGGTTACCGAACTCAGTCAAACTCCGAATGCCACATATTTGTTTTCCGGGAGTCAGACTATGGGTGCTAAGGTCCATAGTCGAGAGGGAAACAGCCCAGACCATCTGCTAAGGTCCCAAAGTATAAGTTAAGTGGAAAAGGATGTGGGATTGCACAGACAACCAGGATGTTGGCTTAGAAGCAGCCACCATTTAAAGAGTGCGTAATAGCTCACTGGTCAAGTGATCCTGCGCCGAAAATGTAACGGGGCTCAAACTTATCACCGAAGCAATGGATGATGTAAATCATGGTAGGGGAGCGTTCTATTTGCGCAGAAGCTGTACCGTAAGGAGCAGTGGAGCGAATAGAAGTGAGAATGCTGGTATAAGTAACGAAAAAAGATGTGAGAATCATCTTCGCCGAAAACCTAAGGTTTCCTGAGGAAGGCTCGTCCTCTCAGGGTAAGCCGGGACCTAAGCCGAGGCCGAAAGGCGTAGGCGATGGACAACTGGTAGAGATTCCAGTGCCACCAAACTTCGTTTGAGAGATGGGGTGACGCAGGAAGGTAGGTTATCGCACTGTTGGTTATGTGCGTCCAAGCTTTTAGGGAGAGTAGATAGGCAAATCCGTCGACTCATAATCCTGAGGAGTGAAGGGGACCCGAATGAGGGGAACTAACTGATCCTACACTGCCAAGAAAAGCCTCTATCGAGAAGTAAGGTGCCCGTACCGCAAACCGACACAGGTAGGTAAGGAGAGAATCCTAAGGCGCTCGGGAGAACCTTCGTTAAGGAACTCGGCAAAATGACCCCGTAACTTCGGGAGAAGGGGTGCCTCATTATGGTGAGAGAATTTACTTCTTAAGCTAGAAGAGGCCGCAGTGAATAGGCCCAAGCGACTGTTTAGCAAAAACACAGGTCTCTGCTAAATCGAAAGATGAAGTATAGGGGCTGACGCCTGCCCGGTGCTGGAAGGTTAAGGGAAGAGGTTAGCGCAAGCGAAGCTTTGAACCGAAGCCCCAGTAAACGGCGGCCGTAACTATAACGGTCCTAAGGTAGCGAAATTCCTTGTCAGGTAAGTTCTGACCCGCACGAATGGCGTAACGACTTGGGCACTGTCTCAACGAAGGACCCGGTGAAATTGTAGTACCTGTGAAGATGCAGGTTACCCGCGACAAGACGGAAAGACCCCGTGGAGCTTTACTGTAGCCTGATATTGAGTTTTGGCATTTTATGTACAGGATAGGTGGGAGGCTGAGAAAGTAGCACGCCAGTGTTGCTGGAGCCACCCGTGGGATACCACCCTTAAAGTGCTGGAATTCTAACTGTGTACCGTTATCCGGTACTAGGACAGTGTCAGGTGGGCAGTTTGACTGGGGCGGTCGCCTCCTAAAGAGTAACGGAGGCGCCCAAAGGTTCCCTCAGAATGGTTGGAAATCATTCGAAGAGTGTAAAGGCAGAAGGGAGCTTGACTGCGAGACCTACAAGTCGAGCAGGGACGAAAGTCGGGCTTAGTGACCCGGCGGTACCGAGTGGAAGGGCCGTCGCTCAACGGATAAAAGCTACCCCGGGGATAACAGGCTTATCTCCCCCAAGAGTCCACATCGACGGGGAGGTTTGGCACCTCGATGTCGGCTCATCGCATCCTGGGGCTGAAGAAGGTCCCAAGGGTTGGGCTGTTCGCCCATTAAAGCGGTACGCGAGCTGGGTTCAGAACGTCGTGAGACAGTTCGGTCCCTATCTGTCGCGGGCGCAGGAAGTTTGAAAGGAGCTGTCCTTAGTACGAGAGGACCGGGATGGACGAACCTCTGGTGTACCAGTTGTCATGCCAATGGCAGTTCTGGGTAGCCAAGTTTGGTCGGGATAAGCGCTGAAAGCATCTAAGCGCGAAGCCCCCCTTAAGATAAGACTTCCCATTCCGTAAGGAAGTAAGACCCCAGAAAGACTATCTGGTTGATAGGCTAGGAGTGTAAGGGTAGTAATACCTTCAGCGGACTAGTACTAATCGGTCGAGGACTTGACCTAAAAAACCAATTGACAATTAACAATTAAGAACAAACCTTTGAAAACCTTGCTATGAATTTAGTGTGATAGTTTCATCTAGTGATGATGGCGAAGAGGATACACCGGTTCCCATTCCGAACACCGCAGTTAAGCTCTTCAGCGCCGATGGTACTTGGGGTTACCCCCTGGGAGAGTAGGACGTCGCTAGGTACTTTAAAAGACATCAATCTTATGATTGGTGTCTTTTTTGCATGGAAATCTAAAACATACAAACCCTCAGCCACCATCGGCACCAAAAGAACCACCACCATCTATCACCAACCGCCACTAAATGGGGTCGAGTTTTTTAAAAGGTTTTCCTGTCTCCTAATTGCTAGTTCTCTAACCAAACGATTAAATTTTACTGTTCCAGTAATATCTACTAATTTTATTAAGGATAACAATAAATCCAATTAGTATACTTAAATAGAAATGTAGGTCCTCTAGTTGCATTATTAGCGCAGAGATATAAGACCCCACTAAAAGGACTAATATGACAACCAATGTAGAGTTAGCTGCTTTTTCTTTAATGATTTTTATGCGTTCATCATTTTCAAGGTGTTTTTCTTTATCCAATACTTTGGGGTTTTTTTTAAGAATATAAGTATAGTAGATTTCGATAGTAATAAAACTAAATAAACCCCCGGACAAAAACCTTAGGAAGTCGTTTCCACTTCCCAACCAGCTGTATAGTTCATATCCTACGGCAAAGGCTACAAACTGAAAAATAGCACGTTTAAATCTGTACTTTTTAAGCTTGTTCTCCATCTTCCTCCTCCTCATATATAAAAATATCTTCAATCCTAACTTTAAAAAAGTGAGATATTTTAAATGCCAATAGAATTGAGGGATTGTAGCGACCATTTTCTAATGAACTTATAGTTTGCCTGGAAACTTGTAGAGCTTCTGCTAAATCATCTTGACTTAATTTTTTTGCTTTCCTAATTTCCTCTAAACGACTCTTCACTTAAAATATTCACCTCCCAACACAACGTAAAGTTAACTTTACGCTAATTATATAGAAGTAGAACATTAATGTCAAGCTAGCTTTACACTACATCATATAACCCAGTATGTTCTTTCAGTAGTTGGATGGGAAAAGATCTTAAATAAATAGATTCTAGTTCAAATAAATAAATTACATTAATATCCATTGACCGAAAATAGATCTAGTGGTATGATATAATTCGTTGCTTAACACGAGCAACATTTTAATTTTCAAAATAAAAAATGCCTAAAGGTAACAATATAGGCAAGCAACACTTTTGAAAAATAAAAAATAAAAAAGTATTGACAACATGAATAAAAAATGATAAGATAGTCTTTGTCGCCGAGAGGTGATGATACAAAAAAAGTAGCACGAGCTACTGACAGTTCTTTGAAAATTGAACAGCACTATACCATAAGAAATATAACTTGGTAAAAGTTAATTTCGAATTTGAGTTTAAAGTGATTAAAACCAGACGAAAGTCTGAAGTCAGTAATCAACGCATTAAGTTATTAGTATTTAGCTAACTGCTAACTGCCAATAGCGATGTGCGAATGATATAACTTTTCAATTTAATGGAGAGTTTGATCCTGGCTCAGGACGAACGCTGGCGGCATGCCTCACACATGCAAGTCGAACGGAGTTAAGTAGAAAGCTTGCTTTTTACTTAACTTAGTGGCGGACGGGTGAGTAACACGTGGGCAACCTGCCCTACAGCTCGGGATACCATCGGGAAACTGATGTTAATACCGGATACGCTTCATGAATCGCATGGTTTATGGAGGAAAGATTTATCGCTGTAGGATGGGCCCGCGGTCCATTAGCTAGTTGGTAGGGTAACGGCCTACCAAGGCGACGATGGATAGCTGGTCTGAGAGGACGATCAGCCACACTGGGACTGAGACACGGCCCAGACTCCTACGGGAGGCAGCAGTGGGGAATATTGCGCAATGGGGGCAACCCTGACGCAGCAATGCCGCGTGAAGGATGAAGGCTTTCGAGTCGTAAACTTCTGTCTAGAGGGATGAATAATGACAGTACCTCTGGAGGAAGCCCCGGCTAACTACGTGCCAGCAGCCGCGGTAATACGTAGGGGGCAAGCGTTGTCCGGAATCACTGGGCGTAAAGCGCGCGTAGGTGGTCTAGTAAGTCAGATGTTAAAATGCGGGGCTCAACCCCGTAATGCATTTGAAACTGCTGGACTTGAGGACAGGAGAGGAAAGTGGAATTCCTAGTGTAGCGGTGAAATGCGTAGATATTAGGAGGAACACCAGTGGCGAAGGCGACTTTCTGGACTGTACCTGACACTGAGGTGCGAAAGCGTGGGGAGCAAACAGGATTAGATACCCTGGTAGTCCACGCCGTAAACGATGGGTACTAGGTGTAGGGGGTTTAGATACCCTCTGTGCCGCAGTTAACGCATTAAGTACCCCGCCTGGGGAGTACGATCGCAAGATTGAAACTCAAAGGAATTGACGGGGGCCCGCACAAGCAGCGGAGCATGTGGTTTAATTCGAAGCAACGCGAAGAACCTTACCAGGACTTGACATCCTCTGAAGCTATTAGAGATAATAGTGTCCCTTCGGGGCAGAGAGACAGGTGGTGCATGGTTGTCGTCAGCTCGTGTCGTGAGATGTTGGGTTAAGTCCCGCAACGAGCGCAACCCTTATCTTTAGTTGCCAGCAAGTAATGTTGGGCACTCTAGAGAGACTGCCGGTGATAAACCGGAGGAAGGTGGGGATGACGTCAAATCATCATGCCCCTTATGTCCTGGGCTACACACGTGCTACAATGGCCTGAACAACGGGAAGCGAAGGAGTGATCTGGAGCAAATCCCTTAAAACAGGTCTCAGTTCGGATTGTAGGCTGCAACTCGCCTACATGAAGTCGGAGTTGCTAGTAATCGCGGATCAGAATGTCGCGGTGAATGCGTTCCCGGGCCTTGTACACACCGCCCGTCACACCACGAAAGTTTACAACACCCGAAGCCGGTGGGCTAACCTTTTAGGAGGCAGCCGTCGAAGGTGGGGTAGATGATTGGGGTGAAGTCGTAACAAGGTAGCCGTATCGGAAGGTGCGGCTGGATCACCTCCTTTCTAAGGAGACACTGATATCACATTAAGTGATATCTACTTCTTAAGTATTACACAAAACAAAATCACAACTCAAATATGGTATATGCTGTTTAATTTTGAAAGAACTAAAGGCTAACTATGTTGGTCATTTTCTTTCTAACGATCTTTGAAAACTACACACGAAATTCAATAAGCAAAGGTTAGTTAACTATTAACTTAGTTAACGAAAAACAAAGAGTGTTCTTAGAGCAATAAACGATCAAATGCGTAAGCATTTATTTGGTCAAGTTACTAAGGGCGCACGGCGGATGCCTTGGCGCTAGGAGCCGAAGAAGGACGTAGCGAACTACGAAAAGCCACGGTAAGCTGTAAGCAAGCCTTGACCCGTGGATCTCCGAATGGGGCAACCCACTATGGTTAATACCATAGTATCACTACCTGAATACATAGGGTAGTAGAAGGCAACCGGGGGAACTGAAACATCTAAGTACCCCGAGGAAGAGAAAGAATAATCGATTCCCTAAGTAGTGGCGAGCGAAATGGGAAGAGCCTAAACACATGTGATGTAAGACTGCAATCGTTGTTACATGTGGGTTGAGGGAGCAATTGTGGTATCTTGCAGGATATCAAGGTAGTTACAAAAGTTAATTTTAGACGAACTGTTTGGAAAGACAGGCCGTAGAAGGTGAAAGCCCTGTAGTTGAAAAGATTAACCCTACCTAATTGCCACCCGAGTACAGCGGGACACGTGAAACCCCGTTGGAATCTAGGAGGACCACCTCCAAAGGCTAAATACTACCTAGCGACCGATAGTGAAGCAGTACCGTGAGGGAAAGGTGAAAAGAACCTCGGAAGAGGAGTGAAAAAGAACCTGAAACCGTGTGCCTACAAACAGTCAAAGCCCCATACGCGGGTGATGGCGTGCCTTTTGTAGAATGAACCAGCGAGTTACGTAGTCAAGCAAGGTTAAGTGGTAAAGCCACGGAGCCGAAGGGAAACCGAGTCTTAAAAGGGCGTGAAGTTTGGCTGCGTAGACCCGAAACCGGGTGACCTACCCATGGCCAGGGTGAAGTTTTGTTAACGCAAAATGGAGGCCCGAACCCACTAATGTTGAAAAATTAGGGGATGAGCTGTGGGTAGCGGAGAAATTCCAATCGAACTCGGAGATAGCTGGTTCTCCCCGAAATAGCTTTAGGGCTAGCCTCGGAATAAAATAGTGGAGGTAGAGCACTGATTGGGCTAGGGGCCTTACCAGGTTACCGAACTCAGTCAAACTCCGAATGCCACATATTTGTTTTCCGGGAGTCAGACTATGGGTGCTAAGGTCCATAGTCGAGAGGGAAACAGCCCAGACCATCTGCTAAGGTCCCAAAGTATAAGTTAAGTGGAAAAGGATGTGGGATTGCACAGACAACCAGGATGTTGGCTTAGAAGCAGCCACCATTTAAAGAGTGCGTAATAGCTCACTGGTCAAGTGATCCTGCGCCGAAAATGTAACGGGGCTCAAACTTATCACCGAAGCAATGGATGATGTAAATCATGGTAGGGGAGCGTTCTATTTGCGCAGAAGCTGTACCGTAAGGAGCAGTGGAGCGAATAGAAGTGAGAATGCTGGTATAAGTAACGAAAAAAGATGTGAGAATCATCTTCGCCGAAAACCTAAGGTTTCCTGAGGAAGGCTCGTCCTCTCAGGGTAAGCCGGGACCTAAGCCGAGGCCGAAAGGCGTAGGCGATGGACAACTGGTAGAGATTCCAGTGCCACCAAACTTCGTTTGAGAGATGGGGTGACGCAGGAAGGTAGGTTATCGCACTGTTGGTTATGTGCGTCCAAGCTTTTAGGGAGAGTAGATAGGCAAATCCGTCGACTCATAATCCTGAGGAGTGAAGGGGACCCGAATGAGGGGAACTAACTGATCCTACACTGCCAAGAAAAGCCTCTATCGAGAAGTAAGGTGCCCGTACCGCAAACCGACACAGGTAGGTAAGGAGAGAATCCTAAGGCGCTCGGGAGAACCTTCGTTAAGGAACTCGGCAAAATGACCCCGTAACTTCGGGAGAAGGGGTGCCTCATTATGGTGAGAGAATTTACTTCTTAAGCTAGAAGAGGCCGCAGTGAATAGGCCCAAGCGACTGTTTAGCAAAAACACAGGTCTCTGCTAAATCGAAAGATGAAGTATAGGGGCTGACGCCTGCCCGGTGCTGGAAGGTTAAGGGAAGAGGTTAGCGCAAGCGAAGCTTTGAACCGAAGCCCCAGTAAACGGCGGCCGTAACTATAACGGTCCTAAGGTAGCGAAATTCCTTGTCAGGTAAGTTCTGACCCGCACGAATGGCGTAACGACTTGGGCACTGTCTCAACGAAGGACCCGGTGAAATTGTAGTACCTGTGAAGATGCAGGTTACCCGCGACAAGACGGAAAGACCCCGTGGAGCTTTACTGTAGCCTGATATTGAGTTTTGGCATTTTATGTACAGGATAGGTGGGAGGCTGAGAAAGTAGCACGCCAGTGTTGCTGGAGCCACCCGTGGGATACCACCCTTAAAGTGCTGGAATTCTAACTGTGTACCGTTATCCGGTACTAGGACAGTGTCAGGTGGGCAGTTTGACTGGGGCGGTCGCCTCCTAAAGAGTAACGGAGGCGCCCAAAGGTTCCCTCAGAATGGTTGGAAATCATTCGAAGAGTGTAAAGGCAGAAGGGAGCTTGACTGCGAGACCTACAAGTCGAGCAGGGACGAAAGTCGGGCTTAGTGACCCGGCGGTACCGAGTGGAAGGGCCGTCGCTCAACGGATAAAAGCTACCCCGGGGATAACAGGCTTATCTCCCCCAAGAGTCCACATCGACGGGGAGGTTTGGCACCTCGATGTCGGCTCATCGCATCCTGGGGCTGAAGAAGGTCCCAAGGGTTGGGCTGTTCGCCCATTAAAGCGGTACGCGAGCTGGGTTCAGAACGTCGTGAGACAGTTCGGTCCCTATCTGTCGCGGGCGCAGGAAGTTTGAAAGGAGCTGTCCTTAGTACGAGAGGACCGGGATGGACGAACCTCTGGTGTACCAGTTGTCATGCCAATGGCAGTTCTGGGTAGCCAAGTTTGGTCGGGATAAGCGCTGAAAGCATCTAAGCGCGAAGCCCCCCTTAAGATAAGACTTCCCATTCCGTAAGGAAGTAAGACCCCAGAAAGACTATCTGGTTGATAGGCTAGGAGTGTAAGGGTAGTAATACCTTCAGCGGACTAGTACTAATCGGTCGAGGACTTGACCTAAAAAACCAATTGACAATTAACAATTAAGAACAAACCTTTGAAAACCTTGCTATGAATTTAGTGTGATAGTTTCATCTAGTGATGATGGCGAAGAGGATACACCGGTTCCCATTCCGAACACCGCAGTTAAGCTCTTCAGCGCCGATGGTACTTGGGGTTACCCCCTGGGAGAGTAGGACGTCGCTAGGTACTTAAAAAGACACCAATCTTATGATTGGTGTCTTTTTGCATATCTATTAATAAAAATCTTTTGTGTAAGTTAGTGAAATTCTTGACCTATTTAATAGTGCCATCAGTGGCTAAGATTTGAATTTAGCCTTAATTCTTTACTGATTGTGGATCACTAACCTTTAACTACCATCTTATGACTTAGGTCCTAATAATTCCCACCCTAAAACCCTAGCCAAAAAGGAATTTTTAGTATATAATTTATATACTTGCTTTTTAAATGTATAAAAGTTGGTACTAATGGATATAAGGCAGAAATATACCTTTTAATAAGAGAGGTGATGTGATGACGATGATCGGAAATAGGACCAAAGATAAAAAGAATATGTTTTCGAAAAAAATAAAGCTAATTATCAGTTCAGTAGTTCTTCTATTAAGTATAGTAATACTTGCAGGACTGAATCAACTTCAAGTCGCAGGACATAAAAGTATTATAACTATTTTTACTTCTGAAGGATTCACTGAAATTACCACCGATAAAACTATAGTTGCTGAGATTCTAGCAGAGGCAAATATAGTCTTTGATGAAAACTACCAGAAAGTTTACCCTTCAATTGACGAGGAAGTAGAAACCGATTACATCACTATAGTAAACGGAGCATCGGTTTTAGTTAAAGTAGATGGTGAAGACCTAGAAATTATTACTTGGTCAGAAACTGTAGAAGATTTACTTGCAGAATTAAGTATTGAACTAGATGAAGATATTATCAGCTTATCCCTAGATGAAATTGTTAAAGACGGGCAACAAGTAGAGATAGTTAGAGTTCAGAGAAATTTAGTATATGAAGAAGTGCCAATTCCTACACAAACAACGTATAGAAACGACTCATCCCTAGCATTAGGTAAAGAACAGGTGCAAACTCAGGCAAAAGAAGGTGCCAAGAAAGTTACTTACGAGGTAGTTTTTAATGATGGGGTTCAGGTATCTAAGACTAAGGTTAGTGAAGAAGTAATCACTGAACCAGTTATAGGAGTTGTTCTTAGGGGAACTCAGGCACTTGCATCTAGGAGTGGCAGTAGGGAAACCAACGCGTCAGTCAATACAGGTACTACTAATGCCACAGAGGGTATAGCCTCATTTTATGGATCAGAGTTACATGGCAATTATACTGCAAGTGGGGTAAGATTTGACATGAATGCCTTTACAGCTGCTCATAATACTTATCCATTTGGAACCAAAGTTAAAGTAACATATTTAGCTACAGGAAAGTCAGTAATTGTTGTGATAAATGATAGAGGTCCACATGTGGCAAATAGAATTATTGACTTATCTGCAGCAGCTGCCAAAGAAATAGGTCTCTACTCTGCCGGAATAGGTAGAGTACGAATAGAGGTAGTTAAATAGTATATTGAAGGGTCAGAGCTATAGTGCTCTGACTTTTTTTTGTGCTAACAAAAGTGTTTTATTAGCTGTTTTACTTATTTTCTAGACTAATTGGTAATAAAAGTAGATGCTTAGTTTTCTATTTATATGACAAAATTCGACATAATTCTTGCCTTATTTGAACCCTTGGTATAAAATGTTAATATTGC
Source organism: Alkalicella caledoniensis (assembly GCF_014467015.1). Classification (GTDB taxonomy): domain Bacteria; phylum Bacillota; class Proteinivoracia; order Proteinivoracales; family Proteinivoracaceae; genus Alkalicella; species Alkalicella caledoniensis. The sequence goes on along the minus strand of NZ_CP058559.1, from coordinate 1,742,919 downwards.
TGTGTAAAAGCGTATAATATTATGTTTTGGGGGAAAACTAGAACGTATACTATAATAAATTCCATTATTATAGCATAAAATTTTTATGAGGTGATAAAAATGTCAAAGATGAAGACGCTGTTAGTCACAGGTGCTTTGGTGGCAACAGCGGCAGTGACCGTGGCTTCTGGTTTTCAGCCTAAAAGTACTGTCACAATTTTCACTGACACTGGATTCGTTGAAGTAAAAACCAATAAAACTATAATTGAAGAAATATTACAAGATGCAGATATAGTTGTAGATGAAAAAACACAGAGAGTATTTCCTGGTATTGACGAAGAGTTAGTGACAGACTACATTGCCATTAAAAAGGCGGCACTTGTGGTACTGAGAGTAGACGGAGAGGAACAAGAAATAATTACTTGGGCTGAGACCATCGAAGATCTTTTGGAGGAACAAAAGATTGAGCTTGGTGGGGGTGACATTGTCAACATGCCTTTAGAAAGAAGTCTCAAGTCTGGCCAACAGATCCAAGTAGTAAGGGTAATCAGTAAAATGGAGACTGAAGAAGTTAAGATACCTGCAACAAACCTTTACTACTATGACTCTAGACTACAGGCTGGGTCACAAAGGGTACAAAAGCAATCAAAGGACGGAGTTAGGAAAATAACTTATAAAGTAACATACAATGACGGGGTTGAAGTAGATAGAAAAAAAATTGAAGAGGAAGTTATTTCTCAACCGGTACAAGGTGTAATTCATCAGAACACTAGAGAGTTAGCTTCAAGATCTAGTAGGGATTATGCTGTGGTTGGTGTAGCCTCATATTATGGGTCAAAATTCCATGGTAGAACTACAGCAAACGGTGAGGTGTATAACATGAATGCTTTAACAGCAGCGCACAGAACACTCCCCTTTGGAACAATGGTAGAAGTAACATACTTAAGAACAGGAAAATCAGTAACAGTTAGAATAAATGACAGAGGACCATTTATTGCTGGAAGAATAATAGATTTATCGGAAGCCGCAGCAAATCAAATTGGATTACGCCCTTATGGTATTGGTGATGTAAGGGTTAGGGTAATAGGAATAGGTAGATAAAAAAATATTAGAAAATTAAAAGAAGAAGTCCAGGTTGGGTTTAACCTTGGGCTTCTTCTTTTATCCACAAAAATAAAACAAACTCCCTTAATACAATAAAAGAGGCTATAGAATTTTTGTTGATAAATACAATAAATCCACAAAGATACCCACAAAAAGGGTATTATCCACAGATGATAAATCTTTTTAATAAGATAAAGAGATGAATTATCCACAAAGTTATCAAGTTAACCTGATAAAATACTATAACGTCCAAAAGTTAATTTCATTAAAATTTAATATAGTACAAATGTTAGAAGGTTTTTGGACTAATACACCGAATTAATAAACATGCTTAAATGTTGTTAGAATGGGTGATTAAGTATACTTAGAAATATTTGTCACTATAAAAAATGAACTAGAGGTTGTATAATTCAATTAAGTAAATTTAAAGGGGGAGATTAAAATTAATAAGTACATTAAGTTTTTAAGTATCTTTTTACTACTGCTCTTACTAGTAGGTTGTAGTACATCCACAACTACACCAAACCCACAAGACCCCAGTGATGAAAGTCCCATCTCGGAACCAACAGATGAAGATAATGACACTGAAGAAGAACCAGAGCCTCAGCCATCCCTTGTTACAGGCCCATATATCGAAAGGCCTGAACATGTTAAAGGTATATACTTAACTGGTAACTCTGCGGGCTTAACAGAGAGGTTTGCAAGCCTAGTTGACATGGTAAACGAAACAGAACTAAACTCCATGGTAATAGATGTTAAAGATGATAAGGGAGAAATATCTTTCTTGGCTACCGAGGTAGAATTAGCACATGAGATAGGTGCTCCTGTGAATAAGATTAGAGACATCGAAGCATTCATGGAACAATTAGCAGCAAATAACATTTACCCTATTGCAAGGATTGTTGTTTTTAAAGATAATAAACTTGGTAGAGCTAGACAAGACTTAGCGGTTAAGAACTTAGATGGTTCACTATGGGTTGAATCTGGGAGCAATGTATCTTGGGTAGACCCCCATAGCAGAGAAGTTTGGGAATATGTTGCTGATATTGCAAAGGAAGCAGCAAGGTTAGGCTTTAGGGAAATCCAGTTGGATTATATAAGGTTTCCTGATAGAGTAGGTGATAGGGTTAGATATGATCATAAAGCCACTTTTGAGTTAGTTAATGAGGATGAAGAACAGTATAGAGCTAAAGTTATCGCTGAGTTTATGAAGTTCATGGCTAGCGAAATAGAACCCTATGATGTAGAATTATCCGCAGATATTTTTGGACTAATCGGAACCACCACCAGTGACATGGGTATAGGTCAACACCTAGAAACCATCTTAGGTCCAGACGTCCTAGATATTATCTGTCCAATGGTCTATCCATCTCACTATGCACATAATAACTACGGTTTATATCCATCTAACAATGCAAGACCCTATGAAACAATTAAATATGCATTGCTAGACTACCAAAAAAGAATGGAAGAGATGGGGTCAGAAACCCTTATTAGGCCGTGGTTACAAGGATTTACTCAAGGTAAGCCTGCATATGGACCCCACGAAGTTCGTGAGCAAATAAGGGCTGCCCGTGAGCTAGGCATAAATGAATACTTAATATGGAATGCAGGGAATCAATATCACCACATTAAAGATGCATTTAAATAAAATTCTTGACCATCTTTGCCCTTCGTGTTATAATTTTTATAGGCAGATATGAAAAGTGAATTAGCATTATGTAGTAAGCGGTTAGGCGAGCTTCTATACGACCTATGTTGGATGGAAGTAAGTTAACCATAATAGCTGAGGCATAAATGTGAAAAACTTTATGAGGAAAGTGGCTTTGTTTTGGCTCAGGGGGGCCAAAGCGAGACTATCACAATAAGTGGTGGTCTGGGCTAGTCTAATAGACGAAATCCAAGCACTCTAGTCTCTTTATGAGACTAGAGTGCTTTTTTTCATCCTCAATAAGGGAAAATAATGGCATATAACCCAAATAAAAGTAGAAGTCTCTTCAATTTACTTTTGATATTTGCAAAAAAAATATTGGGAGGTTTTTTATTACATGAGTTTATTTAAGAAGTTTTTTGTATTGAGTATTGTGTTAGTTTTATCTATTGGTTTATTCGGTTGTTCAAGTGATGCAGAAAATACTTATGAAGAAGTAATTGAAAGAGGGTCCATTAGTTTTGCAATGAGTGGCGGGTATCCCCCATTTAACTATTATGATGATAATAACCAGTTAGTTGGTTTTGATGTTGAGATAGCAGCTGAAATCGCCAAAAGATTAGGTGTTGAATCTAAGCCCGTTACAACTGCTTGGGATGGAATTTTAGTAGGCCTACAAACAGGGGATTACGACGGAATTTTAGGTAGTATGGCAATAACAGAAGAGAGACAACAAAGGGCGGACTTTTCAGATCCCTACTACTACTCTGGAGCACAATTAGTTGTTAAAGCAGGGTCTGGTATTAGTAGTTTTGAAGATATGGAAGGTTTGGAGATAGGTGTTGTTACTGGTACCACTTTTGCCGACGTGGTAGAAGAATTAGGAGCAACCCCGGTATTTTATGATGGTGATGACATGACATTGAGGGAACTAGATAACGGCAATATAGATGGAGTAATAACGGATTTTCTAGTTGGTTTGATGGCAATAGAAGAGTTTAATTATGATTTTGAATTCGTTGGGGAGTGGTTGTACACAGAAAGGCTAGCAGTAGCTTTTCGACAAGGTGATGATGAGCTCAGAGAGGCAGTAAATACTGCTTTAGCTGCAATGATCGCTGATGGAACCTATGAAGAGATTAGTTATAGATACTTTGGAGAGGACATCAGTCAACCAAGATAACACAACTATCCCCCTTATTTAGGGGGATGTATTTTTTAAGGTAACTTATGTGAAAAGAGGAGGTTACAATAATTGGAAGTATTATTAGATTATTTATTTATGTTTAATTCAGCTATTGTTTTAACACTCAGGATTACTTTAATGGGGATATTATTCGGGACAGTAATTGGATTGATAATGGGACTTTTCAGAGTGTCACGTATACTGCCCTTACAATATATCGCCAGAATTTATATAAGTATCATAAGGGGTACCCCTTTATTATTACAAATTCTAACTATTTATATGGTTATTGGCTCATTGCCATTCATCAACTTGGATAGAATTATGTCTGCATCCATAGCCCTTGCAATTCATAATGGTGCATATATAGCTGAGATATTTAGGGGTGCCATAATATCTATCGCCAATGGCCAAATGGAAGCATCTAGGTCTTTGGGGATGTCTCATTCTCAAAGTATGCGCAGAATAATTTTGCCCCAAGCACTTAAAAGGGCAATTCCTCCCCTAGGAAATCAATTCAGTATAGCCCTTAAAGACTCTTCCTTGGCATCGGTAATCGGTGTAAGGGAAATTATTCAAACATCTCGAACCTTTGTGGCTTCAACCTTTAACTATGAAATTTTCTTTATAGCTGGTCTTTACTATTGGATTATAACTACAATAATTTCATTAATTGTAGATAAGGTTGAGAAGAAACTTAGTGTTGGTGAAAGGTAGGTGTATAGAATATATGATTAAAATATCAGGATTAAACAAACATTTTGGAAAACTACATGTATTAAAAGATATAGACTTAACTGTAGATAAATCAGAGGTTGTTGTAATAATAGGTGCCAGTGGCTCTGGGAAGAGTACGTTGCTTAGGTGTATTAACTATCTAGAACAATTTAAAAAAGGAAAGATAGTAATAGATGGAGAAGAGATTCTAGGCTTGGAAAGCAAAATTAATAAAATGCGTCAAAAAGTAGGTATGGTTTTCCAAAGATTTAACCTATTCCCCCATATGACAGCATTGGAGAATGTTATGGAGGGGCCAACTCAAGTAAAAAAGATGGAGAAGGAAGAGGCTAAAAAACTGGCCTTAGACTTACTAGATAAAGTTGGGTTAAGCGACAAACCGTACTCTTATCCATCCCAGCTATCAGGTGGACAACAGCAACGTGTGGCCATAGCAAGAGCGCTAGCAATGGAACCTGAAGTAATGTTATTTGACGAACCTACATCAGCTTTGGACCCTGAGCTCGTCGGTGAGGTCTTGCAGGTAATGAAAGATCTAGCCGAAGAAGGCATGACCATGGTAATAGTTACCCATGAGATGGGCTTTGCAAAAGAGGTTGCAGATAGGGTCGTATATGTTGATGAAGGGTGTATAGTCGAAGAAGGATGCCCTATAGAGATATTCTCCAACCCCAAAAATGAACGTACCCAGGAGTTTTTAAGCAAAATATTATAAAGTGGCCCCGGGCCACTTTTTTTTCAAAGAATTATCCAGAAAATTATGATATAATCTCCTTAAAAGGAGTGGTCAATATGCTTTTTGAAAATAAAGTTGTTTATAGTTTTGGAGTGGACAACCCTCCAGTGGAAACAATTGAAGCAGGGGAAACTATTATTATTGAAGTAAAAGATATATTTAATAACCAAATGAGTAAAACTAATCAGATAGAAGAAATAAACTTTGACAAAACGAATCCTGTAACAGGACCTTTTTATATACATCAAGCTCTTCCTCAAACTATGCTAAAAGTAAATATTCTCCATATAAGTTTAGACGACAAAGGAATTGGAGTAGTTGTAGAGGGATTAGGGGTTTTAGGATCCAAAGTACATAAAAGCGAAGTATATAGATATAGTATAAATGGAGAGAATACGAAGATGGGTAATTTAGCAATAAGTCTTAACCCTTTTTTATCGATTATCGGAGTGGCACCAAGATCGAGCATAAAGAATATTGCATGTGCCATTCCTCAATCACACGGTGGAAAAATGGACTGCCCCCATGTAACAGAGGGAGCAACTGTTTACTTACCTATTTTTAATAAAGGTGGATATTTAGCATTGGGAGGGCTTAAAGCTAGACAAGGCTTAGGTCAATTAGCAGGTTCGGGAATCGAATGTTCTGGGGAAATTAAAATTAAAGTTGATGTTATAAATTCATTTTATCTTAATATGCCCATTGTAAAAAAAAGTGGAATGATTAGCTTTTTATACAGTGATCAATCACTGGAATTGGCCATAGAAAGAGCCACAAATGAAGTGACTTCTTTTTTAATGGATAGTTTTAAAATATCCTTTAATGAGGCGTATCACCTTACAAGCGTTATAGGAAACCTAGAAATATTTCAGTTAGTAAACCCTAATATCACTGTAGGAATATCGTTTCCAGAAAGATTATTTTCTGACCTAGGTTATTTTTGAGAAGGGTATTGACTTTATTTATAAAACTTAATATATTTAAATTATAGTCAAAGAAAGTCAAAGTCAGAACCAAATCAAAGAGGTGATTTTTTGTCAAGATTATCTAATGATATAGAACGATATATTAAAGGTTTAATTGAAGAATCTCAAGGTAAGTTTGTGGAAATTAAAAGAAACGAAATGGCTATTGTACTTAGATGTGTCCCTTCTCAGATAAACTATGTATTACAAACTAGATTTTCTCCTGAGAGAGGGTACAAGGTAGAAAGCCAAAGGGGTGGTGGAGGTTATATACGAATAAGTAAAATTTCTCCTAAGGCCACTGATATCTTAACACACTTAAAGGACTATTTTGATGGGGGGATAACTCACAATCAGTGTAAAGACTTAGTGATTAGACTTGAGGAAACGGGAATATTTACTAAAAGGGAAGGAAAAATACTAATAGAAATTACCAGTGCCAATGTGCTACGGATACCTTTGCCCTTAAGGGATCAGGTTAGGGCTGAAATGGTAAAGGTGGCACTAAAAAATATTTTAGAAAGCTAGTCGGAGGTGAAAAATATGCTGTGTCAAGAATGTAGCAAAAGGCAAGCATCTGTCCACTTTACAAAGATAGTAAATGGTGAAAAAATGGAACTAAAGCTATGTGAGGTATGTGCCAAAGAAAGAGGGGACTTAGACCTAGGTCATGGTGAACATTTTTCTTTTCACAAGTTGTTGGCAGGGCTTTTAGATATTGATGAGTTACAAGTTATAGGTGAAAAGGTTATAGAGAAGGTTACATGTAAGAATTGTGGGTTAACTGAGCAGGTTTTTGTTAATTCTGGTAGGCTTGGTTGCAGTACATGCTATGAAACATTTGGTTTTAAATTAAACCCTCTCCTTAAAAGAATACAGGGAGGGACTGCCCACGTAGGGAAAGTCCCTGTAAGAGCTGGAGGAAAAATTAGAATAAAGAGGGAGATGCAAAACCTTAGGGATAAACTGAACTTATGTATAGCTAAAGAAAACTTTGAACAAGCAGCAATAATAAGAGATGAAATTAGACAGCTTGAAAAAGAGACTGAGAGGGGGGGAAGCTAATGTCCCTAGACAATTTTATTAAAAAACATGCTAGCAATTGGATGAAAGAAGGAAAGGGAGAATATTCCGACATAGTAATAAGCAGTAGAATAAGGTTAGCTAGGAATATAGACAATATTCCTTTTCCTCAACTTGCAGATCAAAATCAACAAAAACAAGTGGAAAAGATGGTCAGTGAGACAATTGATAATAAAGACCATTATAGATTCTTGTTGATGTCTTCTCTTAGTTATGAAGATCGCCTGACTTTAGTTGAAAAACATTTGATCAGTCCAACCTTAATCAACGAGAGTAAGTATAGTGGAGTCTGGCTAAACAACGAGGAAACAGTGAGTATAATGATAAATGAGGAAGATCATATTAGAATACAGGTAGTTCTACCATCTTTAAACCTAGAGGAAGGGCTCCAAGTAGCAGATGAAATAGATAACTTAATCGAGTCTAAGTTGGAATATGGGTTTGATGAACAAAAAGGTTATTTAACCGCATGCCCAACAAATCTAGGAACTGGCTTAAGGGCTTCAGTTATGGTTCATTTACCTGCCCTTGTGTTGACGAAGCAAATAAATAGAGTTCTTACTGCAGTTTCACAGCTCGGTCTTGCTGTTAGGGGAATCTATGGTGAAGGATCAGAATCATTGGGAAATATTTTGCAAATATCTAATCAGGTGACATTAGGACAAAGTGAGACTGAGATTATAGATAACTTAAGGAGAGTTTCAAAACAGATAATAGACCATGAACTAAACAGTCGCAAATATCTCATGGAAGAAAATAAGGTGGCACTTTTAGATAAAGTGTATAGAGCTTATGGGATACTTTCAAATGCATATACAATAACTTCAAAAGAAGCACTAGAACTACTCTCTTATGTAAAACTTGGAGTTGATCTAGAATTACTAGATGGTATAAACCCTCATTTTTTTAAAGAGCTTATAGTAATCACACGGCCAGGGTTCTTACAAAAATTATATGGACAACAATTAAGTAGTGAAGTTAGAGATATAAAAAGGGCTGAAGTTATTAGAGAAGTTTTACAAAAAAAATAGCGGAGGTGAAGAAATATGTTTGAGAGATTTACCAAAAGAGCTAAGCATGTCATAACACTAGCACAAGAAGAAGCAAAGAAACTTGGGCATTCCATAGTGGGTACTGAGCATATCCTCCTAGGGCTTATTGAGGAAGGACAAGGAATTGCAGCTAAGGTGCTGACTGAATTAAACGTAGATATTGAAGGAGTAAAGACACAAATAGAAGGTTTAATAGGTAAAGGTGAGAAACCCATAGAAGGGAACATAGGTTTTTCACCACGTTCGAAAATGGTGGTGCAGCTAGCCACAGATGAAGCACAGATTCTAGGTCATAACTATGTTGGTACAGAACACATCCTTCTTGGGCTAATTAAAGAAGGTGAGGGAGTGGCAGCAAAGGTACTTGATAACTTAGGAGTAGATTTAGATAAAACAAGAGGATCAATTCTAAAGGAACTAGGTGGATATACTGACCCTAAAACTCCTAAAGCGAAAAATGCTAATTATCATAACCAAAAAACAACACCCATGCTAGATTCATTTGGAAGAGATTTAACTAAAGAAGCGCAATTGGGCAGATTAGATCCAGTTATAGGTAGGAGCAAAGAAATAGAAAGGGTTATACAAGTGTTAAGCAGAAGGACTAAGAATAATCCTTGTTTGATCGGAGAACCGGGAGTTGGTAAGACGGCCATAGCTGAGGGTCTTGCCCAAAAAATTATAGATGGGGATGTACCAGAGACACTGAGGAACAAAAGGCTAGTTACCTTAGAACTTGCTTCTGTTGTGGCTGGTACTAAGTATAGAGGTGAGTTTGAAGAAAGGTTAAAAAAACTCATGGAAGAATTCAAAGAAGTAGGAAATGTAATACTATTTATAGATGAGATTCACACTATTATAGGGGCAGGAGGTGCAGAAGGGGCCATAGATGCATCAAACATCGTAAAGCCTGCTTTGTCTAGGGGTGAGCTTCAAACAATCGGTGCAACAACACTGGATGAGTACAGAAAGCATATTGAAAAAGACCCCGCCTTAGAAAGGCGGTTTCAGCCAATTACAGTTGGAGAACCAACAAAAGATGAGGCAGTTGAAATTCTAAAAGGGCTAAGGGATAGATATGAAGCACATCATAGAATAAAAATTAGTGATGATGCCATAGTGGCAGCAGTTAATCTTTCTGATAGATATATTACCGATAGGTTTCTACCTGACAAAGCCATAGACTTAATTGATGAAGCCGCTTCAAGACTTAGACTAACAACATATACAGCTCCACCTGACCTTAAAAACTTAGAGCAAGAACTAGAGGATTCTAAAAAAGAAAAAGATGCTGCAGTTAGGAATCAAGAATTTGAAAAGGCAGCACAACTTAGGGATAAAGAGAGAGAAATCAAAGAAAATTTAGAATCACTAAAAAATCAGTGGGAGAAGAAGCAGGTTTCTGACAAATATGTGGTTACCCCCGAAGAAATATCACAGATAGTATCTAGTTGGACTGGTGTACCAGTTAAGAAACTAGCTGAAGAAGAAACACAAAGACTATTGAATCTAGAGAGCATTTTGCATAACAGAGTGATAGGGCAAGAGGAAGCAGTTCAGGCTGTAGCTCGAGCTGTAAGGCGAGCTAGAGCTGGTCTTAAGGACCCTAAAAGGCCAATTGGGTCATTTATATTCTTAGGTCCAACTGGAGTAGGTAAAACAGAGTTAGCTAGAGCTCTAGCAGAAAGCTTATTTGCAGACGAAGACGCCATGATTCGCATCGATATGTCTGAATTCATGGAGAAACATACAACAGCCCGACTTGTGGGTGCTCCCCCAGGATATGTAGGTTATGATGAAGGAGGGCAACTTACAGAAAAAGTTAGAAGGAAGCCCTACTCAGTAATCCTATTTGACGAAATTGAAAAAGCCCATCCTGAAGTATTTAATATCCTTTTACAGGTTCTAGAAGATGGAATACTAACTGATGGAAAAGGCAGGAGAGTTGATTTTAGGAACACAGTTATTATAATGACTTCAAATGTTGGTGCTGACCTTATTAAAAAAGAATCTTCCATGGGTTTTAGGCCAGCAAGTAGCGAAAGTAATTACAGTGACATGAAAAATAAAGTCACAGATGAGTTGAAAAGAACCTTCAGGCCAGAATTCTTAAATCGGATTGACGAAATAATAGTGTTTCACAGCTTGGAAAAAGAGCATATTCAAGAGATTGTAAAGCTATTATTTAGCAAATTTGCTAAAAGGGTTAAAGAGTACGGGATTAACCTTGACGCAACAGAAGAAGTTTTTGCACACCTTGCAGAGGAAGGATTTGACCCAACATATGGAGCAAGGCCCCTAAGAAGAGCTATACAACGCCTAATAGAAGATGATTTATCAGAGGAAATCCTAAAAGGTGAAGCTAAAAAAGGAGATAATATATTACTTGAAGTGATAGACGGAAAAATCAAGTTCAGAAAAAACCACTAAGGATTTATTCCTTAGTGGTTTCAGATTGATGACAAAGTCATTTTTTATGAATGTCGCATATTAAACGCTGTACAAAATTCTCCGTGAGACTTAAGGCTTCTATCTAAACTCCAGAAGGGTACCGCTCCAATTCACCGTCCATGGTTCAGTGGAGCTCTCGAAACGTCAGACTGTGTGGATAATCTCTAAAAACTCAAAGATTAGCTGTAAATTTCCTGTCTTTTGGAGCAATATGATTTAAACCTATAAAAACACAATGATAAAATGGGTCTAAGAGCTACTAATATCCTTAGTAGTTCTTTCACACCTATAATATTTATTACTCTTTTAAAATTATAGGCTAGCAAAACTAGGGCTGTCTCTGTAGTTACAGAATCCATCCCTCTTGTTAAAAAATACCCAGCATTCATTGTCCTTTTGATGGTTCCATAAGGATGCTCAACAATCATCTGTCTTTGTAGGTATTTGTCCATATTTGCTTCTGTTCTAGCATCTATAGTATCCAAAAAATCTTGGCTAGGTGATCGATTTATTATCCTGCCTTTAGCTGCAGTGGTACATTTGCTTTTTGATTCACAGTTTTTACAGGCATCGTAGTTTCTATATTTTATTCTCTTTGGTTCTTTTGATTTGTGATTTATTCTGCGAAGTTCATGTCCTAAAGGACAAATATATAAATCTTTTTCAGGCACATAAGTAAATTTATCTCCGTAGAAATCTTTGTCTCCTGTGGCGTTAGAATACGACTGTTTTGGCAAATAGACTGTTGTTTGGTTTCTCTCACATTTCATAAGATCGTCTGCTTGGTAATAGCCTTTATCTGCTGCTACTTCGAGTTTCCTTTTTCCAAATATATCTTTAGTTTCTTCTGCAAGTGAATTTAGATTGCCTTGATCTGCGGGATTGTTTGTAACATCATATGCCACTATAATACTATGCTTAGAGTCTACAGCTGTTTGTATGTTATATGCTACAGTAACACCATTGTTTTTGTTGTCCATTAGCCTAGCATCTTTGTCAACTGTAGATACTTCATTACTTTCGCTACTGTGTAGTTTTTCTTCCAACTCTTCAAATTTAATTTTACGCTCCTTGAGTTTTTCAATTTTTTGCTGAATTTCTTCAGGTGTATACTTAAGTTTAGGTGAATCGTCTTTGTCACTGCTTTCTAACAAATCTAGATAGGAATTAACCTTATCTTCGATATATTGCTTGTGTCTCTGTATTTTTTTCTTTGAGAAATTATTCTTCTTTGAATTATTAGCTTGAATTTTAGTCCCATCTATTGCTATGAATTCCTCGCCTAATAGTTTGAGATCCTTACACAACTTTGTAAAATCCTTGAAGACTTGTTTTAGCTGAGTTTTATTTTCTTTCCTGAAATCAGCTATTGTTTTAAAATCAGGTTTTAGTTTTTGTAATAGCCAAACCACTTCTATATTCCTGTGAGATTCTGTTTCTAGCTTTCTAGATGATCTTATGCCATTTACATACCCGTATAGATATAACTTCAATAAAACAGAGGGATGATATCCTGGTGCACCTCTGCGGTGTTCCTTTGATTTAGTGAATGCACTCATATTGACCAGTTCTACGTATTCATCAATTACTCTAACGGGATTATCCTCACCTATGTAATCTTCTATGCAGTCAGGAAACATTGTTTTTTGCTTTCTATCTGTACCTTTTATAAATGACAATTTAAAATCCCCTCTCCGATATTCTATAACTTAATTATACTACAGAAAAAGGGAAAAGTACTGTATTTACAGTACTTTAGAGCCATTTAGACATATATTATTCTCTAATTCTCACACAGTCTGACGTCCTGTTTCTCGCCCCTTCTTCCGTTTAGCTATTCAGCTCTTAAGTCTATCTCCTCGAATTAATTGTACTGCTTTTTAATATACACATCTAGGGTCAATGACTTTGTCTTAGGTTTGTCTACAAGCTGAAGCCACTAGGGATTTATTCCTTAGTGGTTTTTATATAAAAACTATCTTGGACCACTTCTATTTATTATCTAACTAACCATCCGACTATCGAGAAGTATTTATTACAAATTCTTTAAAGGTGCAGGAATTTTTCTGATTCTGAGAGAATAATATGATATAATAAGAATTTGAAGAAAGTTTGTTAAAACATGAAGGTGTTGATAATTATTGAAGAAATCTGATAAGAATAAAACAGTTTTCGTTTGTAGGGAATGCGGATATGAATCTATAAAGTGGGTAGGAAAATGTCCTGCGTGCTCTAGTTGGAATACAATGGATGAAGAAATGAAGTTTACGGGCAGTAAAGGGGCCTTTGGCCAGTTGCCGAAGCTTTCAAGTCCAGTTTCTATAAAAGATGTGAAGTTTGAGGCAGGGAAAAGAACTACCACAGGGATCCAAGAACTAGATAGAGTATTAGGTGGGGGCATAGTAGATGGCTCCCTAGTACTAATTGGTGGAGATCCCGGAATAGGAAAATCAACAATACTTTTACAAACATCGTCCAGTTTAGCCAAAAAAGGAAAAGTTATATATATATCTGGTGAAGAATCAATACAGCAGATTAAACTAAGGGCAGATAGACTAGAAATAGCTGAAGAGAACTTATTTCTGCTAGCGGAGACTGAAATCAACAATATTAAAGAAGCTGTTGTTAAATACAATCCTGATTTTTTAATAGTAGATTCAATACAAACAGCTTATAACAGTGAGCTTACATCTGCACCAGGCAGTGTAACTCAGGTTAGAGAATGTACTGCAGCATTAATGGGAATAGCTAAAAACACAAACACCACCACCTTTATTGTAGGGCATGTTACAAAAGAGGGGGGGATAGCAGGGCCGCGTATACTTGAACACATGGTTGATACTGTTCTTTATTTTGAAGGAGAAAGACATCAATCCTTTAGGATTCTAAGGGGTGTAAAAAATAGATTTGGTTCCACTAATGAGATAGGTGTATTTGAGATGCAAGATAAAGGTTTAAGAGAAGTATCAAATCCATCTGAACTCTTTTTGTCCCAACGTCCAGTAGAAGGGGCGGGTTCAGTGGTTACAGCTAGCCTTGAAGGGACAAGGCCCATTTTAGTGGAGGTCCAAGGATTAGTTAGTCCCACTAACTTTGGCAACCCAAGGAGGATGACAGATGGAGTGGACTACAACAGGGTGTCCTTACTAATGGCTGTGCTAGAAAAAAGAGTAGGTTTATACTTAAATAACTCTGATGCTTTTGTTAATATAGCAGGTGGTGTAAGAATAAATGAACCTGCTGTAGACCTGGCCATTGCTATAGCATTGGCATCTAGCTTTAAAGATAAACCTATAAAAAGAGATTGGATTGTTATGGGCGAGGTTGGGCTTACAGGAGAAGTAAGGAGTATAAATAGGTTGGATACTAGGCTCAAAGAAGCACAAAAGTTAGGATTTACTAAAGCACTAGTACCAGATGTAAGCTCCATACCAGATATTGAAGGGCTAGAGATATATCCTATTAAAGATATTCGACATGGCATAGAAGTAGTTTTAGGAGGTGAGTAATTTCATGAGCACATTACGAGGAGAAGAAGAAAAATTATTAAAGACCCTTCAGCTTGTGGCACCAGGGACGGCACTACGTGAGGGCCTAGAGAATGTATTAAGGGCTAAAACGGGCGCTCTGATTGTGCTAGGTGAGAGCCCACAGTTGCAGGAATTAGTTGATGGGGGATTTTATATAAACAGCGACTTTACTCCAGCAAATTTATACGAACTTGCAAAGATGGATGGAGCTATTATCCTAAGTTACGACGCAAAGAAGATATTGTATGCTAACACTCAGCTAATTCCCGACTCATCCATAGCATCAACGGAAACTGGAATAAGACATAGAACCGCTGAAAGGGTAGCTAGACAAACAGGGGAGCTTGTTATTTCCATATCTCAAAGGAGGAATATTATTACCTTATATAAAGGCTATATGAAGTATGCATTAAAGGATATAAGTGTAATTTTAAACAAAGCAAATCAAGCTATACAAACCCTAGACAAATACCGATCAGTTTTAGAGCAAGGACTTGTAAACCTAAGCGCACTAGAATTTGAAGAAATGGTTAATATTGGTGACATTGTTAATGTTCTACAACGTTATGAAATGGTTCTACGTATAGTTGGTGAACTAGGAAAGTACATTGTAGAGCTAGGAGATGAAGGAAGACTTATTAGGATGCAGCTAGAAGAGTTAATAGCTAATGTAGAAGAAGAAGGGTACCTAGTCATTAAAGATTATATCGCAAATAATGACGAAAAGGCACCTGAAGATGTCCTTAAAAGCATGGCGGCCCTAAGCTCAGAAGACCTACTTGAATTAACAATAATAAGTAAGATTTTAGGCTACGGAGGAAGCGTTTCAACCCTAGAGCAGCCAGTACTATCTAAAGGGCATCGAATTTTAAACAAAATACCACGTTTGCCAATGCCTGTAATTGAAAACACTGTAGAGGAACTAGGTGGACTGCACAATATCTTAATAGCCACCATAGAGGAGCTAGATGAAGTAGACGGAATTGGTGAGGTGAGAGCTCGAGCCATAAAGGATGGATTGCGTAGGTTGCAACAACAAGTGCTACTAGATAGGCACGTTTAAAAGGGGAGGTGGATTTTGTGATTTTAAAAAGGATGTTACCTAGTATATTTACACTAGGTAACCTTATATTCGGATTGATTGCATTACTTTTAATTATTGAAGGAGAACCTACAACGGGTGCTGCATTTATAATAGTTGGAATGTTATTGGACGGCTTAGATGGAAGAATTGCACGATATTTAGGTGTTAGCAGTGAGTTTGGGAAAGAATTAGATTCCCTTTCTGACCTTGTTACTTTCGGGGTAGCACCAGCCTTTGTTACTTATACCTTGGCCCTTGAGGAATTTGGGATCATTGGTATAATGATAGCATTTACCTTCCCCCTAGCTGGAGCCATACGCCTAGCTAGATTTAACGTTGTAGACTCTACACCAGGTTTTTTTATCGGCATGCCCATAACAATGGCAGGGGGAATCTTAACAATAATAATGACCTATCAGTCTTTGATACCCCATAGAATGCTAGCTTTTATAACATTGCTTTTAGCATATTTTATGATTAGCGCTGTGAGATATCCAGACTTTAAAAAAATTGGGATACCGAAGTTTTTGCAGGCATCTATTGTGTTTGTGTTGTTATTTGTTATATTTGTGTTGAGATTCAGGGAACTGATATTTTTCCCAGTTATTATATATCTTTTAATAGGGATAAAAGAGCAAGGACTTATATTATTTAGATATTATAAAAGTAAAAGAGTGATACAAAAATAAAGAAGGGAGCCAAGGGCTCCCTTCTTTTTATGTAAGATTAAATTTGCCTAGTGCAGATATCTTACCATACTCTTTTTTCAGTATTTCTTCCATATCTAAGTCTAATATGTTGCATAAAGCAACGAAATAAAAGAGATTATTTCCCAACTCCATTTCAATAATCTCTTTGCAGCTATCGCAAAGTTTTCCAGCTAAATGAGTTTCCCTAGATGAGTAGAACTCCTCTGGTTCCATTTCTAAAGAATCTACTTCCTTGGCAGCATTTATACTTAAACAACCACAGTTAGTGACTGATTTGGCTACTGAACGATTAACTCTACTGTTGGACTCATGGTACTTCGACAAAACATCTAATATACTTCTATGTCTAATAAGTAAATCATTTACCTTACCTTGAAAAGCTTCACAGTTAATTTCCTTCATTGGCTGCCTTCACTCCTTGCTTTCTTTTAATGATATTATATCTATTAATTAAATGCTTTGTCAAACTGACAAGGGTGAAAAGCAATAAAAAAATTATTATTTTAATATCCTTAAAAAAAAGTTGACAAAAAAAGACATTATATGATATCATTTAATATTTTTGACAAGACAAATACTTTTGTGGTAAAATTATAAAAAATTGCATTTTTTAAAAAGTGGGGTGAATCAAATGTTTAAAGTTGGTGATAAGGTAGTCTATCCCATGCATGGGGCAGGCGTTATTGAAGGAATAGAGGAAAGGGAAGTTTTAGGTGTTAACCATAAGTATTACGTTTTGAGAATTCCCATTGGATCAATGAAGGTTTTTATTCCACTTGATAAAGTTGAAGAAGTTGGTGTAAGGGATATAGTGGGCAACAAAGAGTTGAATGAGGTTTTTGCCATACTGCAAGGGGAGAAGAATGTCATGTCCACAAACTGGAACCGTAGATATAGGGCTAACCTAGAAAAAATTAAAAGTGGTGATATTTTAGCCATTGCAGAGGTAGTTAAAGATTTAACAATCCGTGACAAAGAAAAAGGTCTATCCTCTGGTGAGAAAAGGATGCTAGAAAACGCAAAGCAAATACTAATAAGTGAAATAGTACTTGCAAAAGATATAGATGAAACCCGTGCTGATGAATTGCTAGTTGAATCTTTTGCTTAAAAGAAGATAACTAAAATGTTTATTTAATGTTTACAAAATATTTATCTAATTTATTTGTATATATTATGAGTGATAGTTTATACTATACTTTAGTATGTAATTATAGGAGGTGAAGGGATAGAAATGCTAGATAAAGTTTTTAGGGTATTGTCGGCGCTTTTGGGTATATCAATAGGTTATTTATTATCAATTCAGATCTTGCAGTTCTTTAATTTATCAGACCTTCAGCAGCAAGGTGGAGCGGGGTTTTTAGGTTTAGCATTAGGAATTATATGTTTTTTTATTTTCCCAAGGATAACCACCTATTTTAAAAATGTTGGAGGCTGGATTAATAAGAGGTTACAAACTACACCGGTTCAGGATATATTAGCAGGTATAGTGGGACTAATGCTAGGTCTTATATTAGCCACATTGCTAATACATCCTTTTAAAGAGTTGCCTCTAGTTGGTTCGGTTTTACCCATTGTGACCAATATAGTTTTTGGTTACTTTGGATATGTGGTTGCCGTTAGTAAGTGGGATGATTTGCTCACTCTTTTTACAAGGAGTAATAAAGATAAAGAAAAAGGTATTAGCAATAGCCAGATATGTAAAATACTAGACACAAGTGTAATAATAGATGGACGGGTGGCAGACATTTGCCATGCTGGATTCATTGAAGGAAAAATTATTATTCCAATGTTTGTACTTGACGAGTTACAGCACATAGCGGACTCCTCTGACACACTGAAACGAAATAGGGGTAGAAGAGGGCTTGATATACTAAACAGAATTCAAAAGGAACTAAAAATCCCAGTTTCTATCATAGAAGAAAAGGAATTTGACTCTTTAGAGGTAGATAGTAGACTGGTCAAAATGGCACAAAAACTTAAGGGTATGGTAGTTACAAACGATTACAACTTAAATAAAGTTTGTGAGTTACAAGGAGTACCAGTTTTAAATATAAACGAGTTGGCGAACGCTGTAAAACCAGTTGTTTTACCAGGAGAAGAGATGTTAGTACAAATTGTTAAAGATGGTAAAGAATCAGGTCAAGGTGTAGCCTATCTAGATGATGGTACCATGATTGTAGTAGAAGGTGGTAGAAGGCATATTGGTGAAAACCTTGAGGTGCTAGTAACAAGTGTCCTACAAACTGCCGCTGGAAGAATGATATTTGCAAAAATTAAGAGTAATGATAAAGCTTGTTAAAACTTAATTATAATTCATAGGAGTATGTTATGAAAAATATTGCACTTATACCTGCAGCCGGAAACGGGAATAGAATGGGTAAAAAACAAAAAAAACAATTTTTAAACTTAGCGGGTCAACCTATGTTGGCCCGCACTGTGTTATTGTTCCAAAACTGCGATGATATACATGAGATAATCTTAGTAGTACCTAAGAATGACGTAAGTTATTGTCAAGAGGAGATAATTAATAAATATCAATTAGATAAAGTGAAAAAAGTAGTAATAGGTGGATCAAACAGGGCACAATCAGTTTATAATGGTATAAAGGAAATCAAGGCCGGCTTAGAAGATGTAGTGTTGGTACATGATGCAGCAAGGCCCATGTTAACTCATCAACTATTAAAGGATTTAATAAAGCATCTTAGAACCAATCCACATAGTGATGGGGTTATACCTGTAATACCAGTGAAGGATACTATTAAAATCATAGAGGCAGGGAAGGTTGTTAAAACACCCCTGCGAGAAAAATTATTTGCCGTTCAAACACCTCAATGCTTCTATATCAATAAACTTGAAGCCGCATTTAAAAAATCCATAGGCAGTTTAGAAAAATTTACAGATGAAAGCTCAATGATGGAGTACCTAGGTTATAGTATCGAAACTATAAAAGGGGAAGAAACAAACATTAAAATCACCACCCCGCAAGATTTACTTTTAGCACAATACATTTTAGAACGGGAGGGCTTAGGTGATGTTTAAAATAGGCTTAGGATACGATGTACATAGACTTACAGATAATAGGGATCTAATTCTAGGAGGTGTAAAGTTAGACCATCATAAAGGTTTGGCTGGCCATTCCGATGCGGATGTTTTATTACATGCTATAATGGATAGTCTCCTTGGCCCAAGCGGTTTAGGTGATATAGGCCAAATTTTTCCTGATTCTGATCAAAAGTATAAGGATATTTCTAGCCTTAAACTTCTAAAAAAAGTAAAGGATAAGCTAGACGAAAATAATGTAATCATAACTAACATTGACTGTGTAATAATGGCAGAAAGACCTAAAATAGCTCCTTACATAGATAAAATGCAAAAAAACATAGCCAGTATTTTGGAAATTAAAGAAAGTGATATAACAATAAAAGCAACTACCACTGAAAAACTAGGTTTCGTAGGTCGTGAAGAAGGGATAGCTGCTCAAGCAATTACTTTAATTCAATTGTAACAAAGGACAAATATTGGTATAATATTTGGGTTCAAATAAATATTAAATGGAGGTTATCTTTATGACTTATAAAGTACGATATGCCCCGAGTCCCACTGGGCCTTTACATATTGGAGGAGCAAGAACAGTTTTGTTTGATTATTTGTTAGCAAGGCAGGCAGGCGGCACCTTTTTAATTCGCAGTGAAGATACTGACCTGGCTCGTTCGTCAGCTCACTGGGAAGAGGAAATCTTAGACAGTATCCAGTGGTTAGGGCTTGATTGGCAAGAAGGTCTTAGGGTTGGTGGAGAAAACGGACCATATAGGCAAACAGAGAGGTTAGATATTTATAAAAATTTCCTTGACCAATTATTTGACAAAAAAGACTGTTACAAATGTTTTTGTTCAGCAGAAGAAATTGAGGCCCAAAGACAAGAATCTATGGCTAAGGGAGAAACCCCTAAGTATAGTGGTAAATGTCGCTCCCTAACAGAAGATCAAATTACAGAACTTGAAGGGCAAGGAAAGAAATATGTTATTAGATTCAAGGTGCCACAAGGCCAGGTAATAACCATCGATGATAAAGTCAGGGGTATAGTTAAATTTGAGAGCGATGGTATTGGCGATTATGTTATAGTTAAATCCGATGGAATTCCTACGTATAACTTCGCAGTTGTAATAGATGATATAACAATGGGCATAACTGATGTGGTTAGAGGCGATGAACATCTTTCTAACACTCCTAGACAGGTACTAATATACGATGCTTTACAACAACCTAAACCCAAATTTGCTCATGTGTCTTTAATACTTAACGAACAAAAAAAGAAAATGAGTAAAAGAGATGGGGACACCAGTGTCGATCAATACCGTGATAAAGGATATCTCCCTGAAGCCCTTATAAACTTTTTGGCTTTACTAGGTTGGGCTCCAGAAGGAGAAAGGGAATTGTTTACCCTTGATGAGCTGTTAAAGGAGTTTTCCTTAGACCGTGTTTCCAAAAATCCTGCAGTATTTAACATGGAAAAACTAAAATGGATGAACTCTGTATATATTAAAAACCTACCTATCAAAGAATTAGTTACAAGGGTTAAACCTTTCTTAAGAAATAACATTACAGATATCGACAGCTATGAAGAAAGCTGGTTGGAAAATGTCGTAGAATCAGTAAGAGAAAAAATGACAGTGTTGTCGGATATTGTTGAACTCACAGCTGACATTTTTCACGATGATATCGATTTTGATGGCGAAAAAAGTAGGGATATTTTGAAGCAAGAAGAAGTTGATTCAGTGATGGACCTTTTTAAAGAAAAGATCATAGCTGCAGAGGAACTCAACTACAATAAGGTAGAAGATATACTTAAATCTTTGACAAAGGAATTGAACTTAGGTGGAAAAAAAGTATTTATGCCCCTTAGAGTTGCTCTGACAGGCAGGACAAGTGGTGGAGAGCTTTATAGCTTGATTCCTATCTTAGGGAAAGAAAGAGTTATAAAAAGAGTTGATAAAATGCTCTCAAAGAGGTAAAATAGTAATAAAGAAATATGATTATTAGCTATGAAGGGATTTGCAACCCCAGAGCTAAAACGAATATGCCCCGTTAACGGCTAGCTAAAGATAGACAATAAATGTCTAAAGTAGAGTGGAACCGCGATTAAAAGTCGCCTCTATAACCTAGGGGTGGCTTTTTTATATTTATTTTTAGAAAATTAATGTGCGTGGTGAAAATGGATTAAAGTATTAATTAGGAGGAATAGGAATTAATGTTCAGGCAAATGAAAGAAGACATAAATGCAATATTTGATCGCGATCCAGCTGCAAAAAATACCATAGAAATAATTCTTTGCTACCCCGGATTTCATGCTTTGTTTTTCCATAGACTAGCAAATAAATTTTACAAAAGGAAAATGGTGACATTGGCGAGATTTATTTCGCAGTTTTCTAGATGGGTTACAGGGATAGAAATACATCCTGGTGCTACAATAGGCAAAGGGGTATTTATAGATCATGGTACAGGTGTAGTTATAGGTGAAACCGCTGAAGTAGGGGATTTTGTAACCATTTACCAAGGAGTTACATTGGGCGGTACAGGTAAAGAGAAGGGGAAACGTCACCCTACTGTCCAGGAAAACTGCATAATTGGAGCTGGGGCAAAGGTGTTAGGACCATTTACAGTGGGTGAAAACTCAAAAATAGGGGCAGGGTCAGTTGTCCTTGAGGAAGTGCCACCTAACTCAACTGTAGTAGGTATACCGGGAAAGATAGTGGCTAATAATGGTGTTAAAGTTAACCAGCAACTAGATCATAACAATTTGCCGGACCCCATTTTGGTAATGCTCACATGTCTACAACGGCAAGTACAGGATTTGAAAAAAGAAGTTGATGTATTAAAAGGAGGAAAAGATGAAAATGAAAGTTTATAACACTTTAGAAAAAAAACTTGAAAAATTCAAGACCATAGAAGAGAATAAAGTGAGGATGTACGTATGTGGCCCCACTGTTTATAATTACTTTCATATTGGAAATGCACGGACATTTCTAATGTTTGATGTTATTCGTCAATATTTAGTACAAAGGGGCTATGATGTAAACTACGT
This sequence comes from Alkalicella caledoniensis, assembly GCF_014467015.1. Classification (GTDB taxonomy): domain Bacteria; phylum Bacillota; class Proteinivoracia; order Proteinivoracales; family Proteinivoracaceae; genus Alkalicella; species Alkalicella caledoniensis. The sequence goes on along the minus strand of NZ_CP058559.1, from coordinate 1,720,568 downwards.
ACAAAATTTTACTGACATAGACGATAAGCTTATAGTAAAAGCAAATGAGATGGGAGTTACCGTAAAGGAACTTGCAGAGGATATGATAGTAAATTACTTTGAAGATGCAAGATCCTTAAGAATCAAAGACGCTATCACACATCCAAAAGCCACTGAAAATATCGAACAAATCATTGATATAATCCAAGGTTTGATCAAAAAAGGCTTAGCATACCAAGGTGGTGAAGATGTATTTTTTGACACACAGAAATTTTATGGATACGGAAAATTATCTGGCCAAAACCTAGAAAAACTGGAATCAGGGTCAAGGATAGAAGTAGACCGCAACAAAAAAAACCCATTGGATTTTGTGCTTTGGAAAGCAGCAAAGCCCAGTGAACCGAAATGGGATAGCCCATGGGGTGAAGGAAGACCAGGATGGCATATAGAATGCTCCGCTATGTCTAGAAGATACCTAGGTGAATCCATAGACATACATGGAGGTGGAGAAGACCTGGCATTCCCCCACCATGAAAACGAGATAGCTCAAAGTGAGGGACTCTCAGACAAACCGTTTTCTAAGTACTGGTTACACATTGGATTTTTGCAAATTGAAAATAAAAAAATGGGCAAGTCAGAAGGAAATAGCTTAATGGTAAGGGATTTGAGGAAAAAATTTACCCCATTAGCACTGAGATTTTTCCTTATGTCAGCACATTACAGAAGTCCCATAAATTTCAGTGATGAATTACTAGAATCCGCTGAACGTAGCGTGGAAAGGATAAACACGTGCTATACTAACTTACAGCATGCTATTAAATCTTCCGCAATGGTATCTCAAAATCAAATAGAAACTAAAAATGAAACTGAAACTGTAAAAAGGGTTGACAGTTTGATTGAAAAATACTATACAGTAATGGATAACGATTTTAACACCGCAGATGGGTTAAGTATACTCTTCGAATTGGTAAGAGAAGTAAATACTTATTTAAAAGAGGGAAGTAATATTAATACTCTAAACCACATGCAAACAGCCTTTGAAACACTAAATTTTTGTTTTGACCTAATACAGGAAAAGGACTCTAAAAATCTTGAGGAAGAAATAGAAAGTTTAATAGAGGAAAGACAATTAGCTAGAAAAGAAAGAGATTTTCAAAAAGCTGATGCCATAAGAAATCAGTTGCTGGATAAAGGAATAATCCTAGAAGATACGCCCAGCGGGGTGAGGTGGAAGTTTGTTGAATAAAAGTCAACTTGAAAAAGAAATCCCTGTACTAGCCCTAGCTTTTGTAGGGGATTCAGTTTATGACACATATATTAGATCTATGTTATTAAGAAGTGGTAAATATAAGCCGAACTTACTTCATAAAAGAGCTGAAAAATTTAACAAAGCAACCTCTCAAAGTATTGCTTTTTTAAGGATTCAAAATGAACTTGAAGAGATAGAGCTTAACATTGCACTAAGGGGAAGGAATGTAAAGGGAAATTCCTTTCCTAAAAGTGCTACAGTAGCTGAATACAAAAATGCTACAGGGTTAGAGGCTGTAATGGGTTACCTTTACTTAAATAACAATTTTGGGCGAATAGAGACATTGATGAGCCGCATTGTGGAAATAATACAAGGGGAGGAAGACTAAAGATGAAAGTGGAACTACTGAATTTTACGCCTAACTGTGAGGAGTTAGTAGCGGCAGCTGCTAGGCTTTGTTACTCTGCTGATGACATCGAAGATATACTCAAAAAAATGGAGGGTGAAAAGGGGAGAAAACTTATCGAAAAGTTATTATCCTTAGGTCATCAATCTCCTTTTGAACATATTAGCTTTAGTTTTGGCATAAGCGGTGTTAGCCGAGCGTTGACCCATCAACTAGTTAGACATAGAATAGCTAGCTATTCGCAAAAATCCCAAAGATATGTTGCAGAAAAGAATTTTGAATTTATAACTCCGCCATCTATCAAACAAAATCAAGAGGCAAATGATATATATGAAAAACTCATGGAACAAATAGGGGAAGCATATGAAAGAATCGTTGAGTTAGGTGTATCAAAGGAAGATGCCAGATATACCTTACCAAATAGCTGTGAAACAAAAATAATAGTTACAATGAACGCTAGATCATTATTTAACTTTTTTCACCACAGGGCATGTGTTAGGGCTCAATGGGAAATACGTACTATGGCAAATGAAATGCTTAAGAAAGTTAAGGAAGTTGCACCAAGTGTATTTAAATATGCTGGGGCAAGCTGTGACACACTAGGTTTTTGTCCAGAAGGTACAATGTGTTGCGGGAAAGCTCCCACATTGGAGGCGATTAAAGGATGAAAGAAGATATAGTATATGGTAAAAACTCCGTAAAAGAATTATTACAAAGTGAGAGGCCTATAAACAAGATTCATATACAAAAGGGCTTCAAAGAACAAAAAATAGTAGATCTTGCTAAAAATGCAGATATACTTATTAAATGGTGTGATAAAACATTACTAGATAAAATAACAGAAAACGGAAATCATCAAGGTATTGCTGCAATGGTTAGCCCAAAAGCCTACACAGATATCGACGTGATTTTAAAGAATATAGAAGAAAAAGGGCAAGAAGGATTTTTAGTAATACTAGACTCCCTTGAAGACCCCCATAATTTAGGTTCTATAATTCGAACAGGGGATGGAGCAGGAGTAGACGGTATAATAATACCCAAGCATAGAGCTGTACCCCTTACATTCACAGTGGCCAAAGTGGCGGCCGGCGCTTTAGAGCATGTTCCAGTTGCTCAAGTGACCAACCTATCACAAACAATAGAACTTTTGAAAGCAAAAGGATACTGGATATTTGGCGCCGACATGGATGGAACTGAGTACTATAAAGCAGATCTCAAAGGGAAAATCTGCTTAGTTATCGGGGGAGAAGGAAAGGGAATAGGGCAATTAGTTAAAAAACATTGTGACGTAATCTTGAGCATTCCTCTAAAAGGCGAAGTATCTTCCTTAAATGCAGGGGTTGCTGCTGGTATACTCATGTATGAAGTAGTAAAACAAAGAAATTCATAAAGAAACAACCTTATTAGAGGGATATAAATTGTTTCCATACTAGTACCTTAATACTCAACAACTAGAAGGGATGAAGTCTCCAGAAGTAGTTTGGGAAATACTATTGGTGATATAAGTAACAAAACACATTAAAAACCTTAAAAATCCGTTTGGGAACTAAAACCCTTGACGGTTATTTCCCACTCCTGTATAATAAGAATCACAAGTTTTGGGGGAGGGTTTTAATGTGACTTTGACTGCTAAAAAAAGATTTGAAGCTGAAGATATGACAGATGAGAGTATCGCCATATTAGCTTGTCAGGGTGACATACAGGCGACTGAATATATTATCAACAAATACAAAAATTTTGTCCGTTCTAAAGCCAGATCCTATTTTTTAATAGGTGCAGATAGAGAAGACATAATTCAAGAGGGTATGATTGGTCTTTATAAGGCAATAAGGGATTTTAAAGGTGACAAATTAACATCCTTTAAATCCTTCGCAGAGCTATGTGTCACAAGACAAATAATTACTGCTATAAAAACCGCTACAAGGCAAAAACATATACCTTTGAACTCGTACGTTTCCTTAAACAAACCAATATTTGATGAGGATTCAGATCGCACTCTTTTAGATATACTATCAGGTATCAAAATTACTGACCCTGAAGAACTGATGATAAATCAAGAGGAGTATATCGACATAGAGAAAAAGATGGGTGAGATTTTAAGTGGTTTAGAAAGAAAGGTTTTGATGCTATATCTAGAAGGGAAATCCTATCAGGAAATAGCAGAAGAGCTCAGAAGACACGTAAAGTCAATAGACAATGCTCTTCAAAGAGTTAAACGAAAGTTAGAGCGTTACTTAGAGGTCAGGGATATTTAACATAATCTAGCAAATAAAAAATTTTAAAAAACTCTTGACCTCAGCTTTAAAAAAATGTATAATAGTTTTTGTGGCTGAGAGATGAACATGCTCTCAAAAATAACACGGAGAGGTTCCCGAGTTGGCCAAAGGGGGCAGACTGTAAATCTGCTGGCTCCGCCTTCACTGGTTCGAATCCAGTCCTCTCCACCATCTAACATGCGGGTGTAGCTCAATGGTAGAGCTCTAGCCTTCCAAGCTAGCCACGTGGGTTCGATTCCCATCACCCGCTCCAACCAAATTTGCTCGCGTAGCTCAGGCGGTTAGAGCGCATCCTTGGTAAGGATGAGGCCACCGGTTCAACTCCGGTCGTGAGCTCCAAAAAGAGTTGAAAAACAATATGGCGGCGTAGCTCAGTTGGCTAGAGCATACGGTTCATACCCGTAGTGTCCGGGGTTCAAATCCCTGCGCCGCCACCAAACCAAGTAAACTACATCCTCAAGCAGGATGTTTTTTTTATATAAAGTATATGTCATTATAATTATAGAAAGTTCTCCAAAAGACTAACTTTGTCTTCAAAAAAATTAAATTTATAATATGTGTGTTACCTACATAAACATAACTATAGACTAACTCGTAAGGGAGTTTGATGCATATGCAAAATAGACTGAGAGAAATAATTTTAATAACTCTTGTGGTAACAATAGTTTTTATACTAGGATACATACTAACACCCGTTATGTCGTTGTTACCTGTTGCAGCATATAGAGCGTTAATAATGGCACCTATATATGGTGCAGGTATTATTTTTTTACTTAACAAAGTACCTAAATTTGGAATTGTATCATTAACTGGAACATTGCTTGGTCTCTTATTATCTATATTTTCACCTTATATGTTACTAATTCCAATATTATCAGGGATAATTACAGACACATGCTGCTTTATGGTATTTAGAAATTACACAAGCGAGCTTAGTAAAACAGTGGCGGGAGCCATTTTCCCATCTATTCATATTCCAATAACACTATTCCTAATGGGTCTGCTAGTGGGAGGAATATACTTAGAAGCTTTGACTAATCCTATTTTGCTGGTTTTGCCTACTGTTCTTACCTTTTTTATAGCCTTTTACAGTGCGAAATACAGCTTAAGGATATTTAAGCGCCGTAAAATATAGTCTTTAACAGAGAATTAACACAAAAGCGTGCCCATCGTTGGGGCGCTTTATTAATTTGACGTATCCTATTCTTTGGGAAACCACAAAAATTTCAAAAACAAGCAGGAATTTCATAAGATATATCGAAATAATAAACAAAATGTTTTCAAGGAGGCAATAAAAATGGCTAAGAGTAAATTTGAACGTAATAAGCCACACGTTAACGTAGGAACAATCGGCCACGTTGACCATGGTAAAACTACTTTAACAGCAGCACTAACAACAATCATCTCTACAACTGGTGGAGCTACAAAAATGGCTTATGACATGATTGACAAAGCACCAGAAGAAAAAGCTAGGGGGATCACAATCTCTACAGCTCACGTTGAGTATGAAACAGAAAACCGTCACTATGCACACGTTGATTGCCCAGGTCATGCTGACTATGTTAAAAACATGATCACTGGAGCTGCTCAAATGGATGGAGCTATCCTAGTTGTATCTGCAGCTGATGGCCCAATGCCACAAACCCGTGAGCACATCCTTCTATCCCGTCAAGTAGGTGTACCACACATCGTAGTATTCCTAAACAAAGCTGACATGGTAGACGACGAAGAATTACTAGAGTTAGTAGAGTTAGAAGTACGTGACCTACTATCTGAGTATGAATTCCCAGGCGATGACACTCCAATAGTAGCAGGTTCAGCCCTTAAAGCACTTGAGTGTGGTTGTGGTAAAAGGGAATGCGAATGGTGCGGAAAAATGTGGGAGCTTATGGACGCAGTAGATGAGTATGTGCCAACTCCAGAGCGTGACACAGACAAGCCATTCCTAATGCCAATCGAGGACGTATTCACAATTACAGGTCGTGGTACAGTAGTAACAGGCCGTATCGAGCGTGGTATTGTTAAAGTTGGTGACGAGATTCAAATCGTAGGTTTCACAGAAGAGCCAAAGAAAACAGTATGTACAGGCGTTGAGATGTTTAGAAAACTTCTAGATCAAGCTCAAGCAGGTGACAACGTAGGTGCACTACTTAGGGGTGTTGAGCGTACAGAGGTAGAGCGTGGTCAAGTACTAGCTAAACCAAATACAATCAAACCACATACAAAGTACACAGCAGAAATCTATGTACTAACAAAAGAAGAAGGTGGCCGTCACAGTCCATTCTTAAACGGTTACCGTCCACAGTTCTACTTCCGTACAACTGACGTAACTGGCGTGATCACACTTCCAGAAGGTATGGAAATGGTAATGCCTGGTGACAACATTAAAATTGATGTAGAGCTAATCACATCAATCGCTATCGAGCCTGGCCTAAGATTCGCTATCCGTGAAGGTGGTAGAACAGTAGGCGCTGGTGTTGTTGTAGACATCAAAGAGTAACAAAAAAGCAGCTCAGGCTGCTTTTTTGTTGCATAAAGGTTATGTTGTCAAGACGGCTAGACATGGTTTTATACTGTGAAGGTGACTAGACATAGTATTATACTGCCAAGACGGCTAGACATGGTTTTATGCTGTCAAGATGACTAGACATAGTTTTATGCTGTCAAGATGAATAGACATGGTTTTATACTGTCAAGGTGATTAGACATGGTTTTATACTGTCAAGGTGATTAGACATGGTTTTATACTGTCAAGGTGAGTAGACATAGTTTTATGCTGTCAAGATGACTAGACATAGTTTTATGCTGTCAAGATGAATAGACATGGTTTTATACTGTCAAGATGACTAGACATAGTTTTATGCTGTCAAGATGATTAGACATGGTTTTATACTGTCAAGGTGATTAGACATGGTTTTATACTGTCAAGGTGATTAGACATGGTTTTATACTGCCAAGGTGACTAGACATGGTTTTATACTGTCAAGGTGATTAGACATGGTTTTATACTGTCAAGGTGAGTAGACATAGTTTTATGCTGTCAAGATGACTAGACATAGTTTTATGCTGTCAAGATGAATAGACATGGTTTTATACTGTCAAGATGACTAGACATAGTTTTATGCTGTCAAGATGATTAGACATGGTTTTATACTGTCAAGGTGATTAGACATGGTTTTATACTGTCAAGGTGAGTAGACATGGTTTTATACTGCCAAGGTGACTAGACATAGTAAATAACATGTGACCCACAAAACTAACACTCAAAACCCTATGTGACCCACAAAACTAACACTCAAAACCCTATGTGACCCACAAAACTAACACTCAAAACCCTATGTGCCCCACAAAACTAACACTCAAAACCCTATGTGCCCCACAAAACTAACATTCAAAACCCAGAAAGCCTGGATTTTTAGTTCAAATTGTGGCATAATACATATGAAATTGTGGATAATAAAAAATACACTTAATTGCAATAGCATAGCAAAGTAGTACAAGTATTGACATTGAGTTTAAACTATGATAGATTTTATTAGGTACGGTGTAGAAGGTTATCTGAACTTATCTCAACTTAATATATATTTATTCAGTTACCTTTATTACAATGTCAATTCTAGGAGGTGCAAAATAGATGAGGGTTATTATTACTATGGCATGTACAGAATGTAAACAAAGGAACTATACAAATACTAAGAACAAAAAGACTCATCCAGATCGTATAGAGCTTAAGAAGTACTGCCGTTTCTGCAAAACACATACTATACACAAAGAGACTAAGTAATAATCGCGGCCCATTTTAAAATTCTCAAAGGATAGGAAGTGGAAAAAATGGGATTCTTTCAAAGAGTAAAAAAGTTCTTTAAAGAAGTTAAAAACGAGTTAAAAAAGGTTCAATGGCCGAACAAAAAAGAACTAACATCTTATACAACGTTAGTAATTGTAGCGGTGGTATTCATTGCGACACTTATATTTGTTATTGACCAAGGATTCACAGGAATCTTGAACCTTATACTTTAATCAAAGGGGGGAGGGTCTAAACAAAGTTTAGCCCCGAACTGATGGAGAAAAAATGGTATGTTGTTCATACCTATTCTGGGTATGAAAATAAAGTAAAAGCGAACTTGGAAAAAAGGGTTGAATCTATGGAGATGCAGGATAAGATATTTTCTGTATTAGTTCCCATGGAAGAAGAGACCGAGACTAAAGCGGGGAAAAAGAAGACTTCTCTTAAGAAGGTTTTTCCTGGCTATGTTTTAGTGGAAATGTTGATGAGTGATGATTCATGGTACGTTGTAAGAAACACCCCAGGGGTAACAGGCTTTGTAGGTTCAGGAACAAAACCTATTCCCTTAGAAGAGGGTGAAGTAAGGCACATTATGAAGAAAATGGGTGTTGAAGAACCTAAAATTAAAGTTGACTTCGTAGTAGGCCAACATATTAAGGTTATTTCAGGTCCTTTTGCAGATTTTTCTGGTGTTATCGAAGAGATAAATGCGGACAAACAAAGGTTAAAAGTTTTAGTGTCCATGTTTGGTAGAGAAACACCAATGGATTTAGAATTCACTCAGGTTGAGAAGTTATAATTTTAGGTTATAATTTAATAACCTAATATATATATCTTTAGGTGTTAAAGCACCTAAAAGTGGGAGGGTTTTGCCCGTCAAAACCACATTAACATATAAGGAGGTGGAACGTATGGCTAAAAAGGTAATAAAGTTAATTAAACTGCAAATAGCTGCTGGTAAAGCAACACCTGCACCACCTGTAGGTCCGGCTTTAGGTCAAGCAGGTCTAAATATAATGGCGTTCTGTAAAGACTTTAACGAAAAGACTGCTAGTCAAGCAGGATTGATCATTCCAGTTGAAATTACAGTTTTTGAAGACCGCTCATTTACCTTTGTAACCAAAACCCCACCAGCTGCTGTACTACTTAAAAAAGCTGCTGGTATAGAGAGAGCTTCAGGGGAACCTAACAAGGTAAAGGTTGCTAAAGTAAACAGAGATAAAGTTAAAGAAATAGCAGAATTAAAAATGGTAGACTTAAACGCTGCAAGTGTAGAAGCTGCTATGAGGATGATCGAAGGTACTGCTCGCAGCATGGGTATAACCATCGAAGAATAATTTTATTTTTTTTTTAAATAAGTGGGAGGTTAATTCCGCTAATACCACAAGGAGGAATAAGAAATGGCTAAAAAAGGTAAAAGATTTTTAGAAGCTAGCAAAACTTTCAACAGAGATGAGCTTTACTCAACTACTGAAGCGCTAGATTTAGTGACTAAAATGGCTTCAGCTAAATTTGATGAAACTGTAGAAGCTGCAATTAAGCTAGGTGTAAACCCTAAACATGCTGACCAACAAATTAGAGGTGCTGTTGTATTACCACACGGTACTGGTAAATCAGTAAAAGTTGCAGTATTTGCAAAAGGTGAAAAAGCTAAAGAAGCAGAAGAAGCAGGAGCTGAATTTGTAGGTGCTGATGACCTAGCTGCTAAGATCCAACAAGGGTGGATGGACTTCGATGTTGCAGTTGCAACTCCTGATATGATGGGTGTTGTAGGTAAATTAGGTAGAGTACTTGGACCTAAAGGTCTTATGCCTAACCCTAAAACCGGCACTGTAACCATGGACGTAGCTAGAGCTATCCAGGAAATTAAAGCAGGTAAAATTGAGTACAGAGTAGATAAAGTTGGTATTATTCATGCGCCAATCGGAAAAGTTTCCTTTGGAGTTGAAAAACTTAGGGATAACTTCAATACTTTATTAGAAACTCTAATTAAAGCTAAGCCTGCTGCAGCAAAAGGAACTTATCTAAAATCAATAGCTGTATCTTCAACTATGGGTCCTGGTGTTAAACTAAACACTCAAAAAGCAGCTACTTTAGATAAAGAATAATTTGGAAATAGAAAATCAGATGTTTTAAGTTGACAACTGATTTTGAATCATATATAATTTATCATGTTGTTGAAATTAAATATGATTCAACTTAAGACAGTAGGTGCCTTTAAGGCTTAATATCCTGCCGAGGTTGAAAGGTAAACGTATTTGACTATATGTGCCCTTTCTGACTTCGGAAAGGGCACTTTTTGGTTGTAATACCCCACTTATGAAGGAGGTGGCAATATGGGGGCACGTGAAGAAAAAGCTCTCGTTGTTGCGGAACTTAAAGAAAAATTTAGTTCGGTGCAAGGTGCAGTAATTACAGACTACAGAGGATTAGATGTTGCAAGGGTAACTAAACTTCGTGCAAAGCTTAGAGAAGCTGGCGTTGAATATAAAGTTATCAAAAACACTTTAGCGAAATTGGCTATAGAAGATAGTGAACTATCTACATTATCTGAACACCTACAAGGACCTACAGCAGTAGCATTTGGTTATAATGATCCAGTTGCAGCTGCAAAAATCCTTAGTGATTTTGCTAAAGATAACAAGGAACTAGAAATTAAGGCTGGTATCGTTGAAGGAAAAGTTATTGATTTTGCTGGCGTTAAAGCTCTAGCTGATCTACCTTCAAGAGAGGTGCTACTTGCACAAGCTCTTGCTGGAATCCAAGCTCCAGTTACAGGTTTCGTAAATGTTATGCAAGGCAATTTAAGAAACTTAGCTTATGTTCTTGAAGCTATTAGAAAGCAACAAGAGGAAGCTTAAAATTTAGAGGATTAGGAAATAAGCCTAAGCTCTATTAAAATAAAAAAATAACTACTAGAAAGTAGTATGAAAAATTTCGGAGGTGCAATAAATGTCAAAAGTTCAAGAAATTTTAGAGACAATTAAAGGTTTAACAGTATTAGAATTATCAGAGTTAGTAAAAGCTTGTGAAGAAGAGTTTGGTGTATCTGCTGCTGCTCCTGTAGCAATGGCTGCTGCTCCTGCTGCTGGTGGCCCAGCTGCTGCTGAAGAGCAAACTGAATTCGATGTAATTTTAACTTCTGGTGGAGACAAAAAAGTACAAGTTATCAAAGCTGTACGTGAAATTACTGGCCTTGGCTTAAAAGAAGCTAAAGAAGTTGTAGACGGAGCTCCAAAACCAATTAAAGAAAAAGTATCTAAAGAAGATGCTGAAGCTATTAAAGCTAAAATTACTGAAGCTGGCGGTACTGCTGAAGTTAAGTAATTATCATTTAAGAACAAAGCGCCCTTATACCAGGGCGCTTTTTCTGTATTACTGGTATATTATTATTCTAAATTAGACGTTTCGATTTTTTAGACGATAAAGTAAACCTGTTCAAAGGAGTAATCATAACTACCATATGAAAACAGTTTAGTATTTTATTTTTTAGAACAATAACTTGACAATGAAAATATTTTGTGATAGTATTGTAAATTGCTAATGGTGTAGATTTTCCCTTTATTACCAGTATATCGAATAAAAATACTATATATAGGGAATATTACACCAGATGAAGGAAAAATTACAATAATAAGTTGTTTACAACATTTATAAGGGGTGAAGAGGCAGATGGTAAAACCCGTAAAAGTTGGAAAAAGGGTTAGGCAATCCTTTTCTAAGATTCACGAAATCATTGATTTTCCTGACCTGATTGAAATCCAAAAAAGCTCATACGATTGGTTTTTAGAAGTTGGGCTAAATGAAATGTTTAAGGATATCTCCCCAATTAAGGACTTTACAGGGAACCTAGTTTTAGAATTCATTGGATATCAACTAGGAAAACCGAAGTATTCTGTTGATGAGTGTAAGGAGAGGGATACTACATATTCCGCACCATTAAGAGTACAAGTAAGGTTAATTAACCAAGAAACTGGAGAAGTTAAGGAACAGGAAGTATTTATGGGTGATTTCCCACTCATGACAGCAAACGGTACATTTATCGTTAACGGTGCAGAAAGAGTTATAGTAAGTCAGCTAGTAAGATCACCTGGTGTGTACTTTAACACTCAAAAGGATACAGCAGGTAAGGACTTATTTTTCGGAACCATTATTCCAAACCGTGGAGCGTGGTTGGAGTTTGAAACAGACAGTAACGACATATTATATGTAAGGGTAGATAGGACAAGGAAACTTCCTGCTACAGTACTACTAAGGGCTTTAGGCTATGGCACAAATCAGGAGATACTTGATGTTTATGGTGACGATGCTAGGCTTAAAAATACTTTAGAGAAAGATCATACTGATAACTTTGAATCAGGTGTGCTAGAAGTCTATAAAAGGCTAAGACCAGGGGAGCCTGCTAACCTAGAAAATGCTAGGTCGCTACTAGAGTCCCTGTTTTTTGATGCTCGTCGTTATGACTTAGCCCCTGTTGGTAGGTATAAACTAAATAAGAAGCTAACTGCTAAATGGAGATTGCTAAACAAGAAATTAGCTGAAACTATTGTCACAGAAGATGGTGAGATAGTGGCAGAAGCAGGTCAACTGCTAGAAGAAGAATTATTAGATACCATTTTAGAGACTGAAGGTATTCCTGCAGTTATAAAAGTATTTAACGCAGATGGAAAGCTAGTACCAGTTATAAGTAATGGGAAACAACCTAAGAACATGCTACATGTAACTAGGGAAGATATTATAGCCGCCGTAGGGTATTTATTGAACCTTATGGATGACTTAGGTCATACAGATGATATAGACCACTTAGGTAACCGTAGACTTAGATGTGTTGGTGAGTTATTACAAAACCAGTTCAGGATAGGTCTATCTCGGATGGAAAGAGTTGTAAGAGAGCGTATGACCATTCAAGATATTGACTCAATAACACCACAAGCTCTAATCAATATCAGACCTGTTATTGCAGCTATAAAAGAATTTTTTGGTAGCAGTCAATTGTCTCAGTTTATGGATCAGCACAACCCACTGGCAGAACTAACCCACAAAAGAAGACTAAGTGCCCTTGGACCTGGTGGTCTTAGTAGGGATAGAGCCGGTTTTGAAGTTCGTGACGTACATCACTCCCATTATGGTAGAATGTGTCCTATTGAAACACCTGAGGGTCCAAACATTGGGCTTATAGGATCACTTAGTACCTATGCTAGGGTAAACGAGTATGGATTTATGGAAACACCTTATCGCAAAGTAAATAAAGCAGAAGGTAGAGTTCTAGATGAGATTGTATACCTCACTGCTGATGATGAGGATCAATACGTTGTTGCTCAAGCTAATGCTCCTTTAGATGAAAACGGTTATTTTACCTTAGATAAAGTAACTACTAGATATAGACATGAAATCCTTACAAAGTCACCTAATAACGTTGACTTTATGGACGTATCACCTAAACAGGTATTTAGTGTGGCTACGGGTTTAATTCCTTTCTTGGAAAATGATGATGCTAACCGTGCACTTATGGGTGCGAACATGCAACGTCAAGCAGTTCCCCTTCTAACCACTGCAGCTCCTTTTGTAGGTACAGGTATGGAGCATAGAGCTGCAAAAGACTCAGGAGTAGTGGTCGTGGCTATGGAATCTGGTGTAGTTGAAAAAGTTACTGCAACAGAAATTACCATTAAACGTGATAACCCTGGAGATAACCAAGATAGATTGATAAATGGAATTAGCAAAGAGATTTTCCCTCAAAGCACCTACAATGGTAAGGATACTTACTATCTAACTAAGTTTAAAAGATCAAACCAAGGTATGTGCATGAATCAAAGGGCAATAGTATCCCATGGCGAAAGAGTTGAAAAAGGTGATGTCTTAGCCGATGGTCCTTCCACTGAAAAAGGCGAATTAGCTTTAGGTAAAAATGTTTTAGTAGCATTTATGACGTGGGAAGGTTACAACTATGAGGATGCTATATTACTAAGTGAAAAGCTAGTTAAAGAAGACGTATTTACATCTATTCACATTGAGGAATACGAAGCAGAGTCTAGGGATACAAAACTTGGGCCTGAGGAAATAACCAGAGAGATTCCCAACGTAGGTGAAGACGCACTTAAGGACCTTGATGAAAGAGGCATAATTCGTATAGGTGCTGAAGTTAGACCAGGAGATATCCTAGTAGGAAAAGTTACTCCAAAAGGTGAAACTGAGCTTACAGCAGAAGAAAGACTTCTACGGGCTATCTTTGGTGAGAAGGCTAGAGAAGTTAGAGATACTTCCCTAAGAGTACCCCATGGTGAAGCTGGTAGAATTGTAGATGTAAAGGTATTTACCAGAGAAGATGGTGACGAATTGCCACCAGGTGTTAACCAACTTGTAAGAGTATTCATCGCTCAAAAGCGCAAAATTTCTGAAGGGGATAAAATGGCAGGGCGTCATGGTAACAAAGGTGTTATAGCCAGAATTCTACCAGAAGAAGATATGCCATACTTAGCTGACGGAACACCAGTTCAAGTTGTTCTTAATCCACTTGGTGTACCATCAAGGATGAATATAGGTCAGGTACTTGAGACTCATTTAGGTTGGGCAGCTGAAAAACTAGGATTCCATATGGCAACACCAGTTTTTGATGGTGCAAATGAGCAAGATGTTTTTGATATGCTAAAAGAAGCTGGGTTACCTGAAAACGGAAAAACAGTACTTTATGACGGTAGAACTGGGGATAGATTTGACAACGAAGTAACAGTAGGTTATGTGTATATGTTAAAACTTGCCCACTTAGTTGATGATAAAATTCATGCTCGTTCCACAGGACCATACTCCCTTGTTACTCAACAACCCCTAGGTGGTAAAGCACAGTTTGGTGGTCAAAGATTTGGTGAGATGGAGGTTTGGGCCCTTGAAGCATACGGTGCATCCCATACCCTTCAAGAAATACTTACTGTTAAGTCCGATGACGTTGTTGGTCGTGTTAAAACCTATGAGGCCATTGTAAAAGGCGAGAACATTCCAGAGCCTGGAGTTCCTGAATCCTTTAAAGTTCTTATAAAAGAGCTTCAGAGTTTAGGGATGGATGTTAAGATCTTAACTGAGAACCAAGAAGAACTTGAAATCCGTGAAAGTGATGAGGACGACGAACCAAGGGAGCTTGAAGTCAACTTAGAGGGTACAGAAGAAGAACCCGTGAAAAAACCAGTTGCTACAATACCTAAGCCAATTGACGATGATATACTAGATGGTGGCGAAGATAGTGGGATTGAATCTGATGATGATCAAGACCAAGATTTAGATGATGATCAAGATCTAGATGAAGAGATAGAAATTGACTTGCCAGATAGTGACTCAACGGATTTCGCTGATGATGAAGACTTCGAGGATGAAGATTTTGATGAGTACGACGATGAATATGATGAGTACATGCCTAAAGGTAAAAAAGTAAAGAAGTCTAAATTCAAAGAAGAAGATGTTTTTACATCTGAAGATGATGACATTTAAAAAAACTGTAAAGGGGGAAGAAGCCCTTGATAGACGTTAATAATTTTGATGCATTAAAAATTGGCTTGGCTTCACCTGAACAGATCCGAGCTTGGTCTAGGGGAGAAGTAAAAAAACCTGAAACCATCAACTACAGGACTTTAAAGCCTGAGAGGGAGGGTCTGTTTTGCGAGAAGATTTTCGGACCTCAAAAGGATTGGGAATGTCACTGTGGTAAATACAAGCGGATTAGATATAAAGGTGTTGTATGTGACCGTTGTGGAGTTGAAGTAACAAGAGCTAAGGTTCGTAGGGAGAGAATGGGGCATATTGAGCTTGCTGCCCCTGTATCCCATATCTGGTATTTTAAAGGTATACCCAGTCGAATGGGTCTACTTATGGATATGTCCCCTAGGGCACTAGAAAAAGTTCTTTATTTCGCATCTTACATCGTAGTTGACCCAGGTGAGACTGCTCTAACAAAGAGACAGCTTCTCACTGAGAGTGAGTACAGGGAAAACTATGACAAATATGCACACTTGTTCAGAGAAGGTAAAGGCTTTAAAGCAGAAATGGGCGCAGAAGCTGTTAAAAAATTACTAGACGAAATTAACCTAGAAACCCTAGCTAAAGAGCTTAGAGGTGAGCTTAAAAATGCTACAGGTCAAAGGCGAATCCGCGCTATTAGAAGGCTAGAGGTTGTAGAAGCATTTAAATCTTCTACAAACAAACCTTCTTGGATGATACTTGATACAATACCTGTACTTCCACCGGACTTGCGTCCTATGGTCCAGTTAGATGGCGGTAGATTTGCAACAGCGGATCTAAACGATCTATACAGAAGGGTTATCAACCGTAATAACAGGCTAAAAAGATTACTAGACCTTGGAGCACCAGACATCATTGTAAGAAACGAAAAACGTATGCTTCAAGAAGCTGTTGACGCACTAATTGATAATGGTAGAAGGGGTCGCCCTGTAACTGGGCCAGGAAACAGACCGTTGAAATCCTTAAGTGATATGCTTAAAGGTAAACAAGGACGTTTCCGTCAAAACTTACTTGGTAAAAGGGTTGACTATTCAGGTCGTTCCGTTATCGTTGTAGGACCAGAACTTAAGATTTTCCAATGTGGTCTTCCAAAAGAGATGGCATTAGAGCTATTTAAACCTTTTGTCATGAGAAAGCTGTTTAAAGATGGTGTGGTACAGAACATCAAAACTGCTAAAAAAATGGTAGAAAAGGGCGATGCTCAAGTTTGGGATGTACTAGAACATGTTATTAAGGAACATCCAGTACTACTAAACCGTGCCCCTACACTTCATAGACTTGGTATTCAAGCATTTGAGCCAATTTTAGTGGAAGGTAGAGCAATCAAAATCCATCCACTAGTTTGTACTGCTTACAACGCTGACTTCGACGGTGACCAAATGGCTGTCCATGTTCCTTTATCATCAGAGGCTCAAGCGGAGGCAAGGTTACTTATGCTAGCTGCAGGGAACATCCTAAACCCTAAAGACGGCAAGCCTGTTACCACACCCACACAGGATATGATTTTAGGTAGTTACTATTTAACAATTGATCGTGAAGGTGCAAAAGGTGAAGGAAAATACTTCGGCACGATGGATCAAGCTATTTTAGCCTATCAAGCTGGCATTGTAGACTTACATGCAAAAATTGCATTAAAAATTAAAGCATTAGATAACAAAGTTGTAATAGCTAGAGGTGGCGATCAGGGAGTTCAAGACGGCTTTATTTTAACAACCGTTGGTCGTATTTTATTTAACGAAATATTCCCAGAGGATTTCCCCTTTGTAAATAGACCAGCCATTGAAGAATCTGTAGCTCAAGATGATATAATTACACAAAAAGGTATTAATTTAAAAGAAAAACTTCAAACTCAACCTGAGATCGAAGGAGCTAAAAAAGGATTCTTAGGTGTCCTTATTGGTGAATGTTTCCGTAGATACGGTACAACACTAACTGCTGAAATCTTAGATAGAATTAAAAGGTTAGGCTTTACTTACTCTACCCGCGCTGGAATCACTATCGCCGTATCAGATATCATAGTGCCACCAGAAAAAGATGCAATAATGGCATGGGCAGAAGAGGAAGTTAACAAAATAGAAAAAAGCTTTAGGAGAGGTTTCGTAAGTGACGAAGAAAGATACAACAGGGTCATTGAAATCTGGAGTAAAGCAAAGGATGATATAACAAAAGCACTAATGAAGAACATGGATAAACTTAATCCCATCAACATGATGGCAGGCTCAGGTGCTAGAGGTAATGTTTCCCAGATCACACAGCTTGCTGGTATGAGGGGCCTTATGGCTGACCCAACAGGACACATCATTGAGCTACCTATCAAAGCAAACTTTAGAGAGGGCCTAACGGTATTAGAGTACTTTATATCTACCCATGGTGCCCGTAAAGGTCTTGCGGATACAGCTCTTAAAACAGCAGACTCCGGTTACCTAACCCGTAGACTAGTTGACGTATCCCAAGATGTAATCGTACGTGATGAAGACTGTGGTACAACAGACGGCATAACGGTAACTGAAATTAAAGATGGTTCAGACTCAATCGAGACCTTAGAAGAACGTTTAATAGGAAGACATGCATCTGTTGATATTGTAGATCCTGATGGTGTGGTTATGGCACGCCAAGGTGAACAAATTGATGAAGAAATGTCTAGACGTATAACAAGCCATGGATTAGTAAAAGCACCAGAAAGTGGTACAGTTGAAGTCACCGAAGATACTATAACAATTACTGCCGATAGTGGGCAAGTTTATACTTTTGAAAGACCAAAAGGTGCAAGACTTTATGTCTCTACTGGTGAAAGGGTAAGAGCCAGGGAAACAATTACTGCCACCTTTGATGACTTGAAAATTCGCTCCGTATTAACATGTAAAACAAGATATGGTGTATGTGTGAAATGTTACGGAAGGGACTTAGCAACTGGAGGTCAAGTAAGTGTTGGTGAAGCAGTGGGTATTATAGCCGCTCAGTCCATCGGTGAGCCAGGAACTCAGCTTACAATGCGTACATTCCATACCGGTGGTGTTGCAGGAGACGATATAACTCAGGGTCTTCCAAGGATTGAGGAGTTGTTTGAGGCTAGAAAGCCTAAAGGCCAGGCTATTGTTGTTGAAGAAGCTGGTATCGTTACAATCCTTGACAACAAAAACAAACGTGAGGTTGAAGTAAAAACCGAAAGTGGAGAAAGTCAAATGTATACCATTCCTTACGGGGCAAGGTTAAAAGTTAGAAATGGTTATAAAGTGGCCCCGGGTGATTCTCTCACAGAAGGTTCAATTAACCCACATGATTTACTGAAAATCAAGGGAACAACTGGTGTTCAAGAATACTTAACCCAAGAGGTACAAAAGGTTTACCGCCTTCAAGGTGTTGAGATTGCCGATAAGCACATAGAAGTTATAGTTAAGCAAATGCTAAGAAAAGTTAAGGTAGAAGAGTCTGGGGATACAGAACTTTTACCAGGAAGTTACGCTGATGTATTTGACTTCAAAGAAGCTAATGAAGCTATGGTGGCTGAAGGCTTAGAACCAGCTGAAGCAAAACCAATGCTACTAGGTATAACGAAAGCATCTCTTGCAACTGACTCCTTCTTATCTGCAGCATCCTTCCAAGAAACAACTAGGGTACTAACAGAAGCTTCTATCAAAGGTAAAATAGATCCGTTACTTGGGCTGAAGGAAAATGTAATTATTGGTAAGCTGATACCTGCAGGTACTGGCATGACAAAATATACTAGTATAGAGGTAGTACACCCTGAAAAAGAAGTAATTGACAGTATCTAAACATAATGTTAAAATATTTTAGTGTGTGTTACTGCCTTAAACTTGGAGGTAGAAAAGTATGGCGATGCAACAACTAGCTACTGCATCAAAAAAAGCTGTGGGTATGAAGCAGACAAAGAAAGCAGTAGAAAAAGGTGAAGCCAAACTCGTATATTTAGCAAAAGATGCAGATGACCACATTTTGAATCCACTACTAAAGCTTTGTCAACAAAAGCAAATAGAATACCATCTGGTAGAAAATATGGCTCTTTTAGGTGAAGCTTGTGGGATACAAGTTGGGGCGGCAGCCGCAGCTATATTGGGAGATTAAACAAGCCCCGGCATTTGCCGGGGCACCCATAGTTTATTTTTTTGTGTATTTTATGACTAAGAAATGTGGGAAGGAGGTGTCGTAGATGCCAACAATTAACCAGTTAGTCCGTTACGGAAGACAAAAGCAGGTGAAAAAAACAACAGCTCCTGCACTTGAAAAATCTCCACAAAAAAGAGGAGTTTGTACAAGGGTTTCAACAATGACTCCTAAAAAACCTAACTCGGCCCTTAGAAAAGTTGCTAGGGTACGTTTGACTAATGGTACTGAAGTAACTGCATATATTCCAGGTATTGGTCATAACCTTCAAGAGCATAGTGTTGTACTTGTAAGGGGTGGTAGGGTAAAAGACTTACCGGGTGTTCGTTATCACATTGTTCGTGGTGCACTGGATACTGCAGGCGTTCAAAACCGTAATCAAGCACGTTCTAAATACGGTGCTAAAAGACCAAAGAAAAAGTAACTTTAATAAATTAGCAGCTTAAGAAGAAGGAGGGAAAAACATGCCAAGAAAAGGTCCAGTTCCTAAAAGGGATATACTGCCTGATCCAGTATATGGCAATGAGTTGGTTTCTAGGATTATCAACAAGCTTATGCTTGATGGTAAAAAGGGTACTGCTCAAAGCATTATGTATGGTGCATTAGATAGAATTAAAGAAAAAAGTGGCAAAGAGCCAATCGAAGTATTAGACGAAGCAATGAAAAACATTATGCCAGTATTAGAAGTAAAATCCCGTAGAGTTGGTGGTTCTAACTACCAAGTGCCCGTAGAAGTAAGACCAGACCGTCGTCGTACCTTAGGTATCCGTTGGTTGATTGATTACTCAAGAAAACGTGGTGAAAAAACCATGGAAGAGCGTCTTTCTGCTGAAATCTTAGATGCATCTAATAACGTAGGTGCTGCAGTTAAGAAGAGAGAAGATACTCACAAAATGGCTGAGGCTAACAAAGCATTCGCTCACTACCGTTGGTAGAATTTTAATTTTATGTAATAATTCTTATGAATTAAGAAAAAATAGCACTAGAAGGGGGGATAACTATGCCCAGACAATTTTCCTTAGCAAGAACAAGAAATATAGGTATCATGGCTCATATCGATGCTGGTAAAACCACTACCACAGAACGTATTTTGTTCTACACAGGTAAGGTTCATAAACTAGGCGAGGTTCATGATGGTGCTGCTACCATGGACTGGATGGTTCAAGAACAAGAGCGTGGTATTACCATTACTTCAGCTGCGACTACAGCTCAGTGGAAAGATCACAGGATAAACATCATAGATACACCTGGACACGTGGACTTTACAGTAGAAGTTGAAAGGTCCCTCCGCGTACTTGACGGTGCAGTAGGTGTTTTTTGTGCAAAAGGTGGTGTAGAGCCACAATCAGAGACTGTTTGGAGACAAGCGGACAAGTATCGTGTTCCGAGAATGGCCTATGTAAACAAAATGGACATAACTGGAGCTGATTTCTTCAGAACTGTAGGGATGATGAGAGACAGATTAAAAGCTAATGCTGTACCTATCCAACTTCCTATCGGAGCAGAAGACAACTTCCAAGGAATGGTTGACTTAGTTATAATGAAAGCCTACGTTTATAAAGACGATTTAGGCACTCAAGTTGAAACAGTTGATATTCCTGAAGACCTACAAGAGATTGCAGGCAAGTACAGAGAACAACTGCTTGAAGCAGTTGCGGAGACCGATGAAGAATTAATGATGAAGTATCTAGAAGGTGAAGAATTTACCCTAGAAGAGATTAAGAAAGCCCTTAGAAAAGGTACCTGTGATACAACAATAGTACCAGTTTTATGTGGTTCTTCTTACAAAAACAAAGGTGTTCCTATTCTACTAGATGCAGTAGTTGATTATATGCCATCACCCCTTGACATACCACCTATTAAAGGTGTTGAGATGGACACTGAAGAAGAGATCGTTAGAGTTGCAAGTGACGAAGAACCTTTCTCAGCATTGGCATTTAAAATCATGAGTGACCCATATGTTGGTAAACTAGCATTCTTTAGGGTTTACTCTGGTACTTTAAAATCTGGTTCTTACGTATATAACTCCACAAAGGGTAAAAAAGAAAGAATCGGACGTATCCTTCAAATGCATGCTAACCACAGAGAAGAAATCACCGAGGTTTTCACTGGTGATATTGCCGCAGCTGTTGGTCTTAAAGATACAACAACTGGTGACACTCTTTGTGACGATGCAAAACCAGTTATCCTAGAAGCCATGGTTTTCCCTGAGCCAGTTATCTCAGTAGCAATTGAACCTGCTACTAAAGCTGACCAAGAGAAAATGGGTATAGCGCTAGCTAAACTTGCTGAAGAGGATCCAACATTTAAAACTTATACTAACGAAGAGACTGGCCAAGTTATAATCGCTGGTATGGGTGAGCTTCACTTAGATATAATTGTTGACCGTATGCTTAGAGAATTCAAAGTGAAGGCTAATGTAGGTAACCCACAAGTTGCATACAAAGAAACCATCACTAAAGAAGTTAAAGCAGAAGGTAAATTCGTACGTCAGTCCGGTGGTAGAGGACAATTCGGTCATGTTTGGATTGAACTATCTCCAAGGGAACCAGGCGAAGGATACTTATTTGAAAACAAAGTTGTTGGTGGAGCTATTCCTAAAGAATTCATCAACCCAGTTGATCAAGGTATCCAAGAAGCTTCTAAGAACGGTATCCTTGCAGGATATCCCGTGCTTGACTTCAAAGTTACTTTGGTTGACGGATCATACCATGATGTTGACTCATCTGAGATGGCGTTTAAGATAGCTGGTTCCATGGCTTTTAAAGAAGCTATGAAAAAAGCTAATCCAGCTATCCTAGAACCTACTATGAAGGTAGAAGTAACTGTACCTGAAGAGTATATGGGTGATGTTATGGGTGATATTAACTCAAGAAGAGGTAGAATTGATGGAATGGAATCTAGAGCCGGTGCTCAAGTAATCAGAGCATTTGTACCACTAGCATCCATGTTCGGTTATGCAACTGACCTTCGTTCTAAAACTCAAGGTAGAGGCGTTTACGCCATGGAATTCTCCCATTATGATCAAGTGCCAAAAAGCATTGCAGATGAAATAATGGAAAAAGGCAAGTAAATTTGGGTTATTCCCAATCACAATAAAACCAATTATTAAGGAGGCAAATAAAAAATGGCTAAGAGTAAATTTGAACGTAATAAGCCACACGTTAACGTAGGAACAATCGGCCACGTTGACCATGGTAAAACTACTTTAACAGCAGCACTAACAACAATCATCTCTACAACTGGTGGAGCTACAAAAATGGCATATGACATGATTGACAAAGCACCAGAAGAAAAAGCTAGGGGGATCACAATCTCTACAGCTCACGTTGAGTATGAAACAGAAAACCGTCACTATGCACACGTTGACTGCCCAGGTCATGCTGACTATGTTAAAAACATGATCACTGGAGCTGCTCAAATGGATGGAGCTATCCTAGTTGTATCTGCAGCTGATGGCCCAATGCCACAAACCCGTGAGCACATCCTTCTATCCCGTCAAGTAGGTGTACCACACATCGTAGTATTCCTAAACAAAGCTGACATGGTAGACGACGAAGAATTACTAGAGTTAGTAGAGTTAGAAGTACGTGACCTACTATCTGAGTATGAATTCCCAGGCGATGACACTCCAATAGTAGCAGGTTCAGCCCTTAAAGCACTTGAGTGTGGTTGTGGTAAAAGGGAATGCGAATGGTGCGGAAAAATGTGGGAGCTTATGGACGCAGTAGATGAGTATGTGCCAACTCCAGAGCGTGACACAGACAAGCCATTCCTAATGCCAATCGAGGACGTATTCACAATTACAGGTCGTGGTACAGTAGTAACAGGCCGTATCGAGCGTGGTATTGTTAAAGTTGGTGACGAGATTCAAATCGTAGGTTTCACAGAAGAGCCAAAGAAAACAGTATGTACAGGCGTTGAGATGTTTAGAAAACTTCTAGATCAAGCTCAAGCAGGTGACAACGTAGGTGCACTACTTAGGGGTGTTGAGCGTACAGAGGTAGAGCGTGGTCAAGTACTAGCTAAACCAAATACAATCAAACCACATACAAAGTACACAGCAGAAATCTATGTACTAACAAAAGAAGAAGGTGGCCGTCACAGTCCATTCTTCAACGGTTACCGTCCACAGTTCTACTTCCGTACAACTGACGTAACTGGCGTAATCACACTTCCAGAAGGTATGGAAATGGTAATGCCTGGTGACAACATTAAAATTGATGTAGAGCTAATCACATCAATCGCTATCGAGCCTGGCCTAAGATTCGCTATCCGTGAAGGTGGTAGAACAGTAGGCGCTGGTGTTGTTGTAGACATCAAAGCATAGTAAAATAATCCACTTACAGGTTGTATTTTTACAACCTGTAAGTGACTTTAAAACAATTTCTAAAAACCCTTTAAAAGCATAATAAAAGTTATAAGTCAAGACTTGTAATGCATTAATTATCGAGGTATAATAGAAATGTTGTGACTTGCGATGAGGCAGAAGGTTACCTCTAAAAAGAGGATAGTTTTTGCTGAGTATGTCCGTTTTAAAAATGGGCGAAAAGGAGGTATGAAAATGGCAACTCAAAAAATCCGTATCCGTTTAAAAGCGTTTGATCATAAGATTTTAGACCAATCCGCTGAGAAAATTGTTGATACAGCAAAAAACACCGGTGCAAAAGTATCAGGTCCGATACCGTTGCCTACAGAAAAGAATGTCTATACAATCCTAAGAGCTGTACACAAGTACAAGGATTCTAGGGAACAGTTCGAAATGAGAACTCACAAAAGACTTGTTGACATTCTTGAGCCAACACCAAAGACAGTTGATGCTCTAATGAAGCTTGACTTACCAGCTGGTGTTGATATCGAAATCAAACTATAAAAGGCCTAAAAGACAGTATAGGTCTTTTAAAAATGTTTAGAATTAAGTTTTACTAGGGAGGTGGCAACCAATGCAAAAAGCTATACTAGGTAAAAAACTAGGTATGACTCAAATCTTCAATGAAGAAGGTAAGGTAGTACCAGTTACCGTAATCGAAGCAGGTCCTTGTATCGTTGTACAAAAGAAGAGCCAAGAAACTGAGGGCTATGAGGCTATTCAGTTAGGTTTTTATGATATTGCAGAAAGAAAAGTTAATAAACCTCTGCAAGGGCATTTCAAAAAGGCCAATGTTGCACCGAAAAAATACTTAGCTGAGTTCAAACTTGAAAACGTTCAAGGTTATGAAGTTGGACAAGAAATCAAAGCTGATGTTTTTTCAGTTGGTGAGGCTGTTGATGTAACCGGAACTTCTAAAGGAAAAGGGTTCGCAGGTTCTATCAAAAGACATAACCAATCACGTGGCCCAATGTCCCACGGCTCCCGTTATCATAGAGGCCCAGGTTCTCTAGGTGCAGTAGATCCAGCAAGGGTATTTAAAGGTCAAACTTTACCTGGAAGAATGGGTGGCGAAAAAGTAACAGTTCAAAACCTTGAAGTAGTAAAAGTAGATATCGAAAGAAACCTACTTTTAATTAAAGGTGCTATTCCAGGTGCTAAAGGTTCACTAGTTACTATAAAAGATTCAGTAAAAGCTTAATATAAGTTTTTATGAAAGGAGGATGCAACATGCCTAAAGTATCAGTTTACAATAAATTAGGTGAAGTGGTTTCAGAAATGGAACTAAACCCTAGCTTATTTGACTCAACAATAAATGAAGCTGCAATGCACGAAGTTGTGTTAGCACACTTAGCAGCTAAAAGACAAGGTACTGCCTCTACAAAAAGCCGTGGCGAAGTAAGAGGTGGTGGAGCAAAACCTTGGCGTCAAAAAGGTACCGGTAGAGCCCGTCATGGTACAATCAGGTCACCGTTGTGGGTAGGTGGTGCAATTGCATTTGGACCAAAACCTAGAAACTACCGTTATACTATGCCTAAAAAAGTGCGTAGATTAGCTATGTACTCTGCTCTAACAACTAAAGTACAAGGTAATAACCTAATTGTTTTAGATGCTCTATACATGGAAACACCTAAAACAAAGGAAATCATTAGCCTGTTAAGCAACCTAAAAGTACAGGGTAAAGCTTTAATCGTTACCGCAACACCCGACAGTGTTGTTTACAAATCCGCTAAAAACATCCAAGGTGTAAAAACTGCCATCGCAGATAGTATTAACGTTTACGACTTGTTAAACTACACCACTTTGGTTATGACACAAGATGCGGTTAATAAAGTGGAGGAGGTGTTTGCGTAATGCGTGATCCCCGCGACATCATAAAAAAACCACTGATAACTGAAAAAACAAATGACATGATGGCTGAAGGAAAATACACCTTTGTGGTGGAGAAAAGAGCCAATAAAGTTGAAATAAAACATGCTGTTGAAAGCTTGTTTGGTGTGGATGTTGAAAAGGTAAACACCATCAATATGAAGGGTAAATTCAAAAGGATGGGTGTTCATTCTGGATACAGACCAAACTGGAAAAAAGCAATCGTTACTCTAACAGAAAAATCCAAGCCAATTGAGATTTTTGAGTAAATTTTCTAGCAAAGGAGGGAAATGAAAGTGGCTATCAAAAAGTTTAAACCAACTTCCCCAGGAAAAAGGTTCATGACAGTTTCAGCCTTTGAAGAAATCACTACTTCAACTCCTGAGAAATCGCTTCTTGCACCTTTAAAAAGCAAAGCGGGAAGAAACGCTCAAGGAAAGCTGACTGTTCGTCACCAAGGTGGTGGACACAAAAAGAAATACCGTATAATTGACTTTAAACGTAACAAAGCTGATATACCTGCAAAGGTAGCTACAATAGAATACGATCCAAACCGTAGTGCAAACATAGCTCTTTTAAACTACGCAGACGGCGAAAAAAGATATATCATTGCTCCTGTTGGACTTAAAGTGGGCGACACTTTAGTTTCAGGACCAAGTGCAGATATCAAAGTGGGTAACGCACTACCACTAAAAAACATCCCAGTGGGTTCAGTTATTCACAATATTGAACTTAAAATCGGAAAAGGTGCTCAATTAGTGAGATCAGCTGGTGGTCAAGCTCAGCTTATGGCTAAAGAAGGCAACTACGCTCACGTAAGACTACCTTCCGGTGAAGAAAGACTTATTCACGTTGATTGCTATGCAACAATAGGTCGTGTAGGTAACACTGACCATGAAAACATATCAATCGGTAAAGCTGGTCGTTCCCGTTGGATGGGTAAAAGACCTACTGTACGTGGTGTTGTAATGAACCCTGTAGACCATCCACATGGTGGTGGTGAAGGTAAAGCACCTATCGGTAGAAAGAGTCCAGTATCTCCATGGGGTAAACCTACACTGGGATATAAAACTCGTAAGAAAAATAAACCGTCTGATAAATATATTGTCAAAAAACGTAAAAAATAACCTTGAGGCATTTTAGGGTAATAAGGAGGTAAAAGCATGGGTAGGTCTCTAAAGAAAGGCCCTTTCTGCGACGAGCATTTAATGAAAAAGATTGAAGAGATGAACGCTGCTGGCGATAAAAAAGTTCTAAAAACTTGGTCTAGACGTTCTACAATCTTTCCAGAGTTTGTCGGTCATACCTTAGCCGTCTATGACGGAAGGAAACATGTGCCTGTATTTGTAAGTGAAGATATGGTTGGTCATAAATTAGGTGAGTTTGTTCCAACCCGTACCTATAAAGGTCACGGAGACACCGAGCGTTCTACCAATCTCAGATAGTGAAAAATCGCTAGAGAGGAGGAATAATTAGATGGAAGCAAAAGCTGTTGCTCGTTATGTTCGAATAGCGCCAAGAAAAGTTCGAATTGTAATGGACTTAGTAAGAGGCAAAAGCATCCCCGACGCATTAGCGGTTTTGAGATTTACTCCTAAAGCTGCATCGCCTATCATTGAAAAGGTGTTGAAGTCTGCGGTTGCAAATGCTGAACATAACTATGAAATGGATATAAACAGTCTATATATTAGTCAAGCCTTCGCTGATCAAGGTCCTACAATCAAAAGGTTCAGACCAAGAGCGCAAGGACGTGCGACTAGAATAAACAAAAAAACTAGCCACATTACTATAGTTGTAGCGGAGAAAAAGGAGGGATAGTTAGTGGGTCAAAAAGTAAATCCAATAGGATTACGTGTTGGTATCATTCGTGACTGGGATGCTAAATGGTATGCAGACAAGAGAACTTATGTTGATACACTTCACGAAGACTTAAGGATCAGAAAATATATCAGAAAAGCCCTGCCTAACTCTGGTGTTTCAAAAGTAGAAATCGAAAGAGCTGCTAACAGAGTTAGAATTACAATCCACACTGCTAAACCCGGTATGGTAATCGGTAAGGGTGGTGCAGGAGTAGAAAACTTAAGAAAACAAATCGAGCGTCTTGCTGACCAAGACAAAGCTGGTAAAAAACAAATCCATTTAAACATAATGGAAATCAAAGCCCCTGACCTAGATGCTAAACTTGTAGCTGAAAACATTGCTTCTCAACTAGAGAGAAGAATCGCTTTCAGAAGAGCTATGAAACAAGCAATCGGACGTACTTTGAGATCAGGTGCACAAGGTATCAAAACAAGTGTAAGTGGACGTTTAGGCGGCGCTGATATGGCACGTACTGAATGGTATACAGAAGGAAATGTTCCTTTACAAACTTTAAGAGCAGATATCGATTACGGCACTGCAGAAGCTGATACAACCTATGGTAAAATCGGAGTTAAAGTTTGGATATATAAAGGGGAAGTTCTTCCAGCTAAAAAGGCTAAGGAAGGAGGAAAATAATCTATGTTAATGCCAAAAAGAGTCAAATTCCGTAGGCCACACCGTGGCGGTATTAAAGGTAAATCTAAAGGTGGTACAAAAGTAGACTTCGGTGAATACGGTCTACAAGCGTTAGAAGCATCTTGGATTACAAATAGACAAATTGAAGCTGCCCGTATTGCTATGACCCGTTATATCAAAAGGGGTGGTAAGGTTTGGATTAAAATTTTCCCTCACAAGCCTATAACCGCAAAACCTGCTGAAACAAGAATGGGTTCCGGTAAAGGTTCACCAGAGAAGTGGGTGGCAGTAGTTAAGCCTGGTAGAGTTATGTTTGAACTTGCAGGTGTTCCTGAAGAAACAGCAAGGGAAGCAATGAGACTTGCTATGCATAAACTACCTATCAAATGTAAGTTTGTAAAAAGGGAAGAATTAGGTGGTGAAAACCATGAAGGCTAAGGAAGTAAGAGATCTAACTGCACAAGAGTTAACTCAAAAGCTTGACAACCTAAAAGGTGAGTTGTTCAACTTAAGGTTCCAGTTAGCTACTGGTCAATTGGAAAACCCAATGCGTATTCGTCAAGTTAGAAAAGATATCGCTCGTATTAAAACAGTTATACGAGAAAGAGAACTAAAGATTAACGTTCAGTAGCCTTAATTTTAGTTGATGAAAGGAGGCTCATTTTGATGGCAGAGCGTAATTTCCGCAAGGTTCGTACGGGTAAAGTAGTTAGTGACAAAATGGATAAAACTATTGTTGTATCCATCGAAACCACTGACAAGCACCCCTTATATGGAAAAAGGGTAAAGAGAACCACAAAATTCAAAGCCCATGATGAAACAAACCAAGCAGGTATTGGTGATACAGTAAAAATTATGGAAACTAGAGCACTAAGTAAAGACAAAAGATGGCGCCTAGTGGACGTAGTAGAAAAAGCGAAATAGTTTATACAAACACATTGTTTGAAAGGAGGGCAAACCATGATTCAACAACAAACTAGGTTGAATGTTGCCGACAACTCCGGTGCCCGTAAGCTTATGACCATAAGGGTATTGGGAGGAACCAGACGTCGTTTTGCAAATATCGGTGATGTAATCATCGCTTCAGTTAAGGAAGCAACACCCGGTGGTGTTGTAAAAAAAGGTGAAGTTGTAAAAGCTGTAATTGTACGTTCTGCGTATGGAATTCGTCGTAACGATGGTTCTTACATCAAGTTTGACGAAAACGCAGCCGTTATCATAAACGATGCAAAAAACCCAAGAGGTACAAGGATTTTCGGACCTGTTGCCCGTGAATTAAGGGATAAGGACTTCATGAAAATCGTTTCATTAGCTCCAGAAGTAATCTAATGCGAGGAGGTGGATGATGTGGCTAATAAAGTACATGTCAAAACCGGTGACAAGGTAACGATTCTCTCTGGGAAAGATAAAGACAAGCAAGGAAAAGTTCTTTCTGTTTTCCCAAAAGAAGGAAAAGTTATCGTTGAAGGCGTTAATATAGTAAAAAGACATACTAAACCAACCCGTGAAAACCCACAAGGCGGTATCATCGAAAGAGAAGGAGCTGTTGAGAGCTCTAAAGTTATGTTGGTATGTCCTCGTTGTAACAAACCAACCCGTGCTGCAAAGAAGTTTTTACAAGATGGTAATAAAGTGCGTCAATGTAAAAAATGCAGTGAGGTTATCGATAAGTAATTAACCTAGAAGGGAGGTTGCCTAAGGTGGCTAGACTAAAAGAAGTATACAAAAAAGAAATAGTTCCTCAACTGATGGAGAAATTTCAATACAGTAGTGTAATGCAAGCACCTCGTATTGATAAAATCGTTGTAAACATTGGTGTTGGAGAAGCTAAAGATAACCCTAAAGTTTTAGAAGGTGCAGTAAATGATCTAGGTATCATTACTGGTCAAAAACCTATAATCACAAAAGCTAAAAAGGCTATTGCTGGTTTTAAAATAAGAGAAGGTATGTCTATCGGTACAAAAGTAACCCTTCGTGGTGAAAGAATGTATGAGTTTTTAGACAGACTTCTAAACGTTGCATTGCCAAGGGTAAGGGACTTCAGAGGAGTTTCTCCTAAAGCTTTCGACGGTAGAGGGAACTACACTCTTGGACTTAAAGAACAGCTAATTTTCCCAGAGATTGACTACGATAAAGTAGATAAGGTTAGGGGTATGGACGTAGTATTCGTAACTACTGCCAATACCGATGAAGAAGCACGTGAAATGTTACGGGCCTTCGGAATGCCCTTTAGATCCTAATTTAAAAAGGAGGAGGGAAAAAAGTGGCAAAAAAATCAATGATCGCCAAGCAAAAGCGTGAGCCAAAATTCAAGGTAAGAAGATACAATCGTTGTAAATTATGCGGTCGTCCTCATGCATACCTAAGAGATTTTGGTATGTGTCGTATATGTTTCCGTGAATTAGCTTATAAAGGTGAAATTCCCGGCGTAAAAAAAGCCAGCTGGTAAAGCTTAAGTCTTAGGAAGGAGGTAATTTAATATGACTATGACAGATCCTATAGCAGATATGCTTACTAGGGTAAGAAATGCTAACATGGCAATTCACCCTACTGTTGAGATCCCTGGATCAAAAATTAAGAAAAACCTTGCTGAAATTCTAAAAGCAGAGGGTTTCATTAAGGATTATGAGTGGATCGAAGACGATAAGCAAGGGATTATTAGAATTCACCTTAAGTACGGTGGAAACCGTGAAAGGGTTATTACTGGATTAAAAAGAATTAGCAAACCTGGTTTAAGGGTTTATGCAAATAAAGATGAATTACCTAAAGTACTAGGTGGTTTAGGAATTGCAGTGATTTCTACCTCCCAAGGACTTGTAACTGACAAAGTTGCTAGGAAATTAGGAACGGGTGGAGAAGTAATCTGCTACGTATGGTAATAGCAAACTAGCTCTTATCATTTTGAAACAGGAGGTGTGAACATGTCTCGAATCGGTAAAAAACCTATTGTAATCCCAGCAGGGGTTGATTTTAAAATAGATGAAGAAAACGTTGTTACAGTAAAAGGCCCTAAAGGTCAACTGGTGGAAAAATTATCATCTGATATGATAATTACTTTAGAAGAAGGTAATGTAACTGTTGCAAGACCTTCTGATCAAAAGGATCATCGCTCACTACACGGTTTAACAAGAAGTCTTATTGCTAACATGGTTGAAGGTGTAACTCAAGGTTACACAAGGAACCTTGAAATAATTGGTGTTGGTTACAGAGCGGCTCTTCAGGGAACAAAGCTTAACCTTTCATTAGGTTATTCTCACCCAGTAGAAGTTGAAGCTCCAGCTGGTATAACATTTGAAGTACCCGCTCCAACTAAAATTAGTGTTAAAGGTATCGACAAGCAACTAGTTGGTCAAATGGCTGCTAAAATCCGTTCGTACAGAGAACCTGAGCCTTACCTAGGTAAAGGTATTCGTTACGAAGGCGAACAAGTCCGTCGTAAAGAAGGTAAAACAGGTAAATAAACAAGCTTTTTAAAAGTGTGAAAGGAGTGAATTTGGGTGATCAACAAAGAAAGCAAGAACTTAGCTAGATTAAAACGTCACGGAAGAGCTCGTAAAAACCTTAGTGGTTCTAGCGTGCGTCCTAGATTAAACGTTTTCCGCAGTCTGCAAAACATCTACGCCCAAGTCATTGACGACACTACCGGAAACACCCTAGTTTCTGCTTCAACCTTAGATGCTGAATTTAAGGGAATGAGTATATCAAGCGGAAACATCGAAGCTGCTAAGGCTGTTGGACAGCTTGTGGCAAAGAAAGCTTTAGATAAGGGTATTAAAGCAGTAGTGTTCGATAGAGGTGGATATATATATCACGGTCGTGTTAAAGCTCTAGCAGAAGCAGCTAGAGAAGCAGGACTAGAATTCTAAGAAGGAGGGGAACAAATGAAACGCATTGACCCTAGTACATTGGACTTAACAGAAAAAGTCGTCCATATTAACCGAGTTGCTAAGGTTGTTAAAGGTGGTCGTCGCTTCAGTTTCAGCGCACTTGTAGTAGTAGGTGACGGTAACGGTCACGTTGGTGCTGGAATCGGTAAAGCTGGTGAAGTACCTGAAGCTATCCGCAAAGGTGTAGAAGACGCTAAAAAGAATATGATTACAGTTCCAGTAGTGGGTACAACTATTCCCCATCAGGTGCTTGGTAAATTCGGAGCCGGTAGCGTTATGCTAAAACCTGCATCTGAAGGTACTGGTGTTATCGCAGGTGGCCCAGTACGTGCAGTGCTGGAATCTGCCGGTATCAGAGATATACTAACAAAATCTTTAGGTTCAGCTAACTCTTTAAACATTGTTAATGCTACAATTTCAGGTCTTAAAGAACTTAAAACAGCTGAGCATGTTGCAAAACTTCGTGGTAAAACCGTAGAAGAATTATTAGGATAGGGGGTACTTTAAATGGCTAAATCACTACAAATCAAATTGGTGAGAAGTTTAATCGGCCGCTCCAAAGACCAAAGGGTAGTTGCCCAAACCCTAGGCCTAAGAAAGCTTCAACAAGTTGTCGTTCAACCTGACAACCCACAAATTAGAGGAATGGTTGAGAAAATCTCTCACCTTGTTCAAGTAGAAGAAACTAATTAATATAAAGTCACCATTGCCATAAAGAGGGAGGTGCAAAAGCAAATGAACTTACATGAATTAAAGCCTGCAAAAGGTTCCCGTACCGTAGGTAAGAGAAAAGGCCTAGGAATCGGTTCTGGAAACGGTAAGACAGCAGGTAAAGGAGCAAAAGGACAAAATGCAAGAAGTGGTGGAGGCGTTCGCCCTGGTTTTGAAGGTGGTCAAATGCCTTTACAACAAAGGATTCCAAAAAGAGGTTTTAACAACAAAAGATTTGGAACCACTTGGGCAATAGTGAACGTTTCAGACCTAAACACCTTCGCAGCAGACACTGTAGTTACCCCAGATATGCTAATTGAAAAGGGTATCATTAAAAAACTTGCCGACGGGGTGAAAATCCTAGGTAACGGTAACTTAGAGGTAAAACTTACTGTGCAAGCACAAAAGTTTACAAAGTCTGCTGTTGAGAAGATTGAGGCTCTTGGCGGCACTATCGAGGTGATATAGTATGCAATTTGTAGAAACCTTGCGTAATGCTTGGAAAATAAAGGACCTACGAAAGAAAATGATATTTACCCTAGCTATGCTATTTGTTTTCAGATTAGGTTCTTTTGTACCAGTTCCTGGGATAGATCCAGCTGGTATTGCAGGCCAGGTAGAAGGCGGAGGCCTTTTAGGTCTTTTCGATATCTTCTCTGGTGGTGCTCTTTCTAACTTTTCTATATTTGCCATGGGTATAATGCCCTACATTAACGCTTCGATTATTACACAACTACTAACAGTTGTAATACCTAAATTTGAAGCGTGGTCAAAAGAAGGCGAAGAAGGAAGAAAGAAACTAACACAAGTAACTAGGTTTGGTACTGTAATACTAGGTACTATCCAAGCAACAGGTTTAAGCTTTGCTTTTAGAGGGTATATGTCATCATCTGACCTAGGTTCTCTAGCATTAGTTGTAATATCCCTAACAGCAGGTACTGCATTTTTGATGTGGTTAGGTGAGCAAATTACTGAAAATGGTATCGGTAACGGTATATCGCTAATTATTTTCGCAGGTATTGTTTCCAGACTGCCATTGACTATAATCCAATATATAGAGCTAATAAGAGTTGGTGAAGGACATATCTTCACTGCCCTTATATTAGTAGCAATTGCTTTAGTGGTTCTTGTAGGTGTTATATACGTACAAGAAGGTGAAAGAAAAATCCCAGTACAATACGCCAAAAGAGTTGTTGGTCGTAAAATGTATGGTGGTCAATCTACTCATATCCCACTAAAAGTTAACCAAGCTGGTGTAATCCCTGTAATTTTCGCTACATCACTACTGCTATTCCCAGCTACAATTGGTGAATTTTGGGATAACGCTGTTGTAAATGTAATCGCTCGATTCTTCGATATGTCTACTGTTTCTGGACAGATTTTACAGGCTCTTCTAATAGTTTTCTTTGCATATTTCTACACAGCAATAACTGTTAACCCTGTTGAACTTGCAGACAACATGAAAAAAAATGGAGGTTTCATACCAGGTATTAGACCAGGAAAGCCTACATCAAGTCATATAGAAAGAATTTTAACAAGAATAACCTTAGTTGGTGCTCTATTCTTAGCTTTAATAGTTGTAATCCCATTTGCAGTTGGTAACTTAGCTGGTGTAAATATAGGGATCGGTGGTACATCATTACTAATAGTTGTTGGTGTGGCACTAGAAACTATGAAGCAAATAGAATCGCAACTAATCATGAGGCATTATAAAGGCTTCATGGGGTAACACCTAAGGAGGCTATAATAATGAGATTGATACTATTGGGACCGCCAGGGGCAGGAAAAGGCACCCAGGCAGTTAAAATCGCTGAGAGTTACCGTATTCCCCATATCTCAACTGGGGATATATTTAGAAAAGCACTTAAAGAGGAAACGCCTCTAGGGATGAAAGCTAAGGAATATATGGATAAAGGGCAACTTGTTCCCGATGATATCGTTATTGGTATCGTGCAAGAAAGACTGCAGCTAACAGACTGTCAAGATGGATTCTTACTAGACGGCTTCCCGAGGACTACCGATCAAGCGAAAGCCCTTGACGGGTTTTTAAAAGATAACGGTTATCCCATTGACCGCTGTATAAACATAGAAGTTCCCTTCGAGGAACTAATTGCAAGACTCACCGGTAGGAGAGTCTGCAAAACATGTGGGGCAACCTATCACGTAATGTTCAACGCTTCTTCTAAAGATGGAGCTTGTGACGCATGTGGTGGAGAGCTATATCAGCGTGCTGATGATAACGAAGGTACTGCCAAAGAGCGACTTACAGTTTATAACAACCAAACCGCTCCTCTGATTGAATACTATACTAATCAGGGTACACTAGTTACCATTGACGGTTTGCAGTCTATTGACAAAGTATTTAATGACATCGAAGATGCCTTGCGAGGTAGCTGTAATGATAATCATTAAATCACAAAGGGAAATTGAATACCTGCGGGAAGCCGGTAGGATTACCGCAGGTGCTCATAAGGTTGTTGCTGAAAGCATAAAACCGGGTATATCCACGAAGGAACTAGACCATATAGTGGAACAATACCTCCTTGCCCAAGGGGCAACGCCGGCCTTCAAAGGTTATCATGGTTTCCCCGCTAGTATCTGTGCATCCATAAATCATGAGGTTGTTCATGGTATACCTGGGGTTAAAACCTTAAAAGATGGAGATATTATTAGTATTGATATCGGTGCTAAAATAAACGGTTATTACGGCGATGCTGCTGTAACCTATCCTGTAGGCAAAATTTCTGAGGAAGTACAAAGGTTGTTAGACGTAACACGTCAGTCTCTCTTCGAAGGAATAAAACAAGCTATAGTTGGAAACAGACTTTCTGATATTTCCGCTACAATTGGAAATTATGTAGAAGAGAAGGGTTTTTCCGTTGTGCGAGACTATACCGGTCATGGTATAGGTCAAGCAATGCATGAAGATCCGCAAATTCCTAACTTTGGGAAGCCCGGTTGTGGACCTAGGCTAAAGGCTGGGATGGTTTTTGCCATCGAACCCATGGTCAATATGGGAACTTATCGGGTTAAGACATTGCGCGATGGCTGGACGGTAGTTACTTTAGATAACAAACCATCGGCACACTTTGAACACACCATAGTCCTCACAGATGATGGACCGGAAATTTTAACAGCCGTTGAATAATCGCGGTGGCTTAAAGGAGGGTATCTCCATTGACAGATGTTCAAATAGGTAATCTTGTTCGCTCTAAAAAAGGGCGTGACAAAGATAAACTATATGTTATTTTAGAGCTACAGGGGGATAGGGTAACCTTAGTAGACGGCAAATTTCGTACTATTAAAAAACCTAAACAAAAGAACGTAAAGCATATTAGATTAGTATCTAATCAAAGCTTTATAAAAAACCCTGCTCATCTTACAGATGAGAAAATAGCTTTTGCCATAAGTACCTTTGAACAAGAAGATAGCTAGAAGGTACCGGAAGAAGGAGGTTATGGAATAATGTCTAAGATTGATGTTATCGAAGTTGAAGGAAAAGTCCTAGAGTCTCTTCCTAACGCTACGTTTAAAGTAGAGCTAGAAAACGGCCATGTTATTTTAGCTCACATATCAGGAAAACTTCGTATGAATTTCATTCGGATTTTACCAGGTGATAAAGTTACCGTTGAGCTGTCTCCATATGACCTGACCAAGGGAAGGATTACTTATAGGGGACAAAGGAGGTAGATAAATATGAAAGTAAGACCATCAGTAAAACCTATTTGTGAAAAATGCAAGATAATCAAGAGAAAAGGTAAAGTCATGGTTATCTGCGAGAATCCAAAACATAAACAAAAACAAGGCTAGTATAATAGGAGGTGTCATAACACTATGGCAAGAATTTCAGGTGTAGACTTACCTAGAGATAAAAGGGTAGTAATATCCTTAACATATATCTATGGTATAGGAAGAAGGACCTCTGAACAGATCTTAAGCCAATTAGCAATTAGTCCTGAAACTAGAGTAAGAGATCTTACTGAAGATGAAGTTAACAGGCTAAGAGAAGCTATTGATAAAAGTCACAAAGTTGAAGGTGACCTTCGTCGTGAGATAGCTATGAACATCAAAAGGCTAATTGAAATTGGAAGTTATAGAGGACGTCGTCACCGTATGGGGCTACCTGTAAGGGGACAAAATACCAAAAACAACTCTCGTACCCGTAAAGGGCCTAAGAGAACTCAAGGTGGTAAACGTAAATAATAGTACGAAAAGGAGGGACTCCAATTGGCACGTAGAACTACTAGTCGTCCAAGACGTAGAGAACGGAAGAACATTGAACGTGGCGTAGCCCACATTCATTCAACCTTTAACAATACAATCATAACCATTTCTGACGTTGCTGGTAACACTCTTTCTTGGTCAAGTGCTGGAGCCATGGGCTTCAGAGGATCAAGAAAAAGCACACCTTTTGCTGCTCAAACAGCTGCAGAAGTTGCTGCTAAAGCAGCCATGGAACATGGTCTAAAAATAGTAGACGTTACTGTAAAAGGGCCAGGCTCTGGTAGAGAAGCGGCTATCCGCTCGCTACAAGCAGCTGGTTTAGAAGTAATAGGTATTAGAGATACCACTCCAATACCACACAATGGTTGCCGCCCACCAAAAAGGCGTCGCGTATAGTAATTTATAGGAGGTGTATTGGATAAATGGCAAGATATACAGAAGCTGTATGTAGACTTTGCCGTAGAGAAGGTACTAAGCTTTTCTTAAAAGGCGAAAGATGCTACACACCAAAATGTGCCATAGATCGCCGCAACTATGCTCCTGGTCAGCATGGTCAAGCTAGAAAAAAAGTATCTGAATACGGAATGCAGTTAAGAGAAAAACAAAAATTACGTCGTATTTATGGCGTTTTAGAAAAACAATTCCGCAACTACTTTAAAGAAGCAAACAGAAGACAAGGTGTTACAGGTGAAAACCTACTTCAAATCCTAGAAAGCCGCTTAGACAACCAAGTGTTCCGTTTAGGTTTTGGTACATCAAGGGTTGAAGCTAGACAACTAGTTACACATGGTCACTTCACTGTAAATGGTAAAAAGGTAGATATTCCATCTTACCTAACTAAGCCAGGTGATGTAATTCAAGTTAAGGAAAAATCTCAAGATTCCCCGAAATTCAAGGACCTTAGAGAATTTGCTGCTACTCAAAATGTTGCTTCTTGGTTAGAAAGAGATGTAGAAGCTCTTAGTGGTAAAGTTTTAGCAACTCCATCAAGAGAAGATATCGATGTGCCTGTAGCAGAACACTTAATTGTTGAGCTTTACTCAAGATAAGGCTAATATTTATAGCAGCCCTCGTAACTCCAATTTTATGTGAAAAGGGAGGGTAAAACTTTGATAGAGATTGAAAAACCCAAAATCGATTGTATTAAAATGTCAGATGATAACACATATGGTGAGTTCGTAGTGGAACCCCTTGAAAGAGGATACGGTAACACTTTAGGTAACTCCCTAAGAAGAATTCTTATATCTTCACTTCCTGGCGCTGCTGTCACCAGTGTCAAAATAGATGGAGTACTACATGAATTCTCCACAATCCCTGGTGTTAAAGAAGACACCACGGAAATTATCCTGAATCTAAAACAACTAGCAATAAAGATTCATAACCAGCAAGCTAAAACCTTAAGACTTGACTTTGAAGGTCAAGGTGTTGCCACCGCCGGAGATATCACTCCAGATAGCGATGTGGAAATCCTTAACCCCGAGCAAGTTATCGCTCATGTTGCAGCTGGCAGCAAACTATCTATGGATATTAACATATCCCCAGGTAGAGGTTATGTGGGTGCAGAGAAAAACAAATCTCAAGATCACCCCATCGGTGTAATTGCTGTTGACTCAATCTTTACTCCAATCAGGAGGGTACAATACACTGTTACTGATACAAGGGTTGGTCAAATCACAAACTTTGACAAACTAATCTTGCAAGTAACAACTGATGGTAGTATAAGACCAGACGAAGCAATCAGCCTAGCTGCAAAAATTATGAATGAACATCTAGAACTGTTTATAGATTTAACCCATACTGTCAGTGATATTGAAGTAATGGTTGAAAAAGAAGAAGACGAAAAGGAAAAAGTCTACCAAATGACCATAGAGGAGCTAGACTTCTCTGTAAGATCATATAACTGTCTGAAGAGAGCTGGTATCAACTATGTTGAAGAACTTACTCAAAAATCAGAAGCTGATATGATGAAGGTAAGAAACCTTGGTAGAAAGTCCTTAGAAGAAGTTATTCAAAAGCTAGAAGAATTGGGACTATCCCTTAGGAAAGAAGACGAGTAAAGGAGGGGATACAAAATGGTTTTACGCAAATTTGGACGCCCGACTAACCAAAGAAGAGCGCTATTAAGAAGCTTAGCAACCTCTTTACTGAAAGAAGGCAGAATAGAAACAACTGAAGCAAAAGCTAAATCAATTCGTCCAGTAGTAGAGAAGATGATTACTCTTGGTAAAAGAGGAGATCTTCATGCTAGAAGACAAGCATTAGCTTATATTTTAGAAGAGTCAGTTGTAACTAAACTTTTCGAAGAAGTTGCACCTAAATACGCTGATAGAAATGGTGGTTACACCAGAATAATGAAAACTGGCCCTCGTAGAGGAGACGGAGCTCCACAAGCTATTATCGAGCTAGTTTAGTAAGTATGACAGGACATGGGGCAGTTAACGGTTATAATCGCATGACGGTTATAACCGATAACTGTTTATGCCTGTCTTTTTTAAAATGAACCATTCCCTATGAGAGGGAGGTAATTACGTGAAAAAACTAATAGAAGTGAAAGACTTATACCACTACTATAACCAAGGAAAAGAAAATCAGCTTACCGCTCTAAAAGGGATAAACCTTTCTATTGAAAAGGGTGAATTCGTAGTTATAATCGGCCACAACGGTTCTGGTAAGTCAACCTTAGCAAAACACTTTAACGGGTTACTTGAGCCAGCATCAGGAGAGATTATAGTAGATGGTCATGATCTTAAAAATGAAGATGACTACTATAGAGCAAGGCAAACCGTAGGTCTGGTCTTTCAAAACCCTGACAATCAAATTATCGCCACAATTGTAGAAGAAGATGTTGCCTTTGGTCCGGAAAACCTTGGACTTAGTCAACAGACAATTATAGATCGTGTTGACGAATCACTCAAATTGGTTGCCATGGAAAAATACAGGAAACACCCACCTCACTTACTATCTGGCGGTCAAAAGCAAAGGATAGCCATAGCGGGTATATTAGCCATGCTACCAAAATGTATCTGTTTAGATGAGCCTACAGCCATGCTTGACCCACAGGGCCGTAAAGAAGTGATGGAAACAATCCATGGGTTAAACAAAGAACAAGGTATAACAGTAGTACACATAACCCATCATATGGAAGAAGCTGCCCTAGCTGACCGTGTATTAGTAATGGAAGCAGGTAGTATTGTGATGGAGGGCACACCTAAAGAGATATTCAAAGAAGTTGATACACTAAGAAGCTTAGGACTTGATGTACCTGTAGTTACAGAACTAATCTATGACCTAAATAAAGAAGGATATAATATCCCCACTGAAATTGTATCCATGGATGAGTTGGTGAAATATTTATGCCAGTGAAAATAGAAAAACTATATCATGTATACTCCCCAGACACTCCCTTTGAAGTTAAAGCCTTAGAGGATATTAACTTAACCATTAACGAAGGTGAGTTTATAGGTGTCATTGGTCATACAGGTTCGGGTAAATCAACCCTTATACAGCATCTAAACGGCTTACTTAAATCAACTTCAGGTAAAATTTCTGTAGATGGGCTTACAATTGGTGAAAAGAATGTAAAGCTTAGGGACATACGACGTAAAGTGGGCCTAGTCTTTCAGTATCCCGAGCATCAGCTATTTGAAGAGACAGTGGAGCTAGATGTGGCATTTGGCCCTAAAAATATAGGCTATAGCCCAATTGAGACCTTAGATAAAGTGAAAAAATCCCTAGATTGGGTTAACCTTAGCTATGAAGATTTAAAGGAACGTTCTCCCTTTGAATTAAGTGGAGGTCAGATGCGTAGAGTTGCCATAGCAGGGGTCCTTGCAATGGAACCAAAGTATCTTATTTTAGATGAGCCAACTGCAGGACTAGACCCAAGGTCTCGGGATGATATCTTAAGTAAGCTTAGAACCCTTCACAAAGAATTGGATATAACAATAATTTTGGTATCCCACTCCATGGAAGAAATTGCAGAATTAGTGGATAGAATAATAGTAATGGATAACGGTAAAGTTTTTGTAGATGGCAAACCTGAGGAAGTATTCTCTAAGCGAGATGAACTAGTGAAAATAGGTTTAGGGGTCCCACAAGTAACAGAGCTGATGATTAAACTCAAGGCAAAAGATATGGATGTAAACAGCAATGTTTATAAAATATCAGATGGCAAAAAAGAGCTTAAAAAAATCCTAAGGGGGCAAAAAAATGTCTCTACTTAAAGGAATAACAATCGGTCAATACCTACCTGGGGACTCATATATCCATAACCTAGATCCACGTATAAAAATCTTGGTAACCATACTACTAATTGTAACTCTGTTCTTCGTTCAGACCTTCTACGGTTAT
This sequence comes from Alkalicella caledoniensis, assembly GCF_014467015.1. Taxonomy (GTDB): domain Bacteria; phylum Bacillota; class Proteinivoracia; order Proteinivoracales; family Proteinivoracaceae; genus Alkalicella; species Alkalicella caledoniensis. The sequence continues at coordinate 1,679,337 of NZ_CP058559.1, read as the reverse complement.
ATTTTAATGCTGATTTTACTATTTGTTACTGTGAAAATATCTGGCATACCAATTAAGACCATAATAAGAGGTTTAAAGCCCCTTTGGTTTCTCATCGCATTTACCCTGTTTTTACATGTGTTCTTTACAAAGGGCAATGGGGTACTAATAACACTAGGACCAATAACCATCGAACGTTTTGGAGTTAGGCAAGGTGTATTTATGGCCTCAAGACTTGCCTTACTAGTTATGAATACATCTTTGCTAACTTTAACCACATCACCCATAGCTCTTACTGATGCCATAGAAGCACTTCTCTCTCCATTTAAAAGAATAGGGGTACCTGCCCACGAGCTGGCAATGATGATGACCATAGCTCTAAGGTTTATTCCAACCCTTTTGGAAGAAACCGATAAAATCATGAAAGCTCAGATGGCAAGGGGAGCAGACTTTGAATCAGGCAACTTGTTCCAGAGGGCAAAATCTTTAATTCCTCTTTTAGTCCCCCTTTTCGTCAGTGCCTTTAGGCGTGCAGATGAGTTGGCTATGGCCATGGAATCAAGATGCTATAGGGGTGGAGAAGGACGTACTAGGATGAAAATATTGAAAGCCACCATAAAAGATTACTACTCACTTGCAGGAGTAACACTGCTACTTATAGCTGTAATATTCACTGGTATCTAGACTATGTTTAACACAAAATTAGTACTAGCATACCAAGGAACTAACTACTGTGGCTTTCAGATTCAGACAAAAAGCCAAGACCCTACAGTTCAGTATCACTTAGACAAGGTCCTATCCAGCCTATTCAATGAAGAGATCAAAACAATACTATGTAGTAGAACAGACTCAGGAGTTCATGCTAATGGTCAAGTTGTGAACTTCATTCACAGTAGTAACAAATTTACTGAACAGAGGCGTCTTGTACTTGCTTTAAATGCTCACCTACCCTATGATATACGGGTACTAGAAAGTGAAAGTATGTATCTGGACTTCCATGCCAGATACCACGCTAAGGGGAAGTTATATAGTTATTTAATAGATAACGCAATCGCAAATCGACCATTAACTAATAGCTTTTCATACCATGTTCATAAGAAGTTAGACTTTGAGAAGATGGTAATAGCTAGCAAATACTTAATTGGAACTCATGATTTTTCAAGTTTTAAGGGGTCGCAGGGAGCAACAAAAACCACTGTAAGAACCATAACAAGGTTTGACCTTACTTTAGATGATCAATATATAAAAATTCAGGTTGAGGGTAATGGATTTCTGTATAATATGGTTAGAATAATAGTAGGAACCTTAATCCATGTGGGAATGGGAAAAATATCCCCTGAAGCCATAAAAGATATAATAGAGGCAAAAGATAGGATGAAGGCAGGACCCACTGCCCCAGCTAAGGGCTTAATCTTAGAAAAAATCTATTATTAATGGAGAAGTTAAGGGTTTTTACTTGACATTAGGGGACAAGTATAATAAAATTATTTAGAGTGTGAGAAAGCCGAAGAGCCCCGGATTCTCAAAACTACAAACTAAAGGAAAATACAAGGAGGGACATTCCATGCGGACAACTTTCCTAGCAAAAGCTAACGAAATTGAAAGAAAGTGGTACGTTGTCGACGCTGAAGGTAAAACCCTAGGTAGATTGGCAAGTGAAGTTGCATCAATCCTAAGGGGTAAACATAAAGCAATCTATACACCAAACGTTGATACTGGTGATCATGTAATTATCATCAATGCAGAAAAAGCAGTTTTAACTGGTAACAAACTAACTCAAAAAATACACTACAGACACTCTTTATATCCAGGTGGTCTTAAAGAAACAACTTATGATGTTATGATGAGAGATAAGCCTGAAAGAGCTCTTTATATCGCAGTAAAAGGTATGCTACCACATAACAAATTAGGTAGAGCTATGCTTAAGAAACTTCGTGTTTACAAAGGATCTGACCACGGTCACGAAGCTCAAATGCCTGAAATGTGGCAACCAAGAGGCTACTAAGAAAGGGGGACGTAAAAATGGCTCAAACAGCTAACATAGGAACTGGTCGTCGTAAGAAATCAGTAGCTAGGGTTCGTCTAATCCCTGGTGAAGGTAATATTATTATTAACAAAAGAGATATCGATAACTACTTCGGTGGTTTAGAAACTCTAAAACTTATAGTAAAGCAACCACTTGAACTTACTAAAACCCTAGGTCAATTCGACGTTTTAGTAAACGTATTTGGTGGTGGTGTATCAGGTCAAGCTGGTGCTATCCGTCACGGTATTTCAAGAGCACTTCTTAAAGCAGATATCGGTACAAGACCTGCACTTAAGAAAGCTGGTTTCCTAACAAGGGATCCAAGAATGACCGAAAGAAAGAAATACGGATTGAAAAAAGCACGTCGTGCTCCTCAGTTCTCAAAAAGATAATATTTACGACAAAAAACTCCTGCCTCCACTGGCAGGAGTTTTTTGTTGTATAAAATTTAACCTTACAGTCATATATAAATTACATAGGAAGCTAATGTACTATAACACGGTAGGTAAGAGATGAAATGTAATAAAAATGTAATAAAGGCCTTGTGAAATTATAAATAACTGTTATACTTAATGTAAGTAAGGTGTGGAGTATAACTATAAGGGGTAAATGAAAATGAAGAAGCTAGTTTTAATTGTTTTAACAGTGTTTATTCTTAACATATCTCTGACAAGTCTCGGATATGCTAAAGTAAGTCAATCTATAGAATATCTTGAATATAACGGGGAACACTATGAGGTAATAATCAATGGGGAGATTGGTAATTTTAGCTCAATTGAAGTTACAAATCTAAACAATGGCGAAAAAGAAATTTTCAATTTTAATTATGACAGTGAAATTCTAAATATGGATAGTTACATGAATAATTACAAAATGGAGAATGATTTACTTACACCAAACAATATTCCAGATCCTGGAGGCTCTGGAGGAACCGAGGTAGCCAGAAGGGGGATGCCTGGTCTTAGGTATGTTCAATATACTCATAGTGCTTACATTGAAGCGACCAATGGTAATACAAATCAAAGACGTGCAGGAACTATAAGCTTTCACACAGGACAAAATAATACACTATTTTTTAATCAGTCTGGTTTTAAACACCATGTTGACGAATATCAAAAGGCACTTAACTATCTACCGCCTTCACTATTGCTATCCGTTTCTTTTTTAGTTCTAACATTTGCTACAGGGGGAAGCATTCCTGCATTGATTGTAGCTATAATGGCAGTAGTTAATTTTATGGGATTAACTTTTTCTTACGCTACTGCTGAGAAAGTGGTATATCATAAGCAGCAAGCTTACGGAATTTCTAGTGGTATGACACCTAATAGCAGCTGGAGCTATACCATTTTAGGAGCCAATTAAGCAAACTAAACAAATCTTTGCACCTTACCTAAAATTTATTAACATAAGACCAAAGTTTATGTAGATTAGGAGGTTAAGATGGAGAGTAAGAAAAAGTTCTTGATAGTTCACGTAAGTATTTGGATAACATATTTACTGGTAGCAATTATTACAGGAGCATTTTTATTAGAAACCAGCAGATTTTTATTTTTCTATCTTTTTTTCTATCTTTTCATTTTATTCCGTATTTTCCACATCAGGGCATTTCGGAACAAAGTAATTAACTTACGAGGAAATTATGAAGTATGGAACTGGAGTAAAATAAAAAATGAATTAGGGGGGCATATTTACACCATTGCTTTTTTTATGGTTGGTGTTATATTTAGCACATTTATTTTAGTGAGTCTCTTAGTTCAGAAACCCTATGTTTTAAGTGCGGTATACTTGGCATATTATATAATTGTGTACTTTATGTCAAAAAGAATGATACAAAAGGATTATCTAGAAATATTTGGAATAGCAATTGTAGGTGGACTGCTCCTCAGTACCCGTTCTTTCAGTATTGGTGAATTTAAGTCCATAGTATCGTATTTGCTAGTGATGCATTGTTCAGTTCTAGGGTTGCTGATTAGCTATCAAAACCATAAAGAGCTATTAGAAATCTATAACAATCCACCTAAAATATTAAACAATAATCGTCATGAGGCTCTGGATAAACTAGTGAAAAACTAAAATTAACTCCCTACGGGGAGTTTTATTTAGTTGTAGAGAATATATAAATTTCTTATTTTCCTTCGGCTGCCACCCAGACCATACATTAAATCCCAATTTTCTTTTCTTGTTTGGTTATTGGTTCATTTCTTAAAAGTATAATGACTTCAAAAAATACTTTATTTTTCTCCCTTCTTTAGGTATAATATAAAAACGTGACTCAAGAAGGTGATCGGAAGTTAGCTTTAAAACTTTAAAAGGGAGGTAATATATTGTCCAATAAGCATCCTGACTTTAATAGTGAAGCTAAACATTTAGAGTATGTGAAGGGCTATCTTAACAAAACCATTGAAATAACAGACGTATACCTTAACAAGTATAAAGGTAGTATGAGGGAAGCCTTTGCAAACCTAGACTACTTAGATAGCTCTGATAGCTACATAAACATCATACTAAACACAAGGTTTATGGAAATGGCTGAGAAAAACTATACAAGCCTTAACAAAGTTAAAGATAAGCCATACTTTGCTAGAATAGACTTTCAAGGTGAAGGTAGCCTAAAGAAAGAGGAACTTTACATAGGTAAAGCATCCTTAATAAAGGCAGAGGATAACGAACAACTAATCGTTGACTGGAGGGCACCTGTAGCCTCTGTTTACTACGAAGGAAAGCTAGGCAAGACAAGCTATACATCTGTGGAAGGCCAGGAGCAGGGAGAACTATTTCTAAAGCGTCAGTTCATCATAGATGAAGGAAAAATTCAAGACATCATAGACATAGACATAGCAGCAAATGACCCACTACTACAATCGGCCCTCAAGAGTAGTGCAGAAAAAAGGCTAAAAGACATAGCATCTACAATCCAAGCAGAACAAAATAAAGTAATCAGAGCGGACATGCACGTGCCCCTCATAGTACAAGGGGTAGCCGGTAGTGGCAAAACCACCATAGCCTTGCACCGTATAGCATACTTTATATACACATACGAAAAGACCTTTGATCCAGAAAACTTCATGATAATTGCACCAAATAAAATGTTTATTAACTATATATCTGAAGTTCTTCCAGAGTTAGGTGTGGAAAAAGTAAAACAGACCACATATATAGAGTTCATGAATGAGCTACTGGGCCTGGGTAAAAAACAAAAGCTTCGGGATACCACTGAAAAGCTAATAGATCTTATGGATCAACAAAAAGATCAGCAAGCTAAAGACAAAATAATATGGAGTTGTAAATTTAAGGGATCTTTAGAACTAAAAAATATTATTGATGGTTATGTTGCAAAGGTCGAACGCCTATCTATACCTAAAAAGGATTTCAAGCTAGAAGACAAAGTTATAGTGTCCAGAAGAGAAGTTGCTAACTATATCTTAAAGGACTATAAATTCCTGCCCCTATACAAAAGATTTGAACAACTTAAACTTGTACTAAGGGCTAAACTAAAAGTGGTAAAAGAAGATGTGCTAAAACAAACGGAAGATTATTACACATACAAAATCGACTCCATAAGAAGTAAATATCCAGACCCACTGGAGAGGCAAAAGCATATAGTTCCAGTATTTGATGAACGGGATAAAAAGCTAGAACAAATTAAAGCAGATAGTAAAACCCTAGTAAAAAAATACATTGATGAATTTCCCAAGGTTGAACTATACGACTTTTACTGGCATGTCATGACAAATACTAAGATACTAGGTGAATTTAGTGAACAAGAGCTGGATCAACAACGACTAGAAGACTTTTGTAGCCACAATGAGAAATTGCAGTATAGTAAAACCATAGAGCTTGAGGATTACGCACCACTGGTATACCTCAAACATCTTTTATATGGGTTTAAAGATAAAATAACCATTCAAAGTGTTGTTATAGATGAGGCACAAGACTTTAGTTTATTTCAATTCTATGTGATAAAAGAGATTCTAAACACCGAAAAAATAACAATCCTAGGGGATATATCCCAAGGAATACACTCCTACCGTGGCACCGAAAACTGGCAGGATGTCATGGATAAGGTTTTTACAACTAGACAATCAAATTATATAACCCTCAAACAAAGTTATAGGACAACCATAGAGATTATGGAACTAGCAAATGAAGTGATAAAGAACCTGAAAAATGAAGGTACAGTGTTAGCAGAGCCAGTAATAAGACACGGAGATAAACCCTCTTACAAAAGTTACAAAGATGATATAAAGCTATTAGCTGATATTGAAGATAAAATAGGGAACCTAGTAGTGAAATATAAGTCCATAGCTGTGATTTGCAAAAACAGATCTGAAGGGCTAAGGATAAAAAGATATCTCGATAAGGGTAAAAAGGTCCAAGCCAGGCTATTGGACGAAAAACAAGAGAGTTATGAAGCAGGGGCTATAATAGTACCTTCCTACTTAGCTAAAGGATTAGAGTTTGATGCGGTACTTATAGTGAATATGGATGAAGGATATTATAACACAAGCCTAGATATAAAATTACTATATGTAGCCTTAACCCGTGCCTTACATGAGGTACATATATACTCAATGGACGGACAAAACCCTCTGCTAGACAAAGTTGGAATTAATTTTTTTGCTAAATAAACCCATAATAAAACCCCCTTTCTCTACATAAACTACTAAAAGAAAAAAGAAAGGGGATAGCAACTTGAAACTATTTTTTATTGATGCAAAAAAGCTAAGATACAGGTTTTACATAGTTAGTTTTTCCATAGTGCTTATTATATCAACCATATTAGTTACAGCAAATACCATAAAGACAGCTGAACCCGTAACAACAGACCCTACAGTGGATAGGTTTATTATTGCAGTAGACGCTGGGCATGGGGGCTATGACCCTGGAGTTACCCTAGAAGAACTTGACGAAAAAGATGTGAATCTAGCCATAGCACTTAAGCTAAAGGAAGTACTGTTCTTAAATGGATTTGAAGTAGTGCTAACAAGGGATGAAGACGAAGATTTCTTACAGACTTCAGGCCCTAAAAAACAAAAGGATATGGCAGCAAGGAAACAGATTATAGAAGAAAGTGGTGCCCATTATCTAATAAGCATACATGCCAACAGTATACCTGGTCCGAAATGGACAGGGGCCCAGGTATTTTATCAAAGTAACAGGGAACAATCGGAACAATTAGGTACACTAATTCAAAATCAACTTAAAAACGATACTCAGACCACAAGGGAAGCTAAACCCACAGATTTTTATCTCACTAGGGAAATAGAGATAATAGGGGTGGTGGTGGAAGCAGGGTTCCTATCAAATCCAGGTGAAAGGGCAATGCTACAAGATGAAAAATACCAATATACAATTGCCTGGAGTATAGCAAAAGGATTAATTCAGTTTTTAGAACAAAATCCATCAAGACCACCATTGAACTAGAATAAAAAAATAAAGCCCAGTTACTCACGATATCTACAATCATGAGTAACTGGGCTTTTATTGTAAAATATTTTCTAGCCAGCTCGTCACTGGTGTCATAAGTTCTACTAATGCTTCTAAGGGACTTACTGGTAGTATATTATACTTGTCTATAAGGGCAATACCAATAATAAGTGATACAAGAAAGCCGTAAAAATAAACTGAGTTTTTATCATCTTTATCAACAGTGGAAAAATCAATAACTAAGACAACAAAAACCAAAACTATAAGCATAACATCCATTTATTCATCTCCCCCTAAAGTACCAAGGGCGGAATGGACAATCTCTGTTTTAACTGTCACTGTTATGTCCGCTTCTGCAAAGTGTTTATTCCAATCATCTTTCATATTTGCAAATTCCTTTGGGTATTTCCGAGCAAAGTGACCACTAAGATTATAATAATCCACTCCAAAATCCTGTTGAGCAGTTATGATACTTTTATTTAGTTTATCTAATAAAACCTTAGCAAACTGATTGTTAACATCTTCTATGATAACAGGCTCCCTAAGTTCTGTTTGAATAGTCCTCCCAGCTATATTGCCATTAACATCTAAACTAATATCAAAGCCCACTTTGCCGTTTGAGTACTTAGGAACAATATCTGTAGTTGATTGTAAAACTTCGATGGTAATTATATCTTCTTTTTCTGAACGCTCAAAAACTATAACGCCATTTTCAAAATTATTAGTTATAAAATTATAGCTCTGACCGTCCTCATGGTGGAGATAACCAATAAGTCTATCGTGTTCAAAAATAGCAATTTCAGTCAAGTTTAAAAAGTCCATTTCATTTTCAGTAGGTGCCGGAATTATTTCAACTAAACTAGTAACAAAGTTATTCACAGGACTATGGACAGCCTCCAAAGCTTCGTGAAGATCGGCAACATATATTTTAGAATTTGCTCCTTGGTTAAGGGCCATGGAATGCAAAGCCATAGCTGGAATTACTCCTAAGGTATTAGGAGTATCTAAAATCTCTTTGGGTGGGATTTTACTAATAAAGACTTCTTGCTCTAGCCTAACTTCCATATCTTGAAGAAGAAAACCTAAAAAATCCTTTATCCCTTCTTTAGCCAAAGACTCCTCTATAATTATTACGTTCACATGTGAAAGGAATAGCCTCCTACCTGCAACCATTGATAAATTACGTAAAGCATCAAAAATACTGAGCCCATGCCCTTCCATAATGGTATATATATATCTTTGGTCAGGGTTTTCAGCTACTATGGCACTGGGGTTTGCAAACTGGACAGTTATGGTATAAAGCCCTGCATCTGTCCTGCAAACGCCTAGTCCCATGACAAAGCCTAGATCTTCAATCTCCCGTCGACTCCAGCACGAGGCCTGTGTGGTAGCTACTAGAATTATAATTAACAACACACAAATTTTCTTCATGTCTATTCCTCCTCTTTCTTAACAGGGGGCATAGGCTTAAGATTAGAGGCCTTTTTTTTGACATTTTCCTTAACTATCTGTGAAGACCTATTTCTGATTGACCATTGTGGATACCTAAAAACCCAATCTTTCATATCCGTTGGTGTCAAAGGAGCAAAGGGTGTCATGAAAGGAACTCCGAATGATCTGAGGGAAATTAGGGTTAAAAGGATCATCAAAGCACCTGTCATAATACCATAGATACCTAAAATAGCAGCTAATATCATAATGGCAAATCTTGATAATCTAAAGCTTAGCACAAGGTTATTGTAGGGCATGGCAAAGGAGAAAATCGCTGTGGTAGCAACAACTATAACTACAGCAGGAGAGACAAGGCCCGCTTCCACCGCTGCTTGACCAATAATCAAAGCACCCACTATGCTAACAGCCTGCCCAACCTGTGTAGGCAAGCGAGTGCCGGCCTCTCTCAAGGCCTCGAAGGCTATTTCCATGAATAAGGCCTCCACAAAGGCAGGAAATGGGACACCTGCCCTAGTCCCTGCTATTGTAAGTGCAAGGGTAGTTGGAATCATTTCTTGATGATAGGTGACCACAGCAATATAAACTGGGGGCAGAAACAAAACAATGAAAGCGCCAAAATACCCTAGAAATCTATTGAATGTAGCAAAATAATAATTGATATTATAGTCCTCTGTGGATATAAAAAAGTCTGATATAATGGATGGGACTATGTTAACAAAAGGGGTTCCGTCAACAAATAGAGCAATACGTCCTTCAAGTAACATTGCTTGAACGCGATCGGGTCTTTCAGTTGTAAAAGTGGTGTTAAACAAGTTGACAGGGGAATCAGATATATAATCCTCTATAGTTGCTGCTCCAAACAAACCATTTTCATCAATCCTTTTAAGTCTTTTAAACAATTCGTCCACAATGGACATGTCAGCAATATTTTTTAGGTATACAACCTTTATATGTGTATCTGTTTCCCGCCCTAGCTTTATCTCCTTCACTGCTAAGTTAGGTGACTTGATGCGCTTTCTCAAAGCATATATATTTACGGTAATATCCTCCACAAAACCTTGTTGAGGACCTTTTATCACCTTTTCCGATTTGGGATCTGCTGAGTTCTTCGGAGGAGGTTTTGTAATACTGACCTGAACTGCCTTGGGAAAGCCCTCTAATAACAAGATGCCATTTCCACTTACAATGGTGTTTAATGCATCTTTTATGGTAGATTGATAAGAAAAATTAGAATTTATTAAAAAGCTCTCCAGTAAAAGCTGTGGACTACCCTTGGAAATGGTTCTTCCTAGGAGAGGGGCATCCATTAAACCTTGAGTTAAAGGGAGTATCACTGATGATTCTAGGGCTCTCCCATCTACTAAACTATCAATAAATATAATAGCTCCCTTTAGTGGAGGGTCAGTTGCTGTAATTTGAAAGTCCCTATATACAACATCATCACTATCCTTAAGTTTTGACTTTATGATAGTTACATTTCTATCTAAATTATTAGTAAAAACCGTTGTATCTTCTTCCTCAGACATTGTTGAATCTGATGATTTATTTTCTTTATGAGTCTTTAAATACTTAGATAAACTTCTCTTAATTAGGTTTAACATGGTTGGTTTCAATAAAGGCACCTCCCGTTCATCCTATTTTTTGCATTATTTTAGAAAAATATCACAAAATAGGAAAGAAGGTGGGATTTTATGTCTAATAATATACCAAAGAAAATAATATCCTATAGACAAATATTTTTTTTAACAGTAGGGCAGCTAGGGGGAGCAGCCATACTGTATATGCCAGGAACCATTGAAGCAGGGAGAAATGTTTGGATTTCATTCATTATAGCTTCCTTAATTGGCTATATAGTGGTCTATCTACTTTACCTACCCCTATCCCTAAACCCCGGTAAGTCAGTTACAGAAGTTTTAAATGAATACTGGCCAAAACCAATAAGTATTCTTGTTAACCTTTACTATTTATTTTTTTTATATATACTTTGTTTATTAGTACTTTCAGACGTATATTATTTTGGGAAAATAACCATGCCTGAAACCCCCGGATATGTCTTTATGATATTTTTATTAGTCCCTTCCATATATGCAGTTAAACTAGGACTAGAAACCATAGCTCGATTTTCTGAATTTGTAGTACCTATCTTAGCAATTCTGTTTCTAGGATTATATGCATTGGCTTTACAACAAAAGGAGTTTGTTAACTTATTACCCATCATGGCAGATGGAATAAAACCCGTTATTGCAGGAGCCATCCCAAACATGAATTTTCCCTTTGCACAAATTTTACCCATTGCTTTTTTGTATCAATATGTTCCTCAAGACAACCCAAAGGAGACCAGGTATCTAAAAACTACTTTTTTGGCTATTTTTGCTGGGACTTTACTACTAGCCATAAGTAGGGTTGTTACAGTTGGAACATTTAGTGAAGACTTCCTAAAAGTTATGGTTTTCCCTCAGTTTAGTACAATTAGGGTAATTGAATTGGGCGATTTCATAGAAAGACTGGATTTTATTTTTTTAGCAATTTTTTATGCCACAACCTTTTTGAAGTTTGTTATAACATATTATGTCATAAATCAGATATTATCCAATCTGCTTAACATAAAAGAATTAAAGAGTACTTCATTACCCATTGCAGTACTTTTGGCAGTTGCCATGCCCCTATGTATACCTAGATTTGATGTGGTGGTGAACTCAGTGGTACCTTACTTCATTATATCAATACCCCTTCTTTTTATAGTTCCTATACTTCTATTGATAACAGTAAAGATTAAAGATAAAAATAAGAAAAACTAGTTTTAAATCTAAAAAAACATGTTTATTTTTTTGAACACTTTCCATCCAAAAGCGCCTCCGGTGTTGCTTTTTTATATACAAACACCCCTAATTCAGATATAATCTAATTGGGGGTGAGGTATATGAATGAAGTTATCAGAAAAAATTTTATAAACATTTTAAACTCCATAGATGAAGGAATACATATTGTAGACACAAATGGTGAGACAATCTTTTATAATCCAACCATGGCGCAAATGGAAGGAATGGAAGGCTACCAAGTTATGTATAAAGATGTGCTGGCTATGTTTCCATCTTTAACTCCCGAAACAAGTACAATACATAAAGTATTAAAGACGAAAAAGGCAATTTACGATAACGTTCAATCATATACAAACTATAAAGGAAGAAGAATTACAACTATTAACACTACAGTTCCTTTATACAGTGACAACGAATTTGTAGGAGTGTTAGAAATATCAAAAAATGTAACACGACTTCAAGACCTAGCTGAGAAGATAGTGGATTTGCAACAACAACTTTATACCACTAAAACTAGTAAAAAAGAATCTATAAAAACTAAAAATAAGAACTTTACATTTGAAGATATAGTGGGAGAAAGCGAAAGGCTTATAAGGACAATAGAATTTGGCAAAAGGGCGGCCCTTACTGATTCATCGGTCCTCATATATGGGGAAACTGGCACAGGTAAAGAGCTTTTTGCCCAAAGTATTCACTACGGGAGCAAAAGAGCTAAAAAACCTTTCATAGCCCAAAACTGTGCTGCTCTACCTGGGAGTTTACTTGAAGGTATAATTTTTGGAACGGTAAAGGGAAGCTTCACAGGCGCTGTGGATCGTCCAGGGCTTTTGCAGCAAGCAGATGGTGGGACCCTCCTTTTAGATGAGATAAATTCCATGGGATTCGATTTACAGGCTAAACTACTAAGGGTATTACAAGATGGAAAAGTAAGACCCTTAGGTGGACTTAAGGAGATTCCTGTAAATGTCCGCATCATAGCAACAACAAACTCAGAACCCGTGATAAGTGTTAAGGATAATATATTAAGACAGGATTTATACTACCGTCTTGCTGTTGTTAATATAGAGCTTCCGCCACTAAGGGATAGGCGAGGGGACATACCCTTACTAACTAAACACTTTCTCAATAAATATAAACAAGAGTTTAATATTTCCAATATAGGCATTACAAAGGATGTACATGAATTGTTCTTAAGCTATAACTGGCCAGGCAACGTGAGGGAACTCCAACATGTTATAGAAGGAGCCATAAACTTCTTATCTGATGAAAACTATATAGTTATGGAATCATTGCCACGTTATCTGAGAGAAAACTTTCAAAAACAACCTAAAGCCACAACCCTTCCTGAACTAGTGGAGCAATTAGAAGTAAACACTATAAAGGAAAAATACTATGACTTTAATAAAAACATAACCAAGACAGCAGAAGTTTTGGGTATATCCCGTCAAAATTTACAGTACAAACTAAAGAAATACAATATTAATTAAGGATGTACTAAAATTTTGGGTATACAGCAGTATTTGACATGTAAAAAAGAAAAATATTTTGCACCCTAAAGCAAAGAATTTTGCACTAGGGTGTTTTTTTTATTGGAGTTTTTGCCATTAATACCGCAAATTCTGTCTAATTCCCCATGTTCTGCACATAATAACAGTGGCATGATTATTGCAAATATAAATATTGAAAAATAAATATTAAAGGAGCGGATTAGAGATGTCTGTTAAAGTCATTCACTGGGGATTAGGAGCAATGGGTGGAGGTATGGCAGAATTAACTGCTAAAAAGCAAGGTATAACATCTGTAGGAGCAATTGACATAGACCCTAACAGGGTTGGTAAGATACTAGGTGACATATTCGAAGGCCAAAGTAAAGATGTAATTATAGAAGAGAACCCTGAAGGGGTTTTGTCCAAAGAAGCTGACCTTGTCATCATTGCAACAGGATCCTTTACTAAAGAAGTATTTCCGCAGATTAAACTAGCCTTAGAAAATAAAAAGAACGTTATTTGTATAGCAGAAGAAATGGCGTATCCCCAACAGCAAGAGCCAGAACTTGCTGAAGAAATAGACAAGATAGCCAAAGAAAATGGTGTAACAGTACTAGGGACAGGTATAAACCCAGGTTTTGTACTAGACACTTTAATTATCGCTTTAACAGGTGTATGTATGGATGTAGAAAAAATAGAAGCAGCTAGAATAAATGACCTATCTCCCTTTGGACCAACTGTTATGAAAACTCAAGGTGTTGGAACAACAGTTGAAGAGTTCAATAAAGGAATAGAAGAAGGCTACATCGTTGGGCATGTGGGTTTCCAAGAATCCTTAGGTCTAATAACTAAAGCTCTAGGCTGGGAGTTAGATGAAATCAAAGAAACTAAAGAACCTATCATCTCAAACACTTATAGGAAAACGAAATATGTGGAAGTGCAACCAGGAATGGTTGCAGGCTGCAAACACATTGCTTATGGTATTAAAGATGGAAAAACAATTATAAAACTCGAACATCCTCAACAAGTGCTTCCAGAGCTCGAAGGTGTTAACACCGGTGACTATATAAACGTATTTGGCACACCAAATGTGAACATGGCAATAAAGCCCGAAATTCCAGGAGGAATCGGTACAATAGCCATGGCAGTAAACTCAATAGCAAATGTAATAAACGCAGACCCTGGACTTACAACAATGGCAGAACTGCCAGTACCAGCTGCAATACTAGGTGATATTAAGAAAATGCTAAAATAGGAGTGAAACATTATGGTAACAGTCCCCAAGGGATCATATGTAGAAATCACAAAAGAGGTTTTATCTCAAAATCAAAGGGCACCACAGATACCAGAAGATACTAAAAAAACACCACTAATGATGAAGGTAAAGGGTTTTTTGCTTGAAGATGGTGAGATAGGGGAAACCGTAAAAATCAAAACAGTACTAGGAAGAGAACAAGAAGGTTCTCTGACAAGTGATAATCCTCGCTATTCCCATGATTTCGGAGATATAGTACCTGAAATTTTTAAGGTGAGGGATAGTATAAAAAACTTTATGAAGACAGGTGATTGTGATGGACAATAGCTATCAAGGTGTAATGGACAGAAAAAATCAGATTATGAAAAAAGCTATAGGTATGGATTATAGCCAATTCCAGCTTACTGACCTGGCCTTTGACTATGAAAACATGATGTCCTACGGGGGATACACCATAGAAAAAATTAGAGAGATACAAAAGGAGCAAGGGGTGGGTAACACACCCTTATACGAGCTTAAAAACATAACTAAACTTGTAAGGAAGCTAGCTCCCAAAGGTAAAGGGGCGAGGATTTTCCTAAAAGATGAAGCATCTAACCCATCTGGGAGCTTCAAGGCACGTCGTGCAGCCATAAGCGTATATCATGCAAAACAAAATGGGTATAAAGGTGTAATCGCAGCAACCAGTGGTAATTATGGGGCAGCAGTTGCTTCTCAAGCTGCCATGCAAGGTATAGAAAGTATAATAGTACAAGAAGCTTTTGACAGTAAAGGTGTATATCAGCCGGAAATCATGGAAAAAGGCAGAGCATGTGAAGCTTACGGAAGTGAGGTACTGCAACTTTCAGTGGGACCAGAACTATTCTACGTATTCCTAAGAACCCTAGAAGAGACTGGATATTTCAATGCTTCCCTATACACACCCTTTGGAATAGCAGGTATAGAGACACTGGGCTTAGAGCTAGCAGAGCAGGTATATGAAAGAACAGGACAAAAGCCCCACAGGGTAGTTGTAACCCATGCTGGAGGAGGTAACCTTACAGGTACTGCAAGAGGCTTAATAAAAGCAGGGTGTAAAGAAACTCAAATCATAGGTGCAAGCATAGATTTACAAGGCTTGCATATGGCCAGTGATCACGACTTTAACAAAAAATCCTTCACTACAGGACATACAGGCTTTGGAGTGCCATTTGCCACATGGCCAGATAGGGCAGACGTTCCCAAAAATGCAGCTAGACCCCTTAGATACATGGATAGATATGTCACCATAACCCAAGGTGAAGCATTCTACGTAACTGAAATGTTAGCAGTACTAGAAGGCTTAGAAAGGGGTCCTGCTGGCAATACCTCTTTAGCAGCAGCTATCCCTCTAGCCATGGAGATGGACGAAGATCAAATCATAGTTGTCCAAGAAACTGAATACACTGGAGCAGGGAAACACCTAAATGCACAGCTAGCCTTTGCAAAGGAAAATGGAATAAACGTATACGTAGGAAACCCAAAAGAAAGCATTCCAGGTAAATCCATAGTGCTTCCTGAACACCCAAGCCAACTTTCTGTAACAGAGTTCCCTATGGATAAACTAAAAAGAACATACTTAAAAAATGTTCAAAGCCAGTTTGACATAGAAAAGTTTAATGATACTGACTGGGAGTTCTTAGCCCAAGAGCTTAATACCTGTGAGGAAAAAATAAAAGAACTTCTAATAGGAAGGGAGAGATAGGACATGGAAAGAGTTGATACTTACTTAGAAAAGAAAGAAAAATTTAAGGACCTATCAGATGAACAACTAAAACAAAGGTTTTGGGATCTATTAGATCAAATTGTAACCCCTATGGTAGATAATGCCGCTACACATACGTCTCCAGCTGTGGAGAGAAGTGTGCTACTTAGAATGGGTTTTAATAGTTTAGATTGTAAAGTCATAGTTGATCGTTGTATTGAGCATGGTTTGATGGGCAAAGGTGCGGGACATGTGGTACTTAAAATGGCAGAAAAACTTGGGCTCGATTACAAAGAGGCAGGTCAAAAGCTTATTGACAATGAGGATTTATGGGAAGAAGCCAAAGCTATCTTTGGAGGTGTTAAATAGATGACTAAAAAACTAGATATCAACACTAAAATAGATGTGGAAGAGGTACTTAAAGATCTTGAAAACTACAGACCCAGAAGAAAAGGCTGGACATGGCGTAAAAAGGTAGAAGAGCCAACTCAAATGGGACCATTTGTATATAAGCAAATTTCAGAACCACTGAAAAATAGCATAGGCCTACCTGCAGCTAAATACTTTGGAGATATCGATCCACAACCAGAATGTGTAGTTACATCTGAAATCGCTTCCGGTAGATTTGAAGACGATATTCGTCGTATGAGAATGGCAGCTTGGCATGGTGCAGATCATATTATGGTTATCAGAACTGCTGGACAAAGCCATTATGATGGCCTGATAGAAGGGACACCAGAGGGGATTGGTGGTGTGCCCATAACAAGAAAACAAATCAGAGCTAGCCGTAAAGCTCTTGATATGATAGAAGATGAAGTAGGTCGCCCCATAAATTTACACTCCTACGTTAGCGGTGTGGCAGGGCCAGACATAGCTGTACTGTTTGCTGAAGAAGGAATAAATGGAGCCCATCAAGATCCACAATATAACGTGCTTTATAGAAATGTAAACATGCTTCGCTCCTTTGTGGATGCTGCAGTTGCCAAAAAGCTTATGGCATCTGTTGATATGCTACAGATAGATGGAGCCCATAACGCAAATGCAACAGCTAGAGAAGCTTGGAAGGTAATGCCAGAGCTTATGGTGCAACATGGTATAAACTCCATGTTCTCAACGAAAGTAGGTATGAAGAAAGAGAATATAAGCTTATCTACTGTACCTCCCACTGCAACACCAGCACCATGCATGGCATTAGACTTACCATATGCTGTAGCCCTTAGAGATTTCTTCTCAGAGTTTAAAATGAGGGCACAAATGAATACAAAGTATATGGAAAGCTGTGTAAGGGAAGCTACAGTTAGCCATACCCTTAACCTAATGATATCAAGGCTAACAAGGGTAGATATCCAAAGTACAATTACACCAGATGAGGGCAGAAATGTTCCATGGCATTACAACAGTATTCATGCAGTAAACACTGCAAAACAATCTCTCATAGGTCTTGACGGCATTATGGACTATATACAGCTAAAAGAAGATGGTCCCTTAAGGGAAAAGGCAAGGGAACTAAAAGAGAGGGCAATTCTTTTCCTAGAAGAAATAATCGCCGAAGGTGGTTACTTCAATGCTGTTGAACATGGCTTTTTTGTTGATAGTGGCTATTATCCACAAAGAAATGGTGACGGTATTGTAAGAAAAGCCGATCAAGGTATAGGTAGTGGAACAATTTTTGAAAGGGACAGCGATTACTTTGCACCAGTTTGTCACCACTTCGGGGAAAACAACGTACCTGGGGAGTACAGCAGGCCTTGTGAACCCATAGATGGCTGCACACTTTGTAACCCAGGAAAAATCGTATACATTGACGAACTAGATGAAGAAGACAATGCTCAAAAGAGAATGGCTGTCAAAGAGGACCATAGAGAAGCAGGCCTTCTAACCCCAGAGGTTGAGTGGTATGCAGACGGGGTTGTGAGCATGAACATTTTCATCCCTGCATCAAGTAGAGTGGCAGAATACGCTGCCATGGAAATGGCTAAGAAGATGGGTCTTACAGATGTGGAAGCTATTCATAAGCAATCCATACACCCATCAGAAGGCACACTTGTCGAGGTAAAGGGTAGGTTAAACGTATCCATCGATCCAAAAGAACTAAAAATCCCTAAAGGGATACCAAGGCTTTCAGAAGAAGAGATAAGGGAAGATATAAAGAATAGACCTATGAAGATAGTAGGAGCAACAGTGGGTGAAGATGAACATTCTGTGGGTATGAGAGAAATCATAGACATCAAGCATGGTGGTATAGAAGGGTTTGGAGTGGAGTGTCACTATCTAGGGACATCTGTATCCATAGCTAAAGCAGTGGATGCTGCCATTGAAATAGGAGCAGATGCTATCTTGATTTCCACTATCATAACCCATGCTGAAATCCACAGAATCAATATGAAAAGACTACACCAGCTATGTGAGGAAAAAGGTATCAGAGACAAGATGATCCTTATCGCAGGTGGAACTCAGGTAACAAACGATATAGCCGTAGAAGAAGGTATGGATGCAGGCTTTGGTAGAGGTACCAAGGGTATAGATGTTGCCAGCTTCCTAGTAAAAAGAAGAAGAGAATTAAAAAAATAAAATCAGGGGGAGTTATTATGAAAATAGATGTTATAGTAACAGAAATAGGTAGCACCACAACAGTTGTTAACGCCTTTTCAAATATAAACTCCCCTAACCCTATATTTATAGGTCAAGGTCAAGGACCCACAACAGTCCTTGAGGGGGATGTGACAAAGGGACTAGAAATAGCGTTAAAAAACCTAGCTAAAAATCTAGGGGAAGAAAGAATAGATTATAACCAAATGTATGCAACTAGCTCTGCTGCTGGGGGCCTTAAAATGACTGTTCATGGTCTTGTCTATGATATGACCGTGAGGGCAGCAAAAGAGGCCGCACTAGGAGCAGGGGCTGTTATAAAAGGGATAACAGCAGGACTACTAAAAGATGAAGATTTAGATGACATCATAAAAATTAATCCTAACATCGTCATGCTAGCTGGTGGTGTGGACTACGGTGAAGAAAACATAATATACGAAAACGCAAAAAAACTTGCATCAGTGCCCCTTGAAGTACCATTGATCTATGGAGGAAATGTAAAAATAGCAAAAAGAGTTGAGGAACTATTTAAATCTCATGGAAAAGATATAGTTCTTATAGAAAACGTATATCCCAAAATAGATGAACTCAATGTTGGGCCAGCTAGGGATGTAATTCAAAGGGTATTTGAAGAACATATAACTAAAGGTCCAGGTATGGAAAAGATACGACAGCTTGTTACAGGTACAATCATACCTACTCCAGGTGCCGTTATGAAAGCTGCTATGGTTTTACAAAGAGAGATCGGGGATCTAATGGTTATTGATGTGGGTGGTGCCACAACAGATGTGCATTCTGTCACTGATGGAAGTGAAGAGATGAACAAGTATTTAATCTCACCTGAGCCTAGGGAAAAAAGAACCGTAGAGGGAGACCTAGGTGTCTTTATTAACAGTGAGAACATCATAAACCTAGTAGGACAAGAAAAGTTTGCCCAAAGGCTAGGTATATTTGAACAAGAGATAAACAACTTTATAAAGCCTATCCCTCAAACACAAAAGGAAAGGGATGTTTCCAAAGCTATGACTCAGATGGCCGTGGAAACGGCGGTTAACCGTCATGTGGGCAAAATAAAGCTATTATATGGCCCAACAGGTAGATATAAAATTGTGGAAGGTAAAGATTTAACACAGGTCCGTTGGATTATCGGTACAGGGGGGGCATTAACTCGTTTGGACGGTGGATTGGAGATGCTAGAGAACGTTAAAAGAAACTTAAAAGGTGACCTGCTTTTACCAAAGGATAACGCAAAACCTTTACTAGATCACGATTATAATATGGGAGTCTTAGGTGCCATGGCTGTAAATTTCCCAAGGGAAAGTGTATCTTTGATGAGAAAAAGCTTGAATGTTTAGGGGGGATTGACATCTATCCACAAATAATTATTGACTTAAATAAAGTTGAAGAAAATAGTAAGATTATATTAGAAAAAACAAAGGCTGTAGGAATAAAGCCATGTGCAGTAACAAAAGTTACCTGTGCAGATATAGAGGTGGCAAAGACCTTATTGGAGTCAGGCTTTGAAGAGTTAGCAGACTCTAGAATCGAAAATATAAAAAAACTTAAAAGTCACTTTGACAATAAAGTTAAAACCCTCCTTTTAAGGATACCCATGATATCCCAAGCAAAGGAAGTTGTTCAATATTGTGACACCAGTTTAAACTCAGAAATTGAGACAATAAAAGCTTTGGATAAAGCAGCTTCTGATCTTGGGAAAAAGCATAATATTATCCTAATGGTGGATTTAGGTGATCTGCGAGAAGGAATTTGGCCAAGTAGTATAGAAAAAGTACAAGAGGAATTAAGAAAATTAGGAAATATAAATGTTCTAGGTTTGGGTGTGAACCTAACCTGCTATGGTGGGGTTATACCCACTGAAGAGAAGTTAGAGGAACTTCTTGAGCTAAAAGCAAATTGGGAGCATAAAGGTATGCCCCTTAAGGTGGTATCCGGTGGAAATTCAAGCACTATAAACATGGTTTTAGAGGGTAAGATACCTACAGGGATTAATCACCTGCGTCTTGGGGAGAGCCTCCTACTTGGCAGAGAGACCATTGATAGGGGACACATACCAAACACTCATTTAGACGCCTTTGTACTTGTGGCTGAGATTGTGGAGATAAAAGAGAAGCCATCTTTACCCATAGGAACAATAGGTCAAGATGCATTTGGAAACTCACCGGTGTTCCAGGACAGAGGTGTTCATAAAAGGGCTATAGTGGCCATAGGAAGACAAGATGTTGACTTAAACCTTGAACCCATTGATGAAAGAATAGAGATACTAGGTGGAAGTAGTGACCATATTATCCTAGACGTAACAGCAATACCTACTTTAAAAGTGGGGGATAAAGTTGAATTTATACCTGGTTATGGTAGTTTATTACAAGCAATGACATCACCATATGTAAAAAAGGTATACAAACACAGCAAATAATCGAGGAGGAACCA
This sequence comes from Alkalicella caledoniensis, assembly GCF_014467015.1. Taxonomy (GTDB): domain Bacteria; phylum Bacillota; class Proteinivoracia; order Proteinivoracales; family Proteinivoracaceae; genus Alkalicella; species Alkalicella caledoniensis. Next base: position 1,658,132 of record NZ_CP058559.1, on the reverse strand, counting down.
CAAATGGAGCAACGTATTCAAGTGATAGGTGTACCTTTAGATTTAGGTGCTAATCGTAGGGGAGTGGACATGGGTCCTAGTGCAATACGCTATGCGGGTCTGAAAAAAAGATTACAAAATAATGCTATAAACGTTAGGGACATAGGGGATATATTTGTCCCTGCTCCAGAGTCCCGTATAATAGAAAATGAAAAACTTAAATATTTAGATGTTATAAAAGATGTGAACACAGTGTTAGCAGATCAAGTATCTGAGGCCCTAAAAAATAACTATCGTCCAGTAATATTAGGTGGTGATCATGCCATTGCCATAGGATCCATTGCAGGGGTGAGCCAAAGGGTTAAGAGAATGGGCCTTATCTGGTTTGATGCCCATGGAGATTTCAATACAGCAGAAACAACACCTTCTGGCAACATACACGGCATGCCACTGGCTGTATCCTTAGGCTACGGAGCACCAGAACTTACTAATATAGGAGGTTTTGTTGGCAAAGTAAAGCCTGAAGATGTAGTTGTAATAGGTCTAAGGGATGTGGACCTCCAGGAGAAAAAAATGATTAAACAAAGTGGTGTCAATGCATTTACAATGCATGAAGTAGATCGCATGGGTATCAAAGAAGTAATGGAACAGGCCCTAAAATTAGTCACTAAAAATACAGACGGATTTCATGTTAGTTTTGACTTAGATGTTATGGATCCTATGGAAGCACCAGGTGTGGGAACAAGGGTACGTGGTGGTTTGAACTATAGGGAAGCACATCTGGCCATGGAACTTATAGCAGAAACTAAAAAAATGATTTCCTTAGACATGGTAGAAGTTAACCCGATCCTAGACCAAGGGAATAGAACTGCGGAGCTAGCAGTGGAGCTAATTGCCTCAGCCCTTGGGGAAAACATACTATAAATAAGAAAAAGACCGGTCTTAGATTAGACTGAGACCGGACTTTTAAGTAATTATAATAGACAAAGGAAGCTATTTATTTTTTTAACATAAACAATCAGAACATTAATAAACTTATAAAGATTAATAACATTTGGCGTATTATAAAAGTATATGTAAGGGATGAACTAATAATACCAGTAAAAGGAGGTTTTTAAGTAAAAATTTTTGGAGAGGGTGAGGATATTGAAAAAAGAAGCTTTTCTTAACGTGACATCTGAGATAGGTAAACTAAAGGCAGTCCTATTACACCGTCCGGGACGAGAACTTGAAAGATTGACTCCCCAGTACTTAGGAGAATTACTTTTTGACGACATACCTTGGCTTAAGAGGATGAAGTTTGAGCATGCTGCCTTTGCTAAAACAATGGAGGATAGAGGGTGTCAAATTTTCTACTATCATGAATTACTAGAAGATGTACTTCAAAACGAAAGAGTTAAGAAAAAATTTATTTCAGAAGTATTAACTAGCTGTAACTTCGAAAATCCTTGTTTAGAAGCAGTTTTAGGAGAACACTTGTATACAAAGTCCCCTGGGGAAGTTGTAGCAGCCACTATAGAGGGCCTACACAAAGATGATTTACCAGACCTAACTTGGGATTTCCGCTTAGTTGACTATGTTAAAAGTCATTATCCATTTTATATTAATCCACTGCCTAACCTATACTTTACAAGGGATCCTGGAACAACCATAGGAAAAGGTATATCAATAAATAAAATGAAAACTCCAGCTAGGGACAGGGAAACCATGATACTGGAGTATATATACAAAAATCATCCATTATGGCAGGCAGAGAGTACACCTAAGTATTATGATTACAAAGAAAAATACAGTATTGAGGGAGGGGACATACTAGTTCTTAGTGAAAAGGTTTTGGCCATAGGGTGTAGTGAAAGAACTTCTTCTAAGGGTATTGAAACTCTAACCCAGAGAATATTTCAGGAAACAAACATTGAAAAGGTGCTAGTTATTCAGATACCTTTTACAAGGGCATATATGCATTTAGATACAGTATTTACCATGTTGAATTATGACCAATTTACCATTTATCCAAGGGTGGCGGAGGTATTAAAGGTTTATTTGTTAACAAAGGGCGAAAAATCCCCGAAGATTACACCCATGGAAAGCTTGGGAAAAGCTTTGAAGTATGTACTAAATTTACCTTCAGTTGAGATAATAGGAAGTGGCGGAGGTACTGAAATAACAGCAGCTAGAGAACAATGGAGTGATAGTACAAATACCTTAGCAATAGCGCCAGGTGTTGTTATAACCTACGATCGAAATGAGATGACAAACGAATCACTGAGAAAAAGGGGAATTGAAGTTATTGAAATAGAAGGCTCGGAGTTAGTTAGGGGCAGGGGTGGACCAAGATGTATGTCCATGCCACTAATTAGGGAGAGCTTATAAAAAAGGGAGGGCTTAAAATGCCAGTAAATTTAAAAGGAAGAAGTTTTCTAACACTTATGGATTTTACCCCAGAAGAAATTAGGTACTTACTAGACCTATCTAGGGATCTAAAAGCGAAAAAAAGAGCAGGTATAAAAAATAACGTCCTTGAAGGTAAAAACATTGTGCTCTTATTTGAAAAAGCATCCACAAGAACTAGATGTGCCTTTGAAGTTGGAGCATTAGACGAAGGTGCACATGTTACATTTTTAGACTCAAATAGCTCACAAATGGGAAAAAAAGAATCCCTAGAGGATAGCGCCCGTGTCCTAGGTAGATATTATGATGGTATCGAATACAGAGGGTTTGACCAAAGGGTTGTAGAAGACTTAGCAAAGTTTTCGGGAGTACCTGTTTGGAACGGTCTAACAGATGTGGATCATCCAACGCAAATACTTGCTGACTTACTGACAATAGAAGAACATGTTCCGAAACCATTGAATAAAACTAAAGTAGTTTTTGTAGGAGATACACGTAATAACATGTCTTATGCATGGATGTATGGATGTGCTAAAATGGGCATGCACTTTGTGGCATACGGTCCAAAGGAATTATGGCCAGATAAAGACATTTTAGAAAGAGTAAATGAGGTAGCTAAACAAACAGGAGCAATTATAGAGGTTTCTGATAATAAAGAAAGCCTAAAAGATGCAGATGTAATATACACTGACGTGTGGGTTTCAATGGGAGAGGAAGACCAAATGGAGGCTAGGGTTAAACTACTGTCCCCATTTAGAGTAGATATGGATATGCTTAAAGGAACTGAAAATAATGGGGTCATTTTCATGCACTGTTTACCAGCATTTCACGATTTCGAAACCAAAGTTGCAGCACAGGCCAAAGAGAATGGTCTAGATGTGCGGGAAGTAACAGATGAAGTATTTAGAAGTAGACACTCTGTTGTCTTCGATGAGGCAGAAAACAGAATGCATACTATAAAAGCAGTTATGGTAGCAACACTATAGGGGAGGGAAGCCAAGTGGTTAGTAAAAAGAATAGAATCGTAATAGCCCTAGGAGGAAATGCACTTCAGGCAAATCCCAAAGATACAACCGCTGAAAGTCAGTTAGTAACTGCTAAAAATACGGCAAAACCCATAGTAGACTTAATACAAGAAGGTCATGAGGTAATAATTGCCCACGGTAACGGACCACAAGTTGGGCAGATTGTGGCTACCTATGAAGGGGCAGCACAAGTTAACTCAAGCTTCCCCATCATGCCATTTCCAGAGTGTGGTGCAATGAGTCAAGGGTATATAGGGTATCATCTTCAGCAAGCAATAAGGGAAGAAATGCTGCACAGGGGAATTAAGAAAAGTGTAGCAGCTTTAGTAACCCAAGTGGTAGTTGATAAAAAAGACCCTGCATTTGAAAACCCCACTAAGCCAGTAGGTTCATTTTTTACAGAAGAAGAGGCACAAAGGCTAGTAAAAGAAAAGGGCTATGCCATGAAAGAAGATGCAGGGCGAGGGTACAGACGTGTAGTTCCATCCCCTGAACCAATTGATGTGGTAGAGGCTCCAATTGTGAAGACTCTAGTAGATGCTGGTCATGTTGTAATAACTGTAGGTGGTGGTGGAGTGCCAGTTGTGGATAACGGCAATGGTTCATTAGAAGGGGTAGCTGCAGTTATAGATAAAGATTTCGCATCAGCTAAGATCGCTGAAATACTAGACGCAGACTATCTAATCATACTTACTGCTGTTGAAAAGGTATCCATTAATTTTAATAAGCCAAATCAAAAAGACTTAAGTGAGTTAACTATAGAAGATGTACAAAAATATATTGATGAAGGCCATTTTGCACCTGGTTCCATGCTGCCAAAAGTCAAAGCTGCAGCTAAATTTGTTAAATCAAAACCAGGAAGAAGGACGCTAATCACGTCACTAGAAAAAGCCAAAGAAGGCATAGAAGGTAAAACAGGAACTGTTATAATCAGTTAGAGGATTCGGGGTCAGGTTACATTTACTTCCAATGGGAGGATATGTGACCTGACCCCGAAAAACTCTTTTTTAAAAGGAGGATTTCAAGTATAAATAAGAGAAGTAAGCTAATATAATATACTAGGCTTAGGAGGTGTACTATGCTGAGATTAGGCTGTTTACCCATTATTATCTTTTTTCCACTGGCATTAATTGCATTTTGGATCATAACACTACTTGATGTACTAAGACGTCATGAAGACTCCTTCAAAAATCCTACAGACAGGGCGCTGTGGATTATCGTAGTCTTTTTTGGCAATTTTTTAGGGGCTTTTATTTACCATTTATTTGGTAAAAATGCATAATTAAAAAAATCGGAGGTGTTTTTATGGACAAGAAACAATATCCCGATACCTCACCAGTACTGGCATTTGTGATGTCCCTATGTATTCCTTCATCGGGGCAGTACTACAACAAACAACCCCTAAAGGCTTTAGCGGCACTTATTAGTTTTATTACTGGTATTTTTTTATTATCCTATGTAGGTTGGTTGTTGTGGGTAATCTGGTCTTTTATAGCAGCTGATGCAACACTTACATCACTCCACTATAGAAAAGAACGCCGCAAAGCATTAAAAGACTTTTTTTAAAAGCCCAAGCCCCAGTCCCAGACAGCTACATTAATCTATCAAAGATTGATGTAGCTGATTTATTACAATGAAAAAAGTTTACTTTGTGGCTAGATATATGTGTCAGAAAAACACCAGATTCCTAAATATACAAAGGGATGAGAAAATAAAAAAAATATGTGAAGGAATATAAAGTATTTTTGTAGAAATAGTTAATTATATCCTATAAAGGTAAATATAATAATAAGCAGGTACTTAAAAAAGTGGAGGGGTTTTTATGTGGCAATACATAACCCGTGTTCTTACACATTTTCAAATAATAGATATTATAGATATAATAATAGTTGCTTTTGCCCTCTATAAAGTAATGATGTTGATTAGAGGAACTAGGGCTGTACAACTACTAAAGGGTGTAGGTGTGTTGTTAACTATTACAGTTATAACTGGTTGGTTGGGGTTGAATACTATTAACTGGCTATTAACACAGACTATGACTGTGGGTTTGGTTGCCCTTCCTATAATATTTTACCCGGAATTGAGAAAGGCACTGGAGCAGCTTGGACGAGGCAAATTCTTTAAAACAACTAGGTTTTTAGCTCCAAAGGAGTTCGATCAAGCTTTGGGGGACCTTGTTAGAGGCGTGGTAAATCTAGCTAAATCAAAAACAGGAGCACTTATTGTTATAGAACGAGAAACTGGTTTAAACGAGCATATAGAGTCAGGAGTAATCCTCGATGCCGTGATATCTTCTCAACTAATAATCAATATATTCGTTGAGAAGACTCCCCTTCATGATGGAGCAGTAATAATAAGGGGTAATAGAGTGGTGGCAGCAACATGTTATCTACCCTTAAGTGAAAACACTGATATAAGCAAAGATCTTGGTACAAGGCATAGGGCTGGACTTGGTATAAGTGAGGTAAGTGATGCCATAGTTGTAATGGTATCTGAAGAGACAGGGGTTATATCAGTGGCACAAAATGGAAAGCTTACCAGATATTTAGATGAAAAAACATTAAGGGAAATGCTTTCCCTTGAGCTACAAAGTAATGAACAAGAAAGTAGCAGCCTGTGGCCCTGGAGGTGGTAAAAGATGAAGAGCTATGGAAAGAATATAGGGACTAAGGCAATTTCCCTTTTACTGGCACTTGTTTTGTGGTTGTTTGTCTTTGGGCAACAACCAAATACAAACGTACCAGAATTCACACGTACCATAACCAATGTTCCAGTGGAGATCATAGGTTCAGATAGGGACTTTCAGTACTTAGTTACTCCCGGAACAGTGGATATTGTCATAAGGGGTAGTCAAGAATTTATAAATAACATGGTAAATAGGGAACATAGGGTTACAGTGGATGTTAGGAATTTAGAAGAGGGAATCCACAACCTTGAAGTCACAACAGCCATAGCTGGTGGAGTGGTTCAATCTATCTTGCCAAATTATGTAACAGTGGTTATTGATCCAATTACATCAACTGACTTTAGTATAGCCATAGAGACAACAGGAACATTACCTGAGGGGGTAACCCTTAGGGGTATAACAGCAAGGCCTAGTAATATAACCTTAACGGGACCTGTCAGTGAACTTGAGAGAGTGGCTTCGGTATTAGCTACAGTAAACCTAGATGAAATCACTCAGAGCACTGAAATATCCACAACAGTATCTATACTGGATATTCATAAAAGAAATGTAAACTCTTTACAGGTAAATCAAACCAATGTTATAATCGAAGTTGTGGTAGAACAAGACGCTATACAGGATACCGTGAGTATCCAATACATAAACCTAGAAGAGGGATTTGAGGTACAACTATCCCAGCAATCAGGTACTGTGACATATCCACCTAATATAGCAGTAGAGGATATTGAACTATTTGTGGATTTAGCAGACCTTACAGAAGGAGAACATACAGTTTCAGTGCAGATAAATGGGCCAGAAGGTGTAGTGTTTGAACCTGAGGAAATCCAAGTAATTATAGAGGAAAGGGAGTAGTAAAAAAATGGGTAAACTTTTTGGAACAGATGGTATTAGAGGAGTAGCAAATGAGGTGCTAACACCTGAATTGGTATATGGAATTGCTCGCTGCGCGGGATACTACTTTACAAAACATGAAACTAATCCAAAAATTTTGATTGGTAAAGACACAAGAATTTCAGGTGATATGATAGAGGCAGCTTTGTCATTGGGCTTCACTTCTGTTGGTGTCGAAGTTATAAAGTTAGGTGTTGTAACTACACCTGCAGTAGCCTATCTTACTAAAAATACAGAAGCTGTAGCGGGAGTAATGATTTCAGCATCCCATAACCCCATGGAAGATAACGGTATAAAGTTCTTCTCTAACGAGGGCTTTAAGCTTCAAGATAGTGTAGAAGACGAAATCGAAGAGTTATATTTCATCAAAAAAGAGCTGCCTTACCCCACTGGAGAAAAAGTTGGTATAGTAAAAGAAGACAAAAGTCTTCAAAACATGTACTTAGAATACCTTAAAACAACAATAAGTAACAAATTTAATGGGATAAAAGTAGGACTTGACTGTGCCAATGGTTCTGCTTATGACTTGGCTCCTAAGCTATTTGAAGAGCTAGGTGCCCAGGTTCATACTATTTTCAACACTCCAGACGGCACTAATATAAATAAAAACTGTGGATCTACTCACCCAGAAGAACTGGCTAAATATGTGGTGGAGCAAGGTCTAGATTTAGGTTTTGCCTTTGACGGTGATGCAGATAGACTAATAGCAATTGACAAAACCGGTGCAGAGATAGACGGAGATTTTATCCTAGCCATTTGCGGAAAACACTTAAAAGAGCAAGGCAAACTTCCTGGCGGGGTAGTAGTTAGTACTGTGATGGCAAACCTTGGCTTCGACTTAGCTTGCCAAAGGGAAGGTCTTGAGCCTATTAAAACAAAAGTAGGGGATAGATATGTACTAGAGGAAATGCTAAAAGGTGGATACACCCTGGGTGGAGAACAATCTGGTCATATAATTTTCCTAGAGCATGGGACAACAGGTGACGGTATATTAACAGCTGTCCAATTACTAGATACCTTAATTTCCCTAGGTCAGGACTTATCAGATGCAAAAACAATACTAGAGAAGTTGCCACAAGTCCTAATTAATGTTAAAGTTAATGACAAAGAGAAATATCTCACAAGCACCAAGATTTCAAGTAAAGTTGAAGAGGTAGAGGGCAAGCTAGGTAGCACTGGAAGGGTCCTTGTTAGACCATCTGGTACAGAGAATCTGATTAGGGTAATGATCGAAGGCAAAAACCCTCAGGAAATAAAAGAATTGGCTGAAGAAATTGCCAGTGTCATAAAAACAGAACTAGCATAGACTGAATATATAATTTAAAAATTGGGATGGGCAGGTTCACACCTGCCCGGACCATACAATAAGCAGAACGTAAAATCATAGCCACAGATCTACATGATCTGCATGATCTGCATGATCTAAGAGATAAGTTCATAGCCACGGATCTACATGATTCTGCATGATCTAAAAGATAAATTCATAGCCACGGATTTACACGGATCTTCACTGATGGTTTTTAAAGCTTGCTCTTGATAGTGTTAGCCTTTTAGTGTAAAGTAGTGGTTAAGTTATTTAATTTGTGTGATTAAGGTTTTGATTTTTGTATTGATGTTTCAATTTTTTAAGGAGGTGAGGCAGAAAAACGTAAGCTAAAAACTAAATATGGAGGTGACAAAATGGCAATTTGTCAAAATTATTAACCTTAAAGCGCCTGGACTCAAGCTATACTTGAGTTGACGAGGAAGAAGTTTTATCGAAAGATTCGGCGGATTAACTTCCGGTATGCTACTACCGTTAAAGGTCTCACAAAGTCCCGAGGTGACTCGGGAAACAAAAGGGACTAGGTAGCTACTTCGTAAGAGAAGTACTTTAAAAAAAATTGCTTGTATTTTTGTTGTGCCTCAAAATAGGGTATTTTACGTACCTTTGATTTAGGGCACATTTTTTATTGCTTTTTTGTAAAAAATAAACTTAACGTATAAAAGGGAGGATTCACATATGTGTGGAATCGTAGGATATATAGGACCAAAAAAGGCTGCGCCAATTTTGTTTGACGGATTAGAAAAGCTAGAATATAGGGGATATGACTCTGCTGGAATAGCAGTACTAGAAAATAATGAGCTAGTTGTGGAGAAAAAACAAGGTAGACTTAAGGGTTTAGAAGATGTTGTAGGAGACAAATTCTCTGCTAACATCGGTATAGGTCATACTCGTTGGGCTACACATGGTAAGCCTTCAGATGTAAACTCACATCCACATCAAGACAGCACAGGCAACATAGCTGTAGTTCACAATGGAATCATTGAAAACTACTTAAAGCTAAAAGAAATGCTAATTGAAAAAGGCCATGATTTCAAATCAGAGACTGATACTGAAGTTGTACCACACCTTATAGAACAATACTATAAAGGGGACCTACTAGAAGCTGTTAAAGCAGCAGTGAAAGAACTTCACGGCGCCTACGCACTAGTTGTTACACATAAAGAATCACCAGACACCTTGATTTGTGTAAGAAAAGATAGTCCACTAGTTATAGGACTAGGGGAAGGTGAAAACTTCATAGCTTCGGATATTCCGGCTATTATACAATACACAAGAAAAACCATCATACTGGACGACAACGAGATAGCAGTAATCACCAAGGATAAAGTTGAAATCATGGACAAAGAGGGTAATATTATAGACAAAAACATCATGAATGTAGACTGGGATGCTGTGGCAGCTGAAAAAGATGGTTACCCACACTTCATGTTAAAGGAAATCCACGAACAACCAACGGCATTAAGGAACACATTAAAAGATAGAATAATTGGTGATACAGTTGACCTAGATAACATGAATATCACTGCTGACTACCTAAAAGATATAAAAAATATATCCATAGTAGCTTGTGGAACAGCATACAACGCTGGATTAGTTGGTAAAGAGCTTATCGAAGGATTACTGAGAATACCAGTAGAGGTATCTGTGGCATCAGAATTCCGATACAGAAATCCATTGGTAGATGACAAAACCTTGGTTATAGTTGTAAGTCAATCAGGTGAAACTGCCGATACTTTAGCTGCACTGAGAGAATCAAAACGCAGAGGGTCTAAAGTTCTAGCCATAACAAATGTAAAAGGTAGCTCTGTAGCTAGGGAAGCAGACTTTATCTTCCAGACCATAGCAGGACCAGAGATAGCTGTGGCCTCAACAAAAGCGTACTCAACTATGCTACTAGGATTCTACCTAATCACACTATACTTTGGTCAACTTCTAGGCAAAGAAATGCCTAAAGAACTATACAGCGGTCTGAAAGAGCTGCCAATTTTAGCTGATAAAATCATCATCGAAACTGAAAAACAGATAGAATCACTAATCAAGCCTTTCGAAGGATGGGGAGACAGTTTCTTCATCGGTAGAGGACTTGACTGGCATGTAGCTGAAGAAGGATCCCTAAAATTAAAAGAAATCTCCTACATCCACGCAGAAGCATACGCTGCAGGAGAGCTAAAACACGGCACACTAGCCCTTATAGAAAAGGATATTCCCGTTATAGCCTTAGCAACTCAAAAAGATGTATACGAGAAAACAGTGAGTAATATAAAAGAAGTAAAGGCTAGGGAAGGCTATGTAATAGCATTAGCTCAAGAAGGAGATACAGAAATAGGTAAATCTGTAGACCAGGTACTAGCAATACCAAAAGTACCATCACTACTGACTCCAATACTAACAGTACTACCACTACAGATAATCTCCTACTACGTAGCAACATCAAGGGGCTGCGACGTAGACAAACCACGTAATCTAGCTAAATCAGTAACGGTTGAGTAGGCAAATTAAGTCCACAAAAAAGTTGTCAATTTATAATAAAGTTTGATTAATGATAATAAAGATTGAAGAAAGATAATAAAGATTGTATAAACCGTAGGTGTATATAAATACTTATACATCTACGGTTTATTTATTTTACCTATAAATACTTATGGACCCTATCCTTCCACATTACCTATGTGTGTAAGATTCAAGATTCTTAATCTAACACCACAAGCAATAATTACGAAACCCAGAGGTATAGATTCTTTTTTATGTAATTAATATATAGTGTTAGAAAAGGTAATTTTTAAGTATTATTAATGATGGGAATCCCTCTATTAAGGCATTTTAGATTCAAGTGTATATGTTAGGATTCTACACTACTACTTTGATCTTATGCTGCTGCTTTGCCAACTATCACGTAGAGTAGGGTAATATCAGTCAGACGTAAGTAAGGGGTTAGATAGTAACCCTTACTTGCTAACTATACTATCAAGGGAGGTAATCTAGGGAACTGTGTAACTACTTAGATATCAAGTTTATGGAAGACATATATTGTAGAGAATAGAGTATTGATATATATAAAGAAAGGAAGATATAAAGTATGGTAGTCAGAGAAAACAATTTATTAACTTAACATGACAGTTACATGTAATATTTACTAAACCCAGTGGTTATAGGTCTTTTTTATGTATTTATATATAGTGTTAGAAAAGGTAATTTTTAAGCACTATAATTTCGGTGAATCCCATTATAAAGGGATTTAAGATGTTGGTATATATGTTAGAATTCTACACTCGTCAATTATAGATTAGGCAGCATAGATAGATAGGTAGGTAGATAAGTACCTAATCTTATTAGACATACTTCTCTTTAGGTAATACAATGAACACTATTTAGAAGCAAATTATATCTTATAAACATATATAGCAGCGAATTACCTTTAGTTGAACACTATATAATGCGTATAAAGATGTGAATAGATATAGAGAAAGAGTGTAGTGTCTTAAGACCTAAACCCAGTGGTGAGGGTCTTTTTTATGTATTAATATATAGTGTTAGAAAAGGTAATTTTTAAGCACTATAACTGCATAGAACGCCGTTATTAAGGGATTTCAAAACAAAATATATATGTTAGAATTCTACACTTAGTTCAATAACGCCGGTTTTACTTGTGATTCTATAAAGAGGGTTAAATCTCAATGCTATGGATAGTTTTCTTAAAAGCATACCTAGGTAAGGGTTAATAACATAACTACTAATATAGAGGGGTTTATACCCCGATTTTTACAACATTTACTGACGTTTAATGTCCAATGAGAACCCTTTTTAAGCATGACCTTATATCTAATTTAGGCAAACTTTTTTATTTACTTATTTGTATGAAGTGGCATTTTATGGGATAAATAGGCATATTTTTTCTGCAATCTTTTTTATCTGGGTTTTACTGTAAAAATGCCCATGAGCCATTGATATATCTAGGTTTTACCGATGTAACAAATTCTGCAAACTTTATTTTAAATTATCAAAAGTGATAAAGTTTTTCTAAAAAAGTTGTAAATGCAAAGCAGAACCTATTAAACGGTTCTGCTTTTTTGTCTTAATAAATATGTTTTAATTACAAATGTTTATTGTAAATTAGATGCAGAGCCCTTTGTCTATTGTGGCGAAGCAGCACTAAAAGGTTAACAAGACAATAAGTAATCCGCTAAAGAGGATATTCAATAAAAATCTAGAATAATATACAAGCAGCAACCTTTTAGTAACTAGAAGCATAGAGGTTGCGATTATAATTCTATGTATAAAGGGGAGACATAATCCATGAAAGAAATCTTATATGATATCTTATATATCACCTTGGGAAGTGCTGGGGGCGCTCTATTGTCTTGTTTGATGCTCACTGTACTGAAACAACTTATTCCAAGACTTGATGATTTGTTTAAGAAGATCGATCAAAAAACACCTAAAACTAAAGTGTTTCGCGGATCCTTGTTTATAGGAATTATTTTTACTGCTACAATTGTAAAAGATTTCTTTGCCCTTGGTTATATTGGCTTTGGGCTAATTATAGGGTTTTTTGTATATCTCAAGGATGATATCTTTGATTCAACCAACGGCCCAGCAACTAAATCTAAAATAAAGAGGGCATAAGCAGTAAGTAAAATAAGGCCTTTCCACAATACGAATAAAGATTTTCCAAAATGGCTGTGAATATAAGAGCAGAACCCTTATACAGGTTCTGCTTTTTCCGTGTCTTCATTTTGTGGTACAGTACATCCAGATGTACTGTTGCTAGAAGAATAAGAGTCTATGGATAAAGTAGTAGTTAGAGAAAAAAATAAGAGACTATTATGAAGCACATGAATAAAAGTTAAAGTTTTTTAAAATATTGACTTTAACTTTTTTAAAGTTTATACTAAATATAATTAAACATGGAGGTGATTCTATGTCAAGAGAAATAGTTCCTGAGTGGATGGCAAACTTGGATGATGAGGATATGGCCTTTGTCAAAAGATTTTTATTAGCATCTGGTTCATTAAAAGAGGTTGCAACACAGTATGGTGTTACTTATCCAACAGTCAGGCTAAAGTTAGATAAGCTAATACAGAAAATTAAACTAACTGAGAATGTTGCAAGTAACCCTTTTATCTCATTAATTAAAACATTGGCTGTTAATGAGAAGTTAGACATAGATACAGCAAAAATACTTATTTCTGAATATAAGAAGACTATAAAAGAGGAGGGAAAGTAATGTTGACATTTAGCATAATTTCGTTAATGATTGTAGCTTTTAACGTTACGTTTTTTAGTGTGATTTTAGGTATTCCGCAATATTTTTTAAGTAAGAGTGATAACAGGTGGTTTGGGCTTATACTACCAATACTTTCTTTAGCTTATACAACAGTTTTTTCTTTAACAGTACTTCTAGATGAGTTTTATTTGGGAAGCATACTTATCTTCCTTATATTTAATATTAGCACGATAATTTTTTTGGCTATTTACTGGTATGTCAGGAAGCATATTGTTAAGAAATCGGAAATTCGTAAAATGACAATTAAGGATTTGGAATAGCAATTACAGTAAGTAACATAAAGATTATATAATATAGTCTAGTCTTTATTTGAGGTGTGCTCGATTATATCCCCAGGCATTGCATAACGTTGTAAAACACCAAAAAGAAGGACCATGGCGGTCCTTCTTTTTGGTTAGAGTAATTAAATTTTTAGAAATCTAAATAAGACAATGTAAACATTAACTATTTTTATTTGACCTGTTAGGGTTCTTAGGAAACCAACCTCTTTTCACCCTCTCCTCTTGCTCGAAGATCTCGTGGATACTCCATAGACAGGAGAAACCCGTGACTCCAGCTATTGCAGATATGGTGTTGTGATCTATAAAAAGTGATAAAACTATGAGTGCTAGTCCCGTAATCAAAAAAACAGGCCAAATTTGTTTACCAAAGTAATACTCCCCTTTTATCACAATTGGATGAAAAACTCCTATTACTAAAAAAACAGCAATACCAATAATTAATCCTTGAAAGTTCATAATCTACGCCCCCCTAATAACTTACACACTCTCTCGAGCTTCACAAAATATATTATGCATTTCTTGAAAGAAAAATCACTAGTATGTCTAGGGCTAGGGCTAGGGTAGTTTCTTATTATCTTTGAGTTGCTTGGTGATTAGTATTTTTTCAAAGTCTTCCTGAAGTATTTGTTAGCGAAAACTTAGGAAAATATCAAGAATTAAGTGAATTGATTGACAACCATTAAAAGCTGTGTAATAATACTTAAAAAGGTGAGTATGCTTAAGCATTGTATGTGAGCAGCATAGGGGCTAAATCAGTCCTACACGAATGGTGAAAAACCCTTCGGAGTCGCTAAGAAAGTGACTCCGTGGGGTTTTATATATTTAAAAGGGGGATTTAACATGAAGGTGTTAGAGACGGAAAGGTTAGTTTTAAGACCGTGGCGGGAGTGCGATAGTGGTGATTTATTTGAATATGCTTGTAGTGAGTTAGTTGGACCCAATGCAGGGTGGAAGCCTCATAAGGATGAGAAGGAAAGTAAAGCCATTATAAACATGTTTATAAAAGACCAAGATGTCTATGCAATAGAGTTAAAATCTGAGAACAAGGTAATTGGTAGTATAGGACTACATAAGAGGATACCTGATGAAACTTTGAAGGAATTAGAACAAAGGGAAGTGGGATATGTTCTAAACCCAAAATACTGGGGCAAAGGCTATGTTCCAGAGGCAGTAAAAAGGGTGCTGGAATATGGATTTAAAGAAATAGGTCTAGAACTCATTTGGTGTGCCCACGCCGACTTTAACAAAAACTCCAGGAGGGTATGTGAAAAATCAGGTTTCAACTATAAGTTCACTAAAAAAGATGTGTATACTTTGTTGGACAATAAAGAAGTTAACAGTCTTTTCTACAATATATCTAAAGCTGAATATTATACCACAGTAAAAAAATCCCATGAGTAAAATAACATTACTTTTAATAAAGAAGGAAATAAAACATTGGAGGTAGAATAAATATAATTGAATTATGATGAAAAAAGGGGTGGTTACTGTGTATGGGAAGAAGAAATTTTTGGGGTTTAGTTCATTTAAACAAGTTATATTTATTGCTGGAATCTTAGGTTTAGTAATTAGTGGGTATCGCATTTTCTTCACGGACAATTATTACTTATTCTGGAGCTATATAGTTTTTGTGGTTTCCTCAATGGCTGTTATTTATTCTGCAATCTATAGAAGGGGAGAAAGATCATATAAATCACTTACAAAAAGATTAACTGAGAATCCTTTGTTTTTTTTACTTCCGGTTTTTGCCCTTCTAGTATATTCGGGAACGTCCAATTATTTTGCCGCGTATTCTCCCGTGACCATAGAAAGTGGACTATATGAGTTATCTGATGAAACTGGCTACTGGATATGGTCAGAGGATGCAGACGTAGAAGTGAGAAGAAGTAGTATTGATTTTGAGCCAGGTTTTGAAGAAAACCTATTAGTAGATTTAGCTAAAGTAGAGGGAAAAAGTATTGGTTTTATAAGAAGTCTAAATCACACTAAGATCAAGGCAAGGGAAGGTAGTCCAGTGGAAATTTTTACTGTTTTAGTAAATTCAGATAATAGTAAAAATGGATTTATGCCCTTAGGCAGGGATTTCCCAGTTATTATAAAGGTCTACCCCAATGGCACTGCATTTGTAAATGCCCTTACAAGTAATGGATATAGGGAATTTTACCTAGAGCTTTCAGATGAGACATTTTCTCATTTTAAACAGTTATTAAAGTAATTTAAATAATTATAGGACAGAGCATAATTGTATGTTCTGTCCTATTTATATGTCTTGATATTATAAAGGTAGATACTACTACATATTCAACTTAACAATGCTTTTAATAATCTCTAAGAGATTGTTGTGTGTTTTTATATCTAGCTCCGGAAGATTTACAGAGGAGAGTTTGCCTTGTACAGTGAAAAGCTTAGCCTCTGCAATTTCCAAGAACTGGTTTATTCCATAGGCTCCTGCCTTTAGGTCTTTTAGTAATTTATAGGTGGGATCACTTTTTTCATACCATATTGCCCCTTGGAAATCTAGAAAATCAGTTATATAAAATCTTTCTAAGAAGTCTAGCACGCGGTATGCATGCTGGGCTTGTTTTGTATCATATCCGAATTTTTCAACTAGATCCATTGTTCCAGAAGTACCCTTTGTAAGTAGCTTCATTTTTTGTGTATGCATCCCTATACAACTATTATATAAATACTTAAGATTCATTTTTGCTATATCCTGTTTTATGGCAAAGAGATCATCAATCAACCCCCTTATGTTTTTATTTAAAGTAGGATTAACAACAATATCCTTGGAGAACAATATCTCTATGAAATTAATATTTGCCTTAGTCCATACACTGGATAGTTTCCTCACATCATGTACTTCTATGTCAAAGATGTTTCCTACTCTTTGCTTAGAAAACATACTACCGGAGTAAAGATCTTCAAAATTTGGTGCTATAACTACCTTGAAATCTACGTCACTTGTAGCATCATTGAGGTTGTAATTATGGGACCCAACCAATGATTTAAACAGTATAGTTCTTTTACTAGTTAAATATTTTTCCATAAATACCACCTCATTAAAATATAATTTTCCTTTATGAATAGTTTATATTACTTTAATGTTTTTGACTATTTATATTATGTCATGGTTCATTTGGCATTATTTCCCCTAAAATTCGCAATTTTAAAACATGTCATCATTAAAGCTGACATAACACCATTATCTAGATGTTGTAAGTTGTAACTACTCTGTAATATACTTGAACTAGGAAAGCTGTTATATACAGTATTTCACAGTCGCGACCTGTGGATTTAAAAAAAGGGAGGGAAATAAATGAATTTAGAAACTAAGGCAGGCTCTAATGTAGACTTCAGAGTTAAAGTCCAAAGTTTTGGAAGATTTTTAAGTGGTATGGTTATGCCAAACATAGGGGCATTTATTGCATGGGGACTAATTACTGCTTTATTTATACCAGATGGATGGATACCAAATGCAAAATTAGCAGAACTAGTTGGGCCAATGATAGTATACTTACTACCTATACTTATCGGTTTTACTGGAGGTAAGTTAGTAGGGGGAGTAAGGGGTGGAGTAATAGGAGCTGTTGCCACAGTTGGTGTTATAGTAGGTTCAGATGTTCCAATGTTCCTAGGAGCTATGATCATGGGACCAGTTGGTGGTTATGTAATCAAGAAATTTGATGGCCTTATAGAAGGAAAAGTTCCTGCAGGTTTTGAGATGTTAGTAAACAACTTCTCTGCTGGTATTATAGGTGGTGCTTTAGCAATACTTGCTTACTTAGGTATAGGCCCAGCCGTTGAAGGTTTAAACAAAGGGATAGAGGCACTTGTAGATGTTGTTGTAAATGCTGGTTTACTTCCTTTATCATCCATATTCATTGAGCCAGCGAAGGTTCTTTTCTTAAACAATGCACTTAACCATGGAGTACTAGGACCCTTAGGACTTCAAGAGGCAAGTGAAGCGGGTAAGTCTATTTTCTTCTTACTTGAAACAAATCCAGGTCCTGGCCTAGGAATACTACTGGCATTCATGATGTTTGGTAAAGGAGCTGCTAAACAATCATCACCAGGTGCAATCATAATTCATTTTCTAGGTGGAATTCACGAGATTTACTTCCCATACGTTTTAATGAAACCAGTATTATTGTTAGCTGTTATAGCAGGTGGAGCAAGTGGAGTATTTGTATTTAATATATTAGGAGCTGGCTTAGTTGCAACACCTTCTCCAGGAAGTATAATTGCGCTAATGTCTATGACCCCAAAGGGAGGTTACTTTGCAGTACTAGCAGGTGTAATTGTATCCACAGCGGTATCTTTCCTAGTGGCATCTATATTTATCAAAGGTTCTGCTGACAGTGATGAAGAACTTGAAAAAGCTCAAGAAAAAATGGTTGAGCTAAAAGGTAAAAAATCCAGTGCAGTAAGCAAAATCGCCTTTGTATGTGATGCTGGTATGGGTTCAAGTGCCATGGGTGCTTCTAACTTAAGAAAGAAAATCCAGAAATCTGGATTAAATGTTGAAGTAACTAACTATGCCATTGAAAATATCCCTGCTGATGCTGACTTAATAGTTTGCCATGAAAGTTTAGCTGATAGGGTAAGAAAAATGACAAACACTGAAATAATTACTATCGATAACTTCTTAAGCTCACCTAAATATGATCAATTGGTTGAAAACTTAAAAGAAGCTAAATAATAATACAAAGGCCCCCAATTTGGATTGGGGGCCTTTGTATTAAAAAAGTCAGCAATGTCCACAATATGCTGACAACAACAAAATATCTTAAGCTTGTAAACAATGGGCTTTGTATATAAACTGATAGTAGGAAAAATTATTGTAGAAAGGAGGATAACACAATGATAAAACTCACATCAAGGTCCAAACAAATTCTTGCTGAGATCTTAAATGTTGAAGAGTATATTACCTTCAAAAGTATAGGTAAAAAAATAGATGTTAGCTCTCGTACTGTATTGAGGGAGATGGATCATGTGGAAGACTGGGTTGTTAAAGAAGGATATAAATTGACCAGAAAACCCAGTGCAGGGATAAAAATAAAAGCTACACAGGATCAGAAGAAAGAGCTTCTTGCAAAGCTAGAGGCTGAGGAAATCCAAGGTGGATATTCACCTATTGATAGACAGCACCTGATGCTATTTAAACTTTTAATAACAAATGAGCCCATTAAAACCTATTTTTTTACCCATGAGTTTGAAGTTAGTGAAGGTACCATAAGTAATGATTTAGATCAGATAGAGGCATGGATTAAAAAATACAATCTAAAGATAGTTAGAAAGCCTGGTTATGGAATTTACATTGACGGTAGAGAAAGGGACAAAAGACAGGCACTAACTAACCTACTATATAAAACCACAGATGAAAACCAGCTATATCAATGGATAATGGATAGATCAAAGGAGAAAATCAAGGGCAGAACAGATGACATAAGAAATGAATTTCTTGATTTGATAGATAAAGAGATTATAAGCAAAGTACAAAAGGTCATAGATAGCTTAGAAGAACAACTAGAAGAACATCTATCTGACAATGCATATATGGGACTGATAATTCACCTTTCCATTGCCATACAAAGGATTAGAAACGATGAAGAGATTAAGATGGATAACGATTTTCTATCAGAGCTACAGAATTGTCCAGAATACATCTCTGCCGAAAAAATTTCAAAGGCCATTGGTGAAACATTTGATATAGACGTTCCTAAGGATGAAATTGGGTATATTACCATGCACCTTAAGGGAGCTAAAGTAAGAAAACTCTTAAGTGATGATTCCGATGTCTTGTTCAGTAATAAGACCTTTGAAATTGTCAAAGAGATAATAGATGTTGCTTCAGTGGCCACGGGCTTCGGGCTGCATGATGATCAAGAACTCTTATTGGCACTTTTAGCACACCTAGAGCCAGCCATTAATAGATTGACCATGGGCCTTGAAATACGAAACCCACTTCTTGAGAGAATTAAGGAAGAGTATAGTGAGATTTACCAATTGAGTAGTAAATGTGGTAAAGTTCTGGAGAAAAAACTCGGGCTTGATATACCAGAATCTGAGATAGGCTACCTTGCCATGCACCTAGGTGCAGCTTTAGAAAACTATAAAACAAGTCAAAAGACAAAATATAGGGTTGTGGTGGCATGCGCAAGTGGCTTAGGAAGTTCTAGACTTTTATCAAGTAGGATTGAGAAAGAATTTAGTGATGTCCAAGTACTAGATATAATATCTACAATAAACATAGAAGATTATAGCTTCAATGAAGATGTTGATTTTGTTATATCAACAGTTGACTTCGAAGTAGAAGGCATTAAAGTAGCAGTAGTAAATCCCTTATTGAATCCCGAGGATAAAAAGAAGATTCAAAGGGTGATTACAGAACTAAAGAAAACTAATAACAAGAAAGACCCTGCTAGAAAAGTACAACAGAGCCCAGTATCAAACTTAGAAGATAAGTTAACTAAAATGATGGATTATAGTAAATGTATCATGGAGATACTGAAGGGGTTTAATTTTTATGAAGAGGTTAACTTGACTAGTAAAAATGAAGTGGTTGAGTTCATAGCAAATGACTTTGATATTTCACAGCAAGAAAAGCAGACTTTAGAGAAAGAATTTGAAGCAAGGGAAATGCTAGGTAGCACTATAATACCTCAGAAAAAAATAATGGTTTTACACTGTAGAACAACAGTATTATCTACCCTGGTAGTTAAATTTCTAAGACTTAAGGAAGAAATAATTGTTGATAATAAACAGGTTAAGTACATTCTCATATTAATAGCACCTAAGAATTCCCCAAAGACGAGCATTGAGACAATAAGTCATGTAAGTAAATCATTAATAGAAGATAAAAGGTTCCTCGATAGCTTTCTAACAGGGACCCATGGGGACTTGTATAGGGGGTTAGTGAGAATACTTGAAGGTTTCTATGACATAAAAAGCAATGAATGATAAGGGAGGAAACATAGATGATTTCATCGGGAGGGACTATTGCCTTAACTGGTATTTTTACACTAATTATTGCTTATAGTCTATTTGGGAACAGAAGCAAAAACAAGGAAAAGAAGATTTTAAAGGTTGAAACCAAAGAAAAAGTTAGTTGCAGTGAGAATATAGAGAGAATAATTTTTGCCTGTGATGCAGGTATGGGATCAAGTGCAATGGCTGCATCCATGTTAAAATCAAAACTGAAAGATGCAGGTATCAATGCAGAAGTTCTATCAACTGCTGTAAGTGAAATACCACAGGGTGCAAAGCTTGTTATAAGTCACGAAGGGCTGACTCCGATGGCTAGAAAAATAGCAAAAGACGCAGAACACATATCAATAAGGGATTATTTTGATGATCCTGCCATTGATAAACTTATTAACAGGCTTAAAGAAGGAGAAAAGCCTACTGGAAGAGACCAATCAGACCTAAATATCTTGAAGAAAGAAAACATAAAACTAAACCTAGCCAGTGTTACAAAAAACCAGGCTATTAAGATGGCTGGGGAACTACTGGTACAAAGCGGTTATGTGGATTCAGACTATATAGATGCAATGTATGAAAGGGAAAGTCAACTTAGTACCTATATCGGAAAAGGTGTGGCTATACCCCATGGTATTGGTAAGTCGAAGGAGAGCATTAAAAAATCAGGAATAGTATTTTTACAATTTCCCCAAGGAGTAATGTTTGGAGAGGATGTTGCTCATATATTAATAGGAATAGCAGGAGCAGGTAATGAACATCTAAGTATTTTATCTAATCTGGCATCGGCCTTAGACGAAGATGAAATTGTTGAAATATTACAATCAACTAAGGATGTAGATGAAGTATACAATATCCTTACTACAAATGAAAGCTAATGAAAATACAAAAAGGGGTGAAAAAATGATTATAACCATAACCCTTAACCCTGCAGTGGATAAGACCATTGAAGTAGATGATTTTATGGAAAATGGTGTTAACAGAGTATCAACTTCAAGATTAGATGCAGGGGGTAAAGGGATTAATGTTTCAAAGGTTGTTCAAGTGTTAGGTGAAAAGACTGTAGCAGTTGGTTTACTGGGTGGTAGTACAGGAGATTATATCAAGAATGCCCTAGATCAGTGGGGGATTGAAAATAGTTTTACTAGAATTTGTGGGGACACCAGAACCAATATAAAAGTAGTAGATAAAGCAAAAGGATTTAACACTGACATAAATGAAAAGGGGCCTGAAGTATCAGAAAATCTAATTAACACTTTGGTTAATGAAACCATTGCTGCAGTGAATGATAAGGATATTTTGGTTTTGTCTGGTAGTGTTCCCGGAAATATTGATAAAAATATTTATGGGAAAATGGTCTCTTTAGCAAAGGAGAAGGGAGCTATTACTATCTTAGATGCAGATGGAGAGCTTCTGAAAGAAGGTATAAAAGCAGGGCCTTATATGGTAAAACCAAATATCCATGAATTAGAAAGGCTATACGGTACTAAAATTAACAATGAACAAGAGGCCATTGAATTAGCAAAGGATATGTTTAATTATGGAGTGCAATACATTGTTATCTCTTTAGGGGAGAAAGGGTCAATTTTTATAAGTAAAGAGAGCACTGTAGTAGCTGCGGGGTTAAAGGTAGACGCAATCAGTACTGTCGGAGCAGGGGATTCAATGGTTGCAGCCCTTGCTGTGTCTCTCAAGAGGGGTTATACCCTAGATAAACGAGTAAGGCTAGCAGTCGCTACAAGTGCTGCCAGTGTTATGACTCCTGGAACGCAACCAGGGGAGCTAGAAATTATTGAGGAGTTAGAAAAGCAAGTAACATATAAAAAAATATAAATGGGAGGGTATACAAATGAAAACTAAAGCAGTTAGACTATATGGGGCCAGTGATTTAAGATTAGAGGAGCTTGAGCTACCTAAGATTAAAGATGATGAAATCCTTGTGAAAGTAATCACTGACAGTATTTGTATGTCAACATACAAGGCAGCTATACTTGGAGAAAACCACAAAAGGGTACCAAATGATGTTTCAGAAAACCCTATTATTGTTGGCCATGAGTTTGCAGGAGTTATTGAAGAGGTTGGGGCAAAATGGCAGCACCAATTTAAGTCAGGGCAGAAATTTGCTATTCAACCTGCATTGAACTACAAAGGAAGCATGGCATCACCTGGTTACTCATATATGTACTTTGGAGGAAATGCTACTTATACAGTAATTCCTCAAGAAGTTATGGAACTGGGCTGCTTGTTGCCATATGAGGGAGAAGCTTTTTATGATGCGTCGTTAGCTGAGCCAATGTCTTGTATAATCGGAGCATTCCACGCATCATATCACACCAAACCAGGTAAGTATGAGCATGAGATGGGCATAGTAGAAGGTGGTAAAATGGCATTACTGGCAGGGTGTGGTCCCATGGGTTTAGGAGCCATAGACTATATAATACATTGTGATAGAAAACCTAGCCTATTGGTAGTTACAGATATTGACGAAGAGAAAATCAATAGGGCACGTTCTATCTTTGAAGAAGATGCTAAGAACTGCGGTGTAGAATTAATATTTGTAAACACTAAGGGTATAGAAAATGTTCATAAGCAATTATTAGAATATGTTGATGGGGTTGGCTATAATGATGTTTTTGTATACGCACCTGTACAAGGTCTACTGGAGGATGCAGATAAGATACTAGGAAAAGATGGTTGTTTAAATTTCTTTGCAGGGCCAACTGATAATGAGTTTTCAGCTAAAGTAAATTTTTATAATGTCCACTACGCAGCTACCCATCTGGTAGGAACCAGTGGTGGTAACACAGATGATATGAAGGAGTCCCTAGATATGTCTGCCAAGGGTTTGATTAACCCAGCTGTTATGGTAACACACATAGGAGGATTAAACGCTGTTGCAGATACAACTCTGAACCTTCCGGATATCCCAGGAGGCAAAAAACTAATCTACTCTCATATTGAAATGGATTTAACAGGGTTAGATGAGTTTGAGGAAAAGGGAAAGGAAGATCCGTTTTTTGCTGAGCTTGCAAAGATAGTTAAGAAGCATAAAGGGTTGTGGTCAGCTGAAGCTGAAAGATTCTTGTTGGATAATTATACAAAGAACATATAAAAAATCAGAAGCGCCTACTTAGGCGCTTCTCGGACTGATGACAAAGTCATTTTTTGGTGAAAGTCGCATAATAAACACTGTACAAAATTCTGCGTTGAGCCTTAAGGCTTCTATCTAAACTCCAGAAGGGGACCACTCCAATTCACCGTCCATGGTTGTAGGGGGTGGTCTTGTACCACCCTGACTTCCAAAAAGGTCTAGATGGTTTTGATTGTCAGGGCCCCACAAAGGGGACCCCCTACCAGTCTCCTCGAACTAATTGTACTGCTTTTTAATATGCACATCTTGGGTCAATGACTTTGTCTGAGGGTTGTCTACAAGCTGAGAAGCGCCTACTTAGGCGCTTCTTTCACTATATAATAGGGATGCGGAATAAATATTTAGGTTGTTTAAATTTTAAATTTACGGGAAGCGAAATAAATGTTAAAATAAAGGAAAATTATTCTTTAGGAGTTGATTCAATGTCTGTTAAAGTGGTAGTTGATAGTACATCATACATACCAGAGGAACTGAAAAAATCCTACGATATAGCTGTGGTGCCACTAAGTGTTGTTTTTAATGAGGAAGAGGTATATAAAGAAAATGCTATCACCAACAAAGAATTCTACCAGAAACTAGATGGGTCTGGGGTTATACCTAAATCGTCTCAGCCTTCCATTGAGGAAGTATATGCTACCTTTGAAAAAATTGTTAAAAGGGGAAATTCTGTTGTAGGTGTTTTTATTTCATCTGAGATGAGTGGTACTTTTGCCACAGCTCACATGGTAAAGGATATGATATTGAAAAACTATCCAGAAGCTTCCATTGAACTTATTGACTCGAGATCAAACTGTATGCAACTTGGTTATGCAGCTCTAACTGCTGGGAGATCTGCTAAGAAAGGCATGTCACTTCAGGAAGTAGTTCAGGCTACCAAAGAGAATCTCAAAAGAAGTAGGTTTGTTTTCACCCCTGATACATTGGAGTATCTTAAAAAAGGTGGGAGGATAGGAACTGCTCAAGCTTTACTAGGTTCTTTTTTACAGATTAAACCCATATTAACAGTTACAGATGGAACAACTGATGTCATAACAAAGGTTAGAAGTAAGAAGAAAGCTATTGCCACAATTATAGATATCTTTCTGGAGGATATAAAAAAGTATGGCTTTGCTGAAGGTATTATACATCACATAAATTGCGAAGAAGAAGCTATGGAAATGGCTGAGAAGGTAAAAAAAATGATTGGAAAGACAATTGATATATGCCCAATTGGACCTGTGATAGGAGCACATGTTGGCCCAGGTTCATTGGGAATAGCTTATTATACAAATGAAGATATGAGATAAATAAAGGACAGTCTTTTTGGACTGTCCACACTTTTTGTGCTTCCGTAATTGAGTCTACTTTGGCATAGCGAGTTTACAAATTGTTTACTGTCCATTTGGTTTTTTTGTTCTAGATACCACTTTTATAGTAATATGTATAGTATAATAGACTATACTTAATGAAATTTAGGGAATGGGTGATACCATGAACAAAAAGACAATTTTACGGCTTATGATCTTGGTTTTTGTGGGATGGATAACTTTTGTTAATTGGGATGACATAAAAAATATTAATATAACAGATTTTGTTAGTAACTCGGAAAATATATATATAACCATGGCAGTTATTTTAGGTTTATTTGCCCTAAAGTCAGTGATATTCATACTGCCAATACCCATGCTATATATTTCTTCAGGCATGGTACTTCCTATTTATATAGCAATAGTTGTTAATATCGCAGGTGTCTTAATAGAGGTATCTTTAACTTACATTTACGGTAAATTCTTAGGTGCTGATTATATAGACAAGATAGTTTGTAAAAGCAAAAAACTACAGAGGGGTTTGGAACTAAACCAGCAAAATGAGTTTATTATCACATTCCTTTTGAGGATAACACCTGTTAACATAGAGATGGTTAGTCTGATGCTTGGAGCCAGTGGTAATTATTATAGAAACTACTTACTTGCTTCACTTATGGGTTTAGTACCAAAACTTATTATATTTACAATAATTGGTTACACAATGACAAATCCCGTTACATTTGCCATCGTAGCCCTCTTCTCTTTAGCATTACTTACGTGGGGTGCCCTGATTATGCAGCTAAAGAAGAGGGACCTTGTAAGTGGATTTAGGGGATAGTGAACCCACAAAGGTGCTAAATTATCCCTCATTTACTAATAAGTAACGCCCAGCATATTAAAAATGCTAGGCGTCTTTAAGTATAATCCTCTTTTCCTACTCAATATAAGTAACTGTTCCTTCTCTTCTAGTTGGTGCTTCTGGATGATCTGTGCCCTTATAACCAAAAGCTCCAGAACCGAATATAATATAATCCTCTGGAATATCCAACTCCTTAATTAATGCGGCTCCCTCTTTGGTATTACCTAAAGATCTTAAAGAGTTTATCCAGCAAGAACCAATGTCTAAGGATTCAGCAGCTAAGAACATATTGCCAAGGGCAAGGGAACAATCTGCTTCAGGGGCAACAGCCTTAGTATCTCCACTTACTATGATAAGTGTAGGTGCATGATAAAAAGGGCTAAAATCTTCTGAGCTGGCCCTTTCTACCATTTTAGGATTGTTAGACTTTAAAAACATATTTTTTAGTGTGTCATTTATTTTATGTAAGATAGCCTGATTTTGTATAACAGTAAAATGCCACGGTTGTTGATTCATAGCACTTGGCGCAAATTTACCTGCTTCAATGATTGCTTCTAACTCTGCTTCAGTTATGGGTTCTTCCTTATAGGATCTAAAACTTCTACGGCTAAAAATATTGTTAAGTACTACACTCACGATTATACCTCCTTTAAAAGTTAGTTTATTTTATATTTTAGCATAACTAAATTAGAATAAGAAGTATTATAATTTAGTTAAAAAAGGAGGACTCAACCACGAAGGTTGAGTCCTCAGGCAAAATATGGGGAAGAATTAAAAAGGAAGTTTAATTCTTAATTATTATAGACACAATTACGGGATTTATACAAAAATATTAGTAAATTTAGAAAAAAAATTAAGTACGATGATTCGACCTTTTGTGGGGTTATTTCCCAGGAAATTACATAAAGAAGATTGAATCAGAAAAATAAGTCGAATTTGCAGGAAAAAATAAGTTAAAAAAAGAATATGTATTCAAAGAATAAAAAAAGGGGGTACACTAATGGCTGAAAATAAAAATAAAAATTGCCCATGCAAAAGCTTGAATGAGTTGCCACGCATTCTCGTGACTTCAGTCATGAGTTAGTGACAACATATGTTGCTTAAAATAGATCCTATATTATTATAAATACAAGAATTATACATATACATATGTTAACATATAATTAAAGGATGTGACGTATGGGAAAAGTTATTTATGGAAGAGGGTATGTTTATACTATCCAGTATCACATAGTTTGGTGTACTAAATATAGACACAAAATACTACTAGGAGAAGTAGAAAAGACTCTAAAAGAGATAATTAAACAGATTGCTCAAGACAATCAGTTCAGGATAGAAGAAATAGAAACTGATTTAGACCATATTCATCTACTTATAGATTGTAGCCCTCAACATTATATTCCCAATATAATCAAAGCATTAAAGAGAGTAAGTGCAAGGTTACTATTTAAAGCTATCCAGAAATAAAGAAACAGCTCTGGGGTGGACATTTGTGGAATCCTAGCTACTTTGTGGCCACTGTATCAGAAAATACACAGGAGCAAATAAGGGAATATATAAGAGGCCAAAAGACTAAATAGAAAGGGAGGCGAACCATGGTGTTAAAGGCATACAAGTATAGAATATATCCAAATGAAGAGCAAAAAGTGCAACTAGCTAAAACCTTTGGGTGTGCTAGATTTGTTTATAACTACTACTTAGCCGAAAAAATAAAGCTGTATAAAGACAAACAAGAATCTCTGTCTAAAATAGACTGTAACAACCATCTAAACAGAGAACTAAAGAAAGAACTGATATGGCTTAAAGAAGTAGATAAGTTCGCCTTAACCAATTCTATTTACAACCTGGATACTGCTTATCAGCATTTCTTTAGAAGAGTTAAACAAGGAAAAGATAAGACAGGATTTCCTAGATTTAAAAGTAGGCATAGCAATAGATTAAGCTACACAACTAATTTTACAAATAACAACATAAAAATTGATTTCTCAGATAATAAAATTAAGTTGCCTAAATTAAAATGGATAGAATCCAAAGTTCATAGAGAATTTGATGGAAAAATCAAGTCTGCAAACATAGTTCAAAACTCAAGCGGAAGATATTATGTGAGTATTCTTGTGGATACAGAAGCAAAAGATCTACCACTACCGAAAGTAGATAAGACTATAGGGTTAGACTTAGGAATCAGTAATTTTCTGATAGACAGTGATGGAAATACAATTTCTAATCCAAAAAACCTATATAAACATGAAAGAAAACTGGCTAAACTACAAAGGCAATTAGCCAAGAAACAAAAAACTAGTAACAGTAGAAACAAGATGAGAATCAAGGTGGCCAGGCTTCACGAAAAGATATCAGATACCAGGAGGGATTTCTTACATAAACTGTCTAAGCAAATTATCAACGAAAACCAAATTATAGTTAGTGAAGACTTAAATGTAAGAGGAATGGTTAGGAATCATAAACTAGCTAAAGCAATATCAGATGTGGCATGGTCAGAATTCACTAGACAACTAGAATATAAAGCTAACTGGTATTGCAGAACTTATGTCAAGATAGACAGGTTATTCCCATCTAGTCAGCTATGCTCTCATTGTGGATTTAAGGACACAAAAACCAAGAGTCTATCAGTTAGAGAATGGACTTGTGATAATTGCGGAAATGAACATGATAGAGATATAAATGCCAGTAGGAATATACTGCAAGAAGGCTTGCGAATGTTAGCATAACAAAAAACAAAACATGTAGGGTAGGAACTATCCGAATTAACGCCTGTGGAGAATGCGATGCAATAAGGTCGGTCTGAGAAACAGGAAATTCTAGTAGTGATACTGGAAGCCTGCGAATTCATTCGTGGGAGGTTCACCTGTCCTAGACATGGAAATTGTAATGAGTGCTCATCACACCATGAAAAAAATGGTGGCCTAAGTTCTTGTAAAAGATAATACATTGGGGGATACGACTTGAAAGCTACTTATAAATATTTAATTATTACGATTATGGTGCTGATAGAACAAGGCATAAAGTTAGTTGTGAAAAACTACAAGGGTGTCGAGACTCCTATCATAAATAATTTTATATACTTCAGGCCAAAGCAAAATGTGCACTATTCATGGCTAAATTCAATGGTTGAAATCCAAAACACAAGATTTTTTCATATCGCCCTAACTACAGTGTTACTGATATTTACTTTTTTTGTATTTAGGTACTTTGCCTATAAATATGGTCCCAGAATATATTCTGGCCTACTAGAGGTATTTCTTATTTCAGGTATGGTTTGCTCCCTCATAGATCGAGTCTTTTGGAATGGTAGTCTTGACTACATACTTTTGAAAGGATTTTTTATATTTGATCTAAAAGATGTTTACCTTAGTACCTTTCAAGTACTATTCGTTTTCTTTGTGGTAAAAAACTGGAATGCTATCTCTAAGGTGAGTGAAAAAGAGTTATTTATTGATTTTATAAACTTTATCAAAAAATAAAAGAGCCCATGGCTCTTTTTGTCTTAATTATATAATTTTTTTAATATTTGAGCCAGTGCCCTGTGTAGTTGTAGAGTGAATGACATAACTTAGTTCCTCAAAGGTATAGGGCTTTTTTAAGAAGTGGTTAAGGTTTTTATGTAATGGATTAATTATTTTATCATCGGAGTATCCGCTGGAAATTATTATTTTGGCACTTTCATCTTCATCAAATATTTTTCTGGCAGTTTCATTGCCACCCATACCACCAGGTATGGTCAAGTCTAAAATTACAATATCATAGGGGTTGCCAAGATTGTAGGATTTCATATACATATTCAAAGCTTCACGCCCGTTGGTGGCAAAGTCTACAGCATAACCCATTTCTGTAAGCATACCTTCTGCAACGTCTCTAATGGCTTCTTCGTCATCCATTATTAATATTTTCCCTTCAGCTTTATATATATTATTACTCATTTCAGTATCTAAAATCAAAGCATTATTAGTGGAAATAGGTAGATAGATGTAAAAGGTAGTCCCAATACCTTCTTTAGACTTAACGGTGATATATCCATTATGCCTCTTAATGATTGAAAAACACGAGGCAAGACCAAGGCCATGTCCATTGCTTTTAGTTGTAAAAAACGGATCAAATATTTTAGATAGATTTTCTGGTGATATCCCAATGCCATGGTCTTCTATGGTAATTTTGACGTATTTACCTTCATTCAAGAAGAAATTCAACTCATCTTTTCCTATTGATATATTTTTTGCATCAACTTTTAATACACCACCTTTTGGCATTGCTTGGCAAGCATTTATTGCAAGGTTATTAATGACTTGCTTAAACTGCCCTTTATCTAAGTCCACAAGTCCTAAATCATCTGATGAATTAAACTGAGCTATGACATTCGAACCGCTTAATGCCAATGCAAGTGTTTCTTGAATTATTCCATCGACAGCCTCGGTGTTTTTAATTGGTTCTCCACCCTTAGAGAAGGTTAGAAGTTGCTGTGTCAATCCAGTAGCTTGTTGAGTTGCCTTTTCAATTTCTTCTATACTTTTAAGTGCCTTTGGATTATCTTGAACATAAAACCTACTTAATGATGCTTGTCCTAAAATAATAGTCAATAAATTATTAAAATCATGGGCAATACCACCTGCCAGGGTGGCAATTGAGTCTAGTTTAGAAGCTTTTAGTATATCGTTTTCCATACTCTTCCTAATAACTTCCTCTTTTTTCTTTTCGGAAATTTCTTGTTTTAATACTTCGGTGGTGAACTTTAGCTGCAGATAAGGAAAGTGTAGGCTGGTTTTGATAATTGCTTGATAGATAAATGAAAAGGAAACTGCTTTGAATACATGGCCAAGCATATTGGTGATGCCGTACACATCAGTATATAAAGTAAAAAATAACTCTGTAAGAATTGTTGTGAAAAGTGCTAAAATCAAATAGTTGAAAATACTAGGTTCTATCTGATCCCTAATTTTATATAGCTGAAATATAGACACACCGATAATACCACATATTATGTATTCGCTAATAATTTTAAATGATGTTAGCCCTTGACCCTCAATAAAGCTACTGGGGAAGATATCCCATCTAAAAACTGATAGGAGTAAAATCAATGATACAAAACAATACACAAAAAATATCTTTCGTTGCCTGATGTTATTGCCTAGTACATAGGGCAAAGCTAATACTGAGAAAGCCTCTATGTAGCGGGCCATTATCCAAAGTTGGGTAGGTAAATCTGCGGTATGGTTTGGAAAAACTCCCATGCCCTTAAAAGCCAAGGTGTGAAGTAGGTCAAAAGAACCAATAAATCCATAAGCTATACCTAAAAAAACCACAAGCTTATTTTTAGATGCATGATAGGAATGTAAAGAGATAGCAGTAATTGTAAAAGCTATAATTATACTAAAGAGTTCAATTATGGTGTGGAATAACAAATAGTTTTTAAAACTTACATAAAGAGATACTAGAAGTAATGCAAAAAATCCGGAAAGATATTTAATCACAATTCGGGAATTCAATTTATATCTGCCTTCTGCTATTATATTCATGTTACTTTCCCCCCCCTCAAATTACGCACATAAGTATAGTATTAGACACAAAATTCAAAAAACCTGCCATTATATCTTCTTTTTACCTAAAATTTTCCTTAATCACCGCAAGTTCTCCGGCAAAAAACGTAATTGCGCAGCTCTGTCATCTGTGGTAAGATAACATCAAGAATTGAATATTAACACTGGGAGTGTTGGTTAGGCCAGCTGAGAAAAAGATCCTATGATATCTTTAATCCCTATTACCTGATCTGGATAATGCCAGCGTAGGAAAGTGTCCTTTAGCATATTTAAATGCTTTCTTGCACATATCCTATGGATATGTGTTTTTTTATTGCTGAGAAAGGGAGTGTTTTATTCAGTTTAAGAAACTAGGAGAGTGATATAAATGTTTACAACTTTTAATGTATTCCTCATGATGTTAGGTACTGTGTCTGTTTTTGCTATCTTAGGGGTTCTTTACAGTCGCGGCAAAGTAGATGGAATGGATCAATTTCTCACTGCCAGGGGTACCGCAGGCAAAAAAATGCTTTCGGCTACGTTATTAGCATCTTTCTTAGGCGTGTTTATGCTGTTTACTCCTCCCGAAGCAGGGATTTTAGGAGGAATTCCTGCGGTAGTAGGTTATTCTATAGGTGTAGTAAGTCTATATATAGCGTTTATGGTTCTGAGTCCTAAGGTTAAAGAATATATGCCTACGGGGAGTACCCTTACAGACTACGTACTTAAAAGGTATGGGCACAGAATGTACTTGCTAACTATTGTAGTGGCTCTGTTTTATATGCTTGTGCATTTAGTAGCTGAGTTAACAGCCATAGGGCAAGTAGCCTTTGAACTTGCGGAAGTTCCCATGCTTTATACGGCTTTACTAGTAGGATTAGCCACTGTAATATACACTGCCTATGGTGGATTACGGGCATCTATTTTTACAGATATGGTTCAGATGGTGTTTGTTATAATTCTTTTGATAGGTGTTACAGTAGGAGTTGTGTACTATGGGGGTGGAATAAATAACATTCACAGCCAAATAACTACTTACTCTCCGCAACTACTTAGTTTTAATAATTGGGGGGGCATCCAGTATGGGCTGACATTATGTATAGCTGTTTTTGTATCTAACCTATTTCATCAAGGGTACTGGCAGAGAATATATGCAGGTAAGGATAATAAAACCCTTAGTAAGTCACTGATGACTTCGACAATAATAGTATTCCCTATAATGATATTAACTGGGGTACTAGGGATTGTAGCTGCAGGTTTCAATCAAGGTAACAATCCTTCAGTAGCCCTTTTCTCACTTGCATATAGTATTTTTCCTGCAGGGCTTATAGTGGCGTTATTTTTATTGGCTCTAGTACTTGTTATGAGTACTGTTGATACCCTTATGAATTCAATAATAGCGACCCTTGCAAAAGATAGTAAAAGGCTGTTTAAAAACACCAAAGAAGAAAAGCTTCTAAGGATTGCTAGGATAGCTACAGTTATTATGATTTTACCTGTTGCCCTAGTCTCAGCTAGGGGATATAGTGTGCTTTACCTATTTTTTGTGGCTGATCTAGTTTGTGCTGGTGTGTGTTTTCCACTATTTTTTGGCCTTTACTCTAAAAAATGTACAGAGAATATGGCTTTGATTTCGTCAGTACTAGGTATCATATCAGGAATACCGTTTTTTATAGCAAATCAGCTACTATTGAGCTTTACAGTTCCTATTATTGTTTCCGCATCAATATGTTTGTTGGCAACAAGACTGAGTAAATCAGAGCTAATTAAAGGTATAGAAGTATAACCTATATAGTAAGAAACAAATAAAAACAGACATCCTAAGGTAAATAAATTCCTTAGGATGTCTGTTTTTTACTTGTGCATATTAAGCTTTGTTTACAGAACCGAAAAGTTCCATCTTTTCCTTTACTATAGCTTTAATAGCATCAACACCAGGAGCAAAAATCTTGCGTGGGTCAAAGCCTTTACCTTCTAAGTCTTTACCAGCTTCAATGTATTTTCTAGTAGCAGCAGCAAAAACTAACTGACACTCAGTGTTAACATTGATTTTAGCAACACCAAGGGAAATAGCTTCTTTAATCATAGCATCAGGGATACCAGTTCCACCGTGAAGAACTAGTGGCATCTCACCTGTTGCATCCTGAATTTGAGCTAATGCATCGAAGTTAAGACCTTGCCAGTTTTCAGGGTATTGACCATGAATATTACCGATTCCTGCTGCTAACATATCAACTCCAAGGTCAGCGATTTGCTTGCACTCTTTTGGATCTGCAATCTCGCCGGCGCCTACAACACCGTCTTCTTCTCCACCTATGGAACCAACTTCAGCTTCCACTGATATTCCTTTAGAGTTAGCGATGGCAATTATTTCTTTAGTTTTAGTTATATTTTCTTCGATAGGGTAATGAGAACCATCGAACATAACTGAAGAGAATCCTGCCTCAATAACTTTTTTAGCACCTTCATAACTACCGTGGTCTAGGTGAAGAGCAACTGGAACAGTTATGTTAAGTTCTTCTAACATACCATTTACCATACCTACAACAGTTTTGTAACCGGCCATGTACTTTCCAGCACCTTCGGAAACACCTAGTATTACGGGGGAATTGTTCTCTTGTGCAGTTTGAAGAATTGCTTTAGTCCACTCTAAGTTGTTGATGTTGAACTGACCAACAGCATATTGGCCTGCCCTAGCATCTTTTAACATTTTGCTCGCTGAAACTAACATATGTATTACCTCCAAAATTAGGATTTATTAATAGATTTGAAACTTCAGTTTTTTAATCTATCATTATATATTATATACTTTAATGACTAAATGAAAAAGTAAAAAGTGAAAAAAATAATATATTAATATTAATGTAAAGTAAAGGAAAAATCGTACCTAGGGTAGAATAATCTAAGAATACCCTTTATTGACTTAGGGGGAAAAATGATATAAAATCAGTTCAAAGTAATGCACTATCCTTAGAAAAAAAATAATTTAAGGTGTTGAACCAATTAGTAGTATAAAAATGAGTTAGGTATATTGGTGAACGGCTTGATTTGTATAGGATACAGTTTTTTATTATGTCAGTAACTAAATATATTCTTTATATAAAACGCACTAAAACAACGTGAAGAATTGATTAGGGGGAATACCATTGGAAAGAACAGTTAGAAAACCATTATATAGGCCTAAGTACCCAGTTCAATCCCTAGAAAAAGCATTGGAGATTATTGATATACTGGCCCAACAAGACACAGACCAAGGTCTGGGAATAAGCGAATTAAACGAAATTTTAGATTTGGGTAAGAGCACTATTCACAGGCTACTGGACACTTTAGTAGCTTATCAATATGTTGAAAGGCTCGAAAATAATAATTACCGATTGGGATGGGGTCTGTTCCAAATTGGCAGTGCACTACCTAGACAAAGAAGAGTTGAAAAGCTTGAGGTTAAGGCTCTTAAAGATATAAGTAATAAGTTTCAAGAGACAGTTAACCTAGGAGTTAGGGGAGGAAATGATGTAATAGTTGTTTCAAAAGTAGATCCTGACACTAATTCAAGGGTTAAAATTGATTCTCATGTGGGTGAAATAGAACCTATCTACGCAACAGGGTTAGGTAAAATATTATTTGCTGAATTAGATGAAGATACAGTTCGTGAAGTAATAAAGAATGTCGACTTTAAAAAATATACAGAAAACACCATAACTAACGCTGAAGACTTTCTTAAAGAGTTAAGAAAGGTAAAAGAACAAGGATATGCAATAGATAACGAGGAGTACTTTATGGGGCTTACATGTCTAGCAATGCCCATAAGGGGACATGAAGGTGAAGTGGTTGCAGCCCTGAGTGTAAGTGGACCCACCTTTAGATTTGGCGTTGATAAAATAATGACATTAAGGGAAGAATTAAGTAAAGAGATACTTCAGATATCAAAACATTTAGGTTTTGAGTCTAATAAATAATAAGGTATAATAGAACTTAAACTAAGAGTGACTTCAGAATTTCTGAGATCACTCTTTTTTATTTAGCTCCCCATAAAGAACTTTTATGATTTCCATAAAATATTTGTCGAAATATATTAAAAAAATTCATAAAACCCCTTGAAAATTAATAAATCATAAACTATAATGAAATTGCAGAACGATGGTTCTAATTTAGAACAACCATTCTATAAAATGATATACGACCAAAATTAGAGATAAGACAAAGACAAAAAAAGGTGGTGTCTTAAGTGGATGTAAAGGCATTAGTTAGTAACTTGAAAGAAGAACTTATAAATTTGAGAAGGGATTTCCATAAATATCCCGAACTTGGGTTTCAAGAGTTCAGAACACAAAGAGTAGTTGAAGAATATTTAAAGCAATGTGGCCTAGAAGTTGAAAAAATGGCTAAGACAGGAGTAGTAGGATTGCTTAAGGGGGACAACCCTGGACCTACCTTGCTACTAAGAGGGGATATGGATGCACTTCCAATGACTGAAGAAGCAGATGTTCCATACAAATCCCTAAATGAAGGAGTAATGCACTCTTGTGCTCATGATGGGCACGTTGCTATGCTACTAGTTGCAGCTAAAATTTTAAGCTCTAACAAAGACATGCTTCATGGAAACGTTAAGTTTGTTTTCCAACCTAATGAAGAAGATGCAGGAGCAAAGTTTATGGTTGAAGAGGGTGTATTGCAAAACCCAACTGTCGACGCCTGCGCTGCCATCCATTTATGGACACCCATTGAAGTTGGGAAAATAAGTGTTTCAGAAGGGGCCGTTATGGGTGCCCATGAGAACTTTAAAGTAAAGATTAAAGGTAAAGGTGGACATTCATCTTCACCACACAACGCTATTGATCCAGTTTTGATTGCCTCACAGGTTATTGTGGCTACCCAAGCTATAACCACTAAAGAGATTAACGCCTTAAAACCTACGGTAATCAATTTTTCAATGATACATGGGGGAACTGCTCCTAACATTATCCCCGAAGAAGTAGAATTACAAGGAACACTAAGATACCTATATGAAGGAGGACCTGACACGCCAGAGAAGCCAAGGAAACGTATGGAAAGAATTATAGCTGGTATTTGTGAAACATTTGGAGCCAGCTATGAGATGGAGTTCATACCTTGTAACTTCCCAGTTGTTAATGACGCTAAAATGGCGGGATTTGTAAAAGGTATAGCTGCTAGTATTGTAGGACAAGAAAACATTGTCCCATATGTTACCATGGCAGGTGAGGATTTCTCCGAATTCACAATAGGAATTCCATCTACACTATACTTCGTAGGTGCAGGTAATGAAGCAAAAGATGCTCACTATCCACATCATCATCCAAAATTCAATATAGATGAGGATTCGTTAAGCATCGGAGTAGAAATGCATGTTAGAACAGCGTTAGAGTATTTGTCTCCCAAGAAATAAGAAGTTATTAAAAAAAAGGGCGGAGGGAAGCAATGTCTATATTAAAAAAAGTTGATCAGATTTTAAGTAAGCTAGAAGCATTTATTTTAAGTTTTGGTGTAATTGCAATGTCATTACTTTTGATTGGTAACGTTATAATGCGTGCAGTATTTAACAACTCATGGTCTTTTGCTGAGGAAATAGGTCAGTTCATGGTTGTAGTTGTTACATTCGTTGGTATTAGTTACGCTACCCGTAAAGGTAAACACATAAGAATGACTGCAATTTACGACATGTCATCTTTCAAGGTAAAAAAGATTCTAACACTGATAGTTTCTTTTGTAACAATGGTAGTTATGTTCTATTTCGCTTACCTAGGACTAAGGTACACTCTAATGGTAGCAAGTAGAGGACGTGTAACACCGGCTCTAGAATGGGCCAGATATGTAGTAGTTATGTTCTTCCCAATTGGATTTTTTATGGGTGGAGTTCAAAATCTTGTAAACTTCGTGCTTAATGTAATCCATAAAGATGAGATTTACTCCGGTAATGAAGGACCAGATAAAGAAGCAGAAACTTTTGCTGACTTAACTGGGATAACAACTTCAGAAGAACTATAAAAAATCCACTAAAAAAAGGGGGAAATGATAAATGGTCTTATTGTTAATGTCAATACTAGTTATCTTTATGTTGCTTAGTTTTCCATTAAAAGTATCCTTGCTTTTAAGTCCACTGGCAGTAGTTTTAGTATTTATGCCTGAGATCGATCCCGTATTCTTAGTACAACAGATGGTATCAGGGGTTGAAGTATTTGTTCTGTTAGCTGTTCCGATGTTTATATTTGCTGCTGATATTATGTGTACAGGACAAACAGCAGACAGGCTACTAGACTTTGTTGAAAGATTTATCGGTCATGTTAGAGGTGGTTTGGGTATAACCACGGCAGCAGCTTGTACATTCTTTGGTGCTATATCTGGCTCGACGCAAGCGACAGTTGTTGCAATCGGTAAACCTATGCAAAAAAGATTGATAAAAGCAGGTTATGCAGAAAAAGATATTTACTCACTGATTATTTCGTCAGCTAATATAGCACTGCTTATTCCACCAAGTGTTGTTATGATTATGTATGCAGTTATGACAGGTGTTTCCGTATCAGATCTATTTATAGCAGGTATCGGACCTGGGCTTTTAATACTTGTTTTCTTCGCAGTGTATAACTTCTTTGCTGCTAAAAAGAACAATATTCCTGTTGCACCTAAAGCAACTTGGGCAGAGCGCTTACATGCATTTAAAAGAGCAATTCTTCCTATGGGTTTTCCAGCAATCATTATCGGTGGTATTTACACAGGTCTATTTAGTCCTACAGAAGCAGCTGCAGCCTCGGTATTATATGCATTTATCCTTGAAGTATTGATTTTCAAATCAGTAAAGATAAAAGATATTCCAAGTATAGCATTATCATCTGGTATGGTTACATCAGTTGTATTCGTACTAGTTGCCGCAGGTATGGGTTTCTCATGGGTAATATCCCTAGCTAGAATACCTCAAATGATAAGTGCATCAATCTTAGGTACTGACCCTTCAGCATTATGGATACTATTTGTAGTAACAATTTTCTACTTCATTGGATGTATGTTTGTTGATCAACTTGTTGTTATTATCATATTGGCTCCAATATTTATTGGACCTGCCATAGCAGCTGGAATTGATCCATTACACCTTGGTATTATCGTAACTTTACAATCTGCAATTGGTGCAGTTACACCACCTTTTGGTTGTAACATCTTTACAGCATGTGCAGTGTTTGACAAATCTTACTCACAAGTTGTTAAAGGTTTAGCGCCATATATGATAATGTTTGTTATCGTATCAATACTAATGATCTTTTTCCCAGAAATTGCTTTATTTACTACAAGGTTTTTATAAAAGTTTTGCTATAAAAAAAGGGGGACTAAAATGCGAGCCTTTAAACTTATATCTATATGTTTAGTATTATTAACTTTAACCTTTACTGCAGGTTGTGCAGAAATCGTAGATGATGGTGTAACAACATGGAGAATTGGCCATGAAGAAGTTGTTGGCGGTGTTATGGATGAATTTGCTTTAGAATTCAAAAGACTTATTGAGGAAAGAAGTAACGGGTCTATAGAAGTGGAAGTATACAGAACTGGTGAAATTGGAAACCACGTAGACCACGTAGAATTTATTCAAGAAGGGCTATTAAACTTTGCCATAGTAAACCCAGGTAGTAGTTCAACAACTGTACCTGAAAACAATATTTTTTACAACCATTTCTTACTGCCTTCCGATGAAGAGGACATTAAGACAATGCTAGATGAATCTCAAGCTATTAAGCGTTTAAACGAAATAAACAGAGAACATGACATGAATGTACACAGCTGGTTTGTGGAAGGTTTTAATGTTTGGACAACAAACAAAGAGATTAGAACACCAAAGGACTTTTCAGGTGTTAAAATTAGGACCATGCAATCTCCATTAATTATTGCCAGTTATAGAGCATATGGTGCAAACCCAACTCCAATGCCTTACATGGAAGTTTACAGTGGATTACAGCTAGGTCAAATTGATGCGCAGGTAAATCCAGTGTTTGCAATTGAAGAAATGAGTTTCTATGAGGTTCAAAGATATATTATTTTATCTAACCAAGATGCTTTCGTTGCAGCAATGGTTTCTAACGTTGATTTCATTGATAGTTTAGATGCTACAACAAGACAAATGGTAGAAGAGGTAATTGCAGAAGTAACAGACCATATCTTCGAATTCCAACGTAACTTAAATAAAACTAGACTTGATAAAATAAGGGAAGTTAGTGATATTAAAATAATAGAGCTAACAGACGAAGAAAGAGAATTATTTAGAGATGCAAGTGTATCAGCAAGGCAAGTATTTAGAAATTCAGTTGGGACAAGAGGTAATGAAATCTTAGATCTTTTTGAAGCTGAGATCCAAGAGCTTTTAGACAGTAAATAAAACTTTTAAAAATATATTATTAGGAGTGAATATAAATGCTGGCGTTTAGTCGTGAAGAGTTTCAAAATCGCGTAAAAAATGTTAAGGCTAAGATGGAAGAAAGAGGTATTGAAGTATTACTAGTAACTGACCCTGCTAATATGTGCTATATCTCTGGCTACAATGCATGGTCATTCTATGTACACCAAATGCTAGTTGTTATGCTAGATGAAGAAGAACCTATCTGGATTGGCCGTGGTATTGACCAACTAGGTGCTCAAAAAACAACATGGTTAAAAAGAGAAAATATCATCCAATACGGTGATGACTATGTTCAAAACGAAATAAAACATCCAATGAACTTTATCGCTAATGAGCTTATAAAAAGAGGCCAAGGCAACAAAACTGTAGCTGTTGAAATGGATAACTACTACTTCACAGCAAAATGCTACATGGAGTTAAATAAAAGTTTACCAAATGCAAGTTTTGTAGACGCAAAAGAGCTTGTAAACTGGGTGAGAATTGTAAAGTCTGAAAATGAAATCACTCTTATGCAGCGTGCGGCTAAAATCAGTGAAATCGGCATGGCAGATGCAATAGCTAAAGCTGAAGTAGGTATAAGAGAATGTGACCTAGCTGCTGAGATCTATCGTTCTTACCTAACTGGTACAGAAGAATTCGGTGGTGACTATGCTGCAATCGTTCCTCTAATGCCTTCTGGAGAAAACACAGGTGCCTGTCACTTAACTTGGACTGATAGAAAGTATAAAGAAGGGGATGCAATTATCCTTGAATTAGCTGGATGTCACCAAAGATATCACTCTCCTATGGCTAGGACTATATTCCTAGGAAAACCAACTGACCAAATGCAAAGAACTGCTGATATCGTAGCTGAAGGTATCAACAAAACTTTAGACTTCATTAAACCAGGTGTAACATGTGAAGAAATAGAAGCAACTTGGGCAAGTGTTCTAAGGAAGTATGGTTTAGAAAAAGAGTCCCGTATAGGTTACTCTACAGGACTTAACTTCCCACCAGACTGGGGCGAGCACACAATAAGCTTAAGACCTGGCGACAAAACTGTTGTTAAAGAAAACATGACATTCCACGTGATACCTGGTATGTGGTTCGACGATTTCGGTTTCGAAATCAGTGAAACAATCAGAGTTACAAAAAATGGCTGTGAAGCTTTAGCTAACTTCGAAAGAAAACTATTCGTTAAATAATAATTTGAAATATAAATACTTGATCTAGGAGGAATTTTAACATGAAAATGGACAGAAAAAATCTTTCATTTAATACAAGAGCAATTCATGCTGGTAGTGAACACTGCCCAACAACAGGAGCACACGTTGCACCAGTATACCGTACTTCCACTTTCGTAATCGAAAACGTAGAAAGAGCAATCAGAATTGGATATGGTGAAGAAAAAGGCTACGCTTACGGTAGATTTGGCAACCCAACTGTAGACGCACTTCAAGAGAAAGTAGCTGCTCTAGAAGGAGCAGAAGCTGCTTTAGCTGCTGCATCTGGTATGGCTGCTATCACAACTGCTCTTATGGCTAACCTTAAGGCAGGAGATCACTTAGTAGTAGGAGATATCATCTACGGGTGTACTTACGGATTCGTAAGAGACTTACTACCAACTTACGGTGTTGAAGTAACAATGGTAAACACCACTGAACCAGAAGCTATTAAAGCTGCTATGAAACCAAACACAAAAGTTGTATATATCGAGACTCCATGTAACCCAGTTCTAAGAATTACTGACATTCAAGCAGTTGCAGACATTGCTCACGAAGGTGGCGCTCTACTATTTGTAGATAGCACTTATGCAACTCCATACCTTCAAAGACCACTGGAGCTAGGTGCAGACATCGTTTTACACTCTGCTACTAAATACCTAAACGGTCATGGTGATGTTGTTGGCGGTATGATCGTAGGTTCTCAAGAGCTTATGGATAAAATCAGACAACCATACCTTGAGTGGTTTGGTGGAATCATCTCTCCAATGGATGCATCTGAAATCTCTAAAGGTATCAAAACCCTTGGACCAAGAATGGAAATTCACTGTGCAAACGCTCGTAAAATCGCTGAGTTCTTAGACGCTCACGACATGGTAGACGAAGTTCTTTATCCAGGACTTAAATCTCATGCACAACATGAGCTTGCTAAAAGGCAAATGAAAGATTTCGGTGGTATGATGAGTTTCAATGTTAGAGGTGGATTTGAAGCTGGTAAATTACTAATGAACAGCGTTAAACTAATCAGCCTTGCAACTTCTCTAGGTTGTGTTGACTCTCTAATCCAACATTCTCCATCTATGAGCCATGCCGCACTTTCTCAAGAAGAAAGAGAAGCAGTAGGTATCGCAGAAGGTCAAGTAAGAATTTCTGTTGGTATTGAAAACGTTGATGAGTTAATTGCAGATCTTGATCAAGCACTTAACCATGTTAAAAAAGAGCTAAACCTGTAATATAACAAAAAAGACAAAGTCCCTCCTTTTACTAGGTGGGATTTTTGTCGTTGCCAAATGTAACACCTTAAGCAATAATGTTATTTGAAATTTACTCAAAACATTGTAATGTTTAACATAATTAGATAAACTATAAGAATAAACCATAAGCTCATGCACTTAAATAGAAACTAAAATCATAAGGAGATTGGTATAATGAAAATCAAGGATTTTGGCATTGAAATATGGATGAATGCCCGTGAAGGTGATTGTATTTATAATCTTGCACAAACGTGTGTTGAACCATTTAATGTTGAAGAACTTTTAAGTCTATCTGGTGAAAAAGAAGAAATTATTAATGACATATTAAAAATGAAACTTAACTACGGTGAAATCGATGGCTCAATCAGGCTAAGAAGTGCCATAGCAAAATTATATAAAGAAGTAGACTTTGAAAATGTTATGATAACCCATGGTGCAATTGGGGCAAATTCCCTTGTGTTTCAGACATTACTAGAACCAGGGGACACAGTCGTAACTGTTATTCCTACATATCAACAACACTACTCCCTACCAGAAGCCCTAGGTGCCCAAGTTAAGACGGTAAATCTAACGGCAGAAAACAAATACCTTCCTAATATAGAAGAGCTTACGGCACAGATGAATGATAGAACAAAGTTGATTTGCATAAGTAATCCCAACAATCCCACTGGATCTTTAATGGATAAAGAGTTCTTGCTAAAAATAGTGGAAATCGCTAAAGAGTATGATGCATATATATTGTGTGATGAAGTATACCGAGGACTAACCCATGAGGGTGAAAGCTTTACAGAATCTATTGTTGACCTATATGAGAAAGGTATCAGCACAGGAAGTATGTCTAAAACATTTTCCCTAGCAGGGCTTAGAATTGGTTGGGCTACAGGACCAGCTGACCTCATTAAGAGTTTAAGTAAACGCAGAGATTACAACACCATTAGCTGTAGTATGGTTGATGACCGTTTAGCAGCTGTTGCTCTAGAGAATCTAGATAAAATTATCCATAGAAATCTAACCTTAGTAAAAGAAAACATAGAAATACTTGATAAATGGATTAACAGTGAACCTAGACTATCCTACGTAAGACCTAAGGCAGGAACCACTGCTTTTGTGAAGTTTGATCTTGGGATGACATCAGAAGAATTCTGTGGCAGACTGCTAGAAGAAAAAGGAGTGCTACTTGTTCCAGGAAAGGCACTAGACATGGAAGGATACGTGCGCATTGGCTATGCAGACAGCCCAGAAAAGATAAAAGCAGGATTAGAGAAAATTTCAGAGTTTATAAGTGGATTATAAGACA
This sequence comes from Alkalicella caledoniensis, assembly GCF_014467015.1. Classification (GTDB taxonomy): domain Bacteria; phylum Bacillota; class Proteinivoracia; order Proteinivoracales; family Proteinivoracaceae; genus Alkalicella; species Alkalicella caledoniensis. The sequence continues at coordinate 1,614,325 of NZ_CP058559.1, read as the reverse complement.
AGGGTCTCCCTTGTCTTATGCTTATTAACACTAAGCATTATAATATGACATGCAAATATCCTAGTGGCCTCAAATAACAAAATATAAGCTAACTAGGTAAGAATAAAAAAAATAAATCCATCTAAAGGAACTTCTCAAGAGATGATTCTAATATTGTTGTAATTTGCAACTTAAAAGGGCAAAAAAATAAGTAGCCAATTTGTTTGTTTCATACAAATTGGCTACTTACCATACCCTAATTCTATTTGAAGCTATACATGATCCTGATCTAATACTAATACATCCTTTCAATCCGTAACAATAACTTACTAACAGTTTAATAAATCATCTTACTTAATAAATGGTCTAGCATAAATCATTTTCTAACTTAAACCTAACTAATAAAATCCGAAGTACTATTTTGGAGGATAGTGCTTATTGCTTAGTGAACACTCTAACTATCAGTAAATGCAAAAAGGTAATGGTTTAAAGGTAATAAAAAAACCCACAATTCTTAAATCTAACTACTGAATACCAAATACAAAATACTTGATAAATCGTAATAAGTGAATTAGGGTATGTGGAAGAGTTTTGCTCTTCTTGATTTTATTATAGCACATTATACTAAAAAGTAAAAGGTAAAATTTCACAATATTTGCTAGAATTAAATATATTTAAGTAAAAATTAATGTTTTTTTAATGTAATTTTGAAGGAGAAAAAAGTATATTTGTAGAAGGTGAAAGAAATACAAAAAATATATAAAGGTGAAGGTGAACATTATGATAGAGTTACAAAACTTAACTAAAAGCTATAGTGGCGTAGAAAAAGCAGTTGACACCCTTAACTTAACCATTCCAGATGGAGAAATATTTGGTTTTTTAGGTCCAAACGGTGCAGGTAAAACAACAACAATAAAAATGATAACAGGGATATTAAAACCTGATGAAGGAAATATCAAAATAAATGGTTTAGATATTTTGTCAGAATCATTAAGGGCTAAGAAAGAATTTGGATTTGTACCTGACAGTCCTAATATGTTTCTGAGGCTAAAAGGTATTGAGTACTTAAACTTCATGGCTGACGTATACGATGTTCCTGGAGATTTAAGGTTAGAGAGGATTAATTTGATGGCTAAGAGGTTTGAGATGACTAAGGCCCTCGGAGACAAGATTCAAAGTTACTCCCATGGTATGAGACAAAAGATAATAGTTATGGGGGCATTGATTCATGAACCCCCAGTCTGGATTTTAGATGAACCTATGACAGGTTTAGATCCCAGGTCTTCCTTTGTACTAAAGGAAATGATGAAAGAACATACTCAAGCTGGTAAAACAGTGTTCTTTTCAACACATGTATTAGATGTGGCTGAGAAAATATGTGACAGGGTAGCCATAATAAACAAAGGCAAGATTTTATTTTGTGGCAAACTAGATGAGATGAAGGACCATTTTAAAAGCAATGAGTCCTTAGAAAAAATATTTTTGGAGATGACACAAAGTGAATAAAACTATATTATTAACCAAAGTGCTCCTCAAAACTAGTTTAAGTTCTATAACAGGAACCGGAAAAAAGAAAGATCGTACAAACATGTGGATGCTAGGGATTGTTGCTGTAAGTTTACTACCAGTGCTTATAGGGTTGATCACCTTTATATCAAAGGGTTATGATCTTTTAAATCCATTGCAGCAAACGGGTATTATATTGAGTCTAGGTATAGTGGCAAGTGGGTTTGTTATATTTTTCTTTGGTATTTTCTACGTAATCTCAACATTTTACTTTTCCTTAGACATAGAAAACCTTATCCCACTACCCTTTAAACCGTCGCAAATTATAGCTGCAAAGTTTATTGTAGTAGTGGTATATGAGTATATTGTAGAGTTATTGTTTTTAGGGCCAATTCTTGTGGTCTATGGAATAAAAAGTTCAGCAGGACTTGTTTACTATATATATGCACTATTGACATTTTTGGCACTTCCAGTTATACCTCTGGCCTTTGCTTCAATAATAGTTATGATCTTAATGCGATTTGTTAATATTGGAAAGAAAAAAGACTTGTTCAAATTACTTGGAAGTTTCCTAGCTATAGGTATTGCAGTGGGTGTAAATATAGCTATCCAAAAATTTGCCAATAATGCACTAGATGAAGAGTTTATATTAAATGCCCTTATAGAGGGTAATAACTCCTTTGTTCGCATCATTAGCAATCTATTTCCAGGGCTCAGCTATGCTGCAACTGGTCTTAGCCAAAGCAATACTATGTCTGGGTTGTATGATATACTGATATTTCTTGCCATGACTTTCGGGTTATTTGCACTATTTATAGTCCTCGGGGAAAGATTATACTTTAAAGGGGTTCTAGGAATTTCTGAGTCCGACTCTAGGAAGAAGGAACTTACAAACGCTGAAATGGCTAAAAGTTCTGCTAAAAATTCAGCTTTAAGAACCTATGTAGCTAAAGAGTTGCGTGTGTTATTTAGAACACCAGCTTTTCTACTAAACTGTGTAATTACAAACTTCCTATGGCCTGTTTTTCTTCTGATACCATTGTTAAGTGGCTCTAGTGATTTAGGAGCTCTACCAAACTTAGGCGATTTAATTGCTAAAAACAATGCTGAACCCTTGGTTATAGCCATAGGCTTTGCAGCTATAATATTTGCTTCATCATCTAACGGAATAACTGCCACAGCCATCTCAAGAGAAGGGGATAATTTTTTTACCAATAAATATATACCCCTAAGCTATACTAAGCAAATAACAGGTAAGATAATACCTGGTATAATACTGTCCACAGTTGCTAGCTTACTATTACTCATAGTTACAGTGTTCTTACTCAGTATTCCACTGTATCTAGCTATGATTATATTTGTTTTGGGTATTTTGGGTACACTTATGAGTTCAATGCTTGGGATTGTTATAGATATATTTAACCCAAAATTGGTATGGGATAATGAGCAAAAGGCAGTTAAGCAAAATCTCAATGTTTTGTTTCACTTGCTATCTGGAGTAATAATTGCAGGACTTACTATTTTGCTAGTTGTGTTACGCTCTCTGAGTTTTGCTACAACAACTGCATTAATAATAGGATTTACTGGAGGAATAAGTATTTTACTATATAAATTTCTCACCACAAAAGGGGTGCAGGTTTACGGAGAAATCGTAGACTAATTAAAATGTTAAAGAAGGTACTGTAAGAATAGTACTTTCTTTTTTCATAATAGAGGGAAATAAATAAAGAATAATAGTATGAAGCTTAAAGGAAACCGTCCAAGGCAGGGAGAGATAACTTAGAAGGTTAGATCCCTACAAAACATATAAAAAAAGAGACTAACTATAAAAAATATCTGCTATTACTAGGAGGAGATGACATGAATATAGTAGACTTATCACAAACCATTCGAAATAATATGCCTGTGCACCCCTATGACGGGCCTGTTCAAGTAATTCAGGATAAAGAACTAGCAAGGGATAAATACAACAATACACGTATAGAAGCTGGTATGCATGCAGGAACCCATGTGGATGCACCAAGGCATTTCCTCGACAACCCTAAGTATATATGTGACTATAACCTAGAGAGCTTTATTGGCAATGGATGCTTGTTGGATGTTAGGGGGGAGGAAATAATAACACTGAAAGATGAATATAGTGGCAAAGTTCAAACAGGTGATATAGTATTACTTTATACAGGTCAAGGGCCATACTTTGGTAAAAAGGGTTATTACGACGGCTTTGAAAATCAACCAACCATGGACCTAAAGCTTGCCAACTTCTTCATAGATAAGAAGATAAAACTTTTAGGGGTGGATATGGCATCACCTGACAATATGCCCTTTAAAATTCACAAAGCATTGCTAGATCAAGATATATTTATCATGGAGAATCTAACAAATCTTGATATGCTACTAGCTGTACCTAAATTTGAAGTTATAGCTCTTCCCCTAAAAATCGAAGCAGAAGCATCAATAGTGAGAGCTATTGCTAGATATTGATATAAGATGTAAACAAGACATTACTCCATTATGATATAATAATGGAGTATTTTTTGTATCAAAATGCCATAGGATTACTCTATTTCTTATATAGAAAGGAAGAACCAAATGAAAGAAAAAGTAAATGCTTTGATAATTAGTAAAGAAGATAGTGTTGCAGTGGCTATTACCGAGCTTAAGTCAGGAGATACTGCAACATTTGTAGTAGACGAAAAAATAATAGAAGTTAACATAATTCAAGATATTCCTATCTATCATAAATTTTCGGTCCTTGAATTATACAAGGATGATCTTGTATACAAATATGGACAAGTTATCGGTAGAACAACGGAGCTAATTATGAAGGGCCAGCATGTCCATACACACAATATTGTAAGCGCTAATGAAGTAACAGATCACATCTAGAGGAGGGGATAATATGAACTTTTTGGGGTACAAAAGACCCGATGGAAAAGTGGGAGTAAGAAATCATGTGTTGATTTTGCCTACCTGTGCATGCTCTAGTGAAACATGTAGAATGGTTGCAGCCCAGGTTCAAGGAGCTACCAGCATAGTTAACCAAAATGGTTGTGCTCAGGTAAAGGGAGATTTAGAGCTTACAAAGCAAGTATTGGCGGGCATTGCTGCAAACCCAAATGTCTATGGGACTGTCCTTATAGGCTTAGGATGTGAAAATGCACAACCCAATGATATGGAGGAACTTATAAAGTCAAAGACTAATAAACCCCTTAAGAAACTTGTCATTCAAGAAGAAGGTGGTACAAATAACACAATTAAGAGGGCTAAAGAATTAGCTAATATAATGGTACAAGAAGCAGCTAAAGTCAGAAAAGAAGAATTCCATGTTTCGGAGCTTATTGTAGGAACAGAATGTGGCGGATCTGATCCAACCTCAGGAATCGCTTCTAATCCTGTTGTTGGGAACTTAAGTGACAGGCTTGTTGATTTAGGTGGATCATCCATTTTAAGTGAAACAACAGAATTTGTTGGTGCAGAACATATCTTAGCCCAAAGGGGAGCAACTCCCGAAATTAAGGAGCAAATCCTTCACATAGTAAAAAGATATGAAGACCATATCAAAGCTGTAGGAGAAAGTTTGAGGGAAGGTAACCCAGCTCCAGGAAACAAAGCTGGTGGTATAACAACCCTTGAAGAAAAATCCTTGGGTTGTATTCATAAAGGTGGGCATAGACCCATTGTAAAAGTAGTGGAATATGCAGAACACCCAAAGAAAAAAGGCCTAGTGGTTATGGATACACCAGGATATGATATCGCGTCAGTTACAGGAATGGCTGCAGGTGGATGTCAGGTGATAGTATTTACTACTGGAAGGGGAACACCTACAGGAAATGCCATCGTGCCAGTAATTAAGATTACTGGGAATAAAATGACCTTTGAAAACATGAAAGACAACATGGATTTTGATGTAAGTCCAGTTATCCAGGGGGAAAAAACCATAGAAGAAATGGGTGAAGAGTTATTGGCTGAAGTAGTAGAAGTAGCCAGTGGTAAAGTTACAAAGGCAGAAACCTTGGGTTTTAACGATACTGCAATAAGCAGACTTTGTAACTATGTATAAGCAATTAATTGTGATGAATGTAAGATTGAGAGCATTAAAGTGTTAAAAAATTTAATTTAGTTGGTTAAAGTATTATTGCAATTTAAGAATTCCCGAATATTTAAAGCATAAACATTAATAAAAAGCTTTAAATACCGGGGAGGAGATAGGATGAGTATTGATTTAGTAAATATATATAGACAATTATTTCGCTTAAAACCACCAAACTATGAGGACGGGAATTGTATGGAAGTAGTTGGCGAATTATATTTGCTAACAGACGACAAAATACTCTACGATCATCTATTTCTAGAGCTAGAACCAAAAAGATGCTGTATACCCTATTATCATGATGAATCTAGTGTCATTGCAGGAAGAAGTGCCGGAACTGTAGAAGCCATATTGTTTTATGACAAGAGATACAAGGCTCACTACACCACTAAAAAACTTTATAAGCTGATACTAGCGGCTTTTGAGAACGAAATGGACCTAAAATCATTTATACAAATCATAGTAAAGAATCCAATTGAAGTTGATTCTGTAGTTGATGAAACAAGCTGTGAGCAATATGAACTATGCTGGGATGCATTTTATAAGACACAATCAGATCTAATACCTAAGGGTAAGGTACAATTTGAAGAAGGAGCTAGCACAAGCCTATCTCAAGAAAGAGAAGGTCTACTTGAAGAAGTGGAGTTAGAATTAGATGAGTTCGGGTATTCAGTTCAGCTGCCTGAAGAAGAGAGGTGGTACATTCTTAGAGAAGCAGTTGAGATAATAGACATTGAATCAGTGGTCAGAGATTTAAACTTGCTAATGGAAAACTATGGTATTGAAGATAAGAAGGACATTTTTAAGCTTGAACATGACTTGAAAAAAATAAGAAGATATTATTAGAGTAAGCCTCGAGCAATCGAGGCTTATTTCACTGGGGACGGTAAAATGTTTATAGACTCTTAATAGAGTTTTAGGGAAGGGTAAAACTATGATGGTAAAACACATCCCATATTGATATATTTATTACGAATTAAATATGAATTGGAGGATTTTGTAAACTATCGTCGAATATTTAAATAGTTAGAATTAACCAAAAGCTTATTTGGGGGAGTGATACAGTGGAAAGTTTAAATGGGGAAAAAAGTATTATACAGCCCAAAATTGATTTTTCCGGAGATATCACAGTTAATCAAGGTGCACATATCTTTTATACATATACCAATGAAAAAAGATATATAAATAATGCCGTTGCCTTTATATCAACTGGTTTGAGGCTAGGTCATGCCATTGTACTTCAAGAAGATTCCGTTAGATATGCAAAAATTATAGACAGGCTCATAAAGACTGGTCACCATAAGTCTTTACTTGATGAGGAAATACATTTCGTAGATAAGAACGAATTTTATATGGTGAATACAGTTTTTGATTGTGATCTTATACTTGAAAATCTAACATCAATAATTAAAGCATTACTAGCTAAGAGAGAGTGTGTGAGGACATGGGGAAACCTTCTGTGGAAGGAACATCCTGAATTATTGTACAAAGTGAAAAGGTATGAAGAAAAAGCAGATAAACTTACTAAAAAACAAAACACCTTATCTGTTTGTGCCTATGATGGTAATATATTGTCATCCAAAGCCCAGCTAGAGCTTATGAAGAGCCACCAATACATAATGACTGACACAGAATTATTCACGTCTTTTTTATATAATAAAAATGCATCAGTACCGCTGATGCCACTACAGGAGAACATTCAAGAATCCGTAGAAGAGCTGGAAAAATACAAGGAAGTTGTACAAAGGCTTGAGAAATTTGAAATAGTCTCTCAAATGGCATCAAGTATAAGCCACGAAGTAAGAAACCCTATGACAACAGTAAGGGGGTTTTTACAACTGCTTAGGAATAAAAAAGAGTATAAAAATGATTATCAGTATTTTGATTTAATGATAAGTGAACTGGATAGAGCAAATTCCATTATCACTGAATTTTTATCACTGGGTAAAGAGAAAAAAACCCATTTGCAAGTGCAAAATCTTAATATTATCATACAAAATTTAGCACCTTTAATGAATGCTAATGCTGTTGAATCAAGTAAAAGCATTAGGCTTGATTTAAAAGATATCCCTCCCATACCTATAGACAGCGAAGAGATACGTCAAGTTCTTCTTAATCTAGTTCAAAACGGATTAGATGCCATGCAAGGAGCAGGAGAAGTAACAATAAGTACATATATTGATGATGATGACGTGGTACTTTCAGTTAGTGATCAAGGGGAGGGAATATCTCAAGAAGTACTTGGGAAGATTGGGACTCCCTTCATTACAACTAAAGATAAGGGAACTGGGTTGGGTCTAGCCACTAGCTACGCAATTATAGAAAGGCATAGGGCAACAATAGAGCTTAAAACTGGAGAAAATGGCACCACTTTCTATATACGCTTTGCCCCATATCTTTAGAATTAAACCACATGCATAAGTAAATGATTGCTTTTATAGTTGTCAAAAAAATAAATTATATATTCATTGACAATATCTCTACTACTTGGATATAATGAGAATAGTTCTCAAGTTGGTACACCCCGAACGGGGTGTAAGTTTTTTAAGGATTAATGAGAATTATTATCATTGATTAGAGGAGGGGAATTAATGAGTATTGCTTTATACACTTGTTGCTCACAACCTTGTAACGATTCGAGATTTATTCAGATAGTGGAGATGTTAGGACCTGTACTTTTTAGAGCGAAACCTGCTGAGATAGTGAACTTTCCCAAAGGCAGTAAAATGGCAGATGCCCGAAAAGAACAGATTAAAGAAATGGTTGATAAGGGTGGAAAAATTCAATACAGAGAATTTACTACATGCCATGGTTGCACTAAACTGCTATTTTTTGATATTTACATGCTAGAGGCAACACTAATGGATGAAGAAATATATCTATTTTTACAATTCTTAGACTACCCCCTAGAATTTAATATAGAAACATACCTAGACATCCTTATAACAAAAATGAAAAAAGGTGAAATGCCCCACGAGATTGGTATTTTTCTGGGTTATCCATTAAAAGATGTGATGGGTTTTATGGGTTACTCAACATCGAAACTAACAAAAATAAATGGGTGGAAGGTATACGGGGACCCTCAGCAGTCTGACGAGCTATACAACAAGATATCTACAGCTAGGGCAAGATTTAAAGAGCTCTTGAAGATACATCAACCAGAGAATATTCTATCTGTTATTTAAACACTTACAAAAAACACTGTTAATAACTTATAAAGAAGGAGAAATGGCATCTTTAGCAGAAGAAGTAATAATTACATTTTTTAGGAGTGTTTATATGGCAGACAGAGTTCTTGTTAGAGGGGGAAGAGTCCGTAAAACTTTTAAGTACACTATTATTACAGTACTTTCTTTAGCTGGACTACTTCTTATGGTTTCCGTATTTTATAGAAGTGGTTACGTCTTGGATTTTCTGGGTATCCATATTGATAATCCGTTGAGCAGAAGAGTTACAGTTCCAGAAAGCTACTCTCAAGTGGACGCAAATAATAATGGGATTGCTGACCCAATAGACATAGTAAATGCTGCAAGGAAGGAAGTTGAGCAGAGAACTACATATAAAAGTGTTTACTATGCAGGTGGCTATCCACCAGATGATGAAGGTGTATGTACAGATGTCATTTGGAGGGGATTATTGGCTGCAGGCATAAATTTAAAGGATCTAATGGATGAAGATATAGCAAATAATATTGAACTGTATCCTCGAACCAATGGAAAACGTGAACCAAACATAGATTTTAGAAGGGTAGGGAATCAGTATGTATTTTTTGAAAGATATGCTGAGACCCTTGCTACCGAAGTAATTCCTGGGGATATAGATAATCTAGAACAATGGCAACCAGGGGATATAGTGGTTTTTGAAGGGTTAAAGCACGTAGCAATTATTTCAGATCGCCGCGCAAAAGATGGGACTCCTTACATTATTCATAACAGTCCACCCTATGCAAGCGAGGTTAAACTTAAATCTTACAATACACCCATTGAAGGACATTATAGATGGAGGTATGAAGATTAGTGAGAAGTAGCAGAATCAACTGCTACTTTTTTTACGTATTATACTTTGTTCATATAAAGCAGCACCTTGATAAACCTTTAAGAATTATTACAAAATTCTGTTCAATGGTGTAATAATATGGTAATATAATAATGTAATTACTAATATAATTAAGTTCAAAGGGGGGGATGAATATCTAACTAAGTAATTGCAAATAAAATTATTAAGGGGGAATTTTCGTGGATTTATTAACTCGATTTCCGTGGTTATCACTGTTACCTTCATTGTTAATTATTTTCTTAGCATGGAAAACTAAGCAGATATTATTATCACTAATAATTGGTGTTTTTACAGGTGCTCTTATTCTATATAATGGTAATCCATTAACTGCATTTTTGCGTACCACCGATACTTATGTACTTGAATCCATGGCAGATGGTTGGAATGCTGCTATCCTTATAGTGATTTTAGCCTTAGGTGGAACTATAGGTATTATAACAAAAGCTGGGGGGGCTCAAGCTATAGGTGATACTATAGCTAAAAAAGCTAAGACAGTAAAAAATGCAAAACTTGCTGCATGGTTACTAGGTCTTGCTATATTCTTTGATGACTACTCAAATACCTTGATTGTTGGTAACACAATGAGACCAATAACAGATAGAATGAAGATTCCTAGAGAGAAGCTTGCATATATCACTGATACTACAGCTGCTGCAGTTGCAAGTCTTGTACCTATTTCAACGTGGATAGCCTATGAAGTGGGTTTAATTGAAGGTGTATTCAGTGACTTAGGAATCTCCGAAAATGCATATCATACATTCCTAAAAACTATTCCGTACAGTTTTTATAGCATATTTGCTATCATTTTAGTGTTACTGGTTATTGTAAAAGATAAAGATATGGGATCTATGTATGACGCCGAAGTAAGGGCATATAAAGAAGGAAAAGTTATAAGGGAAGGGTCTACGCCGTTAGCTTCTAAGGAAATATCAGAAATGGAAGTTATGGGAAAAGGTATTACTTGGATTCAAGCCTTTATTCCAATTATTTGTATAGCTATTTTCACCATGATTGGCTTATGGTATGACGGTGGTGGAGCAGATGGAGCAACACTAAGTGAGGCCTTTGGTAATGCGGACTCAAGTATTGTTCTCATGTGGTCAGCCTTCGGAGGCACCATTATAGCAGGATTTATTGCAGCAGTATTTGGTAAGATTAAAATTACTGATGTGGTGGATTCCTGGGTAGAAGGGACTAAAGCAATGGTTATAGCTTGCCTAATTCTAGTGTTGGCTTGGTCAGTTGGAGCAATTACTTCTGACTTGAAAACAGCAGAATTCATCATAGGGATAGCTGAAGGGAATTTACCTGCCTTTATAATCCCTGCCATGATTTTTGTTATAGCTGCATTTATATCATTTACAACAGGTACATCGTGGGGGACTATGGCTATACTTATGCCACTGGCCATTCCTTTAGCTCATAGTTTAGGTGGGGAAATGCTACCTACCATAGCAGCAATCTTAACTGGAAGTATATGGGGAGACCATTGTTCACCCATATCAGACACCACCATTATGTCCTCTATGTCATCTGGTAGTGACCATATAGATCATGTACAGACACAGCTGCCATATGCCATAACAGGTGGCGTCATAGCCCTAGTAATAGGTTTTATACCAGCTGGTTTTGGGGTCCCATGGTTTGTTTCTCTACCTATAGGGGTTACGGCTACCTATCTAGTCCTTAACTTCTTTGGTAAAAGTGTAGACCCTAAAGACTTAGATAAATTACAACAAAATAAAGCAGCATAAAAGATAAGAAGGTGTAATTGTGTTTAAAAACGTAATAACTAGAAAACCAAGTAAATCTATGGTTCATGGTATCACCACTGTAAACCTAGGAAAACCTGATTATGAAAAAGCACTTTTGCAACATAGTGAGTATGTAAAAGCACTAAAAGGCTGTGGAGTAAATACAATAGAACTTGAAGCAAACGAAGACTACCCAGATTCATGCTTTGTTGAAGATACAGCTCTGTTGACAAAAAAGTGTGCCATAATCACTAACCCAGGTGCCGAAAGCAGAAAAGGTGAAGAAAAAGAGATTAGCGAAGTTTTAAAGGATTTTTATGATAACATAGAGGTTATAAAAAATCCAGGCACCGTAGAAGGTGGAGATATCATGATGGTGGGGGATCACTTTTATATCGGTCTATCTGCTAGAACCAATGAAGAAGGGGCTAGGCAGATGATCTCCTTCCTTGAAAAGTACGGATATACTGGAAGCACTGTTCCACTCAAAGAATTCCTCCACTTAAAAACTGGTGTATCTTATCTAGGGAATAACAACCTCCTTGCAACTGGGGAGTTTCTTGATAGCACTGAGTTTAGGGAGTTCAATATTATCGAGGTAAGTAAAGATGATGATTACTCAGCAAACTGTATATGGGTCAACGGTAAGGTTTTAGTACCTAAAGGCTTTAAAAATACTAGAGATGCCATAATAAAAGCAGGTTACGATGTTATTGAATTGGATATGTCTGAATTCCAGAAGCTTGATGGAGGACTTAGCTGTTTATCCCTAAGGTTTTAGTGGCTGTTGAAAAGCTAGGATCTCACTTCGTTACTTCAAAAAACCCAACAACCTCACGTATTATTATACGCTCCGATGTTGGGTTTTTCTTGTGCTTCTGACCTACAGACTTTTGAACAGCTCTCCAACCCCCACCCCTAACATATAGCCCTAAAAGTGCTATAATAAATGTAACTATCTAACAAACCTGAGGTGATATTGTGAAACGATTTGATGAACGGGATACTATCTTTGCTAGGTTTTCTTATAAAGAGGGGAGTCCTGAGTACGAGGATTACTATAAACGAAACCCTGACATTAAAGAAGCAGATGATAAGATGAGGCAACCACCTTTCCCATATGGTGAAGGAACAGCTACTTTTACTCCGCTAAATTCTGCTATAGCTGGTGCTACATTTAGATTTTTAGCTGATGTAAGTAAGTTTTCCGAGGGTGAGATAAATCCTCAGAAGGTAGAAATTGAACCTGCTGTTATTACAAAAAAGCTCAAAGGATTAGCTAAATTCTACGGGGCTCAACTGGTGGGAGTTACTAAGTTAAAAGAGGAGTATTATTACTCCCATAGGGGAAGGAAAGCAGAAAATTACGGTGAAGAAGTGCATAACATACACAAATATGCTATTGTCTTTGCAACGGAAATGGACAAGGATATGATAAACAGAGCCCCTTTAATAGGTGAGGGAATCGAAGTCACTAAAGGTTATGTAAATACTGCAGTCATAGGTATGATTTTGAGCTACTATTTAAGGGAATTAGGCTATAATGCTAGAAATCATATGGATGGTAATTACTTATTGATAGCTCCTTTGGTAGCAGAAGCAGCTGGATTAGGACAGATAGGAAGAAGTGGAATTCTAATTACCAAAAAGTATGGTAAAAGGGTTAGACTAGGCGTGGTAACAACTAATCTAGAGCTATTGATAGATGAAAGGGAGGACTTTGGAATAACACAGTTCTGTGAAATTTGCGGTAATTGTGCCATGGTATGTCCAGGAAAAGCTATACCTAAAGAAAATAGAAAAGAGATTGATGGAGCCCTAAGATGGAAGATTGAACCTGAAAACTGTTTTGATATTTGGAAGAAGGTTGGGACAGATTGTGGTGTATGTATATCAACATGCCCTTTTTCCCAAGGGGTTGAAGGTGACCTGGTTGAGAAAATGAAAGGGCAACCAGAGCTGATGGAAAGAATTTTTAAGGAATTTAAAGAAAAACACGGTACAAGAACCTTTAATTCATCTCCCCATGAATGGTTATAAATAATAAGTATATTTACCCATATAAAAAACCATACTATACTAGAAAAATATAACCTAGGGAGGAATAGAAATGGTAAGAATTTGCCCAGACTGCTGTAATATTGACATCGACAAGTTAGAAAAACTAGGACTAGAAATCGTCGAAGAGTGTATTGGTGTATGTGGAACTGAATTTGTGGCCTATGTAGATGATGAACTAATAGAGGCTGATAGCGAAGGCGAGTTAATTGAAAAGATTGAAAAGGCCACCTAGTGAAACCTCAGAACATTTTACTAAAATGGCATATAAGGGAACAAAGGGAAGCTAATTTATACAAGGAAATCTAATAGAAAAGGGCTTCGCATCAAATGATGTGGAACCCTTTTTGCTTTAGGTAGAATAGCAATAGCAGGGATAAGTGTATTCAATATAGAATATATCCTATATAAGCCTAAGAGGGGTGAGCATGTTGAATATTAAGAACTTAGAACTCTGCAAAATCTATGCTATTAACTTTGATGAAACCATTGGAACTTTATTAGAAAGAATTGAGAACTTAAATGTAAGTAATTTTTTAGTATATAAAGAAGAGGCAATAGTTGGTATTGTGACAGAAAAAGAAATAGTACAAGCCTATGCTTCACAGACTCATGTGAAAAATCCTATCTATACAATTGCTAACAAAGATATTTGTACTGTGGATAGGAACTATAAGTTAGATAATATAACTAAAATATGGGAAAAGAGTCCAGAAGCTTATATCATTGTATTGGAAAATCATGAGGTTAAAGGATTAGTTACCAAGGAATTAGTGGAATTATTTAAAACTAAGCTAATGTACCAGGAGTTAGACCAAGCTATTGAACACTCCCCTAACTCAATAGTTATTCTAGATGGAAATGGAGTTACCCTTAGGGTTAACAAAACTTATGAGAGTATAACAGGAATTGATCGAAAGGAAGCCCTAGGGGTAGATGTGAAGGTAATGGAGGCAAAAGGGATGTACAGTCCGGCCGCAGGACGTTTAGTACTACAAGAGAAGAAGCGAGTTTCAGTTATCCAGAAAATAAAAAATCAGAAAGAAGCTCTAGTAACAGCAATACCACTATATGATGATGACGGTAATATTTTTAGGATAATTATGAATTCCATAGATCTTAAAGAACTGAGTGTTATTAACAAATATCATTCAAGGCAAAAGAAAGAAAGTAGTATAAAGAAGAAGGATGACTTAAAGATTATAACTGAAAGTAACAGTATGAAAAGCATAATTAGCTTATCTGACCAGCTTAAAGATATTGACTCCACTGTTTTAATTACAGGGGAGTCTGGGGTAGGAAAAGGAGTAATAGCTAGGTATATTCACAACAACGGTGTCCGCCGAAGGGGTAGACTTGTTGAAATAAACTGTGGGGCCATACCTGAAGCATTGTTAGAGTCCGAACTCCTTGGCTATGAATCCGGTGCTTTTACTGGAGCTCAAAAAACAGGAAAGCAGGGCTTAATTGAACTGGCTCATAATGGGACTCTCTTCCTAGATGAAATAGGCGAGATGTCAATGCAACTGCAGGTGAAGTTGCTACAAGTTATACAAGACAAGAAGATTATTAGGGTAGGTGGAACAAAACCTATAGATATAGATACTAGGATTATAGCTGCAACTAATAAGAACCTTAAAAAAATGGTGGAACAGGGAAAGTTCCGCTTGGATTTGTATTACAGGCTGAACGTTGTACCTATTAATATTCCTCCCCTATCCCAGAGGGTGGAAGATCTTATTCCCATGATTAAGCATTTTTTACATAAATACAACAACAGGTATAACAAAGAAGTGGTTCTTGGCACAACTTTACTAAATGCAATGCTAGAATACCAGTGGCCAGGTAATGTAAGAGAACTGGAGAATACCATGGAGTGTTTTGTTGTTTTAAACCCTTCTGGAGTAATAGAAAGGGCTAACGACAATTCAAATTTCTCTGATTTAGATTCCCATGTATACGACACAGGGGCTAAAAAATTAGATGAGGTGACCTCGCTAGATGAAGCAAAACGGGAGTTTGAGAAGAAGATTATTACCTCGGCATATAATAAATATGGGAGTAGTTACAAAGTTGCGGAGGCACTGCAAATTAGTCAAGCTACAGCCAATAGGAAGATAAGGGAATACATTACCTGAATAAGTCATAAATGAATTGGCGAATCAATTATGACTTATAAATAATATACTGAAAAGGGGTTAGTGAGTCAATTGTGACTTACTAACCCCTTTTTTACTTAAATCATCTGTGATTATTTAAAAAAATAGTTTTAAATAATCTTTGTTAACCCTTTAGATAAAGGATAAATGAATAACTTCCTACAGTTATGTACTATCAAGATGAAGCTTGGCACGAAAGTTGCTTTTATATAAATATATAAATGAATCATTGTGTTACACAATATTGATATAAAAAACGCGAGGTGAACTTAATGGACATTAAAAAAGAAATCTATGAGCTAAAGGATGAACTAATTGCATTAAGGAGGGATTTTCATCAGCACCCAGAATTGGGCTTCCAAGAATTTAGGACTCAAGAAGTATTAGAGAGATATCTTATAGATTGCGGTTTAGAAGTAAAAAGAATAGCTAAAACAGGTTTGGTAGCCTTACTGAAAGGAGATAAACCCGGTCGAACTTTGCTTATGAGATCTGACATGGATGCACTACCTATAGTTGAGGAAAATGATGTTCCATATAAGTCAGTCAATAATGGAGTTATGCATGCATGTGCCCATGACGGTCATATGGCCATGATGTTAATAGCTGCAAAGATTCTTAGCAAGAAAAAAGAGCAACTTCAAGGAAACATTAAGTTTGTCTTCCAGCCAAATGAAGAAGATGCTGGGGCAAAGTATATGATAGATGAGGGTGTATTGGATAATCCAAGGGTTGATGCAGCCATAGGTATACACCTATGGTCGCCAATTGAAACGGGGAAAATAGGTATTGCTAAGGGACCGTTAATGGCTTCAAGTGAGTATTTTACCATCAAAATTAAAGGGAAGGGAGGTCATGGAGGAGCACCACATGCAAGTATTGACCCTATTATCTGTGCTAGTAGCATTGTTCAACAAGTACAGCAGATACAATCTAGAAAAATCAATGTTATTAGTGAACCAACTGTTATTACATTCGGCAGTATTCAGGGTGGGGATTTCCCCATCATAATCCCAGAATCTGCTAAACTTGAGGGGTCAATCAGATGCTTACATGGGAATCTAGACAAAATTAAGGAACTCTTTGAAAGAAAGATTCGTTGTCAATGTGAATCAGATGAAACCACTTATGAGCTTACATATAAATGTGGTAACAGACTGCTAAGCAATGATCCTGAAATTACAGAACTAGTTGAAGGGGTTGCCGCAAAGGTTGTAGGTGAAGAGAACATAAAGTCAGATGTTCAAGATATGCTAGGTGAAGATTTCTCTGAATTCTCATCAAATGTACCAAGTTGTTTCTACTTTGTAGGCATAGCAAACAAAGAGAAAGAAACTGATTATTTCCATCATCATCCGAAGTTCAATATAGACGAAGATGCACTTTTTATAGGTGTAGAAATGCATGTTAGAGCTGCTTTAGAATTTCTAACAAATTAGATATTTACAACTTTTTCTAATTAAAAAAAGGGGGATTTAAAAAATGGATTTAATTATGGACTTTACCAACTGGATGTGGGGATGGCCTTTAATTATAATTATCGTTGGCGTCTCTATGGTTTACTCTATAGGTCTTGGTTTTTTTCAATTTTCTAAGTTCGGTTTTATAATGAAGAACACCTTTGGAAAAATATTTACAAAAGAGACCAAAGGTGAAGGTACATTGACACCATTCCAAGCCGTTTCCTCGGCACTTGCAGGTACCTTAGGTATGGGTAATATTGCAGGTGTTGGTATAGCAGTTGGAGTAGGTGGCCCAGGTGCATTGTTTTGGATGTGGGTGGTAGCCTTTGTAGCTGCTGTGGCAAAATATGCAGAGATAGCTTTAGGTATTAAGTATCGTGAAAAGGACCCTGAAACTGGGGAATATCGTGGTGGGTTCATGTATATGGTTACAAATGGTTTGGGCAAGAATTGGAAGTGGCTAGCATTAGTTTGGAGTTTCTTATTGTTTGCTCAATTTACCATAAGTGGAGCTGTACAGTCTAATTCTTTAGCAGATGTTATGAGGTCTTCATTTGATTTAAGTCCTTTGGTTGTAGGTATAATAACTGCTGTATTAACAGGTATTGTTATGCTTGGTGGCATTAAGAGGATTGGAAAGTTGGCGGAGAAAGTTGTTCCTACAATGGCAATTATTTACTTCTTAGGAGCTTTTATAATTCTAGTCCTTAACCTTGGTCAACTACCAGGTGTATTTAATCTAATCTTTACAAGTGCTTTTAGCGGCATGGCGCCAGTTGGTGGTTTTGTGGGTTCTACGTTCATGCTAATGATACGTCAAGGATTTGCCCGTGGGGTTTACTCAAATGAGGCAGGGATGGGAACTTCACCTATAGTTCACTCCACAGCAACAACTGACCACCCTGCAAGACAAGGTATGTGGGGAATTTTTGAGGTATTTATAGATACAATAGTTGTATGTTCAATAACAGGTTTAGTAATACTTGTAACAGGAGAATGGCAAAGCGGGGAAATTGGAGCTAGCCTAACGGCAACGGCCTTTAGAACAGGCCTACCTGGAAACTTCGGTCACTTGGTAGTAACCTTTGCAACACTATTCTTTGCTTACACCACTATACTGTTAGCAGGGTACTATGCAGAGGCAGGTGGACAGTACTGTTTCGGGAACAAGATATCAATTCCATTCAGACTACTATATGTTTTAATTCTAGTGTTCGGTGCAGTTGGTGGATTGCAGTTCATCTGGGGTCTATTTGACTTCTTCATGGCTCTGACAGTGGCGATAAACTTAATTGTGTTATTGTTCATGTTTAAAGATGTAAGAGACTTAACTAAGGATTTCTTCACATCGGGTAAGTACATCGATGACAAGAAAGATATATCGGCTTAAATCCTATATTTAAAAAGGGCTTTACAAGTAAAACTTGTAAAGCCCTTTTCATATATTTATTTAAAAGCGCTTAAATTATTTGCAATGGTATTGGGTATATTATATTATTTATATTATAAAAAAATAGGTTATTTTAGAAATAATTAAAGAGTTATAAGAATATATTAAGTTAATTATAATTTCTTTTATTGATCTGTATTAGTGGGAAGAGGTGAAATAAATTGATTAGTTTAGAGGGTGTGCGTAAGGTTTATAATAGGGAAACCCATATCAGTATTAGGGATTTTGTTTTTGAAGATGGAACATCTTATTGTATTTTAGGACCCTCAGGTTCGGGGAAATCAACCTTGCTTAATATTATTGCAGGAATAACAAAGCCTACAGAAGGAGAAGTTTGTGTTGGTGAAAACCGTGTAAGCTCTTTGCTAGAAAAGGAGCTAGATAGATTTAGGTTTGAGTACATTGGGTATATCCCTCAAGATTTAAAACTCCTTGACGAGTTTACGGTGGTGGACAATCTCTCGATGGTAGAACTTGGTGGAGAAATTACAAAAAAGCCGGAGGAAGCCCTAAAGTGGGTTGGATTAGGGCATAAGCTAAGAGCTAAAATAAAGAGATTATCTGGTGGTGAAAAACAAAGGGTGGCAATAGCAAGGGTACTTTTAAAGTCTCCTAAAGTAATGTTGTGTGATGAACCTACCGGATCTCTAAACACAGCTAAGGGTATAGAAATTATGGAGCTATTAGTTAAAATACATAAAGAAGAAAATAATATTTTAATTGTTGTAACCCATGATGACCGCATGTGTAAATACTTTGATAAAGTAATTAAGTTTGAAGACATGCTAGGGGGTATAAGGGATGCTTAAATATGCTTTGAAAAGTATGTGGGCGAGGAAATCCACTACCATCCTTTTTACCATTGCCCTAATAGTGGCACTAACCATAAGCATGGTGGCAGTAAACATATCTTCGCAAATAAGTGAAGGCTTTATCCGGGCCGATAGGGAGTATGATATTATAATTGGTCCAAACGGAAGTGAAACACAATTGCTCATGTCAACATTGTTTTTTGCTGATTTGCCCTTGGGTGTCATAAGTCACGATTATGTTACGGAACTAGAAAGCAGGGGGGACCTAGAAATAGTACTACCCTTTGCATTAGGAGATAGCTACAGAGGAAATAACCTAGTAGGAACAAACCCTGAATTTTTGAGGAATAAGACTATAGTAGAAGGAAACAGCTTCACCAGCCCCTTTGAGGTAGTAGTTGGTTACAATGTAGCAAAAAACCATAACCTCCAAATAGGGGATGAGCTGATTACATCCCATGGAGTAGCAGACCATAGTATAAATAGCTTAGCATGCCTATTTCACGACCATGATGATGAAGAATATTTAGATTCCCACGATAATACACCATATAAAGTGGTGGGAATACTGGGAAGAGATAATTCCGCCTATGATAACGCACTATATACTAGTATAGAAAGTATTTGGCTTGCCCATAATCACACTGGTGCACTAACACCTGAGGAAGAATTAGTAACAGCTATCATCATAAGGTCCGGTAATCAATCTGCTGCTAGAGAAATAACCAGTGACTTTAATTCAAAGCCGGAATATCAGGCGGTGCATCCCACATCAGTTATGAGGAAGTTAACTACAAACATAGATTTAAGCAAACAAGTGGCTTTTCTTCTTTGCTCTATTATTTTGGTGTTGGCCTTTATTATCGTGTGTATAATGACCATGCTTATGCTAGATAGCCTAAATAAAGAGGTTAGGACACTAAGATTTTTAGGGCTAAATCGAGGGATAATATCCAAATATGTTGTATATCAAGTTTTGTTACTTGGCCTCTTTAGCACCATACTTTCCAGGCTACTTACCATAGGGGTAGTATATGTGGCAAACATGTTATCATCTACAATGGGTATTGTTCTGGACTTAGGTAAGGTTTATTACCTAGAATATATAATAGGGCTTGTAATTCTTGCCCTATGTTTGTCGCCTGTGTTCATATATCTAAATAAGATGTACAAGGAGGCTTTATCTAATGAGAAATAGGAGTAGAGCCATATTGATCGTAGTTTACATACTAGCGTTGATATTAATCAGTACGGGGTGTAATAAAACTAAAAGGTCTAGTGCAGAAGGTATAGTAGAACTATCTTTTGCAGATGCAGTCTCTTTAGAGGAGATTGAAAAGCTAGATGGTCAAATGGTTACCATGATAGGGTTTATGTCTACAACATCCCCCCTTGACGGTAGTT
Organism: Alkalicella caledoniensis; assembly: GCF_014467015.1. Taxonomy (GTDB): domain Bacteria; phylum Bacillota; class Proteinivoracia; order Proteinivoracales; family Proteinivoracaceae; genus Alkalicella; species Alkalicella caledoniensis. Next base: position 1,593,591 of record NZ_CP058559.1, on the reverse strand, counting down.
ACATGTACTTGCAAAATATGCCCTACCAATCATGTCCCTTTTGCATACCAAACACCAACGTACTGGCAAATACAATTGCTGTCTATGCACCGGAAGGACAATCCTTCAGATTTCAAGATATCCCTATAAGGGTTACTGGCAAAATCAAGGTTGAAGATGTGGCAGATGACCTAGGATATTATTACTATTATCGTATTGTGGATGCTAAGATCGAAAAGGCTGAACTAAGTGGTATGGGGAGGGAGATAAGAATATACACTGAGTTAGTTGATCAAGGGTTTGCATCTGAATTTGTTTCTGTGCTAGAAGATGCTTATGCAGCTATAAACTACGAGGAGTTCCATATTAAACTAGACGAAGTTGAGTTACTAAGCTTTGAAAAGCTTAATGAGATTAAAGCTATGTTCAACGTTTTAAATGAAAATGATTATGCTGACATAATTGAGGTGGTCAGTAGGTTAGAGACATTTATGAATGATATAAATGATGCCATAGAAAGAAAAGATCCCATTGACTTACACTATAAAAATAATGATTTTGACCAAATTTACAATGAATTCTATATGTGGCTTATAAAGCCATCATTCTAAATTGTTAGAGAGCCCAGTCCCTACTTAATAGGTGCTGGGCTTAAATATTTCAATACTATCATTATAACTAATTTCACTATAATCTATTTACTACATACCATCATTTGTAGTATATTATTGTATTAGGCACTGCACTACTTTAACAGGAAAAAATAGTATGGGCTTTGGGAGAAAAGTGTGGTGTTAATTGTCACTGAGTTCTTTTAATAGTGTGTTTTTAGTAGCGAATTGATAAAGGAGGTCACAGGAATGAAAAAGGAAATAAAAGCAGCAATACCAGTGACCTTGCCTGTAATGATGGGTTATGTCTCTGTTGGAACAGCATTTGGGTTGTTGTTTGAACAAACAGGTTACAACTTTTTATGGGCCTTTCTTATGAGTAGCATAGTATATGCTGGAGCAATGCAATTTATAGCTATTCAACTATTTACTGCTGGTGTAGGCTTCGTAGAAATGGCTATAGTAACTTTGTTTGTCAATTTAAGGCATATGTTCTATGGGTTATCTTTTATTAAGTTTTTTAATGGGATGGGAAGAAGAAAAACATATATGATTTTTTCATTAACTGATGAAACCTACTCACTACTAGGTAATGTAAAAATCCCTGAGGGTCTAGATAAGAGAAAGTTTTTCTTTACCATAGCTATTATGAACCAACTTTATTGGATAACAGGTACAATGATAGGTTCTTTAGCTGGAACAATGATTAATTTTAACACAGAAGGTTTAGATTTCGCTATGACAGCATTATTTGTAGTTATTTTTATTGATCAGTGGAGAAGTTACAAAACACATCTACCAGCAATCATTGGTACCATTTGCACAGGACTTGCTCTATGGGTATTTGGCCCAGAGCAAATAATATTACCTGCCATGGCATCTATTACTCTAGCCCTTGTTATGTTCAGAAAACAAATTGAGGGGTCGCAAAAGGAGGAAGAAAAAGATGCCTAATACCAATACTTACACAATGATAGGAATTTTTATAATCGCATTGGTGACCTTTGGTACAAGGGTAGTACCTTTTTTATTGTTTAGGCAGGATAAGGCAGTACCAAAATTCATTGAGTATATTGGTACCTATTTACCACCTGCAGTTATGGCTATGCTTATAATATACTCCGTTAGGAATGTTGAGTTTAACAGGCCACATTTCGGGGCACCAGAAATTCTGGCGGTATTTACTGTTGCTATAGTTCATTTATGGAAGAATAACTACTTGTTCAGTATTTTTACAGGCACCATTACTTATATGATACTTGTTCAATTTATCTTTTAAGGGTTTTGTAAGGTTGACACCTTACAAAATCCTTTTTACTTGTTACTCTTTAACACTAGAACTTGTAACAGAAAGTAGGAATATGGTAATATTTAGAGATACAAACAAAAGATACTTAATAATAGATATCTGATTGAAAGAGGGATGTAATTTGAAAAAGATACTATTGATTGCACTGGGCCTATTTATGTTTATGGCCATATATGGTGGCATGAATTACTATGTGTATAAAAGCATAGTTGCAGGGATAGAAATTGCTGGTATAACTTTAATTTTAGTTAGGTTATCTTTCTGGGTGCTAGGCACAGCGTACATAGGTGGTCAGATTTTAAAAAGAAAGGTAACTACATCAAATCTAACTTATTTAGGGTCCGTCTGGATGGGAATTTTAGGTATATCAATGACTATCTTTTTAGTTAGAGACTTGAGTGCATGGCTATTACCTATAGATAATGACCTATACCTAGTAGCTTATATGATTATCTTGATAATGATAATATATTCCTTTTTTAAAGTTAAAGCTGGACCTAAGATTAAGTGTGTTGACATAAATAGAAGTAAAAACAATGGCAAATCAACATCAATTATTCATCTAGCGGATATACATCTAGGTGTAATGACCTCGGAAAAGTGGTTAGAAGATGTTGTTAAAAAAGTTAATGATTTAAATGGCGATATGGTAGTTATAACCGGTGATATGGTAGATGATTCATTCCATATTGTTAAAAAGTTTGCTCCCAAAATGGCTAGTATCAAAGCTAAAAATGGGGTTTTTGCAGTTGCAGGAAACCACGAGCATTATCAGGGAATTCATAACTTCTACGAATTCTGTAAAGCAGCAAATATAACTGTATTAGATAATGAATCCATAATGGTGGATGATAAAATAAATCTAATTGGCATAGATGATAACCTCGTTAAAAGCGGTACTTTATACCAAAAAGTGGGCGAACTCATTGGTAAGGATAAAGATTCATATAATGTTTTATTACTTCACCAACCTGTGGGGTTTAATAAGCTGTCTGAGATGGGTGTACACCTACAGCTTTCTGGACATACCCACAAAGGGCAACTCCCACCTTTAAACATGTTGGTTCCAATAAAATATCCATACTCCTATGGTTTACATTCTCTAGGAAACTCACATATATACACAACATCAGGAACGGGCACATGGGGTCCACCCATGCGTTTATTTACTAACAGTGAGATTGTTAGGATCAACGTAAGTTAACAATTTATTAAATATATTGGGAATTTATTCAAGATTGTATTAGGACATGATATACTATAGTCAAATTCAATTTTAAAGTTTGAAGGAGTGAAAAAAATGATTAGGTTTACTATGTGAAACTGAGAGAAACAAGGAGTTCATCAAAGGTATAGCTTTAAATTAACAATGTAGGTAACCCTTCTTAGATTATTGAATACCTTAAGGAGGAGATTTACATGAAATATATTAAAGCTGAAAATGTTTTTCCACAGGAACTACTTGTTGAAATACAAAAACATATACAAGGAGAAATGATATATATCCCAAAGCAAGAGGGAGTTAGAAAGAAGTGGGGAGAATCTTCGGGCAATCGGAAGTACCTAGAGCAAAGGAACAGTGAAATTAGTGACTACTTTTCTAAAGGATATAGTATTGAAGAACTTGCTGAGGAATTTTACCTATCTATTTCAAGTATCAAGAGGATTGTGTATTCAAGGAAGAACTAACATAAGCTCGCCTAAAAGGCGGGCTTCAGACTGATGACAAAGTCATTTTTTAGGAATGTCGCATATTAAACGCTGTACAAAATTCTGCGTCGAGACTTAAGGCTTCTATCTAAACTCCAGAAGGGTACCGCTCCAATTCACCGTCCATGGTTCAGTGGAGCTCTCGAAACGTCCTGTTTCTCGCCCCTTCTTCCGTTTAGCTATTCAGCTCTTAAGTCTATCTCCTCGAATTAATTGTACTGCTTTTTAATATACACATCTAGGGTCAATGACTTTGTCTTAGGTTTGTCTACAAGCTGAAGCTCGCCTAAAAGGCGGGCTTAATTTTTAGCTTTGTTTGAAAACAATTATTAATAGTTCTTGCTATATTAGAATTCATCTCTGTCTATTAGAATTAAAAGTATCAAAGATACATTTGGAGGATACATAATGAGTATTAAAAAAAATATAGAAGAAGTATTTAACAAATATGTAGAAAACGAGAATTTTTCTGGAGTGGGATTTGTAAGGCAAGGTTCTGAAGCAATATTTCACAAAGCTTATGGGTATGCACATAGGGGATTTAAGATACCCAATAACCTAAACACTAAGTTTGATACGGCATCAATTACAAAGATGTTCACAGCTGTGTCTATTCTCCAGCTGGTTGACAAAGGTTTAGTTACTTTAGACCATAAGGTCTTAGATATAATAGATATTGGTGAGTCTAAAATAAGTAGTGAAATCACCATATATCAATTATTGACCCACACCTCAGGGATAGCAGATGATGCTGATGAAGAGGCGGGGGAAAGCTATGAGGAAATTTGGAAGGAAAAACCTAATTACTCTGTAAAAGAAACCGTTGACTACTTAGCACAATTTATCTATAAGGAACCTAAGTTTGCCCCAGGACAAGGGTGTAGTTATAATAACTGTGCATTTATTCTCCTTGGATTAGTTATTGAAAAAGTCACAGGGAAAAGTTATAGAGAGTATGTTAAAGAAAATATTTTTGATGTTATAGGTATGTCTAACACAGGGTTTTATTCAATGGATGAAGTTGTTGGAAATATGGCAGAACACTATGCTTCAATATTAGATGATGAAGAGAATATCATAGGATATAGAAAAAACATTTACTCCTACCCGACCATAGGGTCTGCAGATGCAGGTGCTTTAACAACCCCTGAAGACTTGGATTTATTTATCCGAAGTTTAAGGGATGGTAATTTGCTGTCAAAAAAATCAACTGAATGTTTATTTAAGCCTAAAGAGTTTTATAAAAGATATGGTAAGGTAACTCAGTACATGGGCTATGGATTCCAATTTTTCATAAGGAACGATGACGAAGAGATTTTTTATATTCAAAAAGACGGTATCAACTCAGGAGTAAGCTGTGTTATGAACTACTACCCACAGTATGACCTAACAATAATAATAATGTCTAATCAACAAGCAAATGTTTGGGACTTAGGATGGGAGGTCCAAGAAGTTATAATCGGTAAAATTATATAAAAAAAACCTTTTCCTTTTGTGGAATTTACCCTTATCATAAAAACAATGAAGGTAGAAAAGTGAGGGGACATAATGTTCAAGGTTGAAAAAAGAGATGAAACACTGGCAAAAAGAATAGTCAACACCAATAGTGATATGAGTTTTGCAGGTGTACTATGTGGTAATAACCCTGGGGAAGTTTGGGTTGATAATTTAACGGACCCCAAAGCAGCAATAGTATTTTATGAAGGACAGACGGGGTTTCAGTTTATGGGTGAGTTTAGTGAACAAATTCTAAAAAACAATCTTAAGTTTTTTGTATATAATTCAGCTAAAGAGTTCCTGAAGAATAAAGCAGATTACTTTGATTTCTCCCTTGATGATGAAAGATGGTTAGATGTTATAAAGGGTATTTTACAAGACACAATTATTGAGGAAAGCACACAACTTGTATATAAATTAGAAGATAACGCATTTAATGATGAATTAGAGGTCAATGATAATGGAAAACAAATAGATAGTAAATTTATCTACGCCATAAAAAATGGTGATGTGACAAATCCAGAATTCCTGCTGGACTATTTAAAAACATGGTGGGGAACCGTGGATAAATACTTGGAGAAGGGACATGGGTTCGCTGCTGTAGAAGATGGCAAGATAGTAAGCTTTGCAATATCCAGTTCTGCATATGGTAACATACAGGCTATAGGTGTGGAAACTCTAAAGGATTATAGAAGGAAAGGATTAGCAGCTTCATTGATTAAATCTTTATTAAAACTATTTAAAGAAAAAGACATTATCCCTTGGTGGGACTGTTGGGAAAATAATATAGCTTCCCAAAAAACAGCCGAAAAAAACGGACTAAAGCTATATTATAAGTACAAAGTTTGTACAATAAAATACTAATAACAATCTAAAGAGAATCCTCTCACTAGAAAGGATTCTCTTTAATATTTGAATTTTTTCCTCAGAATAAGTACAATAGAATAGATTAAAAATAAAAGGTAAAAGGAATGACCAAGCCATGGAAATAGAGATACTATACGAAGACCCCCATTTAATAGTTTGTGTAAAACCCCCTAAGGTACCCTCTCAAGGTGATCCTACAGGAGATGCGGATATGCTTACGTTACTAAAGGAACACCTTAAAAAAGAATATCCTAAAGTCAAAAATCCATATTTAGGATTAGTTCACAGGCTAGATAGGCCCGTGGGTGGAGTAATGGTATTCGCTAAAACTAAAGAGGCAAACGGGTTTTTGTCAAAGCAAATGCAGGACAAAAGCTTTCAGAAGAAGTACCTAGTTGTAGCATGTGGTAAACCTGAGCAAACTCAAGGAGAACTTAAGGACTTTCTTTTAAAGTTATCATCTGTAAATATGTCAAAGGTAGTTGAAACTGGAACAAAGAATTCTAAGGAAGCAATTTTAGAGTATGAGGTTTTAAAAACAATAAAAGATGAACAATATGGACAACTGAGTCTTATGAAAATTAATTTAAAGACTGGTAGACATCATCAGATAAGAGTACAATTAGCATACTCCGGTCTGGGCATCTGGGGTGATAACAAATACAATAAAGCTTTTGTTAAGAATAAAGAATGGACACAAATTGCCCTCTGGTCCACAGAACTTAGTTTTATACACCCAAAAACCAAGAAGAGATTAGTGTATACATCCATACCAGAAGAAGTTTTGCCATTTTCGTTGTTTACAAATATTTTATAAATCATGGTTTAATCAAGTGTAGTAGGCCTTAATGGATTTAGGGATAGCTCACTTATTTGTAATTGAAATACATATATGTTACCATAGACAAAGCGAACCAAAAGAAAGGAGTTAGCTTATGTTTACTAAAAAAAGTATAGTGATTTTGACAGTAATCTTAGTGGGTATTTTAGCAATAGGTTGCAGTTCTAATAGCTCCAAAAAAATCCCAGACGTGGTGGCTACTGTTAATGGTGTTGATATTGATAAAGAGATGTTTGAAAATACAGTAAGTAGAGTAAGAGAAGAATACGAATGGCAAGGTTATGATTTCGAAGGTGAAGAAGGCAAAGAGTTATTAGAGCAATTATGGGAAATGGTCATAAAGAGTTTGATTGAACAAGAAGCATTATTTCAACAAGCAGTAGAAGAAGGATATGCAGTTTCTGAGGAAGTTTTAGATGAAGAGTATGATTATATCAAAGGACAGTTTGAAAGTGATGAGGAATTCCAAACTGCCCTTGATGAAAGCAATTACACATCTGAGAGTTTCAGAGAATTATTGGCTAGGGATCTTGCCATTGAACAGTTTTTAGATGATAAAATTCAAGAGCCTACAGTGACAGAAGAAGAGAAGATGGATGTTTATAATGAATATAAAGAACAGACTCAGCTGCAAGCTGAACTAACTGGACAAGAAGCTGAAATTCTGACCTTTGAAGAAGTTGAAGAAGAAATTATATATAGCGTAAAACAGCAGAAACAACATGTTCAACTATCAGACCTAATAGATGAAATTTTGGCTAATAGCCAAATAGAAAAGTTTATCTAAAAAATAAGGGTCAGGCTAAATTATCCATAATAGGGTAAAATTAGCCTGACCCTTTAGATACCAAATAATGATTGGGGATTGTACTGTGCGTATAAAGTTTGGTAATGATTATATAGTTTTTGATGTTCAATATGGGAAGGGCAAGAAATCAACTATTGAAATAGATGCTGTAGGACATATAACTGTGAAAGTACCTAAGGGTACCAGTGAAGAAATAATTAAAAAAAATGTTGAGGCAAATGGAAAGATAATACTGGAGAGGTTAGGAAGGGTATCACAGATAAGAGAAATGTCAAAGGATAAGAAGTATACTGAACAAGGCAAATTTCCATATCTCGGAAAAGAATATTCACTAAACGAGCTAATAGAGACAAATGGAATTAGCAATGAATTGATACCAGATATTGTGAAGAAATTTTATATAAAAAACTGTAAGAGAATCATAAACGAGAGGATAAAAATATATCAAAAACATCTTAGAGTAGAGCCCAAGAGCGTGAAAATAGTTGAATCAAACTCTCAATGGGGTAGTTGCACTTGGGATAAAAAAATAGAATTTAACTATAGGCTAATTATGGCTCCTATTGATGTAATTGATTATGTAATAGTTCATGAGTTATGTCACCTTGTACACATGAATCATGACAGATCTTTTTGGCGATTAGTTGGCAGTGTTGTGCCTGACTATAAAGAAAAGCAAGCTTATTTAGGAAGGTTTGGAGGTTATATGTCTTTATAATAAAAGATGTATAGGAATCTCCTGTAATAAAAAAATGTAAAAGAATTTTAGATTTTTATAAATAAGATGTGATATAATACATAGGAACAATTTTAGTTTTGGCAATAGAAAGGGTGGAATTGATGGCTTTACTTGAAAAATGGAGAGAAGATGCTTACGCTGAACGTAGTCAAGAGGAATATGATGCGTTCTGGAATGAGTACTTCCCAAAAGAACAAAAAAACTATGAGCAAATTTTAGAAAATAAGGAACAAGTAGTTGAAGGTTCTGTAGGAGAACTAGCTGAAAGATATGGTATGGATGTCCTTACATTCACAGGCTTTTTAGACGGTATTAACACCAGTCTTACAGAACAACTAGATCTTGATAATCTAACAGAAGAAAGTAATATTAAACTTTCCATAGATTTTCAGTTGCTTTATTTTAACATGCTAGATGCTAAGGCAACTTGGTTATATAGCTTACCCCAGTGGGACGATATTCTTACAGTGGAAAAGAGAAGAGAGATAACCAAAGACTACAATAAGTCTCGTATGGTTATTAACGAAAACAAAGTAGGAAGAAACGAACCGTGTCCATGTGGCAGTGGTAAAAAGTATAAAAAATGTTGTATAAATAAATAGAAATTAAAGACAAGGTGAGTGATTGCCTTGTCTTTTGTTTTTTTATAGGTATTTCTTAAATTAAAACAAATAACTTTAAAACCATTGATCCGCAAAACAAATGTTAGTATTATTAAACTATTGAAACATATTGATCGGGGGTTCTAGTATGAGGAAAACAAAATATGGGTTTTTGCTCCATGCAAAGTCTAAAATATAAACAATGGCAATTGTTTGTATGGAGTAATATGCAATAATTGCCATTATCTACTAGATGAAATGTTTTATTTAGACTTTGCATCATTAAAATTAAAGAATATTTTAATGGAGCTGAGTAAAATGAAATATACTAATGCAGATAATGTTATTCCTGAACACTTACTAAAAGAATTACAAAAATATGTTCAGGGAGAAATGATCTATATTCCCAAGCCAGAGGGAACACGCAAACAGTGGGGAAGTTCAGGTAGTAGGGAAAGGCTTAAGATTAGGAACAACGAGATACTTGATAAATTCCAAACAGGAAAAAGTATCTATGAGTTAGGTGAGGAGTTCTGTCTCTCCATGGATAGCATTAAAAAAATTGTATATTCAAAAACCTAAAAGCTTGCAACTAGTTTGCGATTTTCCTAACTATAATATGGTGGATAAATAACTCAAACACCAGAAGTCCATTGGTGAAACCTTTGATGGTGAAAGATTGATATTTAGATTTACAAACATATAGTAATTTTGGATATAAAAAAGAGGCTAATTCTTACGGAGGGCACTGAAAAAGTCCCTTCAAAGCGAAAAAAGGCATAATTCCTTAAACACTAAGGTAATTATGCTTTTTTTGCTGTATAATTGAAGTATCAATTAAGAATTGGGTGGGTGCTATGATACAAAATCAACAGTCAATGATTTTAAGTCCATATATGGAGATATATAATTTGGTCGTTCCAAAGGAAAATTTACTCCGTAGAATTAATGATCTGGTCGACTTCTCTTTTGTTTATGGTGAGCTTAAAGATAAATATTGCCATAATAACGGTAGAAATGCTATCGATCCCATTCGCATGTTTAAGTATTTATTACTAAAAACGATTTATGACTTGTCGGATGTAGATGTGGTGGAACGCTCAAAATATGACATGTCCTTTAAGTATTTTCTAAATATGGCTCCTGAAGAGTCGGTGATAGAGCCAAGTTCTCTTACGAAATTTCGAAAACTACGCTTAGAAAATATAAACTTATTGGATATGCTTATCAATAAAACTGTTGAAATAGCCATTGAAAAGGAAATCATCAAAAGTAAATCCATTATCGTGGATGCCACCCACACAAGAGCGCGCTACAATCAAAAATCCCCCAGAGAAATTCTGATGGATCGGTCTAAAAAGCTGAGAAAAGTTATTTATCAGATAGATGAAACTATGAAGGATAAATTTCCTACCAAAAACACAACAGATGCCTTAGAAGCTGAAATAGACTATTGCCACAAGCTTATTGAGGTGGTTGAAAAGGAAGATGCTTTTGCTCAATATCCAAAAGTAAAGGAACAATTGAACCTTTTAAAAGAATCAGTTGCTGATGATATTGAACACTTACAAATATCTCAGGATCAAGATGCAAGAATAGGTCATAAAAGTGCCGATACATCATTTTTTGGTTACAAAACCCATATTGCCATAAGCGAAGAAAGAATTATTACAGCTGCAACAGTTACAACCGGAGAAAAAAATGATGGGAAACAATTAGAAACACTGATAGAAAAAAGTGTAAAAGCTGGGATGAAAGTTGAAACTGTTATCGGTGATGCTGCATATTCTGAAAAAGGCAACATTGAATATACAAAAGAGAAAAAAATAAAATTAGTCGCCAAATTAAACCCATCTGTAACACAAGGTTTCCGAAAAAAAGAAGATGAATTCGATTTTAATAAAGATGCTGGAATGTATATATGTAAGGCTGGCCATATGGCTATACGTAAAGCTCGCCAAGGGAAGAAAAAATTTTCCACTAATCAAACAGACACATACTATTTTGATATAGAAAAGTGTAAGGTATGCCATTTAAAAGAAGGGTGCTATAAATCTGGAGCTAAAAGTAAGACCTATTCCGTAAGCATCAAATCTGACGAACATACCGAGCAGGCGAAATTCCAAGAAAGTGATTACTTTAAAGAAAAATCTAAAGAGCGCTATAAAATAGAAGCAAAAAATAGTGAATTAAAACATAGACACGGGTATGATGTTTCAAAATCCTCGGGTCTAATTGGCATGGAGATGCAGGGAGCTATGTCAATATTTACGGTAAACCTAAAAAGAATTTTAAAAATAATGGATTAAGAATAAGCGAAATAAAAAATGGCATAATCATTAAAAAACGACTCTAGATTCAAATTTTGAATAGAGAGTCGTTTTTTTTTAGTACAAGTTATTCTGTTTAAATGAAATACATAAGATTTTCAGTGCCCTCTTCTTACGAATGCCTCTTTTTTTGTCTTTTTAATTTAAACCTAACTCTTTACGTTTTTTCTCGATGTGGTCAACATAGATTTGGATAGTTTTTTCTGCATCCATTTCTACAACTACTTTACCCAGTCCTAGGGTTTCTGTTGTTTCTGTAAGTGTTTTTACTACAACATCACTACCAGTAATTGATGGAACTGGTGCCACATGTACTAACCAGCCTAATGCAACAGCAGTACATGCATCAGCAACAGCTTTTTGCTCTAGATACTCAGGAGCCCCAATTACCAGTGGTAGCATGTTTGTATCCACATCTAAAGCGTCTGCCAGCTCTTTAGCAGTGTGTGTCATTTTGCCGATATCAACACATGCACCGTATGTTAGAACTGGAGGTATTCCTAACTGTTGGCACACTGCCTTAAGTCCGTCGCCACATTCCTCAGCAGCATTTGGATTTGTAAGTCCTGTGTACTCCATAACAGAAGATGTACATCCCCCTGATAGTACTAAAATGTTATTTTCAATTAATCCTTTAGTAATCTTAAAGATGTTGGAACCACCTTGGCCATATCTTGCAGTTGTACAACCTACTATAGTTGCAATACCGCGGATATTCCCATTGGCTATTTGTTCAATTAATGGATCGAAGCTACCACCTAAGGCTGCTTTTACTGACTCTGTGCTAAAGCCAACCATGCAGTCTGAAACATGTGGTGGAATATAGGTTTCTTTGTTTTGGGATTTTCTTTCTTTATATGCTTCAATGGCCATATCTAATGCTTTGATGGCTTGCTCTTTCATTTTTTCTGGAACAAAGTCTAAGGTTTCCGTTCCTTGAAGTTTAATAACTGGATGTGTACTTAAAAGCTTAGTACCAAACTTCTTAGCGAAAAGTGGCATTGTAGGAACAGTACAGTTATAGTCAAACATGAATAAATCAACTACACCAGTAGCTAGAAGATACTCTTGGGATAACCACTCACCTTCTTGACCACCATAAGCGGCCTGATTGTGTGTACCTTCATAGTTAATAAGCTGTTGTCCTTCACATACATGACCAAGAATTTGAATCCCTTCTGCGCCAGCAGCCTTGGCTTTTTGTTGCCACTCATCAGTTGATGCAATGTCTATTGCCACATGGGCAAGTAGTGGCATATGCCCATTTGTAATTATATTGATTTTGTTTTCTTTTAAAAGGCCCATGTTTTGTTGTTTCATAGCTATTTTTTGGGTACCCATTAAAATCTCTTGGATTATGTTAAGCATGAATAACCCTTGGTACTCATTGGCGATACCAAGTCTTACGGAACGAAGTAAGAACTCAATTGGATCAGAGTTAAAGTTTGTCATACATTGGGTTTGAGAATAAGCTACTTCGCTATATCCTCCCCCTGGGAAAAGGCCTAGCTTTCTCCAAAGCTCTTTTCTTTTAGTTGGAGCGAAGGCTTCCACGGTCTTAGACTCCACATGATGAGGAGCATGGATATCATCCATTACCCATTGTGCAAAATCAATAGCTAGCTTTTCAATGGGTTGATTTGCATCAAGGCCGGCCATATCCGCATATTTCTTAAGCTTCTCTGCATCGCGTATCTTTAAACCGCTGTCTGGGCTTTCTCCAGCCGCCTTTAATGTTCTTGCTGCTTGGTGACAGTGGAAAATGTTTGCAGATGTTCCTATTGTGACATGGCGGTACATGAAGTTTCTTGCCACCATTGTATGAGCGTCAACACCACAAACACCCCTAGGAGCTTTTTTACTAATTCTACAAGGACCATTGGCACAAAGCTGGCAAGATAATCCTTCTATACAGAATTTGCATTGAGTGGGTTGCTGCTCACTAAAACGATCAAAAACATTAGTCATGCCTGCATTATGTACTACCTGATACATTTCACGCATGGCTGGATCTATAATAGTGTTTAGAGGATAGCCTTCTTTAGACTGATCGTCTTTTTTGATATGTTCCCTTTGCCAAGCATGAACCTGTTCCATGGAAGGGGATTTTTCGATTCTGCTGTATTCAATTTTCATGTCATGGTCTTGATGGCGCTCAGGATCATTATAATCCTGGTCAGTCAAATCTGATGCAAAGGTCTTGTTGTCTCCGCGCATCCTTTCAGCACTGCGTTCAAAAGATTTTTCAATATCCTTATCTGACATACTAAAAGCCTCCTTGATAGGTGAATTTTATCTCTATTAGTCTTTCTATAACAAAGAGTGCTTATTCAATTCTAAAGGGATATTATGTAAAAGATATTTTGCTAATTATAATATTTTAAAGGGGCCAAGTTCAGAAGAAGTATGGTATCATAGTATATAGTAAATCAAAAATGGGAGATGAAATAACTTGGATAGTTTAATTTTGCAGACTTTAATAGGGGCTATTATTATATTTTTTTCTTCAATGACTCAAGGGATAGCAAGTTTTGGTTTTTCATTACTTGCACTTCCTTTACTAGGGTTGTTTCTACCTTTAAGAATTATCGTGCCTGTCTTAATCATTTATAGCTTTATACTGAACTCCATAATTCTTTATAATATTAGACAGCATATCAACCTAAAACGAATATATATTGTTGCCATATTTGGCATAATAGCAACCCCCTTTGGGGCTCATTTGTTAAAAATTATGGATGAAAATACTTTGAAAATCATAATAGGAGTCATCATAACCATATCTACATTAGCTAACTTTCTTGGATACAAATTTAAAGTTAAGAATGAAAAACTATCATATATGCCAATTGGTCTAGTGAGTGGGTTATTAAATGGCAGTGTTTCACTGGCAGGGCCTCCACTAGTACTTTTTCTGTCCAATCAAGGTGTTGAAAAGCAAATATTTAGAGCGAACTTAACTTTATATTTTTGGATTTTGAATGTAATTACAATACCAACATATTTTTTTAGCGGTCTTATTACCCAAGAAGTGGTTAACTATTCTGCTTATTTATTCCCAGGACTCATTGTAGGGACTTTACTGGGCATAGGTGTAGGGAACAAGGTAGATGAACTCTTATTTAAGAAACTTGCAATGAGCCTAATAATGGCCATGGGGTTACTATCCATAGTGTCAGGTATTTAGAAAAACCTGCAAAGGAGATAAACATGAATAAAAAAAATAGAGTGGAAAAACCAAAACTTATAGATGATATAGAAATGGCTGTAACAGAAATATATGAAATTGAAGACGAAGATACTTTAAGGGATGTATATTTATCCAACTGGGTTTTCGAAAGCCAGCATGCTTCAAATGTTAAGTTCGATGGAGTTGTTTTTAAGAAGGTAACTTTTATAGACACCACACTTAAGTCAGCAAATCTATTGGATGTGAGATTTGTAGATTGTGACTTATCAAATGTTGACTTCAGTGAGGCTAGTGTTCATAGGGTGGAATTTATAAACTGTAAACTGTTAGGTACAAATTTCACTGAGGCTACATTACAAAATATTCTTATGGAAAATTGTAACGTAAACTTTGGATTATTTGGGTTTTGTAAACTTACTAAATCCACATTAGCTAATTGCAGTTTTGAAAGCTCGAGTTTTCAAGATAGCAAGGTGTCCAATGTAGATTTCAAAGAATGTAATATGAGGCTCAGCCAAATGTCAGGCACTTCGCTTAATGGCATAGACCTAAGTAGCTCAAATGTAGAAGGGATGAACATACGCCCAGAAAATCTTAAAGGTGCAGTAGTCTCGCCATTACAAGCCATTGAATTTTCAAAGATCTTAGGGCTTGTGGTTAAAGACTAAATTTTAAATTGGGTAGTATAGAGTTAATAATTTGTTAATAATATTCCCGTTGAATATTTTTTTAGCATATGGTAATGTTTAATTAGAATAAGATTGAAAGGATGTGTTTGTTTGTCAGTTCTGTATGTAATGAGGTTTACAACTAATTAAATAGGTTGTAAGAGGCACATGGGGCGGGAGTAGCCCGTGTTTTTGTTGTGCCTGAAAAGACATTACCTTTACAGACTGCTTCAAATATATCTTGGAATAACATTTAACTACTTATGTATATAAATGTGGAGCATGGCAGGTAATTTGCCATGCTTTTTATTATAAATTCAGTTACCTGGGCTTAATAACATATAGCAATTAACCCCTCTGGATAACTGTCAAACAATATGATATTCCATATTTCTGCCCGCAGGAGCAATCTGCACTTTTTTAAGGTGTGGTGTGTCTTCCCGCGGGCATTTTTATTTATTATAGGTTCAGGTCATTAGTGCGTGTCCTAACAGACTGAGTAATTTAAACGAAACTAACTGCAAAGGAAAGGAAGATATAAAAAAATGTCAATTATAAAAACACGAGGTTTAACTAAAACCTATGAAAGATTTCAAAAGGAAGAAGGATTAAGGGGTAGTATTAAAAGCCTATTTAGTCGGGAGAAAATAATTAAAGAAGCTGTAAAAGCCTTCGATTCTTGAAATTAACGAAGGTGAGTTCGTGGGTCTTATAGGACCTAATGGGGCTGGTAAAACAACCCTAATAAAAATGCTTACAGGTATCATTGCACCAACAAGTGGTGAGATTTCAGTTCTAGGGTACACTCCAAATGACCTAAAGAATGAATACAAGAGGCAATATGCAGTGG
Organism: Alkalicella caledoniensis; assembly: GCF_014467015.1. Lineage (GTDB taxonomy): Bacteria > Bacillota > Proteinivoracia > Proteinivoracales > Proteinivoracaceae > Alkalicella > Alkalicella caledoniensis. Next base: position 1,577,590 of record NZ_CP058559.1, on the reverse strand, counting down.
TAATGGGACAAAAAAGTCAGTTATTTTTTGAGCTAACAGCGGCGGATTCATTCTTGCTATTTAAAGAAATATATAACATACCTGATAGGGAATATCGGAAAAACCTAGAGTACTTTATTGAGTTATTTGGTGTTGAAAAATATCTAAATGTGCAAGTTCGAACATTGTCTTTAGGTGAAAGGATGAAGATGGAGCTTATTGCAGCACTCTTACACAATCCCAAGATATTATTTCTCGATGAACCTACAATTGGTTTAGATGCCATGGCCCAAAAGCAAATTAGGGGTTTCTTAAAACAAGTAAATATGGGAAAAAAGACTACAATTATCTTAACAAGTCACTACATGGAAGATATCAAAAGTCTATGCAAAAGATGCGTTGTTGTTAATGGGGGACAAAGATATACGACGGCGATTTAGATACTTTGTTTAACCGTTATCAAACCCATAAAGTCATCAGAGTATCATTTGATGATCCGGTAAACTATGTACCACCATTTGACGTAGAGATAATTGACCAAAATCCTTTAAAACTAACATTTAGGGCACAAAAAAATGATGTGCGAGAAGTATTAAAAGCCATCATGTCAAATGGAGAAATAAGTGATATATCCATTGAAGAAGAGGATATCGGAAACGTGGTTGAACGGATATATGAAAGTAAAATGTCTAGTAATAGTGAAGTAAAGTCAGAGATAAAAGGGGTGGTAAATGAATGAGAAAGTATATAGAAACAGCAAAGGTTTTGTTTAAAGCTCAGCTAGCGTATAGATTCGACACAATTATTAGTATGATATTTACTATTTCAAAGATTATCTAGCATACGTACTATGGGGTGCTATTTTTGATAACCGTGCTGTGGTGGCAGGATTTACATTCAACACTATGATTTCCTACTACATCATAGGTTCCTTTATAGCACAACTTGACCAGTCGTCAGGTACAGGAGGGCAGATCTCAAGAGAAATTAGAGGTGGACAGTTTTCAAAGTATATGGTTAGACCAATGGGTGTATTTGGATATTTTGTTTCTCAAACAGTAGGTGTCTCGGTATTTTTGTTGTCTTTTAACTTAATAGCAGCAGTACTATGGGTGTTTGTATTTAGGGTTAAATTTGTTATATCATATAATCCATTTACACTCCTATCTACACTTGTTATATGCGGACTGGGTTTATTGTTTATGATGCAGCTCAACTTCTATATAGGAATATTAGCATTTAAGTTTCTTGATACTGGTATGTTCATGATGATAAAGGATAATATAATGCAGTTTGTAACAGGATCACTTATACCCCTAGGGCTACTTCCCACACTCGTGCAAGATATTATGAGATATTTCCCTTTCTATTATATAATATATCTCCCATCCATGTTGTTAATGGGGGAAAATGAAGGGGAAATAACAGTAGGCCTTGTTACCCTAATTATCTGGAATCTAGCTTTTTGGTTATTAAATAAATTAACCTATAAAAGGTTAAGAACTAAATATGATGGGGTGGGGATTTAATATGGGATTAAAAGGACAACTGAGATTTTTATATATATTATTTAAATTGAAGCTCGCTAGGACCATGGCTTTTAGATTCTCGTTTTTCGGAGCATTCTTTGTTGATGGGATTATGTTTTTGATTCAGCTACTAATGTTTTCATCTATATACTCACAAGTTGATAGTATAGGGGGCTGGGACCGCCAACAAATGCTGTTTTTTATAGGTACTTTCTCACTGATAAATGCCTTGAATATGACATTTTTCTTCTTTGGGATAATTTCTATACCCCATAAAATAAGCTCAGGACAGTTAGACCTATATATTACAAAACCTGTTAAGCCTCTACTATATCTATCATTTGAAAACATAAACTTGGGTTCATTCCCCCTTGTTTTAGGAAGTATTGGGATACTGATTTATGCTGTTTCAGGGATGACATTAGAAATAACGGCGTCAATGGTGTTAGGTTATATAATTTTAGTAAACCTAATGCTTATCCTTTACTATGACACCATGGTACTATTAAGGACAATTGCATTTTTTGTAATACAAGCATCAGCATTGGAAAGATTAGAAGGAGAATTAATAACTTTATGTATGAAAATACCAGGGGTGCTTTTTGAAGGAGCTTTTAAAGTGATTTTTTATTTATTTCTCCCCTATGGAATCATGGCAACTATTCCTACACAGTTTTTTACTGAGAGTTTATCTATAATGCAATTGGGATATGCCACGGGAATAGTGATAATATTTACTGCCATTACCCTTGGACTTTGGAAGTTGGGACTGAAGAATTATAAAAGCGCTAGCAGCTAAAGTTGAACGGAGGTAAAAAGTAGAAACCGCTGAAGGTTTCTACTTTTTGCTTTTTTAAATATTAAATTTGTATTAAGTAGTACTAAAATTACTTGCTGGAATATTTACCCTATGCTACCATGAACTTAATGACTAAAAAAGAATTTTCAGTCGCAAGGGAGGCACAATCACAGTGGCTAGAAGTTTTTCTGAGTATGAGAAAGAGAATATAAGACAAAGACTTTATGAAAAGGGTAAAGAATCCTTACTGCAGTACGGCATTAAAAAAAGTAATATTGAAGAGATTACAAAAGCTGTAGGTGTATCAAAGGGAACGTTTTATTCTCTCTTTAATTCCAAAGAAGAGTTCTTTTTTGATATATTTGAGATTCATGATCGTAACATAAAAGCCAGAGTCTTTGAAGTCCTTAATGAACCAACGAATGTGCTAAGTGGTTTGAGGGAATTTCTTAAAGAAGCTGTGCTTTCTGAGGAAAGTATAGGTTTTTATAGTAGGATGGTAGAGTTAGAACAAATAATGATCAAACTACCCCCAGAAAGAATAGCTAATCATTTAAATGAAGACAATGATTCTATAATTGATTTAATGAGGTTTTTGCAAGTTGATTTTCAAAAGTGTGATCCAATGATTGTGTCAAATCTTACAAAGGTCCTTATATTGACAGTATGTTCAAGGCACTTATTAAACGTAGATGTTTTAGAAGACACATGTGATTTGCTTATTGATAAACTAATAGATTATATTTCTCTAGGAATTGGGGGCTAATTATGAATTTATATGAGGTTAAAGCTTTAACAAAGACTTATGGTGAAAATCAGGGGAAGGTACTTGCATTAAATAATACATCTGTAAATATTGAGAAGGGAAAGTTTATTGTTGTGCTTGGTCCCAGTGGTTCGGGGAAAAGTACCTTGTTAAATATTTTAGGGGGTATGGATATACCAACAAGTGGTCAAGTAACTTTTAATCAAATGGATATATCTAAATATAACAAAAAACAGCTAACTAAGTTAAGGAAAGAAAAAATAGGATTTGTATTCCAGTCATATAACCTTCTGCCCAGTCTAACAGCCCTTGAAAATGTTGAATTTTCAACTGAAATAGCTGGTCTTAAAAGGGAAGTAGCAAAAGAAGCAATGGCACTTGTTGGATTAGAGGAGAGATATAATCATTTTCCATCACAATTATCCGGTGGAGAGCAACAAAGGATATCCATTGCCCGTGCCTTGGCAAAGAAACCTGAGGTGCTTCTTTGTGATGAACCAACTGGAGCACTGGACTCCGATACTGGTGTTAAAATATTGCATGTTTTGAAGAGCATTAACAAAGGGCAAGGGACTTCAATAATTGTAATAACACACAGTCAAGATATAGCAAAGATAGCAGATGTTGTTATCAAAATGCGCAATGGTGAAGTAGTTGAGGTTATAGAAAACCCTACACCCATTTCTCCAGATCAGGTTAACTGGTAGGTGCAGATATGAGGATCTCAAATAGATTATTTTTGAGGAAAATTGTGGGGAATGCAAGGGCTTTTCTATCTATTGTATTGATAATTAGTATAGGAATTGGATTTTATATTACCTTGAAATCCTTTGCGTACAATCTAGAAAATATTACTGAAAATTATATCAATGTACATGGTTTAGCAGATTACACTATATACGGTAGCGCTTTTAATGAGGATGATGTAGATATTTTGAAGGAAATGGCCCATATTAAAGAAGTAGCTCCTAGAGTTACAATTGATACTAGATATAATGATTCGCAATTGAGGATTATGTCTTTACCCCTTACTGAAGAGCCTATCAATGTTCCCTTTTATTATGATGGTAGAAGTCCAGAGAATGGAGAACTTGCAATATGTAGAAAATATGCAAAAGAACATGAACTTAATTTAGGGGATGAGATTATAGTACAATTTCCAGATAGTACTATTTCACTAATAATATCGGGAATTATAGCTAGCCCTGAGTATATCTATCTAAGTCAAAGTTCCAGTGTTCCCCTGGCTAGTTCATCTGATTTCGGAATTGGATATGTACATGGGCAGACGTTATTAAGAGAGGATATACAATACAATGAGATCATTATGCTGTTTGATGGTGATGTGGATAGAGGTAATGTAATTAGAGATATACACAGCACCCTACAACCAGGAAAAATTCAAAATGCCATAACAAAGGATAATCAGATTAGCTATAGTAGCTATGCTGCGGATATAGATCAGATTAACTCTATGGCTTATGTATTTCCTATGGTGTTTTTGCTAATTGGATCTACAATGATCTATGTGTTACAAAAGAGAAATGTTGTACAGGAGAGAAAGCAAATTGGGATACAAAAAGCTCTTGGGTATGGTGATTATCATGTACTACAATCCTTTTTAAAATACGGGCTGTTACTAAGTGTCTTAGGAAGTATATTGGGTATTGGATTATATAATATATTTGGTCAATTTATACTAACAGCTTTTCAGCAAATGCTGGAGATACCAGGCTTAGAGCTTGAGCTAGTAACTGACTATTGGTTAATTGGGTCTTTAGTGGCCCTAGTAGTCACCGCTTTTTCCAATATTATTGCTGTAAAGCAAATAACAAAAATTAACCCTGCAGAAGCAATGCATGCTGAAAAGCCTAAAGATGGTAAAATGTCACTTCTTGAAAAAATCCCAGGTGTTTGGAATAAGCTTTCCTTTAATAGTAGGTATGCCTTGAAAACTGCATTAAGAAATAAGGGGAGGTTTATAGCTGTAATATTAGGAATGGTAGCAACACTATCCCTAACTTTATTTTCTTTAGGGTTTGGTGATTCCTTAGAGCATCTAGTGGATAGACATTATACTCAGGTGGTGAACTATGACCTACTAGTAGAAGTGGAACCTAGACTGATAGGAGAAGAATCTTTATTAAAGGGAATGGACATTGTTTCTGCTTACCATACTGCCCTTTTAGCACCAATGAAAATATCAAAAGGTGAGATGGAGGCAGATATTTCCATACTGGTTAGTAAAAGGGATTTTAATGCCTTGAAGCTAGAAGATAACAAGGGAAATAAAATTCACTTAGATGATAGTGGGGCTATTCTACCTTTGTATTATGCTGAAAGACTTAATGTTAAAATTGGCGATTCTATTAAAGTTGCCACACTAGACGGACAGAGTACCTTTGAAGTGGAAATTTCCAATATTAGTGATCAAGGAACATCTTTTTATGTGTATTTAACCTATGAATACTTGAACAGCAAGATTTCTGACGACTTATCCTTCTATAATGTCTTATTTGTAACTACAGAAGGGGGATACAATAACGCTTCTGAAGAAATACGAGGTCTAGAAAAAGTTAAATCTGTCGCTTCCGCAGAAAGTGAAAAAAATACGCTTTTGCAACTTATGAGTCTAATTGATATATTAGTCTTAGTTCTGGTTTGTTTTGCCATAGTACTAGGGATTACGGTCCTCTATTCAGTAAGCGCCATCAACTTAACTGCAAGAACTTATGAGTTTAATTTGCTTAGTGTGATGGGATATAGTACATCTAATATTATGCTTGCATATATAAAGGAAACAATCTTGCAGTTACTAATATCTATTCCCTTTGGTTTTATAGGTGGCATGTTTATCCTTTCAGCCATAAAAGAAGAATTTTCTAATGAGTTTTTTGTAATGAAGGAGCATATTTATCCCTCGAGCTATTTCTACTCATTGATGATTTTAATACTTGTTATAGTTATAACTAAGCTATTAGCTATAAGGTATATCAAAAAACTTGATATAGTGCAAGGTCTTAAAGCTAGGGAAGAATAGGTAATTAAAGGAGTGTAAAGTAAAAAGCGCCCAAGTCAAGGGCGCTTTTGTGTAATACTCTTTAAGAAATAAGTTTTATGCTCCACCTGTGCGGCGATGCATTGTGGACTTTTTAGTTTGTTGACTTTTCATTTTCTTATTACCTTGATGATTGTTTGTTGAAGACACACCTTTTCCTTGTTGTTGCTTTTGGGCTTCTAGCTTCTGTTTCATAGCTTCTGCTAAACTCATTTTCTTTCTCTCTTGGGGTTGTTCACCCTGTTGATTTTTCTCTGTATCAGACATTTTTATTTATTCTCCTTTTAGTAAAACAAATTTAAATTCACGTTAATATTATATTCCATTGAACCAGATAAAACAATTAGCATTTGTTAAATAACTATGATGTCTTACAAAGGCTAACATTTAGGGTGACTTTTTAATTATTATTACAGATAATCACTAGTAGTAAAATATTAACAAATAATTAAATAAGTTAAATAGAATTGTGTATATGCTAAATACCATATATACTGGAATTATATTGTAGTTGAAGGGAGTGAGTGGCATGAAACGCCAAGATTATCAAATTATAGCTAAGGTGATTTTACAATAAACTTATAGCGGCAGATGGTTAGCATCTGCAAAAATCAGGGGTTACGCTCATTTCAAGCAAAGTTGTGGGGTTTTTTGTCATACAACTTAACTCATTCAAAAAACTAGACCGCAGGCCTATCCTTGTGGTCTTTTTGTGTGCAAAAATAGATATAATGGAGGATATTATGACTAATAATCAATTACAAAAAATAGGGTGGAATGAATTTTTCAAGGATAATATGGCCGTCAAACTAGAAAATACCTTCCCCGCTAGGGTAATAGCTCAAAAAGGAGATGTGTATACCTTGCTTTCTGAACAAGGGGAGCATAATGCTAAGGTAACTGGTAAATTCCGATTCAACACAAAGCAGGTAAAGGACTTCCCAGTGGTGGGGGATTTTGTTATTGTAGGGAAAGCCAAGGGCAGTGATAACATTCAAATTCATGAATTGTTAGATAGAAAAAACTCTTTCTCAAGGAAAATGCCCATATCAGGGGGCAGGAAACTTAAGGATAATATGATAGATGGAGGAGTAACTGAAGAACAGGTAATAGCAGCTAACCTAGATGTCATTTTTGTTATATGTGGCCTAGACGGGAATTTCAGTATTCCTAGACTTGAAAGATACCTAGCCCTTATACGACATCAAAACCTTAATGTGGCTATTTTGCTAAATAAATTAGATTTATGTGAGAACATGGAAGAAAAAATAAATGAGGTAAGTAAGATTGCTGGCAACGCCCCTGTTTTGGCAGTAAGTGCGTTGACCAAACAAGGAATTGGCCAATTGAGTGAATATATAACCTGTGGAAAAACAATAGCCTTTGTGGGATCCTCAGGAGTAGGTAAATCCACACTACTAAATTCATTGTTCGAAGATCAGGTTCAAATAACAAATACAACCAGTGACCATTCTGGTAAAGGGAAACATACCACAACCCATAGACAGATGTTTTTTCACCAAACTGGATGCATGATTATTGATACACCTGGGATGAAAGAATTGCAGCTGTGGGCAGATGAAGAGGATATTAGTACCGTGTATCAAGCGGTTATTGATACTATAGCTAGGTGCAAATTCTCAAACTGTACACATGATGGAGAACCAGGATGTGCAATAAAAGATGCTTTAGATAGCGGAGAATTGTCTGAACAAAGATATATCCGTTATAAGAAGTCCCTCAAAGAGGTTCGTCGCTTAGAAGAGAGAAAAAGAGAGTATAAAAATAAGAAGATGAAACGAGGCAGGTAGGTATGATGAAATTATTAGATAGTCGGACTTAACATAGATGATAGTGGGAAAATAATCGTATATTTTATAAGAAAATAACGGAGAGTCAGAAAGATCTCCGTTATTTTCTTAATGTATCTATAAAGTTTAAAAAAATGGTACGAATATATTGACCATGCAATACTTGCATGATACAATAAAATTAAGGAGGGATATTATGGAACTAAAACCCGATTGCTGTATTGATGAAGTTGGGAAAATGGTGCAACATCTTGTGAGGGTTATGCAGTTATTTGAAAGGGATCAGATAAAACCCCATGGGTTTACATCATCACAAAGCTACATCTTGATTGAACTTAAAAAATCCAAACAGTTAACAATGAATGAACTTAGTGAAAAAATGAATGTCACAACAAGTACAATGACAAGACTTATTAACAATCTCGTAAGGGATAAATATGTTGAGAGATATAAAGATGAAGATGATAGAAGAATAGTGTTAGTTAGACTTACCCAAGGTGGAATCGAGGTAGCAGAAAAACTAGAATTAGCCATATCAGATTATTATAGAAGGATAGTTGATAGTCTGCCAGAGGGCCAGATTGATGATGTTCTTAGATCTGTTTCACTATTGATAAAAGCCTTTGATAAGGTTAATCCTAATTGTTGCTAAGGTATAGACTTAGGTAGGAAGTCATGGCTAAACTGTTAACAATCGCTGTTTAGTCATGATAATTTTACAATTAGCTGGAGGAATTTCAAATTAGAGAAAAGAAAGATTTGTTGCAGCACAGTAAAATTTTAAAGGTAGCTGTAGCCAAGTAAAACAGAAGAATATAATTGGGGGGTAAGTGACTTTTTATTTTTTATATTACTTGTATAATACAAGAGTTGATAATTGCAAATAAATTAAGGAGTGAGATTTATGTTAGAAGATTTGAAGTATATTATAGATTTTATGTATACTAACGTAAAAGGAATGCTAATATTTTTTAGTTTTGGTATAGGTATAGCTGCAGCTATAAAAACATTTAAGCTAGATAGGTTTTTAGGTAGATCCTTAGAAAATAAGAAATACACAGCTATACCAATTGCCACCGCAGCAGGCTCTTTCAGTCCACTTTGCTCCTGTGGCGTTATTCCTGCCATAGCTGCACTTTTAGCATCGGGTATTCCTTTAGCACCAATAATGGCTTTTTGGATAGCATCACCACTGATGAATCCTGAAACCTTTGTGTTAACCTATGGTGTGCTAGGAGAAGGACTGGCTATTGCTAGGTTGTTAACTACTATATCCTTAGGACTGGTAGCTGGATATCTAACATTATACCTTTCTAACAAAGGATATTTGGATAATCAAATATTAAAGGACTTTGGGAACAATCAAACTGCTGCAACAGAGGACCTAATTGAAGAAAATCTTACCAAAGGGCAGCTATTAACAGTGAGAGGATTCCAATTTTTAATAAACTTTAAAGATATGGCTATATTTGTTGGAAAGTACATGCTCGTAGCTTTCTTATTAGAGGCTTTAATTGTGAGATATGTGTCAATGGATTGGGTAGGAAGTCTATTAGGAAGAAATAACCCCTTTGGACCAATTATCGCTGCACTGATAGGTGTACCTGCGTATACAAGTAGTATTTCTGCGATACCACTTATCAGAGGGTTTATGGAACTGGGGATGGATAAGGGAACGGCCCTAGCCTTTATGATTGGAGGTGCAGCTACATCAATCCCTGCAATGGTGGCGGTGTTTTCAATAGTAAAAAGAAAAACATTTATTCTTTATGTTACTGTTAGTATGGTAGGTGCTATTGTTGCAGGGTATATCTACAGACTATTTTAAAGAAATATATTTTATGGGTGTTGACATTGACGTTGCGTAAAGGTGTAACATGTACTTGTGAGGAGGTTACAAGATGGAATATACAGTTCAAAAACTAGGGAAACTTGCAGGTATTAGCTCTAGGACACTAAGGTATTATGATGAGATAGGGATTCTTAAGCCCGCAAGAATCAATTCTTCAGGGTATAGGATCTATGGTCAAAATGAAGTAGATAGATTACAGCAGATTCTTTTTTATCGGGAACTGGACATGAGCCTAGAGCAAATAAAGGAGATTATGGAATCTCCTTCATTTGACTCATACAAGGCTTTAATAGACCATCGGGAAAAACTCCTTAGGAAGAAAAAACAGCTTGTGCTGTTAATTGATAATGTTGATAAAACCATAGCAAGTACAAAAGGGGGAACATATATGTCAAATAAAGAGAAGTTTCAAGGGTTTAAAGAAAAGATGATTGATAAAAATGAAAAGGAATACGGTAAAGAGATTAGAGAAAAATATGGTAATGAAGTTGTAGAAAAGTCTAATAACAAAGTAAAGAACATGACAGAGGAGGAACATGAAGAAATAACAAAGCTAGCTGAGGAGATCATTGAGACATTGTATCTAGCTATGGAGACAAAGGATCCGTCAAGTGAAATAGCACAGAGGGTTGCTCATTTACACAAAAAGTGGCTTACTTTTTACTGGAGTGATTATAATAAAGAGGCACATATTGGACTTGCGCAAATGTATGTGGACGACGAGAGGTTTAGAGCCTACTATGACGGAAGAAAACCAGGAGCAGCAGAATTTTTACGAGATGCTATACTCGTATATACTAAATAAATATTTAATATTACACTAGCTACCCCAAAAGGGTAGCTAGTGTAATATTAATTTAACACTCCTTGTGAATGTGAACACATTGACAAGGAGTGTGTGGGAATATATAATATTCTTAGGAAAACCCTATTTTCCCCAGTTTTGAGGCAGTTTATACGTTTTGTAATACTGTTAACAACAGAAAATTCAATAAATTATGCATTTAGTTATTAAAGTGCTAAAGAAAAGGTTTAGAACACTAAAATGAGAGGATGTATGGGGATGGAGATGTTAAGACTCACAATTGATGGTAATGTTGTAGAAGCAACTGAAGGGGAAACAATATTAATAGCAGCAAAAAGGGCAGGAATCGATATTCCAACTCTATGTTTTTTAAAAGAAACAAATGAAATAGGAGCATGTAGGATATGCCTAGTTGAAATCGAAGGACAGAGAAATCTGCAGCCTGCATGTGTTTACCCAGTGGCTCAAGGACTGGTTGTACGCACTAATAGCAAAACCTTAAGAAATGTTAGAAAGAGTACTTTGAAACTACTTCTTTCTAATCACAATAGAGAGTGCTTAACTTGCTTTAGAAATAAAAGCTGTGAGCTTCAATCATTAGCAGAAGAACTAAATATTGATGATGTACCGTTTAAATTCAATAGAGAAAATATTACTTATGATGATGCTTCTGTGGCTATAGTAAGAGACTCTAGTAAATGTATTCTATGTGGAAGATGTATAGCCACATGTAGAGATATACAGAAAATAGGTATTCTAGACTTTACACATAGAGGCATAGATACAGAGGTTACACCAGCCTTTAATAGAAGTATGGATAAAACAGCTTGTGTTAACTGTGGGCAGTGTATAATGGCTTGTCCTGTGGCAGCTTTGAAAGAAAAAGAGGATATAGAAAAGGTCTGGGATGCACTTGAGGATAATGATATACATGTTGTTGTTCAGGCTGCACCAGCCATTAGGACAGCTTTAGGTGAGGAATTTGGGCTACCCATAGGCACTAGGGTGACGGGGAAAATGGTTTCAGCTCTAAAAAGGCTCGGTTTTTCAAAGGTTTTTGATACAAGCTTCGCAGCTGACTTAACTATAATGGAAGAAGGATATGAATTACTTAACCGTCTAGAAAATGGCGGTAGGCTCCCTATGATTACATCATGTTCACCAGGCTGGGTAAGTTATTGTGAATTTAACCATCCCGATTTTATTGAAAATCTATCTACATGTAAGTCGCCCCACCAAATGTTTGGTGCCATAGTTAAGTCTTATTATGCAGAAAAAAATCAAATAGATCCAAAGAAAATATTTGTTGTATCTGTAATGCCATGTATTGCAAAAAAGGCTGAGTCAGCCAGAGAAGAAAATCAGGTCAATGGTTTAAGGGATGTTGATGCTGTAATAACCACAAGGGAACTTGGAAAAATGATCAGACAAGCTGGAATTGATTTTAATAAACTGGGGGACAGCGAGTTTGATAGCCCATTAGGAGAATATACAGGGGCAGCAGCAATTTTTGGAGCTACTGGTGGAGTAATGGAAGCTACTTTAAGAACCCTCGTAGACTTGGTTGAAGGTAAGGATATGGATAAGATTGAATATAATCAGGTAAGAGGCGTAAAGGGAATTAAAGAAGGGAAAATTTCTTTAAAGGGTAATGAGTTGAATTTTGCTGTTGTCCATGGAACAGCCATGGCAAATGAAGTGTTAAGTCAGATTAAAGATGGTGAAAAAAAATATCATTTTATCGAAATCATGGGATGTAGCGGTGGCTGTGTGACAGGTGGAGGACAGCCCCATGTTTCAGCAAAAAAGAAGCTTGAGTTGGATGTACGGGTAGAGAGAGCGAAGGTATTATATCAAGAGGATGCTTTAAAAGAAGTACGTAAATCATACCAAAATCCATTTATTAAGAAACTTTACGAAGAATTCTTAGGTCAACCCAATAGTATAAAATCACATCAATTACTTCACACTCACTATAGCGTTAGAGACAAATATTTCTTAAGTGATGAAGATACATTAAAAGAGGTAGCAATAGCTGATGAAGTAAATCATAGTTAAAGGAGGATGAATAAAGATGATAAAAACAGCAGTTAAACAACTAAACGTTAGTTATTTAACTAAAACAGGTGTTTTACTGGCATTAGCATTAACATTTCAAATAGGTTTTAGTACTTTTGCACAGCCTGCAGTTGGTCCATTGGTTAATATGACCCTATTTATAGCAGCTATTTATGTAGGACCTATTTCAGCAGCATTAATTGGGACATTAACCCCCCTTTCAGCATTTTTGTTAGGTATTATGCCCCTATTTCCCATAGTATCATTTATAATGATAGCCAATGTTACTTTAGTTATCTTGTTTACCTTTGTAAGAGAAATAAACGGTAAGTATGGTGATGTTTTAGGAGTAATAGCAGGTGCTGCAGGAAAATTTTTGTTCTTATCTATATCTGTTAGGTATATTGCCAGCTATTTTTTACCTCAAGTTCCACCAAAGATAGTTGAAATGATGACGTTTCCACAACTGTATACAGCTCTTATTGGTGGTTTCATAGCCCTTTTAGTGTCCAAAAAGCTTATTAAATACAATAAATAAAACCAGTTCAAATAAAAATAGGAATCTACTAAACGTAGGTTCCTATTTTTTAATCTTTGAATAACTGCTAAATGATGATTACAATGAAGGAAATCCTAAAATCCCTCTAGTACTTTACCATAATAATCGTGATCAAGGATTTGCGTTGAGAAATAAAATTTGTTATTCACTATTCTAGATATTTTATCTATATAATCCTTGTTAACATTCATACCGGTATTTGGAATAAATTCTCCCGTTATTGCATTATATCTTCCTTTATCAGTGATGAAGCTATGATCTCGGAAGATAACTAAGGGATCTGAATCTGAAAAGATATCCCTTCCCATTAAAAGTCTTGAGTCATACTCTAACCCTAATAGGTTAGACAGTGTGGGCACTATATCTAAGCTTGATGAGGGTGTGCTTATGGTTTTAGGTTCCATCCCCTTTGTATAAACTATAAATGTACTTTTGTACAAGTCAAAATGTTTTTCAATCTCATAACCAGAGAGTTCATCAATTACCTCATCATCTAATCCATAAGGATAGTGGTCAGAGCTTAGGGCAATTAGTGTTTTATCTGCTATGCCAGCTTCGTCAAGCTTAGCTAGCAAATACTCCAAAGCTCTATCTAACTCAATTTGTGTAGCTAGGTATGCCTGTGCCTGTGTGGAATATGGTAGGTCATTGACAAAGTGCCTATTTTTATTGGCCATGGAGTTTCCGTAGAAATTATATTGAAGGTGACCACTGACAGTCATATAGTAAGCGTGGAATGGTTCATTGTTAATGTATTCAGATACTGTTTTTTCCATCATTTCTAAGTCTGAAGCAGGCCATACCTTTTTAACATCTAGACCATTACCAATTCCTTTATATTCGTAACCCATGTTGGGGTGGGATAGGTCCCTTCGATAATAATTGTAAGTGTGGTTGTGGTAAGCCACAGTTTTATAACCTAAATCTCTAAACTGTTTACCCATTACAAAAGGGAGGTTATTATTCCTAGAATGATAAAAACTCCAAACGCCACTTTTGGGAATAAGCCCAGTCAATGCAACATACTCCCCGTCAGTTGTACTAACATCCCATAAGGGAACATAAAAATTTGTAAAATTATAGCCCTGATGCACCATCTTATAAAGGGTAGGAGTAATTTCTTTGTGAACAGCATAAGGGGCAAAAGATTCGGCAGTTAAAAGTATTAGATTGTAGCCTTCAAATTTACCTGTGTAGTCATTTTTAGCAGAAGGTTGTACATGCTTAAAATACTCATGCATTTTTCTAATGGTGTCTTCTTCTTCCCCTAAGATAAGCTTATCAAAATCAATATCCAGTACATTATAACCGATTTCTGTTTCGTCGCCATCAGGGCTAATGGGTTCTGGTTCTGGCATATATACGTCTAATACTGGAGACCACCCTGTAACTGTTCTTTGAAAATCTATGCGCATGCTAGTAATTAAGCCCAACTTTTGTACAGAGACCAAAGGGTTACTGTTTTTAAAATACAAGTCATAGGCTGAGTTAGTTCCATGCCCACTTAAATAAACTACACCAATCCCCCCTAGCTGGAAAAGGATAATATAAAATACCAGGTAAAATGAAAGTAGCCCTAGTGTATAACCTTTAACCTTAACAAAAATTTTGTATTTCTTAGATACAAAGATTGCTAATAATGCAGGGAGTAATAATAAAAAAATCCAATGGATGTTACTCAGAGATACATCTAAGGCATCCCTCCAAAAAACCACAGCTTGACCTGCATTTCCCGCAGAATATATATTGTAGTAAGTCCTGAAAATGTTGAAATAAATTAGTTGAGTGGAATATATAAAACCTGATATAGCTAGCAGTAGGGTAGAAAAAAATAATATAAACTTATCTTTAAAAAAATTACATAGCTGAAAGAATACAAGGGATACAGGAATTGAAAATAAACATGAAATAATAAAGCCCATGGAAAAGACATCTCCTGAAGTGGTAGACCTTAGAATTAATTCCATGAAGACTAAAGAAATATTAAAGTAAAAAAATAGATAAAGGTGTTTTGTAAACTTTGACATTTAATCACTCCCTAGTGAAAAAATATATATAATAATTTGACTTTAGTTAACGAAAAAAGTTCCTGAAACCTTATTTAACTTTTCTTACAAAAATTAAGGTCTACTTTCAGCCATTTATGATAACAATATATAATGTAATTTCCGTAAGGAGTGTGATTATTTGAATGAAATACCAATAGCTCATTTATTCTTATTTACTATCTTGATACTTTTATCTGCCTATTTTTCTGTTACGGAAACTTCTTTTTCCAGTGTGAATAAAATAAGGTTAAAAAATTCTGGAGAAAAAGGGAACAAAGGGGCTAAAAAAGCTTTGGGTATAGCTGAAAATTTTGACGAGGCTTTATCCACTATATTAGTGGGAAATAACCTTGCGAATATAGCAGCAGCGACCCTATCAGCCCAAATATCCACAGATATTTGGGGCCCAAAGCTAGGAGTAATAATATCAACAGTTGGGGTAACCATACTAGTACTAGTAATTGGGGATATCCTACCCAAATCCCTAGCAAAGGAAAATGCCGAATTTTGTTCAATTAAAACAGCAGGATCCTTAGCTTTGCTCATGAGAATATGTAAGCCAGTCACATGGATATTTATTAAAATTCGTGTGATAGCATCTAAACTTATTAGAAGTAAACCAAATAACGAGTCTTTGACAGAGGAAGAAATCAAGGTAATGGTTGAAATAAGTGAACAAGAGGGTGTTATAAAAAAACAAGACAAAGAGCTTGTTCATAGGTCATTAGAGCTAAATGACCTAGTAGCAGGGGATATAATAATACCTCGCAAAGACATTATTGCAGCTGATGTGAATACTAATTTTGATGAGATAACAGACATTTTTTTTAGAGAAAATCATCCCCGTATACCAGTTTATGAGGATAATATTGATAACATTATAGGAATTTTATCTGCTAGGGTATTTTATGCAAATTTAATAAAGAAAGAGCACCATAGCATACGCCCATTGCTTAGGGAACCATTTTATCTGCCAGAATCAGAGAAAGTATCAGAGATGCTCCCAAAACTCCAACGACATAAAAAGCATATGGCCATTGTGACAGATGAATATGGGCAAACAGCTGGAATTATCACATTAGATGATATACTTGAAAAAATAGTTGGGAAAATATGGGATGATGAAAATGGAGTTTCTCTACAAGAAAGGACACCAAATCAATTTGTCAAAGCTGATTATCCACTAGTGAGTTTTGTAAAAGATTATGACTTAATAAAACCTAGTACGAAATATCATACTCTAGGTGGTTGGCTAACAGAGATGTTTGGTAAAGTACCAAAAGTGGGTGAAGAATTTAACTATCAGAATATAAAGCTCAAGATTGTTAAAGTAGATAAAAAGGGGATAATAAGCATAGAAATATTAAAAAAAACAGGTCAGAATAACTCTAAAAGTTGAGTTACTCTGACCTGACTCTGTTATAAATGTCAAGAAAATGCTCCTTGGTTTCTTCAGAGTACTCAACTTCATAAACTCTAAATCTTGCCTTTGGAATCATTAGATGAGTAGAAATATACTTATTAGGATAGATTCTAACTTTTAAAGGTCCTAGCCTAATGTCATCTACAGACCTAATGGGAAAATATAGTTCCACTGGTTCGCCCTCTCGAAGCCTTATTCTTTCTTCATTAAGATAATCAAAAAAATTCAAACTCTTTCCCTGAAAATCAGATAAATCGTCAAGGAACAACTCTGCGAAATCCTCTTGCATTTCATGGTACTTAGTCTTTCTTATTCTAGCTAAACTTTGCTCCATATTTTCGAATCTAGATGGGGGATTCTCCTCAGTAATAGAGTACTCAGCTTTTCTTGTAAAAAAATCATACTGGTTCTGATCTAAGGTGTGTGGAGAAAGATTCTGATTGTATTGGTATAAAAACAAAAGCGTGTTGAGAATCATTAAGATAATGCTACCAATTTTAGATTTTCCCCTAAAAGGAGTTGAATCAGCATCTAATTTATTTTTCTTTGGTAGAGTGTTAAAGAATATTAATAATGAAAATCCAAATAAGTAGTATGTCCAATACAAGTTGTAGTTCCTTGTGAAGAAAATAAAGTAACCACCTACACAAATGCCCCCAAAGGACAAATAACGCAAAAAACGTCGAACAATTTCGTTTCTAAAGAAAGCAAAGAAGCTACCCAATACCCTCACCCCTCAAAAATTCTAAAATCTTAATAGTTAGTATATTTATATAATACCAATTCAACAATACAATAAGAATTCCTCCTATTTGGAGTACAGTATTTACAAAACTTGCTAAAAAGTTGATAATATAATAAAGCATTAAAGTAGAAGTAGGAGGGATAACAATGATTAGATTTGGGATTATTGGAACCAACTGGATTACTGAAGAGTTTTTACGTTGCGCAAATTTACATGGGGATTTTAAATTAGAAGCTGTATATTCAAGGACAGATGAAAAAGCTAGGGAATTTGCACTTAAACATAAAGCTACCCATGTGTTTACTGATTTGGAGGAGATGGCTAAAAGTGATGTAATAGATGCTGTATATATAGCTACTCCAAATTCTTTTCATGCTGAGCAGTCGATACTATTTCTAAATAACAAGAAACATGTACTATGTGAGAAGCCCATAGCATCAAATACAACTGAATTGAAAAAAATGATCAGTAGTGCCACTCAAAATAATGTGTTACTTATGGAAGCTATGAAGTCTACTTGCTTGCCTAATTTTAAGGCCATACAGGAGAATTTAGACAAGGCAGGTAAGGTGAGAAGGTATTTCAGTAGCTACTGCCAATACTCATCAAGATATGATTTATATAAAGCAGGTAAAAATCCCAATGCCTTTAATCCTAAGTTTTCTAATGGTTCACTAATGGATATAGGGGTGTATTGTATTTACCCACTTGTGGCATTGTTTGGGGTTCCAGAATCTATAACTGCCAGTGCAACTATCCTTGAGTCTGGTGTGGATGGTGCTGGTAGCATAACAATGCATTACGAGGATATGGATGCAATTATAATTCACGGGAAAATTACTAACTCATATGTTTCTAGCGAAATTCAAGGAGAAGCAGGGAGTATAGTTATTGATAAGATTTCTAGGCCAGGTAGTGTGATGGTGCATTATAAAGACGGTAGTACAGAAAATATTGCTAAAGATAAGAGTGAAGATGCCATGTTCTATGAAGTTGATGAATTTATTAGAACCATAAAAAGTGGCAAAATAGAATCTGGGGTTAATACACACGAATTAGCCTTGCAAGTTATGGGAGTATTAGATGAAGTAAGAAGACTGTCAGGAATTATTTTCCCTGCAGATAGCAAATAGTTAGGAGGGTGGATTTGATTAAAGAAATTATATTTTTAGAAAAGATATTCCATGAGAAACTTTGGGGAGGGAGCAAATTAAGTGATTACTTTGGCTACCAGCTTCAGAGCCATAAAACTGGGGAATGTTGGGCGGTTAGTGCCCACCCCAATGGAGATTGTCCCATATTAAATAATAAATATAAAGGGAAGACCCTAAGTTGGCTTTGGGAAAATGAAAAAGTCATTTTCGGGGATCTTCCAGGAAAGAGGTTCCCTCTTTTAACTAAGCTTATCGATGCCAAGGATGACTTAAGTGTACAAGTACATCCTGATGATAATTATGCCTATAAGTATGAAGATGGTAATCTTGGTAAAACAGAATGCTGGTATATAGTAGACTGTGAACTGGGAGCAGAACTAGTGCTAGGTCATTACGCTAAGGACAAAGAAGAAATGCAGGAAATGATTGAAAAGGGGCTTTGGGATAAACTTCTTAGAAAAGTGCCCATTAAGCCAGGGGATTTTTTTTATATACCTGCAGGTACAATCCATGCCATTGGAAAAGGTACTATGATTCTAGAGACTCAACAATCCAGTGATTTAACATACAGGGTGTATGACTATAATCGTTTAGAAGATGGGAAGTTAAGGAAGCTGCATATTAGCAAAACATTAGATGTTGCAAATGCCCCCCATGAGGACTATCCTTTAAATAAAGTGGTTTCTCATTTAGAACAAGGCGTATTAGAGTCTCTGGTACAAGAACAGTACTTTTCTGTCTATAGGATAAAAACTAGCGGTAAACAAAAGATATGTAACACTGGGAAATTTAAAATCGTAAGTGTTTTAAGTGGCAGTGGTTATCTTGATGTAAATAAGATTGAAAAAGGTGACCATTTTATAATCCCCCATGAATATGGTGACTATGTTATTGAAGGAGATCTAGAACTTATAATCTCCCATGTGTAATAGCCTACCCTTTGGATATTTCAAGTAAAAAATATTTCTTCCACAATTACTCACAATAAGTAAGGGAAAGAAGCAGTATAAATTAACACTAGGAAAAAGCCAGGTTAGCTCATCCATTAGGATAAGCATGACCTGGCTAAATTTTTACTCTTCACCGATAACTGCAGGTTCGGGCATTTCATCAATGTTTTCAGACTCTAAATCATCGTCTGTTATTCTTTCAAGATGAACGATGGAAGCATATGGCTCATCGGTAGCGTCATTTATTTTAATATCATCAGGTAGATTAAAGTGATTTATGGTTATAGTATCGTTTAACTCCTTGTCCGACACATCTATTTCAAGTACATCTGGCATATCAAGCATTTTGCCCAATGCGTCAACTTCTGACTTGTTTATCTGAAGTCTTAGCCCCTTAGAACCTAATTGTTCATGTCCTTTAAAAATAATAGGGATCTGGATGTTTATTTCTTGATCTTTTCCAACTAACTGAACATCAACATGTATGATTTGGTCTTTTGTTATGTGTCGTTGGATTTCTTTTATGAAGCCGAATTTCTTTCCTTCATTACCTTGACTAATCCATACCTTTGCATTTGGTCCACTAGTTGAAATAGCTTGACGAATATCCTTTTCCTCAAATTTCACAGCAGTACTTTCAACATTATGACCATAAACAACACCTTGAATAAACCTGGGATCCCTTAATTTACCCCTAGTTTTTCTAACTTCAGCATTTAATGTTACTTGCCCCATTGTAACTCCTCCTCCTTCGCTTTTAGCGTTATATATTTATATATACTATTCATTTCCTAAAACAATTCATATTTTGATAGATTGTCCAAAACAAAAGGGAAATTAAGAATTGTTACTAATAATTATAGCACATAAAGACTTATCTGAAAAATGGGATAAGTGAGTAAATACAGGCATTTTCATGGCAAAATCCCCCTGTGGTTAAACATTTGCATGGTTTCGCATAATTACTGAGTGAGACTTTGATATATTAGCTCATCCTGCAAAATAAAGCTTAGAGGATAAAAACACAACACAAAAAACCTAAGTATTTAAAAAATACTTAGGTTTTTATAAATCTGTGAAAATCCGTGCAAATCAGTGGCTAAGCCTTTGAATTTGCTGTTGTCTTAAGATCATTAAGATCATTAAGATCATTAAGATCAAGTGGATCAGTGGCTAAGAATTTGTCTCTAAAAAACTTAAGACATTCTTAACCTGAAGGGCTGTACCTATTACTAAGCAATCTTCATCGATATCAAATAAGCCATAGTGTGCCTCATGAACAATACCCTTACTTTCATTTCTACAACCTAGGTTAAAGAAAGCTGCAGGGGCTGCTTGGGCAAAGTAAGAAAAATCCTCTACGCCTAAGCTAGGCTTTGTTAGTAGACTTACGTTTTCAGGACCTAAAAGTTCTTCTCCGCTTGTTTTAGCGATATCAACCATACTAACATGATTGATTAATGCTGCATAACCCTCACTGCGAATTAATTTACCACTACCACCTAAAGAGCTGGAGACATCAGTAATTATCCTCTCGATTCTGTTCAATACAAAATCCCGTGTAACTGGGTCTAAGGTCCTTACGGTTCCTACTAATTCTACTTTGTCAGCTATAATATTCCCTTGAGTTCCACCATTTATGGTACCTAGGGTTATTACTGCAGAATTTCTGGGATCAACATTTCTACTGACAACTG
This sequence comes from Alkalicella caledoniensis, assembly GCF_014467015.1. Classification (GTDB taxonomy): domain Bacteria; phylum Bacillota; class Proteinivoracia; order Proteinivoracales; family Proteinivoracaceae; genus Alkalicella; species Alkalicella caledoniensis. Next base: position 1,556,357 of record NZ_CP058559.1, on the reverse strand, counting down.
TCTGCAGAGCCGATAAAACATGGGATGACATCATAATAGCATCTATACCACCATGGGGATAAGCTCCATGGCTACTTTTCCCATGTAGCACAATTTTTATAGTGTCAGAGGATGCGTTCATTTGACCATACCGCACCTTTATTTCACCAACTGGGATTTCTGAGGATACATGCAGTCCAAATACACCATCTACCTTTGGATTTTCCATAACACCTGCTTCTATCATAGGTTTTGCTCCACCAACTGTTTCTTCAGCAGGCTGAAAGAGCAACTTTACATTGCCAGAAAGCTGATCTCTCATCTCAGTAAGTATTTTTGCTGCTCCCAGTAAGACCGTCATATGTGCATCATGGCCACAGGCATGCATTTTACCAGGTGACTTAGACTTATAGGGTACGTCACTTAGTTCTTCAAGGGGAAGAGCATCCATATCAGCCCTTAAAGCAACGGTTTTGCCAGGCTTAGAGCCCCTTATAATTCCTACGACCCCTGTTGTTGCAATACCCTTTTCATATTCAATACCCATTTGATCAAGATAATGTGTGATTTTTCCCATGGTACGAAATTCTTCCATACCAAATTCGGGATATCGATGAAAGTCTCTACGTAGACCTATTAACCAATCCTTTAAATCATTAACTTTCCCCCATAACTCATTACTTTTCATTATAATGTAGCACCCTCCTCAATAGTTAACTGTCCGGCATCGGCATATAAAGTAGCTTTAACACCAAATGGCAAAGTAACTTTCGGGTTGCAGTGACCCGCTTTTAGGTCAAAGATTGTTGGCTTATTAAAGGGTACAATTATTTCGCGAAAAACTTCCATAAGTGTTAGACTAACTTTATGTTTGCTGGCTTCGCAGTTATTCCAATCTCCAAGTATTATGCCAGCTGCATCATCAAACTTACCCGCCAAAGCTAGCTGTGTAAGCATTCGATCCACGCGGTAAGGCTCTTCCCCTATCTCTTCCAAAAATAGCAATTTGTCCTTTGTATCAATTTCATAAGGTGTACCCATGGTGGCTGCGATCAATGCTAAATTACCACCTGCGATGATACCAGTTGCTTTTCCTCCCACTAGGGTATGAATCTTTATCCCCACAGGATTATTTATAGGTCCCATGGGGCTTGGATCTGTAATTGCCCTTAGTAACTCTGTCTTAGAAAATTCGTCTAATCCCGTGGGCATATCTGCAGCTAGCATAGGGCCATGGAATGTAACAAGGTTAGAAAACTGATTCATAGATATATGTAGTGCAGTTATATCACTATATCCCACAAAAACTTTAGGATTAGCTTTTATTAAATCAAAATCCACCTTGCCTAGAATTTTTGTTGAACCATAGCCACCCCGTAAACAAATAATTCCATCCACATCTTTATCTGCAAAAAGTGAGTTTAAATCGTCAGCTCTTAGTTGGTCACTACCTGATAAGTAACCATGAACTTCAAAGCAACTGGGCATGAGTTTTACTTTAAAACTCAGTCTTTCTAATTCACCCTTAGCTCGAAGTACCTTTTCTCGATCAGCTGGGCTAGATGTTGCTACTACTCCTATTGTGTTTCCATATTCTAGTTTTTTAGGTTTTATCATTGTATAATACATCTCCTTTTACAAATGATTATTAGATAGTTGATTGCTTTTTATTATTATAATCGACTAATACCATAAATAGTAGTAATAAACGAAAAAAGGGCTAAAGTTACTTAGCCCTTTTAACTTCACTATCTGAACATTAAGTTCGCTACTAATACTGCTGTAATAATACCTACAAAGTCAGCTATAAGTCCTGCTGGTAGAGCATGTCTAGTTTTCTTGATTGAAACAGCTCCAAAGTATACTGCTAAAACATAAAAAGTTGTTTCAGTCGAGCCTTGCATAATAGAAGCTGTACGGCCAATTATAGAATCTGCACCGTGGTTTGTTACTAATTCACTCATTACACCTTGGGCACCACCACCTGATAAAGGTCTCATTATAGCCAAAGGAAGTACTTCCGCTGGCATATTGATTAAGTTAGTAATAGGGCTTAAAGCATTTGTAACAATGTCCATTGCTCCTGAAGCTCTAAAAACACCAATTGCAACTAGCATAGCTACTAAAAAGGGAATAATTCTAACTGCTGTGTTAAAACCATCCTTTGCACCATCTGTAAATGACTCATATACTTTAACTTTTCTTACAAAACCATAAGCTGGGATTACAAGAATTATAAATGGGATTGCGTATAAAGATATTTTTTGAATTATTTCTGTAAACATTAGAAATCCCCTCCTATTCGTTTAAGCTCGCCTGATCTGACGTAACTTCTACTACACTTTCAGGTTTAATCTGAAACATAGGCAACCTTTGAAGAAGCTTAACTGCAATAATTGCAGCAATAGTTGAAGCCAATGTAGCAACAATTGTTGGCCCTATGATTTCTGTAGCATTTGCAGAATTTGCTGCTACCCTAATAGCGATAACTGATGCAGGAATAAGTGTTACTGACGATGTGTTAATGGCCAAAAAAGTAGCCATGGCGTTTGTAGCAGTATCTTTGTTAGGATTAAGCTTTTGAAGTTCAGTCATTGCTTTAAGTCCAAGGGGGGTAGCTGCATTTCCAAGACCTAGCATGTTTGCAGACATATTCATAATCATAGCTCCCATTGCTGGATGATCTGCTGGGACATCAGGAAAGAGGGGTACCATTATAAAACGAAGGGCTTTAGCTAAGGACTTTATAAGACCAGAGTCCTCTGCGATTTTCATAATTCCTAACCATAAAGCCATAGTACCTATAAGTCCTAAAGATAAATCAACACCTGTTCTTGCGTTACTAATAGCAGCGTCTGTCACTGCTTCAATATTCCCAGTTAATGCTCCAACTATAACTCCAATGGCTATAAGTCCAAACCAAACATAATTTATCATGTATTTTTCCTCCTTAGTTAGTATATATAAGATGATTAGAAGCTGATAGAAACATTAAACCTCCTTTCTTTTAAATCAACACTTCCTATCCAAAATTTACTATCTTAAGCTACTGGGTATAATCTCTCTAGCTATGAGATCTTGATAACATTCTCTTTCAACAATCACTTGTGGTTTTCCGCCGCTTAGTAGCACAACAGCTGGTCTAGGCAAACGGTTATAATTACTAGCCATGGAATAATTGTAAGCCCCTGTTTTAAGAACAGCCAATGTATCACCAGATTCTATTTGTGGGACTTGAAGATCCCATATTAAGATGTCTCCTGTTTCACAACATTTTCCTGCAATGGTGACAGTTTTATCAGCCACTTTATCAGCTTTGTTGGCTAATATGCCATGGTACTTTGACTTATATAAAGCAGGTCTTGGGTTATCGGGGAACCCCCCGTCGATACTTGCATATGTCCTAACTTCAGGGATTTCTTTTATGGCTCCAACTGTATATAAAGTGATTCCAGCTTCACCCACAACCCATCTACCAGGCTCTATTATGATAGTTGGCATATCTATACCTACTATTTCGCAACCAGTCTTAATGTTTGCCATAATAGGATCTACGAAAAAGGATAGTGGTTTAGTTTCTTCATCACCATCTGTGTAGTTGATACCAAAACCTCCACCTATATTTAACTCTTCTGCCACAAAACCCAAAGTGCTTTTTAGCTCTCTCATTATTCTTAACACTACTTGGATTGATGACAGGTAGCCATGAATATCAAAAAGCTGCGAGCCTACATGGAAGTGGAATCCTTTTAAATCAATGTTTGGTGAGGCAACTGCCTGCTTTACAGCCATTTGAACCATGTTTCCCTCAAGACAGATGCCAAATTTAGAATCCGTTTGACCAGTACTGATGTATTCATGGGTTTTTCCGCCAATTCCAGGAGCTACTCTAAATAAAATACTAACTATTTTATCTCTATCTTTGGCAATTGAAGCTAGCATATCTAACTCAAAAAAATTATCCACAATGATCCTGCCAACATTGTTATCTACGGCTAGTACCAGTTCTTCATATGACTTATTGTTTCCATGAAACATAACTTTTTCCATGGGAAAATCAGCATTAATGGCTGTGTATAATTCACCACCTGAAACCACATCAAGACCTAAGCCTTCTCGATCTATAATTTTACACATAGCTAGGGTTAAAAATGCTTTACTGGCATATGCAACTTTGGTGTTAGGGTATTTATTTAAAAAAAGTTCACGTATCTGCTGGCACTTAACATTTATGATGTCTTCAGATACAACATATAAAGGCGTACCAAACTGTTTAGCTAGTTCTACAGTATCACAACCTGCAAAGTGAAAATTAGATGGGTTAGTCATCTGAAAAACAACTCCTTCAAAAATATAGTTTAAAACAAAAAAACGACCTGAGAAACTCAGGTCGCAATAAATTGCTACATAACTAAGTCCCCTTCTTTCCCTTACATGAGATAGCGCAACACAACAAACTTGGGATAGCTTATTGTGACAGTCCTACAGCTCTTAACTGTAGACCCAGCAGAAACATGGGGAGTCATGTGACCACTTCGGCGGTAAATCCTTTCTGTAGAATCTTTGCTACTCCTAGCTCAACTACATACTAATAATTACCGCGCCTCTACCTCACCATCTTAAGAAGTGAGGTAATATTCAATTTTGTAAGTATCAGTTTAGCGTAATAAAGAATTATTGTCAATAGGAAATAAAAATTGGCGTGGTTTGTCTAGGAACCATTATCTGTTAATGTGTGTAATAAAATATATTTAATTAATATTCTGAACTACATAGATATGTGTTAAAATGTAAAATAAATGAAGCACAAAAAATGGAGGTGAACTAATTGAAAAAGCTTACAAATAGAGATAAAGTACTTAGGTACCTGGAGAAGTTCAATGATAGAAATGTTGGAATAGGAATAGATACAAACAGCATAGCCACGGACATAGAGATAGATAGGGCGAATGTAAGTAAGCTGTTAAATCAACTATACGAAGAAGGCTTGGTCATAAAAATAAAAGGTAAACCAGTACTATACACTCTTAATAAAAATAATACCCAAGAAAACAAACGAGGAGGTTTCGATAATACAATTGGAGCTGATAAAAGTCTTAAGAAATGTATCCAACAGGCAAAAGCATCCATTTTGTATCCTCCAAGGGGCCTCTATTCACTGTTGCTGGGAGAAACAGGTGTGGGAAAAACTTTGTTTGCTGAGCTTATGCACAGGTTTGCCATAGAAAATGGAATACTTCAGCCAAATGCTCCCTTTATTACATTTAACTGTGCTGATTACGCAAGCCTACCACAGCTACTGATGGCTCAATTGTTTGGTTCAAAAAAGGGATCCTATACTGGGTCAGACAAAGATAGGGTTGGCCTAGTGGAAAAAGCTAATAATGGCGTACTGCTGTTAGATGAAGTGCATAGGCTCCCTCCAGAAGGCCAGGAAATGCTATTTTACTTGATGGATAAAGGGGAATTTACTCCTTTAGGAGAAGATCAAACCAAAAAAAGTAATGTTTTAATTATCTGCGCAACAACTGAAGAAGCAGATACTAGTCTACTATCTACATTTACAAGGAGAATACCTATAAGTATTACAATTCCACCACTTAGGGAAAGAACCCTTGAAGAAAGGTATGGGCTTATATGCGAATTCATAAAGGTTGAATCATCAAGAATTGGTAGGGAAATAGTTGTTTCTCCAAACTCGTTGAGAAGTCTTTTATTATATAATTGTACAGGTAATGTAGGTCAACTAAAAAGCGATATCCAATTAGGGTGTGCCAATGTATTTTTAAAGAGCATATCAAAAAAGCAAAAAGAGATATCATTACACAGTACTGATTTTGCCAGCCATGTAAAGCAAGGGTTAATATTATACAAAAACAATAAGGAATACATAGATACCATAGTGGATGGCAATGAAAGACTATCCTTTAGCTCAGATGGCATAGAGAAGAAGTACGAGGGAGCACAAAGTCTTTTCGAAGGGCTTTTTTACGAAAATTTAGAGGATAGGGTACAAGAATTGAAACAACGAGGGGTGGAAGAAGAAGATATAAATGTACTGATGTCCTTTGAGATAGAAAGCTATTTTAAGGAACTGATCGACAAATCTCAAGGTAACATAAATAAAGAAGAGCTTTCTAAACTTGTGGAAAAAGAAACCATGGACCTCGTAGAGGAGTTTATCTATTTTGCTGGGACAAAGCTTAATAGAGTTTTCCCAAATAAAACATTCTATGGATTGTGTCTTCATATAACTTCCAGTATTGAAAGATTAAGGGCTGGTAAGAAAATCATTAACCATAACCTAAAGAAAGTTATTGAGGACTATAAGGATGAGTATATTCTTGCACTGAACTTTGCAACTAAGATTGAAAAACAATTTGCAATAAAACTACCTGTAGACGAAATAGGTTTTATTTCTATGTTCTTAACACTGGGAAAAGACCCAATAATAGATGAGGCAAAGCATCCTATTGTAGTTGTAGCAATGCACGGTAGAAATACAGCTTCTTCAATGGTTGAAGTGGCTCAAAAGCTTGTGGGAGGCTACAACATTTATGCATATGATATGCATTTAGATAAAAACCCCCAAACAGCATATGAAGAATTAAAAGAGATGGTTGTAAAAAATCATAGAGGGGTAGGGGTGCTTCTCTTAGTAGACATGGGTTCATTGAAGATGTTCGGTAAACTAATTGAAGAACAGACTGGCATTAAGGTAAAAGTAATTGAAATGGTATCTACTATAACAGCAATCGAATGCGCAAGAAAATCTTTAATTGAGTCAGATATAAATAAAATATGGGAGTCTGTCAATGAAAGTATATCTAACTTCTTCAACTCTTCACTTAAAAAGATGACTGAAGTATATGTAGCACAAAAGGAGAAAATTATTATCACTGTTTGCACAACAGGGGAAGGTAGTGCTGTTGCCATTAAAGAAATGCTAGAAAAAAAGAAGTATATACAAAATGAAGAGGTTCAGATAATCCCACTAAATGTAAATAATTTAAAAGAGTTTTACGCATCTGTCAATAAACTTAAAGAGATTAAGAGGATTGTGGCAATAGTAGGCACATTTAACCCTGATATATATGGGATTCCTTACGTTCCTGTTTCAGACATTTTTGAGGATAAAGATGGAAAATCCCTAAAAAATATTTTAGAGAATGATTCAATTAAAGCCTATGGTTGGATCGTTGAAAACTATAAAAAAGAGTTAGATTCTACCATAGATGCTGAGTTTTATAAAGAGATATGTATTTCTACAATAGAGTTCCTTAAGAAAAATCTAGGATTTCATATATCTGAAGGAGTTGGCACTGGTATAGTCCTCCATATGATATGTGCAATAAAAAGGATCAGTTTAGGGGAAAAATGCCCTCCCTGTGAAGTGAAGGATAAGATCATGTCAGAATATGGGGAAGAAGCAAACAAGTTAAAAGAATATATGAATGAACTAGCTGGAAAGAAAGGAATATCTATAGATGATGATGAGGTATCATTTATTTTGAGAAATGTGTTGCAAATATATGAATAAGTGTGTAACTTGCTGTGGATGTGTGTATCTTTCCGAGGAATCTGTGAATCAATATAAAAAAATAAACTTAAAATAACATAATGTGTGTGTAATTAAGTTGTGAAAAAGTGATTTTAAGCCTGTGGTTAAGGGGTTTGTAAACATGGCATGGAAATTGCTTTTTAATAACTCATACAGGATAAAGTATTAACTCTCAAACTGAATTTGAGGAGGTGAGTAGATGAAAAAGGTTATGCTAATATGTTCAGCTGGTATGTCCACATCTCTACTGGTTTCAAAGATGCAAAAGGAAGCTGAGGCTAGAGGACTAGATTTTGAGATCTGGGCTGTGGGAACTGCCGGATTCAAAAAGGAAATGAGTAAACCTGATGTTATCCTGTTAGGACCCCAGGTAAGGTTTATGAAAGCAGAGGTAACTGACCTCGCAAATGGTAAACCTGTAGACGTTATTGACACTATGGCTTATGGAAGAGTTGATGGAGCAAGTGTACTAAATCAGGTATTAAAGCTTTTAGGTCAATAGTGACGGAAGAATGATTCGCAAATTTGAGGAGGGATATTTTTATGGGTTTCTTAGATAGTCTTGCAGCATGGCTAGAAAAACACCTTTTACCTATAGCAGGGAAAATAGGTAGACAAAAACACCTTGCATCAATGAGAGACGGATTTATAGCAATATTACCTATGGTTATGATGGGTGCAGTTGTTACGATGCTTAACCACGTATTTTTTCAAGATGCGTCTTTGATAGGTGAGCAACTAAACAAAATGGGTTGGTATGCCAGTGGGATACAACCTTTCCTAAACACCTATATTATACCAGTAATGGGTCAGATATGGTGGGGAACATTGGCACTTGGGGTTATCTTCTCAGTGTTTACAATTTCCTATCATTTAGGGCAAGCTTATGAAGTAGATGGGCTTTCATCAGGTATCGTAGCTACAGTTTGTTACCTTACCCTTTTACCTCAAGCTGCTTCTGAAGCTGCTGGATGGGGTACATTATCTTGGACATCATTTAACTCATCTGCAGTATTTACTGGTTTAATTACTGCAATGGTAGCAACAGAGATATTCAGAAGGATTACTAAAAAAGGCTGGGTTATCAAAATGCCAGAGCAGGTTCCACCAGCGGTTTCCAGAGCATTTTCTGCTATTATCCCAGGTGGAGTTACAATGTTAATTTTTGGTATCATTTCAATTATCTTCATTGACTTCGTTGGTACACCTCTAAAAGACTTTATTGACCAAACAATTCAATCCCCTCTAGTTAATTTAGGGCAATCTCCAATTACACTAATCTTCCTGCTGATGATTTCTCAATTACTATGGTTCTTCGGACTTCACGGTATGAATATTGTTGGACCTGTAGTAGACACAATGTACGGACCAGCTCTTCAAGCTAACTTTGAAGCTGTTACTGCGATGGGAGAAACAGCACCACATGTTTTAACTAGAAACTTTGTAGATGTTTATGGCATGCATGGCGGTTCCGGTGCAACCCTAGGGTTAATAATAGCTATATATCTATTCTCAAAACGACAAGAATACAAAGAGCTGGCTAAACTTGCCACTCCTTCAGGAGTATTCCAGATAAACGAACCTGTTATTTACGGTTTGCCCATAGTATTAAATCCTCTAATGTTCATTCCTTTTATAATCACACCAGCTATAACAATATTCTTAGCATGGTTGTTCACAGGCCCTATCCCATTTGCTGGAAGACTGTACATGAACGCTCCTTGGACTACACCACCTGTAATCTCAGCGTTCCTTGCCTCAGGTGGTAACATACAAGCTACAATCTTGGCAGCTGTTACATTCGCATTATCAATACTAATCTACGCTCCATTCGTTATAGTTGCCAACAAGCAGGTAAGTAGTCAAGAACAGCAAGTTGCATCACAGAACTTAACTATTTAATAATACAAAAAAGTAAGGTGGGAAGATCCTTCCTACCTTACTTTTAAATAAATTGTAATAGGGGGGGTGTTATATGTCTACATTTAAAAATGAAGCTGTAATGAACTACCCAGTGGAACAAGTTTTTAGGGTTTTTAAGGAAACTGCAAAGAGAGATTTCCCAAACTTTGATGAGCAAGACCCAATCGGAACTTATGTCGAGAGAAATATTGGCGCTTACTCAGTAAAACAAGCAAAAATGAAGGTGGAGATTACTGATTTTAAAAATAATGAGATCTATGAAATCTCTAGCTATCAGGGGAAAACTTTGTACAAATCCAAATATCAGTTTATTTCCACTGGAGAAAATTCAAGCAAACTTATTTTGGAAGAAAATCAGTATAATGAAGGAGCAGTTAATTTCTTAAACACAATGATCGGTGCAATATTCTTTAAAGGCAGAGTGAAAAAAAGATTTAAGTTTTTAATAAAGGGTTTACAAGATCAGATAGAGAAAAATTCAAATTGCAGCACATAATGAGAGGGGTGGAGAAACTATGCAAGAAACCCAAGGATTAAAGATTGTCATTATAGGCGGTGGTTCATCTTACACCCCTGAATTTGTTGAGGGACTCATAAAAAGAAAAAGTGAACTACCTGTTAGAGAGCTTTGGCTAGTAGACATAGAAAAAGGAAGAGAAAAGCTTAGTATTGTAGGAGAACTTGCCAAAAGGATGGTAGAGCAGGCAGGTGTATCAATAAAAATTTATACTACTTTTAATAGACGTGAAGCATTAAAAGGTGCAGACTTTGTTGCCACGCAAATAAGGGTAGGCCTTTTAGAAGCGAGGGCAAAAGACGAAAGGATACCATTATCCCATGGATTCATGGGGCAAGAAACAAATGGAGCAGGAGGTCTATTGAAAGGTTTGCGAACTGTTCCAGTAATTTTAGAGATTGCAGAAGAAATGCATGAAATATGTCCAGATGCCTGGCTTGTTAACTTCACTAATCCAACGGGTATGTTAACTGAAGCATTGGTGAGATACTCAAAACATAAAAGAATAATTGGTTTATGTAATGTACCCATAGGAATGGAAAAAGGGTTAGCAAATATATTGGAAATTGACCCAGAAAGATTAAGAATAGATTTTTTGGGTTTAAACCATATGGTTTATGGATTTAATGTTTGGATTGACGATGAAAATAAAACTGATGAAGTTATGAATAGATATATAGAAAAATCGGAAAGCATTAACATGCAAAATATAACTCCCATGGAGTGGGAAGTAAACTTTATTAAAGCCCTAGGATTGATACCATGCCCATATCATAAATACTATTACAAAACACGGAATATGTTAGAAGATGAGCTTGTAAAATATGAAAAGGGAAAAACAAGGGCAGAAGAGGTAATTGAAACAGAGAAAGAGTTATTTGAATTGTATAAAGATCCTAGCTTAAAGGATAAGCCGAAACAACTAGAAAAACGAGGGGGAGCATACTACTCAGACGCAGCTTGTAATTTAATTTCCTCCATTTATAATGATAAAGGTGACCTTCAAGTTGTAAATACCATTAATCAAGGCACAATTAAAGATTTCCCTTATGAGTACGTAATAGAAACAACATGTAAAATCACAAAGAATGGTCCTATACCACATAAATTTGTAGATGAACTACCTTTAAAGATTAGGGGAATAATTCACCAAATAAAACAATTTGAAATCTTGGGAGCTGAAGCTGCAGTTACTGGAAGTTATCAAAAAGCTTTACTTGCAATGGTTACAAATCCTCTGGTATCAAACGATATAAAAGGGGTGGAAATGCTAGAAGAGATGCTCCTTGCAAACGCCCAGTATTTACCTAATTTTTTCACTAAAACAAAAGAGTTAATAAGGAGCAAATAGGAGGAATACAAAATGGAAGCAATAGATTATCAACAAATAGCTTTTCAACTAATATTAGCTGCAGGCAATGCCAAATCCCTATCATTCAAAGCAATTCAGGAGGCAAAAATGGGTAAGTTTGATGAGGCCAGTATAAGCGTGGAAAACGCAGAAGAAGAATTAACAGCTGCCCATGGATCTCAATTTCAATTAATTCAAAGGGAAGCAAATGGTGGAGAAAACAGTATATCTGTTTTATTGATTCATGCTCAAGATCACTTTATGGATGCATCGTTGATGAAGGATTTGGCTAAAGAGTTTATAGAAATGTACGTAAGAATGAGTAAGTATGAAGATGCACTTGCTAAAACATTCTAAAGGAGCTGAGCATATGAAGATTATAATTAACGCTGATGATTTCGGCTTAACACGAGGTGTTTCCCTCGGGATATTAGATTCCATGGAAAAGGGAATTGTCACAAGTACCACTGCCCTAGTAAATAGTAGTTTTTTTGAGGAGGGTATGAGTGAGGCTAAAAAGAGGGGACTTGATTCAATAGGCATACACTTAGCAATGACCATAGGTAAACCTGTGCTGCCACCCCAAGAAATTCCTAATTTAGTTAATGACAAAGGTTTTTTTCATAAGAGTGTAGCTAATCTTAAAGAGCTTGACTATGATGAAGTAAGAAAAGAGTTAAAGGCCCAGATAGAGAAATTTTTAGAGTTTAACCCTAAGCCCACTCATTTAGATGGTCATCATCATTTCTTTTCATTTCATCAAGTTTTTTTAGATGCAATACTTGATTTAGCAGCCGAATATAACCTGCCTGTGAGGTGTTTAGACCCTAAGCTAAATCATATCTATGAAAGGAAAGGGGTTAGAACAACAGAAGGTATCATACTGGATTTCTATCAAGACAATGTTCAGGAAGATATTTTTAAGTCCCTAGTTTTAAATAAAAGAGATATAAAGACTGTAGAGTTAATGTGCCATCCTGCATATGTAGATGAAGAACTAATGAGTATTAGTTCATACAACACATGGAGGAAAGAAGAATTTAATATCCTTACATCTGAAACCGTTAAGGAATTTCTAAGGGGTAATGGGGTTGAGTTAATAAATTTCAGAGATATATAAGGATGGTGGAAACACCATCCTTTAACTATGATGAATTTTTAATTTGTGAATTCAGAACAGGAGGAGTTTATATGTTGAAGTTTCCACAGGGATTTTGGTGGGGGGCTGCCACATCCGGTCCACAGGCAGAGGGTACTTTTAATAAACCCCATAAGAATGTTTTCGACTACTGGTATGAAATAGAACCAGAGGTTTTTCATAATAAAGTAGGGCCAGATATTACGTCGAGTTTTTACCACTCATACAGAGAAGATATTGAGATGATAAAAAGTATTGGCTTAAACTCTTTTAGAACATCCATTCAGTGGAGCAGACTGATAAAAGATTTTGAAACAGGAGAAGTTGATGAAGATGCTGTTAGATTTTATAATGGGGTTATTGATCAATGCATAAAAAATAATATAACACCTGTCATGGCACTACACCACTTTGATTTACCAGTTGAGCTTTATGATAAATATGGAGGTTGGGAATCTAAACATGTTGTTGATTTATTTGCCATATTCGCCAGTAAGGCATTTGAGCTATTTGCAGATAGAGTAAAACACTGGGTGACATTCAATGAACCTATAGTTGTGGTGGAAGGCCAGTACCTATACCAATTTCATTATCCTAAAATAGTGGATGGTAGAAAGGCCGTTCAAGTTGCCTTTAATATCAACCTTGCTTCTGCAAAAGCAGTGCAAGTTTTTAAAGATGGTGGATACAGTGAAGATGGCAAAATAGGAATAGTTGTTAACCTTACACCTTCTTATCCTAGGTCAGATAGTAATGAAGATAAAAAGGCTGGGGATATAGCTGATTTGTTTTTTAATAGATTATTCTTAGACCCAGCAGTAAAGGGGAAATTTCCTGCTGAGATAGTAGATTTACTACTAAAAGATGATGTATTATGGAGTTGTACCCAAGAAGAATTGTTAATTATTGAGAAAAACACAGTAGACTTTTTAGGGGTGAATTATTATCAGCCTCGCAGGGTTATGGCAAGGGAAGAAGGTTTTAATGGTACTGAGTGGATGCCCCATAAATATTTTGATAACTATGAAATGCCCGGCAGAAGAATGAATGTCCATAGGGGCTGGGAGATTTATCCTAAAGCTTTATACGATATTTCAATCAATTTAAAAGAAAACTATAATAATATACCTTGGTATGTTTCCGAAAATGGAATGGGGGTAGAAGGTGAAGAAAAGTTCATTAACTCAGAGGGTTATATCGAAGACGATTATAGAATTGAATTCATTCAAGAGCACTTAGAGTGGCTACATAAGGGGATATCTGAAGGGTCTAATTGTTTTGGATACCATCTTTGGACACCCATTGATTGTTGGTCATGGATGAACGCTTATAAAAATAGATATGGGTATATCTCTTTAGATTTACAAACTCAGAAGAAAACAGTGAAGAAATCTGGGTACTGGATTAAGGAAGTGGTTGAAAAAAACGGTTTCTAGAAAGGGGAAATTAAAGTGAGTTTTTACTTATCTTTTGACCTAGGTGGAACGAATTTAAAGTATGCTATAGTTAATGGTAGTGGGAATATTGTACAAAAAGGTAAGATGCCTACACCTAGAACAAAAATCGAAGATTTCGTAAATATAGTAAGTGAACTTAAAAACAAATATAGCCATGAATATGTGTTTGATGGTATAGCAATGAGTCTGCCTGGGGCAGTTAATAATACAACTGGATTTGTGGGCGGCATATCAGCAGTTCCGTACATTCACGGACCAAATATACGGGAACTTATTACAGGCAAGACTGGGCTACCAGTATTTATGGAAAACGATGCAAACTGTGCTGCATTGGCAGAGGTTTGGCGAGGTGTGGCAAAGGAGTGTAAGGATGTTCTGTTTGTTGTATGCGGAACAGGCATTGGCGGTGCTGTGATAAAGGATAGAAAACTCCATGTGGGTAAAAACTTACACGGGGGGGAATTTGGTTTTATGATTATGGATAAGGATTTTGAAAGTGGTAAATATAGGAGCTGGAGTGATACGGGGTCCACAGCTGCCTTAGTTAGAAGTGCTGCAAAGAGGAAAGGAATACCTTCTAAAGAATTAGATGGGGAGTTGGTTTTCAAACTTGCGGAAGAAAAAGATGATGATTGTATTAGCGCTATAGATGAATGGTATATGTACTTAGCTATGGGTATTTTTAACTTACAATGTATTTATGATCCTGAGATGATTGTAATGGGTGGAGCAGTAAGTGCAAGGGAAAATATCGTGGATGAGATAAATCAAAGGCTCAATCGGTTGGTAGAGGATTTTGGATATGCTAAAATATTTCCAAGAGTTGAAAAATGCCAGTTCTCCAATGATGCAAATATAATTGGAGCAGTATATGGAGCCATGCACAAATAAGCACCCAGGGGTGCTTATTTGTGCATAAAGTTCAAAAAATGAACTTTATCTTCATAAAATATTCAGAAACATCTACCTAAAAATTATTTAATACGGTATAATATAAAGAAAAGAATGTTGGAGTTGATTACTTATGTCAGTTTACAAGAATCAGAAGGTTTTGGACTATTCAGCTAAAGAAATTTTTAAAGTTTTTAAGGATAGTATTAAAAGTGACTTTAAAAGTTTCAACGAGAAAAAACCAGTGGGTACTTCAGCAAAAAAGAAAATAGCCTCAGGCAATGGTAAAATGGTAGATGTTAAGGTAGAAATAACAGGGTACAAGGAAAATATGATGTATGAGATTAAAACTTTTTATGGCAAGACTGTATATACTTCTAAGTATGAGCTTATCCCCATAGAAAAAAATAAAACTAAACTGCTACTCACTGAAGATCAATATAATCCTACGGGCTTTACTGCCATCAATAAAATACTTGCAAACATATTTTATAGAAAGAAAATCAAAGCTAGGTTCGAGAATCTTATTTTAGGTCTAGAGCAGCAACTTGACTCAAAGCAATAGTTTACTGTACAGGGAAAGGACTGAAGTAAGTGAAGAAATTTTTGGTAGTTTGTAAAAAAACTGGTCAAAGTAGAGCTTTTGAAAGACAGGCATTAAGGTACACTAAACAGTTTGACTTACCAGTTGAATGGACATTTGGCAATATATATGAATATCGAAAAATAATAGAGTCTCAAGATTTTGACTTGGTATTACTTTCTCCAGAAATTTTACTTTTCGAGAAGCAAGTAAAGGAAGATTTGAAAAGAAGAAATAAGGATTTCTTTATAGTTCATCCAGAACATTACGGACTTAAGAGATTAGACTTAGTTGTTCCAGCAGTAAAATCATATATAAACTAAAACAGGCTGAGCTAAGCTCAGCCTGTTTTTTTCTTGAAGTAAGCATGTGACTATAAGTTAAATAACAAGAAAATAAATAAGTACAACTAGAGTTGCAGAAATTGTACCGCTTAGTAGGTTCACAAGGTTATTATTTATTACCTTGAAACCACGTACCAAAGTATTCTCTTCACTTGATGAATATCTTTTTTCTGTGAACCTATTTTCCATATCTTTATATATTCCTTGGGCGCTGGCACCTAAAACACTATCTATAATGGAACCTAAGAAACCACCAAAGGTGCACAGAAAAAGGAGAATCCATATTTCGTTAGATAACTCTGGGTAAGCAAAGTACGAAAATGATATAAATACTATGGCTATAAACAATCCACCTAGAAAAGATGCGAGGGTGCCTAGGGTGGTTACTCCACCTGACATGCCATTACTCACTGACTTACCTGTAAGGATTGAAACGGGTTTATTTTGACTTAGAACACCCAGTTCAGAAGCCCATGTATCAGCATTGGCTGCAGCCAAGCATGTGGCAAATCCCAGGATAAATCCATGATTTTGAGTAACATAGAAAAGTCCTGCAAATATAAATGAAGGAAGTCCATTGGCTATAACTTGGGTGTAATCCCTTCTATCACCCTTCTCGTGGATGACTTCTAAAGGCTGTTTTTCCCCATGCTTATACTTAGATAGTAGGCTTGAAGAGGAAAAAAAGCATAACATAATTAAAAGAAATATTATACCTCCGAAAAAATATAGAGAAGCCCCATATATGGCTGCAGAAACTAAACCGCTTTTACTTAATGACCCTTTCGTGTAAGCATAAATAGCTATGCCCAGGCTAACAAATAAACCTAAAAAAATCTCTATCATTTTGTCACTCCTTTAGTAAACTAGAAGGTAATATATAAGTGAAGTCAGAAGAGGAACTGTCAGATTATCAAACCCTGCAAAGGATATTGACTCAATAACTGTGGCAAATATAGCAATGACAAAAGGGAGAAGGAACACATTGGGAAAGGACCCGAAGTGTAATATCAAAAGTGTTACAATAAAAGAAGACAAAAACATTGCTAGGGTACCTTCCATACTTTTCGTTGCCCCAAAAATAGTATATTTGTGCTTCCCATATGCTTGCCCTATAACTGCTGCTAATCCGTCTCCGTACCCCATAACCATTATTCCTACTAAGCCAATGGTTGGACTGTAACCTTCGCTAAAGGTAATTAGACTTAGTATCAACAGAGAAATAGCATAATAGACAGTACCGAGGCTATTTTCTTCACTATTCCGCTCTATGGACTTAAATATCTGTTGTTTATAAGATATATAGTTAACTATAACAAAAATTGCTGGAACTATTGCAGCGTAAAATTTGTTATCAAAAAAATACATGGCTATAAACCACCAATTTGCCACACCGATATGTACGAATTTTCTTGTACCTTCATTACTTAGAATTTGCTTTTTTCCTAAAAACTCTGAAGTGCCTATAACTACCAAAACAAAAACTATTGACACTGCTATTCCCCAAAAATTGCTCATAAGTTCTCCTCCAATGTTAATATATCTTCTATATTATAACACTTTCTTGAATATTAGGAAGATGTATATGTATTTAATTACCAAAAGGGGAAATAATCATTCTTAAGACATTTGTTCTTAAATAACCCATAGAGGAATAAAATAAACTTGAAGGTTATGTTATGAGGAGGGGATTTGTTTTGGTGAATTTGGTTTATCTAACCTTTAGTATACTGGTAGCGGGAGCAGGACTATTTATTTACAATAAAATATATTTCGAATTTGATTTAGGAGAAGAATATGAAGATGTAGATGGTGAAGGTGTAGCCATGTGGATAGGATCAAATGTTATGTATATGGGTATTGTAATGAGCGTGCTAACACTTATACGTATATTATTGAAAGACTTTATGTCCATGTTTTTAGTATTTGGCATACTAATGATCGCCTACGGATTTACTATGCGGATAAGATTTGGACTACATAAGTTTAAAGCTAGTCATAAAGAGGGCGAAGCCATGCCCAATTACATGGAAGGTTAACGGCTCCTAGACCAGCATGGGTAGACATCTTTTCCATGAGAAGTTTCTGGGCAAAGTTTTCTTTTTATAGATATAGTGTTAAAATAGATCCCTATCAAAGTCAAGCAGGGATTTATTTTTTTTATAAGAATAATATATTTCGTTAAGGGTCTAAAAATATTCATTCACTGCCATGGGAAAAATACCTATTACCATAGAATTTGCACTAAGCATTACACTATGTTAATGTGACAATATAAAAATAATCAAGAAGGAGATCTAATATGAGAAGCGAAAAGATTCTAGAAGTAGCCACACAGGCAATTGAAAATCAACTTAGGGATAGTGACCCAGTGGATACAAAACAAACCCTAGAAAAATTAATTGACAGGGGTGTACCAGAAAATGAAGCTAAAACCATGATTACTATATTGTTTATGGAAGAAATGTTTGAGGTATTCAAAAATAAAAACGAATTCAACACCGAAAGATACATTCAAAAACTAAAAGAACTTTAAATGCTACGGGGTCAGACTTCAATTATCCAATAATGGATAATTGAAGTCTGACCCCGATTTTCTTGACCTTTTTGCCTGCACACAGTAAAATCAGTATTAGTGTTTGAGGGAGGTATACTAAATGAAACAAGATATAAACCTTTTAGAAGGTAATATATATAGACTATTTACAAAATACTTTATAAACAGTGTTGCAGCAATGGCCATGATTGCTTTTTATATCCTCGTTGATACTATTTTTATTGGTAGGGGTGTTGGTAGCGATGGGTTAGCCGCCCTGAATATTGTTTTACCTGTTTTTAATCTTACCTTTGCCATAGGTTTAATGATCGGCATCGGAGGGGCTACTTCCATGTCAGTGAGTCTAGGACAAAACCAAAGAAAGACAGCTAAGACAATATTTACCACGGCTATGTATTTGGCCATATCCATGGGGCTTCTCTTTACAGTATTGGGCTCGTTCTTTTTAGACGAGATTGCATTTTTCTTAGGTGCAACAGACAACAATATTGATATGGTAACCCAATATATGCAAGTTATAATGGGAGTATCTTTCTCTTTCATGATTGTCAACGTCATCTCGGCTTTTGTAAGAAATGATAAAGCACCACAAATCGCCATGTGGGTTACGGTTGCTAGCTGTATAACAAACATCACACTGGATTGGGTTTTTATCTTTATTTTGCACTGGGGGATGAGGGGGGCTGCCCTGGCAACTGCCATATCCTCTCTACAAAGCTTAGTGATATTTAGTTTTTATTTGATAAGGGGTACAGATATACTGAAGTTTGTGAAGGTCAAACTAGATGTGGAAATAATAAAGAGAATTGTATTTAACGGTTTTTCAAATTTCGTTATAGAATTATCTTCTGGTATAGTAATTTTTGCTTTTAATATCACTTTACTAAAACATGTTGGTGAAGTGGGGATCACTGCTTATAGCATAGTGGCAAACATATCCTTAATTTGCGTTGCTGTTTTTACTGGAGTGGCACAGGCAGTACAACCCCTAGTGAGCATCAACTATGGCGCAAAAAAGAATGATAGGATTAAAAGGGTAAGGAACTTGGGACTAATATCAGCGGCAGTAATAGGAGTAGTGTTTTATATAACTGGAATAGCATTTCCAGGGCAGATTGTAAGCCTCTTTGTCACAGATGCCACGGAACTTATGGAACTAGGTTCAGAGGCCATAAATTATTATTTCATCGCATTTATATTTATGGGAGTGAACATAGTTATGGGATCATACTTCCAAGCAATGGAAAAAGCGTACTATGCCACTATCATATCAATGTGTAGAGGAGTTGGCTTCATAATCCTTGGACTGATAGTACTTCCCGCATACCTATCAACAGTGGGAATATGGCTAACGGTGCCATTTGCCGAAACTTTAACACTGTTTGTAGTTCTAGGAATATATTTAGCACTAGCAAAAAAACAAGGGCTAGGTTAGTAGGCTTCGGGGTCAGGATCAATTATTCAATAATGGATAATTGATCCTGACCCCGATTTTAATACTACTTGATCTAAAAAAGTAATTTTAATTATTGACAAATTTCCCCATGGGGAATAAACTATATATAAACATATGAACAACTATTCATATAAGGGGTGATTTGATGACTAATATTGATAGATGTCAGGCTACAGTGATTCACCAAGAGACAGTGGATAAAATAAGAGATATAATGCTACCTGATGAAAAAATGTCAATCTTAGCTGACTTTTTTAAGGTTTTTGGTGATGCCACAAGGATTAAAATTTTATATGCATTGTCCAATGAGGAAATGTGCGTTTGTGATATATCAGCACTTTTAGATATGACCCAATCTGCCATTTCCCATCAGCTAAAAGTGCTGCGCCAGGGAAGATTAGTTAAAGCACGTAAAGATGGTAAGGTTGTCTATTACTCACTAAATGATGACCACATAAGTAAGGTCCTTAACCAAGGCCTTGAGCATATACTGGAAGAATAATTTGATTGAAGGGATTGGGGAGAAATGGCTAAAACAAAAAAAGAGCTTATCCTTGACGGTTTAAGCTGCGCCAACTGTGCAAGCAAAATTGAAGAGGCAATTCAGTCTTTAGAAGGTATTAGTTCAGTGAATGTGAATTTTACAACTAAAACCTTGAAGGTTGAGTTAGAGGATACAGAGGTTGAAGAGGTTTTAAGAAAGGTGAAAGAAGTAGTCAATAAAATCGAGTCCCATGTGGTAATTAAAGAGAAAACACTTAAGAAAAATGATAAAAAGGTTGTTTTGTTAGTTGGTTTAGATTGTGCTAACTGTGCTTCGAAGATAGAGGATAAAATAAAGCTTTTACCAGGAGTAAAATCAGCTGTGGTCGATTTTATTGGTAAAAAACTTACTTTAGAGATAGAGGACAGAAAAAATAGTGTAGCTATTATAAATGAAGTTCAAGAGATAGTTACGGAACTAGAACCCCACGTGAAAGTAATTGTTGAAGGGGAAGAGCATAAAGATGAAGGGCACGGTCATGAGCACGATCATGGAGAGATAGCTAGTAAAAAAGAACTCAGGAAAATTATAATTGGCGGTGTACTTTTCTTTCTACCATTTATAATTGGAATGCCCGATATACTAAGATTTAGCTTCTACTTTGCAGCTTATGTTATTGTAGGGGGGAGGGTGCTTCTACGGGCAGGTAAAAACATATTGAGGGGCCAGATTTTTGACGAGAATTTCCTAATGAGTATTGCAACGGTGGGAGCCTTTGCCATTGGTGAGTTTCCCGAAGGTGTGGCAGTTATGCTCTTTTACAATGTAGGAGAATATGTGCAAAGTATAGCCATAAATAGATCAAGAAAATCCATCTCAAGCTTAATGGATATTAGGCCAGATTATGCAAATCTAAAAATAAATGGCGAGCTTAAAACTGTGGATCCTGAAGATGTAGGTGTGGGAGATCTTATAGTTGTAAAACCTGGGGAAAAAGTACCCTTAGATGGAAAAGTAATAGAAGGGAGTTCCCTTGTGGACACTTCCGCGCTAACTGGTGAGTCTGTGTTGCGGGATGTAGAAGTAGGAAGTGATATATTAAGTGGCTTTATAAACAATACAGGTTTATTAACCGTAGAAGTTACTAAGGATTTTGGGGAATCCACTGTTTCAAAAATACTTGATTTAGTTCAAAATGCCAGTGGTCGCAAAGCACCAACAGAGAACTTTATCACAAAGTTTGCTAAATACTATACTCCAGTGGTAGTCGCAATAGCTGCACTACTAGCTGTCATTCCGCCCCTTCTCATAGAAGATGCAACCTTTTCCCAGTGGATTTATAGAGCTTTAGTATTCTTAGTAATCTCTTGCCCCTGCGCACTGGTTATATCTATACCCCTTGGCTTCTTTGGTGGCATAGGTGGAGCATCTAAAAGAGGAATATTGGTAAAGGGAAGTAATTTCTTAGAAGCATTAAATGATGTGGAAATAGTGGTTTTTGATAAAACAGGGACATTAACCAAAGGCATTTTCACGGTTACTCAAATTCAAGAAACGGCTGAAATACCCAGTGAGAAAATAATTGAGTATGCTGCCTTGGCTGAAAGTTACTCCACACACCCCATTGCAAAATCTATTTTAAAATCTTATGGCAAGGATGTGGATCAAAGTTTACTAAAAGACTACAAAGAAATAGCAGGCCATGGAATAAGTGTAAAAGTAGATGGAATAGCTTTATTAGTAGGTAACCGTAAATTGATGGAGACTGAGAAAATAAAATATAAAGATGTAAAGGCAACTGGTACAGTAGTGCATGTTGCAGTGGATAAAAATCATATTGGCTATATAGTTATAGCCGACCAAATAAAGGATGATTCAAAAGATGCCATAGTAGGTCTTAAATCAATAGGTATTAAAAAGACTATAATGCTAACAGGTGATAACAACGCTATTGCGTCGGAAATATCTACACATTTAGGATTGGATAAATATTATGCTGAACTACTTCCCCATGAAAAGGTTGAGAGACTAGAGGAGATAAATCAAGGGAAATCAAGAAAAGGTAAAATGATTTTCGTAGGAGATGGTATAAATGATGCACCTGTTTTAGCTAGAGCAGATGTGGGAGTAGCCATGGGAGGATTAGGCTCTGATGCGGCAATTGAAGCAGCTGATATAGTTATAATGAACGATGAGCCATCTAAATTAGTAACTGCCATAAAAATAGCTAAAAGAACACGGAAAATAGTTTGGCAAAATATCGTTTTTGCCATAGGAGTAAAACTCATTGTTTTAGCCTTAGGTACAGTAGGTCTAGCAAGCATATGGGAAGCCGTATTTGCTGATGTTGGGGTTACAGTAATAGCAGTGTTTAACGCCATGAGAGTACTAAATGTAAAAGAAATATAATAGTTAAAAAATATAACCCTTTCTGAAGGGGTTATATTTTTTTATATTTTCTGGTATTTTCCTTGTTAATAAGAATAAATCTTAATAATAACTAAATTTTCTAAATATTATTCCCATAAGAAACGTTTTCTGTTATTCTTAAGGTAGGTAAAAAAGCAACTTGGTATTTTTTACCCAAAGTTAACACAAAAAACATATAAATATGGTAAAAAAGAACGAATAATAAATATAAAAAGTATATATTTTTATATTAAACACCATTATTTAACACTTTATAAATGTTGGCACGAATATTGCGAAAGTAAAGACGGAGGGAAGATTATGAAAAACAATTTTTACGACAAAATCCAGTGTAATCCTATTATTTCTGCTGTTAACTCCCTTGATAAGTTAGATACTGCTATTGAATCACCTAGTGAAATAGTATTTTTACTAAAGGGCAATCTGCTCAACCTCAAAGAAACTGTAGAAAAAGTAGCTAAAAGCAAAAAAGCTATTTATATCCACTTAGACTTAATAGAAGGGTTATCGAGGGATATATATGCCCTGAAGTATATTAAAGATAACGTTAGACCAGATGGAATAATAACTACAAAGAGCAGTTTGGTAAGAATAGCTAAGGAATTGGATATGTTCGCAATTCAAAGATTATTTATTTTAGACTCCTTGTCCCTAGAAACAGGAATCAAGTCAATTAAATCAACTAAACCAGATGCTGTGGAAATACTACCAGGGATTATGCCAAGGATAACTAAAATACTCCATAAAGAAACAAATATACCCATTATAAATGGGGGACTTATCACACTAAAAGAAGAGGTAATTAACAGCTTAGGTTCTGGGGCCATTGGCATATCAACAACCAATGAAAAAATTTGGTACATGTAAATTTTCATTAGACAAAGTCTAATGATTTAAATACAAAAACCTTGAGGAGGTGAAAGTATGAAACATATCGGAACAATTCTAGGTTCTGCCATCGCAGGTATTTTTGTTATGAGTGTATGGGGTGCTTTTGTTGGAGAGCACGGTATCGGTGGTGGATGGTTTGCAGGGTTAATCATTATCGGAAGTATGTGGTACATGAATCACTTTTTAGGTCTAATTGATAACCCAGGTGCTTTTATTGACATGGCTTTAGGAATAGGGGTTGCTGGTTTTGTTAGACCAATGTTCTCAGATGGTTTTCAGGTAGGAATCGATTCATTACCTACACTAGCTATCGTTTTAGTAGGTGGAGCTTGTGGCGGTGTTGCTGCTGTTATGCTTGAAAAACATTGGGCGAAAAATGTAGTTGAAGTTGAAGACGTTAACAAAGCTGCATAATAATGTAGTTATTGTGTACTCTTAAAAGGAAAGGGGGAAAAAACATGACTCTACAATTAGCAATTGGAACATTTGCGGGCGCTTTCATTTTCCCGTTTATGATTAGATTGATGTGGGGCAAGTTCGTTGATAATTTCGGACCTATCGGTGGTTGGATGGCAGCGGGCTTCATAGTTGGTACTGCTTGGACACTTACTCACGGAGTAGGGGCTATTTACCAGACTGGTGGCGCATGGGTAGACCAAGCATTCGCTGCTTTTTCAGGTCTTTGGATTGCTTCTGCAATAGCTGGAGATGACGTTGGTAAATCCATACCGACTATAATTTGTTCTATAGTAGGTGGTATAATCGCCGGTTACGTATTATTTAGCTTCCTAGGTTAATTTTTAATAAACAGTAAAAACAATAATTGCATTAGTCAGATCTCCTAGGATTTAATATCAAATTTTTAATAACTTTCTTAGAAATCATTATCTTTAATTTTAAGGTAATACTGGAGGCTTAGTGTAAAACTACATAGCCTCCAGTAGTCTATAACAAAAAAAGGGGGAGAGATAATGGATAAAAAATTTATTTTATCTTTAGACCAAGGAACCACTAGTTCAAGAGCAATAATCTTCGATCACGATGGTAAGATTGTAGCAACATCCCAAAAGGAATTTACACAAATTTACCCAAAAGCTGGTTGGGTTGAGCATGATGCAATGGAAATATGGGGAACTCAAAGTGGTGTGGCAAGAGAAGTTTTAGAAACAGCTGGTATTAAGCCCCAAGAGATCGCGGCTATAGGTATCACAAATCAAAGGGAAACAACAGTTGTTTGGGATAAGAACACTGGTAAACCTGTATATAACGCAATTGTTTGGCAATGTAGAAGAACAGCAAACATTTGCGATGACTTAAAAGCTAGAGGACTTGAGGAGTATATAAGAGATAACACTGGTTTAGTTGTTGATGCTTATTTCTCAGGAACTAAAGTTAAATGGATTTTAGACAATGTTGAAGGTGCTAGAGAAAAAGCAGAAAACGGAGATCTAATCTTCGGTAACATTGACACTTGGTTAATCTGGAATTTAACAAGGGGTAAAGTTCATGTAACTGATTATTCAAATGCTTCAAGAACTATGTTATACAACATTAAAGAGCTTAAGTGGGATGAAAAAATCCTTGCAGAGCTTGGTATTCCTGCTTCTATGTTGCCAGAAGTTAAACCTTCAAGTGAAGTTTATGGCCACACTGATGTAGAAACATTTGGTGGAGCAGAGATTCCTATCGCAGGAGCTGCTGGTGACCAACAAGCGGCACTTTTCGGTCAAGCGTGCTTTAGCCCAGGAATGGCTAAGAACACTTACGGAACTGGGTGCTTTATGTTAATGAATACTGGTGAGAAATTTGTTCCTTCTAACAACGGGCTATTAACAACTTTAGCTTGGGGTGTAGATGGTAAGGTTGAATATGCTTTAGAAGGTAGTATCTTCGTAGCTGGTGCTTCTGTTCAATGGTTAAGAGATGAACTGAAAATTATCAGAGACGCTCAAGATAGCGAGTACCTTGCTACTAAAGTTAAAGACTCTAATGGTGTTTATGTTGTACCTGCATTTGTAGGTTTAGGAGCACCATACTGGGATATGTATGCAAGGGGTACAATTGTAGGCTTAACTCGTGGAGCTAAAGCTGAACATTTAGTTCGTGCAACCCTTGAATCTATTGCATATCAAACTAGAGACGTATTAGAAGCTATGCAAGAAGATTCAGGCATAACTTTACAAGCACTTAAGGTTGATGGTGGAGCAGTTGCTAACAACTTCTTAATGCAATTCCAATCAGACATCCTAGGTGTTCAAGTTGATAGACCAGAAGTTACAGAGACAACCGCTCTTGGTGCGGCTTACCTAGCTGGTCTTGCAGTTGGATTCTGGAAGAGTAGAGACGAAATCTCTAACAAGTGGATCGTTGATAGAAGCTTTAACGCTTCCATGGAAGAAGAAGGAAAAGAAAAACTTTACTCCGGTTGGAAACGTGCTGTTGAGCGTTCTAGAGATTGGGAACAAGAATAATAAATTAGCCACTTTACTTTAACGTACTAAGATGTTATAATTAACGTAATTAAATACTGAAGGCTGAGAATAGAGAGCCACATAAAACAACCTACTTAATAGGTGTGTTTTGTGTGGCTTTTTTAGTTCTCTCTAATAAACTGGGGGAGTTGATATTATGTATGATGTTACCATTATAGGCGCTGGCGTAGTGGGATGTGCCATTGCCCGTGAGTTAGCTAAATTTAACATAAAAACCATCATTGTAGATAAGGAAAACGATGTGGCAAATGGAACAACCAAGGCCAATAGTGCCATAGTACATGCGGGCTACGATGCGCTACCAGGAACACTAAAAGCCAGCACAAATGTGCTAGGAAATGCTTTGTATGAGGACTTATGTAAGGAATTAGATGTACCTTTTAAAAGAATAGGTTCTTTTGTAGTAGCCACGGAAGAAAGTGATATAGAAGTACTAAAAGAACTAAAAGAACAAGGAGAAATAAATGGGGTTCCAAACCTAGAGATAATCTCCAAAGAAGAAGTTAGGAAGATGGAGCCTAACCTAAGTGAAGATATAATAGCAGCTCTATATGCACCTACTGCTGGAATAGTAGGGCCATGGGAGTTGGCTATAGCTTTAGCGGAAAATGCAGCGGAAAATGGAGTGGAAATTCTCCTTAACAGCCCTGTTACAAGTATAAATAAGGTTGACTCAGGTTATGTAGTAGTCGCAGGGGAAAAAGAAATTTCCACTAGATATATAATGAACTGTGCAGGGCTTTTTGCTGACAAAATTAACGATATGGTAAATGAACCATTTTTTGAAATTTTACCTAACCGAGGAGAGTACAACTTATTTGATAAATCCGTGGGAGACTTTGTAAACACTGTAGTATTCCAAACACCATCGAAAGATGGCAAAGGGGTAGTGGTACTACCAACAGTACATGGTAACTTCTTAATAGGCCCTACGGCTGAAAAAGTAGAAGACCCCAATGATTTAAAAACAACCATGAATGGACTGAACTTCCTAAGGGAAAAGGCTCATAAAGTAATACCTGGATTTCCTTTTAATGCAGTTATAACTTCTTTTACAGGTTTAAGGGCCAAAGTCAAACATGGGGATTTTATTATTGAGGAATCAAAGAACTCCAAGGGCTTTATAAATGTTGCAGCCATCGATTCACCAGGCTTAACTGCAGCACCAGCCATTGCGAAGATGGCAGTCGAAATATTATGTAAATCATCAGGTGGTTTTGAAACTAACGAGAGTTTTAACCCAAATAGAAAACCATCTATTCATTTTATAGATTTAAGTGATAATGAAAAGGCTGAACTTATTAAGAAAGATCCCCGCTTTGGTAGAATCATTTGTCGTTGCGAAAATATTACTGAAGGCGAAATAGTAGATATAGTTAACAGAAAAGCTGGTGCTACTAACTTAGATGCGGTCAAACGTAGAGCAAGAGCAGGTGGAGGTAGATGTCAAGGTGGTTTCTGTGGCCCGAGGGTAATGGAAATACTAGCTAAGGAACTACAAACTGATATAACTTCTATAGTTAAGGATAGTAAAGGATCCTATATTTTAACAGGTTCTACAAAATCCAGCTCAGTGGAAGTTAACTAATGACACCTACACACAACAAAAAGGGGGAAACTTGCATGATAAATTATGATATTGTTGTCATCGGTGGTGGCCCAGCTGGATTGGCTGCAGCTATTGAGGCTAAAGAAAACGGCGTGGATAACATATTAGTAATTGAGAGAGATAGAGAGCTTGGTGGAATTTTACAACAATGTATTCACAATGGATTTGGTTTACATGTATTTAAAGAAGAACTTACAGGTCCTGAGTATGCAGAGCGCTTTATTGAGAAACTTAAGGAACAAGGAATAGAATTCAAGTTAGACACAATGGTATTGGATATTAATCAAGAGAAAGTTGTTACTGCAGTAAATACTGTGGATGGGTTACTTCATATAAATGCAGGTGCCGTTGTACTGGCTATGGGCTGTCGTGAAAGAACCAGAGGAGCAATCAATATACCTGGAACTAGGGCCTCGGGAGTATTTAGCGCAGGTACAGCTCAACGTTTTGTTAACATGGAAGGTTATATGGTAGGAAAAGAAGTGGTTATACTAGGGTCTGGGGATATCGGACTGATCATGGCTAGAAGGATGACTTTAGAAGGTGCGAAGGTGCATGCTGTGGTTGAACTGATGCCTTTCTCTGGTGGTCTGACTAGGAATATAGTTCAATGCCTTGATGATTACAATATACCATTACTTTTAAGTCACACTGTGGTAGATGTAAAAGGAAAAGACAGAGTTGAAGAAGTAGTTATAGCTAAAGTAGATGATAGACGCAGACCTATCCCAGGAACAGAGCAAACATTCAGCTGTGATACATTACTACTTTCAGTAGGGCTTATACCGGAAAATGAGCTTTCTAAAAGTGCAGGAATTAAATTAGATCCTATAACTGGTGGCCCTGTTGTTAATGAATCCATGGAGACTTCAATAGAAGGAGTTTTTGCATGTGGAAATGTTGTGCATGTGCATGACCTAGTGGATTGGGTTACTGAAGAAAGTAGAAGAGCGGGAAAATATGCTGCAAGATTCGTACAAAAACAACTTGTGGTAAGTAAGAAACCTATGGAAACTAAGGGTGAAAATGGTGTCAGATACATCGTTCCACATAAAGTTCAAATAGAAAATATAACAGATAAATTAACATTGATGCTTAGGGTGGACAATGTTTACCATAATGCCAAACTAGTTATAAAAGACGGAGATAAAGTGATAAAATCAGTAAAGAAAAGGCACCTTGCCCCAGGTGAAATGGAAACTATTAATTTACCTGCTAAAGATTTAGCAAACTTTGAAGGGAATGACATCATAGTTTCCCTTCAGTTAGAGGAGGAATAGATGATGAAACAAGATATGGTATGTATAGCGTGTCCAATGGGATGTAAAATGGAAGTTTCTACAATAGAAAACGGCAAAACATCCTATAATGTTTCTGGTAACAAGTGCCCAAGGGGAGAGCAATACGCAGTGAAGGAAATGACTAACCCCACAAGAATGATAACCTCAACAGTTAGATTGAAAAATGGTCATTTGGCTCGTTTGCCAGTTAGAACAAGTGATGCCATACCTAAGGACAAGATATTTGACTGTATGAAGACTTTGGATGAAGTACAAGTAAGTAGCCCAGTAAAAGCAGGTGAGGTTATAATTGAGAAGCTTATGGGTTTAGACATAAATATAATAGCCACTCGAAGTATGTAACGATAGGGTAGGTGGATAAAATGACTAGAGCAAAGGTAACACATTTAAACGAAAACAGAAAACTAAATGATTTGGCAAACTCTTCTTACTCCGGTCTTTTTAGGTACCTAATTGACGGGGTATTAGTTGTCAATTCTTTAGGCTTGATTGAATACATGAATCCTGCCTATGAAGAAATGTTTGGTGTTACTAACTTTGCACTTAAGGGAAAAAGCATATATCAAACACCTAATGACGAGATAGTATTAACATCGTTAAAAAGCAAAAAACCTATTGATGGGTTTTTGCATCACCCCTACAAAAAAAAGAGAATAAGTGTTACATCTAGTTTGTTAATGCAAGGCAATAGTTTTGGAGGTGTAATTGTCATATATAGGGAAGAGAAGGCTGAGAGCATAAGTTCCGAGGAGTATGGTAAGCCCAATGAAGAAACTAGATACTTACCAAAAGCCTTTGAAGGTGTAATTGGTAACAGCAAATCTATTAAAAACATTCTATATATATCTGAAAAGGCTGCCAAATCTAATGCCACAGTACTAATAACAGGGGAAACTGGATGTGGCAAGGGCTTATTTGCGGAAGCTATTCATAAAGCTAGTAAACAATCTTCCATGCCCTTTGTAAAAATAAATTGTGGTGCAATACCATATGACTTATTAGAGTCAGAACTATTTGGGCATGAGCAAGGGGCCTTCACAGGTGCTGTTAAAAGGAAGATTGGTAAATTTGAGCAAGCAAATGGGGGGACCATCTTCCTAGATGAGATTGGTGATATGCCCATGAATATGCAAGTTAAGGTATTGCGAATTATTCAAGAGAAAGAGTTTGAACGAGTTGGGGGCAATGAGAGTATCCAATGTGATGTAAGAATCATAGCCGCAACCCACAGGGATTTAAGAGAGCTTATTGAAAATGGTTCTTTTAGAGAGGACTTATACTATAGACTAAATGTTATACCCATACATGTTCCTTCTTTGCGAGAGAGAAAAGAAGATATTATAGAGCTGACATATCACTATATGAGAAAAATTCATAAAGAGACAGGAGTACCAATGAAAGCCCTAGAACATGAGGTAGAACTAGCTTTTTATAGCTATCAATGGCCTGGTAACATTAGAGAACTCAAGAACTTAATTGAACGGCTAATGGTACTTGTTGAGGGAGACATTATAGGAATAAATGATATTCCCAAAGAAGTTTCTAATATATTTAGGGTTAATCGAGACTCAATTATTAACACTTCCTTGATAAATAACAACTCTAAGGGTGAAATAGCTACTTTGGATGAGTATGAGCGGGAGATTATAAAAAATGCCTTAAATAAGTTTGGCAGCTTCAATAAAGCAGCGAAAGCACTGGGAGTAACCCACAAGACTGTTGCAGCTAAAGCTCGGAAATACAATATTGTAGAATAAATCAGTATTGAATATTTCTATTTACATTCTGTATGTTATAGCATATAATATAATAAACAGAATATTTAGGCGCAAAAGTGGAGAGCCACACAAAGTAACCACAATGGTTATATTTGTGTGGCTCTATGTATTTAGTCTGAGGTCTACAATATAACAAGGAGGGGGTAATATGTCAAAGAAAGAAATGATATGTATTGCTTGTCCCATAGGGTGTCACCTTTCAGTTATGGAGGAGAATGGGAATTACCTTGTTGAGGGGAATCAATGCCCAAGGGGAGAGAAGTATGGTTTAAAGGAAGTTATTAATCCAACTAGGATGATAACAACAACTGTGAAAATTACTGGTGCTCATTTTAAACGCTTACCCGTAAAAAGTTCGGAACCAATTCCTAAAAAAGAAATTTTTAGATTTATGTGTTTCTTAGATACTGTTGAAGTCAAGTCCCCAATAAAAAAGGGAGAAACAGTAATAAAGGACATTTTAGGACTTGGCATTGATGTGGTTTCTTCTAGAAGTATGTGAAACTGTTATTTATTAAGCAAATAACCTTAAATTGTATTTAAGGTCTCAGAGTGATGACAAAGTCATTTTTTTAGGAATGTCGCATATTAAACGCTGTACAAAATTCTCCGTCGAGACTTAAGGCTTCTATCTAACTCCAGAAGGGTACCGCTCCAATTCACCGTCCATGGTAAGTGGAGCTCTCGAAACGTCAGACTGTGTGGCTAATCTCTAAAAACTCAAGGATTAGCCGTAAATTTCCTGTCTTTTGGTGCAATATGACTTAAACATATAAAAATACAATGATAAAGTGGGTCTAAGAGCTACTAATATCCTTAGTAGTTCTTTCACTCCTATAATATTTATTACTCTTTTAAAATTATAGGCTAGCAAAACTAGGGCTGTCTCTGTAGTTACAGAATCCATCCCTCTTGTTAAAAAATACCCAGCATTCATTGTCCTTTTGATGGTTCCATAAGGATGCTCAACAATCATCTGCCTTTGTAGGTATTTGTCCATATTTGCTTCTGTTCTAGCATCTATAGTATCCAAAAAATCTTGGTTAGGTGACCGATTTATTATCCTGCCTTTGGCTGCAGTGGTGCATTTGCTTTTTGATTCACAGTTTTTACAGGCATCGTAGTTTCTATATTTTATTCTTTTTGGTTCTTTTGATTTGTGGTTTATTCTGCGTAATTCATGGCCCAAAGGACAAATATATAAGTCTTTTTCAGGCACATAAGTAAATTTATCTCCGTAGAAATCTTTGTCTCCTGTGGCGTTAGAATACGACTGTTTTGGCAAATAGACTGTTGTTTCGTTTCTCTCACATTTCATGAGGTCGTCTGCTTGGTAATAGCCTTTATCTGCCGCTACTTCAAGTTTCCTTTTTCCAAATATATCTTTAGCCTTTTCTGCAAGTGAATTTAGGTTACCTTGATCTGCGGGATTGTTTGTAACATCATATGCGACTATAATACCATGCTTAGAGTCTACAGCTGTTTGTATGTTATATGCTACAGTAACACCATTGTTTTTGTTGTCCATAAGCCTAGCATCTTCGTCAACTGTAGATACTTCATTACATTCGCTATCCTGTAGTTTTTTTTCCAACTCTTCAAATTTAATTTTACGCTCCTTGAGTTTTTCAATTTTTTGCTGAATTTCTTCAGGTGTATACTTAAGTTTAGGTGAATCGTCTTTGTCACTGCTTTCTAACAAATCTAGATAGGAATTAACCTTATCTTCGATATATTGTTTGTGTCTTTGTATTTTTTTCTTTGAGAAATTATTCTTCTTTGAATTATTAGCTTGAATTTTAGTCCCATCTATTGCTATGAATTCCTCGCCTAATAGTTTGAGATCCTTACACAACTTAGTAAAATCCTTGAAAACTTGTTTTAGCTGAGTTTTATTTTCTTTCCTGAAATCAGCTATTGTTTTAAAATCAGGTTTTAGTTTTTGTAATAGCCAAACCACTTCTATATTCCTGTGAGATTCTGTTTCTAGCTTTCTAGATGATCTTATGCCATTTACATACCCATATAGATATAACTTCAATAAAACAGAGGGATGATATCCTGGTGCACCTCTGCGGTGTTCCTTTGATTTAGTGAATGCACTCATATTGACCAGTTTTACGTATTCATCAATTACCCTAACGGGATTATCCTCACCTATGTAATCTTCTATGCAGTCAGGAAACATTGTTTTTTGCTTTCTATCTGTACCTTGTATAAATGACATTTAAAATCCCCTCTCCGATATTCTATAACTTAATTATACTACAGAAAAAGGGAAAAGTACTGTATTTACAGTACTTTAGAGCCATTTAGACATATATTATTGTTTAATTCTCACACAGTCTGACGTCCTGTTTCTCGCCCCTTCTTCCTTTTAGCTATTCAGCTCTTAAGTCTATCTCCTCGAATTAATTGTACTGCTTTTTAATATACACATCTAGGGTCAATGACTTTGTCTGAGGTTTGTCTACAAGCTGTAACCTTAAATCGTATTTAAGGTTTTGATATGTTATTTGGACAATTAGAACATATATCAGTACAATTGGAGTAATAATTATCTTTGAAAAGATTGCAGTCTTGTGCACATCTTTTTCTTATTGTTTCTAATAATGCGTAAAGGTTATGAATAAATTGAGGATCTGACTTTATGTGTATAGCTGCATCTTTACAAATAATTGCGCATTCAATTAACATAGATATGCTAACAATTTGCGGGTTATTATTACCCCCACTAGGATATAGTTCAGGGTGTATCCTGGTTTTAAGACAATTAAAGCAAGACTGAACACATTCAATACACTGGTTTAAGCTGACATTAAAATCATTGGACTGTGATGTATTCATTTTTAACCTTCCCTTCCAAATACTATATGTATTGTTATCGGAAAGGAAGAATTTTATTCGCTATGAAATTTAATGTTCATTATGATAGAATATAGTAATAAGATTAGCAAAGGGGTGCTCAAAGTTGAAGAAGAAAGTAGCATTTATCTGTGTACACAATTCTTGTCGCTCTCAAATGGCAGAAGGATGGGCTAAAAAGCTAGGTGTAGATATTCTGGAAGCTTATTCTGCTGGGACTGAGGATTATCCCGAGGTAAAGCCGCTAGCTGTGGAGGTTATGGAAGAGGTAGGAATAAATATGTCTGATCATAGGCCTAAGCTTTTAGCTGATATCCCAGAAAAGGTTGATATAGTCATAACAATGGGTTGCAATGTTGATTGTCCTTTCTTACCATGCAACCATAGGGAAGACTGGGGCCTCACTGACCCATCCGGTGGTCCAGTTGAAGGATTTAGAGAAACCAGAGGTATAATAAAGGAAAAAGTTGAAGACCTAATTAAGAGAATTGAAAGAGGAGAGTTATAAAGCGCAGGCGCCAATGGCGTCTGCTTCGTTATCCGAAGATATGATAGAGTAAAATAGAAATTACCCTTCTATCTCAATCTAAGCAGGAAATGGTTTGTGAATGAAGAAGATATGTTTAAGGGCTCATTTTAGAGGGAGGATTTGCACATGGAATGGATCAAAGGGAGTTTTAATACTAAGGAAGGCATCAGGATTGCTTTTGGCAAGGGTATTCCAGATAATCCTCAATGCATTATAGTTTTAGTCCATGGCTTCGCAGAGCATATGGGACGCTACAGAGACTTTATAGAATTTCTACAGCTAAACGGGTTTGGTGTTTACACCATGGATCATATAGGACATGGAAAATCAGGGAATATAAAGGGATATGTTAGGAGCTTTGGGGAAATGATTGATTCTGTGAATCAACTTGTGCAAAAAGCTAAAACCGAAAACCCAAATAGGCCTATATACATGTTTGGGCATAGCATGGGAGGGCTAATAACCCTAGCATATGGCTTGAAGTATCCAGATAATTTAGATGGACAAATTGTATCAGGTCCTGCCTTAGGTATAACCATGTCCTGGGGAGTTAGAATTTTTTTAAGCTTCGCCAATACAATTGCTCCTAAGTTAAACATTAAAAACCCTGTGTCTGAGCTTATATGTAGAGATAAAAATGTGGTTGAAAAATATAAAAATGATCCACTGGTATTGCATAAGGCCACTATTTCCCTTTATTATCAGGTATTTGTGAAGGGGATTAAATTTGTGAACGAGAATATGGCTGCATACAATTATCCATGTCTAATACTTCATGGAAAAGATGACAAGATAGTAAACCCACAGCTATCTGATGATTTTTATACTAAGTGTTCATCTAAAGATAAGAATATAAAGGTTTATGAAGGGTTGTATCATGAGATACTTAATGAACCTGAAAAGGATAAAGTCAAAAAAGATATTTTGTTATGGATTAATGAAAGAATTTAATCATTAAAAGCTAATAATATATGTTAGAATTGTTAAAAATATAAAAGGCTTAGAATATATTTATTAAAAAACACTATTAGTCCTTAAATGGATAGAAAAAGGAGGTTTGAGTATATGCAAGCATTTTTAAACAAGGATGACTGTATAGGATGTGGGCTTTGTCCACAAATCTGTCCTGAGGTTTTCGAAATGGAAGATGGCGAGGACAAAGCCTTTGCCAAAGATGTAAAAATTACTGATGAACTGAAAGATTCCGCTAAAGAAGCAGAAGAAGCATGCCCAGTAGATGCCATAAAAATTAGCTAAAACTAAGAACTAACTACATCACTGTAGTTAGTTCTTAGTTTATATACAGTTATGTCTTTTTAAGTAACCTTCTGAGACTGGAATACATCATCACCTTGCGGACTTTTGATTTCACATCTGGGCCATGGCAATTATCAGGGCATTTTCTACAGGAAGGTTTGGGATTTTTAGGACAGCTAATCCTATTAAGTAAGGTGGAAGTGGCAAGTAACTCACACTCTTCACATAGAAAAATCTCTTTATTAGCACCGAAATTTTTAAAAGTTACTGATTTCTTCTCTTTTTCTAAATGTTTGTTTTCACAGTATATAGAAAAGAAAGTTATGAATGTTCTAGCCTCTTTTTCATTCACATAAGCACCTCCTGTATAGCTTTTTACCATTTTATGCCCTGTAGTGTTGATAAATACATAGAGAGACCTTTAAACGTCATATCAAAAAAGCGCCCAAATAGGCGCTTTATCAATGCTTAGGTTTAAGGTATAAAATTTAAAATATTTCCATCTTGTGAGAATGTAGAAATATTAAAGAGGAAAAGAACCTCATCTATCATGTTTGTTTCTATATAATCAGTTAGACTTGTATTAAAATATCTCAAGTCGATCATGTGTATTTCAGAATAGTGATTTGCTAAAAATGGTACAAAACTATGGGCATATGAATCCTTTATAACAAGAATTTTTTTATTGTTCTCTATATCACTGGATATGGTCACCAAGGGATGGTTTCCATCAAGGAAAAAAGAGTACTTATCCCTTCCCTCTAGATGTTTAGAGCTATATAGTTTGTCAAAAGCCTCTTCTTTTCCACTGTATCTTACTTGGTACTTAACTGGGAAATTTGGTGTTAAAACAAAGAGCTTATCTGGTGGAGTGCTACGATTATTAGCCTTAGAAAAATAGGTTCCATAAAAATCATCGGAAACCAAATCCTTTCTAAAATCATCAAAGTCATAGGGATTGTATCCTAAAAAACTTCCTGCATATCTATAAGCAAAATAAGCCCCTTCCATTGTCCAATGATGATCTGTTTTAAAGTATATATACTCATGGTTGTTAGTCCGCATAGTCTCTGTAATATTGATAAATGGGATATCCCCACTAAGATTGCTTTCAATTATCTCTATAACTTCCCCTTGCCCTTGGGGGTTAGCTAATGGGGGGAGCTTATGAGGAAATATCTCAACAGAGTTTGGAACTCCAAGGAAATAAAAATTCTTATTAGGCAGTAAAGCATAAAGGTTATTGATGCTATCTATATTTTTATAAAGATTATCCCGGGGGCCTTTATAGTTTTCCAATAAGAAACCATCTTTCCCAATAAAAATTCCGTTATTTTCTCTTTTCATAGTAAAAAGCTCAATATCTGATTTAAGGAGCACCCACTTATCCCTTAAAAAGAATTGATCTGAAAGGAAATTTTCCATACCTGTTGTCACCCTGCCTAAACGTAAGTTTCTAAAATTGAGATTGGGAATTTGAGCTAAATACCTATTTTCCATTTCGGAAAATGTTCTAATTGGACTTAATATATTTATAATCCCAAACATAGCTAAAAATGTAATGAACACTGCTGAATTTATAACATTAACCTTTTTCATAAGAATCACCCTTAAAATCTAAAGTAAAGAAACGGATTATACGTTGAATCAACTAAATATGCAGTAGTTAAGATAAGGATAAGCAAATAAACTACAGGAGACAAAGAATATATAGTTTTATACGTTTTTGATTGCGAAGTTTTTATAAATTTTAGAACAGGTGTAGAAGCTATGGTAAGAACTACTAAAGTTAAGGAGTAGGAATATAAATAATACAAAAAAGTTGAATCAATAAGGGGCGAGTTACCAAACCCAAACATAACCTTAAGATACTCAAGGCCCATACTAAGATCCTCAAATACAAAAAGCACCCAACTAATTAATACCAAGAAAATTACATAAACATGCCTTAATGGTTTTTTCCATTTATCCATGAGCTGAAGGAGTATAGCCCTCTCAATTGCTATTAGGGCACCAAAGTATAATCCCCAAATGATAAAGTTCCAATTAGCACCATGCCAAAATCCTGTTAAAAACCAAACAGTAAATAAATTTCTATATAATATAAAAGAGCCTTTTCTATTGCCCCCCAAAGGGATATAAAGATAATCTCTAAACCAACTACCCAAAGAAATATGCCATCTTCTCCAAAACTCTGAAATAGACTGGGATATATAAGGGTAATTAAAGTTCTCTAGAAAATCAAATCCAAACATCTTCCCTAGGCCTATGGCCATATCAGAATAACCGCTAAAATCAAAGTATATTTGAAAGGCGAAAGCTATTATTCCTAGCCAAGCGGTCATTATTGATAGGTTTGTTAGTCCCAAACCTTGAATTTCGTTCCAAAGAAAACCTATATTATTTGCCAATAAAACCTTTTTACCTAAGCCCTTAACAAACTTAGCTACCCCTTCAGAAAACTTATCAATGTTTTCTTTGCGATGAGTAATTTGGTGAGCTATAGTCTGATAACGAACAATTGGACCTGCTATTAGCTGGGGGAAAAGAGTTACATAGGTAGCTAATGCTATTGGGCTCCTTTGAACAGGGGCATCACCCCTATAAACATCAATGGAATAGGACATGGTTTGAAATGTGTAAAAAGAGATCCCAATGGGTAGTGGTAGATTTAAGGGGGTTAAATTAGTCCCCAGGAAATAATTTATGTTCAGTATAAAAAAGTCTGAGTACTTAAAAAAAGCAAGTAAGGATAAATTTATAAATATCGAAGAGGCAACAAATATTCTTGATAAGTTGATGTTTCTATCTTTATACCTATCTATAAATAAACCATGAGTGTAATCAACTACTGATGAGAAGAGCATCAATATAATATATACGGGTTCACCCCATGCGTAGAAAACTAAGCTAAAGGATAATAGAACAATGTTGCGATACTTTTTTGGACACATATAATAAACTAACAAGATAAGTGGAAGAAAGTAAAACAAAAAAACTATAGAACTAAAAACCATAAGAATATCACATCCTAAAAGGGCTAGATGGTTTTGAATGTCAGGGTCCCACAAGGAGGACCCCCATACCAGTCTCCTCAAATTAATTGTGTTTCTTTTAAATATGCAATTTAGGTCAACGACTTTTGTGTTAGCTTTGTCTACAAGCTAAGGGCACTTGCGTGCCCTTATTACTTTAAGGAATCTAAAATAACAGATTCAATGTCTTCTGCATCTTGATAAGTTATATAATAAATTAAGTCACCTTCAACTTCAAAAATAGTTTCCTTTACTTTTTCAAACTGATCAGGAAGATACTGCTCCCACATATCGTATTGACCTTGTTTTTCCTCTTCTAAAATGCCTTTTAACTCTTCTAGATAATCACTATCAGAAACCTTGAATACTATGATTCTATCTGCATTTAACATCATGGCCGCTTGGATAGTAAAACCGCCTTCGACTTTATCTAAGTCAATCAAACCATCGTAAGGATTAAAGTCTAGTTCTTCATCTTTCAAATCAATAACAAAATATCCAGGCAGAACTTCAGCTTCAAAATCTGCATCAGTATAACCTGCCTCTTTAAGGTCTTCAGATATTCGAGCAATTACATTTTCCATCACTTGGTTCATGTCAACATCATTTCCAGAACCCCCAGATGAACTACAACCTACCATTAAAATCAGTGATAAAACAGCAAAAACTATAACAATTTTTTTCATAAAATAACCTCCTAATTTTTTTATACGTTTGTTTAGACGGATTTTATTTAAAGAAGGTTCCCAGGGAATTTTTTTTAGGTAAAAAAATCACTACACTTTATAGTTTTGAAGTTTAAGAGGGAAAAAACAAATTATGTAGAAATTACATGGATGATTGGTTTATAATATATGTATTGATTAATAATACATAAGTATTTGGAGGAATTATATGCTAATAGTTGATACACACAGTCACCTTATACCTGCAATTGACGATGGAGCTAAAAATATGGATGAAACCCTTGAAATGTGTCAAATTGCAGAAAAAGAGAATATAAGTAAGATAATAGCTACACCTCATTTTATTAGAGGGGAATTTTTTTCTACACCAAGGGATGTAAAAGATAATGTGAAGAACATAAATAAAAAATTAAGGGAGCTTGGTATTGATGTAAAGATATATTCAGGGCACGAGGTATTTATAGACCCTGACATTCCTAAGCTTTTAATTAATGGAGAAATAAATACCTTAAATGATTCAAGGTATGTCCTTATTGAACTACCTATGAACGGTATACCTAGCTATACAGAAGACACATTGTACTCAATAAGGTTAAAGGGGTATGTGCCAGTTATTGCTCACCCTGAGAGAAATTCCGAAATTATAAATGACCCCAATATCCTGTTTAGACTTATAGAGCTGGGGGCAGTGAGCCAGATGACAACCTTTAGCTTGCTAGGTAAATATGGAGAGAGGATTCAGAAGGTTTCCGAGGAAATGCTTAGGCATAACCTAGTACATTTGATGGCCACTGATGCACATACTCCACGAAGAAGAAGTCCCAAAATAGTGGAAGCACAAAAGCGACTAGTGGATATGGTGGGAGCCCAAAAGGCAAATACTATAATGGCAAATGGTGAGAGAATTTTACAAAACCAAGAGTTAGAAATTTTTATACCCCATAAAATAGAAAAGTTAAGCGTATTTTCCAAAATGATGAAGAAACTAAGAATAGGATAGAATAAAAAAAGCGCTGCGGCGCTTTTTTTATTCTATCTCTTTTCATGACTTCTAGTGGTAATGAAGGAGAATTAACTTATGTAGAGAATAAGAAAGTATAATAATTTGATTATACAGATTCCATGGAGGTGGTATTTCGATGTTAAGGCTAATTTTAGTAAGACACGGGCAATCTGAAGGGGATATATTAGGTAGACATGAAGGCAGGGCAGACTATCCCCTTACAAAACTGGGGGAATCCCAAGCTAAAAAGCTTGCAGAATACTTATCTGTTTATTACGGAATAGATGAAATTTATTGTAGCCCCTTAAAACGAGCAAAAAAAACAGCTGAATTAATATGTAAAAAAATAATGAAAGAACCCATTGAGGTTAATAGCTTGATGGAGATGGATAATGGACACTTGGCAGGCTTAACCTTTGAAGAAGCCAATAAAAAATACCCTATAACACCAGATAGGCTAAAGATTTATAGACCTTTACCTGGTGGAGAATCAACTATAGATTTTAGGATGAGGGTGGAAGGTTTTTGGCACCAGTTCTATGATGAAAAGTTCAATGCTCATGAGCAAAAAACAGTATGTCTGGTGGCCCATGGCGGCACTATATCCATGCTTATTAAAACAATATTTCAACTACCAGTACCTACTAATATAAAATTTCCAACAGGAGACACAGGGTTTCATCTAATAGAGATAACTTCAGGTGGAGCGGTATATATCAAAGGGAATTGTTTGGAACATCTCTTATTGAATAAATAATAAAATTGATAAATTGGGTTTAAGTCTTTTAGCTCTCAGAACATATCTGAGGAATTTAAAAAAATAAGAGGGAAAATAGTTAGGAAGTCGAAATATAATAATATATAAATCATTACAGAAAAGGGGTATCATTATGAAAAACGAGTTCTTTATTAATAACCGCAAGAAGCTACAAGAATCAATAAAAGACAACTCTATCTTGATCCTTTTTGCGGGAGTGGCACCTCAAAGAAGTGCCGACCAAAGTTATATATTCACTCCAAACAGAAATTTTTATTATATTACTGGTATTGATAGAGATCAGGCAATATATGTCTTAGCTAAATCTGATGAAAATATCAGGGAGTACTTATTCATTGAAGAGGGAAACCCTGTACTTGAGAAGTGGATAGGAAAGCGAATGACTAAAGACGAAGCAAAGGAAGCTTCAGGGTTAGATAACATTAAGTTCTTAACTGAATTTGAGGGTCTGTTACATCAAGAGATAACAGGCAACTCATTGGAAAAAGTTTATTTAGATCTGGAAAAACGTAGCTATGACTCAATACCAACTAGGGCACAGTTATTCTCCCAGGACATAATAAAAAAGTATCCCCAAGCTTCTATAAAAAACATCTACAATGATGTGGCAAAAATCAGGGTTAAAAAAGAACAGGTTGAAATAGATAAAATGAGAAGAGCCATTGAAATTACAGGAGAGGGCATTAAATCCCTCATGGTAAACTGTGAGGCAGGCTTGTTCGAATATCAAGTAGAAGCATATTTTGATTTTACTATAAAAAACCTTGGAGCTAAAAACAAGGCATTCAACACCATAGCTGCAGCTGGTAAAAATGCCACTGTTCTTCATTACGAGGACAATAACTGCCAACTTTCAGACGGAGAACTGATTCTTTTCGATCTGGGGGCTGAATTTCAGCATTATTGTGCAGATATAAGTAGAACCATTCCTGTGAATGGAAAATTTACCCCTAGGCAAAAAGACGTATACAATGTTGTTCTTAAAGCCCTAGACGAGGTTACTAAAAGGGTAAGGCCCGGTGTTACATTTACTGAGCTCAATGAATACACAAAAAAGATATTAGCCCAAGGATGTATTGAATTAGGTATAATCAAAGATGAAGGGGAACTTAGTAAATACTACTATCATGGTGTTGGCCACTTTTTAGGTCTTGATACCCATGATGTTGGGGCTAGAAATGCTAAACTAGAAGCAGGAATGGTAATAACCATTGAGCCTGGGCTATACATTGATGAAGAAGCCATTGGAGTCCGTATAGAAGATGATGTATTAGTTACTGAAAACGGGCATGAGAATTTATCCAAAGATATCATAAGAACAGTGGAAGATATAGAGAAGTTTATGGCAAAAAGATAAAAACCGAAACATATACTCTATCTAAAGAGATAATTTATAGAGGGTGAGGGGATATGTTTGTTTCTTGAAAAACTGAAAACATTAATAAGATTCTTTTTTCCAAAGGTAGAAGAAGAAAACATAGGAGAGCTTGAGATCAGCTCAGGGGGCATGCTTATTTGTGATCCGTTGTTCTTAAGAAAGCTACCGGAAGGTTCCATAGAACTTAAGGGACTAAATGTAGGAGATTTTCCTGTTAAAATTACCTTGAAGTATCTTGGCAAGATTAAAAAAATAATAAAGGCAGAATTGGGGATATTCGAAGGTCAAGGAGAAAAGAGACTTCTGGGCGAAATACCCATTGTTTCAAAATCTATCTGCCTCGTTGACAAAGAAGTTTTTGAAAAGAATTTTTTGTTCCGTGGAGTGGAGCGTATCGGGATGATTTATTCCAAAAACCATAAGGAGATTGCAGAGAAAATTAAAAATAAATTAGAGTTAGATTATGTGGAGGATTCTGAGGTGACTTCAAAGTTCTTAGAGACCATAACTGACAACCTTGAAAGGGGAATTAGGACCTTTCTTAACCAAGAAGAAAAAAATGCATTTTTCATATGGACAAATAACACCTATGATCAAGTCTCAAAGAGGCTAGGGGAAAACTATAAGCCAGATTACACATATGTAAATCACAAATTCTCTGATGAAAACAGTGGAAATATTCTAGTCTTTTCTACACCCAAGGACAGATTTCACAGAGTATATGGAATCTTTGACGAAGATAAACTGGCTAAAATAATAATAGAGATGGATTAAATTACTTTATAGGAAGTGCACCGAAAAGGTATATTATAAAGCAAAACAAAATCGGGTTCATCTTGATTATCCATGGTGGATAAGTCAAGGATGAACCCGAAATTCTCTACTTCTTTAGCTTAGTTAAAGCTAGTAAAAGTGGGTATCCTAGTCCGTAGCAAGCAATCATTTGTCCTGTAAACACTCCACTTAACATTAACCAGTATGGTAGATCAAAAGCGAAGTATAAAACAATAGGAATTATGATTACATTTACTAAAACTGGGGGTAATGGGGCCAGCCAAAGTTTTGACCTAGGCACCAGGTAAGTGAGATACGCTGCTATTAAGGAAGCTAAGCTACCAAATACTACATCTAAAAGTCCAGCATCACTGAATAAGTTAGCAATTAGGGCACCTACAAACAATCCAGGTATAGCTGCAGGTGTTAGTATAGGTAAAACAGTCATAGCTTCGGAAATACGTACCTGCATAGGTCCATAGCTAATGGGCGCGAAAAGCAAAGTAATAACCACATAAACTGCAGCAATTAATGCTCCTTGCACTAAAAATTTGGTGTTCTTCATTTTAAATTACCTCCGTAGTTTTGTTTTATGTCAGGAGATTGCGAACTGACTCCTATATATTACAGACTTAGAGGGATTTTTGCAAGGGGTATTATATTAAAAAATCCCAGTTCGTGTCCTATGACATAAATTATGGAAACTATTATTACTAAGATAAAAAGATAATAAATATAGTAACTTAGTTTGTTCTCTTTCACATGTGGTTTAAGATGGGAAG
This sequence comes from Alkalicella caledoniensis, assembly GCF_014467015.1. Lineage (GTDB taxonomy): Bacteria > Bacillota > Proteinivoracia > Proteinivoracales > Proteinivoracaceae > Alkalicella > Alkalicella caledoniensis. Next base: position 1,512,528 of record NZ_CP058559.1, on the reverse strand, counting down.
CTATTAGTGATGATAATGCGATAAGAATTATTGGAAATAGAAAACGTAGCATTTTGGACCTCCATGTTTTAAGTGTAGTATTATCTAGTATAAATCTAGTATAACCATTGGTGATACAAAAAAGTCCATTGTATGTCCTAGGAATTCTTCTGGCATTAATTTGAAATTATTAACAAAAGTTAATAATTATTGACTAATGGGCAAATCTGAATTAGAATAATAAGGAAAGTAAAAAAATTACGAAAAGGAGGTAGGGAAAAATGATCAACATTAGACTAAGAAAAACAACCAGCTTAATCCAAGGAATATTTGGACTACTACAGGATAGCCCTGCCTTTTTTGAGGAAGCTTCAATCTAACCATTAAAACGGTTAAATTAACTTGACTCAAAAAGCCATGGGCTATATAACCCATGGCTTTTTTGCACCCTTTTCAAGGTGAGCCATGGGATGTAAACCCATGGCTTTTTTGTTTGTTTGAAGTTATCTCAAAGAAGGCTTTTGTTTGACTGGGAGGAGGAAAGAAAATGAAACGAATACTTAAATATGTTTGGAGATATAAAATACTTTATATTATACCAATTGTTTCAATGTTTATAGCTATAGGATTGGATATGTTCAACCCAATTGTTACACAAAAAATAATAGATGATGTGATACGAGATGGAAGGCATGAAATTTTAAATACGTTATTGCTAGGGTTTTTTGGTATTACAATAGGTAGAGCTATTTTTGGATACATTAGGGAATTTTTATTTGACTATGCAGGTTCTAAGGTTACTTTAGATATAAGGAAAGATCTGTTTGGGCACATTCAAAAATTACCCTTTGACTATTTTGATGGTGTAAATACAGGTGAAATTATGTCTAGGACTACAGAAGATGTTAATAACATCTGGAACGCCATGGGTTTTGCTATCTTGTTTTTCATAGAGCAAATCCTTTATATAATAATCGCAACTACTATGTTATTCACTATTGATTGGAAGCTTGCAATTATATGTCTACTTACCATGCCACCTATGCTGCTTTTAGCTGTAAAACTGGAAAAGAAAATAGGGGAGGCGTATGAGAATCTTAGTGACCAAAGTGCTGTACTAAATACCACTGCCCAAGAGAATCTTTCAGGTGTAAGACTTGTAAAAGCATTTGGCCGTGAAAAACATGAGATGGAAAAATTCTTTAAACAAAATGAAGAAAACTACAGGCTTAATATCCAGCAAGCCAAGGTATGGTCTAAATACCACCCGGTAATTGAGTTTATGTCAAACCTAGTGCTAATAGTTGTTATTTCTATCGGTGGTATGTTTGTGGTGGGTAGTCAGATTTCCTTAGGTGAGTTAGTAAAGTTCAATGGGTATATAATGATGCTTATCTGGCCCATGAGATTGATGGGGTGGCTTACTAACCTTATTGCTAGGTGTAATGCCTCTGCCAAAAGAATATTTGCCATTATAGATACTGAGCCAACTATTACTTCCCCGGAAAATCCTGTAATGCCAAAGGAATTAAAGGGGCATATTGTCTTTGAAAATGTTTCATTTAAGTATAGGGATGAATATGTACTGAAAAACATCAACATAGATGCAGCCCCTGGCTCAACAGTAGCCATTATGGGTACTACTGGTTCGGGGAAAAGCTCAATTATAAACTTAATTGGGAGATATTACGACTGTACTGAAGGTAACATCTTAGTAGACGGTGTGGATGTTAAAAAAATGGATTTGAAGGAACTTAGGGACGAGATTTCTGTGGTAATGCAAGATACCTTCTTGTTCTCAGACACCATTGAGGAAAACATAATTTTCTCTGTGGATGATGTAACACCAGAGGAATTTAAAGATGCAGCTAGGGATGCCCAAGTAGAAGAGTTTGTGGGAGAAATGGAAGAAGGGTATCAAACAATTATCGGAGAACGTGGTGTGGGTCTTTCCGGAGGACAAAAACAACGGATTTCCATTGCCCGTGCAATTCTCAAGAAAAGCAAGGTGCTGATCTTTGATGATGCAACATCGGCCCTTGATATGGAAACTGAGTATAACATCCAAAAGGCTCTGGAAAAGAGAAAAGAAATGACTAAATTTATCATAGCACATCGTATATCTGCTGTTAAAAATGCAGACGAGATCATAATAGTTGAAAATGGTGAAATTGTTGAAAGAGGAAACCATAAATCACTAATATGGAAAAAGGGTAGATACTACGATATTTATTGCGAACAGTTTAAGGATATAGATAGCCTACAAGAAGAGGTGATATAGTATGGCTAAAAATACGTTTAGGGAAGATGAAAAACTCAAAGAAACGGTCAATATAAAGATAATTGGAAGGCTAGTGAAATATATTGCACCTTATAAAAAAGAGGTAATTAATACCTTGTTTTTGATGGCTGTAGTGGTCACTGTATCATTAGTTAATCCTTTGCTAATGAGGCTTGCCATAAATGAATATATCGCAAATGGCGATTTACAAGGCTTGGCAATTTTAGGTGTGGTCATGGCAGTGATAAATTTTGCTGCCATGTACTGTGCCAGATATCGGATTGTTATCATGTCTAGGGTTTCTAGTAAAATCCTTTTGAAAATTAGACAGGAACTTTTTATTCACATTCAAAAACTTTCCTTTTCATTTTTCGATTCAAGGCCTGTGGGGAAAATCCTGGCAAGAATTATAGGTGATGTAAACTCCCTAGGAGACCTGTTTACTAACAGTGTTACTACACTTATACCCGACGCTATTACGCTGGTAGCAGTTGCAGGTATTATGCTTTTTTTGAATTGGAAATTGGCTTTAATGGCATTGATTATGCTGCCATTTTTATCGCTAACACTGTTTCTAATTCAAATTACCTGTAGGCAAAGATGGCAAGATTACCGCAAGAAAAGGTCAAACTTGAGTGCATATATTCATGAAGATTATTCAGGTATCAGAGTGGTACAAAGTTTTACAAGGGAAAAGAAGACTGAGAGGACATTTGCTGACCTATCGAAAACACTTACAGGATCATTTATCTCTGCAGTAAAAGTGGCAGATGCTTTCTGGGCAGTTGTGGAACTATCATGGGGGATAGGATCAATAATTGTTTTTTGGTATGGGACTAGACTTCTTACAGCTGGAGAAATAGAAGTGGGAGATCTAGTTGCTTTCACAGGATATATTGCCATGTTTTGGCGTCCAATAATGAACCTAAGTAATTTTTATAATTTGTTAATTACAAACCTCTCGGGGGCGGAAAGAATCTTTGAGATAATGGATATTGCCCCTGATATCGTGGATGCTCAAAATGCAGATGAGCTACCTGAGATAGTAGGTGAAGTGAAGTTTAACCATGTTACCTTTGCCTATGAGGATGGGGAAGAGGTGCTTAAGAATGTTAACTTTCATATTAAGGCTGGTGAGACTATTGCTCTGGTCGGTCATACTGGGGCAGGTAAAACTACCATTGTAAATCTGATAAGCAGATTTTATGATACAACAAGAGGTCAAGTTCTCATAGATGGGTATGACCTAAAAGATGTTTCTGTTGAATCCCTTCGTAGCCAGATGGGTATCATGACCCAAGATACATTTATGTTTTCTGGAACCATTAAAGAAAATATTCGCTACGGTAAGTTAGATGCAACAGATGAAGAAGTGGTGAAAGCAGCTCAAGCTGTTAAAGCCCATGACTTTATAATTAAGTTAGAGAAGGGCTATGACACTGACGTAAATGAGCGTGGTTCTAGGCTTTCTGTTGGTCAAAGGCAGCTAATTGCGTTAGCTAGGGCCCTGCTGGCAGATCCAAGAATACTAATATTAGACGAAGCTACTTCCAGTATAGACACACAAACAGAAAAGAAAGTTCAAGAGGGTCTAAATGTACTCTTTGCTGGGAGAACATCCTTTGTTATTGCCCATAGACTATCAACAATTAGAAACGCAGATAGAATAATGGTAATTGACGAAGGAGAGATAAAAGAGGTTGGAAATCACCAACAGCTTCTAGCTAAAAAGGGTATGTATCATAAGCTTTATATGGCTCAGTATAGGTTCCTTAACGAAGGAGCATAATAACACTGTTAAAAAGTCTTAGTTAATTCAAAACCCCAGCCTCCTCACGTATTGAATATACGTTTTGGGAGCTGGGGTTTTATGTATTTTCATAAAGATGGGGATGAAGGGGCTCCCCCTCGGGTTTAAAGAGGGTGCTCTTGGAAAAACATTGCTTTTAACCTCATTTTCAACTATCATAATAATAAGAAAAAAAGGGGGTATCTACATGAGAATACTTGTGGCATCTGATTCTTTTAAGGGGAGTTTGTCATCCATAGATGTGTGTAAGGCTGTTTCAGAGGGAATAAAAGAAGTGATACCTAATTGTGAGGTTGTGATGCTACCTATAGCTGATGGGGGAGAGGGTACCTTAGAAGCCATGAGTTATGCTACAGGAGGGAGATTAGTTGAAGCCATATGCACTAATCCAGTAGGTGAAAGGATCTCAGGCCATTACTCAATTTCAGGTGATGGCAAAACTGCTGTAATAGAGATGGCTAAGGCGGCTGGTCTTTACTTAATAAATAGGGAACAAAGAAATCCATACTACACAACAACCTTTGGTGTGGGTGAGCTAATAATTCATGCCCTAGATAAAGGCTGTAGAAATTTTATAGTGGGAATTGGTGGAAGTGCCACAAATGATGGAGGAGTAGGTATGCTTCAGGCCCTTGGTTTTAGTTTTCTTGATAAGGCTAGAAATGAGATAGACACAGGTGGACTTGCCTTAGGTAAAATAGATAGCATTGACCCATCTAATAGGGATAAAAGGCTAGATGAGTGCACTTTCAAAATAGCTTGCGATGTTGACAACACTCTATGCGGACCTAAAGGGGCATCATATATTTTTGGACCTCAAAAAGGAGCAACACCACAGATGGTTAAAGAATTGGATTCTACCCTTAAACATTATGCCAATGTAATACATAGGGATTTAGGAGTAAAGGTCTTAGATATAAAAGGTGGAGGAGCTGCAGGGGGTTTAGGGACAGCTTTTGTAGGTTTTTTGAATGCTGAACTAGTATCTGGTGTGGATTTAATTCTCGATAGTTTAAAATTCTCCGAAAAGCTAGAAGGAATTGACTTAGTAATTACGGGGGAGGGGCAAATAGACGATCAAACTGCCCATGGTAAAGTGCCAATGGGTGTGGCAAAACGAGCTAAGGAGCAAAATATCCCTGTTGTTGCTATAGTTGGTTCTATTTCAGGAAACGTTGCAAGCCTTTATCAACTTGGCTTAAACGCAATATTTAGTGTTGTGAATAAACCTATGACCTTAGACCAAGCAATGAATAACGCATATGAACTAGTACAACAAACAGCTAAAAATGTTGTGGGGTTATTTAATACATAGTAAAAAGCCAAGTCATCTCAAGGAAGGTGACTTGGTTTTTTACTATGTAGGAAGATGAATCAAAACTTGAACTAGGTATTTTTTATATAGAGACCCTGCATTTTTTGTAGGTAATTAGTCCTGCCACCCCCAAACTATTAAAAACTATTTCGAATAAATAACTATATATAGTAGCTATTTATTCTCTTCATCACTAGCCCAATGTACTAGTGTATTATCACGTTAAATCAATTATAATATCTCTTAAATTACAAAGATATTGCAAATACTTAGAAGGGAGGAGAGGAATGTATCTATTAGTTTTAATATTAGGTATTGTAGCTGGATATTTCCTAAGCAAGATAACCAGCACAATATCAGATAGTATTTCTGTTGGTAAAAAAGGATTCAAGTTATCAATTATCATTGTTACAGCACTTTTATTTGTTATTTCTTATTTAAAATATGGAAGCAGTCTAATGTTCCTAAAAACAACTTTGTTTATGTCTTTATTAATAATAATTTCCTTCGTAGATATAAAACATCGTATTATTCCCGATAAGTTAGTCTTGGCTACTATTCTTTGGGGGCTAGTACTAGTATTTATCGGTGATGTTTCCCCTTTAAATGCAATTTTAGGGATGTTTACAGGAGGAACATTGCTATTATTATTGGCCATGGTGCCAAATGCATTGGGTGGCGGAGATGTTAAAATGATGTTTGCAGTGGGAATATTTCTAGGGGTAACTAAAACTGTATATGCTATAATTTTTGCTTTTATGGTGGCAGCTATTATAAGTACAATACTACTTCTATTAAGATTAAAATCAAGAAAAGATCATATACCCTTTGGTCCTTTTTTAGCCATTGGGAGCTTAATTGCTTATCTTGCTGTATAAATATAGAAACTAAGCTAAGTGAAGGTGATAAAATGAAAAATACTGACTTAGACCTTCGTGCCATCAACGATATAATTAGAAAAATAACAGAGGAAATAGGTTCTAGTAGAAATAGTATAGTTAATATAGTTGATAATATCAGGTCAGAGCAGGAAAGCCTAAAAAATGAGTTAAACGTTATAAAAGGGCAAATATTTGATACTATCAATGAAGTGGATCACCTTGAAAAATACGATAAGCAGATGCGACAGAGGCTCGCGGAGGTTTCAAAGAACTTTACTATTTACACTGAGAAGGATATAAAAGCAGCCTATGAAGAAGCTGAAAATACAAGAATAAGGTTCATAACCAAAAGAAATGAAGAAAAAGAACTTCTAAAGAGGAGATCAAGTGTTGAGCTGGCATTAAGGAAAGCTATGGAAAATATTAAAAACGCGGAGCAAGTTGTTAACCAAATAAGTATTGCCCTAAGATACCTTGAGGGGGATATACTTTCAGTGCTAGAAGACGCGGACAAAAACTCCGAAATGTTTTTAGGGATAAAGATTCTAGAAGCTCAAGAAAATGAGAGAAAGCGAATCGCACGGGATGTACATGATGGTCCAGCCCAGCATATGGCCAATACCATAATGAAAGTAGATATATGTAAGATGGTAATACAAAAGGACCTGGATAAGGGCCTCGGTGAGTTGGAAGATTTAAAAGAGAGTGTAAAGGTAGCACTAAAGGAAGTTCGAAACATTATTTTTGACTTGCGACCTATGACCCTAGATGATCTTGGCCTAAACGAAACAATCCAAGAAACAATAAAGTCTATTACCCATGAGACAAAAATAAAAGTGGATTTAAGGCTAAAGCCAATTCAAGTAGACATAGAACCAATAATTCAAGTGGCAGTTTATCGCATTGTTCAAGAAATTTTTAACAACATTAGGAAACACGCCATGGCCAAAAATGTTGAAGTTAAACTAGATTTTGGTACAAAGTATCTCATGCTAGTTGTTACAGATGATGGTGTAGGGTTTGATGTTGAAGGTACATTTAAAAAAGTAAAAACCAAGGGTACTTCCTATGGACTCATTGGGATATTAGATAGGGTCAACCAATTACAAGGAGAGATAAAGATAAAATCCTCAAATGGTAGCGGAACAAGCTACTCTGTTAAACTTCCTATAAATAGAGAGGTGATAAGGGATGAAAAAAGAGGTGATTAATGTTCTAATTGCCGATGATCACGACATAATTAGACAAGGGTTAAAGACAATAATAAGCTTTCAGGAAGGTCTTAATATATGTGGAGAAGCTGAAAACGGTGAGAAAGCTTTAGCGTTAGTGAAAGCAACATCTCCCGATGTTATTTTACTAGATATAAACATGCCAATGATAAGTGGTATTGAGGTACTACGAAATGTTAAGGATAAAACAGATATAAAAGTAATTATGCTGACCATTGAAAATGATAGGAAGACAATTCATACAGCCATTGATATTGGGGCTGATGGATATGTTTTAAAGGATACTGCAGGTACAGAGATAATAAATGCAATTAGGGCTGTTTCCGAAGGGGAAAAATATATAGATAAAACTTTGGTCTCCTTGCTTTTTTCTAACATACAGGGGAATGGTAAAAAAAGTAATGGGACCTTTGAAAATCTTACAAAAAGAGAAATGGAAGTTCTGTGCAATATATCAAAGGGACTAAGTAACAAGGAAATAGGAAGTAAGTTGTTTCTTACAGAAAAAACCGTTAAGAACTATGCCACCAGCCTTTTTAGAAAAATAAATGTTGATGATCGGGTTCAGGCAACCATATTCGCCCTAGAGAACAATATAGAAGAATACAAAAGAAACCAATAGATAGGCAAGGACTTAGGTCCTTGCCTTTTTTATGACCATATACCTTGGCATATATGACCATTGCTATCTGCCCAAATACAGCAAAAGGCAATATAATGAAATTACAAAAAACAACTAAGGGGGATTTTAAAATGATGATGACTATCGTAAACTACTTTTTATCAAAGGTAAGGGAAGAAAAAGGACAAGGTATGGTTGAGTATGCACTTATTATCGGACTAGTTTCAATAGTAGCCATGGGAATACTATTTACTTTAGGTGGAACAATCGGAGATGTATTTAGCGATATAGTAGCCCGCCTAGGTGGAACAGTAGAGTAAACTTCAAAGTTCTAAAAGGAGAGGATGCTATGTATAACATCCTACGTAAAAAGCTTCTGCCTAAACTGAAGGAAAAAGCTGGACAAGGCATGGTAGAATACTCACTCATGATAGGGTTAGTTGCACTGGTGGTATTCGGGATTCTGTCAGCGCTAGGGCCAACTTTAGCCCTTAAGATTCAAGAAGCTGTAGAAGCATTTAATTTTTAAGAGTTAACCATATTAAATCAAAAATGCTCTAATCGAGGACCATGGATTAGAGCATTTTTGGATAATAAGGAAAAACATGGATGATATGGTAGGGAGAGGATCAATTTGAAACTACTAAAAAACCAAAAAGGGCAATCGTTGGTGGAGTTTGCAATAATACTACCATTGATTTTGCTAATAGTTATGGGGATAGCCCAGTTCGGTATGATGTTTAGTTCATTTCTAGCAGTTCAAAATGCCACTAGGGAAGGTGCAAGACTGGGGATTGTTGGAGGCACCAATGTAGAAATAAAAGATAGAATTTTGAGTACTTCTCCTAATCTAAAGGAGAGCAACTTAACTATACATGTTACACCAAGTCAAGAAACAAGAAAGTCCGGGGACCCTCTAACAGTACAAATAGTTTATAATTATCCTCTTACTGTACCAATTATAAATAAAATGTTCGGAAATGCAATCCAACTTAATGCACAGACCTCAATGAGAATTGAATAGGGGTGGTTTATTATGTTTAAGTTCAGATTAGACAATAAAGGTAGTGCAGCTGTTTTATTATGCTTCGTTATTACTGGTTTACTTGGGTTCACTGCACTGGTAGTTGATGTGGGATCTGCATACTCAGAACGCACAAAGCTGTCAAATGCTTTAGATTCTGCAGCCCTTGCTGCATCCCTTGAGATTCATAACGGTGAGGAAAAAGTAAAAATGGTGGCACTGGAGTATCTAAAGAAAAACAATGTTGATCCAGAGGAAGTACAAATAATCACTTCATCAAATAGTATAGAGATTAAAGGTTTAAGGAATGTGGAGCATTTCTTTGCACCGATAATTGGTATAGATGATAGCGATGTTACCGCAAATACAAAGGCTATAATAGGACCTGTAGGGGCAGTACGTGGGGGAGTTAGACCATTTGCAGTAGAAATATTCGATTATGTATATGGAGACCAAATAATACTGAAAGCTGATGCGGGCTCTGGCTATAAGGGTAATTATAAAGCCATCGCACTAGGTGGCACAGGGGCTAATAACTTTAAGGAAAATGCCCTTTTTGGCTTTACAAAAACCTTATCAGTAGGTGACTGGATACCAACTGAAACAGGAAATATGGCAGGTGCAACAAACGATATAAAAAATTATATAAATTCTGAGGTAAGTAGTTTTGATGATTTTGAAAGAGATACCATAAGGTTATGGACTATACCACTGGTTAACACCATGGAAGTTAATGGTAGAGGTGAAATACAGGTTGTGGGATTTGGACAATTCTATGTGGAGGATGTACATAATAAAGGTGGAAAAGTAGAAATTACAGGACGTTTTATAAGATATGTAACAAATGGAATTATAGATATGGATGCGCCTGATACAGGCACTTATGCTGTAAAACTCTCAAAATAAGGGGTGTTACCATGAAAGGTACCGTAAGAAAACTAATACTGATTTCGTTTATTTTAGCAATACTAGCTGCAGGGGCAATATATATGTATTTACAATCGTTTAGTGCACCCTCTAACAGTGAAAACATGAGGAAGGTATATGTGGCCACTGAAACAATACCTCCAAGGACCCGAGTTGATAGGGCCATGTTAAAAGAAATACATGTTCCTGATGAGTCTATACTAAATCAATACATATCAGACTCTGAAGCCATAGTTGGGAAATATACAAAAGAAACCATCTTTGTTAACGAGGGTTTCCTAAGTTCTAAACTTATTGATAAACATCAGGGAGACATGAGCTTTAGGATTCCCCCAGGACATAGGGCGGTCTCTATTAACCTAACAGGAAGTTCAGGGGTTTCGTATCTATTAAAGCCTTTAGACAACGTGGATGTTATTGTATTTTTAAATCAGAGTATTGCAAACCAAGATGTGTCCAAAATACTATTGCAAAACCTCACAGTTTTAGCCGTTGACCAAATAGTTAACAGGGATGAGAGTAAAAATGTGGACAATATTCCAGGGAATTTTCTTGTTACCTTGTCAGTGCCTAATAAGGACGTGGAAAAACTGGTACTAGCTGAAAATATAGGGAACTTGAAATTATCTTTACGTCCTGTGGACGAGAATAGTAATAGCCCATCTAAAGTTACAAACTGGAGGGATTTAACTTCACAATCAGGGAATAGCATTGTAGAGGATGACGAATAGAAGATCGTTGGGGGAGAGTGTCTAGCTATGGACAAAATTAAGGTGTTAATTGCTGATGATACTAAGGAAACAGTAGATTTAGTTAGAAAGGTTTTAAATATTGAACAAGACAGTTTCGAGATTGTTGGGGAGGCAGCAAATGGTGAGGAAGTGTTGGATTTAATTCCAACTTCAAAACCTGACATCATACTTATGGACATAAACATGCCCCTTCTAAATGGCTTAGAAGCAACGGAGAAAATAACCAATGATTTCCCAGGTATTTCTGTTGTAATTATGTCAGTGCAAGGGGAGAATGAGTATCTCAGAAAGGCTATGCTTTGTGGCGCAAAAGAGTATATTGTTAAACCTTTTAACTACAATACCTTGCTGGAAACAATAAAGACTACATATGAGAAAAATAAAGAGATAAGGGAAGTGGAGTTGAGGCAACTTACTGAAGCTGAAAACATACAATTGGACATCCATCTATGTAATGGTAATGGCCATGAAGAGGAAGAAACAGTGGAAAACTATGATAAATCTTATGACTTAGTGAACCCAGGTGAAATAGAGGAAACTGATTCTTCCCCAAACCCTTACAATAAAGGGATAAGTAACTATATCGGTAGAGGCTTTCGAGCAGTTTCTATAAGTATTTATGGGGGATCAGGAGTATCGAATCTAGTAAGTTCAGGGGAATTTGTAGATGTGATTATGTATCTGCCTAGTGATATTGAAGGAAGCACATCGGTATATGGAGTTACAAAAACAATATTGCAAAATGTTAAAGTACTAGGAATAGATAAAGAGTTTACCAACATCTTTGTTACTTTATCTGTACCTTCCAATGAAGTTGAAAAAATTGTACTAGCTGAAAACATAGGTAGGCTCAAACTAGTTATAAGACATAAAAATGATATCAACAAAACTAAGTCAAATATTACTGGCATTGAAGAATTGACTGAAGGTCACAGACCAAGTGTTAACCTTTAATTGAAATGACCCAACTTTAGTATCTATCCAACTGGGGGAGTGAGGCTATGCAACGAATAAAAGTGTTAATTGCAGATGATATGAAAGAAACCGTTGACTTAATAAGAAAAGTATTGAATATAGAGCAAGAAAACTTTGAGATTGTCGGTGAAGCCTATAATGGTGAAGAAGTACTTAAGCTCATACCTAGACTAAAGCCAGATGTGGTCTTAATGGATATTAACATGCCAAAACTTAATGGCTTAGAGGCCACTGAAAAGATAACCACCGAATTCCCCACAGTTACAGTTATCATAATGTCAGTTCAAGGGGAAAATGAGTACCTTAGAAAAGCAATGCTTTGCGGAGCAAAGGAGTATATAGTTAAACCCTTTAATTATAATGCTTTGCTAGAGACAATTAAAGTGACATTTGAGAAAAATAAGGCAAGAAGTGTAAACCTAGTCACAACCCTTGATGAGGCAAAAAATGCTAAGATAATAACTTATTTTAGCTCCAAAGGTGGAGTTGGTAAATCTGTGTTAGCATTAAATAGTGCTATTACACTTAGCAAGTATGATGAGAAAAAGGTTTTACTTATGGATATGGATTTGCAATTCGGAGATATATCAATGATGGTAAATAAATATAATGCCAAAACAATTCTCGACGTTATAGATGATGGTCAAGTAGAATCTTTTGAGAACATAAAGCCTTACCTTTATGGACACAACAAAAACCTTGATATTTTATTTGCCCCTAGCAAACCTGAAGCTGTTGAATTTATTGGTTTAGGGAGCATCGAGAAAATTTTAAAAGTATTTCAGGAAAGTTATGATTATATAATTATTGATACAGGTATAAATTTTAGCGAAACAACCCTTCATATATTAGATAACTCTGAAAGAATTCTCTTTGTATCAACAATGGAAATCGTTTCCCTTAAAAACACAAAGCTTGGTTTGCAGGTAATGGAATCCCTTGGATACGACAAAGATAAGGTTAAGCTTATTATAAACAAATTCACAACAAGCTATGGTATTGATAAAAAAGATGTTCAGGAAGCTTTCAAACACGAAATTTTTGCAATGATACCCCATGAAGAAAATATTGTAACTCCTTCTATAAATAAAGGGGAACCTTATTCAGATAACCCAAAACATCAGAAATTAAAAGTTTGGAAAAGCTTAGATACCATGTGCAAACAGCTTAATTATTAACAACAATGGTGAAAAAGAGGTGGAGTTATGTCTTTAATAAAAAGATTAGAAGAAATAAATGTAGATAAAAAAATACTTAAACCTAGTGAAAAAGGGCCTGACCCATACTCTGACCTAAAAATGCGCATTCAAAACAGAGTTATTGATGAACTTGATTTTGACTTTAATGAAATTACTGAGCAAAATGATGAGTTTAAGCAACAGATGAATTTCATCCTTGCTAAGCATATAGAACAAGAATCACTAAATATGACCAATAATCAAAAAAAGAAAATAAAGGAAGAATTGCTAGATGAAATCGTTGGATTCGGACCAATTACTAGCCTTTTAGCAGACGAGAAAGTATCGGAAATTATGGTAAATGGCCCAGAACAGATTTATGTTGAACGGGAAGGTAAACTTACACTGTCAGACGCGAAATTTAAGAACAATAATCATGTACTACATGTTATTAAAAAAATAGTAGCTCCCATAGGGAGAAGGATAGATGAGAGTTCCCCCATGGTGGATGCAAGGCTCCCCAATGGATCGAGGGTTAATGCAATAATAGCTCCCTTAGCCATAGATGGGCCGTCCATTACCATCAGGAAGTTTGCTGAGGACCCATTTAGGGTCGATGACCTAGTGAATTTCGGAACCATGAATTTAAAAATGGCAGAACTCTTAAGGGCATGTGTGGAGGGTAGGCTAAATATAGTCGTTTCCGGTGGTACAGGCAGTGGTAAAACAACTACACTAAATGTATTATCTTCGTTTATACCCAATGATGAGCGAATAGTAACCATTGAAGATGCTGCAGAGCTTCAGCTATCCCAAGAACATGTTGTAAGACTAGAAACAAGGCCACCCAATCTAGAGGGGAGAGGTGAAGTTTCCATTAGGGATTTAGTTAAAAACAGTCTAAGGATGCGCCCAGATAGAATAATCGTAGGAGAGGTTCGTTCTGGGGAAGCGTTAGACATGTTACAGGCCATGAACACAGGCCATGATGGATCACTTACAACAGGCCATGCCAACACACCGAGGGATATGCTCTCAAGGCTTGAAACAATGGTGCTGATGTCTGGCATGAACCTTCCCATAAAGGCCATCAGGGACCAAGTAGCATCGGCACTAGACTTAATTGTTCAGCAGTCAAGATTACAAGATGGGAGCAGGAGGATAACACATATAACTGAGGTTCAGGGTATGGAAGGCGACGTTATTATACTACAAGACATATTCAGATTTGAGCAAAATGGTATAGACAATAAAGGGAAAGTTAAAGGGGAGTTCGTCTCAACAGGTATTATGCCGAAGTTTGTTCCAAAACTAAAAGAGCAAGGGATTACAGTATTATCAGAAATTTTTAGCTAAAAAACAAAAAGTGGGTGATGAAAATGGAAATAATTTACGTAATACCACTTCTTATTTTTCTGTTTATTTGGGCATTGTTTAGTGCAATCATTATTACTGTTTTCGGTAAGAAAAAAGCCATTGATAAGCTTAAATATTTCGATGAGGATTATAACATCCAAGAAACTATAGAGAAATCTAAAAAGAAAAAAAAACAGAGTCTGAAATTTTTATCAGGTCTAGTTCCCAGTACCATTGATAACAAGAAAAATAAAAAGCTTGAACTAGAGCTGATGAGGGCAGACTTACCCATTACTGTATCTGAAATGGTTGTTATTAGGGTAATATCTTCAGTAGTCTTAGGGGCACTGAGTTTTATTTTGTCCCAAACCTTTATATTTGCAATTGTTGTATTTATAGCCACATGGAGTGTGCCAAATTATATAATAGCCTCTAAAAAGAAGGAAAGAGTAAAGGAATTCGACAATCAACTGAATGATGGACTTACTATCATTTCTAATTCCCTTAAGGCAGGTTACTCTTTTTTACAAGCAGTGGCAGTGGTAACAGAGGAGATGCCGGATCCGTTTTCTAAGGAGTTTAAAAAGTTGCTTAAAGAAATGAGTCTTGGACTTTCAGAGGAAGAGTCATTTAAAAACTTGACAAATAGAATGGAGTCCGAAGACTTAAAGCTTATTATAAATGCCATTGTAATACAAAAAGATGTGGGAGGTAATTTGTCTGAGATTTTGGATAACATCTCAGAAACCATAAGAGACAGGCAGAAAATTAAAAATGAGCTTAGAACATTAACCGCTCAAGGTAAATTGTCAGGGGGAATTGTAGCAGCTCTACCTATATTTTTAGGACTAGTAATTTTCTTGTTAAACAGAGAATATGTAACAATGCTTTTTACAACAAGTATAGGATTATTTATGGTAGTTGCTTCGGTAATCAGTGAAATGCTGGGCTTTTGGATGATTAGAAAGATAGTAGATATTAAGATGTAAAGGAGGGATTTCTTTGGTAACATTTGCTGTTTTATGTATTTTTTTAGCTATCTTTATGTTAATCTATGGTACTTTAATCATCCTTTATGGTGATAAAATAAGCATGGGCATAAGGATTCAACAAATTAGTGAAATACATAGTGGTGAGCAAGGTTCAGAGGACAAAGAGGACTCTTTTTCTGAAAGGCTTTTGAAACCCCTTTATTTTGCATTCATTGCTTTGATCGTTAAAGCTACACCAAGTAGTAATCTTTTAACACTTAATAAACGCTTAGATAAGGCAGGCTTGATAAAAAATAACAACAAGGATAAGTGGTTGTACACAAAGGGAATGGTTACCTTATTTTCACCCATGATTACGGCATTTCTAGTTTATAGTATTGAACCTAATTTATTGAAGAGTTTGTTCATTTCAGTTCTTGTAATGGCACTTGCCAGTGTAACATTCAACTTCTATATCTCTAGAAAAATTGAAGTGAGAAAAGAGAACATACTAAGGGACCTACCATATAATTTAGATTTGATAACAGTTAGTGTAGAGGCAGGACTCTCCTTCGATGGTGCCATGGCAAGGGTAGTCAGTACAGTTACTGGTGACCTCTGTGATGAATTTTCAAAGACTCTAAAAGAGATAAAAATGGGTATTCAAAGGAAGATTGCTCTAAAGAATATGAGTGAACGTTGTGATTGTGAAGAATTAACCCTTTTTATAAATTCTATTATACAAGCTGATGACCTTGGTGTAAGTATGGGTAAAGTCCTTAGAATAGAAGCAGCGAACCTGAGGGAAAAAAGAAAACAAATGGCTAGGGAAAAGGCCATGAAAGCCCCTGTGAAAATGTTGTTTCCATTGGTGTTTTTTATTTTCCCTGCAATTTTTATAATTGTTTTGGGGCCTGCGGTTATAAGCATCATAGACACTTTTGTAGGTGGCCTGTAGATGGTCAATAAACTCTTTTATGAATCAGAGGAAATAGGGAATGTTCATCTAACAAACACATTTGCTAAAAGATTTATGGGGTATATGTTTCAAAATCAGCCTCACCACGACACTTTACTATTTCAACCCTGTGATAGTATCCATACTTTCTTTATGAAATTTAACATAGATGTTCTTTTTATGGATGGAAATATGAAAATACTAAAGAAAATAGAAAATTTGTCTCCGAGAAAAATAGTGCTCCCTGTAAAAGGATGTAAGATTGTAGTTGAGGGAAAGGCCGGTATTTTTAAAAATTGTGAAGTGGGAGGCTTAATTAGCCTCTCAAAATAATGAAACCACCTAAAAAAGGTGGTTTTTCTAATTTAAGGTATGTTAAAATTGGGTTATACTAGAATATGATGCGCAGAGCTATACTACTATCTAAGGGAGATGAACCCATGACCTATTCCGAAATTGATGAAATTGTAAGGGGCCTATTGCTAAACTCGTCACTCATATTTTTGCCTCTTTTTATATATGAGAGCCTAGTCCTAGATAGAAAGGGTTATCGATCATTAAAAATAACTCATATTGAACTTAGTTTGCTAGTATCCATATCAATAATATTGGCAATGACTTTTCCTATCCCTTTATTTGATGGACATATTTTTGATCTAAGGTTAATCCCCATGTTAATCGCTGGCTTCTATGGTGGGAAAATGTCTATATTTGTAAGTTTTACTGTTATGTTTATATACCGCTTATACCTATCAGGGGATGGGCTTTATACTATGCTCGCTGTATACACATTCGTTGTACTTATATCGTTATACATATCGCCTAAGTTTAAAGATTATCATAGAAAGCAAAAAAAATTGATAGCTTTTTATATATCTTCAGTGGCCCTTATTATAATGTTTTTATCAACCTATTTAGTTAACATGAACAAGGCTGACTTCTCCATCACGGGTTTAATAAATTTTTTTGTAATATATTATATTTCCACTGTGATAGCTCTATATATGGCCATAGGGCTAATGGAAGGTTTTATTGAAAAAAATGATATGAGGACCGAATTACAAAGATCAGAAAGACTTAACTCAGTGGGAGAGCTAGGGGCATCCTTGGCTCATGAAGTAAGAAATCCTCTAACAGCTGCTAAGGGGTTCATTCAGCTTCTAAGTTTGTATCCCAACTTAGAATCAAATAAGCAAAAAGAATACTTAGAAACTGCTGTAAACGAAATAGATAGGGCCGAGCAAGTAATAAGCGACTTCTTATCTATGGCAAAACCGTATATAGAAAAAGAAGAAGTAATAAACGTGTCTCTCCTTATGGATTCAATACGTAATATAATGTCTTCTTATGCCTTGATGAAAGGTATAACAATTGAAAAAAACCTTGATTTCGGTTGTTATCTATACACAGATAAAAATAAGCTCACCCAAGTTCTCGTAAATATAGTGAAAAATGGTATAGAAGCAACGGAGTCTGGAGGTAAAATTACACTAAAAAATTACAAGGATAATAAGAACCTAATTATAGAAATAACTGATACTGGCATAGGGATGACTAAGGAAGAAATATCCCGACTTGGAACACCTTTTTATTCTTTAAAAAGCCAAGGGACTGGCCTAGGTCTAATGAAAAGCTATAGATTCATTGAGGTAATTGGAGGAAAAATTAGAATTAGTAGTGAAAAGGGAAAAGGGACTACATTTACAATAAAAATTCCCCACGGGGGAAAGTAACTAATATTAGCAAAGGATTTGGTTATAATTCCATAGTGCGGCTTTAGAAGTTTTAGTAGAGGTGGGGTGAGTTAATGGGATCAAATAAGAATGATCTATTAAAGATTATAGCCATTATAACAATGCTTATAGACCATATAGGATTTGTTTTTTTCCCCCATGCCATTATTTTCAGAATAATTGGTCGCATTTCTTTTCCTATCTTTGCTTATCAAATAGCTATAGGCTGTAGGTATACATCAAGTATAAGAAAATACGCTACACGTTTAGGAATTTTTGCAGCTATCTCGCAAATTCCTTATATGCTTATATTTCCCACTGGTTTCAATATTTTCTTTAATCTTGTAGTGGCAGTATTTGTAATAGATTTTTATGAAAGACGAAAAATAGTAGCTCTAGTGGGTTTACTTGCATATGTTTTTATAATTGAGTACGCCATAAACTTTGGCTATGGAATATACGGAGTTGTGATGTCTTTAATATTTTACAAATACAAGGAATCAAAGGAAAGTATAGTTAACTGGTTTTTATTAATAACATTAATCTACTGTCTGTATTACAATACACCTGTTCAGTTTTTCTCCATTTTGGCAGTTCCAATCATACTTTATGAATGGAAGATTAAAATATTACTAAACCGTTGGTGGTTTTACGTATTCTATCCTGTACACTTAATTATCCTATTTGTCATAGATAGGATAATATTGTAAAATACAGATTAAAAGGGGTAAGGAGGAGTAAAGATAGATGAAGTTATCAAAGAATATGCTATTAGTTAACACTTCAATAATTGTATTATCTATATCCCTACTATTGGCATTTCGATTAATTGATCGTTCTTTTCCAGATGTACATGTATTAGCATACCCAACAGTGGGCGGAGTTGTTCAAGGTGAACAGTTAGAGGGACAAGTTGTTGTTACCGCTGAAGCAAATAAAGGATATAGATTTCTTGGATGGGTACAAAATGGACAAGTAGTCAGTGAAAAAGCTACATTCTCTTTCAAGCCTTCCAATGAGCAAACCATTACAGCTAATTTCCAAAAGTATATGGCTGAAATAAAATTGGTTGCCTCAGAGAATCTCGGTGGGCAAGTGTATGGAGAAGGTGAGTTTGATTTTGACGAAGAGATAACAGTAATAGCTGAGCCAAAATTCGGGTATGTATTTGAAGGTTGGATTAAAGATGGAAATATTGTAAGTGAACATTTAGATTATTCTTTTGTAGTAAAAGACGACGCCCTACTTGAGGCGAGGTTTAAGCTAGACTTAAAAAGTCAGACCCTTAGGATTAGTGATGGTGATTACTTTCTAGCCCTGGTAAACAAAGATACATATCTAGGAAGGTATGCACCTACAGATTTAGTAAGTATTAATAAAGATATGTTGAAATATCCCCAGTGGAGATATGAGTTAAGGGAAGAAGCCTACACCAATTTGGAAAAGATGTGGAAATCTGCCAAGGAAGACGGTGTGGTTCTTTACATAGCATCTGCTTACCGAAGCTACGACACTCAATCACAGGTATTTAACGAAAATGTAAACAGACATGGGGAAATAGTAGCAAATCGTAGTAGTGCAAGACCCGGCGAATCTGAGCATCAGCTTGGGACAGCGGTGGATTTCGTTGCACATAAAAATGGGAGATTAATGGATTTTGAAGGAACCCCTGGAGCACTTTGGCTTATGGAAAATGCTCATAAATATGGGTTTATTATGAGCTACCCAAAAGGGAAAGAGGAAATCACTGGATATATTTACGAACCTTGGCACTATAGGTACATAGGTATGGATGCCGCACAAGAATGTAAAGAAGCAGGTTTGACCTTAGTTGAGTATCTTATGACGAAACCTCAGTTTTTTGAAAAACCTGCTGAATATGTTAACAATTAAATAGAGAAATATAAGGGAAAAAATAAAACTCAGTATCTCACAAATGATTTGACATTTATGAGATACTGAGTTTTTTATCTAATATCTAAACTATATTCTTGCTTTATCAAACTCATCTTGGATCTCTTTGGGAGGTTCATCAGTTAAAAGACTCACAACCACTATAGCAATTGCACATATGACGAAACCTGGAACTATTTCATAAAGATGCTTTCCTAGTCCAACTAAATCCCAAACTACTACTGTGACTGCTCCACTTACCATTCCTGAGAGTGCACCCCATTTATTCATGCGTTTCCAGAAAAGGGATAAAATGATAACGGGACCAAACGCAGCTCCGAACCCTGCCCATGCATAACTAACTAGATCTAAGACTGAACTGTCTTGATCAGTTGCAAGTAGCAATGCTATCAATGCTATAACACCAACGGCGATTCTGCCAATCCAAACTAATTCTTTTTGGGTAGCATTTTTTTTATAAATTGCCTTGTAGAAATCTTCAGCAACGGCACTTGATGAAACAAGAAGTTGAGAATCGATTGTACTCATAATCGCAGCAAGAATAGCCGCCAGTAGCACACCGGAAACCCATGGGTTAAACAAAACCTGGGTAAACATAATAAATACTTGTTCACCATCTGGAAGGGGTGAGTTTGCAAAGAAGGCTATCCCAGCAAATCCAGTAAAAATGGCTCCAAAAAGACCAAATACCATCCAGCCCATACCTATAAATCTTGCTAAAGGTATATCTTTCACTGATCTGACTGCCATGAAACGTGAAATTATATGTGGTTGACCAAAGTAACCTAAGCCCCATGCTAAAAGTGAAATTATACCAAGGGCAGTCATTCCCGTAAATGCATCCAGGTAAGAAGGATCGATTTCACCAATCGCATTTACTGTACTACCCCAACCACCTAAGTTAGTTATAGCAACAACAGGTATAATAATAAGGGCTAGAAACATCAAGATACCTTGAAAAAAATCTGTCCAACTAACTGCCAAGAAACCACCTAAAAATGTGTAGGATATGATAACGATTCCACCAATCCACAATGCTTGCATATAAGGAAGCCCAAAGGTGGCTTCAAAAAGCTTAGCTCCACCTACCATCCCAGAAGAGGTGTAGAAAGTAAAAAATAAGAGTATAACAACAGCAGATATAACTCTCAACACTTTAGATTCATCCCTGAACCTATTTTCCAAAAAGTCTGGTATGGTAATAGAATCATTTGATACTTCCGTATAGCTTCTTAATCTTGCTGCCACATAGTGCCAGTTTAGGAAAGCTCCCACGGTTAGACCTGCGGCAATCCATATCTGGTTCATACCCCCTAGGTACACTGCACCTGGTAGTCCTAATAATAGCCAGCTGCTCATATCTGAAGCACCAGCACTTAAAGCTGTTACCCCTGGGCCTAACTTTCTACCACCTAATACATAATCTGAAAGGTTATTGGTCATTCGGTATGCTATTAATCCTACCACTAACATACCAATTAAATAAACTATAAAAGTTGTCAATACAGCTCCACTCATATTACTCCTCCTTTTTTGTTAAATATGAAAATAAAGACAAAGCAACAGTACCGAGCATTGGCACTAATAGCCAAAACCAAGTAGCGCCAGTAAGTGAATATTCCACTAAACCACCTCCTATATCTCTTTAACTATTTAATATGCGAAATAAAATTAAAATATACCCACTTTCGTAAACGCTTTAATGTGTTAAAGTAAAAGATACACTAATGCTACTATTAATAGAATAATCTGTCAATAAGAAATATTAATTTATTTAAATTATCTTCCCTACAAACTTAATTAAAAATTGGAAACAAAAAAACCAGCAAAGAGGGACTAACCCCTTAGCTGGTTTTTTTGAAAAAAATTATCTACTCATTACTTTATGAGCATCTTTTAAATGCTGAATTATTGGTAAGTTCTGAGGACATGCCTCTTCGCAGATTCCGCACTCAACACAAAGGGAAGCATCAGACTTCCCTGCTATATTTTCGTAAAACTTTAAAGAAGATTTTTCCGTGTTGTAAAGATAAATACTGTTATATGAAGAGAAGATGTTTGGAATCATCACCTTTTGAGGACAGGGTACACAGTATTTACACTCAGTACAATGAACCTTTGTTTTACTTTTATAAACATCTCTAACCTGATTAACTAGATTTATTTCTTGGCTAGTCAATGAATTAGGTAAAGCTGTTTTAAATGTATTGATATTTTCTTGTAGTTCAGGGATATTACCCATACCGCTTAGCACAACAGCTACTTCTGGATGATTGCAAACCCACCTAAAAGCCCAGTCAGCAGGCTTTCTTTTAACTTCTGCTTGATCCCAAATAGATTGAACTTCTTCAGGAATATCCCTAACTAATTTTCCGCCCCTTAAGGGTTCCATAACAACGATTGAGATGCCTCTATCAGCAGCGTATCTCATTCCTTCAATCCCTGCTTGATACTCTTCATCCATGAAGTTTAGCTGAATTTGACACATATCCCAATCAAAGCTATCAACAATATCTTTAAATGTTTCAAGATTATCATGAAAAGAGAAGGATTTAGACTTGATTTTACCTTTAGCCATGGCTTCTTCGATGAAATCAAGCACCCCGAGGTCTTTAACTTTGTTCCAGGTAGTGGTGTTTAGCGCATGTAATAAGTAGAAATCCACATAATCGGTCTGAAGTTTTTCTAGCTGCTCGTCTAAAAGCTTTTCAAAATCTGCGTATTCATTTACAAGCCAAACAGGAAGTTTAGTAGCTAACTTTACTTTTTCCCTATAACCATCTTGAAGTGCTTTTCCAACAACTGGCTCGCTGTTACCACCATGGTAAGGGTAGGCAGTGTCGATGTAAGTAACACCGTTGTCAATGGCATATCGGATTAACTCTATAGCCTTTGCCTCGTCAATTTTAGAAGCATCTCTTTCCATATGATCAGGCTTGTTGTCATCCTCTAAGGGTAACCTCATACATCCCATTCCTAAAACAGAAGTCTCAAACCCAAGTTTCTTAAAAGGTCTATGTTGCATATGTAATCTCCACCTTTCTAGTATATATTTCCTATTATACACTATTATTTAGATAATCTAAATAGATGTAATTTGAGAACTTAGCCACGGATTTGAATCATCTAAAAACCTTAACCGCAGATCTACATGATCTAAATGATCTATAGATAATGATAAATTAAAAGCTTAGCCACAGATCTACATGATCCAAATGATCTATAGATATAATGATAAATTAAAAGCTTCGCCACAGATCTACATGATCTAAATGATTTATAGATATAATGATAAATTCAGAGGCTTAGCCACGGATTTACACTGATTTTCACGGATATAAAAGTTACAAAGAATTAGAAAGGAGTTTTTTAGTGGCTTTAGTAGTACAGTATTAAGGTTTAGGTTTAAATCTCGTATGCACTGTAGTCTTTGAATAGTGAAATATTGTGGTGAAGTTTTTGAGTTTTTATGACTAAAAACTCGCTGCAAAAGTTAAGCTTTTGAAGCGAGTTTTATGTCTCTATGTGCTATGTTTTATTTCACTAAATCATCTAAGGTTTTAAATACATATCCCTGTGATTTCAATTCATCAATTACTCTGCCCAAAGCTTCTGCATTATCCTTTGAAATAGAATGCAGTAGCATAATAGCTCCAGGGTGTACTCTCTTCATAATATTATCGTACGCATACTGGGCACCCTTTTGATTGTTCACATCCCAATCCATATAAGCAAAAGACCAAAAGACATTTGTATAGCCTAGCTCATTAGAAAGGGCCAAGGTGCGCTCACTGAAAATACCCCTTGGCGGTCTTAAGTACTTCATTTCTTCCACGCCGGTCATTTCAGTAAATTTAGCTTTAACACTATCTAACTCTTCCTTAAGGGTGGCATCATCAACCTCAACTAAACTTGGGTGATGCCAAGAATGATTACCTACAATATGCCCTTCCTTGACCATTCTATCAATAAGCTCAGCTTGAGTTTCTAAGTAATGACCAGTGACAAAAAAAGCTGCAGGCACTTGTTTTTCCTTAAGAACATCTAGTATTTGAGTTGTATAACCATTTTCATATCCATTATCAAAGGTTAAGTACAGTTCTTTCTCATCACTATTACCTATGAAATAACCACCATGATCATTAAGCATTTTCTCATAATGGGGCTCAGTTCTAGCTGGCTGATTATCCTTACTAGGCATGAAATACCAATCATAGGCTGTATTGTCATAAAATTTTTCTGCTAAAACTACACTGCAGCTAATTAAGATTATAACTAATAAGACTGGTATAAGTTTTTTAATATCCATCAAATCACTCCTTTTTCAAATAAATAGTAATATTCTTAACCACTACTCTTCACTATAAAAATACAAAAAACGTACTTGCATATAAAAACAAACAAAAATTCTTCTTACTCTTTACCTTTCAACTTTCAACTTTGGAACTTTCAACTCTTCTTATCTTTTGTTATCAAAAAAAAGTTATGTATCTTTAAAAATAATTTGAACCTTTTGTGATTAAATAATGTCATAATATATGAAAGAGCTTTTAGCTAGGAGGGGATATAGTGGAGTCGAATTTAGAAGAATTGATTGAAAAAGCAAAAAGAGGGGATTGGGACTCATATTTGAAAATTTTCTTCGGACAAAAGGATACTTTATATAGAAAAGCCTTTTATATTACTAAAAATCATCATGATACTGATGATGTGATGGAAGAAAGCATTATAAAGGGATTTAAAGCAGTGAAAAAAATAGAAAATCCCAAAAAGGTATATGCATACCTAACTAGGATTGTTGTTAATAACTGTTATGATTTGCTTAAAAGAAATAAAAAGACAACACCATTAACAGATGCGGTAGTAATTACTGAATTTACCCATAGTTCATCCACAGAAAAATTGGATTTATACAGCTATCTAGATAAATTAGAAGATGAACATAGGACAGTTCTAATACTGAGATTTTTTGAGGATATGAAAATTGAAGATATCGCATTAAGTCTAGATATCCCAGAAGGGACAGTAAAATCCAGGGTATACTACGGCCTTAAAAAGCTTAAGTCAATGATTGGGGGGCAATACCGTGAAATGTAATGATATAAAGTTAGAATTAAGCCAATATTTAAAGGGAGAGCTTCCCAGTGAGGAAGAGAATACAATATCTGATCATCTACAGTTTTGTGAGGAATGCCAAGCTGAGCTGGAAATGATTAAAGAAATGGAAGAGATTTTTAACGGCAATAAAATTAAACTAAACATGCCAAATACCACTGAAAAACGTATGTTAAAGAAGATTAATAATGTAAAGAGAACAAGTTATATCAGAAAAGTGGGGTCCCTCGTGGCTGCTGTCCTTATAGTTGCATTGATAACAACTGCATCCATCTCACCAGCCTTTGCAGAATTCATAAGTAACATACCAGGAATTAGCCATATACTAGAGTTCATTAACTATGATGCTACATTAACTAGGGCTATTGAAAATGACATGATGCAGCCCATAGATGAAGTATTTGAGCATAACGGTATGAAAATTCATTTTGAAGGTCTTGTGGCAGATGATTCAAATATCATACTTTTTTACTCAATAGAAAATTTAACTAGCTCAGTGATGGAATCCCGAGCTATTAGTTTTGAAAACTTCAAGATTGGGGACAAAGAGCATCCCACTTCTTCGAGCACCCAATATATTTTAGACATAAATCCTGGTGAAACAAAAAGAAGTACAACGAGGTTCCACTATAATCACGAAGGTAAAGAAAAACAGGTAACTTTAGATGAAACTGTAACAGTAGATGCATTTGTTAGCAAATTATCTGACACCAGTGATGATAAAAAGGACTATCTAGAGGAATATCTAACAACCCTTGAATTAAATATAGATGTAGAGAGGTTTGAAAAGCTGACTGAGACAATAGATATAGACGAGGAAATATTGGTAGAAG
Organism: Alkalicella caledoniensis; assembly: GCF_014467015.1. Taxonomy (GTDB): domain Bacteria; phylum Bacillota; class Proteinivoracia; order Proteinivoracales; family Proteinivoracaceae; genus Alkalicella; species Alkalicella caledoniensis. The sequence goes on along the minus strand of NZ_CP058559.1, from coordinate 1,486,672 downwards.
GACAAAAAGTATATGTGGAAAAAATAGTTATTAAACCTACGGAAGCTATACTTGTTTACAGTGTTGATGAAAATAACACTAAGGAAATTTTGCAAAATGACTTTGAGTTAATGGATGACAAAGGTAACAGATATAAATCTAAAGGTGGCTTCCATACTGGAAGTGTTTCATCTGAAAAACTTGAATCACCTATATTTGTGGATTATAAAGAGCTATATTTAGTTGGGAAAAGTTTCAATGCTGTGGACAAAGATAGTACAGAATTTGTTGTAGATCTAAAGAAAGAAAAAATTATCAGAGGACCAAAGGATATAAATTTTACAGAAATTATCTACAATAATCACTGGGATGAAAGAATGGGTATTACATTATCATGCCCAAAAGATACATGGGTGAGTAATATTTATCATGATATAGAAGGAAATGAATATGACTCATCATTTGGAGTTTCCCTTGGACCTGACCATATTACACTCTGGATAAACCCAGATGAATTAAAGAGTGATCAGATTATATTTCAATTAATAAACTACCACACCACAATAAACGAAGAATTTAAGATCAGACTAAAATAACATCAAAGGACACCAGCTGGTGTCCTTTATAATTTACGAACTCATTCTCTTTAGTTCCCCATTATAATCACAGATTATACCATCACGCATGAGAACTAGCCTAGTGCCATAGCATGCAGCTTCCTTGGAGTGGGTTACTTGTATAACTGTTTTCCCTTGCTCCACATTGATTTTCTGCAAAAGCTCCATTATTTCTGTACCTGTTTTCGAATCCAAATTACCTATGGGTTCATCAGCTAATATGATATCTGGGTCATTTATTAAAGAACGGGCTATTGCAACCCTTTGCTGCTGTCCTCCTGAAAGTTCCCTTGGTGTATATTTGCGACGGTCTTCTAGTCCTACTATATTTAATATTTCATCAAGCTTATCCTTATAATCTTTTACTTTCTTCCCATCTAAAAGCATAGGGACTAAAATATTTTCTTCCACTGTGAGATTAGGAATGAGATTGTAAAACTGGAATACAAAACCCATTTCCTTGCGTCTCATAATACTTTCCTCTTTATCCTTAAGGACGGAAAGTTCTTTCCCATTTACTAAAATCTGGCCAGATGTGGGTTTATCTAAAGCACCTAGGAGATAAAGCAAAGTACTCTTTCCTGATCCAGAAGGACCCATTATTGATACAAACTCACCCTTTGCCACATTAAGGTTTATATCCTTGAGAACCTCTACGTCAACAATGCCCATTTTAAAGTTTTTATATATCTCTTTCGTTTCAATAACATTCATGTTAATTAAACACCTCTATTCATATTTAATTGATTGTATGATATTCATTTTTGATGACTTAAGTGCTGGGCTTACAGAAGCCAGTACCATTACCAAAACCCCGGCTACTAGGAAATAAATAAATGTGCTCACTTGATAATGCATAGGGATGTAAGCAGCTAAGGCCTTTGTTAAGTAAGGCATATTACGAATGATAACAAGACTGCCCATTATTCCCAAAATTCCACCTACTAAGCCACCTGTAAAGGACTCAATCAAGATCATATTTCTAATCTGTAATTTGCTCATCCCTAAAGAACGGTACATTGCTAAGGAGCGTTTTCGCTCTATAAAACTTATTATTAAATTATTGATAATCCCTAAGAGCCCTGAAATCATAGCTAAAACTGAGAATGCTGATAGAATACCAAAAACCTGAGCGTTATTCTCTAAATTCATACGTTTTTGTAATTCCAACGTTGTGACGAAGGGATTTAAATGATAAAACTCTTCCCTAAGTTTCTTTGCAATTGATTCTGAATCTTGTCCTTTGGTATATATGGATGTGTAGAATTCAGCTTTGAATAAGCTCTTGAAATCTTCAATTGTTATTAGAGAAAAGTCGCCATTGTCGGACATTGATTCAAAGGTTCCCACAACTGTAAAATCTTTTTTTCTACCATTTACCCTAAAGGTTATATTGTCACCTTTTTCTATCCCATAAATCTCACTGACCTTTGCTGTTACTATAATATTGCCATCACTGAGTTGTGCAAGATCATCAGGTTTAATTCTTAAACGCCAATAATCAATATAATCAGGGGTAATACCCTTAAGAACTATCAGCTTTTTATCAGAGCCTTCAACTGAAATATGATTTGCAGTCATTATCCCTGTAGCACTTTCAACACCATCTAGAGAACGTGTTTTTTCTAGGGCATTCTCATCAAGTCTGTTAGCCCTAATAACAGAAGCGTAGTTACCATAGTTATCATAGGTTAGGGCAACCTCTTGGGCCACAGAATAGCTCACCACGTTTATTGAAAGCAATAGTGCAATAGCAATGGCTAAAAGTGTGACACTACCTATTATACTTTTATTGTTTCGTATATTTTTGCAGGCTAAAGTACCTATATTTCCGAATATCCCCGTTAAGATTTTTTCGAATATCCGTACTAAAAACATAGTGGCATAAGGCACTAGTAGTACAATAGCTATAATGGTAAATAACATGGCAAGCAAAGTTACAGCTAAAAGACTGTACATATTAGCTAAACTTGGAACTATTATGGCGAAAATTATAAAAGATACTCCCAATACAACTTTGTACATTTTCTTGGATTTAGGTTTTTCCATTGTATTTAAGATTATTTCTTTAATGGAAAACTTGGTGCTATTTAGTATGGGGGCGATTCCACTTACTAAGGTTATTGTGAATGCAGCCATGAATGATAGTACTATGTTAGTAAATGAGTAAATAGCTACCACTTCACTTCCGGTACCAAAGCCTGTAGTTAAAGATACTGAGATAACTTTCAAAATTCCGATTCCCAAAAAGATACCTATTGTCCCTCCAACTAAGGCATACACTATTGTTTCTCCCATAAGTACTAAAGATGTCAATTTTTTAGTAGCACCTATGCTTCTAAAAGTTCCTGTTATTGGCAATCGTTCTTTCATCATCAACTTAAAAGAAGTATAAATTATAAAGAAGCTTATGAAAAATACTAACCCAAGGACAATATTAAATGGCATTTTTATAGTGCTCACCATATAGTCTATATCATCTTGAGGGATTGCATGACCTACAGAGAGGTTATCATACTTGATACTTAAATCAGTAATAGTACTATCTAAATCACTGGAGTTAGAACGTATAAAAATTGAGGAAACATAATCGTCAGCTAAACCATATACCTCATGGATTTTTTTAGGGGAAACCAAGAATTGAATCATCTGACCATCCTCCATGAAGGGACCTTTATTTTCCGCAATTCCTACAATCTTGAAGTCATGTTCCTGACCAAAAATCTCAAGCTCAACTAAATCATTGAGTTCTAAACCATGATGTTCACTAAAACCTTTTCCAATAACTACTTCGTTATTATTGAGGGGCTTAAGAGAACCCTGCTCTAAATAATAGGGGTTGAATTGTTTTATGTCATGGAAATCAAAACCTAACAGTTTAACTGTTGTGAGTTCGAATTCTTCTCCCCTATGCAACGCCATGGAGTCAACAGAGGTAACAGCATAATCCCAATCATTACTTGTGGTTATTACATCGGCCTTAAAATAAGGGGAAGGGGAGCCTTCACCAGATGTTATTACAATATCGGAACCTCCTACATACTTTGTCATAGAATCTAAAAAGATTTCTGAAACGGTGTTTGGCATTGTTGTTGAAGCAAAGAAAAGAGCAGTTGATATAATTACTGCAACTAGGATCAACAAAGTCCTGAGTTTTTTCTCAGTTATACTTTTTAAAATAAACTTAATTAAAATACCCACTAATAATACCTCCTAAACTAGTTTGGCAAAGTCAATCATTTACTAGACCAGATATATTATAAGGCATTTTTATTACAAAACAACATATATAATGAAAAGTTAACAATAGTTTAATAAATTATAATATATTGGATACCTTTTGATTTTTGCCTAAAGATGGTAGAATATAGGTATCTAGACTATCAAAATAACTAAGGGGGTTTTGTTAAATGAAAGTTTATATCTCAGCGGACATTGAAGGTATCTGGGGAGTAGTATCCCGCAAGCATATAGCTGGCGAGAGCGGGGATTATTTAAGGGCAAGAAAGCTCATGACCCAAGAAGTAAACCTAGTATGTGAGGAACTCTTTAGAAATGGTGTTAGAGAAATAGTCGTTAACGATTCCCATGGCCCCATGGACAATATTATAATCGAGGATCTGAATCCTGATGTGAGCTTAATAAGTGGTTACCCTAAGGATTTAAGTATGATGGACGGTATAGATGAAACATTTGATTGTGCCATGCTAATAGGTTATCATCCCAAGGCTGGTACAGAACAAGGGATATTTGACCACACCTATTCAGGAAGAATAGTGTCAAAGCTAACAATAAATGGTGAGGAAGTTGGGGAAAGCGGCCTTAACGCTTTAGTTGCTGGCCATTTTGGTGTACCAGTAGTCCTTGTAGCAGGGGATAATAAAGTTACATGGGATGTTAAAAAAGAGATCGGGGATATTGAAACAGTGGCAGTTAAGGATACAATTTCACGCTATTGCGCAAAGAATTTACCTTACAACAAGTTGAAGAAATCATACCAAGAAGCTGTAGCTAAAGCAGTTAATAATATTGAAAAGTACCCTATTAAAAAACACAACAGTCCATTAATACTTCAATTGGAATTTTTCCAATCGGTTATGGTAGACAAAGCAAATAGCTTACCACAAGTAAGAAAGCTAGACTCTAAAACCGTTGAGTTCCATGCTAAAGACCCAGTTGAATTATATAAGTTATTTAGAGCACTAGTAACATTGGCTAGTGGAGTACTTTAGGTTATGGTGTTAGACATACTTATACTAAATGGCGTTGTAATAACAATGGAAGGAAAAGGTCTAGGAATTATAGAAAAAGGTGCAGTGGGTATAAAAGACAACAAGATTGAAGTTGTTGGTGAAAGCAGAGAAGTTGAAAAAAACCATACGGCCCACCGTTACATTGATGCCACTGGAAAAGTAGTTATGCCGGGGCTTATCGATGCACATATCCATACAGGCATAGGAATACTAAAAGGACTTTCTCAAGATGTAGATAATTGGATGCAAAAGGGTTTATGGCCCTTCACTAAAGCGCTGACACAAGAAGCTAAGGTCAAAGGATCTATGGTCAACATAATGGAAGGTTTAAAGGCTGGTACCACAACTTTTTGTGACTACGATGAACCCATGCTTGATATAGTAAAAAACCATGCTACACTGGGGACCCGGGCTAGGGTCGCTGAAACAGTAAACGAAATGCCTGCAGATTTAAGTGGGTTAAAAATAGGGGACGTCTACCCATTAGACCCTTCTATCGGGCAACAAAAACTACAAAAAGCCATGAAACTGGTAGATAACTGGCACCATCAGCAAAATGGTAGGATTACCTGCCTCTTTGGTCCCCAAGGGCCAGACATGGCATCAAAGGAGTTACTATTAGAGATAAAGGACCTAGCAATAAAGCATCAAACTAAAATACACATGCATGTGGCTCAAGGTGACCGGGAAATAAATCAAATGATTAAACGCTTTGGTAAGCGAAGCATTCAATATCTAGATGAGATTGGTTATTTAGATGAGTACTTGATGGCTGTGCATTTAACTGAAGCCACAAAAGAAGAAACTAGACTGCTAGCTAAAAAAGGTGCTTCTATGATTCTCTGCTCTGGTAGTATTGGAATAATAGATGGAATTGTTCCACCTGCCTTTGAGTTTTTGGAGGTAAGTGATAAATTGGCCCTAGGCTCAGACCAAGCACCAGGGAACAATTGTAACAACATGTTTAACGAAATGAAGTTCACAGCTATACTAAACAAATGTAAACGTCAAGATCCAACCATTTTCCCAGCATGGAAGGTACTGAAATTAGCTACTATAGATGCAGCAAAGGCAATTGGTTTGGATCATGAGGTAGGATCGTTGACATCTGGGAAAAAAGCTGATATAATCATTATTGATTTTAACGAACCAGCACTTTTTCCACTTGTCAATTACCCTGTGCGTAACGTGGTTCCAAATATAGTTTATTCGGCTAAAGGTAGTGAGGTAGAAACTGTCATAATAGATGGGCGAATTATAGTTGATAATAAAACCATAACAACTGTTGACGAAAGACAGGTTGTTAAAGAAGCCCATAAACATGCTGTGGAGATATGTAACAAGGCAGCAGAAGGTATCACAGAAGATAACAACATGTTCAAAATGATGCAAGAAGGACTGTTGTAAAAAAACGGGGTCAGGCTTCATTTATTCATTATTGGATAATTGAAGCCTGACCCCCACAATAATTACTTAAAGGATGAGTAAAATGAGATTTCGCCTAAGACCTAATGTCAAAATCGGTATGAGAACAGTAAAAACAGCTTTAGCAGTAACCATAGCTATAACAATTGCTTATATTTTAAACTTAGATTCGCCATTTTTTGTTGCAATTGCCGCTATAATCACACTACAAGGAAATATTGTTGACTCAGTCCGCATGGGGAGAGATAGAATCTTAGGAACTATTATTGGTGCATTGGCAGGGCTTGCCTTTTCATATTTGGCCCTTGGTAATCCTATTATAATCGGGTTAGGTATAATCGGACTTATTTATGTTTCTAATTTGATAAACTTTAAGAAGACAATTTCCATATCAAGTGTGGTATTTGTATCTATAATGTTGGATTTTGGTGGAGGTAACCTTATCTATTCTAGCTTAAATAGGGTTATTGATACATTTGTGGGTATAACGGTGGCTGTTCTGGTGAATCTAGCTATTTCACCACCCTTTAGTAGGGATATTGTTACTGCGGCATGTAAAGATTTGGTAAAAGATTGTAGTAAGGTAATTATAAGTCTTGTGACAAAGGAAGAATTTTCCCTTACCCAAATTGAAAATGAACTAGCTATTTTAGAAAGAGAGTATCCTACATATAAAAGAGAAGAAGAAACCCATCTGGTTAAAGAAGGGGAAGTAAACGTACATGAGGCTAGGGTCCTTGTGAATAAACTTTTTCACAATATCCACTTACTAGCGGAAATGGGCACTGAACACAAGATTAGCCCAGACAATTCTGCTCTACTTTATAGTGTTTACCAAATAGAGAAATCCTCAGATGATAACCTCACAAATGAAGACAGGGTCTATAACTATCTACTGACAAAGTCTATAAAAATAATAACTGAACTTTCAGAAGCTTTTAAATCATAAGGCGCCTTTCCAAGGGAAGGCGCTTTTTTATGTGCTAGAAAGATAAAATTTGAACAATTCACCTATTACTTGCATAAGATAAAATACAAATCAGTTAAATGAGAATGAAAATCGTTATAAAGGAGTAGATATATATGTGTGGTATTACAGGATGGATAAACTTAAAGTCACAACTACCTCAAAATACAGAGATAATTAAAGATATGACAAATTCATTGTCAAAAAGAGGTCCCGACGAAGAGGGATATTATATAGATAGAAAAGTTCACTTAGGTCATAAAAGACTAACAGTTGTTGACCCATCAGGGGGTAAACAACCTATGATAAAGAAATATGGTGACAAAAAATATACTATTATATATAATGGAGAATTATATAATACTGAAGAAATTAGAAGAAAACTTTTAGATAAAGGTCATCAGTTTAAATCATACTCTGACACAGAAGTGTTATTAACATCTTATATGGAGTGGGGAGAGAATTGTCTACAGGAGTTTAATGGTATTTATGCATTTGCCATATGGGATGAATATAAAAACAGCTTATTTATGGCTAGGGACCCCTTAGGAGTAAAACCTTTGTTTTATAGTATTATTGGTAATGATTTTCTACTAGGGTCAGAAATTAAGGCACTACTCAAACATCCTGATTTGAAGCCGGAAGTTAATTCCGAAGGACTAAGTGAAATATTTGGCTTAGGACCAGCAAGATCCTTGGGAAGTGCAGTATTTAAAAACATAAAAGAACTACCACCTGCACACTCTTTGCTTTTGGATTCATCTGGCATTACTGTTAGAAAATTTTGGGATTTAGAAGCTAGGGAGCATACAGACTCATTGGAAGTTACGGTGGAAAAAGTTAGGGAACTACTTCTTGATTCAATCAAAAGGCAGCTTATATCCGATGTTCCTGTGTGTATCTTCTTATCAGGTGGACTTGACTCCAGTGCAATATCAAAGGTTGCATCAGATGCATTTAAAGAAAAAGGTCAAATTCTTAAGACATTTTCCATTGATTATCAGGATAACGATAAATATTTTAAGTCTAGCGTATTTCAACCAAACTCTGATGGATACTGGGCGAAGCTTATGTCGAAGAATATAGGTAGTGAGCATTATAATATAGTTTTAACACAAGACAAACTAGTTAAAGCCCTAGAAAATGCCGTAAAAGCCAATGATTTACCTGGGATGGCCGATATGGATGCTTCCCTATATCTTTTCAGTGAAGAAGTTAGAAAACAGGCAACAGTTGGATTATCAGGGGAATGTGCAGATGAGATATTTGGGGGCTATCCATGGTATACAAATAAAGATATGCAAAATACAGGGACATTTCCATGGTCTCCTGCAATTAAAGAGAGACAGAACATCTTGTCCAGGGAATTAGCATTAAATCTACCTTTGGAAGCTTATGTAAATGATAAATATCAAGAAACCATAAATAGGACACCTAAGCTAATGGGGGAATCTAAAGAAAATTCTAGACTTCGTGAAATATTCTATTTAAATTTAAAATGGTTTATGGTAACCTTATTAAATAGAAAAGACAGAATGACTATGGCAAATAGCTTAGAGGTTAGAGTGCCTTTCGCGGACTATCGGTTAGTTGAATATTGTTTTAATATACCAAATGCCATGAAATTCACAGATAACAGGGAAAAAGGCTTATTGCGTAGGGCATTAAAGGGTATACTTCCTAATGAAATAGTAGACAGGAAAAAAAGCCCTTACCCTAAAACCTTTCATCCTGAGTATACAAAACTAGTACAAAAGTGGATGGGTACTATCTTAGCTGATAGCAGTTCACCAATATTACAGCTTATTGATTTCAATCAAGTACAAGAATTAGTTAAAACAGGTGGCAAGTCCTTTGAAAAACCATGGTATGGTCAGTTGATGACAGGACCCCAGCTAATTGCATACTTGATTCAAATAGATTTATGGATGAGGGAATACAAAGTTACACTAGTGAACTAAACCTCTCTAAAAAATATAAAATAAGGAGTGGAAAAAATGACTGATTTAATTTATTTTCTAAAACCAGAGGAACACAACAATCCCTCAAACCTAAAAAACATTTTAGAAAATCACCCAGAAATAAAATTTATTTCTCTTATGGGTATTGACCTTGGAGGAAATGCCACAGATGAAAAAATACCTGTGAGCTTATTTTTGGAGGATATTGAAGGATTTTTAAAAAGTGGAGTACAAACCGACGGATCTTCTGTTGTACTTCCAGGTATTGCCACACTTAATAATGCAAAAGTAGATATCATGCCTGACACAACTGTTAACTGGTTTGTGGACTATAATTATAATTATGTGGATGAAAACCATAAACCAGTGGGTACCTTAAAGATACCTTCTTTCCTTATTCACAATGGGAAATTTGTAGATTCTAGATCTATCCTAGTAGCTGCCACAAAGAATTTTGAGGTGAGTATTCTAGAAATTCTTAAAAACAATTCTGCCATATTAGAAAATGTGGGAATAGATAGTTTTGAAGATATAGAGAAGATAAATTTTACAGCTGCAACTGAGTTGGAATTTTGGGTTAAGACACCAGAAGACCGCGAAGATGTGGAAAAACTTTCCACATCTCAAACTTTAAAAGAACAATATTGGAAGAGAACCCAAGGATCCGTAAGAACTGCCTTAGAAGAAACCATGTTACTACTAGAATATTACGGTTTAGAGCCTGAAATGGGCCATAAAGAGGTAGGCGGTGTAAACAGTACAATAGGTATTAACGGAAAGTTGAACCATGTTATGGAACAGCTTGAAATCGACTGGAAATACAGCAGCGCAATTCAAACCGGTGATAATGAGATATTAGCCCGTGAAGTAGTTGGAGATATTTTTAGAAGTCATGGTTTAGAAGTAACCTTTGCAGCTAAACCCATTGAAGGCGTAGCAGGAAGTGGAGAGCATACTCATTTTGGGTTATCTGTGACACTTAAAAATGGAAAAGTTAAAAATCTGTTTTCTCCTAAGAAGATGACAGATGATTATATGAGTATCGTAGGGTATGGAGCACTTATGGGAATCCTAAATAATTACGAGTTGATTAGTCCCTTTGTAACTCCAACCAATGACGGTTTTAACAGATTAAAACCAGGATTTGAAGCACCAGTTTGTACAGTATGTTCACTAGGTCACGATGCCAAGACACCATCAAGGAACAGATCCATTTTGATAGGACTTATCAGAGATATGCAAAATCCCCTTGCCACAAGGTTTGAGTTAAGGGCTCCGAACCCCCTTTCGAACACTTATTTAGTTATGGCAAGCTGTTATCAAGGTATGATGGATGGAATAGTAGCTTTTAAAGACGCAACAGATCCTAGGGAACTTGAGATGGAACTATCAAAAAAAGCTGGTGAACCAGCAAAATATCTTGATAAAAATAGAGAGTATCGCACTGAAGAAGATATATTCGAATATTATACTGACCTGGAAAGGGATGATTTATTTGGGAAACCACCTGCAACGGTATGGGAAAATGTTAAAAATTTCTCTACCTTTGGAGAAAAAAGGAGTATGCTCCTTAGGGGAGACGTATTCAGTGATAGCGTTATAGAATCCTTTAGGTTAGCAATAATTAAGCAATGGAAAGAAGAATTACTCCACAGAATCATACCAGGTCATATTGAAATAGTCAGGGAATGCCAGCAAATCCACGATATAGAAACAAGTTCAGATCTAGATGTGGTTAGATGGAAGAAAATCATCGAAATAAAGCATAATATTATGAAAGATAGCTTGGAGAAAAAATCTCTAACAACTAGATTAAGAGAAGCTTTGTCAGAAAAAGAATACGACCTAGCATCTGATCTACAGCTACAGCTTGCAGATACTATCAAGGAACTTAAAGAACTGTATATTAGCTATAAAAGAAACTTGTTTTAAGACACAAAAGGGGTTCAGACAATACGTCTGAACCCCTTTCCAATCTATCTTAAGCTAAACCTATCAACCTTACTATCTGTGTGAAAACAAAACATACTCCTATCCCAGCAACTGTTGGAATCATAAAGGATGCTAAGGTCCACTTAAAACTCTGGGTTTCTTTCCTTATTGTTAGTAAAGTGGTACCACATGGGAAATGCATTAGAGTAATTAACATCACGTTAACAGCTGTAAGCCAGGTCCATCCATTTTCTACTAAAAGGGTTCTTAATGCATCAAGGCTATCAAGTTCAAGCATTGCTCCAGCGGACATGTAACTCATTATTACTATGGGCATTACGATTTCGTTAGCTGGTAGACCTAATATGAATGCCATGAGTATATACCCATCAAGGCCAATTAAATTGGCAAATGGATCTAAAAAGCCTGCACTATGGTCTAGCAAACTCATGGTGCCTACATTAACATTTGCCATTATCCATATAATAACCCCAGCAGGGGCAGCTACCAATACAGCCCGGCCCAAAACGAACAGAGTTCTATCAAGAATTGACCTAACAATAACTCTACCTATTTGAGGTTTCCTATAAGGAGGAAGCTCTAGAGTAAAGCTTGAAGGAAGCCCCTTGAGGATTGTATTGTATAAAATTCTTGATATTATAAGTGTTGATATCACACCTAGTACAATAACGCCTGTTATAGCTGCAGTTGCAACAAGTGATTGCATAGGCCCTTTTGCAGCTCCCGCTATAAAAATAGTAGACACAGCAATCAATATAGGGAAACGACCATTACAAGGAACAAAGTTGTTTGTAATTATAGCTATAAGCCTTTCTCTAGGTGAATCGATTATTCTACATCCAATAACCCCTGCAGCGTTACATCCAAAACCCATACACATTGTAAGGGCCTGCTTGCCGTGGGCTTTTGCTTTTTTAAAGTAGTTATCTAGATTGAATGCTACCCTAGGTAGGTAACCTAAGTCTTCCAATAAAGTGAAAAGAGGGAAGAATATAGCCATAGGAGGAAGCATAACAGCTACTACCCAGGCCAGTGTCCTATATAATCCAAGGACTAAGATTCCGTGAAGCCAATCCGGTGCATTAAGTGTTACGAATATATCAGTTAATCTAGGCTCAATACTGAAGAATAGATCTGCCAATGCCCCTGATGGGTAATCGGCGCCCTCAATTGTAAACCAAAAAATAGCACCTAGTAAGCTTATCATTATAGGGATTCCAAAGAATCTAGAGGTTAAAATCTTATCTATTTTTCTGTCTAGCTGATTATGATTTTCCTTCTCGAATACAACTACCTGCTGAGAAATATCTTCTGCCATCCCTACAATACTTGAAACTATTTCGTCTCTAATTGCTGAGCTACTTAAGTTAATATCGCTCCCCGCAGCAGTTTCATTATCTCCAATCTCGAGTTTTTTAGCTAAGTCTAAGCCCAAGTATCTATTTATAGATTGAAGAATTTTTTTATCACCATCTATAATTCTCAATGCTAACCATCGACTGTCTAGTCTATCTTTAACTATTTCTTGTATTTTTGGTGCTAAAGCTGATATAAGTTCCTCAATCTCTTCGTTGTACTTAACCTTTAGTGGTCTAGTTTCAATACTACCCATGGAAACCTTATCTACAGCATCCATTAACTCATCTAGACCTTTGCTACTTCTTGCAGTTGTTCCTATAACGGGAACCCCTAGTATAGTAGATAATTTTTCTAAATCTACTTTTATTTTTTTGCGTTGTGCTTCATCCATTAAGTTGACACAGATAACTACTTTGTCTGTTATTTCTAGTATTTGTAGAGCCAAGTTAAGGTTCCGTTCTAAACACGTAGCATCTGTAACAACAATAGTTGTTTGTGGTTCTCCAAAGCATATAAAGTCCCTTGCAACCTCCTCCTCCACAGAGTTTGACATAAGTGAGTATGTGCCAGGAAGATCTACTAAAATAAAATCTTTGTTTTTGAATTTGTACCTACCTTGGGCATTGGTTACAGTTTTACCTGGCCAGTTACCTGTATGTTGATTAAGACCTGTAAGACTATTAAAAACAGTACTTTTACCTGTATTTGGATTTCCTGCCAAAGCTACAACAACTTCGGCGTCATGTTTCTTTTGAACGTTGAACATTTCCGATAGTACGCTAGTACCTGTAGACTTACTAGTTAAACCCACAACTAACCACTCCTTAAATTATTTCTACCATAATTGATTTTGCTTCTTCGGACCTTAGGGCAATCACAGCTCCTCTGATGGTGTAGGCAGTGGGATCACCGGAAGGACTTTGCATTAATGATTCCACCGTTGTATTTGTTATTAACCCTAAATCTAACATTCTTCTACGAGAGTTCCCACTGCACTTTAAACCCACAACCCTTGCGTAGCTCCCAACGGGAACATTACTTAAGTTTGTAATATTTGAACTCATATACTGTACCTCCTTATTTTATAGATGTGTGAAAAAAAGTTAGGCGTGTGAAACTTTTCTTTTCTAATAGCAATATATGGAGTTTTATTTATTTATGTTACAAAAAAGAATATTTTTTTAAGTTGTAGCATAAATAAGTAAGTTAAGGGATACCTACTTAATATCAAACTGCTAAATTATTAAGAAAAGTTAACATGACACAAGTGTCATGTTGTGGTATTATTTTAATATAATATAGTACAACATAAATAATCACAAAAAAGGGGGGTGGCTTGTATGCCGTGGTGGGGATGGTTGATAATTGTATCAATTATAGTTCTTCCGTTTAAAATAAAGGTTTGGAAAAAAATGTTTGCAAGCAAGTCTGTGAGAGATGAGGATTAAGCAGGTGTTTAACTTCGAACATTTACAACATTTAGAAAATAATGTATAATTAAACTAATAATTTCTGAGGAGGCTTAGACAATAAGAAGATGATCATCCTATAACTTGTACTTTTAATGAATTAAAAAAGACAAGGGCTCCTGCCTATAGCAGTGTAAGGGATACTTCTATTAATTTTTAAGCAAATACTGTTTTCTTAACTTTTCGGGGAAACTATATTCTTTGTAACCTAAAACACAGGCAGAGGCCTGTGTTTTTTTGTACTGAGGGATTTAGTTTTTAGTTAAAATGCAGTAAGAAAGAAGGGATTTTTATGTTTGTATTTAAAGGAAAAGAGTTAAAAAAAGAAATAGAAGGCAAGATATTATTTGAAAATGTCAACATCGAAATCAATGAAGGGGAGCATATAGCACTCATAGGTAGAAACGGTATAGGAAAAACAACTCTTCTAAAAGGTATTTTAGGCTATACAACCTTTGATGGAGGATATATTCAAAGGAGGATACCCACAAATGATTGGGGCTATGTGGTCCAAAATCCTTACACCCAAGAAAAAACAGTGCTAAGCTACGTCCAATCCGCCAATGAAAATTTACATCAGTTAAAAAAGGACCTTGTAAAATACCAAGAGGACCCTACAAATCCCATTTATCAACAAGGGTACCAAGCCTTCATAGAGCTAAATGGCTTCACTTGGGAGCTAGAGGTTGAAAGGGTATTATCCTCAGTGGGATTACCTAAGGAGAGCTGGAGTCTGCCATTTCATACACTAAGTGGTGGGCAAAAAACAAGAGCCCAAATTGCAAGGATTATGATTAGTAACCCCAAATTCTTAGTGTTAGATGAACCCACAAATCACCTAGATAATCAAACATTGCAATGGTTAGAAAATTGGTTAAGGGATTACCCCGGCGCTTTCCTTGTTGTATCCCATGACAGATATTTTCTTGATATGGTAGCCCATTGGACCTACGAATTAACTGAGCAAGGGACGAACAAATATAAAGGAGGGTATAGCCAGTTCAAAGAACAAAAGGCTCTTGAATTTAAAACTCAATGGGATTTGTACAAAAAACAAGAAAGACAAAAGAAAGAATTAAAGGAAACAATCCAAAGATATACCCAATGGTTTGGTATGGCATTAAACAACGCAAAGAAAGTTGAAGATCCCCATGCCCGTTTTGCAATGCGAACTAGGGCTCAAAAGCATGTAAACCGCTTTAAGGCTAAAGAAAAAGAAATGGAGAGATTAGAAAAAGACAGGGTAGAAAAACCGAGGAATAAAAGGCAACTTAAGATGGAAATAGTGAGTGAAGGGTTTGAAGCAAGGACCCTAGCTAGGCTAGAAAGTGTTTCTTTTGGTTATTCAGAAAAAATTATTTTTGAAAAAATATCCATATCTATTAAAAAAGGAGAGAGGATAGGTATAATTGGTCCAAATGGAGTTGGTAAGTCTACACTATTGAAGCTATTGACAGGGCATTTAAATCCACAAAAAGGGGAGATAGTACTTAATCCACAAGTTAGGATAGGTTATTTTGCTCAAGAATTAGAAGGGTTAGACTTACAGGAAACTTTACTTGATAGTTTGCTCAAAATACCCCAAATGACTTTAACTCAAGCTAGGACTATCTTGGGATGTTTTCTGTTTTCTAAAGATGAAGTATACAAGAAAATTGGAGATTTAAGTATGGGTGAGAAGTGTCGTGTAGCATTTTTACGTCTTTATTTCTCAGGTGCTAACCTGTTAGTTTTAGACGAACCAACTAATTATCTAGATATAGACACAAGGGAAATAATTGAAGAATCACTATTGGAGTTTTCAGGAGCTGTCATATGTGTTTCCCATGATAGATACCTTTTGGAGAAAATAGCAACTAGTATAGTAGACTTAAAAGGGGGGGTGACAAATTTCCCCGGTAATTATAAAGAGTACATTGAAAGTAAATCACAAAATACCTTCCATGACCTTGAGAGGGAAAATACCATTAGAAACTTAGAGTTAAAGCTTGCCACACTTATGGCAACTGAAGGGGTAAAAAGTGAAAATGACCTGGTAGCTGAGATTCGAAAACTCAAGGAAGAAATAGAGGAATTGACCATTAAGTAGCGAAATATACTTACAGGATTTAAAAGAAACTTTTTAGGAGGTGGGGTATGGAAGAATTGATTAATGCTTGGCTTAAAGGGAGCTACTTCACTAAGTTTATGACTGTATTTTGGATAACTGCTCCCCTTATTATTGGGATATTTTTTTGGCTTAAAGAAAGCAAGAAGGGGGATGTAGTAGTGGAAAAGAATAAAAAGATCATAGACCATGAAAAATTCACAGAAGATTTTCATGGAACAATAGTTGAAGATCCTTTCAGATATATGGAAAACCCAGAGGACCCAAAGGTTATAAAGTGGGTAGAAGAGCAAAATAAAAGGACCCAAGAATTTATATCTGGTTCCTCGAAAAAAGAAGAAATAAAAGCAAGGCTCACTGAGTTGTGGGATTACTCCAGTGTAACTACTCCTAAGGAGATAAAAGGCAAATACTTTTATGTGAAGAAAGAGGGACTAAAAAATCAACCTATATTATATATGCAAGATGGTATAGAGGGAGAGCCCATTATAGTTTTAGACCCTAATGAAATAAGTGAGGACGGTTCTGTTGCCCTAAGTTTTTACAGCATAAGTAAAAATGCAAAATACTTAGCTTATACCTTATCTGAAAGGGGAAGTGACTGGCAGAATATTCGCGTAAGAGACTTGTCTACCATGGAAGATGTAAAAGATGAAATAAATTATTGCAAATTTACAAGCATACCATGGATTGGAGATGAAGGCTTCTACTATGGTCGTTTCCCACAGCCAGGTTCTGTTCCTAAAGAAGATGAAAGTAACTACCAAAAGGTATATTTCCATAGGTTGGGGACCCATCAGAGCGACGATAAACTTATATATGAAAGATCTGACTTTAAGGAATTAGGTTTTAGACCCATTGTAAGTGATGATGAAAAATATCTATGTCTAAATGTATGGTTAGGAACAGACTCAAAAAACAGATTTTACTATAAAAACCTTAAAAACGAAGGAAATTTTATTAGACTGCTAGATGAACATGATGCAGGTTACTACTTTATTGGAAATGATAAAAGCTTGTTTTACTTTTTGACAGATTTAGATGCGCCAAAGGGAAGGATTATTGCCATCGATGTTGATAAATCCTTTGATGAGATAGAAATTATTCCTGAAAGTGAAGATGTGCTAGCAGATGTAAAAATTGTTAACAACTGCTTTGTGACTGTATACAGGCATAATGCTTACTATACTTTAAAGATGTATAGCAAAAATGGACAGATATACAAGGAGTTAGACCTTCCAGGACTTGGCTCCATAGAAGAAATTTGGGGCAGTAGTAAAGGCCAAGAGTTGTTTTATAGCTTTACATCATTTTTATATCCCAGTACAGTGTTTAGATATGACTTTGATACAAATGAAAGCACAGTGTTTGGTGAACAAGTAGTAAATTTTGATCCAGAATTATTTGAAACAGACCAAGTGTTTTATAAATCAAAAGACGGTACTGAAGTGTCTATGTTCCTAACACATAAAAAGGATCTTCAGTTAGATGGAGATAACCCCACTTTACTTTACGGATACGGTGGTTTTAATATAAGTATTACTCCATTTTATTCTCCTACTACAATTATGTTTTTAGAAAATGGCGGGGTATATGCTGTTGCCAATATTCGTGGAGGTTCAGAATACGGGGAAGATTGGCATCAGGCTGGAATGCTTCAAAACAAACAAAATGTTTTTGATGACTTTATAGCTGCAGGTGAATGGTTGATTGAAAATAAATATACAAACAGTAAAAAACTAGCTATAATGGGGCGTAGCAATGGTGGTCTACTGGTTTCAGCGTGTATGGTCCAAAGACCTGATCTTTTCGGGGCTATATTATGTGGTGTTCCTGTAACAGATATGCTCAGATATCATAAATTCACTGTGGGTAGATACTGGATTCCCGAATATGGTGACCCACAAAATCCTGATCACTTCAAATATATGTATGCCTATTCTCCTTTACACAACGTTCAAAAAGGTGTTGAATA
This sequence comes from Alkalicella caledoniensis, assembly GCF_014467015.1. GTDB lineage: Bacteria > Bacillota > Proteinivoracia > Proteinivoracales > Proteinivoracaceae > Alkalicella > Alkalicella caledoniensis. The sequence continues at coordinate 1,468,607 of NZ_CP058559.1, read as the reverse complement.
TCCACCCACATTGATAACAACAGCAGACACTGATGACCGGGTTGTACCGGCACATGCATATAAATTCGGAGCAACACTACAGCAGGCACAAAAGGGTGATAGCCCAATTTTAGTAAGGGTAGACACAAAAGCCGGTCACGGTCACGGAAAACCAACTTCAATGGTTATTGAAGAACAATCAGATATTTATAGTTTTATATTTAAAGTTTTTGAGTAAAAATGGGCTAGGCCACATTAATTCTTTGAATTAATGTGGCCTGGCCCTAATATTTAATAGTATGTTAACACTTCTGTAATTGTATCCTGAAAAATCTTCTATATAATAAATATTAAACAAACTTATTTATCTAAAGGGGAAGATCATAGTGAGAAAAATTTGTGTGTACTTAATTGTTCTAGTCTTATTTTTATTAAGTGGGTGTACTATCAACAATGTTATTTTCAGCGAAGAGCAAGCCAGTGGAACCTTGCAAAGTAGCGAGTTACTATCTGGTGAAATAGTTGTGGAAAATAGAAATGGTAGCGTCAAGGTAGAAAAATGGGATGAAGACTACGTAAAGGTGGATTATGAAAAGAAAGTTAATAGTTTTATAGAAGCAGACCTAAAAAATTATTTAGACAAAACTACAGTTGAACTTATAAATGCTGAGAATTCAGTTACTATAAAGACGAGCCTGCCTAGAATTACAAATGGTGGAGTTAGCGTTTCTATAAAAATTTATGTACCTAAAAATGTTCACTTAGATATAACTACCACCAATGGAAGCATAACAGTAAACTCCGGTATAGTTGGGGATGTTAAATTGAAGAGTAGTAATGGTGGCATAAATATTAATGGACTAACGGGGAAGCTGGACTTAGATACCAGCAACGGAAGTATAAAATTAAGTGACATAGAAGGTAGTGGTAGTGTTAACACATCTAATGGTAGTATATATTTTGACTCATCTTTAGAGGTAGGAGATATAACACTTAACACTAGTAATGGGAAAATTGATGTGGATCTGCAAAACCCCGTTGGTGATAAGTACAAACTGAAAACCAGTAATGGTAATATAACTGTTAAAATACCTGCTGATATTGGATTCCACTTAGATGCAAGCACCACTAATGGTACCATAAAATCAAACCTTGATGGAATTAGTGGAAGAAACGTAGAAGAAGAAATAAATGGTGGAGGTTTTAGGCTAGATATGGAGACCACAAACGGAACAATAAATATCAACAGTAAATAACCAACTATTCAGCTCTTAAGTCTGTCTCCTCGAATTAATTGTGCTGCTTTTTAATATGCCATTCGGGTCAATGACTTTGTCTAAGTTTTGACTACAAGCTGTAACAGGTGTTAATATACACCTGTTTTTTTAATTAGTTTTTAGCCCCGACATATCAATGACTATATATTTTAATCTTAGATAATACTAAATAAGTACAAAAAAATCTGAAAACTTTCTAAAATATGGTATTATATTTAATAAAGGACAACCTAATGAGGAGGTATTTTTGTGATCATAGGGGTAGGTGTAGATTTAATTGAAATTAGTAGAATAAAAAAGGTGGTTGAGGCCCGTGGGGATAAACTATTAGAAAGGTTATTTACAGAGAGGGAATTAGAAGTTATGTCCAGAAAACACGAGACAATCGCCGGTAGATTTGCAGCAAAGGAAGCAGTTGTTAAAGCATTAGGTGTAGGTATAGGTATAATTAGTTGGAAGGACATAGAAATAATTAAAGATAAGCTAGGCAAGCCTAAGATTTACTTAACTGGTGCAGCTGCTAGAAGAAGAAAAACCATGGGAATTATAAAAATGCACCTTTCTATTAGCCACTCTAAATCTCAAGCTGTGGCCTATGTAGTGGCAGAGGGCTAACATGAAGGTTTTCAAGCCTGGAGATATTAAGCATATAGATAATTTATGTGTAGATAAATATCAAATACCCACACTTATACTTATGGAACATGCTGGTATAAAGATATCTGAAGAGATTCAAAAAAAATTTAATAAAGAATCAAAGGTATTAATTATGGCAGGTAAAGGGAATAACGGTGGGGATGGTTTAGTTGTGGCAAGACTGCTATATAATTTAGGCTACAAAGTTAAGGTACTGTATTTAGGAAATTATAAAACAGGTGATTCAAAAATCAATTTTGATATATTAAACTCCCTTGATGTATACAAAACTAACTCCATTGCTGATTTGGGCGAATTATTATTATGGAGCGAGGTTGTTGTAGACGCTATTTTTGGTGTGGGTTTTAGAGGTAACCTAGTACAAGAATACATAGATATTTTTTCAATGATTAATAATAGTAAAAGATATGTTATTAGTGTGGATGTACCCTCAGGTTTAGGAAGCAGTAATTATACTTTCAATAACATAGTAGTAAAAGCCAACAAAACTGTAACACTGGGATGTTTAAAAGAAAATCTTCTCCTTCCCACAGGAAGAGAAAACTCTGGTGAACTGGTAGTTTCAGATATCGGGCTGCCTAAAGACCTTATGGAACAATTTGAAGTAAGTACATTCCTTATAACTCCCAATATGGCAAAGGAATTACTGCCTAAAAGGGTAGAAAATAGCCATAAAGGTACCTATGGTACGGGGCTGATAGTGGGAGGCAGTTTGGGGATGTCAGGAGCTGTAATATTAGCTGCTCAAGCTGCTTTAAAGTCAGGAATAGGATTGTTATATACACTGGTTAGTGAAAAACTTGTGGATGTAATAGAGAACAACTGTATTGAATCCATAACTATACCTATGCCTAAAGGTTTAATTGAACTAGACAAATACTTAAAGAATACAAAAAGCGTAGCCATAGGGCCAGGCTTATCCACAGAAAATAACGAAGTATTGTTTTTGTATTTTGTTGAAAACTATAAAGGTAGCATGGTTATAGATGGTGACGGCTTGAATTTATTAGCTAACCTAAAATTACATGATTTAATCTGTGAAAATCATGTGTTAACTCCCCACCCTAAAGAAATGTCCAGACTAACAGGTTTAACAGTGGAGGAGATAACTAGCGATCCAATTACTGTGGCTAGGGAGTTTAGTGTGAAGCATAACTGTACCTTAGTTCTTAAGGGTAGCACTACCTGTATAGCAACTAAAGATGGTGATGTTTACTTAAACACCACTGGAAATAATGGTTTAGCCACTGGAGGTAGTGGAGATGTTTTAGCAGGCCTTATTATGTCATTTATGGCCCAGGGACTAAGTCAGGATGAAGCAGCAATTTTAGGTGTATATTTGCATGGTCTAACTGCAGATATTATATCTGAGGGTAAAGGTTACTATAGCTTATTGCCATCGGATATTCCAAAGGAGCTACATAAAGGTTTCAAAAAGATTCAAAAGGGGTGAGTATATGTTAGTAAAAGACGTGTTTAACAAAAGTGTAATAAGTATCAATAAAAAGGCTACAATTGAAGAAGCCACGCAACTTATGATGGAGAAAAGAGTTGGAGGACTACCTGTAGTGGATGATGAAAATTCCATAGTGGGCATGTTAACTGAAAAGGACATAATAGCTCGTCATAAAGAGATTATGCCAGTGCCCCATGTGGATGTATTAGGTGTATTCTTTTACCTTGAAGATCCTGGTAGGGCAAATAAAGAATTTAAAAGAGCCCTAGCAGTGATGGTGGAAGATGCCATGTCTACTCCAGTTTATTCTGTATCTCCTGAAGATGAAATAGACGTGGTTTTGGAACTGATGGTTACCCAAGGGTATAACAGGATACCTGTTGAAGAAAATGGGGAATTAGTTGGAATAATTGCTAGAGAAGATCTTTTAAAAAGTTTAGTTACTAAACAATAGGAGGAATAGAAATTGAAGAGAATCATAGTCATACTAACTATTGCCGTATTAATCACAGCTTGTAACAGCGGAGGGTTTGTAAGTTCACTGGAAAAACAGTATCAAAACCTTGAAAGCTACACAGCTCAATACTCGGTACATATGAACGACGCAAAGTTTGATGTACATGAACAATATAGCGAAAAGGGGCAACATCATATCATTGAAGTGGTAGCTGATACAGGTTACCAGCAAAGTATTGAGCTTGAGGGAGAAAAAGTAAAGCTTAAAAATATCAATGATAGCAAAGAAATAGTTGGGGATAGAGAGAATTTTAACTACCCAATATTCGTCCTAGTAAGTATTATGGATGAAATAATAGCTAAAAAAGACACAATTAAGATATTAGACACTCAAAACATAGAAATAAACAACGGGGAGATATTAGTAACCCATAACAAAAACAAACTTTCAAAAGTTATACTAAACATCCAAAATGAACAGATAACAATAGAGTACGAAAACTTAGATATAAACTAGAAGGGGGAAGATTACCCTTCTAGTTTTTTTGTATCTTTGAGCATTAAAAGCAGGAATAATCCAACTGAAAATAGAAATAAATAACTTAACCGAAAGGGGGATTTAAATGTTTAGGCCAACAGTAGCTGAAATCGATTTGGACAACATTATTCACAACATAAAAGAGCTCACTTGTCATTTGCCCCAATGCACGAAAACCTTGGCAGTTGTAAAGGCAGATGGATATGGTCATGGGAGTGTGGAAGTTGCAAAGGCTGCCATAAAGGCCGGAGTAGGTTTTTTAGCCGTTGCACTTGTGGAAGAGGGTATCCAGTTAAGGGAAAGTGGAATAAAGGATATACCTATTTTAATTTTAGGATTTACACCACCTTCCAGTGTAGAGCAACTTGAAAAATATAAACTAACACCAACAATTTATAATATGGAATTAGCTAAGCATATAAATGAAACCTGTAAAAATAAAATTAAAGTTCATATTAAAGTTGACACTGGAATGAACAGATTGGGAATTCAACCTGAAAAAGTTAATTCTTTTTTATTAGAATTAGCAAAAATGGATAATATAGATGTAGAAGGGATTTTTACCCACTATGCTACAGCTGATGAAAGAGACAATCCTTATTCTAAGAGTCAGTTTCATAAATTTAAAGAAATATTAAAAGATTTACCGTATAAAATCCCAATTAAACACATAGCTAATAGTGCAGGGGTTATGGAAAATCTCACTGACGAAGGTTTTGATATGGTTAGGCTAGGAATCGCTATGTACGGGCTATACCCCTCACACGAACAAGTGGATAGCCACATAACTTTAAAACCGGCTTTATCTCTTAAAACAAGAATTGCCCACATAAAAACAGTTGATAAGGGTACATCTATAAGCTATGGAATTACCTACAAGACCAAGGATATAGCTGAAATAGCAACACTACCCTTGGGTTATGCTGATGGATATTTTAGAAGTTTCTCCAATAAAGGATATGTTTTTATCCATGGAAAGAAAGCACCTGTTGTGGGTAGGGTATGTATGGATTACATCATGGTTGATGTAACTGCTGCAGATGCAAAGCTAGGTGATGAGGTGATTATCTACGCCCGGGAAGGGGAAAACACAGTAGATAATATGGCCTCCCTGATAGGGACAATCAACTATGAATTAGTATGTGCCATATCAAAGCGTGTTCCAAGAATTTACAAAGGTTTACAAGTCTAAAACATTGCATTAAAACTGAAACCACGGTATAATTGTTTATATGTTTTCGTACCGGTAACTTTTTTTAATTGCTTTTAACAGGAGGTGCCTGCATGGCAGAAACTCGACGGGTTATGATAAGTGTGCCTGATAATTTATTACAGGAATTAGATATAATTGTAAAAAGGGATAAGCTGAATCGCAGCCAACTTATTAGGGAGGCGGTAAAATTGTATATCGGTGAGAGATACAATAAACAACGCAGCATAGTTAACAAAGAACTTATGCAAAGAGGATATGTTGAAATGTCCGAAATAAACCTAAACTTAGCAAACGAAGCATTAAACGCAGAAAATGAAGCAGTAAATGTAGTTGAACAAATGGTCTGTGGGGCGTGATAATCATGTCTGTTAAAAGAGGAGATGTTTATTACGCAGACTTAAGCCCCGTTGTTGGATCAGAACAAGGGGGAATTAGACCTGTTTTAGTAATTCAAAATGATGTGGGTAATAGATACAGCCCAACTGTAATTGTAGCAGCAATAACTTCACAGATACAAAAAGCAAAATTGCCTACCCATGTAGAGGTAGAGGCTGCTAAATACGGCTTAGAGAAAGATTCGGTTATTTTACTAGAACAAATTAGAACCATAGATAAGCAAAGATTGAATGAAAAAGTGGCACATATCGGTGAGGATAAAATGGTTAGAATAAATGAAGCCTTACAAATAAGCTTAGCCTTGATAGAGTTCTAAAAGACGGAGAATCCGTCTTTTTTGCTTTTCCAAACTAAAACATATACGTACTACAAAGGGACAGCGGCACTCTATTCAAGAAGTTTATTTCTTCACATGAGAGGATTTTAAAAGCTTAAAATAGAATATTTACCTAGGATACCAAAATAAATATTCTAGGGATTTTAAGTAAAATGCTCCACAAACAGTGAGATGGAAATGCCAACTGTGAACTCAAGGGAGCAATATAGGATAAAAAAGGGAGGTTAAATAATGGCTGAGGTTTTAGTTGAAATACGAAGGGGACAACTTGTAGAAAGCTACCACAGAGGGCATATTGCTGTAGTAAACAGTGATGGAGAACTTGTTTCTTCTGTAGGTGATCCTAACTTTCTAAGCTATTGGAGATCATCAGCAAAGCCGATACAGGCACTTCCAGTTGTTGAAAGTGGTGCCATGGAAAAATGGGGAATTACTAAAAAAGAGCTGGCATTGTTCTGTGCATCACATAGTGGGGAAGATTTCCATGTGGATACAGTGCTAGAAATCCTCAGGAAGATTGGTGTGGAGCAAAAGGAACTGCGCTGTGGTAGCCATCTTCCATATAATAAGGAAGCATCGGCAAAGATCGTGCAAGGGGGGCAGTCCCCCACAAGTGTTCACTGTAATTGTTCAGGAAAACACTCTGGCATGTTAGTTGTCTGCAAGGAAAAAGGCTATCCCCTAGATGATTATACTGAACTTAAACATCCCCTCCAAAAGGAGTTATTGGATGTCATAGCAGATTTTTGTAAGTACCCAAAAGAAGAGATCGTCGTTGGTATAGATGGATGTGGAGTTCCTGTATACGGCTTGCCAGTATATAACTGGGCACTAGCCTACGCTTTTTTAGCAGATCCCACAAAACTTGAAGAATCAAGAAAAGAAGCCGTAGAAACAATAACAGATGCAATGGTACAGTTCCCAGAAATGGTAGGGGGAAGTGATAGAATCTGTACAGATCTTATGCGTGTAGGAAAAGGGAACCTAATAGCAAAAGCAGGTGCAGAAGGAGTATACTGCGTTGGCATTAAAGATAAAAAGCTAGGTTTCGCCATAAAGATGGAAGATGGCTCCCCACGGGGAAGAGGACCAGCTGTCATTGAAACATTGAGACAACTAGGCGCCTTAGATGACCAGCAGCTTGAAGAATTAAAACACCACCACTTACCAGAAAACAGAAACCACAGGAAAGATTTGTGTGGTGTTGTAAAGCCCATATTTAAGTTAAAATAAAAAAAAGTATTATTCTTGGGGTAGGTAAGGTACAGACTTAGGGAGTCCATTGCCTGGCTTAAAATTTCCTATCCCATTATCTTGACCCCAATGGCTTTGGGGTCATTTTATTTTTTTTAAGGCTAGGCAAACTATGTTTTTTATTATGTGAACTAGAAGGATAAACAATAACTAAAAATGTATACTGATTTTTAAGAGATATTTTCTCTTATAGTCAACACATATGTATTAGAAATACAAGTAATAATAAATAATTTTTAGAATATAAATAAAATTGTTGACATTCGCCAGTTATATATATAGAATAATTTGTATTACACTATAATTACAGGGGGATGAACTATGGGGAAAAGAATTAGTTTTGTTTTGTTAATATGTCTTTTAATTGCCATTATTTCAGCAACCTCGTACTCACTCATAATTAACCCTAAAGGAAAAAATATTCCACTGCCTGAACCTGCATTTGAAGCGTTATCAAATAATGGGGTAGTGCTACAACAAAGAATTGAGACCAGAGAATTATTAGAGGAATACGGCAAAAAGTCAAATTCTACTTTTAATAAAAAAACTAGATTGACAGATAAAGATAAAGTAATTCCTTCAGCCAGCAGTAAAATTTGGGACGTTGAAGTAGGTGTTAAGCTGTTATCTGGGAGTGTTAACCCCAATAGTAATCAAGTTGGAAAGTATGCATTATTATATGATATAGTGGCTATCAATAAAACTGGAGAATTTATCAAGGATGTTAGGATGGATTTTATACTAAACCCTCAGCTGGAGTATCACTTTGATACTTATGATACTCACTATGATCTAGGAGTAAGAGATGTTTACCCTGATGGAAGCGGAGAAATTAACGGTTTTGGTCCTAAGTTATTTGTTCCAATTTTGGATTTAACATTCGACCCTTTAAAAATTCCATCTGCAGCAGTAATGCAAAAATTAGATATATTTATCAACGAAATGTACATTGTTACAGAATGGGGAAACAATAGAGAAATACTGAAAATTGTCCCATCAACTATTAATTTTACCGTTGAAATTAACTAATAAATACAACTTTAAAACCACATACTCACCAAATGATGAGTGCGGATAGTGTTGACTATAAGACAGTTAAGTAGAAAAACCAGCGTTTCAGAATTTTCCTGAAACGCTGGTTTTTTATTATTGCACAAAAGCCCCCCTTGCTAGAAATAAATAGCATAAAATGGTATAATAGGTACAAACAGAGGTTTGGAAGGGGTATGCCAATGTCTAAGGTTTCAATTACAAGGTCCCATAGCTATGACCCACAAGACGTAAGTAGAGCTCTAAAGAATGGTTTTGAACTACTTGGGGGCATAGAGCAATACATAAAGCCAGGTCAGAAGGTTTTGCTAAAGGTCAATGTCTTAGCTGCCACTTCTCCTGAACAAAATGTCACTACACACCCAGAAGTTATAGGACAAATGATAGATATCTTAAAAGAACATGGATGTGAAGTATGGGTTGGTGATAGCTCAGGTGGAAATAATCAGACAGGTAATCCCACGGGCAGAGCACTTAAAGTTACAGGTATTGCAGAAGTGGTGGAAAGCCGAGGTGCTAAACTACTGAATTTTGACAGTACAGGATTTGAAATCAAAAAAGGCGGAAAGGTCTTTAAAGAACTATATATAGCAAAACCAATATTTGAGGCAGATGTGGTAATATCCATGGCAAAGTTTAAAACCCATGGTTTAACCCTACTGACAGGTGGGGTAAAAAACATGTTCGGGGTAGTGCCAGGAAGAGCAAAGGCAAACTACCATAAAGAAGCTCAAACCATAGAGAAGTTCTGCACGGGACTACTAGAGTTATATAAAGAAGTAAAACCTCACCTTACCGTTGTTGATGGGATAGAAGGAATGGAAGGTAACGGACCTTCTGCAGGAACAACAAAAAAGGCTGGTGTAATAGTTATTTCACCTGATGCAATAAGTGCAGATAGAGTACTTGGGGAAATATTACCCTGTAAATTTGAAGATGTCTTGACTACGTATTATGGCCACAAAATGGGTCTAGGACAAGGGGACATAAACAAAATTGAGGTGCTAGGCGAGCAAATTAGCGATCTAAACATAACACCCTTTAAATTACCCAACACTAAATTAGTGTCATCACTACCGGGTTTTTTAACAAGCTGGGCAGTAAATATGATGAAGGTGGTTCCTGAGATAGAGCCGGAGTGTGTGGGGTGTAGCTTTTGCATAAATAGCTGCCCTGTGGATGCCATGGCTCTATCAGAAAACAATAAAGCCATTATTGATTATTCAAAGTGTATTAGCTGCTATTGCTGTCATGAACTATGCCCTAAGAAAACCATAGAACTTAGACATGCAAATAGAATGGGTAAAGTGGTGGCAAAGCTTATGAATAAAAGGTTATAACATATTGGGAAGGATGATTTTGTGGACATTATAAAACTAGTATCAAAGCAGACAAAGGTTAGTGAAAAGCAAGTTCAACAAACAGTAGCTCTTTTAGAGGAGGGGAACACAGTCCCTTTTATTGCCCGTTATCGTAAAGAAATGACTGGTGGATTAACAGAAGAGGACATCCGTTTAGTTCAAGAGACCTATGACTATCAAAAAGGTCTTCAAGAGCGTAAAGAAGAAGTACATAGACTTATAGAAGAACAAGGGAAGTTAACACAGGAGCTAGCTGAAAAGATAACAAAGGCAACCAAACTACAGCAACTAGAAGATATATATAGGCCCTTTAGACCAAAAAGAAACACAAGGGCTAGTATAGCAAAAGAGCTAGGGTTAGAGCCACTGGCACAAATGCTTCTTGAACAAGCAGTGTCTTGGGAAGAACTGGCTCAACCATTTGTTAACGAAAAAGTGGAAGATATAGAAAAAGCCCTTCAAGGTGCTAAAGATATAATAGCAGAGATGATAACAGACCTTCCTGAGAACAGGGAGTTTTCCAGGGGCTTTGTCTTTGATAGGGGAACCATAGAAACCGTAGCAGTTGATAAAGAAGCTCAATCCCCCTATGAAATGTATTATGAGTATAGTGAGCCTATCAAAAAGTTACCACCCCATAGGGTCATGGCAATGGATAGGGCAGAAAAAGAGAAATTCATCAAAGTATCCCTAATACTTGATAAAGACTCCTTAGTAAGGGATCTTTGGAATAGAAATTTATCAAAGGCACCTACAACAAATGAACAGCAGCTAAAAGATGCACTAGAAGATGGTGTAAGTCGTTTGCTTCTCCCATCGGTGGAGAGGGATATCAGACGCGGTCTTACAGACAATGCTCAAGAAGCAGCCTGCAAGGTATTTACAGCTAATTTAAAATCCTTACTACTGCAACCTCCAACGAGAAACATTGTTGTACTAGGTCTTGATCCAGCCTACAGAACAGGCTGTAAGCTTGCAGTTGTAGATAGTACTGGTAAAGTATTGGATATAAGTGTCATATATCCTACACCTCCTAGAAACCAAAAGGAGGAAGGTAAAAAGAAGATACTAGAATTTGTTGATAAATATGGTATTACTGTAATTGCCATAGGCAATGGTACAGCTAGTCGTGAAAGTGCTGAGTTCGTAGCAGAGTTCATAGGTGAGAGAGAAAATTTATCTTACACCATAGTGGATGAAGCAGGAGCCAGTGTTTACTCTGCATCACCACTGGCCAAGGAAGAATATCCTGATTTAGACGTGGCAGAAAGAAGTGCCATATCCATAGCGAGAAGGCTACAAGATCCTTTGGCAGAGCTTGTAAGGATTCCTCCACAATCTATTGGAGTAGGGCAATATCAACATGATGTGGATCAAAAAAGGTTGGCGTCACTATTAGGTGGAGTAGTGGAAGATTGCGTTAATAACGTGGGTGCAGACTTAAACACAGCAAGTCCCTCACTACTAAGTTATATTGCAGGCATTAAACCTGCTCAAGCTAAAGCCATAGTAAAAGTCCGTGAAGAACTGGGGGCATTTAAAGCTAGAAAGGATATTTTGAAGGTTCCCAGACTTGGAAAAGCAACATATGAGCAATGTGCTGGTTTCTTAAGGATTAAAGAAGGTGTGGAACCACTTGATTCTACATCGGTTCATCCAGAGTCCTATGAGGCAGCTGAAAAACTTATAGAGATACTAGGTTACACAAAAGAAGAATTAGCAAAAAGGGGAGGCTTACCAGGAATAAGGGGTAAGGTTTCTGAAAATGAGCAACGTGACTTAGCCGGAAAACTTGGAATAGGTGTACCTACTTTAGTAGACATACTTACATCTTTAGAGAAGCCTGGCCTTGACCCCCGTGAAAGCTTGCCTAAGCCTCTGTTTTTATCTGGAGTACTTAAACTAGAGGATTTACATGAGGGAATGATTGTAAAGGGAACTGTAAGAAATGTAGTAGACTTCGGAGCCTTTGTGGATATTGGTGTGAAGGAAGCTGGATTAATCCACATATCAGAGATGTCAGAGAAATTTATTAAACATCCTTTGGAAGTAGTAACTGTGGGAGATACAGTTGAAGCGAGAGTTATAGGGGTAGACCCAGGAAAAAGAAGAATAGCCTTGAGTTTAAAAGGAGTTATCTAAATCATCTTTGTTAGTTTTGTAGGGGGCACCTACTGGGGGCACCTACTATATATAATAAGGGGAGGAATTTAAATGAACACTAAGGAAATTATGGATTTAGCTTTAGAGTTAGCTGGTTTAACTGAGGTACCTGAGGATTCCGGTATTATCGTTGAAGGAGAGAACATTAAGAAGTTAGCTATTGGTGTAGACATGGAACTTGCTGAAATGATGCTTGCTAAAGAGCTAGGTGCAGACCTTGTAATCACTCATCATCCTAAGGGTGGCAATCCTGCACTAAACCTTCATAAAGTAATGAAGGCTCAAATAGATCGCATGGTTTTAGCTGGTGTTCCTATCAACAAAGCACAAAAGGTATTAGCTGAAAAAGTGGGTCAAGTGGAGAGAGCTCTTCATGTATCTAACTATGACAGAGCTATTTCAGCAGCTAAGCTTTTAAAAATGCCTTTTATGGGTGTACATACACCAACGGACATCCTTGCTGAAAACAAGGTTCAAACTCACCTAGACAATGCTTTAAAAGACAACCCAAAAGCTAAACTTGATGATGTTATCAAAGCACTAGAAGAACTACCAGAATACCAAAAAACTTTAGCAAAGCCTGTTATACGTGTAGGTGGTAAAGACGACTATGCTGGCAAGGTATTTGTAACCATGGCTGGTGGTACAGGCGGTGGAGCAAGTGTTGCAAAAGCATACTTTGATGCAGGTGTAGGTACATTAGTTTGCATGCATATACCAGAAGATGTAATTAAAGCAGTAAAAGAGCAAAATATCGGAAATGTTATAGTAGCAGGCCACATGGCATCAGACTCAGTGGGTATTAACGAGTTCATAGCTGCACTAGAAGCTAAAGGACTAGAAGTTATCAGGATGTCAGGAGTAATCGACCCTAAGTAAACGACTGCTGAAAAGCCTCCATCTTCTTTGTTGCTTCAAAGACCCAGGGATCCTCACGTATGTCAATACGCTGCGGTCCTGGGTCTTTTTTGCGCCTCAAATCTGAAGACTTTTGAGCAGTCTGTTAAGGCTGGTTTTAAAAGCCTAACACCTAACACCTAACTCCCAACTCCCTGCCCTTACCCCTTACCCCTTACCCCTGATTTCCTGTCCAACTAACCAACTAACCAACTAACCAACCCAAAAAAGTCTTGACAGTATGCCCTATCCATGCCATAATAAATTAAAACATATCGGTACCTTTAATCCAGTACAGAGAGACTGGCAAGGTGAATGACGAGTACTTATGGGTGAATACCTTTAAGTAACTCTAAGTTAGTCTACACACACCTTGTCTTCGGGCAAGGTGTTTTTGTTTAGATTAACCCCTGGTATCGATAAATAATCCTATAGGAGGTTTTATCGTATGGAAAACAAAAAACAAGATCAAGATTTTGCACTGGAGGTAGTACCGAAAAGTGGGAAGAAAGGTTTCTGGTCTATGTTTGTAGTAATGTTAGGCTTTACATTCTTTTCAGCTAGTATGTGGACAGGTGGAGAGCTAGGTACAGGACTAAATTTAAAAAGCTTCTTAATGGCAGTACTATTTGGTAACCTAATACTAGGCATTTACACAAGTTTGTTATCATTTATATCTACAAAAACAGGACTTTCAACACACTTACTCGCAAGATATTCCTTTGGTGAAAAAGGTTCGTATTTACCATCATTTCTGTTAGGTATAACTCAAGTGGGATGGTTCGGAGTAGGTGTTGCAATGTTTGCTCTACCTGTAGCTAGGGTAACAGGTCTAAACCTACACATGTTAATAGGAGTATCAGGAATTTTAATGACAGTAACTGCATATTTCGGAATAAAAGCATTAACAATACTGAGTCTAATAGCAGTTCCGTCTATAGCAATACTAGGAAGCTTTTCGGTTTTCACAGCTGTGGACTCAGTGGGAGGAATAAGCAGTTTAGCGGCCATGGAACCAACAAGTACAATAGGAATAGGTGCAGCCCTTTCAATGTGTGTGGCATCATTTATCAGTGGAGGTACATTAACACCTGACTTTAGTAGATTTGCAAAAAACACAAAAGTAGGTGTTTCAACTACAGTAATAGCCTTCTTCCTAGGGAACTCCCTGATGTTCATCTTCGGTGCTGTTGGTGCCATGGTAACAGGGCAATCAGACATATCGGAAGTAATGTTTTTGCAAAACTTAATTATACCGGCAATTATAATACTAGGATTTAATATCTGGACTACAAATGATAATGCTTTATATGCATCTGGATTAGGGTTTTCAAATATAACAAAATTACCTAAAAACAAGCTTGTTATATTCAATGGTATACTAGGAACTATTTTAGCACTATTCCTATACAACAACTTTGTAGGATGGTTAAGCTTCCTAAACTCAATAATCCCTCCTGTAGGTGGAATTATCATAGCAGATTATTTCCTAGTCAATAAGGAGAGATATGCTAAGTTTGCAGGACAAGTTTTTGAAAGTGTTAATCACCTTGCCATGGGTGCTTGGGTAGTAGGGGTACTAGCCTCAAGGTTTATCCCAGGAATTCCACCAATAAATGGGGTCCTAGGTGCAATGGTAACATACGTGGTAGTTAGCAAACTGATGGTAGCAATAAACACAGCTAAGGAAGTAGAAGTGAAAGTAGCTTCCTAGGAAAGGAAGGTAATTATGCTAATAAGAAACATTAGACTTATGGATAAAGAAGGGTTATGGGATATCTTAATTAAGGACGGAGTTATCAAAGAAATCGGTCAAGGGTTACTTGCTAATGGTGAAGAAATATTAGATGGCAACAAAGGGTTGGCTCTGCCACCCTTCGTTGAACCACATATACATCTAGACACGGCACTTACTGCAGGGGAACCAAAATGGAATGAAAGTGGTACCCTTTTTGAAGGTATAGAGAGATGGGCTGAGAGGAAACAGCTTTTAACTAAAGAGGATGTTAAAAAACGTGCTAAAAAAGCTATTCAGTGGCAGGTTGCAAACGGTATTCAGTATATCAGGACACATGTGGATGTGACAGATCCTGAGCTTATAGCACTAAAAGCTTTAGTGGAACTGAGGGATGAAATAGAGGAAATAGCTACTTTGCAAATAGTAGCTTTCCCACAAGAAGGAATCCTTTCTTATCCAAATGGATTAGAGTTGTTGGAAGAGGCAGTAAAAGAAGGAGCCGATTGCATAGGAGCCATTCCCCACTATGAGTTTACTAGGGAATATGGAGTGCAGTCCATTGAGGAAGTCTTTAAGTTGGCTAAGAAGTACAATAAGCTTATAGATGTTCACTGTGATGAGATAGATGATGAACAATCAAGATTTGTAGAAGTTGTAGCAGCAAAGGCATATGAGGCGGGTATGGGGTCTAAGGTCACTGCAAGTCATACAACAGCAATGCATTCTTATAATGATGCATATACTTCAAAATTGTTTAGATTATTAAAGCTGTCGCAAATAAATTTTGTGGCAAACCCCCTTGTTAACATTCACCTTCAAGGAAGATTTGACAGCTATCCTAAACGAAGGGGCATCACTAGGGTTAAAGAACTAGATGCTGCAGGGATAAATGTTGGATTTGGTCATGATGACATTTTTGATCCATGGTACCCTCTTGGAACGGGTAATATGCTAGAGGTATTACACATGGGGCTTCACATCTGTCAGATGATGGGCTATAGTCAGATCAATGAGTCCATAAAACATATAACCACAAACAGTGCTAAGGTTTTAAACCTTGAAGGATATGGTATTGAGGTAGGAAACCATGGAAACCTAATCATACTAGCAGCAGAAAACGGATACGAAGCAATAAGAAGAAGAGCAGCAGTAACTTACTCCATTAGAAAAGGAAAAATAATAGCTAAAACTACACAGCCTGAAAGTAGGATATACACCTCAGATGGAGAGCAGGAAATAAAATTTTAACATAGCAATGCGACATCTTTCCATGTCGCATTTTTAACTTTTTCTCGCAGTTGTAGGGGGCCCTCTTGTAGGGCCCTGACAGTATAAAGGGAGCTTAGAAAATTTTGAATGCCAGGATGGAATTAGGTTAATGGTAAGTTTAAACATATATTTAACATAATTTACATCCACTAAAATTGAAGGAAATTCACCCCCTTTGTTGAAAAAGTAATATAGTAATTTTTACGGAGTGGGGGGATTTACATACAAGCACTAAATGAGAGATGGGTTAGGGAAACTATAACCCTAAAACCCATGGGAAAAAAACATATGAGCCATATAATCGAATTACTAGATGACTACATAATAAAGGAAATGATGGGGACAGTAGGTAACCCTACTTTAAGTAATTTTACGGGGAAATCACATAAATGCTTTGTGGTAGAAGGGCAGATGGAAGAGTTTATTGGGATCGTGGAGTTATTTAACATCTGTCGTGAAAGCAAAAGAGCTGAACTAAGTATTGCCATAAAACCAACATTAAGGGGCAAGGGGTATGGACATGAAGCCTTAGAAAGGATTTTAGAAATAGGGTTTGAAGAATTAGGGTTAAATAAAATCTGGCTAAGGGTTATGGAACATAATAATCATGCCATAAATTTATATGGGAAAATAGGGTTTGTTCGGGAAGGTTTATGTAGGGAAAAGAGTTTAAGAAACGGCAGTTATGTTAATCAAATTCAAATGAGTATTTTAAGAAAAGAATGGGAGGGGAATGATTAAGAATATTTACCCTTGACTATATTTTAAAATATTGCTATTATGTGAATGTATAAAATTGTAAATTAAAAAGGTGGCATATTAGGGCATGATAATTACTCTTAGCTAATCAAGTAACTTAACAGTAAAGCAAATTAGCCTGTATTATTGGGGTTTATTTAGTATAGCTTTTCTGTGGTACTTGAATATGTTAAGGGTTATCTTGAACAGTATGCACTTCATCTGTTTACGATACCCGCACTTTATTAAGTGTGGGTTTTTGTTTAAGTTGAAGAAGGCTGTAAAGGTACTCTTATACTTTGACAGCCTTTTTATTTTACATAAAAAAGGGGAGAGTTTAAAATGAAAAAAATTAACTATGAAAACTACTATTGGCAAAATGATTTAGTGAGATTAAGGGCTTTAAAAGAAGAGGATTGGGAGGAGTCATACTATAACCAGTTTGATAGTAAAGCTCGGGTAATGCTACAGTATGAGTTGGAGCTACCACCTGTGGAAGAAAAGGTAAAGGAATCATATAGTGCCTTTGTTGGATTTAAGCCTGGTACAGGAAGATTGATGTTTGCTATTGAAAACTTAGAAGGTGAGTTTGTGGGAAGTTTCAATCTAAATTCCATAGATGAAAAAAACGGAACCTTTAGCATAGGTATGCAAATGAGTGTAGGACAAAGGGGAAAAGGTTACGGTACCGCTGCTATGAGGATACTTTTAGGATATGCTTTTTTCGAACGTAGGCTAAATAAATATAATGGATCTGTTATTCAGTGGAATGTGGGATCGGCAACCATGCTAAAAAAAGTTGGCTGTAAACAAGAAGGCATCAGAAGACAGAACATCTACACAGATGGTCATTATGTAGATGAGATATTATATGGACTTACCAAAGAGGACTTTATTGCCAATGAAGAGAAGTTAAACAGATATACTGAAAAAGAGCACGTTGATTTAGGAGAGTAGATAAATGTACTATAGGGTATTAACAAAAGAAGAAAACTATAAATTACAAGAAATAAATCGTAGAGAAATAGCAGAAAAAATATACCTTTATATTGAAGGGAAGTTAGTACTAAAGGAGAGATTTTATGACATAAAGGGCTGGCACCCTCAAGAGGTAGAGAAATATATCGGGGTATTAAATCAAATCCATGAAAGAGGAGGATATATCATCGGAGCATTTGATGGGGATATAATTTGCGGTATAGCAGCTTTGGATAATGTGTTTTTTGGTCAAAGCAAAGCTTACCTAAACTTTGACAAACTCTATGTAAGCTATGAATATAGAGGGAAGGGCATAGGCAGAAAACTAATGGAGATCTGCTGCCAAAAAGCTAAAGAACTAGGAGCTAAGAAACTGTATGTATCGTCATCAGAATTTGAAAACACAGTGAATTTCTATATAGGTATGGGATGTACTATAGTTGAGGAATATATCAAAGAAAAGCAAGAACTAGAGCCAGAAGATATACATCTAGAGCTGAAACTATAAATGATAAAAGATACAATCTGCCTGCCACTAAATGCACTAAAGGGTAGAGACTAATGTGACCTCTTGCAGGATTTTAACTAGTTAATGTTGAAAAGTATATATAGACAAATATAACAAATTTCACAGGAGGGCATTAAGCAAATGAAGATTTATATCACAAGACACGGAGAAACACTTTGGAATAAAGAGGGAAAGCTGCAGGGATGGATGAACTCTGAACTTACTGAAGAAGGGATAAAGAACGCAAAAAAAGTGGGGGAACACTTTAAAGATATTAAACTGGATAAAATATTTAGTAGCCCCTTAGGAAGGGCTTATGAGACAGCCATATATGCAAGGGGAACTAATGAAACAGAAATCATAACTAAGGACTATTTAAAGGAGATGGGCTTCGGTGTTTTGGAAGGAATGGATCAATATATAGTCGATGAGCAGTACAGTGAAGATCTGTTTCTTTTTTGGAACCAACCCCACTTGTATAGGGCAGTTAAAGATGGAGAGAGCTTTGAGGAACTATTTAATAGAGCCAAAGAGGGTTTGAAAGACATATTGGAGTCATCTAGAGGATGTGAAAATATCCTTATTGTATCCCATGCGGTACTTATCAAAGCTATGTTTGCCATAATTAAGGAGCTCCCCATTGAACACATCTGGGCCCCTCCTTTTCAGAAGAATAACTGCCTATCAATTTTGGAAGTAAATGATGATAGAATGGAACTGGTCCTTGAAGGGGATGTATCACATTTAGACTAATAAAACAAGCTATGCCTAGGCATAGCTTGTTTTATTAATAAAGATTTAATATGTTCAGAATTGACTATACTATCATAGGAGGATATAATGAAATAGTAAAAATATAGAAACTTAGGAAAGGGGTTGTATTTTATTATGAAAAAGTCTATTGCTGAGGTGAACCCAACCAATTAAATAGTGGGTCAATGTAATATTTACTAGTAAGTAAGCTAAATTTACTTACTTTATTAAGTTATGCCATTGACCGAAGATCTAGTAATAACCCTAAAGCCTAATAAGTATAAATGGAGGCACGGTTTGGTTATCGTGTTTTTTTTGTACCCAAAAACTGCAGGAGGTTATTTCTCTGCAGCTTTTTTATGCCTTTTTTTAACTTACAAACAGCCTTTCAGTTGGTTCTCTTATAAAAAGGGGCTCAGTGTAAGTTTGCAGTTTAGAGGTTTTCTATCAGTCTAAAAGGTGTTAGAGGTTTTACTAAAAACTACAACCAAAATGGAGGAATTACAAATTGAATTTAACTAACTACGGATGGAATGAAAAATGGGAAGATAATTTCCTAAACCTAAATCAAAGGGAAAAATTAGTACCAGCACGAGTGAGTGCAGTTTACTCAGAACGATATGATATCTTTACAACAGAAGGAGAAAAACAGGCGAAGATGTCTGGGAAAATGATCTATGAGTCACTATATGCGGCTAAAAATCCAGCAGTAGGAGACTGGGTGGCAGTGGAAAACAACCCTAACGGACCTTGGATTATTAAAGGAGTGCTTCCAAGACAAAGCTGTCTACAAAGGCAAGGAATAAATGGAGAAGTGGAGTCACAAGTAATAGGTTCAAATGTGGATAAATGTATTTTGGTTCAATCATTACTTGGTGACTATAGTATAGCTAGGCTAGAAAGATATGTGGCTATGGTGTGGGATTCCGGCTCTATTCCTATGATTGTGCTAACAAAGGCAGACTTGCTAGAAGAGGAAGAAGTAATAGATAAAATAGGAGAGGTGGAAAGTGCTTTTCCAGGGGTTGATATCATGGCAATCTCATCTATAACAAAAAAGGGTATAGATAAACTTATGCCCCTGCTAGAACCTACAAAAACTTATATGGTTATGGGGAGCTCTGGTGTGGGTAAATCAACACTTCTAAATGTATTAATGGGTGAAGAGATAATGGAAACAGCAGATGTCAGGGAGGCTGACCAAAAGGGCCGACATACCACTACACATAGGCAAATGTTTACACTGGAAAATGGAGCACTTTATATAGATACACCAGGCATGAGAGAACTAGCCTTATTTAATTTCCAGGGCTTAAATAAAACCTTTAGCGATGTTGCTGAAATTGCTAGGACATGTAAGTTTAATAACTGTACCCATGAAGATGAACCAGACTGTGCCGTGAGAGAGGCACTTGAGTCTGGAAGCCTTACAGTAGAACGGTGGGAGAGCTATATTAAGCTTAAAAAAGAAGAACGGGTATATAAGAGCAAGCAAATAAGATTACAGAAAAAAATAGCTAACGCCAAAGTAAAAAAACAAAAGGTTCATTATAAAGACTTTAAGCGGGGCAAAACAGGTAAAATAGAGTACCAATACTAGAAAAAAGTGAAGGGTTAAGCCTTCACTTTTTTGTCTGGTCGATCCATGGCTAATACATTGGTCACACTGATTACCCCCGTCCCTTGCTCGTTTTCTCCCACACCATCTAATGGATTGCATGAGTACAATAATAAGGATTTCACTTTATTTGGTGTTAGCCTAGGGTTAGATTGCAATATTTGAGCTATAACCCCAGCACAGATAGGGCATGCCATGGAAGTTCCTGACATAGAAACATACCAGTTTTCAATTCTACCATTCTTATTTTGCTTATCCATGAGGGACCGGGGAGAAACTAAAGAAATAATATCTACCCCAGGTGCCATCACATCTGGTTTTACGTATCCATCTGGTGTAGGACCACGGCTTGAAAAATTGGCTACACTATCGTCAGTGGGTGTAGTGGTTTTGTTATCATCTATAGCACCGACTGTAATTATTTTAGGGTGGATACCTGGAGCATTGATAGTTCTTGGGTTTGGACCTGAGTTTCCTGCAGCTGCACAGACTATAAGACCTGCATCCCAGGCTTTTTCCACAGCAGCACATAGTGGGTCGTCCTTATAAGAGGAATAACTCTCAGTACCTAAAGACAAATTTATGATACGTATTTCAAACCTGTGTTGGTTTTCAATACACCACTGAACCCCTTCAATAACCCCTGATAGAGAGCCTGAACCAACTTTGTTCAGCACCTTTACACCAACAATCCTTGATTTAGGTGCTGGTCCTCGATATTTACCATCAGAGCTACTTCCATCGGAAGCTATGGCTCCAGCAACGTGAGTACCGTGACCATTATCGTCATAGGTAGTATTTTTACCCTGGATAAAGTCCACAAAACCTATTATTCTACCCTTTAGGTCAGGATGGTCATATACCCCTGTATCTAAAACTGCCACTACCACACCATCTCCCGTAATATCCTTATCCCAAAGAGGGGAAGAACCAACTGTAGGGATTGCTGTATCTAATATTGCTCTAACTTCACTGTCATACCATACTTTTTTAACCCTATTATCTGCCACTAATTTTTCAAGTGTCTTTGCACTTACTGTAGTGGAAAAAGAATTAATTAGGGCTAAGTCTTTTCTAAGCTTACATCCCGAAGACTTAGCTATGGTTGCCATGGAGCAGCCCATATCTTTAACACTTTCCGTTTGAACTACTACTGGTATTTTTTTAAACCTTAAGGAAAGGGGTTTGACACTCTTTTGCAAAAAGCAAGGGGTAAACCTCACAGGTTTGTACCACTTAATTATTTTTGACCTCAAAAGAGGGCACATTTTACTTCTGTACATCCTTATCCACTGCACATCCTCTATCATCACATATCACTCCATTTATCATTTATATAACATAATATGGTATGATAGGAGATAAGGGATAAACATAAAACACAACTTTAAGAAAAATACCTTTGCCTAATATAGTACCTCAGTAGGTTTAATTAGTTTGAAATAGGCGACTAAAATTAAAAGCAGGAACATAATTAAATTTATTGAAAGGTATATTTAAGTGAGTTAATTATATTACTACAAAATAGAAAGGGGGATTAAAAATGAAAAGAAAGGTAATACTTGTCATGCTATCATTTATGCTAATACTAATATTATCTGGCTGTATTCCAGGAGATGGATCATATACCCAGCAGCAGCCTGCTGGTTTCTTTTGGGGTATCTGGCATGGTTGGTTAGCTCCCATTTCAGTGGTCATAGGTTTCTTCAACAGAGATATCCGTGTTTACGAAGTATACAATACTGGCTGGCCCTATGACATAGGATTCTATATGGCAGTTATAAGTGGATTCGGTGGGATTTCACTTTCAAGAAATAAGAAGAAAAACTAAGAAGGAGGCGAAAGCCTCTTTTTTTTGTCCATTTATAATAAAATTACAAGCTCCTTACTAATCAAACTCCATATACTAAAAATTCCACAAACCAAGCCTTTTCTACCACAGAAGAAATCTTTTAAATTTTCTTAATATAATTTTAGGTCTAAAAAAAATAATATCAAAATATAATTCTACTAATCAACCAATAGGGGGTAAAGAAATGGTAAACCAAAGTAATGATACTATAACCACCTCAGAAAATAATATTGTAAACCCTAACGATGAGCTCATTGAAAGAATAGCAGCTTGGATTAACAAAAAAAGCTTGGCTGTACCTGCAGTACTTTATTTAGAACTTCATAAACCAGTTGCTGGCATCGCCAGCGCGTTTGTAAACTTCTTAGCTCCTGGACTAGATTGGATACTTGGTGAAAAGAACTTAGAAGATTTAGCTAATATTCTTCAAGATAGGCGAGAAGTGGAAAGGCTAATCGTCAGGATTGAAGATTATAAATAAAAATCATTTGAGGAGGTGAATTATTAATGTCTGATTTTATCATCATGTCACGTCTAATTCTTTTCGTCTTAACAATTGGTTTTTCATTGTCTATGATCATCATCATTAAGAATGCCAAAAAGGGTAAGAAGCCGTTCATTAGGAAAATTAATGGGTTAGAGGCTATTGATGAAGCGGTGGGTAGAGCAACAGAGATGGGTCGACCAGTGCATTTTTCTCCTGGTATTGCATCTTTAAGTGAAGAACAAGCAGCTCAATCTCTAGCAGGTCTTTCTGTTTTAGGTTATGTTGCAAAACTAACAGCTAAGTATGACACTACACTTATCACAACAATTAGAATTCCTGAGATGCTTCCTATCGCTGAAGAGGTTGTAAAACAAAGTTATGTGACTGAAGGGAAACCAGATGCGTATAACCCAAACAACATTAGGTTCCTTTCCAACGAACAATTTGCTTATGCAGCTGGCTGCTTAGGGATTATGACAAGGGAAAAGGTTGCAACTAACATCATGATGGGAGCGTTCTGGGCAGAATCACTAATCTTTGCAGAGGGAGGTTTTGCTGCAGGTTCCATTCAAGTGGCTGGAACAGCTAACTATCATCAGATTCCATTCTTCATTGCAGCTTGTGACTATACCTTGATAGGTGAAGAGTTATTCGCTGCAGGAGCTTATTTATCAGAAGATCCTTTACTATTAGGTAGTATAGCAGTCCAAGATATAGGTAAAGCCCTTGCTATTATACTGATAGCAATAGGTAGTATAACAACACAGTTTGAGTGGACTGTTATTACAGACTTTATTTCGAAGTATTCAGCACTATAAACTAAATAGAAACTAAGAGGAGGTGAAGAATGTGCGTCGTGAAGTCCCAATTATTGTTACTTTAATAGCAGGTTTATTGTTTTTATTAGACTACTTTATTAAGATTCCCTTAATATCAGGCATAGTTGGGGAATTTGAAACCTGGGCTATTGTAATTTCTGCCTTTGCCCTCGGGCTAGGTGCTGCTAACTTATTTAGAATTCACTTGCAAAAGGCAATAAAGAAATCTGAAGGTTGGTATAACAGCGTACTACTACTGGTCTCCATGGTGGTAATGGCTATTAGTGGAATTGGCTGGACCCAAACGAACTCTATATACTCATATATGTTTGATAATATATTTGTCCCCATTAACGGAACAATGTTCGCATTACTAGCATTTTACCTTGCTTCTGCTTCTTACAGAGCCTTTAGGGTTAGGACACCAGAAGCGACAGTTCTTCTAGTATCAGCAGTTATTGTTATGGTTGGTAATGCCCCTGTGGGAAGATTGATATGGGAAGGGTTCCCTGGTTACTCTAGTTGGATTATGTCAGTATTTAACTCAGCGGGTATGCGGGGTATTATAATCGGAGCATCCCTAGGAGCTATAGTGACATCATTAAGAATAATCTTCGGTATCGATAGGTCCTACTTCGGAGGACAATAAAAATTACGAGGAGGTGAAAAAAGATGAAATGGTTAAAGAAATTGCAAACCATTGATAGTAAAATAATCTATCTCGTTTTATTCTTTGCTATAGCATTACCCTTAATATTTCCAATAGGAATACCAGTAGAAATTAATGCTGGAACCAGAACTTTCTATGATACTATTGATAATTTACCAAAAGGTTCTGTGATTCTTATATCATATGACTGGGATGCAGCTTCTGCCCCTGAGTTATTACCACAGGCAACAGCCATTACTAAACACGCACTTACTAACGGTCATAAAATTGTGGCTTTAGGCCTATGGTATGCAGGACCAACCTTTGCAGACAGAGTTCATAATGCCGTAGCTGCTGAGGTTGAGGGTAAAGAGTATGGGGTTGACTTCGTCAACTTAGGATACAGGCCTGGGGGAGCAGTGGTACTGAACTCCATGGCTAGAGATTTCCATCAAACATTCCCAGAAGATGTAAACAGAACAAGACTTAGCGAAATTCCATTAATGAAAGAGGTTAAGGATATAAACGATATTGACTTAATTATTGACTTATCTGCTGGAGACCCAGGTTACAGGGCGTATATTGAGCAAATTGGCTCTCAGTACAATGTTCCTATCCTTGTAGGTTGTACGGCAGTTTCAGTATCAGGTATAACACCTTACCTGCAGTCTGGTAACGTTGGAGCTTTATTAGGCGGTCTTAGAGCGGCGGCTGAGTATGAGTTGTTAATAGATACACCTGGCCTAGGCTTAGGTGGAATGGATGCACAATCAGTTGCCCATTTAACTATAATAGCCTTTATCATAGTAGGCAATATAGCTTATATTGCAACTAAGAAAAAAAAATAACTGAGCGGAAAAAATAAAAGGGAGGTGAATTGATGGAAACTTTAGGTATATGGATAGCGGCCATAGGAACAATTGCAATACTGAGCTTTTTATACAAAGAAAATCCAATTTATCGTACAGTTGAGCATATATTTGTTGGAGTATCTGCCGGTATAGGTCTATACTGGGGTTATGATTCAATAAGACAAAATGCCTGGAACCCTTTATTTAACCCAGCGGAGGGTGAATCCAGACAATTATTGATGCTCATCCCTTTAATACTAGGTATCCTTTTGTATTCCCGTTTTATGGAGAACTACAAATGGGTTAGTAGAATACCCCTAGGTTTTATCATCGGTATTGGTAGTGCTTTAGCCATCAGGGGGGTTATTGGTGCATCTTTTATGGACCAGATCATTGCAACAATGAGAATGCCACTTTGGGGCACTATGGTTAAGTTTGGATTTGACTCGCTACTGTTTGTGGTCGGAGTTATAGGCACTTTAATTTATTTCTTCTTCTCCACTGAGCAAAAGGGTGCGCTCAAATACGGTGCAAGTATCGGTAAATGGACCATGATGATTGCCTTCGGTACAGCCTTTGGTAATACAGTTATGAGTAGGGTATCACTCCTTATTGGAAGAGTTTACTTCTTGCTAGGTGAATGGTTACAAATAATTTAAAACTTATGGCCCGCTAACGCGGGCCCTTTAAAATCAGGAGGTGTTATGGTGAAAACTCCAGAAGAAATAAAGTCAATACTAGCAGTAGACTGTGGGAGTACCACCACAAAAGCAATACTAATTGAGCTTGATGGACGAAATTATAGGCTCAAAGTAAGGGGAGAGGCCCCAACTACTGTGGAAAAGCCCTTTGAGGATGTTACTAAAGGGGTACGAAACGCTGTAAGGGAAGTGGAGGAATTAGCTGGCAAGACCATAATGGATGAAGTAGGAATAATTACACCTGCTCAAGGGGATAAAGGTGTAGACTTATTTTTAGCTACAAGTAGTGCCGGTGGTGGATTACAAATGATGGTAGCCGGTGTTGTTAAGAAGATGAGTGCTGAAAGTGCCCAAAGGGCAGCACTGGGTGCTGGAGCTATAGTTATGGATACAATTGCTGTTGATGATGGAAGGTTGCTTTATCAAAAGATAGAAAGAATTCGCCAACTAAGACCCGATATGGTTCTTGTTGCTGGTGGTATAGATGGTGGTACAAAATCCCATGTTGTTGAGATAGCTGAGATTTTATCAGCTGCTGATCCAAAGCCTAGATTGGGAAGTGGCTATAACCTGCCAATTATATACTGCGGTAACAAAGAGGCAAGAAAAGAAGTTGGTGGCCTGTTAGAAGGAAAGGTTGATCTTAGGTATGTTGATAACATTAGGCCTGTTTTAGAGAAGGAAGTACTAGGACCTGCCAGGGAAGAAATACATAACTTGTTTATGGAACATGTTATGGCACAGGCTCCTGGATACAAGACTCTAAAATCATGGACAGATGCACCTATAATGCCTACACCTGGAGCAGTGGGTAAAATAATACAAACAGTGGCAGAAGAAAATGATATCAATGTTATAGGTGTAGATATCGGCGGGGCTACCACAGATGTATTTTCTATGTTTGAAAACACATTTAATAGGACAGTTAGTGCCAATTTAGGAATGAGTTATAGCGTTTGTAATGTACTTGTTGAAACAGGTATTGATAATATAATGAGATGGATCCCCTTTGATATGGATCCAAACGAAATTAAAAATAGAATACGCAATAAAATGATTAGACCAACTACAATCCCACATACACTAGAAGACCTAATAGTAGAGCAAGCCATTGCTAGGGAGGCATTGTCACTGGCTTTTGCACATCATAAAACATTAGCCGTAGGACTTAGGGGAGTGCAGCGCCAGAGGAATATTTCCGATGCATTCGACCAAAGCTCAGGTGAGGACACCATAATTGATATGATGGATTTAGATATGATCATCGGCAGTGGGGGGGCCTTGTCCCATGCTCCTAGAAGACTGCAAAGTGGTATAATGATGATAGATGCATTCCAACCAGAAGGCATCACAAGATTAGCAGTGGATAGCATATTTATGATGCCTCAGCTAGGTGTCCTTTCATCAGTACACCCAAAGGCGGCCACAGAAGTATTTGAAAAAGATTGTCTTATTCATTTAGGAACATGTATAACACCTACAGGGAATATCAAAAAAGGTGCTGCTGCCTTAAAGGTCAAATATTTAAAAGATGGTAAAGAACATGAAGAGACTATTTATGGTGGTGAGATACGGGTCATACCATGTGAGGATAGTATGGAAATGGATATAATCCCTGCTTCAGGTTTAGATATAGGTAATGGTAAAGGAAAGCATACCAAAAAAGAAGTAAGTGGTGGTGTTTGTGGTATTTTCTTAGATTGTAGAGGAAGACCTTTAAGCATTTCAACGGATCCTAAAGAAAGAGCTAAGCAATTATTAACATGGTTTAGCCAAACCAACATGTATCCAATAGTAAGTGTAGGACTAGAAGAGGGGAGGGGTAAATAATGAGTGATGCTTATTCACCAGGCTTAATGGTTACTGAAATGACAAAGGTTCGTAAAACCAGAAGGCTTCCACTTAAAGGTGACGTACTAGTGAAAGCAGGCGAGTATGTAACTCCCCACACTGTTGTAGCAAAAACTAATATACCAGGGCGACCCCATGTAGTTAATGTAGCTAATCAGTTAAACTTAGAGCCAGAGGATTTACCAGAAGCAATGGTAAAGAAAATAGGTGATGAAATAAAAGAAAAGGATATTTTAGCTAAATTCAGCAGTTTCTTTGGTTTATTTAAGGGTGAGTGTAAATCCCATGTGTCAGGTATTTTAGAACACGTTTCTGATATTACAGGACAGGTTACCATACGAGAACCTGCGATCCCTGTGGCAGTGACGGGGTATGTACAAGGGAAAGTAATAGAAACCATAGATGAAGAAGGTGTAGTTATTGAAACACCAGCTGCCCTTGTACAGGGAATATTTGGTGTAGGTCCCGAAAGCTTTGGTCAACTAAAGATGGCAGTTAAAAAACCAACAGATGTCCTAACTGATACTATGATTACGGAAGAAGATAAAGACAGAATCTTAGTTGGCGGTGCCCTTGTGAGCTCTAGAGCCATGAAAAAGGCTGAAAAAATAGGAGTTATAGGTATAATCACAGGGGGAGTTTTAGATAACGAACTTAACGATTATTTAGGGTATGAGATTGGTGTAGCAATAACTGGGCACGAAGATATAAGCCTCACTGTTGTTATGACAGAAGGTTTTGGAAAGATACCCATGGCTGAAAAGACCTTTAACCTTCTAAAAAATTTAGAAGGAAAGATGGCTTCAGTAAATGGAGCTACCCAAATCAGGGCAGGTGTACTAAGACCAGAAGTTATTGTTCCTAGAGAGTACGAAGAAAGGGAAGAAGATGAGGAAGTATTAGGCCTAAGTATTGGAACAAGGGTTAGAGTTATCAGAACTCCATTCTTCGGAAAGCTTGGTACTGTTACAGGTCTTCCCATACAACTAACAAAGATTGACACAGAGGCGAAAGTAAGGGTGTTAGAGTTGCAACTGGACCAGGGAGGCAAAGTTACGGTGCCCAGAGCGAACGTAGAAATAATCGAAGGATAGATAGACTGTTGAAAAGCCAGCATCTTTTTTGTTGCTACAAAAGCCCGGCATCCTCACGTATGTTTATACGCTGCGGTGCCGGGCTTTTTTGCGCCTCAAATCTACAGACTTTTGAACAGTCTATTACTGGGGTCGACAACATAAAGGAAAATCCCCGATTTCATATGTCGGGGATTATTGTGTGTTTATCTTTTTGCCTAAGCAAACATGTTGCCGAAATTATCCTTAAACCCTATAATTTGTCCACGTGAGCCTTACTCCTTCTTTGGTCATTGCAGTAAAATGCACAGTAGTTCCGGCTGGGAAGTATTGACTATTTAGCCATACAACTTCCATAATCTGCTGGTTTGGCTTTACAACAACGGTGCAAACCCCACCACGGAATCTCATGTCTGCAACACTATAATTATTTATAGTCATAAATAGGCCACGAGAATGTTGATCCTTTAGTTGATTATGGATATTTGGAACTGCATCTAGGGAAGGGTAAACATTAACACGAGTTACAGAAGTATTTATAGGTATCTGGGTTATTTTCCTAAAAGATATTGGAATATATTCTACTTTAGGGTACTTAAAGACCTTCTGGAACCACGTTCTAGCATTATTAAATAATCTAAACATGGCACTTCCCTCCTAACACTTTTATATATAATATGCCAGGTTAGCTTAAGTGATGACAGGATTAGGGTAGGGTTTAAGGGGGAAGGAGAGAAATTTCCAGTTTGCAATGTGTAATTTCAATTGACAATTAAAACCCTTATGTTCAAAAGAGCCTACGGGGATTCTGTGTAAATTTATGGCTAAGTTTTGGAGTTAAAGATTTTAGAGGCAAAATTTGAAAAAAATCACTGTAAAATATATAATCTAATTAGTTAAAAGAAGGAAAAGAGGATGTTTAAAATGAATTTTAGATTTAACCATATGAAAGAGACCCAAGATTTTGGTAAAAAAATAGGTGAGTTATTAAAAAAGGGTGATATCCTGCTATTAGATGGAGATCTTGGAGCAGGAAAAACTACTTTTACCCAAGGCATAGCAAAGGGATTAGGTATAGACTCTTATGTCAAAAGTCCAACCTTTACTTACGTTATAGAGTATAATGGACGAATTCCCCTATATCACTTTGACCTTTATAGATTACAAAACCCAGAAGAAATATACGATCTTGGTTTTGATGACTACTTAGAGCAAGGTGTGCTTGTTATGGAGTGGGGTGCTTTAGCCCAAGAACTTTTACAACAAGAGCACATACCATATATAAAAATAACCATAGATAAAACTGGTGAAAACCAACGGGAATTAAAAATAGTAGATACAGCCCGAGGAAAAGAGTTGACGAAGGAGTTGGAATAATGCTTTGTTTAAGTATGGAGACATCCACCAAAACATGTAGTGTGGCATTGGTTGATGATAATAAAACACTAGGAGAAATAAGAATAAATTCTGAACATACACACTCCCAAAAGCTTATGCCTGCAGTGGACATGCTACTTAAAAGTGTGGAAAAGAAACTTGATGATGTGGAGTTAATTGGTGTGGCAGTGGGGCCAGGCTCTTTTACGGGTTTACGCATTGGTATCTCAACAGCTAAAGGGTTAGCCTATGGCAGAAAGATCCCAGTGGTAGGTATTTCTACCCTAGAAGGCCTAGCCCTAAGTACTAACAACCACGAAGCAACAGTTGTACCAATCTTAAATGCCCGCAGAAATCAAGTTTATACAGCTATCTTTAAGTATAACATCAGCTCATATGCTAGATTACTAGAAGACAGTATAATTAAACTAGATGAACTCATTGGGAAACTGAATGAACTAGAGGGAGAGTTTATTTTTACTGGGGACGGGGTACCCGTATTTTCTGAACAAATAACAATGGCTTTAGGTGATAGGGCTAAATTCATATCTCAATACAATTGTATTCCCAGTGCAGTATCAATTGGGCAAATTGCATTAGAACAGTACAAGCTAAAAGGGGGAGATGATCCCTTTACTTTAAAGCCTGAGTACCTTAGGCTTTCCGAAGCGGAGAGGAATATACTAAAGGGGTGTAGTTAATGGAGGAGAATTTTGTTGTAGTCCCCATGGGTTTACAACATATTGAGGGAGTTTGGGAAGTTGAAAAACTATGTTTCACAACACCTTGGTCAAAGGAATCCTTTGAAAAGGAAGTTACTGATAATAACTTTGCATTTTATTTAGTGGTGTTAGATCCGCAAAAAGAGGATAAGGTAGTAGCATATGTGGGAAGTTGGCTTATACTCGATGAGTGCCATATAACAAATGTAGCTGTCCACCCTGAATATAAGAGACTGGGAATTGCATGTGGTTTACTCAAGATACTACAGGACACTGTGAAACTTAGAGGTATTTTGAGGATAACTTTGGAAGTGAGGAAATCCAATGATCCAGCAAAGGATTTATACAAAAAGTTAGGTTTTTACGAAGAAGGTATCAGGAAAGGGTATTATTCTGATAATAATGAAGATGCAATAATAATGTGGTTAAATCTTAGTTAGTTTGGAGGTTATATGATTGGATACATGTAAAGTATTAGCTGTAGAGACGTCTTGTGATGAGACAGCAATTGCCATAGTAGAAAACGGAAAAAGGGTTCTTGCAAATAAGGTTTTATCACAAATAGAAATACATAAAGTTTTCGGAGGTGTTGTACCAGAGGTGGCGTCAAGACATCACCTTGAGGGTATTTTACCCCTCGTGGAAGAAGCCCTAGAAGAAGCAAACTGTACTTTAGACGAGATAGAATGCATAGCTGTTACCAACGGGCCTGGTTTAGTGGGAGCACTATTAGTTGGTGTATCAGTGGCAAAGTCATTGGCTTATGGCTTAAACAAACCACTGGTACCTGTAAATCATTTGGCTGGTCATATCTATGCATGCTTTTTAGATAACCCAGTGGAGTTCCCTTTAGTGGCCCTTATTGTGTCAGGTGGACATACTGATTTAATTTACATGGATAAGCACCTAAGCTTTGAAATAATGGGTCAAACTAGGGATGATGCTGCTGGAGAAGCCTTTGATAAAATAGCAAGGGCAATGGGTCTTGGTTACCCAGGAGGACCTGTTGTGGATAAAAGAGCTCAAAAAGGTGATGCATCAGCCATAGGATTTCCAAGGGTATTTTTGGAGAAGGGGAGTTTTGATTTCAGTTTCAGCGGATTAAAATCTGCTGTTCTAAACTTTCTACACAATAGTGAACAACGCCAAGAAGCAATAAATGTTGATGATGTCTGCGCATCCTTTCAACAAGCAGTGGTAGATGTTCTTGTTGATAAGACAATTGAGTGTGCTAAATTTAAAGGTGTAGATAATGTAATCATAGCAGGTGGTGTATCAGCAAATAGTGGCTTAAGAAAATCTATTGAAAAAAGATGCAATGAAGAAGGGTTGAATTTATTTAGACCGAGCCTCTCCTTATGCACTGACAATGCAGCTATGATTGCAACAGTGGGCTATTACTTATATAAAGCAGGTGTTAGGGCAGATTTAGAACTCAATGCATATGCTTCCATGCCCCTAGGATAAGTTATCCACAAAGAACACCTGTTTTTTCTGTGGATAGTGTGGATAAGTATATAAAAAGTGCCTTAAATTAAGAAATTCACAATGTGGATAATCTCAAAAGTTTATTTCGACAAATAATGTGGATAATGTGGATAAAAACGACAAAAACCCACAAAATTAGTCCTTTGATATGTGGATAACCCTGTGGACAATGTGGATAACCGAAGGTTTGTTCCCTTAATGCTTTTTTTATATTTGACAGTTTTTTGGAAAGAATGTAACATTATAATGATAATAGAGTTAATTGGATATTTTAGGCTTTTTAACCTATAATAAATATATTTAATAAAGTTAACCAAAATAGGCATTTATCATAATATGTAGTAACAACTTAGTAAAATTCTGAGAAAGAGGGTGACTAATTATATGGAAGGTATAAACAAATTTCATCTAATTGGAATAGGCGGTTATGGTATGAGTGCCATCGCTAAGATATTGTTAGAAAAAGGTTATCAGGTAAGTGGTTCTGATTTAAATAAAAGTAGTATAGTAGAAAGACTTATAAACAAAGGTGCAAAGATATATCTAGGACACAGTAAAGAAAACATTCAAGACACCGAAGCAATTATCTACTCAACGGCTATTCCAGATAGTAACCCAGAACTTGCTGAAGCAAGGGCAAAGGGTTTAAAGATATATCATCGTTCAGAGATGTTAGCAGTGCTTTTGAATCAAGGCTACGGTATAGCAATAGCTGGTGCCCATGGCAAAACCACAACCACATCCATGACCTCACTAATACTAGAACAGGGCGGTAAGGATCCTACAGCTTTAATTGGAGGAGAATTAAGCAACTTTGAAGGAAATGCAAGATTAGGGAAAAGTAACATTGTAGTGGCTGAGGCCTGTGAAAGTGATCATTCTTTTTTAAGATATAACCCAGATATTGCCCTAATAACAAACATAGAGGCGGACCACTTAGAGCATTATGATGGTAGTTTTGAAAAGTTGTTGGACACGTACCACGACTTTTTGAAAAACCTAGAAGAAGATGGTTCTGCGGTGGTATATTATGATGATGAAAACATAAAAGAAGTCTTAAATAGAGGTTTCGATAAAAATCTAGTGACCTATGGTCTAGCGGACACCAATATGTATTACCCAAAAAACATAGTCTTAAAAGAAATGGGATCAACATTTGATCTTTACAAGGAAGGGAAGCTTTTAGGGCAAATAGAACTAGCTGTACCCGGTGAGCACAATATCTTAAATGCCCTAGGAGCCACAGTTGTAGGGCTTCTCAATGGTGTTGATATTGAGGATGTGAATAAAGCATTAAAAAGTTTTGTTGGTGCAAAAAGGAGATTCCAAGTAATCCACAATAATGAAGTTTTAGTTGTTGATGATTATGCTCATCACCCTACTGAGATAAAGGCTACTTTAAAAGCAGCTAAAAAAGTGGGTATGGGTAGAGTTATTGCTATTTTTCAACCCCAAAGATACACTAGAACAAAGTTTTTTATAGAAGAGTTTGCCCAAAGCTTCGATGATGCTCAAAAGGCTATACTTGCAGATATATACACAGCAGGTGAAGAACCCATTGAAGGTGTAACATCTAAGATACTCGTTGAAAAAATTAAGGCTTATGGGCATAAAGAAGCAATTTATATGGGACCTCAAGAAGATATATTAGACTACCTAAAGAAAGAAGTACAGCCAAATGACCTAGTTATAACCATGGGTGCAGGAGATATTTACAAGGTTGCCTATGAACTAGGACAGTGGCTAGAACAACAAGCTTAATAAGGAGTGGGCAAATATGTTGGCAATTATCGGAGCCATGGAAGAAGAAGTAAAGCTATTCAAAGACAATATGACTGCTTTAGAAGTTATAAAAAAAGCAGGTATGGAATTTTATAAAGGGAAGTTATATGACAAGGAGATAGTTCTTGTTAGATGTGGCATCGGCAAGGTTAATGCTGCAATCTGTAGTCAAGTACTATTTGATGATTTTAGCGTTAGAAAGGTTATTTTTACTGGTGTAGCTGGTGGATTAGCTCAATATGTCAATGTAGGGGATGTTGTTATATCAACTGATTGTGTTCAACATGACTTTGACGCAACAGCTTTTGGTTATAAGCCAGGTGAAGTCCCAAGATTAGATAAAGTTGAGTTTGCTGCAGCACAACAGTTAATAGATCTTGCAATAAGAAGTGCAGAAGGCATTGAAGAGTTTCCAGCAGTATACACTGGGAGAATCTTATCTGGGGACATATTTGTTGCAGATAAGGGTAAAGCCTTAGAGCTAGGAGAAAAATTCAATGGTCTATGTGTGGAGATGGAAGGAGCTGCAGTTGCTCAAGCATGTTATTTAAACGATGTTGATTTTGTGGTTATTAGATCCATGTCTGATAAAGCCGACGGCTCCGCCCACGAAGATTTCGCTACCTTTGTGAACAAAGCAGCGGAAAATGCCTTAAAACTTGTTGGAGCAATGTTGAGAAACATATAATAGTTAGTATAAAAGAGCCCATGCTAAAGCGAGGGCACTGAAAATCTTATGTATTTCATTTAAACAGAATAACTTGTACTAAAAAAAAACGACTCTCTATTCAAAATTTGAATCTAGAGTCGTTTTTTAATGATTATGCCATTTTTTATTTCGCTTATTCTTAATCCATTATTTTTAAAATTCTTTTTAGGTTTACCGTAAATATTGACATAGCTCCCTGCATCTCCATGCCAATTAGACCCGAGGATTTTGAAACATCATACCCGTGTCTATGTTTTAATTCACTATTTTTTGCTTCTATTTTATAGCGCTCTTTAGATTTTTCTTTAAAGTAATCACTTTCTTGGAATTTCGCCTGCTCGGTATGTTCGTCAGATTTGATGCTTACGGAATAGGTCTTACTTTTAGCTCCAGATTTATAGCACCCTTCTTTTAAATGGCATACCTTACACTTTTCTATATCAAAATAGTATGTGTCTGTTTGATTAGTGGAAAATTTTTTCTTCCCTTGGCGAGCTTTACGTATAGCCATATGGCCAGCCTTACATATATACATTCCAGCATCTTTATTAAAATCGAATTCATCTTCTTTTTTTCGGAAACCTTGTGTTACAGATGGGTTTAATTTGGCGACTAATTTTATTTTTTTCTCTTTTGTATATTCAATGTTGCCTTTTTCAGAATATGCAGCATCACCGATAACAGTTTCAACTTTCATCCCAGCTTTTACACTTTTTTCTATCAGTGTTTCTAATTGTTTCCCATCATTTTTTTCTCCGGTTGTAACTGTTGCAGCTGTAATAATTCTTTCTTCGCTTATGGCAATATGGGTTTTGTAACCAAAAAATGATGTATCGGCACTTTTATGACCTATTCTTGCATCTTGATCCTGAGATATTTGTAAGTGTTCAATATCATCAGCAACTGATTCTTTTAAAAGGTTCAATTGTTCCTTTACTTTTGGATATTGAGCAAAAGCATCTTCCTTTTCAACCACCTCAATAAGCTTGTGGCAATAGTCTATTTCAGCTTCTAAGGCATCTGTTGTGTTTTTGGTAGGAAATTTATCCTTCATAGTTTCATCTATCTGATAAATAACTTTTCTCAGCTTTTTAGACCGATCCATCAGAATTTCTCTGGGGGATTTTTGATTGTAGCGCGCTCTTGTGTGGGTGGCATCCACGATAATGGATTTACTTTTGATGATTTCCTTTTCAATGGCTATTTCAACAGTTTTATTGATAAGCATATCCAATAAGTTTATATTTTCTAAGCGTAGTTTTCGAAATTTCGTAAGAGAACTTGGCTCTATCACCGACTCTTCAGGAGCCATATTTAGAAAATACTTAAAGGACATGTCATATTTTGAGCGTTCCACCACATCTACATCCGACAAGTCATAAATCGTTTTTAGTAATAAATACTTAAACATGCGAATGGGATCGATAGCATTTCTACCGTTATTATGGCAATATTTATCTTTAAGCTCACCATAAACAAAAGAGAAGTCGACCAGATCATTAATTCTACGGAGTAAATTTTCCTTTGGAACGACCAAATTATATATCTCCATATATGGACTTAAAATCATTGACTGTTGATTTTGTATCATAGCACCCACCCAATTCTTAATTGATACTTCAATTATACAGCAAAAAAAGCATAATTACCTTAGTGTTTAAGGAATTATGCCTTTTTTCGCTTTGAAGGGACTTTTTCAGTGCCCTCGCTAAAGCATGGGCTCTTTTATTGCCTCAAAAAGGACACAAAAAAAGAGCTTGGATTACTCTCCTTGCTCTTTTACAAACATAGACTTATCTTGTCCCACTGGGACTCTTATGATAAACTCTGTGCCTGTTTCTGGCTTGCTGTTATATATAATGGAGCCACCATATTCACTCACTATGGACTTTATTATATATAAACCTAAGCCATTACTTCCTTTTTTAGTTGTATACCCTTTTAAAAAAATTTCTTCACCTAAATCTTGAGGTATATAACCCCCATTATTAAAGATTCTTATGACATTAAAGCCGTTTTCAAAACCTAAATATAACTTAACAAAAGGCTTATCTGCTTTGCTTGCGGCTTTAAATGCGTTATCTATTAAATTACCTAGAAGGTTCACAGCTTGGATTTTACATAATGGAAAAGCTTCGAAATCATCTTCAATTGCCATCATAAAATCAATTTTGCTTTCTTTGGCAACCCCTGCTTTTACAAGCAGAAGCGATTTTATTTCAAGGCGGGATATTTGCATAAGTTGAAAATGTGGCCTAACTTCATTGGTTATTTCCTTGACGTATTTATTTAACTCATCATAGTTACCCAAATCAGAGAAACCATTGATAACTTGTAGGTGATTCATAAAATCATGCTTTTGCTGTTGAATTGTTTCAACCAGCTTACCCAGATTATCAAGATTTTCTTTTTGCTTTTCTATGACAAACTCTTGAGTTGCAACTTTACGTAGTTTTTTTATATTTAAAAGGACTAAAACAAAAACAACCATATTGACCAAAAGTGCAACTACCACCATACGATCATTCATTACAAAAGCAATATCAGCAAAAAGCCCGTTATGATTCATAGTTATTAATAGTATCTGTAAGAATGACTGTATTAAAACACCGTTTATTAAAAAAGTAACCTTGAGACTAGATTTAGTTTCCAAAAAGCTCCCCCCTACACCTCTATTTAGTACCTAGCTACTGTAGCTAGGTCTTTTAAGTTTCTTCTGAGTTGCCAACGTATAAGAAAGCCAACACATAAAAAAAACAAAGAAGCAGGTATAGTTAAGATAACTCTTATAAATTCTAAAGACCATATTTGTTCTATTGATAAATTTGTAATTGAGTTATAAATATATAGGACAAAAAAGTCAATGATATATAGTAATGTAAAGTAGATTACTGCAATGGAAAAAGTAGAGTTTAATCTTTCATATGATATGTGGTGCAGTATGTATGCTAAAAACATCATTGGTACAAGTGAATGGAAACCAAAACTAAACACTGCCCTTGATATCCAAATAACAAAAGCAAACAGTAAACTGCTAGAAACAAATTGTCCTACCTTTGGTCGTAGTTTTATAAAAGACAAACAAAAATATACAGCTACAAAGGACCTTGGAATTACACTAAAGACAAAATTGAAAACTGAAGTTAGCTCCACTATTACCCCTCCCTTTAATTACCCCACGTTTAATATTCGACAAAAGTCGCCAAAAATCCTCTTTTTGAACAAAAAAATGTTAGGATACTAGACAAACATTAAGAAGGTGTGAAATATGAGAGTTTTACTAATAAAATCAAGGTCTAAAGGTGGTATAAGCTCACATATTCAGCATATTATTACAGGGATGAGAGCTTATAACATTGAGTTTCAAGAGCATGAAGTTACCACTGCTCCTATAAAAATCATAAAGAATTTTGCAATGTTGAGGGATAATATAAAAAAATTCAGTCCTGACATTGTGCATATTCACGGATACAAGGCTTTACTTTTTATAGTTTTTATACCTAGGCATGTAAAAATAGTAGTAACCTTCCATGGTTTTTTAGATAATCTTCCAAGGTTAAAAAGAAAGATCTTTCAATTTTTACTGTCAAAGGTAGTTAATAAAGCTGACAGAATCATCTGTGTATCTAAGAAACTAACTGATCAGAGCAGTGAATCTTTAAAAATAAAAAAAGATAAGGTGACAACTATCCATAATGGTGTTAAGATATCTGAAAGTGAAGGTCTGCACGAAAGTGGGATTAAAACTAGTGGAAATGGAAATGTTATTTTAGGTGCTTGTGGTAGATTAACTGAGGCTAAAGGTTTTGACATATTAATCAAAGCTTTTAATAAAATAAAGGATGCCTTCCCCGTAGAGCTTCATATAATTGGAGATGGGCCAGCATTTAAGAAATTGAAAGATAGTGCACAGGACAAAATATATTTTCTGGGTTTTCAAGATAACCCATTGGAAACCATGTGTAGATTTGATTACTTTGTTCAACCTTCTAGAACTGAAGGATGTGGAACAGCAGTTATAGAAGCAATGAGTATAAATCTGCCAGTCATTATTAGTGACGCTGGAGGTCTTCCAGAGCTTATAGAGGACAATGTACATGGTCTGGTTTTTAAAAAAGGTGATGTGGATGACTTGACCAGATGTCTAACTATGTTATTATCTAATAGAGAATTGTACAAACACCTTGGAGCGGAAAATAAAAAATGGGTAAGTAAGAATTTTAGTATATCAAAAATGTTAATGAAAACATTAAATTTATATGAAGAGATGATGGGGGAAGAAGTTTATGAAGAGATTTTATAGTTTATTTGTGGTTATTTTAATATTAGCTATAACCCTAGGAGGCTTTGTATCAATAGCCCAAGCTCAAGAAGAAGGAGATATACCAAAGACCTTTATTGTTGTTATAGATAGAGTTCTGCCAGGGGAAATGCTAGAACATGGGGGTCCTGCCCTAAAAGAGATACTCAATAATAGTTCGTGGGCAATACTTAGCAATACTACAGCAAGGGGTAAATCTTCTGAAAACCAAGCAATGACTGTGGGATCTGGAAGTAGAGCCTTAGCACCAAACGGTTTTAATTTCTTTAATAAGGGGGAGATTTTAGATGATATAGGGGCCGAAGGTCTTTATAGAACATTCAATAGAAGGCAGATAGATGATGAGGCTGTTTTTAACCCTTATGTACAGAATATGATCTACCATAACAACCAGTTGTACCACACTGTTGAATTAGGGAAATTAGGTTCCCTTTTAGAGGCAAATGGTCTAAATGGTGTTGTACTAGGTAACTCTGATGATTTTGAAATAAAGAGGCATGTAGCAGCGATACTTATGGACTCTGATGGTATAGTTAATTATGGTGTGGTTGATGATAGGATACTAACCCAAAACCCTGACTTTCCAGGAGGGTTTAGTACTGATTATGGGCAAATGGTAGAATATTTGAATGGCTACTTAGACCTAGGTCATGTATTTGCCATAGATACGGGAGACTTACATAGACTAGATGAATATTATCGCTATTATCAGTTGGAGCAATTTGAAGATCTTAGAATAGAAGCTATTAAAGATACCGATGAACTATTTGGTTCAATTCTAAATGTAATGTCTGAAAATGACCAATTATATTTACTAACATTAAATGCTCCTTATTTCATGAGGGAAGAAGGGGAAAATATACCTGTGATTCACCACTACACAAAAGATAATGCGGGTTCCCTACTCACAGCTCCTTCAACAAAAAGACCAGGGGTGGTTACAACACTAGATATAGCGCCATCCATACTTGCCACTTACGGTATAGAATCCACGGAATTATATGGATCAATCATGGGTGTACTAGCTGATGAAGATCATAGTCAAACTATCATAGGTCGCTTAAACCAAATAAATACAGTATTCAATCAACGTCCTTTTACCATAAGGTTCTTTATAGTAATAACTATTATTTTTGTAGTGGCTGCACTGGTGAACACTAAACTCAAGAGCTTACCTCAGTATTTTTTCAGTTATCTTGTGCTAGTTTCTATGGCAGGGCCTTTAGCATTTCTTATAATGCCTGTCTTTGGTCCACTGCCTCTAGTGATTTATCTAGGCTTGTTTTATGTATTGTGTGTGGTTATTATGTTACTTCTAAAGTACACAATCAAAGACCCACTTAACAGGGTAATAATACTAAGTTCAATCACAGTAACATCTGTTTTATTGGATACATTGTTCAATAGTTTCCTACAAAAGCAATCTATACTTGGATACGATGTAATCGCTGGGGCTAGGTTTTACGGAGTAGGAAATGAGTACATGGGTGTTTTAATAGGAGGTTCTATTATAGCCACACTTCCCCTTATGGAAAATGCGAAATTTAAAAAATGGTTGTATGTGTTATATGGGGCAATTATCTTTATTATGATGGCACCATTTTTTGGAACAAACTTCGGTGGAACCTTAGCTCTGTCAGTAACCTTTGGTGTTGCCTTAACAGACGTAAAAAAAGGCAAAGGACTATATAAATACATCCTTGCCTTAGGTGGAATATTTGTTTTAGCTGTAGCTGCAATGTTACTTTTAAATACAATGACGGAAAATCAGACACATATAGGAAGATTATTTGCTGGTGATAATGTAAATCGCATGGAAGAGATTTTGATGGCCATCACTAGAAAACTCTCAATGAACTGGAAACTTGTGCAATTTAGTATTTGGAGTAGAATTTTTGGTGTATTATTAGTAAGTACAATAATTTTAGGATTTTATCCTCCTAAGAAATTCGACTTTATTAAAGAACAGAAGCACTATCGTGGAGTAAAAGCTATTTTAGCAGGCAGTTTGGCAGCACTGTTTTTAAATGACTCAGGGATAGTAGCTGCAGCCACAGCCATGCTATTTTTAGCACTGCCAATACTTTATATGTTTTGTATTGACAACTCAGATTCAACTTCTTCCCAGTTAGAATAAAGCTGGTCTAACAGTTCTTTTGCTTGTTTATATTTTTCAGTAACTTCTAAATTTTTATCATGATCATTAAAAATGTCAGGGGAACAGAGTAACTCTTCATATTCAGTTATGAGTTGCTCTGTTTTTTCTATTTCTTGCTGAATTTCATCTAATTTCTTTTTAAGAGATTTTTCCTTGTTGTTGGAAAGCTTAGGTTTATTAGGTTTAATTTCTGTTTTTAATTCCTCAGCTTTATCTTGCTTTTGTTGCTGTAACTCTTGGAGTTTTTCTATATAATAACCGTAGTTTCCTAAAAATACTGTTGTTAAGCCTTCCTTTAATTC
The DNA here is from genome assembly GCF_014467015.1 of Alkalicella caledoniensis. Lineage (GTDB taxonomy): Bacteria > Bacillota > Proteinivoracia > Proteinivoracales > Proteinivoracaceae > Alkalicella > Alkalicella caledoniensis. The sequence continues at coordinate 1,426,830 of NZ_CP058559.1, read as the reverse complement.
AATGGTTTTGTCAGTGATCTTATTTAGAAAGTATCTGTCGTGGGAAACCACAAGAATAGTACCAGGATACTCTAAAAGGGCATCTTCGAGAACTTCCTTTGAGTCAATATCTAAATGATTTGTAGGTTCATCTAGTATTAAGAAGTTACCTTTGTTAAGTATTAGTTTTGCCAGTGCTAGCCTACTTTGTTCCCCACCACTTAATGAGCTTACCCTTTTGAAAACGTCGTCTTGAGTAAATAAAAATCTTGCTAAATATGACCTGATATTTCCTTGAGTCCACTGGGGTTTCACTTCCCAAATTTCCTCCATTAGATCATTGTTTTCATTTAGATCGTTTCGTTGCTGACTAAAATAACTTACCTGTACATTGTGCCCTAAAAATAATTCGCCTTCTTGTAAGGGCAACAGACCAGCAATTAAATTTAAAAGGGTTGATTTCCCGCAGCCATTTGGGCCCACTAAAGATACCCTCTCACCACGCTCAATAACAAAAGATGAACCTTTTAGTATTTCATCACTGCCATAGCTATATCTCACTTCTTTTGAAGTTACTACAAATCTCCCACTTTGACTTGCCAAATCAAACTCAAAGGTGGCGGATTTGAGTTCTGGTGAAACATCTACCCTCTCAAGTTTTTCCAGTGTTTTTCTTCTGCTTTGGGCAAGCTTAGTTTTCTGGCCAGCAATATTTCTACGAATAAAATCTTCTGTTTTTTCAATGTAGTCTTGTTGTTTTTCATATTCCTTTAGCATCTGTTCTTTGAGTTTTTTCTTTTCCTTAGCATAAAAAGTATAGTTGCCTTGATACACCTTTATTTTGCTATTTTCCAGTTCATATGTTTTGCTAACAACATTGTCTAGGAATTGTCTATCATGGGAAATAACAAAAACCGCTCCATTATAGTCTTTAAGAAATCCTTCTAACCACTGAACACCATCTATATCCAAGTGGTTTGTAGGCTCATCTAAGAACAATAATTCGGGTTTTGATAACAGTAACTTACCTAAAGATATTCTAGATTGTTGTCCACCACTAAAAGTACTTATTTTTTGTGTAAACTGTTCCTGGGAAAATCCTAAACCCCTAAGGACTCCTAAGATATCACTTTTAAATCTATATCCACCAGCTTCCTCAAATTCGTGGGTAAGAACACTATAACGTTCCAACAGCTTTTCTAATTTATCACCCTGTTCAGATGCCATTTCTAACTCTAATTCTCTAATGTTTTCCTCTTTACTAAGAAGGTGACGAAACACTGTAGTTAATTCCTCCACTGGATTGTGGTCAGGATTTAAGTCCTGGGATTGTTTTTGAAGGCCTAGATTAACCTCTTTACCTAGGAAAATTTGACCTTTATCGTAATCTAAGGTACCATTTAAAATATTAAATAAAGTGGTTTTGCCACTTCCATTTACTCCAACTAAAGCAACTTTTTCACCTGCTAGAAGTTGAAGACTAACATCTAGTAGAATTGGAGTGCCACTGTAATACTTATCTATACCATTTGCTTGCATTATAATCATTTTAAATTCCCCCAAGCTAAAAATATATATTATCTTAAAATTACTATAGTTTATATCTTGTATTATGTCAAAAGGAGGAGAAGAAATGAAAGGGAAAATTACTGCTTTTTTATCTGTGTTTAGTTCTTTTTTCGCCTTTGTTTGTTGAATGGGACCAATCATTTTGATATCCCTCGGGGCGAGTGGATTAGCTATGACAATAGGAACAGTACTAACACCCTATAGACCACTTTTTGCAATACTATCAGTGGCTTTTTTAGGTTATTCTTATTATAACTATGAAAAACAGGGAGTTAAGAACAAAAAAACGGAAATATTATTAACGATGGTTACAATAATGGTAATACTATTTATGATAATTCCAGTACTATACCCATATTTTGCATATTAATCAATGGCATACCCACCCTAAAGGGATGGGCTACAACTATTGAGCAGTGGCATACCCACCCTATAAGGGATGGGCTACAAAAAAACTCAGCAGGAGGTCCTTATTATGACTTTACTGAAAATCCAAGGAGATCTCACCGAGGCCAAATTCCTTGAGAGACTAAATAGATTTACCGCCAGGGTCTTCATAGATGGGGAAGAACAACTTGCCCATGTACCCACATCCGGTAGACTCAAAGAACTACTCCTGCCTAACGCAACAGTGTTAATAAGAAGGTGTATACCCAACCCTAAACGCAAAACCTGCTTTGACTTACTTCAAGTGCTGTCCCAAGATGGGGTTTGGGTTTCCTTAGACTCCTTGCAGCCAAATGCTTTTATGGAAAGACTATTAATAGAAAACTCCCTATATGACTTCCGAAATATTCAGAGGATAAAAAGAGAAGTAAAATATAAAAATAGCCGTTTTGATGTATACACAGTTGATGAAGATGGTAAAGAGGGTTTTATAGAAGTAAAATCCGTTACATTAGTGGAAGAAGGAGTTGCAAAATTCCCCGATGCACCATCAACAAGGGGGGCAAAGCATCTTTTAGAACTAATTGAAGCAACTAAAGAAGGATACCAATGCTCTGTTGTCTTTATAGTTCAAAGAAATGATGCCAAACACTTCACTCCAAACAGAGATACAGACCCTCAATTTAGCGAAAATCTAGAAAAGGCAATTGAAAGTGGAGTAAAAGCTTATGCATACACTAGTATAATAAATAGAAGTGGTATCCAGTTACAAAAAAAAATACCAGTAGTACTATAGGAAGGGATTAAATTTGGATAACTTAGTAAACGAATTTTTAGAACAGTTTACCATAGCAGATATCATAGCATATGGAGTTATTGCACTTCGCATTTTACTTATAGTAGCCATAGGGGTATTTATTTCTAAGTTTATTCGAGTAGGACTAAAAAAACTGATACTGAACGAAAAAATCCACCCAGTTCAAGGTAAAACAACCATATCTATCCTTGAATCTACAATTAAATACTTCATATCATTTGTTGCAATCCTCATGATTTTAGTGGTGCTAGAAATAGATATAACACCTATATTAACAAGTGCAGGAATATTAGGATTCGCCATTGGATTTGGTTCTCAAAACCTAGTAAGAGACATAATAAGTGGATTTTTTGTCATTTTTGAGGGGCAATTTCATGTTGGGGACTTTGTGGAGATAAATGGTGGTAAAATACGGGGGACCGTTGAAGAAATAGGGTTAAGGGTAACAAAAATTAGGGAATGGTCAATGAAATTAAATTATATCCCCAATGGTGAGATTAAACTTGTTAATAATTACTCCCGTGGTAAGATGAGACCAATTATTGATGTTACAGTCCCTTATGGGCAAGATGTGAAACACGTATACAAGGTTTTAGAGAGGACTTGTTACATAATAGCAGAAAACTATAAAGAATACCTTGTGGAAGATCCTAAGGTTTTGGGAATAACTGATATCGAACAAAAGGGTATTACATTTACATTGATGGCTGTTACTGATCCAGATAGTTATTGGCTTATGGGAAGAGAAATAAGAAAGCATGTGCTTTTAGAATTTAAGAACTCTGGAGTGGATGTGGCGTATCCACATAGGGTTATTGTAAACTCTAGAGATTCAGAAAATATAGCTGAGGGACTACAATTAAGATAGAGGATAGCTTTTATATAAAGCATCCTCTATTATTTCTTTTTTATTAAAAAATATATTTTGGTCTTGAAGGAATACGATAAATTATATAGAATAAAGATAATAAGTATCTATTTTACATTTTCATAGTCAAACCTTTTGGGGATTTGTCTAATATTTAAGGAAGGGAAGGATAAGTTATGAGACTTGAAATAACCTTCGGTTGTAATAAGGGAAGTATTGTAGATTTTAATTACAACTATAACCTTTCTAAGCTCATATTGGAATCGTTAGTGGGTAGTAGAGGAACACTTAGGTACAAGGGGAAACCCTTTAAACATTATACCTATTCTCAGCTTTATTTTACAGATTACCAGATTATTGACGGTAAAATCGTAAACTTAGGAGAGGATATTCATTGGTATGTCTCTTCGCCGAGTCATTTTTTTATCGACGGGCTTGTGAAAGGATTAACAAGAACAAGCTACTTCAATATTGGTTCGGCTGAGTTAGAATTTAAGAAGGCAAGGCTCCTAGAAGATCCTGAATTTACCGATGAAATGGAGTTCACATGCATGTCACCCATAACAATATCTACAATGGGCAGAGGGGGAAACAGAGATTTTTACTGTCGTATTGAGGAAAAAGCATTTGTAGAAAACATCAGGTATGACCTAGTTCAAAAGTATTACCATTTATACAATTCATTTCCTAAAAATGAAAAACTGGATATAGTTTTTGATGAAAATTATATGGGGAAAAAACAAAGAACTAGTAGGTTGATAGACTACAATGGAATTAAAATACTGGGCTATATGGTTCCCTTTGTAACCAAGGGAAGTCCAGATTTAATCCGTATAGGATATTCAACAGGATTTGGTGATCGTACAAACACAGGATTTGGTATGGTAAAAATATGGCATAGAGAATAAGGAGCAGCTTTATGGGCTGCTTTTTTATTTGGTTTTTCTTAGGGAAAAATGTATAATTATATATAGAATATTATAAGAAGGTGATTTGATGGATTTATTTAGCAAACTGTTTGAGGCCACTGGTAATAACGCTAAGAGGGATTACCCACTGAAGGAATATACTACATTTAAAATAGGTGGTCCTGCAGACTACTTTGTGACCCCTGAGACTGAAGAACAGGTTTTACATGTAATTAATATAGCTAAAGAGAACAGCATTCCATTTTTCATACTGGGTAAGGGCTCCAATATACTAGTTCCAGATGAAGGGTTTAGAGGTCTTGTGATAAATCTTAGTGATAAATTTAATAAAATTGAGTCTTCCCAAGAAAGAATCTATGCTCAGAGTGGTGCTACCCTTACCGATGTAAGTAAAACTGCCCTTGTTCACTCGTTGACTGGACTTGAGTTCGCAATAGGAATCCCAGGCTCTTTAGGTGGCGCTGTTTTTATGAACGCTGGTGCATACGGTGGAGAAATGAAGGACTGTATACACGAGGTAAAATTCATTAGGGACAATAAAATTTTAACAGAACATAGGGAAAATCTTGAATTCGGCTATAGAAAAAGTACATTTCAGAAAAAAAACGATATAGTTATTGGTGCATGGTTGCAATTGAAAAAAGGTAACTATGATGAAATCAAAGCTGTTATGGAAGAATTAACTCAAAAAAGGGAAGAAAAACAACCCCTTGAGATGCCAAGCGCAGGCTCTGTTTTTAAAAGGCCAGAAGGATATTTCGCTGGTAAGCTCATACAAGACAGTGGACTTAGGGGATTTAAAGTGGGAAATGCTGAAGTTTCCACTAAGCACTGTGGTTTTATTGTGAATGCAGGGGGAGCTACCGCTCAAGATGTCAAAGGACTTGTCGAAGAGATACAAAAAAGGGTTAAGGAGAAATTTGGTGTTGAGCTAGAGCGTGAAATAAGATATTTGTAATAAAACAAGACCTTGGCTTAGGCCAGGTCTTGTTTATGTAGCTACTTTACTTAGGCGGCGCTTTTCAATTAAACTTTTAATATAGCGATAAATAAAAGTGATGATGGTAATAAATATAACTGAGGATAATATACCAGCAAAGTCTACCAGTACATCTTGCAGCATTGCCACACGATTTGCACTAAAGAATTGATTTAGCTCATCAAAAACCGCCAGAAGTAAACCCAAAAGCAGTGTCCAAGGATGTGGAGATTTTGTAAAAATCCTGACAGTTCCAAAGAGAAATAGTCCTAAGAAAAAATAAACTGTAAAGTGACCTATTTTTCTGACGATGAAGTTAAAGGCTTTGCTATTACTGCCATAGTCACTTTGGCCATAGAATCTAAAAAATACTTCCACCGCAGGTTTAATTATATTAGAACGATTGCTTAGAGTTTTCTTTAAACCGTCAACGGTATACTTGCTTTCTACCTGTGTTAAAGCCCACTTAGCCCTCGAGGTTGCGTCTATGGGTAATTTAGGTTGTAAACTGAACCAGATAATGATGCCAAGCCAGCTAACTGCCATTATAACTGTAACTATTTTTTTAAACATGTAATCACCCCTTACCAATAGTAAAAAAATAAAGACACAATGATGAGATTATGATATCATAAATTATATAGAAGTCAAACCACAACTTGAACAGGTGGTGCAAAGTGAAAGAATTTATAGAAATATTAGAAAAACTAAAAGGGAAAAAAACTTTAGTCTTATGTCATGATGATGCTGATAATGATGCCATAGGAGCAGGTTTTGCCATGGCAGAACTAACTAAAGGTACTTTAGCTGTACCCCAAAGGATTTCTGAACACGCTCTAGAGCTGATCAATAAATTAGCGGCGAGAGTAGAAGTTAATCCAAACAGCCAAGAGTATGAGTTAGTCATAGTTGTTGATACTGCAGATAGTCAACAACTACCTAATATTGCACTGGACGAATATTTATTAATAGATCATCATCGAAATAACTTACTAGTAGAGAACAGTAAAGCAAACATCTACCATCTTGTGGATTCCACATGTCAGCTTGTATATCATTTATACAAGGAGATGGAAGAGTCTTTAACACCAGCGGTGGCCTTAGCTCTTGCAGCAGGAATTTTAGGAGATACAGTGGGCTTAACTAAGGCATCAAACAAAGCAATAATTGATTTGGGCAACATATTGCAAGATGGAAACATAGGATATAGTACAGTTCTTAACACATTCAAAATTAGTGGTAAAATAGAGAGACTTCAAAAGTTAAAAGCGGCAACCTCAGGAGAAGTTCATGAGTTTTTAGACTGCGTACTTATATATTGTAGGCCAGACAAAAACTTTTTGTTTTATGTGGCAACAATGTTTCTAGAACTTGGTACTGACTTAGCCCTTGTATCTTACCAAGAGGATGGTTGGATACACTTAAGGTTAGTAAAGTCCAATCAGTGCATAACAAACCATAATGTATCGGAAATAGTAAAAAAAGCATCTGAAGGAATGACCGTGGAGAATTTCTGGGGTGACCAATATTTCGCAGGCTTCAAAGGACAAGGGGATTATGACCAGTTAATTAAGAATATCTTCGAGGAAATAAAAAGGGTAAGTGAGCAAAAAGAAGACTAAAAAGGATTGCCAGCTGGCAATCCTTTTTTAAATCCCGTAGTCCTTTTATCTTGAGCTTTCCATGGGAACCATTTTTTTTACCCTATAGATATGTGAATGCATTAATCCAATAATTATAGAATAAGCCGCCATTAAGATTATTTGACCTGGTATCCTTAGAATATAATATTCACCGAAGGTCCTTCCAAACATTACAGCCAAGCCGTAAGATGTAATAATTCCGCATATGAGTTGAGTTAATACAACAGCAGATAGATAGCTATAAGAATTTTTGTTTTTAAATAGGTACAACACATAAAAGGGAATTACACCATATAGAGTCTGTGATATAAAAATAAATGGAGAAAAGGCTCCTTGAGAAGCTAACATTGATCCTAAAAGGTCTGCTCCAGCTCCTACCATAGCCCCTAAAAATGGACCTAGCATAATGCTTCCTATCATAATTGGTATTGGTCCGAAACCCAACCTTAAACCGGGAAGCCCCCCTAAAGGAACAATTATACTAGCCACACGAGTTAATACAATACTTACTGCCATAAGCATTGCCGATATGGCTATACCTTGGGTAGTTATCTTTTGACTTCTTTCCTTTACTTTGGATAAGAAGATGGGAGTAATTACAAGTACTAAAGCTACCTGTAAAATAGATATCCCGTTTTCAGCAATAAAACCTGTTAATCCGTTGAAAAATTGCATAAAAATACCCTCCTTAATTTAGGAAAGGCAGAAATACGCCAACCCACGAAAAAAGAAGGCCCATAGTACACCTTTTTTCCGAAGGTGACAGCGGACGCGACACCACACCGCAGGATTACCTTTCGTCTTAGGGCGACATCCCATCCCTAAGCACTTAACGCGTGGATATCTACTCTGCCAAACTCTATTGTCAATTTTATTATAACACTCCCATCCAAATTGTCCATAGAATCAGTAAGTTAATATAATCACACAATGCCTGGGAAAGCCTAGCCACCCATTGACTAAAGATACCTTGGTAGTTTTATGGTAAATGTTGCTCCTGTAGTGTTTTCATTGTTATACACCTCTATGGTGCCTCCCATTTGTGTTATGATTCCTTTAGCAATTGCTAAGCCTAAACCACTTCCCGACTTTGTTGTTCTTGCTTTTTCCACCTTATAAAATTTATCGAAAATAAAAGGAATCTCACTATTGGGAACACCTAATCCATCATCTACTACAGAAAAATGTATTGAATCCCCCTGTGCGTAACAGGATAAAACAATCTCTTTATTACAAAACTTAAAGGCATTATATACAACATTATTGAGGGCTTGGACTAATCTTGTAGTGTCAACATCAATAATGCATGTATCTATGTTTATAAACTCCTTAGAAATAATAATATCCTGCCAACCAGCCTCTTCCTTTATATCCATATAAAACCCATAAATAAATGATTTAACATCCACCTTTTCTTTAGTCATTTTTAATTGACCGACATCAATTTTCGAGAGCTCAAACAAATCATCAATTAGCCTATTAAGGCTCTCAACCTTACTACTAATAATTGACAGATAATGATTAAACTTTTTCGGATCTGATGCTAACCCATCTTGCAAAGCTTCTACGTAACCCTTAATTGAAGTCATAGGTGTTCTTAAATCATGAGAAATAGAGGCAACCAACTGTTTTTTAGTTTCGTTGGCAACTAACTCTCGATTATGATAATCTTTCAACTTATTTTTCATAGTTTGAAATCCTTGGCACAAAGTACCCAACTCATCATTTGCTGAATAGGTGATATCAAAATCGAAATCATTTTTTGAAATCTTGTCTATGGACATGTATAGTTCCTTCATAGGTTTAGTAACTCTTCTAGAAATAAGGTACACAGAGAAAGTAATATGTGTTAGTAAAGTGATCATACCCACGGCAAAGGTTGAGAGGATGAGCCTTAATAGTTTAGATAAAAACTCTGGAGGAGGAGGATAAGTATATAGGATAATTCCTACATCTTGACCATTTATTGTTACATACTCGCCTCTGGTATATGTCAAGAAATCAGCATTAGGATCTTCCCCATTGCTTTGTAGGCCTGGGACTATATTCTTGTACATATCAATTTTATCAGGAAGTGTAGTGCTAGAAGAATCGTATATTAACTCTCCTTCAGTATCAATAATTCTTAAACCAATGGGTTTATCATCGATTATTTTTTTTAGACCATTGTCAAAACCCCAATAATCTAAAAGGATACTATTCCAATTTCCAGTAATATAAGAATCAATTGCAGAAGTAGTTTCATAGTTTAAGGTGAAGCTACTAGAATCTTCCCTATAAAGATACCTACCATAAAAAAATAAAAATGATGTGGTTATAATTAACGGGATAAAAATCACTGAAAAAAAAGCCAAAATAACTCTATGTTTAAATTTCAATGTAACCATACTAGGCCTCAAACTTATACCCTACACCCCAAACAGTTCGAATAAACTTTGGTTCGGCAGGATTCTTTTCTATTTTTTGTCTCAATCTCTTGATATGTACAGTGACTGTAGTGGCTTCCCCTAGACTATCGTAGCCCCAGATTTGTTCGTATAGCTGATCCCTTGAAAAAACTTGCTTTGGGTTTAAAGCTAAAAATTTCAATAGTTCAAACTCCTTAGTGGGAAGATCAACTTCTTGACCATTTATTAAAACGTTGTACCCTGCTGTATCTATGGACAGTTCACCAAAAACCAACGTTGTATTGGTGCTTTCTTCTGAAGAAACTAAACACCTTCTCAACAAAGCTTTAACCCTAGCCACTAAAACAGATGGACTAAAAGGCTTTGCCAAATAGTCATCAGCACCAAGGCCTAGACCTAGGACAGTATCTATATCTCCGTGTTTTGCGCTTACTATAATAATAGGTAGACATTCATCAGATTTCCTAATTTCTTTACAGATATCTAAACCACTAAGTTTGGGGAGCATAATATCTAAGATAAGCAAATCTGGAATAAAACTCTTAACTTTATTTAACCCCGTTAGTCCATCATATGCAATTTCCACACAATACCCCTCTACCGTTAGATAATCTTTAATTAGTTCAGCAATTTCTTGTTCATCTTCAATAATTAATATTTTTTTACTCAATATAATCACCCCTTGTTACCATTACAAATTTACATACTTAATAAATATTCAACATATAATGGCTTTATCCTTCTATATAAAGGAAGAATTTCAGTCCTAAGTATGTCACAATCACGAAAATAGTAGTAATACATTATCAAAAAAGCTATTATACTTAAAAAGGATGTAAAATGATTCTACTATACAAAAGATGATTTTTATTGTATAATAACTTAAGTTTTTCCTAAATGTTTAATAAAAAAGGGGTGTATAAAATGTTTAAGTTAATAGCTCTTGATATAGATGGAACACTGATTGATAACAACCGTCAGATAACACCCATTACTAAAAAGACCATTAAGATCGCTCTGGCTCAAGGATATTTGGTAACATTAAATACTGGAAGAAGCTTTCATTCTGCTAAGAAATATGCTGACCAGCTTCAGATAAAATTGCCAATCATAACTGCAAATGGAGCAATGATTAGAGATGCAAACACCATGGAGATTCTAAAGTTGACCAATTTTAAAAAGAGTGTATCACAAAAGATTGCAAAACTATTAGATAAGCAAAGAGACATAGTAAGTCAAGGGTATCACTCAGAAGGGATCATAACATCCGGTCTAGGTATATTGGGGTTAGTAAGATTTTCTAATAACAGTGGAGGTTTCTCCATAAGGAAGCTTAAAGAATACTATGAAGAATACAAGCTTTGCAACATAAAAAGAAGACGATCTTTGGTCAAGGGAATAGTAGATACAGAAATACACAAGTTCTTTGTAGCATCAAGGGCAGAAACTAGTAAGCAGCTAGAGGAAATGCTGCAAAAATATGATTGCATAGTTGAATCTCACTATGAAGGTGTAAATGGCTACCTGGAAATTATCCCTAAAGGTGTGTCAAAAGGTGAAGGCCTAAAATATATAGCTAGGCATTGTGGTGTGGATATATCTAAAACCATTGCAATGGGCGATAGTGCAAACGATGTATCTATGTTCAAAGTGGCAGGTTTACCAGTGGCAATGGCAAATGGTACAGAATATGCAAAAAGTCATGCTAAACACATCACTTTTAGTAATAACGATGATGGAGTGGCAGCAGTTGTAAAAGAATTCATGCTAACACCTGTAAAAGACTTCAAGTTTGCCCAAAAAACAGGATCATAAAACAGTGGAGACCATATACATGGTCTCCTCAGACTGATGACAAAGTCATTTTTTAGGAATGTCGTATATTAAACGCTGTACAAAATTCTTTGTCGAGACTTAAGGCTTCTATCTAAACTCCAGAAGGGTACCGCTCCAATTCACCGTCCATGGTTCAGTGGAGCTCTCGAAACGTCCTGTTTCTCGCCCCTTCTTCCGTCGTAGGGGGCCCTCTTGTAGGGCCCTGACAGTATGAAAGCACTAGCGGGCTTTTGAATGTCAGGATGGTACAAGACCATCCCCTACAAAACTTAAGTCTATCTCCTCGAATTAATTGTACTGCTTTTTAATATACACATCTAGGGTCAATGACTTTGTCTTCGGTTTGTCTACAAGCTTTGGAGACCATATACATGGTCTCCTTTTTTATAACTTGTATTTTTGCATTTAACTTTCCAACTAACCAACCAACTAACCAACCAACTGTCCAACTAACCAACTAACTAACTGCTTATTTATTAACAATTCTTAAATTTTGGATAAAAACCTATACCAAGCTAAGGTTATTTGGTATTATTTAACTTGAGTTAGTTGAAGATTGGAGGAAAATAACATGAGCTTTGTTTTAGTTAATGATATTCAGAAAAGCTATAACCGTAAACCAGCAGTTAGTGGTGTAAGCTTTAGTATTAAACCTGGGGAAACATTTGGGCTATTAGGACCAAACGGTGCTGGTAAAACAACTACTATTTCAATGTTAGCCACATTACTAAAACCCGATTCTGGAGATATATTGGTGGGTGACAATTCTGTGGTAACTAATCCTAAAGGAGTAAAGAAACTACTAGGATATGTACCACAAGATATAGCGCTATATACTTCTTTAAGTGCTGAAGAAAATCTTAAATTTTGGGGGAGAATGTACGGTCTAAAAGGCGATAAGCTACAAGAGAGGACAAAAAAAGTTCTGGAGTTAGTAGGCCTTACGGAGCGAGCTAAAGATAAGGTAGATTCCTACTCAGGTGGCATGAAAAGAAGAATAAACATAGCAGTGGGGCTTTTACATGAGCCCAAACTACTACTAATGGATGAGCCTACCGTAGGGGTTGATCCACAATCTAGAAACAAAATACTGGAAACTGTGAAAGATTTAAGTAAGCAAGGAATGACCATAATATATACTAGCCACTATATGGAGGAAGTTGAGTTTTTGTGTGATAAAGTGGCTATCATGGATTCAGGCAGGATCAAAGGGATGGGTACAGTTCAGGAGTTGAAGGAACTTGTAGGTAATAAAGATTTAATTAAAATGGATGTAAGTAAAGAAGTAACTGAAAATGAGAAGAACAGTTTATATGAATTATTTAACTCTTCATTAGAGGTAAAAGAACAGGAAATCTCTATTTTAGTTGAAAATGGTGCTAAGGAAATGACTAATATTTTGGGGAAAATTTCAAACCTAGGTTTAGAAATAACATCTGTGGATATTCAAAAACCAAATCTTGAAAAAGTATTTCTGCATCTTACGGGAAAATCCTTAAGGGATTAGGGGGAACCTACTATGAAAACTCTATTTATTGGTTTGAAGGACATTATTTTAATTCTAAGAGATAGGAAAACACTTTTCACACTTTTAGGTACACCACTAATACTTACATTTGTGCTGGGTACTGCCCTATCACCACTATGGGGTGGAAATGAACAAAATCTAGGATTACTATTGGTTATAAACTCTGATGCCCAAGGACAGTTTTCTAAAATACTTGTGGAAGAGGTATATGGGTCTGAGGAATTCTCCCAAAGATTTGAAGTAGAAATTATAGATGATTTTAAAGAGGGAGAAAAGCTGGTAAACTCAGGGAATGCTATCGCTTTGGTATCAATACCAGAAGATTTTTCTGCAGACTTAATAATGGGACGCCATACGAAGCTCGAAATAATAGGGGATGCGGGTAATACCTTTTTACCCCCTGTAATAATGAATGTTACAGAAATGTTTGTTGAAGAAGTTACAATAAAATTAGTGGCTATAAATTTATCCACACAGTTTATAAGTGGTGACATAAACGAGAAAATTGAAGAAGTAGTTGGTTTATTAGATACTAGGGAACCTTATATTAATTTAATTAAAGATACAAGCTATAGCAATCGTATCGAGGATCCTGCATCTAATACAAACCCCATGGGATACTACTCCGCTGCAATGGCAGTGATGTATTTACTATTTAATGCAAACCTCGGTGGAAAGAGAATACTTCAAGAAAGAGAACAAGGAACACTACAAAGGCTAAGGGTATCCAATATAAACCCATTTGAGTTTATAATGGGTAAGACACTAGGTATTTACTTCTCATCCTTTATTCAGCTTATAGTTTTAATAAACTTCACAAGAATATTCTATAATGTTGACTGGGGAGGGCAGGGGAAGGTATTGGCATTTTCAGCTGTGGTGGTACTGGCCACATCTGGTATAGGCATGTTTATAGCATCATTGTCAGACACTGCCAGTGGAGCAGATGGATTAGGGTCATTAATTATACTTTGTATGTCAGCATTAGGAGGCTCCATGTTCCCCCTTATGGGAATGCCGCCACTTATGCAAATGTTGAGTAAACTAACATTTAACAGATGGGCAATAGACGGCTTTTATCAAATTATGTTTTTTAATACGTCACTTACGTCTTTGTATCAAAATCTTTTAATCCTTGCAAGTATAGGACTAGTTACAATGTCCTTCTCCATATTTAGATTGGCCAAATTGGAGGTGAAATAAATGTCTATACTATATATTGCACTAAACAACCTTCAACTACGCTTTAAGGAAAAAAAGGCTATAGTATGGTTCATAGCCTTGCCATTAGTTTTTACATTGATTACAGGAATGGCAACGTCATCAGGTAGCAGCTCTTCTACTGGTTCAATACCTGTTGCTGTTTTAGATGAAGATGACAGTTTGTACTCTAGATACATTATTGAGGCCATAGAAAATGATGAAGATTTTTATATACAATACAAAGAAAAAGAAGAAGGGGAAAGACTAGTAAGAGAAAATCATGTTGCTGGATTCATTCATATCCCCTCTGGATTTGAAAACGGCATTGATGAAAAGGAAAAAACTGATATATATTATTGGCCAGCTGCTAGGCAGGTATCTCCACTAAAAGTGGAAAAAATCATAGCGAAGTCCATAAGTGAGCTAAATAATAGCTTAGCAGTATCAGGAGTATTGCTGGAAGTTTTTAGTCCAGTTTCAGATTATAATGACTTAGCACAACAGGCCTTAGCCGGATTTGATCATATTCCTGTGGAGGTTAATTTCCGTTGGAGTGATAAGGAACAAGGTGAAACTCTTCTAATACCCACAGGAATGAATCAAAGCTCTCCAGGTATGGCAATAATGTTTACACTAATGACTGTAGTAATGTCAGGAGCGGCCACTATTTTATTACAGAAAGAGAAGGGTACTTTAGCTCGGCTACTAACTACTCCAAATGATAAGTGGACAATTATAGCAGGCAATACAGTGGCTATTTATTTGTTAGGACTGTTACAAATGCTTGCAATGATCATAATAGGTCAACTTTTCCTCGGAGTAAACTGGGGGAATGACATCTTAGCCACATTGCTTTTAACATTTACCTTTGTTTTTGCAGCTACTGGTATAGGGATGACACTGGCAGCAGTAAGCAAAAATGCCAACCAGGTGACTGTGGTAGGCAATATGATTATACTAGTTATATCAATGTTAGGTGGGGCATACTGGCCCATTGATCTGATGTCACCGAAAATGCAGTTTATCTCTAAACTAGTACCCACTAGCTGGGCTATCCGAGGATATACGGATATCATTGTAAGAGGAATGTCCTTAGGTGATGTGTGGCAAAATATATTTGTTCTTACTTTATTTGGATTTTTACTGATAGGGTTTGGTATATATAGATTAAAACTAGAATAATATTAAAGGATGTAGTAAAACATTAAAAAAAGGGGAAAGCTCCCCTTAAAATAAAAATATTAATTACTGTCTATTTCAAATAAGTCTTTGCCAACACCACAATCGGGGCATACCCAGTCATCTGGCAGCTCATGAAAAGGTGTGCCTGGTTTTACTCCGTTATCTGGATCACCAGAGGCAGGATCATAAACATAATCACAAACTGTACATGCATATCTTTGCATAATTATCACCTCCACTTCTAGTGTAGGTGTAAGATATTCTTTTTATACTATTTCAAAAATAAGGGAGGTTTTAGATATGCCGAAGGTTGTTCCATTTAGAAATGAAGTTGAAGACCAACACAAATGGGCAGTTGATGAGATCTACCAGTCAATAGCAGACTGGGAGAAAGACTATCATAAGGTTACTGAGTTATTAAACAGAATTCTACCACTGAAAGGAAACTTAAAACACGCCGCTAAGCTTTACCAATGTTTAACTTTGCAAGATGAACTATCTGAGTTACTAGGTAAGGTACATGTTTATGTAGCTTTAAAAAGAGATGAAGACACAAACCATACAGAAAACCAAAGCAATGTACAAAGGGCAGAGGATTTACTTCTAAACGTAAAAACTGAACTTTCCTTTATCAACCCTGAGATCCTTAGTTTTACAACTGAGACGATAAATAGGCTTTTTGAAGAACAGCCTAAACTAAAATTCTATAGATTTTACCTAGAAGAAATACTAAGACTTAAGCCACATACCCTATCTCCTAGGGAAGAACAGCTTCTTTCCATGAGTCAGGATTTGAATAAGGGACCACAAAGTACTTTCTCCATGCTTAATAATGCTGACATCAAGTTTCCAACTATTGTTGATGAGGATGATAACGAGGTGGAATTGTCCCATGGAAGATATATTCAATTTTTGACTTCCAATAACCGTAGGGTCAGAAAAGAAGCCTATGAAGCCATGTACACAACTTTTGGTCAATACAAAAACACCATAGCTTCAACATTGGGAACTAGAATAAAAGGAAATATATTTTATTCCAAGGCAAGGAACTATGAATCAGCTTTAAAACAGGAATTACATCCAGACAACATACCTACTGTTGTTTATGAAAACGTAGTTAATACTATAAATAAGAACTTAGAACCACTACATCGCTATGTATCCATAAAGAAAAGACTTCTAGGTGTAGATGATCTTATGATGTACGACATTTATGCTCCCCTTATTGGTGATTTTACCATGGATATATCCTATGACGAGGCTAAAGATCTTGTTATAAAGGGATGTAAAAAACTTGGAGAAGAATATGTTTCTATTCTAAAAGAGGGAATGGAAACGGGATGGGTAGATGTTTATGAAAATAGAGGCAAGAGAAGTGGTGCTTATTCATGGGGGAGTTATGGAACAAAACCATATATTTTGATGAACTATGACAACACTTTAAATTCCACGTACACATTAGCCCATGAATTTGGTCACTCTATTCACACCTATTTATCTCACAAAAATCAACCATACACCTACTCACACTATAATATTTTTGCAGCAGAGGTTGCATCCACTGTAAATGAAGCCTTATTAAGCGATTATCTTTTGGAAACAACAGACGATAAAAAGAAAAGATTTTATATAATAAACCAGTACCTTGAAGGAATCAGAGGAACTGTTTACCGTCAAGGTATGTTTGCAGAGTTTGAATTAGAAGTCCATAAACTAGCACAAGAAGGTAAACCACTTATCCACAAGACCTTTAGTGATATTTGGCTAAACCTTAACAAAAAATATTTCGGACCAGAGCTTGTGGTAGACGATCTAATAGGTATGGAATGGGCTAGGATCCCACACTTTTACACAAGTTTTTATGTCTTTAAATATGTAACTGGTTTTTCCGCTGCCACAACCCTTGCACAAAATATAATAGAGCAAGGGCAACCAGCAGTGGATAAATACCTAAGCTTCCTAAAAGGAGGAGGTAGTGACTACGTAATAAACCTCCTAAAACAAGCTGGAGTAGACATGACAAAACCAGAACCCATAGAAAAGACCTTAAAACTATTTGATAGCCTACTAGATGAATTGGAGAAATTGGTTTAGAAGTAGGTGGAACGTTGAAAGTTGAAAGTTAAAAGTTGGACAGCAGACAGAGACTGGTAAATCTTAAACGCAAAAAACCTCTCAAAGTGAGAGGTTTTTTTCACGTCACACCACCCAAATTGTAGCCCATCCCTTTAGGGTGGGTATCCCCTGCGAAATCTCCCTTAAAAAACGCGTTAGGTTTATTTGACTTTGCTTTTACGACTTTTATTTTTGCCCTAAAAATTCCGTAAACAATTGCCCAGAAAAAGCATATCTATATACATAAGGGGAGTGATGCTATGGAATTTACAAAAATGCAAGGACTGGGCAATGATTTCATCCTGACGGAAAATCTCATGAAACTAAAGCGAGATTGGCCAAACATAGCAAAAAAACTCTGCCACCGAAATCTAGGTATTGGGGCAGATGGACTAATTTTAGTGGAACCCTCCAATATAGCAGAATATAAAATGACAATATATAACTCAGACGGAAGCTTAGCCAAAATGTGCGGAAATGGAATCAGGTGTTTTGGTAAGTACTTATATGACAAAAGATATCTGCAAAAAAGTGAATTTTCTGTGGAAACCGATTCAGGCATAAAACACCTAGTACTTAAAATACAATTTAATAAAGTGGTTTCCGTCCAAGTAGATATGGGACCACCCTTTTTTGAGCCTAAAAGTATACCGGTTTTGGCACAGGGGGATAAAGTGGTGGATAAATACCTAAAAGTAATAGATAAAGGCTTTACTTTTACAGCCTTGTCCATGGGAAACCCCCATGCCGTTATTTTTTTAGACGAAATTGACAACTTTCCAGTTGAAAAGTATGGACCACTGATAGAAAAACACTCTTTTTTTCCTGACAAAGTAAATGTGGAGTTTGTTAGTGTTAAAAAAGATGGTTCACTAAAAATGCGAGTATGGGAAAGGGGAGTTGGAGAAACACAAGCCTGTGGAACAGGAGCTTGTGCCACACTAGTAGCAGCAAGGGTTAAGGGAGTGGTTAATAACACAGCTAAAGTACATCTGAAGGGTGGTACACTTAAGATCTCTTGGAAGGGAGAAAATGTTTTGATGACAGGACCTGCTGAGACAGTGTTTACGGGAAATGTCACAATCTGACTAAAGGAGGAAGGGGTATGTTTATTAGAGCTGAACGTATTGAGACTTTACCCCCGTATCTATTTGCCGAAATAGATAACAAAGTTCAAAAAGCAATTGAACAGGGTATGGAAATTATAAAGCTAGGTATTGGTGACCCAGATCAACCAACACCTGATCATATTATTACCAAAGCCATAAAAGCCATAAGAGAGCCCAAAAATCATCAATATCCTTCATATGCTGGCTTGCCTACTTTTAGGCAAGCTGTATCTCAGTATTATGATAAAAGATTTGGGGTGAACTTGTCTGCAGAAAAAGAGGTTGTCTCACTAATTGGATCTAAGGAAGGGATTGCCCATGTGAGTTTTTGTTACGTAAATCCTAACGATTTAGTATTGGTACCAGACCCTGGATACCCAGTATACTCCATTGGGAGCATGTTCGCTGGTGGAGAGCCTTACAAGATGCCATTATTAAAAGAAAATAACTATTTGCCTGATTTAGATTCCATTCCAGAGTATATTGCAAAAGCAGCTAAAATAATGTTTTTGAACTATCCTAACAATCCCACAGGGGCTGTTGCAACAAAGGAATTCTTTGAAAAAGTGGTGAAGTTCGCTAAGGATAATAAGATTATTGTTTGTCATGATGCAGCTTACTGTGATATAGGACTGGACGGATATAAGCCAATGAGTTTTTTAGAGACACCTGGTGCAAAAGATGTAGGTATAGAGTTCGGCTCTCTTTCTAAAACCTATAATATGACAGGCTGGAGGGTAGGGTACGCAGTGGGAAATAAAGATATAATCGAGAGCTTAGGTCTCATAAAAACCAACATAGATTCAGGCATATTCCAGCCATTGCAATATGCTGCTGCAGAGGCACTGTCCCAAGAGCAAGCATGTGTTGAAGAAATGACTAAAATATATCAGCACAGGAGAGATTTAGTGGTAGACACATTAAACAAACTAGGATGGAACTTAGAAAAGCCAAAAGCCACCTTCTATGTCTGGGCACCTGTGCCAAAAGGCTATACATCCCAAAGCTTTGCCACACTACTCCTAGAAAAGGCTGGAGTTGTTGTAACACCGGGAGTTGGTTTTGGTAAATACGGTGAAGGATACTTTAGGATATCCCTAACAGTGGATAATGAGAAGCTTATAAAAGCAATGAATAGAATAGAACAACAGTTAGGAGACAATTACTGTAAGTGATATAAAGATATAGCCCCAGAGTTTTGGGGGCTATTTTTTTGCCACTGAAAAGGGAAAACATAAGATCAAAACTTGGCCACAGATCTACATGATCTATATGATCTAGGATAAAGAAAAAACCAATGATAAGAACCTAGCCACGGATTAACACTGATTAAATACGGATTTTAAAACCAATAACTAAAGACTAAAAAACTAAGAAATCATTAATTGATTACCAACAAAACTTTAAATTATAAATAACTTCCTGTCCAACTAACCAACTAACCATCTGTCTATCTCCCTCCTCATAACTTTCCCTTAAACTGGCAATGCTAGAAATAAGCAGTAAGGAGGTGGTTGGATGAAGAAACCTATTAAGATAAAGGACTTGAATAAGCAAAATAAAATTAGGGATTTAGAAAAGGTTACAGAAAAACAACTGGAGCAATTGGAATTTTCCATTGGCATTGAGGAAAATATCAACTTGTTAAAAAAGATTTTCAATAAATGTGATGATATTAAAGAAAAGAGATTTAAGTTAGATGTACAAGGTGAAAGAGAATGTATGCTCTATTTTTTAAGTGGTATTACTAATGAGACTACTATAACAGATACAATTATTAAACCTTTGGCATTAAAAGAAAAAAGCGATTTTCCCAGTTTAGATGCTGGTATACTTAACCTTGTGGAAAACCATTTGCTAATTAACCATGGTGGGCAAAAGGTCGAAAAGCCTGTGGAAGCTATAAAGGGTATTCTTACTGGAAAGGCATTACTGTTAATTGATGGCTACGGCCACGGATATGTTTTAGATGTGAAGAAGCTGCCTGCAAGAACCATTGAAGAGCCTACTACCCAAACCCTAGTGCGAGGGCCTAGAGAAGGCTTTGTGGAAAATCTTAAAGATAACTTAGGTCTTGTAAGAAAAAGAATCAAGACACCTGATTTTAAAGTTGAAATGAAAAAAATAGGTCACTTAACAGAAACAGATGTGGCTGTATGTTACATAAAAAACATTGTGGATCCAAAGGTCGTAGAAGAAGTAATGGTTCGGTTAGAAGCCATAGAAATAGATGCAATTTTTGACTCCAGTATGGTTGAACAAATTATTGAAGATAGTGCATTCTCACCTTTTCCCCAGATAGGAAACTCTGAAAGGCCTGATGCAGTGGCATCGAACTTGGTAGAAGGTAGAGTGTGTATTTTTGTAGATGGCTCTCCATTTGTCCTAGTGGTTCCTCAGGTACTCACTGATTTTTTACAAGCTTCCTCTGACTACTATGAGCGTTTTTATTTTGCCACAGCCATAAGAGTTCTTAGATATATTGCTTTCGGACTTGCCTTACTAGGACCTTCATTATATGTAGCTATTACAACATTTCATCATGAGATGATACCTACCACATTACTCATAAGTATTGCAGCAGCTAGGCAGGGTATTCCTTTTCCTGCTGTAGTGGAAGCATTTATAATGGAAGTTGCCTTTGAGGCGCTACGAGAAGCTGGTGTAAGACTTCCCAAACCAGTTGGTCAAGCTGTAAGTATAGTAGGAGCTTTAATTATTGGCGAAGCTGCCGTTCAAGCTGGGCTAGTTTCACAGATAATGGTCATAGTAGTTGCAGGTACAGGAATCGCATCATTTACTATACCTGCCTTCAATGGTGGAATAGCAGTAAGACTACTAAAAATTCCAGTCCTGTTATTGGCCTCTACCTTAGGCTTATTTGGTGTTAGCTTAGCAGTACTTGCCATATCCATACATTTATCTACCTTAAGATCCTTTGGTGTCCCATACCTTTCACCAATTGCACCTATGACTTTAAAGGATCAGAGAGATGTAATATTTAGGGCTCCCATTTGGTGGATGGTGGAGAGACCTACATTTATCGCTAAAAATAATGTTATTAGACTAAGAGGGAAAAAAATGGCTCCCCATGAGCCAACAAGTGGTGATGATAATGAAAAAAACAAAAATAAAGAAACAGGTTAGTTTATTTTTAATCGGGCTTTGCTTAATAACTTTTGTAAGTGGATGTTGGGGTAAGATAGAAGTTGAAGATTTAGGAATAATTGTAGCTATGGGCATAGATGCCAATGATACAGGTGATGGGTTTGAGATGACATTGCATATAATCAAGCCCCAGGAGACCGAAGCCAGTGATGGACAACAAGAGGGAAAGATGTGGGTGGCAAGCGCAGAGGGGCAAACCCTTATTGATGCAGCTAAGAATTTTAGAGGTCGGGCACCAGCACAGCTAACATGGATGCATAATAATTTGGTTTTTATAGGGGAGGAGACTGCAAGGGATAATATTGCAGATATAATGGATTTTTTAACAAGAAATAGGCAAATCCGTTACAAAAGTTGGGTGCTTATAACACAAGGTAAAGCAAAAGAAGTCATGCAAGCGACACCAGAATTTCAGCCTGCATTTAGCGAGGAAATACTTGGGCTCATTGAAAACAGTGATGAATGGTCAAAACAGGTAAATAGCAACATAAGGGATATGATGATTTCCATGGTAAACCCCTACAAAGATTTTGTGACAGCTAGAGTGTTACTATTAGATCCAGATATAATGGGAGCACAAAACGAAGAACAAGATGAGATGAGCCAAGCCACCGTTCAAAAATCTGCGATTCTAGATGGTGCAGCTGTTGTCAAGGGAACAGAGTTAGCAGGGTGGTTGACAAAAACTGAAACCAGGAGTTTCTTGTTTTTAGAAGGGGAAGCATCTGAGGCAGTTATCATTGTGCCTTATAAAGATGGCTCTATTTCAGTGGAAATAGGAGGCGTAGATACAGAAATGCTTTCTTCAATAAATGATGAACAGTTAGTGGTTAATGTAGACATAAGTGGAGAAGGGAGTATTGTTGAAACTAACACTGATTTCGATTTTATAGACCCGAAGCAAATAACAGAGCTTGAGGCAATACTTTCAAAAAGGGTCGTTGGAGAAATAAGAAATCTTATAGAAAAAATTCAAGGAGAATATAAAGCAGACATCCTGGGAATCTCCGGTTTATATGAAAGGGACCATCCTAAGTGGTGGAATAATAATAAGGATAAGTGGATTGAGGATCTATACCCAGAGGTGGTTTTTGATATTAGGGTAAATATAAATCTCTTCTCATCAGGGATGATAACAACCCCTGTGATAGAAAAGGGGCAACGCTAATGTTTA
Organism: Alkalicella caledoniensis; assembly: GCF_014467015.1. Classification (GTDB taxonomy): domain Bacteria; phylum Bacillota; class Proteinivoracia; order Proteinivoracales; family Proteinivoracaceae; genus Alkalicella; species Alkalicella caledoniensis. The sequence continues at coordinate 1,403,936 of NZ_CP058559.1, read as the reverse complement.
CAAAGGCAACAATAATCTTACTTTTTGCAGCCTTATATGGTTTTCAAGCAAAAACATTGTTTACTAAAAAGTTTTATATGGACTTGTTTGTGGTGACAGGGCTATATGGATTGGCATTTTACTATGCCTATTCCTATGCAAATGGAACACATGCTTTTAATCCATTGGACATTATAGATATGTTGTTTGAGGGTATATCTGAATACATTTTCATGGATATATTAGGAGTTCAATAAAGCCAGTCAAAAGACTGGCTTTAAGTGTTTGTAGAATCATTCAGAGTTCGTTCCCTTATGAAAAATGCTAAGTATTAGCAATAGCAGAGGGTAGAAAACACACATGCCTATTGTGATAAAAGGGAGTATAAACAAATCAAAATATAGAAAGAATCCCGTGGAAGGGAAGAGGAAGTTGGACATGAATATAAATACTAAGCTTACAGGGATAATTAGACTCTGCTTATCTTTAAGGTTAAAAACCTGCCCTAGCCCCAAAACAATTCCATAAAAAGATGCTAAAAATTTTGTAAAGAATCCCAAAATCCAGATGAAAATAAATAGTCCTTCAACCCTATTTAAAAATTCACCAACGTCTATAAGTCTATATACCTGAAATATTGGAAGTTGAAGCTTTGAAACAATATCTGCTGAAAAAGTTGAAATAGCTACGATAGTTCTAAGTAGCAACAAAAAACCAGCAATGAAATACCCCAGCATATAGTAAGGAGTATTTTCTTTGCCTCCTTGGACTGCAGGTAAAATCATTGCTAACATGGCAACTTCAGCAAAGGGAAAGGTTAGTGATGCAATGGTACCTGCTATTATGGGCTTTAAACCATCACTGTATACCGGCAGTAACATAGTGAAATCAAGATATTCTATGGATAGCAGGGGAAGGATCAGTAGTAAGAGGATTAAGGGAAAAACATAGAGTTCTGCTAATCTACCAATGGATTCTATACCGCTATATATGGCATATGCTACTAACAGAACAAGACCGGAACTGTAGACAATATGTGGAGTTTCAGGAATTATAGCGATAGCAAAAAGTATCACCAAATCTTCTATAATAAGAACGGATACTAAAAAAATATTAAATAGAAAAAAGAAACTAAGGATTTTTCCTAAAACCTTGCCCAGTAACAACTCACTATATTCAACTATTGTTAGACCTTTAAATTTGTCCTGTAAGTGTATAATAACAAAAAGCATAAAAGAACCAATCAAGGTTGCAGCTATTGTAGATATCCAGGCATCCTTTCCTGCGATAATTTCAGGAACAAAAAGGCTGGCGGATCCAATTATAAAACTAATTATTATATAAAAAAACTGACGTGGGGATATAACTTTCTGTTCTTTTTTCATTAGATGAATACCCCTTTATGATCTATAATAGTATTAAAAGGAAGACTTTTTTCTATTATTTACCTATTGGCAAATTTTTATCAAAAAGGAGATAACACTTATGGACATCTTGCTTTTAGAGTTAACTATTCATATATTTGAGTGTGATAATCTTAAGACCAAAAGAAACGTTGCAAACAGCATGTCAGCAAAAATTAAGCATAAATTTAATGTCTCTGTGGCCCAAGAGCATGATCAATTATTAAATCGCTTTCAATTAGGGATAAGTATGATTTCCACTGACGCTAAAATACTGTATAAAACTAAAGATGCTATTATAAGTTATATAGATGAGTTAAACTACTCCATTGAAATAGTAGATATATATAGTGAAATACTGTAATTCATACTATTTACTTCTAAGGGAATAATTACATATGAAATGCATAAAATAGATTATGTAATATTCCAAGGAGGTATTTGCTAACATGGAGTACCGTATTAAAAAAGTTTTGTACCAAGTAAAATACGAAGATGAAGCAAAAAGTTTAGGTGAGTATGCCCTGGTATCCATAAAAAGAGCATCTAAAGAACTAAAGGATCAGTACTTTTCCTGGAGTCCAGAGTTTTGCATTGAAAAAATAAGAGAAGTATTTGGTGAACCGAGCTATCAAATAGGTGGACTATACAGTGGACCAGTAGAAGTTTGGGTACTAAGCACCAGTACAAGTAATGTTATATATATTGAAGCATGGCCATATGTGGATCCTGCAGGCTTTTATGTACACTGTAAAACCCATGATGAATCCATAGTCAATTTTTCAAAATGGCTAACTTTACAAAATTCCTCTAAACATCTAAAACTTATACATGGTGGCAAGGTAGGAGTAACCACTTAGTTTAGATAATAGATGATAGATAATAGATAATAGATAATAGATAATAGATAATAGATAATAGATAATAGATAATAGATAATAGATAATAGATAATAGATAATAGATAATAGATAATAGATAATAGATAATAGATGATAGATGGTGGATAATAGATAATAAGATAATAGATAATAGATAATATATAATAAGATATAGTTAAATAATTGCGACGGGGGCTTAGCCTTTGCAGACCTGCAAAAGGAGTTTATTACGGTAGGGTGTAGCCCTAAATGTTTGTAGACGAGGCTCAGCGTTATTGATTCAATTCACATTTAAGTGTATACTATCTAACTTATTGACCTAAACTAAAATAAAATAGTTTAGGAGGCCATAAAATGAAACAAGTTAAATTCGGTGGAGTTCAATTCACTGCAAATGTACCACCACAAGAAATCAATAAATTTGTAGCAAACCTACCATCAGACCGTAGAGATTCCCTCTACGAAGTAATAAAAGAACTAGCAGACAACAACTTAATAAATCTAGAAGGTTTCGAATACCCACAGGACGAAGATTGTTAAATCAGGAGTTAGGATAAGGAATCAGCAGTCAGCTGTCAGCTGTCAGCTGTCAGGAAAAGCTAAAACCTCTCAAATGAGAGGTTTTTTTGAATGCAAAAAAATATAAAACGCAGATCGCATTTCGCAGTTCCCTTTACGGCAACCACTCCCACAATTGTAGCCCATCCCTTTAGGGTGTGTTACCCTACAAAAAGCACCCCAATATTGTAGGGCGCAGGGCTCCGTACCTGCCCGGACCAACAAAACTGACATAATTTAAACCCATTTTTACCACTACTCTTCACTATAAAGAACAAAAAGCGCACGAGATTAAAAATATAAGGTCTTAACTACTAGTATTTTTTTGCCATTAAGATCATATAGATCATGTGGATCTGTGGCGAAAATAAAGACCCTCAAAATCAACATCCAAATCCAAAAAGAATCCATGTTAATCAGGGCACAAAAAAACCTCCCTAAAAGAGAGGTTTTTCTGACAGCAGTCTACTGACCAACTGAATGCTTTTTAGTAAACTCCTAATAAAGTCGCATTAGAGATAAGTAAATCGATAATCGTCTTATGATCTGGCCCTGGGAAGTTTCTTAGCTCCACACGCTCAGCGTCTATGGTTTCAGCTATTGTTAAGCCTTGTGGGTTGTGGAAATTATCAATGATTAGATCAGGATTCATGGAAGCTAACTCGCCGATTCTTGCAGGGCTTAGCTCATCTGCACTGAAAACCTCTAAAACATCAAACCCTAAGGATCTTACAAATCCTTGCATATGCATATGCACTAAAACCTTAATGTTCTCCACATCATTTTCCTGTGCTCTTTCTAAAATGGTATCCATAACATCGGTAAATTCTAATTCCCACTGGCCTTGAGCTTCTTGGGTTCCCATTTTCTCCGCAGCAGCCCTAGTTTGCTCAACTAATATATCATAAGTATTTGTGGTAGTAACACGAATTATCTTAGCCTCATCAATATTATTTGCCTCAATCATTTGATTCATAAATGCTTCGTAACCAGCCATGATAATCCAGTCCGCTTCAATAAGTGCTTGAACATCACTGGGTTTGAAATCATACTCTGGAGGATGTCTTAACTCAACAGGAGCTAAAACGGTTACGTTTGTAGCACCAGCAGCCTCAGCAATAACTCCAGTCCAACTAGTAGAAGCAACTACCTTTACTACGTCCTCATCTACGGGATTAGAAGTATCCTCAGAGGAACTACAGCCAACAGCAAAAACTAAAAATAAAGATATAACCAAACTAAAAATCAAAAACTTATTAATCTTCATAAAAAATCTTCCTTTCTTTATATATGTATATTAGATTATAGCCAGAGCTATAAAATTTGAATCGACGGAAGGAAAAACACGCAGATCGCAGTTAGCCTTACGCTAAATCAAAATATCAACACTCACGAGATAAGTTGTAGCCCATCCCTTTAGGGTGGGTGACCCACAAAAAAAAACTATCTCCTAAAAATAATACTAAAAAACAAGATAATAACACCTGTCATAGTAATAGTAGCTCCTGTGGGAAAATCAAAAACCATTGAAAAAAGCAAACCACCAGTTGTTGTCATAAGTCCAAAACAACAAGTAAGGATAAGTAACTGTTTGAAGTTTTTGGCTAGTCTCATGGCAGACATGGCAGGTAGCAATATAAGTGCATCCATAAGTAGAGCACCCACAATCTTCATTGCCACACCTATTGAGAGGCCAGTTAAAAAAAGCAAACCATTTCTAATGCGTTTTGCGGGTATGCCAAGCCACTCAGCCTGTTCAGAATCATAAAAAACCAGCTGTATCTCCCTATAAAAAATAAAATAAGTTAACAGTATAGCACTACCTAAAAACGTTACAAACCATAAGTCATTCTTAGTCAAAGTTAAAATACTTCCTGTAAATAGACCAAAAACTTCTAAAGCAGGGACACCAGCTCTGTAGAATAATAAAAAGGCCATGGCCATTGAACCAGTCATAAAAAAAGCACCTATAAGACCAGTATCTAATTTTAACTTATCAGACATAGGACCAAAAAACAATGAACCTACACCTATGGTGGCGATGGCTACAGTCAAAGGATTAGCCCCTAGCACCAATCCTATGGCACCACCTAAAAGACCAATGTGCATCAAGGCAAATCGTATAGTGGTTAAATTAAAAACAACTATAACTATACCCAATAGTGACATGGTACCACCTGCAATGAGAGCACCTAGTAATGCCCGTTGAAAGATAGGAATCTGGAGAAAATCTAAAATTGTCACCCCATCACCTCATCCCACTTATGGTCAGTGGAGATTCTGCCACTTTGTAACTGAATCACCCGATCACTTATTTTTCTAGAATGTTGATGGTCGTGACTTATCATCAGTATTGATAAATCATACTGGCTTCTAATAACTCTTATGGTTTCATCAAGCTTTGCCTTTGAATCCAGATCCAAATGTGTGGTTGGTTCATCTAAGAGTAGTAGCTTAGGATTTCGTACTAGAGCACGGGCTATATTAAGACGTTGAGTTTGCCCCCCTGATAGTTTGCGACAATCTTGGTGCATCATATGTTTTAGATCAACAACTTCAAGCATCTTTTCAGCAATTTCCTTGTCTTCCTTGGATGGCCTCTTGAAATAGGAAAATGACGTTCCCCATCTTCCTAGTAATGTAGCGTCAAAAACGCATATGGGAAAATTCCCTTGATTATGTCTTTGTGGTACGTAACCAATTTGAGAGCGCAACCAGGTTTTATCCTTTCCCTGGGTAACATCTTTGTTAAATATGGTTATACTTCCTGAAGTTATGGGTAAAAGCTGTAGAATTCCCTTAAACAAAGTGGTTTTTCCAGCCCCATTTTCACCAAATATAGAAACAAATTCCCCTGTTTTTACTTTAATATTTACATCATGCAATACAGTAGTATTGCCATATCCCATGGTTAAGTCTGACAATTCAAGGGCATACCGATTCATATAAATTACCTCGCCTTCTTATTTAGGCTTACTTGTTATAAAGTAATTACAAGGAATATTATACAGGAAATCGTAGTAATGGGGTACAGTTTTTTGCAATTTATTTCGAATACTGGAACATTAGCTTGGAGAGACATAAGAAGAACCCTATTTATTTTACATCCTAGAGTTGGGTCGAAGTCAATACTTTTTTCTATATTTATTATTTCTTTATGACTTGATGTTGACATAGAGTGAACTCGAAGTGTTAAAATATAAGGGAAGTTGTTCACACTACAACTTTTATGTTAAAATTTTCTTACCTACATAATCATATAAATTGAAAGGGGTAGTGATTTTGTCAGATATAAAAATAGCTATAGAAGAGTATAAAAAAGGTGAACATAGCCTTGTTGTTGTAAAGGATGGAAAAATAGTAGCCACTAGTAAAGATAAAGGAGTAAGAGGGATATTGAATGTTTATACCTCAAATCCTCAAGTACTAGAAGGTGCATCAGTTGCAGACAAACTTATGGGACGAGCAGTAACAATGATTTGCGAGCTAGGTAAAGTAAAATCCATATACACTCCACTTCTTAGCCAAGGGGGAGAAAAAATCCTGCAGCGTGCTGGTATAAAATACCAAGCAGAAAGATTAGTTCCAGCAATAAGAAATAGAGACAACACAGACCTCTGCCCCATAGAAAAGTTAACAACAGGGACAGAAGATAGTGAAGAAGGGGTAAAGAGAATACACCAATTCATAATAAACTTGGCCAAATAGTCAGGCCCCTAAAAAACCATCATATCCTTTGTTACTTCAAAAGCCCAGAACCCTCACGTATTAAAATACGCCGGGGTTCTGGGTTTTTTTGCCTGGAATCTGAGCGCTTTTGAGCAACGGTCAAATGACTTTTTCAGTGGTCTCTAAAAAGGCGGCGTATTTATTTTTTAGCAAAATAAATACTGCTAAATTGTTAATGGTAATATGTAATTCATAAATAAAAATAAATAGGTAAAAATAGGTAGTATAAAAGTTATGAAGAACTAGGAGAGGTGTCACATGCTGGACTATCTAAAGAAGCTTATAGAAAATCAGAAAAATAAAAAAGACAAGTCCAATGACAAAGGGAAAACTATATACAAAAATTTAGAAAGAAACCATAGTTATGTCAAAAATCTCTTCAAAGACTGTGATGACATTAACTTTAGGAAGTTTAAGATCGCTGGAACTCAGACTTCCGCATTAGTGGTCTTTGTGGATGGCTTGTCTGACAGGGATACATTGAGTAACAATGTAGTTAGAATGTTGACAACCATGGCTAAAGAAGAGACTACTAAAAAAATAGATGCCAAGGCAGTAGAAGATAGATTGATTTCCGTTAGTAAGGTTAGTGTAGTACAAGACTACGATCAAGCAATTGAAGATCTGTTATCAGGGGAAGGATTACTATTTGTAGATGGCGTCAACAGTGGTTTTGTCCTAGAAGCTAGGCAGTGGGAAAGTAGGGCAGTATCAGAACCACTTAATGAGCAGGTGGTCCGCGGTCCTCGAGAGGGATTTGTGGAAACCCTTAGATTCAATACAGCTATGATTAGGCGAAGAATAAAGAATAACGATTTAAAAATGAAGCACTTTAAAATAGGTAGACAAACAAAAACAGATGTAGCAGTTATCTATATGTCTAACATTGCTAAACAAGAACTGATCGATGAAGTTAAAGAGCGACTTGAACAAATAGACATTGACGGTATCTTAGACTCAAACTACATAGAAGAGCTTATAGAAGAAAGGACAATTTCCCCATTTCCACAAATGCTAAACACTGAACGGCCAGATAAAGCTGTGGCACATCTACTAGAGGGAAAGGTTATAATTGTCACCGATGGTAGTCCTAATGTTTTGGTTTTACCTGTAACAATAACTGATTTTTTCCAATCGGCTGAAGACCATTATAACCGTTACATAGTTGCTACTCTTACTAGGTTTCTTAGACTTTTCGCTTTTTTTGCTTCTACATCACTGACATCTCTATATGTAATTTTGACAACTTTTAGATATGAAGTTCTGCCAGAGAGAATAATTTTTTCCATAGCAGAAAACCGGAGAGAACTACCATTTAGCCCCTTTGTGGAAGCTTTATTACTAGAATTCTTGATAGAATTTTTAAGGGAAGCAACCATTAGAATACCTGGCCCTTTTGGTCAAACCATAGGTATAGTTGGGGCACTTATAATTGGGCAAGCTGCCATAGATGCGAACCTAGTTGGACCAATTTTAGTTGTAATTACAGCAACATCTATGCTAGGAAGCTTTGCCATACCTTCATATAACATGTCTTCAGCTGTTAGAGTAATGAGGTTTCCCATATTAATAGCTTCTGGTCTTTATGGGGGATTTGGTTTTGTACTTATGTGGATGATTATACTGACACATTTATGCAACCTAGAGTCCTTTGGGGTTCCTTTTTTACAACCTTTATTTCCATTTAAAGCCTCAGAACAAAGGGACAACATTTATAGGGCTCCTAGAAGATGGTTAAGGAGAAGGCCCATAGAAACAGCAGGAAATAATGTCAGAAGACAGAGGGGAGTAGAAAATGGAGAAAAAGAAGCAAAAGAAAAAAAAGAGTAGTGAAAAGAAATTCGATATATCAGAATTCCAATGGTACTCCTTGGTTATAAATGCAGTATTTGGGATAGGCGTAACAACTCTTCCCAGGGAACTAGCAGATGTGGCTGGTAGGGATGGTTGGATTTCAATAATTATTGCTACTTTACTAATATTATGTTATTCATACATATGTATCACATACAGCAAAATGTTCCCCACTAAAAGCTTGGTTCAGTCAATGCAAATAGTCCTGGGAAAACCCCTAGGTATGATTTTAAGTTTAGCATACATACTTTACACACTAATTGTGACAGGTATAGTAGTAAGATTGTTTTTAGAGATTATATATGTTTATTTTGACTTAATATACCCCTATTACGTACCAATTGCCTTGTTCATAATTCCTGTAGTATATATGGCCAGAAGTGGTCTTGCAACACTTAGCAGAATGAGTGAAATTGTTTTGGTATTTTCCTTTAGTGCCATAGTCCTGTTTTTATTCCCTGACCGGACACCTAGTTGGTTAGAATTACTTCCAGTATTTGAGAACGGTTATACGGGAGTACTGGAAGCTATACCAGATGTAGGCTTCTCTTTTTTAGGTGTTGAAATTCTCCTGGTATTTTACCCATATATAGAAAAAAAGAAAAGTGTATTACGGGTAACATCCATGGGTGTGATGACCTCAGGGTTGCTATATGCAGCTCTCTTTGTGGGCACAATTGTTTTTTTAGGAATGGGTTTGGTACAAGTGGTTTTTTGGCCATTCATAGAATATCTTAAACTTGTGCGAATTGAACTGTTTGAGAGAATGGATAACATTTTTTTATATATCTGGACAGCTAAAATAGTAATGGTTATGGCAATTCAATATTTTTCTGGTACTTTTTCCTTAGCTCTCCTTACGGGGAAAAAGTATCACGACACATGGGCTATAACCATGTGGATAATTCCCTTTGCAGTGGCTTACTTTATACCAGATGTATTAACTTTACAGGACTACACTGCCCGAGTTTCAATGATCGGAGGAATCTTAATTTTGGTATTACCAATACTTTTACTTATAGTCGCAAAGATTAGGGGGATCAATGAAAATGAAAAAAGTAATAGTTAGTGTTTTAGTCAGCGTCATTATTTTAGCTGGTTGCCAAATAGCACCTAATACAAATGTAATAGATGAATTAGCAATCGTTTTAGCCCTAGGAGTGGACAAAGATGAAGATGACCCATCAGTAACTGTAATAACAACTTCTAACCCAACATTTAGCCAAGCCGCAGAGACAGATAATAAAGTAACTGTGGTAAAAGGGTATGGAGTTAGGGGAGCTTTTAAAAATTGGCAATATCAAAGACAAAAGGAACTGGCCCTAGGTAAGGTGGGTGTTGTTGTTTTCGGTAGCAATCAAATCGAAGCAGGATTGGCAACTATTATTCCTGACCTGCGTCAGACCCCTGATATGAATGTTACTGCGAAAGTAATATATTATGATGGTGAACCATCTGAGTTACTACAACTTACTCCAGCTGAGGAAGCAAGGAAGAGTATTTTTCTTAACAATTTAATTGAGCAAGCAGAACTGATGAATATCACTATGCCCATAAATTTATGTGAACTAGGTGGAAGAATTCTGACAACGGGAAAGGACGGTTTTCTACCCTATGTTGAAAAGACTGAGGCTGGGTCGGCTAAGATTGCTGGATTGGCATTACTAGATGAAACTGGGAGTTTAGCTACTATCATAAATGACTCTGAGACTTTGTTGCTCTCTCTTTTGATGAAATACCAAGACTACACAACCATATCAACAAAGATTCCTGAAATTGCCGATATTATAGTGTTTCAAGTTAAAGGAACAAAGAATAGATATTATGTTGAGATAAAAAATGGTAAGCCAGTAATAGAAATAAGATCAGAAATAGTGATAGAAATAAGTGAGGTAAGTCAAAGGGATGTAGAAATAATGGAAGAAGAGTTTTTTGAAGATGTTAAAAAACATTTGTCCGCGGATTTAACTAAAACAACAACAGAATTAGTACAAAAATTTCAAAAATACAACACTGATCCTATAGGATTGGGTGAAATCGTCAGGGTAAGGGAAAATGATTATTATAAAAAAGGAACATGGAGAGATGATTACCCAAACATTGATATTAGATCAAATGTCAATGTTAAAGTAATAAGAGGTAATGTGTTCCGCAAAAATTTATAAATAGAGCTAATAGAGGATTTTACTTCTCTAAAATAGAATATAAATACTTGCGCAATTATATTCTATTTTGGATGGAGGAAGCTGGATGAAGGAATTTTTCTTTGTGGTAAACCCTGCATCAGCCAACGGCACAACAAGAGTTGTGTGGGATGAAATTATATTATTCTTAGATTCCAAACAACTTAACTATGACTATTCCCTTACATCAGGACCAAATGAAGCAACAACTATTACAAGGGATGCAATTAAAAAAGGCTATAAAAAAATAATAGCCGTGGGTGGTGATGGAACAGTTAATGAAGTTGTCAATGGTTTTTTTGATGAACAAGGTAAAATATCAATAGAAGATGTGGCCTTAGGTGTAATTTCTAGGGGAACAGGCTGCGACCTTATTAAGACCCTTAATATACCGAAAAATTATCAAGGGGCAGTAGAAACATTGATAACTGGTAATACTAAGGCAATTGATTTATTGCAAGTACAATTTCTCAATAAAGAGAAACAAAAGGAAAAGAGATATTGTGTAAATATTTCAGATGTTGGATTAGGTGGCTATGTTGCCCAGAGGGTAAATCATACATCCAAATCCGGAGGTGGCCTATGGTCATATCTAAGAGGCACATTGTTAAGTATCCTAAAATACAAAAATAATAGCGGAATAATTGAGGTTGACGGAAAAGTTGTGCATCAAGGGGAATTCTCCATTGTGGCAGCTGCAAATGGGAGGTTTTTCGGTGGAGGTATGGAGCTTGCTCCCATGGCTAAAATAGATGATGGATATATAGAAGTTATTACACTGGTCAATATGGGGAAAGTGGAGCTTTTATATAACTTATCTAAGGTTTACAAGGGAACCCATATAGGACACCCAAAGGTGAAGCACTATAGGTGTAAAAAATTAAGTGTCAGTTCTGACGAGCCTTTGCCCCTTGAGATAGATGGTGAAAATCCAGGCTTTGGAGGAGTGTCATATGGGGTAGTTCAAAAAGCTATAAAAGTCATTTGCTAGTAAAAGGGAAAGCCAATAGGGGCTTTCCCTTTTACTTATTTTCCCCTTTGCCTATTAGCCACATAATATTTTCCTTAATAGGGTAAAATCACCAGTATAGGAACCTTACGGGGGGGATAATGTGAGACAACTAATTAAAAAGATATTTAGTGCCCCCACAAAAAAAAATGGGGAAAAAAAACAAAGGGGTACACCTATATCCAAAAATCTAAACAAGAACTACAGTTATCTGAAGAATTTATTTCAAGATTGCGATGATATAAATTTCAGAAGATTTAAGATAGCCAATACTAATACAACAGCCTTAATAGTATATGTTGATGGCTTAACAAATGAAGATACACTAAGTAATAATGTCATACGTATGCTGACAACCATGGCCAAAAAGGAAGTAACTGAAAATATCGACTCGTCTACAATTGAAAGTAGACTAATATCAATAAGCAAGGTTACCACTGTTAAAGAGTTTGATCTAGCTGTGGAGGGTTTGCTAGCAGGTGAAGGGTTACTCATTATTGATGGTATCAGCAATGCTTTTTCCCTAGAAACAAGGCAGTGGGAAGGGAGAAAGGTAACAGAACCAACAAATGAGCAGATTATACGCGGACCGAGGGAAGGTTTCACAGAGACATTGAGGTTTAATACTGCTCTAATCCGTAGAAGAATCAAGAATAATGACCTTAAAATGAAGAGTATAAAAGTGGGTAGAGAATCTAAGACAGATATTGTAGTGGCCTATTTGAGCAATACAGCAAAAGATGAAGTGGTTAAAGAAGTACTTAAAAGGGTATCCCAAATTGATATCGATGGGGTACTAGAGTCTAATTATATAGAGGAGCTTATAGAGGAAAGAACCATATCTCCATTTCCGCAAATACTAAATACCGAAAGACCAGACAGAGCAGTGGGGCATCTCTTAGAAGGTAAAGTGGCAATTTTAGTTGATGGTTCGCCATTTGTTCTAATTGTACCGGTGACCCTTGCCCAGTTTTTCCATTCACCAGAAGATTATTATCAAAGGTATGGGTACGTGTTAGTGATAAGGATTTTAAGATTTTTTGCGTTTTTTGCATCTACAAGCTTACCTTCACTATATGTAATACTCACAACTTATAGGTATGAGATGATGCCCATAAGAATTGTTTTTTCAATTGCAGAAGGTAGAAGGGAACTTCCATTTACCCCTTTTATGGAAGCTCTACTTTTAGAACTGGCAGTGGAGTTTTTGCGGGAAGCCACCATAAGGATTCCGTCACCCATAGGTCAGACCATCGGTATAGTTGGTGCATTGATCATAGGGGAAGCAGCTATACAAGCAAACCTTGTTGGGCCAATCCTAGTTATTTTTACAGCTATTACAATGTTAGGTAGCTTTGCCATACCAAATTACTCCATGTCATCTAATATAAGGATACTAAGATTTCCCATCCTTCTTTCTGTAGGAATACTCGGTGGATTTGGCTTTGTTATTTCATGGTTTATTCTAATTATCCATATATGCAATCTAGAATCATTTGGAGTTCCTTTTTTGCAGCCGTTATTTCCTTTTAAATCCTCAGAACAAAGGGATACAATTTTTCGGACACCCTTTAGGTGGATGCGTAGGAGACCAATAGAAACAGCAGGAAAGAATGTTAGACGCCAAAAGGGGGTTGAGAGTGATAATGAGAAAAAGAGATGAGAAAACTTTTCAGATAACTGACTCCCAACTATTTACAATGATGATAGGGGTACTGGTGGGTGTGGGTGTAACTTCCCTGCCTAGGGAAGCAGCGGAGGTCGCTGGAAGGGATGGATGGATTTCTATAATTACAGCGACTATTTTAGGTATAATGTATCTTTACATATGCATTTCATATTGTAAGCTATTTCCTAATCTGAGTCTTGCAGAATCCATGCAGATTGTCCTTGGGAGATACCTAGGTATATTTCTTACAATTATATATGCACTTTATACCTTTGCCACAGCAGCTGTTATAATGAGGTTTTTCTTAGAAAGCAACTATGTATATTTTAACCTTTACTATTCCATGCTGTTACCCTTTGGTGTAACTGCTTTTATTCTAGTTTACATGGGAAGATGCGGTCTTGCCACTTTGGCTAGGGTAAGTGAAGTTGTTTTCATTTTTTCTTTTGCCTTTGTTGTATTGTTTTTTTTCCCTGATAAAGGGGCAAATTTTTTAAGTCTGAGACCGGTATCTCAGCTAGGAGCAATGCCTATAATTGAGAGTATTCCAACTACAGCTTTAGCCTTTTTAGGACTTGAGGTCATACTTGTGTTTTATCCATTTCTTGAGAAAAAAGAAACAGCCTTTAGAGTTTCGGCAATGGCTACGGCATTAACAGGGATTTTCTACACAGGTGTTTTTATAGGAACCATAACTATATTAGGTTTAGAAGCCACAAAAATTTTTATTTGGCCATTTATGGAATATTTAAAGCTTATATCCTTTCAAATAGTGGAGAGGATTGACAACATGTTCGTTTATTTGTGGACTGCTAAGGTTTTTATGGTCACAACAATTCAATACTTCGCAGGGACATTCTCCCTATCCATGCTTACTAAAAGGAAATACCATGATATATGGGTACTGGTATGTTGGCCTGTTTTTTATATCATAGGATGTCTTCCACAAAATTTAGTTATGGTTACTGAATTCACATCGTTTGTTTCCAAGTATGGTGGTCTATTTGTTTTTGTACTACCTATTGTACTACTTACAGTTGCCAAAATAAGGGGGCTTAACTATGCTAAGTCAAAAAAGTAAAATATTTATAGTCATTATCTTACTTTGCCTTATGGTGTCTGGATGTGCCGTGCAGCATCAACGGATAATTGATCAATTATCCGTCATACTAGGTATTGGCATCGACATAGATGAAAATAATCCTGACATATACATACTTACAACAACAAATCCCACATTTTCCGACGAGGCTGAAGTACCTGTTTTTGAGACTACTACTAAGGGTTACGGCTTTGAAGGAGCCCTTAGAAATTGGGAATATCAAAGGCAAAACAGATACGCACTTGGTAAGGTTTCAACAGTAATATTTGGTGAAGAGTTGCTGAAAAATGGAATAGACGACGTGGTCTTAGAACTAAGACAATTTGCGGATATGAATGTACTGGCAAGGCCTGTGTATTTTCCTGGCAAACCACAGGATGCTTGGGCAATCACTCCTCCAGAAGAAGCAAGAAGGGCAGTTTTTTTGATGAATATGTTAGAAAGAATCTATGAAGAGGGGCTAATTCCCAGAGTAAGTCTGTGCAATTTAAACACAATAATTCTTGACAAAGACATAGACGGGATTATGCCACAAATTGAGCTTACAAAGGATAAAAATCGGTTTCATATTACAGGATTAGCTTTGTTAGATGAAAAGGCAAGGCTTGCTACAGTACTAAATGAGTCAGATATGCTGTTATATTTAATCCTTAATAATGATGCCATTGGTGCATTTACAACAACCCAAGTGACTATCCAAGGTAAAAGAGGGTATATAAGTTTTTTGATAAAATCCCATGACAAAACTGATGTAAAGGTGAATATGAAAAATGGAAAACCAGAAATAATTCTCACAGCTGGGATTGAAATCGAAATCAGGTCAATTAGAGTAAGGGGGATAGATGGCCTAACTAACGAGTTTTTTGATGAAATTGAAAGGGAAATTTCCAAGGACCTTACTGTCAATACCCAAAAGATCATTGATGAGATGCAAAGGGTGAAATCAGACCCCTTAGGTCTAGGACAGTGGGTAAGGATACAACAGACTGGCTATTATAACAAAGGGACTTGGAGAGAAGATTATCCAAATGCAGATATAAAATGTAAAATAGATGTGGAAGTATCGAGAGTTAATGTTATAAAAGAAAAGCCAGAATAGGAAAGATGGTGAAAACACTAGAAAGTGCTTTCACCATCTTTTAATTATTATTTTCTTCTTTGGCAATTATACTCCCCTCATCCAACCAACCCCAATATTTCTTAGGGATGGAGCTTTGTACATATTTTATATTTTTTCTTTCTTTAATGTACTGAGAGCTATAATACTGTTTCCATATATCCTTAAAGCTGTCATCACCTATAAGCTTTATATATTTCTGTCCATCTTCTATTGTAAAAGTGTCATCAGGGTTTAGGATACAAGCCTGGTCTGAAACTATTAAGCCCAATTTATATGTAGGATAGCGTTTCCTAAAGCGGATAAGTATCAAATCAGCTGTCTGATGTTCCAGGGGTGCTGTGCCAACAAGAAAATTATCTCCTGAAGGGACGAAACGTATATATCCAACCATTTTGTGAATCTCCCGACCTACATCACTTTTGTTTCTCAACATCTTTAATCCAATATCAGTTGTACCTGTTAACCAAGTATATGGTTTAATCTCTGTGAGTTCTTTAATAGCTGCCACAATAATTTGATGTTTGTTAAGATTTTTGTGCCTTAAGTTATAGAAAATAATATGGAGTATCTGACCTTTGGTAATATCCTCTTTCTTATGTTTATAGCTATTATCCAGCCTATAAATATCCTCCCAAGGCACATCGCGGACATGGGTCATACCAGTGGAAAATAACGAGGTATTAGCTTCCCCTTCATAAATTGGAAACTGTCCAGTATGTGCATATAAAAAACCTGCCTTTAACAAGCTATTTACCCTTTCATCATAGCAATAGATCATTCCCTATCACCTTCCATAAAGTCCCAGCTAAGCTGCTGGATTTCAGGTTTAGGCTTGGCTAGACTATCTATGTTGCCAAATACTTTGCCGTTGAAAGATAGAAAGGGAATACTTCGCTTAAGAACAACTCCAAGATTTTTCAACATATCAGGACCTGAAATCCAAAACTCCTTTCGAAGTTTTATTATTCTTTTGGCACTTACTGGACCAATGCCGGGCACTTTAAGTAGTTCTGACATGGGAGCTTTATTTATATCCATGGGGAAAAGTTGTAGATTCTTAAGGGCAAAGGCAAGTTTTGGATCTATATGGTTTGGTAAAAGACCATTTTCAAAGGGTAAGCTATCTATACTAAAACCATAAAACCTCAACAGAAAGTCACTTTGATAAAGGCGATTCTCCCGCCGGAGGGGTGTTTGAGGTATATGCTCAAGGGGTGTGTCCTTTACTGGGGAAAAAGCTGAGAAATACGCTCTTTTGACACCTAAGTTACCATACAAACCTGTTACCCTATTTAGTATATCAAAATCACTCTCACCAGCTGCACCTACAATAAATTGTGTGGATTGGGATACATTATATTTGTGTGAGTATTTTTTGATTGTGGAAATAGGGGTGAGGATGTCCCTCTCAAAGTCTTTAGTCTTACTTATGTTCTTCATATATTTATCATTTGGAGTCTCGCAGTTTATAGAAACCCTATTTGCTAATTTACATGCCTCTTCTATCAAATGTTCTTTAACACCAGGAAGAATCTTAAGATGTATATATCCATTGAATTTATATTTGAATCTCAGTATTTCTATTGTTTTAATAAGATCGTCCATGGTACTGTCTGAGCTACACTGAACTCCAGAACTTAGAAAAAGTCCTTCAACATAATTTCTAACATAAAAGTCCATAAAAACCTTAGCTAGCTCATCAGGGGTAAAGCTTGTTCTTTCTATGTCCCTGGCACTACGGTTTGGGCAGTAGCTACAATCCTTTTGACATACGTTTGTAAGCAACACCTTAAGGAGAGATATGCAACGACCGTCTGGTGTAAATGAGTGACATACACCACATGGAGTAGTAGTGCCAATACCAAAACTACCACTACTAAATTTTTTAGTGACAGGGGTTGAAGTAGAAGCACAAACATCATATTTAGCAGCTTCCCCAAGTATCATCAACTTATCATAGCTATTCATTGGCACACACTCCTTTCTAATGTAATTATATCTTAAAAACACCCTAAAAGCAAACATATGTTTGTTATACGCAGTTCGCAGTTCGCGATTCGCCAAATCAACTCCCAACTCTATGTCTTGTCACCTATCCTTCAGGCTACCCTAACCCCTAGCCCCTAACCCCTAACTCCTAATTCTTGATCTCCTTGCGGTCGGCCAAAACAGAAGCTTCGGCTACGATTTGTTGGTGCCGGAGTTCTTTGCATAAAGCGAACTGCGATCTGCGAACCGCGATCTACGTTTTTCTCTCACATCATATAAGCAAAACTGATATAATTTTCCATTGAGCTTATGATAAAATTGAGTATAAAGGAGTGATTGCTAAATGAAAACCATAGATAACTCGAATCTAGCGTGCCCCCAACCTGTTATAAATACAAAAAAGGCCATAGAGCAAGGCTTGCCAGTTATATCCATAGTAGATAACGAAATAGCAAAGGAAAATGTACTAAAACTTTGCAATAAAATGGGTGTAGAAGCAAAAGTTGACATAAAAAGCAGCAAGTTTGAAATATTTATCTCTGGGGTAAGAGGGATAGTAGACCATAAGGTCAGTGATTTAGAAGGTGTCTACTTAATAACTTCCAAAGTTATGGGTAAAGGTGATGACAAGCTTGGGGAAGCTTTAATGAAAGCATTTATATATACACTATCCCAAAGGGAACAAGCACCAAGGAAAATAATGCTATTAAACTCAGGGGTTTTTCTAGCAGCTGAAAATTCCCAAGTAATTTCCCAATTGGAGGAAATGAAGGGAAAGGGAACTGATATTACTTCATGTGGTACATGCTTAGATTTCTATCAGTTAGAAGACAAGCTAGCAGTGGGCTCAGTAACCAACATGTATGATATAGTTGAAAACCTCGCCACGGAAAAAGTAATAACTATATAAATAAACCCCTTTTATATATTTTAGTAATTTGTACTTAATCAAGGATATTTTGGCATATACTATCTTCGGGGGAAAAATTAAAATTATTTTTAAAAAAAAGAAGGGATTTGGACATTTTTAGAGAATAATATTATTAGTAAAAATTACTGTTTAGATGGAGGAGGAGTTATTAATATGAGTTTAAAAGGTTCAAAAACCGAAAAAAATCTTTGGGAAGCTTTTTCAGGGGAGTCGCAAGCAAGGAATAAATACACTTTTTGGGCACAAGTTGCTAAAAAAGAGGGTTACGAGCAAATTTCCGGTTTGTTTACAGAAACCGCTGATAATGAAAGAGCACATGCTAAGCAAATATTTAAATACTTAGGTGGTTTAACTACGACTGCAGATCATTTAAAAGCAGCTGCTGAAGGTGAGAATTATGAGTGGACTGAAATGTACGCTGAATTCGAGAAAACTGCTAGGTCAGAAGGATTCCATGAAATAGCTGATTTCTTTAGGGAAGTAGCTGAAGTAGAAGAAGACCATGAAAAAAGATACTTAAATCTTCTTAAGAGAGTAGAAGAAGGTACTGTTTTTGTTAGGGAAGAAAAAATCCAGTGGAAATGTAGAAACTGTGGATATGTTCACGAGGGAACTACCCCTCCAGACCTTTGTCCAGCTTGCTTCCATAGCAAATCCTATTACGAAGAGCTTTGTGAAAACTACTAAAATATAAGGAGGAATTTTATTATGTGGAAATGTTCAGTTTGTAACTACGTTCATAACGGTGAGGAAGCACCTCACAAATGTCCAAAATGTGGTGCAGATCAAGAGAAGTTTAATCAGTTAACAGGTGAAAGCTTAGAGAAGGTTGAAATTTCAAGATTTAGCAACAGCTTATTAAAAGAACTAATACTACAAATGGAGCAACTTCAAGAGCTTGCTGAAGCAGGTATCGAAGACGACCTAGACCCAGGCTGTGTCAAGCTATACAAGGAAGCTTTAGAGTCTGCTAAATTCCTAAAACAAACAGCATTAGCTGAAATCGAAATACATGTTAGCAGAGGTAAGTGGGGCTAAGATTTACAGCCTAATCTAACTTTATATTTACTTTAATAAACCCCAGTTAAGTGGTAGCGTACTAATAATACGATGCACTGAAACTGGGTTTTACAATTATTTTACAAATATTTAAGAATTTTACATAGGCTATATGGAATTCGGTATAGGATTCTGATATACTAAAAGAAACATAAAGACTATAAACAAATATTAATATACATATAATTAGAGCCCTTAAAAGATCTTTACAAGCTATTTTAAGTATTGCAATCTTAAATTAAGTGATTAACAAAAGACAAGGGGGAAGTTTAGATGAGTTTTGTTGAAGACATTAAAGGACTTGAAGAAGAGATTATTAAGTGGAGACGTTGGTTTCATCAGCACCCAGGTGTTGGTTTTGATGTTGAGGAAACCTCCAATGAAATAGAAAAAAATTTAAGAGAAATAGGTTACAGGGATATCAAAAGATATGCCCGAACAGGGGTGGTAGCTTACCTAGAAAAACACAAGGATTTCAAAACTGTTGCTATCCGAGCAGACATAGATGCACTTCCCATACTTGAAGAAAACAATGTGGAGTACATATCGAAATACCCAGGTAAAATGCATGGATGTGGACATGATGCCCATGCTGCCATGGCCTTAGGAGCAGCAAAGTATCTATACTTAAACAAGGAAAAACTTGGGGTTAATGTTTTGTTTATATTCCAGCCTGGCGAAGAAGGTTATGGTGGAGCAGAAGCAATGTTGAAAGAAGGTCTGTTTGAAGACTATCCTTATGATTATGTATTTGGGTGCCACATAGGACTGATTTTTCCAGAGCTTGACGGAGGTCAGATAGGAATTAGCTATGAGCCTATTATGGCCGCAACTAGAGAGTTTGAAGTTGCAATCAAAGGTTTTGGTGGACACGGAGCCATGCCTCAAAACACAGTTGATCCAATAGTCATAGCTGCCAATATAATAACATCTGTCCAAACTATCGTCAGCCGAAACTTGGCTCCTACAGATACTGCTATAGTTACATTTGGAAGTATTCAAGGGGGTACTGCCCATAACATAATTCCAGAACAAGTAAATTTAGCTGGAACCATAAGGTACTTAAATGAAGAAAGTGGTAGTAAAATAGAAACTCGTTTTAAGGAAATTTTGGAAGGAGTTTCCAAAGCATATGGTGGTGAATTTGAGCTTGTTTTCAAATCGGGCTATCCAGCAGTGGTTAACAATGGTGAAATGGTTAATATAGTTAAGGAAAAATTAATACATATTTTTCCTGAGGATGATATAATTGAACTTAAGAAACCTACAATGGGTGGCGAGGACATGTCCTATTTTCTAGAACGTGCTCCAGGATGCTTTTTCTTCTTAGGTGGGGCTAATGAAGAAAAAGGTATAACATATCCCCATCATCATCCAAAGTTCAATATAGATGAAGGAATACTATGGAAAGGAACAGCTGCTTTTTGTCAGCTTGTTTTAAATATAAATAGTATATAGTGAAACTTTTTTAGGGGTAAAACGTCTATATATTATATAGGTATGATGTAAAGGGGTGAGGGGTCAGATGAAAAGGGTGGTACCTGCTATTGTTTTTGTTGCTTTACTAGGAGGTATGTTGTTTTTGGGTATGGGGATGTTAGAGACAGAGGCTGTTCCCCAAGAGCCTAGCATATTAGATGTCAGAAGTTCTATGAGAAGATATGGTAGGCAAGAAAGTATTGTAACAATACTGGCAAATAACAGTGATAGTTTTTTAGTTTTTCCAGATAACCAATACGGACTTAAGATATACCAAAGGCAAGAAGATGGCATGTGGCAAGAAATAATAAATCCTAACTACGTGAGTGCAAGAATCCATACCATAGAACCGGGGGATGTTAAGGAAGTTCGCATTAACTATGATAACCTTGAAGTTGGAGAGTATAGAGTTGTGTTTGAGGGCTGGCTTAGAGAAGATTATACAACCTTTGTGAAAGGTGAGACCAGATTTCAGATATTTCCACATCCTACTTTCCAAATTGACGTCCTTGGTAATTCATTTAAAGTAAATGATCATATAGAATTGTCTGTAACAAATGATAGGTTAAACTCAATATTATTTAATGATAGTACACTCAGCATGGAACTCTTCATTTTAAACGAGGATGGAAAGTGGATGAAGCTACCATCGCCTTTATACAACGACAAGGTTCCTTTTACCCTAGAAAGTGGTCAAAACTATCAACTGAAAATTCCACCCTTTAGAGCGAGGGGAGAATACAAACTTTTATTCAAGGGGCAAGAGGAAAATGGAGTAGAAGTAAAGGGAGAAGTTATTTTCAAAATTGAATAACAGAGATATAAAAAAGTGCCTAAATTCATAGGCACTTTTTTTATATCTCTGTTATTATCTAAACATATTATAAACTGCAAAGATCACTGCTAATATACCACTAGATACTAACGGACCTACTGGTATACCACGGAAAAAGGATATACCTATAATTGTCCCAATAACCATGGCAGGTACAATATCTGGAGTGCTGTCTAATAGAGTTACTCCTTGTCTTGCCAAATATGTTGAGAAAGCTCCCATAATTATGGCAGTAATGCCAAGGGGGGTCTTAAACTGCGTAGCCAGCTCCCTAATGGAAATTGTATCCGAAGCAAAAGGAGCTAACACGGCAGCAGTTAGGAAAATTATGGACCATCTCAAACCGTGGGCTTCCAAAAAAACTACAGCCCTATCTAGTCTTAGTATTTTCAAAATAAAAACAATCAAAACGGCATAAACAACTGATCTGTTTTGAGCAAAAATAGCAAGCAACATTATCGCAAATAGTAATATAAATCCCTCTGAGACATAGTTCATGAAATCACTCCAATAACAGTCTTTATAACTGTTATTATTGTTTGCGTAATGCTGGTTTAACTATTCAGCTCAACAATGTCTTTATCCCTTAAAATAAAATCATGTTCAACACTTTGACCATCAAATCTTGCAGAACCCCAAACCTTAGCTGTCTTTAGATTACGAGCTATATCTTTATGGATGTTCTCTGCAAGCTCAAGAACAGTGGAACCTTTAGGTAAAACATAAGGTTTTTCAAATTGTGGCTTTTTACCAGGTGCTTTAGTATAAATTCTAATGACATTGAGCCTATTGAATAACTCTTTTGGGAGGTCTTTTGTACCTTCACCAGTATTTACAGAGATAGGTCTAATGTTAGGACAGTTAGGTACTAGTTCATTTAGGATTTCTAAATTTTCAATGGCCCCAGGTAAATCACTTTTAGTGCCTAATATTATAAGGTCATCTATAGTGAAGGCTTTTTTCGAGATATCTGCAGCAAGAAGGTTTCTCCCTTTCAACTGATCTAAAATACCCTCAATTTGATCTACACAATCACCAGAAGATAAGTCAACTAATGCAATAATTATATTAGCATGTCTTAATGCATTAGCAAAATTACCAGGTAAGCCTTCTTCCAAAACAGGGGGAGTGTCAATGAGCTGGATATGTATATCCTCAAAGGGAATCATTCCAATGACAGGTAAAGGTGTGGCAAATGGATATTCTTGTACATTGGTCTTGGCATTGGTAAGCGCTGCAACTAGGGCAGACTTACCTGTGTTAGGATAACCTATTACAAAAACTTGCCCTGCTCCTTGTCTTTCGATGGTAAAAGGATCTTCTGTACCTTTTTTGCCACCTGAGCCTTTTTCTTGTTCCTTTTTAAGTTTTGCAATCCTCTTTTTGATATCTCCTTGTAACTTATCTGTCCCCTTGTGTTTAGGGATAACTGCCAGCATTTCCTGTAAAGCGATAATTTTTTCTTCGGGTGTATTAGCTCGTTTATAGGCTTCCTCTGCTATGTAGTATTGTGGAGTCAAATTTGCAGGCATGATCAATCACCTCCATAATTATTTACATAATACGTACTTCTCTAAACCTTCCTTTACACCATGCTGATCGTTGTTGGAAACAATAACATCTGAACTAGCCTTGGCTACATCGCTACCGTTGTCCATACACACTCCAAGACCTGCCATTTTCAACATTTCAATGTCATTTTCGCTATCTCCAAATGCTACTATTTCTTGGGTGTTAACATTATACTTATCTGCCAGCCTTTTTATTGCAACACTTTTATTACCCGCTGTTGCTACAAATTCTAAGAACATGTGATGTGTTCTCACAACGGATACATCTTCATTAGCCATGTCACGTATTTTTTGGTCTAAGGTATCGTTTTCCCCTTGAGGAACCACATACAATATCTTTGCAACATTTTTAAGTTTATAATAATCCTCTATATACTCTATGCTGGTTTCACCAACATTAGTGATGGGCTCCACTTCTTCAGGGCTAGAAGTAGTAAAAAAACCCTGGGCTGTGTAAACCACAGTAGGAAGGTTAGCAGATTCTAAGTCACTGATGATTTTTTCATAGACATCTTGCTTTAAAGAGATACTGTCAATAACCTCCTTTTTTACAGGGCAATAGGTAAGTGCACCATTGCAAGTAACCTGAGGTTCCTTTAATTCTAAAAGTTCTATCAATGATAATATGGAAAGAAAATGTTTGCCAGTGGCTAGAATTACTTTCACACCACGCTCTTTTGTTGCAATGATTGCATCTATATTTTCCTGGGAAATTTCTGACTTCGAATTAAGTAAAGTTCCATCTACATCAAAGGCTGCTATTTTATACATTTTTTACCTCCTGATTGGTTAAATAGTTAGTATATTAAATATATAATATCACATTTCCAATGACCAAAGTAGTGCATAAAAGCAAAACATACTACTAAATAGCAAAAGAGCAGCTGTTGTAACCACTACTCTTCACTATAAAGGACAAAAAACGTACGAGATTTAAAAGACATAAAATTATAGCAAATACCCCTGCCTCAATTGTAGCCCATCCCCCTGCAATTGTAGCCCATCCCCCTGCAATTGTAGCCCATCCCTTTAGGGTGGGTAGACATACGAAACTAACACAAAAACAAAACCTAATTTTATCACTACTCTAATCCCTTGCCCCTTAAGATCATGTAGATCTGTGGCTAAAATTTTAAAATTATTGATAAAATCCTACCCACTAAGCCATCCAACAAATCTCAAGAAAATCAGTGAAATCCGTGGCAAAGTCCTTTAGCCCTTGACCATAAGCCCATGTTATCCATAGAATGCAAAATATTTTAATCTCCTGCCTTAAGATCATAAAGATCATGTAGATCTGTGGCTAAGGATGTTCTAAATCTCTGCCAACGATAATCACCCAAAAAACATGCATACTTTCCCCCATATTAAAGAATGATAAATAGTAAAGAAAAAATACTAAAAAGGGCTTGACTTCTTTAGTATCTTTAATTACACTAGGGATATTAAAACAATAAAAAACTCTTATCAAGAGAGGTGTAGGGACGGGCCCTATGATACCCAGCAACCGGCTTAATTGCATCGGTGCTAATTCCCGCAGAGTTTACTCTGGCAGATGAGAGAGGCTGAGCCCTCTTCACTTTTGCATTGAAGGGTTTTTTTATATGCTAGAAAAGATGTACTACTAGTATATAAAAAAGGGTAGTAGGGGATTCCCCTGCCACTTTTAGAGGGTGATTTTCCGTGGGAACCTAGGTTCCACATAGAAGTCCCCTTGGGGATTTTTTTATTGCAAAAAATTAACTTTATACATACAAGGAGGTTATCTAATGAGCCGCAAATTTTTATTTACTTCTGAATCAGTTACTGAAGGACATCCTGATAAAATAGCTGACCAGATCTCTGACTCAATCCTAGATGCAATCTTTGAAAAAGATCCAAACGCTAGGGTAGCTGCTGAAACCATGGTATCAACGGGATTAGTTTTAGTATCTGGTGAAATCACCACAAACTGTTATGTTGATATCCCGAAAATCGTAAGACAAACCATTGAGGGAATTGGATACACTAGAGCTAAATTCGGTTTTGACTCTGAAACGTGCGCAGTACTAACTGCAATTGATGAGCAATCAGCTGATATAGCCATGGGTGTAGACAAAGCACTAGAAGCAAGAGAAGGAGAAATGGAAGACATCGATGCTGTTGGAGCTGGTGACCAAGGTATGATGTTTGGATTTGCTTGTAACGAAACAGAAGAATTGATGCCACTTCCAATTTCTTTAGCACATAAGATGTCTAAAAGATTAACTGATGTAAGAAAGTCAGATGAACTATCTTACCTAAGACCTGACGGTAAAACCCAAGTTACAGTAGAGTATGTTGATGGCAAACCACAAAGGGTAACAGCTGTTGTTGTTTCAACACAACATAGCCCAGATGTGACCCTAGAAACACTAAAACAGGACATAATAGAAAAAGTAGTTAAACCTACTGTTCCAGCAGAATTCCTTGATGAAAACACCAAATTCTACATCAACCCAACAGGAAGATTCGTAGTTGGTGGGCCACAAGGTGATGCAGGATTAACTGGTAGGAAAATCATAGTTGATACTTACGGTGGTTATGCACGTCATGGCGGTGGTGCTTTCTCCGGAAAAGATCCCACAAAAGTTGACCGTTCAGCTGCCTATGCTGCACGCTATGTAGCTAAAAACGTAGTTGCTGCTGGACTTGCTGATAAATGTGAAGTACAGCTTGCTTACGCTATCGGTGTAGCTAAACCAGTATCTGTTATGGTAGAAACCTTTGGTACTGAATCTGTTCCAGTGGAAAAGATAGAAAAGGCAGTTCAAGAAACATTTGACCTTAGACCTGGTGCAATAATTAGAGACCTCAAGCTAAGAAGGCCAATCTATAAAAAAACTGCAGCCTACGGCCACTTTGGCAGACAAGATGCAGATTTCACATGGGAACACACAGATAAAGCAGAAGCACTTAAAAATGCTGTTAAATAGCATAAAAGAAAGAGGGCAGATTGCCCTCTTTTTGTTTTGTAGTTGAACTGAAAGACAGATGGTTATTCTTCATTAGGTAATAAGTCCTATTTACACAGTATTGTAAGAAGTTATGCAGGAAAAGATATAATATTGTAGAATTTATTAAAGATATCTCTGAAGGTAGGTGTTATCATGGGTAAGATGGATATAGGTTTACTTGAAAAAATCACTGAACAAGTGATAGAAAGTATAGAAAAAGGGAAACAAGAGATATTTGACATATCTGAAACAGCTCGACAAGAAGTAAACAAAGTTAAGCAAGTATTAAATATAATAGATGACGAAACAAAAAATATAATAGAACTGGTGGATAAAACAGAACTACTAGAACGTAAAGCCCGCATTCGACTGATGGAAGTAAGCAAAAATTTCTCCATTCAAAATCAAGACATCATCCAAAAAGCTTATGATACTGCCCACCAACTTAAGGTAGATTTAATACTATATAGACAAAAAGAAAAAAATCTTGTGGAAAAACGGAATGAACTTCAAATCCGTTTAAAAGGATTAGAGAAAATGGTGGAAAAATCTGAGCACTTGATCAATCATGTATCAGTGGCCCTAGACTACCTTATGACAAACCTGAAATCAGTTTCTGACCAACTGATAGACTATCAACAACAAAAAAATGTTGGATATCGCATAATACAAGCTCAAGAAACTGAAAGGAAAAGGGTTGCTAGGGATATACATGACGGTCCTGCACAAAGTATAGCAGACGTTATAATAAACACAGAGTTTGTTGAGAAGGTTATGTCTGTAAATCCTGTACAGGCCAGGGAAGAACTAGGAAATATTAAAAGTAAAGTTAGAGAAACCCTTCAAGAAATAAGGAGGATTATCCATCAACTAAGGCCCATGGGGCTAGATGACCTTGGCTTGATTCCAACACTTCAAAGATATTGTGAGGATTTTGCAGAAAAAAATCACCTGCAAGTGGAATTTGTTGTTTTTGGTAAGGAAAAAAGATTTGAGAACCTTATAGAGGTGACGCTTTTTAGGATAGTTCAAGAAGCCTTGCAAAATATCTATAAACACAGTAAAGCCACAAAGACAATGGTGAAAATAGAAATAGAAAAGAACATAACAGTGATGATTAAGGATAATGGAAAAGGTTTTGACGCAGATAGGGTTCTCACTGATGTAAAAGCAGAAAAATACGGTATACTGGGTATGAAGGAGAGGGTAGACCTTCTAAAGGGTGACTTTGAAGTAAACTCAGTTGAAGGAAGAGGTACAACCATAGTGGTCAGAATACCACAACACCTTGAAGGGGAGGACTTATAATGGAAAAAATAAAAATAGCAGTAGTTGAAGACCACCATTTGTTAAGGCAAGGAATTATAAAAATATTGGACTTTGAGAAGGACTTCCATGTGGTAGGAGAGGCACATGATGGTTTAGAAGCCTGTGATTTAGTAAAAAAACATAAGCCCCACATTGTTCTTATGGACATAAATATGCCAAACATGAATGGGATTGAAGCCACTGAGTGGATAAAAAAATACCACCCTAAAACAAAGGTTATAATGTTAACAATACATGATGGTGATGAGTATATATTTGAAGCCATTAAACTAGGTGCAGAGGGGTATATGCTTAAGGATATAGAGAGTGAAATGATAGTGGAAGGTATTAGAAATGTATTTTCTGGTGATGCATTCATACATAAACAACTAACGGGAAAGATTTTTAGAGAGCTACATAGACTATATAAACAAGATGTTCCAATAGTGGAAAATGCCTATAACTTATCTGATAGAGAACAAGATGTGTATAAACTCATGGCTGAAGGAAAAAGTAATAAGGAGATAGGGGACATCTTAAATATAAGTGAAAAGACCGTTAAGAACCATGTTAGCAGGGTTTTTAGAAAGCTTGGAGTATTTGATAGAACTCAAGCAGTGGTAAAAGGTATAAGAGAAGGCTTTGTGAAATTATAAATATATAATATAAGTGAAAATAACTACTAATAAGAATTTGGTACCAATGCCCACCTCCTGCATATAGTGAAGCAGGAGGTGAAATCTTTTATGAGAGAAAATATATTATGGTTATTAGCATTATTCGGACTTTGGTGCTTAGTTAAATGGAGTTGGCTTTTAATAAAAAGAAAATCCTTAGTTAGACCAAGTACATCTCTAGTTTTGACTGTTTACAACTGGGAAGATCATGCTGAGAGATTAGTGCGATATATAGCTGCTCAATGCTATTTCAATCAAAACCTAATTTGTCCAGCGGATGTTGTTGTTATAGATATAGGATCAACTGACCACACCCTTAAGATATTGCAAAAACTTGCAAGGCAGTTTTCATTTTTAAAAGTTATAGATGGAGAATATGTTAGAAAAAGCCAATATACAGTTCTAGATTATGCCAAAGAAAGATGTCAAGGTGATGTTGTTTTACTTATAGATACAACAACAATTTCGAACCTTCAAGATGTGGAGAATCTAGTTAAATTCTATTTTAATGAGAATAGGGTTAGTTCAAAAGTACTAGGAAACATGGAAAACCTTGGGGGGAAATAGGACCCGTGCAGGATGGCGAAATTCGACATTATTTGATAACATATATTCAAGTAGCAATACACTACCCCTCGGTCTTGCTAACCCCCCCTCAGCAAGACCATCTTTTTTAGTAAAACATACAAGCGGTAACCTCGGAGAATTTCGAGGTTACTGTTTTTTTGTTACCAAACCAATGCTTCACCCTTGATGCCACCAGAAATAACAATAACATTTGTGAATTCTACTGCCCTGTTGTAGCCAAGGCTTCAGCCTTGTGACCCACTTAAAAATTAGAAAAAAACAAATATTTTTTGTCTTACACCAAAAAACCAACAAAAGCAGAAAAGAAGGAAAATTTAACCTATACGTAGAATACAATAACATCTGACAAAAAAGGTGGGCTATAGGTTGAAGATCTTTCAAGACTTCCAGAGGATGCTGAAAAAAAAGTGGTTTTTAATTGTAGCAGTTTTTCTTGTAATAAACACCATGTTATATTTCACAGGGGGAATTAATTCTCCTTTGCGTGAGATATACTACTACGGGCTAGTCCTTATAGTTTGCTTAGGGGGTAAAAAACTGGGTCTGTATATTACTGTTGTGAACTTAATAGGTCTTATAACCATGCATCTACACAACGAAGATACAGGAAAGTGGATATTATACCTGTGGTTTGGTGGACTTTCTTTTTTTACCGTAACCCTTACGGACTTTATTAAAAAAGAAATAGATGAAAGTATCGCAGAATATACAAAGCAAAATCATCTGTTAAAAGAACAGGCAAAAGAAAAAGAAGAATTAATGTATCAAATGCAGTATAAAGCAGATGAAATTAAAAAGTTTTATCATATGAGTTTGGAGCTAGCTGCATGTCAAGATCAAGAACAGGTAAATGAAGGGCTTATAAAATGGGCTGAACGAATAGTTGAGTGTAGCTGGGTAGCCCTATACACTTTAGAAGAGGATAAAATAAAACTTAAGAAATCCTCCTATGATAAAAAGGGGATTTCCAAGGATTTTTTACATAAAGTTGGCGAGCAGTTTATATCGAGAATGATAAAAACAAATATACCTGTAATAGAAAACAGCCCCAAATTTAACTTTTTGTTAAAAGACAGGCCCATACATGAACTGGGTATAAGTGCCTTAATAGCAGTTCCTTTAGCTATAAAGGGCAAAAATAATGGAGTACTAGTACTTTTTAAAACAGAAAATGAGTTTACACAAGAAGATATGAATAAACTTACAACTATGTCTAACCATTCAGCTACGGTAATGGAAGTTGCCATACTACATAATGAGAAAACTGCACTTTTTTATCAAACTCTAACAAGCCTAGCTGCAGCCATAGATGCAAAAGATAGTTACACAAAAGGGCATTCTGAAAAAGTAACCCAATATGCCATGTACATAGGTAAAGAGCTAGGACTAAACCGTAAACAGATGGAGTCGTTAAGATATGCCAGTTTATTACATGATATAGGAAAAATAGGAGTGCCAGATGCGGTACTCAATAAACCAGGTAGATTAACAGATGATGAATTTGAGGTAATTAAAGGCCACCCTAATTTAAGCTATTATATTGTGAAAGATATAGATTTTCTAAACGACACCTTAGAAGGAATCAGATACCACCATGAAAGAATGGATGGAAGGGGATACCCAGATGGTTTAGTAGGTGATCAAATTCCACTCATCGCGAGGATTTTATCCGTTGCAGATGCCTTTGATGCAATGACATCCCAACGGGTTTATTCCAAGGCAAAACCAATTGAGGCTAGTGTAAAAGAGCTAGAGAAGTGTTCGGGGACACAGTTCGATCCTGTAATTGTAAATGCATTCATTAACGCTATTAATAATGAAAAATATGCTATTGAAAAATAGTTGAAAAATTGATAAAATATTACGTAATTATTTCGTATTATTTAACTGGGGGATAATTGTTGGAGGGGGTTTGTTACTTGAATAAAGTAAGAATTTACAAATGGTTAATAACTACCATGGGGCTTAGTCTTCTAATAATTGGAACTATAAATAATGTTGATAAGCTTGTATTTTCACCATGGTTAATTTTGTTTTTTATTTTGCTTTCTGGCTTTCTAGAAAGAATTGCTGTTCCTTTAAATAGGGGACATCTATCCCTTTCTTTTGCCTTTATTCTTTGTGCTTTTTATCTATTCGATAATGTATATGTTCCTATATGGATTATTTCCCTTGGGATTTTCACCACGTTGTTAATATTTCATAAAAGAACTGTTGAAGACGCGTTGTTTAACGTGGGAATTATTTCAGCTTCAACAATCGCAGGGGGATTGGTATACTCACTTTTAGGTGGAGACTGGACTGTTACCAGCATTAACCTGATACCCCTACTGGCAATGACCTTCGCAATATCCATTGCTAACCACATTATATTAAGTATATTTTTCTTTATGGTGGACAAAGACACAAATATAAAACAAAGGACAAACGACTTTACATGGGACCTTTCCTCGTACCTTATAACTGTCCCACTAGGCTTTTTAATGGCTTTACTCTATGACATGGTAGGTTTTTTAGGAATCCAAATAGTTTTTGTCCCACTGGCTACTAGTAGCTACGTTTTTAGACTTTACAAAAAAGTTTTTCAATTTAATGAACAACTAAATGGTTTATATGAGGTTGCCCATGAGATAAACGCAACTTTAGATTTTGATAAAACCTTGGATAATATTGGCGAGCAAGTTAGTGAACTAATGCACTTGGACTCATTTTATATATTCCTAGCTGAAGGAAAAGAACTAAGAGCTGTATATAGTAAAGGTGACATGGTCGAGTATTTGGAGACTGAGAATATGAAGTTTGGACAAGGGGCTACGGGATACTGTGCAGAGCATAAGGAAACCGTTTTGATATTAGACACTACTAAAGATGACAGGATTTTCACTTTGCATGAAGAAAGAACTCCTGGATCCATAATAGCAGTGCCACTAATGTGTAAAGACAAACTTATTGGTGTTATGAGCGGGGTTAAAGCAGGAAAAAATGCCTTTGAAAACAATGAAGCTAAGATATTCGAGCTGATGGCATATCAGGTTTCAGTGGCTTTGGCTAATGCAAAGGCATTTAAAGAAGTAGAGGACATGGCTATAATAGATGAACTAACTAAAGTATACAACTATCGCTATTTCCAACAGAGGGTTCACCAAGAAGTTGAAAGGGCGGCACTAGAAGGATCAACGGTGAGCCTTATGGTAATAGATTTAGACGACTTTAAACAAGTAAATGATGTCCATGGCCATACTGCAGGAAATAAAGTACTCATTGAGCTAGCCCAAATACTAAGGAAGTCAGTGAGGAAGTATGACGTAATATTTAGATATGGGGGAGATGAATTTGTAGTAGTCTTCCCAAATACAGATAAACAAACA
This sequence comes from Alkalicella caledoniensis, assembly GCF_014467015.1. Taxonomy (GTDB): domain Bacteria; phylum Bacillota; class Proteinivoracia; order Proteinivoracales; family Proteinivoracaceae; genus Alkalicella; species Alkalicella caledoniensis. The sequence goes on along the minus strand of NZ_CP058559.1, from coordinate 1,371,670 downwards.
GCTTACACCATAGGGAAGAGAATACTAGAAAATGTAGCAAAGAATCCATTTAGTTGTAGCGAAGATAAAAAAGAGTATCTAACATTTAGTGCAGGTATAGCAGAGTTTCCTACAGATGCAGATGATCACCTAGACCTAATGCGTAAGGCAGACCGCATAATGTACGTAGGGTCCAAGGAGAGGGGTAAAAATAAAATAACTTTATACGCTAAATAAAATATTCCTTATGAAAAGCAACATCTTTATTGATGATTAATAAACCCGGCCCTCACGTGTTTTCATACGTTAGGGGCTGGGTTTTTGCATGCCCTAGTCCAATATTCAATGACTACAAAGCGTAGATTCAAAATACATACAATTATAATTACCCCCCAGCGCAACAGTTGTAGCCCATCCTTTAGGGTGGGCAGACCTACGAAACTAACCAAATACTGTAGGGCGCAGGGCTCCGAACCTGCCCGGACCCACAAAACTAACACAAATTCAAAATCTATTCTTACCACTACTCCTCACTATAAAGGACAAAAAACGTACGGGATATAAAAGAAATAAAATTATAATTAATCCCCCTGCCACCGCAGCAGTTGTAGCCCATCCCTTTAGGGTGGGTAGACCTACGAAACTAACCAAATACTGTAGGGCGCAGGGCTCCGTACCTGCCCGGACCTACAAAACATAACACAAATTCAAAATCTATTCTTACCACTACTCTTCACTATAAAGGACAAAAAACGTACGGGATATAAAAGAAATAAAATTATAATTAATCCCCTGCCACCGCAGTTGTAGCCCATCCCTTTAGGGTGGGTAGACCTACGAAACTAACCAAATACTGTAGGGCGCAGGGCTCCGTACCTGCCCGGACTTACAAAACTAACACAAATTCAAAACCTATTCTTACCACTACTCTTCACTATAAAGGACAAAAAGCATACGAGATTTTAAAGACATAAAATTATACTTAATCCCCCCACCGCAGCAGTTGTAGCCATCCCTTTAGGGTGGGTAGACCAGCAAAACTAACCAAATCTGTAGGGCGCAGGGCTCCGAACCTGCCCGGACCCACAAAACTAACACAAATTCAAAATCTATTCTTACCACTACTCCTCACTATAAAGGACAAAAAACGTACGAGACTAAAACAAAATATCTTTAATTACTAAGCTTTTATATAGTGTAGCGCTCTTAGTGAAGATTAGTGTGCGAAATGTTTTAATCCCTTGTCTCTAAGATCATAGAGATCATGTAGATCTGTGGCCAAAGGTTTTAGATGTTGCGTGAAAATTAATGAAAATCCGTGGATACGATTTAATTCCCTACCCTTCTTTATTAATCCAACATTTTCTAATCTACTGTGGTAATAAATCCCCCTTCTTGCATTATGTAGGTTGAAAGGGGGTGAGAGATATGCCGGTAGATGCCATCTTAATCGCTTCGAGACTTATTCTACGCCTAGAAACAGACATTGACGATGAGGGCAATAGTGTTGTAGCTAACAGATCCTACAGCAGGGTTAAACCCGAAGCTAGCAACGAAGATGTAAAGGCAGTGGCTGAAGCATTAGCTTCACTACAAATCTATCCATTACTGGATACTGTAAGGATAGATGAGAACAAGCTTAGCTAGTTAGTTTGAAAAACTATAACAATGGAAAGGAGGAGCTTAAATGCCTACAACAACTCTACAAATGATATTTAAAAATGCCCAGGGTAGAAATGTTACCATCTCTGTGGCAGACCCAATAGAACCTATGGATTCAAACCAAGTACAACAAGCCATGGAAGAAATCATCTCAAAAGATGTATTTACTTCCCCAGGTGGAGACCTAGTGGAAGTAGTAGCAGCAAGACTAGTGGCAAGGCAAGTAACAGAGATAATTTAACCAAAGGCGGGGACACCCGCCTTTTTTGCACTAGCAATAGTTAATAGTTAATAGTTAATAGTTAATAGTTAATAGCTAATAGCTAATAGCTAATAGCCAATAGCCAATAGCCTAAAAACTAAAAACTAAAAACTAAAAACTAAAAACTAAAAGCTAACTACCAACTGCAACTCACAAAACTCGCCATGTGAACAAAAGGAGGTATACTTAAATGGAGACACTTTTAAATGCTATGGCCAACTTTGGCTTCCCCATGGTTGTAACAGTTTATCTACTGGTTAAAATCGAAGGAAGACTAGATCAACTGACTGCTAGCATTTACAAACTATCAGAGACAATTACAACCATTCGGAATTCAGGATAAAAATACAAAATAATAGGTTCTAAACCCCTTTGAATTTCATATTTTGAAATATGGAGCAAAGGGGTGATTTTTGTGGAAAGAGATTATACTCTTTTATACGGTATATACTTTGTTTTAAATATCATTCTAATCGGGATCCTGCTAGCAGCAGTTAGCCCTGTTGATATAATAGAGCCACCCAAACCACCGGTGCCAGAACCTTATGGTCCTATACCCGAAGGGGCAACTTTTATAAAGGGGGACGATCTTATTTTATCGCACACTTACTTTGGAGACTTTGACGGGATTCTGCTTCCACCACCTATACCACCAGAACAACCAGAACCTCCCAAAAAAGAACCAAAACCAACTAAACCAACACAACCAACTAAACCAACGCAACCATCTAAACCCAGAGAACCTGTAGAGCCTAAGGAACCAGAACCATCAAACCCAGCTGCAAAGATAATTTATTCAGGAGGAACAAGTAAAAAGCAAGTAGCCATAACATTTGATGATGGTCCTGACCCTGGTACATTGGATACCATGTTGAATATCCTAGATCAATATAATGCTAAGGCGACGTTTTTCCTACTAGGACAACGGGCTAAAAATTCACAAAACCTAGTACAAAAAATATATGATAGAGGTCATCAAGTAGCAAACCACTCTAACTCACATCCACAGTTTTCCACACTAAGTTGGAATGAGGCTGTAAGGGAGATAACAGAAACTGAAAAAATATTAGGAAATTATCAAAGCCATAAATACTTTAGACCACCCTATGGAAATTACAAAAGAGAAACTTTAGAAGTAGCGTATCATCTTGACTACAGGGTAATCTACTGGGATGTAGATACAAGGGACTGGGCAGCAACTAACCATAATCAAATTATCAACGTAGTTAAACAAAAAACCAAACCAGGGAGTATCATACTATTTCATGAAGGAAAGAAACTAACCATAAAAGCCCTACCAGAAGTGCTAGAGTGGCTAACCAACCAAGGCTACGAATTCGTAACAGTGGCAGAGCTGCTAGGTGAATAACCTAACAGCTCTTTTTATATGCAGTAAAAATCTCATCTTCCACATAAATCAATACCCCTATTGTAGCTCATCCCTTTAGGGTGGGTAGACCTACGAAAGCGCCTAATACTGTAGGGCGCAGGGCTCCGTACCTGCCCGGACCCACAAAGCTAACATAAATTCAAAACCTATTCTTACCACTACTCTTCACTATAAAGGACAAAAAGCGTACGATATTTAAAACATCAACATCTTTAATTACTGAGATTTAATATAGTGTAGAGCCTTTTAGTGAAGGTTAGTGTGAGGATGTTTTGACTTTTTGCCCCTAAGATCATAAAGATCATGCAGATCTGTGGCCAAGCTTTTAGGCCTTTTTTTAATAGTCACGGACCATATACTGCCACGATGTTCCATCCACAGCCTAAATAAGCTACATAATTCTGTCCCTCACTGGCCATTTACTGATATGAAATAGGGATGAAAAAGCATGAAACCATACCTTAACCACTACTCATCACTGTTCAATGACTACAAAACGTACGACGAAATCCGTGGCAAAGCCCTTTAGCCCTTAACCTTAAGCCTAGATTAATATAGATCTGTGGCTACTGGCTTCCAAAAAGAAGGATTCTGTCGATTTACATCGAATATTATAAAAAAGAAATTAAGGGTGTGATATAAATGTTCCATAACATAATGGCATTATTATTCCCTGACATAAAAAAGTGCATAATGTGCAACAGGCAAATAGACAAATTATCCTTACCCCTTTGTGAACAATGCACCAAGGAAATAACCTTCTACAAAGGAGAGACAGTATGTAACAACTGTGGACGATTTTACCATGGACCCACATGTGATGCAGTTAGGATCGAAAAAATCATTGCAGTGGCAAGGTACACAGGTGCATGGAAAGAACTAATACATAAATTCAAATTCAACAATCAAAAGTACCTAGCAAAGGGTCTAGCAGAAAAAATGATAGAACGACTGCAAGATGAAGATATGGATATTGACTTAATTACATACGTGCCTGCAACTACAAAAACACTATCCCAAAGGGGCTACGACCAAAGCCAGCTACTGGCCAAAGAACTTGCTCTTATGCTAAATAAGCCCATGTTGGCGACCCTAAAGAAAGAGGGTAATAGACCTCCCCAACACACATTACAGTTAAGTAAACGAAAAAATGATTGGCATGGGGAATTTAAACCAATAAAAGGAACTAACCTACAAAATAAAAACATATTGCTAGTAGATGACATATATACAACGGGCTATACCATACATCATGCCTTGAAGGTTCTAAAGGCCCAAAAAACTAAATCACTTATCACAATAGTATTAGCTAACTAAAGAAGGAGGAGTAGAAATGGATGTAAGAAACTGTCCAAGCTGTGGAAAAATATTTAATCGTCTTCGTAGGGATATCTGTCCAGCATGTGTTCAAAAAGAGGATCAAGAGTATGAATTAGTAAGGGATTTTATCTATGATCATCCCAGTGTAGATGTACAAGGACTTCATGAAGGAACTGGAGTAGCAGTGGATACAATAATGAAATTTTTAAGGGAAGATAGATTAGTAAACACCTCTAAAAATCTAGTTTTAGAATGTGAAAGCTGTGGTACTGGGATTTCATCAGGTAGATTCTGTGACAGTTGTAAAGCAGGTTTAGCTAAAGATTTTTCAAGCGCTGGAAAAACAAAGGATGTACCCCAACAACCGGCGAAATCCGGCTACGGATCTTTTCACTTTATGAGGGATAGACTAAATAAAGATAGGTAATTATCAAATAAATAAGCATTTTAGAGCTAAATACTCTAAAATGCTTATTTTATTACTTAAGTTTTTAAGAAAATTGTCGATAAATATATATAACAAATAATACCCGTAACTACATGAGGGGGAATTAAAATGAAAATTAACAATATGAACGGAATTATGCAGGCCTACAACCTAAGCCCTAAAGATAAAAACACTAAGAAAATGGACAGTGTAGCTCAACAAAACGACCGGTTTGAAATATCCCAAAAGGCTAAGGAAATTGCAGTGGGATCTAAAGCAATAGCCCAAGCTCCAGAGATTAGAGAAGCTAAGGTGTCACATATAAAAGAGCAAATAACCCAAGGGACATACACCATTGACCCTGTGCTAATAGCACAAAAAATGTTATCTAGAAACTAGGAGGCTTCGTTGAAATGACGGAACAACATATAAAAAAAATGGCTGATAATCTAAGATTACAGCAAGCTGAGTATAAAAAAATGCTTGAGTATGCAGAGGGTAAAAGAAAAGCTTTGGTCAGTGCTGACATGACTACCCTTGAAAAAATTATCAATCAAGAAGAAGCACTCATAAAACAAATAGGTAGCCTAGAACTAGAACGGATGGAAATCCAAACTGCCATGGCACAAAGGCTGAACCTTACACCAGAGGAGCTAAATTGGGAAGGGCTCAAGCAAATTCTTAATGACAAAGATAAAGCTCTTATATCCCATAACACAGAAGAGCTAAGAAAAGTCATTTCTCAGCTATCAGATGTAAATAGCATAAATCAAAACCTACTTGATCAATCACTTAAGTTGGTTAAAATGTCCATAAATACCATGTCTGGTGAAACAGAGAAAACATACACCAAAACACCAGTCCAACAAAAGAAAAAAGAAGGAAAACTATTCGATATAAAAGCTTAGGAGTGGAGTGATAAAATGAGATCAACATTTTCAGGATTAGAACTAGCCCGTAGGGCACTTCAAACACAACAAACAGCCCTAAACACAGTAGGACACAATATATCAAACGCCAATACACCAGGGTACTCGCGACAAGAAGTTGTCACATCACCCACAGGACCCTATACGAGCCCTTCAAATATAAGACCAATGGCTGCAGGACATATCGGTACTGGTGTAGCTGTTGTATCTATCCAAAGACAATTCGATAAATACGTAGCAAACCAATGGCGCTTAGAAAACGGACTGCTGGCTCAGTGGAACCAAAAGCAACTAGCCATGCAACAAATAGAATCCATATTCAACGAACCCTCAGAGAGTAGCCTGAGAATGGCAGTGGACGAATTCTGGTCTGCATTAAATCAATTAGCCATAGAACCTACTGAGCTTTCTTCAAGGGCACTGGTGAAACAAACTGCCATTACCATGGTGGATACATTTAAAACCATGGATAGGCAGCTGGACCAAATTTCTAAAGACTATGACGAGCTGGGAAGAGCTGCTGTCAGTGAGATAAACTCCCTTGTAAAGCAAATAGAAGATGTGAATAAAAGGATAGTTAGATCTACAGCCATGGGAGACCAACCCAATGATCTATTAGATCAAAGGGATTTATTATTGGACAAGCTTACGGAACTTGTAAATGTAGATATGGAAGAAAATAACCGAGGTGATATGAGGATATCTTTTGGTGGACATGTTCTTGTGCCTTACGTTGGTGAGAACCATGAATCACTGAAGTTCAACTACCATAATGAACAGATGACATTGGTAAGATCGTCAGACGATGTAGTTGTTCTAACACATACACAGGTTGAAAACAACATCACCCATGGAAAAGTAAAGGGGATTTTCGAGTCAAAAGAAGCCATAGCAAAATATCAAGATTACTTAGAAGAATACGCTATGGGATATGTAAATGCCTTAAATGCACAACATAATCAAGGGGTTGGCCTTAATGGACAAACTGACATAGACTTTTTTGTGACCACTTTAGATGGTGAGGGCAATCCAATTCCAGGAATTAAGGGCTTAGCAGTAAATCCAGCCATTATTAACGACCTCGGGCTTATCGCTGCCTCAGCAAGTGGGGCCAAAGGTGATGGAACAAATGCAGTGGAACTTGCAGCACTACGTCATGGAGGAAACCTAGAATATGCTGGTCAAAATGTTACATTTGATCAATTCTACCGTGCTGTCATAGCTGACCTAGGTATAGAGACAGATGAAACAATAAAAATGACTGACAACCAAAAGATACTAGCGTATCAGTTTGAACTAAGACAAGAACAGTTCAGGGGAGTATCCCTAGATGAAGAAATGACTAAAATGGTGCAATACCAGCACAGTTACGCTGCTGCAGCAAGGCTGACAACGGCAATAGATGAGATGATAGATGTAATAGTAAACCGCCTCGGCATAGTAGGAAGATAGGGGGATAATAACCATGCGTATAACAAGTAGAATGTTGATGAAAAATATGTTAAACAACCTTTCTAAAAATAATCGTAGACTTGAAAATGTAAGTCAGCAGCTGTCCACAGGAAAAAGAATAAACAAACCATCTGATGATCCAGGTGATACAGTAAGGAGTTTGCGTATCAGAACAGAGCTAAACGAGATAAAACAGTATAGAAAAAACATAGATACAGCAAAATCCATACTTCAATACTCTGACGATGCCTTAGATAATGTAGGACAGGGTATGCATAGAGCAATGGAGCTTGGTGTTCAGGCATTAAATGACACATATGATGAGTCTCAAAGACAGGCTATCGCAGCTGAAATAAACGGCATCTTAGAAGATATGTTACAAGGTGGAAACTCAACATTTGCTAACAGATATATATTTGCTGGAACTACCACTAACCCTCCCTTTGTAGCGGAAAGAAATGATAACGGTGAAATCACCTCCATTGAATTCGTAGGTAACAATGAGTCTAAACCTTTTGAATTAGGCATTGGATCCACAATGGATACAGGTATGAATGGCCCTGGTATCTTTAATCCAGTTTTTGATGGATTAATCGCCCTAAGAAATGGTTTGATGAGTTCAAATAGAGAAGATATATCCACCGGCTACGACCAGGTTAAACAAGCTTTTGATAGCCTGTTGGTAGATAGGGCAGACCTTGGTGCTAGAGTGAACCAACTAGAGCTAACAGAAGAACGTATGGCATCTGCTGAATTTAACCTGAAGAAGCTGCAAAGCGACGTAGAAGATGTAGACATGTATGAAGCAGCCATGAACCTAGCCAACATAGAAGCCCTACACATGGCAGGCCTAAACGTAACAGCCAGAATAATCCAACCAACGCTAATAGATTATTTGAGGTAGTGCAGGAGTGGAGTTAGGGAAATAATAAAGTTAATTTTACCACTACCTTACACTATCAAGACATAAGAAACATACGAGATTAAGGGAAAACATAAAAAAAACTACCTGCCATTGACCCAGCATGTAGTAGGATGAGGAAGTCACAGCGAGACAATAAAAAGGACATTCTTATTTGCATCCATATCCGTGAAGATCCGTGTAAATCCGTGGCTAAGCCTTTGAATTTTGCCTTAAGATCATTAAGATCATGTAGATCAGTGGCTACGATTTTGATTTTCCTGTCCACTGAGCACTGACTGCTGACAACTGAAAACGAAAGGAGCCACCCCATGGAACTAAAATCCGCACGTCTAGGCACCCTGGAAATAAACGAAGATAAAATCATAACATTTCCTGAAGGAATCCCAGGCTTTGAAAACCTTACAAAATACATAATAATCGAAGAACCAGAAACAGGTGGAGCATTCCATTGGCTCCAATCAGTTGAAGATGGTGACATATCACTATTGTTAACAAGGCCCACATTATTCACCGACTACACCATAGAGGTGGAAAAAGAAATCCTTGCAGATATCGGCATAACCGAAGAGAACGTCGGTGAAACATTAACAGTTGTAACACTACCAGAAGATTTCAGTAAAGCCACAACAAACCTAATGGCGCCTGTGATTCTAAATAGTGAGACAATGCAGGGTAAGCAAGTTATATTAACAGAAAGCAAATGGTCAATGAAACATCCACTTTTTCCTGCTGAACAAAATCAAGCCTCCCAAGGAGGTAAGTAAAGATGCTAGTACTAACAAGGAAAAAAGGAGAAGGACTAGTAATCGGTAAAGATATCAATATCACAATCCTTGAAGTTAAAGGTGACACAATAAAAATTGGTATAGATGCACCCAAAAATATAAACATATGTCGCCAAGAAATATATGTAGATGTACAGATGGAAAACAAAAAAAGTAATGAAGCCAAAGGTGATCTAAAAGCCCTTGCCAGCCTACTAACTAAAAAATAGAATATGTCCTAAAGACTTGTGGTGATAAGTCAAATTAAGTGCAGTGAGAATTCCAACTTATTTGCCTAGAAATATCTAAAAAAGGCAGCATTCAATTAAGCCTAATGATATTTAGGCGTTTCCGAAAAGGATTACGCATCGAATATTATTCGATACTTATGCACTCCTTTCCGGTGCATAGAATTGGTGATTGCGTAGCAGCGCATCCACCATGCGCACAAATTTTCTTGCGGTAAGAACGAGAGCTCTTTTATGTTGATGTTTGGGGACTTCCTTATATTTTCTAGAATAGTATTTATTATAGACAGGTTCATATCGCGCAACTGAATTGGCAGCTTCAATTAAGTAGTAGCGAAGGTAGTGGTTTCCTGTCTTAGATATAGTAGTTCTCTCAGACTCAAAATTACCAGATTGTTTTCGCTTCCAGTAAAGGCCAGCATACTTTGCAAGCTTTGCCTCATTTTCAAAGCGTTCAATTTGGCCTATCTCTGCAATTATACCTGCAGCATAAACAGGGCCAACACCTGGTATGCTTAGCAGAGATTTAGATTCGGGTACTATTTCAAATAACTTTTCAATTGCCTTACTGATCTCTTTAATTTGATTATTAACAGCTTTAATCATCATGGCGTAAGATGCTAAAACAATATCTACTGAATCCTGCATGACCTTTCCGAGGCGATAAGAATCTCTAATAGCTTTACTAATAGATTTTGCAAGTTTTTCTGGATCACTAAAGCGACCTCGACCCTTTTCTTGCAGAAGAGTCACTAGATCCTCTAAAGGCATATCAGCGATTTCGTCAAGGGTAATAGAATCAGTTAGCAAATGCATCATAGTGGCACCAAATACAGATGTATCCACCTCTTGAGTAAGGGTGTTACATTTGTAATAAAGATTTTCTAAAAAATGTTGTTTCATCTCAGTTAACTGACAGATGAGCTGATAACGCGACCTAGTTAACCTTTGTAGGGCCACATACTTCTCCTCTTTAATCAAAGAAGTATTGAAGCGGTCAAAGCGGAGAAAGTCTGCGATACGATATGCATCGATCTCATCAGTTTTATCTTCGTCAAAAATCCCTTTAAATCTAGAGATAGTCTTAGGATTAATTACAGCGACCTCAATGCCTAAAGACTTTAACTCAGGATCTTCAGCTAAGAAAGTCGCTGGATGAAAACTATAGACAGAAGTCGATTCCATCCCTACTATGATTCGGTCGTACCTTATGAGCTCATTAAACTGAAAAATATGCTCTTTAATCTTTCTAGCTCCAACTAGACTATTGGGGAGCGATACTTTAAGTAAAATATGATCTTCACTATTAAGAAAACAAGTATCAAGTTTTTCAGAACTAACATCAATACCAACAAACAAATTCATGGATAGGACCTCCTTTCTTATTGAATTTGGAACGGCTTGGATACTGAACCCTATCCCTAGTTACCAACAGTCTGGCAACAACCTCGCGTATGAGTATTCTATACTTGCCATCCATAAGCTGCCCGAAGCTGCTAACATTCGGTATGTAGGGCAAGAGATACAGCTTGTGAGTTTGCAGTACAACTGTTGGCTGGGAGACAGTCTTAAAATGCAGTCTTGCTGCAGGGGGAGTAAGCCTTAATCCAGATAGATCCTTTTTCCATATACTAACTATTATCTAGGGAATAGGGCTCAATATCCAAGATAAAGTGATTTAATTAAGAATTACAGCTCTAATCCACCGCATTTATTCCATGGTCCTGTTGACATGGGGCCCCTGCACCCTCTGGACTCCCTTTTTTGGGCGGAAGTTGATATATACATATGTATGGCTTCCGCCACCAAGATTTTACCAGAGGGTGCTACCCCATATAAACAGGCTTTCACGGCATAAACGCTAGTTTAGATTTTAAGAAAAGTTATACTTTATTATTAAATTTGTTATATAAAACTTATTATACGAGGGGGAGAAGAGTAGTGAGAATTGACAGTGTACAGTCAACACAAACCAAAAGAGTAGAACCTGTAAGTCGGGAATTACCTAAAGAGCAAAGAACATTTAGTGATAACCAAAATAAAAACACTGATAGAAACAAACAAGTAAAGGATGCTGAACTACAAAAAGCTGTAGAACTAATAAACGAGACAGTTCAAATGGTTGATAAAAAATTTGAGTTTGAAGTACATAAAGGGACTAATCGCACCATGGTTAAAGTAGTTGACAAAGAGACTGAAGAGATAATCAGAGAAATTCCCCCAGAAGAAGTGCTAAACCTAGTGGAGAAGATGAATGAACTAGTAGGTCTGATGATGGACAAAAAAGTATAAGAAGGGAGAGGCAAAAATGTCAGGATTAAGAATCGGTGGACTAGGCAGTGGAATGGACACTCAAATGATGCTAGAACAGCTAATGAGAGCAGAAAGGATGCCTCTAGACCGCTTAAAGCAACAAAAACAAGTATTACAATGGAAACAAGAAGATTATAGGTCAATGAGGACCAAACTACTAAATTTTAGAACAACAGCAGCTGACTTAAATAGAACTAGCAATTTTTCAGCAAGAACAATAAGTTCTACAAACTCAGATGTAGTAACAGGTACAGCTAGTGGAAGTGCTTCTGTGGGTACATATACTGTAGAGGTTATAGAATTAGGCCAAAAAACATTTGCTCATAGTAAGGTAGAAGATGGGCAAGGAGTCCTAGAAGGGAAACTAGCCAGTAGCAGGATTAATCAATTATTTGGCGCTGATGAATTAACTGGAGAGTTTGAAATAAATGGTGTGAAATTCTCTTTTGAAGCTCCACCTGAAACACCAGATAAAAACATTGTATATATAGACCCAACTAAAGAATCCTTAAACAATGTTATAACAAAAATTAACAACTCAAAAGCAGGAGTTAACTTGGTATATGATGCAAGGGAAGATAAGATGTTCATGTCCTCAAAAAGCGAAGGGGAAGAGATAGTTTTTGGTGGATCATCAACATTCTTAACAGAAGCACTTAAATTTGATGTTTCAGTAGAATCTGAATACTATACCATAGGAAATGCAGCTAGAATAAGTGTAAATGGATACGAACTAAAAGAGAATAAATCAAACAACTTTACTTTTGCTGGAGTTAGCTTTAGCGCTAAACAAGTGGGGACATCTACAATTACAGTTAAATCAGATACAGATCAAGTATTTAACAATATAAAAAACTTTGTAGACCAATATAATAGTTTAATTAACTCTGTAAACGAGAAGCTATTTGAACCTAGGAATCGTGACTATCCACCATTGACCGATGAGCAAAGAGAAACTCTGTCAGATAGGGAAGCTGAGAAATGGGAAGAGATAGCTCGTCAAGGGCACCTAAGGAATGATACTGTACTTCAAGGAGTTCTTAATGATTTACGTAGAGTTCTTGGAGAATCCGTAGGAGACTTAGATATTAGAACTTTATCCCAGATAGGGATTACAACCGGAGACTATAAAGAACGTGGTATCTTACACATAGACGAAACGAAACTTAGAAACGCCATAGAAAATAATCCAGAAGATGTACGAAAACTGTTCATGGGTGATGGGGAAACTAAGGGGATTGCCACTAAACTATACGACTCACTAAGTAGTGGTATGACAAGGCTTGGTAACCAGGCGGGACAAAGCTCCGCAATAACTGACCAAAGCTTTATTGGTAGGTCAATAAAGAGAATTGATGATCGTATATTTGCCTTTGAAGATAGACTCCAAAGGGTAGAAGACAGATACTGGCGCCAATTCACAGCCATGGAAAAAGCCATGGATCAAATGTATAACCAAAGCCAATGGCTAAGCCAACAACTGATGGGAATGTTTTAGAAAAGGCCGGGAAACCGGTCTTTTTTAGAACATTCCTGAACTTTCACGGAACAATAATTGTAGCCCATCCCTTTAGGGTGGGGTTTGAGGAAGGAGTAAGGGGCCAGGTGTAAAACAGATCTAGCTCATGCATGGGGCTAGGTCTCGCAGATACGCAGTTCGCAGTTCGCTTTACGCTAAATACCCAAAGGACTAATCTCTCTAATCCTTCTAATCCGATCTACCTAGCCGTGCTTTATAATCTAAAAACTTATCTCTAGCCCTCAGAACGAACAAGTCCGCGAAATCGCACTTAAAAATCTGCGTTAGGCTCCTTTGACCTTAGAGCTCTACAACAGAATAATTTAGTCAAAATAATTTTTCACCCCAAAATAGGCATAATAAAATAGGAGGCGAAACCATTGAAAAAAGACAAAAAACAAAGATTCCAAGTATCAGACAACGAAACTATAGAACAATGCCTTATCCGCATGGATAAAGAAGGATACACACCAATCCGAAGAATAGAAGAACCAATATTCCAAGAGGTCATTAAAAACGGAAAAACCGAAATAGAAGTAGCAAAACAACAAATAATCTTCGAAGGCAAACTAAAAGACGAACATTATGGGTAACAAAACACTCCAATGTTCGTCTTTCTTCATTGACAAAAACCCGAAGTCATAATAAGCTAAATATAGGAGTTAGGAGTTAGGCATATGGGTTCAAAGAACCTGAATTCTAGCCCCAATAACAACTAACTAACCCTTCCCAACATTCCAACTTTCACCCTTACAACTAAATAATCCCCCCTCATATAACCTTGGGAATATGGCCCAAAAGTCTCTACCCAGTAACCGTAAAATACTGGACTATGAGGAAAGCCGTGATACTAATATCACGTACCCAAAACCAATCCAGGTGAATGCTTTCCTTATAATGGACAGCATGGCGTGGAGTTTTTTGTTTTTGATCAGCCTGATAAAGGGCGCAAATAAATAAAACCCTTAGCCACAGATCTACATGATCTACATGACCAAAAGGCAATGCAAAGGGCTTAGCCACGGATCAACACTGATTTACACTGATTGAAGGTTGAAAGGATTGAAATAATGACCCACACCCTCAACAATTGTAGCCAAGGCTTTAGACTTGGTAGACCCTGGAGCAAAACCTCAAACCCAGACCTTAGCCACAGATCTACATGATCTATATGATTAAAAGGCAATGCAAAGGGCTTAGCCACGGATTTACACTGATATACACGGATTTGAAATCAAATAAGCTGCATTGGTTTATAGTGTTATGGTATTTATACTTATCTTTTTAGTCTCGTACGCTTTGTTTGTTTTGATAGTGTAGAGTAGACCTCAAAGCAAAACCTCAAGAACCAAACCGCAGCCACAGATCTACATGATCTATATGATCAAAAGGCAAGTGCAAAGGGCTTAGCCACAGATCAGCACTGATTTAGACTGATTGAAGGTTGAACGGTTTGAATTACTGACCCACACCCTCAACAATTGTAGCCAAGGCTTCAGCCTTGGTAGACCTCGAAGCAAAACCATAAGACCCAAACCTTAGCCACAGATCTACATGATCTATATGATCAAAAGGCAAATGCAAAGGGCTTAGCCACAGATCAGCACTGATTTAGACTGATTGAAGGTAGAATGGTTTGAATTACTGACCCACACCCTTAACAATTGTAGGCAAGGCTTCAGCCTTGGTAGACCTCGAAGCAAAAACTCAAGACCCAGACCTTAGCCACAGATCTACATGATCTATATGATTAAAAGGCAAGTGCAAAGGGCTTTGCCACGGATTAACACTGATTGCCACGGATTGTTAAGGTGGTAAGTGGGTCTTTTTTTATAGATTTAAAGAATATAGCTTTGAGGTCCTTATATTGAAAAAATAGTAAAGGGTTTTGAATTATTAATTTTGAATTAATTAGTTTATGTCTTTAACCGTGGAATTCTCATGCATGGTATCAAGAGCATGTTCAAAAAAATCACAGTTAGCAGTTCGCAGTTTGCTTTTAGCCAAATAAAAAAAACAGATTTTATTCCGTGATGTGTTGTGGAATTTAATCACGTAAAAGATTTTTCTTAACCAACTGTCCAACTGAAAAAAGGAGGCAAACAAATGAATCCACAAGTAGGAGTTATCATGGGAAGTATTTCTGACTGGGATACAATGCAGCATGCATGTGACATCCTTGAGGAGCTACACATTCCCTATGAAAAAAAAGTAGTATCAGCTCACCGCACACCTGATCTTATGTTCCAATACGCAGAAACAGCCCGCAGGCGAGGAATCAAAATAATCATCGCTGGTGCCGGAGGCGCAGCCCACCTACCTGGTATGGTGGCATCCAAGACAACCCTGCCAGTAATAGGCGTGCCAGTTCAGTCTAAAGCCCTAAACGGCCTAGACTCCCTCCTATCCATAGTACAAATGCCCGGTGGTGTACCAGTTGCCACAGTTGCCATAGGTAAAGCAGGTGCTACAAACGCAGGTCTCCTTGCAGCACAAATCCTTAGCACCCAATTCGAAGAAATTATCCTAGCCCTAGAAGCAAAAAGGAAAGCAACCCATCAACAAGTACTAGAAATGAGTGACCAGTTATGTCAAGAATAATCCCGCCAGGCAGCACAATCGGAATACTGGGAGGAGGCCAACTGGGAAGAATGATGGCACTTTCAGCCCGGTACATGGGCTACAACATAGCAGTGATGGAACCAAGTAAGAATTCACCCTGTGGCCAGATTGCTGACCATGAAGTGATAGCAACATACAATGACATAGAAGGAGCCAGAGAACTGGCTAAGTTAAGTGATGTTCTAACATATGAATTCGAAAACATCAGTGCAGAAACGGCTAAATGGATAGAAGAAAATGCTAACTTACCCCAAGGAAGCGACTTATTACTTACAACACAACACAGAGGCACAGAAAAAAAAGCCATTGAAAATTTGGGCACAAAAGTAGCTCCATATATGCTTATCGATACTGTTCATGACTTACTAAAAGGAGTAAAAAATATAGGCATACCATCAGTACTTAAGACTTGTAGAGGTGGCTATGACGGTAAAGGTCAATACCTGATAAAATCCCCTGAGGACATAGAAATAGCCTATGAATCCTTAAAAGGAAAAGGTCAACTTGTACTAGAACAATGGATACCCTTTGAACTAGAAGTATCAGTAATAGTAACGAGAAACCAAGTGGGAGAAGTTACCACTTTTCCAGTGGGAGAAAACATCCACATAAACCAAATCCTCCATGCAACAATAGTACCAGCAAGGGTGGATGAAGAAGTTATAATAGAAGCACAAAAAATAGCTATAGAATTAGCCCGCGGCCTAAACCTAGTGGGAACCCTAGCTGTAGAAATGTTCGTAACAGAAACAGGGGAAATCTACGTAAACGAACTAGCCCCAAGACCCCATAACTCAGGACATTACACCATAGAAGCATGCGAAACAGATCAATTTGAGCAACACATCCGAGCAATCTGCAACCTACCCCTAGGTAGCACACAACTACTAAAACCATCAATAATGGTAAACATCCTAGGAGAACACATGCATAAAGTGCTAGAAAATCTAGATAAACTATCAGACTACCATCTGCATTTATATGGAAAAAAAGAAGCGAAGACAGGAAGAAAAATGGGGCATCTAACTGTGATAGGAGAAAGTATAGAAGAATGTATGAGTAAAGCAAATGAACTAGGTATCTGGCCAGAGCTAAAGTGAAAAAACCTCAAAACTGCAATCACTCCACTGAAAGCCTAAGAACTGAGTTCTTAGGCTTTTCAGTCGCCCTTCCACCCAGCATGCTAGTTGTTAAAGTAGTCATAAAAGTTCATTAGAACTTTATCTTTAAGTTCGTAAGCCTTGTATGTCTTGATAGTGAAAAGTAGTGGTAAAACAAGATTTTTTATTTTTCCCCAACTAATTTCCTGTTTAAACTTGTCCAATACTATGCTATATTCAAGGTAATACCCTAACCGAAGGAAGTGAAAAAATGAACATCACAAACCTAGTACAAAACCTACGCGACCAATACAAAGATATATACAGCCTATATACCCAAGTCCACCAAACATACATAAACCAACAACAGGCCTTCCAAGATGACAATGAAGATCAAGTTCAAACAATAATAGACCAACGGGACAAGCTTATAGAACAAGCGAACCCAATCAATAATCAAATAGCTGAAATAAGAAATAAAATATGCCAAGAACTAAACATAAAAGAATTTAACCTACCATATATCAAAACAATAAACTACTTATTAACAGAAGATCTAGAAATCCTAACAGAAAAAATCAGAACTCAACTCCGAGAAACAATCAACCTAGACGCAGAACTAACAGCCCAAATGCAAAAAGCCCTAGGAGAAAACCGCCAAAAACGCCAAGGCCTGCAACAAGGTAAGAAAGTATACCAAGCATACAATCAAGGCCAAGCACACGCCATGTTTATAGATAAGCAAAAATAATTGTAGCTTGATGCTTCAGGTCAGATTATAACCTTTTGATGATATAGGAAATTTTATTTAAAATATAACAATATGCCATAAGATGAAGAAATAGGACGAAAAACGTTGGAAATAGTATTTATTGCTCTTAAATAAGCTAATTTGTGTCTTAAGAAATGTCAAAATAAGTCGATATATTAAACATAAAGGACTTACGACCTAATAAAAAGCAATTAAGGAGCGTACGGCCTAGAATGCTTCTTTATTTAGTAAAGTATGTCCAAGGTAAATAGAAGCATGGATGCTTCTAAAAACATCATTCAAGGAGGAATATATAATGAGAATTAACAACAACATTATGTCTATGAATGCTCACAGACAACTAAACATCAATAACAACAATGGTGCAAGGTCAATGGAAAAGTTATCATCAGGTATGAGAATCAACCGTGCTGGTGACGATGCTGCAGGTCTTTCTATTTCTGAAAAAATGAGAGGTCAAATCCGTGGTTTAAAGCAAGCTTCTAGAAATGCTCAAGATGGTATTTCAATGATCCAAACAGCTGAAGGTGCATTAAATGAATCACACGCAATTCTGCAAAGAATGCGTGAGTTAGTAGTGCAAGCTGGTAATGGTACTAATGAATCAGAAGATTTGACTGCTATTCAAAATGAATTAACTGCATTGATTGAAGAGCTTGGTGGTGAAACAACCTCTAAAGGTATTTCCGATCGTACCCAATTTAATGGCCAGGACCTTTTAGATGGTTCTTTAGCTGGAGCTTCAGGTATTGATTTTCAAATCGGTGCGAATAGTGGGCAACAAGTAACTTTATCAATTGCTGATATGAGCGCTTCTGGATTATCTGTTGCTGATGTATCTGTTAGTGGAACATTTACTGCTGGTAACTTTGATACTGAAATAGGAAAGATAGATAGTGCAATTGAGAAGGTTTCTGAAGAAAGATCAAAGTTAGGTGCTTTACAAAATCGTCTAGAGCACACTATTGCTAACCTTGACAATGCTAGTGAAAACTTACAAGCTGCTGAGTCTAGAATTCGTGATGTAGATATGGCTGCTGAAATGATGGAGTTCACTAAAAATAATATTCTTTCCCAGGCTGCTACAGCTATGATGGCACAGGCTAACATGGCACCACAATCTGTTCTTCAATTGCTAGGATAATTAAATATCAGAAGCATGGAAGCTTCTAAATAGATAAAATTCAAGGAGGAATTTATAATGAGAATTAATAACAACATTATGTCTATGAATGCTCACAGACAATTAAACATCAATAACAACAATGGTGCAAGATCAATGGAAAAACTGTCGTCAGGTATGAGAATCAACCGTGCTGGTGACGATGCTGCAGGTCTTTCTATCTCTGAAAAAATGAGAGGTCAAATCCGTGGTCTTAAACAAGCATCAAGAAATGCTCAAGATGGTATTTCAATGATCCAAACAGCTGAAGGTGCATTAAATGAATCACATGCAATCCTTCAAAGAATGCGCGAGTTAGTAGTGCAAGCTGGTAATGGAACTAATGAATCAGAAGATCTAACTGCTATTCAAAATGAGTTATCTGCACTTATAGAAGAACTTGGTGGTGAAACAGGATCTAAAGGTATTTCAGACCGTACAGAATTTAATGGGCAAAACTTATTAGGAGGTAGTCTAAACGTTGACTTCCAAATTGGTGCTAATAGTGGACAACAAGTTAACTTAACTGTTTCTAGTATGAGTGCAAATGGTTTAGGAGTTGATGGTATAGACGTAGCAGCATCTACATTTAGCTTTGATGCTACAATAACACTGATAGATACTGCTATAGAAACTGTATCTGAAGAGCGTTCTAAACTTGGGGCATTACAAAATCGTTTAGAGCACACCATTGCAAACCTTGATAATGCTAGTGAAAACTTACAAGCTGCTGAATCTAGAATTCGTGATGTAGATATGGCTGCTGAAATGATGGAGTTCACTAAGAATAATATTCTATCGCAAGCTGCGACAGCTATGATGGCTCAAGCTAATATGGCACCGCAGTCAGTTCTTCAATTATTAGGTTAATATAAAAATCTACAGGGAGATTCTTTATCTCCCTGTTTTTTAAAAAATAAAGTAATGGAGAGAGAACATAAATGAATGAATTTATAAATTTAGAAAAAAGTATAAGGGAAATAGCAGAAAATCTAAGTAGTAGGATAAAAAGTATTTGTGATGAAATTCTAGCACAGGAAACATTGAATAATGATCGACTTATATTTTTGACGGAAGATTTAGAAGTGTTTTCAGAAGCCTTATCTATTTTAAAAGAAAATGGATATGAAGTACAGCACTTAACTGAACTTAATAATGTTTATGCTTCACTAGAAGAATCTCTTGAAAGTGAGGATTTCTTTTTATTTAGAGAATTACTGTTATTTGGATTACTACCAGTTATCGATGAATGGAAATTAACTTCCTAAGAGGTGAAAGTTATGGAGAAAAAAATCAAGCTTAGTTTTTGTATGATTGTGAAGAACGAAGAGGAAAACCTAAAAAGATGCCTAGATAGTTTGCAACAAATCCTACAGAAACAGTATGTTGAACTTGTTATTTTAGATACTGGATCAACAGATAAAACTGTAGAAATTGCGAAATCTTATACAGATAAAGTATACTTTGCAGAGTGGAATAATAACTTTTCGGATATGCGTAATAAGGCCATATCATACACAAATGGTGAATGGCTATTTAGTTTAGATGCTGACGAAACTTTAGAAACACCAAACGAATTGATATCCTTGATTGAATCTGGATCACTGAACGGTAAGATGTCTGTAATGGTTAAGATTAAGAGTTTTTTCTACAAAAATAACATAGATAAATTTCTTCTAGAATCTAATTTTAAAATATTTAGAAACGATAAGGATTTTTGCTATAGAGGAGCAATTCATAACCAACCAAATGTTAGAAAACCAATTATGGCTTCAGAAATACTACTGAATCACTATGGTTACTTAATAAAAGATAAAAATCTGATGGAGAAGAAATTTAATCGTACTTCTTCAATACTAAAGGAAGAGATTGAAAAAGATCCTAAAAATATTTATTATTCATTTCAATTGTCAGTATCTTATAGCATGTATGGAAAGCATGATTTAGCACTAAAGCAAATAAGAAAAACCTTTGAATTACTTAATAATATAGACTACAAACTTAGAAAAAAGTATGCTTTTATTTACTCAGTTTACTCTAAAAATGCTTTTGCATGTGGTCAATATAAAGAAGTAATCAATATTGCCGAAGAAGGTGTAAGATTACGTCCTGATTATTTAGACTTGTATAATATATTAGGCTATACCTACCAAAAATTAGGCAACATTGAAAAAATGAAATCAAATTTCCAAAAATATTTAGACTTGTATTCCAAAAAGGAAAGATTGGACGTATACAATGATGCATCTATAGCATTATATAGCATAGACCAATCCTCACTGAATAAAGCAAATATTTTACTGGCCAATTATTACTATGAAAACAATGAGTTTGAAAACTCTTTAGAGCATATAAACAATGCATCAGAACAAACTGATCAAAAAATGATTCTACTAACAAAAATTCACATGAAGAAAGATGAGCCTGAAAAAATTATCAAGTACTTAAATGAAAATGAATCTTACTATAATAAAGTCACCATAATTATAGAAGAAATGAAAAAATTATTAGAGCCAGAAAAACAAGATAAGATGGACTTGGTTTTTGCAAAAGGTGAAGGGATATACTCGGAGTACTGCTTATTAAACCGCGGTTTCAATGAAGAGCTAAAATTATACACCTTCCTAAAAAAAATAGATTTTAAGTACGTGCCTTTTTTTTATGGAGAAGTTGTTAAAGACCTAAATATATCTAAAAGATTTGTAGACCTATTCCGAAAAAATGAACAAGTTACAATAATAAATTTATTTAGGCAGCTACTAAAAAATGATTATAAGTATGAAAACAAATTGATTAAAGAGATTTTAAGTATAGACATAAAAGAAAATGATTTCCGTTCCATAAAGACACTTCTAGTTATCCACAGAGCTATCCTTGAAAACTCGAATAATTATTCAGAAGAAGTCCACTCTAAATACTTTGAGATTTTCAATAAATACTTATACTACGGAGAATTGTTTATAAAATATCTTTATGGCGAAGAGAAGCTTAGAATACTTAGCACGATTATTAATGATAATGAACATCGATTTTTTATAAACTTTTACTTTGTAAAAAAAATGCGAGGTAGTAATAATACTATGCTTCAGGTAAAACTTCTAAAAGAAGCTAAAGAAAACCTACCAACCTTGAATAACTATATTAAAGAATATGCTAGATTACATTTGAGTCAAAATCTTAGTTAAAGTTTCAATACTAAGGAGGAAAGTCATGTATATAAATGATGATTACAAGTATAAAATAATTAGTAAAATTGAAAAATTAATCCATCAAGGTTTTTTTGACGAAGCTTGGTTTACGTTAAAACAATATAAGGAGAAAATTGGTAGGGATAGTGCTATAGCTTCTATTGAATCAACACTATGGCTTTTACAAAATCAACTAGACGAGGCGGAGGAGGTATTGAATAAAGCTGTAGAAGAGTTTCCTTTTGATTTTGATTTATTATTTAACCTTGCGTCATTATATCAAATTAAGGGTAATTTAGACCAGGCAGTTAACTATTATTTGCAGTGTAAAGATTTATTTGCTACTGATGAGCAAAAATTAGATTTAATTTCTTTGAATGAGAAAATTAGAGAACTGTCACCTAACTGTGATTTTACTACTAAGCCTAAGTTAGTGTTCTTTATTAAAAAAGGAATGAACTACTTTTTTAATAACATAATGGAGAACTTCAAGGATAGATTTACAGTTAAAAAAATTACTGTAAGTAATTATAGTCAAATACAAGAAGGTATGATGTGGGCAGATATTAGCTGGTTTGACTGGTGCGATGACCTGTTGGTCAAAGCTAGTAAATTAGAACTTTCGAGAGAAAAGGTAATAATTGCGAGGCTACATAGCTATGAAGCGTTTACACCATACATTTCCGCGATTGATTGGACAAGTATTGATAAGGTTGTTTTCGTTGCTAATCATATTAGAAACTATGTATTATCTTCTAAAAGCAATTTGAGTGCTGAAAAAACAGTAGTCATTCCTAATGGTATTAAATTAGAAGATTATCCATTTGAAGAGCGTAGTAAGGGGTTTAATATTGCTTATGTCGGAAGATTAAACTTTAAAAAAGGACCTATGTTGCTACTTCATGCTTTTAAAGCTATTGTTGATAAAGATAAGAGGTTCATGTTACACATAGCAGGGAAATTCGAGGAACCTAGATATATACTTTATTTTCGCCAAATGATTGAAGAGATGGACCTAAAAAATAATATTATTTTCTCAGGCTGGCATGAAGATATAAATAAATGGTTAGAAGATAAAAATTATATTATCTCAAGTAGTTTATTAGAAAGTCAACAACTATCTATTATGGAGGCAATGGCTAAGGGCATAAAACCTTTGATCCATAATTTTGTTGGTGCTAAAGAAATTTATCCTTCCCAATTTATATGGACTACAATATCAGATTTACTAAACTTAGTCTTTGATGATGAATATAAATCAAGTGATTATAGAAAGTTTATTGAAGAAAATTACTCTTTAGATAAAGAAATCAGTTCCCTTGAAAGAAATGTAACTGACATAATGTATAAAGGAGAAAAAACTAAAGTTTCTAATCAGTATACCTTTGGCTACAAAGGCATAGACATTAAAATGGAATTTCCGAATTCAATAGATCATATATCCCAAGTAATTAGGGGGCAGGGTGCTTTTTATGAAAAACAAATGCTGGAGGATATAGAATCACGAATTAAACCTGGAAGTGTTATTGTTGATATAGGTGCAAATATAGGTAATCATACTGTATTCTTCGGTAAGTTTTGCAATCCTAATAAAGTTCATGCATTTGAACCGCAACCTGATGTGTATCAAATATTAACAAATAATATAGAACATAATAATCTACAACAAATAGTCAACTGCTATAACTTTGGTATTGGAGAGTCACAATCCAGAGCTAACCTTATAAAAAATAAAGAAAATCTAGGAATGGCTAAACTAATTGATAATTCGGAAGGTAATGTACAGGTTTTTGCATTAGATGATGTGATTATAGACGAAAAGGTTGATCTAATGAAAATAGATGTTGAAGGCATGGAAATGCAAGTACTAAAAGGATCGAAACGAATAATAGAGCTTTTTAGACCAATTATTTATATCGAGGCACAAAATCAAAAAGAGTTTAACAATATCTCGGAATTTCTTTCAGAATTTGGATATGAGCCTAAACAAAGATTTAATCATACACCTACATATCTTTTTGTATGTGAGTAGCAACGATATATTTATATCTATAATACATATTGGGGGAAATACACATGATGAACAATCCGTATCAACAATACAAGCAGACTCAAGTTTCTACGGCATCACCTGGGGAATTGGTTTTAATGCTTTACAATGGGGCTATCAAGAATATTAATGTAGCCTTAGGGCATTTAGACAGAGGCGAGAAGGATGAATTTAGGGTTAAGGTGGACAAGACTCTAGATATCGTTACCGAGCTTATGGTTAACCTAAGTCCAGATGGTGGAGATATTACTAATAACTTGAGATCTTTATATGACTTTGTAATTAGCAGACTTATTAGTGGAAGTGCGAAATTCGAGAGAAAACCGGTAGAAGAAGCATTACCTGTTATAACTGGCCTAAGGGATACATGGCAGGAGATGTTAAAGCAGGGTGTTAAAAAGCCTGAGTAGTCTAGTGGCTTGTTTAGTTAAGTATAAAAGAACTAGCTTATACCATAGTATAGGTTAGTTCTTTTGTGTTCTTTAGAATGTATAGTAATAAGACCTAAAAGCTTAGCCACAGATCTGAATGATCTTTATGATCTTATGGGCAAAACTAAATCTTAGCCACGGATTTTCACTGATTTCACGGATATGTTTGGATGGTTTTGTGGGTGGTACTTATATAAAAAAAATTCCTTAGCCACAGATCTGCATGATCTTCATGATTTTAAGGGCAAAGATTAAATCTTAAATCAGAGTTATCCGTGTACATATGTTGTATGTCTAGGTTTCTTCAATTCAGAGTCCTGAATCTCATACTTTTTGTAAGTTGGGATGGTTGGAAGTTGATAATTAGTTTGCTTTTGATCTTGACAGTGAAGATGTCTATGCTTTGTGAATCAGTGATTTGTTTTTCTGATTATAGGTCCTATTTTAGTTTTTATAAATCAGTGTTATTCGTGTACATATGTCTATATCTAGGTTTTATTCAATTCAGGGTTCTAAATCTCGTACGCTTTTTAGTCATTGAATAGTGAAGAGTAGTGGTGGAAATAGGTTTTGTATTTTGGAATTACCATTTATAGCAATGTTTTGTTAAAGTATAGTAATAATTTTGGTGATATGATGAAATCCATTGTTCTGTCATTTAAAATACACTATATTAAAAATATAGTATTTCGTGAACAGAAAAAAAGGGGGATTTCAGTATGAGAAGGTTCTTTAGAAAAAAGCAAAGATCAGACAAATCTGTTAAGAAAAAAAGTGGTTTTTCTATTAGGAGCAAGTTGATTTTTTCTACAGCGATTTTTCTTTGTATTATTTTGGGTTTGGGTGCCTATGCAATTAGTATAATTGGTGCCTTAAACAATCAAACTACCCACATCACTACTGAAATTATTCATGGAGTGACCATTTCTCAAGAGATTAATACTGTTTTTAGTGAGTATGGATCCTATGAATACCAACATATTATGTCAGACTCACAAGGTGAGATGGCAAATATAGAGCAAGAGATGCTGTTAAAAAAACAGAGAATCGAAGAGCTGCTGGCAAGCTATGAAGCCAATATCACGTCCGATGAAGACAAAGGCTTGTTTACTTTTGTCAACAATACATGGACAAGCTATGTAGGTAGAAGTGAGCGGGTATTAGAGTTGAGTAAGGGGGATGACTCCGCAGCCGCTCTAACTAGGCTAAGAGCTGGGGATAAAGATTTTCTATACATAGATATGAAGTATGGTTTAAGTAACTTAGAAGCATATAATATAGCTCTGGCGCATGAGTCTAGGGTAGAGGCAAATGACAATTATATTTTCGCCAGAAACTTAACTTCCAGTGTTATTGGATCTGCTATATTATTGGGTTTAGTGTTGCAGGTTATAATTATAAGAAGTATAACGAAACCTCTGAGACTAATGCAGAGCAAACTAGATAATCTAGTGGAAAATGGCGGAGACCTTAAGCAAGTCATAGATATAAGGACAAATGATGAGTTAGGTTCTCTAGCAGAAACAGTAAATAGATTCATAGGTAATTTACGGGTAATAGTAAGGGATATCTCCAGCGTAGCAGAACAGTTATCATCTTCTGCTATCCAGCTGAGTTCAACTAGTCAACAATCCTCCACAGCTGCAGAAGAAGTGGCTAGGGCCATTGGGGAAATAGCCAGTGGTTCCAGTGATCAGGCAAAGGAAACAGAAGAAGGTGTGGAATTTATAACTGATCTAGGTCAACTTGTGGAAAAGAATTATCGCCAAGCCCAAGATTTAAATATGACTACTGAAAAAGTCGATGTCCTAAAAAATGAGGGTCTTGAAATAGTAAGTGAGTTAGTTGAGAAATCCCAACAAAGTAGTAAAGCTGCTAAAGAGGTTCATGAAATAATCCTAACCACAAATGAAGCAGCAGATAAGATACAAGAAGCAAGCTTGATGATCAAAAACATCGCAGAGCAAACTAATCTCTTAGCACTAAATGCAGCCATAGAAGCAGCAAGGGCAGGGGAAGCTGGTCGTGGCTTTGCAGTAGTAGCAGATGAGATAAGAAAACTAGCAGAACAATCCAATGGATTTACAGGTCAAATTGCAGAGATTATTGGTGAGTTATCTAACAAGACAGTAACAGCTGTGAAAACAATGGCCGAGCTTGGAGAGATTGTAAGCTACCAAGCTAAGAGTGTAGATGAAACAAGTACAAAGTTTGATGGTATAGCAAATTCCATTGAAAATATGAAAAAAGCCATTGATGTAATGGCTAACTCCAGTAGGGAAATGGAGGAAAAGAAAGATAAGATTATATCTATAATGGAAAATCTATCAGCTATATCTGAAGAAAATGCTGCAGGGACAGAAGAAGCCTCTGCATCAGTTCAAGAGCAAACATCGGCCATGGATGAAATAGCAAATGCCAGCCATACTCTATCTAAGCTAGCAGAAGAAATGCAACAGAAGATATCTAAGTTTGAGTATTAGTAGACTTAAGAGCGAGCCTTGTAATGGGCTTGCTCTTTTTATGTTGTTAAAGATAATTTAATAATATCAAGTTCCTAGGCCACTACAAATATATGGACTTTTAAGGGAAAGGGCTTTGCCACGGATTTCACTGATTTTCTTGAGATTTGTTGGATGGTTTTGTGGGTTGGATTTATCAATAATTTTTAAAACCTTTAGCCACAGATCTGCATGATCTTTATGATCTTAAGAGCAGGGAATTAAAACATTCTGCTTCACTAAAAAGCATCACACTATGTAAATCTTAGTAATTAAGAACTTATGTATTTAATTCTCGTATGCTTAGTAGTCATTGAATAGTGGAGAGTAGTGGTAAAAGTATGGTTTTATGCTTAGGGCTTAATCACGGATTTTCACGCATTTATGGAATATTTTAGAAGTTAATTATTAGTTTACTTTGATCTTAACAGTGAAGATGTCTATGCCTTGTGAATCAGGAATTTATTTTTCTTTTTATATGTCCTTGGTTTCCTAGGTTTTTAATTCTTTATGTTAATCTTTTTCTAAATCAGTGTTATCCGTATACATATGTCTATGTCTAGGTTTTCTTGGTAGCTTTACGTTTTGGTCTGTTTTTTTGTGGGTCCGGGCAGGTACGGAGCCCTGAGCCCTACAGTATTTGGGAGCTTTTTGTAGGTCTGCCCACCCTAAAGGGATGGGCTACAACTACACGTTTTCATGTTTTTCATTTATCCTTATCTAATTCAACTGTTTTTAAAAAAAATTTTACATAAGTTACCTTATGTAAATCCGTCTAATTCCAGTAGTATAAGCTAAAACTAAGATATCGACAAAAAAATACTTTTATTTTGTACAGAATAGAAGGATTTTTCAAACTTATAGGGAATATTAATATATAACACCTATTAGAAGGAGTTGAGGTATATATGAAAATCATATCAAGGGGAAAAAACATTCAAGTAACTGAAGGACTGAAGCAACACATTGACAAACGAATTGGTAAACTTGAAAAATATTTCGAGGAGAATACCGAAGCTCAAGTAACTTTAAGTGTAACAAAAGATGTGCATGCTGTTGATGTAACAGTATTACTAAATGGAGGTATGCTATTAAGGGCTGAAGAACAGTCAAGCGATATGTACGCATCCATAGATCAAGTTATTGAAAAATTAGAAAGACAAACTAGGAAATATAAAACCCGTGTAAATAGAAAGTCCCGTCAACAAAGTATCAAAGATTTCAATGGAGCTGGAGCACCTGTTCCAGTTGAGGATGATATAAGCGAGCCACAAATTGCTAGAGTTAAGAAGTTCAACATGAAGCCTATGATGACTGATGAAGCAATCTTGCAAATGGATATGTTAGGGCATGATTTCTTCGTATT
Source organism: Alkalicella caledoniensis (assembly GCF_014467015.1). Classification (GTDB taxonomy): domain Bacteria; phylum Bacillota; class Proteinivoracia; order Proteinivoracales; family Proteinivoracaceae; genus Alkalicella; species Alkalicella caledoniensis. The sequence continues at coordinate 1,343,288 of NZ_CP058559.1, read as the reverse complement.
TATCAACGGGGAGAACGAAGAAGTAAATGTTGTTTACAAAAGGAAAAATGGCGACTATGGTGTTATAGAACCAGAATTTTAAGAAAAATAGCCAGCGTGTAGACGCTGGCTATTTATTTTTGTTCATGGATATACATGATAATAAGGTTAAAGGCCGTAGCCACAAGATCTGCATGATCTATTTGATATAAGGGCAAAGACTAAACATTACGCACACTAACCTTCACTAAAGGGCGTTACACTATATTAAAGCTTAGTAATTAAGATCTTATTATTAAATTCTCGTACGCTTTGTAGTCATTGAATAATGAAGAGTAGTGGTGAAAAAAAAGTTTTAAGCCTTTTTATCCCTATTTCATTTCAGTAAATGGCCAGTGAGGGACAGAATGATGTAGCTAATTTAGGCCGTGTAGGAAACATCTTGGCAGTATATGGTCCGAGACTATTAAAGAAAAGACCCAAAAGCGTAGCCACAGATCTTTATGATCTTTATGATCTTAAGGGCAGGGAATTAAAACATTCTGCTTCACTAAAAAGCATCACACTATATAAAATCTTAGTAATTAAGAACTTATGTATTTAATTCTCGTATGCTTTGTAGTCATTGAATAGTGGAGAGTAGTGGTAAGAGTAGGTTTTGGGCTTACGTTAGTTTTGTGGGTCAGCCCACCCTAAAGGGATGGGCTACAACTGTGGCGGCAGGAAGACTAAAAGAGCTTCACTGCCTAGGCCTGAAATATTTATTAAATTATTGTTAACAACAACAATTGTTAAGGGAAATATTATATAATATAATGTATAAGATAAGGTAGGTGATTTTATGAAAAAGAGATTATATCGCTCCCGTAGGGATACTGTAATTAGTGGTGTATGTGGAGGTATTGCTGATTACCTAAACGTGGACCCGGTAATAGTTAGAGTATTAGCTGTCCTTATTGGGTTTGCCAGTGGTAATGGAATACTCATTTACATTATAGCTGCCATTGCCATACCTAAAGAGCCTTCAGTTATATCAAGGACTAATACAGATGAGGCTGATAGCTATGATGCTAACAAAGATTACGTAGATACAGAGTATAATGCAAATGAAAAAACGTATTCAACTCAAGAAGAGGCAGGGCAAAAACGAGGAACAGCGGGAATGTTATTAGGTATTATTTTGATTTCTTTAGGTTTATTTTTCCTAGCTGGTAACTTCGTTGACTTAAGATACTTGTTTAGAATTAATATGAACTATGTATGGTCATTCTTTAATTACCTTGGAAATTTCTTTTGGTATATAGGTAGATTTTCAAACTATATTTGGCCTGTTTTCTTAATTGCCCTAGGTTTAGTGTTTTTTATTAAGAGTAAATAATAACGTAAGGAGTTGAGATAAATGGCAAGAAAGTTATATCGTTCAAGAAATGACAGAAAAGTAGCTGGTGTTTGTGGAGGAATCGCAGAATACTTCGATCTAGACCCTTCTTTGATAAGAATTGGATGGGTATTATTTATATTATTCGGAGGCTCAGGGCTTCTAGCATATATCATAGCTGCAATAATAATCCCAGATAGCTACTAAGCTAAGTTTTTAAAAGTGACCGCGAGGTCACTTTTTTCTTTGAGAAGAGCTTTTTTAGCCACAGATCTATATGAAATTTAAGGGCAATTATTAAATCGTGGCCACGGATTTTCACTGATTTTCACGGATATGTTGATGGTTTTATAGGCGATACTTAAAAATAAATTCTTAGCCACAGATCTACATGATCTTTATGATCTTAAGGGCAGGAACTAAAACATCCTCACACTAACTTTCACTAAAAAGCGCCACACTATATAAAAGCTTAGTAATTAAGAACTTAGTCTTTAAATCTCGTACGCTTTTTAGTTTTTGAATAGTGAAGAGTAGTGGTGAAAATAGGTTTTTAATTAAGCTTTTTCATCCCCATTTCGTAACAGTTAATGGCCAGTGAGGGACAGAATGATGTAGCTTATTTAGGCTGTGTAGGAAACATCTTGACAGTATATGGTCTGTGACTATTAAAGAAAAGAACCAAAAGCTTAGCCAACAGATCTTTATGATCTTAAGGGCATTAAAACATTCCCTACACTAACTTTCACTAAAAGGCATCACACTATATAAAATCTTAGTAATTAAGACCTTATTTCTTTTAATCTCGTACGCTTTTTGTTCTTTATAGTGAAGAGTAGTGGTAAAAGTAGGTTTTGATCTTATGTTAATTTTGTAGGTCAGCCCACCCTAAAGGGATGGGCTACAACAGCTGCTTGAGGAAGATAAAAAGATGTTTCACACTAACTTTCACTAAAAGGCGCTACACTATATAAAAGCTTAGTAATTAATATCTTATGTCCTTTAATCTCGTACGCGTTTTCGTTATTTATAGTGAAGAGTAGTGGTGAAAATAGGTTTTGATCTTATGTTAGTTTTGCAGGACTACCCACCCTAAAGGATGGGCTACAACTGCGGCGGCAGGAAGATGTACCATTCCCACCCTAAAGGGATGGGCTACATCGGGTGTTTGTGCTATAATGTACTTACTAAATGACAAAGGTGGATTGTGATGCAGATTGATGTTGAACTTAGTATTTTGGCGGGGGGGAAGTCAACTCGCATGGGTGTACATAAAGGTAGCCTTTCCCTTGGGGAAAAAAACTTTGTTGACCATATAATATGTAATATAGGGAATCTGTTTCCATCCATAAGTGTCATAGATAACGGGCTACAGGAAACTAAAATTCCAGGTGTAAGTTACCATGGAGATGCCCTGGAAATAGCTAGTAAGAGCTCTCTTTTAGGTATTCACAGTGCACTGTATCACAGCAGGGCCCCCCAGACTTTTATCTTAGGATGTGACACACCCCTTGTTAATCCGAAAGTAGTGGAGTATATAATATCACAAAAGGACAAAGGGGATATTGTAGTATGTATGGCAGATGGACGCTTTCAGCCACTGTATGGTATATACCATAAAAAGGTGTTGCCGAGGGTAGAAGAAACTCTTTTACAGGACCTACATAAAATAAAGATGCTCCTAGACGAATTTGATACATACTACATACCAGAACAAGAACTTATGGAACTTGACCCAGAGATGAATTTTATCAAGAATTTCAATACATATGCGGATTATCAAAGGCTTTTAGAAAAAGGAGTTAATGTCTTATCCACTGATCTACAGGATCTTTATGATCTTCAGGGCAAAGAAAAAAGGAAAAACTGATAATCGTACGGTTTTTAATCACTTGGTTAGAAAGGTCATGTAAATTATTTGTAAAGTCCTACAGAAAACCATATAAAAAACCCTATAATAATTATCTTACACAAGCCATACTTAACACAAAAATCAATACAATACCCATAAGATAAGCCCTTGGTTAAAAATGTCCGTGTCATTTTGATGAATATTGTGCCAAAGGTTTAAAAAATGGCTCGAAATAGGCAAAAGGTTGAGTTTTTTTAGTCAAAGTGCTAAAATTGAATAATAAGGAAAATGGAAAGGGACCATAGGCTTAGGTTCCTTTTAATTGTACTCAATAAGTATTGGGGGTTAATAAAAAATGATAGGATTTGTATCAAAAATATTCGGATCATCCAATGACAAAGAAATTAAGAAACTATCAAAACTAGTTGATAAAGTAAACAGCTTTGAAAGCACCATAAAAGGGTTATCAGACGAACAACTAAAGGATAAAACAAATGAATTTAAAGCAAGGCTCAATAAAGGTGAAACACTAGATGCTATTTTACCTGAAGCCTTTGCTGTAGTAAGGGAAGCATCCGTCAGGGTTATTGGTATGCGTCACTTTGATGTCCAAATCCTCGGTGGTATTGTATTGCATCAAGGAAGAATATCTGAGATGAAAACAGGTGAAGGTAAAACCCTTGTTTCTACTTTGCCAGCTTACCTAAATGCCTTAACTGGAAAAGGTGTGCATATCATAACAGTAAATGACTACCTTGCCACAAGGGATAGTGAGTGGATGGGTAAGGTCCATGAATTCTTAGGGCTAAGTGTAGGTCTAATTGTCCATGGTTTGAATTCTGAAGAACGAAGACATGCATATGCATGTGATATCACATATGGTACAAACAACGAGTTTGGATTTGACTACTTAAGGGATAACATGGCCATATACAAGGAAAACCTTGTACAAAGAAACCTTACCTATGCTATTATCGATGAGGTGGACAGCATACTAATCGATGAAGCTAGAACCCCACTTATCATCTCTGGTCAAGTTGATCAAGATATAAGCATGTACTACCGTTACGCTAAGCTAATTCCAAGACTGCGAAAAGAAGAGCATTACGCCATCGATGAAAAAGCCAACTCAGTTGTGTTAACGGAAGATGGTGTAAAAGAAGTTGAAAAGCAGCTTAACATAGAAAACCTTTTTGATGATGAAAACATGGAAGTATCCCATCATGTTAATCAAGCCCTAAGGGCTCATGTAATGATGAAAAGGGATAAGGATTATGTTGTTCAAAACAACCAAGTTGTTATAGTAGATGAGTTCACTGGTCGTTTAATGCAAGGTAGGAGATATAGTAATGGTCTTCACCAAGCCATTGAAGCAAAGGAAAACGTCCGTATTGAAAAGGAAAGTCAAACCCTGGCATCTATCACATTCCAAAATTACTTTAGAATGTATGACAAATTATCTGGTATGACAGGTACAGCTATAACTGAAGAAGAAGAGTTCAGAAAGATCTATGGCTTAGATGTAGTTGTAATACCTACAAATGCACCTATGGTCCGTAAAGACTTGCCTGACACAGTTTATAGGTCAGAACCTGGCAAGATAACGGCCATTATAGATCAAATTGAAGAATGCAATAAAACAGGTCAGCCTGTTCTTGTAGGTACAATTAGTATAGAAAAATCAGAGTTGTTATCTGATGCCCTAAAGAAAAAAGGAATCCCCCACACTGTACTTAACGCTAAGTATCACGAAAAAGAAGCAGAAATAGTTGCCAGTGCTGGTCAAAGGGGAGCTGTAACCATAGCTACAAACATGGCAGGTAGGGGTACTGACATTGTACTAGGTGAAGGTGTAAAAGAGCTTGGTGGTTTATATATTATAGGTACTGAGCGTCATGAAAGTAGAAGGATTGATAACCAGCTTCGTGGTAGAGCAGGTCGTCAAGGTGACCCTGGGGCGTCCCAGTTCTTCATATCCCTTGAAGATGACCTCATGAGACTATTTGGCTCAGAAAAAATCATGGGAATGATGGATAAACTTGGTATGGATGATTCCATGCCAATAGAAGCAGGTCTTATTAGTAAGGCCATTGAAAATGCACAAAAACGTGTGGAAGGTAAAAACTTTGATATTCGTAAACATGTACTGCAATTTGACGATGTAATGAATACCCAAAGGGAAATCATCTATAAACAAAGAAGAGAAATCCTTATGGGTGAAAAGCTAAAGGATAAAATAATTGGCATGGTGGAAAAGGTTGTACAAAAATCTGTAGACCTATATGCAAACAAAGAGCTTTATCCAGAGGATTATGACCTTAAAGGGCTGCTTGAATATGCAGAAACAATTTACCTCATGCCCCATGATGTAAAACTTGAACAAGTAGAAGGTCTGCATAGGGATGAAATCTACGAACTTTTTGTAGAAAAATTTAAAGAAAACTACAGCATCCGTGAAGAACAAATGCAAGGCATGATGGAAGAACTAGAAAGAGTAGTTGTCCTAAGAACTGTAGATACCAAGTGGATGGATCATATAGATGCAATGGATGACCTACGTCAAGGTATCGGACTAAGGGCCTTTGGTCAAAAGGATCCACTAACTGAATACAAATTTGAAGCATTTAATATGTTTGAAGGTATGATTGAAAGTATTCAAGAGGATGTAGCTAGGCTAATCTTTAGGGTTCAACTTACACAAACGCCTATGAGAAGGGCAGTGGCTGTTGCAAACGATACTCCTGCAGCAGGTGAAGGTGATCCCAACAAGCCAAGTCAAGGACCAAACCAGAGCCCTGCTAAGAGTAATAAAGTAGGTAGAAATGACCCATGCCCTTGTGGTAGTGGGAAAAAATATAAGAAATGCTGTGGCTAATGATTACTCATTAGCCACTGAGTATGTTAAGGAGTTGAGAGAATGATTTCTGAACTACGAAATAAGTTAAAGGTAGTTGATAAACGTCTAAACGATTTGAGTGTTTCCCTTTGATGTAGCTTTAAAAGAAGAAAATATCAAAGCCTTAGAGGGTCAAATGGCAGAACCAGACTTTTGGGATGACAGGGAAAAGTCTCAAGGGGTAATAGATGAATTGACAGAGCTAAAGGATATAGTCAATAAATTCAAGGATATAAATGAGCAACTTGCCAATTTCAATGAGATGCTAGAACTTCTAGAAATGGAAGAAGACCCTGAATTTGAAAAGGATATGGCAAAGGGTGTCGAATCCTTAGAGAAACAATTGGAAATCCTAGAATTAAGCCAATTATTGTCTGGGAAATATGATCACAACAACGCCATAGTATCCCTTCATCCTGGGGCAGGTGGCTTAGAGTCTTATGACTGGGCAGAAATGCTTTACCGTATGTACCTGCGATGGAGCGAGAAAAAAGGTTTTAAAGTAGATATACTTGATTATCTCGCTGATATGGAAGCAGGAATTAAAAGTGTAACCATACTTATAAAAGGTAGAAATGCTTTTGGTTATCTAAAAGGTGAAAAAGGTGTGCATCGTCTAGTAAGGATATCTCCCTTTGATTCTTCAGGTAGGCGCCATACCTCCTTTGCATCTGTGGATGTTCTTCCAGAGATTGAAGATGGTGAAGAGATAAAAATAGCACCTGAAGATCTTAAGACAGATACCTACCGTGCCAGTGGAGCTGGTGGACAACATGTAAACAAAACTGATTCAGCTGTTCGAATAACTCATTTGCCTACAGGTATAGTTGTACAGTGTCAAAATGAGAGATCTCAGCACTCTAACAGAGCCGCTGCCATGAAAATACTAGCTGCTAGATTAGCGGAAAAACAAAGACTAGAACAACAAAAAGAGTTAGATACTATAAGGGGAGAACAGATGGATATAGGCTGGGGAAGCCAGATTCGCTCATATGTTTTCCATCCATACAGCATGGTTAAAGATCACAGAACTAGTGTAGAAGTTGGCAACACCCAAGGTGTGCTAGATGGTGATTTAGACAAATTCATGGATGGTTATTTAAAGTATCTAGTGGAGAGTAAAAAATCATGAAAAAGATAGCATTGATATTGTTAATTGTATTTGTACTATTACTAACAGTGGCAGAGCTTTTGTCCCCAACTGTAATACTGTATTATGCAAAACAACAAATTACGGAAATGGGTGTAGATGAAATTGAAATAGAATTGACTTCAACAAGACCCCATTTACTAAAAGCTCTCACAAATAACCTTGAAGGTAAAGGAACCATATATGACTTCAATTCCGTTCTAAACTTTGAAAGGCTGGATGTGAGATTTAGCAATATGGGCCTTAAAGGCGGAGATTTAGACTTCACAGCACTGATTTCTGAGGCAGAACTATCTAGGTACTTAAAGGACCAGTGGGATGAAAATATAGGCGTTGCCCTTACAGAGGGAAATGTAAGTATCTCAATTCCCGTAAACCTGATTTTTGTTAAGATAGAAGCTACCTTTAATGGGAAATTCCAGGTAGAGACTGACAACAGAATTTCTTTTGTAGTAGAAAATGTAAACATGAATTTACCTGGCTTTGAACAGCAGGCAACAGACTTTTTCTTAAACAATTATAAGCTAGATTTTTCACTGGGAAGTATACCCTATACCGAAATAACAGATATACAAATCAAAGAAGGATACCTATATTTATATGGAGAAATAGACATGTAACGGAGTGTGTTTTTAATGAAGGCTTTTAAAGATTACCTACTTATAACCCTAGGCTGCTTAATAACATCAATAAGCCTAAATGGACTATTGATCCCAAACAGAATAGCTGCTGGAGGAGTTAGTGGTTTTGCTACAGTGCTATACTATCTTTTTGGTATACCTGTCAGTATCACATTGATAGTTGTAAACATACCCCTATTTATTGCAGGAGTGATATACTTAGGGAGAAAATTTGGTATAAGGACACTTTACGGAACCATTATCCTCGCCCTAATGGTGGCATTAACATCGGGGATTTCCCCTCTTACAAGCGATCCACTCTTAGCTTCAATATACGGTGGAGTATTATCAGGGCTAGGATTAGGAATAGTGTTTAGAGCTAAGGCAACAACTGGGGGCACAGATTTAGCTGCCCAGCTACTACATAAGTTTTGGGGGTTTACAGTTGGTCAAGGGCTTTTAGGCATCGATTTCTTAGTTATAGCCTTGGCAACAATAGCCTTTAATGCAGAGTTAGCCATGTACGCTTTAATAGCTGTATTTATTACGGGTAAGGGTATAGACCTAGTACAGCAAGGATTGCGTGTATCAAAAATGGCATTAATTATTTCTAATGAACCTGAGAAAATCTCAGAAACAATTCTATATAAACTAAATCGCGGAGCAACAACACTTCGAGGTAAGGGAGCATATTCAAAGGTTGATAAGGATGTCATCCTATGCGTGGTTAACCAAATGGAGATAACAAAGTTAAAAGAAATGGTTTATGATGTTGATAACAAAGCATTCGTTATAGTTACTGATATTACTGAAGCCCTCGGAGAAGGTTTTAAGCTAATAGATAATTAAACATTAAGGAGGACAAAGAATGAACAAAAATTTATCCAAAGAGAAGCTAGAAGTGCTTTCTACTGCTGCCAAAAATGTCAGAAGGAGCATTTTAGAGATGGTAACGGCTGCAAAATCAGGACATCCAGGTGGATCTTTATCTGCAGTTGAGATTATGACCAGTCTTTATTTTGAGGTTATGGACATTGATATCAACGACCCACAAAAAGAAGATAGAGACAGATTTGTTTTAAGTAAAGGCCATGCAACACCAGTACTTTATGGGACTTTAGCAGAAAAAGGCTTTTTCCCAAAAGAGGAAATACAAAACTTTAGAAAAATCAATTCAATTTTACAAGGACATCCAGATATGAAGAATATCCCTGGTGTTGACATGTCTTCTGGTTCACTAGGCCAAGGTCTATCAGTTGCAAACGGTATGGCTTTAGCTGGAAAACTTAACAAGTCAGAAAAACATGTATATGCCCTTTTAGGTGATGGAGAAATTCAAGAGGGGCAAATATGGGAAGCTGCAATGTCTGCGGCACACTATAAATTAGATAACATGATTGCTTTCCTAGACTACAATGGTTTGCAAATCGATGGAGATGTTGAAGATGTAATGGCTGTTCATCCCCTTGATGCAAAATGGGAAGCATTTAACTGGCATGTACAAGTAATAGATGGCCATGATTTTAACGCTATTTTCTCAGCAATCGACCAAGCTAAAGCAACAAAAGGTAAACCTTCTGTTATTATAGCTAAGACAGTTAAAGGAAAAGGTGTATCTTTTATGGAAAACAAAGCTGAGTGGCATGGTTCAGCACCTAGTCCAGAGCAACTTGCCCAAGCATTAGAGGAATTAAAGTAGGAGGGAAATGAATATGTCAAAAACTATTGCCACAAGGGACGCATACGGTAAAGCCTTAGTAGAGTTAGGTAAAGAAAACAAAGATATTGTAGTTCTAGACGCTGACCTTTCAAAATCGACTAAAACTGCAGGTTTCTATAATGAATTTCCAGAAAGATTTTTCAACATGGGTATAGCTGAGGCTGACCTTATGGGAACAGCTGCAGGTTTTGCAGCAGCAGGTAAAATCCCATTTGCCAGTACATTTGCTATCTTTGCCACAGGTAGAGCATATGATCAAATCAGAAATTCCATCGGTTACCCTAAGTTAAACGTAAAAATAGCTGCTACCCATGCAGGTTTAACAGTTGGTGAAGATGGAGCAACACATCAAGCACTAGAGGATATCGCTCTAATGCGTGTTATTCCAAACATGACAGTTATAGTACCAGCAGATGGTCCAGAGACTGAGCAAGCAATTAGAGCTGCTGCTGACATGAAAGGTCCTGTGTATATCCGCCTAGGACGTCCAAACTTACCAGTGTTAAACTCTGATGACTATAAGTTTGAGTTAGGTAAGGGTGTTGTACTTAAAGAAGGTAGCGATGTGACTATAGTTGCCACAGGTGTCATGGTAAGTGTAGCTGTGGAAGCTGCTGAGTTACTTTCTAAAGATGGAGTTAGCGCAGAGGTTGTTAATATCCATACAATCAAACCAATTGACAAAGACCTTCTTGTAAAATCAGCACAAAAGACTGGTGCTGTTGTAACTGCAGAAGAGCACAATATCATGGGTGGTTTAGGTTCAGTTGTCAGTGAAGTACTAGGACAATTTGCTCCAACACCAATTGAAATGGTAGGCACAGAGGATACATTCGGTGAATCAGGAACACCAAATGAACTACTGCAAAAATACGGCCTAACAGCTGAAAAAATAGCAGAAAAAGCAAAGAGAGCAATGGCAAGAAAATAATATTTAGATCAAAAGCAGGCCAACATGGCCTGCTTTTTTAATTGCTAGGAAAGTATATTTTCCTGATTGTAGCCCATCCCTTTAGGGTGGGTGACCCTCAGAGATATCAAACAGGTTTTTTCTTTTAGATTTAATCCCATCATTGTCACCCTGAATATCATTGATAGTTGACAAACACGTCTGAAAAAAGTATCCTAAATCAGAAGGAGTGATTTTTAATGGATACTGCTACAGAGGTGCTCAAACTATTTCTTGAAAATCCTAAGGAAAATATATCAGGACAATATATAAGTGAGAGGTTAGGTATTAGTCGCAATGCTGTTTGGAAAGGGATTGAACAACTACGTAAAAGTGGATATATCATTGAGGGAATAACCAACAAAGGATATGTTATATCTAGGTTTCCAACAGATGTTGATAAACACTACTTACAAGTAAAACTTTCATCCTTTTGGAAAGAAATCATAGTTGTTGACTCCATAGATTCCACAAACATACAACTTAAAAAACTAGCTGACCAAGAACAAGACCAAAACCAAGAACAAGACCAAGATCAAGAACAAGGAAAAAAGCGGGGAACAATCTTTATTGCAAAAGAACAGACAAAGGGTAAAGGAAGGCTAGGTAGACAGTGGAACTCTCAAAGTGGAGGTCTTTGAATGTCCATTCTGCTTAGACCCCAACTTCCCATGGAAGATTTGTCCCTACTGACCCTTACAATGGCAGCTGTAGTTAGGGAAGGTATAAAGGAGTACTTGGGTGTGGAAACTCAGATAAAATGGCCCAATGATATCTTACATAACGGCAGGAAAATTGCAGGTATCCTTACAGAAGTAAAAGGTGACATGGATTCCGTGGACTACGTAGTGGTAGGTATGGGTATAAACTGTAACAACAACGTAGCTGAGGAATTGAAACAAAAGGCCACCTCTTTAAAGACCATATGGGGAAAGGAAATAAATATAAATCATTTGCTCATGGCTATCACACAAAAACTGGAATATTACTTTCATAGCTTCCTAAACCGGGAAGTTAGTGAGGTGTTGAATATAAATCGTAAGTATTCATATTTAATAGGAAAAGAAATAGAAATTGCAAATATAAAGGGAATAGAAAAAGGCATGGTAGTTGATATCTCCTCAGACGGATCCCTGATAATTCAACAAGAAAATAACATTAAAAAGGTGGTCAGTGGAGATGTCTCCCTCAGTAATACGTACACAAGCCTTAGTAAAAATTAGTTTATTCGCTGTGCTAACATATATAGGAAGTTTAATTCAAATACCAATGTACCCTACACCAGTTACATTGCAAACATTCTTTGTCATGTTGTCTGGAATGTTTTTAGGTCCAGTATATGGAGCAATAAGCCAAATTGTATACATGTTCATGGGCCTTGTGGGTCTCCCTGTATTCAGTGGTGGAGGGGGTATAGGCTATGTACTACACCCAAGCTTTGGTTTTATCTTAGGTTTTATCATATTGGCTTTCTTCTGTGGATTAGGGAAAGGGAAGTTTGATTTACTATGGATAATAGCTGGAAACATAGTGCTCTATTTAGTAGGAACAACGTATATTTGGTACATCGTTAATAATGTCATGGGAAGTAGCGTAACGCTTTTAAACACCATAAAAGGAATGGTGATATTTCTACCTGGTGATATTGTAAAAATGATAGTCGCTGTAGGGCTTGTTAGGAAAGTGAGTAGAAATCTTAGAAGTAACCCAAAACAATAACGCTGATAACACGGTGAAAAAAACATTAATATTACCGTGAAATCCGTGTTTAAGCTTTTGAACTATATATTTTTAATACCTAAAAGACGAGCAATGCTCGTCTTTTTAGTGCTAAATTCCCAGTATTTTGGCATTGTAAAGTACTACAATCAATGATTAAATAATAATATAGAAAAAAAGAGGGACCTCGGGAAAAAATAAAAGGATTTGCAGGTATTATGTCGAATTGATAAAAATACGACTAAAAAGAACTCTTTCACATGTACAAGATGAACTTTCAATCATACTAACTCAAGGAGTGAAGAATAAATATGATCATTTTTCAAGATGTTTCTATATGTTACCCTAACGGAACCTATGCATTAACAGATGTTAATTTAAAAATAGATAAAGGGGACTTCGTATATATAGTTGGTCCCAGTGGAGCAGGTAAATCGTCACTATTAAAAGCTATATTTAAGGAAGTAAGTGTTAAAAAGGGACAACTGTTCATGTTTGATAAAAACATCACAAGAATTAAAGACAAAGATGTGCCATACCTTAGGAGACAAATGGGTGTTGTTTATCAGGACTTCCGCCTACTTTCTGATAAGAATGTCTTTGACAACGTAGCTTTCGCCCTCCGTGTAATAGGAAACCCAAAAAAAGAAATTGATAGAAAAGTACACCAAGCTTTAGATTTCGTTGGACTTAGAAATAAAGTGAAAAGCTATCCTCACCAATTATCTGGTGGTGAGCAACAAAGGGTTTCACTAGCTAGGGCCTTAGTTAACCAACCAGCTCTTCTAGTTTGTGATGAACCAACTGGTAACTTAGACCCAGATACAGCTCATGAGATAATGGGCATTTTAAATAACATAAACTTAAGAGGGACCACAATTGTTATGGCCACCCATGCACGAGATATAGTAGACCAATACAGACACAGAGTAATCGGAGTAAAAGACGGAAAAGTAGTTAGAGATGATGCAAAGGGGGGTTACGAGAATGATTTTTAGAAATATATTATATTTCTTTAAAGAAGCACTAGTTGGGGTAACCAAAAACCGCTGGATGACCTTAGCTTCGGCAGGAGTAACATTCGCAACTTTACTGGTGTTAGGGGTTTTCATCGTTTTTAATAACAACCTTGAAGTAATGGTAGAAGATATTAAAAATCAAGTGGAAGTTATTGCATACCTAGAACTTGAAGTAGAGGAAGAACAAATAGATATAGTAAGAAGTGAACTAATAACAGTAAACGGCATTAAAGAATTAAGATATGTTTCTAAGGAAGATGCCCTAGAAAGACTAAGGGAAATGCTAGGGGATCACTCAGATATAACAGAAGGATTTGACGATAGAAATCCTCTTCCAGCTAGCTTTGAGATAGTTGCTGATGATCCAGATACAATAGGAGACATAGCTGAAAGAGTTGGCAAAATTCCCTTTGTTGAAACAGTAGATTATGGACAAGAAGTAGTTGAAAAACTATTTAACGCCATGAATATGGTGCAATGGATTGGCTTAGGTTTTATGAGTGTTATGTTGGTAATGGCAGTATTTTTGATATCCAATACTATCAAACTAACTGTTTACGCAAGAAGAAAAGAAATATCCATAATGAAATCCGTTGGAGCAACGGACTGGTTTATCCGCTGGCCATTTGTATTAGAAGGTCTTTTCCTAGGACTATTTGGTACAGGACTGGCGCTGTTAGCACTGTATTACGGATATGGGTATGCCCTGGAAGCTGTTTACATGAATATTCCAGACAACTTGCTTACCGTAGGTTTTTTACATCTTGACGAGATATTCCCTATTCTAGTTAAATATCTAGCTGTCTTAGGGGTAAGTATAGGAGCCATTGGTAGTGGAATTTCCCTAGGGAGATTTTTAAAAGTATAAAAGTTCAACAGAAGGGAGGAGTCATGATTTGTCTAAGGGGAAGCTTAAACTAATATTTGTAACAGCCCTAGTGCTATTATTGGCGTTCACAACCATTGGTTCAGTATGGGCGAATGAATTGGATGACAAAAGAGACGAACTAGATTCAATTGAGGAACAAAGAAAAGAAGCAGATCAAAAACGTAGAGCTTTGCAGGGGGATATTTCTGCAATACAGGCTGAAATTGCAAGATTAGATAATCAACTTGTGCAGCAAAGGGCTAAGGTTCGCGGTATTAATGACGAAATCCGTGAAACTGAAAGGGCTATTACGTTGAAGGAACAAGAAATCATCGAAACAGAGGAGTATCTAGAAGAACAAACTGGATACTTTGAGTCTCGCATGAGAGCTATGTACCAAAGGGGAAATGTGGGCTACTTAGAAGTACTCTTTTCAGCCACGAACTTTTCAGACTTTCTATCTAGATTTCACTTCCTTAGAACAATGCTAGAAGATGATGTAAAACTGGTTGAAGAAATCAAAGAGAAAAAAGAATTTTTAGAGTTTGAAAAGCTAGAGCAAGAAAAGAGAAAATCAAGGCTTGTTGTACTTAGAGCAGATGCAGTAAAAGCTCAAAGCCAAATTGAAGCTGACATGCTAGAACAACAAAAATTAAATGAGCAGCTTCATAGAGATGTTCAACATACACAAGCATACATTAACGAACTTGAGAAAGCATCTCAACAAGTTGAACGCCAAATAAGAGAAATCTTAGAAAGACAAGCAAACCAAAATGTTTCTAGGGGAGAAGCAACAGGAAATCTTGCATGGCCAGTTCCTGAATATGGCGCAGGATGGATTACCTCTCCTTATGGATGGAGAACACACCCTATCAGTGGTAACAGGGCCTTTCATAACGGTATTGATATTGGTATACCTAGAACAAGATGGGAAGCTTCTCCAACCTTCAATGGTTCTGCTGTTAACATAGTTTCGGCAGATGGTGGAGTGGTTATATTTGCTGGTGGTAATGCTGCCTCAGGATATGGTAGATATGTTATTGTCGACCATGGTAACGGTGTAGCAACACTATACGCACATATGCATAGAGTGACAGTACAGCAAGGGCAAGCAGTGGCAAGGGGTCAAGCACTTGGTACAGTTGGTTCCACAGGTAACTCAACTGGTCCGCACCTTCACTATGAAGTGCGGGTAAACGGCCAACATACAAACCCAATGACACATTACAGATAGGTATTTAAAAAAGGTGGATACTTCCACCTTTTTTTCTATAGCATTTAGAGGAAATGTTGATTACCCTAAATATATACAGAAAACAAAATTAAAGGGAATTATTAATGAAGATAGAATAATAATATTATAGTAAATATATAATTTGATGGGGTGTGTATCTAATGAAGAATAAAAATACTATAATCATCTTTCTAGTGGTGTTGCTATTTACTAACGTGGCCTTTTACGCATTGGGATATAGTTCTGGGCAAGGCACAATAGTAGAATCCTTACCACCTGTGGGAGAAGTGGTAGATAGAGACGAGTTTTTAGACAAAATCCTCGAGATAAGTGGTGTCATTGATGATCATTACTTTAATGACTATGATTGGGACACAATTCAAGAAGGTGTATATCGTGAGTTAATATCATCATTAGGCGACCCCTATAGTGAATATCTTTCACCAAAGGATCTTGAAAATTTACAGATAAGCTCAGGGAGAAGTTACGGAGGTATTGGTGTTGAAGTGACAATGAATAATGGCAGGGTCACTGTGGTAACACCTATGGAAGGTAGCCCAGGGCAGAGTGCTGGTTTATTACCTGGAGATATGATAGTGGAGGTAGATGGAACTAATACAGAAGGAATGAGCCTTTCAGAGGTTGTAGATCTAATCCGAGGTGAGCCTGATACTGAAGTAAACTTAGGGATACTAAGGGAAGGCAGACAAGATGTTTTAAAGGTTTCCATTGTAAGGGGAGTTATAACGTCAACTGCTGTTGAGTGGGATATGCTCCAGGGAAAATTAGGATACCTAAGAATAACTAGGTTTGCCGAGGGAGCAGACCAAGAATTTGTCACAGCACTTACTCAACTTAGAAATGAAGGTATGGAAGAACTTATAATTGACCTAAGGGGTAATCCAGGGGGATATCTTCATATTGTTGTAAATATTGCCCAATATTTAGTACCTGCAGGTGACGTTGTATACATGGAAGATAAAAATGGTGTAAGGGTTAGAACATTTGGATCTCAACTAGAAGAAAGGGGTTTCGATGTAGTTGTACTAATCGATGAAAATAGTGCAAGTGCTTCGGAGATACTGGCGGGAGCCTTAAAGGATAGGGATGCAGGTACCCTAATCGGTAAGAACACATTTGGGAAAGGTTCTGTTCAAAGTATTTTAGATTTTGATGATGGAAGTGCTGTGAAATTAACGATACAGAAATACTTCTCGCCCCGTGGGAACGTTATAGACGGTGTGGGAGTAGCCCCTGATATAGAAATAGAACAACCAGAAGCGGCAAACTTCCCTTCATACTCATATAAAGGGAGATTGGAAGTTGGTAGCACGGGATTAGACGTGGTTATCATCAATAGAATATTATACTTCCTAGGGTTTGGTGAAGACACTGACGATAGTACCTTTACTGAAAGTACTAAACAAGCATTGGGGAAATTTCAGAGTGCCAATGGGTTGGCACCTACAGGGTTTATGGATGCTAATACAGCGGAAAAATTAAACGAGAAGTTCACTGCACATAAGAAGGATAATGATATGCAACTAAAAGAAGCAATTGATTTTTTTAAAAGAAATTAGGAATTTGGAGCGGTGGTGAAAAAGTGTTTTCATTTGATGTATTAAGAGAAGGTTTTATGTTTTTTATAAGGATTTTCACTATGATGATACAATCCCTTTTTATGGGTTTGATGGAGTTTCGCAGTATCTTCCCTATTCTCCTTTTGGTAGTACTTTTCATGGTTAAAAAGCAATATAATAGGCAAATGTTAATGGAGAGAAGGCTTTTTGGTATCTCCATTACCAATCCTACTAGACAAACAATTACATCTTTAATCTTTGGATTCCTAGGTGGATTAATCGGTAGCATAATGCTAGTTTTTATAGGTGTAGATATAGCTGTTGTAGGGCTGCATTTCGCTTGGCCTATAGCAATTTTATTAATGCTTTACAATCCCAGATATATGTGTTTTTCCTATGCTGGCGGGATCGTAGGGGTGGCAAGCTTGCTTGCTAGGGGCATACTGTCCTTATATGGAGAAATAGAGCTTACTGGTATAGCCCTTCAGTTTGTTACAATTAACCTACCAGGCCTCATGGCAGTTGTTGGTATACTTCACTTAACGGAGAGTGTTCTAATATATTTAAGTGGAGCAAAAGGGGCAAGCCCCATGTTTTTAAAACACAATGATAAAGTGGTGGGAGGATTTACCCTCCAACGCTTTTGGCCAGTGCCCATTGTAGCACTGGTAGCTGCAGCTATTACCACTGGAGAAGCTGCTGGTGGTTCAATCGCTATGCCTAACTGGTGGCCCCTTATTAACTCTAACTTAACAGCACCAGATGGTTACACCATTACCTACATTATGTTCCCCATAATAGCAGCCCTAGGTTATGGTGACCTGGCACTATCAACTCATCCCAAGGAGAAATCCAAAAAGACAGCACTAAGTCTATTTTTATATAGTGTTTCATTGGTAGGTCTCGCTGTCCTAGCAGCATTTTACCCAGTTGTAACTGTTTTACCTGTGCTATTTGCACCCCTTGCCCATGAATTTTTGATAGTTGTTTCCAATAATCGAGAGTTCAAAGGAGAGCCCCTTTTCGTAGCCCCTAAAGAGGGAATTATGGTTCTTTCTGTAATTAAAGGATCAGTAGCAGAGAAAATGGGTATCCAATCAGGTTATGTTATTACCAGAGTAAACGGTACCTATGTAGAGGACGAAACACACTTTAAGGAACTTTTGGTAGCCCTAGATACCTATGCAAAGTTTGAAATAATAGATAACAATGGTAGCTACAGGCATGTGCAAGCACCACTATTTGGACGCCGCCGACAAATGGGCCTTATAATAATACCAAAGAACCCAGAACATGCAGTAACAATGAGTACGGAAAGCCCACTGGAAAACTTGTGGAAGAAGATTACTAAGGAAAAAGCAAGCTAACCACTGCACTGTTGAAAATCACTTTTTGTTATTGATTAAACCCAGCATCCCCACGTATCAAAGATACGCTGCGGTGCTGGGTTTCCTTGCGCCTCAAATAACTTGCATAGACCTTACCTCAAAACAATCGAACATAAATTCGATTGACCCCTTTTAATTTGTAATCATTACTGATATAATAATTTAGTAAATATTAAAAAATGTAAGGAAGGGTGGTACTATGTTACCGGGGAAATTTAAACTTGCTTCAAACTATAAACCTACCGGTGATCAGCCACAGGCTATAGAGAAACTGGTAAAAGGACTAAATGCAGGCCATAAGGGACAAACCCTCCTAGGAGTTACAGGGTCTGGGAAAACCTTTACCATGGCCAATGTTATAGAAAAAGTTAATAAACCAACAGTTGTAATAGCCCATAACAAGACACTGGCTGCACAGCTATGCAGTGAGTTTAAGGAATTCTTCCCAGACAATGCTGTGGAATACTTCGTAAGTTATTATGACTACTACCAACCAGAAGCCTATATACCATCCAGTGACACATATATAGAAAAAGATTCACAAATAAATGATGAAATAGATAAACTACGTTATTCCGCAACAAGCTCATTATTTGAACGTCGCGATGTTATTATAGTAGCCAGTGTTTCATGTATCTATGGATTGGGATCTCCCGAAGAATACAGGGATTTGATTGTATCACTAAGAACAGGTATGGAGCTAGATAGAGATAAAGTCATTAGAAACTTAGTTGAAATTCAATATAACCGCAATGACACAGACTTTAAAAGGGGTACATTTAGGGTGCGTGGGGATGTTTTAGAAGTATTCCCCATTGCCAACAGTGAAAAAGCTATTCGTATAGAATTTTTCGGAGACGAAATAGATAGAATAACTGAAATAGATACTTTAACAGGTGAGATACTAGGTGTAAGAAACCATGTGGCCATAGTCCCTGCATCCCACTATGTAACTGCAAAGGAGAAAGTAGTTACTGCAGCTGAAGCCATTGAACAAGAACTGCATGAGAGAATTGAATACTTTAAGTCCCAAGGAAAGCTTTTAGAGGCTCAACGTATTGAGCAGCGTACACGCTATGACCTAGAAATGATGAGGGAAATAGGCTTTTGCCAAGGTATAGAAAACTACTCAAGACACCTAACCCAAAGGGAGCCTGGAAGTAAGCCCTATACCCTCTTAGACTTTTTCCCCGATGATTATCTGATGATTATAGACGAGGCCCATGTTACAATACCTCAAATAGGAGCAATGTATGCAGGTGACAGATCCCGTAAAGAATCATTGATTGAACATGGATTTCGCTTACCTTCTGCCTTTGATAATAGACCCTTAAGGTTTAATGAGTTTGAAGGTATAGTTAACCAAGCAGTTTTTGTTTCAGCAACCCCTGCAGCATACGAAATTGAGCACTCCCAGCAAGTTGTGGAGCAAATTATAAGGCCTACTGGACTTGTGGACCCTAAAATCACTGTAAAACCAGTTGAGGGTCAAGTGGACGATTTACTACATGAGATTAAGAAGACCATTGAAACAAACCATAGAGTACTAGTAACCACTCTAACTAAAAGAATGGCTGAGGATTTAACGTCTTATCTTAAGGAAATTGGAATCAAAGTTAAATATCTCCATTCTGATATAAAGACAATTGAACGTATGGAAATTATCCGTGACTTAAGGCTAGGGGAGTTTGATGTTTTAGTGGGTATTAATCTTCTTAGAGAGGGTTTAGACTTGCCAGAAGTTTCACTAGTGGCCATACTTGATGCTGATAAAGAAGGATTCTTGCGTTCTGAACGCTCCTTAATCCAGACCATAGGTAGGGCGGCCCGTAACTCTGAAGGTAGGGTAATCTTATATGGTGATGTGGTAACAAAATCCATGGAAAAAGCCATCACAGAAACTGAACGTAGGCGACATATCCAAGAAGAACACAACCGTAAACACAACATAAAACCACAGACAATCTCCAAAAGTATACATGCAATCATTGAAGCAACTAAAGCTGCAGAAGACGGCGTAAAATATATTACTGATAAAGGCAAAAAAATTAGCAAGAAGGATAGAGATCTTATTATGGCTAAAATGGAAAAAGAGATGAAGGAAGCTGCGAAAGCACTTGAATTTGAAAAAGCTGCTTACCTCAGAGATATGATATTAGAACTTAAAGGAAAGTAGAGGGAAGAGGAGAAAAATGAAAAATATAGTAGTTAAAGGTGCTAGGGAAAATAACCTTAAAAACGTTGATATAACAATACCAAGGGATAAAATCGTAGTTTTTACTGGTCTAAGTGGTTCAGGAAAATCTTCCTTAGCCTTTGAAACCATATATGCAGAGGGACAAAGGCGCTATGTTGAATCATTATCAGCATATGCCCGTCAGTTCCTAGGGCAGATGGAAAAGCCAGATGTGGACTCCATAGAAGGTTTATCCCCTGCCATATCCATTGACCAAAAGACAACAAGTAAAAACCCTCGCTCCACTGTGGGTACAGTAACTGAGATATATGATTATCTAAGACTTCTATATGCTAGGGTAGGACAACCATTTTGCCCTACTTGCAAGAAACCTATCCAACAACAAACTGTCTCCCAAATGGTTGATAAAATCATGGAGCTACCTGAAAGGACAAAAATTCAGGTTCTTTCACCTGTAATTCGGGGCAGAAAAGGTGAGCATATCAAAGTACTGGAAGGTCTTAGAAAAAGTGGTTTCGTTAGGGTGAAAATTGATGACCACTTATATGAATTAAGTGAAGAGATAAAGCTTGAGAAAAACAAAAAGCATACCATAGAAGTAGTTGTTGATAGGCTTGTTGTTAAAGACGGTATTCAAAACCGCTTAGCTGATTCCTTGGAACTGGCCCTTACCCATGCAGAGGGTATCGCCCTTGTTGAAATCATTGACGGGGAAATAATTACATTTAGTCAAAACTTTGCATGTATTGAGTGTGGGTTTAGTTTTGAAGAAATAAGTCCAAGGATGTTCTCTTTTAACAATCCCTATGGGGCATGTGATGAATGTGCAGGGTTAGGTAGCCATCTTGAACCAGACCCAGACCTTATTATTCCAGATCCAACTTTAACAATAGCTGAAGGTGCTTTGGTGCCATGGAGTAAAAGTTCATCAAACTACTATACTTCCATGCTAAATGCAGTTGCCCAGGAGTTTGATATTAGCACAATCACACCTGTAAAAGACTTGCCCAAGGAGCATTATAAAATGCTTTTATATGGTGTTCCAGATAAAAAATTCAAAATAGACTATGTGAATTCCCAAGGGGAATATCAAGAACTAAATGCAGGTTTTAGAGGTCTAGTGAATTGGATTAAACTTAGATATAATGAAACAAGTTCAGACTATATACGAAATGATCTTGAAAACTATATGTCCAGCTTCACTTGCCGTAAATGTAAAGGTGCTAGACTTAAACCAGAGAGTTTATCTGTGCTAGTAGGTGATATAAACATCTCCCAGCTTACTGCTAAATCGGTGACTGAAGTAAAGGAAAAGTTAGCTTCAGTGGAATTTACAGAAAAAGAGATGATGATTGCCCGCATGATCCTTAAGGAAATCAATGAAAGGTTAGGATTCCTCATTGATGTGGGACTTGATTATCTAACCCTAGACAGAGCAGCAGGTACACTTTCCGGCGGTGAGGCCCAAAGAATAAGGCTAGCTACACAGATCGGCTCTAGTCTAATGGGTGTGCTATATATCCTTGATGAGCCAAGTATAGGTTTGCATCAAAGGGATAACGAAAGATTGCTGACAACTTTAAAGAAATTGAGGGATCTAGGGAATACCCTAATTGTAGTTGAACATGATGAAGACACCATGAAAGTAGCTGACTGTATCGTTGACATCGGCCCATACGCTGGAGAGCATGGAGGAGAAGTTGTAGCAGTGGGTACAATGGAAGAAATCATGGCAGAGCCACGCTCCATCACTGGCCAGTACCTCAGTGGTAAAAAACAAATTGAAATTCCAGATAAACGTCGTGAGACAAATGGCAAATGGATAGAGATAGTGGGAGCAAATGAAAACAATCTGCGAAACGTTGATGTAAAAATACCCCTGGGCGTATTTACATGTGTTACAGGGGTTTCAGGTTCAGGAAAGAGTACCCTTATAAATGAGATACTCCATAAATCCCTTGCTCAAAAGCTACACAACGCTAAAGCAAAGCCAGGTTCACATAAAGAGATATTAGGCCTAGAGCATATCGAAAAAGTAATCGACATAGACCAGTCGCCTATTGGTAGAACACCTAGGTCAAACCCTGCTACCTATACAGGTGTGTTTGACTATATTAGAGATTTATTTTCCACCACAAATGATGCGCAAGCTAGGGGCTACAAAGCTGGTAGATTCAGTTTTAACGTAAAGGGTGGAAGATGTGAAGCATGTCGTGGCGATGGAATAATAAAAATTGAGATGCACTTCTTGCCTGACGTATATGTTCCCTGCGAAATATGTAAAGGTGCAAGATACAATAGAGAAACCCTAGAAATAAAGTACAAAGGTAAAACCATATCAGACATCTTAAACATGTCTGTTAAAGAAGGGGTGGAGTTCTTTAAGAATATTCCCCGAATAAAACGTAAGCTAGACACCCTGTTTGATGTTGGATTAGGTTATATCAAGCTAGGCCAACCTGCCACAACACTTTCCGGTGGTGAGGCACAAAGGGTTAAGCTGGCAACGGAATTAAGTAGAAGAAGTAATGGAAAGACACTATATATCCTTGATGAGCCAACAACAGGGCTACACATCGCAGATATTGATAAGTTACTTCAGGTACTGGCAAGACTAACAGACGAAGGTGATAGTGTCCTAGTCATAGAGCACAACCTAGATGTAATAAAAACAGCTGACCACATCATCGACTTAGGACCAGAAGGGGGCCACCGAGGCGGTACAATAATAGCCCAAGGAACCCCAGAAGAGATTGTAAAAGTGAAGAAAAGCTACACAGGAAAATTCCTAAAGCCGTATCTAAAGGCGTAGTAACTTAAGTGACGCAGATCGCAGTTCGCAGTTCGCCTTACGCAAATCTCTGAGGGCATTTGTTACTGTAGGGTGCGGGGCTCTGTACCCGCCCGGACCAACTGTGTGACTAGGGGAAGTTTCGACCTAGCCACAGATCTACAGGATATAAACGATCTCTAGAGCAAGTACAAAAGCATAAAGGGCGAGTTTAACTTAAGGTCTTAAACAGTGAATTTCTCATACATGGCAGCAGAAGTATGTTTAAAACAGCGATTTAGCAGTTTGCTTTTAACCTAAGAATTAAAAACAGATTTTTTTCCCCGTTGTGTTGTAGAATTTCCTAACTCCTAACCAACTAACCAACTAACCAACTAATTACTAACCATAAGAGAGGTGATATGGTGCTATCTCAAGATAAAATATCGGAGCTACTCAAAGAACTTCCCAGTTCACCTGGGGTATATATCATGAAAGACAAATACCAAGATGTAATATATGTTGGGAAGGCCATATCCCTTAAAAATAGGGTGCGGTCGTACTTCCAGCAGACAGAAAAGAAGGGTGCTAAAGTTACAGCCTTAGTCCGCAACATAGCATACCTTGACTATATCGCAACAGACTCAGAAGTAGAAGCACTAATACTAGAGAGCAACCTAATAAAAAAATACCGACCCAAGTACAACATCTCCCTAAAGGACGATAAACAATACCCATATATCCGTATAAACCTAAAGGAAGATTTTCCACTGTTGGAAAAGGTTCGGAAAATGTCAAAGGACAAAGCTAAATACTTTGGTCCTTACCCCAGTGGGACTGCAGTAAACGAAACCATAAATGCAGTGAAAAAATTATTTCCCCTTCGAACATGCAAAGGAAGCCTAGCAAACAAAGACAGGGCATGCCTAAACTACCACATTAAACGCTGCTTAGCGCCCTGCCAAGGTTTAATTTCCCGAGAGGATTACCATAAAATTATCGATGAAGTAATTCTCTTTCTAGAAGGTAAAAACACACAACTTATTAAAAAACTAGAAACAGAGATGCATAAAGCTGCAGAAAATCTTGATTTTGAAGCTGCAGCAAAGGTCCGTGACCAACTTCAAGGTGTTAAAGCCATAGCAGAAAAGCAAAAAATTATTTTCAGTGATCTTGAAGATAGGGATATTCTAGCTGTTGCCACAGGTGAAAATTTAGCGTGTATACAAGTGTTCAGTGTTAGGGGAGGAAAACTCCTCGGAAGTGATTCATTTAAGCTAGAGAATACCGGTGGGTCCAGTGAAAGTGAGCTATTTCATGCATTTATCACACAGTTCTACTCCAATGCTCCCATAATACCAGGGGAGATTTTAGTACCTATAGACATCGAAGATTCAAACGTACTATTAGAGTTTTTAGCAAAAAAACGAAATGGTAAAGTGGTCATTAGGGTGCCACAAAAAGGAGATAAAAAGGCACTTCTAGATATGGCAGATAAAAACGCCAAGTTGCAACTAGAAACTTTTATTCAACAGCATGAAAAAAATAAGGAAGAAGCGGAACAGGGATTACTAGATCTAACAAAAGCTTTAGGCCTTGAAGACCTTCCTTGGCGAATGGAATGCTTCGATATATCTAATATCCAGGGAGAACACACTGTAGCATCAATGGTGGTTTTTGAAGGTGGTAAACCTGCTAGGGATAAATACAGAAAATTTAAAATCAGGACAGTGGAAGGACCCAACGATTTTGCATCCATGGCTGAGGTCCTTACAAGAAGGCTTCAGAACTTCAAAGATGGTGACGAAAAATTCATGCCTCTACCCCATCTAATAATTATAGATGGAGGTAAAGGACAGCTTTCCTCTGCCAGGGAAATAATGGAGGGTATGGGACTAGGCGATATCAAAACAATCGGGCTTGCCAAAAGGGAAGAAGAAGTATTTGTCCCTAAAGTGTCCGAACCTATCATTCTACCAAGGAATAGTAAAGGGCTATATATGCTGCAAAGAATTAGGGATGAAGCCCATAGATTTGCTATAACATTCCACAGAAACCTGAGGAATAAAAATACCCTTACCTCAGAATTAGACAATGTACCAGGAGTTGGTCCTAGCCGAAAAAAACTACTCCTAAAGACATTCAAATCAGTAGAAGAAATATCCACAAAAGACGTAGGAGAAATAGCAGCAGTTCCAGGCATACCCTGGAATGTGGCAGAGCAATTGTATAAGTATTTTAGAAAAAGTAAGTAGTATATTTCATTTGAAACTCCTAAATATCAAAGAAAACAAAACCTCAAGAAGCCTCTTAGGCAATTTGGGGTTTTGTTTATAAAATTAAACATGCAATTAACATATTTAATATATTTAATAAAATTATTTATAAAACTTATGGAAAAGCACTTGCATTTGGTAAAATATTTAGTATAATTGAATTAAAGGTTAAGATAATTAATAATATACTTAAATAAATTGAAAGGAGGGGCTGAAAAATGGTGAAGAAACAAATGCTCGGGAGATGTCCCGTATGTACTTCTCATTTAGACGTTACCCGGTTACACTGCAAATCATGTGATACTACAATAGAAGGAAGATTTGAACCATGTAAATTCTGCAGACTTCCCCTAGATCAAAAAGAATTTGTAGAAGTCTTTATAAAATCCAGAGGGAATATAAAAGAAGTAGAGCGAGAACTAGGAGTATCATATCCCACTGTCAGGGGACGCCTGGAAGCAGTTATTGAAGCCTTGGGATACAGACCAGAACCAGTACCAAAAAACGATCCTGAAAATGCAAAACGTCGCAAAGAAGTACTAGATGCCCTAAATAACGGAGAAATAAGTGCAGAAGAAGCTGTGCAATTACTGAAAAACCAAAACTAATCTTTTTTCCTTAGGTAAATAAAACTATATTACTAGCTAAGCAAGGCTAGGCTAGGGTCATGAGGAAACGCCTTCAGGTGTTTTTTAAAAAGACAGTTCTGATGATTTAGAAATAAAAGAAAAGGGGGCATTAACATGGGTGATGAACGCAAACTTATTTTAGAAATGCTAAGGGATGGTAAGATTTCAAGTGAAGAGGCAAAGGAGTTACTAAGTGTTCTCGGTGATACAGAAGATATGGATCAACATAAAAATACATCCCAAGAAACTCATGAACAAACTAAAAAAGCCGAAAGAGAGTATTTTGAGGAAACAGGTGAGAACTGGAGCCTTTTAGATGGCCTAAAAGGCTTGTTCACAGGAATAACTGGACCTACTTACGAATTTGTTGAAGAATACAACCATAGATTTAACCCTTTAAGCATAAAAG
Source organism: Alkalicella caledoniensis (assembly GCF_014467015.1). Lineage (GTDB taxonomy): Bacteria > Bacillota > Proteinivoracia > Proteinivoracales > Proteinivoracaceae > Alkalicella > Alkalicella caledoniensis. The sequence goes on along the minus strand of NZ_CP058559.1, from coordinate 1,316,655 downwards.
CAAACATTAAGACAAAGAATGGCACAGTTATCATAAAAGCATGGGATAAAGAAGAATGTTCTATCAAAGTGACAAAAAAGATTAAAGGTTTTACATCAGAAACTAAAGCTAGGGATTTTGCAAAATCATATCAAGTATTAAAGCTAGGTGATGACTTTATCGATACTGAGGATTACAAAAATCGGCACCTAAGTATCAACTACGAAATTTACCTACCAAGAAATATCATTTTAGAGCTGAAAACAAGATCTGTAAATGGCAGAGTCCTATTAAAAGATATCCATCTTATTGATGGAAGTGTAACAACAGTTAACGGGAAGATTACAGTACAAAATGTAAAAGGCGACAGAATAAAGATATCAGGTGTCAATGGAGTTATAGACGTTGACGCAGACATACAAAGTATCGACTGCAATACCGTAAATGGCAAAATATTTATAAAAGACAGTAATCAGCAAGAAGGACATGTGAGTATTTCCACTGTGAACGGACCAATAAAGATTGAGCTTCCAGTGGGTGTTAGAGGTGTTAAAGTCAAAAACAGCTCAGTAAATGGCAGTATTAAAATTGATCATCAAGACTTAAGGATTGTATCCCAATCTGGTAAAGTGGCTAATAAAAGGGCTGAAGCTGTTTCAGATGGTGATATTAAAAGAATATATAATGCCAGTGCAGTGAACGGAACACTGACAGTAAGCGAAATCCATTCAAATATTTAAGGAGGATAATGAAAATGACATTTTTAGAAATATTAAGTGAGCAATATGTTCAACTTGGGATCTTTATTCTAATTTTAGTAGGACTATTACTAAATTTCTGTATAAAAATGGAACTTATTAAACAAGGAATTTACAAAAAGGTATATAAGCAAAGACGCATTGACTGGGAGAAATTTAAAGGTGGAGTTTGGGTAATAGGAATAGCAGGTTTGTTTTTAGCTAGACATTTTTATTCATGGAATTTTTGGATTACATTTCTGGCATTCTTCATCTTTGTAGGTCTGACTCAAGTCTTTTCTGGATTATTTTTGAGTAACAGGAGCTGGAAAAGTCGTAAATACTGGGATTAAGATAAGCTAACCTAAGATAAGTAAAGGTAGGGATGGTAGGATGAAAACAATAGAGAAACAATTTGATGTGGGATTTCAATCAACAATCGACATATCAGTTGATAAAGGGAATATTAAGATCTGGGGTTGGGAAAATTCAGCATGTAAAGTAATAGCTGAAAGTAGTGAAGCCATGAACTTCGACTTTGATTTAACAAATGACTATTTGCAGCTGGAACTTACAAAAGGACAAAAGGAAATCCAAGTTTATGTCCCAAAACATAGTAAATTAATGGTGGACGGCAGTTATTTAAATTCAGATATCAGTAATCTTAATGGAAGCCTGTCACTGGAAAATGGCAAAGGGGACATCAAAATATCCAACTTAGATGGAAATGCTATCATTGAAATGGAGCATGGGAACATTGAACTTGAAAATATTAATGGCACCATTTTAGTTGAAAAAGGCAAAGGTACCCTAAAGGCCTTTAAGGTTGCTGGAGAATTAAAGGTAGAGAGTGGACATGGAAACATGGAGCTTACTTCACTAAATGGCGAATGTTATGTGGAAAGTGGTAAAGGGGATATAGTAGTACAAGAAGGAAAAGGAAACATGAATCTTTATTGTGGGCATGGGGATTTAACTTTGGACTATTGCACCTTTAAAAGATTGGCTGCAGAGGGTAAAGGTGGAACCAAAATTATAGTATCCAGTGAGCAAGATGGAGTATGGAACATATTGCGAAATGGCGATTTTAATATATCGGCACCTGTGACATCACAATTAGATTTTAAGGTGGAATGTCGCACATTGACAAACAACATACCAGGTTTGAATTTCACAAAATATGATGATCTTTACAAAGGCTCCTTGGGTTTTAGTCCAAAGGGAACAGTATATATTGAAGGAGCAAAGGAAGCTGTTTTTGAAAAGGGTAATAGTCAAGGGTATATGGATATTTGTTCAATTGATGAAGATGAAAAAGAGACATTAAAAATCCTAGAAATGCTTAAACAAGGGATTATAACGTCAGATCAAGCAGAAGAACTCTTATCAGCCATAGAAGGTACTTCAAACCTTGAGGAGGTTGAATAATATGAGAGAAGAAAAACTACAAGTATTGAAAATGATTGAAGAAGGTAAAATCACAGCTGAAGAAGGTGTCAAGCTTTTAGCAGCAGTGGAAACTGAAGAAAAAAAAGAGAGCACCGATAATAACAACAATGTGAAATACCTTATGATAAAGGTTGAAGATTTAAACTCGGGAAGAAAAAAAGCAAACATAAAGATACCCTTTTTCTTAGTTAATTTTGGGCTTAAGTTTATCCCAAAAGAAGCTAAGGGTATAACCCAAGAGGAAATCAACCAGTTAATCCAGATGGCAAAAATGGGTAAGACTGGAGAGGTTCTAGAGGTTATGGATGAGGATGATTCTGTAAGAGTTAAAATTTGGCTAGAGTAGGGGGGAGTTAAGATGAGTTCAAAGGAGAGATTAAAAGTTTTAGAGTTGATCCGTGAAGGTAAAATAACCCCTGAAGAAGGACTAGAGCTCCTTACAGTACTACAAAACACGGAAGATGACATGAGCAATAAAGAAGAAGACGAGATTAAAATAGATTTCGGTGGTCAAAGCACAGAAGGTGACAAAGCCAAGAGCATAAAGATAAAAGTTGATAAACCCAATGGTAAAAACGTTAATATAACATTGCCTGCATCTGTGGTGAGATTTCTAGGAGGTCTTGGAACTACTCATATCAGAGCAAATGGAGAGAGAATAGACACCGATGAATGGTGGGAGAAGCAAGATTCTGGTTATAAAGGGGTACTATTTGAAACAACCTCTAAGTCAGGAAAAGATATAAAAATCGAGTTGGAATAAGACCTTGGTCTTGGTTACTAGTTGTTAGCTGCCCCTAATAAATAGTAACAATTGTTTTGGCACCTTTAAATATAAAAGTAGCAAGAATTGGGGTGAGGTATTGAAAGAACTTTTATTACAAAGAAAATTTAGATTTGCAATGTATATATTTGCCTGTTTCATTCCCGTTGTAGACCAACTTATAGTAAATCTTACCTTGGCATTACTTATAGGTAGTATTGAGGTAGGGACCATGGAAAATTTTGTTCGTGTGGTATTGATTTCTGTGGGGGCTATAGCACTTAGTTCCATATCTTATATAATATCCCGCTATATGAGGATATCTTACATGAGAGACACCCTTCTAGCTGTACGGGTAAAGGCTTTTGAAAAAATAATGAGGTCATCGTATAAAACCTTTAACATAAAGTCAAAGGACTCCTATATATCTAATCTAATCAATGACATAAACATATTTGAAAATAACTTCTTTTTAAAGTTAATAAATCTAATTTTCAATGGTGGTACTTTCATAGTTGTACTGACCATACTGTTTTTTTTAGATTTTAAGTTTGCCTTAGGTATTTTAGCCATATCCCTTATTCTACTTATGGTAATTAGAGTGTTTGAAAGGAAAACCGTAAGTCTACAAGAAGAGGTTTCAGTAAGCAATGAGGATTTTTCAATTGATATATCTAACACCTTTAACGGCCTAGAGATACTAAAACTAAACAATATCGAGGATAAGTTTTTAGAAAAATCTCTACTAAAAATTAAAAGGCTTGAGAGAACAAAGTACAACTACACAGTTTTTACAGAGGGACAAAATAGGGTTACAGGTTTGCTTGGATACCTTGCGGTGGTTTTTATCTTACTTTACTTATTGAATTTGCTTTCCACAGGGATGTCCCTTACAACAATTGTATTTATGTTTCAAATGTCCAATAGCTGTGTTTGGAGCTTAGTTCGTGTACTGCCCTTATTTAACGAATTAAAATCGTCGGCTAATATTTATAATAAGATAACAAAAATGACAGAAGAAAATAAATCTGAAGTAACTCAAGGGATTGATTTCTCCTTTAATTCAAAAATAGAAATAAAAGATTTATCCTTTAATTATGATGGGAAAGAGGTTTTCAATGGAGTTACCTTTGACATTGAAAGGGGAAAGAAATACTTAATTAAAGGTGCAAGTGGGGCTGGAAAATCTACTCTTGTGAAGCTTCTTTCCAAAATATATGACGACTATCAGGGCGATATTTTAGTTGATGGGGTTGACTATAGAAGTATTAATGAAGACAGCTTGAATGACAATGTGTCATTCATATATCAGGATGTGTTTTTGTTTGAAGACACCATAGCAAACAATATAAGCCTATACAAAACATACGAGGAAAAGCAAATCCAAGCTGCTGCCAATTCAGCAGGACTTAGTGATTTGCTAAGTAAAAAAACAAAGGGAATAAATGAAATGCTGCTGGAAAATGGTAAAAACCTCTCTGGAGGGGAAAGACAAAGGATTTCTATAGCCAGAGCAATCATTAAGGATTCAAGTATACTCTTTGTTGATGAAGGAACATCAAGCCTTAATGAAGAGTTGGGTAGAAACGTTGAAAAGACAATTCTTTCCTTAGATAGCACTGTAATAGCCATATCCCATAGATACTATAAAGGAATCACTGAAAAATATGATTATGTCTTGGAGATAGTAAATGGAAAAGTGATAAAATATCCCAGTAAGGAATATTTTCAGGGGGAACTTGCCATATGAAAAAATCAATATTAAGCAAATGGCCTTTTCTATGTTTAGCCATATTTATAGGGTTAGCAGCTGCTATAGTAGAAGGTTATATATCAATTTACATGATGAGAGTTGTAGACACAACTCTTGCTGGAGATAGGGTACTATTTTACACACAAGCAAGGACACTAATTCTCCTTGCAATACTATTACTACCCATTAATATTGTATTGTCATTCGCTAAGGGTCTGTACAAATATAAATCTCTTACGTCAGTTAAAATTAGTTTTATGGATAGGGTATTTAAAAAAAATATCAGTGAGTTTCAAAAGGACAATAATGGGTTATACATTTCTGCTATAACCAATGACATGAATATTATCGAAAATAATTATGTGGAAGCAATCTTTCAAATAACCATGAACATTATAACTTTTGTGGTGGGTATTATTGTTATTTACTCTGTTAGCCCCATTGCACTTTTTGTGGGTATTGGAATCAGTGCATTTAGTACATTGCTAGCTGTGGCTTTAAGTAAACCACTACAAAGGCACCAAGTTCAAAGGTCAAAGCTTTTTGAAGGCTACACGTCGTATATAAGAGAGGTCCTTGGAGCATTTTCCATAATTAAGGCCAATAACTTGAGTGCAAAAGTTAGCAAAGACTTTTTTATCAAAAGCAAAGATATACAGTATAAGGGATATGTAATAGATAGGATCTATACTTACTTCCTTTCAATTCAAAGACTTACAACAAACCTTTCCTTCTATGGTATAGCTGGCATAGTGATCTACATGGCCATCCAAGGAAGAATTACCACAGGGGGAGTTATACTTATCATAAATAATATGGAAAAAGTAATATTTCCCTTGATGCAGGTTTCTGAGTGGCTTCCAAAGATTTTTTCAGTTAAGTCTTTGTTCGTTAACATGGACGAAATATTGGAGAGCAAAGACCTAAAAGTGGAAACAGTGGAATTAGAATCATTTAATAATTCCATAGAACTTAAGGATGTTTCATTTGGTTATACAGAGGATTTGATATTAAAGAATATAAACCTAACCATCAACAAAGGTAGTAAATACCTGATAATTGGACCTAGTGGTGGAGGGAAATCAACCCTACTAAAACTACTAAGGAAGTACTTTATACCAAGCAAAGGGTCAATTAAAATAGATAACATAGATATCAGTGATATAAGTAAGAGTAGTTATTTTAACAAAATAGCCAATGTAGAGCAGCAGGTATTTTTATTTGAAGATACTCTTAAAAACAATTTAACCCTCTACAAAGATTATAGTGATGAAGAGATAGACTTAGCAATTGTAAGGTCAGGGCTTACTGAATTCGTACAGAACCTTCCTAACAACCTAAATACTATGCTCTATGACAATGGAAGGAATATCTCAGGGGGAGAAAAAAGCAGAATAGCAATAGCTAGAGGTCTGTTGGCAAATACAGACATTATATTTTTAGATGAGGCCTTTGCAAGTCTTGATTCTAAGGTTGCCAAGGAAATAGAAAATACATTGTTAAAACTAGAAGGCATTACAGTAGTTAACGTAAGTCATATTATTTTTGATGAAACTAAGAAGTATTATGACAGAGTCATTTCCGTAGCAGGGGGAAGTGTATCCTAATATTTTATTAAGGGGGAAAACAATGAGAAAACAATTAATTCTTATTTCTGACATGGAAGGGGCTTCAGGTATTTTTGACCAGCATCAAAAAGAGTTATTAAATGGTGAAGATGCATGGAGAGAACAGGGAAGAGAAAAGATGACCTCTGATATACTGGCAGTATGTGATGCTGCCAATGAATTTGGTATAGACGAAATTTTATACTATGATGGACACTTTGCAGGGAATCCAGAGTTTAATGTTATAAAGGAAAAACTGCCATCTAATGTAAGATACTTTGATGTGCCTGATAGATGTTTTGACTGGAGAAGAATTAGGGGTCAAGCCGAAGTAGAGCCCTTTGGACTAATTACAGTAGGCCAACACGCAAGAAATGGGGAAAAAGAAGCTTACTTTGCACACACAATACAATCTCCACCTATAAAAGCTCTGTTGGTAAATGATTTACATGTAGCAGAGATAGGTATGGCGATACTAAATTTTCAAAGGGTACCATATATAGCAAACATAGGATGTGCAGCATCTGAGAGAGAAGCCTTAGAGCTCTCACCAAAAGTTAAACACATCAGTGTTAAAGACAAAGGCCAAAATTGGGAACCCAATGCTGAGGAGACTTACCCTATTATAAAAAAGGGCGTTCTTGAAGCACTAGAAAATGCACATAAAGCCGAACCTGCAAACATAACTCCCCCATATCATTTCAAATTGGACTTATGCAAATACTTCTACTTTAAAGATCCAGAAAGCTTCCCATGGAAAGGAAGTTTCACGGAAAAAGTAGCTACTTGGGAAGCACCGTCCATTGAAATGGGGTTTGAACTATTTCACTATGTAAGAGAGAATATCTCAATATCTGAAGAAGACAAAGAGAAGTTAATAAAAGAACGGTTAGCTGGCACATACGACCCAATGGAATAGTTGAAGAATAGGGTGTGACTAAAGTCAGAATATTAAGTTCTAAAAAAGTTGTTGACTTTAGTCCGGTAAATCATTATAATGACAATAACTTAAAAAACAAATCCGTTGATCGGGACAGTAAATAGGGGAAATTTTTCAGCGAGCTAGTGGTTGGTGTAAGTCTAGCAAAGGAACCTAATTGAAGCGCACCCAGTAGGAGTTTTTTTGAAGGTTGCAATGCAACTGTGTAGAGAAGATCGGTTCGCCACCGTTAAAGGTTAGAGGTGGATAGAAGAAGTTGTTCTATCAACAAGAGTGGTAACGCGGGAATATAGATCTCGTCTCTTATATAAAAGAGGCGAGTTTTTTTATACCACAAAATCAGGAGTCAGGCAGTTCGTTAGTGAGAGAGTCCTTTAGTGAATTTAGTGGCAAAGGTTTTATAAATTAAATCCAATAATCTAGGAGAGTAAATAGGGGAGATTTTCAGCGAGCTAGTGGTTGGTGTAAGTCTAGCAATGGAACCTAATTGAAGCGCACCTGGTAGGAGTCTTTTTGAAAGTTGCAAAGCGTAACTGTGTAGAGAAGATCGGCTGGCCACCGTTAGAGGTCAGAGGTGGATAGAAGAAGTTGTTCTATCAACAAGAGTGGTAACGCGGGATAAAACTCGTCTCTTATATACAAGGGGCGAATTTTTTTATACCATAAAATCAGGAGTCAGGCAGTTCAAAAAACTTAAAAGCTTAGCCACAGATCTACATGATCTAACTGATTAGTAAAAATCAGTCACTAATGGCACTACCATGAAGGTTATGAATTAACACTAAAATAACCACAAAGCTATATGTAAGTAGTGTAAGTTAGTGAAAGAGAACTTTAGTGAAGTTAGTGGCAAAGGAATTATAAATTAAATCCGATAATCTAGGAGAGTAAATAGGGGAAATTTTCAGCGAGCTAGTGGTTGGTGTAAGTCTAGCAGTGGAACCTAATTGAAGCGCACCTGGTAGGAGTTTTTTTGAAAGTTGCAATGCGCAACTGTGTAGGGAAGATCGGCTCGCCACCGTTAGAGGTCAGAGGTGGATAGAAGAAGTTGTTCTATCAACAAGAGTGGTAACGCGGGATAAAACTCGTCTCTTATATACAAGGGGCGAGTTTTTTTGTATCTTTAAATGAACTTTGCAGGTAAGGATCAGAAGTCAGGACTCAGGGGTAGGCAGTTAAGAAAACTTAAAAGCTTAGCCACAGATCTATATGATCTAACTGATTAGTAAAAATCAGTCACTAATGACACTACCATGAAGGTTATGGATTAACACTAATTATACACAAAGCTAGATCTAGGTAGTGTAAGTTAGTGAGAGAGTTTTTTAGTGGAGTTAGTGGCAAAGGTTTTTTGGTAGGATGTATAAAAATAACTTACAAAATTAAAGGAGGTGAGACAAGAATAGGTCTTTTATACCCAAAATATCGGATTCAAAAATAGATAAAAAAACAAAGGAGAGATTAACAATGAAAAAAATACAGGGACTCAAAACACTTGTAATCATTCTACTAACAGCATTATTAGCTGTGGGATGCTCCACATCTGAAAAAGATACTACACCAAACACAACACCTAAAGAGACAGAATTAAAAATAGCCCAAGAGGCAGAACCTACAACTCTAGATCCATTTAATGCTACGGATGTAACTTCGTCCAACATTAACAGAACAATTTTTGAAGGTTTATTACAACTTGATGAGAATCTGCAAATAGTACCAGGCCTAGCAAAAGAGTTCTCATATAACGACGATGCGACACAGCTACACTTCATACTTCATGAAGGTATTAAGTTCCATGATGGAAGTGAACTGACAGCAGAAGTAGTAAAAGCAAACTTTGAATTTGTTAAAGATCCAGAAAATAACATGGCACGTAGTGGATTTTTCAGCTTTATCAACGAGATAGAAATAGTAAATGACTATGAACTAATAATTCACTCCAAAGCACCAAATGCATCCATGGCATCCTACTTCTCTCACACAGGTGCAGGTATAAAATCACAATTAGAAATCCAAAAGAAGCTAGAAAACCCAGACTATAACTTAGATAGAAATCCAGTTGGAACTGGACCATTCAAGTTTGTTGAGTGGAGAGATGGTCAACATATACTACTAGAGAAAAACGAAGAATACTGGAACACTAGCAAAATGGCCCAAGTTCAGAACTTGAAGTTCTTACCAGTACCAGAAGCTGCAACAAGGGTTAATATGCTAAAAGCAAATGAAATACATTTTGTGGCTTCACTACCAACAGGCGATGCCGATGAATTACAACAAAACCAAAACATCGGTGTAATATCAGGGCCATCTAACACACAATTCTATGTGGGAATCAATTTCCAAGAAGAGAAATACCAAGATAAAAATGTACGTTATGCCATGAACTACGCAATAAACAAAGATCAACTTATCGCACAAATCGTTGATGGATATGGCTCAATTGCTGCATCTTCCATAGCGCCAGGTGTATATGGATATAGTGCTCAATCCACATACGAGTACGATGTAAACAAAGCCAAAGCATTAATGGCAGAAGCAGGATATGCAGAGGGCTTCACGGCCACCCTTTGGACGAGAAACTCAACAGAATTTATTGATATCGCTGACTTCATAGCAATTCAATTAAAAGAGATAGGTATAGATGTAAAGATAGAACCATACGAAAGTGGTACACTGTTTGATATGCTAGATGCTGGTGATAAAGGTACAGACCTATGGATCGGAAGATGGTCTGTTGGAACCGGTGAAGCAGATCAAGGTCTAAGACCAAACTTTTACTCAGATAGAATTCCACCTAGCTATAACAACTCCGGTTTTTATATAAACCATACAGTAGATAGTTTATTGGACACTGCATTAGCAACAGCTGACGAAACACAAAGGCTTGCCCTTTATAATGAAGTACAAAAAGAACTTTACACTGACGCACCATGGGTGTTCTTATATACAGCGGAAGCAGTAACAGCCCATAGAGAAGAAGTTGGTGGACTGTTCATGATGAAAGATGGTTCAGTGATCTTAACTCAAGCATTCTTTAAATAACATAGGTTTAGGGTTCTCCAGTTGAGGGCCCTATAACCTTTTGTTTGTTAGAAGCCTAAGGCTTCTTGAAAGGAGATAGGGAAAAATGACAACTTATGTAATCAGACGTATACTCTCAATGATCCCCATAATGTTAATAGTATCTATAACAGCGTTTATGTTCGTCCACTTGACACCTGGAGACCCAATAAGAATTATGTACGGCTCGGAGATGGATAAGCAAACCTATGAGGAAATTAAAGAGAGAGAAGGTTTCAATGGCCCACTAATTGTTCAATATGGTAGATATATGGGAGGGCTCTTTAGGGGTGACCTTGGAACATCCTATAGAACCCGTTCAAGTGTATCTGAAGAGGTTGCTAGGAGATTTGGATTTACCTTTAACTTAGCCATGTTGAGTATGGTTTGGGCCATTGTGTTAGGCCTAGGTATTGGGATACTATCTGCTGTTAAAAGAAACTCCATATGGGATAGGCTAAGTATGGTAACATCGATCTCTTTACTGAGCATGCCATCTTTTTGGATGGGACTTGTATTGATGCAAATCTTTGCTGTTGGCCTAGGATGGTTGCCAACCAGTGGAACAGGTACATTTAAGCATCTATTGCTACCCTCCATTGTTTTAGGCACAGGAGTAGCAGCAGTAATCGCAAGGTTTACCCGTTCAAGCGTCCTTGAAACAATGAAAGAGGACTATATAAGAACAGCAAGATCAAAAGGGCAAAAACACTGGAAAGTTATATGGAAGCACGCCCTTAGAAATGCACTTATACCTGTGGTAACTATGACAGGCCTACAATTTGGATTTCTCATTGGTGGTGCAGTAGTTGTTGAACAAGTATTTTCGTGGCCAGGGTTAGGTAGTTATCTAGTTGATGCTATATTAGTTAGGGACTACCCAGTTATTCAAGCACTCATTATGCTGTTTTCTTTACAATTCTTAGTAGTAAACCTATTGGTGGATTTAACATACGCTTATCTAAATCCACAGATAAGGTATGACTAAAAAGGGGGATGAACATGAAAAATAAAAGCACATACTCACCCTTTAAGGATTTTGTTAAGAAATTTAAGAAACAAAAAATGGCCATGGCATCACTTTTCGTAGTTACTTTTATTGTACTGCTGGGAATCCTTTCACCATACTTCGTACCATATAACCCAACTCTACCTGTAACAAATCAATATCAAGAAAAAGGGTTAGATATAGAACATCTCACAACAACCAATATCCCCTACCAAATTATTTACAGTGACGGTAGTGTGAAAAATACAAGCACCAACGGCACTCCAGTAATAGATAGTCAAAACCGAAGGATTGCATCAGCTAGGGGGATAAATAACTCCATCAATGCAACTGCAGTAAACATGGGGGAAACCTACGTAACAGTTTCTCTAAATGGAGTAACTAACCTTATAAAAGTTGTGGTAACAAGGGCAGAACATGATAAACCCATTGTTAGCTCGTTAAAAACAAACCAAGTAAACTCACCCCTTAGTGTAGGAGACAGTTTTACTATTGAAGTAGAAGCACTACTAACCGATGGAGAGCAAGTAACTGATCCCTTAGCAATACAAGAAGCAGCAGCTAATGTAGATGAGTTAATAGGAACCCAAGGGACGGCTTTAGAATTCACCTCCCTAAATCCTCAAATAGCATCTGTTAACAACCAAGGTGAAATATCAACAATTTCCCAGGGGATAGCCCTAATTAAAGTAAGTATAGGAGATGTTGAAACAGTTCTGCAAGTTCCTGTGGAAGTTGAAGATTACACACCCATCCCTGTGACTTTTGAGTTAGCAAAAAGAGAAATAGAATTGATGGATATATATAAACATCAGCCACCATCATCACTACACTGGTTTGGTACAGACCACCAAAATAGAGATATTTTTAGTAGAATTCTGGTAGGCACAAGACAGACACTTATTATAGGATTCTTGTCTGTGGCCATAGGTACAGTTTTGGGAACTATCCTAGGTCTGTTTGCAGGCTACTACGGTGGCTGGGTTGATTCACTTCTTACCCGTATGTGTGATGTGTTACTAGCTTTCCCCGGGATACTACTGGCCATCGCTGTTATAGCCATACTAGGTCCTGGAATATACAATATAATTTTTGCTGTTGCTGTCTTTACAGTGCCAATATTTATTAGGATTGTAAGGGCGAGCACCCTTTCCCTTAAAAATATGACATATGTGGAAGCAGCAAAGTCCATTGGGGTAAAAGACTATATAATAATATTTAGACATATCTTCCCTGGCACACTATCTGTGGTAATTGTTTACCTGACCATGCGTATAGGTACAGCCATATTAATTGGTGCATCCCTAAGTTATTTAGGACTTGGTGGAGACGTTACAGCTCCAGAGTGGGGGGCAATGTTAAATGCAGCGAAAAACAGTAGTAGAAATGTATTTCACCCCACTTTATTTCCAGGATTAGCAATTGTTATAACAGTACTGGCATTTAACCTATTAGGTGATGGATTGCGGGATGCTCTAGACCCCAAAATAAAAGACTAAGCAAAGCTAAGGTTAACTAAAGGAGGGCATGAACATGAACAACACAAAAAAAGTACTAGAAGTTAAAGACCTAAAAATAGACTTTGCCCAAGAAAAAGGGAGTGTCACAGTGGTAAATGGGATATCCTTCGATATTTATCCAGGCGAAACCTTAGGTTTAGTTGGGGAATCAGGCTGCGGTAAAAGTGTAACATCCCTTTCTATCATGGGTCTTTTGGACACCACACCAGGAAAAGTGTATGGTGGAGAAATAACCTACAAAGGTGAAAACCTTGTAATAAAAAACGATGAATTCATGTCTAAAATCAGAGGCAATGAGATATCCATGATATTTCAAGAGCCTATGACTTCACTTAACCCCGTTATGACAATAGGAGAACAACTAGACGAAGTATTGTATATACACACAAATCTAAATAAAAAGCAAATTAAAGATAAATCCATTGAAATGCTTGAAAAGGTAAAAATACCTAGACCTGACGAAGTCTATAAAAGTTATCCCCACGAGCTATCTGGTGGAATGCGTCAAAGGGTAATGATTGCCATAGCCCTTGCTTGTGAGCCAAAACTACTAATTGCAGACGAACCTACAACAGCCCTAGATGTAACTATTCAAGCACAGATACTGGAGTTAATGGGAAACCTAAAAGAAGAAACCGAAACGTCCATACTGTTTATTACCCACGATCTTGGAGTTGTTGCGCAAATGTGTGATAGGGTAATGGTGATGTATGCGGGAGAGTTAGTGGAACAAGGGGATGTGGTAACTATCTTTAAAACCCCTAAACACCCATACACAAAGGGGCTACTCAAATCAATTCCTAAATTGGGTGAAAGCCGTGGCCTTTTACCATCCATAAAAGGTCAAGTCCCTGCACCAGGGACCATAGAAACAGGCTGCAAATTTGCACCAAGATGTGAAGAAGCTATGGATATATGTAAAAAAACCAGTCCAGAACTATTACTTTTTGGGAGAAAACATAGCTGCAGATGTCACTTATATGAAGTCACTGAGGAGGTAGTGTAAATGGGGGAGAAACTATTAGAAGTAAAAGGTGTTAAAAAATACTTCCCCATTTATGGTGGGATACTAAATAAGGTTGTTGGCTCTGTGAAAGCTGTGGATGGAGTTGATCTGTCTATTAACAAAGGGGAGACCCTTGGCCTAGTGGGTGAATCAGGCTGTGGGAAATCTACCATGGGGAAATTGGTCTTAAATCTAGCTACGCCCACAGAAGGGGATGTGTTTATAGCTGGAGCAAACTGGGCAAAACTAAAGGGAGAAAAGCTAAGACAAGAGCGGAAAAAGGCACAAATTGTTTTTCAAGATCCATATAGTTCCTTAAACCCTAGACTAAAAGTAATGGATATCCTTATGGAGCCTCTAAGTGCCCATAACGTCCCAAAGGATAAAAGAAAAAATATGATTTTGGAAATCCTTGAGGCAGTGGGGCTTAGTGAATATCATATGTACCGTTACCCCCACGAATTTTCAGGCGGTCAACGCCAACGTATAGGTATAGCAAGGGCGTTGATTCTTAAACCTGAGTTTGTAGTACTTGATGAACCTGTATCAGCCCTGGATGTGTCCATACAGTCACAGATTTTAAACTTGCTAATTAAACTACAACAAGAACTAAACCTAACCTACTTGTTTATTTCCCATGACTTAAGCGTTGTATCACATATTTGCGACACAGTGGGTGTAATGTACCTAGGTAGCATCATGGAAAAAGCAGATGTAAAAACCCTATACACAAACCCTTTACATCCATATACCCAAAGCTTGCTAGCTGCGGTGCCAATACCTGACCCCTTAGTTAAAAGGGAAAAATTCATACTTCAAGGGGATGTTCCAAGCCCCTCTAATCCGCCAAAGGGGTGTCCTTTTAGTACCCGTTGCCCTAAGGTGATGGACTTATGTAAAGGGGAAAGACCTGTGTTAAAGGAAGTAGAAAAGTCACTAGTTGCTTGTCATTTATACATGAAATAAAATAAAACCTCGAATATAATCGAGGTTTTTATTAATGTAAGCCTATCCTTTACTTTAAAAAAGTGGGAGTTTATAGTAAAATTAGAATATCAATGCAATTATAGGAGGGGAAGAAGTGGGGATTAAATTATCTAACATCCATGTTTCTAAAAGTGATGGCACAAACAATTTGGAAATTATTAAGAACTTAAACATAGAAGTACAAAAGGAAGATATCTTTGCAATAGCTGGACCTTCCGGATCAGGAAAAAGTACAGTTCTAAGGCTCCTTAACAGACTAGATGATGCAACAAGTGGGGAAATATACTTAGACGATACAGAGATAAAGAGTTGGGATATACGCAAACTTCGGGAGAAAGTAGGCTTTGTTTTCCAAGAGTCTGCACTATTTGAAGGCAGCGTTTTAGACAACGTTATTTACGGTTTGAGAATAAGAGGTATTAAAAAAGAAGAAGAACAAACCATAGCATCAGCTCTTTTAGAAAAGGTAGGTTTAGATCCAGAATACTTAGATCGTGACATAGAAAAACTTTCAGGTGGCCAAAAGCAACGTGTAAATATAGCAAGAACCCTGGCACTAGACCCTGAGATAATACTCTTAGATGAACCAACATCTGCCCTTGATCCTCAAGGGACAAAACTAATAGAGGACTTAATGATGGAATTAAATGAAAAGCATAACAAAACTATAATTTTTGTAACCCATAATATAGATCAGATACAAAGGATAGCCAAGAGAGTTTTACTCCTTGGAATCAAAAAGATTGCTTTCTTTGGTACCAAAGGAGAACTCTTTGAATCAACAGATTTAGATATAACCACATTCCTAAAGGGAGGTAGAGAATAATGAGAGAGATATCCACCCTTCAAGTAGTACTTTCTTTGGTTTTTGTGGTTATGGCCATATACTTTTCCCGCGTATTCAAAGTTAAAATGGGCTTCGATATTGCAGATGCGGCAGTTAGATCCTTTGTTCAGTTGATCGCAATAGGGTATGTCTTAACTTTTATCTTCAACCTAAACTCCCCCATCTATGTTATAATCATGATTTCTATCATGGCCGGTGTTGCAACATACAACTCAGGTAAAAGGGGGCAAAAAGTTAAAAATTCCTTCTTAATAAGTGGTATAGCCATATATGCAACCACTTTATTTACCATCATTGTACTTTCAGGATTTAACATTATACCCTTCGAAGGGCAATTCATCATTCCTGTGGCAGGAATGGTCATTGGAAATGTGATGAATGCAACATCATTGGCTTTAATGAGGCTACACGATGAAATCAACTCCAATAAATCTAAAATAGAAGCAGCCCTTTCCCTTGGTGCCACTCCAAGGCAAGCTATTCAGTTTGCCCTACAAAAAGCTATCACAACTGCCATGGTACCAGTTGTAGACAGAGCTAAGGTAGTGGGAATAGTGAGTTTGCCTGGTGGTATGAGTGGTATGATTTTAGCCGGGGCTTCTCCCCTAGAAGCAGTTAAATTTCAAATTGTAATTATGTATATGCTTCTAGGTAGTCCCTTCTTGACTGTAGCCATCACAGGACTGCTAGCCTATAAACAGTACTTCACAAACTACTTACAGCTTAAATCAAGTCTATAGGGTGGCCCTATGGATATTATTAAACTGCTAGACATTAAACCCAAAAGCTTTATAACAATGGTAGGTGGTGGCGGGAAAACCACAGGTATGTTCCTCATAGCTAGTCAATTACACAATTGTATTATAACATCCACTACCAAACTATATAAGCCTCCCATAAATGAAAATATACTACCCCTTCAATGGGAAGGTACTTCTTCAACTTTTGGTAGCCATGGATTTAATAAAACACCACTCCTTTACTCGGAGAAGGAAGAAGGAAAATATCTAGGTATAAAGCCTGAAACTGCAAATTCCCTGTACGAAAAAGGTCCCTTTGATCATATCCTATGTGAAGGGGACGGAGCACGGATGAAGGCACTAAAGGTATGGAAAGAAGGGGAACCAGTTATACCAAGTTGCACTACCCATACCATAATCAACATCGGTGCAAAAGTCTTGGGAAAAACTTGGGGGCCAGAAACTGTCCATAGGTCACAGCTGTTGCCCTTTGATGGCTTAGAAATTAACTTTCAACTAATTTTAGAAATGATGGAAAGAGGGGTATTCTCCTTTAACATACCATCCACAAGTAAAGTATACTTATGTTTCAATCAGTGGGACACAGTTGAAGAGAGGTATAAGGCTAGCTACAAACCATTTGCTCAAAAAGCAAAACAAATACTCCTAAGCCCAAGCATAGGTTTAGAGAAAATTCTATTCGTGTCCTTCAGTAAAAGCAAAGTATATGACCATATATAAGACAAATAGCCCCATTTTGGGGCTATTTGCGTTATTTCAAAGTGGGTCCCCCCACTATTTACAGCTTTGTCACCCTTTACCTAAACCAGCCAACTTAGCTGCATATTCAGTACCCTTATTGTTAGGTGCCTTATTTTCTTTTTCAATTTCGGCCTTTTGTTTAGCAATGATCTTTTTCATGTGAGCTTTAAGTTTCGGGGAGGGGTCAGTTACTAATCTGCCCTTTTTCCCTTGACTATTATTACTACTTTTCTTTGACATGAAATCAACCTCCTTCAAATCTGAATTAACACGTTCTTCATCTAGATCTTGATCTTGCCCTTGATCTTGTTCAATTTTTATATACCTAAACAAATCATTGTCATGGGTATGGTTTTTTTCTATTAGACTATTACCTTCTTTTGCTACATCCATAAGGTTTTCTTCAACTAGAGTTTCTTTATTAACAATACTAACCTCACTACTTTCTAAAGGTGGAGGAATAGGGGAAAAAATTTTTTCATCAATTACTGGTAAAGTTTTAGTGGCAAATCTAAAAAGCCCCATAAGTACAGAAATTGCTAAAAGAGAATTGTGCCCTTCACCTGTTCTGAACTTAATATAGACTAATGGAGTAGTAAACTTCTTCCACAGCCCAAGATTTTTACTAGAGGCTTGTTCTTTAACAGGTGGTGCAACATAATCAAGTTCAAAAAAGCGTGCTAAAGCCCAGCCCATATCTGCTGCAATTTTTTTACTTCCATTTAACCTATAACCACCGTACCCAGTTTGAAAAACACCTTCTTGTGAATTGATAACAAGGACCAAATTTATATTTTTATTGACTTTCTCAGTGGAATCTAACAGATGCACCCTACATCCAGCACCCTGCAATAAATTCTGTAGTGGTTCTATAAAGGTTGAATTTATTTCGCCATTTAACTGCAATAGACCTACTTCTAAGTTATTCAGGGGGCTATCTATAAATATTACTTTATGGTCCTTCAATATGGTGTAATCGTCCCACAAGGCTTCTAAAGGAAGGTATATATTATTTTCGATTTCCTTCCCATCAATTTCTAACTGTTTTGCACCTTTGATTACTTTATAGGACATTTGTACACCTCCTCATACTGTCTTATGTTTTAGTCTATTCGCTTTCCATTAAAGGGTGAGTATATTTTATCGACTTTTTTAAAACTTGCTTTTTCCTTTTTATACTGCCTAAGAATGTCTTCATGATATCTGTCTATTTTTTTATATAGCTGCACATCAATCTCCCTAAACATTTCATACTTGGGCTTAGTATTTACCTCTATTATCCATGGCTTCAAGTATTCATCTAAGATCACATCAAACCCTAACTCCCTAAATCGAGGATAATATGAGTTTAATACTTCACCACCTTCGAGACAAAGCTCTTCTAATACATGATTAATTTTAATGAAATCATGTTGAAAATTTCCAGAGGACAGATAATCCTTTAGACTTAAGATACTAGCACCCTGATTATAATTCGTTACTATCATATTTTTAGACTTAGCCACCTTAACACCTAGACCAGAGACAATCCAGAGCTTATCAGGTTTTTGAATAAATACCCTGATATCAACATGTTTACCTTTGTACTCAAATGGTCTTATTCCCTGTTGTATTAGAAATTTTCTTCTAGCAATATACGCATTAATGATATACACTGATTCCTTAAAATTACCTTTCCACAAGATTTTATCATCGTTTCTAACAACGTAATGAGTGTTAGGTTCCTTGGCTATCTCCAAGGATAAAATATCCCTACCGAAAGAACCAGAAACAGGTTTTATATAAATAAAACTATATTTTTCAATCATCCTTAAAAGGCTTTCTTCTGTGAACTCAATAGTTTCTAACAAATGAGGACGAATAAAGTCTGATTGAAGTAGAATTTTATATTTGGATAACTTACTAGCTAAACTTTTAGCCCTTACATTTTTGTTTCTCATTTTTTCACAACCTTTACAAACTTATGTGAAGAATAAAAAGAAGTTGATGAAAAAGCAGCTATCTTTTACGATAGCTGCTCTATTTCTCCCATTTCCTGTAAAGCCCACAAAACAAGTTGAGTACGATTTCTAAGACAGATTTTTTGTAAGATATTACTTATGTGGTTCCTGACTGTTTTGTCACTGATAAATAGTTGCTTAGCTATTTCTCTATCATCTAATCCTTGTAACAACAAATTGACAACTTCATTTTCTTTTCTACTTAAGGCAACTAAGCTACGCTCTTTTATTTTCATCTTATCAACAGACCAAGTTAATATTTCAACAGCAGCCCTTAGGACTTTGTGGTTTTTGGTATTTAGATAGAGGCACTGATTGGGAGGAAGGACTATGAAATTTACCCCCTGAGCTATAAATTTATCAGTTTTTAGTACAGAGTTATTTTCTGTTAAAACAAGGCTACTACTTTTATCTTGTAAAATATCTTCCCAGATATCGCCAAGGAAATTAGAACAATTACTGGCCCAAATTTTTACACCTTTGTAGTTTTCTAATATACTCTTAAAATTGCTATTATCAACATCTACCACCTGAACCTTTTGCTTGTTTTTTAAATAAATAATTATCTCATTATTTATACTATCAAAACTGTTATGGACGATTATAAGCAGATTCATAATTTTCATCCTCATATAGCATTAGCCGGAAAAAACCGGCAATTGCTATTCATCCTCAGGCTGAGGTGGATAAAAATCGGGGAATGGTAATAGTTGGAATTCTTCACAAGCATCGACATCAGGAAACTCTTCGCAAAGTGGTGGTGTTGGGCAAAAACCATAAACAGGTACTAACAATTGAACTTCGGCCACTGACTTGACAATAATAAATGCACCAATAGGAATAAAAATATTAAACATTTCATCTTCAGTGTCGTCAAACTCTTCTATAACAGGCTCACCAGCTATTTGGAAGATTGCTTCAGCAATTGCATCCATTTTATCAGGTTCTGGAAGATATAAAATAACATCTTTCTCAAAGCAAACTTCATTGTCTTCAAAACCATTATCGCCTATTATTTGTTCTTCTTCACCTGTTCTAGTGTTTACTATAAAAGCATTGATATCAGCACAAACTCTCATCTGAACCCGTGCAAGGGGACCACCTTCAATTAGACTAATATTTAGAACGTCAAAACTTACTGAACTAGGTACTACCTCAGCATACGCGAAAATATCCTCGAAGTCCCATCCGAATGGTACTTCAAAAGCTCCAAACTCAAAAAACTCACATTCTTGTTGTCTACAGGCATCGTAAACCTTTGTAGTAATGATACAGTCTACCCCCGTTGGATCAGGGAATGAACCAGCGTGTCTTGTACTAGGATTGTATTTTTCTCTCATTTACTTATACCCTCCTTTCACAATAATTTATGTTTAGAAATCAGTGTTGGTGCAGGATTTATCCTTGGGAATTGCATAAATTCCAACTTATTCCTTAAAAATTACATAACACTGGTTTAATTTCAGTTTTATACCAACCTAGGCAGATATTACATTTGATAGTATGCAAAAAGACCCTTAGAATGTTTATATAGACAAAATAGAGGAGGAACTAGATTGAAGAGAAAAATAATTACAGTAACTTTAATAACTGGATTATCAATTACTGCCATTCTTAGTACACCCCTGTCTGTGCAAGCAAGCACATATAGAAATTTTTTACAAAATTACGTAAGTAACCAGCAGACAGTACCTACCAATAACAGCACTCCAGTACAACCAAGTACAACAACCCCAGCACCATCCACTCAAAATAACAACTTGGGAGATTTTTGGACAAATAGAAGGTCAAGAATTAGTACACCCCCAACCACTACAGCGCAAGATCCTGCACCACAACACAGTCAACCAACACAACAAAATCCTGCTCCAACTCCAGCACCACAACCACAAGTAAGCCCTCAACCCTCAGCAAACCACACAGTATCCCAAAGGGAAATGGAAATGCTAAGTAGAATCAATGAGGAAAGAGCAAAAGTTGGTGTGGCTCCACTACAAATTGACGTTGAGGTTAGCAAATGGGCTCGCATTAAAAGCCAGGATATGAAAGACTTAAATTACTTTGCTCATAATTCACCAACCTACGGGACTCCATTTGAAATGATGAGAAATGCAGGTATTTCATATAGAAGAGCTGCGGAAAACATCTCGGCATCACAAAGCCCTTATATTTCACATTTAAGATTGATGGCAAGTACAGGTCATAAAAACAATATATTAAATCCCAACTTTACCCATGTTGGTATCGGGATAGTAGATCAGAACTCATCAGGTGTACTTGTAACCCAATTATTTATACAAAAGTAAATCATAGGCCCAAGGCCTATGATTTTTTTTATTAGTTTTTAAATTAGGCATTCACCACTTAGGGGAGTGATACATATCTTGTAGAGAAGATAATCCAATTAAGTTATAGGAGGTTCAGATATATGGACGAGAAAATGAAAGATGCTGTTCAAGAAACATTTTTTAAGCCTAAGCCCCCCAAACCACCGACACCACCAGCTCCTGAAATTGACTGCATAATAACTACAAAAGTTTACGATGCTTGTAGACAGCAAGAATGTGAATTCTTTGAATTTGCTTGGGAACTACCAGATGGTTGGGATGAGGAAGATGTAACTTTTTCATTTGCTAGGATAGTTCCTAACTCTGTAGAGTACGAAGTTCTAAATAGAGAGCTTATTAACGGTGGACCGTTAGCAAGAATTCAAATTGAAGTTTGTGCAAGGGTTGAATTATTTGTTGTAAATGCACAAGGTATTGAAGTCCAGGTAATACCTTCCAATGGAGATGAGTTTGAAAATATTGTATGCTTCGAGAAAGATGTAATTTTATATATGCCTGAACTTGATAGAATGGAAGCAATAGCAGAAGCCATATTCCAAGTTGCTGGGGATCCCATTTTAGAATTCCCTGACACAACAGAAGATGGAGATGCATTAGCATTCATACCTATCGGAGCATTCATTATTCTAAAATCCGTAGCAGAAGTACAACTTCTTGTACCAACTTTTGGATTTTGCCCAACACCTCCCCTATGTGAAGAATTCCCAGATGTTGACCCATGTGAAGAATTCGATCTGCTACCTTTCCCAGATTTTTATCCACCACAACCAGATAACGATTAAATCAATAGGCCACAAAGAGACCACTTGCATAAAGTGGTTTCTTTGTTTATCCACCTAAGGATGGTTTTCATGCAACACAGGTATGAATTTTGTAAAATTATGCAAACAAATTATCAAAGTACTATAAAATATGCTATTATTTAAATAAGAGATAAAGGCTTAAAACTTATTATACGAGGAGGAGATACAATGAGAGGATTAGTATGGAGATGGATAATAAATGGGTTAGCGTTGTTTTTAACAGCACAGATTATCCAAAGTATAGAAATAACAAGTTTTGGTTCTGCTTTAATTGCAGCATTGGTATTAGGTTTAGCAAATGCAGTTATAAGGCCTATAATAAAACTAGTTGCTTTTCCTATAACTATACTTACACTTGGTCTTTTTACCTTTGTAATAAATGGATTTATACTGTGGTTAGTAGCTGCGAATGTAACTGGTTTTACAGTTGCTGGCTTTTGGCCTGCAGTACTGGGAGCCATTGTTCTTAGTATCATAAGCTCAGTTTTAACTAATCTAATAACTGATCAAAATTAAGGGGGATTTATTTATATGCCAACAGAAGTAAGAAAAAAAGCAAGGGATTTGATGTCAGGATTTTGCAAAGTATGTCCAGTATGTGATGGTAGGGCATGTAAAGGACAAGTGCCAGGCATGGGCGGCACAGGTACCGGTAGTTCCTTTTTTGCAAACATGGAAAGTTTAGCTAAGGTAAAGCTAAACATGAGGACAATCCACCATAACGTTAATCCAGATACAAGTGTTGAAATCTTTGGACAAAAACTTTCAGTACCTGTTATGGTAGGACCCATGACAGGTTCCACATATAACATGGGTGGCAAAGTAAGTGAAAATGACTTCGCAAAATATGTGGTGGAAGGAAGTTTAAAGGCAAAATCCTTCGCCATGACTGGCGATGGTGCAGATCCTACAATGTATGAATCAGGCCTTGAAGCCATAAAGGAATTTGGTGGCGGTATACCAATTATAAAACCCCGTTCAAACGAGGAAATCCTTAAAAAAATTAAACAAGCAGAAGTAGCTGGAGCCGTGGCAGTTGGTGTGGATATAGATGGGGCAGGTCTTATAACCATGGCCCTTAAAGGACAGCCAGTGGGACCTAAAACAAAAGAAGAATTAAAGGAACTAGTGCAGTCAACAGATCTGCCATTTATCCTTAAAGGCATTATGACAGTCGAAGAGGCTGAAATGGCTGTAGAGATAGGTGCTAAGGCCATTGTTGTTTCAAACCACGGTGGGCGAGTTCTTGACTTTTGTCCAGGTGCTGCGGACGTACTCCCTGCCATCGCTGAAAAAGTGAAGGGGAAAGTTACAATTTTTGCAGACGGTGGAGTAAGAACAGGTATGGATGTGCTAAAAATGTTAGCCCTTGGAGCTGACTGCGTACTAATTGGAAGGCCCTTTGTAACTCAAGCCTTTGGTGGTGGGGCAGAAGGTGTGGAGAATCACTATATAGCAATCAGAAACCAGCTATTCCAAGCAATGATCTTAACTGGTTGTGGATCAACTAGGGAAATAAATGGAGCTGTAGTATATAAATAATAAGAAGCGTCTGCTAAACTGAACATGCCCCTGTCAAGTAGACAGTAGAAAAAACAAAAAATGCTTTGACGTCAATCATCTAATTTGATTGGCGTTATTTTTTTGTAGGTTTGTTTTATCAAGTGAAAATATCACCTTTATACATAAGAATTTAATTACCCGCATTTATTCCACGGTCCTGTTGACATGGGGTCCCCTGTACCCTCTGGACTCCCATTCTTGGGCGGAAGTTGATACTAAACAAATATTTGGCTTCCGCCACACACATTTTACCAGAGGGTACACCCCATATAAACAGGCTTTCGCGGCATAAAAGCTTATGCTACCTTACTTAAAAGGTGCTGCCTATACTCCATTGGTGTCATGCACTCAAGCCTCTTCTGGTAACGACGGTTATTGTAATACTCTATGTATTCAATGACCGCGGCTTCCAACTCCTCATATGAATTGAATTTACTTAGGTAGTACATTTCTGACTTAAGAGTACCAAAAAATGCCTCCATAGGGCCGTTATCTATGCAACGGGATACTCTAGACATACTTTGTGTCATACCCGCATTATCCAACTTGTTTTTGAACATTTTTGAGGTGTATTGAAATCCCCTATCACTGTGGAAGATCGGCTTTGCATCAGGGTGCTGCTCATGGGCAATGTCAAACGTTCTAAATACCAGTGCATTGTTATTTGAATGACCCAAGACAAAGGACACTATGCTCTTATCTCCGAGGTCAAGTATGGCACTTAGATAGGCTTTTCCACTGATTCCATATTTCATCTCTGTTACATCAGTAAGCCATTTCTCCCCAAATCCATTTGCATTAAAGTTCCTGCTTAGTACGTTTTTTGCAGTTATTTCTGGTGTGGATTTGATGTAGTTCTTTCTCTTTCTACGGCATACAGATTTTAAACCTAGTATTTTCATCAGTCTGTAGATTCTCTTATGGTTTACATGGAATTCTTGCTCTCTGTTTAACTTGATTGTCATCTGACGATACCCAAGTATACCGCCTCTCTCTTCATAAGCATCTCGGATCAACGGTATTAAAGTCTTGTTAAACTGCTCATTGCCACTTGCTTCTCTGTTTAACCATTTGTAATATGAAGATCGTTCAATTCCAGCAAAATTACATAGTTTTGTGAGTGCATAACCTTTAGTATCATGAAGTTCATGTATTGTCAGATAGATGGTTTCATACCTTACCTGGCTTAAGACCGCCTCCTTTGTATTTCTTCCAACTTTTTTAGAAAATCTATCTCCATTTGCTTTTCGAGAATCTCAGCTTCAAGCAGTTTGTTTTGGGCTTTGAGTTTGTCCATCTCAGACATCTCATCTTCTGTTTTTCTTTTACCACGCTTGTCTTGAAGGGCATCTATACCTTGTTTTAAGTATTTATTAGTCCATGAATTGACCTGTTGGTAAGATACCTTAAACTTCTGCGCTGTTTCGGCATAGTTGTGTTTATTTTCAATGCAGTACTTTACTATTTCTACTCTTTCATCAAAATCAGTTTTTCTTCCTTTAGTCATGATAGATACTCCTCCAGTACCAGAAGATTTTAGTTTCTCATGACTATTATACTTCATAACCCACGTATGAAGCATCCCTGTAGAGCGTATTCCATATTCAAAACATATATCGTGCAAGGAACCCTTACCAGAAAGGTATTCGCTTACTGCCATTTCCTTTACATGTGAAGAGTGACTGAAATTCTTAGAACTAGTATTCAATCCTTTAATACCCAACGACTTATAATTGCTAACCCATCTCCTCATGGTATCTTTGCCAACACCAATTAACTTAGCTGCATGGCTAAAGGAATCTTTCCCTTCTATACACCTAAGAACATATTCTAATTTTTCTTCTGGTGAGAATTTACTTTTCCGTCCCATAAAAAATACTCCTCCTTGTAGTAAACAGTTTTTATTATTTAAACTGTTTACTACAAGGGGAGCATATCAAACAGACGCTTTTTTGTTTTTTTGACTAAAGTAATGAAGTAATATAAAATAATATCTAGACTATTGAATAAGATGAGGTGAAGAAAGTAAAATGCCTAATATATATCAAGAATACATAGCTGAGAAGGGGTCCGCCCTTTCTTTATTTGACTATTCCCCAACAATACCCCAAATACATAATCGATATGAAGAAATAAATGACAAGAAAGCAACTGTAAAGCTTTGTACCTATCTCGAAGGATATAACAACAGCTTAGGATGCAGCAAGAAAACCCTAGAAAATATACAAAGATTAAGAAATGGTGCAAAAACTGTAGTAACAGGGCAGCAAAGTGGATTACTTCTAGGTCCAACATATACAATTTACAAGGCACTGACTGCAGTAAGACTTGCTGAGCAGCTTACCAAAGAAGGTAAAGACGTCGTTCCTGTTTTCTGGATCGCAGACGAAGATCATGACTGGCAAGAAGTGAACCACACATACCTATTAGATGTAAAGGGGAATCCTCAAAAGCTTAAAATAGAATTAGATGTACAAGACAGCCCTGTACATCACATCAATCTGCAGGAAGAAAACCTAGAGGAACTATTAGGGTTTATTCAAGAACTTGGGTTTGATCAAAGCTTCACTAAAACCGTTAGAAATATGCTGGTAGATACCTACTCAAAGAATTTCAGTAAATGGTTTGCAAAATTACTAACATACATTTTGAAAGACACTGGTCTCATTCTAATCGATTCAAAGGCGGATATTTTAAAAGAGCAAGGTAAAGAAGTATTTACTAACATGATAGAAAAGAGAAGTGAGTTAATTCAAAACTTATCCACAGTTAGCACGAAAATCAAAGAACTGGGGTATAATCTTCAAAACCCATTTGACGAGGTAGAAGAAAGTAATCTATTTATTTTTAAAGATAACAAAAGGTACAAGCTTAAGTATCTTGGTAATGAGCAATATTCCATCAAGACAGGGGAAGTACTTACAAAAGAAGATGTGAAAGACTATATAAATAAAGGACTTGTAAGCCCTAACGTGTTTTTAAGACTTATTGTCCAAGATACATCCTTACCCACAGTGGCATTTGTTGGGGGGCCAGGGGAGATAAGCTATTTAGCCCAAATAAAAGATTTGTACCACAGCATTACTAATAGCAAGCTCCCTGTAATTTTCCCAAGACAGAGTTTTATGGTAATTGAGTCCCCTATTAATAAACTTATGAAAAGATATTCACTGAATTATACACATATCCACAACCTAGACCTAGAAAAAAATAAACTTATCCACAATGGTGAGTGGGAACTGATACAAAAGGAGTTCGAGCTTGTAAAAAATGACATAATTCAACAATATAAAAGACTTACTGACAAGATATCAACAATAAATACACAGTTATCCACAATTGGTGAAAAAAATCTACAGTTAATTACAAACCAAGTGGGCTATTTAGAGAAAAAGGCCTTTAATTTCCACAAGGAAAACCACTGTTTAGTGCTAGAGCATTTTAATAAAATAGAAAAAAATCTTTATCCAAACAATATAGAGCAACAAAGAAGTCTAAGTATTATTTACTATCTTATAAAATATGATTTTAGTTTTATACAAAAGGTGACAGAAGGTATGGATATTACAAACTTTAGTCTACAGTATATAGAACTTTAGGTAGTGGCACCCTGTGGCCTAACTAAGAAAATGAATTTAGTTTTATTATAAGAGAAGGAGGATTTAAGAATGATTGATATTATGGCAATAGGTGCACACCCAGATGATGTGGAAATTGGCGTTGGTGGTATCCTAGCAAACTATAAAAATACTGATGTTAAAACAATGATAGTAGACCTAACCCGTGGAGAAATGGGGACAAACGGAACCCCTGAAATAAGAAGGGGTGAGGGTTTAAAAGCCGCTGAGATACTAGGTGCAAAAAGGGTAGTTGTTGGCCTTCCTGACGGGAAGATACAAGTGGATGAAGAAAGCCTGATAAAAGTAATAGAAGTCATTAGAGAATACAGGCCTAAAATAATCCTTACCCACTTTAACGACGATACACAGCATCCCGACCACCAAAACGGCTCTAAATTAGTAACCCAAGCAGCTACTTTGGCAGGCCTAAGAAAATATCCAGCTCAAGGTGAAAGATTTAGACCCCAAAAGATATTTCAGTTTTTTGCTCCAAGGTTTATTCAACCTTCATTTATAATTGATATAAGCTCATCCTTTGAAACAAAAATGGAAGCTCTTCGTGCCCACGAAAGTCAATTTTTATCTAGGGAAAGTGGCTTTACCACAAATGTAAATCGTTTTGATATATTTGATAGGATAGAAACAAGTGCAAAATACTATGGTCAAATGATAGGTGCCAAGTACGGTGAGGCCTTGTTCTACAAAGGGGTATTGTCCTTTGATAACATCCTAAATATTAAGTAGTAAGGGGAGTTTTTATGAAAATAGGTATAACATGTTACCCTTCATATGGCGGTAGTGGAGCCATGGCAACAGAACTTGGGAAAACCTTAGCTGATAAAGGTCACACTGTTCACTTTATTAACTATGAGATTCCCTTTAGACTAAATGGTTATAACGAAAGGGTTGTTTTTCATCATTTAGAGGTACCCACATACCCCCTATTCAAATACCCGCCTTATACCTTGGCCCTTGCCTCTAGAATTGCAGAAGTGGCACAAATGGAGGGCCTAGATGTAATCCATGCCCATTATGCCATACCTCACTCCATATGTGGATACTTAGCCAAGCAAATGGTGCCAAATTTAAAGCTTGTGACTACTTTACATGGTACAGACATCACCCTAGTTGGCAATGATCAAACTTTTTTCCCCATAACGAAATTTGCAATAGAAGCTAGTGATGCAGTAACTGCAGTCTCTAAAAGTTTGAAAGATGATACAAAAAGGATTTTTGAAACAAGTAAAGAAATTGATGTTGTGTATAACTTTGTAGACACAACCATATATAAGAAAACTGTGGATAAAGAATTACAAAGGAATCTAACAAAGGGTAAGAAAGTGGTCACACATATATCAAATTTTAGGCCAGTGAAAAGAATAGAGGATGTAATAGATGCATTTAGAGGGATTGCTAGAGAGGTTGATGCTGTACTACTAATGATCGGTGACGGTATTGAAAGAAGTAAGGCTGAGCTATTGGCACATAAATACAACCTTGATGTGAAGTTTCTAGGTAAGCAACAAAACGTAATTCAGTTTCTTTCCATAACCGATCTACTGTTACTACCCTCAGAACAGGAGAGCTTCGGTTTAGTTGCCCTAGAAGCCATGGCATGTAACGTGCCTGTTGTTGCTAGTAATGTCGGTGGAGTACCAGAAGTTGTGGATGAAGGTAAAACTGGATACTTAGTGGATGTAGGTAATGTCCAAGGATTTATTGAAAAAGGCCTAACTATCTTGACAAATAATTCTCTTAGGGAAGACTTTGGGCAAAGGGCTAGGAAAAGGGCTGTAGATCTTTTTGATAAGGATACAATCATAGGTAATTACCTAAATATTTACAATAAACTTTAGTATAGAGGCAGGAATTTTAAACTTTGAATGGAATAGATATATATAAGATGGAAATGCTTGCCTATTAAAAAGGTAAAATACACACATAAAGGAAGGGAAATAAAGTGAATGACCCGTGGCCTAGGTTTAAGAGTTTTGTCTTTTGTACATTGATTTTTGTGGTGTTTGGTACTTTGATGGACTGGTCTGGATTAGTAACAGACAATACAAAGGGAATAGATGGAATCATGGGAAAGGTTGTATTTGTTCTCGCCGTTATCGGCATAGCACTGATACTGCTAGTACAAAAGCTAGACTTGAAATGGATCTCAAGAATAACCATGGTAATAATCATTTGTTTACTTTACTATGTTTTTACATTTACACATCGTTACAACATTAAAGCATCTTCAATAAATGGGGCATTAGAATATATAGGAGAAGGAATTTATTTAACTCTAATATCCAGCGCACTTACAATAATTGCATGTTATATAGGAAGAATCAAACAAACACATTAACAGAGCCATTGGCTCTGTTTTTAGTTATGGTACTAATATTTGTTCTTATTCAAAATTGCTACTTTACATATGATGTGGATATAATATAATAAATTATTGTGTGTGAACTTAATTAACGGAGGGGTAGAAATGAAAAAGGAAATAATTATACTTGGACATAAAAATCCTGATACAGATTCTGTGGCATCTGCCATATCATATAGCGCTTTGAAGAACAAACTAGGTCAAAGCAGTGTTCCAAAGGTTTGTAGTGCTATTACTGGGGAAGCAAAACATGTGCTAGAATTGTTAGATATTGAAGCACCAAAGCTATTGGAAACAATGGAGCTTAGGGCAATTGATATAATGAACACAGAGCATCCTTCTTTGTGGGAAGGAGAATCCCTTAAAAACATAGGATTTGCCATGGAACAAAACAGAGTTAAAACTATACCCCTTGTGGATACTGAAGGGGTAATCAAAGGAATAATCACCGCGGGGGATTTTGCGAAACTATATCTGCAAGAAATTTATAGTGGCGAGATTATTTCTGCACCCATAAGACTGGAAAAAATCCGAACTACACTTAACGGAATAATTTATAGTGGTGATAGTGATGAAAGGATATCTGGAAGGATACTAGTAGGTGCCATGAGTGTGGAAAAACTTTTAGAAAACCTTGAAGTCACTGATATTTTAATAGTTGGAGACCGTGAGAACTGTCATTTAGCAGCTTTGGAACATGGAATAAACGGTCTTATAATAACAGGGGGTGTAAAGCCCACTGAAAAAGTACTTGAAATGGCAAAGGTAAAAAACACACCTGTTATTGGCTTTAATGGTGACACCTTCACTGCTGCAAGACTTATATCCCTTTCCCGTAGTGGAAAGAATATCATGACAAAAAATCCCTTAACACTAGATATTAACAGTACTGTTACTGAGATTAAAGATATGTTTGCCCAGAAAGGATTTAGATCATTTCCCGTTGTAGATGACGAAGGGAAGCTCTTAGGTATCGTCACTAAGGGAGAGATACTAAATTCAAAACCAAAAAAAATTATTTTAGTGGATCACAATGAGAGATCCCAAAGCGTAGAAGGCCTTGAGTGGGGCGAAGTTATTGAGATAATAGACCATCATAGACTAGGTGATATCCAAACTACCAAGCCAATATATATCAACTGTAAACCTGTGGGAAGTACTGCAACACTGGTGGCTGAGATGTACCAACAACACAACATAACACCAAATAAAAAGATAGCATCATTGATGTTGGCTGCCATTTTATCCGATACAGTTATACTAAAATCTCCTACTACAACTGACCAGGATAGAGATGCAGCTAAGTATTTATCAACTGTTTCTGAGCTATCCATCAAGGAATTTGGAAAAAGCATATACTCATGGTCAAACAATCTAGACAACATAACACCCTTTGAAATGCTAACCCTCGATCTAAAAGAGTTCTCCTTCCTAAAAGGAAAAATGGCCATTGGACAGTTCGAAACCACAGACTCAGAAACTGTCCTTAAACTAAGGTCAGAGCTAATAAAAGAAATGGAAAGAATGATAAGAAAGAGAAACTTAGACCATGTACTATTGGCTATAACAAACATAGTAGAAGGAGATTCCTATCTGCTTTCAGTAGGAAACCTTAAATCCTATATAAACCAAGCCTTTGGAGCACCAGAAAACGAAATACACAAATTAAATGGAGTAATGTCAAGGAAACTCCAGATAGTCCCCCCACTAAGTGGTGTATTAAACAGTTAATATATTTTTTAGTTATAATGTATATTTTCCTTTAATCTGCCCAAACTAATAATGGTTAATGAACATTCTCATTAGCCCCCTGTGCAAACCTCGAACGGTCTAGGCCACTGTTCGAGGTTTTTTATTTATTAATAAGCCCAGTTCTCTAAACTCATTTCAGAATACACCCCACCTCTCCTTTCCATTGACAACTTATTGTCACAGGAGTAAAATTTAACTAAGGTAAGAAAAGTTCTCAAATTATCCACTAATTCTCTGGTCTATATTACCCTCATAAGGTCTGTTTTTTTTGAAGCAGAATATAATTTATAGAAGTAGCACTAAATAACTTGATGTATCCATCAGGATTGGATACTGGAATGTAAAGATAAGGGGGTAATTCAGTTGAAAAAAGGCTCTATGGTTTTAGCAATTATCATGATTTTGCTAATGACTTTACCAGCATTTGCTGAAAATCAAAAGACAGTTATATTTGAGATGCAAGATCCTCAAGGGGACTCAAATGGACCAGGTACGTATACATACGCCACTTCCGAGGAATTTGGCGATAAGGTAGAACAGATGTTAGATCTAACTAACTTTAAAGTTACTGACTTAGGACAAAAGATAGAATTTAGGCTAACCTTTGCCTTAGAACCAAACCATGTAACACCTTGGGAAGGTAACGGTTTTAACTTTCATAGGGTGGATATATATTTAGTTACCGGAGAAGGAAAAGGTAGAACAGACACATTTAATAAAGGTGCCATGGTACAGTTTGATACTCCATGGGATAAAGTTATAAAAATAGCTGATTGGAATCAAGGTAAGTTATTTCACAGTGAAAGTGATGTGGCAAATGCTAGTCAGGGAATCAGCCAAGGTGAAAATTTTACAATTAAGGTAGAAAATAAAGATATAGTAGTAACAATAGCAAAAAACCTAATTGGATTAATAGATAATAAAACTCAGTATTACGTTTTGGTTGGGCATCACGATGGATACGGGCCAGATGACTATCGACCAGTTACTGAACAAAGTGGTAAATACGTCGGAGGTGGCGGGGCCGACGAGGAGATTAATCCAAATGTTTACGATATACTTGCTGAAACTGCAGAAGAACAATACAGCCAGTTAAAATGGAAGGAAGGCAAACTAGCTACATTAAAACCCGTGGGAGGAACGGGTATTAAAATACCATATAAACTTCTAATTATAGTACTTGTGGCACTTCTAGTGTTAGGTAGCGGGTTTATGTTGATCAAAAGAAGACGTTATTAGAAATATATTTTTGATGTACTCAGTTAGGTAAAATTAAAGCAAAAGGTATGGGAGGGGAAACAGTTGAAGGGATTATTATACCTATCACTAATCATTCTAATAGCTACTATATTACCTCTTGTTGGATGTAATGGCAGCAGTGAAGAAGTATTTAAGGGCTACCAGTTACCACCTGAACGGGAAGAAGGAACAACGGTGGAGTTGGTAATACATGAAACATACACTGACGAGGAACATCAAGTATTTCAGACTATAGTTGATATGTTTAATGAAGATAACCCAGATATAACCGTAAAGGTCGAGAGAATTCCTAAAGGGGCACAGTGGTCAAGGCTTACCCAAGCTTTAGCCACAAAGGAAACCCCTGATATTGCCAGGGTGGAGATGGAGTATATAGCTACACTGGCAGATAGAGGAACCATTTTACCCATGGAGCTTTTCTGGGCAGAAGACCATAAAGAAACACTTGTTGAAGGAGCCATACTTTCTAATACCTATAACAAAAGAGTATGGGGAATCCCAGATCAAATCTATACAAGTGCTCTATTTTACAATGTAAGACTCCTTGAAGAATCGGGATCTGACATCCCTGATTCAAATTGGTCCTGGGAGGATTTGATGCAACTGGCAAGAAAAGTATCAGACAGGAATCCAGATGTTATAGGATTAAGTTATGGAAGTAGTTTGTGGGAACTATCTCCATATATGGGAAGTTACGGTGCTACCATCTATAACAGTGAGAATAAAAGGATAGAAATAGATTCCCCTGAAGTGGTGAAAGCATTAAACCTGCTTTATGGTTATCAATTGGATGTAGAAGGTTGGACTGGGTCTCCAATCCAATCCTTTATTAACAAGGATGCCGCAATGGTAATATTAGACTCCAATTCCATTCCAAAAATTGAAGACTCAGGTATCCGTTTTGGGGTAACAAAACTTCCCCATGGTCCAGCAGGAAGTGTTTCAAATATTGACGGAACAAGTATGGTTATATTTAAAGATACAGAACATCCTAGGGAAGCCTATGAGTTTTTGAAATTCCTTACATCTTCAAAAATTCAAGCCTTATGGGCTGATGAATTGGGTCAACTACCTGTTAATAAGGATTCTTTTAAAAATGTTGATGTTAATAAACATCCATATTTAGAGATATTTATGGAACAAGTAAGCAACGTTATACCAAAGCCTGCTCTACCGAATTACTCTCAAATGGAAGAACTATTCAATATGGAGATGCAAAAGGTCTTCAAAGGAGAAAAACGTTTAGAACATGTTCTTATGGATATAACCTCTGAACTAAATGGAGAGACACAAAAAGACTAAGGGGAAAGAATAGATATCATGACCCAAAAAGATCATTTAAGAATTTGCGCCCCCGAGGCGCTTTTTTTTGTCAAATACTACCTTAGAATCTATTGCACCTTAGCTATAAAATTTTCTTAGTCTTAGACCAAGGCCATTTGTATTTTTAGACGTTTTTTTAATGTACTCTTTATGTTAGAATATATTTAGAGTATAAAAATATTAGGGAGATGGAATAAATGCCAGAAAGTTATTTTACCTTGGTGAAAAAGATGTCTAAAAACTTAAAGCTATACTTTACAGCATCTTTTTTTGCATACTTAGGGTTAGGTGCAGGAAATGTTCTTGTGAATCTTTATTTAGTAGAAAAGGGATTTTCAGCGGACGTGGTGGGGATGTATCAGTCAATAAAATTGTTTACCACTGGCTTACTTGCTTTACCTGCAGGGATGGTATGCAATAAAATGGGGTTTAAGTGGAGCCTTAAACAAGGTTTGTTTTTTATAGGAACGGGAATATTAATACTGGTATTTTTTGACCATCAACTATTTGTTTACTTAAGTAGCTTTGTTTGGGGACTTGGCTTGTCCGTTTTTGCTGTAAGTGCACCTCCATTTATCCAGGAAAATGCAGAACCAAGACAAAGGCAGCAAGCATTTAGTATAAATTTTGCAGTTATGATGTTATCTCAGATGATGGGAAATCTTATCTCAGGGAGGTTAGTTGAATTTTTACCCTATGAAACCCTTTTTAGCTACAGAATAACCTTAGGCCTATTTACTTCTTTTACTTTAGTGGGAATACTCTTCTTAACGGGAATCAAGGAAACAATAAAACCATTTAACTTTAGTTTGCAGGGACAATTAAAGGGTATAATAAACTTGGCAACAAAAAACAATTATGTTCCAAAACTTCTAACCTGTCACATATTAATAGGTGTAGGTGCAGGCTTGATCGTTCCATTACTCAATGTGTTTCTCAAAGAAAATGTTGGGGCAACAATAGGGCAAATTGGTACTATTATGTCAATATCACAAACAACAACTGCATTTGCCGCATTGATGGCACCATTTATAGTACTTCGCCTTGGGAAAATAAAAGGGATATCACTACTGCGTCTGTCTTCTATTCCTTTTCTTTTGGCCATTGCACTTTTACAAAATGTCTATGTTGTAGGTGTAGCAGTATTTATCAGAAGTAGTTTGATGAATATGACACACCCAGTGGAATCCGAGCTATCCATGGGGCTAGTTGAAAAAGAAGAAAGGGCTCCCCTTAGTGCCCTACTTAAAACCATGGACAGTGTTGGAAGAGCATTCAGTGTACTATTAGGTGGTTATTTAATGAGTAATATAGGCTATACAATCCCATATTACTTAACATGTATTATTTATGTATTTGCAACCATATTATTTTATAAGTGGTTTAACCATATAGAAAAAGATAAGTCTCAATTAACTCAAAATTTACAAATGTAGTGTTGACATTGGGAATGATTACTAGTACAATAGAAATAACAAAATACCCCCTTAGGGTATAGGAGGGAAGCTATGATTTACGATTGTATAATAATTGGAGCAGGACCAGCAGGTCTGTCTGCAGCTATCTATTCAGCAAGGGCTGAACTTAAAACTTTACTTATAGATAAGCAAGGGCCTGGAGGTCAAGCTGCAACAACACATTTAGTAGAAAACTATCCTGGCTTTGCGTCAATCACAGGTCCGGACTTGGCAACAAGTATGTTCAATCAAGCCATGGATCTTGGTGTCGATATTGCCATCGAAGAAATCACAGACCTAACCCTACAAGGAGAAGTTAAGGAAATTATTACTGATGGTGGAGAGTACAAAGGGAAAACAGTGATTCTTGCCACAGGCGTTAAGCCAAGGCAACTAAATGTCCCAGGAGAAATTCATTTTAGAGGTAAGGGAGTTTCTTATTGTGCCACATGTGATGGAGCATTCTTCAAAGGAAAAACTGTTGCAGTTGTAGGTGGCGGTGACTCCGCAGTAGAAGAAGCAAATTTCCTAACCCGATTTGTAGAGAAGCTTTATATAATACATCGTAGAGATGAGCTTAGAGCAACAAAAATAGTACAGAAAAGGGCATTTGCAAATGAGAAGATTGAGTTTGTATATGACTCAGTTGTTAAAGAGATTCAAGGGGAAAACAAAGTTGACAGTGTCCTTATTGAAAATGTTAATACCAAGGAAAAAAGTGCAATTGAAGCTGATGGAGTTTTCATCTATGTTGGAAACGACCCCAGCACTGACTTTTTGAAAGGCCAAATAAGTTTAAGTGAGCAAGGATATATTATTACTAATGAAAACATGGAAACCAATGTACCCGGTGTATTTGCAGCTGGGGATATAAGAGTCAAAGTACTAAGGCAAATTGTTACTGCTGCAGCCGATGGAGCCATAGCTTCGGTAATGGCAGAAAAATATATAGAGAACCTAGAATAAGGAGGAATTTATTATGTCAAAGGCATTAGAAGTAACTACTCAAAGTTTTGAACAAGAGGTATTAAATAACGACACTCCTGTGTTAGTAGATTTCTGGGCACCATGGTGTGGACCGTGTAAAATGTTAGCTCCAATTATTGATGAACTAGTAGGAGACTACCAAGGTAAAGTTAAAATCGTAAAAGTAAATGTAGATGAAAACCAAGAAATAGCATCAAAATACGGTATCATGAGTATCCCAACACTTATTCTATTTGACAAAGGACAAGAAAAAGATACAATAACAGGATTCATGCCTAAAAAGAAACTAGCGGAAAAGATAGATTCAAACCTATAAATTTATGAAACAAAAAGGCCGAGAAATTAATAAATTCCTCGGTCTTTTTGTTTACTCTTTTTTAGTCTTTAAGATAAAACCCGTGACATTCTATCTTATAATCTTACGCCTTACAAACCAGCTAAACCCATCAACAATAATAATCATTACCGCCATACCAAGGATTAGTAGGCCAACCCTTTCCCAATTACGCCAATTGATATTGTTCGTTAGCATGGTACCTACTCCACCAGCACCTATTATGCCTAAAATAGTAGATGTCCTAATATTAGACTCTAGCCTATACAAAACTAGGGAAACATATGCAGAAAAAGTATGGGGGAAAAGGCCGTATTGAAAGATTTCAAAGCTACCACCACCCACAGATAAAAGACTAAGTTTAATATTCTTAGGGGTATTTTCTAGCACTTCACCATATAGCTTAACCAGTACACCGGTGGTGTATATACTTAAAGCTAAAGCACCAGAAAGGGGACCAGGCCCTACACCCCTAAAGAAAATAATTGCCATGATAATAGGTGGAAAGGTTCGCAATATATTTACAATAAGTTTTATTATAAAAGCCATAACATTTGAAAAAGATACTCCATAAGCAGCTAGATAAGAGAGGGGGATTGCAAGGATACCTCCCACTAAAGTGGCAAATAGTGCAATAAACAAGCTTTCCCTTATACCAACAATCATATTTGAAAAATAAGTAAAATCAGCGTTAAACATACGTAAAATCATTTGATTTGACTGACCTAGACCTAAGATGACCCTATTCAGATCTATATTTCTCATGGTTATAAAAATCAAAAGCCCAACAAAGACAGAAGTAAAAATAGGTTTGACCCTTTGGTATAACTTATATAATCGGTCATCTTTTACTGTAATATAGAATTCATCCCAAACCTTCCTAAAAAAGATACTGGCCATATCAATCAAAGCTATGGTTAAAAAAAGCATAAGGATCAACGTTGCTATATTATCATATCTTAGATGATTTAGATCCCTCCATAGAATTTGGCCAATCCCTCCAGCACCTACAAGGCCTAGGACTGTTGCACTTCTGATATTGATCTCAAATACAGCAAAAAACACTGAAAAAGCAGAAGTTTTAATTGTAGGCAAGACACAATACTTTAATACTTGAAAAGAGGAGGCGCCAGTAGCTACAACAGAGCTTAAAAAGTTATCACTTATAGCCTCAATCTGCTCTTTCAATAGCTTAGTGGATATTAAGAAAGCTGTTATCAACAAAGCTATAATTCCTGGAAGTTTACCAACGCTAAATATGCTCACTAATAAAGCAGCCCAAACGAGATTGGGTATTGTCCGCATTAGGGAAAGAAGGGGATTTAAAATATAGGGCATTATCTTAAATGGAGAGATATTACTAGCAGATAAAAGTGAAAAGGGTATGGCTAAAAGAAGTCCCATGATTGTTGAAACAATTGCTATCTCAACTGTCTCAATGAGTTTATCAAAAACCTGTACTGTGTAATCCCAATTGGGGCTAGACATACGGGAAAGTAAATCAAGCATGCTAGGTAATCCGTTGATTACCCTAAATAGATTGAACTGTACACCATGACTTAGTAAGAAAATAGCTAAGATAATAATACCTACTATAAGAAACTTTAAGATTTTACTTTTCTTCATATACACCACGTAGTAGTTCATCGGTAACATCCCCCGCAGCTTTATCGAATACTATTTTCCCATCCTTCAAAGCGATTATCCTAGAGCAATATTTAAGGGCAGTGGAAGTGTCATGTAAATTAACAAGCACTGTAATACCGCTGCTCTTATTTATTTCATATAGATATTCCATTACCAGTTCACCAGTGTATTTGTCTAAGTTTGATATTGGCTCATCTGCTAAAATAACACTGGGCTGCTGACATAGTGTTCTGGCTATGGCTACCCTTTGTTTTTGACCACCACTTAGCCTGTCAGCCCTCACAAAAGACTTTTCTTCTAAACCAACTCTTTTTAAAGCATCCATAGCCAAACTATATTCCGAAGGAGTAAAAGACCCCAAAAAAGATTGGAGTCTAGACTTATATCCTAATCTACCTAACAGGACATTTGTGAGTACAGAAGATCTTTCAATTAAATTGTAGTCCTGAAATATTAGACCAACTTTACGCCTGATAGTACGTAGCTTTTTCGGATTTGCATTAGTAATTAGGTCTCCATCAATGGATATCTTCCCAAAAGTAGGCCTTACAATTAAATTAATTGATTTGAGTAAAGTAGATTTTCCACTACCGCTTAGACCCAAAATACCCACAAACTCACCCTTATCCACTGAAAGGTTTACACCCTTAAGGGCAGGAGTTCCTTTATTGTAAATAACGGAAACATTTTCCACATGAATCATATTATCACCAAGCCTAATCTTGTTCTTTTAGATTTACGTTCATAAGCCTTGCAGTTTCTCTAATAATATCATAATCACTATCAGAAGCTTTAACAAATCCGTACATATTAAATAGCTCTTTAAGCATTTCTGCTCCTTCTTCACTTTCAGCTATATTTAATAATGCAGCTTGGATTCTACCTTGTAACTCACTTTCCATAGTACCCCTGGTGGTAACAGTTATATTAGGGATGTAGTCAGTATACCCTAAAACCCTTGTTTTTTCCATGGCACCTGGGAAATCACTGGCATATCTATCACGGGCATCTACAAAGGTTGTAGCAGCATCAACATCACCATTTAGCAAAAGTTGTAAAGCTTTATCATGACCACCAGCAATAATTACTTCTATATCATTGTCTAACTCAAGACCAAGTCCTGCTAAATGGGCACCTGGAAAAAGATATCCAGATGTTGAAGAAAAATCTACAAAAGCAACTTTCTTGCCTTGTAAGTCTTCTAAACTACTTATTGAATTATCATCACTTGAAACTAGAAATTGAGATCTATAGTTACTCTTTCCACTACTATTCAAAGCAGTAAGGATCACTTGGGCCTTATTTTCACTATTAGCTAGAACATAAGCAAAGGGTGGAATAAAACCAAAATCTACCTGCCCTGAACCTAACCCCTCTACTACACCAACATAATTAGTGGCAGTAAAAGCTTTGACTTTTATTCCTAACTCTTGAGATAAAAGCTCTTCTAAAGGTTTAACAGATTCTATCAATGCATCCCCATCTCTCATGGGAACAAACCCCATTACAAGGACATCTTCATTACTAGTGTTATTAGTACATCCTGAAACCAAAGCTAAAATTAAAAAAGCAATAAGGATAGTGGAAATTCTTTTATAAAATTTCATGTATATTTACCTCCAAAATGTTTATTAATCTAAATGTAACAAAAAAACTAAACCCCTAAAAGATGAAAACAAAGGAAATTACAACTGTTTCGATACAGTTATTTGCTTTTCCAAAAAAGATTTAAAACAAATGACACTTATTATAAAAAAAACAGTCTAATATAATGAAGAGAGTCAAATAGTCAGATAAAAATGAGGGTAATATAAACAAAGATAAAGAAATTTTGGGGTAATCTTTTGAGGAGTGATAAAAATGAAAATTAAATTAGTTGTAGACAGTACTTGTGATGTGCCAAAAGAACTGATCGAAAAACATGACATCTCAGTAGTTCCACTAACAATTAACTGGATGGGTGGGAGCTTCAAAGATGGAGTTGATATGACAAGTGATGAATTATACGCAAAACTTGTTTCAGTGGATGATCATCCGAAAACATCTCAGCCACCAGTAGGTGAATTTGCAGAAGTATATCAAAAAGCACTGGATTCAGGGTATGATAAGATTATATCCGTACATATAACCGGCGGATTCAGTGGAACCACTCAATCGGCACAAACGGCAGCAGAAATGGTAGGTAGCGATAAGGTGAAAATCATCGACTCGCAAACAACTACCATGGGAGCAGGATGGCTGGCTGTAAAAATAATAGAAGCAATGGAACAAGGATTAGAATTCCACCAAATAGTTGAACAAGCAGAAAAGCTTATAGAAACTACAAAGGTTGTAATCTATCTAGATACCCTAGAATACGCAGTGAGGGGCGGCAGAGTAAGTAAACTTAAAGGCGTAGTTGGTTCTATGTTGAATGTAAAACCCGTAATCTACTTCGAAAATGGAACGGTAAAAGAATTTTCAAAGTCTAGAGGTAAGAACAAAGCCATAGACTCTTTCATAGCTTCCTTCGAAAAACTGTGGGGTGTAGATGCAAATACACCAATCAAGATAGCTTTAGCATATGGTACAGATAAGGCTTATGCTGAAGAAGTCTTAGGGCGTATGAAAGAAAAGTACAACTTAAAAGAAGGATTTGTATTCCAAGCTGGAGTAGCAATAGCTGTGCACGGTGGTCCTGACTTCCTAGCAGCCTGCGGTACCTGGTAAAAACAAGCGTCGTAATGACGCTTGTTTTTTTCATCCCCCCTTGACATCTTTTTATAATCATTTATAATATACATATACCCTGTAGGGGTATAAAAAATGTTGGGGAGGAATAAAATGTTACAAGAACTACGAAAGGTTTCACAGTTATTTGGAGTTATCTTTAAATTGGTATTATTAGTTGCAGGAATTTGGTATTTTAACTTTTTATTAGTTGCATCAGGACTTATCCTATCAATTTTTATGGGAAGATATTTTTGTGGATGGTTTTGTCCAATGGGTTCCTTTGCGGAAAGAGTCCTAGTAAAAATCTCAAAGAATCGTCCACCACACAAAATTTTCAGTAGTAAATGGTTTCAATATGCCTTTGTATTATTCTTTTTTGTAGCCATATTCATAGGAAGAAGAAACTTTGAATCACTCTATGTTGTACTGGGGATGATGTTCTCAGTTGCTACTATGGCAACACTTCTAGCTCTTTTTTATCAACCAAGAACGTGGTGTGGACATCTTTGCCCTTGGGGAACACTCATGACAACAGTCAGCTTTAAAAGAAGGTTTAAACTTGAAATAGCTGATAAGTGTAAAGACTGTAGGTTGTGTACAACTGTTTGCAATGTACCCACACAACTGAACAAAACACTAGATGAAAGAAGAGAGAAAGAAGGTCAAGTATTCATCGGAGACCGTTGTATAAACTGTATGGCCTGCGTAGAAAAATGCCCAACTAAACAAATAAAAATTAAGTAGAAAAAGTAACCAAATCAAACTTTGATTTGGTTACTTTTTTAGGTTTAAACAGTGAAATTCTCAAATCAAACCCTCAGAGAATAACTTTTCTAAAAAATACTGTTAATCTACTTATCAAAATCGATAATTAGGGAACAAAATTATAAAATCACAATCCAAAACAAAAAAATAGTTACAATAATTTGCCGTGTAATCCGTGTTCAAGTTTTTAAAATTTTTATTTTTTATTTCTACTTTAACAATCATAGTTTAATTTCTTGAAATACAGGAAAACATAACAGTATAAATTAAACTAATATGGGGTGATTAAATTGAGAAATAAAATAGCAATAATAATGATGGCTATTTTATTGGTTATGCCTAGTTTGACAGTACTGGCAGAGCCAGAACAACAGCCGGAGCTAGAGTTAGAAGAAGGGCAATATTACACACTTTATGATGAAGAGGATAATGTCTTACTGCGTACAGGAATAATAATTCATGTGGGTGACAAGTTTGTAGACCATAACAATATACAATATTTAGTTCACAAAGTGGATGCAGAGAACTTTAAAGCTTGGGCAAAAAAAATAGAAGAGTCAGAACCCTCAAAACCAAGCTTTGCAGAATTTGCTCAACTAGAGGGAGCTGATGAAAGGCGGATAGGTCTATACTATACCCATAGTGGGGAAAGCTACGTCCCCACTGAAGGGTACGCCCAGACTGATAAAAGAAGGGGAGGAATTTATAAAGTTGGTGGAGTACTAGCGGCCACCTTAGAAGAATTTGATATAGAAGTCATAGATAGTCAGCGCACTCATTTCCCATACTCAGGATCATATAGAAGATCCAGAAGAACAGCCATTGAAATAATAGGAAGAGATGTAGATGCCATTTTTGATGTGCACAGAGATGCAACACCACCCCAAGCATATTTAGAAGAAATAGACGGTGAACAAATCACCCAAATACTAATAGTTGTTGGTAGACAAAATCCTGCCCAGGCTGTTAATGAGGAATTCGCTTGGCAGCTAAAATCAGTGGCAGATGAAAATATTCCAGACTTAGTAAAAGGTATCTTCTATGCCAGAGGTTCATATAACCAAGACCTTCACCCCAGGGCTTTACTACTAGAAATAGGTGCTCATACTAATAAAAGGGAAGATGCCGAAAGGGGAGCAGCACTTTTTGCTGATGTGATATCCCAAACCCTCTATGGAGAGTTTGAGGCCCCTAATACAACCCTTGATCTTGAAAGTGACGACGTAGATGGCGATGATGCTGATGATGATGATGCGCTACCACCTACAGTTCAATCTACGGAAAATCACGGAGGAACAGGTTCAGGAGGATTACTAAAGGGGTTCCTCACTGTTATCCTTCTAACAGTAATTGGCGGCGGAGGATATCTTTTAATCAGTGTTGGTGATACAAGGGAAATTGAGAGAAAACTAAGAGGGTTTTTTACAAAAGAGTTTGCTAATACTTTAAAGGGAAAAAATAGTAAAAAGCCAAAGGAATAAGTTGACAGTACAAGCAAAGGATGATTAAATTAAATAAAGTAAAT
Organism: Alkalicella caledoniensis; assembly: GCF_014467015.1. GTDB lineage: Bacteria > Bacillota > Proteinivoracia > Proteinivoracales > Proteinivoracaceae > Alkalicella > Alkalicella caledoniensis. Next base: position 1,273,020 of record NZ_CP058559.1, on the reverse strand, counting down.
AAATGCCACTGTATATACAGTGGCTAAACTTGTTCGTAAGTAACAACTAAAAAACTAAAAGCCAACTGCTAAGCACTAACAAGGAGTGTTTTTGATGAAATTTTTAGCTGATCTACACACACATACAATATCTAGTGGCCATGCATACAGTACAATACAAGAAATGGCTAAAGGAGCTAGTGACAAGGGTTTAGAGATGCTAGCCATGACAGACCACGGTCCCAAAATGCCTGGAGCTCCACACCTATATCACTTCGGAAACCTACGTGCACTGCCCGAAGAAATTCATGGAGTTGAGATTCTAAAGGGCGTGGAAGCAAATATTTTAGATCAAGATGGTAACATAGATGTGCCTGAGTACTTTCAACGCAATTTAGACATAGTTCTAGGTGGATTCCACTACCTGTGCTTTGACCCAGGGAGTGTGGAAGAAAATACAAAGGCTGCCATAAACGCCATGAAAAACTCAAAGATTGATATATTAGTACATCCAGGAAACCCAGAATTCCTTATCGATCCTGAGAAAGTTGTTAAGGCAGCAAAGGAACATAATGTATTAATAGAAATAAACAACAGCTCATTAACCCATGGAGGAAGCAGAAAAGGGAGCTTTGAAAACTGCTTAGAATTTGCCAAGGAGATAGTGAAGAATGATTGGAAAGTTTCCCTTGGTAGTGATGCACATATATCATATGACGTAGGAAACTTTGAAAAGGCTTATGGTTTGATTGAAAATGTTGGTCTTACAAAAGATCATATAATAAATACTGATATAGCAAAAATCAAAGAGTTTTTAAGAACAAGGAACAGAGCAAGATACTTAGAAATTAAGTAAGGTATAAAGAGGAGGAAAAGGGAAAATGATGAATTTGAGAATTGGTGTGGATCTTGGAGGTACAAACATAGCAGCAGCTGTAGTAAACAACTCAGGGGAGATATTATTAAAGATCTCAAACCCCACTATGGCAAAAGAAGGACAAGAAGGAACAGTAAATAGGATAATTGGAACCATTAAAGAACTAATTGAAAAATATGACTCAAGGGCAGAGTATAAGGGAATAGGTATAGGTGTACCTGGTGTTTGTGACATCCCTAATGGAATAGTAAAATTCGCACCAAATTTATTTTGGAAAAATGTACCCATAAAAGAAATACTACAAAAAGAGTTTAATATCCCTACATACATAGATAACGATGCTAACGCTGCAGCCTTAGGTGAAGCTTGGACAGGAGCAGGAAAAGATAAAAGGCATATCGTATGTATAACATTAGGAACCGGTGTAGGTTCAGGTCTTATACTAAATGGAGATATTTTCCACGGGGCTCAAACTGCAGGAGAACTAGGGCACGTAACAGTTTTAGAAGATGGCCCAAAATGTAACTGTGGTAACACAGGTTGCTTAGAGACATTAGCAGCAGCACCTGGAATTGCAAGAATTGCTAAAGACGCTGTACTAGAAGGTAAAGAGACTATCCTTAACAATTATGTGCAAGGAGAAGACTTTACTGGATTAACTGCTAAAGAAGTTTTTGACTCTGCTAAAGAGGGCGACCTTGTAGCTAACAAAATAGTTGAAGATGTTGCAAGATACTTAGGTCTTGCACTAGCCAATGTTATAAACCTACTAAACCCAGAACTAATAGTTATAGGCGGTGGCGTAGCAGCAGCTGGAGAAACGCTTTTTGTACCTCTTAAAAAGGTAGTAGAAGAAAGAGCTTTGAAAGACCTTTACAACGACGTTGAAATAGTAGCTGCTCAACTAGGAAATGATGCAGGAATAATAGGAGCAGCAGCCCTTATAAAATAAAAAAGCGGGTAACCGCTTTTTATTTTACATAATTACGGGCATAATGATAAAAACCCTTATTTTAGGAGGAATTCCTAGTGAAAATCATAGGTGATTATCATACACATACAAACTTCAGTCATGCCAAAGGCACTGTAGAAGAAAATGTTATTAGCGCAATCCAACGGGGGATGAAAGAAATAGGGATAGCAGAACATGGTCCTAAGACCCTTTTTGTTGGAGTATCTGAAAAAAAGCTACATGTTATAGCAGATCAAATAGAAGACTTAAAAGATAAATATAAGGAGATTAAGATACTTTTCAACATGGAGGCTAACATCCTAGACTTAGAAGGGAACATTGATGTTCCAAGGACAATAGTTCCAAGACTAGACATGTTACTTGTTGGATTCCACCCAAACATAATCCCTTCTAGGGGCTACCTTCCAATTTTGTATAATAACTGTATGGCAAAATTCAGTAGTTCAAGAAAAAAAATAGCAAGAAAACTTAATACCACAGCCATGATAAACGCAATAAATAAACATGATATAAGCATAATTACACACCCTGGACATAAGATTGATATCGACACCCATGAACTAGCAAAGGTGTGTGCAAAAAGAAATACAGCACTGGAAATTAACTGTAGGCAAGGACATAAATTAAAAGATTTTGTTGATACAGCCCTAGATGAGGGGGTAAAATTCTATATAAACTCAGACGCACATCACCCAAAGGATGTGGGAGTAATGGATGAAGGAATAAAACTAGCTAATGAGCTCAATATACCTAAAGAGGTCATAATAAACAGTATTTAAGGGAGGAAAGACATATGGAGTTTGTAATACTTACAGGAATGTCTGGGGCAGGTAAAACCTTGGCACTTAGGAGTTTTGAAGATATGGGATATTTCTGTATTGACAACCTGCCTCCCGCGCTTATACCAAAGTTTGCGGATCTATGTAATCAATCAGAAGGTAATATCAATAAAGTTGCCATCGTTGTTGACATAAGAGGAGGCTTGTTCTTTAAAGATCTACAAAAAGTCCTTGAAAACATGCCCATGGAAGTTAATATTTTGTTTTTAGAGGCAAATGATGATGTCATAATAAGAAGATTTAAAGAAACAAAGCGTAGCCACCCACTGGCACTAGATGAAAGAATTATAGATGGGATAAACAAAGAAAAAGAAATACTTGAAATTTTTAAGGACAGAGCCAATCTAGTATTGGACACATCAAATTTTACTGGTCATCAGTTAATAGCAAAAATCAAAGAAATATTTACAAAAAAGGGTGAAAAAGAAGGTTTAAGTATAACCATAATGTCCTTTGGCTTTAAATATGGAATCCCCATAGACTCGGATATGGTATTTGATGTGAGGTTTTTACCAAACCCATTTTATGACCCCGAGCTTAAGCACTATACAGGAAACGATAAAAGTGTTCAAGAATATGTAATGGCTGGCAACAAAACCGCAGAGTTTTTACAAAAACTAGAAGATATGGTAGACTTTCTTATCCCGTGTTATGTTGACGAGGGAAAAAGTCAACTTGTAATATCCATAGGATGTACAGGTGGAAAACATAGATCAGTTACAATCTCAAACAAATTAAAAGAAAAACTAGAGCGGGATGGAAAGAGAGTAAAAATATACAACAGAGACATAGACAAAGGCAAATAAGATAAAATACAATTTGGGGGGCAACAAAATATGGGGGATCTTTTAAAGTGGCTGTATCCTGGCCTTGGAATTAAAAGGTGGATAACAGTGATAATAATTTCACTGGCTTTATTACTATTTAGCTTTTCCACAATAATACTGGGGTTTAACAATATAGGTTATTTGGGTAGGTTTATTTTCGGCGAAGTTTTTGAGTCTTTAGGTCAGTATACATATATAGTAGGTATAATAATGGCTTTATTTAGTCTTGCTTTGCTTACAATAGCAACAATTAAAGCAAATCAAGCAATACTAAGATTTTTAATACCCACAGACGATAAACTTGTGGATATAATGTATAACAGAAGACATCTAAGTCGAGGACCAAAGCTTGTAGTATTAGGTGGTGGAACAGGTCTTTCAGTCCTTCTAAGGGGTCTAAAAAACTATACCTCAAACATAACTGCCGTAGTAACAGTTGCAGATGATGGAGGAAGCTCAGGTAGGCTTAGGGGAGAGATGGGTATGTTGCCACCTGGTGACATACGTAACTGTCTTATAGCTTTATCCGAGGCAGAACCTTTATTGGAAAAAATATTTCAACATAGATTTACTTCAGGTAAAGGCCTTGAAGGACATAGCTTTGGAAATCTCTTCTTAGCTGCATTCACTGAGATACTAGGTTTTGAGCAAGCAGTTAAAGAGTCTGCTAAGGTACTTGCAGTAAGGGGAAAAGTGCTACCAGTAACACTAGAAAATGTTACGTTGCAGGCTAAGCTTAAGGATGGTTCAATAGTCAGAGGTGAATCTAAAATTCCTAATACCCAAAGTCCAATCGATCGTGTAACACTTATACCCACACACGCAAGGGCTCTAAAGGATACCATTGAAGCAATAAAAGATGCAGATGCCATAATCTTAGGACCAGGAAGCTTGTACACAAGTATAATCCCAAACCTATTGGTAAATGATGTTCGAAATGCCATTAAAGAATGTAAAGTGCCTGTCTACTACGTATGTAACATAATGACCCAAAAGGGAGAAACACAAGGTTACGGTGCTGCAGACCACGTAGAGGCAATAGAAAAACATACTTTTCCTGGGATAGTTGACTACATAGTGCTAAATAACAAAGATATATCATCAAGGCAAAAGCACCTTTATCTATTAGAAAACGCATCAACAGTTAAAATCAATCCTAAAAGATTAGGAAAAATGAAGGTTAAGGTACTACAAGGAAACCTTTTAGCTGACACATCTCAAGTACGTCACAACCCTGACAAAATAGCAAATATGATATTATCAAATCTACTGGAAAATCACTATACAGGGAAAAGCATAATAGACCAGCTACTTTTAGAAAGAAAATTATATGACAAAAAATAATTAAAGGAACCTTGTAAAAAAGGTTCCTTTAATTATTACCTACGTGAAAGATAAATGGGGTTGCAGGGTCTCCCCTGCAATGTTAAGGGGGTATGAAAAGTGAATGTCTTTCATTCGTCCATCTATATTATCACCACAAACTTAAAAAAATATAACCATTACTGGAAATAAATTAACTTTAATCAAAGCCCCGTATCTGATATAATTTAGGTATTAAAAATTAAAGGGTGATCAATATGTCCTTCGCTTCAGATATAAAATCAGAACTATGTAGGATAAAAAGTCATGACTGCTGTATAAAAAGTGAACTGGCTGCACTGTTTCTTATTAATGGTACGGTTCAGATAAATTCTAAGGGAATGGTACTAAACGTTACCACTGAAAATGCCACAATTGCAAAAAGAATCTACACCCTCATAAAGGACGCATTCAGCATAAATGGTAGTATATTTGTAAAACGTAAAACTAGGCTCAAGAAAAATAATAGCTATTTAGTAGAAGTAAGTGGTAAGGAAAACGTGGAAAATTTGTTGGATATATTACACCTTCTTGGTAGAGATGAGGGTGTAAAAGAGAGAATACATAAAATGCTCCTTAGAAAAAAATGTTGTAAAAGAGCATTCATTCGGGGAAGTTTTTTAGCAGCTGGATCTGTGAACAATCCAGATAGCACAACATATCATTGTGAAATAAATGTAGGATCTCAAAATCATTGTGAATATCTAGTTGACTTATGTAAGCATTTCGAAATACCCGTAAAAAGCTTTCAAAGAAGAAGTCACTATGTGCTATACCTAAAAGATAGTGATGATATAGTGGACTTTTTAAACGTGATAGGAGCTCATAACGCTCTACTTACCTTTGAAAATGCACGGGTATATAAAGAGATGCGTAACCAGGTAAATAGAGTTGTAAACTGTGAAACTGCAAATCTCAATAAGATAGTAGATGCATCCCACAAACAAGTTGAGCAAATCAACTATATAGAAGAAACAATAGGATTAAACAGCTTGCCCCAATCACTTATAGAAGTAGCCCTAGAGAGACTAAATGATCCATCACTAAGTCTTAAGGAGCTAGGTGAGAGACTCAATCCACCAGTAGGAAAATCGGGAATAAACCACAGACTAAAAAGAATTGAAAAAATTGCAGACGAAATAAGAACTGGCAAATATAAACAAAAAAATAAAAAGGGTTGAAACATAAATAAAAACGGCCACATGGCCGTTTTTATGATATGTCTATTATTAAATCTAAATTATCACAGATTCTTAACTATCAAATGCAACTTAAAAATCTAGCTCTTAACCCCCGGCCTATACTTTCTTTGGAACTTCTCGATTCTTCCAGCTGTGTCTACCACCTTTTGGACTCCCGTATAAAAAGGATGGCAGTTGGAGCAAATCTCCACCTTCAAACTACCTTTTGTGGAACCAGTTTCGATGGTAGACCCACAAACACATTGAATAGTTGTTGCTTGATACTTAGGATGAATACCAGTTTTCATAACAATCCTCTCCCCCTATAAGATATTGTTAAAAAAGCTTAAAAACTAACTAAATAGTAACATAATTTAGAATATATGTAAATATGGAAATAGTTAGAAATTAAAGCTTCAATTAAAAAAACAAAATATGTTCGAAAATGTGATTTTGATATATAATAACAATATGCAATGTAGTTAGAAATAATTCTTGTTTAAATGATTACTTTCAACGTAATGATTGAAAGTGTTAACGCAATAAAAAACATTGAAGGATAAAAGCAATGCCATAGCGAATATAATATTTATTAGAAAGAGTTATAGGAGGGAGAAAATGAAGCTGGATTTTAGTTTGCAGATGCAACAGGTACAAAAACTATTAATGACTCCCCAATTAAAACAAGCCATAAAGATATTACAGATGCCTGCCTTTGAACTTCAAGAATATGTCCAACAAAAGATAGAGGAAAACCCAGTTTTAGAAGTTACAGAAGATGAAGTGAAAAATGAGTACCAACCAGAAAAAGAAGTTAAAGGACCTGTTGACTGGCAAGAATACTTTAATGGGATAAGCGACTATGGGGAGATCAGCTTTGGTAAAGAAGTAATCGAAAGAGACAGCTTTGATACCTATACTAGCAAAGACATTACCTTCTTAGAGTACTTTGAACAACAGTTAGGGATCCTAGATCTCTCGAAAGAAGATCAAAAAATTGCTGAATACATTGTGGGCAGTTTAGACGATACAGGCTATTTGAAAACACCAATTAACGAATTAGCAAAAAATCTTGGTGTAGATGAAGAATCCATAGAAAATGTCCTTGAAATAGTGCAACAGCTTGAACCTGGTATCGGTGCAAGGGACCTTAAAGAATGTCTGCTCTTACAAGTAAAATTCAGAACAGATAGTCCCCCTAAAACCTATGACGTAATAGACAACTACTTAGAATTAGTGGCAGATATGAAGCTGCCTAAGATATCGGAAAAACTAGGTTTGCCACTGATAGATGTACAAAAAATTGTTGACTTCATAAAAAAACTTAACCCAAAGCCAGGGCTTGCCTTTGCTTCAACAATGGATAACAGATATATACAACCAGATGTAACGGTTTTAGACTTCCAAGACGAATACATCATAATGGTAAACGACAATACAATACCAAAATTACAAATAAACGACTACTATAAATCACTTCTTAATACAGGTAGTGAAAAAGAACAACAATATATTAAAGAAACACTAAATAATGCCTTTTACTTGATTAAAGCTATCGAACAACGGAAAAAAACATTGCAGCAAGTAGTGGAGTATATAGTGGGATACCAAAAGGACTTCTTTAAGCATGGAGTAAAACACCTTAAGCCACTTAGGCTAAAGGATGTAGCGGAAAATTTAGAAATTCACGAATCAACAGTAAGTAGAGCAACAAACGGCAAATTCGCAGACACCCCAAGGGGTATATATGAATTGAAATATTTCTTTAGCGGTAGCTTAGACAAAGGTGATGGAGAAATAGCTACACTTGGAATAAAACAAAGAATTTATGATATGATAGAAAAAGAAGATACTTCAAAGCCACTAAGTGACCAACAAATAGCCGACATCTTACAAAAAGATGGTATAACAATATCCAGAAGGACAGTTGCAAAATACAGAGACGAAGGCAATATACCATCATCATCTAAAAGGAAAAGATATAAATAAAAGTAGTCAGCAAACAGCAAGATACCAGGGCAGGGAGAAACCTGCCCTTTACTATTAGCCAAGGCAAGGTCTTTAGTTTTATCTTATTTCATAACCGCCTATGGCAACAACAATGTTTTCCCAACGGAGGTATCCCATGACTCAAAGAATCACTCAGTTTATAAAAAGCATAACTGCTAGAATAACAAAAGAAGACTATGAATTAATGAACAAATACCTAGGAGATCAAAAACGCCTAAAAGAACTATTCTTACTGCTACCAGTATTTGAGCAACGCCACTGTATTGATGTGGCCCAAACAATCCAAAAGCAGTTCAGTGAACAGTTAAATGAAGAACAAAAACATACAATAATGCAAGCAGCATTGCTGCACGACTTAGGGAAGCTAAACATGGGTCTAAATCCTGTAACTAAATCTGTAGCAGTAATATTTGATAAAATAAACAGACAAAGTGCAATGAGGCTCACTGGTAAAATGAAATTCATGAACGGGTATTACAACCACCCAGAAATAGGGGCAGAGATCCTAAAACAATGTAACGTACAAGAAGAAATTATTTACCTTGTAAGACATCACCATCAAGATCAAGGAAGCAATTACAACAACCTACTAAACATCTTAATGGAAGCCGACGAACTTAATTAGGGGCTCCTGCCCCTCCCCTAGAACCCTGGCCCAAAAACTTCATTTTATTTTCCAGAAAACCTATTGACTTCTCCTGAAATCATTGATAATATAAAGGTGTAATAAAGGAATGCATTACATATACTAATTCAGGGAATTATTTTTTTTACTATTAGTGGGACAAAAAAGTAATCAGTGGGACTGAATTTGTCCTATTAGAAATAGGAGGGCAAAATCATGAAAGATATTATTGCTATACAAAAGAAAATTGCCCCAGAAACAATTGAAATAATAAAAAAAAGGCATAATATACTCAGAAGTATTGGTCATCTAGAACCCATTGGAAGAAGGGGACTTGCAGTGCAACTAGGCTTAGGAGAACGCATCTTGCGTTCAGAGGTTGATTTCCTAAAAGACCAGGGTTTAATAGATGTAAATGCAACTGGAATGTCTTTAACACAAAGTGGATGGAGCTTATTGGCATCCATGTCTGAATATGTGAAGGAACTACTAGGCTTAAAACATATAGAAGAACAACTGGAATTGAAACTTGGCATAGGTCAAGTTACTATCGTGCCAGGCGATAGTTCTAAAGACCCCCTTATAAAAGGGGAGCTAGGTAGAGCTGCTGCAAAAGTATTACAAAGAATGGTTAACAATGGAGACATATTAGCCATAACAGGTGGTTCTACCATAGCGACTATCCCAAAGCACCTACCTAAACTTAACAAAAATGTAATGGTAGTTCCTGGTAGAGGCGCCCTAGGAGAAGAAGTGGAAATCCAAGCAAACACCATAGTGGCTGCACTGGCATCTCAACTGGGTGGTAGCTATAAAATGCTCCATGTACCAGATAATTTAGAACTAGAAACCATGGAAAAACTATACGAAGATCCTAAGATAAAAGATGCAATAGCTGCTATAAAAAAAGCTAATATACTTATTCATGGTGTAGGGGATGCCATTCAAATGGCTAAAAGAAGAGGCTGTGAACCTGAAAGTATACAGCATCTATTGGATAATGGAGCAGTGGCCGAAGCATTTGGTTACTATTTCGAAAAAGAAGGAAAAATTGTCTACCATGCAAATAGCGTTGGAATAAGATTTTCTGATCTACAAAAGATACCAGTAATACTAGCAATAGCAGGTGGAAGTAACAAAGCTAGGGCAATTAAAGCAGTAGCTCTAAACCATAGACAACACGTACTTATTACCGACGAAGGCGCTGCATTAGAACTACTAAAATTATGTTAATCCCAGCCTAAATAATAGGCTTTGGATAGAAGAAGTACATTAAAGGTAAATAAAAGGAGGAGTTTATTGTGACTGTAAAAGTAGGTATTAACGGATTTGGAAGTATTGGACGTAGGGTGTTAAGAATCGCTCACAACAACCCAGATATTGAGATTGTAGCTATCAATGATTTAACTGACGCAAAAACCCTAGCACATTTATTAAAATACGACACTAACTATGGAACATTCCAAGTAGACATTAAAGTAGAAGATAACTTCATTATCGTAGATGGTAAGAAAATCGAGGTAACTGCACATAGAAACCCAGCTGACATTCCTTGGGGACAGCATGGAGTAGATTTTGTAATCGAAGCAACTGGTATATTCAGAACGAAAGATCAATGTCAAGCACACATCAATGCTGGTGCTAAGAAAGTAATTATAACTGCACCTGCTAAAAACGAAGACATCACCATCGTTATGGGTGTTAACGAAGATCAATATGATGGAGCAAACCACCACATAGTATCAAACGCTTCTTGTACAACTAACTGTCTAGCTCCATTTGCTAAAGTAATCAACGATGAGTTTGGTATCGTAAAAGGTCTTATGACAACTGTTCACTCATACACTAATGACCAAAGATTACTAGACCTTCCTCATGAAGATCTAAGAAGAGCTAGAGCTGCAAGTATGTCAATCATCCCAACAACCACTGGTGCTGCTCAAGCAGTTTCTCTAGTACTTCCAGAACTTAAAGGTAAATTCAATGGTTTTGCTATGAGGGTTCCAACTCCTACAGTATCTGTTGTAGATATGACTGTAGAACTTGCTAAACCAGCAACTGCAGAAGAAATTAACGAAGCTCTTAAATCAGCTTCTGAAAAACATCTAAAAGGAATCTTACAATACACAGACGAGCCACTAGTATCAACAGACTTCAAAGGATCTCCATACTCTTCAATTATTGATGGATTATCAACAATGGTTATGGAAGGCAACTTGGCTAAAATCGTTTCTTGGTACGATAACGAGTGGGGTTACTCTTGCCGTGTTGTAGACTTAATTCTTTACATGTCAGAAAGAATGTAACTCAAAAACTAGATTTTCTAGAAATGAAATGGTAAGATCTGGGGATAGGGTCAATCCCTGTCCCTTTTTCTTTATAGAATTTTAATAAGACTGTTGAGCCTAGGCTTCAGCCTTAGTAGTTGTAGCCCATCCCTTTAGGGTGGGTGAATACAAATCATCCCATATACTGTAGGGCGCAGGGCTCAAATCTGCCCGTGACCCGCAAAAATTGCAGTAAACAAGTTAAGGAGGTCCTCACTATGAATAAAATGTCCGTACGCGATATAGATGCTAAAGGTAAAAAAATATTCGTTAGAGTTGATTTTAATGTTCCTATGGCAGATGGTGAAATTACTGACGACACCCGCATAAGAGCTGCTTTACCAACAATCAAACATTTGGTGGAACAAGGTGGAAAAGTAATATTAGCTTCCCATCTAGGAAGACCTAAGGGTGAATTTAATTCAAAATTTAGCTTGAAGAAAGTTGCTGAAAGGCTTGCACAACACCTTAACAAAGAAGTAAAGATAACTGAAACCGTTGTAGGCGAAGATGTAAAAGAAACAATCGCTCAGATGCAAAACGGAGACGTAATCTTGCTAGAAAACGTTAGATTTATGCCAGGTGAAGAGAAAAATGATAAAGAATTAGCTAAACAAATGGCTGAACTTGCAGAAATATTTGTAAACGACGCTTTCGGAGCTGCTCACAGAGCCCACTCTTCCACAGCAGGTATAGCTGAATTCATACCAGCAGTTGCTGGATTCTTACTAGAAAAAGAAATAGAAATGCTAGGTAATTCTGTGGAAAACCCACAAAGACCCTTTGTAGCAATTATCGGTGGAGCAAAAGTAAGTGATAAAATAGGCGTAATCCAAAACCTTCTATCTAAAGTAGATACCCTAATAATAGGTGGCGGAATGGCAAACACTTTCTTAGCAGCTAAGGGCTACGAACTAGGCAAATCTTTAGTTGAGGCAGATAAAGTTGAATTAGCTAGAGAATTACTAGCACTAGCTGCAGAGAAAAACGTTGAATTACTTCTTCCATCTGATTTACTTGTAGCAGATAAGTTTGCTGCCGATGCTGCAACACAAGTTGTGCCAGCAGATCAAATTCCAGCTGAATGGATGGCCCTAGATATCGGACCTAAAGCAGCACAAGAATTCTCAGACCGTGTAACAAACGCTAAAACAGTTGTATGGAACGGTCCGATGGGAGTTTTTGAAATGGACGTTTTTGCAAAGGGAACTGAAAGTGTAGCAAAAGCTCTAGCTAGTAGCAGCGCTATTAGTATAGTTGGCGGTGGAGACTCTGCTGCTGCTGTTGAGAAAGTAGGCTTAGCTGATAAGATGAGCCATATATCCACAGGTGGTGGTGCATCCTTAGAGTATTTAGAGGGTAAAGTATTGCCAGGAGTGGAAAGCTTAAAAGATAAGTAGGGAGGTTCTAATAATGTCAAACACTAGAAAGCCTATAATCGCTGGAAACTGGAAAATGCATAAAACTGTATTTGAAGCAACAGACTTTGTAAAGGAACTTTTAACATTTGATGTTACCAAGGATGTGGAGCTAGTTGTATGTCCAACCTTTACAAGTTTGGAAAGTGTATCTGCATTATTAAAGGATAGCAGTGTAAATTTAGGAGCACAAAATGTTCACTTTGAAAGTCAAGGTGCTTTTACTGGCGAGATATCACCAGGTATGCTTAAAACCATAGGGGTAGACTACTGTATAATTGGTCACTCAGAAAGACGTCAGTACTTCCAAGAAACAGATGAACTAGTGAATAAAAAAGTTAAATCTGTTTTAGAAACGGGAATGTATCCCATCATGTGTGTGGGTGAAACATTGACGGAGAGGGAAAATGGGGACACAGAAAAAGTATGCAAGACCCAAACGGTTGAAGGACTAAAAGGTTTAACTGCTGAAGAAATTCAAAAAGTAGTAATAGCATACGAACCAGTATGGGCAATAGGAACTGGCAAATCAGCTACAAAGGAAGACGCTAATGAAACAATAGGATATATCCGCTCAGTTGTGGAACAATTAGCAGGAGCTGAAGTAGCTAGTGTAATCCGCATACAATACGGGGGAAGTGTAAAACCTGAAAATATAGCAGAATATATGAGTATGGAACATATTGACGGAGCATTAGTTGGAGGAGCATCTCTAACTGTAAAATCATTCCTAGACTTAACGAAGTTTTAGTAGGGAGTTGGCAAAAATGAATACACCAAAACCTGTAGTACTAATGATTCTTGATGGATGGGCCTTAAGCCAAGAAGCAGAAGGAAACGCCATAGTTAACTCTAACAAGCCATACTACGATCAATTTTCTAAACAATACCCAGCTACAACACTTGCAGCAAGCGGGTTAAGTGTAGGTCTTCCTGAAGGCCAAATGGGAAACTCAGAAGTTGGTCACTTAAATATAGGTGCTGGAAGGGTTGTTTATCAAGAACTTACTAGAATAACAAAATCAATATCCGATGGTGATTTCTTTGATAACACAGAGCTAAACGCCAGTATGGAAAATTGTATCCAGAACAACTCTGCACTACATCTAATGGGGCTATTATCTGATGGTGGAGTACACAGCCATCTAAAGCACCTGTTTGCATTGGTAGAATTGGCTAAAAAAAGAGGCCTTACCGAACTTTACATTCACGCAATTTTAGATGGCAGGGACGTGCCACCTAGAAGTGCAGCTAAATATATAGAAGAACTTGAACAAAAGCTAAAAGAAATCGGTTTAGGCAAAATTGCTACAGTATCAGGTAGATACTATGCCATGGACAGAGATAAAAGATGGGAAAGAACTTCCCTTGCGTATTCAACTTACGTGGAAGGTCAAGGCTACAAAGTTGAAACTGCCATGGAAGCTTTGAACACAGCTTATGACCGTGACGAGAACGATGAGTTCGTAAAACCCACTGTAATAGTTGGTGGCAAAAAAATAGAAGACCAAGACTCACTGATATTCTTCAATTTCAGACCTGATAGAGCTAGACAGATAACTAGAGCTTTTGTTGATGGAAATTTAGAAGGCCTAGAGCGCAAAGCATTTCCAAAAGTTCATTATACTTGCTTCACTCAGTATGATGAAACCCTAGAAGTGCCAGTTGCATTCAAGCCCCAAAACATTAACAACACCTTAGGGGAAGTACTTGCAAAAGCTAATAAAAACCAACTAAGGATTGCCGAAACAGAAAAATACGCCCATGTTACTTTCTTCTTTAACGGTGGAGTAGAAGCGCCAAATGATAAAGAAGAAAGATTGTTGATACCATCACCTAAAGTTGCAACATATGATTTGAAACCAGAAATGAGTGCATATGAAGTTACTGAAGAAGTGATAAAGGCAATAGAAAATGGTAACTATGATTTTATCCTAATTAACTATGCTAACCCTGATATGGTAGGACATACTGGTATCATGGAAGCAGCTGTTAAAGCATGCGAAGTGGTGGATGACTGTATTTCTCAAGTAATCCCTAAAGTACTAGAGAAAAACGGTGTAGTAATGCTTACATCTGACCACGGTAATGCAGATCAAATGTTAGATTTAAAAACCCGTAAGGCTCACACCGCCCATACATCCAACCCAGTTCCTTTAATAGTGGCTGGTTTAGGTGATATAAAATTAACACAAGGAGCACTTTGTGACATCGCTCCAACTGTATTAAAGATCATGGGTCTTGAACAACCTGTAGAAATGTCAGGAAAAACACTATTTTAATCTTAGGAGGTAAGTAAATGAGCACAATTTTAGAAGTTTATGGTAGAGAAGTACTTGACTCAAGGGGTAACCCAACAGTAGAAGTTGAAGTAATTTTAGAAGATGGTATCGTAGGTAGAGCTATAGTTCCATCAGGAGCATCAACTGGTGCTTACGAAGCAGTAGAACTAAGAGATGGTGACAACAGCCGTTACTTAGGTAAAGGTGTAGAAAAGGCAGTTAGCAACGTTAATGAAATCATTGCTCCTGCACTAGAAGGTGCTGATGCAACAGATCAAACAGGTATAGATAGCATCCTAATCGAACTTGATGACACTCCTAACAAAGGTAAGCTTGGTGCTAACGCTATCTTAGGAGTATCAATGGCAGTAGCTAGAGCAGCAGCTCAATACGTTGGATTGCCACTTTATCAATACCTAGGTGGAGTTAACTCTAAAACTCTTCCAGTTCCAATGCTAAACATCCTTAACGGTGGAGCACATGCTGATAACAACGTTGATATTCAAGAATTTATGGTTATGCCCATTGGAGCTGAAAACTTCAAAGAAGGACTTAGAATGGGTGCGGAAATTTTCCACAACCTTAAAACAGTTCTTAAAGGCAAAGGCCTTAACACTGCAGTAGGCGACGAGGGTGGTTTCGCACCAAACCTTGAATCTAACGAAGCAGCACTTCAAGTTATTATTGAAGCTATCGAAAAAGCTGGATACGTACCAGGTAAAGACGTAGTACTAGCATTAGACGTAGCTGCAACTGAAATCTATAAAGACGGTAATTACCACCTAGAAGGCGAAGGAGTAGTTAAGACTTCAGAAGAAATGATTAACTTCTACGCTGATCTAGTAGAAAAATACCCAATTATCTCCATTGAAGATGGCTTCGCTGAAGATGACTGGGAAGGTTGGATTAAGTTTACTGAAAAACTAGGCAACAAAATTCAAATCGTAGGTGACGACTTATTCGTTACAAACACTGCTAAACTAGCTGAAGGTATCGAAAGAAAAGCAGCTAACTCAATCCTAATCAAGCTTAACCAAATCGGTACAATAACAGAAACATTAGATTGTATCGAAATGGCTAAAAGAGCAGGTTTCACTTGCGTAATCTCACACCGTTCAGGTGAAAGTGAAGACTCAACAATAGCTGACCTAGCAGTAGCAACTAACGCTGGTCAAATCAAAACTGGTGCGCCTTCAAGAACAGATAGGGTTGCAAAATACAACCAACTTCTAAGAATCGAAGACGAGCTAGACTTCAGTGCAAAATACCCAGGCCTAACAGCCTTCTATAACTTACAATAATCTCCTTTAATATATATAATATATTAAATTAATACCTTCTTGAGTTATAACAAACTAAACAATCCCAAGAAAACCCAAGGGCCAACCTCCCCTTGGGTTTTCTAATATCGTTAGTTGTTCACAAACCATAGCCACGGACCTTAATTAAATAAAAGCAAACACAGCCAAGGATCAACACAGATTAACACATATATAAAAGCCCTTAAAGATGAGAAAATCTATACTATGTAATTTGGTATAATTATTATAAATTTCTAAAAAATTTATTTAAGAGTATTTTCTTAAATAAATACAGTTAAATAATAAAAAAAATTACAACAGCTCATACTGGTAGAATATTATAAATTTAGAAATAATTAATACATTCTTGCAGGATTATTGTTAGAGAGAGTAGAATAACTATTAATATTACATTTTGGGAGGGATAATATGAAAAGGGTTATATGTGTATTAACTATTGTTTTAATTATGTTTGTAAATTTGGGGCTGAGTAGTTTGATTCATGCAAAAGGACAGTTTGAAGACATACGTGGAGTAGTCGATTTAAATTTCTCAAAAGAGGGAACTTTTGTAGTTACCGAAGAGGTTTACCTCGATGTTAAAAATTTTGTTATTAATAAATCGCTAGTTCGATTTCATGGGGAGATTAGTTATGATAACAATACTTATCCTATTAAACTTAAAGGAGATTTATTTAAAGCTAACTCATTTGATGGTTTTGCAGCTTCTTTTGAAGATTTAGAGAATAACTTTGATGTAATACATTTTAGTATTATTAACTCAGATAAGATCGACGAAAGAGAGTTAATATACCACGACGTAAAAAGTGGAACCAAACTCCTCAGATTGTATTTAATGAGGAAAAACACAAGAGAATTTATAATTTTAGAGACTAAAATAGATAATATAAGAGGAAACAAACATTTGAGTTTCGACATAATTAACGAGGTTAACGATGATGAAGCATTTGATAATGAATTTTGGTACCATAAACTCATTGATCCTATTCAAGAAAACTTAGAAGAAGTAGGATATTGGGAGTATTCCAATGGAAACCTTTTAAGTTCTCATAATGATAACGTATCTAGTGAATTCAACATCTTAAGCGTTCCTCCAACATCTTCCTTTATTGGCCCAGATTTTATTCAGAGATTGTATAGGTATAGTACTCAGCGGACTTTTTCGTATTATGACCCAGCTTGGTCTGTTTGGTTACAATTAACGGAGAAATATCACATTGAATTTATTACTCAAATGAACATCGAGTCTTATTATCCAACACATGGGTTTGGGAGTAATTTTTTTTCTAAAGTATTTATAAACCGGAAATGGACTGAAACAGAAATGGGTAGAGCTCCTGTAAATTCAAACATGCTAAATTTGGGGGATTTTGGGAGTAGTAAATCAGTTAAAATTCTCCATAGTATTAACAATTCTAATAATAATGATATTACATTTCGTGGTTATTATGGATACAGACAGAACGCCTCACAGAGGGCTCTTGCTTCAAATGTTGCGAAACTAGGTGCTGTAACTTCTTCTTTTGCTACTATATTTAATCCAAATTCTGCGCTTCTTGCAACTATAAACATAGTTTTAAGTAATGGTTCTGATTTGGGATTAAGAGCTTCAGAAGGGAACTTAACTTATCATACGTATGATTGGTCACTGAACCGAAAAAGTCATGCTGTAGAATTTAACAATCATAGATTGACCCAAGCCAATGCTCTCTTTGGTTTGAGGAGTAGGCTATATATAAACCAAGGAATCAATAGGAATTTAAATGATAATGCTCAAATTTTCAATATGTTTTATGTGCCCATATATGAAGGTTCTACATATAGAACTTTTATGGAAAGACGTGACTCACTTAGGATAAAACAATAATCAAGGGAGGTTTGAATTATTTGGCTATATTACTAGCATTTTTTACGTTTGCCATACCTATCGTTGGTAAAAAATACTATAAAATCATTCAGGGAGTAGGTGCTGTTATATGGTTAGTTCTCCTAATTTCAGTAAATCCAAGTTTTCCTGCAGAGCATTTACTAAACATAAGTTTGTACTTTATACCTAGTTGGGTACTAGGATCTTTATTCTCTTTAGCTTTACTAAACGAAAAATATAAAAATACAAACTGCTAGTGAACATAAAAAAGGCATCTATAAAAAAGATGCCTTTTTTATGTTCACTAAATTCATACCATGACCGACATTTTCCTTCTCCTTTTAAAAAAGTTGTGGTAGGGTTTGTTAACCGCACTCGGATTGATGATACTTGATTTAAGATTTACCAGGGGCAACAAGTTTGGCCCAACCTTATTTCTAAATCAGCAACAGTGCCGAGATTTTCAACATCTTTAGAAGAGCGCTTTCCATTTTCGTAAACAGATTTAACCACATATAAAGATGCAAGCATTTTTTTGAATTAACAATTTGTAGCCTCTTTTATTTTATCCACCCTAATCAACAATTACCTATACTATATTACATGTGGACTAAAATAAAGTATGACAGAAAATAAACCTATATCAAGGATTACGAGAACTTTATCTAAACAACTGTCAAAGACCCGAATTAGCTTTGATCTATCCGCTTCGTGAACTGCTTGCCGCTAAACTACTGCGCTGCCTTTGAATTTTACCCGGAATTGTGGGCATAATAATACTCAATTTCAATGTTTAAAAGTTGCTATTTACCAGTCGATATGGTAAAATTACAGATGGTATAATAATAAAAATATACAATAGTATCCAAACAAGGAGGTGGGGAAGTTGGATTTAATCTTTCAAATAATACATGCCCTGTTAGCTATAGGTTTAATAGCTGGAGTACTGCTACAGTCCGGTAAAAGTGGTGGACTATCAGGCGCTATCGGCGGTGGCGGAACACAGTCATTCAAAACAAAAACCTTAGACGAAAAGCTATCTAAGATCACTAAATACGTAGCTGTTCTATTTATGATCAGCTCAGTATTGTTATCTTTCTTATTAGGGCGATAAAATTACCCACCCACCCTAACAATAGTTGGGGTGATTCTATTGTAACTACTTTTTTCTATCAAAAGGGAGGAAATGACCACATGGAAAATATCTACCTATATTTAGCTCCTATTCTAGGAATAGTAGCACTGGTTTACGCATTCATACTATCGCAAAAAATTAACAAGCTTGACGCTGGTACAGATAGAATGAAAGAATTAGCCGATGCTATCCACGAAGGAGCAATGGCATTCTTAAGTAAAGAATACAAGACACTATCTATCTTCGTAGCAGTTGTTGCTATAGTACTAGCAGTAGTACCAGCCTTAGGAATTCAAACAGCAATTTCTTTTCTAATTGGTGCTATTTTCTCAGCAGTTGCTGGTAACATCGGTATGCGTGTTGCTACTAAAGCTAACGTTCGTACTGCTAATGCTGCAAGAGAAGGTATGAACCCAGCTCTTCAAGTTGCATTTAACGGTGGAGCTGTAATGGGTATGGCTGTTGTAGGTTTAGGATTATTCGGAGTTAGTGTACTATACATAATTTTTGAAGATCCATCTATAGTTAATGGCTTTTCACTAGGTGCAAGTTCAATAGCTCTTTTCGCTAGAGTTGGTGGTGGTATCTACACCAAAGCTGCTGACGTTGGAGCTGACCTTGTAGGTAAAGTAGAAGCTGGTATCCCAGAGGACGACCCAAGAAACCCAGCTGTTATCGCTGATAATGTTGGTGATAACGTAGGAGACGTTGCTGGTATGGGTGCTGACCTTTTCGAATCATATGTTGGTTCAATTATCGCTGCAATGGTACTTGGTGTTAACCAATTTGGCATAGATGGAATTATGCTTCCACTAGCACTTGCTGCAGTAGGAATTGTGTTCTCTATCGTAGGTACATTCTTTGTTAAAGCAAAAGAAGGAAAGAGCTTAAGTTCTGCCCTTGAGACAGGTACCATTGTAAGTGGTGTGCTTACACTAATCGCAGCATACTTTATAAACGCCAACCTAACTGGCGAAAACGGAGTATTCTTCGCAATCGTTGCTGGTCTTGTTGCAGGCCTAGCAATCGGTAGAATTACTGAGTACTATACTTCAGCTGACCACAAACCAGTTCAAGGTATTGCTGAAGCTGGTCAAACTGGTCCAGCTACAACAATAATTAGTGGACTAGCTGTAGGTATGAGAAGTACGATGTTACCAATTATCGTTATCGCTATCGCCATACTAGTAGCATTTGGATTTGCTGGACTTTACGGTATCGCTATCGCTGCTGTTGGTATGCTAGCAACTGCTGGTATGACTATCGCTGTTGATGCTTACGGCCCAATTGCAGACAATGCTGGTGGTATCGCTGAAATGGCTCACTTAGATAAGAGTGTAAGGGCAATCACTGACCAACTAGATGCTGTTGGTAACACAACTGCAGCAATTGGTAAAGGTTTTGCTATCGGCTCTGCAGCTCTAACATCTCTAGCACTATTCTCAGCTTTTACTGCAGCAGTAGGATTAGAATCTATTAACCTAACAGACGCGACAGTAATCGCTGGATTATTTATCGGAGCTATGCTTCCATTTTTGTTCTCTGCAATCACCATGGAAGCTGTTGGTAAAGCAGCATTCGCAATGATTGAAGAAGTTCGTCGTCAATTTAAAGAAATCCCAGGAATCATGGAAGAAAAAGCTAAGCCTGACTATGCACGTTGTGTTGAAATCTCAACTGCAGCTGCTATCAAAGAAATGGTTGTTCCAGGTCTATTGGCAGTAGGTGTACCTATCTTCATCGGTTTCTTACTAGGAGCTGAAGCACTAGGTGGTTTACTAGCGGGAGCACTTTCCAGTGGTGTACTTATGGCTATCATGATGGCTAACGCCGGTGGAGCATGGGATAACGCTAAAAAATATGTTGAAGGTGGAGCTTACGGCGGTAAAGGTACTGATACCCACGCTGCAGTAGTAGTAGGTGACACTGTAGGTGATCCATTCAAAGACACCTCAGGACCATCAATCAACATCCTAATCAAACTAATGACAATCGTATCCCTAGTATTCGCCCCACTATTTGGAGCAGGAATACTATAATTCAAACAAACTCCCCAGAGCAGAAGCTCCGGGGAGTTTTTGCTTTTATGGCTTCTTGTACTCACTTTGCACCACCTATCCAACACCTACAACGACATATTGTAGCCCATCCCTTTAGGGTGGGCAACCCACAAAACTCCCACCCCATTACCACCCACCATACAATTGTAGCCAAGGCTTTAGCCTTGGAACCCCCGCAAAAATCGTCCAGTACTGTAAGGTAGGGCTCCGAACCTACCCGGACCCACAAAAATCCCCCGCCGTCACACCTACGTACAATTGTAGCCAAGGCTTCAGCCTTGGAACCCCCGAAAATTACCCCAAAAAAAGTTGCCTTCACCCTGTCAGAGGAGTATACTTTTATTAAGGGAGGGATTTTAATGGCTATAAGACAAAAAAATGCTGAACCCTTTAGATATCATGGGGATAAAAATAAAGCTGTGCTGCTAATACATGGTTTTACAGGTTCACCCACAGAAATGGAACCTCTAGGAAAATACCTACACAAAAAAGGATTTTCCGTATACTGCCCACTACTTTCAGGGCATGGTACTACACCTGAAGAAATGGAAGAAACAACATGGAAGGACTGGGTTGGCACAGCGGAAGCTACCCTAAAAAGCCTAAAGGAAAAATACAAAGAAGTATATATGGTAGGGTTCTCCATGGGAGGATGCATAACCCTATATCTAAGTATGAAATATGAAATCCAAGGGATAGTATCCATATCTGCACCCATTTACCTTGTGGACAAAAAAGCATACTTTACACCCATACTACAATATATAAGAAGGTTCAAAGAGAAAAAACGCAAACCAAATTTTAACGTGCCAATCTTTAGCTATGATAAAACACCAATCAAATCAGTATCAAGTCTTTTACGACTAATAACCCTAGTTAAATCAAACCTATCAAAAGTCAAGCATCCTATACTAATCATCCAAGGTGATGAAGATAATGTGGTGATACCTAAGAGTGCTGACTATATATACAAAAATGTCAAATCACACATAAAAGAAATTAAGTTCTACCAAAAAAGAAGCCATATGATAACAGTGGAAAATGGTAGAGACGAAGTATTTAATCAAATATATGATTTTTTAAGTAAGATCTAATAAAAAGGAGAGTCTAATTAAATTGGAAAGTAATAATTTGTTTGAAAGGGTAATGCACTTTAATAAACTATACAGAGAAAGAGAAGGGGAACAATGCAAATGTTGTTTGCCTAAATACCCTAGAGAAAAGGTCGCAATCTTAACATGCATGGACACAAGGCTAACCTTACAGCTAGAAAAAGCCTTAGGGCTTGACCGTGGAGATGCCATAGAATTAAAAACAGCAGGAAATAACATGCGTGGTCAAGAATTAAGAAGTTTAATAGTTGCTATATTTGCCTTAAAAGTAGACAAAATAATGGTTATAGGTCATCCAGACTGTGGTATGGCTAACCTTGATGTTGAAATCCTGACAGAAAAAATGATAGCAAGGGGTGTAGAGCCTAAAGCCATCGAAGAATTAGGGGACTTGAAAGAATGGTTTGAAACATTCTGTGACTCAAAGGATAACGTGATTGATATGGTAGACCTACTGAAAAAACATCCACTAATACCAAGGGATATTGAAATAGCAGGCTTCAACTTCAACCAAGACACATCAGAACTAATCCACATCTGTTAGACACCACCCACACAAACTGTAGCCCACCGTTCAGGGTTGGCCACCCCACAAAACCATCCAATACTGTAGGGCGCAGGGCTCCGTACCTGCCCGGACCCACGCAACGAACCCCAGCAGTAATTGTTGGTACACCCACCACAAACTTGTAGCCCACCCTTTAGGTTGGGACAACCACACAACAAGCACCAAGGAGGCAAAACCAATGGAAAGACAACAAGCACTATCACTTGTAAAAGAACATGTTAAAAACAAAAACCTAGTAAAACATATGCTAGCTGCTGAATATGTACTAGGACACTTAGCAGAAAACTTCAATGAAGACAAAGAAAAATGGAGCCTCGCAGGACTCCTACACGACATTGACTACGACCAAACAGCAGACGACCCTAAAAAACATAGCATACTAGGTGCCCAAATACTTGAATCACATAACATAAATCCAGAAATTGTCTATGCAGTGAAGGTACATAATGAAGCCCATGGGTTTGAAAGAATAACAAAGCTAGACAAAGCCCTACATAGCTCAGATCCACTAACGGGACTTATTGTGGCATCTGCACTAATACACCCTGACAAAAAACTAAACTCCATCGACACTCAATTCGTTCTTAATCGTTTCAATGAAAAACACTTCGCAAAAGGTGCAAACAGAGAGCAAATAGCTAAATGCGAAGAAATAGGACTAACCCTAGAAGAGTTTATCGACATCGGTCTTAAAGCCATGCAGAAGAACCATAAAGAACTAGGTTTATAAAAAAACGCCCAAGAACAAAAAACTTGGGCGATTTTTTATACCATTCCTTCTGCTTTCTTGACCTCTTCCGCTCATTCAACCTTATGTTCAATACCCATATTGCCCTTCAGCACTATCCCATCATAATCAATTCTTGCCAGATTGGTGTTCACGTTATTATGTTTTAAAATATAACACTCACGTATCCAACTGATATCTTTGTCAGATACTTTATGTATATACTCTTCAACATTATCCCAACTCAAATCATTCCAACTGATAAATTTTTGGCTAAAAGAAAAGAAATTTTCATCCAATACAAAATGCAATAGATGAATCAATAAAATATTCAAAGGGTATACCCCATCTAATTCTTTACCCATTCCATAGGACGCATTTCTTAAAGTCAGTCCTTCTAAGAAACCACGACTCTCTCTATATAGTAGTTGTAACTCCTTGATTTTGTGGCGAAAATCTGTATTTCCGTACTTATTCTCTATTGCCAACAGAGCAAAGTACTCACTAAACCCATCCTTTAACCATACATCATCAGGGTGTTTAACATTTACCTGGCTCCACCACATTTTACTAACCAAAGCTGATAAATCCCTGAATATAAGCTTTTCCCTTTCCTTAGGGGTCTTACCCAAGCTTTTAATACTATCTAACCACTCACAAGGGAAAACAATGTTACTGCCATCAAAATAAGGATCAAAAGCCCCCTGGACTACAGCGATATTAACTTTATCAATAGAACCTTTCCCTAAGTTAGTCAGGAAATAATCAGCTAAACCTTTAGTCAAACTATTTAAAAGTCTAGCTTGATTTAGATACTGCCTAGGATATAAAAGATTAATACTCATACCACCATAACTATCACTTGTTCTTAAAGACGGATACCCAATAAAAGATAGACCATTATTATCCCCAACCACAGTGACTACTTGTCCACTATACTTAATATCTTTTTTTACCTCTATGCATCCTGTCATTAAGTTCCACCCCTCAGGCATGCTTATAACTGCTTCGCACTCATAACTATCTCCAGTAGGGATATGTGGAAAGAAACCAGCATTATTATTTAATAAAAAATTCCCTTTATTGAAAGATATATAATCATTTTGGGTACAATAATACTTAAAAGTGATATTAATTTTTGTGTTGGCATTCGGTAACATAGGAAGCTCAATTACAACGAGCTGTAGACCATTGTAAAAGCGTACTGGCTTAAGTTTATATTTAAGTGGAATGCCTAAGTAACTAACCTCATATAAATGGCAATCATAACTAAGAAGAAAAGAGATGTTCCTTTCCCTTATAGCAGGCTCCACAGTCAAAGAACTTTCAAAGAGCACACTTTTGTTTTTAGTATTTATTCCTATTTTGGTTGCAAGTTTGGTAATTTTCTGGTTAAATTGTTTTAAGAACACTGGATAAAAACGGGAAATTAATCTAGAATAAATATTCAATTACAAAACCCCCTCACTTAAAAAAACCTTTAATTAAGAATATTCTATTATAATAAAAAAATTCCTTTTTTGTTCATTTTTTATAAATAAATTTAAACATCTAAGCTCCAATAATGTGACATAGCCCGTTTTTGGGAGGCTACCTTAGAAAACTAAATAATCAAGGAGGAACAAAATGAAAGAAAAAATCTTGCAGTTCATGCGCGAAGAAGCTTATAAGCCACTGACATTAGAAGAATTGGTATCATCTTACAACTTACAGGGAAAAGAAATATCCGACTTTCAAAGGGTATTAGAAGAAATGGAGGAAGAAGGAGAAATAATCAAAACCAGGTCAAATCGGTACGGCGTACCTGAGAGAATGAACTTAGTAGTAGGAATGCTACAGGCTCATTCCAAAGGATTTGGTTTTTTACTTCCTTTAGACCCAGAACTAGAAGATGTTTACATTAGCTCCCAGGACATGAACAGCGCCATGCATAACGACAAAATTATAGTACGCCTACATAAAGGTGGGGTCATGGGAAAACAAGAAGGAGAAGTAATCCGTATACTCAAGAGAGCCAACACTACTGTAGTTGGAACCTTTGAAAAGAGTCAAAACTTTGCCTTTGTTGTGCCTGAAGATAAGAGAATAGGTCAGGATATATTCGTCCCTAAAAGCGAGTTCAATGGGGCACAACAAAACGAAGTAGTAGTTGTAGAAATAACAAGGTGGCCAGAACCAAGAAGAAACCCTGAAGGAAGAATAATACAAAGGATTGGTAATAGAAATGCACCTGGCACAGATATTTTAGCTATAATGGCAAAACACAAACTACCTATGGAATTTCCACCTGAGGTAATGAGTGCTGCTCAGAACGTACCAGAAATAATAGACCAAAGGGATATATCCCATAGAACAGATTTCAGACACCTACCTATAGTTACAATAGACGGAGCAGATGCAAAGGATTTAGATGACGCAGTATATGTCAACAAACTAGACAATGGAAACTACGAGCTAAGTGTTCACATCGCAGACGTTTCCTACTATGTAGAAGCAAACTCCCCCATAGACAAAGAAGCATATACTAGGGGAACAAGTGTATATCTAGCTGATAGGGTTATACCCATGCTTCCAGAAAGACTCTCCAATGGAATATGCAGTTTGAACCCTAAGGTAGATAGATTTACCATGTCACTGGTAATGGAAATAGATAACAACGGTAGAGTAGTTGACTATGAAGTGACTCAAGGTATAATTAAAACAGTGGAAAGAATGACTTACACAGATGTTAAAAAAATCCTAGTGGATGAGGATCAAGAACTTATAGAAAGATATAAGCCATTGGTACCCATGTTCAAACAAATGCATGAGCTCATGGAGATTTTAAATAGCCGCAGGGTGAAAAGGGGAGCTATTGACTTTGACTTCCAAGAAGCAAAAGTCGAGCTAGATTCAGACGGCAAACCTATTGCCATTGTGCCAAGACCAAGAACCATAGCTGAAAAAATCATTGAAGAATTTATGCTCGTGGCAAATGAAACAGTAGCAGAACATGTATCCCGAATGGAGTTACCCTTCATTTACCGTATCCATGAAAAACCATCAACAGACAAAATAACTTCCCTAAATGAATTCATCCACAACTTCGGTTTCCAACTAAAAGGATCTGCAGAAAAGCTACATCCAAAATTACTTCAGGAATTACTTGATAAGGTCAAAGGTGAAAAAGAAGAAAAAATAATAAATACCGTAGTTTTACGATCCATGAAACAAGCTAAATACACCGCTGAAAACATGGGACATTTTGGACTTGCAGCACATTACTATACTCACTTCACTTCACCCATTAGAAGGTACCCTGACCTTATAGTCCATAGGGTATTAAGATGGATACTGACAGGCCAGATGTCAGAAAAGCGAATCAAAAATTTAACTAAAAACTTACCTTTAGCTGGTGTTCATACATCCCAATTAGAACGAAGGGCAGAGGAAGCAGAGCGAGAAACCTTAGACCTCAAAAAAGTTCAGTACATGGAAAGACATCTTGGTGAAGAATTTGAGGGAATTATTAGCAGTGTTACGAATTTCGGTATTTTTGTTGAACTAGAGAACACAGTTGAAGGTTTGGTTCACATAAGTAACATGACTGATGATTATTATCACTATAACGAAAAAGCCTACTCCTTAGTTGGAGAAAAATCCAGAAGAACATTCCGTCTAGGAGAAAAGGTAAATATAAAAGTTACAAAGGTAAATAAAGAAGAAAAAAATATTGATTTTATTTTAATTTAACCTCTTGAAAATATGTTAGGTCTATGATACTATAAAGGTACCCCAAAGTTATACCCATTAACCCTTTACCCAGACACACGGTTACCCGCCGTGTGTCTACCCCTATATATGGACAAATTAAAACTATTACTTTATCTGAATATTATGAAAAGGTAAATGGAAGATACCCCCTATGAATTTTAGTATATTTATGGTAAAATATTTACTGCATAATCATATAATGACTGTAAATTTTGAAAAGAGTTAAAAGTCTTTGAGGACACACATAGTCCAGAAATAACACACTTAAGAAGTATTTATAGCAAACTAATAATCAAAAAATATTCCGAGAAGTAAAATACTTTCCAATTGCAGTGAAAGAATAGTAACAACGCAAACAAGGTGGTGACAAAATGAAAATCATAACAGACAACAGAAAAGCACGTCATGAATACTTCATAAAAGAAACATATGAAGCAGGGTTAGCACTCAAAGGAACTGAAGTAAAATCCATCCGCAACGGTAGGGTAAACTTGAAAGAATCCTTCTGCCGAGTGGAAAACGGTGAAATATTCGTGTACCAGATGCACATAAGCGAGTATGAACAAGGTAATCGCAATAACCATGATCCTGTAAGACCGAGAAAATTACTACTACACAAAAGCGAAATAAACAAACTCTTCGGCATAACACGGGAAAAAGGACTATCACTAATTCCACTAAAGCTATACTTCTCAAAAGGAAGAGTTAAAATGGAGCTAGCACTAGCCCAAGGTAAAAAACTCCATGACAAACGTGCGACAATTGCTGAAAAAACAGCAAAAAGAGAAATGGAAAAAGCATTCCGGGAAAGACAAAAAATGTAAGTGTCAACCATTTTTGAAAATGTCCTAAAAAAGTCTTAACATAAGCACCAGATTTCTGGTGCTAAATTCTAAAAACACTTTTCAGAATAGTTATGCTATTAACTTTTAATACTGCGACAATCTGTTGTTGTTCATGGCTTTCACAAAAGACAGTTGTAGCCGATGCTTCAGCTTCGGCTGACATTCAAAATGAACAGTATGATGGTAGGACTTTGTACTCGCCGTAAAACAAAAAGGCAGTGCCTAGAATGCACCTTGTTTTTGCGTAACTTTAATAAACCTAGTGATTTCTAAGATTCTTGCTAAGCTATGTTGTTCCTATGTAATTGCTTTTTTAAATATCTTTCAAATGATGCCTGTTTCCATGGGTGACTCATTGGAGGAATATATTTTTTCTTAGGTTTCTCAGGAAGAGTTGCTAGATCAAATGCTTTTGAAGAGGGTTTATGATGTGGTAGCAACTCAAGCAAATAAACCTGTTCACCAATACAGCAGTAAATGTCCCCATCAAAGGCTTTAATGACCATAGCTGTAGTACCCTTACGGTAATGCACTGCAACTCCATAAGCATTAACAGGCAGATAATACTCATTATGATATTTAATACAACTCCCATTATCAATTTTTCTAGAAGAAATTACCGCCAGTGTTAGATTGATTTTATCATTATCTGGTTGCGTTTCGAACACAGATTTGATACTATCAATAGGTAAAGCGAATCGCTTGTTGAATTTTTTTATGTAGGAGTAAAGGAATTTGTTTGCCTCCTCAATTGAGGAGACACCTCTCAAGCGTAGCTCTACGACTAGGCGGGATTGAAGAGTGCCAAATACTCTTTCAACCCGCCCTTTTGCTTGTGGAACGCTAGATGTCTGAATGTCGATTCCTAACTGCTTACATGCATATCCGAACTGAGTAAATGTATCTTTTTCAACTGAAGCTTCTTTTTTCTTTTCGTATTTTCTTTTATACTCAAATACAGTGCGATTATCTGTAAAAAACTGATAAGGGATTCCATAGTTAGTTAGGACCTGATTAAGAACATTGTAGTAGCCTTTTAACGTTTCCTGCTCATCAAAGTAAGCGCCTAACATTTGCCCTGTGGCATCATCGATTGCTACATGAAGGTGTGTTTTTATGCCACCAAACCACTCATGCATGGAAGCGTCCATTTGGAGCATTTCTCCAAAGTAAGCACACCTAGGACGCCTAGGATGAGAGTCCTCTATATCTAAAATGGAGCTTTGAATGACAGCTGCCTTCTTCATAGATTTAGTTTTAGCTTGAAGATCCTTTAGTTCTTTCTTCAATGCTTTCCTAGAAGATCGTGTTGCCATTGGCGAAAGGATGAACTCTTT
This sequence comes from Alkalicella caledoniensis, assembly GCF_014467015.1. Classification (GTDB taxonomy): domain Bacteria; phylum Bacillota; class Proteinivoracia; order Proteinivoracales; family Proteinivoracaceae; genus Alkalicella; species Alkalicella caledoniensis. The sequence continues at coordinate 1,243,595 of NZ_CP058559.1, read as the reverse complement.
CCTAAGAATAGAAGTAATGGTACCGACAGATACTTTGATGTCTTCCATCTCATTAAGAAGCTCTGAAAAATGGGTTAGATTACAATCATAATACTTAGTGCGGTATAAGTCTAAGATTAACTTCTTGGTATCTTCAGATAAGGTTATTGAAGGTTGCCTACCACGGTTTCCATGAATGAAAAAAGCTTTACCTTTTTCTTTATACCCTTTGATTAGCCTACTGATATGCCTAGGTGTACACCCGATTTTAAGGGCTGCAGTTTTCTTGTTGCCATTAGTTTCTACCAACTTTTTAATTATTTCATATTTCTGATTCTCATCCATAGTTAATATCACCTTTCTCATCTTGTCCACCTCATTTTTATAGTCATGAGGGTATTATAATATATGAATCACTTTTAGGACATAATCTTTTGTGGTATAACTAGACATTATCATATATGAATCATACATTCCGGGAAAGACAAAAAATGTAAGTTTACTTATTACTACATTTGTGTTATAATAAACTTTACATCAAAGCATTTCCTAAAAACCTGCGTCAACCCCACTAACATGGGGGCGTAATGGTTTCGACGGGGGTAGTTGAGATGGGAGTAGCGAGCCGTGGGCCAGGGCCACGTTAATAACTGGAAACTTAAATTAAACGCTAAAACAAACAATAATTTAGCTTTCGCTGCATAGTCAGCGGACGTCTTACCACTAGTTTGTCTGTGACTGGTGAATAAGACGAAAACAAATAGCAGACTACTTTCCAAAGTTGCTTCGACTTGGTAAGGAAACTAAGAAGCTAGTATCTTTAAGATTTTGTCTCTAGAAGCCTAAAGATGCGAACTCCAAATTAGAGACTGCGCTCGGAGAGACTGCTGTTAAGATGCCTTCGGACGGGGGTTCGACTCCCCCCGCCTCCACCAAATATGGAGATATGAACCCTAAGCCATAAGCTTAGGGTTTTTTGTATATGCGACTGTTGAAAAGCCATCATCTTCGTCGTTGCTTCAAAAAAACCAGTCCTCACGTATTGAGTATACGCTCCGGGCTGGTTTTTTCTTGCGCCTAGAATCTGAAGACTTTTGAACAGTCTGAGAGGGTCAGAATATGCTTATTGCTAAGATGTAAGAGAAGTCATACTGAACTTGCATGACTATCTACTAGTAAAAGGTGGAGCTCAAAAATGAAAGAACAGAGTAGGGGTTTTAATGTGTGTGAAAAATGTCGAGAATTCTTAATAAATAGAAAAATAACTAGAAAATAAAGGAAATAGAGGTTATTTTAGCGAATAAAATAAGGGACTGTTATGGGTTAAAAAAGTCTATATTTATTGTTAGAGGTATTACTACGCAAACAAATGCTGGGCGGGTGTAGATTAAGGTATATTCAGAGAACTGCTTTGTCACAAAAGTAACAAAACAACGGAGAACTATATTCATGTCTCGGTATAGTCTTTATTAAAAATATCTAACCCTTTAGATCAGCTTTGATAGGTAGTATTAGCGAAACGGGTTAGGAATATATGAGTTATCATACATAATAATTTGAGAAAGAAGGGGGTACTTATGCAAAATACTGATTGGCACTACAAAAGAGTTCTAGGTACAAATACTGAAAATAAATTAAGCCAGATAATAATTCGAGATATTATTGTTGTTACTATGTTTATTATATTAGCCATAGTTGGAGTATTGATTATGCTAATAAGTTTTTTTAAGGGTTTATACTTTAGAATCGCCTTTAAAGATACTTATTATTTCGTTGGCATAGCGATTGTTTTTATTTCTTCTATTATTTTTATAACGAATGAGAGTATTAACCCATTAAGTAAGATTAGTATAAACGATAAGGTTTTTTGCTGGATTCATTACTTAATAAAACAGATTAATGTTTATAGATCTAATCAATACAATAGTTTATACCAAAAATTAAGGCTTAAATTTATTATCAGAATCATAGTTAATGATTTATATACTTTAAAATATAACCTGGAGAATTCTTTTGTTTTCTTAAAAGATAAAGAAGATATTGTCCAGAAGGTAGACAAGATAGTTAAATTATTAAATGGATATTTTGTTATACAGATAGATAATGAGGAAATAAAAGAAAAATATGTAGAGTTATTAAATAAGCTCGAAAAACAATATATGCTTCTTATTGGTAACACAGCGTTGTACTCTGAAACAGATACAGAAATGGCTAATACATCGAAGGAAGTTAGGAATTTATACAATCAAAAATATGATGAGCTTTTTCACGAATTAGATTTATTCATTACAGACGAGGACGTTCAATTCTCATCAACTAAGAGTGAATCATTATTAAGAGGAAAGAAGAGGTATATAATATTATCAACTTGGGTTTTTGCCGGATTCAGTTTAATTTTTTTAATCTTCAAAGATGAAAGGTTAGCAACTTTGATAGGTAGTGTTGTTGGTGTTATAGCAGTATTGGTAACAGGAATTAAATACATTATTAAAAAATAAAAGTAAATAGTAAATTTTTGTCTGATAAGGCAAGGTCAACCCATCAAATCTCTTAACTGGTAGATTTGTCTTTTAGTTCCAGTTAGAGAAGTCGAAGCTAAGAGATTATCACGGTTGATAACAAACCATTCCCTGTTTTTAAGACCTGGGGGTTGCGCGCCACATGTCCTCTGTCACAAGACTTGCGACTCTGGATGGCAAAGGGTGAATGCAAGTCTTGCGCCAGCCTAAAGAGGCGACCATGTTGGGAGTAGCAGGATGTTAGGCGAAAGAATCAATTGGCAGTATAATATAAATGTGATAAAGAAGGATAGCACAACCGGATGAAATGTAAGAAACATATTTTTAGGAGGAGAGTAATGAAGAATTCAGATGATTTCAGGTTATATCAGCGGGAGCTGGAATTAATTTATATGCAAAATCCGATCGAGTGTGAACTATACTCGATTGTTGCGTGTTTGATTAGAGAAAGAAATCAGAATAAAAAAATTTCTTTGCGAGATGTTTCTACTAGACGCAAAAGCGAATTTTCAGGTTCTGAGATTTATGCTAGTAAGTCTGGGTTTCCAGATTTTGTTATACTATCTGAAGACTTCTATTTGTTTGATGACAAATTTAGAGATACAAGTAAAATTCTTGGCGCAGTTGAAATAAAACGTATGACAGTGAAGCTAAATGGTAAATCAAAACAACTACTAGATCATATTGCTAAGTTTAAAAAAGTTCTTTATACCAATGGGTTTGAATGGCGACTTTATAATGGGAATAAGAGCTATGCGCCAGAATGGTTGGTTTCACTTGGCAAAATTGATAAAGGAAAAGTCGAATGGTTTGAAGGTGAAGTTTGGGATAGTTTATTGAATGAATTGGACAAGATTTCTTGGGAAACATACTAACATTCGCGAAAACGATTTCTACGCACCATTCCCACAGGCGAGGTGTGGACAGGCTCTGGGGCTTGCCGCACCCACATGCATTTGTCACAAGACTTGCAACTAGAGACTGTATTGTAGGAGGGGCAAGTCTTGCGCCAATTACGGGCACATGGGAATGGCAGAGACGTTATTGGAAATCATGCATATATAAACATATAGAAAACTCTAAAAGAAATGAGTGATACAAAATGAGTCTTAATAATCTTTATAATTTTAAAAAACCAGTCAGGTTTTTTATTGATATTGAATCTCTTGCTTTCCCAGATGATTTATCTTCCTATACTATAAAGAATTTATGTTGGGTTAAACCGTTTAATTTTAGAGTGAAGAAAAATGAAGATAAATTTCGTACCCTCAAAATCCCAAATATCTTGAACTTTGTTACTGCTTATGGGCAGTTTAAAAATCTCCCTTCTTTTGATAGCATTCAGGATTTAGATTCAGGTCATAAACGATTATCAGCAAACATAGTAACAGGAGATTTTGTATCTGGAGAATACGATAAACAACTGGAAAAGGATTTTAACATGCTATGTGTGTACGATATTTTATTGAAGGTAGATATAAAAGAGTATTATGGAAGAATATATACTCATTATATTGGCTCATTAGGGAATAAAGAGAATTACCTAACTAATATGAACCTAGGGCAAACAAACGGATTAATAATGGGAAATTATTTATCGTTGTATTTTGCTGAACTAAACTTAAAAAATATTAGCAATGATATTGAGAAGAAAATTACTGATTTGCAGTTAAACTGCGAGTTTAATTATTTTTCTGATGACTTTTATTTCTTCTGTAATAAGGGGGATGCAGAGATTATATTAAGAATTTTTGATGAGGTATTAGAAAAATATGAGCTTGAACGTAACGAAGATAAGAAGGAAGAGTGGACATATGAGACTTTTAACAACTATAATTTAGTTGGTCGATATTGGAAAAAAATGATTGCGGAATGTAATATAAAATATTATAACTATGAAAAAGAAGAACATAGGCTACATTTTATAAATCAAATCATATATAGAATGTCTAATTTGTCTGATAGAAAACTAAAAACTGTTTTTATCAATAACTTTTTCAAAACTAGGTATTTTAGAGAAATGATAGATTTAGAAAAGTATACAGTAATGAATTATGACTATCACCAACTTTGTTTTATTCTGAAATTTTCCCCTGAGGCTTTTTTATATACAGCCGATAAATTTAATGCAATGAGTAATTTCAACAATCAAAAACTAGTCAAATTTCTAGAAGTTAGATATAGAGAAGCACTTCAGAAACAGTTTTACGATGAACAATTATACTATTATTATGCAATTAGCATATTTGGTTTCTCGGATATATTTGAAGCAACTACCCAAAAAGTGCTTTTGACTAATAATCAACTACTAATCTCTTATTACCTAAAAGATGGGCTATTCAGTACAATAGATATAAATAAATTGAAGGAAATGGACGATGAGCATTATTGGTTTCAGAATTATCATCTTATATTGTACTCACCTGATTTAAAGGCTGACTTGGAGGGTAGTGTTAGAAAATACTTGATGCCGGATAACGCCAAAAAACCCCTTCAAGAAAGTACATACATGGAATTTTATAAGAACAATATTTCTTTGAATAAATCAATTATCAGAAGTGTACCAGAGGTTAATGATGCAATTAACGATTATTTAACTTTGAAAATAGAAGAAAATAACACAGCTTATGAAAATAAAATAGCGACAAAAGAGGATTGATCCTATGAAGTAATAAAAATAAAAGAAGGGAACTCAAGGCAATTCGAGGAAGGCATTGACATCCGATAACAAGCCATTCCCTCAAGGTGCAGTGTGGGCAGGCTTGGGGATTGCCGCACCACATTGGCCTATGACCCAAGACTTGCAACTTAGGGGCTGTACCTGTAGGAGGGCAAGTCTTGGGTCAATACGGTACGTTGAAAATAGCTGGGACGTTAGACGATAGGATTAGTTACATTGTTTACGAGTTGGCTTTACTAGTATGATGGAAAAAATATTTGTGTTAAAGAGCACAAAACTAAAAATATAAACTAGAGGGAGAAAAAAATATGTCATTTTGATATGCTCCCCTTGTGGTAGACAGTTAAAATAATAAAAACTGTTTACAACAAGGAGGAGTATTTTTTATGGGTCGGAAAAGTAAATTCTCACCAGAAGAAAAGTTAGAGTATGTTCTTATGTGTATAGAAGGAAAAAATTCAGTTAGCCATGCAGCTAAGTTAATCGGTGTCAGTAAAGATACCATGAGGAGATGGGTCAGTAATTATATGTCGTTGGGTGTTGATGGGTTGACTACTAGTGCAAAGAATACTAGCCATTCTTCAAATGCAAAGGAATTAGCGATAAAGGAATACCTTTCTGGTAAGGGTTCTTTGCATGATATATGTTTTCAATATGGAATACGCTCTACAGGGATACTTCATACATGGGTTATGAAGTATAATAGTCATGAGAAATTAAAATCTTCTGGTACTGGAGGAGTATCTATCATGACTAAAGGAAGAAAGACCCATTTTGATGAAAGAGTAGAAATAGTAAAGTACTGTATTGAGAATAAATGCAACTATGTTGAAACAGCACAGAAGTTTAATGTATCTTACCAGCAGGTTAATTCATGGACTAATAAATACCTAAAAAAAGGTATAGAAGCCCTTCAAGACAAGCGAGGCAAAAGAAAGTCAGAAGATGACATGTCTGAAATGGACAAACTTAAAGCCCAAAACAAACTACTTGAAGCTGAAATTCGCCAGAAGCAAATGGAGATAGATTTTTTAAAAAAGTTGAAAGAAATAGAAAGGGGGCGGTTTTAAGCCAAGTAAGATATGAGACGATCTATCTTACGATACAGGAACTTAAAAAGACTAAAGGTTATTCAATCACAAAACTCTGTGTTTTTGCGAAGGTTCAACGTTCCTCATATTACAAATGGTTAAACAGAGAAGCAAGTACTAATGAACAATTTAACAAAACTTTAATACCATTAATCAGAGATGCATATGAAGAGAGAGGCGGTATACTTGGGTATCGTCAGATGACAATCAAGTTAAACAGAGAGCAAGAATTCCATGTAAACCATAAGAGAATCTACAGACTGATGAAAATACTAGGTTTAAAATCTGTATGCCGTAGAAAGAGAAAGAACTACATCAAATCCACACCAGAAATAACTGCAAAAAACGTACTAAGCAGGAACTTTAATGCAAATGGATTTGGGGAGAAATGGCTTACTGATGTAACAGAGATGAAATATGGAATCAGTGGAAAAGCCTATCTAAGTGCCATACTTGACCTCGGAGATAAGAGCATAGTGTCCTTTGTCTTGGGTCATTCAAATAACAATGCACTGGTATTTAGAACGTTTGACATTGCCCATGAGCAGCACCCTGATGCAAAGCCAATTTTCCACAGTGATAGGGGATTTCAATACACCTCAAAAATGTTCAAAAACAAGTTGGATAATGCGGGTATGACACAGAGTATGTCTAGAATCTCCCGTTGTATAGATAACGGCCCTATGGAGGCATTTTTTGGTACCCTTAAGTCAGAAATGTACTATCTCAACAAATTCAGCTCATATCAGGAATTGGAATCTGCTGTCATTGAATACATAGAGTATTACAATAATCATCGTTATCAGAAGAGGCTTGAATGTATGACTCCAATGGAGTATAGGCAACACCTTTTAAGTAAGGTAGCATAAGCTTTTATGCCGCGAAAGCCTGTTTATATGGGGTGTACCCTCTGGTAAAATGTGTGTGGCGGAAGCCAAATATTTGTCAAGTATCAACTTCCGCCCAAGAATGGGAGTCCAGAGGGTACAGGGGCCCCCATGTCAACAGGACCGTGGAATAAATGCGGGTAAAATAAATAAAACCTTCAAAAAAATAACGCCAATCAAATTAATGATTGACGGCATAGTATTTTTTGTTTTTTCTACTGTCTACTTGACAGGGGCATGTTCATTTCAACATATTAATAAAATTGTTTTTCCAGTAGGAAGAATAACGCAAAATGGAATTAATCTTTTAGGTACAGCTTTTATGTTAGGGGCACCAGGTTATTTTGCAACGGCATCCCATGTGACAAATAATGATGACAAGAACTTAGTGATTATACTTAATAAAACTGAATCATTTTACAATTACCAAGATACGACTAATAAAAAAGTTAATAGTATCCCTGCTAAAATACATGCTACAGACCCTTTTTGTGATTTATCTATTATAAAGGTAGAAAATGGAGCAACTTCAAATGTAAATATTAGTGGAGCAGATGAATGTGTGCCTGGTGATTCAGTTGCTATTTTTGGTTTTCCACACGCAGATCAAGGTAGAATGGTATTGACTGAACAGAGGACACAAATAGGAGCAAAGGTAATGATAGAAAGTGGGGGAATAAAAACTAAACATATAATTTTAAATGTTCAATCTCGTCCAGGACAATCTGGTGGACCTATAATTAAGCTAAGTAGTATGGAGGTAGTTGGAATACTTATTGGTTCATACGCACCTTCAAGCAATGGTGGAATTAGTATCGGGGGAATCGATCCTCAAACTCTACATCAAACAACACATGCTGTTTCTGCAGAATATTTAAAGGAGATGATATACAATGGATAGTTTTAATGGACTAATTTTTGATGAACAAGAGTCATGGGTTGACACTTTACCTTCATATCAAAAAAATAGAATTAAGCAAATTCTCTCGAGTGGTAAATCGCCAAAAGAAACCGCGATATTATGGTTAACAGCAAGTCCCCAAAATACCGCTCCTTTTGGTACCATAAAGGGAGAAAATATATTCTTGGAAAAAGTAGAAGAAGAGCTAGAAGGTTTGATTTGTGGTGATGAAAAATATGACGATTATAGGAAGAAACTTTCTAGTGAAGTCAATTTATCTAAAGGGTATGCCATAGGATTGATTTCCTCTGCAATAGCACCTGTAGTTGGTTCATCAGGTGCCTTTATAGCTCCCGTTATAGCTTTATTACTTGTTGGAATGGGCAAAATTGCGTTAAATGCATGGTGTGAATCTTGTAAAGAAAAAAGGAATCGGAGATTAGAGAAAATAGTCGGTGAAGAATAAAGAAATCCACAAAATCCACATATATAAATCATGTAATACCTTTGGAGACCTACAAGACGAAATAAATGATTATTTGGTCTATTATAATCAGTATAGATGTCAATGGGGATTAAAAAAGATGACCCCTGAACAATTCAGGAATCATCTTCAAGCTGCTTAGTCTTTTTTTAAATTGTTCTTTACAAAGGGTACATTTTAGAATATCCAGGAGCTTTTATCATGTAATGTACAGAGGTAGCAATGGGGAGTATATTTTTCGCAATAATCAAGATAAAGAACTATACTTATTTCTAGTGGATAAATATAAAGAACGATATGGCTTTAAGCTCTATGCCTATTGCATTATGGATAACCATGTTCATTTGCTTATAGAAACCGGGAAAGTGCCACTGTCTAAGATCATGCAGGGAATACAGCAAAGCTATACCCAAAGAATTAATTTGAAGCATTCTAGAACTGGTCATGTATTCCAGCAGCGGTACAAAGCATTGCTATGCGACTGGGAGTCATACTTGTTACAACTAGTAAAGTATATACACTTAAATCCAGTTGAAGCATGGATTTATAATGGACTTAATTATAAATGGAGTAGTCATCAGGATTATTTAAAGGTGAATAAGAAATCCGTAGTTGAAGTGGAGTTTATACTGGAAATGCTGGGTGGAGATATTAAGCGTGGAGTTAAGGAATATAGAAGATTTATGAATCTTGACCAAGGGAAAATGGAACTTAGTGAATTTGTCTTAGATGAAAAAAAAGTACACGCTACTGTAGAGGAGTTCAAGGGTTTAGCCTGCTTTAGTTGTTAGCGTTGATGATGTAATAAATTGTGTATGTGAGAAAACTGGTTTAAGCAAGAAAGAAATAACAGATAAGACGAAACTTAAAGAGTACGTAATTGCTAGAAAAGCCATTGTGATACTCAGTGATAAATACGTTGAGATTTCAAACAACGAACTAGCAAGGCTACTAAACTTATCGCCATCAGCTACCTCCAAGATTAAAGCAGAGAAAAAGCGTCTTGATATTAAGGTTGCTGATATAGTTAGGCAGGTAAATGATGAGTTGAAAGAGAGAATGGAAAAACTTCAAGCCTGACCCCTAATCTTCCTCCAGCAGAATAGAGGACATAACAATGAACTTATTAGTTGCAGGAGATAAACAGATTTTTAATAGAGAAAATTGGCACAAAAGAATAAACTCACAAATAACAGATACTGGCAATGCAATGTCAGAAAATGAAATAATGGAGTTTAGTGAACATATAAATGTTCTAGAATTAAAAAATTATAGAATTGAAGTAGGGAGAAAGACTAGAGATATAATAAAAAATCTTACTAGTAAGGATATGAAAAGAAAATTTGATAAATATAGCGCAGTTTTTACCTAGGTTGTATGTTAATAAATATTTAAAGGAGTGTTTCGATGAAGAACGATGCACACAAGATTTTAATCAAATATCGAAGCGATATTGGAGATATATTAGATACTGAGTCTTGGAACCAAAACAGTTTTTTTAACGTTTTTAAGGAGAGTACGAAAATAATTGAAGAGAGAATAAGAGGAAAATTTAAGAGATTTAAAGAATATGAACTTCATTTTACATATCTTGAAAATAAAACAGTTAATGCTTTTGCTTTTCATGAGGATAATATTGATTTTGTGGCTTTGAACTATGGAACGATTTCAAGCATTTTTGATTATTATTATAAATTGTTATCTCAACCAGATGCTTTTATAAATGTCGGAAAACCATCTTTATTTGATATAAGCATTCATACAGAGCCTGTTATTAATAAAAACTTAAAACAATTAAATTTTTACAATTCTCCTAGTGATATTGACCGGCAAGATTTTGTGTTTCTATTAAGCTATATAAGTATAATGTTTGTCATTTATCACGAACTGGGTCACCATTACAATGGTCATATGTTATTCCAGAATAGTTTATCTGGGTTGTATAAGCAACGAATGGTTGATAATAAAGATATGGTATTAAGTCCTTTAGATTATCAAACTATAGAGATGGATGCAGATGCTCATGCCGTTACTCAGTGTCTCATTCACATCATTGAGTTATACAAAAATAGAGAAAGATTTAATGATAATAATTTTTTTACGTATGTTAACGACTATAAAGAGCTTCTGAAAATTTGGATGTATTCTGTGCAGACACTATTTTTAATATTAGGGAAGGATAACATAGATAAAACGAATTATCATAAAGCAGAATATCTTCCAAGAAGAATAAGACAGAGTTTGAACGGAAGTGTTGCATGTGATGTGCTAGAAAAAGTATATCCTGACATTGCAAAAAAGATGAATCTAAATAAGGAAACCTTGAAGGAATTGTATATTTGGAGTGCAGTAACTGCTGAGAAAGATTATAATAGTTTATATAATTTAAAAGTAGATACACTAGAAATAAATAATCAATTAAATAATGAAACTGTTGAACATACAGAGAAGGTTTTAAAAAACTGGCAGAAACTAAAAAAACTTTTAGAACCATATAGTAGGCTAGAACTGGCAAAGTAACAATTCTTGAAAAAATGAGACCAATATACAAAGCTATGTGTAGTTGTTTGCGAAAGTTATGACTATGTTTAAAAGCAAACTGCTACTATTTTTAATGATCTATATCTCTAGTTGAGATGGGAGTAGCGAGCCGTGGGCCAGGGCCACGTTAATAACTGGAAACTTAAATTAAACGCTAAAACAAACAATAATTTAGCTTTCGCTGCATAGTCAGCGGACGTCTTACCACTAGTTTGTCTGTGACTGGTGACTGAGACGAAAACAAATAGCAGACTACTTTCCAAAGTTGCTTCGACTTGGTAAGGAAACTAAGAAGCTAGTATCTTTAAGATTTTGTCTCTAGAAGCCTAAAGATGCGAACTCCAAAGTAGAGACTGCGCTCGGAGATACTGCTGTTAAGATGCCTTCGGACGGGGGTTCGACTCCCCCCGCCTCCACCAAATATGGAGATATGAACCCTAAGCCATAAGCTTAGGGTTTTTTGTATGCGACTGTTGAAAAGCATCCATCTTCTGCGTTACTGCGAAAGCCCAGCTATTGATTTACAATTAAAAGTGACCACTAATTGACGAGTAAAATTGACCACTAGCATGGGTAAATAATTTACTCGTTAAAACACTCTAATGTATTTTTTACGTTTAAAATTGACCACTTTGCCAAAATAAGCTACCATCCTTTTGTAGTATAAACTTACAAAAGGTGGGCAAAAGGACGTGAAAAATTTGCAGCAGTGGGCAGCAGTGCAGGAACTACACAAGCAGAAAGTCCCTAAATTACAAATCTCTAAGCAACTGGGAATATCTCGTAATACTGTTAAAAGGCTAATCAAGTTAAAAAAAGAGCCTAAGTATACAAGAGCAAGTTACCCCTCAAAGGTTGACATGTATATGGATGAGATAATTTTATGGCGAACATCACCAGAATTCTTCTTTAATGGCACTAGAATATATGAGGAGTTGAAACAACGAGGTTATGATGGCTCAATCAACCCAATTTACAGGGCTCTAAAGAAGATTGACGAAGTAAAGCGTGAGGTATCCAGACGAGCAACAGTTAGAATTGAAACACCCCCCGGTGACCAAGCTCAATTTGATTGGTCTGAATACAAGGTATTTGTTAATGATAGAATTGAGACAGTATATTGCTTGTCAATGATTCTTGCAGCCAGCAGAAAAAAGGCTCTTTGCTTCTCTCTTACAGTTGATGCTGAAGCCATTTACGAGGCTATTCAGGAATTGTTCGAAGACTTAAGTGGAATTACACAGGAACTCCTAATTGATAATCCTAAAGCACTAGTAATTGAGAACAACCCTAGGAAAGGAAATGAACTAAAGTACAATGAATACGCATTACTTCTAGCTAAGCACTTAGGGACAGAACTTAACGCATGCAACTGTTACTGGCCAAGAACTAAAGGTTATGTTAAGACTTTCGTTATGTAAAGTCTTGAAAAAAGACCTTAAAGTAACGAAAGTCCTAAGCAAATATCTTTACATAATCATCAGCGGTTGAATGTTTTTAGCCACTGTTTTAAATCAGTATTGTTATCCCATTGTGCTTTTTCCGGTGGAACAATCTCCTTGCTAGCAGCTTCAATAGCTTCACGCTTTCTGCTTACTTCTGCTTTTGCGTAAACTTCCGTAGTTTTAACACTGACATGACCTAGTAAATCCCGTATGTAAATTAGGTCAACCCCAGAATCAACGAGTCCCATAGCCGTTGTATGTCTCATTTTGTGAGGACTAAAATCCGCTGGAATTATCTCCGAATTAATTTCTCTAGCACGTTTCGCATATTTACCGACAAGGTAATTTATACCCTGTCTAGTTAATTGGCTTTTCATATGGTTCTTAAACAACCATTCACTAAGTTTTTCTTGCCTATCATATCCTTCTTGTACTAAATATTGGTGGATGAAAGGAATGATATCCTTCATAAGTGGTACATAGCGGCTTTTATGCCCTTTACCGCGAAGTAAAAGCGTGTATGGTTCATAAAGGGATAAATCTTTTACCCGGATACTTATGAGTTCGCTGACACGCATGCCTGTAGTATAGAGAAGGGACAACATGACATAATCTCGCAACCCTCCAGAAGAAGCGACATCTATCTGAGACATCATTAATTTTACCCCATCTGTTTTCATGTAGGATATTTCTTTCTGCGGTGCTTTTTTTATCGGAATCCCTACGATTCGTTGATAATTATCTAGACACTCAGGAAATTCATACATTAGAAACCTTACAAAACTATTGATTGCTGCCTGCCTCTGGTTCCTTGTTGATATACTGTTTAGACGTTGTTTCTGAAGCCATTCCAGGAATAGAAGTACGTTCTTATACGAAAGGTCAGACATCTGTACTCTGTTTGCAGAAATATTAAGTTCTTCCTGCAAGCACGTCAAGAAAAGTATAAAAGTGTATCTGTAAGAATCAATTGTTAATGGTGTCATACCCTTAACATTTGGAAGGTAAACGGTAAAATATTTGTTAAGGTACATTGCAAAATCAGTGGATTTCATGTTTGTCCACCTCGCCGAACACCTTATTTACTTTGTCTTTAAAACGATCCTCAATATACGGATACAGACTCATTGTCAGTCGAACATATCTCTCAGTAGCATATATTGTTTTGTGGCCGAGATAACTGGATAGAATGGGGAGCGCTACGTACATATCTAGGCCAGAATCAACCATTTGCTTAAATGATTGCACAGAAAAAGTATGACGCCAGTCGTGCAGTCTTGGACCTCTTCCTCCACCAATATACGGAATTCTTGCTTTTTGAAGGAAAAGCCTATGACGTTCATAAAGAGCCTCACCATCTAATCGGCTTCCATTAGACTTGGTAAATATATAGTCTTTTTCATCTAAAAGGTAAAAACATTTTTGTGCATACTGACACATAAGACCGGCCATCTCTTCGTTTAACACGATATAACGCTCATTATTGTTCTTTGTTTCAAATAGCTTAATGATTCCATCCTCAAGGTCCACATCCTGTTTTCTGATACCAAGCGTTTCGTTAATTCTAGTTCCACAGCAGTAGAGTAATCGGAAAAGGATTGGTAGTTGAATGCTGTCCTTACGATTACGTGCAGATTCATATGTATCAACTGCATGAAAATATCTTGCTATCTCATCTTCCGCATAAATATATGGTTGGAAATCTGTTTGCTTGAAACATACATCTCTTGTCACAAAGATTTCATATCCTTTACGACAGAGATAGATCAGAAATTGCTTAATTCCATTGATTCGAGAATAATGGGTGGTACTAGCTTCGTTTTCTTTCCGTTGAATCCATTTCATTGCATGTTGACTATTGAATACTGGCTGAAGTATTTCATTTTCAGTACAAAATCGGTCAAACAGCCGTAAATGCTTGCAAAAACTTACTTCTTTATGACCCGTTGCTACCATATGGTCTAAATAATGATACATTTCCTCAGAAAAAATAGATTTAAACATTGGTCTACTCATGCTTACACCTCCCTGCCATGTAATGTTTTGAAGATATTATTGGCAAGGAAAGTGGGCATAATCGTAACTTTTCGATATCTACTTTCAGATATATCTTGGTTGTTTCAGTATTCTGGTGTCCAAGCACGGAACTGATTATGGGCATAGATACATTCTTTTTTAGCATGTTTGTAGCTAGGCTGTGGCGTAGAGAATGTGGACCGTGTTTCTTGTTTTTCCAGTTCTTTATGTTTGCCTTACGCATGTACTTCGTTACAATAGAATGTATCGTCGGTGTTGAAAGTGGCCGACCCCTTTTTGATGATTCTGTGGAAACGATGATTTCCTGTACATCTGTTGACGGCCTACCGTGCTTCAAATAGTCAATAATGGCATTACCAATTGAAGATAGTAGAGGATATTCTACTGCCATATCAGTTTTATGTTGGTTGAAACAAACGATATTTTTCTCCCAGTCTATTTGGTTAAACTGAAAGTTCACAATATCATTTGATCGCCATCCATATTCAGCGGCAAGGAGCAAAATCAAATAATCCCTTTTCCCAGTGGCAGAGGTTCGCTCAACTGAGGAAATGATTGTGCGAATTTCGTCTTCTTCGTAAGTTGTGGGGAGCTTACAGTTATGGTTGTAATTATCTTTTAAAATTAACAACGAACTGTCTGATTTGGAAATTCCATTTTCATATGCATATCTAAAATAAATGCGTAGCGCTGAACCGCAGTTGTGCCTAGATGCGAGTGAATATTTCATAGAACTAAAAAAATCCTCCATTGTTTCAACAGAAAGATTATTCAATTTAAGCGATTTTTTTTCTAGATAACAGAAGAAATCATATAAATACTGTTCCTTATTTTTGAGTGTACTCTCAGAAAGATTTTTTTCACTTCTAAGGTAGGATAGATACAATAACATTTCATTGCCTATATCTCCATAAAAAACTCTCTCAATTCGTGGCGTACGGAATTCAAAATCACCATCCTTTTGATAAGAAGAGAGCATACGGACTGCACGTAAACGTAGCTTTTTACCGTTCGCTAGACCCTTGACAGAAATATGGGTCCCTAAAGTCTCATCTAAGTATTGGAAACCAATAGACTCGGTAAAATCCTTAAACTTGTTTAAAGTCATCCATTTTGTAAGATTCCCCCACTCCGCTAGGATACTTCGCTGATATGAAGCATTATACTGCCGAATGTTCAACTCATCTTCACACAAAGTAATCAATGTCTTAAAATCTGTTATCATAAATCAAACCCTCCTTGTGATGTTTAATTTATAAATAACACTTCTAATCAATTATTATGTAAAGATGTATCAGCATCAATCATAGTATTTTAGAGTTTTAGTTTCATCAGCTTTACATAACGAAAGTCTTAACATAACCTTTATTATGTTAATCTTGACATAATAAAGGTAAGATTGAGAAACCATTCCAATACATTGAAGAGCAATTTATAAAAGGTAATAAGTTTTCTTCAATGGAAGAGCTAAATGCAAGGGGAAAAAACTTTATTAGCCAATGGAACGATAAAGTGCACTCAACAACTAGAAGAGTTCCAAATGAGTTTTTTGAAAACGAGGAAATTCATTGTCTTCTCCCATTACCTAGAGATAGATTTAGGATGGGTCAACTTCAAAAAAGACTCATTAGTAATGATAGCTACATACATATAAACACAAACAAGTATAGTGTCCCAGTTAAATATGCTACAAAAGAGCTTCAGTTCAGGATTGTTTATGGATTTAGAATTGAGCTTTTCACCTTACAGTCTGAATTCCTTATGTCATTAGAATCGCAAAAGGGGAAATACGGAACACTTAAAGATCCTGCTCATTATGAAGCGATATCCGTAAGGGCAAGCAAGTCAATTCCACAAATCAAAAGAGACTTTGTAAACACCTTTAAGTATGGACAAGCATATTTTGATGCAGCTAATGGCATACTTCAACAGCCAAGCTATCATGCCAGAAAGATCCTTGAATTACTGGACCTATATGAAGCAGAAGTTCTTGATAAAATAATGGCATATGCTATCGCTAAGGATGTGATTGATATTAAATCAATTAAAGAGTTAATTAAAAATGATTTCTTTAAGATCATTCTTGATAGTTCTAATCAGGTTGCCTCCTCTATTCAAACAAGTGAAATTGAAGGGATCACAAGAAGTTGTGACTACTATGAGAGTCAGGAGGTAACACCAATATGATAAATAGAAAAGTTGCCTATGATGATATATATATTAATGATAAATTAAAGGACTTTAAGTTAGTTGATATCCGAGAAAACTACCAAAGAATTATCGATGAAGCTATCAAAGAGAAACTTGGGTACAAAGACTTTCTAATTAGGTTAATTCAGACTGAGGAAGAAGGAAAAAGAAAACGACTAACAGAAAAGCTTACTATGAAAGCTGGCTTTGATTTCATCAAAACCTTAGATGAAATAGAGTACAGTTTTAATGAAACGATAAATTTCCAAAAGGTAAAAGAGCTCGGCACTCTATCCTTTATGGACAGAAATGAAAATATCATTATCATCGGTCCTCCAGGAGTGGGTAAAAGTATGATTGCAACAGGTATAGGTATCAACGCATGTAGAGCAGGAAAGTCAGTTATGTTTTTTAATGCTAAGGAACTTATGGACAAGTTATCAGATGCAGCCAAGAAAGATACTTTAAAGCAGACACTGAAGTCCTTGAGTAAGGTACAACTTTTAGTCATAGATGAGTTATCTTACCTAAAAATGGACAAAGAAAAAGGAGGGCACTGAAAAAGTCCCTTCAAAGCGAAAAAAGGCATAATTCCTTAAACACTAAGGTAATTATGCTTTTTTTGCTGTATAATTGAAGTATCAATTAAGAATTGGGTGGGTGCTATGATACAAAATCAACAGTCAATGATTTTAAGTCCATATATGGAGATATATAATTTGGTCGTTCCAAAGGAAAATTTACTCCGTAGAATTAATGATCTGGTCGACTTCTCTTTTGTTTATGGTGAGCTTAAAGATAAATATTGCCATAATAACGGTAGAAATGCTATCGATCCCATTCGCATGTTTAAGTATTTATTACTAAAAACGATTTATGACTTGTCGGATGTAGATGTGGTGGAACGCTCAAAATATGACATGTCCTTTAAGTATTTTCTAAATATGGCTCCTGAAGAGTCGGTGATAGAGCCAAGTTCTCTTACGAAATTTCGAAAACTACGCTTAGAAAATATAAACTTATTGGATATGCTTATCAATAAAACTGTTGAAATAGCCATTGAAAAGGAAATCATCAAAAGTAAATCCATTATCGTGGATGCCACCCACACAAGAGCGCGCTACAATCAAAAATCCCCCAGAGAAATTCTGATGGATCGGTCTAAAAAGCTGAGAAAAGTTATTTATCAGATAGATGAAACTATGAAGGATAAATTTCCTACCAAAAACACAACAGATGCCTTAGAAGCTGAAATAGACTATTGCCACAAGCTTATTGAGGTGGTTGAAAAGGAAGATGCTTTTGCTCAATATCCAAAAGTAAAGGAACAATTGAACCTTTTAAAAGAATCAGTTGCTGATGATATTGAACACTTACAAATATCTCAGGATCAAGATGCAAGAATAGGTCATAAAAGTGCCGATACATCATTTTTTGGTTACAAAACCCATATTGCCATAAGCGAAGAAAGAATTATTACAGCTGCAACAGTTACAACCGGAGAAAAAAATGATGGGAAACAATTAGAAACACTGATAGAAAAAAGTGTAAAAGCTGGGATGAAAGTTGAAACTGTTATCGGTGATGCTGCATATTCTGAAAAAGGCAACATTGAATATACAAAAGAGAAAAAAATAAAATTAGTCGCCAAATTAAACCCATCTGTAACACAAGGTTTCCGAAAAAAAGAAGATGAATTCGATTTTAATAAAGATGCTGGAATGTATATATGTAAGGCTGGCCATATGGCTATACGTAAAGCTCGCCAAGGGAAGAAAAAATTTTCCACTAATCAAACAGACACATACTATTTTGATATAGAAAAGTGTAAGGTATGCCATTTAAAAGAAGGGTGCTATAAATCTGGAGCTAAAAGTAAGACCTATTCCGTAAGCATCAAATCTGACGAACATACCGAGCAGGCGAAATTCCAAGAAAGTGATTACTTTAAAGAAAAATCTAAAGAGCGCTATAAAATAGAAGCAAAAAATAGTGAATTAAAACATAGACACGGGTATGATGTTTCAAAATCCTCGGGTCTAATTGGCATGGAGATGCAGGGAGCTATGTCAATATTTACGGTAAACCTAAAAAGAATTTTAAAAATAATGGATTAAGAATAAGCGAAATAAAAAATGGCATAATCATTAAAAAACGACTCTAGATTCAAATTTTGAATAGAGAGTCGTTTTTTTTTAGTACAAGTTATTCTGTTTAAATGAAATACATAAGATTTTCAGTGCCCTCAGAAAAAGAGAGCATTTTTTTTCAGGTTATCCGGCAAAGATACGAAAAAAGCTCCCTTATCATAACAACTAATCTTCCCCTAAGCAGGTGGGACGAAGTTTTTACAGGCCAACTAGCGGCTACTGCAATACTAGATAGATTAGTTCATCATTGTCATGTATTAAGTATAACAGGGGACAGTTTTCGTGTCAAAGGGGAAAAGTACATGGCTGAATACCTAAAGAATAAACAGATGAATAGGGGGAACAAAGATGCCTAGAGTTAGTAAGGAAGACTATGGAACGATAGTGAAAATATATAATGAGAGTGGTAATAAAGCTGCTATGGAGTATATAACAAATGAATACGGAATTAAGGCCCCTAACGGAGTGTTGTATAGAATTAAAAAGTCCCCAGGGTACACATATGACGAATTTAGCAACAAAATAGTTATCAAGGACGAAGAAGAACCTCTATTCATGGGTATAGATGAAATATGTAACAAGCAAGTTTCAAAAGAGCCTTCACATACTATCGTTCACCAAATACATTACTCCAAGGAAACCTCACTAGATTTACTATATAAAGAGCTTCTACAAGAAAAACTATTAGAACTTAGTAAATACATCAGGCTAGATCGGATTACAAACACAATAGATATCGATAAAACATCTATTTTAACTGATGGTTACCATATAAAGATATATTAATCTTAGTGGTCAGTTTTAAATGAAAAAGGATAAATTTTTGGTGGTCAATTTTCAATGTAAAATGGCTACCTATAGAAATCCAAAGTGTTATAATACTGATGGTCAATTTTGTTTGTAAAAAGTGGTCAATTTTACTTGACAATCTACACCCAGCATCCTCACGTATTCGTTATACGCTGCGGTGCTGGGCTTTTTTGTGCCTTGAATCTGAATACTTTTGAACAGTCTGAGAGGGTCAGAACATGCTTATTGCTAAAAGGGAAAAGAACTATACAAAAAGTGCATGACTATCCACTAGCAAAAGGTGCAGCATTAAACGGAAGAACACAAAAGGAGCTTAGATGTGTGAAAAATGTCGAGAATTCTTAATAAATAGAAAAATAACTAGAAAATAAAGGAAATAAGAGTTGTTTTAGCGAATAAAAGAAGGGACTATTATAGGGGGAATAGAATGAATATCTAAGAAAAGAAGATGAATCCGTAAAGGTGTATAACCTGAATATAACCAAAGAAATGGTCCAGTAAAAATGAAACATCCAAGGACGGTTCAAGTTGTTAATAAAGCAGTGGAAAAGGTAGGCATTAAAAGCTATTTCATTTAAATTGAAAGGAGACTTTTTTATGAAAATTGATGTACATGCACATACTCTTAAAACAAAATCTGGTGATTCACCAAAACGGAATGTCGATCCAGATTCATTTGCTGAGATTATTAAAGCAACAGACGTGAAAATATTAGCTATAACAAATCACAATTACTTTGACTTAGAACAATTTGAACAAATAGTTGAAAAAACTACTGGCATTTGTCAAATATGGCCTGGTGTTGAATTAGATGTTGTTGAAGAAGATAGGAGAGGACATATATTAATAATTGTAAATCCGGAAAATGCAGGTGTTTTGTATGAAAGAATGACCAGTTTAATTGAAGGTACTAAGTTTGATAAATTTACAATAACCATTGAGGATACGGTTAAACATTTTGATAGTTTAGATAGTGTTTTTATTCCTCATTATCTTACTAAAAAGCCTTGTTTGATTGATGATGACATTAATAAAATGGAATCATTAATTTCTAATAAAAATCGACTTATCAAGGAGGCTACTAACTCAATATCAGCAGGAATTTATGTAAGCCATGGCCATAAATCAATTTATGGTTCAGATGTTCATGACTGGAGCTTATATACTGAAGAGGCTGAAAAGCTACCAGAGCTTAGACTGCCTGTGGAATCATTTAATCAATTCTGTTTGCTGTTAGATAAAAATGCACCATCAATTAATACTTTACTAGATCTAAAAAGTAAAGACACTATTAAGCTGGAGCCATTCGGACCAACTGAATCTATTACATTGGATATTTACAATGATATAAATATATTATTTGGTTCAAAGGGTACAGGAAAAACAGAAATACTTAGGTCAATATCTGACTACTACAATAGCAAAGGGCTAAAAACATCTGTTTTTGAGTCTAGTCGAGACAACCTGGGTACTATGTATGACATAAAGGGGAATGATTTAAATCTAACGCTTGAATCAATGAACATAGAATCATGCTCCGATGAAATCAATATACTGAAAAATGCATCAGAAGAGAATATCACAAGTCTTACTAATTACTTAAGGTTCTTTTCCTCTCGAATCAATAATCAAAGAGCTAATAGCATTAAGATTAAAGACTATCCGATCTCAGACTTAACAACGATAAGTAGGAAGTTTGATGAAGTTATTGACACACATGACAAAATCAGTGGTTTACTTGAGTATGCAATTGATAACAGAATACTTGAAGAGATATTAAAATCAGAGCTATATGAAGAACTAAAGTTAATTCTTGAAAAAGTCTTTGGAGCTATAAAGAGTGAGCGTGAATCAAGATTTGTAAATATGATGTCCACAGAGTTATACAATAATTTGATCTCGGTATTTAATACTGAAATTGCTAAAAAAACTGGACGGCCAGCAAAACCAACGACTACTGGTTTCAGTAAGTATGCAGGGAATCGAGTAAACCTTGAACATAGCGTTAAGAAAATACGAAAAAGCATGAATAAGGAAATTAACTCTATTAGCGAATATGTAGGTGATTTAGGTGTTAAGGGAGACCTATATTGCAAGACGGATATATTTACCCAGGATGGAACGATTTCTAATGGAAATTACAATACTCTAAAAGGAACAAAAAAGACTCCTCAGAAAGAATTCGCGAATATAATTACTAAAATAGAAGAACGATTGTATTCAAGTGATCTATTTGTAGAATTATCTGAGTTTAATGATATTAACGGTATTGAAGAGATTGTTGATATAGATGATTTACTGTTATTTCATAGGTACTTTGCAATAGATAATAATCTATACTCGCCTTCTAATGGTGAAGCTTCAATGCTACTCTTACATAAGGAATTGAGTGAAGATAAAGAAATTTATCTACTTGACGAGCCAGAAAAAAGTTTAGGAAATGACTATATCAACGATATAATAGTTCCCTTAATTCAAGAACGAGCTAAACTTGGGAAAAAAGTCGTAATTGCAACACATGATGCAAACATAGCAGTCAGAACTTTACCATATTGTTCTGTATATCGAAAACACGAAATAACCAATTATAGTACATTCATTGGAAATCCTTTTTCAGATAATCTAATTGAAGTAAATAAACCTGATAATATACTTAACTGGAAAGAAGTAAGCATGAAAACACTTGAAGGAGGTAAGGAAGCGTTTGGTGAAAGGGGGAAAATATATGGTAACTAGAGATGCTAGTGTTGTTGAAAGAGAGGGGAACTATTTTCTTCAATTAACACTTTCTGATGGCAAAGTCGAAATATCTTTAACTACTGATAATCAAAATGCTGTAAAAGAAGTTTTTAATAAGTTAATAATTGACCTTAAAAAGGAAGAATTCAAATTTGTGCTGAAAAATGAAAATAATAGTTTATACAGCCAAATTAGTAAAGAGTACCTATCACAACTTAATTCTGAATTATCAACAATCTATAACGAGCTGGTTGACTACGGTCTGACCATCGAAGAAAGTGAAGCAGAAGCTCTGTAATTTGACTTTACATAACACAGAGCTTCTAGAAACTGTTTGATTTTTTTGCACTGTTATTCTAAAAATTGAAGCATATAGTAAAATGGGTCATGATTGAACCGTAGGAGTTGTTGACTTAAAGCTTACTTTGCGTTCGATTGCAAATACATCCTAAGTACTCCCTCCATGGGAGTGTGATTAGAATATAAAGTCTTGAGATCACACCAGGTTCAAGATCTGAGGCCTTGTGGTCTGGCTTTGGGTTTTCTTATTCTCTGTAAACACCTTCTACTAAGGAAGTTTTTACTATTGTTAGAAGGTAAGTTAGCTGTTTGACGTTGAATAAATCATTATGTTTTAAGATAATTTCTCAAGCCTGAACCCAAATCAGAACTCAAAAGTCTGAGCCTGAAGATTCACGTTATGTTACAGATTTTTTTAAGTAAATCAGGGGACAAAATAGAGGTAAATAATAGAAAATAAGGAGGACGAAAATGTTTACAAGTGATGATGGGGGACAAAATCTATTTGTATCATCAGATAATGTAGTTGGTAGGTTATATAATATTATTGAAAAAATTATAAATAGTACCGGCAATGCAGAAACTGCTCTTAGTCAAGTATTTGAGTTAGATGAAGATGATACAGCTTCAATATTCTCTAATTATGCTGAATTGTATAGGATGGCTTTGGAAGGTAAGAAACAGGTGGACAAACATTCTCCTAAAAGCCTCAAGAAATATTTAAATACCTTAGATAGTGTTATAGACGGCTTGTCAAAAATTTACTTTAATGCAAGTAGGAATTCTTTGAATAATGGGTTGGATAAGTTCAAAACTCATTTTGATGTGAGGCTAATGACTTCGCTTGAGTATTGTGCAGAATATTTATCAAACATGAGTGATGAGGTTATAATCCAAGACGAAAAAGTCAAGGAATTGATTAGTGATATTGAAAATATGATTGAAAATATTTCAGTGAGCAATATTAATAAAGAATTGCAGCAAATAGTTGTTTTTCAATTGAATAATGTTAGAGAATCGCTTCTAAAATATAAGTTATTTGGAGCTGAGGGTATTAAAAATGGAATTTCAGCAACTTTAGGAACTTTAATATTGAATCGGGACAAAGTAAATAGTGAAAAGGAAAAAGGTGTAGTAGAGGAAATATTCAAGACAATCAATAAAATCAACAGCATTGTAAGTTTAGGCAGTAACGGGACAAAATTATTAGGGGCTATTATAGAACAAATTACTAAATAAATACCTGCTTTCTTGCGGTAAAGCACTAACTTGAAAGGAAACATGTTTGTTTACCCTAGACGTTGAGGAGTTCAGAAGGCAATTATCAAAAAAATAGGCGACACCATAAATGTTTGTATCAAGCAACCATAAAGATCTTAGGGTCTACCAAGTGTTCGAACAACTGTAGGAGTTTTTTCAAGATGCCTACAAGGGTATATTACATGTAAGGTTTTCAGGGTCTAACATGGAAATAGAAAGCTATGGCCCCAAAAATAATTACAAAAGTATGATATAATATTAATTGAATGAGGGAGTAGCTGTCGGGGTAAGTTGCTCATTAACATGAGTTGATTCGGTCCTGAGGATGCCGCCCTCGTTTTTGTTGTGTCTGTAACATTGATGGAGATGATCCCATCCTGCTGAAAGTAGCTCTGATTGTAGACGTAACGTTGGAGCATGCGGTTAAATAAGATGGGAGGGAACAGAAAGCAACAACAACTATAAAACACAATCATAATGTAACCATAAGCACCTCCAATAGTATCGTGGATCAGTTCGAGATAACCCATGATGCCAAAGGGTGTAAATGGTAAAATAAAATGGATGAATTTCGGCAACTAAAAATGGCCAAAAAAATCACCACTTTCTTAAAAAAGCTGATATATTTATCTTAGCTGAATTTTAAGGAATGTGGAGAAATTGGTGAGGTGAAAAATGTACAGCGATATTCGTCATTTTAAAGATATTGGGTTAAATAAGAGTCAAGCAGATAATAGGCTTAATCTAAATTACAAAACAGTAAGAAAGTACTGATATTTTACCCCTGATGAGTTTTTAGAAATACAAAGAAAGAAGAGACATGGGGACGTCAGACTGTGTGAGAATTAGAGAATAATATATGTCTAAATGGCTCTAAAGTACTGTAAATACAGTACTTTTCCCTTTTTCTGTAGTATAATTAAGTTATAGAATATCGGAGAGGGGATTTTAAATTGTCATTTATAAAAGGTACAGATAGAAAGCAAAAAACAATGTTTCCTGACTGCATAGAAGATTACATAGGTGAGGATAATCCCGTTAGAGTAATTGATGAATACGTAGAACTGGTCAATATGAGTGCATTCACTAAATCAAAGGAACACCGCAGAGGTGCACCAGGATATCATCCCTCTGTTTTATTGAAGTTATATCTATACGGGTATGTAAATGGCATAAGATCATCTAGAAAGCTAGAAACAGAATCTCACAGGAATATAGAAGTGGTTTGGCTATTACAAAAACTAAAACCTGATTTTAAAACAATAGCTGATTTCAGGAAAGAAAATAAAACTCAGCTAAAACAAGTTTTCAAGGATTTTACTAAGTTGTGTAAGGATCTCAAACTATTAGGCGAGGAATTCATAGCAATAGATGGGACTAAAATTCAAGCTAATAATTCAAAGAAGAATAATTTCTCAAAGAAAAAAATACAGAGACACAAGCAATATATCGAAGATAAGGTTAATTCCTATCTAGATTTGTTAGAAAGCAGTGACAAAGACGATTCACCTAAACTTAAGTATACACCTGAAGAAATTCAGCAAAAAATTGAAAAACTCAAGGAGCGTAAAATTAAATTTGAAGAGTTGGAAAAAAAACTACAGGATAGCGAATGTAATGAAGTATCTACAGTTGACGAAGATGCTAGGCTTATGGACAACAAAAACAATGGTGTTACTGTAGCATATAACATACAAACAGCTGTAGACTCTAAGCATAGTATTATAGTGGCATATGATGTTACAAACAATCCCGCAGATCAAGGCAATCTAAATTCACTTGCAGAAGAAACTAAAGATATATTTGGAAAAAGGAAACTCGAAGTAGCAGCAGATAAAGGCTATTACCAAGCAGACGATCTTATGAAATGTGAGAGAAACCAAACAACAGTCTATTTGCCAAAACAGTCGTATTCTAACGCCACAGGAGACAAAGATTTCTACGGAGATAAATTTACTTATGTGCCTGAAAAAGATTTATATATTTGTCCTTTAGGACATGAACTTCGCAGAATAAATCACAAATCAAAAGAACCAAAGAGAATAAAATATAGAAACTACGATGCCTGTAAAAACTGTGAATCAAAAAGCAAATGTACCACTGCAGCTAAAGGCAGGATAATAAATCGATCACCTAGCCAAGATTTTTTGGATACTATAGATGCTAGAACAGAAGCAAATATGGACAAATACCTACAAAGACAGATGATTGTTGAGCATCCTTATGGAACCATCAAAAGGACAATGAATGCTGGGTATTTTTTAACAAGAGGGATGGATTCTGTAACTACAGAGACAGCCCTAGTTTTGCTAGCCTATAATTTTAAAAGAGTAATAAATATTATAGGTGTGAAAGAACTACTAAGGATATTAGTAGCTCTTAGACCCATTTTATCATTGTGTTTTTATAGGTTTAAATCATATTGCTCCAAAAGACAGGAAATTTACAGCTAATCTTTGAGTTTTTAGAGATTATCCACACAGTCTGACGTTTCTTTTGTCTCCTTTGCGATCACTACTTGATTAGGGTCAAGATGGGAGTAGCGAGCCGTGGGCCAGGGCCACGTTAATAACTGGAAACTTAAATTAAACGCTAAAACAAACAATAATTTAGCTTTCGCTGCATAGTCAGCGGACGTCTTACCACTAGTTTGTCTGTGACTGGTGACTAAGACGAAAACAAATAGCAGACTACTTACCAAAGTTGCTTCGACTTGGTAGGGAAACTTAGAAGCTAGCAACTTTAAGATTTTGTCTTTAGAAGCTTAGAGAAGCGAAACCCTAAAATAGAGACTGCGCTCGGAGAGACTGCTGTTAAGATACCTTCGGACGGGGGTTCGACTCCCCCCGCCTCCACCAAATATGGAGATATGAACCCTAAAGCGATAAGCTTTAGGTTTTTTTTGTATATACGACTGTTGAAAAGCCATCATCTTCGTCGTTGCTTCAAAAAAACCAGTCCTCACGTATTGAGTATACGCTCCGGGCTGGTTTTTTCTTGCGCCTAGAATCTGAAGACTGCGAATGTCAACGAATTTTTTTACCACTTGCTATTCAATTTGTTTACCACTAGTGATATCGAAAAAGTTTACCACTAGCATAGTTTTCGCTACTCAAAAGATTTGCCACAAAGTTGTTTAATAATAGGAAATACCCCACGAGTATTTCCTTAGTTTAATTAATCCATATCTTGCTCTGAGTTTTCACTACGATAAGATGGGCCATTCATGTTAAGTACGTGGGATCTAAATGTTAGCCTATCAACCAAGGCGGCGACCATTGTTTCATTTTCAAAGAGGGTTGTCCACTCTGAGAACTTTAAGTTAGTAGAAACTATGACACTTCTTTTTTCTGCTCGATCAGCAACAACTTTGAAAAGTAACTCTGATTGATGTCTATTAAACGTCAAATACGACATCTCATCGATAATCAATAAACCCGTTTTAGCTAACTGTTTTTCAAACTTAAGTAGGCGTTTATAGTAGGCACTGAATAATAGTTCTTTTCATAGCGCAAATCTTCGGGGTCAGGCTTGAAGTTTTTCCATTCCTGGAAAAACTTCTTTTTTTTGTCCCGCTTAGAAGGTTATCTAGATTTATTGTTGAATAATTCATTAAACATTTAATTCGGAAATCTCAGAGGTGGTCCTTATGCCGAGAAAGCCTAGGATAGAATATCCAGGAGCTTTTTATCATGTAATGTGCAGAGGTAACAATGGGGAGTATATTTTTCGCAATAATCAAGATAAAGAACTATACTTATTTCTAGTGGATAAATATAAAGAACGATATCGCTTTAAGCTCTATGCCTATTGCATTATGGATAACCATGTTCATTTGCTTATAGAAACTGGGGAGGTGCCACTGTCTAAGATCATGCAGGGAATACAGCAAAGCTATACCCAAAGAATTAATTTGAAGCATTCTAGAACTGGTCATGTATTCCAGCAGCGGTACAAAGCATTGCTATGCGACGGGGATTCATACTTGTTACAGCTAGTAAAGTATATACACTTAAATCCAGTTGAAGCATGGATTGATGATGGGCTTAATTATAAATGGAGTAGTCATCAGGATTATTTAAAGGTGAATAAGAAATCCGTAGTTGAAGTGGAGTTTATACTGGAAATGCTGGGTGGAGATATTAAGCGTGGAGTTAAGGAGTATAGAAGATTTATGAATCTTGACCAAGGGAAAATGGAACTTAGTGAATTTGTCTTAGATGAAAAAGAAGTACACGCTACTGTAGAGGAGTTCAAGGAAATGAAGAGGGTTGAGCCTGATTTAGTTGTTAGCGTTGATGATATAATAAATTGTGTATATGAGAAAACTGGTTTAAGCAAGAAAGAATTAACAGAGAAGACGAAGCTTAAAGAGTACGTAATTGCTAGAAAAGCCATTGTGATACTCAGTGATAAATACGTTGAGATTTCAAACAACGAAGTAGCAAGGCTTCTAAACTTATCGCCATCAGCTACCTCCAAGATTAAAGCAGAGAAAAGGCGTCTTGATATTGAGGTTGCTGATATAGTTAGGCAGGTAAATGATGAGCTGAAAGAGAGAATGGAAAAACTTCAAGCCTGATCCCTAATCTCGTGACCCCTAATCTCACTACAGGAATAAGTGTCTATAATACGGATTCGCCTTATGCAAGTATTTTTATGTACGAATGGTTAAAAGCAGTAAAATGGTATAGATGCAATGAAAGGGTGATATAACAATGCAATTCAAATTGTATATGGATGTACATGAGTTTTACAATGATACCTATGATGTGTTAATGCGTCACGAGGCTCAGAATATGATTCCTCTTGGTAATATCATAATTGGACATGAGGGGAAAGATAAAACAGACTGGCGTGACCCTGTAAATTGGCTTATGGCAACTATTTCGGATGCAAACGGTATACAGCTTACAGCTATAATGACACCGCCGCATAATATCACACTTTATGCAACAGACAATATAATTAATCCAAAAGCTATAAACTGTCTGATAGATGGACTGAAAGACCATGAAATTCCTGGCGTGACAAGCGAAAAAACGTTGGCGGAGTATTTTGCCAAAGAATATACCGCACGAAAGGAATTAAGCTTTAAAACAACCATGAACCAGCGCATATATGAGCTTAAGGCAGTAAACCCAGATATTAAACAATTTGGTGTTGTTCGTTTGCTGGATGAAAAAGATATGTATTTTTTTCCATACTGGGCTGAGGCATTTAATGCAGCAAATATTTATGGGAAAATAGAAATGTTTATCCCACAAGATGCAAAACCATATTGCTATCGATTATCAACAAAAAAGCTCTACGTTCTAGAAGACAATGGGATACCTGTCTCTATGGCGGGATATACAAGGGAAATGCAAACAGCTATCGGCGTGACATATGTATATACTCCTCCTTATTATCGCGGAAAGGGTTACGCCTCCTCATGCGTGGCTCAAATCAGTCAAATTGCTTTAGATAACGGATTTACTAAGTGCGTATTATACACGGATTTGTTAAACCCAACATCAAATAGTATTTATAAAAAGATAGGATATACGGCTATTTGCGATTCACTCATGTTGAAGTTTGAATAATATTTTGTTATCACTGGTAAAAAGACTTTATTAAAAGTGACAAAACGAGCCATAAAATTTGATTTTTGGGGGATAGTCACATAATAGTTCTTACCATGCCTATGAAGCATAATACAAAGCCAAGTGTTTATAAGTAAGAAGGGCTCTGTAGTATTTGGAGCAACATCCTGTTGTCCTCTGAATCCCGGGGCACCCGGCATCCAATAACAAAAGATTGCCGTTGGCTACGGAGGGTAGTGCTCTAGGGCAGTTCTGTAGCACATTCCTTTACCGGTTATATGAAAATGGGTGTGGTATTTCTCAAATTGAAGAGGAAGTACATCAAATTAGATTGGAGATTAGAAAATATTTACAATCGGTTAATCCTTTTGACAAGAGAGTTTCTTAAATAGGTTTACTTAATAGGCGTCATCATATAACAAGCCATTCCCAAAGAGTGCGGATTGGACAGGCTCTAGGGCAAGCTGCACCACATATCCTCTGTCACAAAACTTGCAGCTCGGGACGGTATAAGGGTAAGGCAAGTCTTGCGCCAGCCCCTAAAGGGACGGAAGCGTCGGGAATACTCGATAAGTTATACAAAAGTTTAATTGTAACACATTTCTTACTAGGAAGGCATGATAAGAATGTTTAAAGATTACCTGCTAAATAGAAATTTAGTAAGATTTTCAATTGATGAAATATCCCATTATAAAGAAAGAGATTTTTTGTTGAAGATAATTCCAAACATTAATTCGGAGTTTTTTCCTCCATTTCACTTAAGATACATAAGGGTTGCTGATGAATTACTACAAAAGGAATTTTTAAATGCTCAGGTAGATTATAATTATTTGGTAGAAAAAAGTATTGGGTCAGTAGTACAAGGAGGGTATTATTCGATTCCTCAATCAACTATTAGAGGACAGAATATATTTGCTTACGATGAGTATAGGTTTGATATAAAAAATGACATTTTTGCTGATAATCGCGTTGAATCACCATTTAATGATTTGAATATATCAGTTGACTATAATCGAAATCCTGAAGATATTAAGGAGCCACTGTTTTGTCAACAGGGGAAATTGGATATAGATTGTCCTTATATTTATTGCTTTAACGTCGGGCAAGGAGATTCGTTTTTGGCCATTACATCAGTTGGTAATGCCTATATAATAGATACTAATGTATATAGCAGAAATAATGCTAATCGGTTTTGTTCTGAAATTAAGCACATATTAGGTAAGCATAAGTTAGATACAGATAAAATCAAAGGTTTAATAATCACACATAAACATTTAGATCACTTGCGTGGTGCTAAATATATTATTGATAGAGGACTGTTTGATATAGAATATTTTATTATAAATCAGGATTATCATCATCCTACTAAGACAGTAAGTGATTTATTGAAGTCAGCTAAATCAATACCTAAATGGATTAATCTAAATAGACCATGTAAATTTAAAGAAGGAAATACAGTTTTAGAATTCGTTAACCCAGATAGTAGAACAAGTACGAATGTCGTATCTCCTGATATTAATGACAGTTCTATTTGTTTTACATTGGGTTATCATAATACCTCAGCTCATTTAACAGGAGATATTGGTTACAATCATTTATTAGGGAAAATGAAAGCATATGAGCAAAGTATATTAAAGGTATCTCATCATGGCAGTAGAACTGGAACAAATAAAGATTTGTTAGATGAGATCAAACCGCAATTTGCATTTGTATCTGCTGGAAATCACAAAGGCTTTAAACATCCTCATACTGAAATAGATAATTTGTTAAAAGCTAATGTTTCTAGTTATACACTTTCTAAAAAGGTTAAGCAGACCACTTACTATAAACTTGACGGAAGTAAAATTAAAAAAAGTTATATATAACGAATTAAACCATCGTATAACAAGCCATTCCCACAAGAGTGCGGTGTTGGTAGGCCGCACCACATGCCCTCTGTCACAAGACTTGCAGCTTGGGATGGTAATGTATGAAGGCCAGCCCTAAAGGGACGGCCACGTTGGAAATGGCTGGGGCGTTAGATGACATTATCACTATCGGGGCAGGACTATGGGGTCGATATAAACTTCAGAGAATTCTAATTTAAAAAGTGATTTTCTTATAGGGAGAGATATGGATTGGATAAGGTTAAAGTAGTTTGTTTTGATATGGATGGAACACTGATTACTAATACTAATTCTGTAGAGTATCTTTGTTTGTTAAGCGGAAAAATAGATGAAGTTAGAGATGTAGAAAACAGAGAAGACCAAGGTGAAATTTCTTGGATAGAAGCAGATTACATAAAATCTAAATTATTTACTGCATTAGAAGTAAAGAGAGTAGAGCAAGAGTTTGAAAGATATATTAAACTGATTAATAACATTGAAAAAGTAATAAATGAATTAAAAAGCAGCGGTATTTTCGTAATCCTAGTGACGGCTGGACCAGTACAAGTTGCAGAAGTTATACAAAAGATGTTTAAATTCGATAAAATCTATGGAAGTGTATATGAAGTTGAAAATGGAAGATTTACTGGCAGAATATTAAAACATCTAGGAGATAGGGGAAAATTAAACAGCTTAAAATCATTTTGTAAAGAACATGATATATCATTAGAAAAAGTTGTTTCAGTAGGAGATAGTGCATCTGATATAAAAATATTTAAGGAAAGTGGAAAATCAATAGCAATTAATTACTCAAGCAAATTACTAGGAATTGCTGATGTTTATATAAGAACTAATGATTTAGTTGATATTATGAAACATATACTCGGGTAATACTTAGTAGCAGTAATAACAACATATAACAAGCCATTCCCACAAGGGTGCGGTGTGGACAGGCTCTGGGGCTAGCCGCACCACATGCCCTCTGTCACAAGACTTGCAGTTGGATTGGTGTAGTTGGGATGGGCAAGTCTTGCGCCAGCCCTAAAGGGACGGCCACGTTGTGAATGGCCGGACGTTCTCCAAAACCACACCCATAGGATGTGAGTCCTGCTTCAATTGGCAAAAGAACACCGGGAAAATCTCGTTAATTAATATTTGATAGACTACGTAAAATAATTTTGCCATTGATAAAACTTGAAGGGGGTTAAATAGATGAATAGAGAAATAAGTAAAAAGATATGTATATTAATTGTTACTTCACTAATATTCTTGTTGACTGCCTGTGACAACTCATTAAAAAACAGCATTGAAAGTCATGTTGTTGTATTTGATGAGACAGTTATCCCAACCGAATTAATCGAAAGGCTAAAGGATAAAAAAGCAGTAGTAGTAGGGGAGTATCATGGGATACAGGAGCATAAGGATTTTGTGACAGATCTAATGTTGGATTTAAATAACTATAATCAATTTGATCAACTGCTTCTAGAAATGTCTCATTCATTAGGCTGGATTTTAGAGGATTACACCTGGGGAGTACTAGACCAATTGCCTGCTTATTTTCAAAGTCTTCCTCAGGCGGATATTTCACGAATTAGAGATTTTAACCAAAGGGTTCCTGAGGAGGAGCGAATAAGAGTAAGGGCTATAGATATTAACCACAGCCCAATCTTTATGGGAGTCTCTTTGAGGACAATGCTGGAAATTGGATTGATTGAATACAAAGAGCCAGTAGAAGAATTTTTATCTGTCTTTGATGACAACAAAGGCATCATAGAAGATAATAAAGCATTTTATAAACATGTAGAAGAATTTTATCAAAATCTAATAGCTGAAGAAGCTAATCTAACTGAAGTCTGGGGTGAGAGATACTACCACAGGATTTTAGATATTGTTGAGATTGAGATACAGAGTATTGTATGTAGAAAACCATTAGAAGAGGGAAATGTACAGTTGCGCAGCCAGCTCAGAGAGGATTTTATAAAAAATATGGTAGATGGATACTTAAAGAAAAATAATAATGGGACTATTATTAATGTTGGCTTTTATCATGCCCAAAATAGCCACTTTTTAGGCACAGAAAACAAATGGCTAGGAGAGTACCTTAAACATCAAAGTCCTTACACAAATAAAAAAAGCTACTCCCTAGTGGTGGTGCCAGCAAAAGGAGAAATTAAATGGGGAGATACTGAATACAAAACAATTGATATTACTAGGAGTGGCAGAAGAGATGAATTGCTTAGGATTATGAAAGATCTAGCAGAAGAACGTAGAGCTTTTTTATCTCTAGATGATGTATTATTTCTTGAGAAAGCAATCTATATAAACTATCACTACACTATGCTAAATATCATACCTAAGGAACAATTTGACGGATTTGTTTTACTTCCTAGAGCAACTAGAACAAAAGAATTCTAATGCTTTCTAGATTTCAATTATATAAGAGAATGTTCATATGCTTCACCTAAAACTTCAATAATATCGCTCTTTAATAATTCTTTTTGTTTTTCTAGGTAATTACATCTGTTATCTACTTCTAATAGTAATTGAACAACATTTTCTATATATTCACTTTTGTATTTAATAATCTTTTTTAAATTTATCACAACAAAGCATAAGAGCATGATTGAGGAATTTGTAATATCTCAATCTAATAGTATTAGTCCTAAAACTATGAAAAAAGCAAAAGAGTTTCTCAAAAACCATGGGTTATAGCTAAGTCAACTACGCATAACAAGCCATTCCCACAAGAGTGCGGTGTGGACAGGCTCTAGGGCTTGCCACACTACATGGCCTCTGTCACAAGCTTAAAATATGTTTTCTCTCTTTGCCTCTCTATGTCTTATATAGTAATTAGCCTATTTCCAATGTTAATTTATTTAATTCCGACTCGTTTATATCAGATATATCAAACTTCTCTGAGAAGACAAATCCAAGGTATTCATCGGGTTTCAAAATGCCATATACTAAACTCATTGGTGCTGAAAACTTACGAATTCTCAATATAATTTTCCACAGTTCCTCGATAGATTCAACTTGCCTTTGTGAGAAAAACTCATTGTTATTTGATATTGCAGCCAATGAACTGTTGAGTTGAAACCATTTACTGATTCAGAGTTGTGGGCTAAATTCTCACTCTATGAAGCTTTCATGTTGCGCAACCTTTTTCTTTTTACTCGTGGAATTTTAAACAACAGTATAGAACCATAGTACAACGACGATCATCTTGGAGCATTGTGTAATAAACTTTTAGGTCAATATATAAGCAAAGTGAGTATACTGGAATTGGAAGTTTTAGTTTAGTACTAAACACAATGGAAGAATTAATTGTATTGGAAATGAGAGAAGTTCTGAGTGGTAACAAATTAAGTAAAGACATAATTGAAAGAAGTGTAGAAATCGCGCAGTTATCCAATAGTTAACTTCAAGCTACGACAACTAACAGCATATTCCAACACATCATGAAAGCGGACGGATTGTTGCGTCGCAAATACGGAACGTTAGGTGAAATTTAGTACATAAAAGGAGGAAAATTATGATTATACATGCTCTAAAGAAAAAAGATTGGGAAAGAGCTAAAAAAAAAGGAACCTATAAAGGAGATACTTTAGCTAAGAACGGTTTTATTCACTGTTCTCCTATTGAAAAAATAGTTGATGTCGCTAATTATAATTTTAAGGGTATTGAAGGATTAGTTCTCTTGTGTATAGATGAAGATAGAGTTATTTCAGAAATTAAGTGGGAAGATTTATATAATGAAGGAAGAGATTATCCTCATATTTATGGAGAACTTAATATTGATTCTGTAATAGACGTTTTTGAATTTGAGCCCAATAAAGATGGGTACTTTGAGCTACCTGGAGGGCTTAAAAATTTAAAATAATTACAAAAATCATGCAGGACTATTTATCAATAATAATCCTAAGGAAATAACAATACATCACCCATCTAATCCATCTACACCATTGATACTTGAAAGTAAAGAGGATATTGGATAATAATAGAATATTTATTTATACTGATTTTGAAAGAGAAAAAGGTCTTACAATAACGGAAGATCAACTTGAAATAATTAAAAAAATTATTAATAGATAGGTTATTTACTTAATCAAGAAGATAGGTTGAAGTGAGAGAGAAGGGTGGATGTTCTACATTGGACTCTGATAGTAAATCAACCAGTCTTGGTGACTTCTTATAATTCCGTTATTAGCGAATTAGACAATTTAAGTTTGGTGGATATCGGTGTTTGTCAATAAAGTTGTCGCATTTTAATAAAAATAATTATGAGTTCTGGACCCGATTTGTCATTGACATGGAGCCTCTGCCCACAAGGTATAGGTCCTTAAAGGCATGCCCATAAATAATAAGTCCTGCCTTTTCAACAGGCTACCATGTGGGCCTCTCCAAGTAAATGATACGCTTCGCCAAATCTAGTCTTGTGATTACACTTGCTCTTCCTGACTAATAAGTTCCACTGCTTCTTCATCCTTAATAGGATTTAATGCCACAAACTCTGGCAACTCCCAATTTCTGATATGTCTAGCCCACCTTTCAGGATGCTTTCGTTGAGCTAGTTTATAAGCTTCGATACGTTTAGCCATTATTGCCTTATCGAGACCGTAATGTCTCTGATAGGGTGTTATAAACTTAATACCACTATGCAAATGCTCGTTGTTGTACCAACTTACAAATTTTCTTACCCATTTCCTTGCTTCATCTATTGAATGAAACCCTTTAGTAGGGTACTTCGGAACATACTTCATCGTTTTAAAAAGTGATTCAGAGTACGGATTATCATTACTTACCCTAGGTCTAGAAAATGAGCTTTGGATACCAAGCTTTTCTAGGGTTGCTTGAAATGTAGCAGCTTTCATTGGGCTACCGTTATCAGAATGAAGGACCAGGGGTCTTCCAGCTATGCCTTGTGACAAGGTTGCTTTTCTTACTAGTTGCTCTGCATATTCTGCTTTTTCTGACTCCCAAACTTCGTACGCCACTATCATTCTACTAAACATATCCAAGATTAAATATAGCTTAAAGTAAGCACCTTTTACAGAAGCATTCAACCAGGTTATGTCCCATGTCCATACCTTATTTGGAGCTGTCGCAATATGTGTAGGAGCTTCCTTTTTTATAGGCTCTTTAGTTTTAGATCTATGTGCATTCATTTTTTCTTCTCTCAATATTCGGTAAATTGTCGATTCGGAAGCAAGGTATTTACCCTCGTTAGCTAACTTCGGTACAATCTGAGAGGGAGGTAGGTCAGCGTACTCTGGGCTATTTAGCGTATCTAGTATTATGGAGCGTTCTTCATCGCTTAACTTGTTTTTGGGAACAGGCCTTTGCGCCAACGGACGTTGATCTTTTTTTACTTCATTACCCTTAGACCAGCGCTGATATGTCCGGTCGCTTATATTCAATTCTGCACAGGCTGGTCTTAATCTAGCACCACTATCTACTGCCTCTTTGATCAGCTTTACTGCGTCTACACGATCTGAGTCACTGATCAGTCTTCCTCGGGGTCCCCCCAAATCGCGTTTGCCTTTTTTCTAAGTACCAGTAAAGCAGCCGTTTCAGCTAATGCCTTTTCTTTCATACGAAGTTCTTTTTCTAGCTCTTTAGCTTTTAGTTTTTCCTCTTTAAGCTCATTCTTTATCTTTTTAGTATCTTCCACAGGTTCATTATTAGCATTAAGACACTGATCTTTCCAGGCTTTAACTTCCTCTACATAAAGGCCTTTTCTCCTACAATACTCTGCTAGTTGCAGTTCCGATAGAGTGGCTGTCTCTAAAACAACATGAAACTTATCTTTGGATGTCCACTTATCCTTGGGCTTTTGCTTTCTTAAACTACCATTGCTCCTTTTTACCCATGTATAGATAGTTGAGCTTGGTATCCCTAGCTCTTCTGATAAATCATTCACTGTCTCTGATGAAGGGGGCTCAAGCCTCTTTAAAACTGTATCTATAAAATCTTGACTATACTTGCTAGTTCTAGGCATATTCTCTCTCCTTAGGTTCATTGTCGTATTTTCTATTATACATCAATTTCTTACGACAACTATCCTAACACATAGGGATATATAAGGTCGTGTATTAACGGACAGCAGATAACACAATATTTGCGCAAGGGGCGGGATGGATAGGATATGGGGCAAGCCGCACCACTTGTCCTCTGTCATAATACTTGCAGCTCGGAACGGTAATGAGGGAGAGGCAAATCTTGCGCCAGCCCCAAAGGGACGCCACGTCGCAAACACGAGAACGTTATCGGAAATTCCCAAAGTGCATTAATTAGGAGGATTAACCTCAAATGAAAAAAATATTAGTAATTGGAATTGTAGCAAGTGGTAAAACAACATTAGCCAAAAGATTATCAAAGACACTAGGTATCCCATGGTTTGAACTTGACTGTATTGTTTATCATCAAACAGAAAACGAAAGATATAAACGAACTCAAGAAGAACAAATTGCGGTAATTAACAATATTGATAGCGGGGGATCATGGATATTTGAAGGAACAGATAGAGAATCTTACCGATGCTTATTTGATATGGCTGATACAATCATTTTTCTTGATACACCCTTATGGAAAAGGAAGTCAAGAATTTTTATACGTTTTCTAAAACAAAAATTCGGTTTTGAAAAGAGTCATTATAAATCAGATATAAAAATGCTAAAGATGATGTACAAATGGACAATAGATTTTGAAAGAAATCGGGTTAGTTTCGAAGAGAAATTAAAATTGTACAACAAAAAACTTATTAGATTAGCTGACAATAAAAACTTGAAACCATTTCAACCTGATAGTTATTCGAAGAGTGGCAACATCCGATAACACCGTATTCACGCGACGGGACCTAAAGGCCCCTTGGTCTACAGAGGCATTTCGGAGAAGTCGATTCAGGAATCTTCGGGGTCAGGCTTGAAGTTTTTCCATTCTTGGAAAAACTTCTTTTTTTTGTCCGTTTTGAAGGTTATCTAGATTTGTTGTTGAATAATTTATTAAACATATAATTCGGAAATAACAGAGATGGTCCTTATGCCTAGAAAGCCTAGGATAGAATATCCAGGAGCTTTTTATCATGTAATGTGCAGAGGTAACAGTGGGGAGTATATTTTTCGTAATGATAATGATAAAGAATAAAAAAATTTATAAATAAGGAGAAGAGAACTAATATGAAAAAAAAAGTTTTGTTAATCAGTTTTTTATCTTTGATTTTAGTGGTAGGTATATTAGGAGTGGTGTATAAAGGTTTATTGTATCAAAATGATTTTAAGAATATAGAATTAAGAGTAAGGAACGTTGATAAAGAAATAACTGCTTATAAAAAATATATAGAAGATGGACAACAAACAGATGAACATAATTTTTTAAATTTTGAGCTAGAGACGATAGCTATAGATGCAACTAATACTGAGTTGGAATTGATCTATACTAATAAAAAACTTAAGAATTATTCTATTAATAGAATAATTCTTAAAGATAATGAACCACTTATTTTATTGATGGATGGAAATAAACTAACTTTACCTAATGATTTAGGAACTTATACTATAATTTTAGCGATTACAAACTTTGAGACTAATGAAATGGTTAAATTTGGATTTAATGTTATTGTAAATTAAAAAACTGATAGTTTTATGTTGTGTTTAAATAATAGAAGACTGTTATCTATCAACTCATTTGGTTAAAGATCTCGAAAAAGATTATTCAGAAGAGATTATATCAAGAGGGGCAAGTCTCTGTGTATCCAAATTCGAACAGGAGATGAGAAAATGAAAATCATAGGAATTATGGGAGCAATGGATTTAGAAATAAAATTATTGAGAGATAAAATGAATGTAAGTAATAATGAAAAAGTAGCAGGTTTTAATTACTATATTGGAGAAATTGAGGGAAATCAAGTAATCTTAACATGTTGTGGAGTTGGAAAGGTAAATGCTGCATCCTGTACCCAAATTTTAATAGATAGATATGGAGTAGATTGTATTATAAATACTGGAATAGCTGGTGGATTACACAACAATGTGAAAATATGTGACGTAATAATCTCGGACAATGTTACATATCATGATGTGAGAAAAGCTCAAATGAAATCATGCTTTCCTTATAAAGAATTTTTTGATGGAGATAAAGAATTGATTGAACTTGCGTTAAATGCCTGTAAGCTAAATAATAATAGCGATTTGAACTATCATTTGGGGAGAATTGTTAGTGGTGAAAGCTTTGTATCAGATGACAATTTAAAAAAGAAAATAGTAGAAGAATACTCGCCACATTGTGTAGAAATGGAAGGAGCTGCAATTGGCCATGTAGCTAATATTAATGATGTACCATTTGTTATAATAAGAAGCATTTCAGATAATGCAGATAATGAAGCAACTATGAGTTATGAAAAATTTGAGAAAATCTCAGCTGAAAACTCAGCAAACATAGTTTTAAATATGTTAAGGACGCTATAGGAGTATTTATCTGTATTATGTAAAAAGGGAATTTAAACGACTTCCCATAACATAACATTTGCACAGGGATGTTGGGAGCAGTTTTTGTAG
Organism: Alkalicella caledoniensis; assembly: GCF_014467015.1. Classification (GTDB taxonomy): domain Bacteria; phylum Bacillota; class Proteinivoracia; order Proteinivoracales; family Proteinivoracaceae; genus Alkalicella; species Alkalicella caledoniensis. The sequence continues at coordinate 1,203,580 of NZ_CP058559.1, read as the reverse complement.
GCAGGTTCAGCGCCACACCTTCTCACTGGGAGCGAAGCTCCGTTTAGGGTATTACTCTGGGGTTCAGTTCTAAGGCGTTGCAAATGCGCCACGTTAGATGCAATCCCATGCAGAACTTATGGCGGCGACATCGTGCCGCAAAGAAGGGTTTTTAGGAGGGCAAAACAATGAGCAATGAATTTATAAATTTAACTACAGGTAATATTGCAAATGAGCATTTGTGTTGCGCTATCGCCGATAAGAAACATCAATGTGGTGTTAATATTAAAAAAGCTTGGCTTGCTGAAAGAATTCCAGAGGGACATGTATTTAGAAAGCTAAATGAGAAAGGTAAGGTTTTCATTGAATATGCGCCACTTGAAAAGGCATGGGTGCCAGTTGTTGGGGATAACTACATTTACATCTACTGCCTTTGGGTTTCAGGTAGCTTTAAGGGAAAAGGATATGCCAAAGAATTGCTCGACTATTGTATTGCGGACGCAAAAAAACAAGATATGGCTGGTGTTTGCATAATCAGCTCAAAAAAGAAAAAACCTTTTCTTTCAGATAAAAAGTTCATGCAAAAATTTGGTTTTAAAACTGTTGATACTATTCATGGTGAGTATGAACTTATGGCATTGTCTTTTGGTAACTTACAGCCGCAGTTTACGCCAAATATAAAAACGCATAAAATAGATAGTGAAATGCTGACTATTTATTATGGATTGCAATGCCCATATATTCCCAATTGCATAGAACAAATTGAAACATATTGTAACTCAAACAACATTCCGTTTAAACTGATAAAAGTTGACACATTAGAAAAAGCGAAAAAACTTCCTTGTGTGTTTAATAATTGGGCTGTTTTTTATAAAGGTAAGTTTGAAACAGTACATTTACTTAACGAGGGCTATTTGAAGAAGATGCTTAACAGATGAGAACATAATCTGTATACAAACAACATACAATCCTTATATTCAAAATAGTATATGAGTTTTAGTAGAGATTGAGGCGCCACGTCCGTATGGCCCTGTCTTCTCGGGGCATGTAACAGCATCTAACAGTGTATTCCCAAAATCTGAGAGACGGTGAAAGTAGCAACCAGACTTCGGGAGTACGCGGATCGTTATCTTGCAAACCTTAGCAAAGTGTTCAGTTAGTAGTTGACTTATGTTGAAAGAAGAAATATATGAGAAAAGAGTTAGTCATATAAGTAGAATTATGTGAAATAAAATAAAGTGAGGTTTTTCTATGAAAAAGGAATTAAAGAAGGTTAGAAATACCCGAATAATCGCAGGAATTACACAGATATCATTTTTTTCAATATTATTAAATAATGGATTGTGTGTAATTGCTATTTTCATTGGAAGTTTGGCAGTTTTGAGTTTTTTAGCTGCTTATAAGAGTCATAAATCAATTATTAGAAATTATAATAATTGATTTAGTGAACATTATTTATAAATTACGATATCGGTGAACAAAAAATGGTTAGTGATGTAAAAAAATATTGGCATTGACGGACAGCAGATAGCACAATATTCCCACAAGGGTGCGGTGTGGACAGGCTCTGGGGCTAGGCGCACCACGTCCTCTGTCACAAGACTTGCAGCTTGGGACGGCAATAAGGGATAGGCAAGTCTTGCCCCAGCCCTAAAGGGACGGCCACTTTGGAAGTGGCTGGGGCGTTTTCCGAAACCATACGTTGAAACAGTAGATCATGGCGTTGATTATTTAATAACGTAATAGTTATACAAATTTGTAAACACATCGATACAGAAAACAGTCAATTTGGGCAACAGTTTTTACAGTTTGATTTTAAAGAGGATATTTTGGGACAAGCAGACTGAATTTTAAAATATAAGGAGATGCAAGCATGAGTAAGTATAGAGTGATTAAAAACAGAAAAACCGATTCAGATAATCCAATAGTTTTATATAAAGGTGACAAAGTTATATGTATTGAAGAGTCCAGTGTAGATGGAGATTGGGCTGGGTGGATTTATTGTAAAAGGGAAAATAATGAAGGATGGGTTCCGAAGCAAATAATTAATAGAAATGATGATATAGGTACTGTATTAGAAGATTATGATGCAAGAGAATTTGATATAGAAGTAGATGAAATTATAATTATGAATAAAATATTAAATGGTTGGATATGGGGAACTAAACAATATGATCCGCTCACAAAAGGATGGGCTCCACTAAATCATTTAGAAGAAGTTTAATATTTAAAGTGAACAGAAGAATTGGTGAGTCATGAAATGTTATTTTGTATAATTTATATTTTAATGTGATGTGACAATCAAAAGATAGCTCTAAGAGGGAGATATCCTGTTTCCACCTGAGCACGGGGGTGTATGGCATCGGAGAACAAAACATAAAGTTGCTGAAAGCACGTGTCTAGGGCAGATTCAGCACCACACCTTCTCACTGGGTGCGAGCTCCTTTTAAGGGGTATTGCTCTGGGTTCCAGTTCGAAGGCGTTGGAAATGGCTGGGATGTTATAGGAAATAGTGATATGGGGATTTTCTTTCTTTGGTGTCTATTTTAAAGCAAAGTGATACATATTTAGTAGAATTAGATTCAATAAGACTATTTAGAACGTAGATAAATTGCAAGAAAAGGAGTTTGGAGAATGAAAACCAAGGATATAGTAACAGAAAGAATGATACTTAAGAGTATGACTTTAGACGATTGTGATTTTGCGGCCAAATTATGGGGGGATCCTGAGACTGGGAAATACTTGAATAATCCACCATATAAAAATGGTGATGAACTCAGAGAAATAATCTTTGATATTGATGATTGGCAAGACGAATATCCCTTTATAGCATATGATAAGGTGACAAATAAACCAATAGGAACTTGTTGTATAGGAACAGAGGGGCCAGAAGGAGAATGGGGGTTTGGATATGATGTTGTAAAAGAACTATGGGGGAATGGATATGCGACTGAAATGGCAAAAGCAATGATTAAATTTGCCTACTCACTGGGGGTGCGAGATTTTTATTGTACTGTAGCTACAGATAATATAGCATCTTGCCGTGTGATGGAAAAATGTGGACTTAAGGCAGATATAGCTAGTAGTTTTAAAAACCATAACACTGGTGTTGAACATGAATCTACTATTTACAAAATGAAATTAAAATAGATAATGGATTTAAAAACCTGTTTATAAGTTCGTACAAATGATATTGACAAAAAATTATATAAAGTTAAAATTGAATTTATATAAAACATTTTCAGAAACTTAGGAGTATGGATAACTCTGTCTTTGAGTTGTGAAACTAAAATGTAAGGAGGTAATAGTATGAATTCACGTAAAATTATACTTGCCGTCTTGATTGTAGTAATTATTATTATTGTTTATGTTAGTACAAACAATAGTCCTCAACTAAGTTTGAACGTAGACGTTATTTCATCGGGTGATGATTTAACAATAACCATAAATAACAGGAGCTGGAACACGATATACTTTGGACAAAAGTACGAAATACAACGATATACAAACAATGAGTGGGAAACTATTTATATTCCAGATGGTTGGGAAGATATCGCGTATAGTCTGAAACCAAGAAAGAAGTTTGAGCAGGTAATACTCTTTGTTCCATCAGAACCAGGTCAGTACCGTATACTAAAAGAAGTGTTTTCTGACCTGAGTGATGAAGAAACAGCAAAAATAATTATTGCTGAATTTACTGTTTCAAAACAATGACCATAGTAAGCTAATTTATAATATCACTAATAAGACTCCAAACACTGTTACAATACCGCTCAGCTTGAGCGGTATTATTTTTGGTGCGCCGGATGTGCGTTAACTTGGCGATGAAAGTCCGTTGTGTGGTCATTATCCACTATCGCCATGGGATAAAACTAGTCAAAATTTCAGAAATATATGTAAAGTTGGCTTGACAAATTATTAGTAGTAGTATATCTTTAATGTAAAGGAAGCTTTACGTTAAAGGAGGTAGGCTATTGAAGAATCGCTTGGAAGAGATCCGTAAGAAACGAGCTTTAAAGCAGGATGAACTTGCTGAAATATTACAGGTTTCAAGACAGACTATTAGTTCTTTAGAAAACGGGAAGTATAATCCATCTATTCAGCTTGCTTTCAAAATTGCTTGTTACTTTAAGATGAGTATTGAGGAAATATTTATTTATGAGGGGGATGAAAATGGTGGAAAAGGTGAGTAGGTATTACAGGAGATTATTTATTCTGGCCATAGTAGGTTACTTCCTAGGAGGTACGGTATATGTGCTTTTCGGAGGAGAAAATAACGGTTTGCGTTTCATAGCAGCAGCTTTAGGTTCAGCCATTTTAATGATATTAGGAGAATTGTATCAGTTTAAGAAGGATCCAAAATTAAAGGGTGAAATTAAGATTCTGTCTGATGATGAGCGTAATCACGCAATTCAAGGTAGGGCAGCAAGGTTTACATTAATAATAACTTACATTACATTATTTATAATTGCGTTCATAGGAATAGTACTTAGAAGCGGAGCTATTTCCTATGGGGCTGCAACAGTAACATTATTTTTAGCAGCAGTGAATAGAGTAGCTCAATTTCAATGGAATAAAAGGATGTAAATAATCCCACCCTAGCCCTTACAAGTTATGGAGATAGAAAGCCTAGGCAAATAATGCGTAGGCTTTTTTGCGCTATCGTCCTAACTAAGGGTGTAGTTATAACAGAGGATGGCTACCGGCAAATCGTCAAGATATTTTAAAGGAAGTAAAAGTTTATTACATATTAGGAGGAAGAACATTATTTGCGAGGAAAGCAAACACTAAACTGCTACTAAACCATCTATTTACTTGGTTCTACTTGTGGTAGGTTGAGTAAACTGCATTTGTGATTTAAGATGTATTTATACAAAACATACGAGGAGTGATTTAAAATGGAAAATAAATCTATGGGAGAAGTAATTTCCGAACATAGAAAAGAAAATGATATGACACAAGCAGTACTAGCAAAAAGATTGGGAGTAACAGATAAGGCAGTATCAAAATGGGAACGCAATATTTCCTGTCCTGACATAAGCACTATTCCTAAACTTGCAGAAGTACTTGGTGTATCTGTTGAAGGGTTAATGCAGGGTAGAGAAAATAGTAAAAACGGATTTCAACAGCTTGAAAGACGAGATTTAAAGCAAATATTTTCTCTTTTTATAAAATGCGTAGCTATTTCAATAGGTGTCGGAACTTTTGTTTTGAATCTCTTGGGAGTGATTTCTTCAAATGATGCGGTTAAACTACTTAGTTTGGCAGTTATTTGTTTAGGGTTATATTGCTTTTTTCCAGAAGAAAAAGAAGGCTGAAAATATAGGGAAGCGCGCCCATGGAGCTGCTGAGTCCGAGGGTCGTAAACACGAAAACGTTATGTCGCAATTAATCCATATAAAATAAAAAGGTGGGAGTGGGTCTTAAGAGAAAAATCGGAAATGGTGTTACGCTCTAATTAAACTTAATCCATGTAACAAATCATCAATAATATCTTGATAATTTTCTAACCCTACAGATAAGCGAATTAATCCATCAGAAAAGCCTGCTGCTTCTATTTCTTCTTTAGAGTATGCAGAGTGTGTCATAGACCCAGGATGCTGTATCAATGTTTCAACATCTCCTAAGCTTACTGCAAGGGTACATAAGTGAAGATTATTAATTAGGTTTATTGCATCATTGAACCCACCTTTAACTTCAAATGATATTACACCACCAAATTTTCTCATTTGTTTTTTTGCAATCTTATATCCTGAATTAGACGGCAAACCTGGATAGTATACATTTTCAATCATTTCATGACTTTCAAGGAATTCAGCAACCATTTGTGCATTGTAAGAGTGGGCATCCATACGATGTTTTAGAGTTTTTAGTCCCCTAAGGATTAGAAAAGCATCATTAGGACTTAAAACTGCTCCTGTGATATCTTTGAGACCAATACTACGAATTTGATCCATTACATCTTTTTTGCCAACTGCCATACCTGCAACTACATCGCCATGACCATTTAGGTATTTCGTTGCAGAATGCAAAACGATATCCGCACCTAATTTTAACGGTTGTGTAATATATGGTGTAGCGAAAGTATTATCAACCACAATTTTACAGTCTGATTTCTTTTTATGTACCTCAATACATAATTTATTGATATCAACTATTTTCATACTTGGATTGGCTGGGGTCTCGAAATATACCACCTTGGTGTTAGATTTGATAGATTGAATAACTGAGTTTATATCACTACAATCTATAAAGTCAACTTCAATATCAAATCTACTAAATGTATGGGCCATAAGGGAAAAAGTACAGCCGTATAACATTTTATCAGCAACTATGTGATCACCGCTGCTAAGAAAGCTTAATAGAGTTCCTGATATCGCGCCCATACCTGAAGAAAATGCCACGCATGATTCGCCATCTTCCATGGCTGCAAGCTTTTTCTCAAGAGTACGTACAGTTGGATTCCCAAGACGAGTATACATATATCCATCATGTCTTCCTGCGAATCTATCCCCTCCTTGTTCGGCATTATCAAATACAAATGTGGAGGTTTGGAAAATTGGTGTTGTTAATGACCCAAAAGCATTTTTCTCGTTACCCTGATGAATAGCTTTAGTTTCAAAATTATTGTACATGTATAACTCCTACCTTTCATTGTTTTATTTTTTTAAACAGAAGTACTGTGTAAGTGATTTCAACACGCCTATCCCTCTATATGTGACTATTATGCAAAAAGTGTGCCAAAATTGAAAAATGTTTTCTTTTAGATTAAAATAAGCTAAGTCATATTTATATAAACATCCTAATAACTGTTTTTGCTAATGTTTAAAATTACTTGGGAAAAAACTTGTCCCTAATATAAAACAAGCATTAAATGGGTTATCTGTTTTCAGATAACCCATTTAATCCTAATCTTGTTATATCAAGATTAAATCCTTGTAAAATATGATTTTTGATAATAATATAAAGATGAGGGAAAATTCATTCAGGCATTAGAGGGGGAGGACTATGAAAAAAAGATTAGGTATTATAACCTTAAGTGTAGATGTGGGACAAACTTATAGAGATCAGCTTTCAAAGGTTTTGGATTCAGAAGTAGAGATACTGACATTCTCTTTTGAGAATAATGACTTTGATAACATAGAGAAGATAGAGAACCTTAAAAGACTAGATGCTATTTTGATTAGTACTCAATCTCAATACGAGATACTAAAGAAATACATTGACAAGGATTTTAATATCGTTATAGCAAAACTTACACTATCGAAAAAAGGATATGACACTTTGAAATCCTTAGGTAATATGGATACAGTTATGATGGTAAACCTAAGTCTTGAAATGTCCTTGGAAACTATAACCTTGTTGTACCAATTGGGATTTGATTATCTGAAGTTTTTCCCAGTTTACCCTAATATGGAAAAAGTTCCTGATGCTGAAGTAGCCATTACAACTGGCGAGTTACGTTTTGTTCCCGAAAAGGCTAAAAAGACATATGATTTAGGACATAGGCTGATTGACAAAAATACTGTTATAGAGTTATTAGTAGCCCTAGGACTAGAGGAATACCTTACAAAAAAAAGTACGAGGGATTACTTTGGAACCTTGGTGTCTACTAATGTGGGTGTAGAATATCTTTTAAGTAAGTCAAATATTTTAAAGAATCAGTTTGATACTCTCTTGAGTTTGATGGATAAAGGAGTAATTTGTGTTGATAAGGACAATACTGTAACTTCGTGTAACGGTAGTGCTGAAAAAATAGTTAAGATCAATCAAACTGATATGATTGGAAAAAATGCTCAGTACATATTACCAGAAATTGATTTTAGCAATACTAAAGTGCTAAATAGGTTGATTAAGATTAAAAAAAAATACATAACCCTCTCTATCTATGGAATAGAAGGGAAAAATGGGGAATTTAATGGTGCTTATGCCATAATAGAGGACTTTCAATCTAAAGAAAATACCCAAAATAAATTGAGACTACAGTTGATGAACAAAGGACATATAGCAAAATATAATATCCAACATATTATAGGAGAAAGTAAGGAGATAACCGAAGTAAAGGACCTTATCCGAAGGATGGCAAAATCAAGTTCTTCTGTATTGATAACAGGGGAGAGTGGTACAGGAAAGGAACTGGTTGCTCAGGCTATTCACAATCTTTCCCAAAACAAGGATAAGCACTTTGTTGCAATAAATTGTGCTGCTTTTAACACTTCTCTATTGGAAAGTGAACTCTTTGGATATGAAGCAGGGGCATTTACAGGTGCTTCTAAAGAGGGTAGTAAAGGTATATTTGAAATGGCCAATAACGGAACTTTGTTTCTAGACGAAATTGGGGAAATGCCCTTAGAACTTCAAGTGAAACTTTTAAGGGTTATTCAAGAACGGGAAATTATGCGGGTAGGCGGGCAGGAAGTCATCAAGGTGAACTTAAGGATTATTGCAGCAACTAACTTGAACTTAGCCCATGAGATATTAAAAGGAACTTTTAGAAAAGATCTATACTATAGGTTAAATGTCTTGCCTATAAATGTTCCTCCTTTGAGAAAGAGGAAGGAAGATATTCCTCTTTTATTTGATTACTTTATGATAAGAAATAACTGCAAGTATGTTATCAGTAGGGAAGCAATAGAATTATTGAAGAATTATAGGTGGGATGGAAACATACGGGAGCTCATCAACGGTGTAGAATATCTAGACAACCTTGGGAAGAGTACAATTTCCATAGAGGACCTGCCATATCATATTAAAAATAATGTAAATGAACAGGATGCTAGAATAGATAAAAAGAGAGAAATGCCCTTTAAATTTGATAACGAGAGATACGCGGTTGTATTAGAAATTTTATACGAATCTTTCAAAAAAAGATTGAAGGTGGGTAGGAAGCTAATAAGTGAAAGAGCATATGAAAAAAATCATCACTTATCAGAGTATGATGTAAAAAAAATTATGCAAGAACTCTCAAAACTAGAATTAGTCAATATCAACCTCGGAAGAGGAGGAACTACCATTAGTGATAAAGGGATAAAACTAATGGAGGTAAATCAGCAATAGGGTTAAATGGGTTATCTGGCGACAGATAACCCATTTATTATTTAGGAAGTGGATCTCATAATATTTTCTTTTTATATAAAGTCGCCCATAAGGATGAAAGAAAAAACGTGTTTATTCCCGCCAGCCAGTGTAGTTGGTGCTTATTTATAAGTTTTATAAACTGATATTAGAATAATGGCACGATTGTTGCTAAATTCACATAGTGAGAGGAGGAAGAGTATATTTAAGATTTTAGTTAGTAAATCAGGTGGAATTAAAAAAACAGGAGGGAATTATGATGTCAAGTGAAAAGATCAGTAAAAAGAGCGTTTTTAAAAACTATAAGTCCTTAATATTATTAGTCTTAGGTATCGTTGTAGGTTGTATTGTTGGGCTAATTTATAAGGAAAAAGCTGTAGTCCTTAAACCTTTTGGACAGTTATTTCTCAATATGATGTTTACAGCTGTTGTACCTTTGGTGTTTTTCAGTTTATCAAGTTCTATTGCTAAAATGACAAATATGAAGAGACTAGGTAAGATTCTAAGACATTCTTTGATGGTTTTTGTGATCACAGGGATTATTGCCTCGGTATTTATAATTATGGTTGTCAGTGTTTTCCCACCCGCTCAAGGAGTGGAAATTGATTTTGGTGGATATGAAGAGCCCGCAAAGATGAACATCTTAGATCAGGTTGTAAGTGCAATTTCTGTAAACGATTTTAATCTCATTCTTTCAAAAGGCGCTATGTTACCTTTGATTATTTTTTCTATTACACTTGGGTATTGTATCCGTTTTGTCAGCAAAGGTAACGAGAATAATTCAGTTGTAAGTTTTCTTGATATTATGGCTGAGGCCTTCATGAAAATGATTAGAATTATTATGCTTTATGCACCTATAGGGCTAGGAGCATATTTTGCTGCCCTTATCGGAGAATTTGGTTCTCAGCTCTTAGGTGCCTACAGTAGGGCAGTCATCATGTTCTATCCTATCTGCGTTGCGTACTTTTTAACTGCATTTACTCTTTATGTTTATTTTGCAGGTGGCATTAAAGGTGTTAAAGTATTTTATAAAAATATTTTCCCATCAGTCGTTACATCTCTAGCTACCCAAAGCTCTATAGCTACTTTGCCAACAAACTTAGCGGCCACAAAACGTATGAACGTAAAGGATGACATTAGTAATATCATCTTACCTATGGGTGCCACCATACACATGGATGGAACTGCGCTAACCAGCCTGATGAAAATTGCTTTCTTATTTGGAATTTTTGGATTGGAATTTAGCGGAATAGGAGTTTGGAGTACAGCAATACTAATTTCTGTTATGTCTGGGGTTATCTTAAGTGGTATTCCAGGAGGGGGAATGATGGGCTGTATTATGATTGTGAGCTTCTATGGTTTTAATCCCGAAGTCCTTCCAATCGTGGTAACTATCGGTCTTTTAACAGACGCGGTGGCAACTATGATTAATTCCACTGGAGATGTTGTTGTAAGTATGATGGTCAGTAGAACGGTAGATGGCAGGCATTGGATGGAAAAAACAGATGGAAACAAAGAGGAAATCTTAGGTTCATCTGCTGAGGTATCACTAAACTAGCCAAAAAAGAGGGATGGATATGTATAATTTCGATGAAGTCGTAGATAGAAAAAATACAAGTTCTGTAAAATATGAAGAAATGGATATCAATTTTGGAAGAAAGGATTTATTGCCTTTTTGGGTAGCGGATATGGATATTAAAGTTCCAGACTTTATGATTGATATTCTAGTGAAAAGAGCAAAACACGGTGTTTTTGGCTATACTAATAGGATGCCAGAATTCTATGATGCGATAATTAGTTGGTTAAAGGATCGACATGGTTTAGAAGTAAACAGAGAAAATATTGAATATGGTCCTGGTGTAGTTTTTTTACTAAACATGATGATTAGGAAATTTACCAAAGAAGGAGATAAAATAATCATCCAAACTCCCGTTTACTATCCTTTCTACAATATAATCAGGGGGAATAATAGAATTATATCGGAGAACCCTCTAATTGAAAAAGATGGAATGTATACAATGGACTTTGAGAACCTTAAGGAAAAGGCCAGTGATCCAGATTGTTCAATGTTAATTCTCTGTAGTCCACACAACCCAGTGGGTAGGGTATGGACTAGAGAGGAATTAGAAGAGCTAGGAAGAATATGTATAGATAACAATGTCCTAGTAGTATCAGATGAGATACATTTTGATCTGGTATTTAAGCCCAACAAGCACATACCTTTTGCCAGTTTATCTGATGATTTTAAAATGCACTCTATTACCTGTACTGCTCCAAGCAAAACTTTTAATATTGCAGGATTACATAGTGCCTTTTGTATCATCTATGATCAAAAGAAAATGGATGTTTATAGAAAGGAGTTGGGATTATTAGATTTAAACAGATCAAACTCCTTCAGTAGGGAAATAACTCAGGTGGCCTACGAAAAAGGGCATCAATGGGTAGATGAGCTTGTTGATTATTTGGAGAATAATATGAACTTTGTCTATGATTTTACAAGTAAATACATTCCTGAAGTAAAAGCAAGGAAAATGCAGGGTACCTACCTTATGTGGTTAGATTGTAGAAATCTAGGATTGGACACTGAGGAATTAGACAGTCTTTTTGTTGATGGAGCAGGATTGGCATTAGATAGTGGGTACTGGTTTGGAGACAATGGTAAAGGATTTATGAGAATCAATTTGGCATGTCCCAAATCTATGATTAAAGGGGCTTTAGAAAGACTAAAAAATGCAATATTATCTAAGGGGAAGGATCAAAGTACTCAAAGCAAGGAGTGCTGTTAAAAATACCTTCAGACGGAAGTTCGACTTCCCCGTCTCCACCAAATATGGAGATATACATTAACGATGATTATAAAGCAGTAGAAATAAAAGACTTAGAAAAGAGCCTTCTTAAAAAGGCTCTTTTCTAAGTCTTTTAAACATATGGCCATCAGCTACCACCAAGATTAAAACAGAGAAAAAGCGTCTTGATATTGAGGTTGCTGATATAGTTAGAAAAAACATACATAGTTATAGATGTTTTATCAAGGGGGAGATGTTGATAAAGAAATCCCGTTAGAACAATACAATTAATTAGTCACCCCTCCGACGTCCTGCCTTTCGTGTGAAAATATGCACCACTCTAGCGACGAGGCCCTAGCATGTACACAACGCAAACGTCATATTAGCGAAAATTAAAAGAATAAAAGTTCAGCTAAAGTTCAGACAGCAAACATTATATATTCAGTTTTGTACGGTATCATACATTTAAATAGCTTGAAGGGAGTGAAAACTTAAACCCCGGTATTGATTTGGAAAATACTTTGACGTTGACGTCAGTTGGACGAAAAATCAATGATTTGTAAGAAATGATGTTTTAGTTTTTTACACACATGAGCAGTATGAAGTTTCACTGCCGCATTTGATAGAGCTTGGTCGTTTAGGTGCCGAGAGCATCAAGGGTCAGCTTACTGGGACAATCCCAGCCACATCAAGGGGTAGGCAACCCGGTGGTGGTCAAAGGACTATGCCTGGGGGAAAGGCCGATAATCCTCAAGGTATGAACAGGCACACTGGAACAATGCAGGTGGTATGTTGGCGTCAACTGGTTCTAATACAAACAATGCCATACTGACATTCTATTGACTATACTGGCTGGAACAACTGTTTTTATCGCAAAGCCAAAAACGATTAAATTTTAGGAGGAAAAAATATGTTTGTGATTATCAACGCACTTAAAAGTATTTCCCGTTCAAAAGGAAGAAATATTCTCATAGGCATCATCGTCGTTGCTATCGCCGCCGCTTCCTGTGTGGCGCTGGCAATCCGAAACACCGCTCATGAAGCAGAGACAGCCGGTGGGGAGTTATTGAACATTACCGCATCTATTACGGTAGACACGCAAAGAATAATGGAAGTAGCACAAAGAGATGGCGCTGATATGAGCAGTATGCAGGAAATGATGTCGCAATATCAGAATTTAAGTTTGCCTGAACTTATGGCCTACTCTGAATCTGATTATGTGAAAAACTTTTATTATTCCAGCTCAATATCTCTCAACGCAAGCGGGGACTTGGAAGCATACGGTACAGACGACAGTTCCGGCAGCAATTTCTCTGGTGGGATGGGCCGTCAAGGAGGCATGTTGATGGGTGGCATGGCTATGGGAGACTTCACTGTGACAGGATATAGCGCAGAGGATGCAATGACTAAGTTTGTTAACGGTACTTCCAAAATAGCAGACGGGGATATGTTCGACATTTCGTCTACTGATATGAACTGCCTGATTAGCTATGAACTAGCTTTATACAATGGTTTATCCGTGGGCGATACTATCACGCTGACTAACCCAAATGTAGAAGAAGAAACTTATACTTTTACAATTACCGGGATTTACACAGATTCCAGTTCCAGCGAATCCAGCAATATTCCTCGTTTCTCTACAGCGATGGATCCGGCAAACTCAATCTATATCAGTTACGATGCACTGCAAACCATTGTGGAACACTCTGCTTCCGTTGCTGTGACTGAAACTAATGCGAACGGTTTTGAAATCAGCACTACTATCAACGGTCAGCTTTCCAGTACTTTCGTTTTTTCCAGTCATGAAGATTATGAGAACTTTGGCGAGGAATTGAGCACAATGGGGTTATCTGAATATTACACACTCTCATCTTCGGACATAAGCAATTACGAAGCAGGTTTGGTCCCACTTCAAAATCTTTCACGATTTGCTGTGACTTTATTGTTCATCGTACTTGCCATAGGCGGAGTTATTCTAATCGTTATTAACGTATTCAATATCCGTGAACGCAAATACGAGGTCGGAGTATTGACAGCGATGGGTATAAAAAAAGGCAAAGTAGCCATGCAGTTTGTGACCGAACTTCTATTCGTCACTTTGATTGCCATTGTCATCGGAGCGGGCGTCGGAGCAGCGGTCAGTGTGCCGGTTTCCAACAATCTGCTTGCCGTACAGATTGAGCAAATACAATCGCAGCAAGCAAACCAAGAAACGAACTTTGGTAGAGTGCCAGGTGGCACGGCTGGAGGTAGAGAAAACCTTCAGGGCGGGAGAAATTCGATCATTGATATATTCAATGGTAACCGGTCGGATGTTAATTATCTAGATCAAATCAACGCAACTGTCAACTTCTCGATTTTAGGCCAGCTAATCGGCATTGGTATCATACTCACCCTCATTTCCAGTTTCGCAGCGGTGGTATTTGTAATGCGATATGAGCCACTCAAGATATTGGCAAATCGGACGTAAGCGAAAAACTAATGAGTACTGGAGGAAAAAATAATGAGTATCTTGAAATTAGAAAACATAAGCTATACCTATGACGGACTTAATAAAGTGCTGGCCGGAGTGAACTATGAATTTTTAAAAGGAAAGGTATACGCCATCGTGGGGCGATCTGGTGCTGGAAAAACCACTCTTCTCTCTCTGCTGTCCGGTTTGACATCTCCAACAGAAGGAAGAATCTTATTCGAGGATAAAGATGTGCGCAATATTGACCGTTATCAATACCGCAGTCGTTATGTGGGTGTAGTATTCCAGCAGTTCAATCTGTTGCCTCATCTGAACGCTGTAGAAAACGTGGAGTTATCCATGAGGGCTTCCGGTAAAAAAATTGAGAATAAAAGGAAACGGGCAACTGATTTGTTGGATAAGGTTGATCTAGACGAAGCACTTGCCAAGCGCAGAGTTTTGAAACTTTCTGGCGGTGAACAGCAGAGGGTGGCCATAGCAAGAGCCTTATCTTTCGACCCCGATATAGTATTAGCCGACGAACCCACCGGAAACCTTGATCTAACTACTCAAGAGGATGTAATGGACATCTTCAAGCGTCTGGCCCATGAGGAAAATAAATGTGTGATAATTGTAACCCATTCACCGGAGGTAGCTGCATCTGTTGATGAAGTTTACGAACTAGCTTCTTTTCGTAAGACTGTAAAACGCAGAAATGAGCATTGAACGATCAAAAAATGTCGCAATACTTGTGAGAACATAGTATAATAAAATTTTAGAAGAGGGGTGATTTCATAGCTAAAGTATTGATATGCGACGATGAGCCGGGGCTTCGCTCTGTAATCAAACGTTACGCGGAGTTTGACGGGCATGAAATCTTCGAAGCGGGAGACGGCTTAGAAGCAGTAGAAATATGCAAGCGAGAAATATTCGACATCATCATTATGGACGTAATGATGCCGGAACTTGACGGATTCTCAGCAGTCAGGAAGATTCGTGAAACCTCCGATGTACCCGTTATTATGCTATCTGCCAGAGGTGAGGAATATGACAAGGTTCTTGGTTTTGAAGTAGGAGTTGATGATTATGTGGTTAAACCTTTTTCCTCCAAAGAAATCATGCTCAGAATTGGTGCAATTTTAAGAAGGACAGGAAAAAGCGCCATTGATAGAGAAGATCATTTGGTTTTTACAAAAGAAGGATTAATAGTTGATATAACTGCTTATAAGGTGTTTGTTGATGGCGAACAGGTCAAGATAGCACCAAAGGTCTACGATTTATTGTTTTTCCTGATACGGAACAAGAATATAGCCATCCCGCGTGATAAAATTCTAACTGAGGTATGGGGCTATGATTATTGTGGTGACGATAGGACTCTGGACACACACATGAAACAGTTGAGAAAAGCCATGGGCCCTTATGCCAACTTTATCACGACCTTGCGCGGATTAGGTTATAGGTTTGAGGGGTGAGCATCCTGAAATTGAATAAATTGCGACTAAAATGGAAAGTTTTTGCGTTTTTACTGGGATTCTGCTCCCTATTGCTTGTGATCCTATGGCTGTTTCAGACTGTGTTCCTCAATGATATGTATAAATATATTCGGAAGCAGGAATTGAATCGGGTAATCTCTATAGTGGAAAGAGAAATCGACAATCCGGAACTGCAAACGATTTTATTCAAAATCCAAGCCGAAAACGATATATTCATTGCTTCTACGCGGGATTTTATTCCGCCGTACAGACCTGGGCGTGAAGATTTTGGCAGTCGGAATATTTCCCTTGAAACAATCACCGAAGTAAAGGAGTTCACCCTTCAAAATGGGCATACCGTGTCGCTGACCTTTTATGCACTGGTTGCCCCGGTCAATGCCACCATAACGACAATACGGTATCAGTTGTATTTCATCTCCGGTATTATGCTTTTACTCGCAGTAAGCTTGGCTCTTATTATTGCCAAGCGCGTTAGCAAACCCATTGAGGAAATAAGTCAAAAAGCACAGACCCTTGCAAAAGGGGATTATGATACACGTTTCGACGGAAAAGGCTTCTTTGAAATTGTAGCTTTGTCCGACACTCTTAACACGGCGGCGGTCGAGTTAGGCCGGGTTGAAGCCCTGAGACGCGAACTGCTGGCAAACGTGTCCCACGATTTGCGGACGCCGCTGTCGCTGATTTACAGCTATGCCGAAATGATGAACGATTTTCCCGACGAAATTACGCCGGAGCAGACGCGGGTGATTATGGACGAAACACGTCGGCTGACAGCTCTTGTCAACGATGTACTGGACATATCGAAATTGGAGAGCGATATAGAGCGTTTGGCTCCTTCGAGATTCAACCTTACACTCAACATTAGGGAGACTGTAGAGCGGGTTCAGAAATTGCTGAAAAACGAGAGTTTTGACATCGCATTTGCTCATAACAGCGATGTATATGTAAACGCAGACGAAACGAAAATCGGCAGGGCGTTTTACAACCTGCTAATCAACGCAATTAATTATTCCGGCGATAGCTGGAACATTGAAATAATGCAGACGATTACTGAAAATCGTGTGAGGATTAGCATAACGGATAGGGGAGAAGGAATATCGGAAGATGATTTGCCGTTTATATGGGATCGGTATTTCAAAAGCGGGAAAAAGCACAAACGCCCCGTCATCGGTACTGGATTGGGATTGTTCATTGTGAAGAAAATCATAGAATTGCACGGTGGTGAATACGGAGTCACTTCGGAAATAGACAAGGGCAGTACATTTTGGTTTGAACTTAATATCAATTAACAGGGCGAGAATATGGCGCACGATTTATCTTAGAAATATTCACTTAAAAATTAGCCATTATCAGTACACACCCCATACAGAAAATGCACACCCCTCCAGTAGAGAAGGGGTGTGCATTTATTGTTTAGCCTAGTAAGGGGATACAGAGCCTAAGGGATAAGAAAATTAAGCAAGCTAATGAAAACCTGATACGAAAGGTAATTACGCGACCTGTGAGGAGGTAAAATAATTATTTGTTTTCTCAACAATTTAATAGTAGGATATTTAGAATCTTTGAAGAATATAATTATATAAAACATTGGGAGGGGATATAAATGTGGTTTATTAAATCAAAGCATTGGGAAGAGTATCAAGAAGCAGTAAAATCTATTGAGGAAGAAATTAAAGCTAAAAAAAGGTAATGGTTATAAGAACTTTAGAAGAATTTTGCAATGAAGGCAAAGGTGTATCTTTTTATAACAGATTTATTATAAGCAACAAATTAGTTAAGGAAATGGAGATATACATTAACGATGATGATTATAAAGCAGTAGAAATAAAAGACTTAGAAAATACCCTCCTCTGATATGATACCTCCAAGATTAAAGCAGAGAATAAGCGTCTTGATATTGAGGTTGTTCAGATAGTTAGGCAGGTAAAAAATGAGTTGAAGGAAAAAAATATGGTTTAATTGCATTAATGTTATTATTGCAAGGTGGGTAAAGGGCCATGGCTAGTACTTCTGGTTGTGTTACTTATGATGAACTGAACTGGATTTGCCCTTAAAAAATAAGACTAGAAACTTCACCCACAGCTTTAAACCACTTCTCAATAGGAGTGGTTTAAAGCTTACTAAAGGATCGTGTATTTGCAAAACCTATAGTTTATTAAAGCCTTATGTAGTAATTCTTAGAAGAAGAAGAAGGGAAACATTAAAATTTAAAAACACATTTATAAGGAATTCAAGAAAGGGTGTGTAAATTATGGGGAAAAAGTTCCGTGCTATAAAGAATATATTTATTGCATGGCTTCAATTAACACGATGAGCTTGATACTGAATAAGATTTCCTTTGGAAATTTTGCTGATAATAATCCCTTATATTTTCTTATTATTGTTTTGTTAGCAGTCTTTGTTGTAACCCCATCTAGCTTATATTACTTATTCAAAGGTAGATGTTCATAATTTAGTTAAGTATACTCCCCCCACCTCCACAAAATATGAAGATATAATCCCTAAGCCATCAGCTTAGAGGTTTTTGTGACTTCATGAGTATTTTTATATATGGGAAGATAATTGGGAAAATTCATCTAAGAATTGCCTTTGTGATAAAGTATCATGTCCTATCTTGCCCTGGTTAAAACAGTTTCCAGATATAAGTACTGTTCAAATATATGAATCGGAGGTCGATAAAATGAGTAGGAAAGAAAGTAAAGTTACAGATTCATTAACTATTAAATGCCTAATTGTGGTTTATTCATATCACCATAATAACACGGCAAAAATCGCTCAGGTTTTTTCTGAGGTTCTAAATGCACAAATCAAGACACCAGATCAGGTAACTCAGGAGGATCTTCAGCAGTATAATCTAATTGGTTTTGGCGCGGGAATAGACAGTGGAAAACACTATAAACCCCTTCTGGACTTTGTGGACAAACTATCAAAAGTCAATAATCAGAAAGGTTTTATATTTTCAACAAGCGCAATACAGGGAGTAGCCAAGGTGAAAAAGGATCACTCATTGCTTAAGGAAAAGTTGATTTCAAAAGGTTATATAATTGTCGATGAATTCAGCTGTAAGGGATTTAATACAAATAGCTTTCTCAAGTATTTTGGTGGAATGAACAAGGGAAGACCGAACAGCGAGGACCTCGAGCATGCAGAAAAGTTTGCTGTTAGTCTTTTGCATAAGGTAAGCTGTTCTACATAGTATTGAGGTGATGGGCTTGTAGCACTTGCGCTACCTAACAATGCATTGCCTGCTCCGACTCCAAACCTTTTCCCTGATAGATAAACTCCTCCAAGAAGCATTCCTTTGGGGTCCAGCTGAAAGGATTTGGCAATGCGGGGCTTATCTAAAGGTATCTGGAGATCCATATGACTTTTTGCTATCAATGTATGAATGGAATTATAATGAGTTAAAGGAGTACCTTAAAAACGTGAATGGTCTGAGGTAATTCATTATGTTAAGAGTAAATCATTTATAACTGACAATGGGAAAATGTGATTAATATTGTATTTTTATGTAAGTATAAGAGTGGCGAACCAAGGTGTATGTAAGAGGATGAGTCTAGTGATATACATTGGATGTTAAAATTGTCAATCCTCACAAATTGTCAACTAGCATTAAGTGGCATAAAGATCCAGATACTATGGAGCTCACTTGCTCGGGGGCGGGAGTCGTGTAGTGACTTTTTCAAATAGAAGGTTTGTAAAGGCATGTAATTATATGCCAAAGGATAATGTACAAAATTCAAGCAGGGGGCATAGAATAGGAAAATAGTATGGATGTAAGCTACGTAGTTTTATTTAGTGCAATTCTTGTTATTGCAATGATTATTATATTTTTAAAAGTTAATATTAGAAAAACTAATGAAGATACTTTAGCTAGTGTGAAGTATAAAAAAATAGTAGGGATATTTTTGGCAATTATTGGCGCTTTGCCTATAATTATTTACCCCTTTGTTTTATTGGCAAATATTATGAGTTTGGCAGCCTTTGGAGGTACATGGGCTATTGATGACTTATTACCTAGGATATTGATATTAGGGCTTTTCATTATTACTACTGCTTATCCTATTATATATGTAATATGCATTTATAGTTTTTTTAAAAATAGTAGAATGAAAAATCTGATTATTCCTACTATCCTGATGTGTATTGTACTATTTATAACGGTGTATTTTGTGGGTATTAGTTATCATGAACCTTAATGAAAATAATGAAAATTATAGAATAAAAAATGTAGAAATTTTTAAAGATACACCAGCTTGGGACTTGGCTCTAGCAGTAGAGAAGGAAGACGCTAACAGTATAGAAGAGATATTAAAAACAAACCCAGAACTGATAAATTTTCATGATGATAATTACGGAATTACTCCATTGCTGTGGGCTGTAGGAGTAAGGAAATATAAATCTGGTGAAGCACTTTTGAAATGTGGTGCAGATCCAAATATCCCTGCAAAAGGAGAACTAGGAACACCACTACTAGTTGCAGTAATGAAGCCCTGGGATGACAAATATGTTGATAATACAAATATTATAGAGTTATTACTTAAATATAAAGCAGATCCTAATAAGGGTTACATAGGAGAAGATACTTTGATGATGGAATCTGGAACAAGTTCATTACATAGAGCTGTTTACATGGGTATAGAAAAAACAAAAGTATTGGTGGAAGGTGGAGCGGATATAAACATTAAAACTAAAAGTGGACGTACTCCAGCAATTAATGCTCTTATTGATGGAAGTTTTTATAAGAAGGAAGCAAAAAGTGCAGTCGTTGCCCATTATTTAATTGTTGAAAAAAAAGCTAATGTATCCGAACCTTATTTTTCAAGGGCTAAAAATATAAATGAAAGTGAAAGGAAAGAAAATTATACAATAGATCTTTTGCGAGATTGGGTAAGTGATTTAGATTCGGAAGAATACATACTAAAAATGGAAGTGGTAAAGGAGTTTTTACGACAAGGCGTTAATTATTGGCATACAGAAGTCACCGATAAAAGGTTAAAAAGCATAATGAAATTATATCCTAATGATTGGCAGGAGTTTATAAAGCTCTATTAAAGGGTTTTTCTTTCGAGGAGTCGGAAATGGCAGGCGTTATAAAAACTCCCTCAGTAAATTGCTGGGGTAGATCTCTGGGGCAAGGGGAAAAGGTATGAACATCATAAACATTCAGGTCGTCCACGTAATGGGACAAAAAATCAAATATGACATACTGTTGACAAGTTACAAAATATATAATTATGATATGGAGGTGAAATTGTGGATAAATATGAAATGCTTAATAAGATCAGTGAAGAAACCATGCGTTTTATGAGGGGTAAATATCGGTTGGACGAGTTATCAGACGGCAAAAATGAATTAAAATTTCGGCAAGGTAAAAAAACAATCCTTACTATCAATATTCATGAAGATAAATTTACTTTTCTTGTTATATTTGGAAGAGCAGAACGGGAAAAATTTGTACAAGAAAGACACAATTTTTCAAAGTACATACAAGATTACTATGATAATTCCAAGACTTACCATGATGGTAAGTGGATGTTTATAGATGTCACATCTTTGGATGTTTTGGATGAGATAAAACGTCTAATAATGATTAAGAAAAAACCAAACCGTAAGCCATTTCCCAAAGAGAATGCTGTATACGGAAAATGCGGTCATAGGTGCGACTTGTGTATTCACTTTGCCGGCGGCACAATCAGTGACGAATTTAGAAAAGAGTTAGAAGATAGGTTAACTAGAGTGTGGAATATTACTGACTGGTCAATGCGCTGTTCGGGATGTGGTACTTCAGGTTGCCATACAAATGATGAACTATGCGATCAACTAAAATGTGCAAAAGAAAAAGGCTGTGATACTTGCGTGGCGTGTAAGGAATACCCCTGTTCCAATGCTACAGCTGCAAGCTCTAAAATTGAAGCAAAAAGCATTCTTGCCGATGATGTTACGTGGGCGATTTTACCATTTGTTCCTAATCAATACGGAAATTAATTAGTCTAATTATGAACTACAAGATTAAAATGTATTTGAGTTATGATACATTCTTTAAAGACCGTGTATTAACCGTAATGAAACAAGCCTGAAGCTGAGAAGCTTTAGGCTTGTGTTCTTTGGATATGGGTTTGTGGATGTGGTTAGGATAAGATTCTCAGGATAAAATTTGTCGCTTTAATCCTAAATAATAAAAAAGTTAGTCAAATTTAGAGGGGAAATATGCTATTTAGCAGAATAGGAGATAGTGAGTGATCTCGAGAAACTCTGGGATATCACAAGGTACATAATTCTAATATGGAAATCTAGGTTTAACCATTTACTAAAAGGGGGAAAGGAAGACATATCTTTTTAACCTTAATGTTAACAGTTACATTTTATCCTCAGGATTATGGTTCACATGTAATAACAAAATAATTTCTCGCGTTTAAAGCATGACTTGTCAACTATGCCATCCAAATTTAAGAGAATAGTATGTTCTTATAATAAAGGAGAGAGAAAGATGTATATTTCAGATTTAGGAAAGAATGAAATGACCTTATGTGAGTTAGAGGTCTATGCTGGTGTAAATGCTAAAGTTAACTATTCATTTGATTTTTTTGAGAGTGGATTATCAGAGAAAGAAATTATTGTACAAGCACTACTTAATGGTATATCCTCCTTAATTCAACAAAACAACCTAGAAATTAAGACGCATAAAAAAATAAGAAAAATTGAGCACAAATTTTTAGATATTAAAAAGAAGTATGTATTTTTTGGACCTTGGAAAGAGAATAAAATAATAGATAAAATGGTTTGGGATTATGATTACAATGGAAACCTAGTAGAGTGGAATTGGTATCGTAAAGATAATCTGGTCCGAAAGGTAGTAATTAGCAATAATTCAAATTCTAGATTGAGTGAACAAATTTCCTACAATTTCAAAAATGAAATTGAGAAAAGAGTAGTTTATAAATATAGTCAGACTGGGGTTCTACTAGAGGAAACTTACTATACAGGAGACGGAAGTTTAAAAGGAAAGTGTGTTTATGAAAATATTAACGATAGGATAGCATCTACTGTGTTTGATGATAGTGATAAAATTATAGCAAAGATAGAATATATGCTCTCAGAAGACAATAGGATTCTTGAAGTCAAGGGATATAATGCTGATGACTGTTTGATCATTGGTTTTGATTATAGGTATGACTCTAACGGGTGGAAAATCGAAGAAAGATGTTTTTTAGAAGGAAATATTAGGAGTGATAAAATAGTATATAAATATGACAAGGAATGTAGAAGGATAGAGGATATTAGTTATGATGAGAAGGATGTTATAAGAAGCATAATTAAATACACTTATGATAGCAATGATAATTTAATTGGAGAGGTATATCATTCGCAAATTAAGCTTTCCCCAATGGGAATAGGTAAAGGACTATATGGTCACTTAGAACAAGAAAGCAAAATAGATATTATGTACAAATACAATTCTGAAGACAATTGGATAAAGAAAGTTTATCTAAAGTTTGAAAAAAATCTATCTTCTAGACCAGTAAGTATCACATATAGGGAGATTAAATACTACTAGAGTATAGGGATATATTTAGGCGGGGAGGATGTAATGAATAACATATTTAAAAGAAAAAAAACAGATGTATTTTTAAAAATTTTGCCTTTATTTATGTTTAAAATATCACTTTGGTGTATCTATATTATTCTTAAAGGCACACAAGATGAAATACCTTTGGCAGGTATCATAGCTTTAAATGTAATTTTTTTATTTTTTATATATACTACCGTATACAAAAACAATCCAACTACTATCTTGTTTGAAAGAGAATATCTACAGTTAACCGATTTGTTAAAACTGAAACCTAAGAAAGTATTATGGAGTGATATTTATAATATCACTATTGTAATGCATAGCAAGAAAACATCGTTTTTGAAAATATTCTATGTAGTTGACCAGGATTATTTAGCTTATGAGATTAGTCTAAGCAATTTTTCAGAAGTTGAAAAAATAATAAGACAATTGAGGATTATATCAGAAGACAAAAATTACACCTTTACGGAAATTTTAGTAAAGGAATTGGGAGAATTAGGGGATAAGAAAATAGTAGATAAAATTGATTTTTGTAGTATAGGAGCTAAAGCTAATAGAAGAAACCAAGAGAGCGTAATAAATTACGTGTAATTGGATAATAATACCACTAAAAAAGGGGTTGTCCAATTATGACTACAAAGGGTAATTTATTAGCCAAAGAATTAGCAAAAGAGTGCCGAAGTGTAGAAGAAGTACAAGAACACTTAAAAAGTTTATTCAAAGATACTATGCAGGAAATCTTCGAAGCTGAAATGGATGAGCATTTAGGCTATGATAAACACTCACCCATTGGCGATCATTCAGGGAATAGTAGAAATGGTTACAACAAGAAAACCATTAAGACTAAGTACGGAGAATCAACCATAGAAATCCCAAGGGATCGTAATGGGGATTTTGAACCACAAGTAATCAAGAAATATCAACGGACTAGCAATGAGCTCGAAGATAAAATAATATCCATGTATGCTAACGGAATGACCACACGTGACATAGAAAGCCATATGCAAGATATCTACGGCATCGAGGTATCAGCAACAATGGTTAGTAAAGTTACAGACAGGATACTACCTATGATTGCTGAATGGCAATCTAGGCCACTAGATAGGATCTACCCTATAGTTTTCCTTGATGCAATTCACT
This sequence comes from Alkalicella caledoniensis, assembly GCF_014467015.1. GTDB lineage: Bacteria > Bacillota > Proteinivoracia > Proteinivoracales > Proteinivoracaceae > Alkalicella > Alkalicella caledoniensis. The sequence goes on along the minus strand of NZ_CP058559.1, from coordinate 1,179,082 downwards.
TTAAAGTTCGTGAAGATAACAGGATAATTAATAAAGCGGCTTACAGTGTACTAGGTATAAATATGGCAGGTCACAAGGAAGTTTTAGGAATATGGATTGGTGGTAACGAAAGTTCAAAGTTCTGGCTAGGAGTACTTAATGACCTTAAAAATAGAGGTGTAGAAGACATCCTAATTGCTTGTAAGGACGGACTTTCAGGCTTTTCTGAGGCTATTAACTCTGCCTTTCCAAAAACAGAAATACAGCTATGTGTTATTCACCAAATCAGAAACTCGATGAAGTATGTTTCGTATAAAGAAATGAAACAGGTAATGGTAGACCTGAAAAAAGTATACCAAGCTTTAACTCTTGATGAAGCAGAATATGCTTTTGAAGAGTTCAAAGAAAAGTGGGGTAAAAAACACCCAATAATTATTAAATCATGGGAAAAAAATTGGGATGAGTTAACTGTTTACTTTAAGTATCCTAACGAGATACGTAAATTGATCTATACTACAAATACCATCGAAGCATACCATAGACAGCTGCGTAAAGTTACTAAAACTAAAACATCTTACCCTAACGATGAAGCCTTAGAAAAAATATTGTACTTAGCTACCATGGAAATATCTAAGAAGTGGACTCAACCACTTAGGATCTGGAAACAATGTATCTCCCAGTTTGCAATATATTTTGAGGATAGAATTGACTCAAATTTAGCTGTTTAGTGCTGGGCTTTGCCCAGGAGTTTATCGCTTTAGTTCTCCCAAGGATAGAAAAAAGGGCAAAAAAAGATAGAGGGTCAGATCCTCTATCCTCGGCAGAACCTTACTAATCGCTCAGGTTACTCTCCAGTATTGCCTTATCCTTTTAGTAAGTAAGAGCCATGAATATTATATCCCAGTAATGGGAAAATATTTCTGATGTATGTTTAGATTTTCTACTAGTAGATGCAGTAAAGTAAGAAATCCAATTACACTAAATTATTTATACTCCCGAAACCCCAAGTCTTTAACATATATCAAAATAAGTTTAATATGTTTGGAAACATATTACCCCTATTATTTTTGTTGTTTTGTTTCTATATTTTTATGAAAATAAGTTTAGGATTTGCCATTTGCTATATGCTAATTGCTAGTGTCTCAATTGTAATACATTATAGATATGGTTATAATTTATTTGATTCGATACTTTTGGGAATGTTAACTTTGCCAACGATTGGACTTATGTTTGTAGGACCTATTATGTTAATAGTAGGGATATTCTTAAATAATTAGGATTAGTAAAATTACTGATTTCCTATTGAGGGGGACTAGCCCCATCTAGCTTATACTATTTATTCAAAGGTAGATGTTCATAATTAAATAATGTATACTAGGAAGTATGCCGAGGCATTATCTTATAAAAAACAAGGTTATAGAGTAATAATCGTTGAGATACATCTTGTTTTTTATAAGATAAACCAAGAGGATAAGACAATAATTACATATGTAATTATTGATGGAAGAAGAGAATATAGGAATAGAACTTAAGATAGCGAGCAGATTTAAAAGTGGATAATATGGAGATACAACCCCTAAAACGATATGCTTAGGGGCTTTTTTGTGCTGCTTGAAGGAAAATATTTTGATGAACTCTTTTGACTCATATTACATAAAAAGTAATATGAATTGATAAAAGGGAGTGCTTGTATGAACAATTTAGCTATACTTGAATATAATGCCTCTATTGAAATCTACTCTGTGATAGTTAATGATTTAACTGTCTATGGAAACGAGGATAAATCAAAGGCAGAGCTGGTTGTTAAAAGACTAAATAGAATATTCGGAGACGAGAACAGGGATTTAGACTTTATTACACCCTCTTTCGCAGCAGGTAAATATATAGTATGCTGCCCAAGGGTAAGACTAGGCATTGGCGAACAAACATATCTTTACGATACAAGTAATGGTGCTAGGGGTTGGAGGAGCTATCCTGCCCAATTATATGAACCAACCAATTGGGTGGATTCAGAGTCGCCCTCTGAGCAAACGGCAATTATAGAAATTGAAGAAAACTCAAAGGCACCTTGGTATAATGCATTAGTGATAGCAAACTCTATAAGGTCAGCTATTAGATTAAACTACCCAGCAGCAAATGGTAATGAATCCAGTATGCAGCTTAATGTACCTAATAACATAAGCTCTGATGTTTCCATTATTATATCAGAGGGGGCACATTGTGAGTATTATGGTGTGCCATGTCAAGGCACAAGACCCGGAAGGACTTCCCCTTGTCCTGAGATAGGGTTTGATGCAGGAAATATCTTAAATCCATTTACAGAAATTGGTGAGGTGTTCCACCCCCAAGATTTGACTGCTGCCATAACACCCACCTACAATTGGCATTCGAATTATATGAATAAGTTTATTAAAGTGACAAATCTAGCTGATCCTTCTAAAAGCATTGTGGTAAGAGTTACAGATAGGGCCCCTGCCAGAAAAGGCATAGAGCTAACTTATCGTGCATGGATAGAAATCGGTAGACCCGTGGGAGCAAAATCTGTAAGATTGGAGTTAATGAAATAAGGACATGAGATAAAACTGGAAATATTCCGGGTGGGGCTTGAAGTCTTTCCATTTTTGGAAAAACTTCTTTTTTTTGTCCCATTTAGAAGGTTATCTAGATTTATTGTTGAATAATTCAATAAACATTTAATTCACAAATCACAGAGGATCTGCCAAGAAAGCCTAGGAAGGAAAAACTTCAAGCCTGACCCAGAAAAATTCAAATTTACAATTTCTAAATATGTCGATACAGAAAGCAGTCAATTTGGGCAACAGTTTTACAGTTTGTTTTTAAAGAGGATATTTTGGGACAAGCAGACCGAATTATAAAAAGATAAGGAGATGCAAGCATGAGTAAGTATAGAGTAATTAAAAGCAGTAAAACCGATTCAGATAATCCAATAGTTTTACATAAAGGTGACAAAGTTATATGTATTGAAGAGTCGAGTGTAGATGGAGATTGGGCTGGGTGGATTTATTGTAAAAGCGAAAATAATGAAGGATGGGTTCCGAAGCAAATTCTTAATAGAAATGATGATATTGGTACTGTATTAGAAGATTATGATGCAAGAGAATTTGATATAGAAGTAGATGAAATTATAATTATGAATAAAATATTAAATGGTTGGATATGGGGAACTAAACAATATGATCCGCTCACAAAAGGATGGGCTCCACTAAATCATTTAGAAGAAGTTTAATATTTAAAGTGAACAGAAGAATTGGTGAATCATGAAATGTTATTTTTTACAATTTATATTTTAATGTGATGTAACAATCAAAAGATAGCTCAAAGAGGGAGATGTCCTGTTTCCACCTGAGTCGCGGGGGTGTATGGCATCGGAGAACAAAACATTTGCATAAAGTTGCTGAAAGCACGTGTCTAGGGCAGATTCAGCACCACACCTTCTCACTGGGAGTGAAGCTCCGCTCAGGGGTATTACTCTGAGGTCCAGTTCGAAGGCGTCGCAAACACGAGAACGTTATAGGAAATAGTGATATCGGGGATTTTCTTTGGTGTCTATTTTAAAGCAAGGTGATACATATATTAGTAGAATTAGATTCAATAAGACTATTTAGAACATAGATAAATTGCAAAAAAAGGAGTTTGAATAATGAAAACCAAGGATATAGTAACAGAAAGAATGATACTTAAGAGTATGACTTTAGACGATTGTGATTTTGCGGCCAAATTATGGGGGGATCCTGAAACTGGGAAATACTTGAATAATCCACCATATAAAAATGGTGATGAACTTAGAGAAATAATCTATGATATTGATGATTGGCAAGACGAATATCCCTTTATAGCATATGATAAGGTGACAAATAAACCAATAGGAACTTGTTGTATAGGAACAGAGGGGCCAGAAGGAGAATGGGGGTTTGGATATGATGTTGTAAAAGAACTATGGGGGAATGGATATGCGACTGAAATGGCAAAAGCAATGATTAAATTTGCCTACTCACTGGGGGTGCGAGATTTCTATTGTACTGTAGCTACAGATAATATAGCATCTTGCCGTGTTATGGAAAAATGTGGACTTAAGGCAGATATAGCTAGTAGTTTTAAAAACCATAACACTGGTGTTGAACATGAATCTACTATTTATAAAATGAAATTAAAGTAGATAATAGATTTAAAAATAGATTATTAGTTCGTACAATTTATATTACACGTCGCATGATCTTTAACCCCAGTCTGTCACCTTGTAAACTGTGTTTACAAGATGAAGGTAAACATTAAAATTTATGAACACATTTATAAGGGAGTCAAGAAAGGTGTGTAAATTATGGGAAAAAAATTTCGTGCTATAAAGAATATATTTATTGTATGGCTAATTTACACTTTATCAACTTACTTATATATATTAGTAGCGTTAATTCCATTCATTGTATCTGTTATATATGATGAAGTTTATAGAGGTATCGTGGCTGACTATGATGCTCAACTTGAGAATCTAATAGGTAAGCAACTCCCTTTTGCCATTTTATTTGCAAGCGTTTCTTCTTTTTTAATTTACTTATGGATTGCTAAGAGAAAAGGTGAAAATCTTCTAGAGGTGTGCAAGTTTGTTAAACTACCATTTAAGAAAGTTATTGTTTGCATTATTTTAGGAACAGGTTTTCTTTTTTTTACTCCTCTAATCCTAACAATAATAGACAAATTTATCCCACTGAATTTTTCAAATTATACTGAGAGAAATGCTCAAGAAGGTTTTTATATGCTATTAATAAGTGTAGGGATATTTGGACCATTTATAGAAGAGGTTATCTTTAGGGGAATAATATTTGATGAATTAAATCAAATGTCTTCTACTAAAGTAGCATTAGTAATACAAAGTTTTTTATTTGCGTTAATTCATTTTAATCCTATACAAAGTATACCTGCTTTTTTTGTGGGTCTACTTTTAGGGACTATAATAATATGGACTGGATCAATCTGGTCAGGTATAATAGTTCACGCTTCAATTAACACGATGAGCTTGATACTGAATAAGATTTCCTTTGAAAATTTTGCTAATAATAATCCCTTATATTTTCTTATTATTGTTTTGATAGCAGTCTTTGTTGTAACCCCATCTAGCTTATACTATTTATTCAAAGGTAATGTTCATAATTAAATAAAGCATACTAGGAAGTATGCCGAGGCATTATTTTATAAAAAACAAGGTTATAGAGTAATAATCGTTGAGAGACATCTTGTTTTTTATAAGATAAACGAAGAGGGAAAAGACAACTATTAAATCTGAATCTTCCGTGAATAATATTGGAAATGCTAGGTGGAGACATAATTTAGTAAATCTGGCTAATATAAAAAATTACTATATACTGTTTGAAGGGAGAAAAACAATGATTATTGAAGGAGCATTCTTAAAAATTCCTGAGACATTAATTAGTTATGAAGATTCTCACGGATTATATGAGGGTAATATTACAAATTTGCTTGCAATGGGAGTAGTTCTTGAATTAAACGCAAGAAATATTGATAACCCTTTAAGGAAGATACAGATGGAAAAGAGATATGATATTTCAGTTAACAGCAGATGTGACATGTTCTTAGATTTTACAGAGTTTTGGGATGAACAAGGAATGAGGATGTATGGCTCGTATAATCAAAACTGGATAGAAGCTAAGTACTTTGGAGGATTAAATAGAAATAGTGGTAATGAGACTAAGTCAGAAAATGCAGGATCAATAATATACGATATTTTTAGACTCGTAAAGAATATACCAGATGATAATCTTAGTGGTAAATATGCAATGGTTATTTTTAATGATAACCCCTCAAAATACTTAGCTTTTAGTCGGAAAGATGGAAGTAAAAGAGAGTGGTTAGAAAAGCTTTTTAAATCAGGTACTAACTGTCTTGAATTTTCACTACAAGAAGAACCAAATACTATAAAAAAATTATTTAATTCAACAAAAGATATTAACTTAAAATTTAAGACTAAGACTACAAGTTTTGAACCTAGAAAAGAAAATTCAGGTTTCTGGGGATATCTAATACAAGTGTTAGAGTTTAAAATAGTAGAATAGACAAGTAATGAAGAAATCCAGGGGGCATGACTTTCTATTTTCACGATAGAATACTGAATCAAAAAGTCAAAAGCCTGACCCTAATCTCTGCACAATCCGAGATTCTTCAAATGCCAATATCCGTGGGATTCATGTGGGTCGTCGTGATGGCTATGCGATGTTTTCACCTGTTTTCGGGGTAGAGATAGATCTGACTGCAACTCCATTGATCCGCCCTTAGTTTGATTAGGGTGTAGTTCCGAAACTAAAAAAGTAACGGGGTAATAATATGAGTTCACGTAACATACTAGTTGCCATTTTGACTGTAGTAATTATTATTATAGTTTATGTTAGTACAAACAATAGTCCTCAACTAAGTTTGAACGTAGACGTTATTTCATCGGGTGAAGATTTAACAATAACTATTAATAATAGGAGCTGGAACACAATATACTTTGGACAAAAGTATGAAATACAACGTTATACAGACAATAAGTGGGAAACTATTCATATTCCAGACGGTTGGGAAGATATCGCGTATAGTCTGAAACCAAGAAAGAAGTTTGAGCAGGTAATACTCTTTGTTCCATCAGAACCAGGTCAGTACCGTATACTAAAAGAAGTGCTTTCTGACCTGAGTGATGAAGAAACAGCAAAATTAATTATTACTGAATTTACTGTTTCAAAATAATGACCATAGTATACTAATTACTATATCACTAATAAGACTCCAAACACTGTTATAATACCGTTCAACTTGAGCGGTATTATTTTTGGTGCGCCGAGCATGTATGTTAACTTGGCGGGAAAGTCCGCTGTGGGCTTGGTAGTGGGAACCACTAGCCGAAGGCAAGGGCTGGTCGTAGACTCCGTCTACTGCTCGCCTATGCAACCTAGGTGTCCATCGTGAGGTGGATATCTGAAGGAAGCCCTAGGCAAAATCCCGATCTGAAAATCTGAAGGTTTATTTTTAATGGGATGTGGAAATAACCATAATTATATTCGATAAGATGAAGATACAAAGCCTAAGGGATAAGAAAGTTACAATGGTCTTCTTAAGTCAAGGACGCAGAGGAGAGAAGATGTAAGCAAGCTAATGGAACCCTGATACGAACGGTAATTACGCGGCGTGTGAGGAGGTAAACTAATTATTTGTTTCCTCATCAATTCAATAGTAGGATATTTAGAATCTTTGAAGAATATAATGTATAAAAACATTGGGAGGGGTTATAAATGTGGTTTATTAAATCAAAGCATTGGGAAGAGTTTCAAGAAGCGGTAAAATCTATTGAGGAAGAAATTAAAGCCAAAAAAAAGGTAATAGTTATAAGAACTTTAGAAGAATTTTGCAAAGAAGGAAAAGGGGTATCTTTTTATAACAGATTTATCATAAGCAACAAATTAGTTAAAGAAATGGAGATATACATTAACGATGATGACTATAAAGCAGTAGAAATAAAAGACTTAGAAAAGAGCCTCCTTTAAAAAGGCTCTTTTTAGGCTTTTTTCTGCTATTTGAAGAAATTATTTACGATGAACTCTTTTGACTCATATTACATAAAAAGTAATATGAATTGATAAAAGGGAGTGCTTGTATGAACAATTTAGCTATACTTGAATATAATGCCTCTATTGAAATCTACTCTGCGGTGTTTGTCAATAAAGTTGTCGCATTTTAATAAAAATAATTATGAGTTCTGGACCCGATTTGTCATTGACATGGAGCCTCTGCCCACAAGGTATAGGTCCTTAAAGGCATGCCCATAAATAATAAGTCCTGCCTTTTCAACAGGCTACCATGTGGGCCTCTCCAAGTAAATGATACGCTTCGCCAAATCTAGTCTTGTGATTACACTTGCTCTTCCTGACTAATAAGTTCCACTGCTTCTTCATCCTTAATAGGATTTAATGCCACAAACTCTGGCAACTCCCAATTTCTGATATGTCTAGCCCACCTTTCAGGATGCTTTCGTTGAGCTAGTTTATAAGCTTCGATACGTTTAGCCATTATTGCCTTATCGAGACCGTAATGTCTCTGATAGGGTGTTATAAACTTAATACCACTATGCAAATGCTCGTTGTTGTACCAACTTACAAATTTTCTTACCCATTTCCTTGCTTCATCTATTGAATGAAACCCTTTAGTAGGGTACTTCGGAACATACTTCATCGTTTTAAAAAGTGATTCAGAGTACGGATTATCATTACTTACCCTAGGTCTAGAAAATGAGCTTTGGATACCAAGCTTTTCTAGGGTTGCTTGAAATGTAGCAGCTTTCATTGGGCTACCGTTATCAGAATGAAGGACCAGGGGTCTTCCAGCTATGCCTTGTGACAAGGTTGCTTTTCTTACTAGTTGCTCTGCATATTCTGCTTTTTCTGACTCCCAAACTTCGTACGCCACTATCATTCTACTAAACATATCCAAGATTAAATATAGCTTAAAGTAAGCACCTTTTACAGAAGCATTCAACCAGGTTATGTCCCATGTCCATACCTTATTTGGAGCTGTCGCAATATGTGTAGGAGCTTCCTTTTTTATAGGCTCTTTAGTTTTAGATCTATGTGCATTCATTTTTTCTTCTCTCAATATTCGGTAAATTGTCGATTCGGAAGCAAGGTATTTACCCTCGTTAGCTAACTTCGGTACAATCTGAGAGGGAGGTAGGTCAGCGTACTCTGGGCTATTTAGCGTATCTAGTATTATGGAGCGTTCTTCATCGCTTAACTTGTTTTTGGGAACAGGCCTTTGCGCCAACGGACGTTGATCTTTTTTTACTTCATTACCCTTAGACCAGCGCTGATATGTCCGGTCGCTTATATTCAATTCTGCACAGGCTGGTCTTAATCTAGCACCACTATCTACTGCCTCTTTGATCAGCTTTACTGCGTCTACACGATCTGAGTCACTGATCAGTCTTCCTCGGGGTCCCCCCAAATCGCGTTTGCCTTTTTTCTAAGTACCAGTAAAGCAGCCGTTTCAGCTAATGCCTTTTCTTTCATACGAAGTTCTTTTTCTAGCTCTTTAGCTTTTAGTTTTTCCTCTTTAAGCTCATTCTTTATCTTTTTAGTATCTTCCACAGGTTCATTATTAGCATTAAGACACTGATCTTTCCAGGCTTTAACTTCCTCTACATAAAGGCCTTTTCTCCTACAATACTCTGCTAGTTGCAGTTCCGATAGAGTGGCTGTCTCTAAAACAACATGAAACTTATCTTTGGATGTCCACTTATCCTTGGGCTTTTGCTTTCTTAAACTACCATTGCTCCTTTTTACCCATGTATAGATAGTTGAGCTTGGTATCCCTAGCTCTTCTGATAAATCATTCACTGTCTCTGATGAAGGGGGCTCAAGCCTCTTTAAAACTGTATCTATAAAATCTTGACTATACTTGCTAGTTCTAGGCATATTCTCTCTCCTTAGGTTCATTGTCGTATTTTCTATTATACATCAATTTCTTACGACAACTATCCTAACACATAGGGTCTGTGATAGTTAATGATTTAACTGTCTATGGAAATGAGGATAAATCAAAGGCAGAGCTGGTTGTTAAAAGACTAAATAGAATATTCGGAGATAAGAACAGGGATTTAGACTTTATTACACCCTCTTTCGCAGCAGGTAAATATATAGTATGCTGCCCAAGGGTAAGACTAGGCATTGGCGAACAAACATATCTTTACGATACAGGTAATGGTTCTAGGGGATGGAGAAGCTATCCTGCCCAATTATATGAATCAACCAATTGGGTGGATTCAGAGTCGCCCTTTGAGCAAACGGCTATTTTAGAAATTGAAGAAAACTCAAAGGTACCTTGGTATAATGCATTAGTGATAGCAAACTCTATAAGGTCAGCTATTAGATTAAACTTCCCAGCAGCAAATGGTAATGAATCCAGTATGCAGCTTAATGTACCTAATAACATAAGCTCTGATGTTTCCATTATTATATCAGAGGGGGCACATTGTGAGTATTATGGTGTGCCATGTCAAGGCACAAGACCCGGGAGGAATTCCCCTTGTCCTGAGATAGGGTTTGATGCAGGAAATATCTTAAATCCATATACAGAAATTGGTGAGGTGTTCCACCCCCAAGATTTGACTGCTGCCATAACACCCACCTACAATTGGCATTCGAATTATATGAATAAGTTTATTAAAGTGACAAACCTAGCTGATCCTTCAAAAAGTATTGTGGTAAGAGTTACAGATAGGGCTCCTGCCAGAAAAGGCATAGAGCTAACTTATCGTGCATGGATAGAAATTGGTAGACCCGTGGGAGCAAAATCTGTAAGATTGGAGTTAATGAAATAAGGACATGAGATAAAACTGGAAATATTCCGGGTGGGGCTTGAAGTCTTTCCATTTTTGGAAAAACTTCTTTTTTTTGTCCCATTTAGAAGGTTATCTAGATTTATTGTTGAATAATTCAATAAACATTTAATTCATAAATCACAAGGTTCTACCAAATATCTAAACCGTTGGATCGGCTATGATTTGTAGTATTAGTGAAACATTTTAGGAATATATAAGTTATGTACATCAGAAAAAAGGGGGACATGGGTGGGAAAATTCTCAATACTAGGATAGGAGAAATTTTAGAGAAGTCACTGGGAGCCGAAGCTCCGCTAAGGGTTTTTTGAGTACAAGTTTTGAGAAAGGGGAGAAAACAGGTGAATGTAAGAAATATCAAAACATTAATTACCATAAGTTTCATTCTACTAATTACTTGCATAGTATTGTTTAACAATAATCGAAGTATAAGAAGCCAATTGGATCAAGAGAGAGCTGAAATGTTTTTGGCGGTATTTAGGCTAGAAGGAGAAAGTGATAATTGGAAAATCAGTGATGGAGTTTTGGTTAACACATCTAGCCATGTGCACCTCCGTATAGAATCAATTGATTATATCGGGGAGGAACACTATGTGTCAGAGAATATATCTATTACCATAAGGTTTAGAGATAAAAATACAGATAAAGAAGAGAAAAATGCATCGGGATATAGCTATAACACTGAAGAACTAAAGGATTTTAAGGGAGGAAGAGCAGGTGTTTCATATCCCAGAGAGATGATGAAATACATTAACCATAATATTGTGGTTGAAATAAAATACGATGATGAGAATGGTAATCCTTTATTAGAAGAAATTGAAGTAATACCAGTGTGGAGTTTTGAAGGTTAATAAAATATATGGTATTTCTACTGGATAAATATAAAGAACGATATCGCTTTAAGCTCTATGCATATTGCATTATGGATAACCATGTTCATTTGCTTATAGAAACTGGGAAAGTGCCACTATCTAAGATCAGGCAGGGAATACTGCAAAGCTATACCCAAAGAATTAATTTGAAGCATTCTAGAACTAGGCATGTATTTCAGCAGCGGTACAAAGCATTGCTATGCGACGGGGGTTCATACTTGTTACAATGAGTAAAGTATATACACTTAAATCCAGTTGAAGCATGGATTGATGATGGACTTAAATTATAAATGGAGTAGTCATCAGGATTATTTAAAGGTGAAGAAAACAAAAATCTTCCTAGTTAGGCTTGAAGTTTTTCCATTCTTGGAAAAACTTCTTTTTTTTTGTCCAGTTTAGAAGGTTATCTAGATTTATTGTTGAATAATTCATTAAACATTTAATTCGGAAATCAAAGAGGGTGTGCAAGAAAGCCTAGGATAGAAGAGATTATCATATAAGTTCTATCACGTGGTACATGATTTGTATATACAGTCAGAAAACCAGGAATTTGAAAATTGGTTTTAGAGATTAAAGTAAATTACAAGAGGTGAAACACATGAGAAAAACACTTCAGGATGTGGCGAGCTATTTAAAGGAAATTATGGTGCCCGGAACCCACGAAGCATATTCGATCAATCCTGCATATACAAATGTTTCAGATGAAGATAGGATACGTGAGGGTGTTCTGGCGTTCAGAGCCTTTTTGGTTCGGCTTTACGATGTTTTATACAGCAAAGGTGATGTCTATGATAATAGCAAAAAAATTGCCCATGAATATGAAAACCGCACCACTCTTTCGGTGTATTACCCGTTCCTGCACAATGTAAGGACCATACTAATGAACATAGGTTATCATGGCATGCCAGTTGAAAACGAGCAATCTCTAGCCTGTGGAAATACAGTATTTAGTGGAAAGCTGTCTGTTACCAAAAACCTTGAATGCTTTCGATTTTTGGCGGATTGCGGTATTTGCATTGACGGCATAGATATAAATAAAAAGAAGCAAAACTTGTCTGACATCAAAACCATAAAGATTACATATCCAGATAATCCTACTATGCTTACAGGCCTGAAGGTCATGGCAATGGCCGAAAGAGACCATGGCACCCTAGTCAACCAGGATGTTTTTTTGCGCTGTGATTACAGGGTATTGAAAAAGGATGAAAACCATGTGCTTTCTATTGTGCAGGATACCATAAAGCCTTTATCACCAGATGTGCAGGATTTCATTCTGCAACTGCATCAGCGCTATTTGGATAAAGGACTTACCTGTGTTGTGGAAATAAAAGGGTTTCATATCTATATGAAGTATTGTTATAAAAAGAAAGTTGTATGGGGAATTAACACTTCCCTCAACAACGGCTATCATATCAATGTGAAATCGACAAAGACGAACGAATACATTGACACTATCAAAAGCTTTTCTCCAATTTTGCAGGAACTGATTGCAAAGGGATATGGTTGTGGCAGAAAAAGAGAAATCGGTCATTGTGATGGTGGTTGCCGTGGACTTCCCATATCCTTGGATGATTCTGTTTTAGATATACGAGAAGACATTGAAACATGGTTTGATATAGAATTGTCATGTTTGCAAAAGAAATAAAAGATGAAGCACTAAAAAAGAAAAAAGGTGAATGTTTGATATAGTAGTATTGATGACACGGTGAAAAAAGGAGAATGAAAATGATTAAAGGACAACAAGTTACTATTGAGCCATCAAAACTAACAGACAAAAGAAAGGTATATGAATGGTTATGTTTATCAGAAACAGCTAAGAGCCATATGGGACCACCTAATTTCGAGGATACCCCAATACCAAGTTGGGAAGAGTATTGTGAGGATTTTAAAGACTTTTATTTTGACGGCTCAAAACCAAATTTTGGACAATTATGGATTATAAATGATGGAAATCAAGAAGTAGGAGCAATTTGTTATTCGTCATTCCATTTAAAAGGCAAGAGCGCTGAACTTGATATATGGATGGGAACTGAAAAGAACTACGGAAGAGGTTTGGGTTCAGAGGCAATAAAGATTTTTTGTGATTATTTAATGGAGAATCTTGATATAGAGAGATTTATCATTAGACCATCAAAAAGAAATGTACGTGCAGTAAGAGCATATGAAAAAGCCGGATTTATAAAAGTTTCAGATGAAGATAAGCAGAAAGTTGTGAAAGAGTATTTACTTGATGAATATGTAGATATCTATGGACAAGGTGATTATGGAATAGGTGATGATGTTGTTTTGGTTTTTGCCTCAAGGAACTCGGACTGATTACGGACGTTTTTTTACCGAGATATATTATCAAAATTCAAGTATATGAAAATGTGGATTCCCTTTAAACAACGAGAAAATATAAATAAACTAAATTGATCGGAGGAAATGCTAATGAGTAAGTACCAAGAAGGTTTAAAGATAATTGAAGAAAGGTGCGGCAACAACAAGGATAATGTTATCTCACTTGCAACTATTGCCACAGAGCCTAGTTCTGATGGAAACCCAATACCCATTGTCCGCGATGTGGACGCATATTATGAGGACTGCGTGTTTTATGTTGTTACATACGCAAAGTCAAATAAAATGCGGGAAATAGCACAAAACAAAGAAGTTGCGTTTTCCGTTAACTTCCAGTGGTTTTCCGGCAACGGAATAGGTGAAAATCTTGGTTGGGTATTAGACCCGAAAAACGCTGAAATAAGGACTAAGCTTCGCACTGTTTTTGCCGAATGGTACGACGACGCGAACAATGAGAAGGATGAGAATTGCTGTATTTTGGCAATCCGCCTTACGAGAGGCACGGTAATTAAAGACCATGGTGCTGTGCGTTACAATATGGACTTTGTGAATAAGATAGAAACAAATGAAGGGAAAACCATATAAGGCAGGGAGGTAAATATGCAGGTAGGAGATAAAATAGTATTTGGGAGATACGAATGGTGCGTGCTTGATATACAAAACAATGCTGCTTTGATTATTACCGAAGATATCGTAGAAAAACGTCCTTACCATAATGTTTATAAAGATATATAAATTCAAACCCTAAGCTTATCGCTTAGGGTTTTATGATATTTTATGTATACGATATGTTATTTCCATATGCTTCATTCTCCTGTTAAAAAGTAAAATGGGCTTTTTAAAACTTTTATAAAGTTTCCTATCTCATAATATTTTAACCTACTTTGTAGAAAACTGGATAAGAGACAGAGTTTTTACTTGTTTTTTTATCTAGATATGTTATACTCATTTTTGTTTTACAAATTAGTTAACTTAATGTTTACAGTTGAAGATCATGATTAGAGGTGAATATATTGACAACATCAAATTTTCCATATAATACAAACTCTGACCTTAAGGAACAAGAAAAGACGCCACTTTTCACGGGGTTATTAGAGCATGTAGAAAAAAATCCTATTCAATTTCATATACCTGGCCACAAAAAAGGAACTGGGATGGACCCTGAGTTTCGCAACTTTATTGGAGATAATGCTCTATCTATCGATCTAATTAATATTGGTCCTTTAGACGACTTACATCATCCCCATGGCATGATTAAAGAAGCACAGGACTTAGCGGCAAAGGCCTTTGGTGCTGACCATACATTCTTTTCTGTACAGGGGACAAGTGGCGCAATTATGACCATGATCATGAGTGTATGTGGCCCAGGAGATAAAATTATAGTCCCGAGAAATGTTCATAAATCAATCATGTCTGCCATTATTTTTTCTGGTGCTACACCAATCTTTATTCACCCTGTTATTGACCCAAACTTTGGTATATCACACGGGATAACAACGGATTCCGTTGCAAAAGCGTTAAAAAAACACCCTGATGCCAAAGGACTATTAGTAATAAACCCTACTTACTTTGGTATTGCAGCAAACTTGAAAAAAATCGTTGATATTGCTCACAGTTATGGAGTGCCTGTTTTAGTTGATGAGGCACATGGTGTTCACATTCACTTCCACGAAGAACTTCCTTTATCAGCAATGCAAGCTGGCGCCGACATGGCTGCTACAAGTGTTCATAAATTAGGTGGTTCAATGACCCAGAGCTCTGTTTTAAATGTTAAGGAAGGTTTAGTATCACCTAAACGAGTTCAATCTGTGATCAGTATGCTAACAACAACTTCAACTTCCTATTTATTATTAGCTTCACTGGACGTAGCTAGGAAACAGTTAGCAACAAAAGGGAGAGAATTGATTCAAAATGCAATTGCTCTTGCAGATCGAACAAGAAATGAAATCAATACTATCACTGGATTGTATTGCGTGGGGAAAGAAATTTTAGGAACAAAGGCAACCTACGATATAGATCCTACGAAGTTAATTATTTCCGTTAGGGGATTAGGGATCACTGGATATGAAGTTGAAGTCTGGTTACGAAAAAACTATAATATTGAGGTTGAGCTGTCTGATTTGTATAATATCCTGTGTATTATTTCAGTGGGAGACACAGAGGACACAACAAGTAAGTTAATAGAAGCGTTTAAACACTTGGCAGAGGAATACTTTGAGTCCAATAAAGATGTTGATAATAAAGCTGTAGCTTTACGTGTTCCCAATATTCCCGCATTGGCAATATCGCCTCGGGATGCGTTCTATGCTGAAACCGAGTTAATACCTTTTAAAGAATCTGCTGGAAGAGTAATTGCTGAGTTTATCATGATCTACCCTCCAGGTATCCCAATTTTAATTCCTGGAGAAATAATTACAGAAAAAAACATTCAGTACATTCAACGGAATATTGAGGTTGGCTTACCCGTACAGGGACCTGAAGATGAAAGCTTTACAAATATTCGTGTTATTAAAGCACAAGAACCCATTATTTAAGTGAGATTTTGCAAGGGTACGACTTCCCCCAGCCTCCACTAAACATGGGAGATATCAACTTAATAAATAGGACGGGGTTTTCAATTCCCCAAAATGAAAAATAGAGATATTAGAACCTAAGCGCTAAGCTTAGGTTTTTTGCATGGTTGGGAAGTTAATATGCAGAAAAACTTCCCTAAATAAAGGTAATATATGTAACTTAATCGAATTATGTAAATAGTTAAGGAAGATCTATACCCTGGGAGTAAAAATGAGTTTTTAATAAGAAAAAGAAACTACGAATAAGAACCTAATTAGAGAGGTTGTTCATACAAAGAAAAACCATTATAAGATTTTAACTGAAAGGTGTGAAACAGAATGATAATCAAGAATTTAATGTGGTCCAGTTTTATTGTGCAAATGATAGCCCTAATTATCATACTTTCTTTAGTAGTATTTAGTAAGCCTATTCCAGACTTAATATTTGGTATTTTTGCCACTTCCATGTTGATATGTATTATTTCTTCTTTTTTTGTTCGAAGGCTGAGTAGAGATAAAATCAATAAGTAAGGGAATGGGGGAAACCATATGGAAATAAATAATGATAAAATCATAGGACAAGGTAATACAGCTGAAATATTTAGGCTAAATGATAATAAAATATTAAAATTGTTTCGGAACGGGCTACATAAAGGGATAGTAGAGAGAGAATATCAAAACGGCATTTTCATACAAAAGATTTTGGATTGTGTTCCAAAAGTATATGAAATGGTTCAGGTAAATGGCAGGCATGGAATTATATATCAGGAAATTAAAGGTACAGATATGCTGAGAGTCATGTTGGCTTCCTTGTGGAAAATTAATGCTTATGCAAAAGAATTAGCACATTATCATTTATATATACAGAAACCAGTTATGGAAAACCTGTGTACAGTAAAAGAGAGACTGGAAGAGGATTTGAATAGTGTTGATGTAATTTCTGATGAGAATAAGGAAATCGTCCGAAAATATTTAAAGCAGTTACCCGATGGAAGTGATTTGTGCCATTTTGATTTCCATCCAGGAAATATAATGATATCAAATAATAAAGCTGTTTTTTTAGATTGGATGACTGCTTGCAAGGGAGATGTGTGTGCTGATGTTGCCCGTACATGCATTATGTTAAAATATGGGGAAGTTGCAAATGCATCTTGGGTTATGAGAAGGTTAATTTCATTTTTCCAACATCACCTTTACAAGATATATATAAAGGAATACCTTATGATTTCGAAAAAAAACATTGAGGATATTAATAGATGGGAATTACCTGTTGCAGCAGCAAGATTAAGGGAATGGATTTCAGAAAATGAAAAACAGGTATTAATACAATTGGTAAATGAACATTGCAATAAAATACTCAAAAAAGGCATATAAACTTACTTTGGAGCTTGATACTGTTCCGGTTCGTGTTATATATCCCATCTCAGAGTTAAGGGCATGTGGCTAAGGGCATAAGGAGGAAACATCTGATATTTTAACCTTAGGGGTTTGCCGTTGGGATAAATCTTTATGTTAGTAAAATAAATTAAGGCTGATAAGAAGGTTCTTCTTACAGCTTTTTTTATTTATCTAAACCGCGTCTTTAACGGGAGGTGGAGTTAATTGTAAAAGTATAATAATAGATATGCTCTAAATCTATAACGATATTTTTGAGGAGGAAGTAAATCAAGAAATTATTTACCCTTCCACTAAATTTTTATTTAACTAAAAATTAATAATATACCTTCAGCAAGTATGATAGACTTAGAGGCAAAAGTATAAATTAAGAGATGTGGGGTATGGGAGATGGATTGGTTAATTGTTAAAAATGACTTTAAGAGGAATAAAGTGATTAATCTTGCACTACTTTTGTTTATGATGTTTTCAGCTGGTCTTGCGGTCTTGTCTGTGATAATGGGGGTACAAACCTTCACATCAATTTCTAGACTATATGAGAAAGCTCAGCCACCTCATTTTCTTCAGATGCACAAGGGAGAAATTGATCAGGAGAAAATAGATGAGTTCATGTCAGATTATGAAGGTATAACTTACTGGCAGACTATCACAATGATTAATGTACACGGTGAATCCCTTAGTGTTGTAGGTAAGGATACATATGATCTTTCTGACTGCCGTCTTGGCATTGGTCTGGTAAAGCAGAATGAAAGTAGGGATTTACTCTTAAATTCGGAACACGAAAAAGTTATTATTGAAGAAGGAGAAATTGGGATTCCCGTACTTTTAAAGGAAATGTATGATATGAAAATAGGGGACCATGTTCTTTTGAACTATAATAATGTCCTAAAGGAATTTATAATTAAGGAATTCATACTGGATGCCCAAATGAATTCCCCAATGGTCTCTTCCACAAGAATACTGTTGAGCAATAAAGATTTTGATATGCTGAACGGTAAGGTTGGAGAAAATGAATACCTAATAGAAGCCTATTTCACTGATTCAAAAGAGGCCTCGAATTTTCAAACAGCCTATGAGAATGCAGGGCTTCCGCAAAATGGTCAAGCAGTGACATATGCCATGATTTTTATATTAAGTGCAATAACAGATATGGTAACTGTATTTGTTCTACTTCTAGTAAGCGCACTTTTAATCATAGTTTCTTTTATCTGTGTTAAGTTTACAATAATGGCTGCTTTGGAAGAAGAAATTGGTGAAATAGGTACAATGAAGGCTATAGGACTTCCTTTTGCCCATATTAGGAATATTTATCTAAATAAGTATAGGATATTAGCTTCGGTAGGAGTAGTAATAGGATATATTTTAGCATTGCTAACTACTGGTATATTTACAAACCATGTCAGGACTACATTTGGAAATATGAGTATGTCTCCCCTAGCAATAATACTATCAATTGTTGTTGGATGCCTTGTTTTCCTTCTTATAACCTATTACTGCAAGAAGGTATTAAAGAGGATTAAAAAAGTTACTGTTGTTGATGCATTGGTTAGGAGAAAAGGATTTCATAAAGAAAAAGGGCAAATAAAGGATGGACTATATAAATCAAAGAAACTCCCTGTTAACTGGCTGATGGCAATTAGGGAGGTTTTCTATAGTTTTAAAAACTGGACAATAGTTTTTGCAGTGGTATTAATTGCTGTAATAATGATTATGGTTCCTATTAATCTCATGAACACCTTTGAGGCCCCTGAATTTATCACATATATGGGAAGCTCTCTGGAAGATATACTAATTGAAGTGGAAAATGGGGAAAACCTCGAAATCAACTATAAGAAGGTAGTACAGGTTTTAGAGGATGATGACGCAATTGAAACTTATTATAAATATCGAAGGGTACGTGTTCAGACAACCAATGCTGATGCTGAACTTATGAATTTACATGTAGACAGTGGAGATAACTCAGGTAATGGGCTAAAGTATATTAGTGGAAAAGCTCCTAATGGGGAAAATGAGATTGCCATCTCCTATCTTAATTCCAATGAAATAGGTAAAAATATCGGTGATACAATGGTACTTTCCTATGGTGACAGAAAAAAGGAATTTGTTTTATCTGGAATATATCAAGGTGTTACCAGCGGTGGATACACAGCAAAATCAAAATATGACTTTTCGAACCTTACCAGTGAAAAGTATTCCTTTTCCGTTAATCTTAAAGATAATACAGTAGCGGAAGAAAAGGCAGATCAATGGTCAGAAATCGTAGGACCTGGAGTAACAATATACCCAATGGAGGAGTTCATAAACCAGACATTAGGTGGTGTGGTAAAGCAACTTAAGACTATTGTTTTTATAATTGTTATAATAGGAGCTTGTTTAGTAATGCTTATCACTGTATTATTTTTAAAACTGCGTCTGGCCAAGGATTTAGCGGAAGTTGCAGTTTTAAAGGCCATAGGATTTCCTGAACTAGACATTAAAAAGCAATATTTAGTAAAGATAGGCTATGTTTCAATCATTGGTATTTTGGTGGGAGTTATTTTAACCAATGTCTTAGGAGAGAAGATAGTTAACCTTGTATTAACTATTTCAGGGCTAGGGGTTAAAAAAGTTGATCTTGTTGTCAACCCCTTAGTTCTGTATGTACTGTGTCCATTGTTGTTACTGGCTTTGATGCAGTTAGTAACATGGATTGTTCTGAGAACAATAACAAAATACAATATTATTTCTATTATAAATGAATAGTAAATTGGGGAGGGGCACTATGAAAGCAATTTTAAAGGTAGAGAATCTATGTAAAAGTTTTGAAGATACACAGGTGTTAAACAATATAAATTTTGAGGTTGAAGAGGGTGAGTTCATAGCAATAATGGGACAGTCCGGTTCTGGAAAATCTACATTGCTTTATAGTATCAGTGGAATGGATAGACCCACTTCAGGCAGTGTGCTCCTTTGCGGAAAAGATATTTCTAAGCTGGATGATGAAAAAATAAGTGAAGTAAGACTAAAACAAATGGGATTTATTTTTCAACACTCTTATCTGCTTAAAAATTTATCTATTAGGGATAACATTGTACTTCCTGGGTTTAAGCTTGGCAAGCTATCAAGGGAACAGGTGAATCAAAATGCCCATACACTTATGGTAAAGACAGGCATTGATAGTGTAGCTGGCCATGACATTAAAAAAGTTTCAGGGGGACAGTTGCAACGTGCAGCCATATGCCGAGCATTGATCAATCAACCAGATATTTTATTTGGGGATGAACCCACTGGAGCCCTAAACAGCAGTACCTCAAAGGAAGTATTGGATATAATTAATGCTGTCAATACAGATGGCACAACAGTCATTATAGTTACCCATGATGTGAAAGTTGCAGCCAGGGCAGGCAGAGTAATATTCCTTATGGATGGAAATATCCATGATAAGCTGACCCTAGGAAAACATGACGGAGATGAAGAAAAAACATCTTCTAGAGAGAAAATGTTGTATGAGTGGTTAGAAAAAAAGGGATTTTAATATAGAGCATTTTGTGGTTATTGGCTGAGAAGTAAGGAAACAAATAGTACAAAAATACAAAACCTAAGCGAATAGCTTAGGTTTTTAGGTAGTTTGTAATAATAATATCTAAATTAACTAAAAAACTGAAACTTTTTTCCTTTAGTTACGTCTATGGAACTGCAATCACAATTTAGTATTACTACTAAATTTGGGAGCTGTAATAATAATAGGAGGGATAAATATGAAAGGGAAATTTTGTGTAATTTTGGTTTTGTTCCTAATGTTAAGTGGTTGTGCCCAAGTTCCTAACACTCGAGCTTCTAATCCCCAAGCGGGTGATGCGGAGTTAGGAGAAAAAGATAATGGTCAAGAAAAAGAGACGTTATCTTTAATTTTTGAAGAAATAACTCCTTTTACCTTAAGCCATTTAACTGAAGATGTAGAGGGTGATGTTCTTAATGAGAAAAAACTTGATCAGGGAATAGTAGTAAAGTTGTTTAATAATAAAACTAATGGTCAGGTAAGTGGTTCTATACAGGTAAATGGAAAAGTGTTTCTTATAGAAGAAGTAACCATGGAAGGAACTTCTGATGAAATCTATGGAATAGAAGAAACAGAAGTATTTGGAAAAAAAGCTATAAAGATTTACGGTATTCTAGGCGCGAACCATCAAGTAAACTACTACTGGTTCTATGAACAAGAGCAAGTGGAAAATTCAGTTATAAAAATAGAAGGTAATACAGAGGAGATTGACTTAGATGATAGTGGAAGAACAGAAATTATTTCATCCATAGGAACAGTTGCAGAAACTTCAATATATTTGATGAGAGAAGATAAAATAATGGTTACCAATATTAACAAATCAATTAATGTTCAAGCTGTGTACTTACTAAATAGAGATGCCAAGATATTTGAGGTATATTTTGGACCCAATGATATGAAGCACTATTATTATTTGGGTGGATACTTAAGAAGTTTTTAAGATGTTGTGTTTGCCCAATCATTGAAAACCTAAAACTGTACATCCTATGTTACGCTAAAAAAGTGTGCCTTAACGGAGTTAAAAAAGGGAAGGGGGGATTTCGTGAGGGTAGATAGACTGCTTTCAATAATGCTAATTATTTTAAACAGGGGTAAAGTTACTGGGCTAGAGCTGGCAGATCATTTTGAGGTCTCTTTGAGGACTATTTATAGAGATATTGAAAAAATCTGTGAATCCGGTGTTCCCATTGCATCAGTAGGTGGAAAGGGTGGGGGGTATTATATTATGGAGGATTATGACATCAAGAACCTGTTCTTAAATAAAAACGAAGCCTTAACTCTAATTCCCTTAATGAATAGTCTAGGCAATTTGATGGGTAAGAACCAGGGATTTAACGACATAGGGCAGAAGTTTGAGAGGGTTTATGATCAGAGTAATAATCATGGCAAACTAAAGATTGATTTATCCCATTTTAGTATGAAGGAAGAGCTGAAGGAATACTTATTTTTAATCAATAAATCCATAGAGGAATCTAGAGAGCTAATTTTTAGTTATATAAATCGTAACAAAGAGTATGGGGAAAGGATTGCAGAGCCCATCCAAGTTACCCTTGAACATGGAGACTGGTACTTTATTGCTTATTGTAAGGTGAGAGATGATTATAGAAAATTTAAGTTAGTAAGGATGCGAAATCTTAAATTAGGTGATAAATTTTCGAAACGGGATATCTCACTGGATCAACTTGAGCAAATTTTCTCGGATTCTTATAGTAAAAGAAGTGTTAAAGTAAAGTTAAAGTTTTCAAGGGACTTAGGTGAACAGCTTCCTGAGTATTTTGACAAAAATAACATTAGTGAGATGGTGGATGGGTATTTTTGTGTGGAAGATGTTTATCCCAATGAAGAAGGACTAATAAAGTTTATCTTGGGTTTTGGGCAGGATTGTGAGGTTTTAGAACCTGACTTTTTACGAAGTAATGTTAAAGGGTATATTAATAAAATGTTAAATAAATACAATCACTGACACATAGTTGTCAGTGATTGTATTTTATAATAGAGATAGAAGTTTTAGGGAGGGATTCATATGTTAATAGATAGTCACGCTCACTTAAGTAGTAGAAAATTCGATAGGGATAGGGAAATTGTTATCAGAAATCTTAAGAAAGATGGCATAGATATAGTTATCGAATCTGGAGGTGGGCCTGAGAGTAATAGAGCAGCTGTGGCACTGGCGGAAAAACATGAGAACATATATGCAACGGTTGGATATAACTGTGCAGGACCTGAGATGAACTATGACATCTTAGCAGAGGTTAAAAGGGTTGCCCAAAGTAGCAAAAAGATTGTCGGTTTCGGTGAGATTGGTCTGGATTATCACCATTATCCCAATGAAAAGGAAATCCAGAAAAAATGGTTTGTAGAATTAATTGAAGTAGCCGGTGATCTAAATTTACCTATAGTTGTCCACGATAGAAAGGCAAATCAAGACACCTTTGAGATTATTAAGTCAGAAAAGAAAAAGAACCCCAATTTACGGGGTGTACTGCATTGTTACTCAGGTGATCTATCTTTGGCGAAGGAATATGTCAAGCTGGGCTTTTATTTATCCATAGCTGGTCCTGTTACCTATAGAAGCGCAAGAAGTCTTCAAGAAGTGGCAAAGTATATACCCCTAGACAGTCTTTTTGTGGAAACAGATGCACCTTACTTAACCCCAGGGCCTCTAGGTAAAAGGCGTAATGAGCCAGCATATGTGCGACAGGTCGCTGGCACTATAGCAGAGCTACGGAAAATACCATTTAACGAAGTTTCAAGGGTTACCAGTGCCAATGTCAGAAGGCTATATGGAATTTAAGAGGTAACCAAATATGGAGAGACAAAGCCTAAGCCATAAGCTTAGGCTTTTGTGGTTAATTTAACTAAAAGTTAATAAAGTAAGTTTAGTAACTATGATACACTTTAGTAGAAAACTGATATTATTATTGGAATATTTCAAGGGGGGATATAAATTAGAGACAACGTCTGTAAAGGTGTCTCTAATAAAAAAAAAGGAGGATGATAATTTGAATTTAATTATCAGAAAAGAAACCCAAAAAGATTACAATGGTATAGCAGAAACTTGCCTATTGGCATTTAGAAAGAGAAAACCTGGTCCAGATTTTTTTAGAGAGATGATACTAGGAGATGTACTTAGACATGTGAAAAACTATGATAATGATTTGGCATTAGTTGCTGAGGTAGAAGGAATTATCGTGGGTTACGCACTGTTTGTCCCTGTTGATATGTATATTAGGGGAGAACTGGTTAAAGCAGTAAATCTTTCTCCTTTAGCTGTACATCCTGAATACCAAAGTCTAGGTGTCGGTGGTAAGCTGTTAATGGAAGGGCACAAAGTAGCAAAAGAAAAGGGTTATGCTATGAGCACATTATTTGGAGAAAAAGACTATTATCCTAGATTTGGATACAGGGCTAAAATGTTTTCTCCTTCAGGTTTAAAAATATCTAAAGAAAATTTGCCACAAGTTTTTACAGAAATAATAGAACGACCTGTTGAACCCCAAGATATCAAAGAAATAGTTGAGATCTGGCATAACTGGAATAAAGATGAACCCCTTGCAGTTTTCCCAGGGAATAATTTCTTAGACTGGGTAAGTCATGAAAGGGAATTCACAGCTTCAACTTTAATTAAAGAAGGTAAAATAATTGGGTACATACGTTATGAAGTAGAGAGACCATGGGTTATGATGTCCCTAATAGGTAAAAACAAAGAAAGCACATCTGAGATATTAGCCCATGTTGGGAAAAAGATAGAACACACAGAAGCTGAGTTTGTACATATACCACTAAATCCTTCATTGGATTTAGTGAAAGACTATCTAGACTGTAATTATATCCCAAATGTGTTTATGAGTATTTACGGTATGATCAAAATCCTTGATGAATATAATCAAACTGTTTTAGACTATTTTAGTTATATTGAAGAAAGTGAAGAAAATGTAGCCATTTTCAATTCCCCTCCAGCAATAGAATGGGCATAGTAAGTATATGTTGGTTTGATAGAATGTAAAATAAAGGAATCTAGGAAATAATATAGAAGTTAATAATTAAAATAACACGAAAAACACATGTAGGAGGGGTCTATGAAAAATAATAAAAGAAATTTGTTCATTATCTCGGTACTGTTTATAATGATGTCAATTACAGGTATAACACCGGCATTCGCTGCAGAAGATGCCATACCATCCATAAGTATTGAAGTCATTCTTAATAATGATGGGTCTGCTCTAATTACGGAGATTTGGGAGGTACGGGGTGTATATAGTGGTACAGAATATTACAAGGCCCTACACAATATGGATGGAATGAGTGTCCATTCTCTTAAAGTATGGGATGAGTCAGGAATACAGTTTAAAGCTCTGGAAAACTGGGATACAAGCCTTTCTCGTGAAGAAAAAGCTGGTACTAGCGGGATTTTAAAAACATCCGAAGGATATGAGCTTTGCTGGGGTATTGGCAGTTACGGTGATCGTGAATATACTATCCAATATACACTAGAAGGATTGGTCAAAAATTATGGAGATTATGCAGGGTTTTATCATCGTTTTATTTCTGATCTTTCAAGTGCTCCAGAATCAATCTATATAAAAATAAGTATGGAGGATACTTCTCTAACAAAAGATAATGCCCGAATTTGGGGTTATGGTTTCCAAGGTGAAGTGGAAATTTCAAAGGACGGAATCCTCAAGGTTTTTTCGTCTGAGGCATTGGGGAGAAGGGATTATGTGAATGTACTTTCACGTTTTGATAAAGAACTGTTTCCGCTAGCGGCAACAGCTAACATGTCATTTGAGCAGCTGCAGGAATCAGCAGAAAATGATAACTCTGATATTGATTTCATAGTATTGTTTATTGCTTTAGCAATAGTACTTATAGTGATTGTGTTTACACATGCCTTCTTCCACTCACGATACAAATTGGCAGATGGAACCAGTGTGAGACTTCAAGGGAAAGAACATATATACTCTACATGTATTCCCCTTAATGGCAGCATACCTGCTGTATATTCTGCAATGAAATTATTAAGGAAAGAAATTCCCTATGAAAATCTTATCGGTGCATATCTAATCCGTTGGCAGAAGGCGGGTTATATCAGTATAGAAGAGCGGGAGTTAAAAGAAAGCAATAAGGAAGAAGAAAAAGAGGAGGCTATTACTTTTAGACTTGATGCGACACCCACTGAAATTGTTGAGCAAAGACTGTTCAATTACTTAATGGACTACGCAGATCAGGACGGTATACTTTTGAAATCTGTTGTAGAAGAATCAGCTGAAGAGCTGTATGATAAGCTCACTGACTGGGCTATAGATGTGAAAAAAGAAGGTAGAAGAGAGTTAATTAATTTAAATTTAGCTGCAAAGGACACAAAGGGTATTCTTCGTTTTACTGCTACAGGTTTTGATCAGGCTGTTCAGATACTGGGTTTAAAGGAATATCTAATGGAAATGCACAGGCCCAATGAAAAGGGAGACTCTTTTACAGAACTTTGGGGAGATTACCTAGTTTTCGCAGCTTTGTTTGATATGGGCGAGAGGGTTCTGGAAAGCATGAAAAACCTTGAACCTGAATACTTTGGTACATTTTCCAGAATGTACGGCTGCAATGCTTATAGTATGATGTATCTTATGAATAGAACAAATCATATTACCAGTGCCACAACACCGAACATTTCTGGGACGGGTGGCTCTACAAGTTCTTTTGGAGGAGGCGGCTTTTCCGGTGGTGGAGGAGGGGGTAGCAGGTAAGAACCAGTATAGCTTCACCTGCGAGCTAAAAGGATTATTGATTTAGGGAGGGATAACCAGTGAGATATATAGAGGACAAAAACTTTGAATATAAAGATGAGCTATTAAAACAGCTAAGAGCTTATAATTATAAATGTATCGGTGCAAAAGATTCATCAAATGAATATTTTTATGCTTTTGACGGTGATAAACTGGTTGGAAGTGTGTGTGCAAAGTACTCTTGGGATTGGATAGGCATTGGTAGTATGTTTTATGAGGATATTGATGTTTTAAGAAGATTGATTTCAGAAGTTAGTGATTATTATCGAAATAAAGCCGTAGGTATGAAATTATATACAGAAGTTGAATCTAGAGCAGAAGATTTTAAGGATATTGGCTTTGAAATTGGAGGGATTACAGAAAAAACACCGAAAACAACTAGTTATTTTTATTTGAAGAATACTGATTTTGATATAAAAAGTAATACTAAGATTAGGGTCATGGTTGTTAAAGAAAAAATAGATAAATACAATTCTATTTTGCTAGATAGAATAGATAAATTTAATAAGGATAACAATATTTATCCAATGGAAGAAAGAAATATAATGTTTGTTGCATTAGATGGTGAAAAATTCGCTGGGGGAGTACATGGAAGTATTACTGAAGATTCCATGTATATTGGTTGGCTTGTAGTGAGTGAAGAATATAAAGGAAATGGAATCGGTAAAAGTCTTATGTATAAAATGGAGGAAAAAGCAAAAGGGTTAAATGTCTTTAGCATAAATTTAGGTACAACAGATTTTCAAGCGGAAAAATTCTATGAAAAATTAGGGTACAAGGTAATTTTTACAAAAGAGAATGATCCAAAGGGCTATAAATCATATAGCATGGTAAAGGAACTAAGCTTAACTACTTAAATATATAGAGGAAAAAAGCCTTCGCTGTAGCGTAGGCTTTTTTCCTCCTTTAAATTTAAAGTATAAGACTTTGCTTGTACATAAGCACAAAAAAGAATGCAGGGAATTGTACAAAGAGAATAATGATAGTTCTTAAATATTGGGGGAACTTATGGATATATGTGGAGTCTAACAAGTATAAACTTATTATACGAGGAGGGAAATTACATGAAAAGAAATATGTGCTTAGTATTTTGTATGGTTATAACTTTATTAGCCTTGTCAGGATGTGTAGGTTCTTATGAAAGTTATTCAGCTGAAGGCATAGAAAATACTGCGCAATCTGCTGAAACAACTGACTGGGAATTAACAACATATGATATTGTCAATAACTTTAATGATGTAACTATGACTGTAAAGGAAGGAACAGTGTCCTCTACTGGACTGACTGTAACATTTGAGTATAACTCTGATAATCAGTGTATTTATGGTGAATATTTCTGCCTGGAAAAGAAAATCAATGGAAAATGGTATCAGGTACCTATCCCTATAGATGGCTATTACGGATTTGAAGATATTGGTTATGATTTGGCTTATGGGGAAAATATAGAATGGGAAGTTAATTGGAACTGGATCTATGGAAGTTTGGATACTGGTGAATATCGTATAGTGAAAGATCTTTTAGACTTTAGAGGTACAGGTGATTATGATAAGTACTATTTGGCTGCAGAGTTTACAATATATTAACTGCCAAAGTCTCTTTTAATGCCTTTGGATTGGGGCACGATTCCCCCCACCTCCACCAAATATGGATAAAAAAACCTAAGGGATAAACTTAGGTTTTTTTGTGGACTTTGGAGGGTAAGAAAAAGAAGCAATTAATTATTATCATAAATTGGAGGAATTTATTAACCAAATATGGAATTAGTTATAGCATCAGGGGTAACTAGTTTTCCCATTGGAAGAGGAGAAATGGCCGTGGAAAATAAAAATATAAAATTTTTAGTACCGGAAAATAGGGTGGGAATGGCCCAAGAGATTTTGTCAGCCCTTGCCTCAAGACAGCTGAATATTGAAACTATGGAGATAAAGCCCCCCTATATATCAGTCAAAGTAGAGTGGGATGGAACAAGCTGGGATGAATTTAAAACTTGGATTAAAAGTAAAATTAAGGAAATTTCGGATGTCACTGAACTAGATATGATGGAATCCGAAAAGGTGGCAAAAGAACTTCAGATTGTTATAAACACCATGGGAGATGGGATTATAGCCGTAAATAAAAATGGGGATATGGAGTACTACAACTCAAAGGCTAGTCATCTATTCCATATAACCAACAAAGATAAGAATCTTAACATTAACCAGCTTTTACCTGAGGAATACTACAATCCAAAGCTTGATATCCAAGACAAATCTAACATAGAAGTTTCCAGTAAAATTAGAAATAAAAAGGTAAATTTATTACTTAATGTCAGGGTTATTAAAAATAGTTCTGGTAAAAAGATGGGTGCCCTTTTAATTTTTAAAGAAATGGAAGAAGTTAGAAAGCTAATACAAACAATCGCTCGTCCTTCCATGATAAGCTTTGATGATATTATAGGTGAATCTGATAAAATTAAAAACACAATTCTGTTAGCTAAATCTGTATCTAAAACAGAAGCAAATATTATGGTATTGGGTGAAAGTGGAACTGGTAAA
Organism: Alkalicella caledoniensis; assembly: GCF_014467015.1. Classification (GTDB taxonomy): domain Bacteria; phylum Bacillota; class Proteinivoracia; order Proteinivoracales; family Proteinivoracaceae; genus Alkalicella; species Alkalicella caledoniensis. Next base: position 1,149,699 of record NZ_CP058559.1, on the reverse strand, counting down.
GAGCTTTTTGCGAGGGCAATACACCTTAGTAGTAATAGGGGTAACGGTCCTTTTGTTGCTGTTAACTGTTCAGCTGTTCCCGACGCCCTTTTGGAGAGTGAGTTTTTTGGATATGAGAAAGGGGCTTTCACAGGGGCCAGTAATACGGGAAAGCAGGGGCTTTTTGAATTAGCAACGGGAGGCAGTATATTCCTAGATGAGATTGCTGAGATACCAGTCCATCTGCAAGCTAAGATATTGAGAGTAATTCAAGAAAAGGCCCTTCGTCGTATTGGAGGCGAGAAAGAAATACCTGTAGATGTTCGAATAATTTCTGCCACCCACAGAAATCTTTTGGAAATGGTAAAGGAAAGTACTTTTAGAGAAGATTTATACTATAGATTAAATGTCATACCTGTACAATTACCCCCTTTGAGAGAAAGAAAGGAAGATATATCCGTACTGATAAAGCATTTCATAAAAGTTTTAGGTAAAAATTCAGGAAAAACAGATCTGCATATTACCCAAAGGGCTTTAAATGAATTAGAGAATTACCATTGGCCAGGAAATATTAGGGAACTTCAAAATGTGATTGAAAGGGCATTAATATTCTCCCAGGACGTTATTGACACAGAGAATTTAATGATTAATAATCCTTTAGCTACTCATGATACTAAATCTTATGGTGATAGTGACAAAATAGATTTTCCCGTGAACTTGCCAGAAATTATTAATGAGCTTGAATCTAGGCATATAGTGAAAGCTAGTGAAATATACAGTTCTTCTAGGGAGATAGCTAAAGCATTAGGAATATCTCATACAAAGGTTATAAGTAGATTAAAGGGTTACAATTGTAAGTAGTTTTTACAGTTGTAACCCTTTCTTACATATTTGTAAAAAACTTTTACAAAAGGGGTTCTATTGGCGTTCTTATTGCAAGATATGAGTGGCATGGTTTTTGCAAATTTATAACCTTATTACTACAATGGGAGGTATGAAAAATGGATTATAAGTATATGCCAGAGCCTTATAAAGTGAAGATGGTTGAACCACTGAGGATTTTAGAAAAAGAGGAAAGGTTAGAAGCTATAAAAAAAGCAGGATATAACACTTTCTTACTTAACTCAAGGGATGTTTATATTGACCTTTTAACAGACAGTGGTACAAATGCCATGAGTGACAGACAATGGGCAGGAATTATGATGGGTGACGAGGCCTATGCAGGTAGTGAAAATTTCTACCATTTACAAGAGACTGTTCAAGAAATTATGGGATTAAAATATGTTGTTCCCACCCATCAAGGTAGGGGTGCAGAGAATATTTTATCACAAATACTAGTTAAGCCAGGTACCTATGTTCCAGGGAATATGTACTTTACTACTACAAGGGCTCATCAAGAAATGAATGGTGGAACTTTTGTAGATGTGGTTATTGATGATGCGCATATTTCTGACAAAGAAGATGTGGCATTTAAAGGGAACATTGACTTACAAAAATACGAGAACCTGATTAACGAAGTGGGAGCAGAAAACATTCCTTATATATGTGTTGGGGTTACAGTTAACCTTGCTGGGGGTCAACCAGTAAGCATGAAGAACCTTAGAGAAGTTTATGAACTATCTCAAAAGAATGGGATAAGAGTAATGTTTGACTGCACCAGATATGTTGAAAATGCCTACTTTATTAAAACAAAAGAAGAAGGTTATCAAGATAAAACCATAGCTGAGATAGTTAAAGAGATGTTCTCCTATGCTGATGGTGCAACAATGTCTGGAAAGAAAGATGGAATAGTTAATATTGGTGGTTTCCTAGCAATGAACGAAGAGGACTTATACCATAAAGCTTGCGCCCTTGTAGTAGTATACGAAGGTATGCCAAGTTACGGTGGTATGAGTGGTCGTGATATGGAAGCCTTTGCCATAGGATTAAAAGAAGCATTAGACTTTAACTATATTAAGCACAGAGTTGAGCAGGTTGAATATCTAGGCAACAAACTAATTGAAGCAGGTATACCCATTGTAAGGCCAATAGGTGGTCATGCAGTATTCCTAGATGCTAAAAAATTCTTGCCCCATATTCCTCAAAATGAATATCCCGCTCAGGTACTAGCTGCTGAAATTTATATTGAGTCAGGTGTAAGAACCATGGAACGGGGAAATGTTTCCGCAGGTAGGAACAAAGAAGGTAAAGAGTATTTCCCTAAACTAGAGTTAGTAAGGCTTACTTTGCCAAGAAGGGTGTATAGCTATGCTCATTTAGACTTTGTTGCCCAGGCAATCATTAACACATATAACAGAAGAGATGAGATTAAAGGGCTGAAGTTTAGTTACGAAGCTCCAGTGTTAAGATTCTTCACTGGTAGATTTGAGCGTTTATAAAATTTTAGTACCAAACCCCACTGAATGAAAATTCAGTGGGGTTTTATAGTTTCATGCAGATCTAAAAATAATTTTTACTAGATTAGCCTTTGGGCAAAGGTTCCAATATTAACTTCCATATGTTTGGCTAAAGATAATTACAAAGCAAAGGAAATAAGTGCTATTTTAGCGAATAAGTAAAGGAGCTTATTCCTTAGTAAAAAAAGATTTTAATTAAACTTTATAGTCAAAGTATATATAAGAAGGGAGTAGAATTGAATGCAGAAAAACTCGAAAAGAACAATAGTAGTAGAGCCATATAATCCAAAATGGAAAGAGGAGTTCTTGAAAATTAAGGCGATGCTTATTCCTTACATAGGTGATATGATAATTGATATTGTTCATGTAGGAAGCACATCTGTTGAAGGTCTTGCAGCTAAACCTATTATTGATTTTAATATCATTATTGACTCATATGAGGTTTTTCCTTTATTAGAGAAAGAACTTAAAAAGCTAGGTTATAACCATGATGGAGATGGTGGAATTAAAGGCAGAGAAAGATTTAGAAGATCTTTTAAAGATGAATTTATGAATTATCATATGTATGTCTGCCCGAAAGGTAGCACTGAACATTTAAGACAGTTAGCTTTTAGAGATTACTTGAGAAAAAACAAGAAGGTTACTACTGAGTATGCAAAGTTAAAGATGCATTTAGCTGAGCAGTATCCACACGATATAGATAATTATATTAAAGGTAAAAGCAATTTTATCGAAGGTATAGTACGAAAGGCCAGTGTACAGATGTGGCTATCCTAGATTTGGGGTAAGAAGCCATAAATGGATATTATGGTCGTCAAGACGAAATAAAGATGAGGTGATTTTGTGATTAATAAAGTATTAAATCTAGATATAAGGAAATCACACCTGAAATTATAGACGTAGGCGATCCTTACTATGATTTAGCTATAATAGATTACTACTTCAAGGATAGCGCTGATAGAAAAAGCTTTTATGAAGGTTATAGTGCTAATAAGTACAATGAAATTTTGATCGAGTATTATGATAAAATTAGCAAGTTTATAAATGTATAGAGAAGGCGTTAAAAAGGTTGGATCTAAGAATTAGAGTTGGTGGGTGGTGTATAGATTTCTGTTAACTTAATAATCCGTAACAGAACGTGATCACAATGGAGTCAAAATGGGATTAGGGATTCAAATTCAATACTTAAGAGGCCTTAACTTTTAGGGTTTATATTTTTTAATTGAAGTATCGGGCTATATTAATATGAAAAGTTAATAATCAATGTTGACAATAGAAAGTATGTTCGATACAATCTTTATATTGATAAAAATATGATTGGGGATGAATCTATGATAAAAAGAATGTCTACGAATTGTGAGGATGATACCTGTTCTTCATGTGTTGTTGCTGGTGATTACATATTTTTAGCTCACCATTCGGGAGGTAACGATAGAAATGACATTGTGTACCAGATGGAAGCAACTTTTAATGATTTAAGAGAAACATTAGAGTCTGTTGGTGCCACATTGGAAAACATGGTTCAAATAAACTTATATCTTAAAAATATTGAAGATTTCAGGAAGGCGAGAGATGTTTTTTATAAGTACTTCGAAAATGGTTTTCCTGCAAGAATGACAACCACGACAGATTTTGTTACGTCAACCTGCTTATGTATGATGGACGGTATAGCATATAGAAAGCAGGGTTAACATATCTTCTGTTAAATGTTTTACTCTTTCTAAAAGTTGAAGATTAAGCCTAAGCCTAAGCTGAAAAGCTTGGGTTTTTTTTGTAGGCTTGGTTAGAGGTTTGTTACGGGTGGTTAGAAGTATCAGTATACTAAAAACAGTTAGCTAACTATTATTAGTATACTGATAGAATGCCAAGAATAAAGGTATTATATGCTATTTTGGAGAATAGGAGAAGGAGGTAAATAGAGTATCTCAAGTGTAAAGGTATTGGAGAAATCTTGAAAAATAACATACTACATTTCGCGAATATGTACACTGATTTTCTGTCTATATAAGTGAAGGGTTTCCACATTGCAGAAAGGAGGGATCCCGCCATGGAGGATTTGCAAATCATCGATTTATACCTGTGCCGCAACGAAGCAGCCATACAGGAGACCGACACAAAATACGGACGATTGTTGAACAGTATTGCATTAAACATCCTGTCAAATTGCGAAGACAGTGAGGAGTGTGTTAACGATACTTACTGCAAAGCTTGGAATGCAATACCACCACAAAAACCTAAGTCCCTTGCATCATACCTAGGGCGTATTGTACGAAACCTGTCAATCAACCGTTGGCACAAAAATCGTGCACAAAAACGGTACAACGGTGCCGAGTTGCTGATTACTGAACTGTCTGACTGCATTCCTACCTTGGGAAATGTAGAAAATGAAGTAGAAGGAAAAGAGCTGTCGGAGGTTATTAGTGATTGGCTCTATACACTTTCTAGGGATGATCGTGTGTTGTTCCTGCACCGGTATTGGTTCGGTGATCCACTTAATAAATTGGCAGATGAGTGTGGTACAACACCTAATAAATTGGCGGGACGTATGTACCGGTTGAGGCAAAGTCTTAAGAGTACACTTGAGAAGGAGGGTGTTTTGATATGAAAGAAAAGAAAATATTTGATGCCATTACAAATGTCAGTGATGAGCTGATAGAAGAAGCAAGTTTAACAAAGCTCAAAAAGAAAGGCTATGTCTGGCAGAAATGGACTGCTATGGTAGCTTGTGCCTTGCTAATAGTAACAATTGGGGTACTGATTCCTAGGGGTGAGGATTCAAGTCCTTGGTCGGGAGTTATGTTGGATGTGACTTATCCGAAGGCCTATGCTTTTGAAGACCATCAAGCACGATTAGCAGTTATGGAACAGAACCCAGTAGATGAAAGTATAATTGCTGCACTCAATGATTTCTCCTATAGGACTGGCTCACTAATACTTACAGAAGCTGGAGAAAATATCAATTATTCACCCCTCTCGTTGTATTATGCCCTGTCCCTTGCAGCTTCTGGTGCTAGAAATGACACTGAGGAACAATTGCTAGCTTTGTTAGGGGTTCCCGATGCTCAATTCCTCTCTGCACAGAGCAGAAATTTGTACCACAGGCTTTATAAAGATAATGAGATTGGAAAGCTTAAAATCGCTAACTCCATCTGGATGGATAATGATATGAACGGTATTCCCATTGTATTTAAAGAAGATTATGTAGAGCATGCCGCTAAATATTTCTTCGCTAGCTCCCACAGTGTGGATTTTGCCAATAAGGATACAGGAAAAGCAATGGGCCGCTGGATATCCACTAACACCAATGGTACCATTTCTCCAATAATTGATACGAGCCCTGAGCAAATACTGTCAATACTCAATACAGTTTATTTCTATGATGAATGGAGTGACCGTTTTGACAAAAGCAAAACTGCCCAAGATTTGTTCCATCTACTGGACGGAAATGTTGTTAAAAACGATTTTATGAATCAAATAGGGTGGTCAGATTTTGCAAAAGGAGAAGGCTTTACACGGGCTGGTTTATGGCTAAAAAATTATAATGAAATGGTATTCATACTGCCAGATGAGGGGGTATCACCTTACGAGCTACTTTCATCACCTGAGCAAATGAGGGAGACTTTTGAAGGTGGAGAGGAATTCACTGGCCAGGTAGTATGGAAAATACCTAAATTTAGTTTTAGTTCAAAACTTGAGATGACTGACTCTCTCAAAAGCCTTGGTTTAAGCCAGGTATTCACAGCTGATGCAGATTTTACTGGGATTACTGAACAAAAGGCTTTCATTAACAGTGTGCGTCAAGAAACTCATATTGCCATCGACGAAAATGGTGTGGAAGCGTCTGCGTTTACTCAAATTGATTATGCAGGCTCTGCCCCCCCTACAGGACGGGCAGATATGATTCTCAATAGGCCCTTTATCTACGGTATTAAGGCACAAAATGGTAGTCTGCTTTTCGTTGGTGTAATAGAGAATCCTGCTAAATAGGGACGAAAGTATGGAGAAGTACTTCTTTAGAGTAGATATGATAGATTAAGTGAATAAAACAACCAGTTCTTTATTTGAACTGGTTGTTTTATTGTGGGAAACTTTATAAAAAAATAATATAAAAATTTCCATAAAAACCCTTGAAATATGTTTAAAAAGTTGTATAATAAATTAGTGCTTGTTTAGTAAAAGTAAACACGGAGTTTAGTAATAGATTATTAGTTGCCTAATATATATTAAGGAGTTGTACTTTATGGATATTGGAAAAAAGCTAAAGCAGCTTAGGATTGATAAAGGACTTACACAAGAAGAAGTTGCCGTAAGATGTGAACTATCTAAAGGGTTTATTTCTCAAGTGGAGAGAAACTTGACATCTCCTTCTATTATTACACTCATTGATATACTAGAATGTCTTGGAACAGATCTAAAGAGTTTCTTCAGCGAACAACCTGAAGAAAAGATTGTATACGGACCAGAGGATATTTTCGAAACTAACAACGAGAATCTTAAATTTAACTTGCAATGGCTGGTACCAAATGCCCAAAAGAATATTATGGAGCCAATCTTACTTACCTTAGAAGAAGATGGGAGTTACCACGAGGAGGCTGCCCATGAGGGAGAAGAGTTTGGCTATGTACTAGCAGGTAGTATCAACATTACCTATAGAGATAAAAAGTTTAAGTGTAAGAAAGGTGAGTGTTTTTATTTTAAAAGTAACACTAATCACCATATAAGTAATGGGGGAAAATCTTCAGCAAGGGTGCTGTGGGTCAGTTCTCCACCATCTTTTTAAGCCTTAGGGAAGGAGAGGATTTATGTGAAAAAATCTTTGATAAACCTCGTAGATATTCACAAGAGTTATGGGGATCAAATCGTAATTGACAAGTTGAATCTGTACATAAAAGAAAACGAATTTTTGACTCTACTTGGGCCAAGTGGCTGTGGTAAAACTACCACACTTAGAATGATAGGGGGATTCGAAAATCCCACAAATGGGGACATACTTTTCCTTGATAAGAAAATAAATGACCTACCGCCCTACAAAAGACAGATAAATACTGTTTTCCAAAAGTACGCCTTATTTCCGCATCTCAACGTCTTTGAAAACATCGCTTTTGGCCTTAAAATAAAAAAAATGCCTAAAAAGACCATAGAAGAAAAAGTCGAGCAGATGCTAGCTATAGTTGGTTTAAAAGGCCTTGAAAAGAGAAATGTAGAGTCATTAAGTGGTGGTCAGCAGCAAAGGATTGCCATAGCTAGGTCATTGGTAAATGAACCAAAAGTATTGTTGTTAGATGAGCCCCTTGGTGCACTGGATTTAAAGCTCCGCAAAGAAATGCAGATAGAGCTTAAAAATATGCAAAGGCAGTTAGGAATCACATTTGTTTATGTAACCCATGACCAAGAAGAGGCCCTTACCATGTCAGATACCATAGTTGTAATGGATAAAGGTAAAATTCAACAAGTGGGGACACCTATTGATATATATAACGAGCCGAAAAATGCTTTTGTAGCTGATTTTATAGGAGAAAGCAATATTATAGACGGTATCATGCATGATGACTTTGATGTTTCATTTTGCCATACTAGGTTTGTATGTATAGATAAAGGATTTAGCAAAGAGGAAAAGGTGGATGTTGTTGTAAGGCCAGAGGATTTATTGATAGTTAAAGAAGAAGAGGGAACCATGCAGGGGGTAGTTGAGTCAGTTATATTTAAAGGTGTGCATTATGAGATGCAAATCCTTTGTAATGACTATAGCTGGACAGTGCATAGTACTGATATGGCTCCAGTGGGCCAAAGGGTTGGTATCAACATCGATCCTGAAGATATCCACATAATGAGGAAATAAAATGAAAAAGTGGATAGCGTACCCCTATGTAGTCTATATGCTTATTTTTATACTACTTCCCCTTCTATTGACCTTTTTCTATAGCTTTACATATCAAGATATAGATGGTACCACACGCTTTACTGTAGAGCACTTCAAAGTATTCTTTACAGGTGCTGGCTACACAAACCCTAGAATTTTTCTAAATATACTATTTAGGTCTTTACGATTAGCTTTTATAACCACTGTTGTTTGCTTAATTTTGGGATACCCCCTAGCTATGATTTTAAGTAGGATGAAAGGTGTGGCAAAAAGTAACCTTGTGCTATTGCTCATTGTTCCCATGTGGATGAACTTCCTTATCAGAACATATGCGTGGATGTCCATACTGAGCCGAGAGGGTATACTCAATAGCTTTTTAAGCCGCATTGGCCTTCCCACTGTAAACATACTTTACACTGAAACAGCTGTAATTTTAGGTATGGTATATAATTTTATTCCCTTTATGATACTTCCCATCTACACAATCCTTGTTAAAATGGATAGAAGTGTCTTGGAGGCTGCAGCAGATTTAGGTGCCAATAAATTTATAACATTTATAAAAGTAATATTTCCCTTAAGCTTACCTGGGGTTTTGTCAGGAGTTACAATGGTTTTTATGCCATCTGTTAGCACTTTCGTTATACCAAGGCTTTTAGGTGGAGGTAGGGTAGAAATGATAGGAAATTTAATTGAACAGCAATTTCTAGGAGAGTACAACTGGAATTTCGGTTCAGCAGTTTCCATAATCATGATGACATTTATCTTAGTGTTTATGTTTGTATTACAAAAGGGTGACGACAAGGAGCAGGGGGGAGCCATATGGTAAGAAAATTTTTGACAAATACCTATGTTTTCTTAATGTACCTATTCCTATACGCTCCAATCTTGGTACTAGTGATATTCTCCTTTAATGATTCAAGATCTAGGACATCGTGGGAAGGCTTTACTTTAAGATGGTATAGAGAACTATTTAGTAATGATCAAATAATGCAGTCCCTTAGATATACACTGATTATTGCTATACTAGCTGCCATGATATCCACGATTATTGGAACTTTTGCTGCCATAGGGATCTATAAGATGAGGTTTTTAGAAAGACAATTGGTGTTAAACTTGAACTATCTTCCAGTGTTAAACCCTGATATTCTAACAGGACTGTCACTAATGCTTCTATTTATATTTCTAAACATCCCACTGGGATTTATTACACTGTTACTAGCCCATATAACATTTTGTATACCATATGTAATATTGTCGGTTCTACCAAAGCTTAGGCAGCTACCAGCTAACACCATGGAAGCTGCCATGGACTTAGGAGCAGAGCCTTTGTATGCCATTAAAAAAGTGATTTTACCTCAGATAACTCCAGGTATTGTAAGCGGTTCCCTTATTGCGTTTACCCTGTCAATTGATGATTTTGTAATCAGTTTCTTTACAACAGGCCGAGGGGTTTCAAACTTGTCCATAACAATCTTCTCCATGGCAAGAAGGGGAATAAATCCAACAATAAATGCATTATCCACACTTCTTTTTTGTAGTGTACTAATACTACTACTTCTAATAAATTTCCAAAAAGATAAAGAAAAAGAAAGAGGGTTTTAGAATGAAAAAAATCGCATCACTAATATTGTTATTATCTTTAATGGTTACTGCTTTAGCAGGATGTGGTTCTTCCAGTGGAGAAGTTCTACATGTGTTCAACTGGGGGGATTTTATGGACATGGACCTAATCCGTGACTTCGAAAGAGAATACGGTATTAGAGTTATTTACGATGAGTATGATACAAACGAGTCCATGTATGCTAGACTAAAAGCTGGTGGAAACTATGACGTAATTTTTCCTTCTGACTATATGATTGCTAAACTGATCAGTGAAGACATGCTTGAGGAAATAAACTATACTAATGTTCCAAACTATCAATACATAGACAGCGACTTCTTGGGAACTAACTATGATCCAGAAGGGAAATTTTCTGTTCCATATGTTTGGGGAACCCTAGGTATTTTATATAACACTGAAAAGGTAAACGAGACAGTTGATAGCTGGAGTATTCTATTTGACTCGAAATATAGAAATGAAGTTTTCATGATCGATAGTATGAGAGACTCAATAGCTGTAGCACTTAATTATCTTGGCTATTCAATAAATTCTAAAAGTGAGCAAGAATTAGAAGAAGCAAAACAATTGTTGATCCAACAAAGAACAGATGTAAACCCTGTATATGTAAATGATGAGGGTAAGGATATGATCATGGCAGGGGAAGCTACTTTCTTTGTGACATGGTCCGGTGAAGCAATGCAAGTTATATCAGAAGATGAGCGCTTCGACTATATAGTACCTAAAGAAGGAAGTAACCTATTTATAGACAACATGGCTATTCCTAAAGGTGCAAAGAACAAAGAAAACGCTGAGAAATTCATTAACTTTATGCTAAAATCCGAAGTGGCAAAAACTAATATTGAATACATTGAATACTCTACACCACACACAGAAGCACTAGGATTATTAGATGAAGAAACTCAGAATAATGAAGTACTATACCCAAGTGATGAAGTAATAGATAAAGCTGAAATCTTTATAGATCTTGGGACATTTTTAGATGTATACAGTAGAGTTTGGAGAGAAGTTAAAAACCAATAAAAACAAAAAACCTAAGCTGAGAAGCTTAGGTTTTTTGTTAAGGAGACAGTCTGACGTTTCAGGTGTCTCCTTTTGTAAGATGAGAAGTGGTTAAATTGAAAAATGATACAGAAAATCGAAATAACATCTAAGGTGTTGGATTAATTAAGATGATTTTATGAGTTTTATAAAATTATGATTGAAAAATACAATGATTGTAGTATACAATTAAAATAACAAGTAGCTCAAATATTAGCTGTTGAAACTAAGGAGGATTTTAAAATGAACAAGAAATTAACATTGAAAGACCTTTTTAAGATTGCTAAGGGGGAAGACTCAGATTGCTGTGAAAGGGAACAGAACAAGCAGAATTGTTGTAGCTCAAAGAAAACAATGAGGGATTGTGAATGTACTAATGAGGAACATAGCTGTTGCCAGTAAAATATTCCAAAATAGTTGCATGATACAATGTTTTGAATGTCGAGAAGAGTATTAGGTAATGTTAGTATCAGTATTTTAGAAAAGGGAGGGGTCTATATACATATTCAATTACAACAAAAAATTGCGTATTATAAGCAATTAAATAAAAGAATTAGTCATCTAGATGAAGCAGCTAGATTGCTGAATTGGGATCTTAGTACGGGAGCTCCCCCAAAAGCCATAGGTGTAAGATCCGAAGTTATCTCCACACTTTCATCTGAACAATACAAGTTATCAACTTCAGATGAAATGGGAGACATTCTTTTTGAGCTTAGTAAACCAGATAACATGAAGCATCTGAACTTTATTTTAAAAAGGTCTTTGGAAGAAGATAATAAGAATTATTTGCGGTTAATGTCTATATCACCAGAGAGTTATAGGGATTATATTAATATTAGGACACAGGCTCAGTCGGTTTGGAAAAATGCGAAGTTCAAAAAGGATTTTTCTCTACTAAAGCCCTACTTAAAGAAAATAGTGGAATTCAAAAGACAAGTAGTCAAAACCTCAGGCTATAAAGGGCATCCCTACAATTTTTTATTAGATGAGTATGAGCCAGGTATGACTGTAGAGAAACTGGATAAGATTTTTTACTCATTAAAAGAAAATATCATGGGAATTTTAGACAATGTAAAAATTTCTGAGTACCCAACTAAGGCAAAAAATAGTATATTTACTCAAGAGTTTGACGTTACAAAACAAGAGAACGTCATTTTAAAGTTACTCAATAATATGGGGTTTTGTATGAGTAAGGGAAGATTAGATCATAGTCCACATCCATTTGCCTTGAGATTAAACAGTGGTGACGTGCGATTAACTATAAATAAGTTTCATCCATTGAAATTTAAAGGTGCATTATTTGCAGCCTTACATGAAGGTGGTCATGGCTTATATAACCAAAATATAGGACGGGAACTTGAAAATACACCTTTATTTGTAGGAGCATCCCATGGTGTTCATGAATCTCAATCAAGGTTTTGGGAAAACATTGTGGGTAGGAGTTTAGACTTTTGGTATTATTTTAAACAGGAACTATCAAATGATTTTCCCAGTCAAATGAAAGGCATATCACCAGAAGAAATTTACCTTGATGTAAACAAATTAGATAATTCTAAAATACGAACATCCTCCGATGAGTTATCATATAATCTTCATATTATTGTGAGATATGAATTGGAGAAATCGTTAATTGCAGGTGAATTAGAGGTCGATGACCTACCAAAGGCGTGGAGTGAAAAAACAAAAGAGTATCTTGGTTTTTTGCCAAAAGATGATGGGGAGGGCATACTTCAAGATATTCATTGGGCTAAGGGCTATTTTGGTTATTTCCCAACCTATGCTCTGGGTAATATATATGCAGCTCAATTAACGGAGAAGGTAAAAATCGACATTCCTGATATTAGTTCAAAAATAAGAAAGGGGGAGTTTACTCATATAACTAATTGGATGATTGACAATATATATACTTACGGAAAGCTGTTACCCCCAGGAGAGCTAATAAAAGAAGTAACTGGTGAAGAAGTTAATGTAAAGGCTTTTACCAATTACTTAGCTAATAAGTATAGTGAGATATTTTAAGAAACTAAAGAAAGAAAAGGAGTGATATCAGGATTTTATCTGATAGACTCCTTTTTCAGTTAAGCTTGGTATTGACTGGATAACCCCTTTATAATAAGGTGTATATAGATGGTGAAGGTAATCACAAAGGAAGGGGTGTCACCATGAAAGCAGAAGGATTTAACGCCCATAGCAAGCATATGGTTTTAAAACATGCTTTGAAAGAGAATAATGTTTCCAATACCTGTAACTTGTTCGGTATCTCCAGAACAACCTTCTATAATTGGTACAGGGCCTATGAGAAGTATGGTATTAGTGGCTTAGAAAATAAGGAACCCAAAAAGCCTAAAATGCCTAATAAGGTAAGTGAAAATCTTGAGCATGATATATTAGCATATGTGGAGAGATACCCCGCCGATGGACCGAAGAGGATTTATTATGAGTTAAAAGCAGAAGGATTTGATATAGGAGAGTCAGGAATATACAATGTTCTAAAACGCAATAACTTATCTAAAAAAGCACAGAGAATAGCATATTCCAAAAGCAAAGTTCTTCATAGGAATATAAAGCCAAAAAACAGCTCGCCTACTGTTTCGAAAAACAGAAATCAAAAAGCAGCTTATCCATGTCACTATGTTCTTCAACGCATTGAATATATCGGTAAATTTGATGGTATAGGCAAAGTTTATCAATACTATATATATGATGTTAACTCCAAGTTAGGGGTAGCAAAATTATATAATAAGAAGAAAGATATCGACCCCTGGTACTTTTTTGAACTTAAGATATTGTACTTGCTTAGGACATTCAATTTAAAAATGGACAATCTATTTACAGAAAAAGCAAAGGAGTATACACCTTACTTTGTTAAAGGCAATAGGGGTAAAGAGCTTATAGAGCAGTTAAATGTTAAACATAATTTTATAGAACACAATCAAAGTCCATTCTCTAAAGATATGGATGAGTTTAAGGAATTCTTGGTCAAAGAGTTTTATAGTAAAATAGTTTTGGGCAACAACATCAATTCATTTTCTAAGCTTGAAAGGGAGTTTTACAAATTTTTAAGGTATTATAACTTTACTAGGCCTATCCCAAATGGACGGCACAAGGGTAAGGTCCCTGCGGAGATTGTCCTTGAAAAAGCTGCTGAAACCCTTGTGGATTTTGATACTCTTCCCCTTTGGATTTTAGCTCTATTAAACCAGCCAAAAGGAGGTACAGGCAATGCTTACAAAGGATAGCAAAATTGCTGTTATAGGTGGAGGACTTTCTGGCTTAGTAATAGCTTCGGGATTAGTTAAAAAAGGTTACAAAAACGTAACTGTCCTAGAGAGAGAAAATCGCCTTGGAGGTAAGCTGCATACTATTTGGTATAAGGGAAACTCTTACGAGCTAGGTGGGATTTTTGGTCTGCCGGTGCAAAAAAACTTAAAAAACCTGATGAAAGAATTTAATATCAAGATTGATGGACCAAATTTATCCCGTGTTAATTACGATAGAAATGGCAATAAAATCATGCAAATTCCAAAGGCTGAACTGGGTAACTTTCTTGAAGAAGTTGATAGACTCCCAGAGGTTTTAGAGGAATACAAATCACTAGGTGATATTTCTATACGTAACATTGAAGAAGGCCTTATGCTACCATTTTCCTCTTGGTGTGACCTACACAAATTTAGGGTTATTAAAAAAATATATACACATCACTACACTAGCTATGGATTGGGGGATATCGATACTGTTCCCGCCCTATATGTATTAAGAATCTTAAACTTTGATGCAGCAATGTCATTTATGGAATTTCCTGAATATCTAACATGGAAACATGGAGTTTCTTCTTTTATTGAAAGGATAGGTCAGACCCTAGGTGATTTAAGATTAGGACACAAAGTTAATAAAATATCCTTTGATGGAAAAGTAATGGTGCATACACAGTTTGGAGAACTTGAGTTTGATGGGATCATCATAACGGCACCCATAGAACAATTCCCAAGGGTATTTCATGATAGGGATAATGATTTAAAAGAATTGTTAAAACACATTAAATATCAAGATTATAATGTCTATGCCTTTGCTGTTGACAAACTTTTGAAGGGAAGCGGATGTATATTAGAGAATTTGGACAAGAAAAACAAAGGTCACATTTTAATATGGAACTCCCGCTGGGATACGGATAATGAGAGCTTGTTAACGGTTTATGCATACAACCAACCTGGTTCCTCCAGGGCTGAAGCTTTGAAAATTATTAAAGAAGATTTATTAAGGCTAGGCATTAAAAATCCAAGACTACACCAATTTAAAAGTTGGAGGCAATGTCCATACGTGGAGCCTGAAGGCCTAAAAGAAGGTTTTTATGACAAAATGGAAGCCATCCAAGGAAGGGAGAATGTTTACATAGCAGGTGAAATTATGAGTACGGCTACAATGGAAAAATGTATTCGATACTCTAAATATCTCCTCAACAAGTATTTTTAGTGTAAAAAGACATTTTTTACTTTGAAGTTTGATTTACACTATGTTGGAGAAAAGCCTATAAATAGCTAACATTATTAAAATGTAAAAAGAAAAGATACTGTAAAGCATACATGAAAGACAAAGTGGGATAAACCCTTGAATTTAAAGGGTTTATCCCATTTTTGACACTGTAGGACTTCTAAAATATACTGGGTGTGTGAAAGTTATAACAAGCAATTGCATACAACATAAAATAGTCATAAATATTTAGTGGGAGGTAGAAAAATGGTTAAACAAAAAGTATTAGATCTTGCGGACCACATTGGAAGAAAAAAGTCTGGGACTTATACGCCGAAAGACCCTGAGTACTTAATCTTGGAACCTGTTGTTACAGATGATATGGCAGAGGTAGGTCTTTGTTTAAAGTTTCGTAAACCCTTAAGTGCCGAGGAAGTTGCTCCACTATGTGGAAAATCCGTAGAGGAGACAAAAAGCCTATTATGGGAATTGGCTTTAGCTGGCGTTTGTTTCGTTGGTGAAAAAGAGGGTGTAGACAAGTATTGGCTTGAAATATGGGTTCCTGGTGTCATGGAAATGATGGCTAATAGTAGGGAAAATGTAAAAAAATATCCCCAGATTGCCGAGGCCTTTGAAGCATACGGAAGAGTAAGGGGGCCAATGACTGCCGGTACTTTCCCTGTGGGACTTGGTCTTATGCGTGTTATACCCATTGAAGCGTCAATAAATGGAGAAACAAGACGGGCTTCCTATGAGGAAGTTTCAAAATACTTAAATGAAAATGATGTTTTCACAGTGTCTGATTGCTCATGTCGAGTAGCTCGGGAGGCTATGGGAGAGGGCTGCGGGCACTTAAAGGAAGAGATGTGTATACAGCTTGGTCATGCTGCCGAATACTATATTCGGACTGGTAGGGGTAGACAGATAACCCGTGAAGAGGCCTTTGAAATAATTGATAAAGCAGAGAAAAACGGCCTTATGCACCAGATTCCTAATACCGATGGGCCTGGTGAAACCCACGCTATTTGTAACTGTTGTGGATGTTCATGTCTAGCTTTGAGAACAGCTTCCATGTTCATAAACAACGATATGGTACGTTCCAACTATGTATCCAAGGTGGATAAAGATAAATGTGTTGCCTGTGGAGAATGCGTGGAGGTCTGTCCTGTCAATGCTTTAAAATTAGGGCAAAAACTTTGCACAATAACTCCCATAATAGAAAAGATAAGGGAAGAAATCCCAGCTAATACCCAGTGGGGTCCAGACAAATGGAACCCTGATTACCGCACAAACAGGGAAAATGTTGTGGAGACTGGTACAAGTCCATGTAAAACAGAATGCCCTGCCCATATTTCCGTTCAAGGATATATCAAACTGGCATCTCAAGGAAGATACAAAGAAGCCCTTGAACTTATCAAGCATGAAAACCCATTCCCAGCAGTTTGTGGTCGTATTTGCCCAAGAAAATGTGAATCAGCATGTACAAGGGGTGACATTGATGAATCCGTTGCTATTGATGAAATTAAAAAGTTTATTGCTGAGCAGGATTTGAACATGGATACCCGTTATGTTCCAAGACAAAGACATGAATACGGAAAGAAAATCGCAATTATCGGTGCAGGTCCATCAGGCCTTTCATGTGCATTTTATTTAGGAATCGATGGTTATAAAGTGACAGTATTTGAAAAGGAAGAAGTACTTGGAGGTATGTTAACCCTTGGAATTCCTTCTTATAGACTGGAAAAGGATGTTATAAATGCTGAAATAGATATCCTAAGGGAACTAGGTGTTGAATTTAAAACAGGTGTGGAAGTTGGTAAAGATGTGACTCTTTCCGACCTAAGAAACCAGGGATACGAAGCTTTCTACTTAGCAATAGGTGCACAAGCTGGCAGAAAGCTTGGCTTAGAAGGAGAAGAGGCAGAGGGAGTTGCCACAGGGGTGGATTTCCTACGTGACGTTAATTTAGGCAAGGATATTAAACTTGAAGGTAAGACTGTTGTAATAGGTGGAGGTAACGTTGCAATAGATGTTGCAAGAACAGCTACTAGAGTTGGAGCTTCAGATGTGGAGATGTTCTGCCTAGAAAGCCGTGAACAAATGCCAGCCCTTGAAGAAGAGATAGAAGAAGCATTGGCTGAGGATATAGTGATAAGCAACACTTGGGGACCAAAACGCATTGTTATAGAAAATGGCAAAGTATCTGGTGTAGAATTTAGAAAATGTTTGTCCGTAATTGATGAAAACGGCAAATTTAGTCCAGTGTATGATGAGGATGAAACCATAATTGTAAAAGCAAATAATGTTTTGATTTCCGTGGGGCAAGCCATGGACTGGGGTAATTTGTTAGATGGTACCCAAATTGAGCTTAACCCAAACGATACAGTTAAAGTAGATTCCTTTACCCTTCAAACAAGAGAGGCTGATGTGTTTGCAGGGGGAGATGCTGTAACAGGTCCTAAATTTGCCATAGATGCTATTGCCTTAGGAAAAGAAGCTGCAATTTCAATTCATAGGTATGTTCATCCTGGTCAGAGTTTGGTTATTGGACGTGATAGGAGAGAGTATCATGCCTTTGATAAGGAGAACTTGGTCCTTGAAGGATATGACCATGTACAAAGGGAAAAAACAGGTCATATTGATGGATCAAAGTCTAAAGCAACCTTCAAAGATCTACGCCCAACCTTTACTGAAGATCAAATAAAAAAGGAAACAGAGCGCTGTTTAGGCTGTGGTGCTACCACCGTAGACGAGTATATGTGTGTAGGTTGTGGGGCATGTACAATCAGATGTAAATTCGATGCTATTTCCCTTGAAAGAAAGTACGATGCAGAGAATGTACCCTTTGAAAAACTTAAACCTTTAGTAGTTAAGAATATGATTAAGCGTAAAGGTAGAATTACCGCTAGAAAAGTAAAGAAAATGGTATCTGGTATTTTCAGAGCAGAAAAATCCAATTAATTAAAATAATTATACGAGGAGTGATTTTATGTTCTTTTTTGAATCAATACCTTGGCACAACTTAATGATGTGGTTAGTAGTTTTAGGAATTCTTATTGGGTTAAATGAGTTGGCCCGGGCCAGCAAATGGGGAAGTATAGCAATGTTTATAATCATTCCCACTTTGCTTACCCCTGTTTGGTTGAAAATGGATAGCGAAATAACATCATGGTTTACTTGGGTGAAGGTTTATTCAGCCCTAGCAGGAAGTTTAATTTACATGGTAATAAGGTATACAGACTATCATAAAAAACATAAGTGGTATATCTTTTTGGTGCCAGGTATTTTGGCCATAAACATCATAGAAGCTGCAGTTAGAGAATTACAGGTTGGCTTAGCTGGATTTAATGGCATGGTTGACGGTATGTACTATATTTCTGGTGGATGGAATTATGTCAATGCAGCAGCAGGTGTTTTAAGTATGCTACTAATATGCGGCTGGGCAGGGATTCATGGAACTACCGGTAAAAAGAGAGATATGGTATGGCCAGATATGACCATAATGTATGTTGTGGCCTACGCTGTTTGGAATATTTCCTACGTATACTCCTGTGCACCAGGTAATGCCTTTTATTCAGGAGTAGCTCTAAACATTGCACCAATAATTCCCGCAATATTCTGGGCTAAAGGAACTTGGATGCAAAATCGTGCCCATACCCTATCCTTTTGGATGATCTGGGTAATGACATTCCCATACTTCTTTGCCACTGGTAGCACTTTTAATGTAAGTGTAAGCTATAACCCAACTGCAAACTGGACTTTAGCCATAATATCCTTAACATTACATGTGGTCCTTGCCGTTTGGCAAATATCTAGAGTGGTTAAATATCGTCGTAACATACTAAAAGACGAAATTTGGAGTGGTACTAAGTACAACAATAACCCCTCGAATATTGGACAGTAAAGATAATTATTTTTCTAAGTGAGGTGATTAACTTGCATGAATTAGGTGTTGTGATGGAAGTTGTAAAAAACGTTGAACAAATAGCCAAGGATAATAAGTTAACTAAAATCCACACTTTGGTACTTCAAATTGGTGAGTTATCATCTATGATACCTAGATATATTGAAGCATGTTACCCCGCAGCAGTGGATGGTACCATATTGGAAAACACAAAATTAGAGATTGAAGTCTTACCTGGCAATGCTATCTGTAAACAGTGCAATAATGTTTTTAACATTATCAAATGTGACGGAAAGTGTTCAAACTGTCAGGAACAAAGCTGGGAACTGTTATGTGGTAAAGAGTTTATGATAAAAGAAATTATAGCTTGTTAAGGAGGATTTTCTATGGAAGATTATAAAGTAATTAAAGTCAAAAAGAGTGTATATGAAAATAACAATTTAGAAGCTGAAAAAGTTAGAGAAAGACTTAAATCCGAGAAAACCTTTTTATTAAACCTAATGTCCTCCCCTGGATCAGGTAAAACCACAACCGTTGTCCGGACCATCAAATCCCTAAAGGATAAGATGAAAATGGGAGTTATAGAAGCAGACATCGACTCCTATGTGGATGCTGAGAAGGTTGCAAAAGCTGGAGCTAAAGCTATTCAGCTCCAAACAGGTGGGATGTGTCATATAGACGCTATAATCTCAAGGGATGGTCTAGACTCCATAGGTAGCCAAGAATTAGATTTTGTTATCATAGAAAACATCGGTAATCTGGTATGTCCTGCTTCATATGATTTAGGAGCTTGTAAAAATGCCATGATCCTAAGTGTCCCAGAAGGTGATGATAAGCCACTAAAATACCCAAAAATGTTTTCTACAGTAGACGCTTTAATAATCAATAAAATAGATACCATGGAGTATTTTGATTTTGATCTAGAGGCAGTTAGAAAGAGAGTAAAAGAAATGAATCCCAACATTGAGGTATTTGAAATCTCCGCTAAAACTGGTCAAGGTTTTGACCAGTGGACTCAGTGGCTAGAAAGGAATATAACTCAGTGGAATAGATAAGGAGATCAAAAATAGAAATGTGCTGGGCATTAGATTGATAGCCTAAGCACATTTTATTTTTAAAAAAGAGATGTATATATATTTGCAGCAAGTAGAGAAAAATAACTAGCAAAGGAAGAGGATTATGAAAGTTTTTAGGAAGATAATAATTCTACTACTAATAACAGTCTTTTTAGTTGGATGTTACCAGGGAGAACAAGTTATTCGAGAAGACGAACAGTATAAGAGCGTAACGATCACAGATGCATCAGGGAAAGATATTACAATAACTCAGCCCATCGAAAGGGTGGCAATTTTAGATCATGGAACGGCGGAAATATTGAGGGCACTAGGGGTTATAGATTTAATTGTTGGGAACTATCAAGCACTTGATGATAATCCCTTTTACCCAGAACTTCAAGGAGTACCAGTGGTTGCCACACACTCCGAGATAAACTTTGAAAAATTAGCTGAGGTTGAACCACAAATGGTTTTCTCGTCTGTTAGAGCTCATGGTGTTGTTACGGAAAATGAACATCTAGAGAATTTTAACATTATTGATATTAAACTTAACCTACGTAATCCTGAAGTAATTAAAGATGAAGTTATACTTTTAGGGAAGCTATTTGGAAAGGAAGAAAAGGCCCAAGAACTAGTAGACTTTTATAATAAGTACGAAAAAATAATTGAAAGCATCATAGCAGATGTAGCTCCAGAAGACCGAGCAACGGTATTTGTGGAGCACCACGGTGGTGATTTTAAAACTGGGGCCCCTGGTTCTAGATTTTATGAGCAAACTATATTAGCTGGTGCAATTAACATTGCTGAGGGCTTATCTGGTGAGCCTCAAGTAAGTGATGAATGGGTAGCTGAAATTAACCCAGATGTTTTTTTAAGGGAAGCTTCTGGGTTTGGGTATCATGTCACTTCCAATGATAATGCAAAAATAATACATCAGGAAATCATTAACAGGCCAGCTTTAGAAAATACAAAGGCTGTCCAAAATAACTCAGTATACTTAATAGGAGTAGATATTTATTCCCGCCCAGGATATATAGTAGGTGTAAGTTATCTTGCGAGCTGGCTTTATCCTGATTTGTTTGCAGACTTTGATCCAGAGGTAGTACACAAAGAGTATTTAGAACTGTTTCATCATGGAATGGAGTATAAAGGAATATATGTATATAACCAGTAAGACAAATACAGAAAATATCAGTAAAGGTTTAGATATACAGACTAATTATACAAAGCATATCCAGAAAAAGATTGCTATGCTTTGTTTACTAACTGTTCTTCTGTTTGCTGTGGGGCTAGTAGGTCTTTCCTTAGGAGGCTCATCGTACACTGTCAGAGAAAGTTGGGAAGCACTTCGCGGGGGTTTATCATTTAGTAATTCTGATGTTGTCAATACCAGGCACAATATAATCTGGAAATTACGGGTACCTAGGGTAATGATGGCCATTATAGGGGGTGCTGGATTAGCATTTTCAGGAGTAGTTATGCAGACTATATTAAAGAACCCTTTGGCATCTCCGTTTACATTGGGGATATCCTCCGCAGCTTCCTTTGGAGCAGCCCTTGCAATTATTATGAGGACAGGGTTTTTGGGGATTTTTGATATTACCTTGCCCTACGACTACCTAATCACTGGAAATGCCTTTACCTTTTCTTTGATTTGCACCATGATTATTTATGGTTTAACAAAATTACAGAAGGTAAGTTCTGAAACCATTATCTTACTAGGTGTTGCGATGATGAACTTGTTTTCAGCAGCCACTTCTTTTTTACAATACTTAGGGGATCCCGATGAGCTGGCATCGTTAACTTACTGGATGTTTGGTAGTCTATCCAAAGTTACTTGGAGTAAGCTTCACATCACATGCCTTTTAGTAATTCCTATAATATTACTGATATATCGAAGGGCTTGGGATCTTAATTCTCTGATGCTAGGGGAGGAGTCAGCAAAAAGTACAGGTATTAACGTTGAAAGGCTAAGACTTACTTGTTTTATCCTTACTTCCCTAGTTACTGCCGTAGTTGTTAGTTTTTTGGGCCCTATTGGTTTCATAGGCTTAGTGGCACCACATTTAGGACGGATTCTTTTTGGAGGGGACCATCGTTTCCTGATTCCTGCATCATCCTTGCTGGGCGCATTGTTATTGCTACTGGCAGATACAATTGCTAGAACTTTATTAGCTCCAGTAGTTATACCAGTTGGTATAATAACCTCCTTTGTAGGAGTACCATTATTGATATACTTAATGATGAGAAGGAGGACAGAGCATTGGTAATGATAAGTGCTAAAGATCTAGAATTTAGCTACAAAGATAAAACTGTGATTAAATCCGTCAATATTGAAGTGTGTAAGGGGCAAATCTTGTCTTTAGTTGGCCCTAACGGTGCTGGCAAATCAACCTTATTAAAATGTATGAACGGATTATTAAAGCCTACCAAAGGCATAGTGGAAATTGATGGGAAGTATATTGAGAAGTATTCATCAGTGGAACTAGCTAGATCAGTGTCCTATGTACCACAAGCTGAACCTGCTGCTTTTCCTATAACTGTTTTTGACGCTATATTACTAGGTAGACGTCCATATTTAAACTGGTATCCTAAACAATCTGATCTGAATATAGTTACCGATGTTATTAAACGAATGGGCTTAGAAAAACTAGCTATGCAAGATATTAATAAAGTAAGTGGTGGAGAACGTCAAAAAGTTATAATAGCAAAGGCCATAGTTCAAGAACCAAAGATTCTTTTGTTCGATGAACCTAGTACCTACCTAGACTTAAAATATCAATTAACAATGATGCAATTTATCCGTGAATTAGTGGATGAGAAAAAGATTTGTGCTATTATCACTACCCATGATCTAAACCTTGCCCTAATGTTTTCTGATCAATTAGCAGTATTAAAAGATGGTAGAATCTTTGCAGCTGGGGCACCTAGTATTCTTACTGAAGACGTAGTAAGAGAGGTTTATGAAGTACAGTCCCATATACATACACAAGATAATAAAGCCTTCGTAGTGCCACTAAAGGCTATGTAAAGGGAAGGCAATAGTGTAAGATAGAATGGTAAAGTTGAGCTGGTTGTTAAGATTCTTCAAAAGCACTGGTTCTTTCATTCTAGGGTAAGGGAAATAGTAGATAATATAGAAAATCATATAGTAAAATATTTTCAAGGAAATTTTGAGGTGCTGAAGAATAGACAAATAACGAAAGGTTAAAGCCATTCACTAGATCATTATAAGCCTTACGACTTGATAATCCCGTAGTACATTAGATCTTCAAAACGGTCATCCTTTATGATATGGTCTTTAAATACTCCTTCTTTTTCCATGCCCAATTTTTGCATAACCTTTCCTGAAGCTGGGTTTGAACCAAAATAACGAGCAAAAACTTTGTGATACCCTTTTATGTTGAAGGCAAAATCCAACATAGCCTTACTTGCTTCTGTAGCATAGCCTCTACCCCAGTACTCTTCACCAACCCAGTAGGCTATTTCACCATTTCGAAAACTTTTATTGTTAGACAGTGCTATAGCTCCATATAATTCTCCCGACTCCTTGTCTGTAATTGCAAATTCGAATGCTTTGTCGGAGTTATAGTTTTGTTCATGGCTTTCCATCCATGAATAAGCACTGTCAATAGTATATGGGTAGGGCAGGTATAGGGTGTTTTTATAAATATTGTAGTTGTTGCAAAGTCTGGTAACAGCCTCTGCGTCAGACTTTAGGAATAATCTTAATACTAACCTCGTTGTAATTATTGTCTTGCTTTCACTATTAAAAATCATTTTATCTCCTCCTAATTATTTTTGAACACAAACAAAAAGTCCGCCTTAAGCTAATATAGCTTAGGGCGAACTTATAGTCCGTGGTACCACCTAAATTCAGATAATTTTATCTGCACTCATTGTCAATACGGGACAATATAATACTTATCCGATATTGCTTTCCTTTTAACGGTGGAAACCTCCGTTGAAGCCTACTAGGATAAGAAGTTATCTTTTCGGTTCACAGCTCAAAGGCTACTTCCATACATCCATCACGAAGATTTTCACCAACCATCTTCTCTCTTTGCTTCAGGTGAGTATGTACTCCTCCTCATCAACGCCATTTGTTGTGTTAATTTATAATATAATAGTTCATTATTGTTTAAATGTCAATGTAATTAAGTTTAATATGTGACATTCCTAAAAATGACTTTGTCATCAGTCTGAACCCAAGCTGAAAGCTTAGGTTTTACTGTGAGGGTGGTTGGATAGTTGACGTGCTGAAAAATTGCCTTATAAGTCTAATGAAAGGTAATGATGCCATTCCTCTCCTTTTTGGACATATATTGCTATATGTCCAGCTGTTAAGGGTAAAGGTTTATAGCCAAACTGTTCTTTGTATTCGTATGTTATTTTATCCGTAGCCTCAGGTGGATTACCAAGGGCTATGGTCATATGGAAAATTGGTAAACCATACTCTGGTTTATAAAATTTCGGGAATGCATCATGGAGTCTCGTGGTTAAAGCTTCAATATGAGTAGCCGGAGAAGGTGTTAAGTATATCACATTAGTAGTTGGAAAAATCGATAGTGGTTTTGCTGCGAATTTAAATTTTCCAGTACTTCTAGCTATTTCTGTTAGTGTATTAATAATTGATTCATCGATTTCCTTGGGTAAGTAGAAATTAGACAAAAGTGTTACATGAAAGGGTACACTTTTGCCAGGACCATTTATGTACTTTTGTCTAAAATTCTCTAGTCCTTCTATTTCATTATCAGGGATTAAACACATGACACTCTTTGCTACTTCATCACTCATAATATCTCTCCTTTACTCTAATTAAAATCCATTAAAAGGACATTTTATCTCCTAAGTAGACAATTGCCTGTTATTCCATTAGGAACTCCTATCTTCAGAAAAAGTAGGGCTCAAAATGAAGTAAATGACATCTAAAATATTAGCTTTATTAAATAACTCGTATTTATATAATTCACCATAAATTAGAAATTTTCCTGCTAAAAGATTTAGTTAAAGGTGTTAAGTAACTAAAAGTTAGTAAAACTATGTACAATAATGATGGAAATGCACAGATGTACACATCCTAAGTTAATTTAAGTTTTTTTAACTATTACTCAAGGTATTTAGTTAATGCTGAATGTACAACTAAATACCTTGAATATACACTTATTGTAATTGTTGAATATATGGGAAGTTTTTGTCAAAGCTTGATGAACAACCTTTTTCATTCACCCCTATGAAACACTGCCTAAGGGAACAAACTTAGACTTTTTGTGTGTATATTTAACTAAAACTTAATAAAATGTCGTATCAAATGTGGTAAACTAAAGGAAAATAGTGTTAAGAATTAAGGAAACAAGGGTTTAAATAGGTAGATATTGAATAGATCATAAAAATCTAGTTGAGTGAAAAACAACTAAATCATAGTGTGGTGATAGGATTATGAAAAGTAAAAGGATTTCTTTCTTTACTATGGTGTTGATTGTAGTAGTGAGTCTGTCAGCTTGTTCAAATATTGCAATACAACAAGAATCAACACAACCCTCAGGAGAGATTTATCTATACGGTGAAGAGCATGGTGTAGATAAAATTCTAGATAAAGAATTTGAATTGTGGTACGAATACTACCACAACCAAGGAATGAGACATTTATTTGTAGAACTTCCTTACTATACTGCAGAGTTTTTGAATATATGGATGCAATCAAGTAGCGATGATATACTGGATGCCGTATATAAAGATTGGGCTGGAAGTGTAAGTCATAACCCTAGTGTTAAAGAGTTTTACAAGAAAATCAAAACCCATTGCCCTGAAACCATCTTCCATGGGACTGATGTTGGAAACCAATACAACACTACAGGAGAACGCTTTTTGGACTACCTTCGGAGTAACAACTTAAAGGACTCCGAACAATATTTATTAACCTATGAGGCCATAGCCCAGGGTAGACATTTTTACATACACTCTGACCATGTGTACCGTGAGGATACAATGGTGGAGAACTTCATCCGCGAATTTGACAAATTAATGGATGAAAATATTATGGGCATTTATGGTGCAGCACATACTGGGCTAGACTCCATGGATTTTACCAACTCAGTTCCTTCTATGGCAAATCAATTAAAGGAACATTATGGTAGTATCATTAGTTCCGAAGATTTAT
Source organism: Alkalicella caledoniensis (assembly GCF_014467015.1). Classification (GTDB taxonomy): domain Bacteria; phylum Bacillota; class Proteinivoracia; order Proteinivoracales; family Proteinivoracaceae; genus Alkalicella; species Alkalicella caledoniensis. The sequence goes on along the minus strand of NZ_CP058559.1, from coordinate 1,123,219 downwards.
CTAGTATAGCGAAGGACATCCCACCCCTTAGAGTAGATACACTTAAGGTTAGTGGAAGAGAGTATGAGGCAGTGTACTTTGGGAAACAGGACTTACCGGGATTTAAAGAATATGCGTATCGGGAATTTTGGCGTTTGGAAAATGCATACGATAATTTCGGGGATAGACCCAAAACAGGAGATGTACTCCCTTACAGTAATTATCCTATGCTGATAGAAACAGCGCAGGTTTTTGTTATAGATTATACAAAGACAGATGGTTCCGTTATAAGAAAGTACTACCGTTGTGATGGGTATGTTTGGAATGATTTGCCGTCAACAGAGGAGTTTAAAGTGGAATGAGTATATCAAAATACAATCAAATAGTATTAATGATAATGTCCCGAAGAATATTTTAGTCCATTTCCTGTCTATATAAGTGAAGGGTTTACTACAGGTCTCCTTGTATCTTCATCTGAAAGGTCAGGGGGGCTTTGTTCGTCACTAAGTAAACTACTGGTGACAGAGAAAAACAACCTTCTGGTTATTTTGCAAAGTCATTTTTGGATGTGGATTGTGAAAAATAACTCTGTCAACCATTTTTGAAAATGTCCTAAAAAAGTCTTAACATAAGCACCAGATTTCTGGTGCTAAATTCTAAAAACACTTTTCAGAATAGTTATGCTATTAACTTTTAATACTGCGACAATCTGTTGTTGTTCATGGCTTTCACAAAAGACAGTTGTAGCCGATGCTTCAGCTTCGGCTGACATTCAAAATGAACAGTATGATGGTAGGACTTTGTACTCGCCGTAAAACAAAAAGGCAGTGCCTAGAATGCACCTTGTTTTTGCGTAACTTTAATAAACCTAGTGATTTCTAAGATTCTTGCTAAGCTATGTTGTTCCTATGTAATTGCTTTTTTAAATATCTTTCAAATGATGCCTGTTTCCATGGGTGACTCATTGGAGGAATATATTTTTTCTTAGGTTTCTCAGGAAGAGTTGCTAGATCAAATGCTTTTGAAGAGGGTTTATGATGTGGTAGCAACTCAAGCAAATAAACCTGTTCACCAATACAGCAGTAAATGTCCCCATCAAAGGCTTTAATGACCATAGCTGTAGTACCCTTACGGTAATGCACTGCAACTCCATAAGCATTAACAGGCAGATAATACTCATTATGATATTTAATACAACTCCCATTATCAATTTTTCTAGAAGAAATTACCGCCAGTGTTAGATTGATTTTATCATTATCTGGTTGCGTTTCGAACACAGATTTGATACTATCAATAGGTAAAGCGAATCGCTTGTTGAATTTTTTTATGTAGGAGTAAAGGAATTTGTTTGCCTCCTCAATTGAGGAGACACCTCTCAAGCGTAGCTCTACGACTAGGCGGGATTGAAGAGTGCCAAATACTCTTTCAACCCGCCCTTTTGCTTGTGGAACGCTAGATGTCTGAATGTCGATTCCTAACTGCTTACATGCATATCCGAACTGAGTAAATGTATCTTTTTCAACTGAAGCTTCTTTTTTCTTTTCGTATTTTCTTTTATACTCAAATACAGTGCGATTATCTGTAAAAAACTGATAAGGGATTCCATAGTTAGTTAGGACCTGATTAAGAACATTGTAGTAGCCTTTTAACGTTTCCTGCTCATCAAAGTAAGCGCCTAACATTTGCCCTGTGGCATCATCGATTGCTACATGAAGGTGTGTTTTTATGCCACCAAACCACTCATGCATGGAAGCGTCCATTTGGAGCATTTCTCCAAAGTAAGCACACCTAGGACGCCTAGGATGAGAGTCCTCTATATCTAAAATGGAGCTTTGAATGACAGCTGCCTTCTTCATAGATTTAGTTTTAGCTTGAAGATCCTTTAGTTCTTTCTTCAATGCTTTCCTAGAAGATCGTGTTGCCATTGGCGAAAGGATGAACTCTTTCCTAAGAATAGAAGTAATGGTACCGACAGATACTTTGATGTCTTCCATCTCATTAAGAAGCTCTGAAAAATGGGTTAGATTACAATCATAATACTTAGTGCGGTATAAGTCTAAGATTAACTTCTTGGTATCTTCAGATAAGGTTATTGAAGGTTGCCTACCACGGTTTCCATGAATGAAAAAAGCTTTACCTTTTTCTTTATACCCTTTGATTAGCCTACTGATATGCCTAGGTGTACACCCGATTTTAAGGGCTGCAGTTTTCTTGTTGCCATTAGTTTCTACCAACTTTTTAATTATTTCATATTTCTGATTCTCATCCATAGTTAATATCACCTTTCTCATCTTGTCCACCTCATTTTTATAGTCATGAGGGTATTATAATATATGAATCACTTTTAGGACATAATCTTTTGTGGTATAACTAGACATTATCATATATGAATCATATGGATGTGGATTGTGAAAAATAACTCTTTACATATTTGGAGAACACTGCTATACTATCACTAGAATTATGAATGTGAAAATTTTAACTGAAAAAAATGGTTTATCAAGTACAGAAACTATAAAAAAAATATTTTTTTTGACCATAAATGACCGGGCGGTCATTTATGGGGAGGAGGTTAAAATGGCTAGACCCATAGATCCTGATAAGCATGAAAAAATAAGGGATGCTGCTATTCAGTTGTTTTATGAGCAAGGTATTAATGACACAAGTATTCAGCAGATTGCAAAAGCTGCTGGAATTGCTAAAGGTACTATATATTTATATTACAAAGATAGGGAGAGCCTAATTGAGGATGTTGTGGGTTATTGCTATAAGCAACATCTTACTTTCTCAATGGTCGGGGTTAAAGATCAGGTCTCATGTTGCAATAAACTCAAATTGCGTGTTAGAAACTTCTTGTTTTGGACCCATAACAATCCTAAAGAAGCAGCAGTAATACGTTCTTACTATGTTCCAGTTAACTTAAATGAAACTGAAAATGTCTTTTTTGAGCAGTCTTATTCTATAAATAAAAAGATTATCCAAGAAGGTTTAGACAAAGGTGAGATTAAACAATTACCCATAGATTTTATATGCAAAATATTTTTTAGTTTAGTAGAAGGGATGTCAACTTATGCAAAAAAGAATCCAGCCATCTTAAAAAACGAGTTGCTTTTAGAAAAGATGCTGGATACTTTAATAGATAGTATTCGCAATAAATAGTATATGAATGGGCCCTCATATAAAATTAAATGTGTTTACTAACTTATCTTTATAATATAAGGAGAGGAATTACATGAAAATGAAACAATCGAAGGTCTTTATAGTTTTTATGTCCATGATTTTGGTACTGTCATTACTAGCGGGTTGTTCAAACTCAGGATCTGAATCAGAGGATCTTTTCACACCAGGTACTTATACAGCCACTGCTAAAGGACATGAAGGAGAAATCACAGTAGAAGTAACAGTGAGTAAAGATGAGATAGTATCTGTAGAGGTAGTTGATCATTCTGAGACTGCTGGTATTGGTGATGCAGCAATAAATATTATTAAAGAGAAAATCACAACAAATCAGACTCTAAATGTTGAAGTTGTAACAGGAGCTACTGTAACTAGTAAAGCCATATTAGAAGCGGTAGAATTAGCTTTAACCCAGGCGGGTGCTAATATTGATGCACTAAAAAACAAAGGTAACAACAATGACGGTGGACAAGCAGTAACTTTAGAAACAGATGTAGTTGTTGTAGGTGGTGGAGTTGCTGGTTTAGCAGCTGCTCTGGAAGCAAAAAATAACGGAGCAGATGTAATAGTAGTTGAAAAACTGCCTTTTGCTGGTGGTAGCACCATTAGATCAGGGGGGAAAATTTTAGCAGCAAACACATCTATTCAGGAAAGTCTGGGAATTAAAGACAATGCAGCAGACTTTGCAGCCTTTTTAATGGAAATTGGAGAAAACCAGGTAGATGAAGATTTTATTAATCTGATTGCTAATAACTCAGCTGAAAATATTGAGTGGTTAATGGAAAATGGTGTGGAGTTCGCTCAAGATATTGAGCCGTTACACGGCTACAGATCACCTGCTAGGGGGCATTACACTGCTGATTCTAGTGGAGCAGGTATTATCACACCCCTAGAAAACACTCTAAAGGAAAAAGGAGTGGAAATTCTTTACAGCACTCCGGCTCTTGAGCTTATCCAAGATGGAGGAAAGGTAATTGGTATATATGCGGAAAATGATAATGGGGATAAAATTACCATTAACGCGAAAGCAGTTATTCTGGCAACAGGCGGATTTACAAGAAACCCTGATCTAGTAGATGAATACTTTACCAACCTCGGTAACTTCAGTACAAATGTAGGGGAAGGAAATACAGGGGATGGTATAACAATGGGATTAGCAGCTGGCGCTGATGTAATTATGCCAAATGCAGGAATTGATATAATGATGAACTTCGCTACAGGGTATGGTTATGGAGAAGAGGCAACAGAACTTTTCGTGACTCCAGATGGTGAAAGGTTTATGGATGAAAGGGATTTCCACTTTAAAAGAACTAGAATCCTTTATGATTACGGCTTTGATAACTTCTGGTATATTATCGATGAAAAGTCCTATAATGATAGGGTAGCTGGGGCAGTTCAGGCAAATATGGCATTTGAAGCAGATACCATCGAAGAGCTGGCAGGAAAAATTGGTATAAAACCAGAAGTACTAAAGACAACTGTGGAAAGATACAATGAACTTTGTGTAAAGGGAAAAGACCTTGATTTCAACAAACCATCCCAATACATGGTGCCGATAAACCAAGGCAAATTCTATGCATTGGCCATGACCAAATCTAACAGTGGAACACATGGTGGTTTGAAAATAAATATAGATGCACAAGTTATTAATAAAGACGGTAATGTGATACCCGGTCTTTATGCTGCTGGAGAAGTAGCTTCCGGACAGATACTACATCAGGAATATCCTGGAAGTGGAACGGCTATTATTGCATTCTTAACTTTTGGAAGGCAGGCTGGTGCTGCAGCTGCCATGGAATAAAGCTGTAGCTATAAGGAAAAAGGAGTATAGTAAACCACTTGGGGTTTACTATACTCCTTTTATTTTTTACATAGAAATAATAGGCACTATGGTTATATACTACAGGTTCTACCTTTAGGCAGGGTTAGGGCAACCTTAAGATTTGATTAGTTCGTATCTTCCCTATGTCTATTTGATTTCACCGGTTTCAATTATATTAATATCTTATTAACTTTACAGTAATTCACTAAAAAAAATTACCAAAATATAGTATAATGCGATCTAGCAGTAACGAGGGGGAAAAAGTATGAAAAGAATTATAACAGAAATCAGTAAAATAAAAGATATACCTTATATGATATTTTACAAGGAGGATGGCAAAAAGTTACCCTTAGTGATAATTTGTCATGGTTTTAATTGTGATAAGTACACGAGTGCAACTATGGCTATAAAGTTAGCTGAAAAGGGATTTTGTGCCATTACTTTTGATAGCTCAAAACATGGCGAACGCTATGATGGATTTTTAGATAATATTACTTGTGATGCTGATTTTGGAACAGCACTTTATTCAATCATTAGGGATACCTACACTGATATTTCAATCATAGTTAATGGTATGTCAAATGATCCTAGGATTGATACCTCAAAGATTGGCCTTACAGGGGGTTCCATGGGGGCCATGGCGACTTATTATGCGTTAACGAAGAGTAGAGACATAAAAGTGGCAGTGCCCATCATAGGAACACCGGACTTTGTAAGTTCCCTCATGTATGGGATGGAAAAAGAGGACGAATGTCAATTTGCATCTCCCGAGGAAAAGAAGGTTCTTGAGTTTGTTAAAGAACTTGACCCATATCAGCACCTAATAGAAAATGAAAATAGGCCTTTACTGATAATTAACGCTTCAAAGGATGATGATGTACCACCCCAAAGGTCTATTGATTTTTATAATGAAATTAAGGTGAGATATGAAAAAGAAGGTATACCTATAGAACAATTTATCGCAGATGAGTTCCATTTCATGTCCCAGGAAATGATTGATAAAGCAGTAGACTGGTTTGAAAAGTATCTTAATTAGGAGTGAAGATAAGAAATTCAATTAAGAAAACATAGGGGGGTAACTAAAATGAAAACAAAGATTTCGCTTAAAGGAAAAGATTTATATTCAAAGATATTGCATAACAAATTTATTACCATATGCATTTTATTTACTATATTTACATTACTAGATACTATACCAATTATATTAGGTCTCTGGGCAGCAAAAGTAGGAATGGGTCCATATGTACACTTATTAGGTAGATTTATTCTGCATTCAATACTTGTTAGTGGTGTGTACATATTTGATGTTTTAAGAAAAAGTATTAAATCGAAACTGTTAATTTATACAATAACTTTTATTCTCACCTGGGGACTTCTTTTGGCATACCTGTGGACTAATAGTCTTTTTGCTGAATTACACCCTGATGCATATCTAGATATGACAAGAAGTTATCTATTTTTGTATTTGCTTTTAGGAGTAGTATTATTAATTAGCAATACTTCAAGGAAAATAATTAAGAATAAAAGAAAAAAGCTGTAGCTTTTTTGCTAGTAAGTTGGCTATTACGCATCCTTAGGCACAACCTATTCGGGCAGATGGTGTAAGGAAAAAGGTTTAAATAAAGGAATCTGCTACTACACCATTTTATGAAAACGAGCAACAATTGCAGATAGAAGGATGCAAAACAAGAGGAGTTATAATTTTTACTTAAGACAATGTTATTAGGAGGGTTTTTTTGAAAAATATAGATAAAAGGAATAGGCTTTAAGAACAACCTTTTTCATTCAGGATATCAAAAGATAATAAAGTATTTATCTCTTGGCATGGGAAACAAGTTCTAATACTAAAAGGTAGTGAGAGTAAAAAAAATTTATCGAAAATATCAAAAGCAGATACAATAGAATCACAATTGATAATGGCTAAGATTACTGGAAATTTTAAACGGGGAAATGAAAGGATTTAAATTTTATTCAATAGTGCTAGGAGGAATCGCCTGAATATGCAAGGAGGAAGATACCATGTGTGAAAACAAGAAAGATTTAATATACATGAATGATAATAATCACAATAAACTGTATGCTGACTGCGAAAACTGTTTCGGTTTGTGCTGTATTGCACTTTATTTTTCTGCCTCAGAAGGGTTCCCAGTAGATAAAAATGCAGGTGAGCCTTGTCCCAATCTACAAACAGACTTTCGTTGTAATATTCACGAAAACTTAATTGATAGAGGAATGAAAGGCTGCAATGCATTTGACTGTTTTGGTGCAGGGCAAAAGGTTGCCAGAATCAGTTTTGATGGACGGAATTGGAGAAAATACCCCGAACTCTCTAAGCAAATGTTCGAGGTGTTCTTAATCATGAGGCAACTTCATGAGTTACTCTGGTATTTAACTGAATCGTTAACGTTGCAACAAGCTAGCCCTATACAAAATGAACTTAGTTCCAAGGTTGGAGAGTTAGAACGACTCAGTCTCCTCGACAGTAATTCCCTTATAAAAGTTGACGTTGCAGCATTGCGTGGAGAGGTTAATACTCTTCTTGTAAGGGTGAGTGAACTTGTACGCAATGCTATACAAGTTCAGGGAAGTCAGCCGCGGCGCAAGAAAACCTTAGATCAAAGAGCTGACCTTATAGCTGCGGACCTCAGAAAAACTGATCTAAGGGGTGCGAACTTGAGAGGGGCATGCCTTATTGCTGCTGACCTTAGAGGGACAGATCTAAATGGTGTTGATTTCATAGGAGCAGATCTAAGAGACGCTGACCTAAGAGGAACTGACCTAAGTAAGAGTATTTTTCTTACCCAAGCTCAACTTAACGTTGCTAAAGGAGATAAAGGTACAAAACTACCACCATTACTTAGTCCCCCTAAGCATTGGAACAATAACTAAGTGTTCAGAAGGGTCTTATGTACATACAATTTAAGCTCTCCTTTGATCAAAGGAGAGCTTAAATTGTATATACTTTGATTTAGCTTCTGATTAAGTAATCGAATGCACCTAAGGCAGCAGTAGCACCAGATCCCATGGATATAATAATCTGTTTGTATGGACTGTTTGTACAATCACCTGCTGCGAAAACTCCAGGGACATTTGTAGATCCATACTTATCTATAATCAATTCTCCAAAGCGGGTCTTTTCAAAGGAATCATCTAGCCACTCAGTGTTTGGAACCAGACCGATTTGAACAAAGACTCCTTGCAACTCAACGTGTTTAACCTCTTCAGTATCTCGTTCCATAAATGTAATGCCAGTGACTTGATCATCACCTGTGATCTCTTTAGTTTGTACATTTTTTAGCACAGTAACGTTTGGGAGACTATATAGACGTTTTTGTAATACAGCATCTGCTTTTAGTTCTGGCATAAACTCAAGGACCGTAACATGTTTAACGATTCCAGCAAGGTCAATTGCAGCTTCAATACCTGAGTTGCCTCCACCGATGACTGCAACATGCTTTCCTTCAAACAGTGGACCATCACAATGGGGACAATAGGCAACACCTTTATTTTTAAGTTCTTGTTCACCAGGGACACCCACATTTCTCCAACGGGCACCAGTGGCAATAATAACAGACTTGCTTTTTAAAACTCCACCATTTTCTAGTTCAACTTCAATAAAGTCGCTTTTTTTAAGGCCTTTTACCCTTTGCTGATTTATGATATCAACATCATACTCTTTGACATGCTCCTCTAGGCTTGCAGCAAGCTTAGGCCCCTCTGTGGACTTAACACTAATGAAGTTTTCTATACTTAAAGTATCCATAACCTGACCGCCGAATCTCTCAGATACAACGCCGGTACGGATTCCTTTACGGGATGCATATATTGCAGCACTTGCACCTGCTGGACCACCACCCACAATAAGTACGTCGAAGGGCTCCCTTTTATTGATTTCAGATGGATCTATTGGTTTTGAAATCTTACTTAGAAGTTCTTCTAGGGTCATCCGACCACTACTTAGGAATTCACCATTTAGGTACACCGATGGAACAGCCATAATCTTTTTATCCTCTACTTCTCTTTTGAAGGCAGCTCCGTCAATCATGGTATGGGAAATTCCCTTGTTTAGAATACTCATTAGATTTAGTGCTTGAACAACATCAGGGCAGTTGTGGCAGCTGAGGCTTATATAAGTCTCAAAATGAAACTGACCTTTTATTTCTTTAATTTGTTCTATAATCTTTTGATCTACCTTAGGTGCTCTTCCACTTACTTGTAAAAGTGCTAGTACCAAGGACGTAAATTCATGACCTAGGGGGATACCGGCAAATGTAACACCGGTATCTTCACCAATTCGATTTACACTAAAACTAGGAGTTTTAGGTAAAACAGTTCTCTCCACGGATATTTTAGGGGACATGGCAGCTAATTCATCTACTAAAGCAAGGATTTCTTTAGATGTATTATCTTCACCAGCGCTTACTTTTAGTAGCACATCCCCTTCCATCAACTGAAGATATTGGTTTAATTCGGATTTAATATCTCCACTGAGTACCATATCAAACTCCTTAAATCTTTCCTACTAAGTCAAGACTTGGCTTAAGGGTAGCTGCCCCTTCTTGCCATTTAGCTGGGCAAACTTCATTTGGGTTATTTCTTACATATTGAGCTGCTTTGATTTTTTGTACCAACACACTTGCATCACGTCCCATACCACCTGCGTTAATTTCAACAGCTTGAATTACACCATCTGGGTCAATGATAAATGTACCTCTATCAGCAAGACCTGTCTCTTCATCTAGCACATCAAAGTTACGGCTGATTTTTTGTGAAGGATCCCCAATCATAATATAAGTAATTTTTTTGATAGCTTCAGAACTATCGTGCCATGCTTTATGTGTAAAGTGAGTATCTGTTGATACGGAATATACCTCAACTCCTAAGGATTTAAGTTCCGGGTAATGATTTTGAAGATCCTCTAGTTCTGTTGGGCAAACAAAAGTAAAATCAGCAGGATAGAAGCATACTACACTCCATCTTCCCTTAAGATTTTCTTCGCTGAGATTAACAAACTGACCGTTATGGTAAGCTGACGCTTTAAATGGTAATACTTCTTTTCCGATAAGTGACATAAACAAATCATCTCCTTAAATTTTAATATATTTTTCGTGTTATTATTAGCAGTTTTTAACAAAATTATTTCCCTTTAACTAATAATAGTAATTGTTACTAATTAGATATTATACTAAAGTTCTAAACTTGTCAAGTAAATAATAATTGTTCTCAATAAAAAATATTTTAGTTTATGTAGAGATTCCATTCCAAAACAAGAAAACTACTTTTAAAGGGCAGGCTTTTGGGCTTTGACGAAATAGAGGGTAGCTATTTAAGTATCAAACCAGACCAGTTGCATTTTGCAACTGGTCTGGCTTGTATATGGATAGTTTTTGTGATCTAAGAAGTAACAACATTTATATTGCTATGCTTAGAGGAATTGGGGGGCATTTGAAGAATAAAGTAAAAAGAATGGGAGAGAAGCATAAAATATAACTCAGTAAAAAGTGAGGAATGTAAAATGTTACGAAGATGCATTATGATTTTTCCACAATTCAGCAATATGGATGTTATTAATAAAATAAGACAAAAGTATGACCCGCTATCAAATCACGTTAGACCCCATATTACCCTTGTTTTTCCTTTTTTAAGTAACATAGAATATATCGAACTCAAGGAGCACTTAGAAGATACACTAGCATCATTAGATCCATTTACTTTAAAGCTTAAAGATATCACACCAGTTAAATCTTTCGGAAATTACCTTTTCCTGAATATCTGTGAAGGCAAAAGTGAATTAACGGAAATTCATAACAAACTTTATACAGGAATACTAGAAGAACATCACCCCCAATGGTTAAAGGTAGGTAGTTTTTATCCTCATTTGACTGTTGGCAAGATTGACAATGCAGAAAAATACAAATTCGCTATTGAAGAAACAGGAGCCATAACTGATGAATTTAAAACTATTGTCAACCGTATATGTGTGGAAATTATTGATGATAATGAAGACTCATTAATAGAAATGGAAATAGAGTTAAAGGGGGGGATCTAGATGTGGGTTATTAGATTATTAATTATTATTTGTGGACTGGTTTATATCTATAATCAATGTGAAAAAGAAGATAATGTGGTGTTAAAGCTAATAGGTTATTTTCTCCTAGGGTCCTTCCTTTTTAGATTTAACGGAATACCAATACCTGTAGGGATGATTGTATTCTTCATACTTGCCGAACCGACAGTTAACAAGGAGGCAAAAACAAGAGCTGCTTACTTAGGAGTTGTTATATTGTTGATTGGGATTATTAGTCCAATGATAAGCAACTATATTTTTGAAAGACCGGTCAAAGTTGATGCTTCAAGTAGTAATTTGTATATGTTAAACTTTAAAGAAGACTGGGGAGCTATCAAAGAAAAAATAGAAAGCCAAAGTATCAAAAAAATCAGAAATTTTAGAGTTAGCTATGAAAAAGATGGAGAAATTAGGGAGTTTCATTATGAAATAATTGGTTATTCAGGAAATGAAATGATACTATATAAAGTTAAAATGCTGCTAGATAAGCAAATATATTTAATAAATGCTAAAAAGATGAGTTTACAGGATCAGTATGAGAGACTTGTTTCAGTAGATAAATTCTTTGAAGTATTAGAAGAAATTAATCCTAAAGAAATTGATAACAGTGAAGGAAACCTTGATTACTACATATTGTTGAGTAGCGGTCAGTATACAACTTCCTCTGAATATGTTACACATTTTCAATATATTGACGGAAACATGACCCCTGTAGACACCACTGAATTGCCCATTAGTGGATTTTACATATCAAACTATAGAATGACGAAAATTTCTGAAACACCGACCTCTATATCCCATATAGGTACTGATACTATATATTACTGGTTTAAACAATGGTAAAGAGACATGGGAAGTATTTTTCTTGGCTTAAAAATTTATCCATGATGTCCTTAAAAAGAAAAGCCAGCAGATGCGCAATTAACTGTTCATTTTGCATCTGCTGGTTTTTTATTTATTTAACAGTACATTCTATACTATATTTCTAATGATATCATAGTTGTTGTCTTTGCTTTCGGTAAATCCATCAACTGGGGAGTTAATATCAGAAGGCTTAGTAAAGTCTATGAAGGCTTCCTTTAACTTGTCCACTAATTCCTTAGGAAGGTTTTCATTTGACCCTATTACATCCTTAGGAATAGGGTCTGTGCTGGCTATTATTTCTAGTTTATCTACAGGCAAGCCTTGTTGAACAGCAAAATCAATGGCCTCACTATAAGTAGCACCTGCATCCACTTCCCCTGAAAGTACAGCTTGAATCACCTTGTCATGGCTTCCCAAAAATACTGTCCTAGAAAAGCTACTGTCATAGATCCTTTCCTGTGACATTATATAATTTGCAAATAGGTAGCCAGATGCACTGTTTTTATCCACATATCCAAAGGTGCTGCCTGACAGATCGTTTAAACTCTTAATAGAACTATCCTTTCTGGCTATTATATATCCTATATATGACGCCTTGCCATTTACTATGGGGGTTGCTAGGGGTACCACATTGGTTTTTTCCCTAGCCTTCACATAAGCCAAGGGTGAAAACCAGCCTATATCAATTTTACCTTTACTAATCCAATCATTAAGGGTTTCATAATTTTTAACTATTATAATCCGAGCTTGACAGCCAACTTCCTTACACACACTTGCTAGAATAGGTGCATACATTGTTTTGATATTTTCAGGTGAAGTAAAAGGATTCACTCCAAATATAATTTCAGTATCCTTTTTTAACTTAACAATGGTCTCCTGAAATTCCTCAGAAATATCCCCTAGTTTGTTGCTATATTCTATAATTTCATCATTTTTACCTTGCTGGGTTTCAACGGTTTTTAGTAGCTCATATAACATTCCATGGGTTTCTTCCACTGCCACTGCAAAGGAATGGGAACCCTCTTTTATCTCATTGGATGACATCAGTTGCTTTTGAGAGATAGTCCTAACGGTTTCAAGGGATTTCTTTATGCTACTTATTATTTCCTCGATGGTAGAAACAACTACAGAAGATTCTTTGGCGATTACCTCCGTATGCTGAATTTCTTCCACCATTTTTACTATGGAAGAATTGGTTACATTCATGTCCTCATTTATACTGTCCACTACATTTTTGATGTTTGTGGTGGCGTTGTTTGTTTCCTCAGATAATTTTTTAATCTCTTGGGCTACAACTGAAAATCCTCGCCCAGCTTCTCCAGCCCTAGCAGCTTCAATGGAGGCATTGAGGGATAATAAGTTGATTTGGCTAGATATACCCTGTATGTATTCAACTATTTTGTTTATCTCTTGGGATGATTTATGGAGCTTATCGTGGCTAGTGGATGTTTCCTTTATAGATTGGGATAGATCAAGCATGGATTGCTGAATATTAGCCATGGTACTTTTGTTGGCTGCCAACATCTTGTAGGAACTGTCAGACTGTTGTTCCACCTCTAAGATGTTCTCATTTAGACTGTGAAAATTAGACACAAACTCTTCCATACTTGCTGTTATTTCTTGGGCACTGGCAGCGTTTTGTTCCCCGTTTTCTTGAATTTTGTGGAAGAATTTTACAAGCTTTCCAAAGGCCTCGATATTGTTAATGGATAGCCATAACAACTGTTGTATATCGATACTCATTGTCTCGGAGATGTTGAATAAATTTTCGCTTATCCCTTGGTCCAAATTACTTTTGATTGTTTCAGTAGAACCTTTATTATTGCTTGTACCAGTTTTCATTATAAATAATGACAGTAGGTATGTACCTGAAATAGATAGAACTAAGTACCAAAGACCAAATTCAAGAAAAAGATAAAGACCCAGCTGCAAAAACAATATTCCAATAATGAAGATTAGTGCACCTCTAAAGTTTTTCCATTTACTCAATTTTATTCCTCCCCGGTAGATTAAATTATCACCACAAATTGATAAAAGCCATGATTTTAGCACCATATTTTTAAATATGGTGAAAAATCATGGCTCTCCTCTTCTCATGCCATTAATACCTATATGTCATGATTATATATCTTCTTATAGGAAATTGTCAAACAAATTGGAGAGGGAAGGAGCTAGTCTGACGTGTTCATGTTCTCAGCGGGTGGGCCACCCTAAATTAATTCCGTTTACTTCTCCAATACTGGCATCCAAATCTCCCAGTGATAATTATTTAAACTAGCATCACCTGGAGGATAAATCTCAAGGTGTTGCATGTTTGGATTACGAATATATCTACTTGTTGGAAACCATTGTGTCCTAATCCTAGCGTAAGCTTCATCGGCTCCTTTCCCTGCAGGTCCTTTTATGGTGAAGGCTGCCCATGTTGAAGGGAGGATTTCTTCAATATCCATACCCTCCACTACATCAGTACTCCTAACCTCAGCACCTATTATGCAAGGGGTTGCACTATTTTTGCTTTCATTCCAGTATACCCCAACTTGCCAAAGGGGGGCATGATAGTTTTTCCACAATCTATTATCATAGTTATCCATAAAATTCCTCCACAATGGATCGAGGGTATCTCCCACTTGTGCTATGGAGGTTGACATTCCTTTCAATCCCATAATCTTGAAACTATCTCTTTTTACAATTCTGAACTCCATTTCTTCCACTCCTTTAATTGTAATCTTGAAGGAAAGTTTAGGATAGGTTTTCAAGAACCCCTGTTTGCGCGCTAACAAAGGCGAGATGCCATGCATATCTTTGAAGGCCCGTGAAAATGAAGTGGGCGATTCATAACAATACTTAAAGGCTACATCTATAACTTTTAGGTTTTGGTCCTGAAGATCAAAGGCTGCCAGTGAAAGCCTTCGACGTCTAATGTATTCTGATATAGATACTCCGGCCATAAAAGAAAATATGCGTCCAAATTCGTATGTTGAACAACAGACTATTTTAGCTAGCTTATCATAATCAATAGGCTCAGTAATGTTGTCTTCCACATAATCCAGCACAGCATTCATACTTGTTAACCAATCCATAATAATTCCTCCTTCTATACCTATTGTAGTGGATTGCTGTATTCAGTTCTTTACATCCTTTGCATTCTAATGTTAAGTTTCAGTTATTTATTCTATACAAAGAGAAATTATCCTTTTTTGCCATATATTTTTATTAGGGACAAGGGGACGTCAGACTGTGTGAGAATTAAACAATAATATATGTCTAAAATGCCTACAAAGTACTGTAAATACAGTACTTTTCCCTTTTTCTGTAGTATAATTAAGTTATAGAATATCGGAGAGGGGATTTTAAATGTCATTTATACAAGGTACAGATAGAAAGCAAAAAACAATGTTTCCTGACTGCATAGAAGATTACATAGGTGAGGATAATCCCGTTAGGGTAATTGATGAATACGTAAAACTGGTCAATATGAGTGCATTCACTAAATCAAAGGAACACCGCAGAGGTGCACCAGGATATCATCCCTCTGTTTTATTGAAGTTATATCTATATGGGTATGTAAATGGCATAAGATCATCTAGAAAGCTAGAAACAGAATCTCACAGGAATATAGAAGTGGTTTGGCTATTACAAAAACTAAAACCTGATTTTAAAACAATAGCTGATTTCAGGAAAGAAAATAAAACTCAGCTAAAACAAGTTTTCAAGGATTTTACTAAGTTGTGTAAGGATCTCAAACTATTAGGCGAGGAATTCATAGCAATAGATGGGACTAAAATTCAAGCTAATAATTCAAAGAAGAATAATTTCTCAAAGAAAAAAATACAAAGACACAAACAATATATCGAAGATAAGGTTAATTCCTATCTAGATTTGTTAGAAAGCAGTGACAAAGACGATTCACCTAAACTTAAGTATACACCTGAAGAAATTCAGCAAAAAATTGAAAAACTCAAGGAGCGTAAAATTAAATTTGAAGAGTTGGAAAAAAAACTACAGGATAGCGAAAGTAATGAAATATCTACAGTTGACGAAGATGCTAGGCTTATGGACAACAAAAACAATGGTGTTACTGTAGCATATAACATACAAACAGCTGTAGACTCTAAGCATAGTATTATAGTGGCATATGATGTTACAAACAATCCCGCAGATCAAGGTAATCTAAATTCACTTGCAGAAAAGGCTAAAGATATATTTGGAAAAAGGAAACTTGAAGTAGCAGCAGATAAAGGCTATTACCAAGCAGACGACCTTATGAAATGTGAGAGAAACGAAACAACAGTCTATTTGCCAAAACAGTCGTATTCTAACGCCACAGGAGACAAAGATTTCTACGGAGATAAATTTACTTATGTGCCTGAAAAAGACTTATATATTTGTCCTTTGGGCCATGAATTACGCAGAATAAACCACAAATCAAAAGAACCAAAAAGAATAAAATATAGAAACTACGATGCCTGTAAAAACTGTGAATCAAAAAGCAAATGCACCACTGCAGCCAAAGGCAGGATAATAAATCGGTCACCTAACCAAGATTTTTTGGATACTATAGATGCTAGAACAGAAGCAAATATGGACAAATACCTACAAAGGCAGATGATTGTTGAGCATCCTTATGGAACCATCAAAAGGACAATGAATGCTGGGTATTTTTTAACAAGAGGGATGGATTCTGTAACTACAGAGACAGCCCTAGTTTTGCTAGCCTATAATTTTAAAAGAGTAATAAATATTATAGGAGTGAAAGAACTACTAAGGATATTAGTAGCTCTTAGACCCACTTTATCATTGTATTTTTATATGTTTAAGTCATATTGCACCAAAAGACAGGAATTTTACGGCTAATCTTTGAGTTTTTAGAGATTAGCCACACAGTCTGACGTCCCCCTGTCTCTATAACTCAGAATGGGATGATTGGTACATGGATGAAGAGAAATTACTAAATGAGATTATTGGAAAAGAGAACATAGTTCGGGTAAATCATATTGGTAGTACTTCTGTTAATGGATTACTTGCAAAGCCTACTGTTGATATTCTTTTGGAAATTGACAATCACTGTGATGTAGAAGAAGTGATCGCCATACTAGAAGAAAATGGATATATCTGTATGGCAAAACAAAAGCTGAAACCTTTGAACTTAACCCTTGTTAAGGGATATACAGAGAAGGGTTTTGCTAAGCGGGTTTATCATATTCATATAAGACATTTTGGAGACTGGAATGAACTGTATTTTAGAGATTATTTGAAGGCAAATAATGATGTTGCTACACATTACGGAAATTTAAAAATGAGTCTGAAAGAAGAATATCAATATGACAGAGATGCCTATACAAACGCAAAATCCGAGTTTATTTTAAAACATACTGACATTGCAAGAAATATGTTAAATGATAAATATAAAAAATAGGGTGAACTAATCTGATGGTCGTAGTTATAATATTGCAGATACCAGATGAATCACTGTAAGAGAGGTGTGGTCATAAAGGCTAAATATTCATCTCAAACATTGGTATTATGTAAAGAAGAGAAAGCAAAAGGGGCTGTTGCACAATGAATGAATAATTCATTGTGCATTCAGCCTCTTTTTTGTATAAAAATAATAAAAAGCGGGCCCAAAGGGTCCGCTAGTGTTGTATAATTGGTTTATGAGAACAAATACACAACACTCATATTATACCCGATTTAATGGTAGTTATCAATTAGTTTTACCATTAAATTTAGAAACTTTAATACCTGAAGATGATTCTGTTCGACTGCTAAGCCAAATATTGGAGGGATTAAACTATCAAGGTTTATACAAGGCATACTCTTCTAAGGGAAGAAAACCAGCAGTTGAACCAAAACTTCTTTTTAAGGTGTTAACCTACGCTTACATGAATAACATTTATTCAAGTAGAAAAATTGAAACTGCATGCAAAAGAGATATAAATTTTATGTGGCTATTAGAGGGAAATAAATGCCCCGATCATAGCACTATTGCAAGGTTCCGAAAGATTTACTTATCTAATGCAGTTGAAGATTTGTTTTACCAATTCATCTTACATTTAAAAGAAATAGGTGAAGTTAAATTTGAGAATCTCTTTATTGATGGGACAAAAATAGAAGCCAATGCAAATAAATATACGTTTGTATGGGATAAGGTCGTAAAGAAAAATGAAGCTAAGATGTTTGATAAAGTACAGAACTTCTTGAGAGATTTAAATGAACATTATAGTGTCGAATTTATAGTTTCCAAGGAGAGAATGTTAGACGATTTAAACTGCATATTGTCCTTCTTAAAGCAAAGGAAGGAAGAGGGAAAAGTAGAATTTGTTTATGGAATCGGCAAAAGAAAAAGTAAGCTTCAAAAATTTACTGAGGAAGTGCAGTCATTTTATGAAAGACAAGTGAAGTACGATTCATGCAATGAAATATTCCAAGGTAGAAGTAGTTACTCTAAAACAGATACAGGTGCTACTTTTATGAGAATGAAAGATGACCACATGAGAAACTCTCAACTAAAGCCTGGCTACAATTTGCAAATAGGTGTAGAGAGTGAGTATATAGTATCCGTAGGAGTATTCCAAAACAGATCAGATATTGGTACATTGATCCCCTTCCTAGGAAAGATGGAGGAAAGATTAAAATTAAAGTATAAAAACATAATTGCAGACTCTGGGTATGAAAGTGAGGAAAATTACCTTTTCCTCGAAAAGAAGGGATATACATACTATATAAAACCCCAGACTTATGATAGATGGAAAAAAAGAAGCTTTAAAAAAGATATAAGCAAGCGCGAAAATATGGTTTATGATTCTAAGCTCGATGAGTATACATGTCACAACAACAAGAAATTAAAAGCTACTGGTAAAATCATTAGAACATCAGTAACTGGCTATAAATCTGAAGCCACTGTGTACGAATGTGAGGATTGTACAAACTGTCAGTTTAAGCCTAAATGTACAAAAGCACAAGGTAACAAAAAGTTACAGGTATCTAAAAAGTTTATAGAGAAAAGGCAAATATCATATCAAAATATAGTGTCTAAAAACGGAGTTAAACTCAGGGTTAACAGGTCTATTCAGGCTGAAGGTGCTTTTGGAGTTCTAAAGCAAGATTATGGATTTCAAAGATTTTTGACAAGAGGTATCCACAGCGTGAGTGTAGAAACACTTCTATTAGGCTTAGGCTATAACATGAATAAACTTCATGCCAAGCTTAAGAATGGGCGCTGTGGGCATCACCTTCATGAACTGAAAGTCTCATAGTTTGGAGATTGAAAAGACTAATATTCTATAGTCTTATTTAAGTGCGTCTAAAAACAAACTCTTAGGAAAATTTCTCTTTGCTGCACTTAAAATTTATTAATATCCTATTTTTTTTAACAAAAAGAGGGTGTCGCTAACTACTTATTCAGTAGTTTTGCGACACCCTCTTTCTTTGTATACAGTACCTGTTTGATAGGTGCAATTTTCTTTGAAGGTGTACTAGTAGTTTATTCTATTGCTCAAGCCTCTTAAGTAAGAGGGAATTAAATTATTATGGCAAACTTGAAAGGACAATAGGTTTTATCCTATTGTCCTTTTTGTTTTAAGCAATAGCTCAGTAATTAAAAACCTGAAATTGCAGGAAAAAAAGCAATGTCAATAATAATTTATTGTATTATAATAAATTATTATTGACATTGCTGAGGTATAAGACTATTATAGAATTAAGAAAAGTAATGGAGGGGATAAATTATGAATCAAAGTGCTTTATCTAAATGGTTGAAGATAGTTATTTGGGGAATTGCATTATGCGGTCTTTTAGTTTACGGGTGGGTTGTCCCTATGTATGGTCAATCCCTTGCATACGAAAACCCTGAATTTTCCCATGCTTACATGCCATGGTTAATCTTTATATGTTTTACTGCTATTCCTTGTTACTTAGTTCTTATATATGCATGGAAGATTGCCAGTGAGATTGGAGCTGACAATTCATTTTCTAAATTAAATGCAAAATTTCTAAAAAACATATCATCCCTTGCGGTGTTCAATTCAACATTCTTCTTTTTAGGCAACATAGTGTTTTTACTACTGGAAATTAATCATCCAGGGATTGTACTATTGTCTTTAATAGTTGTGTTTATTGGAATCGCAATAGCAGTTGCTTCAGCGGCATTATCTCACCTTGTCATGAAGGCGGCAATTTTGCAAGATGAAAGCGATCTTACTATATAAGGGGGATTAAAATGGAAGACAAAATTATAATAAATATTGATGTTATGCTCGCTAGGCGAAAGATGAGTGTGACAGAACTTGCTGAAAGAGTTGGAATTACCATTGCAAACATATCAATACTGAAAAATGGTAAAGCAAAGGCAATAAAACTATCAACGTTGGCAAAGATATGTGAAGCCCTTGATTGCCAACCAGGGGATATACTGGAATACAAAAAAGATGAGTAATGTGTATTACCATAGGGTGAGGGGTTAATTAACTATACAGGTACTTCTTTAATAGGGTTTGAAAAGGAGGTAAGTCATGTTCGAATTGCTAAAAAAAAGCAAGCTGATACTAGCCTTTTTGGCCCTTATAATTATAGGAGGCTATGTGTTTTTTCAAAGTAGTAATGTAATGAATACTAAAAGGCTTTTAGGAGTAAACATACCTAGAGATTCTACTATTATTATCAAAGAATCCAGTACTGGTTTTTTTGGAGATGGTGAGTATTATGTAGAGGTACTACTATCTGATAAAGGATTAGAGAAATTTATAAATGCAGTAAACAAAGGGGGGAAATGGTTACCAGTTCCCTTGTCTGAAGAAATATCAGTACTGATATATGGCGGAAAGTACAGGGGTGCAAATTATTCCATAGGAAATCAGTCTAAAAATATACCACAAGATATAGACAATGGAGTATATTACTTCAGGGATAGATTTGGGGAACGCAATCCTGAGATGAAAGATACAAATGTAGTCACAAGGGGTGCTTATAATATTACTTTTGCTATTTTAGATATCCAGACAAAAAAACTATATATTTATGAACTGAATACTTAGTGTGAATAACAATTAGAGGGAGTCTTTAGTGATAAGTTATATCAATACTCAAAGATTACCTACTTAAATGTAAATTATCTGTATTATGGGAGCCTAATAGGGCTCTCTTTCTTTTAACTAAAAAAACTTACTTAAGTACATTAAATTTTTCTCTTCCGTAACCTTGTTACCAAATACTTCACACATAATAACTGATTCAGAACCTACTTCTTTTAATTTTTGGAAAAAAGAAAAGAAATCGATACTTCCCTCACCTAGAGGAAGATGTTGGTCTAATTCGCCATTATTATCATTGATATGAATGTATTTTAGAAGGGGACCATAGCAGTCAATCCAATTACTTAGTTGGACTTTACCAAAAGCATGGGCATGACCTATATCTAAGCAAGCGCCTAAGTATGGGTTATTTACCTCTTCAATTATTTGTCTAATTAGGCTTCCGCTGGGATTGTGGACATTTTCTATAACAGCAGTTATGCCCATATTTTGGAAGTCTTTGATTAGGCTTTTCCAAAATGATGTGCTTTGCAGAAGAAAAAAATCTTTATAATCTTCATAATTAGGTTTACGCTCATAATCAGAATGAACAACCATATATTGAGCATTAAGTTTCATGGCTATATTTAAAGCATGATGGCAACGCTTTATGAATACACTCTGGACTAAAGGATCAAAACTGGTTAGTTTCAAGTCTATATAAGGGGCATGCACTGTAATAGTGCCCTTATAATCACTTAAATTATTTTTATACATACTGAGAATATCTTCCATATGGTTATCTAAATTCGTTGGCATAACAAAATCTTGAATCTCAAGATATCTGTAATTTTCCTTATAATAATCTGGACTCTCCAAAAACTTTTCTAAATAGATACAGGTGCCAATCTTCATTTCAAAATCTCCAATCTTTTTAGCATAAGACTAGCATGGGGTTTAGAAAAAGTCAAAGAGTTTAAGTACAATTCTACTGAAATAACCGTGGTAACATCAAATGTTATGAACATATTATTAATTATCTTCAATTAAGTTGCCTACCTAACAAATTTTGTATATAATCGAAACAAATATAAATGAAATACACACTACTGTACTAAAATAATGACGGCTGTAAGAACGCAAGTTCCTTACAGCCTTTTTATTAAGGGAAGAGTTCCATAACTTTATGGCTTCTCTTACTGGGGTAAAGGAGTTAAGAGGAGATTAGGTATAGAGGAGGAGAGTATTATGGAGATTAGGTCTATAGTTACTGATGAAATTGATAAGTTTTCCGGGATAAATAGTACCGGTGAAAAACAGATAAAATTTAAGGAGTTTTTGGAGGGGTGGTTTCAAGAAGGAAAAACTAAACCTGAATGGTGCTTTGTAGTTGAAAAGGGGGAAACCTTTATAGGGAGGATCATATTTTGGGCTTTTCCAGATCAACCAAATCACTTTAAAATAGCAGGATTAAAGCTACCTCATGATGACGAAGAAGTTTTCTATGAAATAGCCAAGAAACTAATTACGGAAGGCTGCAGAAAGGTTTCTGGAGATAAAACCACAGAATTTGAATATCACCTATACTCTAAGAACAATGACTACTTTAACAACTACAATAAACTATTACAAGAGTGTGAATTTATTTCAAGCCAAGAAAAGAGCAGTTTTCTAAATGAAGGTAGTATTGAGAAAGAGAGATATTCAGATATTACATTTAGGAGCTTAAATGTAGTGGGTGAAAAGGAATTTGTAAAAGCAATTGAACTGGTAAGTATAAATACATTGGATACAGAAGATCAATTAAGTATAGAAACACTGGGATCTGAAGCAGCAGCTTTAGAATATTACAATATTTTAAAAAGTATAGATTTAAATGGCCACTGGTGGCAACTAGCCTATGATAGAAATGAAGATTTGGTAGGATTAGTAGTACCTCAAAAATTAGATGAAACCCATGGGGCCATAAACTATATTGGAGTAGTTCCTAACAAAAGGGGAAATGATTATGTAAGTGTGCTATTGATAAAAGGCACAAATATATTAAAAGAGAATGGTTTGACCAAAGTGATTGCAGACATCGATAATAGGAACTTTCCTCTAGAGCAAGCATTATATAAAGTTGGATTCAAACTAGACAGTCAAATGATTAACTATAAAAAGTAAGTCCAACCAGTAAAAATTTCAGTAAATAATATAACTAGCATGCTAATACCCAAGGAATTTTACAGCTAAATGGGAAAATCTGCCCAACTAAATATGTAGAGAAAAAGACTAAGCCAAGTGCCTAGTCTTTTTTAGTTAGCCCATTATGGGTAATTTTTATTTGAATCTAAGCAGCCTTTTTCAGTGTTTGATTAGAGCTTTTATGATAAATTTTATCCATGACTTTATACGTAAACTGAATACTTGGTCCTATAAATATGGCAATAACAACTGTGCCGTATGATACTGGTCCTGATAATAATAGACCCATTATTAGGGCGGAGGTTTCACATATCAAACGAGAAACAGCGATGCTAAATCCAAATCTTTTGTGAACCACTAACATTAGGTTATCAATTGGATTTGCTGCAAATTTTGCTTGAAGGTATGTTCCAGCACCTGTGATGAGAAGAAGGAATCCAATTGAAAATAATAAAATTCTACTGTAAACATTTTGAAGAGGTATAAGCTCTAAAAACTTTAGGTTTAAATCAATCAGTATACCAGTTATTAATACCGTTATAAAACCAGTAAAATCAGGACGATCTTTAGATATGAAAGAATTCAAAAACACAAGGAGTCCACCACCTACTATTAACCAATTACCTGGAGTCAACCCTATGGTGTTTGATAAACCCACGAAAACAGTATCCCACGAACCAGCACCCATGTCAGATGTAATTATACTAGATATCCCCAGGGCTGCTATACACAGACCAGTGAAATAAAAAAGCCAACGTTTCATAATTTGCACCTCTATCTTTAAAATTATAGTAATGAATTTTGTAGTTGCGTTATAAAGTCACAAACTCTATTCTACTCTGAAGTTTACTATTATACAAGACAAGAATTGTATTCTTAAAAAAAAATCACACAAAGCCCTTGAGTGGATAGTCGAATAATATATCCATATGGCGGTAAGTGAGTTGTAGTAAACTTTTGCCCCTACTTGCGCAAAGGGGAAAGTAGGAAAAGGCGGAGACAGAACAGTATATGCAATATCCCTATACCGTTCTGTCTCCATATTTTTCACAGAGTATTTTTCCTAACCTCAATTTGGTTATCCATATTAAATGGATGAAACACACTTTTTATTAGTTGTGAATTATCACTATAATAAAACATAGCATGGTGTTTAAAACCGTTTTTAACTTTATACCTTAAGTCGATCATCTTTACTATAAAACCATTTTTTTCTTGTTCAAACTCCACATGAAAAATAGGTGTGAAGTTTTTAAAGTATAAGCCCAGTACTTCATTTTCTGTTTTTTCGATTATTGGATCAAAAGTCTTTGCAAGGCGCTTAAAAGCCCTGGGAAATCCATTATAACTCTTAATTTCTCCTACAATATATTCTTTTTCAGTGCAAACAATGTAATCCCACTTAATAACACTATAATCTGATGGCATAACATTAATACGATTAATTTTAGCATTAATACATTCATTGCGGTAATATGATCCTATTTTCTTAGTTAGACTTTTTTTGTTTATTTCTTTTAGGATAAGATATAAAAAGAAGATGAATGTAACAGAAAGGTTTTCATGTAAAGTCCTTTTGCTGAGGAATAATACATATCCACTTAATAATAAGACCACTGGGTCATATATGGTGATGAGGTTTAGTGAAAACTTCTTACTACTAAAGGGATATAGTAAAGCAACTCCGTACGAATTTAGTAGATCAAATAATATATGAGATAAGGTACCGATCAATGTCCAAATCAGAACCTCTCCAAATGCAAACATTGGGTAGAAGAATGAAAGGCCTAAGGTAATCAACACCGATATCACCACTACTCCGAGGAGAGAATGGGTTTCTACACGGTGGTGTTTAAGATAGACATAATCACTTCTAATTTTAGTAACTATATCAAAATCAGGCGCCAATGCTCCTATTATAGTACCTAGTAATGCTGGATTACTAATCTCTGGTGTTTGTTGCAGCCCATAGATGGACAAGCCGATTATTGCATGTGATATTGGATCCATATTCTCCCCCCTCGACCTTTAAGTCTCCAATTGCAAACTGAAGTTTACATAACTCATATTATAACAAATGATAACACACTGGAACAGTTGTATATTATTCCATAAGGTATTAAAAGAACAGGCACTTATTTTCAGTGCCTGTTCAAAGGGGTTGTACATTGCTTATTTCAGCCCATAGATTTAACTTACATTGATTGAAACCAACTCAAAAAACTTCAAAACAAATGAAACAACGACCGTATTTTTATATGGTCGTTGTTTATTACATACATAGATATTAACTAAACTTCTGGTATAAAATATTGACTTTTATAGTGAATTGTTAAGTAATATGTAACGAAACAAGAATCATTATCATATAATTAGTTAAAGGAAAAAATATTTCCCGCGACTAAATTTATAATATTACTAGGAGGTTAGTGAATTATGTTTATAGAAATTCTAGAGCTGATTATTGATAGTATGGAAGGAGCATTTATTGAAGTTGGGTCCTTCGTGGGGTCAGTATTACTTTTATTTGGATATATTAATTATAAAAAATCTGGTAAATTTATGGAAAGCATAGAAAAATCAAAAAAATTTCAACCACTAATTGGAGGAGTAATGGGACTTACTCCGGGGTGTGGTGGTGCAGTATTTATGATGCCACTGTTTTTCAAAAAGAGTGTAACATTTGGAACAGTTGTAGCAGCTTTAATGGCTACCATGGGCGATGCGGCCTTTGTAATGATTGCAACAAGGCCATTCCATTACCTTATAGTCAGTGGTATATCCCTAACTGTTGGTGTTATAACTGGTTACTTGGTGGATTTAACATCTCTTGGGGATAATATCTTAAAGAAATACGAAAATAGAATGCGAATTTTGAAGGGATTTAGAGGGAAACAGGGTGAATTTGTTGCACCTATGACACCAATAGAAAGGAAAAAATCTAACTTCTTGAACTATCTATTTTGGTCACTTATATCTATTGGATTAGTTTTTGGAGTTGCAGGCATTATGCAAGTGGATATAGAATTATTTCCGAACCTAGAAGAAATAATAGGTGTTGCAGGGGTTATATTGGCCATATTCTTAGTATTTAAAGGTAAGAAGTTTTTACGTGATGATACTACTGAATCTGAACAGTCTAAAGTGTCATCCTTAAAAAAGACTTTCATAGAGAATGCTTTAGAAACAGCATTTGTAATCATGTGGGTATTTGTTGGCTTTTTAGCCTATGAGCTACTGACCTTAGGTCTTGGCATGGGTGATTACGCAGCTGGAGAAATGATGATTGAAAATTGGTTACTAGCCACCGGGATAGTCTCCATAATCATAGGAGTAGCTGTGGGAATCATACCAGGCTGTGGGCCGCAAATAATATTTATAACTTTATTTATAAATGGCTTAGTACCATTTTCGGCCCTACTGGCAAATGCAATTTCACAAGATGGCGATGCGTTATTCCCTCTGATTGCAATTGATAGGAGATCGGCAGTTTGGGCCACGGCAATAAATAAGCTTCCGGCCTTAGTGTTTGCGTTCATTGTCTATTGGATTGAACTAAATTACGACTGGTCAGGGTTTCTAAACTCAATGGTTGACAAACTATTTATGTAAAAGAAAGCGGGGAAACCTGCTTTCTTTGTATTATTGATTGCTGTAGACTATTTTAGTTGTTTGATTGAGCAAAAATACTCGGTGACATGGAAAGTTATACAAAGACCTCTGGCAGATATTTTTTAATTATGTCTTAATATATTTAAAAAATAAAAAAATACTTAAATCATTTGAGGTAGTTTGTAGTATAATATGTATAATTTAAACAATGAGAATGAATATCATTTATAAAGGGGAAAATATAATAAAGTTTTTCTATAAGTACTCAATACTCCAATGGTTAATGAGATTATACATTTAAGAAGGTGGTGTTTAAACATGACAGCTTTATTGGTTGGAGGTGATCGTCTAGGTAATATTCCTAATACTTTAGAGAAATATGGAATAAAGGAGTATATACATTGGACTGGAAGGAAAAAAGGCATGAGGAACTGCCATATACCCAGCGAAGCTAGTATGGTCATTGTTTTTTACGACTTTATCGAACATAATATAACACACATTGTAAAGAAAAAGGCAAAGCAAAGTAATATACCCTGTGTTTTTTCGAAAAGAGCATGTACAGATCTTGCGAAAAAATTAGATCACTGTAAGGAATGTAAAGGCTGTGTGTAAAGTAGCCATCGAACAGTGGAAATGTTGAAAGGTTAAATAGACCATGATCGAAAGTCCCTTACACAATATTTAGAGGACTTTCTACTGTTATAAATCCTTTTTGACCTGAAAAGCTTATTTAGTTTTTCTAAATTTCAAAGGGGTTTTACCATAGGTCTTTTTGAACATTTTAGAGAAATTAGCCGAGTAGTTATAGCCAACTTTTGTTGCTATTTCTTCAACCCTCAAATCTGTTGTTGATAGTAGATTTGCAGCTGCGGACATTTTAAGACCATTAACGTAGTCACCTATAGATATATGATAATGTTTAGAAAAGCCCGCCTTTAGTTTTTGCTCATTAAGTAGAACCATTTTACTTAATGTATGAATACTTGGGGGATTACTGTAGTTCTGCTGCAAAATATCATAGGCTTTTTGGATAGCATGGATGTCAGAGGAGGTTAGTTTTATAATCCTGTTATTTCCTATATGAATATTTCCATAATTAATTTGATTACTAAAAGCATTTTCTGTATTGGTAGAAACCTCATTGATTAAAATAGCAATACACTCTAGAATTTTGCTTTCAAGATAGATACTATTTAAGGAATTATTGTAGCTAAGGGTTTGCAACTGTTGAATAATCTCGATTATTTGTAGGGGCAGATAAATATAGGTGTAGTTTTTTATAAAGGTGTCTAAATTAAGTAAGTTAGGAAAATTAGATTTTATAACTTCTTTAAAGTAACTTTCAAAAATAGTTATTTCAATACCGTGAAAATGTTGACCTTTTTTCCAAGTTTGCTGACCCTTTATATCTTTTTCCACAACAAAAAAGGATGCTGGAGTAAAAGAGGATACAGGATTATTATCTATCTTAAATTCAGTGACACCCTCGAAAACCACACCGAACCTCATTAAAAACTCAGGGTTATCAAAGGAAATGGAAAAATCCTTAGGTATTGTATAATCAGCAATTCCTAAATGATAAAAACCATCCCTAGAATAACTAAGCAAATAGCCCAGTTCCGGCTTTTTTTTATTTGTATATAAAGTATAATGATCACTTTCATACTTGCAAAAGGTCAGAATTTCTAAGACTGCATTCTTAAATTCTTCATTAGATTTGACAAACATATATGGTTCCCTTCCGTTTCCTCTGGTAATAGGCATTCATAACATTGATTAATAACTAAATTGTTCCATTGTAAATGCCCCATTTCTTATACAATTATAATCAAACTATATTATATTTTATTAATTGTAATTGTTCAACCAAATAATTCAATCGGGTGTAAAAATAATTAAATTAGATGCAAGTATTGTAATGAGAATGATAATCATGTACAATTAGTTTTGTCGACAATACGAGTAGAAATTATCTTTGAGAGGAAGAAAATAAAAATGAAATCTATTTTAAAAAAATTACTTATTACTTCATTTGCTATGCTAGTTTTAGTTGGATGTACAAGTTCGTCAAATGAAAATGCAGATGTAGATGTCAAAACAATTACAATTACAGATGTTAGAGGAGAAGTTGAGATTCCAGAGAATCCTCAAAGGATAGTTGATCTTAGTGGTAACAGTGATATTCTATCAATTTTAGGTTACAAGGTTGTAGGTACTGCAAATAGTGATGCATATGACTATACTAAATTTCCTTCTTACTTAGAGGATACTTTAAAAGGTGCTACAATACTGGGATATAGTATGCAAGATACAATGGATATCGAAGCAGTAATGAATCTAAACCCAGACCTTATAATCATCTCTACAGTTCAAGAAAAAATGTATGATCAATTAAGTAGTCTTGCACCAACGGTAATGATCCAATTAGAAGCTTTAGATTGGAAAGAAGATATTAAGACTTTAGGCGAGGTTTTTAATAAGGGAGAAATAGCTGAAGCTTGGTTAGAAAGCTATGATCAAAAGTCTAAAGAACTAGGAGAAACAATCAAAGAAACTTACGGTGAAGATGTTAGCTATTTATCCTTCTTAGCAAGTGGAGGTCAATTCTTCGTATTTGATGGAGCTGGGTTTGGTAGTGTTTTATACAATGATATGGGTTTAAACAAACCTGAAGGAATGCCTGAACAAAGTGACATTAGCCTGCCAGTTGTAACTTATGAGGGTTTAGCATTAATACAAGCAGATTTTATTTTTGTTATTGCCACTGATGAAGATTTAAGAGTACTAAATGAAAATGCTATCTGGAACAATCTTACTGCGGTAAAAGAAGGTAGAGTTGTTGAACTAGGAGCATCTCCTTACTTTATTCAAGGTTATAGCTCAATAGGCCGTGAAGTACTTTTAGAAGAAATCCTGGATATGTTAAATGAAACAAAGTAAGATTCTTGTATTTACAGGATTTTGTATACTAATTCTCATGATTGGGTTATTCCTAGCTATCACTCTAGGAGTAACCCATATTGGGATTTCTGATGTATGGGATAGCATTTTCAACTATAGCGAAACCCTAGAACATATGCTAATTAGAGATGTCCGTATTCCTAGGGTTCTAAGTGTACTTTTTACTGGTGGAATTTTAGGAGTCTCGGGGGCTATGATCCAAGGTGTTACAAGAAATCCCATAGCGGAACCCTCTCTCCTTGGAGTAAACCAAGGGGCTACTCTAGTGATAGCTATTTTTTATGCCACAGGGATTTCCATAAACACTGGTAACACAATGGTAGCTTCACTGATAGGGGCAATATTTAGTGGTGTCATAGTGTTGAGCTTTTTATCTAAAAGAACTAAAAGTAACTCAATAACAAAGATTCTTTTAGCAGGTACTGCTATAAGTACATTCTTTATATCATTGACAACCATAATAGGTCTACTATCGAACCAATCCCAATTCATTGCATTTTGGGTGGCTGGTGGTTTTAGAAATGCCACTTGGACAGATTTTAAATTGGTTTCAACAGTTGGAATATTTGGTTTAGCCATAGCTATGCTACTATCAAAGAAAATAAATGTTTTAAGCCTGGGTGACGATGTGGCAATTAGCCTTGGAGAAAATCCAGGGAAAATAAGGTTTTTAACCTTTGCCGTTATGATACCCATGTGCGCCGCGGCAGTGGCAGTAGGTAAAAATATTGCTTTTGTGGGGCTTATAGTACCACAGATAGTAAGGAAGCTGTTTGGAGAAGATTATACTAAAAATATACCACTGTCTTTTCTATTAGGGGCAGTGCTACTAGTGTATTCCGATATAGCCGCCAGACTCTTCTATAATCCTTACGAGACACCCATCGGTATTTTTACTGCGTTAATAGGAGTGCCCTTCTTTATAGCTTTAGCAAGAAAGGAGAGGGGATAGATGAAATCGAGCAGATTAAAAGTTGTAGTTTTGGTGTTAAGTGTTCTCGTACTAGGTTCTATGATCATGTATTTAAGTTGGGGTAGTTATAAGGTAGCCCCCTTAGACATTATAAAGACTTTATTTGGGATGGGGACAAGATTTCAAGAGACAGCTATTTTACACATCAGGATGCCTAGAATGCTAGTAGGAATATCTGTTGGTATAGCCCTGTCAACAGCAGGGGCGCTGTTACAGACCATCACTAAAAATGAGTTGGCAGACTCGGGGATTATTGGAATCAATGCTGGAGCTGCTGTGGCAGCAGTAGTGTTTATTTCAGTAAGTACCGTTAATTACTATAGTACATTGGGCGCATTATCTGTTTATGTTTTGCCCTTTATGGCAATATTAGGTGCAGGTATCTCAGCTATTATTATTTATTTTTTATCCAGTAGAAACGGTATTAGACCAAAGAGATTATTGTTGATTGGATTAGGAATGAATGCAGGTTTAAATGCATTTATTACTTTTTTTACTTTTAGAGGTGGAGTAGGGGACTACAATCGAGTACTAATTTGGACTTCAGGAAGCCTTTGGGGAGCAGGCTGGAATTATGCCAAAATAATTATTCCCTTAGTGGCTGTACTTTTCATAGTAGTGTTAATAAATTACAAAAGACTGGATGTCCTAAATCTATCTGACGAACACGCAGTAGCCCTGGGTTTAAATATCGAAAATGAGAGAAGAAAATTCTTGTGTTTTGCAGTCATGCTAGCTGGTGGAGCTACTGCCTTTGCGGGAAACGTAGGTTTTGTTGGTTTGATTTCACCAAACATCGCAAGAAGATTGGTAGGACCATACCATAAAAATTCCTTAGTAATTTCTGCAATGATTAGTGTAGTCATTATCTTGCTTGCAGATGCTGTATCAAGAAATTTGTTTTCTCCAATAGAAATACCAGTAGGAATCGTAATCTCCATATTTGGAGTACCATATTTTATTTATCTAATGATGAAGGAGAAATAGATGGAAGCCATAAGTGTAAAAAAATTATCAGTAGCCTACGACGACAATTTAATTATTGATAATATGAGTCTTACAATACCAAAAGGAGAGATTAGCATAATTATTGGTGCAAATGGATGTGGAAAGTCTACCCTTCTTAAAAGTATTGCAAGGATTATTAAACCCAAAAGAGGAGATATCTATATCAATGGTAAAAGTATAAAAGGGCAGAAAGAAAAGAAAATAGCAACTCAAGTGGCCTTTTTACCCCAAGGGCCCATATGCCCTAGTGGGATGACCGTTAAGGAACTAGTAGCCTACGGAAGATTTCCCCATCAAAAAATGATTGGTGGACTTAAAAAGCACGACAAAGAAGTAATTGACTGGGCAATAAGTGAAACAGGACTTAAAGAATTTGCAGATAGAGAGATAGAAAGTCTATCTGGAGGGCAAAGGCAAAGGGCATGGATAGCTATGACCTTAGCACAAGAAACTGACATTATCATGTTAGATGAGCCAACAACATATTTAGACATGTCATATCAACTGGAAGTATTGCAGGTTTTAGAGAGATTAAATAAAGAGAAAAAAATAACTGTTGTGATGGTGCTACATGAATTAAACAATGCGTGTAGGTTTGCAAGCAATATTATAGGTCTGAAAAAAGGTGAGATTGTTTGTAAAGGTGTACCAATGGAGGCCATTAACAAGGGAAATTTAAAAGAAATCTATGGGATAGATGTAAAGTTACAGCTAAGTGATAATAAAAGATATCCTATCTGTGTAGATTACGATCTTTTACGGGCATAAAATGAGAAATAAAAACTTTAATATCGTAGTTATTGGTCAGATAATATCCTTGTTCGGAAATGCAATCCAAAGGTTTTGCATGTCACTATATATATTGGATTTAACAGGAAGTGCAGCTATATTTTCAAGCATATTAGCCATATCAACTATCCCTTATATATTATTTGCACCCATGGCAGGTTTGCTAGCAGATACAGTTAATAGAAAGAAAATAATGCTCTATCTTGATTTTATAAGTGCAGGGCTAATGGCTGTGTACTCAATAATTTTGATAGGTGGAATGGATAATACCATAATAGTAGGAAGTGTTATGTTTATGCTCTCTATTATTTATACACTATACAGCCCAGCGGTTACTGCATGCATTCCCCAGATTGTAGAAAAAGAAGATTTAGAAGCCGCTAACGGAATTATCCAACAGGTGGGAGCAGTTGTTAACCTAACTGGACCTATAGTTGCTGGAATACTGTACAGTTTGGTAGAAATAAAAACAATCGTAATTATAAATGCCGTTAGTTTTTTGTTGGTAGCTATCCTAGAAGTGTTTTTAGATATTCCAGATCTTAAAGTAAAAGAGAAAATAAATAACCCACTAACAAAATCAACTAGTGAGATGACAAAAAGCTTTTATTATCTCAAAGAGAAAAAGAAGGTAGTTTTGGGGATTATTATTTCCTATGGGTTGACTAATATTTTTGTAGTGCCCATTCTAAGCATTGTTTCACCTTATTTTATAAAGATACGACTAAATATGTCTTCAGCAGTATATGGTTTTTCAGAGGCAGTTTTTGTTTTGGGTATGATAATTGGTGGTTTACTTATAACAACCAAACCAAAATTATTTAATATGAAAGAAATCCATAAAACAATGTACCCCATGGTAGCTGCAATTACTTTAATGGCTACTGCTGCATATTTTGCTATGGAAAATAACTATATAGTACTTGGTCTATATTCCCTAGGAGGGTTTGGAATAATGCTTTCACTTGCCCTATCAAACGTAATATCATTGACCTATATGCAAAAAGAAGTCAAGGAAGATATGCTTGGAAAGGTAAGTGCTTTTTCTACGGCTATAGCTACCGCCAGTGTTGCACCAGGACAGCTCATATATGGCCAGTTAATAGAAACAAATATAAACATGCATTATATTTTACTATTAACTCTTCTTCTAAGTATTTGTGTGGTGACATTTATAAAATGGAATGCTGGGAGAATTGATTTGGATGAAAAAACAAGATCCGCTGTTTTAAACGAAACTATTGATGAAATAGAGATGGTATGATGATGATTACGCACACTCCTTTGAAAGGTGGTGTGTTTTTTTCTAGATGTTTTTAAGTAATCTTATTTTCAGTATAAAAGTTGGGCTAATATAACAAACATATCTAATTTCCCTCTCATAAAATATTAAAGAAACAAATAAGGGGTGAAATTTATGGATAAAATCCAACCACAAACAACCTTAGAACTTGAGACTTGTTCTTGCGGAAGTGATTCCGAAATACAAGGAAAAGCTTCCTACAGAAGTAGTACAAGGAGCAGAGTGCCAGCCACTTGCCCACCAGGATTTCAAGGGAGATATACCGTAAGGTCAGGGGATTCAATGTTTCTAATCGCCCAAAGATTTGGGGTATCATTACAATCACTGATCAACGCAAATCCTCACATACCAAATCCATCAAGAATATTTCCGGGAGATGTGTTATGTGTACCAGGTGTGACACCACCAGTTAACGGTAGAGTGCCAGCCACTTGCCCACCAGGATTTCAAGGTAGATATACCGTAAGGCCAGGGGATTCAATGTTTCTAATCGCCCAAAGATTTGGGGTATCATTACAATCACTAATCAATGCAAATCCTCATATATCAAATCCTTCGAGAATATTTCCAGGGGACGTGTTATGTGTACCAGGTGTGACACCACCAGTTAACGGTAGAGTTCCAGCCACTTGCCCACCAGGATTTACTGGAAGATATACTGTTAGACCAGGAGATTCAATGTTCACAATAGCTCAACGCTTTGGTATTTCTCAGCAGCAACTTATAGCAGCTAACCCACATATATCGGATCCAACAAGAATTTTCCCAGGAGATGTGTTATGTGTGCCAGGTGGACGTATACCAGCGTCTTGCCCTCCGGGATTCAACAGACGTTATGTTGTGGTACCAGGGGATACTATGTTTTTAGTTGCTAGAAGATTTGGGGTGTCACAACAAAGGTTAATCAATGCTAATCCACACATTACAAATCCAAATATATTAAACCCTGGGGATGTGTTATGTGTTCCTGGCACAATGACCCAAGCTTTAGAAGTTGAAGAAGCCAATGAAATGAATGCCATGGGTAGTTTTAATCAACAATCCAGCGGTAGAGTTCCTAAAACTTGCCCTTCAGGTGTAAGATACACTGTAAAACCTGGTGATTCAATGTTCTTCATCGCCCAAAGATTCGGAATAAGCCTTAAAGCACTAATAGGAGCAAATCCTCATATAGCAAACCCAGCAGAGATATTCCCAGGAGATGTATTATGTATTCCGATTAAATCTGCTGATGGTAGAGTTCCAGGTAAATGCCCTAAGGGATTTGGAGGAAGGTATACTGTAAGATCAGGTGATTCGATGTTCCTAATCGCAAAGAGATTCGGAGTAAGTCTAGAAACCTTAATAGCAGCAAATCCTCATATATCAAACCCAGCAGAGATATTCCCAGGAGATGTACTATGTGTTCCTAAATACTATGGCATGTATAAGCCATATTCAATGATCTTAAACTACCAAGAAGAATAGAAAGATATTAAAAAGACTAGAGAGGATTATAACCTCTCTAGTCTTCATTATATATCAACTATCTAAACTACTTATTCATATGCCTCCATTAAAATAGTTTTAAACTGCTCAATGCTAACACTTATGGGATTCCCAGCTGTACATATGTCATGGTAGGCAGTTTCAGCCATTTGGGGCAATAGCTTGTCAAAAGATTGTTTGTCAATTCCTGCTTCCTTTAAGGTGGTTGGTAGTTTCATGCTTTTATTTAATAGTTTTACACCTTCACTTATACTTAGGACTCCTTCCATTTGATTTGCTGCGGGCAAACCAAGTCTTGTTGCAAGGGCTCTAAATTTTTCTGCTGTTTCATTATCTATAAGATTATTATGATTTAACCCAGCGTTGAATCTAATGATATAGGGCAATAGCAAAGCATTGCTTTTACCGTGGGACAAATTGAAATTGCCTCCTATTGTATGGGCCAAACTATGAGTTATACCAAGGGATGAATTGGAAAATGCAATACCCGCCATGCAAGAGGCATTATGCATTTTAGCCCTTGCTTCTAAATCACCACCTATTTCATAAGCCTTTAAAAGATAATTAAAAACAATCTCTATGGATTTCTCTGCATAAATATCTGTATAATCTGATGCTTTCTTTGAAACATAGGCTTCAATGGCATGGGTTAGTACATCCATTCCTGTTTCAGCAGTTACAGATGGCGGCAGAGTTTTTGTTAATTCATAATCCAAGATTGCCACATCGGGTATCATTATATCTTCAGTTAAAGGAATCTTTTCATGGGTCTTTTTGTCAGTTATGACTGAATAAGAGGTTACCTCTGAACCAGTACCACTAGTGGTGGGAATTGCCACAAACCAAGGCTTTTTAATGTACTCTGACTCGATAAGCTTTTCCTTTGTCTTAATACAAAAAAACATTATCGCTTTTGCTGCATCAATGGGAGATCCTCCTCCAAGGGCAATTAATATATCCGGCTTTCCTGTAATAATACTATTTAATCCCTTTAAAACAGTTTCCCGAGAAGGGTCTGCCTCAACCTCTGAAAAGACACTATACTCAATACCAGCATCATCAAGGGGCTTTGTAATCTTATCCACAAAACCGAGTTTTATCATAAACTCATCTGTAACAATAAAAGCTTTCTTTCCCTTTAACTGTTTTAAATGGTCAATGGCATTGCTTCCATAATAGATTTGGGGTCTCAATAAAAATTTTTCCATGACTATAACCTCCTTTATCACTGTAAATCCTTATATAGTCTATATTATTACTTAGATTGCTAATTTTTTTAAGACAGATTATTGGCAAATTGTGATAATATATTATCATAAAGGAACATAAGCCTATCATCAGGTCTTTTTATAGGGGAAAAGGAGAGTCCACTTATGTGTTTTTTTGTGATAACCTACATCATAGGGAAAATATACTTAATATTAAAGTAAGTTATGCACGAGCGTTGTGATTTTATTAACATATTATTAACAATAAAGGAGTAGTACAGGAATAATGTTAATAATGGAGAATAAAACAAGGTTATCAATATTATGTGAAAGACATACCCCTAAAAATATACACAAAGAATTAGGGTTATGTTTAAAAAAATATTATAAAGAGGTGTATTATGAGACTGGAAGTTAAAGAGCTTTATAAAACCTTTGCAGAAACAGAAGTTCTACATGGAATATCTTTTTCTGTTGAAAGTGGCAAAGCTTTAGGATTTCTTGGGAGAAATGGTGCAGGTAAAACAACTACCATTAGAATCCTGATGAATTTATTTAAAGCTAATAGTGGGGGAATTTTCATCGATGGCAAGGAGTTCGTAGCTTCGGAGCATCAAATAGGATATTTGCCTGAGGAAAGGGGCCTTTATCCTAAAAAGAAGGTAATGGAGCAACTGGTCTACCTTGGTCAATTAAGGGGCCTAAGTAGTAAAGAAGCTAAGGATAGTGCTTTGTTTTGGTTAAAAAGACTAGGAGTAGAACACTACAGTAACAAGAAGCTTGATACTCTTTCAAAGGGTAATCAACAAAAAGTACAACTAGCTGAAACTTTTATCTGTAACCCAGATATTGTTATACTAGACGAGCCTTTTAGTGGTTTGGATCCTGTAAATGCACAGATTTTAAAGGATGTAATAAGGGAATTAATTAAAGAGAACAAATTAGTAATTTTCTCAAGCCATCAAATGGGCTATATAGAAGAATTTTGTGAAGACATAGCTTTAATCAACAACGGTGAAATTGTACTGAAAGGAAATCTAAAGGATATAAAAAGAGACTATGGAATGAATAGATTAATAATTAGTGTTGTTAATTTATCTAGTTCAGAACTTGAAGATGTTTTAACAAGAGAAATGGACAGAACTGTCAAGGTGGTAGATAAGAAACAAAACCACCTTATCATAGAGTTACAAGGGAACAAGACAAAGAACGACCTTCTTAAGGAACTGGTGGAACTAAATTTAGATATTGAGAAATTCTCCATATATGAACCAACATTGGAAGATATTTTCGTAAAAAAGGTAGGTGATAAATAATGAGGAATTTCTTAATAGTATTAAAATTTGAACTTATGAGTTTTATGAAGAACAAGACATTTTTAATTGCAACTGCAATAATATGTCTTCTGCTAATGGTGGGACTATCTTTACCAACAATTAGGGATACCTTTTTTAGCTCTGGGGGAGAAGTAAATGATGGTGAAAATATAGATGATGATTTTATTGAGTTTAATGGATCAGTAACCTATGGGTATATAAATCAAAACGGGGCTATACCGAACCCAGAAGATTTACAAAGAGGTTTTGGAGCTGGAAAACTTGTGGAATTTGATAGCAAGGAGGAGTTAGAAAGTAAGATTAGTTCTGGTGAGATTAAATCAGGATTTCTCATAGAGACTCCGAACAGGTACCAGCATATAGTTCAAAATAACGAGATGTATAACTCAGATAGCTATTTCTTTGATCAGGCTATGATAACTGCCTATAGAATTAATGGTTTTGAACAGCAAGGAATAGATTATAGTACAGTACAAAATTTAATAATGGTTCCTATGGAGTCAGATACAGTAATATTGGGAACAGATAGTGCGGGCAATTACCTGTATACCTACATTTTAGTTTTTGGATTATACTTTATGATAATTATATACGGACAGCTTGTGGCAGTATCAGTTGCCAGTGAGAAAAGCAACAGAGCCATGGAAGTTCTAATTACCAGTACCAATAGTAGCACTCTAATATTTGGTAAGGTTATAGGGGGAGCCATTGCAGGAATAATACAGTTTGGTGCGGTTATTTTAACTGCTATGCTTGCATATAACCTAAATGCTACTGCATGGAATAACAGTTTGGATTTTATCTTTAAGATACCAGTTAGTGTATTACTTGCGTTTTCATCTTTTGGAATACTAGGCTATCTCTTCTATGTGTTTATATTTGGAGCACTAGGAGCTTTGGTTTCTAGGACAGAAGATGTTAACACCAGTGCAACACCCATAACAATATTATTTGTAGCTGTATTTGCTATTTCTGTTATGGGCATGCAGATGACAGAAGGGCTTTTAATAAAAGTTGCTTCCTTTGTTCCTTTTAGTTCCTTTATGGCAATGTTTGTCAGGGTGTCAATGGGAACTGTTTCAACCATTGAGGTTATTATTTCCCTTAGTATTTTAGCAATCACAACGGCGTTGACTGGTTTACTGGCTTCTAAAATTTACCGTATGGGAACCCTTATGTATGGTAACCCTGTTAAAATAAATACAGCCATAAAGATGTTGTTCAGTAAATAAGTAGACTGATTATATCTTTTAGCTCTATACAAGAAACTGGTTCGTGAGTAAGAACACGAACCAGTTTCTTTGTTTTATTTTTTATCTAGCACTTTGCTAACATTGCGCATTCTTCCTTTGATAGGCTTTTTTTGTAATTCCCGATACACTATTTCTCCTTTGTTATTTAATATTTCAACAAAGGTAGATATATCAAGTATATTGATGATCCCGATATCTTCTGCTGATATACCTTCAATACTACAAAGGGTGCCTACCACATCCACTGGTCTCATTTTTGTTTTCTTCCCTGCATTTATATGTAGCTTCATAATACCTTTGTTAAGCTGGGCACCTTTAGTTTCTTTAAGAACAGGTGCTGAATTTATTTTGTCAACAAAATCTTTTTTTGAATCTAAAACAGCATGTTTATCTGGTCTTTCCTTTAATGGAATCTCTCTTTGAATGTATTTATGTATATCATTTAAGTACTTAATTTCATTTGGTGATACAAAGGTAATTGCTCGGCCTTCTCTATCTTTACGCCCCGTTCTTCCTATCCTATGTACATAGCTTTCAGAGTCTTGAGGAATATCATAATTAATTACCAGGGAGATACTATCTATATCTATTCCCCGAGCTGCAACATCTGTAGCTACAAGGTATCTAAAATATCCCTGTTTGAAATCATTCATTACCCTAATTCTATCCCGTTGCTCCATTCCACCATGTATTCTATCACAGGTGTAATTCAACTTTGAAAGCTCATTATATACGTCATCTACCATAAGTTTTGTGTTGCAAAATATGATACAACTATCTGGGTTTTCTAAAATAGTTATATCCCTTAGAAGACTTAGCTTATCTTCTTCGTCTACTATATATCCCTCTTGATATATTCTATCGACAGCTGAACTTTGCTCTTCAATTTCTGCATATATGGGATCATTCATGTAGTTGCTACATAAGGTTTCTAGCTCTTTGGGCAAAGTAGCTGACAGTAGCATGGTCACCCGCTCTTTAGGTAGATTACTTATTATTGTTTCAATCTGTTCTATAAAGCCCATGTTTAGCATTTCATCAGCTTCATCTATGACAAGGTACTCTATCATAGATGTATCTAGGGTTCCTCTTTCTAAATGATCTATGATACGACCAGGTGTACCCACAACCACGTGGGTTTTTTGCTTTAGCTCCCTTTCTTGCATATAAAATGGAAACTTTCCATAAACTGCAGACACCTTAAGCCTTTTAAACCTACCTATATTAAAAAAATCTTCCTTGATTTGAATAGCCAGTTCCCTTGTGGGAGCGAGGACTAAGGCCTGGGGCTTATTTTCATCCCAATTCACTACCTCGCTGATGGGAATAGCAAAAGCTGCAGTTTTCCCACTTCCTGTTTGTGACTTAACAATTATATCCTTTTTTTCTAAAACAGCAGGGATTACAAGTTCTTGAACCTTAGTAGGATTTTTAAAATTTAACATACTAATGGCTTTTAATAAGTCATTGCTCAGTGCATAATCACTAAAATTGGTTTTTGTCATTATTAATCTCTTCCTTTATGTTACTATTTAAATTATCTATAACCTACAACTAAGGCTGTAATATCTCATTCCACTTTGCTAACTCTGGCTTGTCTTGGCTAATATCCTTAACAGTAAGGGAACTAAACTTTCCAATTTTACCTCTAGTGTACTTTAATGTTTTAAGAACATCTGCATTCTTAGTTTGTGATACCCCTCTAAGTAGCTCATTTAGAGCTGGGTCATTCATTATGACAGTAATCTCATCATTGATATAATCCTTTAACTCTTTCAAAAGGGTTACTAATGCATTTTGATTTACCACTGCAGGTTTAACGTATTCTTGGAAAACTGTTTTTTTAGTTATTAGTTCTTCATCTTTAAATATAGCGTACCTAACCTCTATATCCTCACCTTCATATTCTGTTGATATTCCTACGAAATAAGCTTTAATCATCTGTGAACCTCCATATACTAAGTTTTAATTACTACCCTTATTGTAACCTTATGTTGCCCCTGTTACAACTTAAGTCATTATTTTAAATTTTAATAACATAATTTTACTCCATCTAATATATACCAAAGCCTATACCAGTGTGACTCTAGTGCAAAGTCTATGATAATTTAACATACTAAGAAGGATAATCGAATAGAACTTCGAATATATATATTATAATGAACTAATATCAGATTCAATAGATTAAAGTTATAAGGCTATATAAGACAGATACTTAAAAAAACAAGTGGGAGGTTTTTGTATGTCAGATTACTCTGAAGGAAACCACATCTATCGAGAAGTTCCCGATTACTTAGCTCAGTCTATACTAGTGACTATTTTTTGTTGCCTGCCGTTAGGAATTCCAGCTATAGTATACGCCGCTTTAGCCAAGGGTAGAAAAGAATCAGGTGACTACGAAGG
Source organism: Alkalicella caledoniensis (assembly GCF_014467015.1). GTDB lineage: Bacteria > Bacillota > Proteinivoracia > Proteinivoracales > Proteinivoracaceae > Alkalicella > Alkalicella caledoniensis. The sequence goes on along the minus strand of NZ_CP058559.1, from coordinate 1,081,777 downwards.
AGCTAGAGCTCACTCAGAAACTGCTAAAGGCTGGTGTATTGCTGCTTTTATACTAGGTATTATTGCTCTTCTTATATCGTTAATGGGATAGAGAGTACCTATTTAAATTAAACTATCTGGAGGATAATTTAATGTTCAAAAATGAATTTACTTACAACCCTAAACTTCAAAGGCTACTGGCATTGGGGTTTTTACTAGGTATAGCTCTTATTATATATATTTATCACCCAGCCACACCCTATACAATGATTACAAGTCCATTTAGGCAAGTAACAGGATTTTATTGCCCAGGTTGTGGCACCATTAGAGCCATGACACAATTACTGAAAGGCAATATTCTAAAGGCAGCATCCCACAATATATTGGCAGTAATATTCTCACCGCTACTTTTGTGGATAGTGGCATCAAATATATCCCTTGTGATAATAGGTAAACCCCTGCCACGCCCAGAGTTACCCTCAAAAGGAATTTGGATACTACTTACCGTAGTAATTGTATATGGAGTAGCAAGGAATTTACCAATTTCACAGCTACAGTTTTTGCGGCCGTAAATAATTTAAACTTAAGACTTTAGCTTCTATTTTGTTATAACAATAGATTTTGACCACTAAAAAAGCGCCTAGGCTGATATGCTCCCCTTGTGGTAGACAGTTAAAATAATAAAAACTGTTTACAACAAGGAGGAGTATTTTTTATGGGTCGGAAAAGTAAATTCTCACCAGAAGAAAAGTTAGAGTATGTTCTTATGTGTATAGAAGGAAAAAATTCAGTTAGCCATGCAGCTAAGTTAATCGGTGTCAGTAAAGATACCATGAGGAGATGGGTCAGTAATTATATGTCGTTGGGTGTTGATGGGTTGACTACTAGTGCAAAGAATACTAGCCATTCTTCAAATGCAAAGGAATTAGCGATAAAGGAATACCTTTCTGGTAAGGGTTCTTTGCATGATATATGTTTTCAATATGGAATACGCTCTACAGGGATACTTCATACATGGGTTATGAAGTATAATAGTCATGAGAAATTAAAATCTTCTGGTACTGGAGGAGTATCTATCATGACTAAAGGAAGAAAGACCCATTTTGATGAAAGAGTAGAAATAGTAAAGTACTGTATTGAGAATAAATGCAACTATGTTGAAACAGCACAGAAGTTTAATGTATCTTACCAGCAGGTTAATTCATGGACTAATAAATACCTAAAAAAAGGTATAGAAGCCCTTCAAGACAAGCGAGGCAAAAGAAAGTCAGAAGATGACATGTCTGAAATGGACAAACTTAAAGCCCAAAACAAACTACTTGAAGCTGAAATTCGCCAGAAGCAAATGGAGATAGATTTTTTAAAAAAGTTGAAAGAAATAGAAAGGGGGCGGTTTTAAGCCAAGTAAGATATGAGACGATCTATCTTACGATACAGGAACTTAAAAAGACTAAAGGTTATTCAATCACAAAACTCTGTGTTTTTGCGAAGGTTCAACGTTCCTCATATTACAAATGGTTAAACAGAGAAGCAAGTACTAATGAACAATTTAACAAAACTTTAATACCATTAATCAGAGATGCATATGAAGAGAGAGGCGGTATACTTGGGTATCGTCAGATGACAATCAAGTTAAACAGAGAGCAAGAATTCCATGTAAACCATAAGAGAATCTACAGACTGATGAAAATACTAGGTTTAAAATCTGTATGCCGTAGAAAGAGAAAGAACTACATCAAATCCACACCAGAAATAACTGCAAAAAACGTACTAAGCAGGAACTTTAATGCAAATGGATTTGGGGAGAAATGGCTTACTGATGTAACAGAGATGAAATATGGAATCAGTGGAAAAGCCTATCTAAGTGCCATACTTGACCTCGGAGATAAGAGCATAGTGTCCTTTGTCTTGGGTCATTCAAATAACAATGCACTGGTATTTAGAACGTTTGACATTGCCCATGAGCAGCACCCTGATGCAAAGCCAATTTTCCACAGTGATAGGGGATTTCAATACACCTCAAAAATGTTCAAAAACAAGTTGGATAATGCGGGTATGACACAGAGTATGTCTAGAATCTCCCGTTGTATAGATAACGGCCCTATGGAGGCATTTTTTGGTACCCTTAAGTCAGAAATGTACTATCTCAACAAATTCAGCTCATATCAGGAATTGGAATCTGCTGTCATTGAATACATAGAGTATTACAATAATCATCGTTATCAGAAGAGGCTTGAATGTATGACTCCAATGGAGTATAGGCAACACCTTTTAAGTAAGGTAGCATAAGCTTTTATGCCGCGAAAGCCTGTTTATATGGGGTGTACCCTCTGGTAAAATGTGTGTGGCGGAAGCCAAATATTTGTCAAGTATCAACTTCCGCCCAAGAATGGGAGTCCAGAGGGTACAGGGGCCCCCATGTCAACAGGACCGTGGAATAAATGCGGGTAAAATAAATAAAACCTTCAAAAAAATAACGCCAATCAAATTAATGATTGACGGCATAGTATTTTTTGTTTTTTCTACTGTCTACTTGACAGGGGCATGTTCAGGCTAGGCGCTTTTTTTAGTTATCATTTCTTTTTGAATTAAAGCCAAAGTTGTAGATGAACATTTGAAACAATATATGTACAACTGGAGTTAAAACAAAATAAATGAAGTAAGTCATTTCTGTTATAAGGGTACCATCTTCAAGTAAAGCAGCTACTGATCCTAAGATTAGAAGAGGAAGCATTATACTTATACCTAAACTTAAAGATAGTCTAAGAATTCTTTGATCTAACTCATTACCTCTCTCCAAGGACATACCCCAAAATACAAGACTAATTATAGATAATACAAGCCATAAAAGCCCCATGAGCATATGAACCCACCCCCTGACCATTTATTTTTTCTCTATAATATTATTCTGAGAAATTTTTTATATTCTTTAAATATGTAGAGATTGGAAATTCCTTTCAAACATTGTAATATCTATGTCTGCCATATCCTTTAAATATATATTTTTTGATATTTACAATTATTAACCATCATTAACCATCAATTGAAAATGGATTATTTTTGATGGCTTTCACAAAAAGACTAGGGGGACTTAGGTCAACAACAAACAAGGACCTTAGACTAATTATCTTAAGCTATCGTCCCTAGTAAAGTATGACTAAAGTTAACAGGTAATCCTGTTAACTGTAAAGAATTATGTAGTAACTAGTATAGACTTTTATACAGCATTCTGAGGAGGAACAATATGAGTGTAAAAATTGTAACAGATAGTACTTCCTATCTACCAGCACATCTAAGGGATAAATACGATATAAAGGTGATCTCCCTAGGTGTGAGTTTTGGTGAAGAGGTATTTAAAGAAGAGGAAATGGAAAATAGTGAATTCTATGTAAAAATGGATGGTGGAGAAGAGGTTCCCACCTCTTCTCCACCATCCATAAACGAGTTCTTAGAACTATTTGAAGATATAATAAAGGATGGACACAGTGTATTAGGTGTGTTCTTATCCTCGGATTTAAGTGAAACTTATTCAAGGGCTTCAATTGCGAAACAAATACTTTTAGAGAAATATCCAAAGGCAGTCATAGAAGTTATGGACTCTAGAACCACTTGCATGCAATCAAGCTTCATGTCCTTAGCCGCAGCTCTCGCTTTAGACGAACATCTTTCCATGGAAGAACTTGTAAAAATTGCTCAAACAAAACTATACAAAAGTCGTTTTTTGTTTTCCCCAGAAGTACTAGATTACTTAAAAAAGGGAGGGCGTATAGGAAAAGCTGCAGCACTATTAGGATCCATCTTTCAAATTAGGCCAATCCTAACAGTAGTAGATGGTAAAATAGATGTATTAGGTAAAGTTAGAACAAAAGAAAAAGCAGTTAAAAAGATGTTGGAAACATTCCTTGAAGATGTGGAAGGGCGAGAAATAGGAAATGTGGTAATTCACCACATAAATAATGAGGAAGAGGCCATAGAGTTAGCCAAAATAATAGAAGAAAAAATAGAGAAACAAGTGGATGTACACTCCATAGGACCTGTAATAGGACTACACGTAGGACCTGGAACCTTGGGGATAGTTTATTCCATAGAGTAGATATAAGATATAACACTAAAATAGCGCCAAAGGCGCTATCTCAGACTGATGACAAAGTCATTTTTTATGAATGTCGCATATTAAAGCGTCGCTAAAGCTCCTCTATATGGAACCCTAGGTTCCCTTCGAATATCACCCTCCCTATAGTAACTTCCTGAAAACGGCAGGGGTGAACCCCTACAACCCCAAAAACCATAGAGAAAATCACTCTATGGTTTTTTGTACAAAATCCTGCGTCGAGACTTAAGGCTTCTATCTAAACTCCAGAAGGGTACCGCTCCAATTCACCGTCCATGGTTGTAGTGGTCTTGTACCACCCTGACTTCCAAAAAGGTCTAGATGGTTTTGATTGCCAGGGCCCCACAAGAGACTGTGTCATATATGAAGAAAAAAGTAATAAAAAAAAGGGGCTATCCCCACGTCACAGCTATTGTTATGAAATTATCGGGAGTCGACCTTCCTATGTATTAGTTATTGCTTGAATTAGCCCTCTACAACCTAAAATGTTTACTGCTCTTTTTAGGTTGTAGGCTAAAAAAGACAATGAAAACTCACCCACAACATTGTTCATGCCTCGCATTAAACAATATTCTGAGTCCATGGCTCTTTTTATTGTGCCATATGGATGCTCTACAATTTCTTTTCTTTGCCTAGTTATTGCAGGATCATTTTTTACTCTTACTTGTTTAATTCTCAAGTTGTTATCGTTGTATTCTTTAGTGAATTCTTGCTTCTTCATCTTTTTGCCAAAGTCTTTGTACTCACTGGCTGTACACTTGTTCTGGCACTTTCTACATTCCTTTCGGTTACAGAATCTCGCCTCTTTTTTATTCTTTGAGTATGAACTAGGGTAAAAAATTTTCCCCATGGGACACAGTGCTATATTGCGCTTCTTTAGATACACAAATCTACCATTAACATGTGGTTCTATGATTTGATCCACATCTTTTGCTTCGCCTAATATCTCTAGACATATTGTGATTTCGTCTTCTTCCATACACACATGAGGTTCTATTCCATTCATTAAACATTCTGCTATATCAGTTGCAGAATTATAACCTTTATCTGCCGTTGTTTTTATTGTATCAACTTCTAATATCTCTTTAGCTTTTTGGCTGGTAACAGATAAATGGCCAAAGTCATTTATGGAGTTCGTTACATCAAACTCTGCAATCATTTTATTTTTGCTGTCCACAGCTGTTTGGACATTATAACCTATTTTTGTTTCTCCATTCTTAGTTAGCCGCCTAGTATCGGGGTCCACTAGAGATACCTGAGTTTCTTCAGTTTCTTCTAGATGTTTCTTCATTTGCTCATATTTTTCTTTTCTACTTTTCAATTCTTTAATAATTTCACTTATCTCTTCAGCTGATTTTGGGTTGTCGGTTGTGTCTTCTTTTTTGTCGTTATTATCTAATTCTTTTAGGTATTGATCAATTTTAATATCTAAGCGTTTAATTCTATCTTTTAATTTAGAATCATTGAAGTTATTATCTTTAGAGTTTACACCACTAAATCTACTACCATCAACTGAGATAAGTTCTTTGCCGTATAGCCCCAATCGAGAACATAACTTTACAAAATCTCGAAACACCTTCTTTAGTGCTTTAGGGTTATCTTTTCTAAATCTAGAGATAGTTTTGTGATCTGGCGATAATTTCTTTGTAAGCCACATCATCTCTAAGTTTCTTTTGGTTTCTGTTTCTAGTCTTCTAGTGGACCTTATTTTATTTAAGTAGCCATAAAGATATATTTTAAGCATGAGTTGAGGTGAATACATTGGTCGGCCCATATCATTTGGTGTAGTTTTTTTAAATCCTAAGCTTTTCATATCTAGGCTATCCACATAAACATCAATAACTATCACTGAATTGTTATCATCGATATAATCATCTATTGCTTCAGGAAACATTGTGATTTGACTTCTATCTGCACCTTGGACAAAATTCATTTTATCCCCACCTTTTCATGAATTAAAAGCGCTGTAAAGCCCTGGTATAAAAGACTTTTCATATGTATATTATACCATATTTTATTAGTTCATGAGGGGGTATTTATAAATTAAACCCAAGTATTCAAAATGCTTTTGACACAGTCTCACAAGGGGCCCCCCTACCAGTCTCCTCGAGTTAATTGTACTGCTTTTTAATATGCACATCTAGGGTCAATGACTTTGTCTTAGGTTTGTCTACAAGCTGAAATAGCGCCAAAGGCGCTATTTTACTTTTGTGAATAAATTTCACTTATTACAACTATTGCATCTTCATACAATATTTTAGATAATAATAAAGTAAGGATAACGAGAAGAGAGTGTGAGAGAAAATGAAAGCCAGTGACAGAAAAAATTATACAGGAGAAAGTCTATATGGAATGGTATCAACTGCCTCAAGGATAGCTACCCAAGCAGGGGTTAAAACCCTTGAAAAGGGCGGAAATGCTGTGGATGCAGCTGTTGCTTCTGCATTTTGCTTAGGGGTTACTGAACCACAGGCCTCGGGTCTTGGTGGAAAGAGTATGGCCTTAGTTTACTTAGCCAAGGAAGATAGAATCTTTGCCCTAGATGGATCCTCTCGGGCTCCCTTTGGTATCCACCCAGATAAAACTCCTAAAACACCTGTGAAAACAGGGATAAAATCAACAACAGTACCATCAACACCTGCTACATTAGGCTACATGCAACAAAAATACGGCAAACTACCACTAGCTACAGTAATGGAACCAGCAATAATTGCTGCTGAGGAAGGCTTTAAAGTATCACCACTATTAAATCGTATGATCCAAAAAGAAGAGGAACTCCTGCGACAAGACTCCCTTATATATAAAAACTACTTTCAGTTTAATAAACCTAAACAGGTAGGAGACACTATCGTTCAGCCTGAACTTGCCAGATGTTTAAGGCAAATGGCCCAGGCCGGTTGGCAAGATTTTTACATGGGCTATATAGGCAGCAAGATTTTAGAGGACATGAATATCAGAGATGGACTAATATCCTCTACAGATCTAAGTCAAATTCCACAACCTGTGGAGCGTGAGGTGTTAACAAGTACCTATAGAGACTTCGAAGTACACACCTTTCCTCCACCAGGTGCTGGAAGGGTTTTAGTCTTGCTTTTAAACATACTTGAAAATTTCCCCTCTGAAGTTTTAGACCCTGAAGACCCTGTGGGTGCTACTATTTTTGCTCTAGCCTTTCGTTTGGCTCTAGCAGACAGAGAGAGGATGCCCATTCACCCAGATTACTATCTACAAACACCTAATCGCTGGATGTCTAATAAAGAATATGCTAAAGAAGTAGCAGCACGTATTAACGAAATAGCAAAATTCTCACTACAAGAAAAGTATCCTGCACCCTTTACCTCTGGAGAAACAACTCACCTATCAGTATCTGACAGCGAAGGAAACTCAGTGGGAATTACCCAATCCATAGAACTAGTTTTCGGTAGTAAAACAATGGCTAGAGATTTGGGCTTTTTCTATAATAACTACATGAGCGCGTTTGACTACACCAACATTGCCCACCCATATTATTTGCTACCAGGGGGAAGACCTTGGAGCAGTGTTGCACCAACCCTACTATTCCAAGAAGGTAAACCAAGATTTTTACTGGGTAGCCCAGGGAGTGAACGTATATCCACAAGCTTAGCCCAAGTTATATCAAGGATAGTGGATAAAAAAATGGACCTAGGGAGTGCTATAGCTGCGCCAAGATTTCACGCCAGTGCAAAAGGATTGCTACGCATAGAAAAAGAACGTTTTGACCCAACAATAATCAACCTACTAGAGCAGACAGGTTTTAAAATAAAAAAACAAGGAGCATATAGCTTTTATTTGGGGTGTGTACAAGGGGTTGAAATTCCCCATCTAAAAGGGAAACAATTTTATGGGGTGGCTGATCCCCGGCGTGATGGTTCCGCAAATGGACCTAAGGCACTAATGCACAAAGGGGATAAGTAGATGAACAAACTTCCTATACTAATCTCAGTTCCCCATGGAGGTCTTATAGTTCCGAAAGAACTCAAGGAAAAATGTCTCCTGACACCTCAAGACATATTGCGAGATGGGGACACTTGGACAAAAGAGCTATATGACTTCAAAAATCTAGCTCAAGAATATGTAGACACAGATATAGCACGGGCCGTTTTAGACATGAATAGAAGCCAAGATGATTTACCACCCATCAATCCAGACGGGATTGTAAAAACAGTAACTGTTGATGGGGCACAAATCTGGAATGAAAAAAGTGGATTAACAAAAGAAGAAATTCACTGGTTAATCAGCAATTACCATATTCCATATCATAAAAAGCTTCAAATTGCAGCTAAAAATAACAATGTAGTCCTAGCAGTTGACTGCCATTCCATGCTAGATACAGGACCATCTAAGAATCAGTCTTGGCAGAAAAGGCCGCTCTTTTGTTTAAGTAATAGAGGGTCTGAACAAGGATTACCCGTTGATGAGCCAATAACAGCACCTGCGGAACTCATGATAAAACTAAAGGGGAATATAGAAAGAGAATTTGAGGGCTTTAATAAATATAGTGACTTGCCCTTAGTAACAGTTAATAATCCATTTAAAGGGGGTTATATAACAAGCTACCATGGTAGGCAAGGGAAGATTCCCTGGATTCAATTAGAAATCAATAGGAGGCTGTATTTGCCTAAGATTGAAGAAATTGATTTAATTCCCGACGAAATTACTATCTCGCGGATAAAGGATATAAAGGATATGCTGTACAGGGTTTTTAAGGATTTACTTACATGATTTTTTAATAAGCTGTTGTAATATTTTACTATCTTTTAGGTCTTTAATATAAGTGTGGATATGTGTTAAAATATATAGTCAGTGTATGTTAACTACAATAGTCATATAATCCATTGAAAAGAGGTAAAATATGAAGCACTTTATCCGTATAACTTTATACCTAGTTGGTTTCTTTTTCCTTGCACTAGGGGTCAATCTAGCCATTAAATCAAATCTTGGGGTATCCCCTGTTTCATCTGTACCACTATCCATTAGCAATATTTCAGGAATTAGTCTAGGGACTGTAACAACGGCAATGTTTATTTTTTATGTGTTTATGCAAATGTTGGTTCTAAGAAAGGACTTCAAAGCTTTCAGTTTATTACAGATGGGTTTTGGGTTTGTCTTCGGATTTTTCGTTGACTTTACATCTGTACTGCTAAACTGGCTTAGTGTGAGCAACTACTTTGGGCAACTATTTTTGCTAGTTTCCAGCACATTCTTCATAGCTGTAGCCTTAATGTTAATCATAACTATGGAAATTGTTCCTGGGGCACCAGAAGGGTTTGTTCTGGCAGTATCCCAAGTTACTAAAATTCCTTTTGCGAAATTAAAAGTATGGTTTGATTGCTCTTCAGTTATTCTTGCAGTCATGTTGTCCCTAGCATTTTTAGGTAATATTTCATCCATACGTGAAGGTACAATTATTTCTGCCCTAATTATAGGAAGGATTCTAGGAATACTTTCAAAGATGTGCAAGCCTCATCTACAAAGAATTGCATTTTACAATCAGTTAGAAATACCCATCAGTGAACCGGTCAATCAGTAAAGAACTAACGCAAATGTGTTAAAGGGCATCCTTTTAGAGGATGTCTTTTTTCATTGCACAGGAAAGTATAGATTGCCTAGCCATGTGGATATTTTTGATAGCGACAAAGTCATTTTTGAATGTCGCAGATTAACTACGCAGTGCAAACTCTACGTCGAGATTTAAGGGTTCTGTTTAAGCTTCGGAAGGGTAACGCTCCAATTTGCCGTCCATGGCAAGTGGAGCTCTCGGACGTCCTGTCCTCGTCCCTTCCTACGCTTAACCATCACCACTTAAATCTAACTCCTCGAGTTAATGGTACTGCTTTAGTTAATCTGCACTGGGGTCAATGACTTTGTCAGAAAGCTACAATGAAGGTCTTTCAAAACTAACAGATCCGTGTAATTCGTGTAATCTCTTCTCAAAATCCGTGTTAGGCTCTTTTGAACTTGCGCGCCGAATGGCGCTTTTGTTCTAAAAGCTTAATTATATTTATAAATAATAAAGGAATTTAGATTTGTATGGGGAAATAAAAAGAGTCTAAAAAAATACTTAAGGGGGATTTGGTAAATGAAATATATTACTCAAATTAAAGAATTTGCTCCCAGGAATAATCAGGAAATCGAAGATAAAGAAGTAATCCTTAAATACATCGAACAGTTTCCCAATAATGTATTATTAACGGATAACCAAATTGCCCATATCACAAGTTCAGGATTTATTATGAACAAAGATCTAACAAAAGTACTTATGATCCATCATAATATACTTAATAAGTGGGCATGGACTGGGGGGCATGCAGATGGTGATGAAAACCTATTAGAGGTTGCTATAAAAGAAGCAAAAGAAGAAACAGGTATAAATAATGTAATGGCCCTTACTGAAAAAATAATGTCCCTTGATATTTTGTATGTACCTGGACACATCAAGAATAATAAGTACGTAAATACACATCTCCACCTATCCATAGCATACGTCTTAATTGCCTGCGAGGATGAAAATATCAGTGTAAACGAAGCTGAAAACAGTGGAGTTAAATGGATTGAAATTGAAAAGTTTAACGAAGAGAATTTTAATAAATATGATTCCTATATGTACGATAAGTTGATAGAAAGATCAAAAACTAAGGTAAAAAGATAAAGTGGTAATACTTACCTTATCAAAGAAACTTTTAAAGAAAAAAGGAGAATGAAAAATGATTAACGGAGTAAATCATATAACGTTTGCAGTAACTAACTTGGAGGTTTCTTTACACTTCTACGTTAATCTCTTAGGTTTACAATTAATTGGTAGATGGAATAAGGGGGCATATCTTTTAGCAGGTGACCAGTGGATAGCTTTAAACGTAGATGAAGCAAGGGTTAAGGAGCCTACTAAAGACTATACTCATATTGCATTTAACATTTTGCCCAAAGATTACACTATCCTTAAGGAAAAATTAGAAGATGCGGGGATACAGGCATTTAAAGAAAACAAATCAGAGGGAGAATCTTTTTACTTTCTTGATCCAGATGGACATAAATTAGAGCTGCATTATAATACAATAGATGACCGTCTAAAATGGTTAAGGGAAAATGATCCAGCTTTCAAACTAGTGTATTCAACACTTTAATTCAGTAAATATCAACTTATTCGTACAAATATGGTATTATTACCAGTAGGAAAACATTTCCCACAGGAAGGAGTTTTAACTATGACAAAACAGCAAATAGGTGTAATAGGAGTTTCAGTAATGGGTAAGAATCTAGCATTAAATATTGAAAGCAAAGGATTTAGTGTTGCTGCTTTTGATATTTTTACAGAAAAAACAGAAGATCTTTTAAGTGAGTCAAAGGGTAAAAATATCATAGGTACATATTCCATTGAGGATTTTGTCAATTCCTTGGAAACACCGAGAAAAATACTCATTATGATAAAAGCAGGAAAATATGTGGATGATACCATAGAACAACTTAGACCCTATTTATCTAAGGGAGATATACTAATTGAAGGTGGAAACTCTTTCTTTGAAGATACCATAAGAAGAAATAGAGAATTGGAAGCAGAAGGAATAAGATTTATCGGAGCGGGAGTATCAGGTGGTGAAGAAGGTGCCCGTAACGGCCCTGCAATCATGCCTGGTGGTCAAAAAGATGCGTACTCTTTGGTAGAACCTATACTTGTTTCCATAGCTGCGCAGGTTGATGGAGAACCATGCTGTACTTATATTGGATCAGATGGTGCAGGACATTATGTGAAAATGGTACATAACGGAATAGAATACGGCGACATGCAACTAATATGTGAGGCATTCTCCCTACTTAAGAATGTTTTAGGGTTATCTGTAAAAGAATTACATGAAGTTTTTGCTCAGTGGAACAAAGGAGAACTGGATAGTTATCTAATAGATATTACCCAGGACATATTTACAAAATATGATCCCGAAACAGGAAAACCCATGATTGATATAATTCTAGACAGAGCTGGTCAGAAGGGGACCGGTGCATGGACTAGTAAAAATGCACTAGACCTAGGTATTGCAACACCTACTATTACACAAGCAGTTTTCGCCCGCTGTATTTCAGCTATTAAAGATGAAAGAATAACGGCAAGTAAGTTATTAAAAGGTCCTTCTGTAGTCTCATATAAAGGAGATAAAGGGGAACTCATAGAAGCAATAAGGAAAGCCCTTTATGCCAGCAAGATATGTTCATATGCTCAGGGCTTTGCAATTCTTAAGGGCGCTTCAGAAGAATACAAATGGGACTTAAACTATGGTAGTTTAGCTATGATATTTAGGGGTGGTTGCATAATCAGAGCACAATTCCTAAACAAAATAAAAGAAGCATATGATAACAACCCAGAGCTTCCTAATCTTATGCTAGATCCATACTTCAAGAACATCCTTGAAAGCTATCAGGAGGCCTTGAGGGAAGTTATCTGTGTAGGAGTAAAACACGGTATCCCAACACCAGCACTATCAAGTGCCTTAGCATACTTCGATAGTTACAGAAGTGAAATACTACCAGCTAATTTATTGCAAGCTCAAAGGGATTACTTCGGTGCTCATACTTTCGAGAGGGTAGACAAAGAAGGAACCTTTCATTACAAATGGTTTTAAAACGGGGGATTAAAATGCCGCAATATTATATAGGAATTGATATAGGAACAACAAGCACCAAATCCATAGTATTTAATAAAGATGGGCACATAATTTCCAAAGCCTCACGGGAGTATCCTATTATTTCTACAATGCCCTCTTTTAGGGAACAAGATCCTGAAGAAATATTAGAAGCTGTAATACATACTCTAAAAGAAAGCATAAGGGTCGGTAATATTAATCCAAACGATATTTCTTTTGTGTCTTTCAGTAGCATGATGCACAGTGTTATTGCTGTTGATAAAGAAGGAAAACCCCTTACAAATTGCATTATCTGGGCTGATAATAGAAGTGTTACTTACGCTGAAGAGTTTAAAAAAAACGGTCAAGGCCTAGAGATATATAAAAGAACAGGAACACCAACCCACCCTATGTCACCCCTTTACAAATTAATGTGGCTGAGGGATAACCAACCAGAAATTTATAAAAATGCATATAAGTTTATTTCAATAAAGGAGTACGTGTTTTATAGCTTTTTTGGTGATTATATAGTTGACTACTCCATAGCTTCAGCCACTGGCATGTTCAACATATTTGACCTGAAGTGGGATAAAGAAGTACTTGGTTTACTTGGAATAAATGAAACAAAGTTATCAAAGACCGTATCCACTACTTACTCATTAAAAAACATTAATGGCGAGCTATGTAGTCAAACTGGCCTTAATCAAAATACTACCTTTGTGGTAGGAGCAAGTGATGGTTGCCTTGCAAACCTTGGCTCAAATGCCATACAAAAAGGAGTTGCTGCTGCCACCATAGGAACAAGTGGAGCAGTAAGAGTAGCCTTTGACCAGCCTGTGACTGATCCTGAGGGAAGAGTATTTTGCTATGTGCTAACAGAAGATAAGTACATAGTAGGAGGTCCTATCAACAACGGTGGAATAATATACAGGTGGTTTAGAGATAACTTCGGGGAGCTGGAAGTGAAAAGAGCCATGGAAATGGACAGTGATAGTTACTCACTTCTAAACGAATACATTGATAACACCCAACCTGGAAGTAATGGTCTTGTTTTCCTCCCGTTTTTGGCAGGAGAAAGGGCTCCCTACTGGAACGCTAACTTAAGGGGGGCATACATAGGTATATCCGATGCACATAAAAAAGAGCATTTTACAAGAGCTTTGATAGAGGGTATTTGCTATGACATGAATGATATCCTTGAAGCAGTTAAAGAATTAGTGGTAGAAGTTGAATCCATTTATGCCAACGGAGGCTTTACAAGATCTGAGGAGTGGGTCCAAACTTTATGCGATGTCATGGACACCAAGGTAATAGTTCATGAAAACTACGAAAGTCCTTGTTTAGGAGCAGTTATGCTGGGGATGTTGGCAACAGGACTAGTAGAACACCTTGAGGAATGTCAAGATATGGTCAAAGATTTCAATGTTTATAATGTAAGAAAAGAAAACGCATTGCTATACCAAAGACTATTTAAGATTTATAAGAAGGCCATAGCTAATCTAACTCCACTATTGGAAAGCCTAGCTGAATTTCAAAACAAATAAAAGTCGGCAAAATGCAACCCGCTGAAAAACCTCCATCTTCTTTGTTACTTCAAAATCCCAGAATCCTTACGTATTATATATACGCTACGGTTCTGGGATTTTTTGCGCCTAGAATCTGAAGGCTTTTGAGCAGCCTGTTAAGTCAAGTGATTTATTCAGTGGGGGAGGGAAAATGTCGGTTTTTTTATTTTTAGACAAATATCTCTGAAGTTTCAACATTTTTCACTTCTATCAGCAAAAATATATTTTTAGTAAACACATAAATTCTCCTTGTTAATAATATTTATGAAATATAGTAGTGCGGGTTTTACCTTAAGGATTAGTAGTAATTATGTAAAAATGACGTTGAACAATCACCCGTCCTAAACCAAAAGTTGTTTAGAGGGAGGAGATTCAAAAAATGTCGAAAAGTTTGCTAAAGAAATTAAAACACCAGAGGAAAAAATGGGAAAATGATCAAGAAAGGAAAAGGAAGTTAGTAACTAAGCTTCTTGTGGGTGGATTCTTAGTAAGTCGCTTGGTGAGCCCTATAACCGCTTATGCTAATGAAACAAATGAACAAAGCTACGATACTATCGAAGAAATAAAAACTGAAATCCCTGAAATAGATGAATATCAGAATGAGGAAGAGCACTGGGATTTAGAGGAAATTGATGAAGATGAAGAATATGTAGTATTTTCAAGTATACCCACAAAAACAGGAAATGAAATAGTGCCAGTGCTTTACCCTGGCAATGGCTATGGTATATTCAAAATAGACAACATAGGTGGAGAAGTTTTCGACGGCGAGCATCCCTATAACGGAGGGAAGATAATTATTTCAAATTCTACCAGCCATACATTTGATTGGGAGTGGGTTCATGAAGATCCAACCATTAAGGTTGTCAGAGTTTATGTTAAAGCAGCTAACTGGCATTTTATTTTTAACTATGAAGATGGTTACCTAGAAGATACTGAGTTATTCTCACCTAGAACTGATGGCAATGAAGGTAACTGGGCAGAAATAAGCCATGTGTCATTTGACTTCGATGAGGTAGATGATTCCGATGCTGACGCCGATGCTGACGCCGATGCTGACGCCGATGCTGACGCCGATGCTGACGCCGATGCTGACGCCGATGCTGACGCCGATGCTGACGCCGATGCTGACGCCGATGCTGACGCCGATGCTGACGCCGATGCTGACGCCGATGCTGACGCCGATGCTGACGCCGATGCTGATGCCGATGCTGATGCTGATGCTGATGCCGACGCTGATGCCGACGCTGATGCCGACGCCGATGCTGACGCTGATGCCGACGCCGATGCCGACGCCGACGCCGATGCTGACGCCGATGCTGACGCCGATGCTGACGCCGATGCTGACGCCGATGCTGATGCCGATGCTGATGCTGATGCTGATGCCGACGCTGATGCCGACGCTGATGCCGACGCCGATGCTGACGCTGATGCCGACGCCGATGCCGACGCCGACGCCGATGCCGACGCCGATGCCGACGCCGATGCCGACGCCGATGCCGATGCCGATGCCGATGCCGATGCCGATGCCGATGCCGATGCCGATGCCGACGCCGATGCCGACGCCGACGCCGATGCCGACGCCGATGCCGATGCCGACGCCGATGCCGATGCCGACGCCGATGCTGATGCTGATGCCGATGCTGATGCTGATGCCGATGCTGATGCTGATGCTGATGCCGATGCTGATGCTGATGATGACGACAGTGGTGATGATGACGATGAAAACGATAAACTGCCAAAGACAGGTGATAGAGCTGCTGGGCTATTCTATGGATTGGGCGGATTTATCAGTATGATTGGTATCACAATGAAGAAAAGAAAATGGTTTAATCCAATTAAGTAAAGGTAGTCTTTAATAGGAAAAGTAGAAGGTTGCTGCTTCTTAAGCAACCTTTTTACATACAAAAGTAATTAAATAAGGGGGGAGAACTATGAGTGTCCTCAGCTTAGAAAAACAATTATTAGAGTTAAAAGAAGCGATTCAACAGACAAATAAAGGAGTGGTGCTAGAGGGTAAATTGATTCATATTGTATTCATCTCCTTTGGTGAACCAGAATCAAGGGCCTATGTATGTAGCGGTGTAAGTAACACTTTTGAGGAAAGCTGGAATAAAGCTTTAGTATTAGCAGAAAAGAAAATAAAAAATAACAAATTAAACCCTAAATGGTTTAAAACAGATATAGTAACACAAATTAAGGAATTTAGCATGAGAGATTTCAAAAATTATATAGCAGGTATAAAAATAAATTATTTCAGAGAAGGGATTGCTTTTGACAGTAATTTTAAACTATCTTTTCTGGAGCAAGAAGTTAATGCAAATGGATTTATCTACGAAAACAAGCAATATAATCTAAAAAACTTAGTGTGGAAAAATATAAATTTCTACATAAAATATAACCTAGGATTGAAGCTTTTACTAGACAACGATGTGGTACCAAAAGTATATACATTTAAAACAGCGGGAATGTTCCATGATGGCAGTACTTATTTCAAACTAGGATATGACTGGTTGGACAATGGTAGAAGGTATGTAGAAAACCTAGACATTAGCTTAGTTAAGTTTATTATCGAAAAATCTTCAGAATTCCTTGCAAGTCAAGTTGGGGAGGATGGTCAGTTCCGATATGGGTACTTCCCGTGTTTTGATAAAGAAATCAATCATTATAATATCCTTAGGCATGCCAGTACAACATACTCTATGATTGAAGCCTACGAGATTACCAAATCCCATAGTCTACAAAAGGCTATAACTAGAGCTCTGAGTTTTTTAGTGAATGAAGGTGTTAAGTACATCGAAGATAATGAAGGGCAGAAGTGTGGGTTTGTTATCGAGAAAACCGATAATAATTCAATAAAACTTGGTGCAAACGCTGCAGCGGTGTTAGCCCTATCTAAGTACACCGAGGTTTTTTCAGATTATAAATATATGGAAACATTAGAGAAGTTGTCACAGGGGATAGCCTACTTTCAAAATGAAGACGGTTCTTTTGTTCATGTATTAAACTATCCTGATCTTTCCATACGAGAAAAACATAGAATAATCTATTATGACGGTGAGGCTGCTTTTTCCCTTATGCGATTATATTCAATAGACAAAAATAAAAAATGGTTAGATATGGTGGAGAAAGCATTTGAATACTTTATACAAAATAAATATTGGCGTTATAACGACCATTGGTTAAGCTGCTGTTCATATGAACTATTCCTTCACAAACCACTTCATAAGTACCTAGAATTTAACTTGAAAAATGTAGAAGGTATTTTAGATTTTTGCCTTGCCAGAGAGACTACTTTTCCAACACTTTTAGAGTTGCTTATGGCAAGTAATAAGTTGATAGATAAGTGTAGAAAAGATAATATCCATAGGGAAGTAATTGCTGGCTTTGACTTAAAAAAATTGGAAACAGCTACAATACACAGAGCAAAACACCAACTCAACGGACTTATGTTTCCAGAAGTAGCTATGTATTTTAAAGTTCCTAAGAATATTCTATGGGGGTTTTATATCCGCCATCATTCCTTCAGGGTAAGAATAGATGATATCGAACATAACCTTTCCGGATACTGTAATTACTATCAAAGGATAAGGGGTGTTTGATAATGAAAAGAATAAGCAGTATTCTAATCATAGTAGGGATACTTATCGCTTGCTACCCATTTGCACGAGATACTTACAGAGGTTATTGGGAGCTAAAGTTGCTGAAACAGTGGGAAGAAGGTTCTGTGGGTCAGCAGTTTAGGGAAATGAACGATGTATTAAATACAGGGGAACAGATTCCATCAGAGGATGACGCAACTGTCTACAATCCCAGCATACAAGAAGGGACAATGGGTATAATTCAAATTCCTAAGATAGATGTTCTTTTGCCAATTTTACCTGGTGCAAGCAATAGCAACTTGAATAAAGGTGCAGGACATCTTACTGAAACTAATGAACTTGGGGAAATAGGTAATAGTGCCGTAGCTGCACATAGATCCCATACCTATGGGCGCTTTTTTAATAGATTAGATGAACTAGAGGTAGGTGACAAAATTATAATAAAAACATATAGTGGTGAATTTATATACACTGTATATGATAAAAAAATTGTTGTACCTACTGATTTATCAGTTTTAAAAAGTACTAAAGAAGAAAGAATACTAACACTAATTACATGTACTCCTCTATATAGATCTACACATAGACTAATTATCCATGCAAAGGTTATTTGAGGTTTTTTTAAAGCTTTTTCCTTCAAACCTAGCAGGAATTAGGATGTCAAAAGAGAATATAAAAAAGCGGTGTCAGTTAAAAATATGAGGAGGCAAAAGTATGGGAGGATTTAGAAAGATTTTTTGGGGATTTATATTAGTATTTTTTCATATTAGAATTAATAGAATTGATTTTTTGCCAGATGTGGTTGGTTTTATCTTAGTTGTTGTTGGATTGAGTAATTTAGAACAATTTAGTGATAAATTTGAAACTGCTAAGAAAGTAGCAATACCTGTAGCAATCCTAAGTATATTTTCACTTTACCATTTTGAGGTAGAGATGGTTAGCTTTATTGTATTTCTAGATATAGTTTACAGTATACTAAAAATTTTGCTGGTGTATTACATCTGTATGGGTATAATAGACGTATCCTTAAACAATGCTGAGGAAGAATTCGCTGACCTTGCACAAAAAAGGTGGAAACTATACTTGGTGATGAGTATAGCTGCACTTTTTTCAATCCTAATTTTAATGGTTGCTCCTATTATGATTTTAGTAGTTATAATAGGAAGTATTGTAGCTTCTGTATTATTCCTAATGCTACTTAACCAAGCTGATATAATTTTAAATAAATATCTTAAGTAATATTAAACAAATAAAACGGCACCTTTTCTAATAGGGCCGTTTTATTTTAGTTCTCAACTTTCATATAAGCTACAATCTTTCTTTAACTAAGGTTTCTACCTCGTTCTCATTGGGGAAACGTTCTAACTCTTTTTTAGAAAATACTAATTCAGACTCCACCTTCACTTCGAAAACACCACCTGATGAAGTGATCAGGGTTAAAGAAGATATCGATTTTTTGTTTGCACTTAGTAATCTCTCTGCAAGGCCAACTGCCTTACTTAAGTAACCTCATGCAGTACAGTACTCTATAGAAAGTTTTTTCATAAACATAACCTCCATTATCAGATTAACGCATTATTATTCGAAAGTTGAGACTAATATAATTATAAAAGATAAATACCACTAAGTCCAATTTATAAATTAAAGTATTATCAGACTGTCAAGAGTCCCTTTGGGGCTCTTTTTTATTACTAAACTTGCCAAATTGTTAACAATAGTTAATAAACAATTATAATAAAACATTTGTAATAGTGTATGATACACAGTATAATGATTTTAGGAGGTGACGATGTGGATAAAGTCAAAAAAGATACACTACTTGATGGTCTTATTCAAGAACTAAGGAGAGGCACTATAGTTTTAAGTGTCATGAGTCAGTTAAATAAACCTCAATACGGTTATTCTTTAGTAGTGTGTTTAAAGGAAAAAGGAATAGAAGTTGATTCTGGCACATTATATCCACTTCTTCGAAGGCTTGAAAGCCAAGGGTTATTAGAAAGTAGTTGGGATGTGGAAAGCTCCAAACCTAGGAAATACTATCAGCTAAATAAATGTGGTGAAGAAGTGTATGACAAACTAAGACATCACTGGTATAAAATGACCGAGAAAATGAATGAATTACTGGAATAAAAGGAGGATAAGTAAAAATGGAACTGATAAATAGGTATATATATGCTGTCATTAAAGACCTGCCTGAAAAACAAAGGGAAGATATAAGTAAAGAATTGAAAACCTTGATAGACGATATGCTTGAGGGGGAAGGTGAAGAAAAAAATGATGCTGTAGCAGTAAAAAAAGTGTTGAAAGAACTTGATGACCCTGCTATTTTAGCTAGTAAGTACAGAGGTTCTGAACGTTATTTAATAGGTCCAGGTAATTATGACAGCTACATTATGATTCTAAAGATAGTAACAGTGGCAATTTTTATT
Source organism: Alkalicella caledoniensis (assembly GCF_014467015.1). Classification (GTDB taxonomy): domain Bacteria; phylum Bacillota; class Proteinivoracia; order Proteinivoracales; family Proteinivoracaceae; genus Alkalicella; species Alkalicella caledoniensis. The sequence goes on along the minus strand of NZ_CP058559.1, from coordinate 1,061,464 downwards.
GGAGTATCTATCTCCAAAATATTAGGTGGAATATTCTCTCCAGAAGGCAACTTGCTAAGTGTTACAATTGACTATTTAGTGTCCTTATTTGTGGGCGTACTACAAGGCTTTGCATGGGTAACTATAGGTTTTGCAATAGCTGAACAAAAAGGATCTAAAATAGAAGATACAATAGAAAAAGAAAACCAATGGAGTTTAGATGATCTTCCTGAGGTTCCACAAAAAGAGGCTAGAATCTCACGGGTCGAGTCTGGATTTAGCATAGTTTTTACTACTATATTCTTTTCACTTCTGTATTTTAATCCACAGCTTTTTGCTATATATTCCCGTGGAGCAGAGGGTACAGTTGTGACTCCGGTGCTGAACATTGATGCATTATCAGGATTTAAGGGAATGATAATAGGTATATTTTTATTAAATGTATTAAAAGAAACCATTAAGTTAATAAAAGGAAGATGGAATTTGCGCCTTGCGGTTGTAACATCTATTTTATCTGCAATGTCCATGATAATAACCCTTTATGTATTTAACAGACCTAGTATATGGAACCCAGAGCTAAACGCACAAATAGCTAAGCATTTAGATATAGGTATAGAGCAATCTACTGCAGTTCTAGGTATCGTCATAATAGCAAGTGCCATAGAAATAGTAACTTCACTATACAAAGGATATAAATATAACAGTACTAAGCTATAAGAAAAGGCATTCCAATCTCTTGGAATGCCTTTATCTATCATAAAAAGAAGGGGTGCATAGACATTTGCTGAATATATTAATAACACTTTAAGATTTTAAAGGAGTGAATTTATTGGAGAAGAAAATAAAAAAACTAATTATCGATTTCGTAAGAGATTATCCTAAAGAAAAAGAGTTAAGAAGTATGTGGCAAGAACCTCTAGTAAAATTTTCTGATGCTGAAGATGAAATGTATCTAAAACTGAAAGAGGTAGTGAGTCCAACCCATGCACTACCAAAAGAATTATTACCCGGTGCCAAAACAGTAATAGCTTACTTTATACCATTTAAAGAATACATTATCCAATCAAACATAGAAGGTAAGCTTAGTTCGTGGGGGTGGGCTGAAGCATACGCAGAAACAAACTCACTAATCAATAGCCTTAATACTCATATAAACAAAGAGTTAGAGAAACTAAACTATAGATCTAATATACTGCCAGCGACACATAACTTTGATGAAGATATCCTTTTAAGTGACTGGTCCCATAGGCATGTGGCATATATCTCAGGTCTAGGCAAATTCGGACTCAACAATATGTTAATTACTGAAAAAGGATGCTGTGGAAGATTAGGCAGCATTGTGACTAACTTAAATATCGAACCTTCAACTAGAAATAATGAAGAGTACTGTCTTTATAAAACAAGTGGGACATGTAAAAACTGTGTGAAACAATGTGTCAACGACGCCCTTAAAGATCAGTTTTTTGATAGATTTAAGTGCTATGATATGCTACTTGAAAATGCTGAAATACATAAAGAAGTAGGACTTGCAGACGCATGTGGCAAGTGTTGTGTAAATTTACCTTGTTCAACTAAGGTTCCCATTAGGAGTGGGTTCTAAGGGGAAAGGCCCAATAGAAAATCTAACTCAGCTATTATATTAATGGCTGAGTTAGATTTTCTATTTAACTATAACTAGATTTGTAGCAGCACCTTCTTTAGGCGTTTGAGATATACATAGGTGCCCACCTTCAGCTGCGAAAATATAGGTATAAATGCCAAAATACCATAAGTCAAGGTAAGTGAAATAATCTATACAGCCTCTGGTAACTTGAGGCATATTTTTACTGTGCAAATTTGAAATAAAACTAGTCAACTCTTGTGTTACAGGCTCTATGCTCTCAAGTAAAGGTCTAAAGATTTCTTCTTGAAGTTTAGTCAATTGCTCCTTAGTCATAACAATAGAGTTCAGCTTATAATCATTACCACTTTTCTTTACTAAGCCCCTCTGTATAGCAATTGCTAGCTTTTCTTTTTCACATGAAGTGAGCCTATTCGGATCAAAAGAGGATTCGGTAAGAGAGCACAGGAGCCTATGCCATACCTTTTGGTCACCTTTACTACAATTTACTATATCAGGATGGTATTCTACACCCTTGAAGTTATATACCCCTAGCCAATAGTAAGACTCATATGCACTATCTGTGGCACAACTATCAGAACAAATTCCATAAAAATCCTTCCAATCCTTTGGTGTGAAATATCCATTGGGGTTTAGATCTTGGCTATCCGATAAATCATTGCCAACCACGTAGTACCTTCCACCATCAGGGCGGATGGCCCTATCATCCATAGTTTTAAGACTGATCGCAACTTTAGAGTTTCTACTAAAATAGCTTAAAAACATCATTATAATAGGCCACATCAATTTGCCAAATTCCAAATCAGAACCGTAAAAACCTAAGCTCCTGATTTTATCTTCACTATTTATGAAGTGGGATATAACCTTGTCAATATAAGTAGCTCTTGTGCTAAGATACAAATCTCCTATATCTTGCCTATGCTTTTTGCCAATGATAGGAATTATGGTAGTATACTTCCTGCCGTCCAAGACTAAGAACTCTTGTTTTACAAGCCAGTTGAGATCATACTCTAGATAAGGTTTTGGAATACCAGTCAACTCAGAAATTTCATCAATGGTTTTAGCTTTCCTATAACAGAGAAGACAGATGTTTTGTCTTACAAGACTGTCATTGATCTTTCTGATATCAGGATTAGGTCCAGGGATACCAGACAGACCTAGTACTAGTCTTCCGGGTCGGTACACATAAGAATTATCAGTTTTCATAGTTTCAAGCTCTCCTCGCATCTTTTTTCTAGCATCAAAAAGGTGCCACTTTATGGCGCTTTCGGAAGTTCTAAGCTTTTTAGATACCTCAGAAATAGATAAGCCATCAAGATAATGAAGTATCATGGCCTCCCTTTGGGTATAACTTAAATCAGCGATTTTTTTATACACGCGTCCCAATTCAAACTCCATTGCTTCTTTATTAACGAAATCATCAACAAAATCTAAACCGTCCCACACTGAATCACTGAGAGAAGTAAGATCACGATTCTTTGATAGCTTTCTGAGGTTATTACACCAAACAAAGTGAGCAACCTTCCAAATGAAGTTCTCTAGCTTATCAACTTTCTGTTCTTTATTGGCAGCAATAAAAACCTGCAAAAAAACTTCCTGAGCTAAATCTTCACCGTCGGAACGGCTTCCAGTTTTTTTAATTGCCCAATTGAGTATTTTACTTGAAAACTCATCTGTTATTTGCTCAAACAACTTCTGATACTCCATATCTTCACCACCTTTAAAATGCTTTCACTTATATAGTAACTAAAGATGCTAATTGGTTAGTTAAATCTTTATAATTTTATCATAAATATGTGCACTACAAAAACAGCTTGACATAATATTTGTTTTGGGAATAAAATGGAATTGAACACTGTTTAGTAAATAGGAGGGGAAAGAGTTTATGTTAAAAATAGAGAATATAAGAGGGGGCATACTAAAGCCCTGGCTGATTATTATAATAGCTATTGTGATACTAATAATCATAGTTTTTAGTGTGGGTAAAAGGCAGATGAGTAAAAGGATCGATACAGAAATAGGGAATTTAATTAAGGATATCGAAACATTTGATAGAAAAATAACTCATCAGGATCTTGAAGAACTCCCAGAACCAGTACAAAAATGGTTAGAGAAAGTGGGAGTGGTAGGGAAAGAACATATACAAAGTGTCCATTTTATGCAGACAGGAAAAATGAGACTAAACCCAGATCAAAGCTGGATGGTGCCTCAAGCTGAGCAATATGTGAATGTACAAAATCCAGGCTATTTGTGGCATGTGGATCTTCCCATGATGCCTATATTGAATACAAAGGGAAAGGATCTATTCTTTGAGGGTAACGGTCAAATGGAGGTAAGAATAGGTCACCTAATACCAGTAGTAAATGAAAAATCCAATTATAAATTGAATGAATCTTCCCTTGGTCGTTTTTTACTAGAACTCCCTCTATATCCTACTGCATCCTTAAATGATTATATTAGCTGGGAAGACATAGATAAAAATAGCGCAAAAGCTATTATGAAATATAAAGGGTTAGAGTCATCAGCAACTTTGTTATTTGATGACTCAGGTAGTATATTGAGTATAGAAGCTATGAGATTTAAGGATACAGATGAAAATGCCAAAAGGTTAAAATGTGTGGGTACAATAGTAGAACAAAAAGAATTTGAAGGATTTATCGTGCCAACTAAAATTGATATATCATGGCAGTTAGAAGAAGGAGAATTCACTTGGTTTCAGGTTGAGATATATGACGTAAAATTTAACATTCATTAAAAAAGTACTAGGTCCAACTCTGAGTCGTTCTAATAACTTTACTGTCGAAATAAAATTAAACAGACGACCAAGGAGTAAGGAGGACTGATTGTGAAATCTCTAAAGCAAAGATTTAACGTTGATATTCCAAAGGGTATTCTTTTTTACCCATGCTGTGGAAACGATATAGCAATGCCCCTTGAACTTTTTATGGATACAATAAGTGAATACCATTTCGTTGATATAAACCATATAATACTTCCAAATGAAGAATATCCAGGACGATTAGGGGAGCATAGAGAACTGTACAGGTATATATGTAATAACTTAATTAAAGATATATCCCAGCAAGTTGTTCATATAGAAAAAGAGCAGCTACAGAATAAAAAAAAACACTTGCTAAATATTACCCAAGCAATAAAGGTACCTAAGGAAAACTATATCAAACGTAACAAATGGATTATCAAAATGGGTGATGATACAAAGGAACTGAACATCACAAGACATAAGAAAGATGCACTTATAACATTGATTGAACTAGATAAAATAGCAGTATTTTACTATTGTGGAGACAGTCTAGGAGAAGGGGGCAGTGGCCAATGGTGGCTCGGTCCAGATATATTTAGGATGGTCTTAGATAAGTTAGTATACGGAGGGATTGTAGTTACAGATGGATCAAACCCTGATCCTGACCTTAGGAATCTACAGGAAAATAAACCTTTATGGAAAAACTCATGGATTCATAAAGATCAAAAAATACTAGAAACTCCCCGAGACTTCCTATATCAAGGCAGAAGCTTCAAGCTAATAGGCCAATGTGGTCACAAATACGGTCCAATATACGCATGGCAAGTAAAATAAGGGGCCAGGTTACAGTTAACTATATTTGATAAACTGTAGCCTGGCCCCATAAACAATTAACAATAAATTAACAAATTGAATAACATATTGAATAAAGCTAGTAAAAGTACTAAAATTGCTATTAATACAAGTTAATAAATACACATACTGGTTTGATAAGTAACCTTTGGGGAGGAGAAATGATGTTAGAAAAGCTATTTAAAAGTGGAGTTACAAAGTATTTGATTGCTATTAGTGCGGGGGTATTTTTAAAGCTGTTTGCACTCCATAGCACCATGGGGATCGGGGATATATTTAGGGTTACATTTAAAAACTACTTAATCGTTATGGCAATAATGTGCTTAACATGTATAATTAGTCAAAGAAACAGGATAAGGGCTATGCTAATTGTTAACATATTGATTTCCGCATTATTGTTTATCGATGCAGTATACTATGGACATTTTTATACACTCATAAGAGCACATAGTATTTATCAGGCTGGCCAAGTAAGGCATGTTTCAAATAGTATAGCTGCACTACTAAACCCCCTTTATTTTTTATATTTCATAGACTCAATAGTAATTTTTATATATCTATTTAAGGACAAGGCAGTTATAATAAAAAGCACCCCAAAACAGAGATTAGCTACGGCAGTGACCCTAGTGCTGTTAATTTCTATGATAACAGGTATGAATCTAAACTTATCTAAAAAGACCAATGGATATTTCACTCCACACAACACAGGGGTAATTAATTTTCACCTTTATGATGTAGCAGGATATGTTAGGAAAGCGTCACTAAAAACTGAACATGTACAGGCCTTAGCTAAGTTTATAGAGCCAGAGCAAAATGGAATTAAATATTTTGGAGTTGCAGAGGGTAAAAATGTCTTTGTAATCCAAGCTGAGTCAGTGCAAAATTTTGTAATCAACACTAAAATAAATGGGCAAGAAATAACTCCAAATCTAAATAAGCTAGTAGACAATGAATCCATTTACTTTGACAGGTACTACGAGCAGATTGGATGGGGAAATACTTCAGATGCAGAGTTTATATCCCATAACGGTTTTTATGCCTCAAGGAGGGTTTTTAGCTACAAGGCCTATGAAGGAATTGACTTTATTACACTACCTATAAATCTAAAAGACAAAGGCTACAACACCATTGCTTTCCATGGTAATGAAGGTGATTTTTGGGATAGAGAAAAAGCTTATCCATCCCAAGGTTTAGACGAATATATAAGTATAGAGGATTTAGAGGTAGATGAAGAGCTAGGACTAGGCTTGAGTGACCAGTCTTTCTTCCGTCAATCAATGGATTTTATAAAGGAATTACATCAACCCTTCTATTCCTTCCTCATAACTTTGACCTCCCATCATCCATTTATTATTCCAGAAGACCTAAAGGAACTGAATGTTGGGGAACAGTACGAGGGGACTTCCCTAGAGGATTATTTACAAACAGTGCGATACCTAGATACTCAAATTGGCGAATTTATACAAGCACTGAAGGACGAAAACCTCTATGACAACTCAATAATTGTTGTCTATGGTGACCATAAAGGGTTAGATTATCGTTACGCTGAAGCAAACGAGCATATAACTAACTTGATAGGAAGGGAATATCAAGTACAAGAGATGTACAGAGTTCCATTTATAGTTCATATGCCAGGAAGTGGTTTGAAAGAAACAATAAGCACTGTTGGAGGACAAGTAGATTTTTATCCAACAATGGCCAACTTGCTTGGTATAGAGCTAAGAAGTGATAGTGTTTTAGGCAAAGACTTACTAAACACAGAAAAAGGTTTTGCTGCTATACAAAATCACGTGGCACAAGGATCTTTCATAGACGACAATATAGTATTTGTTATGTCAGAAGATGGTATATTTGAAAACAGTGATGCTTGGGATTTAAAGACAGGAGAACCCCTGGATTTAGAACTAGCCAGAGAAGGTTACGAGAGGGCTGTAGCAGAACTTAAACTATCTGAGTACATCTTACAAAATAACCTAGTACCACTGGTTCATGAAAAAGGAATAAAGGGTGCACTTGAGCAAGAATAATACAGGGGGTTCAGGCTTCAATTATCCAATAATGGATAATTGAAGCCTGAACCCCTAAAAAAACCCTTGACAACTTTAATAAACTAAAGATAGAATTACATTGAACAGTGTTTAATGTAATTCTATCTTTAGTTTTAACTGAAAGTAAACAATGAACTAGTTAATAAACCATAGCTGGGAGTAATTGAATATAAGCTTGAAGGAGGAGAATGGTTATGAAGAAACTGAACTATTTATGTTACTTTATCGTGTTTTTAATATTCGTCTGCGGTCTAGTGGGGATATTTTACACAACAGGGGGGGATAGATTCACTGTTGAAAATATATATGGTGAAAGTATTGAACTCTATGGAGATGGGATTTACGCTTACAATTCTGTGTTTGTGGTTGGTGTGAATAAAGGTACAGATTATGTAATGCTGATTGTGGCAATTTTATTTGGAATTTTTACTGCTATAAGATCAAAATCAAGTAAATATAAATTTGTCCATGTTGGTTTATTAACTGGCATACTTTACTACGCTTCTTGTTTGGTTTTTGGTGTTACATTTAACAGACTATTTCTGGTTTATGTATTGCTTTTTTCTGCATCCTTGTTCACTTATATATTATTACTATGTGAATTGATTAAGGAAAAAAATATATCAGAAGAATTAAACAGTAAAAGCTTGAAAGGAACAGCATTATTTATGATAGTTAGTGGGTGCTCAGTTCTTGTGTGGTTGCCTTTTATCATACCAACTATTACAACTGGTCAGCCTATGTCACACATTGAAATATATACCACAGAGCCAACTTTTGTTTTAGATCTAGGTATTATCCTTCCCATATACCTCGCTTGTGGTATTTTAGTATTGAAAAGAAAGGCTATTGGCTATAAGTTAGTGCCTATTTTACTAACTTTTATTATAACAATTGGAGTTATAGTTATCGGACAAAATATAGTTCAGACTTCCATGGGAGTTGATATTCCTCTAGAATCCTTGATTGGCTTGGTTTTCTCTTTTGTTGTATTAGGAATGATAGCACTTATATTGAATATTAAATTTCTAAAATATATAAAATAATGGATATAAATAAAAAAGCTTTATCAAGGGAAGAGGTATTCCCATTGATAAAGCTTTTAGTGCTATGAAATTCCACCTGTAACCTATAATAATAATTAATTTTCACCATTTTCTAACATGGTGATTCTTTTGATAACCACATCCTCTTGGGGAATTGATAGCTCTCCACTCCAAGGATTACGAGAAACAGGTGTTTCAGATATGGACTTAAGGGTCTCCACACCATCAATTAACTTGCCAAAGGCTGCGTAATCGCCGTCAAGGGAGGTTACATCTCCATCCATGATAAAGAACTGACTACTGGCAGAGTCCGGATGGTTGCTTCGAGCCATGGAAATAACCCCAGTTGTATGGCTAAGGGTATTTTGTGTGAAACCATTAGCTGCAAATTCACCGGGGATTCTATTTTCTGAACCACCAGTTCCGTCACCTTTTGGGTCGCCACCTTGAATCATAAAGCCTTTAACAATTCTATGAAAAGTCAATCCATCATAAAAACCAGACTCAACAAGACCAATAAAGTTTTCAACTGTCTCTGGAGCATACTCAGGATAAAGTTCCAGCACCATTTTACTACCATCTTGCATCTCTATCTGCACCAATGGATTTTCACCATTAGTATTATAGTTAGGTGTCTCATTTTCACCTGTTTGATTTCTGCTGCACCCTGTAACTAGTACTGAAACTAAAAGAGCGAACAGTATTGTAAATCTTTTTATTTTACTTGTTTTCATGAATTATTCCTCCTTATTTGTAGGCGCCATAGCCATCTGAACCTGAAGATTTTCAACGTTTCACAATGGTATTATTTCTCACATAATCATATAGTATCACAACAGCTAAAAGACTCCAAGGGCTTATCCAAATGAAAAAACAAAGATCCTATTATAACTTACTGCTATGAATGAAAAGAAAAATAACCATTCGGTATTCTAAGAGAAGGTACAACAAGAATAATAAACAACAACCAGTAGAAACTAAAGATGGTTATTGTAAATATAAAAAACAAACTAATATAGAAAATATCTGGGATTTGTGACAAAGTTTTAGAAAGGAGATACAAATGACAAATAGAAATGATAGTTTAGAAACAGGATGGAACTTAGAAACCAGTTACTCCAATCTGCCTAAAACATTTTACTCAATAATAGAGCCTAACCCTGTACCATCACCAAAAATAACTATTCTTAATCAACCACTAGCCAGTGAACTTGGTTTACACACCAAACCCTTGCAAAGTGAAGAGGGTGTAGCCATATTAGCTGGAAACCGTTTTCCACAAGGGTCTATGCCCCTAGCCCAAGCCTATGCAGGGCATCAATTTGGTCATTTTACAATGCTAGGGGACGGTAGGGCTCTACTCGTTGGTGAGCAAATCACCCCAAAAGGTGAAAGGTTTGATATACAACTAAAGGGATCAGGTAGAACACCCTATTCTCGAGGTGGTGATGGACGTGCGGCCCTTGGACCCATGCTCCGTGAATACATCATCAGTGAGGCAATGCACGCCCTCGGCATTGCTACCACAAGGAGCCTAGCAGTTGTAACAACTGGTGAAGAAGTAATACGGGAAAACCACCTTACTGGGGCAATTATGACTCGTGTGGCAGCTAGCCACCTGAGAGTAGGCACCTTTGAATACGCTGCTCAGTGGGGCACTACTGAAGAACTAAAAGCCTTAGCTGATTATACTTTAAAAAGGCACTATCCAGGTTTTGTGGAAGCTGAAAATCCATACCTTTTTTTACTTCAGGAAGTCATCAAAGGTCAGGCAGCTCTTATCGCACAGTGGCAAATGGTTGGATTTATACACGGGGTAATGAATACCGATAATATGACAATTAGTGGAGAAACAATTGACTACGGGCCATGTGCCTTCATGGATAAATACGACCCAGCAACGGTATTTAGTTCCATAGATCGGCGTGGACGCTATGCTTACAGCAACCAACCCAAAATTGCAGCATGGAATCTAGCTAGATTCGCAGAAACCTTACTGCCACTACTTAATGAAAATCAAGGGCGGGCAGTGAATATGGCCCAGGAGTCCATTGAAGACTTCACAGAAATATTTCACTGTAATTGGCTAGGAGGTATGAGAGCAAAACTAGGATTATTTAATCAAGAGAAAGAAGATGAAGCCCTCATTGAAGATCTCCTTAATATAATGCAAAAATATGAAGTAGACTATACCAATACCTTTAGGGCATTAACCTTAGAAAAACCAGAGGAAACAGCCCTTTTTGGTACAGATGATTTTGCCCAATGGCATAATCGATGGCAGAAAAGACTAGACAGACAACAACAATCTATGGTAGAAGCACTTCAACTGATGCAAAAGAACAATCCAATGGTTATTCCACGGAACCACAGGGTAGAAGAAGCCCTTAAAGCAGCAGAGGAAAAAGGAGACTACACGGTGATGGAAAAACTCCTTGAAGTTTTAGCAAAGCCTTATGTCCACACACCTGAGCATGATGAATACAGCACAGCTCCTGGGCCATCAGTCCGGCCATACCGAACCTTCTGCGGAACCTAACTAACAATAGCTTTATTAGAGGAGTCCTTAATGGACTTCTTTTTTACATTTAAAGTTAACATAGCAATTTATAAACTATTATTAATAATAAAGGATATTGAAACTACAAGTAGAATTATCTAAAAGAACGCAATGACAAGAAAAAAAACAACTAGATACCAAATTCACTGAGAGTGGGAGAATGCTAGGATGCTATATCAATTTAAATAATTATAGAAGGAGTGGAAATATTGATTTCATATTTAACATATACTGTCCACTTAAACTTAGAAATAGGAGATGGCTTTTTTAAAGACTGGCCGAACCCTCCTAATAAAGAAAAGCACAGAGAAATATTAGAAAAAAGTTATAAAACTATTGTTGCAGTAGAAGAAAACAAAAAAGTAATCGGGTTCATAAATGCTGTTAGTGACGGTGTCTTATCAGCGTATATTCCTCTTTTAGAAGTCTTGCCTGAATATCAAAAACAAGGCATTGGTGCAGAATTGGTTAGAAAGATGTTAGAAGAATTAAATGATTTTTATATGATAGATCTATGTTGTGATGAAAGGCTACAGCCTTTTTATAAGAAATTGGGTATGATAGAATCACAAGGGATGATACATAGAAATTATAAATTTCAGTGTGGCAGGAAATAGGTTTTAAAGGCGATCAGTGAAAAAATCATTTGATATACCAGGCTGCTCAAAGCCTTCGGATTTCAAGGTAAAAAAAGCCCAGAACCCCATCGTATATTTAATACGTAAGGATTCTGGGTTTTGAAATAAAATAAACAACGTTTTTACCATTTCAATCGTATTAGTAGTGAAGGGGGGAAGTGAAGTGGAAAGTTCTTTATTGCGTACGAATGAAGAACTGTCACAAATCTATAATCGTCATGTTAAAACTGTTTATCGTGTCTGCTTTATGTATATGAAAAATATCCCCGATACCGAAGATATGGTACAAAACACCTATATGAGGTTGATGGAAGATAAAACACATTTTCAAAGCGAAGAACACGAGAAAGCATGGCTTATTAGAACAGCAAGTAACCTATGCAAAGATCACTTTAAGCATTGGTGGTCAAAAACAGTGGGCATGGACGCGGTAGCTGAAGTGGCAGGAGAAGAATCAATAACTATAGATGAGACATTGGAAAAGGTCATGGCCCTTCCCTCTAAGTGTAAAGTAGTTATTTATTTGTACTACTACGAGGGTTATTCTACGGTGGAAATAGCAAAGATACTGAACAAGAAAGAATCAACCATCAGAGGTTATTTACATACCGGTAGAAAAATCCTCAAAATTGAAATGGAAGGTGATTTAAAGTGAGAAAAGAAGATATAAAGAAATCGTTTGATGGTATAGAACCAAATAGTATCTCCACACAAAGGATGCTAAACAAAGTTTTAAATCACGCTGACAAAAAGCAAAAGAAGAGTTTTATTAGTACTATGAATCTAAAAAAAATAATACCCGCAGCTGCTATGATATGTGTACTAACTGTAGGGGTTCTGAACTATGACCTATTTTTAAATAAACCATCCAGTGGGGCGGAAACAGATAGGCTAACGGGTGATGATTTTGCAAGGGAAGACATGGCGGATATCATGAGAGATCAATTTAAAATAGAAGATAGAACATATATGCTTCTGACACAATGGCACAAAGAGCAGTTTAATTTACCTAACACCATTAAAGAAAGTGATATTGGTGAAAACATCACAACCATCACCAGTAGTATTGACGAAAGCCTAATTGGGCTTGACATATATGGGTACATTCCTGCTGGTGGAGAAGCTATAGTCGCAGTAAAAAGAGATGGAGTGTATGAGCTTTTCATGTTCCTTAACTTTGACAGTTATATCAATAATAAAGATGAAGATGTAGCCACATACCTAAAACTCTATGGAATAAACTCTCCAGCAGATATCTCAAAAATACAGTTCATAGGATATAGTGAAGAAGCAAAACTAAGGGGAGTACCTAGTACAAAAGGGGAAATATCTGATACAGACGGAATAACCACATTCTATAACTTCTACTCTGTAATGAAAGATGCCAGTGATAAGTACTTTGATAAGCTATATAACTATAGAATAGACCAGACCAAAACCAAGCCCAGGACCCCATCAGAACCAAGGCAACTGCCGCCAGACTATGGGAAGCCTCAAGATGAAGCGCCTGATAGTTCAGTTTCCACAGACCATGAAGAAGCAGTAAATACCCTACCTATAGGGACTGATGAAGCGAAACCTCCTGTGGACTTAGGTCCATCAAAAGATGCGAGGGATAGCCAAGGAAGAATCATCGACAAGGGTGACGACAGTCAAGCCAATGGGGAAGATAGAGGACAATCCAAAGGCGAACAAGGTCAATCCACTGAGCCAAGTGTAGGGAATGTAGGAGATGCCCTATTTAATTCAGTATCCATAAGAATCTACAACCAAAAGGGAATATACTTCGAAGCACAATACTACCCAAATCTTGGTTTTATATCAAGACATGAAGTATCTGCTGAATTTGCAGCATTTTTAGATAGATTTGTGAATTAACAGGATTTTTGATATCCATATATAAGGGGGGGGTAATGCGTAAGGGAGGTATATTTGTCAATTTAATTTTGCTGGTCGCTATACTTGTAGGTTGCCAGCAAAACACTAACAAATCCTTAAACCCAAATAATATTAGCATGATAACCATATCAATATTTAAGGGATTCGCACAAATAAGTGATGAATTAATAGTTACAATAACAGATAAACAGGAAATAGATAAAATAGTAGAAATGGTTGAGAAGGCTAAACCAATGGAAGGGATACTTGATGTAGCCGCCATGCATTATGATATAAAAATTACCTATGGTGATAAAAGTATAAAGGGATATCATGTCTATCTAGGTGAAGAAAATGGAACAATTCTTGATGTTGAGAACACTGGGCAAGGATATATGATATCGAAAAAGTATCTTGAAATATTTAAAGAAATTATTGGACATCAAAATTAATATTACGGTGTGCAATAGAATATTATAAAAAAATCTTTATATAGATTTCTTATCCTTCATTGTCTATAATAAAAGTGAGCCATTTGAGCTCACTTTTTCTTTGTTTAAATCAAGCTTAATGGGGAGGTTATTAAATGTTAGATGTTCAAAAAATACTAGATAACATAGTTGCAAGGTATAGAGAGATTTTACAAGAGAACCTTACAGGCATATACTTACATGGTTCGTTGGCTATGGGATGCTTCAATCCAAACTCCAGTGACATTGATTTTTTAGTGGTAGTAAAAGAAGAGATCACCTTAGAAGTAAAAAGAAAGCTGGCAGATGTGCTAGTTGAATTAGGTGAAGGGGGACCAGCTAAAGATTTCGAAATGAGTGTTGTATTAGAGGAAATTGCAAAGGACTTCGTACATCCCACTCCCTTTATACTACATTATTCCAAAGCACATAAAGAAAGATATCTCAATGATCCAGAATATATTTGTGGTAACTTTAATGACGAAGATTTAGCTGCCCATATAACCATAATCAAAAATAGAGGGAAATGTTTGTATGGACAGCCCATAGAGCTAGCCTTTGGGGATGTGACAAAAGAACACTATGTTCAATCTATAGTAAACGATGTAAAGTATGCCAAAGATCAAGCTCAAGACGAGCCAGTGTATCTAATTCTAAACCTTTGTAGAGTTTTAGCATTTCTACAAGAAGATATTGTATGTTCAAAAAAAGAAGGTGGAGAATGGGGCAACAAAAATGTTCCGACAAAGTTCCGCACCATTGTTGATTATGCACTAGCACAGTACCAAAACTCAAACTTTAAAACTGTATGGAACCAAGAGGAAATTAAAGAATTTGCATATTATATGGAGGATAAAATATTAAGTTTAATAGAATAGGGACCGTTCTATATGTAAACTAGTTGATTTGGATATCAGGCTAAAAAAAACTATCTTCTTTGCTACTTCAAAGCCCAGAACCTCATGTATTGTATACACTGAGGTTCTTTTTTTTGTGGCCTCGAACCCGAAGGCTATTAAGGATTTAATAAATTATTAATATATTTTAGTTTGACAGGACATGGAAAAAGTAATATCATTAAGTAAAGGAAGGTGTACTACCATTGTAATACACCTTGAGGTAGTGATATGGAATATGGAGAATAATGGGGATAAGATAAAAATAGAAATTATAGGGAGGCGTTGTTATGTGGGTATATTTTATGATAGCAGCTACGTTTTTACTGATGGGTATGGCCATAGTAAATTTTAAGTGGTACTTTTTAATTGCAGGATATAACACAATGTCAAAGGAACAACAAGAGAAGGTTGAAATTAAAAAAGTTGCAAATATAATGGGTATCTACTCATATGCAAATGGTGCAGTTTTCCTAGCATTAGGGATCTTAAATGCTTTAGGGATAAAAGCAGGAATGACAGTACCCCTTATTTTTTTCGGAGTATCCACAGTATGTATGCTAATAATAATTCAGAAATACGATAGGAATAGGTTAGGGGAAAAAGGAGTAGTAAACAAGGAATCAAAGGGGAAACAACTGATAACTATAATTTTTACAGGTGTTATATTTTTAGGGGTTGGAGTATTGATGATCTATTCTTCACAACCCGCAAAGATTTCTTTCGAAGACGAAGGGGTAAAAATTCATGGTATATACGGAAGGATATATGCTTGGGATAGTATTGAAGAAGTAAAATTACTTGATGAACTACCCCAAATTAACAGAAGAACCAACGGTTCTGCCATAGGACCCCATAAAAAAGGGAATTTCGATCTAGAAGGATATGGCTCAGCAAGGTTACACGTAGATGAAAGGAAATCACCATTTATCTACATGGAGAGTAATGGAAGAATAGTGATATTCAATGCAGGAAATTCAGCCCTCACTGAAGAGATATACAAAGGGCTAGTGTTGAAAAATCAGTAAGGCCTAAAAAATAAAAATTTAAAGGAGCCCTGAGTAAGGCTCCTTTATTGCTAAAATAAGGAGGATATGATGAACATTATTAGAGATGGGCTTATGAGTTTATGTGCAATTCTTTACTTTATTGATTTTGTATATATACTGAGAAACAAGAAATTTTTATTTTTTGAAGAAGCCGCCACAATGTTCGATGCTTGGTTAAGTTTTTTCGTTTCGGTAACAGCGCTATTTATTACTATATCTAATATCATGTCAGATGAACCAGGAGACATAAAAGAAACCTTAAATAGTATATAGTTGGAGGGGGTAAAATGTCAGAGAACTACACCAGATTCTTTATAAGAGAAATAGATTGCTTTAACGAAATAATTATTGAGAATATAGCAAAGGTTTACAGCTATAACAATCCAGGTTCCCATGAGGGCATAAAAGACTTTTGGTATGATTGGTTTTCTAACAAAATACAGGGAGAAAAACTTACAATTATTGCTACAGAAACTAGTGGGGAAATAATTGTTGGAGTAGTTAGATTTTGGAACTCTCCATATCTAGAAAATAAGTGGCTAATTGAAGGCATTGAGACAATCCCTCAAATGAGAAGGTTAGGGATAGCTAGGTCGCTTATTAAACACGGTTTATCTATTTTAAAGAATAGGGGAATTCAAGAAGTATCTGCTAATATTTCCCGAAGAAATATTGCATCGATAAAATTACATGAGAGCTTTGGATTTGAAAAAGTATCAACTGGTACAATTAACAGTCTAGGTGAATACAGGGGAAATAGTGATGAATATAAGGTTTCATTAGGAAAGAAATAAACTTAAGGAGTCCTAGGCAGGACTCCTTGAACTATTTAATCAGAAAAACAAATAGAAAAAATATTTAAAAAAATATTGACCAGCATGGTCGAACATGGTAATATTTACTTAGACCATGGTGGTCTAGAAGTAAAGGAGTGATGACTTATAACAGAGAAATTCCGAGGACTTGACGAAGAAAAACAACAACGAATCTTAAATGCTGCCTTTGAAGAGTTTGCTAAAGAGGGATATAACAAGGCATCAACAAATAATATTGTAAAGGAGGCTGGTATAGGTAAAGGGATGCTTTTTTACTACTTCAATAGTAAAAAAGAACTATTTGATTATTTAATCGAGTATGGGAGTAAATTTGTAATCACAGAGTACCTTGATAAAATTCATGAAGGCCAATCAGACTTTATAGAAAAATATGCCCAAGTAGGGAAGATAAAAAAAGAGGCTTATACCAAAAATCCACATATATTCAATTTTTTTGGTACTATATACATCAATAAAGATAAATTTGAAATGAGTCAAGAATTGAAAAATAAACTTGATTATGTTAGGGATTCCGGTTTTAAAAAACTATATGACAACATAGACGCATCGCTATTTAGGGAGGATGTGGAACCCCAAGAAGTAATTAAACTTATTCAATGGACAATGGATGGGTACGAAAAAGAGTTAGTAAGTAAACTTGATGGTAAGGAATTACAAGATGTTGACATGGAGCCTTACTGGGAAGATTTTTATAGGTTCTTAGAGGTCTTAAAAAGAATTTTCTACAAATAGGGGGAGGTTGAAAAATGTCAGTTTTAAAGGTTAGTAATATAACTAAGAAGTTTGGTAAATTTACAGCTTTAGATGGAATTAACCTAGAGGTAAAAAAAGGGGAAGTTTACGGTTTTATCGGACCAAATGGTGCTGGGAAAACAACTACGATTAGGGTATTACTTGGAATATTAAAAGCCACTGAAGGTAAGGCAACTATATTTGGTAAAGATGCGTGGAAAGAAGCCGTTGAAATCCACAAGCGGATTGCATATGTGCCAGGTGATGTTAACCTGTGGCCTAATCTAACAGGCGGAGAAGTTATAGACTTATTTGTTAAACTAAGGGGAACTGACAACAAAAGTCGTAGGGAAGAACTTATCAAAAAGTTTGACCTAGACCCATCAAAAAAATGTAGAACATACTCAAAAGGAAACAGACAAAAGGTAGCATTAATTTCCGCTTTAGCATCTGATGCAGACTTATATATCTTCGATGAGCCCACATCAGGATTGGATCCCCTAATGGAGAAGGTTTTCGAAGAAAGCGTTATGGAGATAAAAAATAAAGGCAAAAGTATATTGCTTTCCAGCCATATACTATCTGAAGTGGAAAAACTCTGCAGCAAAGTAAGCATCATACGACAAGGAAAGATCATAGAGTCAGGAACCCTAGATGAGTTACGTCACTTAACAAGAACCAGTATAAATCTAGAAACATTAAAGACAGTTGATAACTTAGAAAACCTTAAAGGGGTTCATGATATTCAAAAGAGAGAAAAGAGTATAACTTTCCAAGCTGACACTGAGCAATTAGGATACATCATCAAACATATTAGTCAGTTCGATGTTGTAAAATTAGAAAGTGCACCACCTACTTTAGAAGACCTGTTTATGCGCCATTATAAAGGAGATGGAGGTGCCCAATAATGTCAAAGCAGCTTTTTAGCAACACAATGAAACTTTCCAAACTCATACTAAGAAGGGACAGGATTCGCCTACCTATCTGGGTAGTTTCCATCGTTCTCATTACAATACTCATAGGTATAGCGTTACCGGGCCTATACACAACAGGGGCTGAAAGACAAATCATGGCCGAATCCATGGAAAACCCTGCCATGGTAGCCATGCTAGGTCCTGTTTACGGAATAGATGATTATCACGATGGAGCAATGATGTCAAATTTCATGTTACTTTTCACAGCTTTGGGTGTAGGTATCATGAGTATTTTATTTGTTACTCGTCATACAAGGGAGGATGAAGAAGAAGGCCGTATAGAGATGGTACGTTCACTACCTGTTGGCCCTTTATCCAACCTAGCGTCCATATCACTAGTACTGATAGCAGTTAATGTACTTCTTTCAGTTATAGTTGGGCTTGGCTTAGCAGCTTTAGGCCTAGAAGGTATGGATTTTATGGGCTCAATGCTATATGGTGTTGCCCTAGGTGTTACGGGAATCTTCTTTTTAGCTATTACTGCTTTATTTGCTCAACTTACATCAACCACAAGGGGAACAATCGGTTACTCCTTTACATTTTTACTCATTGCATACTTGATTAGGGCTATTGGTGATACCAGTAATCCTGCAATATCCATGCTTTCACCCTTTGGTTGGGTTTTACGTACAGAGGTTTTTGTAAACAATTACTGGTGGCCAGTATTACTAACTCTAGGGGCATCTTTAGCTATACTAGTTTTTGCCCTATACCTAACCTCAATTCGTGACTTAGGAGCTGGATTCATACCAGCAAAGCCAGGTAGAAAGTCAGCTTCTGCCTTCCTTCAAAGTCCACTAGGTTTAGCTCTTAGGCTCCAACGTACAGCCATAATTAGCTGGGTATTAGGAATGTTTATATTAGGAGTATCCTATGGATCGATTTTTGGAGACATAGAAGTATTTTTAGATGGAAGTGGTATGATAGCTGATATGCTTCCTAAAATCGAAGGGGTTACCTTAGCAGAGACATTCTTAACCTTCCTATTTACCATAATTTCAATATTAAGTACCGTACCTGTGTTAATGTTTATCCTAAAACTTGCAGGTGAAGAAAAACTAAGCCGTACTGAACATCTTTACGCAAGATCTGTATCTAGAACCAATGTACTAGTAAGTTATTTAAGTATATCCTTTGTATCTTCTGTAGTGATGCAGTTCATGTCCGTAATAGGGTTGTGGTACGCAGCGGCTGCTGTAATGGAGGAACCAATCGCCTTAAGTACAATCCTAAGCTCGGCATTTGTTTACCTTCCTGCCATTTGGGCGATGATAGGTGTAGCAGTGCTGTTAATAGGATGGCTACCCTCTTGGACAGGTATGAGTTGGTTGTATCTAGGATACTCCTTTGTGGTAGTATATATGGGAAATCTACTACAATTCCCGAAATGGATGGGAAAACTCTCACCATTTGGCAACGTGCCTCAGCTTCCAGTAGATGATTTCAGTCTCCCTAAGTTTCTAATACTAACCATAATAGCCATAGCCCTGACAGTACTTGGGGGCATCGGCTACAACAAACGAGACATTCAAGGATAAAGAGACAAGAGTCCATGATGGGCCCTTGTCTTCACTTCTAGTTCCCTTATCTCGTATAGGAAATTGCTTTGTAAAACCTTTCAGTTAAAATTTACTTTAGGAGTGAACCGTATGGAAATTTTTGCAGAATATTTAACTGGTATTGAAAAACCTGAACATAGGGCTAGAACGGAAGAAGTTTTAGATTGGGTAACAAAGAAATTTCCAAAATTAATCCCAAGGATTGCGTGGAATCAGCCTATGTTCACAGATCACGGTACATTTATAATTGGATTTAGCATAGCTAAAAAACATTTAGCTGTTGCACCTGAAAATGCAGGGATTAACCAATTTTCCCATGAAATTGTGGAGGCTGGCTATACTCATACTAAAGAGTTATTTCGTATCCAGTGGGATAACTCTGTTGATTTTTCATTACTTGAGAAAATAATAGAATTTAATATCCAAGAAAAAGCACACTGTACAACATTTTGGAGGAAGTAGATAGACATGGGAAGAGACGTGGGGACGTCAGACTGTGTGGCTAATCTCTAAAAACTCAAAGATTAGCCGTAAATTTCCTGTCTTTTGGTGCAATATGACTTAAACATATAAAAATACAATGATAAAGTGGGTCTAAGAGCTACTAATATCCTTAGTAGTTCTTTCACTCCTATAATATTTATTACTCTTTTAAAATTATAGGCTAGCAAAACTAGGGCTGTCTCTGTAGTTACAGAATCCATCCCTCTTGTTAAAAAATACCCAGCATTCATTGTCCTTTTGATGGTTCCATAAGGATGCTCAACAATCATCTGCCTTTGTAGGTATTTGTCCATATTTGCTTCTGTTCTAGCATCTATAGTATCCAAAAAATCTTGGTTAGGTGACCGATTTATTATCCTGCCTTTGGCTGCAGTGGTGCATTTGCTTTTTGATTCACAGTTTTTACAGGCATCGTAGTTTCTATATTTTATTCTTTTTGGTTCTTTTGATTTGTGGTTTATTCTGCGTAATTCATGGCCCAAAGGACAAATATATAAGTCTTTTTCAGGCACATAAGTAAATTTATCTCCGTAGAAATCTTTGTCTCCTGTGGCGTTAGAATACGACTGTTTTGGCAAATAGACTGTTGTTTCGTTTCTCTCACATTTCATAAGGTCGTCTGCTTGGTAATAGCCTTTATCTGCTGCTACTTCAAGTTTCCTTTTTCCAAATATATCTTTAGCCTTTTCTGCAAGTGAATTTAGATTACCTTGATCTGCGGGATTGTTTGTAACATCATATGCCACTATAATACTATGCTTAGAGTCTACAGCTGTTTGTATGTTATATGCTACAGTAACACCATTGTTTTTGTTGTCCATAAGCCTAGCATCTTCGTCAACTGTAGATATTTCATTACTTTCGCTATCCTGTAGTTTTTTTTCCAACTCTTCAAATTTAATTTTACGCTCCTTGAGTTTTTCAATTTTTTGCTGAATTTCTTCAGGTGTATACTTAAGTTTAGGTGAATCGTCTTTGTCACTGCTTTCTAACAAATCTAGATAGGAATTAACCTTATCTTCGATATATTGTTTGTGTCTTTGTATTTTTTTCTTTGAGAAATTATTCTTCTTTGAATTATTAGCTTGAATTTTAGTCCCATCTATTGCTATGAATTCCTCGCCTAATAGTTTGAGATCCTTACACAACTTAGTAAAATCCTTGAAAACTTGTTTTAGCTGAGTTTTATTTTCTTTCCTGAAATCAGCTATTGTTTTAAAATCAGGTTTTAGTTTTTGTAATAGCCAAACCACTTCTATATTCCTGTGAGATTCTGTTTCTAGCTTTCTAGATGATCTTATGCCATTTACATACCCATATAGATATAACTTCAATAAAACAGAGGGATGATATCCTGGTGCACCTCTGCGGTGTTCCTTTGATTTAGTGAATGCACTCATATTGACCAGTTTTACGTATTCATCAATTACCCTAACGGGATTATCCTCACCTATGTAATTTTCTATGCAGTCAGGAAACATTGTTTTTTGCTTTCTATCTGTACCTTGTATAAATGACATTTAAAATCCCCTCTCCGATATTCTATAACTTAATTATACTACAGAAAAAGGGAAAAGTACTGTATTTACAGTACTTTGTAGGCATTTTAGACATATATTATTGTTTAATTCTCACACAGTCTGACGTTTCATTTGTCTCTTTTTCAGTTAAGGGAACATAGTGAAAGTAGACAGCGTAAGATAATTGTGACGTCAATCATAAATTGACGTCCTTTTTAATTAGGTAGAATTTACCAATAGAAATGCTTGGGAATTTAAAAGGTGTGTGACGATTTATGTCGAATATTAGCAAAGTAATTATTATATCTATTATATACATATGTTAAGCTTACACACTAGAAGGGAGTTCACTATGAGCAAATTAAAGGAAATATTTAAAGGTTTAAGTTTTAAGTTAATTTTGTACTTTTCTACTCTTTTGATTGTAGTTAGTCTTATATTATCAACTATTTCGTACAACAGTGCTTCGGGAGCACTAATCGATGAGGTTGAAGGGTCATTACCCTATAAAGCTGAAGATGTTAGTAATGTCGTAGCAGCTAATATTGAAAACAACTTTATTTTTTTGGAAGGGTTAGCACAAAGAGAGTTTGTGACAGATGTAGAGAATGATGACATGCAGGGGAAAATGGATACTCTCTTGCAAATTGTCATGGGAACGGATTTTTTAAGAATTGGAATCTCTGACTTAAATGGTAATCTTTTTCTTTCTGACTCCTATGGACTAAGGGGTGAAATAGTTGACGTCTCCAGTAGGGAATACTACCATGAATCCTTAAAGGGAAAAAGAGGTCTTATGGATCCCACGGTAAGTGTAAACACAGACGATAATGGGGGAGTAATTATCGTATACTCTGTGCCTATAGAAGTTGAAGGAGAAATAATAGGGGTATTAGTAGCTGTGGGAGATGCCACATTTCTTAATAACTTAGTAGATGGCATAACTTATGGCGAAACAGGTTACGCATATCTGTTAAATAAAAACGGAGTTACAGTTGCTCATCCAAATGTAACCTTCGTTAGAGAAATGTTCAATGTTATTGAAGCAGGCAAAAGTGATGAGGTTTATAAATTTGTAGGACAAGCAGCAACTAAAATGGTAAAAGGGGATACAAATGTTACCCATTATACCTTAAATGGTACTGAAATGTACGTGGGATATTCACCAGTGGCTAACACATCATGGATTGTAGGGGTAACTGTACCTAAGGACGAAGTCTTAAGGGCTTTGCCTGCATTAAAAGGTAGATTGATGCTCATTACAATTATAGCTTTAATTATAGGGGTAGTCTTAGTTTCAGTGGTGGCAAGGAGAATTACAACACCTATTGTTGCGGCTACTGCTCAATGTAATAGAATGGCTTCAGGGAATTTTACTGAATTTATGGATGAAAAGTTTACAAAAAGAAGTGATGAAATTGGAACGTTAGCTTCCGGGTTTAACGAAATTGTTACATCGATGCAGAGTCTAACAAAGAGCATAAATGAAAAGGCAGAGCAACTAGCAGCAAGTTCAGAAGAGCTAACTGCAAGTTCCGAACAAGCTGCAATGGCCTCGGAGCATGTAGCTAACTCGGCTGGTGAAGTTGCTATCAATACGGATAAACAATTATCTGAGGTATTAAACACCACAGCAGCCATGGAACAGATAACCACTAGTATCCAGGAGGTAAATACCAATGCATCTTTTATTCAACAGATGAGTCAAGAAATGCAAGGACAAGCTGGAGAGGGTAAAAATAATATTGGTTTAGTAAATGCAAAAATGAAGGATATAAATGAAAGCAGTTTAGAGGTTACAAAGGGAATCAAACAGTTAGCTGAAAGCTCAGATAAAATTCGTAACATAACAGAGCTGATACAAGGAATTTCAAGGCAGATTAACTTATTAGCACTAAATGCTGCCATAGAGGCTGCAAGGGCAGGTGAAGCAGGAAAAGGATTTGCTGTAGTAGCAGATGAAGTTAGGAAGCTTGCTGAAGAATCAAACTCAGCAGTTCTGAACATAGTTAGCATTATACAAGAGAATAGGGATAGTGTAACAGAAGTAAATAGAATTATGGATGGCACAGCTGAGCATGTAAAAGAAGGAATGGAAGCTGTGAAAATAGCAAATGCTTCTTTTGATGAAGTTGCAGAAGTAATTCGAGCAGTCAGTGAACAGATAAAAGTAGTGGGTAATTCAGTGGAGCAGGTTAGTAATGGAAGTCAAACAGTATCTGCATCAGCTTCTGAAGTGGAACTCTCCTCTAAAGAAGTTGCAGGTCAAATTCAGAACATATCTGCAGCCACAGAGGAACAAACTGCCTCCATGGAGGAAATCTCTGCATCAAGTCAGGCTCTGGCTAAATTAGCTCAAGAATTACACTCACTAATAGCAGAAATTAAAGTTTAATTTAAAAAGAGGGACCTTAATGGTGGGTCTGCTCAATCATATGACCATTTAATGCACTAACCCCCTCCGCTAAAAGATTAGTCGAGGGGGTTAGTTTATTAAAGTTTATTTATTTCTTTTATGTTCTAGGTAATCTATAACATCTTGAAGATTATCACTATGGACAAGGGGGTTATACAGCATATTTTTTATATCTTCCTCATCATAGAAAATGTCCTGTGTGAGGATGAAGCAAGGAGTTTTGTCTATACTTATAGTGTTATTGACTTTCAGTAATTCATCTTTCCCTAGGTCATAGGTACGGCCAATTTCACTATAATCTTCTAGTTGCTCTGAGTAAGACCAAAAGATATCCATGTTTTCGTCATCCTTTTTACTTTCATCTGGAACAATGAACAATGCGAAAGAGTTCTCTGAAACCTCCGGCTGTTTCTTTTTAGAAAATACTAAGTCAAATAGTCCCATCAAATTACCTCCTATCAATTTTTTAGATAACGATAATATATTCTCTAAAGACCCACTCTAATCCTTCTCATTAACAAAAAAATCAGAGCATGACTCATCATCTTGAAACACTAATCCATTTATGCTATGATATTTATATCAAAGTGCTAAGGAGGACACCATTTTATGTTTTTATTTTTCGGTTAATATAAGTTTTCAACAAAAAAGAGGTAAAACCAATCCACATCAGTGGGCTTTTTGTTGTGCTTATATTGCGAAAATGACATGGAATAGGTGGAGTGTACCCTTTTAGGGTTACCCTTTTTTATTCATATGCTTTTTTCGATAATTTGCAGATCAAAATCCCTGTGTGGATATGATCTGCTTTTTTAATTTCAAAAATAAAGGGAGGTAAGACTATGTTCAATACAGCAAGAATCATGTTCTATATCTATATATAATCAACCCTGTCAATCGCAGGATTTTCCCTGCGAATACTTATAAGGAAACATGCGATTTAGACAGGAGGAATAGAAAATGGAATTGTTAATAAAAGGAAAAGATATCTGTGTAGAATACTCAGGTAAGGATATTTTAGATATAAAGGACATAGAAATATACGATTACCATAGAATTGGATTGGTAGGCGCCAATGGTTCAGGGAAAAGCACGCTACTAAAGATTCTTTTGGGGGAAATAGAACTTCCAGGATGTAAAATTAATCGATTAGGTAGATTTGCATATGTGCCCCAGCTAGACCAAGTAAGTAATACAGAAGTTAAAGACTTTTCACTTATGGGCAAAATGGGTGTAAAAGAAGTAAATTTGCAGAACATGAGTGGTGGAGAAGAAACAAGGCTTAAAATAGCTCAAGCTTTATCAGAACAAGTACATGGTATTTTTGCCGATGAACCCACATCTCACTTGGATAGTGAAGGGACAGAGTTTTTAATTGGGCAACTAAAATACTATACTGGAGCCCTACTGGTAGTAAGCCATGACCGTTATTTCCTTGATGAGGTAGTGGATAAAATATGGGAACTAAAGAATGGCAGAATCACAGAATACTGGGGTAACTATTCTGATTATGTTCGACAAAAAGAGGAAGAACACCAAAATGAAACTGTAAAATATCAACGTTTTGTTGCTGAACGGGACAGACTACAAAAAGCTGTAGAGGAAAAGCGAAAACAAGCGAATAAAATAGAGCAAAAGGCAAATAGCGGTGCTAAAAAGAAAAACACTCAAAGTGCGGGACGATTAGGGCACCAGAAACCAACTGGAAGTAAGCAGAAAAAGCTATATAATGCTGCTAAATCCATTGAGAATAGGATAGAGGCCTTAGGTGATGTAGAAGCTCCTGAAAACACCCGTTCAATTCGATTCCGACAAAGTAAAGCACTACAGCTCCATAACCCATACCCCATCATTGGTTCAGAAATAACTAAACAATTAGGGGGCAAGCTACTATTTGATAATGCCTCATTTAATATACCTCTGGGCTCAAAAGTAGCCTTGACAGGAGGCAACGGAACAGGAAAAACCACCCTATTAAAGATGATCCTAAATCAAGAAGATGGTATCACAGTCTCACCCAAAGCTATGATGGGTTACTTTGCTCAAAATGGTTATAAGTATAACCAAGCGCTGGGTATCATCGAATTTATGACCCAAGACTGTGATTACAATACTTCTGAGATCCGTTCTGTGCTGGCATCAATGGGCTTTGCACAGACAGATATCTCTAAAAAGTTATCTGTACTAAGTGGCGGGGAAATTATAAAGCTATTGATCGCTAAAATGCTACTAGGACCATACAATATACTGCTCATGGATGAACCCAGCAATTTCCTAGATTTGCCCAGCATAGAAGCGTTGGAACGTCTTATGAAAGACTATAAAGGAACAATTGTGTTTGTATCCCATGACAAGGGACTAATAGATAACGTGGCTGATGTAGTTTATGATATAAAGGACAATCAGCTGCACCTAGTTTAATTTCGTCTCTTTCATCATTGTTTATTATCATAATAAATGAAGGAAGTCTCTAATGACTTCCTTTTTTTACTATGATGACAAAGTCATTTTTTGGTCGAGTTATTTGTACTGAGATATTAACAAACTATTAATTAATGGAAATCCATATTGATTTACGGTACTATGTTGGTTTACTATATACTTAGTAATACTAGGTATATAGATTAGGAGGAGTGTTATTATTGAATAAAATAGGTAGGCAACTAAAAAAAGGAGTTATAGATATATTAATTCTAAAATTACTGAGCATAGAAAACATGTATGGATATCAACTAATTCAGGAATTAGATAACAAAAGTGACAGTGTATTTCTTATGAAGGAAGGGACATTGTATCCCATTTTATATAGGCTAGAAGACAATAATTTAATCGAAAGCTACTGGGATAAGGAAGACGCAAAAAGAAAAGTCCCTAGGAAGTACTACAAAATTAAGGACGAAGGTTTAAATGAGCTCGAGAATATGAAAGAAGAGCTTGATGTTTTGTTTAATGCAGTAGAATCTATAATGAACTTGGGGGGAGTATAATGAACAGTTATAAAGCCGAACTTTACGTACAACAGGTCATTGATAATATGGCAGTGGATGGGAAAATGAAAGAAAGAATTAGAAAAGACTTATTTCAGCATATTGATGAAGCAAGTATAGAAAAAGATATGGAAACAATTTTAGAAAATATGGGTGACCCAAAAGAGGTTGCTAAGGATTTTATGGATACATTATATCAAGATAAAGATGAAGTTATAGAAAGACTAATACAAGAATGTAAAATGACAAATAAACTTTTAAATAACTACTATGAATATAAATCAAAAAAACTGATATTTGGATTACCATTAGTTCACATAAAATTCAGTAGGACAAAAAGACTTAATAAGCCTTGCTTAGCAAAAGGTATTATAGCCATTGGTGATATAGCCGTGGGGGTTATATCCATTGGGGGGATTGCCTTTGGCGTTACCTCTTTTGGGGGAATCGGATTAGGAGCCTTTGCCTTTGGCGGACTTGCAGTGGGAGGTATTGCTTTGGGAGGAATAGCTTTAGGATTACTGGCCCTAGGAGGAATTGCAATAGGGTTGGGTGCAATGGGTGGTTTAGCAATTGGGAACATAGCAGTAGGGGGATATGCTCGCGGTACGGTTGCAATAGGAGGAAAAGCAATAGGGGATTACGTAATAAGTGGGGGAAGCGAAGGGCCTAACTATAGCCTTTCCCAAGTAAGTGCTACAAAAGACGAGGTAATCTCCCTTATCAGAAGTGCTTATCCAAATATCAGCGACTGGATTTTAAAAATGTTTACCATACCTTTCAAATAATTAGGAAGTCTAAATAAAACACTGATACCACAGTGCTAATGCCAAAACATTATGGATAAGATTATTACAGCTCTGAAAGTATAAAGAAGATATGATGGAACTCAAAGATAGGATGTAATGTGTTTTGTGAAAATGGATGGATAAGTAAAGGGTAGGAGGTGCGACTTATGAAGGTAGCAATTATTTACGGAAATTGTAGAAAGGGTAGTACCTATAACTGCGTAAAGATAGTAAAAGAGACACTCTCTAAGCAGGGAGACTTTGAATTTCAGGAAATATGGTTACAAAAGGATTTGCCTGATCACTGCTTGGGTTGTTTCAATTGTATACTCAAAGGAGAAGAATACTGTCCTCATGTTGAAAAAGTTGCACCAATAGTTGATACACTTGTAAAAGTAGATGGTATTATCCTAGCATCCCCTGTATATGGTTTAGATGTATCAGGGGCCATGAAGACCTTTATAGATCATCTTTGTTTTATGTGGATGCCCCACAGGCCTAAGGAAGAGATGTTTTCAAAGATAGGTTTGGTTATATCTACAGCTGCAGGTACAGGAACCAAAAGGGCAAATAAGTCTATGAATTTAGCCTTAGACTATATGGGGGTAAAGAGAACATACTCATTTGGAGCCAATGTGGCAGCCAGTAAATGGGAGGATATAAACCATAAGAAAAGGGTTAGAATGGAGAGGGATTTAGCCAGCCTAGGTAAGAAGTATCATACTAGTTTAGTGAAACGGGTAAATATGAAAGATAGATTGTTTACCAAGGGTGTTTTCATAATGATGAAGAAGATGATAGCAGGGTACGAAGATGGAAATGTTGATAAGGAGTATTGGAAGAGTAAAGGCTGGTTATGACTTCCAATTATGAACAATTATTAATAAAAAAGGGTTATTAAAATGAGGCATAGAATAAAAATATATGCATACAATTTCGCTGTGTTATATATTTAATTATTGAGAGGAGAGTTTTACATTGAATTCAAAAAATGCAATTATCGATTTAATTGTGGTAGTAGCAATCACATTACTGTTTATCTTTATAACATGGTTGTTCTTGCCTCCTTTGTTTGTTATTAACTTCATATCTTCATGGATTATAGTTCTGCTATATGCAGTAATCCTAACAACTTATTTTTCTATACGTACAAAAAAAGTTAGTGTTTTGGCAATACCTGCTGTAATACTAATTTTCATGCTAGGATTTGGCTTTTTTAATTCAGCTATATTCACCCACTCGAGCAGGCACACTTTGATTGGTAATGTTGAAGAAAAAGATTCAGCAATGAAATAACAGTTGTAGATACATCTAGACTACGGGTTTTAGACAGTTCTGATGCTTTAAGGCATGCAGAAAACAGGTTAGGTAGTGAATCCGCCATTGGTTCTCAGTTTGAACTAAGGGAGAGGGACTTTACCCTACAAACAATAGGGGATGAATTGTACTGGGTGGCACCACTGCAGCATAGGGGTTTCTTCAAGTGGAGAAACAACCTTGATGGAGCTGAAGGGTACATTAAAGTAAATGCAAATAGTAGGGAGACTGAGTGGGTTAGAGATCACAAAATTAAGTATTCTACAAGTGCATACTGGGGAAATGACATCCGTAGACACGTTTATAACAATTTCTCCAAAAGAAAAGGATATACAGATTTCTCTTTTGAAATAGATGATAACGGGCATCCATACTATATAATTACTGTATATGACAACACAATAGGTTTTAGTGGTTCCGAAGTGGAAGGTATTCTAGTTGTAGATGCAGTTGACGGCGAGATGGAGTTTTTTGAGCAAGGTAGTAACTATCCTACATGGGTAGATAGGGTGATCCCTGAATCATTCTTCAAAAAAAGATTAGCGGCTTGGGGCAAGTATCCCAACGGTTGGTTTAACCCTTCCAATAAGGGACAGTTAAAACAGTCCAGTGGAACAAACATAGTCTACAACGAGGGTAGAGCATATTATTATACAGGAGTAACATCGTGGGGTAGCGATGAAGCCACTGTGGGATTCATGCTTATGGATACACGAACAGAAGAAGTGAGTTTATACAGCATATCCGGTGCTACTGAAAAGAAAGCCATGAACATTGCAGAAGGACGAGTTCAAAATGCTGGCTATACTGCAACTGAGCCTGTACTAATTAGTGTTGGTGGAAAACCTACCTACTTCATGACATTAAAAGACAGTAATAACAACATAGCGGAATATGCCTTTGTTAATGTTAGTGATTACATGCGAAGCGGTGTTTCTAGGAATATAGAAACAGCTCAAGCAGAGTATATGGTAGAGATTGGCCTTAGAAATGATACTGACTTCATAATAGACGAATCTAACTTGGCTGAGGTTAATGGAATAGTAGAACGTATAAACATGGTAATAGTGGAAGGGGACACTTATTACTATGTAAAACTTGAGGGCAACCCTGAACTATACCGAGGTTCATTTAAGGATTTTGCCAACCTAGTAATCACTGAAAAAGGTGATGCTGTAAGTATAAAGTACTTGGAGTCTGAGGATAACTTAATAAGGGTATTTGAAAATAATAACCTACAATAAAAAGACATGCCATATATAGTAGCACTGTATATGGCATGTTTCTCCTAACATAAATTTCTTCCTTGAAATCAGTAAAATTTTAGAACATACAAGACCAAAACGAAAAAGGCTGGAGGGATTATATGACTTTATTCTTCTGGATTGTCGATTTACTGATCCCTGTATCAATGATAATAATTGGTATTTTATTTCGAACACGCCCACCTAAAAATATCAATTATATCTACGGATATAGAACAAAGAGATCTATGAAGTCAAAAGAAGCATGGGACTATGCCCATAAGCTGTGTGGTGCAGCTTATTTACTAATGGGCATATTAATACTGGTTATAGTATCTATAGGTAAATTACAAATGTCACTTGCCCCTGAATATCTAAGCTTGATAAACGCCGGAATAGGAATAATAGCACTGGTTATACCAATTCCATATATAGAAATGAAGCTAAAAGGAAAAATTGAAAAAAAGTAATAAACAGCCTGCTATACCAAAGCAGGCTGTTTTAATATTGTAGCTCATGCTTTCAGCGTGGGACGGCCCCAATATTCTCCACCATGTATTTAATTTCATTTTGTTAACCACACATCTAAAAATACTATGACAATTAAAAGGGATTTGCTAAATCTAGAGCGAATGACAAATGAAATACAACTTGTATAGAAAAGTCAGGATTAACGAAATTAGTCAAACTTATACTGGAGGTTAGATTATGCTACATAGAATAATTACTGATTTTGATGTAATAGGTGGTTCAAAAGATTTATTAGAAAGGGTAGATAGATATGGGGCAAGGGGAGTACTACTTGACGAGAATAAAAAAATTGCTCTTATGTACATGAAAAAGGTAGATCTATTTAAATTACCAGGGGGTGGAATCGAGGAAGATGAGAATTCCGAGGTAGCTTTTTTAAGGGAGATCCAAGAAGAAACTGGTTTTGAATGTGAAATAATTGAAGAATTAGGTATTGTAGAAGAACACAAAAATATTAATAAATTTCTTCAACTATCCTATTGTTTTTTAGCTAGTAAGCTACCATCTGACCAAAATCAGAGTCTGTCTAAAAATGAGCAAGAGCTCGGGTTTGAGCTACAGTGGTTTGAGTTGGATCATGCTTTGAGGCTTTTAAGACAATCATTCAAAAAATGTGAAGATTACTCAATGAAATTCATGATGCTAAGGGATGCAACTATTCTTGAGTATACTATTAAATCAAGTACTAGAGTCAACTAGTACGTACATATTTCCAAGGGCTATGAACACTACAAAAGCTGTATGTAAAGAAAACTTCATAGGTGTTTTTTATATTTAATTCTAACATAGACAATGTTAGAATTATTAAAAAAGCAATGTGCCAGGGGGATGCCAATTGATTAAAGATAAAATTAGCTCTAGAAGAATGTTATTGAAACAAGGAAAAGAAATAGCTAACAGAGTGATTAAAAACTACGAAATAGAAGGCCATATAACAATAAAACTCATTGGAGTATCCGATAACATTACCTATCGTATAGATACAGACCTAGGGGAGAGGTATTTATTACGTTTACATCAGGATAAGCTACTGAATAAAAATCAAATTATTTCCGAACTTACTTGGCTGGAATACTTACAAGAAAGGGATGTAGTAGTCCCTCAAGGAGTAAAAAATATCCATAACTGTTATGTTACAGAGTTCGAAACAGAACTTAAAGACACAAAACAACCATGTTCATTGATGAAATGGGTTGAAGGACGGTTAAGGCAAGAAGGTATTCAACACACCCATTTATTTAAAGTCGGGTCTATGATGGCAAAGCTACATAATTCATCATCTGAATTTAAGCCAGACCATCTATTTGTAAGACCTACTTGGGGGAAAGAAAGTATTAAAAGGGATATAGAAAAGTTAGAAAAATACTGTGATGATTTAATGTCTAAGGAAGACTTTGCAATATTTCAAAAGGGTGTAGAAAAAATCAGTGTAGAAATAGACGAAATGGAAAAAACTCATCATACATTTGGCATAATTCATGGAGACTTACATATGGGGAATGTTGTTTTTCACAAAGGCCTACCTAGGGTAATTGACTTTGGTCGCTGTGGCTATGGCTTTTACCAATATGATATAGCTCAAACACTATTGGGCATAGCTCCATCACAGAGGAGATCTTTCATAGAAGGGTATGAAAGTATAAGGAAACTACCTGGAAATCATCAAGACTGTCTAGAGACCTTCTTCATTATGGCATGTATTGAAAACATAAGTTTCCACTCATCAAACCCTCAAGAGAAAGAGGACTTGATTAGAAAATCACCATTTATAGCAAAACTAATAAAACTATATCTATCTGGCGAAGGATTTTTATATGGAAGAAGCAAATAAACAAAAAGCCTGTAGTAACCTACGGCTTTTTTGCAACTTACATAGGGCACCAACATAGTGTAGGGTGCAGGGCTCCGTACCTGCCCGGACCCACAAAATGGATCATCTTATGATGGAGAAAAACCAGAAGGAGAACTGATAATTATCTATTCAGGCTTATTGATGTTTACTTAGCTATGGACACCTGCATATTTCGTGGAGATATAAAACAAAACTATGATATACTTGAAAAGACTATTATCGCAAACAAAGGAGGTAGCCTATGAGACTGACTTTAAAACGTCTAATAGCCTATTGGCTTGACTTTGTAATCTTAACATCGGTACTTGGTGGGGGCCAATGGTTACTAAACAATATAACTAATGGCTTTCCCTTCACATACTTAGATACGGGCTATAAAATAGAAGTGTGGGTTTTGCTAACCATGTCATTACCAGTTTGGCTATACTTTATATTGCTTGAATCAAAAAAGGGCCAAACCTTAGGGAAGAAGTTTTTAAACATAAAGGTAGTTAATAAAGAGAGGCAAAATATCAAAACAACGCAAGCTATAGCGAGGACATTGGTGAGACTGTTTCCATGGGAGTTAACCCATATTATCATTCTCATTCCCAAACCATGGTGGACTTTAACTCCAGAGAGTACTTACCTAATCTACATTCCAAACGCACTTATATTGATATACGTGGGATACTTGTTTTATAAAAGGGGTAACAAAGCTATCCACGATAACTATGCAAAAACAGAGGTCATAGAGCTAACGCCCTAGTGCATTGCAAAGTTCCACTTACCCATAGGTACCCTGTTATCCGACACCACCCTACGTAACTGTGCAGGGAATGTCGGATATATTAGTTCCACACCTGATACTATATTGTTAAAGGAGGTCATAAAAATGGATTCCATTAAGAAAATGAATGAAGCCTTGAACTATATCGAAGGCAATCTAACTTGCGAAATCGACACTAAGGAAATTGCAAAAATTGCTCTCTGCTCTGAATACCACTTTCAAAGAATGTTTTCTTTCCTAGCAGGTGTATCCCTATGGGAGTATATTCGTCGCAGACGTCTTACCCTTGCAGCCTTTGAGCTTATCAACAATGACGTCAGGGTTATTGATGTAGCTGTAAAATACGGATATAGTTCACCTGACTCTTTTACAAGGGCTTTTCAAAATTTACATGGTGTAACACCTTCAGAAGCAAGAGAACATAGTCAACAAATGAAAGCATATCCTAAAATGACCTTTAAACTAACAATAGAAGGAGGTAGTGAAATGAACTATCGAATTGTAGAAAAGCAGGCATTTAGAGTTGTGGGTATGGGTAAACGTGTCCCCATCATATTCCATGGAGTTAACCCAGAAATTGCTGCCATGTGGCAAAGTCTAAATGAGGAGATGATTAAGAATCTCAAAGAACTTTCCAATGTTGAGCCAGCTGGAATAATCAGTGCATCTACGAATTTCTCCCAAGGAAGAATGGAGGAGAAGGGTGAATTAGACCACTATATAGGTGTTGCAACTACTAAAGAATGTTCAGAAGGCTTTACTCAACTGGAAGTTTCAGCATCTACTTGGGCAGTATTTGAAGCAGTGGGTCCATTCCCAGAAACCCTTCAAAGCATATGGGGACGCATCTACTCAGAATGGTTCCCATCATCAAACTACGAAATTGCAGAAGGACCAGAAATACTATGGAACGAAGAAAAGGAGCTAGACTCTCCAACATTCACAAGTCAAATCTGGATACCAGTGAAGAAGAAATAACATAAGTGGCAAATGAAGAAGGAGTCCATAAGGGCTCCTTTTTTGTAGTAGTAATAATCTAAATCAACTTCCGCTTTGACACTGGAGCCATGGCAAATCTCCCGATTATTTTTGTCTTTGACAACCAGACCAAATGAGCATCATTTTTCGTGTTTTTCAAGATGCCAAAGATATTCCACATCATTTTTGCTTTGAACATTACAAGGGATATACTCATATTTCCCTTGAAAGTCCCTTAATTCATCCACAACTTCCTTAGCCAATAATCTACTCCTACCAAAAAGAGGATTTCTAGATTTAATGGAGAAATATATTCATCATTAACATAGTAAAGGGTGGGGAAAAATGATTGAGTTTTTAAAGGATATATCTGTGAGTTTTCTTTTAGCAAGTCCTCTGTTTATTCTTTTTCTTAGGGTTAGGAACTTAAAAGAGTT
The DNA here is from genome assembly GCF_014467015.1 of Alkalicella caledoniensis. Taxonomy (GTDB): domain Bacteria; phylum Bacillota; class Proteinivoracia; order Proteinivoracales; family Proteinivoracaceae; genus Alkalicella; species Alkalicella caledoniensis. Next base: position 1,026,222 of record NZ_CP058559.1, on the reverse strand, counting down.
TGCCCAAAAGGACAGCCTAAGTAGCTTCTGTTTTATCCTAGGGTTTCTGAACTTTTTTATTGTTAAAACAACTATACAAATGGGAGATGTCTTTGAATTCATTTTGTATATTCAACTGCTTTTAATTTTACCCATGGGATTAGGGGCTAATTACTATATTTCCAGATTGGTTAAAGGTGAAAGACTGAAATATGGCATGAAGAAAAGTCAGATGTTAATTATTTCATGCCTACTATTACCTTCAATAATTATCAGCATAGTAGGGGTTAGTTATACAAATCAACAGGTGTTATTAAGGCATGAAGAATTTGTTGATAGTTTTATAGAAAGTGTGGATCCGTTAAAATTTATCATTGAAAATACGGATAATCCTAGTACAATGTTAGATGTTTTAGATAAGATTGATAATATTAAAGTTGCAGAAACAAAGGTTAGTATGACCTTAGGGGGGAAGAGGAAAGTACTGGTAAAACAAGAAGATATGGAGATAGAGTTTACTTATTTCAGGCAACAAGAATTATGGAAGTTAGATGGAGTTTATAGGATATCTTATCAGAATGTAAGATAATTTGAGGTGGCTATTTAGCCACCTTTTTAGTTTTTGAAACATGTCAATCTAATAATTAGATAAATATCTAATTATTAGATTGACATGTAATACAAGCTCCGTTATAATATAACTATCAAAGGGGGGCTTGAAATGAATTTAAGGATTTTAAAGAATAAGAACTTTGCATTGCTAATGTTAGGTAAAGGGGTATCCATGGTGGGTAGCAACATGCAACAATTTACTTTATCTTTATATGTTCTAGCTGAGACAGGATCCGCTACTATCTTTGCATCTATGATGGCAATATCGATTCTACCTAGGCTCGTGCTTTCACCTGTTGCTGGAGTTTTTGGGGATTGGTTTGACCGAAAAAAAAGTATTGTTACATTGGATTTATTTAATGGTATTTTAATAGGAGGATTTGCTATTTTATATTCCGTAAACGGAGGGTTAAGTTTAGCAAGTATTTATGTTCTAGTAATTCTCCTTGAAATAACTGAGATTTTCTTTGGTGCTGCAATGTCAGCAGTTATACCTAGTATAGTAGATGAAGAGCAATTATTTGAAGCTAATAGTGTTAAATCAGTCATTCTAAGTGGGGCAAATATGCTATCGCCATTGATAGCAGCAACCCTTTACGCTTTTGCAGGATTGCTGGTTATATTTATAATAAATAGTATAAGTTTTATCCTTTCTGCATTAAGTGAGCTACTGATTGAAATACCATGTACAAACAAAAAACCAGATAAAATTAATCTTGGTGCCTTTAAAACTGATCTATTACAAGGGGTTAACTTGATAAAAAAACATAAAATAATAATGAATATAATTGGATTGGGTATGATTTTAAATTTTTGTTTTGCACCCCTGTTCAGTGTAGTCTTGCTTTTTGTAATCAGGGAGACTCTAGTTGGTTCAGAAATCCAATATGGATTTTTTGCAGCATCAGTTTCCTTCTCTATGCTATTATCACCTATGCTTCTAGGTGGAATTGCAAAAAAAATTAAAGTTGGTAAATTACTAGTTTATGTTTTTTCCATTGTAGCAGTATTTATTTTACTATTATCATTTGCAACCTCAAAGTCGTTTATCGGGCTATATGAAACTAACAATGTACCTATTTTAGTAGTTACATTATTAACCTTTACCATGGCTATGATAGTATCATTAGCTAATATAGGGCTGGGAACATTATTTGATACTGTTGTTCCTAGACAATTCATGGGGCGAGTTGGGACTACCATGAATCTAGGTCTTACAATAGCTATGCCATTGGGACAAATGCTTTTTGGTATTGCCCTTGATCTATTCCCTGCATCATATGTTATTGCCTTTGCTTCTGGAATTATTTTATTGGCTGTGCTATACTATCAAAAACCATTATTAAAAGCAGACCAATCGCCTATTAAAGTTGAGGATACGGAACTTAATGAGAGTTTTGCAACATAGGCTATAGCTTAAACAAGAAGGAGGCTTTTTATGAAAAGCTTATTTAGTTTCTACCCCAATGCGAGTAAAATATATGACTACTTATATTTTCCCAGTCTTGTACATTATAATGAACAAGATAATTCAAAAGTAGATAATCACAAGGATGAAGTCCCAGAAGAATTTATAAAACTACAGACTGAAATAAGCCTTAAGTTAAAGCCCTATAAAAACATTCTATCTAAGTACTACTACTATGACGATATAAATATAATTCACTTGTTGTTGGGCAAGTATTCTTTCTTTGATTATGTAAACGTTAGTGATTATTTGGATGCATTGCAAAACTTAGATTCTAAAGAAATAGTAAAAACAATTATAGGGAGTTTAGAAGCCAAAGAAACTGGCACCCCTAAAAGCCAAGAGGCTAGAAAATTGGCTGAAGAATTAGTGAATGACGATAGTAGACTAATGTCTTGGATTAATAAACTTAGCTATTCGGGAGAAACAAAATGGCAATTACTCACATTTACAAAGACTCCAAAGGAAAGTCTGAATGAATGTATAAATACCCTTAGGTCTTTAGAAGGGATTTTCTTGGAGTATTACTCACCAGTAGAAAAGAAAATCATGGATTATGGAGAAGAGTTCATATTGCGGCTAAACAATGTTGAAGGTGATGCCCTAGATAAAATCACCAATGGAACATTAAAAAATAGCATGATACCAGGAGAAAAAGGACACATGCTGATATCCTATTTTGGTGATTATAGTATTCACATATATCCAGGAGTAGGTCCGGGATTTATTGCATGGGGAATGGGGATTGAAGAGATTTTTCAAAAACTCTCTAAAAGAGAAGAAAATGAGTTATCAGACAGAATACTGTTATTTAAAAACTTAGGGGATAAAACCCGTTACGAAGTACTAAAATGTATCGCAAGTGGTACAACATCCACAAAGGTAATTGCTAAGGAATTAGGGGTATCTTCTGCTACTATTTCTTATCATATAAGTAATTTAACCACAAGCAAAATTATCGTGCCTTTACATGCAGAAGGGCGATATATTTATGTAGTTAATCACGAAACAATTGAGAAATGCTTTAAGGACTTAAAAAAAGACTTGAAAATTACTTAAAGAATACAGTAAGAGGTAAATAATACAGGGTGCAGGGCTCAGACCTAAAACCTCCTCCCATAAATTCAGTTATCTTGACCTTAGAAATCACTTTCTAAGGTCTTTTCTAATGAAAGTTAACAGTATGGGGCCCCGACCTTCATTGTGCCAATACATGTCATACTAGAGGTGATTGCACGGTCTCATAATTAATATAGTTTTAATATATCTTTAGAAGGAAATTGCTATATCAGTTAGAATACATAACTTTACATAAGAAAAGAAAAAAATAAAACCCTGTAGGGTAAAAAAACTATGACATACCCCTTGACTTTGACGTCGTGTCGTACTTTATACTAAGTTTCAGAAAGGAGATGAGCCTTTGACAATGATGACTATCAGTGAAGTATCCAGAACGTTTAATGTTTCAACACGTACACTGCGTTATTACGAACAAATAGGTCTTTTATCCAGCCTACGCAAAGAAGACTATGCATATCGTATGTACGATGAAAATGTTGTAAGACGTCTACAGCAAATAATAGTACTAAGAAAGCTAAGGATTTCTTTGAAAGAAATCGCCGTGATACTTGAGAATATTGAATATAATTCTATTTTAAGTATATTTCTGGAAAACATCCAAGAACTAGATAGTGAGATTGTTGCTCTAAGTACAATAAGAGATATACTAAAAATCTTTGTATCTCGCCTCGATAAAGACCTTCAGGAAAATGTTAAACTGGATTTGTTACACGATGATGATATCATCAAGGTTGTGGACGCTCTGAGCCTTTCAAGAACTAATTTCAAGGAGGAATGTTCAGTGGAAAAACTAAGCAAAGCTAATGAAACCCTAAGAAAGTTGGAAAATGTGCGGATAGTACTACTACCATCATGTACAGTTGCTTCATATCACTACATCGGAGAGAATCCTGAAGATACAGTAGGTGCTCAGATAAACAAATTTATCCAAGAATGTAAACTGTATGAACTAAAGCCAGATGCAAGAATGTTCGGTTTTAATCATCCAAACCCCTCAAAAGATAACCCTTATGGATATGAGAGTTGGGTTACCATCCCAGAGGATTTAGAAGTACCTAAGCCCCTTACAAAGAAATATTTTGAGGGTGGTTTATACGGCGCACATTCCATCAAGTTCGGGGATTTTCATGAATGGCAACTTTTGTGTAAATGGGCAGAAAACAACGAAAAGTACATTCCTAATTATAGTGAACTTGGTGAAGAAATCATGGGAGGATGCCTTGAAGAACATCTAAACTGGGTGTATTCTTCCCATATGGGATGGCCAGAAGATGGTATAGACGGAATGCTTGATTTGTTAGTACCAATTAAGTTGAAGTAACTGTGCTACTTGTGCACAATCCCCTGTATATTTAATTACAGGGGATTATTTTTATATAAAAGGAAACTCAATGCTTATAATAGAATCTTATAAATATTTGAAGGGAAAATAGCTTAAGGGACGAATACTATAAATGGGTGGGAAAAGATGACAATGCCTCAAACTACCACTTTCATAAGATATAGCTATAGGGTAATCAATGATTTGCTATAGACTTAGGGAGGATTTAAAAAAGTTGTAGACAAGGCTTTAGCCTTGGGAGACCCACAAAATAAGCATAGCTTTACATATTAGCCCCAATTAATTAAGGAGGGAAAATAATGAGTAAAATTAACTTCAAAATAACCATATCCCCTAAAGAAGCATTGGAGTTGGTGAAACAAAATCACAATGCTGAACTAGTTCACGAAGAATTATTAGATGTAGGGGAAGGGAAATTCGTTGGTACATTGATTTTTGAGAAATACTACTTTAGAACATCTAACAGAGCAGCGCTAATTATGATATGTGACAACATAAGCGGAACCACAGAAGTGAGATCAGTGGGAACGGGAAGCTCCCAAGGACTAATATTCAACTTCGACTGGGGAGCAGCTGATGAGTTTGCACACAGTGTCAAAGAAATACTTAATGAATATGTAATTGAGTAACAAAAGCAAAGGAGCCCGAGTCATTAGAAAATATGGATTAGACTAATAAGTTGAGGCCTAGAAGAACATAAAGGAGAGAAAACACATGAATCAAATCTACCTTAAAGAATTAAATAAATCACAGATCAACATTGATATATTTGTAAAATTTAATCGTTACCAGGAAGTCAAAAAATGCTGGCGCAAACAAAATGGCGACTGGGTATTAAAAGATATCCCATTCACAGAAAACTGGAGTATGGATGATTACAACACTCTAATTGAACACTTATACAGAACAATAGATGCAGGGGGAAAAGTCACAGGGGCTTTCTACAACGACGAGCTAGTTGGATTTGCATCAGTTGAAAATGAGCTATTTGGATCAAACAAGGATTACTTGCAACTTTCCAGTCTACACACCTCATATGACTATCGTGGAATGGGTATAGGAAAGAAATTGTTTAGACTTACATGTGAACAAGCAAAAGCAATGGGAGCAAAAAAACTCTACATATCAACACACTCATCGGAAGAATCCCAGGCATTCTATAAGGCTGTGGGATGCAGGGAAGCTGTGGAATATAACGAAAGGCTAGTGGCAGAAGAACCTTGCGATTGTCAACTGGAATATTCATTAGAGGCCATTGAATGAGTTAGTGGCAACATATGTTGCTTAAAATAGATCTTATATTATTACAAATACTAGAATTATACATATACATATGTTAACATGTAATTAAAGGATGTGACGTATGGGAAAAGTTATTTATGGAAGAGGGTATGTTTATACTATCCAGTATCACATAGTTTGGTGTACTAAATATAGACACAAAATACTACTAGGAAAAGTAGAAAAGACTCTAAAAGAGATAATTAAACAGATAGCAGAAGACAATCAGTTCACAATAGAAGAAATAGAAACTGATTTAGACCATATTCATCTACTTATAGATTGCAGCCCTCAACATTATATTCCTAATATAATCAAAGCATTAAAGGGCGTAAGTGCAAGGTTATTATTTAAAGCTCATCCAGAAATAAAGAAGCAGCTCTGGGGTGGACATTTGTGGAATCCTAGCTACTTTGTAGCCACTGTATCAGAAAATACACAGGAGCAGATAAGGGAATATATAAGAGGCCAAAAGACTAAATAGAAAAGGAGGCGAACCAGTGTGTTAAAGGCATACAAGTATAGAATATATCCAAATGAAATGCAAAAAAAGCAACTAGCTAAAACCTTTGGGTGTGCTAGATTTGTGTATAACTACTACTTAGCCGAAAAAATAAAGCTGTATAAAGACAAACAAGAATCTCTGTCTAAAATAGACTGTAACAACCATCTAAACAGAGAACTAAAGAAAGAACTGATATGGCTTAAAGAAGTAGATAAGTTCGCCTTAACCAATTCTATTTACAACCTGGATACTGCTTATCAGCATTTCTTTAGAAGAGTTAAACAAGGAAAAGATAAGACAGGATTTCCTAGATTTAAAAGTAGACATAGCAATAGATTAAGCTACACAACTAATTTTACAAATAACAACATAAAAATTGATTTCTCAGATAATAAAATTAAGTTACCTAAACTTAAATGGATAGAATCCAAAGTTCACAGAGAATTTGATGGAAAAATCAAGTCTGCAAACATAGTTCAAAACACAAGCGGAAGATATTTTGTGAGTATTCTTGTGGATACAGAAACAAAAGATCTACCACTACCGAAAGTAGATAAGACTATAGGGTTAGACTTAGGAATCAGTAATTTTCTGATAGACAGTGATGGAAATACAATTTCTAATCCAAAAATCCTATATAAACATGAAAGAAAACTGGCAAAACTACAAAGGCAATTAGCCAAGAAACAAAAAACTAGTAACAATAGAAACAAGATGAGAATCAAGGTGGCCAGGCTTCACGAAAAGATATCAGATACCAGGAGGGATTTCTTACATAAACTGTCTAAGCAAATTATCAACGAAAACCAAGTTATAGTTAGTGAAGACTTAAATGTAAGAGGAATGGTAAGGAATCATAAACTAGCTAAAGCAATATCAGATGTGTCATGGTCAGAATTCACTAGACAACTAGAATATAAAGCTAACTGGTATTGCAGAACTTATGTCAAGATAGACAGGTTATTCCCATCTAGTCAGCTATGCTCTCATTGTGGATTTAAGAACACAAAAACCAAGAGTCTATCAGTTAGAGAATGGACTTGTGATAATTGCGGAAATGAACATGATAGAGATATAAATGCCAGTAGGAATATACTGCAAGAAGGCTTGCGAATGTTAGCCTAACAAAAAACAAAACATGTAGGGTAGGAACTATCCGAATTAACGCCTGTGGAGAATGCGATGCAGTAAGGTCGGTCTGAGAAACAGGAAATTCTAGTAGTGATACTGGAAGCCCGCGAATTCATTCGTGGGAGGTTCACTAGCCTGACTTAGCCAAAACTTCAGCTTTGGCTTCCCACAAGACGCCCCCACATACTGTAGGGAGCGGGGCTCCGAACCCGCCCGTGACCCACAAAACTAATCAAGATGCTTTAATAACCATTAAATAATGCTACCACTAAGAATCAGGCTTACTCACATACCCGAAGTAGAAAAAACGAAACGTCAACATGTCTCTTTTGATCTGACGACATATTGCAGAAAATTTCTACATATGATAAATTTAAAGAAAACATACTCAAGCAATGAAAAGAAGAGTAAGCTATTGATGTCTTATACAGAGAACTCCACAAAGCTGAGAAGGAGGAAAGAATAGGTGGCTGAACATGGTCTTGGAGCTATCGCACCGAATATCTTAGGATTTAGGCTGCGACGGGTGCACCCGTTAAAGTGCCAGGGTATAATCAGAAATTCATTCTGACGTACTTGTTGAGGCTGATGTGTAAACATTGGCGAACCGGGGTGGTACCACGAAGTTAAAGCTCTCGTCCCCAGGATAAAACCTGGAGGTGAGAGCTTTTTTATATGAAAAAATAAGAAGTTATAAGAAATCCACTGCTCGGGAATAAAGGTTTTAAGAAGAAATCTAGGGTTCCTAAGTCTTTGAATTTTGTTGAACATGAGTTATTAAAATAATTAGGAGGTGCTAGTTTATGAATGTATTAATCGGAGGAGCGTGGCCTTACGCAAATGGTTCGTTACACATAGGCCATGTGGCTGCTTTACTACCAGGAGATATTTTGGCAAGATATTATAGATCAAAAAAATATAATGTATGTTACGTTTCAGGTAGTGATTGCCATGGTACACCTATTCAGATCAGAGCTAATAAGGAAGGGGTCACACCTGAACAAATAGCAAATCACTATCACATTGAATTTAAGGATTGCTTTGAAAAACTTGGCTTTTCTTACGACTTATACAGCCAAACCAATAACGATGATCATATTAACTTTGTTCAAAAATACTTTGAAAAACTATTAAATAGCGGATACATCTATAAAAAGACTGTGGAACAAGCCTTTTGTAATGCTTGCAATCAATTTCTTCCAGATAGATTTGTTGTAGGTTTATGCCCTAATTGTGGAAAAAGCGCAAAGGGCGATCAATGTGACGCCTGTGGGGTTCTGTTGGAACCTTCAAACTTAGAAAAAATAAGCTGTGGTATTTGTGGAGAAACACCAGTTTTTAAACCAACAGAACATTTTTATCTGGCACTATCGAAATTAGAGGGTTTTATAGAAAAATATATCAATTCATCCTCAGGTTGGAGGGAAAACGCAATAAACCAATCTCAAAGATATGTCAATGAGGGTCTTCGAGATAGAGCTATAACAAGGGATTTAGAGTGGGGCATACCTGTTCCTGTAAAAGGATTTCAAGATAAAAAAATATACGTCTGGGTTGAAGCTGTACTAGGTTACCTATCAGCAAGTAAAAAATGGGCAAATAACCAAGGTGAAAACTGGGAGTCCATATGGTCAGAAAAATCCATCCATTACTATGTCCATGGAAAAGATAACATACCATTTCATACTGTTATTCTTCCTGCATTGCTTAAAGCCCATGGAAAACTCCACTTACCTGATAAAATAATATCCAGTGAATATGTAACCCTAGAAGGTAGAAAAATATCCACAAGTCAGAACTGGGCGGTTTGGGTACCATATCTACTAAAACACTATCACCCAGATACCATCCGTTACTTCTTGATATCCAATGGGCCTGAAAGAAGAGATGGAGATTTTTCATGGAGGGAATTTATCAACAGCCATAATGGAGAGTTATTAGGTGCCTATGGAAACTTTATCAATAGAAATCTTGTATTTATACAAAAATCCTTTAGCTGCATAGTACCAGATGGAAAATGTAATTCTGACATAAAGAAAGAATTGCGTGACCTTTATATAAAAGTAGGAGAGCTTATTGAACATGGTAACTTTAAAGATGCCATAGAGAAAATATTTTCTTTTATACGTTCTGCAAATAAGTATTTTGACGAAGAGCAACCATGGATTGCTGTAAAGAATAACATTGAAAAATGTAATGATACCCTCTATACATGTGTACAGATTATAGCTAACCTTTCAATCCTACTGCACCCATTTCTACCAACCTCATCATCTAGGATCCGTGAAATACTAAAAATAGACAGCCCAGAGTGGGGGTATATTGAAGTGCCATCAGGCTTAACCATAGAAAAAGTAGAGATTCTATTTGAAAGAATTGATAAAAAGAAAATAGATGAAGAGATAGAAAGACTTAAAAATAACCTATAGAGATGGGCAGAGACTAAATAATATGGCTGTAAATATGAACAATTCTTAATAATAAAGGAAATTAAGTATATATGTAGAATTAGCTGTTAATGTAAATATTGATGAAAAGAAAAACAGGAGGTGATAACCATGAGAACTTGCCATCGTTGTGATACGGAAATGATAGAAGACTTTGATGTAAAGGTAGAAGGTGGAGCTTATGGGATTAAAATAGCTAAGGGTACCGGCGTATTTGCAAAAAGAATAGGAAAGCCTAAAGTAGCTGTATGTCCTAATTGCGGAGAAATTTCATTGTACATAGAAGACGTTGACAAATTACAAACAGCTCAACTGTAATACTCTAGGGAGGGTTCTCCCAGCAAGGATTTGGTACTATGGTGTTGTATTATCGTAGACCTTTAAGGGTTCTGCCTAGTTGGAATCATCTAAAATAGGTAAATTGTAGTGTTAACAGGGAGGAAAATATGAGCCGTATTAAGATAGAAAGAGTAACAATGAAAAACTACCAAGAATACTTGGATATGATTAAATGGAGGATCCACGGGAAGAGGGCTTCCCAACTGAGACAAGAAGGCGAACTAGCACCTTACACAAATGAAGATATAACATATGGAAACTGTCTTGAAAAGGAGTACTTCTGGGTGTTTGCAGCTAAAATTGATGGTGAAATGGTGGGATACTTACAAGCATCATTGATACCTAAACCCGACAAAAGGAAAGGAACAATTTTTGTAGATGAAGTCTGGACACAAGACTCATTTAGAGGATTAGGTGTGGCAAAAGCTTTAATTGAAAGAATAAAAGAAGTAGGGATGGACCTAGACATATGGGAGTTACGTCTCACTGTAGATATTGACAATCCAGCTGCACGAAAGGTATATACAGGGGCCGGTATGAGTGAAAAGGAGTGCATATTTAGTAGGATGAGGCTTAGGAGTTAGAAGATGAGTGAAATCTTATTTCCCACACATCCAGCATATAGACCTAAAGATTATGAGTTAATTGGTAAATTTGATCAATTGAAATCTATCCTTTTAACAAAGTACCATATAGAAATTGACAAGGTGGAACCAATTAACAAAGGAATGAATACTAATTACGTTCTCTATGTTAAAGGCAAGCCTTCCTTGCAACTAAAGATACTAACTAGAAAAGGTTATCCAGCCATAGAAAAACTACTTTTAGTTCAAAGTCTTATCAAACAATCTGATGTAAAATGTATTACCCTAACTAACTGTGATAGTTCAGATAAAATCTTCCCTTATGGTTATATAATCCAAAAATGGTTTCCGGGAAGTGATGGTGCTAGTTTAACTAGAAATCAATGGATAGCCGATTTTGTAGATAACCTTAAAAAAGTCCACAAGATAGAAATGCCTTACTATGGTTCCTTAGAAGAAGGTCCTAGATTTAGAAGTATAAGAGAGTACTATGAGAATATAGACCTAGTTATAGACAAGTCATTTGGTAGTACACTTATAGGCAAACAATCTATCTGGGATTTCCATACAAATAAGCTAACCACTCCAGACTTTATACCAAGAATTTTTGAGCATGTGTACAAGTTATCAAAAAATCTAGGTGAGTATACACCCCATTTGGTTCATGGTGATATGCATGAAGGAAACATCATGTATACAAATAAAGGGACAACCCTAATAGATTGGGATGAGGCCAAAAGTCATTTTTGGCCTGTGGAGATAGCTAGAACGTTGTTTTTTAGTCAAGACAAAGGGATTCTTAAAGAATTCATACAACTTTATAATGACAAGAATACACCAGTTGAAGAAGTCGCTACCATCATAAAACTAGAACATATAAGACAACATCTGAGGCAACTGTTTATGGCAGGCTTTGATAAATGTAGTGAGGAAGAGATACGTACTAATGTAAAAATAGTAGAAAAAAGACTACAGATTTTAGTGAAGGTTATGGAGATATGAAAGATTGCTATCACTAAGTCGGTAACAGTCATGGCCTTTAAATAGGGATTCTCCCAGCAAGGATTGGGTACTATGCAGTAAAAATTAAAGGAGCGATACATTTGGCAGAAATAGAAATAAGGCAAATGGAAGAAAGGGATATTGAAACAATACACCAAGTCTTTTCTGAACACAAAATCGGGAAGTCTCTGCAATATATCACAAGGTGCTGGAAAGAAAATTCTACAGGGGAAAGGATAACTTTACTAGCATTCCTAGAGGGAAAGTTCGTAGGAAGCCTACACCTACTAGATAAATCCCTTTACCCGTACTTTGAACAAAGAGATATACCAGAAATAAACGACTTTAATGTAATACCCCCTTACCGAAAAAATGGTATAGGGAATTTACTGATGGAGGAAATAGAAAAAATAGCCTTTGATAAATACAAAATAGTAGGTATTGGGGTTGGGTTATACCCAAGCTATTCCAGTGCACAAAGGCTCTATGCAAAAAGAGGATATATCCCCGATGGTCAAGGACTTACATACAATCTTAAACCTGTGGAGCCTGGGAGTAATGTAAGGGTAGATGATGATCTAAATCTTTTTTTTATTAAAAAACCATAGGTAAAGTAGACAGGCTGACAATTAAAACACCCTTATATTGTAGACCTTTTTTGATGTCTACAATATAAGGGTGTTCCTGTATAGCTGATCTGTGTGTATTTATAAGTTTAGGCCAAGTAGAGCGAAAATAATCCCCAAGAGTGAACCAAAATCCTTTGAAAGCTATATCTACAGTATCCTATTTTAAGCAATAATAAATATGGTATGACTCAGGACGAAACCCTAATTTTTGTGCAAGTTTAAAAGAACCAAGGTTGTCACTTCTACATGACCAAAGAGGTTTTAAAGAATTAGAGAGACAGTAATTTATTAGCTCAGTTGCTGCAAAAATCGACAGTCCTTTATTTCTAAACTCTTTTGAAGTCTCAACTCCAAGCTCTAATGTATTATCAGCTATCAATGAAGCAAAGGAAGTACTTATAACTTTGTCATCTTGAACTAAAGAAAAACCTATCCCCTTTTGAAGAAAGTCTAGTCTACTATTCCAAAAGTATTGAGGAATTACAGATCCACAAATCTTATCATACATATCCTCATCTATTCTTTTTATAGTTAGGCCATCTGGGGTTTTAATATTCTCCTGAAATAACTCAGGACGGAACTTGAAATTAACCCTCTGGGTTTGTAGAAAGTAATTTTCTTTAATTCTAGGTTCTATATCAGTTGCATTATATAGTTTTATTGAGTTTATGTTTAACAATGAAGCAATTATGGACTCCCAATCATTAGGATGAAAGAGCATCCATTTTCCTTTAGTATTAAGTGAACTATTATTTAGGAATTTTATTAAACTGTCATTAAAAGATTCATTCAAATAATTACCACACAAAAAAGACATTCCATACTTATGAATAACCAAACATACAGTGGGTTTTGCATTACTGTCCACATAGATTTCTCCTTCGACTTTATCCTCTACAACAACCTTAGCGAACAAGTTATTAAAGGTTACTTCATTTACTAATGGTAATACCTTAAAATAATCTTTTTTACTTAGTTTAATCATTTGCGATCCCCTCCTAAAAAATGTGTTTAGTAGAAGTAGTTCTAAACATTTACAGTTTATCTAGAAATAACATTCCACTAAGTATTGATTTACTGTAGCAACAGTATATAATTTAAAGTATAATAGTTCAATTGCCGAGTTTTAAATCTGTACTACTACAAAGGGATGTGAGTTAATGGAAAAAACTAAGGTAGTGATGGTAAAGGATTACATAAACAATGAGATTAAACATGGAAGAATAAAAGAAGGTCAGCGCTTGCCTAGCTGCAGAGAGGTATCTTCGACTCTATATATTAATAAAATAACTGTTAACAAAGCATATAAAGAACTAGAGCAAGAACACAAAGTTTACAGCGTTCCCCGTGGTGGTTTTTACTTAATTGATTCCCAACAAAAAAAAGCAGTATTTCCAGAAATAATAGATTTTCGTAATGTGGCACTGGAACAAAGACTTATTCCTTATAGGGAATTTACCCATGTGATGAACAAAGCTGTGGAAATGTACAAGTACAGTTTATTCAATTATGAGTCGGAAGGAGGGCTTCTACCCCTTAAGGACACACTAAAGGGTGAGCTGGAAAAGGACGGAGTTTATACAAGACCCTCTAATATATTAATTACTAACGGAGCCCAGCAGGCCATAAATTTGAGTCTGCAATATGTATTTGGTAAAAATAAAGGGAAATTGCTAGTGGAAAAACCTACTTATGATCTTGTTTTAAAACTGGCCAGTCACTTAGGAATCGAAGTTACAAGTATACACAGGACTGAAGAAGGTTTAGATTATAAAGAATTAGAACAAATTTTTAAAGCTGGTGAAATAAGAGCCTTTTACATAATGCCCAGACATCACAATCCTACCGGTTATGCCCTGATAGAAAAAGACAAACAAAAAATAGCGCAGCTTGCTGAAAAGTTCAACGTACTAGTAATAGAAGACGATTACCTGGCAGACTTAGGATCCAGAAAAGGCTCAATGCCAATACACTATTATGATACAAGTAAACAAACCGTTTATATCAAAAGTTTTTCAAAGGCCTTTATGCCTGGAATTAGGATTGGGGCTGCTGTATTCCCCCAATCTATTAGTGAAGAAATAAAAAACTTTAAATACATAACTGACCTAAACACATCTAGTTTATCTCAAGCAGCTTTAGATTTGTTCATAAGGTCAGGTATGTACCAAAAACATATAAATAAAGTGAAGAAGTCATATGAGAGGAAGCTTAAGAGGGCAAGGGAAATTTTTAAAGTATTGAGCCCAGAAGGTTTAAACTGGAATGTTCCTGGGCAAGGGATATTTATATGGGTGCAACTACCCAGTCACGTAGATCCCCATTTCTTTGAAAAACGACTTCAACAGCAAAAAATCCTTGTAAAAAATACCCAAGAATTCTATCACCAAGGGTCAGAAAAAGACAAAAATGGACAAAACTATATTCGACTATGTATCTCAGGAGTAACAGAAAAACAAATAAACGCTATATCAACAATACTATCAGCTCTAATCTAGGCCCACTTTAAGGACTCAGTTTGATCCAATAGGAGGCAAACGAAAGTCCCACGTATCCTTTCCATACCCACACCCCTACAAATGTAGCCAAGGCTTTAGCCTTGGTGACCCACAATAAGCACTACACCAGAAACATCCTTACCTTCGTAACCCAAAGAGGTAAATGATTGGTATTCAAGGTCTTGCTAGCCTAGGTGGCATGTGTTATCATTAAGGTAAATTAAAGAAATGGAGGTACTTTTAAATGGGTATTGTATATATTAGACTACGTTTACACATTTTAGCATAAGTAATTGAATATTGCTGAAGCTCTACTATGTAGAGTAAACGGGATTAGTCTACCTATTTTTAAGAACCTTATTTAAGTGCATATAATCAGGGGAATCTAAGAGGGAGAGTAAATCTACCCTCTTTTTGTGTACCCAAAAATAGAATATTGATCTCTTCCTCGTTTACTCCTGAAATATAAAATAATAAAAAGGATGTGTCAATAATGACTAAAACAAAAAAGGAAGTTATGGAAATTGCAGAAAAGCACCAACTAATAATAAATGAAGACACCTTGGTATTTGATGAATCAGGCCTTGATTTCTTGGCTGTATTTGCCACAGATAACGAAGGTGTAGATTGGGTATTGCGTATACCTAGGAGAGAAGATGTAATGGCACGAACAACTGTTGAAAAGAAAGCTTTAGATGTAGTAAACCAATATGTTTCTTTTGAAGCACCAAATTGGCTAATCTATACTGATGAGTTAATAGCCTATAAAAAGCTCAAGGGTGTTCCAGCAGGTACAATAGACAAAGAAGCACAAGCTTATGTGTGGTTTATTGATGAAAAGAATATTCCCCAAAACTTCCATGAGACCCTTGGGAAGGCCTTGGTATCTATCCACAGCATTCCAGTTGAAAAAGCAGAAGAAGCAGGAATTTCTATAGAGAATCCTGACCAAATAAGGCAAACCATGAAAGATAGAATGCATGCAGTTAAAGAGAAGTTTGGTGTAGGGGAAAACCTATGGAATAGATGGCAAAAATGGTTAGAAAACGATGAAATGTGGCCCAAAAAAACAGGATTTATCCACGGGGAAGTGCATGCAGGCCATATACTAGTTGATAATGATGCTAATGTAACAGGGTTGATTGACTGGACTGAATCAAAAATAGCCGATATGTCCGCAGATTTTGTTGCCTACTACAGAATATTTGGTGAACAAGGCCTTGATACCCTCATAGCAGCATACAAAAAAGCCGGCGGATACTCTTGGCCAAAGATGAAAGAACATATAATAGAGTTAGATGCGTCATTCCCAGTGGATATAGCGGAATACGCACTTATATCAGGGATGCCAGAAATGGAAGAAATGGCAAAACAATCATTGGAGCTAGACTAGCGAACTTCTTTAAAAGTGTTTAACAACTTGAGAACAGCAAAAAAACTTCCCTAGACATATACTAGAGGAAGTTTTTTGCTGTTGATATACCGAATAAGTATTATTGGGTAGCAAGTTTGAAATTAAAAAAAGACAATATTATATGGTTACTTGGGAAATCCCAAATGAGATTTGTTTGGATCAAAGGTAATTTCTAATTCGTAAATGCCTTCACCTATCTCACACAGCCTGACGTTCCAATGTCTCTCTATATCTAAAAATATGAACAATTCTTAATAATAAAGGGAATTAAGCATATATGTAGAAATAGGTGTTAATGTAAATATTGAGGAAAAGAAAAACAGGGTGTTAACCCTGAGAACTTGCCATGGTTGTGGTACCGAAATGATAGAAGACTTTGATCTAAAGGTGGAAGTTGTAGCTTATAGCTAAGGGTACCGGTGTATTTGAAAAAAGGGTAGGAAAGCCTAAAGTAGCTGTATGTCCTAATTGTGGAGAGATTTCATTGTACATAGAAGACGTTGGCAAATCTAACAGCTAAACTGTAATACTCTAAGGGAGGGGTATATACATGGATAAAAGTGCGTGCACAAGAAATAAAAAAACTGTAGTGTTACAAGGTGTCAACTTAATTGATGGGTTAACTAATAGTTTCAGAGAAGATGTAACAATTCTAGTGGAGAATGGTATTATCACTAATATAGGCAGTAAAGACGACGTACAAATACCTTCAGAGGCTCAGGTTCTAGAACTTTCAGGAAAAACCGTAATACCAGGTTTAATAGATGCTCACCTGCATCTTTCACAATCTGGGGTAGATGATTTCGCAAAACCCTTCGCAGAAAAAATGAATACAAAGTTAAAAAGAAATGCTTACCTAACATTAAAATCCGGAGTTACAACAGTTAGAAACATGCCTGGAGGTGCAGGAAATATCTTATTGCAATTTAGGGATAAAGTGAGACTAGGAAGTGAAGTGGGTCCTAGAATACTAGCATCAGGACCTGCATTATCACCACCTTATGGATACTTTAGCCTAAAGAGATTCTTTCCTCCTAACCCATTAATAACTTCTATACTAAGTAAAATCTTCGGTGCAGATGGTCTGTCTATAGATGTTGATACTGAAGAAGAAGCAAGTACAGTTGTTAAAAAGTTAAAACAAGATGGTGTTGATTTTATCAAAACCGTAACTACTGGAGCTTACATAGCTTTCATAGAAAAAGATGAGGAATTTAAAAATAACTTGCTTAAAAAGGGTATAAAAATCGATAAGTACCAAGCAAGTATGAAGGCTGAAGTTTTGAAAAAGATTGTAGAAGAAGCACATAATCAAGGACTCAAGGTAGCAGCACATACTGTTTCATGGCCAGAAGATTTTAAAGAAGGTGTGACGGCGGGAGTTGATAGTATCGAACATACTCCACTGGGTCTAATTGATGATGAAACCTTTGATCTCATGAATAAGAAAAATACCTACTGGGTCCCTACAGCTTATACGTTTTATAACTGGTCAAATTTCATAGAAAATCCAGAACAATATGAAACAGAAGAGATGAAAGAATTAATACCTGAACCCTATCACTCATTGGGGAAAAAATCATTAGAAAAAATGAGAAAGGGTATTGAATCAGGAGAAGACATTTTGTGGAGTAGATTCTATAAGGAAGTCAAACCATTTAAAGAGACCTACTTCCCTATCAACTTCAAAAATGCCATGGAAAGAGGAGTCAAAATCGTGGCAGCAGTTGATGCGGGAGCCTCTGGAGCAGGGTATGTCCCCCATGGTCAACTTTATAAAGAATTAGAGCTCTTTGTAGAACATGGAATGTCGGAATTTGAAGCAATCCAAACTGCAACAAAAAACCCTGCAGAACTATTAGGGATAGAAAAAGAACTAGGAACTATTGAAGAGGGAAAAATAGGTGATTTTGTGATATTAGATAATAATCCACTTACGGATATATCCAGTTTAAGAAAAGTAAACAGCGTAATAAAAGATGGAGTTATAGTGTATTCAAAAAACCTCCCGTAACTAATTTAGTTACGCGGAGGTTTTCCCTACCCTTTATAATCTAATGAATCTCCACTTTTGGTAAGGGACACAAATTTGGAGCTATAACCTAACTTTCCCCAATTGATACTTAAATCCTCTACTGGCTGTACCACATCCCTAAAATGCATTGGAATAATTGTGTTTACGGTGACAGTATCAGCAAAATACTTTACCGCTAAATCATGATAATCATCTAGCCGTGGATCAACAGGGATAAAAGCGATATCTAGTGGTGTATTTTTAAGTTTTTGAACCTCAGACTTGTAAGCAGACTCCTCTTTGTTTTGTATTTCTACAGAGTCATTTTTCCACTTCCACCAATTGAGGTCCCCACTATGAAATAACGATAAACCATTAACCTCTACTAAAAAAGATACACCACGATCAGTAGAACCAAAGGTCTGAACTGCTATACCTTCTAGGGAATACTGCTCATCTGCCTCTACCAAAAGAATATTGGCATCTTTAGAAGTAGCAACATCCCTATGTATAACATACTGGACACCGTCTTTACAATCCCACTGATAAATATGTGGATCAAAATGGTCACTGTGATTATGGGTGACAAAGAAAATAACCTTTCTATCCGATACCAAGTCATCATTAACAAACTCACTGAGCTCACAAAGGTCAAATATTAACACATGTTCCGCCGTCTCGACTACAAAACCACTATTGTATAAATAACGTACCTTACAACTACCATTTTTAACTGTACCCACGAAAAAACCTCCTCTACTATAATTGATATTATCATTGTACCATTTCTTACTATATCTTGCTAAATGGGATAAACAAATGCTAAGGTAAAAACAAAAACCTTCATCAACTATAATTTTTCAAATTATATGTGAAAATAAAAAAATAAGGTGGTAATAAAATGTTACAAATACAAGGAGTCAAAGACAAAGACCTAAAAAGTGTTATCTGTGACAACATACTTAGAGACTTACCAAACTGGTTTGGAATCGAGGAATCAATAATTGAGTACAAAAAGACTTCAAAAGACATACCCTTTTACGCCGTATACAACGAAGACAAAGCCATAGGCTTTGTAGCAATAAAAGTTCACAACCCTTACACAGCTGAAGTCTATGTAATGGGAACCTTAAAAGAGTACCACCGAAAAGGGATTGGTAGAATGCTAATAAATAAATGTGAAGAATACTGTAAAGAAAACGGAATGGAGTTTCTGACTGTTAAGACCTTAGACGAATCTCGGGCAAGTGAAAGCTATGAAAAAACAAGACAGTTCTATCTAGCCATGGGTTTTAGACCATTAGAAGTATTTAAAACCCTCTGGGATGAAAATAATCCATGCCTTTTCATGGCTAAGTATATTCAGAAGTAAGTATATGCATTAGCTGTCAGGGACGTAATGGGCTATACAATGCTCCTATCTTAGATGATGCACACCAGCGTGCCCCTTCCCCATAGAAGAGCTAGCCAGAGATGTGAACAAAGATAATCCACCCAACATCCTAGATGGTTTTTCAGGAATTACCCTTGCCTATAATGCCAAATCTGCAGAAGAAGTAGATGAAATACTAGAAAAAGAAGAACAAGCAGGTGGAACCATCCAAAAAGAAGCAAGAGAAACTGACTGGGGTGGTTACGGGGGATACTTTACAGACCTAGATGGAGACTACGGGAAAGTAGCTTATGGAGAGATGTGGGAATTTGATGAGTCCAATATGTTGGTTATTAAAGATTAATAATTAAAGTAATAAAATATTTGGAGGGACAATATGAGACAAATTATTGAAGTAAATGAGCAGGAACTTGATGACCTAACTAACTTAGCCATAAAACTATGGCCAGAAAACCAATTCGAGGAGCTGAAAAATGAATATGTATCAATGCTAAAGACCCATAAACACAAAGCCTATCTTTACATAGCTGATAATAAACCAATAGGATTTGTTCAACTGTCCATAAGAACTGACTATGTGGAAGGATCAGATAGCTCCCCAGTTGGCTACGTTGAAGGAATATATGTTGAACCACAATACAGAAGGCAGGGTATATCAAAAGAACTACTAAAAAAAGGAGAGCAGTGGGTAAAAGAAAAGGGATGTACACAAATAGGTTCAGACATAGAATATGACAACACAACAAGCTACCATTTCCACAAAGGCATCGGCTTCAAAGAAGCAAACCGTCTAATTTGCTTTATAAAAGATATTGACCAATAACCATCAATACTAATCAACCCCAAGACCTACACCTTCTACAATATGTCTCCTTCTCCTCTTTGTACTAAAATATTTACCCCAAAAACGTACAAAGCCAATTTTACAATTTTAGGGAAAAACGTAGTAATAAACAGGGATATGGATGATTATGAAGAATATAACATTACTAAGGACCTGCTTTAACTTCTATACTAGGCCTATAAAATATTGGGGTGGTAAAATTGACAATATCTAAGACAATTATTCTAACATTATTTAAAATTATTGGAGCAATTATCTATGCAGTAGTTCTTGCTCTAGGTACTTTATTTCTTTACTTTACAACACAAACACTTCTATTTGCTAGGGGGGACTATTTGTTATTTATCTCGAGTCAACTAAATATGATACCAGTCACTATGATTTTAAATCTCTTTGTATTTGCATCTATGAAGTTAAAAGAGAAACTGTTTAATAACAAAAACGACCTAGCTAATGAAATAACAGAAGATCAAGATGACGATGAGGTAGTAGAAAATGATCTATTTTACACTACACTAGTAAAAATTTTTAGCAAGCTAGAAAAGCTAGATAGTATTTTCAAAAGCATATATAGAGCAATTAGAATATGCTATATACCAATCTTAGTTATTGCAATTTACATTGGTATCACTAGCTATACGGTAGTATATGATGATACAATAAAAATAAGCTCCCCTCTAAATCCCACAGGTGCGGTGTACAATTATGACGAGATTGATAGCAGATCTGTTGGAGTTTCAAAAATCAGAGGTGATTACTACCCTTACTACGAAATAAAAGTAGGCAATAAAACTGTAGACCTTTTTGGAAATAGTGTTTCAGAAGGTGGAGATATGAACATGGAGGAAGTACTATTAAACATTGACACGTACCTAAAGGAGCTAGGTGTACCTAAAGCTATCGATAAAAGTAACTTCGATAAATTTGCCAAAGGATTAAACGAAGGATATATCAAGAAAGTTGAAAAACTATTTAACCGGTAGGAAAACAGTGATAATTTTCTCAGGAAATACCGTAGTGAGTCACTGGTGAAAATATAATATCCAATGCAATGAATACTAAATTGTAGGAGGGATATAAATGCGATTCAACTCAAAAAAGGATTTTTGGATTGGCTTACTTGTTTGGCTTGTCATAGGAGGCGGGTTTATCGGAACCATTTTTTCTGGGCAATGGGCAATTATCTTAGTTATGTTACTTACTTTGCTTTTCTTTGCTTGGATATGGTTTGGGACTTATTATGTAATAACCAATGAAATTCTAATAGTTAGAACTGGGCCCTTCAAATGGTCCATAAAAATCAAAGAAATTAAAACTATTAAAAAGACCCGCAGTCCCCTTTCTTCTGCTGCACTATCCCTAGACAGAATCGAAATTAAATATAGTAAATACGGATATACCTTAATTTCACCTATTGAAGTGGAAGCCTTTACAGAAGAGTTAAAAAAAATCAACCCAAATATTCAGGTGAAAGTATAAAAAAATAAGGCATGACCCACTTGAAATAAAGGGTTATGCCTTGTTTTTTCCTACCATGTGACAAAAGAAATGTCCCCATATCTATTCCCATACCCACACCCCAAACTGTTGTAGCCAAGGCTTCAGCCTTGGGACCCACATACTGGGTTCCGAACCTTGCTAATAATGCAGAAACTGAATTAATCAAGGGTGACCGGTCTCCTAGAATATAAAAGGGTTTCACACTAAAAAATTGAATATTAACTTATGTATAGAAGATCTTACCATCCCCAAAAATAAAAATAGAGGTGAATATAAAATGGCAAAAAAAACATATAATGAAAAA
This sequence comes from Alkalicella caledoniensis, assembly GCF_014467015.1. Taxonomy (GTDB): domain Bacteria; phylum Bacillota; class Proteinivoracia; order Proteinivoracales; family Proteinivoracaceae; genus Alkalicella; species Alkalicella caledoniensis. The sequence goes on along the minus strand of NZ_CP058559.1, from coordinate 1,003,856 downwards.
CTTCAGAATTCTAAAGACTTACCTAAGGTGGAGTTTATTGGCTATGATGACCAGATGGCTAAAAGATTTGGCAGCGGAAACATGCTTATAGCCGCTCCAATCCAATACGATGAAGCAATGAAAAAAATACCCAAGGGTAAGCTCACCACATCCATAGAAATACGTGACTACCTTGCAAAACAGCACCATGCAGACTTCACATGCCAACTAACAGCAGGGATATTCATCAACGTAGCAGCTAATGCATCAGAAGAAAGGGAAAATCAAGGCAGTACAGATATAACGCCATACTGGAGAACACTAAAAAAAGACGGAGAGCTTAACGAAAAATACCCCGGAGGAATAGAGGGGCAAAAAGCATTATTAGAAGCAGAAGGCCATGAAATAACTAAAAAGGGTAAACGGTATTTTGTGAAAAACTACGAAGAAGCAATACATAAACTAGATTAGAGATGCTTTACAATCCTAGATTTATCTTGAGCAGATACACAAATCTCCCCTGATAATAATAAATGAGGTGATATCCTTGATAAAAGTCATAGAGCTAGCAAAAAACCAGCACCTAGACAACTGTTATAGAATTCTAATGCAGTCCCAGCTGGGAGAAGTATACTTTGCCGACAAAAGCCCAATGAAAATGATGCAAAAAGGGATAGAAAACAAAGAAATCTATGTCTGTCTAAATCAACAAGACGAAATACTTGGATTTCTCTGGGTTGAACTTAGCGGGACATTCGATAAATATCCCTACTTACATATGATCGTCATAGACGAAAATGTACGTGGGAAGGGCATAGGGAAAAAGCTACTCAGCCACTTCGAAGAAGTCATCACATCAGACTATGACAAAGTATTTTTGATGGTTGGTGACTTTAATAAAAGGGCCAAAAGGTTATACGAGGAACTAGACTATAAAGTAGTAGGGATGATACCTAATTTCTATAAAGAAGGTGTTACGGAATACCTCATGTATAAAACTAAAGACACCATTGAATAGAAAAAACTGAATACTGCCCTGACCTTTAAAATGCTCCCCAGTCCTCTGTTGTAGCCAATGCTTCAGCTTTGGTATCCCCCAAAAAGCACACACATACTGTAGGGAGCGGGGCTCCGAACCCACCCGTGACCCACAAAACGCCCCCCATAAAACACAAAAAACATCGCCATTAGCGATGTTTTACCTTTTTAATTAATTAAGATGCTCGGCGAATGTTAGCTCCGCCTTTAGTAATTTTAAAATACTATAAAAATGGTAAACAGTAAAGAGAAACTTAGTATTTATCCATAAGACAGAGTTAATACCCCTTCCTCTTAGGTGGGGGATGAATACGACACATGTACAGCGAAAATTCACAAAATTTAACAAACATATGTTCCCTTTTTCCTCATTCTATGATAAAATATACATAGAAGGGAGGTGAGCTAAAAAATGAAACTATCGCTAAAGGTATATCCTAGGTGGAAAGAAAGCCAAGTAGCAATAATTCAGGAACTATCCTTCCACACTACAAAGCTATATAATATTGCTAACTATATATGCACAGAAAAATACCTCCCATATATAAAACTAGATAAAGAACTAAAAACTAACTGGCACTGTAAATATCTTCACTCACATACCAGGCAGCAATGCCTAAAAATACTTGAACAGAACTGGAAAAGTTACTTTAAAAGCTATGAAGATTATAAAAAAAGCCCTAGGAAGTATAAAGGCATTCCAAGACCACCAAGATATAAACACACAGAGAAAAAGAGAAATGAGGTGATCTTTACTAACTTTGCTATAAGGCGTAAAGACGGATATCTACACTTATCACTATCTAAAACCATGCAACAAAAATTTGAGGTTGAATCCCTAAAAGTGGAAGAAAACTTCCCCTTACCTCAAGACTGCTCCTTACAACAGATACGCCTACAGTTTAACCAGCACCAAAAACAGTGGGAACTTCTTATCATCTACCAGGTCAAAGAAGAAGAGCTACCTAAGGATTATAGCAACACATTGGCAATAGATCTAGGATTAGATAATCTAGCAACCATAACCTTTTCCCATAGTAGCCACAGCTACATAATCTGCGGTAGGAGCTTAAAGGACATAAATAGGCATATAAACTACAAGATATCCTGCCTACAATCAATAAGCATGAAACAGCTAGGGGCAAAGAACTTTAAAAACACAAAACAGATAAACAACCTTAGAAAGAAACGCCACAACAAAATAACAAACACATTACACCAAGGAAGTAGAAAAATAATACAGCTTGCCGTGGAGTATAAAGTAGGAAAAATAGTAATTGGAGATATAAAAGGAATTAAGCACAAAAGCCATCTTAAAACCTTTGTACAAATACCCCTACAAAGATTAGTACAAATGATAGAATATAAAGCAGAGCTTGCAGGAATTCAAATAGAATATCAAAAAGAACACTACACAAGTGGAGTAAGTAGCATAGACCTTGAGCCTATAAGTGAGCAATACTACGATAAAACAAGAAGAATAACGAGGGGTCTATTCAAAAGTGAAACAGGCATACTATTGAACTCAGATGTCAATGGTAGCCTAAACATACTTCGCAAAAATATGCAAAACAAAGGTATTCCCTATCTAATCCAATTAGTGAGGGATAGAGGGTGTGTGGACCACCCTAAACGAATAAGGGTTGCCTAGGAACAATCTTAGGTGGAAACTTAAATACCAATCTTCGTTTCAATAAATTCTTAGTTAAATTTTACTAAGAAGCCCCCACTTCAGGGCTTATAGCCTAAGTGGTGGGTAGTTCACTAAGGTTGCAGGTGCAAAAACAGTAAGATACACAGGGCAGCCTCAAGACGCTATTAGGGATTTAAAATATGCATGCAAAGTCTACAAAAACTTAAAACATAATAATTTAGTTAAATTCATAGATGGAATTGAAATAAATGATGGCTACGCAGCTATTTTTGAATGGACCGATGCTGAATGCATGGGTAAACAGTATGAGTCCAGACATAAGTTTTTCGAACTACCCATTAAAGAGAGAATCAACATGTTTGAAGATATTTTAGAGTTCCACAGGTTTGTAAATAAACAAGGATACGTAGCAATCGATTTCTATGATGGGAGTATAATGTATGACTTTCAAAACAAAAGAACAATAATTTGTGACATAGAGTATTACGCCAAAAAACCTTACGTAAACACAGTGGGAAGAATGTGGGGATCAGGAAGGTTCATGTCTCCAGAAGAATATGAAAAGGGTTCCGTAATCGATGAAATTACAAACGTCTACCTAATGGGTGCAACAGCCTTTGTCCTGTTAGGGAATGCAGTGGAAAAAAGCATAGAAGGATGGCTTGCACATAAGGCACTATATGATGTGGCAAAAAAAGCAGCTAGTAAAGATAGGAATCAAAGGTATCAGTCGCTAGAAGTACTTTCAGCTACATGGAAGCAGGCGAAGCAAAGGTAAGGGAAAGCAATATGATGTCATTTGGGATTTCGTTAGTTTTCCGAGAACAAGGCACTACCATTAGATAAATAATGGTAGTGCCTTGTTCTACTTTATCATTTCCCTTCATCCCACACACCAAACTGTTTTAGCCAAGGCTAGTAGGGGGTGGTCTTGTGCCACCCTGACCTGCGGAAACATCAAAATGCCATAAATGTACAATTTACTATTGACATTTCACCTAGCCACAGATAACACAGATTAACACTAATCAAAACCAAAACCCACACTCCAAACTGTTGTAGCCAAGGCTTCAGCCTTGGGGACCCACAAAACAACCCCACTATTGCGGTCGACAAAGTCACAGCCATTGTCGGCATACAACTACACAGTTAAATAATTCTACGTTGAGATTTAAGGCTTCTATCTAAGCTCCAGAAGGGTACAGGTCCAATTTGTCGTCCATGACAAGAGGACCTCTCGAAACGTCCTGTTTCTCGCCCCTTCTTCCGCTCATCTAGTCAGCTCTTAAATCTAACTCCTCGAATTAACATAACTGCTTAAGTTATATGCCTATGTAAGATGACCTTGTCTTAGAGAAACTGTTAAGAGTGAAGGCATATATATTACTGTCTTTTAATAACCTGTATGGATAAATGAATCAATCAAGCTCAGGACTAGATAAATGTAATATAAACTTTTTAAACTAGATTTAAAACATATAGAATCATGGGCCAGAATTAAAAAAGTAATAGTTAAATAAAAAATACGATTTTGAGATAGGAAGGTGAATAAATATGGTAGACTTTAAAAACTTCAGCAACCCACCCCAGTTAGGTGCCAACCTAACTGATGAGTACTTCAAAAAGAATATATTCAATAACGAAATTGTTTGGACATACCTAATAGGAAAAATAGCAGAAAAGAATAAAGATGTTTACAGAGAACTAACAGGATTCAACTGCCAAAAAAACCATAGTATCTTCCTAGAAAGCCAGCCACTTGTCCCTTACATCGGTGATGAAGGTAATACACACTTAGATATGGCTTTAGGAGCTATATCCATACGAGATAAAACCACTTCAGGTATACAGTTCGATAATAGTACTGGCGATGAAGTATGCTTCGTAGAAGCTAAATACCTACCAGATCTAAGTGTAAGAACAGAACATTGATCAAATGGACAGGGTGCTAGAAAATCTATTGTGCTTTCAGGGTAATGGCTTTTTCCCATCTAAACTAGTCTTTACCCTACTAACCCCAAGAATATTTAAACAAACATATGGCTCAAGATTATACTCCTACAAATTCAAAGAGTACTCAAGCATATTGGGCACCCAGAATGGCTGTTTAGCCAATAGGATAAAACTGAAAAGTGACAAAAAAACGAGAGATAATAACTGGCAATATCCAACATCATTAGAAGAAAGATTGAACCACCTTACCCTCAATTGGGTCACATTTGAAGACCTTATAGAGCTAGAACTAAATAACCCAAACATCAAAGGCCTAAATTTGACAAAACTAGACGATGCTAAAATACTATGGAATGCAGCGTATGAGCGGATAATCCAAGACTAAAAATAACAGCTTCAGCCTTGACCCCTCCCAAGCGTACCCGCAAACTGTAGGTCGCAGAGCTCCGAACCCGCCGTGACCAACAAAAAGATCCCCACATCTTCTGTTGTAGTCAATGCTTTAGCTTTGGTTTCCCACAAAAAGCACCCACATACTGTAGGGAGCGGGGCTCCGAACCCGCCCGGACCCACAAAACGGGCTTAGATCTAATCAAAATATCCTACTTGTGATACTCATTTGTCACATAGTAGGATATAATTATATTTAAAATAATGCAATAAGGAGTTCAGGAAGATGTAAATCAAAATACTATCAAATAAAGAAACCCTAAACATAATAGAAACTAGAGAGCCGCGGGACTGTTTTTTACGAAAGAGGGAAAATACTTCATCGGTGTAGACAACAGAACAGGCGATGCTTGGACAGAAGAATTCGAAACAGAAACAGAATGTATTCAATGGCTAAAATGGACACATTGAAATTGAATAAATATTAAAGGTTATAGTAAAATACAGGAAATTAATACTTGATAAACTAACATATAAAAAAAGTACCCAAAACAGGTAACTACTAAAGGTTTATATGATTTTACTAAGGGGGTAATTGGATGGATTGTGTAAGATTGGTATATCCAACAAAAGAGTATGAGGAAAGAGCAAATAAGTTCATAAAGGAGTTCTATGAATATAATTCGGAAATAAATGGCACTGGTGGACTTCATAGATATAAAAACTACGATGAATGGCTTTTAAAGATAAAAAAGGATTTAGATATTGCTAACATACCTACTGGAAGAGTTCCTGCAAGCACATACTTTTATATTAGAAATACTGATGAAAAAATTATAGGAATGATAAATATTAGACATAAATTAAATGAGTTTACGTTGCAGGAAGGTGGGCATATAGGATATTCTATTAGACCTACTGAAAGAAAAAAGGGATATGCCACAACATTGCTGAAAGCAGGATTGATAAAATGTAAAGAACTTAATATACAGAATGTACTAATTACCTGTGACAAAATAAATGTTGCATCGGCAAAAGTCATTATGAATAACGGTGGTAAATTAGAAAATGAATTTTTTAGTGATACATACAATCAAATAGTTCAGAGATATTGGATTAACTTATAACATATACTGATTTTTATATTTTGTAGTAGCCGAAGGCTAGTAGGGGGCAGCTCGTACTGCCCTGACCCACAAAACGCCTCCCACATCTTTTGTTGTAGCCAATGCTTCAGCTTTGGTATCCCCCAAAAAGCACCACATACTGTAGGGAGCGGGGCTCCGAACCCGCCCGGACCCACAAAGCGCGCTCAGACTAATCAAAAAATCCTACGATAGAATCTACGATTTATAGAAATTAACAATCCCCAAAGGTACTATGAAGGGATGTACAAAATGAAGAAACCGGTATTGCCCGGTTATTTTTGTATAGATTTGATGGTTAAATGTCTTGTGGTCAAACAATTATGATCATCTCAAGCAATTGCTTGGATGGATGCGGGATGCTCAACTGATTTCGCTTCAGATACCCTTAAGAATGAATCAATAATTTTCTAAAGAAATAGATATATTGTTTAGTACAACTACTCACTAAGATGAAAAGGTGAGTAGTTTTTTTGTTACAAGGAGAAATAGCCAGCTAGCAGCAATGGCCACAGAAACCAAAAATTAGGATAGAATTAAAGGAATTATTGTTGAAAAGAAGAATAACTTAATTAAGTTTGAAAGGGGGACTTAAAGTGGATAGAGTAGCATTTGAAAAGTGGCTAAAGGTAATTAAGAAATACAACTCTGGGCATGCAAAGCTAGAACTGATAACATCGAGAGAATAGAAAAGAAAAAAATGATGGCTATCTACTACCACAAATGAGAACAGACAAAGTAATAGAAAACCAAACCCACAGAATGATAATAGACACAAAATACTACCCTAACGCCCTAAATAAAAGCAACCTAGGGGGAAAAACACAAATATCAGGAAACCTATAACAGATTTTACCTATATTAAAAATAATAGTTTTGATGGTAAAATACGCAGGATGTTTTTACATCCCACCTGGATTATGATTGGATCAGAACTATAGAATGGGTGGTAATGATATATCAGTTAATACTGTGAGTTTGGGTGGGGAGTTCGAGGAAATTAGGGAGAGGCTGATCAGTGTTAAGACAAATAGCTAGAAACAATGGTTTAACAAGTAAACCTAACTAAATGATTAAACTTTAAAGGATTATCCAAATATTTGGAGAATAGGATAAGTGACATATAATTTGTGGCATATAGTTTAAGTAGTTAGGGGGGCAATTATGAGTATTGATTTTGAGGTTATAGAAAAGTATAAGCAAAGTGGTCAAAAAGAGGTTTATCGGATAAACCATCAGTTATTTGGTGAGTGCATTTTTAAAAAAGGTAAATGCCTATCGAAGACATCTTTAGAACGGATAAAAAGAGAGGTAAACATATTAAGCGAACTTGATTCTAAATATTTCCCGAAAAATTATGAATTCCAACTATGGCCTACGGGTGAATTTATTATGTTCGAAGAGTACATCTCCTCAAAAACGCTTACAGAATGTAAGGCGGATTTTAAAGGCGATGAAAAAAGAGTTGTCTCTCTAATGATTGAAATTATTGATGGTCTAGAGCTGATATGGAAGAAGAAGATAGTTCATAGGGACTTAAAACCCGACAATATTCTAATAAAAGCTAACGAAAAACCGGTAATAATTGATCTGGGAATAGCCAGAGTCCTTGAAGACAAATCTCTAACTTTAACAGCGCATATGAACGGTCCTTGTACTCCCATATACGCTTCTCCAGAGCAAATAGATAACAAGAAAAACAGTATAGATATAAGAAGTGATTTCTATTCACTAGCTATTATAATGGCAGAGCTGATTCTTGGGGAACATCCTTTTTCTCCTGCTGTAGTCGGGCAAGGAATGAGCACTTTTGAAAATATGCTACACAATAAATATAGACTTGAATACGAGAATATTGGACTTTCTGAGGTTACAGGAAACCTAGTTAACAAATTACTTAATCGAGAGCCGTTTCAAAGATTAAGAACGGTGGGACTCCTAAAAGAATATTTGAATAAATGTTTAGAAAGGTGAGGAAAGAATGAGTAAAATTGATGTTTTTCATCAATGTGGTCATAATGATGTTTGGAATTTTGATATTTTTACCCAAGATAAGATTGGGGATGGATTAATATTCGGTCCTAAAATGGCATCGTCTAATAAAATTACACAAAGGGATGATAAGTTAAAGCAAAGGTCCTTATTTGATCCTCAATTCTACTACCCAAGGAGTAAATTGCAAAAATTTGCGATGTTTGACTTTTTCCCAGATGTTATATCTGATGGATACAGTACGATAAATTTTGAAGAATCATGTTTTGAGTCAGCTGTTAAATGTGTAGATTTCCAGCTTTCCCAAGATTATAAATTTATAATTATACCTACAGTTGTTTATGATGAGACTCCACAGAATTACCTTGAAATCTTAAAGAACCTATACATTGATCCATACTTGCAGGCATGTGGCTCTGCAGGAAGTTCAAATAAGAAAGTTTTGTTATCAATCGTTATTAAAGACTCTCAGTTAACTGATGAGAATTTCACTAATGAATTATTAAACTTTATAACTGGATATACAGAAATAGATGGTGTATATTTAGTACCTTTTCAAAAAAGTATAAGCAAAAGGGTAAAAGATATTGATTACATTTTAAATATGCTTTATTTTATAAATGCTTTAAAAGAAAATGAACTGTATGTACACCTTGCCTATGTAGATATTGAAGGGTTACTTTATTCTGTGACCGGAATTGATTCTGTCTCAATTGGTGTTTTTGAAAATACGAGAAAATTTAACTTAGAAAACTTTAAAGAAAGGAAGAACGATAGTCACCAAAAAGGACCCAAAAGAAGAATTTATAGCTCAAAACTGCTACAATGGATTGACTTTGATTATTTAGGTGCAATGAAAGATATTGACTTCTTTCCAGAGCTTTTTGACAACAACAAGTATGTAAATTTTAGCACACCCGACCAATATAACTGGCACTTGAAGTTTCCGGAACTTTATAAACACTACATGACATCTATTTATAGTCAGTATAAGCTTTTGCCAGATGATTTTAATGAAAGATGTAACGAATTAAGAAAAGTAATAAAAGAGGGTATCGAGCTATATAATAAAATTGAAAATGAAGGTGTTTTGTTCAATAATGATAGTAATGGTGACCATTTATATAAATGGTATACGGCTATTACAAAGTTTAGTAAATATGTAAAGGGTGAATAACTAATGTTTCTTTCTGAAGCCGCACTTGTGAATTTTTCCCTGCCACTTCTTATTGAAGAATTCGAGAATGGTAATGCAAATGTAAACTATATAATGGAACCTAAGGGATTATTTGGTATACCTGATATAGTGATTTACAATGGGAAAGTTGTTTCTATTGAGTATAAATTAAAAAACTGGAAACAAGCAATAAAGCAGGCTTATAGGTACCAGAGTTTTTCTTGCGAAACATACGTAGTACTAGATATGGATCATGTAAAATCTGCCAAGAAGAATATAGATATATTTAAAAAATTTAATATCGGTTTAGGAGCAGTTGATAATGAAAAAATAGAGTTTTTTTATAAGCCAAGCGAAAGAGAACCATTTAACGAAATAATGAGTAAAAAAGTATTGGAACTGTTTATGTAATAGTTTTTGGGAAAACGTACTCAACAATTATTGACCCAGACAATTTTATCCTGTATAATAAAACCATATTGACTCAGTCAATATGGTTTTATGTATTGGAGGTGAGTTTTTGTTAGGGTTGGAGTATGTTTTAGGGATATATAATATGCAGCATATTGAGTTGGCGGAGAAGTTGGGAATTAGGAAGCAGAATATTAACATGTGGATTAAGGGGAAGCAGAACATTCCTAAAAAATATCTCCCTGTTCTTGAGGAGCTTTTTGGTTTGGATAGTGAGTATTTCACTAAGGAGCTTAATGAGATTGAGAAGCTTGAGATTCAGAAGGAGAAGTTGAAGCGGGATCTCAATCCAGTAATTAGAAAACATGATTTACAGTATATGACAGGAGAAGTTAATGATCTTGTCGAAGTACCTATATATGACAAAGAAGAAATAAATTCAATGGAGCGAACCATTGAAAAAGCGAAGCTTGCTTCCCGATTCAAACAAGCCTTAGATATAATTGATAACAATCCATATATGGATACATATAAGTTGATTGTAGAGCTCGTTGAAAAGGTGCCTGATAAGGTGCTGCTCCACAAAACCATAGAGGCTTTGGCACACTATTATGAGGTACTACCCCCTTGGGTGGTTAGTGAACCAGAGCAAGAGGAATTTGAAGGAGAAATCTTTGAGGTTTTTGATGATAACAACTTTTAATAACTTACAACAAAATTGGGAGGTAATAGTATGGCGACTAATACAGGAAATATAGGGTTTGAAGAAACTCTTTGGAAAGCAGCAGATAAATTAAGGGGCAGTATGGATGCCAGTGATTATAAACATGTAACTTTAGGACTAATATTTTTGAAATACATCTCCGATAAATTTGAAACAAAATACAACGAACTTTTGCAAGAAGGAGAAGGTTTTGAAGAAGATAGGGATGAGTATACCTTTGAAAATATTTTCTGGGTTCCTAAAGAAGCAAGATGGGGTTACATAAAAGACAATGCAAAAGATCCAAAAATAGGGCAGTATATTGACGATGCCATGATACTAATCGAAAAAGAAAACCCAAGTCTTAACGGTGTGCTGGATAAAAGATATGCAAGACCTGAACTTGATAAAAGAAGATTAGGTGAACTTATAGACTTAATCTCCACAATAAAGCTTCATGGTACTGGAGAGAAGGATTTACTGGGTAGAGTATACGAATATTTCCTAGGAAAATTCGCAAGTCAAGAAGGTAAAGGTGGTGGAGAGTTCTATACCCCCACCAGTGTAGTTAAAACTCTAGTTGAAATGATAGAGCCATACCAAGGAAGAATATATGAGAGAATCATTCAGAGATTGATACAATTTAATGAACCTCAAACTTGTTGCGCGTAGGGGTATGCAAACTCAAAAAGGGGTGTGCAGCTATGAAAATTGGAAGAAATGAACCTTGCCCATGTGGTAGCGGCATAAAATATAAAAAATGTTGCCTCAACAAAACGGATGACGAGAGACTGGCAGATGCAATAATGTACTCTATGCAGTCAATAGAAAGAGATGCTCGTATAAAACAATGTCTTCATCCAAACCATGATGAATGCGATCAAAAGATTATAAAGGCCCATGCTATACAGAACAATAGAATATTGAATAAAATAGCAGAAGAAGGCCATGTCATCACAGTAGACGGGACGTCAAATATGATTTTTCAAGGAACACAAAAAAAGGGGAGAAAAATTGCGACTACTTTTACAGGGTTTTGCAAATATCATGATAAAATTTTATTTCAAGAAATTGAGGATTACGAATTTGTAGGTACTCAAAAGCAGGTTTTTCTATTAACTTATAGGACCATGGCATGGCATTATCATAAAAAGCAAGAACAGCTGAATGCAAAAATGATACAGTATAAAAAGATGCATGAACGTGGATTTGATATGGCATCATCTGAAGGTTTCAGATTGTTTGAAAAAGGCCTCAGTTTAGGTGTTAAGGATAATGAAAAAGAGAAACTGATTTTTGACGAATATCTACTTAATGAAGTATATGACAATGTAAACTATTGTATATGGGAAATACCGTATGAAGTTCAATTTGCTGTTTCAATGATGCATGAGCTTGAACATAATATTAATGGGCAACGAGTAAATAATCTTGAGACGGATATAAACCTGAAGAAGTTATATTTAAATATTTTTCCTGCAGATTCTAAATCTTTTTGTGTATGGTCTTGGCTTAAAGAAAATGACGATGACTATGTAGAGTTTTCTAAACAATTCATGGAATTAGAAGTAGTTGACCGAGAGAATTATTTTAATAATGAACTACCAAGATGGACTGATTCAATAATTATTTCGCCAAGAATCTGGGATAAATGGGCAAAAGGAATTCAGGAAGCATTAATAACTCATGCAAATTTTGATATCTTATACAGAGCAATGGAAGAAGAAACATCAGACTATAAATACATTTATATGGATACACCGTGGAATTTCTTTGAAAAACTACAGTGACATAAATTGCCATTAAGTAATGGGAGGGGAATATATGAACGAGAGTCAATTTATGAAAACAATGATAGAGACAATAAAATATGACGAATATGATCGCAAAGATGAATTACTTACTATATTAAGAAACTCATTGATAAAATTTGACAAGACAAGTGCATTTACAAAAAAATCTTGGCAATGCTATGAAAATATCGACTTAAGAGTTCCTATTCCATTGTTAAAAGAAGCAAGAAACCTAAAGAAGGTGCTTGAGAGTGTTGCTTCAATAGTGTATATGGAAACAGATGAGAATGCTTTTGGGGGCCTAATAATCAAGCCTAAACCAGTTGAGATTGAACCCGTAGAAGTTATAGAACATGATGTGATTTTTGATGAAATCAAAGATACAATTATCCAGGGAATTAGAAATGCAAATTATATTATATGGGCTGCAGTTGCGTGGTTTACTGATGTTGAAATTTTCAACGAACTAAAATCAAGAAAAGAAGCAGGTGTAAGCGTTCGTATCATTACATCTGATGAATCATCAAACTATCACATAATGAAAGACATAGAGTCAAATTTTGATTTAACAAAGGTACCACTAAAAGGCAACTATTTATCTAATAGATTGCACGATAAATTTTGCATAATCGATTTAGAATATGTAATGCACGGGTCATATAATTGGAGTAAAAATGCGAGACAAAATGATGAGACTTTGGCAACAGCGTTAGATAGAGATTTTGTTAAGAAGTTTGCGGATGAGTTTATGAGATTGTATAACGAAAATAGATAGAAGTCTTAACTTTTTCAAAGATTTGATCGGATACACTGGGAATCCGATCAAATCTTTTTTGGTTGAATCTATATTTTTACACCGTTTTTATAGACCACTTGGACTTTTTCTTTCTCAAAGACGATAATATAATCCACTAGACTGTGCCAGAGGAGTGGATCAAAGTCTGTGAGCAGTTCATCTTGTTTCTTAAGTTCAGCGAGGAAAGCAGCCATTGTTTGGCGTCTGGTCACTTTTTCCTTAATCTGCCTGGATACTTTTTCTAAATCTTCTTTGGTAGTGTCAAACCTCTGTACCAAGCCATCGTATCTTCTTTGGTATTCTCCTTGGTCTAAGGCAACATTGGCATTTTCATTTATGCATTGCTGTATCAGCTCAGTGACAATCTCCATTTCATTTTGAAGCTCGATCTGTTTGGTTTCTAAGGGACCGGTGTCATAAAGAACATCCTTCATGGATTCGAAGTTTGCTATGATTTCATCCTTGTCTTCCAGGAGCTTATTAGTAGCCTTCACGAAGAGTTCTTTTATCATATCTTCATCGAGGTGGGGAGTGGAGCATTTTTCCTGTCCGTTGAACTTGTGGTTGCATTGCCAGACTGTGCGGCGGTACTTGCTATTTGAATGCCACACCTTTGAACCATACCAGCTTCCACATGAGCCGCATTTTATCTTACCAGAGAATATATGAACACCGCTGTGACGATTGTTTGCAGGGGTTCTCTTTTCTAACTCGTTCTGGACTAGGTCGAAGACCGCTGGCTCAATAATCGCTTCATGGTTATTTTCAACATAGTATTGAGGAATTTCTCCCTCGTTGGCTTTCTTCTTTTTGGTAAGAAAATCTACGGTGTAGCTTTTCTGCAAAAGTGCATCTCCTTTATATTTTTCATTTGTGAGGATGCGTTTGATGGTGCCTGCGTTCCATTTATCTTTCTTCGCGGGTGATAAAATGCCATCTGCTGTAAGCTGCTTGGCAATACCGTAAGGCGTCATGCCCTGTAGGAACATGCTGAAGATTCTCTGGATTATAACTGCTTCATTGGGGTTCAAGACAAGGTTGCCATCTTCACCCCGATCGTAACCGAGGAAATGCCCGAAGGGAACCGTAACCTTCCCGTCTGCAAATCTCTTGCGCTGTCCCCATGTGACGTTCTCTGAAATGCTGCGGCTTTCTTCCTGGGCAAGGGATGACATGATGGTGATTAGAAGTTCGCCTTTAGAATCTAAGGTCCAGATATTTTCCTTCTCAAAATAGATCTCGATTCCTTTTTCTTTCAATTGACGAACGGTGGTGAGGCTGTCAACTGTGTTCCTTGCAAACCGGCTGACTGACTTGGTAACGATGAGGTCAATCTTGCCGCTTAAGGCGTCCTGGATCATGCGCCTAAAGCCTTCACGCTTTTTGGTGTTGGTACCGGATATCCCTTCGTCGGTATAAACCTTCACGAACTCCCAATCGTCTCGACTTTTAATAAAATTGGTGTAATAATCGACCTGCGCCTCATAGCTTGTGAACTGTTCTTCGCTGTCGGTAGATACGCGAGCGTAGCCAGCTGTGCGGCGTTTTCTTTGCTCATTAATAGGCGTGGAAGAAAACTGCCTGAGAGTAGCAGGTATGGTTTTAACGTTTTTAGCTGTCTTTGTTCTGCTCATGCTTTTTCCTCCATGCCTCTTTCATTTTCTCAGCTTGCCTTTTCTTTCTTTCCTCTGACCAGGCGGGTTGTCTGCGTTTAAACTGCCATTGCTTTGTGATCTTACTGCCATCCTTCAGCTGAAAGAGAAGCTCTGTGTTGGAAACAACAGTGATGCTATCAACTTTTTCTTTAAAGATACCTTCATCAAATTCTTTAATGGAAAGGACATCGCTAGATATAGTTTTTAACATGTTCTCTTCCAATCCGCTGTGGCCGCAATCTGTGTGAGGGGGACAGCGCCAATGGTGGGCCTTCTGACCACTTACTCGGGGGCTTGTGTTTCTGCGTAGGTTTTGCTCGCACTTACTGCAGTTGATTTTTCCGGTGAAGCAAGTGATGTTTCCAGAGCTTCTTGGGTTCTTCTTGCTGTAGGCTGATTTTGCAGCGCGAGCTTCCGGTGTCCACCAATCCTTCCTGGCCGTGGATTTCCAATGTTGATGAATAATACTACCACTCTGAAAATGAAAGATGAGTTCATCTTTTCCATTCACCACAACTTTTTCAACTTGATCCAGGAAAAAATCTTCATCAAATTTCTCTAAGCCGAGTACCTGGGCACAGACACCTTGGAGTATCTTCTCTGGGATGTTTTTGGCGCTGCACTCTGATACGCCTTTACGGTCTTTAGTCTGGCAAGTCCAAATGTAATAAACATCACTTGAATGCTTGCTTTGTCTTTTGCCGCTGCGACGGTAGCTGACACCGCAGTTTCCACACTTTATCTTGCTTGTAAAGCAAGTGGTGTTGATAGATGGATTTGCGAATACACCCAATTCTCTGCGTCGTGCAATTTCAGCTTGTACCTTTTCATAAGTTTTTAGGTCAATTATGGCTTCGTGAGAATCTTCTACCCAATACTGAGGTAGTTCTCCGTTGTTGGGCTTTAACTTGTGTGTGATATGGTCCTCGATAAAACCCTTTTGTAAAAGCATGTTACCGGTATACTTTTCATTCTTAAGGATTGCCCGAATTGAGGTGTTTGAAAAGCGTCCTCCGGTATATGATTTGACACCCATTTCTTCAAGCTGTACCTCTGTTTGTTCGGCGGACATTCCTTTGAGGAAATTATCATAAATCAGCTTCACAATCTTGGCTTCCTCTGGCTCAACAACAAACTGCTCTCCATTCCAGCGGTAGCCATAAATATTAAAGGAATTAGGCTTTCCTTTCTGGAAATTCCTTCGAATGGCCCATTTTACATTTTCACTTGTAGAGCGGCTTTCTTCCTGGGCAAAGGAAGCGAGGATGGAGAGCATTAGTTCACCGTCACCACTCATAGAATTGATGTTTTCTTTCTCGAACCTTACCTCAACTCCGATGTCTCGAAGGTGGCGTACTGTTTCCAGTAGGTCTACGGTATTTCTAGCAAATCGCGATATGGACTTGGTTAGTACAATATCGATCTTGCCTGCATCACAATCTTCCAGCAGTCTCTTGAACTCATCACGGTTTTCAGTCGTGCCTGAAATCCCTTCGTCTGCATATACACCTGCATATTCCCATTCACGATGAGTCTGGATGTATTTGCTATAAAAGCTGACTTGCGCTGAAAGAGAGTGTAACGTTCTGCCTTTTTCTTCGGAAACTCTCGCATAAGCAGCAACCTTTTTTCTTGTAGGCATTACCGGAGCGGAAGGTTCGATTCTATTGATTTTCCGCATAAACTCACTCCTTTCAACACTATACATCACTCTAAAAGGCTATGAAGTCAAGTTAATGTGAGAGAATAGTGTACCTAGTAATGGTCTGTATTTTTCAAGAAGAAACTCATCGATTAAGGCAAATTCCTCGGGAGTAATTATGCTTTTTTCAAGCATGGATTTTGCAATAGAAAGACTTGATTGATATTGTTTTTCAGCTCTGAATTGATCGTCTGTCATATCACATCACCGCCTTTGAAGCGGTCGTTTATATAGCAATCATGAGAACAATATTTTCTCTTTGAATTGCCATAAGCGGTAAACGAGCTGCCGCAAGAAGCGCAGGTGAAGGAGTAGATGGCTTTCTTTTTGACCTTGTCCTGATTCGAGTTCCACCATGTAACACGACAATCTTGGTTACAGAATTTCAATTTCTTTTTTCCTGAGATCTGTATAAGTTCCTTACCACAGTGTTTACAGTATTCCTTACCGGGAGTAACTGTAGTTGAGTGATTGGCCTTGATCCCTCCAAGCTTATTTCTTTGGCAGTGGGAAGTAACAGTACTTTTTGAAAGACCTAGGGCTTGAGCGATTGTTGCATACCCGAACCCTTTAGCCCTTAGGTCAGCTATTTGATTTTTTTGTTCTCCAGTCATTAATAATCCTCCAATCGGAGGGTAGAAATCCCTCTCACCCTTCACAGGACAGAAGAGGGCATATTGAGTACTGAAAAATAAAAAAATGCCGCCAAGTGCAAGAAAAGCACCCAGCGGCAAAGAGTTAATTATTCAGTTTTGATAAAGGCATCTGTAAAGCCCGCAGCTTTTACTTTGGCCAGCATAGCATCAGCATTGGACTTGACGCTGTAAGCCCCAACCTGGACCCTGTAAAGCTTCTGAGGCGGGGTAGTGGAAGGAGAAGGATCTGTCAGCAGCTTTTTAACGTCAGCCCTGAAAGTGTCCATACTCTTACCATGCCTAGAAAACCATTTCCGAGGATCTCCATGATTGCTGGCAATTTTCTTCTGATAGCCTTCATAGTGGCCAATGATATCTTTTTCTGTTAAGTCATAGAGTTTACAAAGGTAAGCACAAAGCTCCGTGGCTTCTTTATAAACTGTATTGAAATAAGAGGCGTCGGATAGGTTGTCTTCGCAGTAGAGTAGGAAAGCGCCGCCTTATTGTATTTCTACAACAGGTTTGCGCAGACCCCTCCCCGAACCGTGCTTACACCTCTCGATGTACACGGCTCTCCATTGTTACTCAATTATTCAAAACTCAATTTCTGTGGATTTCTTTGTGACAATCTCGACAGACCACCATAGTTTTTCGGTTTCGCGCTATTAGGTATTTCTCCCATGGAGCTTTTCCCTTCAAGTCTTTGAGCCTTTTAACATGGTGTATTTCATAGTGTGTCGCTTCGGTTGTTCCACACAACTTACAAACTCTTGCTTTTAATCCATCTTCAAAAGGGTTACGTTTATGACTATAGATAACTGCGTCATTACGTATTTTGTCACTAAATGAACTTTGCCCTTTACAATCAGAATATTTTGCGAAATAGAGTCGTTTTTCACCTTTAGCCGTCTTATATGGTACACACCATTTCCCTTGCCCATCTTGATGCGAGCGAATAATTTGGGCAATGCTGCTTTTACGCTTTGCTGCAAGTGTTTTTAAGCAACTATACTCCATAAGGTAAGCAAAGTAATTTAAGTTGTTAAAATTACTTGCCATTCGGTAGTAGTTGCATATTCCCCGCAATTCTGCGTTGTAGGTTGAAACAATCTCGTATTCCGTGATTTGTAGCAAGCTTGGGCGGTGGACAAAGCGATACTTACCGTTAATCTGTTTCACTATACCTTTATCTAACAGAAAACGTTCAATTTTATCTTTGAATGGAACCGTGAGTTCCACTTTGTTGTTAAGCGTTCTTTTGGTATACCCATTTCCACCCTGTTTGATTTGACTGTTACGCCTTACACAAACATCATAGCCTAGAAATCTTGCTTTGTTGTGGCTGTGAGTAATAAGTGTTTTTTCTTCACTGAGTTCCATTTTCAGCGTATTTCTGATAAATGTTTTCAGTTCCGATTTTACCCATTCACAGTCAGATTTACTTCCGATAACCCCGATAAGGAAATCATCTGCATAACGCACATATTTAATTTTCTTATCCTCTTGTAATTTACTAGGGGTTGAAAGCTGTTTCGCTCTAGTTTGTCGTAATTCAGCAAGTAGTGCCGGCTTTTGGTGCTCATCCGCATTTTCTAACTTCTTTCTCAAGCGGACTGCTTTACTTCGTAGTCTTGAATATTCCGGTGTTCTCTTGCCTCGGGGTAAGGGCTTGTCAAATTTAGCTTTTAGCTGTTCAACAAACATGTCCAACTCGTGCAAGTATATATTGGCTAGTACAGGTGAAATTATTCCACCTTGGGGCGTCCCACTATATGTACTGTGGTATCGCCAATCTTCCATATATCCTGCCTTTAAGAATTTGCGAATAAGTTGGTTGAAACGCGCGTCCTTGATTTTCTTTCCTATCAATTCAGCGAGCACATTGTGATTAATGTTATCAAAACAGCCTTTGATATCACCTTCGACGAACCATTTCACTCCATTGAATCCTTTTGATACCATTCCTAGAGCGGTATGACAGCTTCTGTTAGGTCTGAAGCCATGGGAAGTATCACAAAATGTAGGTTCATAAATAGCTTCTAGAATCATTCTGATTACTTCCTGAACCAATTTATCAGTGAATGTCGGAAGTCCTAAAGGACGTAATTTATTACTTTGCTTTTTTGCAATATACGTCCTACGTACAGGCTTAGGTGTATAGGTTCCATCTGTTAGACTTTGGATAATAAGCTCTATCTTTTCCTCGCTGAAGCCATCTGCTGTGTCATTATCGACACCAGGTGTTGCTGCGCCACTATTGGCATACAGATTTTTGTAAGCAAGAAAATAGATGTCTGGTCTTTGCAGGTAACGGTAAACCCGCGTGAAAATTTCATTCTTGTTGCGATTTGAGTTTTGATTCATTCTCTCCAAAATCTCAATTGTTGGTTTCATTGAGGTATTCCTCCCTAATCAATATAAATTTTGGCGCGTAACAACTGCTTCCCTTCGCCATGTAAGGGTCATTACCCCTCGCGGACTACTATGGAAGCTCCGTACCCATGCAGAATATTCAAGCCCTTTAGCTATAGCCGTTTCCGGCGTTTCTGTTTAGGGTATCCCCAGTTAACAATGCCAATAGGTATGTGGATTTTCGGATACGTTTTCGTTTCTTTACCATTGGTTCTCCAACAGGTCATGTGAACTAAATGATAACCAATTGCGCGAAATCTGTACGCAATTACATTCACATCAGAGGTTACAGGCAAATTTCCTCTGTCCGGGCATTAACAGAAACTCGAAACTTACGTTCAACAAACCCAGTTTTATCCTCATATCCACTTGTCATTGCGGTTCAGTCGCATCTGATTGCCTTTAGATGACTTACCGCTTTCCTGCCATGCTATGTTCCCGTGTCAGCTTTCGCCTTTCGGTTGGGCAGGTTGACAATAGCGTTATCTTACTATGCGGTACCTTAAACCGCTGTTGACATTGCCCTATCTGGGCGCACAATTTCAAATCCGATGTGACTATTGTTGGCGTCACCACCTGCATGCCAGCCTCTATGATCCCATGGCAGGGTCTGATAGGAAGCGATGGTGCCATTTTTTAGCTTTCCAACAAAGGCATGGACACAGACTTGTCTGCCACTGGGTCTATGCTGGTTCCAATGATTGTTGTACTGGTTTTGTCCAAGAAGGCCATCATCCGGACCAACATATCTACGAAGATAAGGGTTATTGGCCCCAGTGCTGTGGACCATAATGCCTTTGGGCTGGATTTTCCTACCTGCTTTATAACATTCATTTTCTGTAAAGATTAGTTTTTTAAGGTTCATAGTTTTTCCCTCCTATGATTGGTTGCAATCTATAGAAAAATAAAAACGCCACAGGCTTGGCCTATGACGCTTCTACTAGAATAGGTATTCTTGATCAGTTATGTCGTCTTCATTTAAATCTCTTGTCTCATTTTCTTTCCCGCAAACCGGGCATGTGCCATAATAATCTCTAAATGTTAAACTCCCTTCTAAGTGCATTAAATACTTCACTAAGATTAACGTCGCACCACAATGGCATTTAATTTTGGTCACTTTCATCCCCTCCAAAAGCATTATGCGAAGGGGATGACATTTTATACAGCTAACCCAGTTTTCCTTCATCAAAAATCTGATCGCTGTTTTCACGCCAAAAGAAGTCTAGAGTTTTGTGGCAGCATGGACATTCCTCTTGATAGTTTCTCAGCACCATCTTGTCACTGTTGAGTATTTTGTAATTGATGACACATAGTGGCTCCTTGCAATAACTACAATTTATAAATACCATTTGAACACCTCCATAACTTACATATGCAAAGAATGCTCAAATGGCAAAATCATTGATTACTTTGTTCCGTCTTTATCTCCACCGTCTTTGAGCTGTTCCAAAACATCTCGGAGCTTTTCTGGAATAGGCAGTCCAAGTCTTGTGGCATTTTCAATAATGCTGATTCCTTCATTGGATAGGTAGAAGAAGATCACTGCTGTTCTGATTACACCGCCATCACCGATGATGTTCTGATCAATGATGTGGGCAATGCCTACCAATGAAAAAATAACGACTTTCTTGAAAATGCCCCGAGCACCCACGTCACTGGATAAATGCTTCTCGATAATGGCGCACATGACACCAAGCAGATAGTCAATGACAACAAAGGCAATCAGGGCATATAAAAATCCATCGTAACCTCCGAGAAACCAGCCAAGCCAACCGCCAAGGCCAGCAATAGCCAGTTGAATATAAGTCCAAATATCTCTCATTGTTTTTCCTCGCTTTCATGTAGATTTATATATTAAAAGACGCCCGGCTAAAGGTGTCATAATCTGATAGAAATGGGCTTCAATTAGTAAGGTGCATAGTAGACATACCCGCTGGCTTTGGCATAGAACCCGTCTCCGGGAATGTACATGGCACCGTCAAAGGTATCGTATTGGGACGTTGTGAATCCTGGCTGATGCAGGCATTCCCAGGTAACCCCATCAGAGGATACACAAAGGCTGCTCTCTTTAAGAAGTGCGAACTTACCCCAGTCGGGCATCCACATGATATTCCTTGGATTGGGGATGTTGTTATTGGCTAGATCCCCTACCCAGGAAAGATTCGTCTCTGTAATTTGCGTGGCATCGTCACTCATCACGCAGAGCTTCACGTAGTAGGTGTAATCGCCACCCACATTGGTGTAATTGAACTTCATCACAAAGAGCACACCATTGATAGAGCGAATGAACATGTACCGAGTATCATTCACATCTTCTGGAATGGTGGTTCCCCAGCTTCCAGGACTTGATGTACTTGCTCTGGCGATGGACTTGTCACCACCAACAACTCCGACAAAGTAACCTTTGTGCCTGGTCAGGTATTTGAAGATAGGGACTGAGGTTCCATCAGAGCCGACCAGGGTCCAGGCAGTTCGTTCTGTCAGTGAATCAAAGCTGTAGTAAACCGGTGACTTGTAGTACCACCAGCTGACCACGCCTGACCCCCTGTCCATATCATAAGCACCACAAGTCATAGCGTTTTGCGCTCCGGGACAATACCCCGCATTATGCCAAGTGATGCCATCAAAAGAAGCGATGACATTAGCAAGGCCTACAATCTTTGCGATAAATACGCCATCTGCAGCATAAAGAATTTCTGGCTGTCCATGACTCCACCAAGGAACACTGACAACGGTCCATTGTTTGGTGGTCTTGTTCCAGTAGGACATATAGGGAGTTTTGGCATAATAAACTGCAATCTGAGCGTTTCCGTTATCATAGACATTAATCTGTCTTTCACTGCCGTATTGGGTGTAGCCAAAATTGTTATAGTACTTCTTGGTCCAGCTTAAGGTAGGAATAGGAAGGACAATGCTGCCTCTACCACCAAAAGCTGTCCAGATGGCCAAGGTGTTATTAAAATTACGATCATAGCTCATGGCTTTCCTCCTTAAACTTTCTCAATGGCTGTAATTCTTCCGCTGGAATCGGTGGAGTAGGTGTAGCTTCCAGTTGAGCCATCGGCATAGGTCACTTCAAAGGCTGCAGCATCAATCAGAAGTGATGAGACCTCTTTAAGGAGAAGCTCTGAGAAAATATCTTCTAAGGTGATGCTGGTGATCCTTCCACTGGAATCTGTGGTGAAGCTGTACTCGGCATGATATTGATGGGTATCACCTTTTTCCACTTCATAGGTCACATTGATTTTACTATCAACCACCGACAGCGTTTTTACTATGGTGTAGGATACGCCTAAGTCATAGACCTGGCTTTGAAGATCATCCACGGAGCTTCCTACATTAGAAATAGAGTTTTCTATGCGATAGAAGGTATCAGAAATACTTGGCCTGTATCTTCCCACCTCAACACGGATATTAAATCGATAAAAAGGATTGTATTCAAGGGAGATTATCCTGGTTTTCACATTGATACCTAATGGATTGAATATGATGTGCACATTATCACCAACAGCCAAATCCATCAGCTTGAAAAAGGAAATATCATAGGATGATGCATCCTCCCTGGAGTCATGGGATACAGCCACGTTTGTAACATTCTTTGAACCCATCACAGGGATATAATCATTGGAGCCTCTATGGCTACGAATATTTATGCTATAGCCATCGTACTGGATTTCACCACCCAAAATAGCAATGAACTGCATAAGGGCAGCTCGCCTGGAAACCTTCTGATTTATTTTCATAGTGACGCTCTCTGTAAAATCCACAATCCCAGCTGAAAAGGGAGTGCCTGCAAGGAGCTGGGATAATCCTACTGAAGGATCACCCGTGAAGTCAAAACTGCTTATTTGATACATTTCATGGTTCAAAAGATAAGACATATGCTCACAAAGAACAGAGCAGACCGGTAGGCTCCCTTGAATTGATTTACTGATTTGAACCAGTTCAAAATACTGATTATCTAGTTTTGCAATTTGCTTAGTTTTTAAGGCCAATGCAGACTTCGCCATAACAGTAAATGAGAGGGTAAATTCACCCTCTAAGGTTTCTCTAATGTTTGAGCTGATGACTTTCTTAACAGACTGAATCATGGTTGCTCCCGCGTAAATTTCAATCAAGGGACCGCCTCCTTTCTATTAACTTCCTGCCACACCAAGGTTTCTAACTGTGACGGTGTTTTGGTTCCACTGAAGTTGGGCTATGACTCTGGTTAGGATATTGCCATCAATGGTAAGAGGGATGGTTACATCAAAGACTGCTCCTTCAGATCCACCGAGACTTCCTGTTACTTGAGAGTTCAGGTCCAAATCAAAGTCTGTAGGAATAGCTCCCTGCATATCTTTTTCTACATCACCCATGGCTTTTTCGAAGCCCTCTCCAATACCTTCACCCATGTTGGAACCAATGCCTGCAAATACCTTTGAAGGTGATCTAATACCAAGAACCTTCTTAACGCCACCAACAATACCGTTGACCATGTTTTTTACTTTTTCTCCAAGCCAACCAATCATCGATGCGATACCGTCCCATAAACCTCTGGCGATGTTTCTTCCCACTTCTAGTATGGATGGGATCCCACGGGCAAGTCCGGAGACGATAGACATGATGATCTGAGGCAGTTGAGCCACGATCTGAGGAATGGCACGAATAAGTCCCATGCCAAGCTGAATGGTCAGTTGAACTCCCATTTCAATGAGCTTTGGTAGATTACTGGTGATGAAGGTAATGATGCTGTTAATAATCTGAGGCAGTGATTGAATCAGAGTTGGTAGGGAGTTCAAAAGTCCCATAGCCAAGCCACTGATAATCTGAAAAGCAGCATCTAGTACCAAGTCCAGATTGTTGATTAAGGTGGTAGCGATCAGAATAACCGCTTCCACAATGGATGGAATGAGTTCTGGTAGGGCATCTCCAAGGCCCGTTGCAAGGGTCACAATCATCACTAGCGCCGCTTCCACCAGGGCAGGAAGATTGGTAATAATCCCATCCACCAATGTTAGAACAAGCTGCAAAGCACCATCTGTAATTTGAGGTAAGGCTTCGATGAGGCCACCTACAATGGTCATGATGATATTGGTTGCAGCTTCAATAAGTGTGGGAAGATTATCTAAAATCCCACTGACAAGAGCGAGAATCAAATCAGGTGCTACTTCTGCAATAGCTGCAATAAGTCCTGTAACCACATCCAGAATTTGAGGAAGGATGACAGCAATCTGTTCAACCGTCTGCCTTGCACCTTCCTTAAGCTGCTCAGCAGCACCTTCTTGGCCAGTGATAAGGCCCGTCAAACCATCTAGAATCATGGTAAAGCCAGGGAGGAGCTGTGAGGTGATGTTGTTTTTCACCCCGGCAAAGGAGCGGGTGAGATTGTCCATGGCATCTGTGTAGTTCACCGCAGCATCTACAGATTCATCACTCATAACCAGCCCTAGCTCACTTGCTTTGTTCTTTAGGGCATCTGTGCTTTCAGCGGTCTGGTTTAGAAGCGCCCCTAGCTCAACTGAGGACGTTCCAAGTAAATCATTGGCAATGGCCGCTTTTTCACCTTCATCAGAGATGCCTTGAAGACCTTTAATGGTCATCTCAAAGACTTCTTCTCGGGATTTACCCTCAAGGTCCGCCATGGAAATCCCTAGGCGTTGAAACTTTTCTGTGGCTGAGGAACTCCCATTGATGGCATCGTCTACGGTGTTATTAAGTTTCTTCATTCCGTTTTCTAAGGATGAGATGCTGGCACCGTTTTGGGAAAGGACATAGTCCCACTCTTGATAACCTTGCCTGGAAAGACCTATCCTTTGGCTGGCCTTATCGATCTCATCCCCTGCGGCGGCAGCATCATTAGCCATATCAAAGAGCTTTTTACCCGCTGTTACTGCTGCGGTTCCAATGGCAGCCATAGCAACGCCAATCCCAGCAGCCACACCTCTCATAACTGAACCGAGCTTCTCAAACTTACCACCGGAATCATCTGCCACTTTTGCAGAGTCTTTGATTTCATCCCCAAACTTGTCTGCTTCTTTACCAGCATCATCAAACCCATCACTGGCTGCATCAAGAGCCTTATTGTTGTCATCCAGCTCTTTTTCCATTTTGTTTAGATCTGCATTTGCATTGTTTAGCTGGATCTGCCAGGCTTTTGTTCTTTTGTCATTCTCCCCAAAGGACTCAGCAGCATTTTTCAGTGCAGCTTCAAGGGTGGATACTTTACTTTTCTGAGCATCGATCTCTTTATTTAAGACTTCATTTCTTGCTGTGATAGCTTTGATGGATTTGTCTTGCTTATCAAATTGAGAAGTGACCAGATTCATTTCAGAACCAAGCACCTTGAATGTTTGATTGATATCTCGAAGAGAGCTCTTGAATTCTTTTTCACCCTCAACACCGATTTTCAGGCCGAAGTCCGACATAGCGTTCACCTCCTTTGGGGCATAAAAAATGACACCGCCTAAGGTGCCACTCTAAATGATTTTGTTATAGAAATTCCGGTATTATTTCATCGATATAGCGTTCTTGTTTCGGTTTCGATATTCCGGTAAATTGCTTATGACACTCCCAAAGGTCCATCAAATAGCCAATGGGCATGAGCCACACCTCATCTTCAGATCGTCTAAGATGGACTGTTCCAAAGTAAATAAGTCGGGTAAAGACTTGTTCATCACTTACCCGACCACCTCGTTTTTTGAGTCGTCACTCTCCACATTCCTTTTTGTACCTTTCATCATACTGGCCATAATGGCATTCTTGTAATTAGCTAGATCAAAGGGAGTGGTAAGAAGCTCCACTTCATCTTCTGTGAGCAGTTCTTTTTCATCATCCTTGTTCCTAATATTGTGAATCAGGATAGATTGGTTGGCCAGAAGGGTGATGAGCCAAACCACCTCCTCCAGTGCCATTTCAAAGTTCTCAGTTTTCATGAGCTTATCGCCCAAATTCTCAAGACCACCATAGCGCTTAGCAATTTCCTTTGTAGCTTTAGTGGTAAGAATCATCTTAAACTCTGTGCCGCCAATATCAATGGTGGTACTTCGTTCTTCTGCTGCCTCATCAACCTTTATTTTTTCATCTGCCATGATCAACCCTCCCATTAAGAAACCACAACAGTAGCCACAGTGGTTGTCACATTTTCTGCACCACTAGAGCTTAAGACGCAGTAGTAGTAATAGGTATCTGCCAAAAGGTCCGTTGGAATATCAAAACTCGCAGAAGTTTCCCCATTAATGGCAGTACCGCCAGTGGTGCTATCGATGGTATTTTCATACCACTGATAGATTACAGGGTTTGAGGTGTTGGAATTTGCCACAACAGAGAGGCTTCCAGAAATGCTTCCTGCGGTTACTTCAGTTAAGCTTGCTGGCTGGGTTGTGATGGTTATGGTTGGGGTTACGGCTGTAAAGTCTGGTTCATAAACGGATGTGAACCAGCTTGTAATTGTTGATGCCGCTACACCATTATCTCCTTCAGTAACTTCCGCTTTCCAAGGATGTTTGCTTTCTCCGTCCAGTTTGTTTCTTCTAAAGACGGTTCCTTCTATGGTGGGACTGCTAAATGTAATGGAGTCGCCTTTGGTAGCAAGACTTGTGGCGGGAACAGAGAAGATAACCCTGTAGAGCCAAAAGTAGCGATATTTTCCATTGGCCTTCTTGGCACGAAACCCGACTGCCACAGGGCTACCACCATCTTCACTTCTTGAAACCACCACATTGTTGCTGTCAATTTTGCAGCCCGTTAAGTCCTGGGCCACCAGGGAACCAATGTCATCAATTCCAAGGCTTAGTGATCCACTCTTAAATTCTTTAACCACCTCGCTGGCACCGTCATCTGCGTAGAGAATGGCTTCAATGAGCTCAATGCTCAGCTCTGCAGTCATGGCTTTAGCCAGCACTTTAGGGGTTCCATAGGTTTCGATGCCATTTTGATCTTCTGTGATTTTTGCATAAAATAGAGAGTCCAATCCGATCGTTGCCATTTATTCTTCCTCCGTTTCATATTCTTTCATTACGTCAATGGCGTAATGATGAAATTTAGTGTCGTGTTCGTAACCTACATACTGCCTGTCTGTGATGGTGATTCCTCCAGATTGTAGGGATTTAGTTAGTTCTTTCTTGCGCTTCATATAGTTCTTCTTCGTAAAAAGAGAAAGCCGAGCTTCTGAGAGAATCATGTAGGCTTCATTATCTGCAAAGAGATCAAGCCTATCAGACATGGGGGTGATAACCAGATATTCATCAGGCGGCGTATCGGAAAATACTCCGGTCTCCACAGGAATGTTTAAGGGTATTAGTATGTTGTTTAAATCCGCAAGTAAGCTCATAGCTTTTCAATCTCCTTATCCAGTTCTGATTTCATAGTTTCAATGCATGCCTTCCGAGATGCGGACTTTGCTGGCTTCAAGAAAGGCTTAGGTGGCTGACCTGATTTACCGTATTCAAGGATATTTGCAATCTTGGCATTGGCATCTCCATCGCCACGAGGTTCATTGAAGCCAACCTTGACATTGAAGTTTCCATTTCGATCTAGCTTGGTGGGAGAGAGGCCCAGTGAAGATACCAGCTCACCGGTAGAACGGCTTTTTTCTTTTGTTTCATTCCCAATAACACCTTTGAGGTTGGCTTTTACTTTATCAAGAACAACCTCCCCGCCAGCTTCTAAAACTTTCGAGACAATCTCATCGGTCTTATCACCAAGCTTTGTAAGCTTCATTAGAAACTCATCAGGCATTTTCATAGTTCCTTTAGCCACTTGGAGCCACCTCCTTGGCCAGCACTTCAATATACATCCCGCGGCCTTTCACATCCTCAACAGATGTGATTTCAAATCTCTTATCACTGTGGATGATCACCATAGACGTTGTAATGGTTATACCAGGTATGCGGCGAAAGCGAAAAAGGTCTGTGGCTTCTGAAAAGGAAGCTCTATTTGCCCATTTCTCATTGCCATGGCGACCTTCTCGATAAGCCCTTACAGAAGCTACAATATTATCAACTTCTGTTTTAAACCCTTCAGGATCTTTAATGGTGACGCTTTCTACAATATCGATAAAGGTATTCATTTTCCCAAAGCTCATAACTACACCTTCCAATCCCGATCAAGCCGCAGCAGGAGATTGACTGTATTCCATACCTGCTGTCCAGCTTGAACATTATCTGAAAAGAAACCACCGGTGCTGCCGTCCCTGGATTCATAGAAGTGAGATGACAGCATGATGATGGCTTGCTGAGTGGTGGCTGGCATAACGGCTTCCACATAGTGGTTCTCAGGATGATGCTGATAGCTTTCTGCATACCGCGTGGCGGCAGTGATGTACATTTGAATCAGCTCATCATCAGACGAGTGATCTAGTATAAGGTTTGCTTTTACTTTTTCCAGCAGTGTCATCCCTCCACCATCCTTTCATTAGTCTGAAATCATAAGCCCTGCTGCTTTAAGTTTGGTGAGAAGGACATTAAAATCCGTCACCAAATCTTCAACTGTGGTAGCAGTACTTGCCGCTTGATTGTCAAGAACAGGGAGGCCAGTAACGACCGCCCCTTCCTTGATTTCAAGAGTTCCACCAATAACGGTTTTTTCACCGCCCTGTTCGGTATAGTTCTTTGTGTTATAACTCATAGGGCACCTCCATTATGCTTTCTGCTGAAGCACTTTGATGGCTTCAGGAAGAATCAGCTTTCCATCCACACGCTGAGTGGCAACAAAACCTACCTGGCCAGTAGCCGCATAAAGCTCATTCAGTCTCTTGAAGACTCTTCCTTGACGATCCGCTACCCAGTAGTAGCCAAAGTCACCGAAGATGATGGACTTTGCAGATGCAGCGATGGTAGGAACGTAGGATGAAGTGTAAACAGGTCTGTTCAGAATGGTATCTGGTGTTCCAGCCTGAAGTGAAGGCTGCCAGATATACTGACCCTGACCATCCTTAAGTTTTCTAATGGCCTTAATAGTGGCATCGTTCATAACAAACACGGACTTGTTTCTGTAAGGCGATTTAAGAGAGTAGAAGAGGTCCAAAATCTCATCAACAGTAATAGCTGTAGCACTTGCAGCAGTTACACCGATTTGTGCTCCACCAGTGGCAGCAAGAATACCTGTAGGCTTACCAGAACCATCTCCTGTGAAGAAAGCATCTTCTTCCTTGTTACCAATACGTCTTGCAAACTCTCTAGCAATATAGTTTCCAAGATTAAACACGCTGTCATTAAGAAGCTCTTCAGACACCTTGATCATGGTACCTAGCTTGTAAGCACCAATGGAAACCTGTCCAAAACTATCATCGCTTTCAGGAATAGCACCTTCTTCATCAATCCAAGAAGCAGTTCCTTTGGAAGCCACTACTGGAATCTTACGATCACCAGATGAGGTGGAGATGACATTGGCCAGCTTTCTGAAAATATTCTCTTCATCCAAAGCTTCAATAAGGGTACGCTCGAATTCATCCGGTACAAGATAGCCACCTTCAGTGTCAGTACCAATCTGCAGTGCATTCTTAATAACAGGATCGAGCCCTTCACCAGAACGGGTTCTCATAGCATTCCAGAATGCTTTCTGGTATTCTGCGGAGGCTCTGCCGCCTTTGGATTCCATACCCTGGAAGATAGGTTTCCCGGTAAGCGGTGTGTTAAGTGGCTTTGAAAGCTCACGGTCTAGTGCTTCTTGCTTTTCAAGACGATCAATTTCTTTGCCAAGGGCAACCACATCCGCTTCCATTTTTTCATAAGTTGCAGTGTCTTCAGCAGATACGATACCATCTGTACCTCTTTTGGTATCGAGGAATGCTTTAGCAGCTTCCCAGGATTT
Source organism: Alkalicella caledoniensis (assembly GCF_014467015.1). Lineage (GTDB taxonomy): Bacteria > Bacillota > Proteinivoracia > Proteinivoracales > Proteinivoracaceae > Alkalicella > Alkalicella caledoniensis. The sequence continues at coordinate 973,630 of NZ_CP058559.1, read as the reverse complement.
TGCTCTTTTTTCACGCAGTTCAAGAATTTTATTCATAGTGTTTTCCTCCTAAAATTTAGTGTTGAATCAAAGAAAGCCGCTTTTCTAGCGACTCAATTGGGGTGCCAGTATTCTCTTTTTCTAGTTTGGGTTTTACCTTATCCAGTAGAGAGTTGGTAACAGCTCTGCGGCTAAAGGCATAGGTAAAGTCTTCGGTCTGATTTCTTTTCTTTTCGTCCTCCAAGATGCCATCCGCAAAACCAAGCTCGATGGCCTTCTTTGCATTGAGCCAGGTTTCTGCATCCATAAGATGGGAGAGCTTTGTTCTTGACTGGCCTGTCTTGATTTCATAGGCATTGATGATGCTCTCCTTAACTTCAGAAAGCATGGCGATGGCTTTTTTCATTTCCTCGCTGTCTCCAATGGCCACCGTAAGGGGGTTATGGACCATCATGAGGGCAGTTGGTGCCATAAGCACCGTTGTCCCCGCCATGGCGATGACTGAGGCGGCTGAGGCTGCAATACCGTCAATCTTTACGGTAACAGTACCCTTGTAATCCATCAGCATGGCGTAAATCTGACTAGCAGCAATGCAATCACCTCCTGGAGAATTGAGCCAAATAACTATGTCACCCTCACCGGCAGTAAGCTCTGCTTTAAATGCCTTAGGGGTGACATCATCGTCAAACCATGAGTCTTCGGCAATAACGCCGTCTAGATATAGTGTTCGGACGCCAGTGTTTTCATCACGCGCCCAGTTCCAAAATTTCTTCATTTAGGTTCCTCCGTTTCTTTGATATTTGCGAACGCGCCTGCGTCCTGTAATTTTGTCATTGCGCCGTTGATGAGGTAGAGGTCGCCACCAAAGGATTCTGGAATTCTATCCAGATTTTCTAGCTCTCTGATATCATTGGCGCTCATCCAGCCATTCTGCCGGGCAGTAGCATAGCCACTCATACGACTTACATAGTCACCACGCAGAAGGCCATCCACATTAAACTTGATAAAGATATTAGGCTTCTCACTTTCCATTAGCAGCGCTCTACACATGGACTGTTCCCAGCGGACCACCCAAGGGTCGAGGGTGTATTTTACAAATTCCAGTGATTGCTGTTCGATGTTACTAAAGGATGACTTCTCTAGATCAGCAAGCATATGAGGGGGCACTCTAAAGATACGAGCGATCTCATTGATCTGGAACTTTCTGGTTTCTAGGAACTGAGCCTGTTCAGGAGAAATACCAATAGGCTGATACTTCATACCTTCCTCAAGGACAGCCACCCGGTGGGCATTACCACTTCCTTGATAAGCTGCATTCCAGGATTCTTTAATCTTCTGAGGATCCTTGATAGTACCGGGGTGTTCAAGGACGCCTCCCGGTGAAGCCCCATTAGCAAAAAACTTAGCTCCATATTCTTCCGTGGCTATGGCTAGGCCCACAGCATTTTTTGCCATGGCAATGGGTGAATAACCTACCAGTCCGTCAAAGCCAAGTCCTGGGATATGAAGGACGTCTGATGGTGAAAGATACACTTGATGCTCTTTGCCAAGAGTAGGGACATCCTCATTGCCACGCTGGTACAAATAGAAAAGCCGACCACTTGAATCGCGATCGACCGTCATTTTGTTTGGCATGAGTGGGTAGAGAGAAATCACTTCACCACGTGCATTTCTAATTATCTGAGCATAGGCATTTCCCCATAATAAAAGATGACTCATCAGCGTCTCTCTAAACGCAAAAGAAGTCATCTCAGGGTTTGGTTCATCATGAAGCAGTTTATAAAGCGGGTGATTTAGGTTTTTCTCCTTGCCACCTGAATCATTGTACTTATACACATGAAGTGGTAGACCAGCTAAGGTCTCGGATAAGATTCTTACGCAGCTATACACTGCGGTCATCTGCATAGCGGTTTGCTCATTAACTGGCTTACCAGCACTAGTATTTCCAAAAAAGAAACTATAGCGGCTTCCACTAAGAGCGTCTTTAGGCTTATCACGTGCCTTAAATATTCCTTGCAGTATTCCCATGGACATCACTCTCCTTAAAATGGGCATGAAAAAAGCACCTACTCTGGAGATAGATGCTTAATTTTGATACTATTAAATTCATGATAACTGTAGATCATATAATATAAAGAATGCGTCTTAAAAAGATTACAATATTTTATATAATATTTTGCCCCCAATTATAAGACCTAAAGCAACTCCCATTCTTAAACACCATTTTACTGTTGTTTTCCACTTATCACTTTTCATATCAAAATACTCGCTCATAAATGCACCCCCTTTATGACTATTGCGTTTTATTCTACTTATCTACATAAAAACTTAGCCTATTACATTTATTGTATCATATGGAAAATGGAATTATAAGATTAAAAGACCTCGATCATCATAAACGGAATTACCGGCTTCTCCACCACAGCGAATCGCTCGGTCAAGAGCCATGATTGTGGCTACAGCACCGTCAATCTTCTCGGTGGATTTTTCTTTGTCTGCTTTGATATTCCCAGCAGGGTCAGTTCTAATAAATATATTGTCCATCATCCAGCGGAGAACAGGATGACCTCCATGAGCGATTTTTTCTTCCAATGTCAGCTTCATCAGTTCCTTAGTTGGTGGTGACATATCTTTGAAGCCCTGACCAAAAGGAACAACGGTGAAACCTAGATTTTCTAGGTTCTGTGTCATCTGAACTGCTCCCCATCGGTCAAAGGCAATCTCACGGATGTTATATTTCATCCCAAGCTCCTCGATGAAGGTTTCGATGAATCCGTAGTGGACCACGTTACCTTCGGTGGTTAGAAGGAAGCCTTGTTTTTGCCACACATCATAATTCACATGATCCCGCCTAACCCTAAGGTCAATACTGTCTTCTGGTATCCAGAAGTATGGAAGAACCACATATTTGTCGTCTTCATCCTGCGGAGGGAATACAAGTACGAAGGCTGTAATGTCAGTGGAAGAGGAAAGGTCCAGTCCGCCATAACAGATGCGACCTTTTAGGGCTTCTGGATTAACCGGAAAAGCACAGGCATCCCATTTATCCATAGGCATCCAGCGAATAGCCTGCTTAACCCATTGATTGAGTCGAAGCTGCCTGAAGCTGTTTTCTTCCGCAGGGTTTTGTTTCGCAGACTCATAGGCCATTTTTACTTTATCCATGCTTACAGTGATGCCAAGGGATGGGTTTGCTTTTTTCCACACCTTTGGATCTGACCAGTCATCCTCTAGTGCTGCGCCATAAATGACGGGGTAGAAGGTAGGATCGTTCTTTCTTCCTGCCATAATATCCAGTGCTTTTTGATGAACCTCCCAGCAGATGCTGTTTTGATTATCACCTGCAGTGGTGATAAGAAAGTACAAAGGTTGCATCCTGGCATCACCACTACCTTTGGTCATAACATCATAGAGTTTTCGGTTTGGTTGTGTGTGGAGCTCATCAAAGACAACGCCATGGGTGTTAAAGCCGTGTTTGTTTCCAACATCGGCAGAAAGCACTTGATAGATGCTTCCAGTAGGTTGGTAGATCAGTCTTTTCTGTGAGTCCAGAATCTTTACCCGCTTGGATAATGCAGGGCACATTCGCACCATATCAGCAGCCACGTTAAAAACGATGGAGGCTTGGTTACGATCTGCAGCGCAGCCATAAACCTCAGCACGTTCTTCGTTATCCCCACAGGTTAAGAGCAGGGCAACAGCCGCCGCAAGCTCACTTTTTCCCATCTTCTTTGGAATCTCTACATACGCTGTATTAAACTGGCGATAGCCATTTGGTTTGATGGTTCCAAATAAATCCCGGATGATTTGTTCTTGCCAATCTATCAATTCAAAGGGCTTCCCTGCCCAGGTTCCTTTGGTGTGGGAGAGGCATTCAATAAAACCAACTGCATAGTCCGCCATCTCCTTGCTGTAATGGGAATCCTTCGCCATGTAAGTGGTTGGTTTATACTTCTTTAGTTTTCGGATATGCGGACACCTCCTTTAAAAAGACATAAAAAATAGACCCTAAGGTCTTCTGTAACGAGGAAAAGAGCTATGCAGCCCAAATCCGTTTTGCGTTTTTCTCTTGTTGTTAATTGTATTTCTTCATCAAAACTTCAAGTGCAGCCTTTGCATTTTCATCGATGGGTTCAATGTCCCAGCCTCTATCAAAGTTTGCAATGATCTGGCCATCTCGCTTTAGCATCAGTTTTGATATTCTACCTTCATCAATGCCATAAGGGGAGCCTAAGTCAAAGCTTTTGATCCAGTAATGAATGGTTCTGTTTTCGACTTCAATTTCACCTTTTCTCCACATGGTCTAACCCCCTTAAATCCTAACCAAGATTGCTGGTAGAATTTGCTTTTCTCCTGTTTGCCAGTCGGTGTAGCTTGTCTTAACCTTGGTAAGTCCGTCCATCTTGCAGCCGTGCTTTTCAAATTCGGCTAAGGTTGAAATCAGCCCTGAAAAGGTGCTAGAAATGGTGATGTGGTCAATTCCGTAGGCTTTGCAGGCTTTAACAATGGGTTCGATGTCGTAATCCCAAATGACCTCGGAAAAGTCGATAGTGTCGTTTCCCGCTTCCTTGCTTCTTTCGTAGGCCCAGTACATGGTGCTGTTGATTCCAGACTCCTTAAAATTTGCGCCGGTTGCTTTGGCCTCTTCAAATGCTTTGATTTCTTTCATGTTCTCATCCTCCATTTAGTGTGGTTTTGTTTTGGTATTACATATATCACTCTAAACGAGAATAATAGCAAGTCATTTCTGTAGTAATAGAGCAGGTTTCTGGCTTAGAGGCTAGTCTTCAATCCCACAGTAGCGTGGATAGTCGTAGCCTTCCGGATTGGTGAGTATCTTTTCACCAGTGTCTTTGTTAATGACCCTAATGCATCGAAGCTCACCTTTTTCGTTGGTGCCGCCATCTGACTTCTTGATCCAGGGCTGGTCCTCTAGAAAATCACTGGTGAACTTTTTAAACTCTGAATCACTGAGTTCAACTTCTCGAATCACAGTGTAATCAGAACCAATGACGCCATCTTCTTTTGCCTCTTCAGTTGCTTCTTTTAATTCCTTAAGGTTGTAGAACTTTCGACCAAATAATGCCTTCATTGCTGTGACTCCTTCCTGGATTTTTCATCAATTACTTTGCAGGAATCAATGCCGTAAACCACATTCAAGCTGCTGCCGTTGTCCCACTGAACCATGATGGAACCTGTGTCATCCACGCCCCACACGGTGCCTTTTGTGCCCGCTGGTGGTGCTTGCACATCATCCATCGAAAGGAGCTGGACCCTGGCGCCAGCGGGGTACTGCTTGCGTAGGTGGGCCAGTCTTTCTTTATTGATCGGCTTCACTTTGAGCACCTCCTTTGAAAGCACTGCTTCCTGAGAGGTTCTGAAGAAGAATCTTTCTGTGGGTTTTGAATTCCTCTCCAATAAATCCAAGGCGGAGAAGGAAGCAGCGGAATGCGTATTTCTCGTTATCGACGTCTTTTTCTTTCACGGTGATTCTCTTTTGGGTTTTCGCCATCTCACAAAGCTTTGTAATGAACTGGGAGTAGGCTTTTATCTCGTCTGGATTTGGTAGTTTTGAAAACCAAGGGAAGCTAATGCGTTCCTCGTCGGCTTCAATGGGCAGGGCATCCACATCAAGCGCTTTCTTGATGAGGTTGCCTTTTGCTTCTAACAGTTTGGCTAGCTTCTCCAGGTCTTCATCGGAGAGGGAGTCTTTTGGTATCTGGATGATAAGTCCAGTTTCCTCGGGCTCTGCTTCAGCAGGAGCGGGTTCATCCACCTCAGCTTTAAACCCTGCCACTTGTAGTTTTTTCATCAGCATCTTGATATCGTCTTGAGCCACTTCTTTGTCAAAGGTTAGCTCTCCGTCTTTTCCGATGTGGTAGGGTCCGACCTGGTAAGCGCAGGATGGAACACCCAGGTACTTTGAAGGGACCTCTGTGATTTCACTGATGAGTTTCACCAGCTTTTTTCGTTCGTTACCGGTTACGTTGTAATTGATTTTCATGGTTTTGACCTCCTTGTTTTTTGCTTACTACATATATCACTCTAAGTGATGTTAATAGCAAGTCTATCTTTCGATAGTTGTGTTATTTATTTTCAGGGAGGTCAATGTAGTGGTATTCTTTGCCATCACGCAGGAGATAGACATCATCTGAGGTCTGTGCTCCAGAAATGTAGCGTTCAACAATAACGTCACAAAACTTCTCATCAAGCTCAATAGTGTGACAGATCCGCTGGGTCTGATCACAGGCAATGAGGGTACTGCCAGAGCCGCCAAATGGATCGAGGACGATGCAGTTGCTAAGACTTGAGTTAAGAATCGGGTGGGCCACAAGAGCCACAGGCTTCATTGTTGGATGAGAGCCATTTTTCTTCGGCTTTTCAAATTCCCAGATGGTGGTTTGCTTTCGATCAGCGTACCAGTTGTGCTTACCTTTTTTCTTCCACCCAAAGAGCACTGGTTCATGCTGCCACTGGTATGGAGATCTACCAAGGACCAACGATTGCTTTTTCCAAATGCAGGTGCCGGATAGATAGAAGCCAGCTTCAGAGAAAGCTTTTCTAAAGTTCAGCCCTTCCGTATCTGCATGGAAGACATAGATAGAGGAATCCTGTGTCATGACAGCTTCCGTATTGGTAAAGGCAGCAAGGAGAAATTCATAGAAAGCAGAATCACCCATATTGTCGTTTTTGATTTTTCCGGCAGAGCCTTCATAGTTTACATTGTAAGGGGGATCTGTCACCACAAGGTTTGCCAGCTTTCCATCCATAAGAACCGTGAAGTTTTCTGACTTAGTTGAATCACCACAGACCAGCCTATGAGGCCCTAGCTTCCAGACGTCACCAAGTTTTGTCATAGCGGGTTTTTCCAGCTCAGCATCCACATCAAATTCATCATCGTGAGTGCCTTCCTTCAGGGAATCCTTAAACAGGTCATCTAGCTCAGAAGGATCAAAACCAGTAAGGGAGATATCAAAGTCAGCACCCTGCAGATCAGCGATAAGTAGGGCTAGCTTATCCTTATCCCAATCACCACTGATTTTATTAAGGGCAATGTTGAGCGCCTTTTCTTTATCTTCATCCATCTCGATGACCACACACTCAACTTCGGTCATTCCTAAATCCAGGAGCACTTTCAATCTCTGGTGGCCACCTACAACTCTACCAGTGGTCTTGTTCCAGATGACCGGTTCAACATATCCAAACTGCTCAATGGAACGTTTGAGTTTATCGTATTCAGCATCTCCAGGTTTTAAGTCCTTACGCGGATTATAGTCAGCGGGAAGTAAGAGCTTCGTTTTCAGTTTTTCAATCTTCATATCTTTCCGCCACCTTTCTTAAATTTAAATTGAAATCCACGTTCTCCCAAGGGAAGAGTGAGGAGTTAAAATGACCGTAGGTTGCTGTATCAGAGTAGATTGCATTTCGAAGGCGTAGCTTTTCAATGATAGCAGCTGGTTTCAAGTTAAAGATCTCTTTTACCAGTTCACTTAAATCTTCGTCACTGATTTTGGCTGTACCAAATGATGTCACATTGACTGCCACTGGATTTGCTTTTCCGATGGCATAAGAAATAGCGACCTCGCATTTATCAGCAAGCCCGCTCCAAACAATATTCTTAGCAATGTATCTGGCCATATAAGCACCGCTTCTATCAACCTTTGTCGGGTCCTTTCCACAAAGTGCTCCGCCGCCATGAGAAGCCAGACCACCATAGGTATCAACCATGATCTTTCTGCCGGTCAGCCCTGTATCAGCAGCAGGGCCACCTTCAACAAACCTACCTGAAGGATTGATGAGTATTTCGGTTTCATCATCTAAGGGGAAATCTTCGAAGCACTGCCAGAGAACGTTGTTTAAGATATCTGATTCTAATCTCTTTTGAGTTTTGTCCTTATGGTGCTGCACAGAAACTACTACAGTCTTAATACGGATAGGTTTATCCCCATCGTACTCAACAGTGACTTGTGCTTTTCCATCAGGAAGGATACCCTTGATGATTTTTCCTTTACGACATTCATCAATACGCTTTACGATTCTATGAGATAAAAGTAAAGGTAGAGGTAACAGTTCACGAGTTTCGTTGGTAGCATATCCATATACAGTGCCTTGATCACCAGCACCGATGGAACCGTATGGATCAATAATTCCATTTCTTGCTTCAAGTGCTGTATCCACACCAGCAGCAATATCTACACTTTGATGATGTACAAACACAAATACTGTAAATCTCCAAGGACTGTATCCCACTTCACGAAGTACATTTTTGACGATAAGTCGGAGGTTAATTTTTTCGCTGCAGGTGATCTCGCCCGCCACGATGATTTTACCTTTAGTAGCCATTACCTCACAGGCCACACGTGAAGCTTTGTCTTTTCGAAGGCAAGCATCCAAAATGCTGTCAGCGATTAAATCAGAAAGCTTATCAGGATGTCCCATGCAGACACTTTCTGCGGTTCTGTAGTTTTTACTCATATCATTGTCTCCCATCTGTTTTTATTTGCCCCTACGAGCAGAAAGAAGTCTTTCCATCACATCATCCTGAGGATTTGCTCCTTTGTAATCGCCAGTACAGTTTTCTTTTACGATCTGGAATATCTCAAACCACAGACGATTGGTCTGGTTCATGTAGTTCTGGCCCATGGATACATAAGGACTTTGAATGGCGTTCCCGGTGGTGGGGTGTTTTGCCAGAAAGCCGTATTCAGTAATAGCCTCTTCACACTGAATCCAACGAGCAACACTCATGGCATACCTTTCAAGGAGCTGTGGAGAAACCAATGAAGCGCAGCCACGCTGATCCAGCCACTGCCATGTGGCTTTGTAGATTTCGCCTGCCACCAGAGCCTTACCATCTTTTTGAATGGCTTCAAGCATCTTATTTGGTTCAGGCATTTCTTGTCCCTCAAGGTCTGCCGTATCGGAAAACTCCATCACGGTCAGTTTCCTTCCACCGAGATTGCCTTCGGCTATTTTGTCAGCCAGAGGTTTCTTTTTTGCCCCTGCACCAACACGAGCGCCACCTCTGTTCGTACCGTCTTTTGCCAATGATCACACCTCCTTTACAAAGCGGGGGCCTATACCCCCGTTTGAATCTGCGTTTTTTAACACGACACCCCAGCCCGCTGTCCGGATTGAAAAGTTGTAGGGATTTTACCTCCCCCACCGGTCACCACTCTCAGCTGTTATCTTAGAGTGACATGACTTACAAAGGGCCATTAGGTTACTGGTTTCATTACCACCGCCTTTGGAAAGAGGCAGGATGTGGTGCACTTCTTCGGCAGCTACAATCCGTCCATTCTTATCACACTCCTCACAAAGAGGATGGGTTTTGATGTAGCGGTCCCTGATCCGTTTCCAGGCCCTGCCGTATCGTTTGTTGGAAGCTGGATCTCTTTGGTACTTGTTGTAACGTTTTGTTACCACCTTCTTATGCTCGGCGCAGTACTCTCCACTATCAGCAAGCAGACCGCAGCCTGGGTAAGAACAAGGACGCTTGGGTTTGTATGGCATGGGTTCACCTCCTTTAGGGCATAAGAAAAGCCCTCGTGGGGTTTTCCCATGAAGGCTTGTTTACATTGTGGCTCACTTTATATATAAGCACACATCGTAGGTATCATTCTATGTTATTTAGTATCCATCTAATCAAAGATACCAGTTTTTAATAGGATTTCTTTGTGGGGCTTACATTCCTTGCAGACATAGTGTCTGTCCCGGAGATAGTTTAAGGATCTTACTTCATCACCACAGAAGCGGCAGTGGGGGAAGTAGTAGGTCATCCTTCCAGCTTTAGAGATTCTGATGTTGTCTTCTTTAGCTTCACGGTAGCTCATTTTTAGTAACCTCCATTTTACATATAATCACATGCGGTGGGTATCATTCTATGGTTTTAGGTATCCTGGTTTAAAATCTTACTGCAAACTTCCAAGGCGGCGTTATGCATTTTGTAGAGATGGTGGATGGTGTAGCACATATCCACTGCGATCTTTTCCCAGGTTAGAAAACAAAGGTAGCGCTTCTCAAGAAGCGTCTGGTACTCTGAGTTTTCTATGGACTTGATGATGGTCATGATTTCACGTTTCGAATCTACAAGACTAATGATGTCCTGATTGATTTCTTCCTGCAGGTCGATGATTCTGGCAATTACATCAGCCATTGTGGATGTTGAACGGTTCGGGTTTCTTGGCATTGCACTCAAAGTCGATGTGGCTCTTGTAGCCAGTGCATTTAACGATTCCAATTGTTCAAACTTACTACGGATCCGATGGTCAATGCGATAAGCTTTTGAGAAGTATTCTCTTGCGTTTTGTTTATTCATATCAGCCCTCCGAATATTATAGATTTCACTCGGATTGGCGAGGATTGTCATAGGTTGTCTTAGATTTTCAGATCTGCCTTTACGGCATTGATGAGTGCAGATTGGGTACTGTTCTTTTCTCTTAGTGCTTTAAGAATACGTCCATCGACGGTGTCTTTGGTAATGATGTGTTGAACAACAACTGTATTTTCTATTTGCCCCTGTCTCCATAGGCGGGCATTGGTCTGCTGGTAGAGTTCCAGGCTCCAAGTCAGGCCAAACCATATAATGGTGGAGCCGCCATGTTGAAGATTCAGGCCATGTCCTGCAGAAGCGGGGTGTATTAAAGCTACTGGTAATTCACCACTGTTCCAGCTCCGAATACTTTCAGAAGAATCAAGGCGAGAGAACTTTATTTTATTGTGCTGCAGCCTTTCTGTGATACGCTCGAGGTCATGCCTAAACCAGTAGGCAACCAGGATGGGCTTACCATTAGCGGCTTCAATGAGATCTTCTAATGCATCAAGCTTTCTGTCATGGATCCGTATAATCTCTTGGGTATCGGAATAGACAGCTCCATTTGACATTTGAGACAGTTTACCAGAAAGAGAAGCAGCATTAGCTGCGGTAATATCTCCACCGGGAAGCTGAAGTACCAGGTCGCGCTTTAATTCCTCATAGCGTTTACGCTCTGGTTCTGAAAGCTTTACTTGATACTCTGAACTAATGAGTTCTGGCATCTTCAAATGGTCAGTGGATTTCATGGATATGGTAATGTCTGAAATTTGTCGGTAGATGGCATCCTCCGCAAAGGGTAGAGGCTTGTAACTAAAGATGATCTGGCCATTACGCTTATCTGGAGTAAAGTAGTCGTCTCGATACTTACCAATAAATCTTCCCAGGCGCTTACCCATATCCAGAAGCCTAAACTCAGCCCATAAATCCATGAGTCCGTTTCCTGTTGGTGTTCCGGTTAAACCTACCATCCGCTTAATGTGGGGACGGACTTTCATCAAGGCTTTAAATCTCTTAGCCTTGTGATTCTTAAATGATGAAAGCTCGTCGATAATCACCATGTCATAGTTAAAAGGGATGCCGCTGTCTTCCACAAGCCACTGGACATTTTCTCTGTTGATGATGTAGATATCAGCTTTTTTCAAAAGTGCAGCTTTTCTTTCTGCTTCAGTACCAACAGCCACGGACCAGATGAGATGATCAAGGTGTGACCATTTCTCCAGTTCTTGGGGCCACGTATCTCTTGCAACACGAAGAGGGGCAACCACCAAAACTTTATGGACCTTAAAGCTGTCAAAGAGTAAATTGCTTATGGAGGTGAGGGTCAGCACAGTTTTTCCTAACCCAAGCCCATATCAAGAAATATGGCAGCAATAGGATTGTTTTCGATGTAGGCACTTGCGTATTGCTGATAATCATGTGGTATGAACTTCATTTGGCATCACCTCCCATATCGGATAATATTTTCTCTATTCCTGCTACACTATCAAGCACATAAACCTTGAATCCAAGACCCTGAAGGAGCTTATGTCTAGCCAGTTGTAAAGGTCGAGGCTTCTTTCCAGGGGCTTTGACTTCAACAAAGGCGATTCTACATCCGGGAAGAAGGATTAATCTATCCGGCATGCCATCAAAACCTGGGCTGACAAACTTAGGTGCAATGCCTCCCAGCTCTTTCACTGCTTTTACCAGTTTTTGTTCGATGATTTTTTCAGTCACTTTTTTACCTCCCATCTGACACAAGAAACACAAATTCACAAGCGTTCCCCTATATTTACTAACGCGCGTGTTCGTGCACAGGTATTCCTATCTACTTTTAAGAAAAAGCATTTTGAATATAAGGGAAAATCTTGTGTTGTGTCGTGTTCTTTATCCGCCATATTGATAAAGTCGCTGCCTACCATATATGGGCAAACGCCTGATACTGCTGGTTCGTTCCCAACCGGGAATCTGAGCCATAAGTGCTGCAATCTGATAGCTATCCGTGGTCTTTAATTCGGAGAGGTTGCGATTGAAGCATTCACACCATATTTCAGCATTGCTTACAAAGGTTCGAGCAACAGTACCTGCATGCGCTGGCCTACCAAATTCGGTTCCACTTAGGTAGTTTCTACGGGCAAACAAATCCATGCTATCCCAATCATCTGGAAGTAAGGTATTCAGGTACTCTTCCACCATACCAACACGCTCGTCAGCCTCCATGGCTCCCTTCTGGGCCTTTTCAGCTTCTTCTAAAATGTCACCCTCCAGATATAGCTTTTCGCCTGAATTCCATATTTCTTTTGCTTCAGCCCAGAACTGCTGCCTGTAAGCTTCAGTGAAATTCCAGGTTTTCTTCTGCTTTTTCTGATGTACTTTGATGATCCAAAAACGACGATTTCCTGTGATGTCACGTAAATATCCACGCTCTCCATTTACCGTTGCAATGACGATGCACTGTCTCGGATGGCTTTCCACAACTCTGCCATAGGACGGTCGATACTTATCATCAGAGGTAGAGAGGAATGCTTTTACTTTTTCAATGTCCGCTTTTTTCATACCAGCAAGTTCTCCGATTTCAACCACCCAAAATCCCTGAAGTTTTTCAGCACCGGACTTGTCGTCCATATCTGTAAGGGACAAGGTTTCAGAATAAAAATCTGCTGTTACCAGATCTTTTAAAATGGTGCTTTTGCCAATACCCTGATCGCCATCAAGCACTGGAACGCAGTCAAACTTAATTCCTGGGACATATATCCGCGCAACTGCCGCTGCAAAGGTCTTTCTAGTCACTGTGCGAATATACTCGGTATCATCAGCCTGAAGATATTTGATGAAAACATCTTCCACACGTTTTACTCCATCCCACGCAGGAAGGGAATCAAGATAATCCCTTATAGGGTGGAATCTCCGATCATCAGCAACCTTGGTAAAGGCAACATCGTGGTTTCTGCTTGAGAACGGAAGGTAGCGAATATCCATAATGGACTTAAGCTGGGCTGTGTCGGCATCTCTCCAAAACACGTTACCTTCAGGTCTTTCCCAGGGCAGTGGCCCAGTGACCTGGATGCGGTTTGATAACTCGTTAAATGCAAAGTTCTTAAAATCGGGATCATGATTAAGGATAAGGTTTAAGTTGTATACGCTGTTTTCGAGTACTTGACTTCGGGGCTGATACTTTAGTTTTTCTTTCCAGTCGTCACCAAGATCTGTGAAATCCACTTCAGCTTCTGCAAGTTTCTCATTGGTAGCAAAGACTTTCACCTCATCGATCTTCATGACAAAATCACACATACTCTTGAAGGACTTCTTAGCATCGTCATCACCAAACTTATGGATACGAACAATGTCAAAGGCACTACATAATTTAAGGTATGCCGGGTCCTTGGCATGATGGCTGTATACGAACTTGCCACCTTCTTTGATTTCAACACCCGCCATACTGCTTGATTCTATAAGGTGATAGCGGTCCTCATTTCCTGTTGGTTCGTAGATATCTGATAAAAAAGCATCGATCGCTTTTGTGATGGGGAAGTAGACTCTATTGAAAAGCCCGACAACGCCCTCCTTTTCAAGAGGATCCTGCACCTTCTGCTGCGATACTGTATTTGCCTTGCTCTCCCTGGATGAAGTCGGAAGTCTTGTAGGATCTGACCATTCGGGATGAGCAGTTAAAATATCATCTGGATTAAGCCAGTCCGTATCCACTTCCTTATAGATGAAGTTTCCGTTGGATGGAGTGCTTGGCCAGTACATCAGCTGGTTTGGGAGATAAGAGCATTCATCGAAATAATCCATACCGAGCATCTGTGCAAGATATCTTGATACTGCTACAAATTCCTCCGAGGTTACATCTCTTGTAAGAGGCAAGATAATGCGGACCCTTGGATTCTCATCAGTACTGCTATGGGTGGAATAAAGAACAGAGGTATACTGGGCATTCGATTCATAGTTTTCAAGAAAATCTTTATCAATACGGTCACCATCTAAGGCAATCATTGAGCGGAGCTCCACAGTGTCGATTTTCCTGCGACCGCCTTTCAATACCCCTGCAACAAAACCACCATGATCTTTTGCATCATCCTTTTGGGATTTGCTGAATTTGGCATACTCTTCAGCTGATTCCGTTGTCCGGATTGGAGTCTTTAATCTATCTTTTAACTCATCAAATGTGATTTCTTTGTTGACCCACTTCTTTGCCTGTCGGCTGTTCCCGTAGGCAATGGCTAGTTTTCTCAATTTAATAACCTCCCTTCGTACGAGGTCTTTCTCCATGTTCAAATCTGGCCTGTCTTGCGGCACGATAGGCTTTCTCTGTTGCTCTAGAATCCATATCACAAAGATAGTTGCTGTCATCACCGAAGAGTTCAAATTTTCCTTTATGGTTTATCCCAGGATATGCCGCAAAATAGTCCCCATCGATAGTATTAAAGTTATATTTATTAGGCCAATTGCCGTTATCATTGTAAGCTTCATTTTCTATGGACCATAGGATGTCATCAATATCTGCACCACTTGGAATATTCCCAACCACAAGGATGGCTGTCTGGGACTTCCCGTAGGTATCAGGGTCATCTTTTCCCAGCTCATAAAAACGGTTGATTTTATCTGCATCAGCATCGGTCATCTGACCCTTGACCTCAACGTAAAGATCGCCACCAGATCTGCCGTCTACGCCGTGAAGAAGAAAGTCTGGAAGATAGGTTAATCCATTTCCAAGGTCATATCCTTCAGGTTCATACTCGTAATCAATACCACAAAAATCGAAGAATACTGCCCAGCGGGCCTCAAGCCTTGACCTGAAGAGGTAACCTTTGTATTCAGTTTGTATTGCTTTAATCTTTTTCATAAATCTAAATGACCTCCTTACACTGAGATGAAAAGTAGCGAATTGGGTAGTTTTTGCGTTTCGCCCAGTTGATCTCTGATCTCATGCCTGCGGAAATGTGACTGCCAAATACCCAAACCTCGGAGCACTTTGACATCAGTACATTTCCAAAGAACAAACCAAGTTCTCGTTCATCAGGATCACTGTCATCAAGAAACTGAGTGAAAAGAAGATGCGGAGCGATGGGGATATATCCCATCACCACCGCGAACCTGCTATAGCGTCTGGCAGAATTTGTGTTATGTTCAATATCACCGGAATAGGGTGAGCAGATATACACAAGAGGCCGGAAGGCTCTGGCAGCCTTTTCTCTTTGTTCGATTTTAGTTAAGGCATCAAAAGCAGTGGGGTCGTAGTAACCTTCTGCGTTGAATTTATCAATTCCCATTAGTAGAACCTCCCTTTATGCTGGCTTATCGGAAATCTTCATCTTGTACCATTCCAGGTATCGCTTGCGCTGTTCATAGTCTGGAACAGAGAGAAGTAGTCCGATATCAACTTTTTGAAGTGTCTCGAGCATTTTAACTTGGTCATCGGTTAGGTACGGACGGATGCTGGTGCCTTTTTCAAGACCATATTTTTGTCTGATTTGCTTGGCAGACATCCCTGTTACAATGCGGTTTATCATGTCGCATTCATTGCTGAAGTGATAAGGTTTGGGTTTTTCGTGAAGTAGCTTTATGTTTTCGGTCAGTAGAGGGAAATCCTTACGAGTTGTAACCAAAGTTGTGATGAACTCTTCCATTGCGTTGAAGCGTTTGATGTAAATCTCTTTGAATCGCATTGCCTTTTGACCGGTGTATCCCATAACAAGCATTGTAAAACCATCGCGAGTCATCATATAACAAGGTAGCTTTCTTCCTGTACTATCCTTGTAATAGGAGAGCTCATAATTGGATTCAATGAAATCTTTACTCAATCCAGAATTGGAGTCAGTGATTTTGGATATATCACGAAGTACATGAAAGTGTTCTTTTTCAAAGTGATTTGCTACAAATAAGCTATCTGCCCAAGCTATATCCCGAGCATCAGCAAAAACCCCGTATTGATCTTTTGGAATTAATTCTTTCATAGGATTTCCTCCAATCTGGACTTGCTGCACTCTGCACAGAAAAGAGCAGTTCCATAAAGGTCGCTTTCCCCATCGCTGAATAACTCCGAGATGTCTACACAGACTTCAACACCGCAATCTGGGCAGGTGGTAAAGACATTGTCATCGTGGACCTCTACCCTGATTTCCAATGAGTCGTTGATTGTTTGCTTTACATAGAACATATTTATTACCTCCATTTCTTGAAGGCTTAAGTGCCTTCTAATACTCACAGGACAGAAAACTGCCCTGTGAGTAATAAAGGACTAATCTTTTTTGTAGAAATTCGTTTCATAACCATCTGCCCTCATTAAGAGCCCTTGTGCCCAAGATGGGGCATGGCTCATTTGATTACAGATAGACTCAACTGATGTTTCCATATCAGCTTCGATGACAATTTCATCATGTACATGAATGACGATGTTGTAATCCTTGAGAGCTTGCATGGAATAACATAGAAGATCACGACTGGTTGCCTGGACGATGTTCTCCACAAACTTTGGGCCATAGCTATCAATGCGTTCCCATTTTTTTGTGCCACCGACGCCTTCATAAGTGATGCAGTCCGAACCAAACATATTTGTGCCAATACGAGGTTTTACATAGGAGAGTCTTCTTCCAGAAGGGAGGGTGATAAAGAGCATTCCACTTTGGTAAGAAAACCGGATGCCATGTGTTTCAGTGATGGTCCGTTCTCTAACTGCTTTCATGGCAGCCTTATCAACTGCCCACCAGAGCCTGACTATATTGGGATTGGTAGTACGCCAAGCTGTAACCAGGGGTTTTAATTCATCTTCATTTAGACCCATCTCCAGAGCACCCATGGCTTTGAGGGCACCGACAGAGCCGCCATAACCAAGGGCTAATTCTGCAATCTTACCTTTTTGTCTTAAGTGGCCATTGACTCCATGTTTTTCAACAGGAACACCAAACATCTGAGAAGCAGAAGCGCAATAGATATCACCACCAGACTCGAAAACTTGCTGGCGCCATTTTTCTCCGGCAAGCCATGCAATAACCCGGGCTTCAATAGCAGAGAAGTCTGCGACGATGAATTTGCGACCAGCAGTAGGAATGAAGGAGGTGCGGATGAGTTCTGATAGAACCTCGGGTATGGAATCATAAAGCATCTCTAAAGCATCAAAGTTGCCACAGCGAACAAGGGCTCGTGCTTGTTCTAAATCAGGGAGGTGGTTTTGAGGAAGATTCTGAAGCTGAATAATTCTTCCTGCCCATCGTCCTGTTCGATTAGCACCATAGAATTGAAACATTCCACGTGCACGACCATCGGCGCACACGGCGTTTTCCATGGCAGAGTATTTTTTGACGGAGGACTTGGCCAGTGATTGTCTTAGTTCCAATACTTCTTTAAGATCTGGTGGAGCAGTTTGGATGAGTTCTGAAACCACTTTTTTACCTAATGAATCTGTTTCAAGTCCCTGGTCCGACAACCAATTCTTCATCTGTGCAACGGAGTTAGGGTTATCAAGATCCGTTAATCTTTTCATTTTCTGGAGCAGCTCTGAACGAGACCGAGTATCCATCTTTATTGCCTCATTTACAAATGGCATATCCAAAGAAACACCACGATCATTGATCTCCTGGTCAAGGTGGTACTCATTCCACACTTCTTCAGGGACAGGAAATTTTGATAGTTTTTCTTGGATGGCTATTTCCGCTTCAACATCGCGAAGGTTGTAGGACTTAAATTCAGACCATTTATCAGGAGCATGGATTGGTAGATTACGAGACCTACCAACATTTGTGGCGGTTGGGTTACAGGGCTTGCAAAAGTATCTGATCAGGTCTTTTCCTTCTGATAGCTTTTGTTTTTCAAGTCCTAGGACAGCGCCACTACCTTCAAGAGACAGTGGTAAACCCATATATGCAGACCAAACCATTGTGCATCGCCACGATTTTGGATTAAGGTATTGGCCATTAGGTAAACCTAACCATTTAGATAAACAGATTCTTTCGAACTGGGCATTAAAGGCCCACTTAGTAATGGATGGATCAGTAAGGGCTGATTGTATTTCTTCAGGAAGTTTTTCACCACTGGCAAGGTCGATCACCTCGATATCGCCACCATCGATGGAGTATCCAAAGAGCAGGATCTCAAAGACAGATGATTCTATATAGCGGTAGACCCCGCTTTTGGCGAGGTCTACACTACTATAGCTTTCGATATCGATGCTTATTGTCCTCAAGAGAGGAAATCCTCATCAAGGTCAGTGGCGAAATCGTCCTCAGCCCTGGACTTTCCACCAAGAGGCTCACCGTCTTTTATTTTCTGGAGGTTGTTTAGACCGCAGGCGATTCCTCTGTTTCCATTGCTATTAAAGGCATAGAAGTTGATGCTTGCCCTACCATATACTCCGCTGTAAACCTCGGAGCGAGTAAGGATAACATTTCTGTCTGCATCTACAATGCCTGGAGCAGTAGCAGAGTTTGCATTGATGAAGTAGGCATTGGCATAGGCTGGATCGTCGGGTCTTTCCAAATTTCCATCTCTAAGAGGTGTTTTAATACTGGTAAGAGGTAGGATGGACTTACCGTTTCCTTTAAGCTTTGATTCGCCTTCATGGTAAGCAGCCTCAATGGCAGCTTTGACTTTGGCTACAGTGGCAGTATCTGATTTTGGAATGATGAGGGACACCGAGAACTTTGGAGCACCACCGTTGATGGATTTTGCTTCCCAGACATTGGCGTAAGACCAGCGAGTGTCAGGACCTGTGATAACCTTCATGGGGTTGCTGTTTGATTTGTTTGCATTATTGGACATATGATTTTCCTCCTTAAATTTCATTAAAATCGTGTTGTACTGTATTAATTGGCGGACGTTTGTCACTCTCGGGTACCAGCGTTGATTTCCCTTGAGGCTTTTCAATGTAGCTTCCTAGAACATCCTCAAATCGCTTCTTACCGATAAGAGAAGTCATGGCGGTAATGCCAAGAAGCTTTTGTTCATATGGATCAAAGCCTTCTGCACTGACGGCTTTAGCAACCGCAGCTTCATCGGTGAACCTTCGAGTGGAGCGTCCTTCGACCAGCTTCCATCCATTCCACTGCTTTCCGCTGACTGCTGATTGCAGTGCGTAATCTTTGATATCTGATGCCCAGGAGATTAGACCATCGATTTTACTTAGGATGTCTTCAACCTCGTAATCATCCAGTAGAGGAGGCCTCTTGAAGTCGTATTTGGCCAGCTCCATGTTGTGCTCAGCTCTGGTGCGGCATTCGTACTTTGCTTTACAAAATCCACACCAATCACCACACTTGAAGTCCCCTTCACCAGCAAAGGCCAGCTCTGCAGTTGGCTTAAGAATCTCATTAGCCCATTGGTATAAGGATTCTTTAGATACTGTGTGGGTGGATATGTTGTTTCTACGAGGCTGATAGATAGTCATGGAAACAGTATCGATGTCATAGATCCCATCGAAGATTTCTAGGGCACCCAGTGCATAGAGCTTCATCTGGGGATTGTCTTCTGCCTCGACTAAAATTCCCTGTCCATGCTTGTAGTCACATACGTGGATCTCAGAATCAGCTATGATCAAGCAATCTCCGGTCCCGAAGCCACCCTCAACGTACTTAGAGAAGTCCAGCCTTTGTTCTATAAGAACAACCGGGTCCGAACATTTTTCTTTTGCAGTTTCTACCTGCTCAAGAATGTAAGCTGCATAGCCGTTCGCACATTCTTCCATCTCTTCACTAAAGTAGGTGAGATTCTCTGTTGGGTCTTTGGCTGGGAGCCCAAGAGCAACTTTTAATTTGTACTCACATAGGGTATGAGCGTCAGTGCCTTCTGCGGCGTAGCTACTTCCTTTGTCTTCATAAGACTCACTGAGCCTGACAGAAGGAGGACAGTTTAACCACCTATGAGATGAAGAGGCTGAAAGAAGTGCATGCTTACCCATTTCCAAGTACCTCAGCTTCTGCTAGGAGTGCTGGATAATCTGAAGCATTAATTTCTGACAGCTTATCAGCACCATACTTTTGAAGTATCTCTCGAATTTGTGATGTATGGCCATCTCGACTTTTTTCAGCCAGAACCGCTCTAACTTCTTCGAGAGTGATGGCCTTTTCTTCCGGTGCTGATTTAGCTGGTGTTGGTTCATCGCTACTACTGAACATGCTGGAAAGAGACTGAGATATGCCTATCAGCGTTTCACCACATTGGTTCAGCTCCTTCATTAATAGAGAGAGTTCACTCATTTTGCCCATCTGGTTTTCCTCCTTTTTCTTTCTCTTGCTGCGATAGCGTTGTAAGCTTCTTAGCAAGGCGCTTTGACACTACGCTGATGGCGGTGAGAACATCGGCCAGCTCTTCATCCATTTCAGGATCCCGGCCCTGAGTGTCAGTTTGGTTTACTTGAATCTGCATTGTTTAACCTCCGTTCCGAGGGCTGTTTTGTTCCCCTCAACCTTCACAGGACAAAAGTGAGAAGATTGAGTAATTAACTTTGAAAAATAGTTTTTATGATGCCCTCTGATATCCACAGGACACCAGAGGACATTTTGAGTAATGAGTTACTTCCAATCTTTTAGAACTTTTCTTAGCTGGGCAAAAATCTTAATCTTGCGGTTGTTAACAGTCTTTTGAGCGCAACCAATGCACTCAGCAATTTCTCGTTCGGTTTTTCCTATGCTAAAGAGCTCAGCAATACGGCGATTCTCTGGGTCTAGTTCATCCAGGGCAGCGAAGAGTTCCTCAAGAAGTAGCTTGTCTTCCACAAGTTCATCAATGTTTATTGAATCTGGTACGTCGAAACCATCAGCACTGAACTTGTCCAATGACAGAACACCGCCTGTCCGATCAATTAGTGATAAACCTTTTTCAGCACGTTCCAGATCACATTCACGGCAATTTCGAGTACATCTCTTTGTGCCACCTTTGCCGTCACTGATGATGCAGCGTTTCTCGCGTTCTTGGCGTTTTTTCTCTGCCCACAGGGGCTGCTTGTAAGCGCGATATACTTCTTCAGGGACTTCAATAACTTGATCTTCAATGGTTAGATGCCAAGCGCCATCATAAAAATCCTTGTTCTCAGGTTTACTTTGGTTTGCATTGATTTCCATTTGATTTCCTCCTTTGATTGACAATTGAAAATAATTTGTGTTAAGATGAATAAATAGGAATTAGTAGGAACTGCTTTTATTTCAAAATGAAAAAAAGCCGATACCAGAACTCCTGGCATCAGCTTACTTTCATAGGGATTTGCTTCGAAATTGAGCGGAATATACTTCTCATTTGCAGTGAGTTGCATTCACTTGCTTATGAGTTGCAAGGGAGAAAAATTATGACAAGACTGTGTTTTGGGACATTTGCACAGGTTCTTCGATTGTGCAAATTAGAAAATGTTATTGATCGTAAACTTGTAGGAACGATGACACGGACGGTAGATCCCACTTGCCAATACATACACCCAAATAATGCTTCAGCAGTTTCGCGACTCTTCAGCTGTACGGGGAATCTTTCGAACGGTAATATCAGTGATAGTGGAAGTGCTGCCATAAAGAACAATGGTGAAAGCATCAGCAATGTAATAAATGCTTCCCAAAGAGCTAATAAGGATGAAGTAGTGCAGAGATTTAGAGAGGATGTAATTCCTTTACTAGATGAAGACAAAAAAGAGCTAATCGTTCTTGCGTTACTTGATATCATTGAAAGAGATAGTGTGCTTGATGGTGACAAGAAACTGAGTTTTGAAAAATATATAGGACAAACAAAAAACGCCCTGCTTTCACAGGGCGATTTTGCGTTGGATGAATTTTTAGCTGGGGTATTTCTTTACACTACTGCTGCCGGAGTCATGAATACTGTCGGCAAGGAAACAGTGAAAAAATTGACTTTTGATTATATAAGCAAACTAAAGAATACAAGAAAGATTAATGTGGTAGACCATGCCACTAAAGAACTTGTAGTGCCTTCTGGATTAGAAATATATGAGGAAACCTACCTGATCAAGTCAGATAATTCATTTGATCAGCAAGTTGATGTATTAGAGGATACAATGCAGTTGATCGTAGATAGTTTAGGCAAGAATGCTACACGTAAAATCAACAAAGATGATTGGGAGTCTTTTTATAATGCTTTACTTGAGACTGTTCGGTTAGGGCGTTCTCAGGACAATGTGACAGGTGAGATGAAAACTTTTATTGATAATATCACCAGCCTCTACAAAGATTGGGAAGAGATTATGATTAGAAGTCGTTCAAATCTATCGGTCGATAATGCTAGCGATATATTTGGAAAAATCGTAAAAGAAGTGGACTGTTATATTACCTTTAGGCAAGTGTCACCAACTTCTGAAACTGAAATATATCGAAAGCCAATTAAGCCAAACTTCAAAAAATATATTCAAAGTGCAAAAGATAAATATAGCTCAATAAAGACGCTCTTATACAATGACCAACCAAAACCGTTTTATGATTTCTACGTTTGTAACGACATTGAACGACGAATCCCCGAGCATGGAAGATTTGGAACTTCATATAGGTTGTCTACAATAGGAAATGTTACAGTCGACAGCCTTTCAAAATGCTCCCGTTTTGTAATACTTGCCGGGACTGGCGGGCTAGGTAAATCTATGATGATGAGACACTTGCTATTAAATGCTGTAGAAAACTATGAAGAAATATTCATGGTTCCAGTATTTATTCCACTGAAAGACTTTGATGAGATGTTTGATACTCTATTTGAATATGCGTATTCGAAAGTCACTAGTCTTTGCAATGAAATCACAGAAGAGCAGTTTGAAGATGCGCTAAACAAAGGTAAGTGCTTGTTATTATTCGATGGATTAGATGAGGTTGGATCTGCGAGTGCAAAGAGATTTGAGAGAGATTTAGAGTCTTTTACGGATATGTATCCAAATAATTTTTTTGTGATTTCTTCACGCCCTTACCAATCTTTTGTATCGTACTCACGATTTACTGTTTTGCAGCTAAAACCATTTTCTAAAAAGCAAGCATTAAAACTAATTGACAACTTAGAATTCAGGACGGATGAACCAATTATTAAAGAGAAGTTTCGAAATGAACTGGAGGACAATTTACATCGGACTCATAGAGCATTTATTGAAAACCCACTTTTGTTAACTATTATGTTACTAACATTTGAGCAGTATGCAGAAGTTCCTTCAAAAATGCATGTGTTTTATAGAGAGGCATTTGGGGCGTTAGCCGTAAAACACGACGCCAGCAAAGGGGCCTATAAAAGAACTCTAAAAACTGGATTAAGTGCTGACAGATTTGCAGATTATTTTGCTGAAATCTGTTCACGCTCATATCATGATGAAAAATTTGAGTTAACTGAAGAAGAGTTTTCAAAATACTACTATCTATTAAAAGAGCGGGAAAAAACAGGAGACAATACGACCACTGCAAGTGATTATCTATATGACCTATGCTCTAACATGTGTCTGATGTACTTTGAGAGCGGAAAGTATCATTTTACACACAGATCATTTCAAGAGTATTTCTGTGCCTTGTATTTTTCAAAACAGAAAGACAAAACTCTAGAGAGCATTGGGAATTTTTTTGAGAACAGGCGTAGTCGTATGTTTGGTGATAAGACTTTCAACATGCTTTACGATATGATACCTGATAAGGTAGAGGAGTATATTTTTCTTCCCTTTTTAACTGATCTCTATAAAGAATGTGATCAAGTAGAGGGTTATTGGACATTCTTAGAAAAAATGTATCCTATACTGAGATATGAAAAAGGTGAAACCGATGAATATGTATCCAACTCATCAGAATCCTACTTGTTTGATTTTATACAACAAATAAATGATTTATGGTCTGTAAAATGCGAGAATTTTCCACATTACGATTCCTTGGTTACAAATGAGTATGTATACGTGATAGATGAAGATGAGAGCGAAACTCTCGTAAATGCTGATGATGTGGACTTTGATTATAAGTATGAGTACGGAGATCCTGATGTTGTCGGTTGGGTATATGAGATTGATGTTGAAGAAGTACGTGGAAATCCATCAAAATATTCAGAGTTAATAAAATGCCTTGATGATGATGGGTTTGATGCTAAAAAAAGCTATTTTCAGATGAGAAAATATCTATACGAACTTCAATCGAAGCAAAAACCAACCGGAGATAGCCTTTTTGATTTGTTTTAGATTGGCATAGCCTATGAGTGCAAAATTAATATACGAAATTGCGATGAAAATCAGCATTACAAAATTGTCTTTTTATTTAATAGGGAGGAACGAAAATGACTAATGAACCTGAAAGATGGTCAAGCCTTGAAGAAATCGCTGAACATCTCGGTGTAAGCAAAGATACAATTCGAAATTGGATAAAAAAAGATGTTATACCATACCGTAGAGTAGGGAAACAGTACAAGTTTAAAATATCTGAAGTTGATGCTTGGGTAGAGAGTGGTAAAAGTGCTGAGATAGAGTAAATAAAAGTTAATCTAAAAATTGAGGGGGGAAAGATATGCAAGTTCTCGATAATGTGAATAAAACCGTGAAAGACGATCTGTCAAAAACAGTCTCAAAAGGGGATAAAATTTCAATAGCTGCAGCCTGCTTTTCTATTTATGCTTATGAAGCTTTGAGAAAGCAACTAGATGGCGTGGAAGAATTGCGCTTTATTTTTACCTCTCCTACATTTCTGAATGAGAAAACTTCCAGAGAAAAGCGTGAGTTCTATATTCCGCAGCTTAATCGAGAGCGTTCTTTGTATGGAACAGAGTTTGAAGTCAAACTGCGAAATGAACTAAATCAAAAGGCAATTGCTCGTGAATGCGCTGATTGGATTCGTAGAAAAGTGAACTTTCGATCCAACGTAACCGGTGGTTCTATTGGAAGCTTTCTCAGCGTGGTAAAGCCTGACGAATCTATAGCTTATTCGCCACTAAACTCATTTACCACTGCAGATCTAGGCTGTGAACGTGGGAACAACATTATGAGCCTTGTAAATCGAATTGATACACCACTTGCGGATGAATACGTGAAAATGTTTGATCAGATCTGGAATGACAAGAATCTTTTGCAGGACGTAACAGACCAGGTGATTGATGGCATCACAGCAGCATATAATGAAAACTCACCTGAGTTTGTCTATTTTGTTGCTATTTATAATATTTTCAATGAGTTCCTGGCTGATATTAATGAGGATGTATTACCAAATGAGGCCACAGGATTTAAAGAGTCCAAAATTTGGGGGAAACTCTATGATTTTCAACAAGATGCTGTTCTTGCAATAATCAATAAGCTAGAGAATTTTAACGGATGTATTCTTGCGGATAGCGTTGGTTTAGGTAAAACGTTTACTGCCCTTGCTGTTATTAAATATTACGAACTACGAAATAGAAATGTGCTTGTGCTTTGCCCAAAGAAACTGGGAGATAACTGGCTTACATTTAAAGAAAACTATCTTAATAATCCTATTGCAGCAGATCGGTTACGATATGATGTTCTCTATCATACCGACTTGTCACGAGAACATGGGAAGTCTGGAAATATTGATTTAGGGAAACTGAATTGGAGTAACTATGATCTGGTTGTCATTGACGAGAGTCATAACTTCCGAAATGGCGGTGATTACTCAGGCCGTGGTGATAACAAAAGAGAAAACCGGTATCTGCAATTATTAAATAAAGTGATCAGACAGGGTGTAAAAACCAAAGTTCTTATGCTTTCTGCAACACCTGTCAACAATGGTTTTTCTGATTTGAGGCACCAGCTTGAACTTGCATATGAAGGTAATCCTGCTTTAATTAATGACAAGCTTGATACTGCAAAGCCAATCGATGTCATATTCCGTGGCGCGCAAACCGCTTTCAATAAATGGAGCAAACTGGACCCAGAAGAGAGAACCACAGAGAATCTATTACGCTCACTTGACTTCGATTTCTTTACCATGCTTGATAGTGTAACCATAGCTCGATCAAGAAAACACATCGAGAAGTATTATAATATTGAAGCTATTGGGAAATTCCCAGAACGACTTAAGCCACTGGCACTAAGGCCAAAGCTCACTAATCTATCAGGCGCAATTGATTATGACGAAATCTATGATCTGCTTATGAAACTTAATCTTTCTGTTTATATACCAACTGATTTCTTGCTTGATAGTAGGCGGCATAAGTACATAGATTCAAACGTCAATATTGATCGTGCTGGACGTGAGATTGGTATTCGCAGGTTGATGTCTATTAATCTCTTGAAAAGACTTGAGAGTTCTGTTGTTTCTTTCAGTATTACACTAGAAAGGGTTCGTCAGCTCATTAATGGAACCATAGAGGCTATTGATGCATATAAGCATGGAAATAGACAGATATTTAACGCCCGAGAGATTGTAGAAACTGACTTTGATGGAGATGACCGAAATACGACATTCTTTGGAAACAATGCTAAGAAGATTGATATTGATCTCGGGGACATGGATTATATTACCTGGAGGGAGAAGCTATCAGAGGATTCGGAAATACTCCAGCTTTTATCTTCTATGATTCGTGACATTACTCCTGAACATGACACTAAATTACAAACATTGGTTGATTTGATTGCTGAAAAGATTCAGAGTCCTTTCAATGAGAATAACAAAAAGGTACTTATCTTTTCTGCATTCTCCGATACGGTAGATTATTTGTATGCTCAGATAGCGCCGATTGTCAAAGAGAGATTTGGGCTTCATACAGCAATGATTACAGGAACAACGGATGGAAGAACTACAGTGAAGCTTCCACGTACGGATATGAATACAATCCTTACGCTATTTTCACCACGCTCTAAAGATAAAGAATTACTAATGCCCAATAAGCCAGTTGAGATAGATATACTCATCGCTACAGACTGTATTTCTGAGGGTCAAAACTTACAGGATTGTGATTACTGTGTAAACTATGATATACACTGGAATCCAGTCCGGATTATTCAGCGTTTTGGTCGAGTTGACCGTATTGGCAGTCAAAATGAAACCATCCAGCTCGTTAATTTCTGGCCTAATATTGGCCTGGATAAATATCTCGAATTAAAAGGTCGAGTTGAGACCCGGATGAAAGCTTCTGTTATGACTTCAACAGGTGACGATAATCCAATCGATCCAGAGGAACTGGGAGACCTGGAATATCGTAAAGCCCAACTTGAAAAATTGCAAAATGAAGTAGTTGATATCGAAGATATGCAAAGTGGTGTTTCCATAATGGATCTAGGGCTAAATGAGTTTAGGCTTGATCTTCTAGATTATGTTAAGAAGCATGATAATCTGGATAAAGTACCCTTTGGACTTCATGCGGTGGTAAACGGAAATGAGAGCACTCCAAAGGGAACTATCTTTATCCTAAAGAATATAAACACGAGCATAAATCACCA
The DNA here is from genome assembly GCF_014467015.1 of Alkalicella caledoniensis. Classification (GTDB taxonomy): domain Bacteria; phylum Bacillota; class Proteinivoracia; order Proteinivoracales; family Proteinivoracaceae; genus Alkalicella; species Alkalicella caledoniensis. Next base: position 946,037 of record NZ_CP058559.1, on the reverse strand, counting down.
CAATAAAAATCAACTACACCCATTTTATATGGTATATGTGCGTGACGGTTCAGTGGTCCATATTGACCACCTTCAACCGAAAAAGCTTCTCGATGTATTTCGCCAGCTTTGTAAAGGGAAATCAGAGCCGCTGCTTGACCTTTGCAAGCAGTTCAACGCCGAAACGAAAGACGGTAGAAATATGCGGCACTATTCAGACCTATTATATTTTGCTGTCAAGTCTATTGTGGATCTCAATGAGGATGACTCAATCGATAGTTTCCTTTCCGGAAAGCAAATATCATTAGCAGAGAACACAATTGATGGATTAGATGATTTTGAGCTGGTCTGTTTCGTGAATGTGAGGTGATGGGGTAAAATGTTTGGATTACCTAAATCTACTGAAATAAATAAACAGCTTCCTAAGAAAGCAATCTTTGATAAGTTTAAACCTAGTGCATCTGACAGAAAGCTGTTTGATGAACAAATCAATCGCCTTTCAATTGTTGCTGAGATTTCTCCTCAAACAGTGAGTATCGTTGCAGATGAAGAGGTTGCAGCTATTTACATTATTTTAGTTCAGATGAAGACAATGGGTTGCGATAAAAAGAACATCATCCTTTTATCAAAGCTAATTGATCAGAACATGCTTTTTGCGTTGCAGTATGAGGATACAGTAAAATTCGCAGTTCATCGGGCTAATAGAGTACTAATGTCAGATAACAGACCTATCGATGAATGGAGGTTTAAACTTAAGGGTCTAAACTTAAAAGCTACATGGGATTCGCTTGTTGCTGACATTGCTGGGATAGAACCGATAGGCGGAAAAGGTCTTGATGAAGTTATTATTCAGAATGAGTTCAAAGAGAAACTCAAGAAACAAATAGCTTCACTTGAAAGAAAGGCAATGAATGAAAGACAGCCTAGACGAAAATGGGATCTAGTAGAAGAAATAAAACAGTTGAAAGAACAACTTAAAGGAGTGTAATGATGGAAAAACAAGATAAGTTAACTATGCACACAGCTAATATTGCAGATGCTAATTTCAGTGCTCTAGCAAAAATGTTTCCAAATGCAGTGACAGAAACAGTAGATGAAAATGGAGAGGTTATTCGAGCTATAGATGCAGAGGTTCTGGCCCAAGAAATAAACACCCATGTGGTTTCAGGAAAAGAAGAGAGGTACCAGTTTACCTGGCCAGATAAGAAAAAATCAGTTCTTTTAGCAAATGCTCCAATAGCTGCCACTTTACGACCTTCTAGAGAGGAAAGCGTAGACTTTGATAAAACAGAGAACCTTTATATTGAAGGAGACAATCTTGACGTGTTGAAGTTACTACGAGAAACCTATTTAAATAGAGTAAAAATGATTTATATCGACCCTCCATATAATACGGGGAAAGACTTTATTTATGAGGATCACTTTACCGAAGAAACGGACGAGTTCTTGCATCGAGATAGTCAGTATGATGATCAAGGTAATCGCCTTACATCAAACTTCAATAGCAATGGACGGTACCATACTGACTGGCTAAATATGCTGTATCCTCGATTACGTGTAGCAAGAGATGTTTTAGCTGAAGATGGCGTAATTTTCATAAGCATTGATGATAATGAGGTTGATAACTTAAAAAAAATATGTGATGAAATATTTGGGGAACATAATTTCATTGCTAGAGTAATTCATAAAAACAACTCTATGAAGAATCAAACAAAACTGATCGGAGTAACAACGGAATATATGCTCATCTATGCTAAATCAAAAACCAATATAAGTGAAACTGTGTGGAGAATTCAAAAAAAAGGATCTAGAGATATAGCAACTAAATTTGAGCAGCTTAAGAGAAAAGGATTATCACTAGATGAAATTACTGAAGAAATTAAAGAGCTTTACACAAGACCAAAGTATGCACATCTAAGTAGATGGAATAAGGTGGATGAAAAAGGCGTATTTAAAGATGCTGATTTGTCTCGTGAGAATGGACCCAAAAATTATACAATTATTAACCCAACTACAGGTAAGAATTGTACTATCCCTAGGCGTGGTTGGGGTAAATCATTAGAAGAATTAGAGAGGTTACAGGAGTTAGACTTGATTTGGTATGGGGATGATTCAACACCTCCTGGATTAAAAGATTATATAGAAATCGATGATCTTATGGTTCCGGATAATTTTTGGTATTTTGACAGCTCTGTGGATACTAGGTGGCAAAAAAAAGTTTTTGGATCATTAATCTTCGAAAATCCTAAACCTTTGGACATGTTAAAACAAATCGTAAACATTCATGCTAATGATGGTGATATCGTTTTAGATTTCTTTTCAGGTTCTTCAACTACAGCTCATGCTGTGATGCAGAATAATTCAGAAGATGGTGGAAAGCGTAAATATATTATGGTTCAATTACCTGAACCTTGTGATGAAAAATCAGTAGCATATAAATCTGGTTTTAAGAATATCTGTGAAATCGGAAAAGAACGCATTCGTCGTGCCGGAGCAAAGATAAAAGAAGAAGCTGGTTTAACAACTCAAAACCTTGATACTGGTTTCCGAGTATTAAAATTAGATAGCAGTAACATGAAAGAGGTTTATTACACGCCTGAAGAATATTCACAAATGGGATTCAATTTGGAAGGCTTTATGGATAACATCAAACCTGATCGGACTAATGAAGATTTATTGTTCCAGGTAATGCTTGATCTAGGCATTCCACTTTCTGCTAAAATTGAGCAGAGTGGGAATGTGTACAATGTTAATGATAACTACCTGATTGCATGCTTTGATAGAGTTGATACTGCCATGATTACTGAAATTGCTAAGAAACAACCTTATTATGCTGTATTTCGAGACAGTAGCTTTATGAATGATAGTGCTCTAGTAAATGTTGAGCAGATTTTCAACACATATAGTCCAAGTACCATAAGGAGGGTATTGTAAATGAAGTTTAAGTTCAAGATACAACCCTTCCAATTAGAGGCTACAGAAAGTATTGTCAAAGTATTTAACGGACAGCCAAAACAAGGATTCTTAAAATATCGTCGAGATATAGGCAAACGGAACGTACAGACCACTTTAGATGAGCAAGACTCTGAATATGAAACGGGTTATCGTAATGCAGATATAGAATTAAGTAAAGACCAATTGCTGAAAAATATACGCGCCATACAGACTGCTAATAATATAAAGAATTCATCTGCTCTGGAAGATGGTCTGGGTCTCGTATCTTTAGATGTTGAGATGGAAACTGGTACTGGTAAAACCTATGTCTACATTAAGACAATGTTTGAATTATATAAGGCTTATGGTTGGAGTAAATTTATCGTTGTAGTGCCTAGCATCGCAATTCGTGAAGGTGTCAAGAAGTCTTTTGAAATGACACAAGAACACTTCATGGAGCTATATGGTATTAAAGCTCGGTTCTTTGTGTACAACTCTTCGAATTTACACCAGCTTGATGAGTATTCACAAAGCTCTGGAATCAATGTAATGATAATTAATACCCAGGCCTTTAATACAACGATGAACGAGGAAAAGAATGTTGAAGGTAGAAAAGGAAATGAGGCGGCTCGTATTATCTACACGAAACGTGACGAGTTTGGTTCCCGTCGCCCAATTGATGTTATAAAGGCGAACCGACCCATCATTATTCTGGATGAGCCTCAAAAGATGGGTGGAGCAGCAACTCAGAATGCGCTAAAAAAGAACTTCAATCCGTTATTCTCTTTGAATTTTTCAGCCACTCATAAAACATCCCATAACCTTATATATGTTTTAGATGCACTTGATGCTTTCAAAAAGAAGCTGGTTAAGAAAATTGAGGTGAAAGGATTTGATCTTAAGAATCTCAGTGGAACTAATCGATATATGTATCTTGCTGCCATTGTCATTGATCGTAAGAAGCCGCCCCGTGCTCGCTTGGAATTTGAAGTAAAGCGTGGAAGTGGTATTAAAAGAGAGATGCAACTGCTGAGTGTGGGGGACAGTTTGTATACGGCATCTAATGGCCTGGAGGAGTATAAGGGTATCTCCATTGCTGAAGTAGATCCGATTCGCTCCATGGTGACATTTTCAAATGGAGATACTTTGGAGCCTGGTGAAGCGAGTGGAAACGTAAATGAAGATGATATTCGTAGAATTCAAATCCGCGAGACAATCGCTTCCCACTTTGATAAAGAAGAGAAGCTATTTGAACAAGGCATCAAATGTCTATCACTTTTTTTTATTGATGAAGTAGCGAAGTATCGCCAGTACGATGATGATGGAAATGAAATTGTGAGTGAGTACGGTAAGATTTTCGAGGAAGAGTATAATGCTGCCTTGAATGAGCGACTAACTCTTTTCCCCACGGATTATCAAAAATATTTAAGAGGGATTGATACTACAGAAACGCACAAAGGGTATTTTTCTATAGATAAGAAAGGTAGAGCAATTGATAGTAAAGTTAAGCGTGGGAGCGAATTTTCGGATGATATTAGTGCCTATGATCTCATATTAAAAAATAAGGAAAGATTATTAGCATTTGAAGAACCTACAAGATTTATTTTCTCACACTCTGCACTTAGAGAAGGCTGGGATAATCCTAATGTGTTCCAGATATGTACGTTGAAGCATTCAGATAACGCAACTGCAAAAAGACAAGAAGTAGGACGAGGATTGCGTCTTTGTGTCAATGAAACGGGAGAGAGACAAGACCTTGATGCTTGCGGAGAAACCCTTGTGCATGGTTTGAATGTACTGACAGTTGTCGCAAGTGAAAGTTATGCTGGGTTTGTAGCAGATTTGCAGAAAGAAATTAAATCTGACCTTTATGAGCGACCAACAAAAGCCAGTGTAGACTATTTTGCCGGTAAGAATGTTGTGATTGGGGATGATACGCATTCAATTACAGTCGCAGAAGCTACAGCAGTATACAATTATCTTGTTCGTAATGATTATGTCGATGATAATGGTAGTGTGACCGATACCTATAGAGCTGCAGCTGAACTAGGTAGTTTTGCGCCACTTAAGCCAGAGTTAGAGCCGCTTGGAGAAAACATCCACAAGCTTGTGCAGGCAATATTTGATCCGAGCATCCTCAAAGAAATGGCTGGAAATGCTCATGAAACCAAAGTCAAAGAAAATCCATTGAATGAAAACTGGAAAGACTTTAAGGAACTATGGGAAAAAATCAACAAAAGATATGCATATTCTGTAGATTTTAATAGTGAAGAGCTTATTAAAAAGTCAATCGTTGCTATCAATAGTGAATTACGAGTATCCAAGTTGACATACACCTTAACAAGAGGCGAACAAACTGGTACAGAGTTCAATGTGGAGCACACAGTTACAAAAAAACTTGATCGTGCACAAGGGAGTTTTGCTGAATATGATCTCGTTGGTAAAATTGCTGAAGCTACAACACTAACACGACGTTCTGCAGCAGCAATATTGTCAGGAATGAAGCAAGATAAACTATGGCTGTTTAGGGAGAATCCTGAAGAATTCATTTCTAAAGTAGCTGATATCATTAATCGCCAAAAGGCAGCGGTTGTGGTAGAACATATCACCTACACCCCAAGTGCAGAGGAACCCTATTCACAGGATATTTTCAATATGAGTCGTGCTTCTGACGAGTATGCTAAAGCCTTTAAAGCTAAACATGCCATACAGGATTATATTTTTACAGACGGAACAGCGACAGATAGCATTGAAAGACGGTTTGCCGAGGACTTGGATAGCGCAGATGAAGTAGTAGTTTATGCCAAACTTCCAAGAGGACCTCGTGGTTTTTATATCCCGACTCCAGTTGGGAAGTATTCACCAGACTGGGCGATTTCATTTAAGAAAGGTGCTGTAAAACATATTTTCTTCATAGCAGAAACGAAAGGCACAATGGATAGCCTTCAATTGAGACCGATAGAACAAGCTAAGATTACCTGTGCAAAGAAGCTATTTAATGAGTTGTCTACAAGTGAAGTGAAGTATCATGATGTGGATACCTATCAGAATTTGTTGTCAGTTATTGATTCATTATAAAAAAAGCCCGTAAAATCCATGGTTAGTTGATTTTACGGACAGATTTCTAAGGAGGGGGACATGTCTGATTATACGATTAACATTCAGAATTGCAATAACATAGCACAAGGAGAATTGCCGATTTATTCCAATAAACTTAACATCATGTTTGGTCGTAATGGTACCGGGAAATCAACGATGGTAAGAGCCATTACGCTTATATCTCAGCAAAAAGCATTAACAGAACTTGCACCATATGGGATCAGTAATGAGGATGTTCAGCCGCATATAGAAGGATTTTCATCAGATAATATAGCAATATTTGATGAGGAATATGTCCGTCAATATGTCTACCAAACCAACACCCTCATTAAAAATACATTTGAGGTTCTGATTCGTTCAAATGAATACGATAATGCAAAGAAAAATATTGATGATGCGTTATCAACAGTTAAAACCACTATTACTGAGCGTCAAGAGATTGTAAACCTTCAAAGTAATATTGGTGATTTGATAGACAAGATTAAGATGACTAGCAATAATAAAATTGCTAGAAGGGGAGGAACTAAAGGAATTCTTGAGGGCAAAGGTGCATATTTCAATCCTCCTGCTGAACTGACTGACTTAAAACCATTCTTTGAAAAAAACACTGTTTCTAAATGGGCAACATGGCGATTACAAGGATATGATCAATTTGGTAGTAAAGGCTGTTGTCCTTATTGCTCAACTAATGACTCTGAAAAGACAAGTACCATAAACAGAGTATTTGCTGATAGTTTTGACAAGGCCAGTGTTGAAATTGCAGCTGCAATATCAAAAGCACTAGAAGCTTTACAGCCATATTTAGATGAAAAAAAGACCGAGGAATTAATTTCTTTATTTGGTGTTAAAGAAGATTTGGACGTCCTCGAAACACAATTAACCAAGCTCTGTACTGAAGCAGATTATCTTTATAAAAGGTTAACCTCTATTGTCTCATTCAATGGTGCTTCAGTAGATAGAGATAATATTGCAGATTTAGAATCTAAATTAAATGAAATGAAAATCGATTTCAGGGCCATTGATGATTTTTTTATCTCGGATCTTACTAAGCAAGAAATTAGCACGATTAATATGGAGGTGGACAATCTTTTAGATAAGGTTAATGTGCTTAAAGGTGAAATTGGAAAATATAATAAATATATTCAAGATAAAATAAAAGATAGAAAACTGGACATAAATGAATTTCTTTCCATAGCGGGATTTAGGTATTCGTTTGATGTAGAGCTTGATGGTGAAAATAATGCTAGAGCATTTCTTAAATTTATAATGCCAGATGGAAATTCAGGAGATTTAAATTCTCCTAGTAAGCATCTGAGCTGGGGTGAAAAAAACGCATTTGCATTAATATTATTTATGTTTGATGCAATTAGCAGGAATCCTGACTTAATAATACTTGATGATCCGATATCATCTTTCGACAGTAATAAAAAGTATGCGATAATAAATAGACTCTTCAAGACCGGCGATAAAGATAATAGTCTCTATCAGCGAACCGTGTTGATGTTAACACATGATTTTGAACCAGTGATTGATTATGTCCAAGTTGGTGCTGGAAAGCAAGATCCATCTTACGTCTGTGCTAATTACCTAGTAAATAATGATGGTAATTTAACATGTACCCCTATTCAAAAAAACTCTGATTTAATGTCTTCAGTTGTTTTACTAAAAGAAATAGCTGAAGATTCAAACATTGATATAGCTGCAAGAATAGGATGTCTTCGTAAATTTATTGAACATCAATATAGAAAACCAAAAGAAGAGTCTGATGCCTATAACATACTCTCAAGCCTCATACATAGGCGATCTGAACCAACTTTTGACTCTGAAGGAAAGAACAAGTTAAGTGAAGAGCAAAGAGCAAATGGAAAAGGCTTTATCCAACAATACATTCCCGAATTTGACTACGATTTGGTTATTGAGCAATGTACCCCTGAAAAATTGATGGATCGCTATGCAAATGAGACGTCCTCATACATAAAAATGCTTATCTTAAGGGCTTATACAGAGCATGATAAAGAGGCCAGAGAAAGGCTTCGTCAAACCAATGATGTCTTAAGGAAATATGTAGACGAAACATATCACATTGAAAATGATTACCTTTATTCCCTAGATGTCCGACGTTTTAATATTGTCCCAGATCACTATATGATACACGCAGAGCGTTTTGTTGCAAATGAGAGAGCGCGATTTGATTTTACAGAGGTTTAATCTTGGATGGATCTTAAATGTTGACTTGTTTCCGCACACGTAGAAATCTTCAGAATTTCTATGGATATGTTCCCGCAAACGAGCAAATGTACAAAAATGGGATAGAAAAGTTTCCACGTACGGATAAATGCAAAAAAAACACTCAGGACATCAAGATGAGCCTATCGTGCCAACTTGTGGAGCTGGAAGCGAACTTTGCTGCAGCAGTAGACCAGGATGCCATTCATTACGTCAGAGCCAACAATAAAGGGAAACTGCATTATTTTTCCCCAACGGCCATTGGTATGGCGGTTCAGCAAGGGCAAATCATCGGGGAGGTTGCAAACAAAGAAGAAAGCTTATACATTGACGCCTATGTCAATGCCCAGGATCGAAGCCGGGTTGAGGTGGGAAAACCGGTAAAGGTTGCAATATCAGGGCTGAATACGTATCGGTTTGGCACACTTCCCGGTAAAGTGACCTTCATCGAACCGGGAACGATACAAAATGAATCGTCAGAAGGGGTCAGTGTCCTTTATCGCCTCCGGGTGGAGCTTGAAAAAAGCCAACTGGAAAGCAATAGTGGAGAAGTAGTGGAACTGCTTCGAGCCATGCCGGTGGAGGCAAGAATTGTTTACAAGGAAGAGACCTATTTACAGTGGATTCTGGGGATGTTGAATTTTAGAAGCTAGGTGTTAGAGTCACGTGTTTTAATCAGGGGAAGAAAGGGTGTGGGAAAAGAATCTACTCAAAAGACACCGGCTTTGATATAATAAAAACAAGGAGGAACGAACAATGGAAATGGTATTACCTAAAAATTATGTGGAGATTGATCAGGAAGAAATGATGTACTTGGAAGGTGGGTTTAGTATACCCACATGGAGTGTAGCGGGCACGATTACAGCTGCAACTTACGCTTTTTTAGCAGCAGCTGGAGGTGCTGTTGCTACTGGCGGACTGAAAGTAGTTCTGGGCTCTATGTCGTTGAGAAATGCTTTAGCCGCAGGAATTGTTAAAGCAGTGGGTGCATCAGGAATTAAAGTAGGAAACGCACTAGTATCATCATGGCTGAGAACTATAGTAAGTGGAGGAGTTGGCGGAGTAGCGAATAGGATAGCAAATCATCTTGATGGAAGGGACGGTAATCTAAATGGATGGATTAGAGTATTTTGATCTGTTCATTTTTGCAATTACATTAATTATTGCACGTTATATCATAAATTTATTTAAGACGGGTACAGTATATATTAGTTTGTTTATATTATTAATTTTGGTTTTTGTTTCACTACTTTTTGAAGTGAATCAAATAGTTCAAATGATAATGGGCTCAATTTTTGCTGCATCACTAATTAGTTTATTTGATTTTTTCACTAAAAATGGCGCTAGTATAGAAAAGTAGACAGAAGAAGTTTAACATCTTACAATATTAATAGAAAGGTTAGTGTTAAATGTGTCTAAGAAAAGTGGATTTCGGTATACCGATGAGTAAAAAATCAAATCGTCGAGCTTCATCAGGTAGGAAGCTCTGAAATTCATCTAATCAGCGAAACTAAAACCAGTTGAAAGATTATTATTGGTTGAAAGAACAGGTCGATTACAATGTAGTGTATTACCTTGTAATCGATCTGTTCCCCTATACGACGCTTTCTCAAAAAACTAGCAAAAAACCGGTCGATCTATTCCCCCAAACGTCGGGGTGAAAAATCAACTTCTGACATCAATGCTGTCCTCTCGAGCCATGGTGTTAGAGGAAACATATCGATACTGAACCTTTTAATTTTACCTATACTTTTTAATTATTTTGACTTAATGAATGTAAGGGTATTCAAGTTAGATTTATTCAGTAGCGTGCCAAGCGAAAAACTAAATACGTTAGCAATCTAATGCGTTTCACAAGTCCGAGGGATTCTCTAAACGCTTTGATTTCAAGCCTTTTCCGGGGTTAAGCCCAGGGAAGGGCTTTTTATTTTTGTATCAAAATCTGCATGAACATAGACCCATGCTGTGGAAGTGGTGGTATGTTTGTTCAAAGTGAGAAATTTCTTGAAGAACACCAAGGTAAAATTGAAAACCTTTCAATATATGGTCAAGAAATGAATTCGACTACATGGAAGTTATGTAAAATGAACTTAGCCATAAGGGGATTAGATGGTAATCTAGGAGATCATCATGACGATACTTTCCATAACGATATGCACAAAACACTAAAAGCAGACTACATCTTAGCTAACCCACCATTTAACATAAGCGACTGGGGTGGAGAGCAACTAACAGAAGATGTAAGATGGAAATTCGGAACTCCTCCAGCAGGCAATGCCAACTACGCTTGGCTACAACACATGGTGTATCACCTAGCACCGAACGGTGTGGCAGGAATAGTACTTGCAAATGGATCATTAAGCTCAAATACATCCAACGAAGGTGTAATAAGGAAAAATCTAATAGAAAATGATTTAGTAGATGCTATTGTTGCACTGCCGGATAAACTATTCTACTCTACAGGAATACCGGTTTGCCTATGGATACTTAACAGAAACAAAAAAGATAATACTAAGTTCCGTAGCAGAGAGAAAGAAATCCTTTTCATCGATGCAAGAAACTTAGGGGAAATGATTGACAGAAGACACAGGGAATTAAAAGAAGAAGATGTAAAAAAGATAGCTGAAACCTACCACAACTGGCGAAATACTGGTGGAGAATACGAAGATTTAAAAGGATTCTGTAAATCAGCTAAACTAAAAGAAGTACAGGAACATGAATATGTACTAACCCCTGGAAGATATGTGGGAATTGAAGATATCGAAGATGATGGAGTTTCATTTGAAGAAAAGATGGAGAATCTGACCAGTGAGTTAGGTGAGTTATTTACAAGATCCCGTCGCCTAGAGGAAGATATAAGGAAGAATCTAGGGGGGATTGGGTATGAGTTCTAGAGACAATTTATTTGGTGTTGTACCAGAGGATTGGACAGTTACCAGTATTGGGAATATAGCTGAACTAAGGCAAGGACTTCAGATTTCTAAAGATTTAAGAACAGATAACCTTAAACCAGGATATATGCCGCTACTTAAAATTACTGACTTACCTAAAAGGGAGTTTAGCGAGTTTGTAAAGGATATTAAAGAGCAATATGTAGCAACAAAAGATGATATTATTTATACAAGGACAGGCCAAGTAGGCCTAGTTTACACAGATATTTCAGGTTGCGTTCACAACAACTGTTTTAAGGTAATAGTAGATTATGATAAGTTTGACAAGTATTTTCTGTACTACTTTTTAAAATCAGATTTTGTTTACAAATATTCTAATAGCGTGGCTTCAGGGAGTGTACAGAAAGATTTAAAACATTCAGCATTTAAATCATGCCCAATTGCATATCCAAAGGTAGAAGAGCAAAAAGCAATTGGTAATATCCTCTCAACTCTAGATAAAAAAATAGAAGTCAACAACCAAATTAACAAAAAGCTAGAAGAAATGACTCAGGCTATTTTTAAACAGTGGTTTGTGGATTTTGATTTCCCTAATGAAGAAGGAGAGCCATATAAATCCAGTGGTGGGGAAATGGTTGAAAGTGAACTTGGGATGATTCCTAAGGGGTGGGAAGTTAAAGCTTTAGATGATATAGCAGATTACCTAAATGGTATAGCAATGCAAAAGTTTAGACCTAAAGAAAATGAACACTCCTATCCTGTATTAAAAATTAAGGAGTTAAGGCAAGGATTTACAGATGAATCAAGTGATCTATGCTCTGAAAGCATAGATGCAAAATATATAGTAAATGATGGCGACTTAATCTTTTCTTGGTCAGGAAGTTTGCTACTAGACATTTGGGCAGGCGGAAAATGTGGATTAAATCAACATTTGTTTAAAGTCAATCCTAAGACCTATGATAAATGGTTTTGTATACTTTGGCTGGATTATTATTTGGAAAATTTTAAAAGAATTGCTGAAAGTAAAGCTACAACGATGGGTCATATAAAAAGGAAAGATCTTTCTGACTCAAAGGTTTTAATACCTAATGATAGGCTATATAAGAAATTAAATGTGATGATAAAACCTCTGTACGAGGAAATTACAAACTTGAAAATCGAAAGTAAAAGGTTGATTAAAGTTAGAGACACACTACTTCCTAGACTTATGTCAGGAGAAATACGCGTGCCTTTAGACTAGAACTGTTCCATAACTAAGTACGAGGAGGTTATGAGTATGAGTTTATTCGCAAATTTCACTGAGGATTTCTTAGAGCAGGCTGCCATAGAAATCTTGCAGGAATTAGGTTATACACATGTGTTTGGGCCTGATATTTCTCCTGGGGGGGATTACCCTGAGAGGAAAGATTATCGGGAAGTTATTCTTGAGCAACGGCTAAGGGATGCATTGTACAAAATTAATCGTGAGTTACCACCTGAAGCCATTGAAAGTGCATATAGGCAGATAATTACCTTTAATAGTCCAATGCTTGAGGAGAACAACAGATACTTTCATAGACTGCTAACAGAAGGTGTGGAAGTATCCTATAAGGACAAGGGAAATATCAGAACTAAAAGGGCTCATATTGTTGATTATAAGAACCCTAGTAATAATGATTATGTAGTTGTTAGCCAGTTTACTGTATTTGAGAATGAAGAGAGAAGACCCGATCTAATTATTTTTGTTAACGGTATACCCCTAGTTGTCATAGAGCTTAAATCAGCCAGTGATGAAAATGTTGGTATTGAAAGTGCCTATAATCAAATCCAAACATATAAAAGGGATATCCCAGCCCTATTTAATTACAATGGCTTTTGTATATTATCTGATGGTATCAATGCCAAGGTAGGGACAATTACTTCCAATGAAGAGCGGTATATGAATTGGAGAAGTATTGACGGTGAAAATGTAGAGCCTTTATCTAAGCCTCAATATGAAGTTATGTTTTCTGGTGCGTTAGCAAAAAAACGTATCCTAGATATTATCCAAAACTTCATATTATTCCAAGAGTCTAGGGATGAAGAAAGAGATGCAGATGGCAATAAAATAGGTGATAAAAAGACAATTATTAAAATAATGGCTGCATATCACCAATACTTTGCCGTTAAAAAAGCCATTGATAAAACCCAGGAAGCCACCGAAGAAGACGGCGATAGGAAGATTGGTGTAATCTGGCATACCCAAGGATCAGGGAAAAGTTTTTCCATGGTATTTTATACCGCTGGACTAGTAAAGAAACTTAACAACCCTACCATTGTAGTTATTACTGACAGAAATGATTTAGATGACCAATTATTTAGCACCTTCTCAAAATCCCAAGACATACTTAGACAAACCCCTAAACAAGCAAATATCCGTAAACTAACAGATGAACAGAAAAAACAGCAAGCAAAAGATAACTCTAAAGAAACTAACGGACTCTATGATCTATTAAACGATAGGGAGTCTGGGGGTATTATCTTTACCACCATCCAAAAGTTTAAACCAGAAGATGGAGATATGCCTGTGCTAACAGACCGTAAAAATGTAATTATAATTGCCGATGAAGCCCACAGAAGTCAGTATGGACTAGATGCTAAAACCGATGTGAAAACAGGAGAAGTAAAGTATGGGTATGCAAAGTATTTAAGGGATGCACTGCCTAACGCATCGTTCATTGGTTTTACTGGAACACCCATAGAAATGGAAGATAAATCAACTCCTGCAGTGTTTGGTGAATATATTGATATTTACGATATGACTCAAGCAGTAGAAGATGAGGCAACCGTAAAGATATATTATGAAAATAGAATAATCAAGCTAGAAGCTGATGAAAATGAGCTAATAAAAATAGATGAAGAATTTGAAGAAGTTATTGAAGGACAAGAGGAAAACGAAAAGGAAAAAAGTAAATCTGTTTGGTCTAGGCTGGAAGCAGTTGTAGGTTCCCCCAATAGAATCAAAAAGCTAGCAGAAGATATCGTTAATCACTTTGAAGACAAATCTAAGACCATTGATGGTAAAGCCATGGTTGTATGTATGAGTCGTAGAATTTGTGTGGAACTTTATGATGAAATAGTTAAGCTAAGACCTGATTGGCATAATGACGATGTCAACAAAGGCAAGATAAAAGTTGTTATGACAGGAAGTGCAGCTGACAACGAAAAACTACAAAAACATGTGGGCGGTAAACAAAGAAGAGATACCCTAGCAAATAGGATGAAAGATAACAACGATGAACTGAAAATAGTTCTGGTAAGGGATATGTGGCTCACTGGTTTTGATGTGCCATCCATGCATACCATGTACATCGATAAGCCGATGAAAGGACATAACCTTATGCAGGCAATTGCCAGGGTAAACAGGGTATTTAAAGATAAATCAGGTGGTGTAGTTGTTGACTATCTAGGAATCCTTGAAAGCCTTAAAAGCGCCCTTAAACAATATACAGATTCAGATAAGCAAAATACAGGTATAGATACAAATGTAGCAATATCCATTATGCTAGAAAAACTTGAAGTGCTTCAAGGTATCATGCACGGATTTGATTACTCAAAATATATGGGCACTTCACAGGTTGAAAGAATTCGTGCCATAACTGGTGGGATGGACTTTATCCTTGGAAAATCAGAGAGGGAACAAAAGGACTTTAAAAAGATTGCCATAGAGCTGGCTAAAGCCCATTCCCTATGTGCAGCCACAGATACAGGTAAGGCAAAGGCACTGGAAGTAAGCTATTTTAAATCAGTGAAGGCAAGTTTAACTAAGCTTGGTGAAAGAAGTGTTGTGCCTAAATCCAAAAAAGAAATAGAAGCTAGGGTAACACAAATGTTAGAGCGATCAATTATCTCAGAAGAGGTTATAGATGTATTTGATGCCATGGGATTAAAAAGACCAGATGTGTCCATATTATCAGAAGAATTCTTAGATGAAGTTAGGGAAATGAAACATAAGAATTTAGCGGTAGAGTTACTTAAAAAGTTGCTAGAAGGTAACCTTAAAGCAATGGAGAAAAGAAACCTTGTAAAGTCTGAAAGATTCTCAGAAAAACTCAAAAAGGCCCTGAACAAATATCGCAACCAAGCAATTACTAATGCTGAAGTAATAGAAGAACTAATAAAAATGGCCCATGAATTTAAAAAGATCAAAGAAGAAGAAAAGGCATTGGGCTTAAACGAAGATGAAATAGCATTTTACGATGCCCTAACGGCAGACGAAGCAGTAAAAGAATTAATACAAGATGAAACCCTAAAAAAAATAGCCCAGGAACTAACCATGGCCATAAGATACAACATAACAATAGACTGGAACCACAGGAAAAGCGCCCAAGCAGGAATGAGAAGGATAATAAAGCGACTACTAAAGAAGTATGATTATCCACCAGAACAAGCGAAGAATGCCTTAAAGGTAGTAATGAGGCAAGCAGAGAAAATGTGCGGAAACGTAAGCGTAGAAGAACTCATAGCAGCAGAGGAAGAGAGACAGGATTATTTGATGGAATAGAGACATCAAGAGCTACTAGATTTAAGTAGCTCTTTTTTATAAGGCACAATATTTCTTATGAAAGAAGATTTACATAAAATAGTTTTTTTTAGCATTTTGGACATAGTACTGTCTAATATATAATAAACGACTGAAAATAATATTAGCAGACAATTTCTGATACCTAAGGGGAGGTAATAATGAAGGATATTTTTAGAAAGTATAAAGAAAGATTAATAAACCTTAGCAGTAGGAATAGAAGCCTTGTTATGAAGAAGATTTATAAAAAAAGAGCTTTTGACTTAGCAAAGTTACAGACTAATAATAACCAGTTAACTGAAAAAATTTTAGAATTTCTTATAAGTAGGCAAAAGAGAAAATTGTTGGTTTTAGACGATCCTTATAAAGAAAGAATTGATAGAATAAATAAATTAGAGGAAAGAATTAGGGTAGAGAAGGATTATGAGGTTAAAAAGCTAGAAAATGTAAAGGATGTTGAAGAGAGGGAGCACACTAATAAATTATTAATAAAAGATTACACAGAAAAATTGAATTTAGAAAAGGAAAAAATTGAAAATGACATTAAGAAAATAATTGACTATTCTACAAGTTTAACCTATCTAGATAGAGAAATAAATGCTTTAGAAAAAGAGACAGGTAGATATGAACTATATGTGGGGTTCCCCTTTGTAGAAGGAAAGTTCCAAGATAACAGTTTAGTAAGAGCACCAATTTTTTTAATACCTGTTAGAATATTAAAAGAAAACAATAAGTGGTATATACAAAATATAATGGAACAGGACATTTTAATAAACAAAGTATTCATCTACGGATATTCAAAATATAATGAGAATAAACTTAAAGAATTCCAGACTGAATTTACTACGTTTGAATTATTCGATAAGGATATAGTTGGGTCAGTCATAAGGTACTTGGATGCTCAAAAAATTGTTATTCAAGATACTGAAAAAAGAGAAATTGAGAGATTTGCCGACTATACGGACAAGAACATACCTGACTACAAAACAGGAGAAATTATATTAAAAAATCATTTGATTTTGGGCCAGTTCCCCATCTCGAACTCGATTTATAATGATTACCAAATTTTAGAACAGGGAGATACAGTCCACAAGCTATTAGAGAAATTGTTACTCAATGCTAGCGAAACTGAAAAACATGTAATGGACAATGATCGTGAAGAGAAGTTAACTTTATCAGAAGAAGAGGTATACTTCTTAAGCCCCCTGGACTATAGTCAGGAAAATGCTGTTAATGAGGTTAATAAAACGGAGCAACTGGTAATCTATGGTCCCCCAGGGACTGGCAAATCTCAGACAATAGCAAATATAATAGGAGATTCTTTAGCAAAAGGTAAAAAAGTCTTAATGGTATCTCAAAAAAGAGCTGCACTTGATGTGATTTATAACAGGCTATCGGATCTGAGCTCTAAAATCATATTAATACATGATGCAAATAAAGATAAAAAAGCATTCTACGACAAGGTCAGCAAGGTAATTGATGAAATTTCCCATCCGAATGAAAATTCATCAATTAGCAAGACCATTAAGGACAAAGCGTTAAAAATTGATCAGGGTATAGAATCTTTAGAGAAAATAGGAAATACATTACACCAACCTAGAGATTTTGGGATAACTCTTCAGCAAATGTATTCAAAATCGGAAAGTATAAATAGTAAAGAGGATAATAGGTACGAAGGCTTCAAGAAATTTAGGACAAGAAATAAATATAGGAATTATAACTATAAACAATTAAAAGAAGCAATAGATAATATAACAGATAATGCAACTCTCGAGAATTATATTGAATACAAAAAAATGCTCTCAGAAAATTTGATGCTAAAAGTTATAAAATCTAACTATGACTATATCAAGTCACAAGAAATCTCAGAGAATATTGAAATATTTACAGAATATAGAGATCAAATAAAAATGCAGTGTCCTGAAGATAAAAGACTTTTTAATAAGCTAATTGAGAAATTAAAGGAGAAAGACTATAACCTAAATTCAGAGGATCTTGAAACTTTTGTAGATAACATAAACAAAGATATAAACTGTGATTTATTGGTTCAACTTAATGATGGTAAATGGTGGAGTATAAGATATTGGCTTAACTACAAAAAAAACAAACTACAGGAAAAAGAAAACTTAATGGAGTTTGAAAATAGTAGACGTAAATTATATGCCCAATTCAAACAGTGGAATATGACAATCGATGGAATTATGAATGCTTTAGAACCACTAAAGTCAGTTATTATAGAAGGTTCATACTATGACATGGTAAATCAGCTGCTTGATGGGAAGTATATTGTCGATAAGCTCCAAAAGATAGAAAATGCAATAGACAAATATCAGGAATTTAAATTGTTAGCTCACAAAATTAGTGTTAATAATGAATTAGAAAATCAATTACTAGAGGATGCAGGTAGCAGAGCAAGTACAGTAGACGATTTAAAAGGAGAAATTAATCTAATAATGGATTTTGTGATCTTAGAGAAAACTTTGGAAATAGAGAAGACATTAGGCGACACAGCCTTATTAGACTACACACGATTTAATGACTTAAAAGCTCAAATTAACACTCTGATGGCAGAAAAAAATGAGTTAACACCCAGCCTGATCTTGAATGAGTGGAATGCTAAAGAGTTTAAGTACTTGAAATCACCCTTGTTTAGAGAGTATAAAAGACAAGCAAATAAAAAACGCATGTTATGGCCAATCAGAAAGTACATATCAGAATTTGACAAATTGATATTCAGTAGTTTTCCATGTTGGCTCTTAAGCCCAGAAACTGTATCTGACATACTCCCATTTACTAAAGATTTGTTTGATATAATAATTTTCGATGAGGCTTCTCAGATTTTTATTGAAAATTCACTGCCTACTATTTATAGGGGAAATCGTGTTGTTATAGCAGGGGATGATAAACAATTAAAGCCCAGCTCAACATTTAAAGCTAAGTTTGATGACATTGAAGAAGAGGAATTCTCATTAGAAAATGCCGCGGCGCTAGAAGAAGAAAGTCTACTGGACTTAGCAAAAGTTAATTATGATTCAGTCCACCTGAACTATCACTATAGGTCTCAGTTTGAAGAATTGATTAATTTTTCTAACTATGCATTTTATAATGGAAGATTGCAAGTATCACCCAATATTAAGAATTCTAATTCATCAGATCCTGCAATTCAACGAATTAAAGTAAAAGGAAAATGGTTAGATAGAAAAAATACTGAAGAAGCGGAAAAGGTAGTGGAAATTGTATCCCAGATTCTAAAGGAACGAGCTGATAATCAAACAATAGGTGTGATTACATTTAATATTAGTCAAAAGGATTTAATACAGGATCTTTTAGATAAGAGGGCAAGTTCAGATCCAGAGTTTAAAATAAGATATGCACATGAAATAGATAGAAAAAAAGGGAATGAGGATGTTAGCTTTTTTGTTAAAAACATTGAGAATGTTCAAGGGGATGAAAGGGATATTATTATTTTCTCAGTGGGATATGCTCGTAATGAGCAAGGACGTGTCTCAGTAAATTTCGGTTCATTATCACAAGATGGTGGAGAGAACAGACTAAATGTTGCCATAAGTAGGGCAAAACATAAAGTTCTGATTGTGACTTCTATAGAACCAGAAGAACTAAACGTTGATTCAACAAAAAACTTAGGACCAAAACTATTTAAGAAGTACTTGCAATACGCAAGAGAGGTATCAGAAGGAAGCACTCAAAAGGCTAAAGAAATATTATTTAGCTTAATAGATACAAAAATCGAATTTAATAAAGGAGTGCACTATGATAGTGATTTGGAGATGGAGGTACGGAATGCTTTAATAGCTAAAGGCTATGATGTTCATACTCAAGTGGGAGTTTCAGGATATAAAATAGACTTGGCAATATATGATGAGGTAGCTTCTAAGTATATCTTTGGTATTGAGTGTGACGGTGCAACGTACCACAGTTCTAAGTCTGCAAGGGAACGAGACATACACAGACAAAGGTACCTTGAATCTAGAGGATGGAATATTACTAGGATTTGGAGCAGAGATTGGTGGCGTAATTCAAAAGAAGAAGTTAATAAAATAGATGCTATCATTAAGTTGCACGTAGAAAGAGAAAGAGAAAAACTAAAAAAACAATTGACTCAAGGCGTAGCTAAACTGGATAAAAAAGGTGTAAATGCTAGGCTGAGTGGGAAAGAAATAACTGTAAATAAGTTTATAAATACAGACTTGATGGATAAAAAGAAGATATGGTATGGCGATAGAGTTGTTCTTAAAGATCTAGAGTCTCAAGAGACATTTGAAATTTATTTAGAGGAAAACCAATTCAATCATCAACTCATGAAAGATATAGAATTAACGCTTTTGGGGCACGATATCGATCAAATCTTTTGTTATAAAGGGTATGAGTATGAGGTTGTAAGAGTTGAACAGAAATTATTATCCTAAGTTGTATAGTGAATTTGACAAAAATAAACTCTGCGTAGGTAACGCAGAGTTTATTTTAGTTTACGGGCGAACAACCGGGTAATCGACTTTAGAACCGTTCAGTGTTTCTTCAATAGTTAAGATCTGAACTCTTGGATATAACCTTCCGTCGTATAGGCAAGTAAAGAATCCTTCACATGCAGCTTCTCTTTTCATGCCCTGCGTAGGTGGCTCTAGGGTTAATAGTACGGCAATATCAGCATCTTGGTTTCTACGCACTGTTGAAAGTTCGCGAATGGTAGTAACGCTAACTTTCCCGCTTTTAACTTGAACTACAACTTTCCCCACACGAGATGATTGTAATTCGTAATTGAAGAAAATAAATCCATCAACACCACCATCTGGCCCCTTTTTATTGTTTTCCAGTGGTCTTGCTCCAATTAGACCTAGGGCCCACCATTGAAACTGGTATCTGTCTTGACTGGCAAGTGTTTTAGCACCATCTATATCAACAGGTGTACCTTCGATTGAATAAAGAGACAATCGTGGTCCAAAGAACTGCTCAAGTCTTGTAAGCACAAGTGTAATAGCCAAATTTGTAATGTCAATACCAATCCACTTTCTCTTTAGTTTTTCAGCTGCTACGATAGTTGTTCCACAACCACAAAAGGGATCCAATATTACATCACCCTCATTGGAACATGAACTAATAATTCTTTCTAGCAAATCCAAAGGTTTCTGTGTAGGATATCCAATTCTTTCTTTGGACATTGGAGGTATAGCAGGAATATCCCACCAATCTTCCGGAATTTTCCCATCAGGATTAGGTTGATAATTTCTTCCGTTAGGGTTGGTAACTCCATTTCCACTGGTTTGATAGCCCCCCGTTCCATGGTATGGTATTCTAACTGAGTCAGGGTTAAATGTCCAATTATCTGTCTTAGAGTAAAATAGTATAATATCATGTTTTCTAGGAAAATGCCTAGTACTTCTACCACCTTGTCTGTAGCACCAAACGATCTCGTTTCTAAAATTTTCTGGTAGAAAGATCGAATCCATTAGTAGTTTGAGATAGTGACTTGATGTAGGATCACAATGTAGAAATATTGAACCAGTATCCTTCAATATCCGATGCATTTCATCTAGTCTTGGTGCCATCATAACAAGATAAGCCATAACACTATTTTCACCCATGAACTGACGCAGTGAACTCAATAAGCTAATAGTTGAAGGTTTCATGCAAGAAACAATATGGCTCCAGGTACGTTCAGCATTTATGTCCCATTTCCATGTATCGCTAAATGCTCTAATTTGGGCCTCTGACTTTAAGCCAGATTCGTTCTTAAATAACAGATTATAATCTTTCTTGCTATTAAATGGTGGATCTAAATATACTAGATCTATACTACCTGTGGGTATTACTTTAAGTATGTTTAAATTATCTCCATAGTAAAGCTTGTTTATCATTGATATCCCTTCAATATATATTCAGCTCAGGAAAGTATTATGTGTAACGTTGATTTAAATAGATAAAGATAAGTTAATCAACTATTTATTTTACGTTTAGCTATAGACACAAATTAAAGGAATCCCCCGCCCATCTCTCGAAATATACATTAACATATATTTCGTAACCAGAGGTGATGGGGATGACTAAGAGCATAATAAAATCCTCTGCGGTTGGTAGTGTCGCAGAGGATTTGTTTGTTGATTTGTTTTGTGAAGTTTATGGGCCTGATAAGGCTGAGTTTTTGTTTGTTCAGTATCCTTTTGTGGATATTTACGGGAATCATAGATATATTGATTTTGCTTTGGAGAGTGAAGATGTTAGGGTTGCCATTGAGATTGATGGGGAGACTTATCATAATCCTAAGATGGTTTCTAGTAACAAGTATTATGATGACTTGTTGAAGCAGAATAGTTTGATGTATCACAACTGGAAGGTATACCGTTGGGCATATAAGCAGCTTAAAAATCATAGGGAGAAAATCAAGGATGAGCTACTCCTTTTCCTTGATGAGATACCCAATTTTAGGATGCTGGATGATTATCTTCCTAAGCAAAAGGGGAAGATTATTGAACTCAAGGATCATCAGCAGGCTGCCATGGACAATTTAGGTAGTATGAGGGATAAGGGAGAATCAATAGCCCTTTTATATCATGCAACCGGTACAGGCAAGACAGTTACCGCTGTCAGTGATGCTAAGAGGGTAGGGGAGAGGACTTTGTTTTTGGCTCATACGAAGGAGCTTATTAGCCAGGCTAAAAATACTTTTAGTGAGCTATGGGATGAAGCTGATGCTGGGCTTTTTGTTGCTGAAGAGAAAAACAAGGACTCTTATGTTGTTTGTGGATCCATACAAAGTGTTGCCCAGAATTTGGAGGATTTCAAGCCTGATGAATTTGGATATATTGTCATAGATGAGTGCCACCATGGTACTGCAAGTACTTATCGTAAAGTGTTAGGCTATTTCAAGCCAAAGTTTACACTGGGATTAACTGCAACCCCTGAAAGAATGGATGGAGAAAATCTCTTAGAGATATTCCAAAATGTTGCCCATAAGTTGGATCTAAAGACTGCAGTGGAGCAGGGGGAGTTAGTTCCTATCCGTTGTATTAGGGTAAAGACTAACGTGGATTTAGAGAATGTAAGGATAAATGGAATTAAGTATAACTCCCAAGATTTAGAGAGTAAGCTGTTTTTGCCTGAGAGGAATAAGATAATTGTTGACACATACTTAGATATTGTTAAGGATAAGAAGACTGTGGTCTTTTGTGCTTCTGTTAAGCATGCGGAAGAGATTGCTGCTTTACTGAAGGAACAGGGTGTTAACAGTGCTGCTGTTTCTGGGACATTGAGGTCTAAGGAGAGGGATAGGGTTTTAAGGGAGTATGAAAATGGTTCAATTCAGGTATTATGTGCATGTGATTTATTAAATGAAGGCTGGGATAGTCCTAAGACTGAAGTGTTGTTTATGGCCCGTCCTACCCTTTCCAAGAGCTTATACACTCAACAATTAGGTAGGGGAATGAGGAAAAGTGAAGGCAAGGATTACTTAATGGTATTTGATTTCATAGATAATGCCAATATGTTTAATATGCCATATTCCATACATCGGATGTTCAACATTAAGGATTACAAGCCAGGTCAAATGGTACTTGGGCCTAAAGGGCAAATGCAGCTGGATTTTGATTTGCTAGCAAAAGGGGAAAAGCCCCAAATTTATCTAGATTTCCCCATTAGCGTTACTGACTATGAATTGATAGATTTATTCAACTGGCAAGATGAAGTTAAAGATATGATATCTCAAATGGAATTTGTCAGGATGGTTGATGTTCAGTCAGAAACCATTGAAAGATATATGCGTGAAGGTAAGATTAAGGCAGATTTAGAAGTTCCCATGGGGGATAAGAGGAAATTCAATTATTTTAAGGAAGATACTGTGAAGAGCTATGCAAAGGAATATGGATGGGAGCTTATTACAGCTGCTAATATGAAGGGTAAGTTTATGAATATGGTTGAAACCATGGACATGAGCTTTTCATACAAGCCAGTGTTATTGAAAGCAATGCTTGAACATATAGACGAAAATGGTAGAGCTAGGGTTGAAGATGTTGTAGACTATTTTATAGATTTCTATACGGAACGGAAGGGAAAAGGGTTAGTTGTGGAGAAGAAAAATAGTATCTATACTAAAGAATTCGATCGTAAAGGAGTCGAAAGAAATATCTTCGCTAACCCATTTAAGCGTTTTGAGGATATGCGTTTCATGAAGAGAGCCAAAGAGTTAGAGTATATAGAGATAAATAGACACATAATGAGAAAACTAACAGCAGCAGACCGTAGATGGATAGTTGAACAATGTGATCTAAAGCTAAGAGAGTACTACAATAGAAGTAGTTTAAAGGTAAAATAATACATCAAACTATATGGACAAGGAGACAAAAAATGAGCTGCTTATTTTGTGATATGGAAAAGATGAATTACATAGGGGAAAATGATCTTGCCTATGCTATCTTCGATAAGTTCCCTGTAAACCAAGGGCATGCCTTGATAATCCCCAAAAGGCATTTTGAGAGCTATTTTGATATGACTGAAGAAGAACTTGTTAGTATAAATCGCTTAATTAAAGAAGTGAAAATCCAAATAGATCACAAGTTTAACCCCGATGGCTATAACATCGGGGTCAACATAGGAGAAACTGCTGGACAAACAATATTTCACCTGCATTTTCACCTTATTCCTAGATATAGCGGAGACGTAGAGAAACCTATAGGCGGGATAAGGAACTTTAAAGAGAGTCTTGTGCCTTATAAGTAGAACATGATAATTTTCGGATGACATAGGATATTGAGCAATATTTAAACTGCTGAAAAGGAGTCTGAAAACCCTAGAAAAATATTTAGAGGAGGTAATCCAATGTTTCAATACGAGTATGTTAATGTTAAAGTGGGTAGTTTTTGGGGAGCGAGGTCTGAAGAGCATAGGGAGATTATCGATAAGTATGCGGCTAATGGTTATCGCTATGTTGGGTTCATTCCAGCAAATATGGACTCTTATGGTAAGTATAAGGAGATCGACTTAATATTTGAGAAGGAAGTTTAAAACTACAGTTAAGAGGTTAGGATGTCAGTAGAACATAAAAGATATACATGTTAAGAGTAAATACCCGGGCTAAAAGAGAGCGTAATAAATTACGTGTAATTGGATAATAATACCACTAAAAAAGGGGTTGTCCAATTATGACTACAAAGGGTAATTTATTAGCCAAAGAATTAGCAAAAGAGTGCCGAAGTGTAGAAGAAGTACAAGAACACTTAAAAAGTTTATTCAAAGATACTATGCAGGAAATCTTCGAAGCTGAAATGGATGAGCATTTAGGCTATGATAAACACTCACCCATTGGCGATCATTCAGGGAATAGTAGAAATGGTTACAACAAGAAAACCATTAAGACTAAGTACGGAGAATCAACCATAGAAATCCCAAGGGATCGTAATGGGGATTTTGAACCACAAGTAATCAAGAAATATCAACGGACTAGCAATGAGCTCGAAGATAAAATAATATCCATGTATGCTAACGGAATGACCACACGTGACATAGAAAGCCATATGCAAGATATCTACGGCATCGAGGTATCAGCAACAATGGTTAGTAAAGTTACAGACAGGATACTACCTATGATTGCTGAATGGCAATCTAGGCCACTAGATAGGATCTACCCTATAGTTTTCCTTGATGCAATTCACTTTAAAGTTCGTGAAGATAACAGGATAATTAATAAAGCGGCTTACAGTGTACTAGGTATAAATATGGCAGGTCACAAGGAAGTTTTAGGAATATGGATTGGTGGTAACGAAAGTTCAAAGTTCTGGCTAGGAGTACTTAATGACCTTAAAAATAGAGGTGTAGAAGACATCCTAATTGCTTGTAAGGACGGACTTTCAGGCTTTTCTGAGGCTATTAACTCTGCCTTTCCAAAAACAGAAATACAGCTATGTGTTATTCACCAAATCAGAAACTCGATGAAGTATGTTTCGTATAAAGAAATGAAACAGGTAATGGTAGACCTGAAAAAAGTATACCAAGCTTTAACTCTTGATGAAGCAGAATATGCTTTTGAAGAGTTCAAAGAAAAGTGGGGTAAAAAACACCCAATAATTATTAAATCATGGGAAAAAAATTGGGATGAGTTAACTGTTTACTTTAAGTATCCTAACGAGATACGTAAATTGATCTATACTACAAATACCATCGAAGCATACCATAGACAGCTGCGTAAAGTTACTAAAACTAAAACATCTTACCCTAACGATGAAGCCTTAGAAAAAATATTGTACTTAGCTACCATGGAAATATCTAAGAAGTGGACTCAACCACTTAGGATCTGGAAACAATGTATCTCCCAGTTTGCAATATATTTTGAGGATAGAATTGACTCAAATTTAGCTGTTTAGTGCTGGGCTTTGCCCAGGAGTTTATCGCTTTAGTTCTCCCAAGGATAGAAAAAAGGGCAAAAAAAGATAGAGGGTCAGATCCTCTATCCTCGGCAGAACCTTACTAATCGCTCAGGTTACTCTCCAGTATTGCCTTATCCTTTTAGTAAGTAAGAGCCATGAATATTATATCCCAGTAATGGGAAAATATTTCTGATGTATGTTTAGATTTTCTACTAGTAGATGCAGTAAAGTAAGAAATCCAATTACACTAAATTATTTATACTCCCGGCTAAAAACACTGCTGGGCTTTATTCTTATCACGTTAAGAGGAATTTAGATTTAGAAAAACTCTAATTGAACAATTCTACTAAACCCAAAACAATAAGTAATAATCCAAATAGCATTAACCCTACTTCTGAAAAAAAGAAGGTTCCTGTAAGGGAATCTATAATTACATCTAATATATTTTCCGTAATGGATTTTTTACGTATCATCGTTAGCCCCAAAGCAAACATTACTATCCCAATAAATATAACAATTACCATTATCATGATTAGTTACTCTCCTTAATAACAAATTTCTTTCATGGTTGTCTTTTAATATAATTATAATGTTCTTCCTATCGCAAAAATAGTTAAAATATCTTCCAATAATAAAAAGCTAATCCTACCTTCACGGTAAAGGATTAGCTTTCTCTATTAAGTATTACCTTTCATGATCCTCACAGGTCTAGCTTTAATGCCTCTATCTTTTCTTAACAGTGTGTCTATAATCTTTTGGATTTTTTTAGGGCTATCATTTTCATTTTTATCTTTAGGCTTTGTTTTATTTTTAAGTTTAAAATCCTTTTATTCTTCTTTCAATTACTGCTAATGCATCAGCGTCTTTAGGTGTTACTAGGGTTACTGCCGTACCTAAATTGCCTATACGTCCTGTTCGGCCTATCCTATGAATATAGCTTTCTGCATCTTCTGGGATGTCATAGTTAATTAAGTGAGTCACACCTTCTACATCAATCCCTCTAACTGCTATATCTGTGCAATTAAGATTTGTATCTTTGCACTTTTAAAAGATTTTATTACTCTTTCCCTTTTTTTAATTAATTATTGCGAACGTGAGTTCTAGGGTATATACTGTAAATATCAGAATATTTTTTCGGAGGTGGGGAAAATGGCGAGAGACTTAACAAGCTCTAATATTGATAGGCAGAACATCCTTAATAATGAAATAGCTCTAAGAGAGATACAAAGAGAAGCCAATATAACGGGGGTAGTTTTTGAAGGGAAAATAACTTTCACAAAAGACATGGTCGCCGAATTTTTTGACGTAGATATAAGGACAGTTGAAAGATATACAACTAAGTTTTCCAGTGAGCTTAAGAGTAATGGATATGAAGTAATTAAAGGAAAAAGACTCAAAAACTTCATACAGGAAATAGAGAAGTTGAATGTTCCCGACATTAATGTCGGGAAGAATGTACCACAACTTGCAATCTATGATTTTAGGGCATTCCTCAATATAGGAATGCTTCTTGTTGAAAGCGAAAATGCTAGAGTTTTACGGCAAATGATGCTCGATATAGTTATTGATCTTATTAACCATAAAACAGGTGGGGCTACTAAGTATATTAATCAACGTGATAAAGATTTTCTAGGAGCTTTTCTAGATGAAGAGAATTACCGTAAGGAGTTTACAGATGCTTTAAGAGATTGTGTAGACATGAATAATTTTAAATATGCTAGATATACAGATATGATTTATCAAAGTATTTTTAAGGAGAAGGCCAAAGAGTATAGAGAAATACTCAAACTAAAAAGTAAGGATAAGGTAAGGGAGACTCTTTATGCAGAGATACTTGATTTAGTTGCTTCCTATGAATGTGGTTTAGCTGAGAATATTAGAAAGGAGTACGATAGACTAGGAAGGAAACTGAACAATTGGGAGACAGATAAAATCTTTCATGATTTTGAGAACTTGCCACATTGGAAGCCACTAATAAACAGAGGCAGAAGTAAAATGGCAAGTAGAGACCTAGCCTTGAGAGACGCATTTCATAAGCAATTAGAAGACTATATAAGCCCATTAGACGCTAATGAATATGAACGTTTTTTAGGAACAGAAGCGGATGAGATAGAAAAACTTATGAAAGATAATGCAGACGTATTAAAAAGGTTAAAGGAGCGTGAATAAACCTATGGATTCATACTCCTATATAACAATTGAAGAAGCTATCGTGATTCATAGGAAGACAGTTGAAAATAGTGGAGGTGGGACGACACTATCCATAGATAATGGAAAGCTAGAAAGCGTTTTGTGTAATATTCAAAACGATGATTATTACCCCACTTTCGTAGACAAAGTAACGCACTTGTTTTTCTGTGTGTGTAAATTCCATTGTTTTGCTGATGGTAATAAAAGAATAGCGATTACCCTATCCACACAGTTCTTACTTAAAAATGGATATATGCTTATTGCGAGAGATTTCATTGTTAAAATGGAAAATATAAGCTACCATGTAGCTGCAGGAAACATAAACAAGGTTCTACTTCATAAGATCATGACATCAATTTTTAATGGAGAATATGATATTGATGAAGAAATAAAACTTGAAATATACAATGCAATAAAAGACAGAGAGAGGTAGCAACGATTATAAAACGTGGGAAGGGGGGCGCAAGCGTTGAATACTAAACGACCTAAAGGGGTAATTTTCATAGGATATTTTTATATTTTCGGGGCCATTGCAATTTTTATATCTTTAGTATCCGGAGTGGAGCAGGAGATACCAATAGGGTTGAGGTTTGGAGTTCCTAGTGTTCCAGAACATATCATAATCCCGATTGTTATAGTGCTTTCATTGATCCTAGCTTATGGATACTTGAAATTGACTAAGTGGGGTTATTGGTTGATTATGCTATATTCAGTAGTATTTTTATTTATAAGTTTCGCTTTATCAATACAATATAATTCTCAACCCTTTATTGGAAATGCAATATGGTCAATTATAGTGCTAATTTATACATATAGAAAAAGGAATTATTTTCACTGTTCTAATGGAGTCTGAGGGCCGAAAGAAATATTTAGAGGAGGTTAAACAATGTATCAATACGAGTATGTTAATGTTACCATGAGTGGATTTTTTGGGGCTAAGTCTGAGGGTCATAGGAAGATTATTGATGAGTATGCAGCTAAGGGGTTTCGCTATGTTGGTTTCATTCCCGCGAATATGGATTCCCATGGTAGGTATAATGAGATTGACTTAATTTTTGAAAAGGAAGTTTAGAGAGTCCACACAAAAAAAGGTGAAGCAAAAAGAATGGTTGAGAGCGTAATAAATTACGTGTAATTGGATAATAATACCACTAAAAAAGGGGTTGTCCAATTATGACTACAAAGGGTAATTTATTAGCCAAAGAATTAGCAAAAGAGTGCCGAAGTGTAGAAGAAGTACAAGAACACTTAAAAAGTTTATTCAAAGATACTATGCAGGAAATCTTCGAAGCTGAAATGGATGAGCATTTAGGCTATGATAAACACTCACCCATTGGCGATCATTCAGGGAATAGTAGAAATGGTTACAACAAGAAAACCATTAAGACTAAGTACGGAGAATCAACCATAGAAATCCCAAGGGATCGTAATGGGGATTTTGAACCACAAGTAATCAAGAAATATCAACGGACTAGCAATGAGCTCGAAGATAAAATAATATCCATGTATGCTAACGGAATGACCACACGTGACATAGAAAGCCATATGCAAGATATCTACGGCATCGAGGTATCAGCAACAATGGTTAGTAAAGTTACAGACAGGATACTACCTATGATTGCTGAATGGCAATCTAGGCCACTAGATAGGATCTACCCTATAGTTTTCCTTGATGCAATTCACTTTAAAGTTCGTGAAGATAACAGGATAATTAATAAAGCGGCTTACAGTGTACTAGGTATAAATATGGCAGGTCACAAGGAAGTTTTAGGAATATGGATTGGTGGTAACGAAAGTTCAAAGTTCTGGCTAGGAGTACTTAATGACCTTAAAAATAGAGGTGTAGAAGACATCCTAATTGCTTGTAAGGACGGACTTTCAGGCTTTTCTGAGGCTATTAACTCTGCCTTTCCAAAAACAGAAATACAGCTATGTGTTATTCACCAAATCAGAAACTCGATGAAGTATGTTTCGTATAAAGAAATGAAACAGGTAATGGTAGACCTGAAAAAAGTATACCAAGCTTTAACTCTTGATGAAGCAGAATATGCTTTTGAAGAGTTCAAAGAAAAGTGGGGTAAAAAACACCCAATAATTATTAAATCATGGGAAAAAAATTGGGATGAGTTAACTGTTTACTTTAAGTATCCTAACGAGATACGTAAATTGATCTATACTACAAATACCATCGAAGCATACCATAGACAGCTGCGTAAAGTTACTAAAACTAAAACATCTTACCCTAACGATGAAGCCTTAGAAAAAATATTGTACTTAGCTACCATGGAAATATCTAAGAAGTGGACTCAACCACTTAGGATCTGGAAACAATGTATCTCCCAGTTTGCAATATATTTTGAGGATAGAATTGACTCAAATTTAGCTGTTTAGTGCTGGGCTTTGCCCAGGAGTTTATCGCTTTAGTTCTCCCAAGGATAGAAAAAAGGGCAAAAAAAGATAGAGGGTCAGATCCTCTATCCTCGGCAGAACCTTACTAATCGCTCAGGTTACTCTCCAGTATTGCCTTATCCTTTTAGTAAGTAAGAGCCATGAATATTATATCCCAGTAATGGGAAAATATTTCTGATGTATGTTTAGATTTTCTACTAGTAGATGCAGTAAAGTAAGAAATCCAATTACACTAAATTATTTATACTCCCGAATGGTTCTTTTTGCTTCACCTTTTTATGCCTCTATCTTTTCTTGACAGTGTGTCTATAATCCTTTGGATTTTTTTTAGGGCTATCATTTTTACTTTTTCTAGGCCTATGTTTTGAAGGTGCCTCACTTGACTGATTGTCTCCTGATCTTCGAGCTCTTCTTTCTGCCCGATAGTTTGGATTATAGTCTGCTCTTTTGCCTTGGTCCTTGCCAGCTTTTTTAGATGACTTTCTGCCATCTCTCTTTTCAGCCCTATTTTCACCTTTAACTTTTGGTTTTGGTATATTTTTAAGTTTAAAGTCCGATTTTATTTTTCTTTCAATTACTGCTAGTGTATCAGCGTCTTTAGGTGTTACTAGGGTTACTGCCGTCCCTAAATTGCCTATACGTCCTGTACGGCCTATCCTATGAATATAGCTTTCTGCATCCTCTGGGACATCATAGTTAATTACGTGAGTCACACCTTCTACATCAATCCCTCTAGCTGCTATATCTGTTGCTACTAAGATTTGTATCTTTGCACTTTTAAAGGATTTCATTACTCTTTCCCTTTTTGATTGAGAAAGGTCTCCATGTAATTCATCACAATTGTATCCTTTAACTGCTAAGTCATAGTTTAATTTAATAGCCCTTATTTTAGTTCTACAGAATATAATTGCCAAATAAGGTCTATGCTCATCTAGCATTTGACAGAGGGTATCAAATTTTTTCCTATCTGTAGTTTCTATGACTACCTGTTCTATTTCGTCTAGGGTTACATTTTTTCCTTCGATTTCTAATTGTAATGGGTCACGCATAAATCTAGTGGCAAGTTTTCTTACCTCACTTGGTATTGTAGCGGAAAATAGCATTGTTTGTCGTGCTTTGGGAGTCTTTACTATTATTGCTTCTAAGTCTTTTATAAATCCCATACTTATCATTTCATCAGCTTCGTCTAACACTAATGATTTTAGTCTGCCTAGTTCTATGTTCTGTCTTTCCATATGATCCAACAATCTACCGGGAGTTGCCACTACTAAGTGTATGCCTCTTTTTAACTTCCTTAGCTGCTGTGCTACATCTTGGCCACCATAAGCTGCCAGGATGTTAATTTCTTTGCCTGCTGCAAGCTTTTTAGCTTCAGCTGTTATCTGAATTGCTAGTTCCCTTGTAGGGGTGATTATTAAGCCTTGAATAAAATCTTTGTTAGCATCAATTCTATCCATAATCGGTAGCAAAAAGGCAAGGGTTTTTCCTGTGCCCGTTTGTGCTTGGGCTACAACATCTCTGCCCTTTAATATTTCTGGGATAGATTTTTCTTGGATTGGTGTAGGCTCTGTTATACCATTTTTCTTTAAGAGAGACTCTAACTCTTTACTAATTCCTAAATCTTTAAAACTAATTGCCATATATAATCAACCTTTCTTTGCCTTTATTATTAGTATTATTATGCGTAATGATTCCATAGTTAACCAGTGCTTTATCATACCATATATTGGCTGTAATTGTAATCCTTTTCCCCCGTTATTCTCTCCCCATCCACCCTTAAATAAAGGGAATAGTTACCTCAGGTAGAATGTATACATTAATAAATATAACGGAGGTGTTTTATTTGCAGTTTGATAATTTATACAAACTAAACAAAGAAGATGTCAACAGAGGTGCAGAATCAATAGCCAGTGCTTTTAGTGACTACCCTATGTTCAAATACATTTTGGGTGAAAAACTTGATAGTGAAAGCATTAAGGTTTTTCTAAGGTTCATCATAAAATATGCGGTACTGTATGGGGAAGCTTACGCAATTTCTGAGAAATTAGAGGGTATCATCTTATTCTCCGATTTTAGAATCTACAAATTCAGCTTAATTAGACAACTTAGATGTGGGGTATTCTCCCTTATGAAGTATGGTAAAGAAGTTGGAGATAGATTCACCAAGTTTGATCAATTTACATTAAAGATGCACAATGAAGCAATCAAAGAACCACATCAATATATAATTTTACTTGGTGTTGCTTCTGAAAGACAAGGTCAAGGGTTTGGTAGGAAGTTAATGCTTCCTTTATTAAACTTAGCTGATCAACAAGGTCAAGCTTGTTACCTAGAGACCCATGGTGGAATAAATGTAGAGATATATCAAAGATACGGCTTTGAGGTGGTGTCAAAGGGTGTTGTACCTGGGTCTGATATCATGCAATATTCAATGCTACGAAAGGAAAAGACATAGTATAAGTGGTTAGATAATAGGGATAAGAAAATGGTAAGATACGACTGTGAGAATACCATATATTGGTTGTAATTGTAATCCTTTGATATCTGAAAATAGCTAAATAGAAAAAGCTAATCCTTTAGAGTGAAGGATTAGCTTTTCTAATTTAATATTACTTTTTGATGGCCCTTACAGGTCTAGCTTCAATGTATCCTCTATATTCCCAGGGCTCTAGTTGGAATCTTGGGGCATCTTCATCTGCCCACTGAAAACCGTATAGCTCTGGGTTATAATCTTTGATGGCTTCCCATACTTGATCTATTGCTTCACCAATTTCTTCGTCATTAAATGGTTCGCCTTGGAAAACCATCATCTTGCATGGGGGAAGATCTATTATGTCAAATCCTTCGGGAACTATTCCGTTGTAGTCTTTGGATACTTCAACACCTTGTGCATATACAGAAGTGCCTGGTTTGATAAGGTTTTTTGGTAACCACATACCTATGGGTTCATAGGAGGCTTCTTTTATACTTGTTAGTATTCCCCAAACTTCACAGGGGACTTCTTCACAATATTCAAAGTATCCTGTTGCTTTAGTACCTCGTTTTAGAATTAGCTTTCTTTCAGGGCGATCAACTACTTGCACAAAGACTGTACTTGCTTTCGCTTTTTTATCCATACTATCATCTCCTTTTAGTTGTCTAAGGTAATAATGGCTGACTGGATAAGGGATGAAAAGTTTTACAGGTGGAGTATTTTTACTATATTTACACCTGCTACCTTTTCCCTACAGTCCATATCATCACCTCTTAACTAAAGGATATCATTTTGTATTTTGAAATTCTTGACGGTAGTTGCTTAAATTAGGAAATTCTACATCTTGATGATAATTTCCTCTAAGTATAATGAAATGATTATTTAGCGTTCGGTGAGCAGGATTACTAGCATGGAACAAGAATATATTATAACAAAGAATTTATGAAGTTTTTTATGAACGATGTTTCGTGTGTTAACTATGACTGGAATGATGTTGATGAAAAGTAGAATGCAAAAATGAAAAAACTATATGACTTTGTAGGAAGTAGGGGATTAAAATGCGTAAATTATATAATGAATTTTTGAGTATTGCCACAGAACTAAACAAAAGATTTGATATAGTTCCTGTGTTATATGGGTCCCTTGGGCTTCAAGTGGTTACAGGAGTTGAGTTTCATCCGCAGGATATTGATATACTGGTCCCAAAGGAGTATGTAGCCGAAAAGTGGGAATTGTTACTAGAAGTTATTGAAGAGATGGGCTATACCTTGATTGATCTTAATGAACATGAGTTTGAAAAGGATGGTATAAAGGCAGCTTTTGCCTTTGAGGAAGACTTAGCTCCCTTGCGGGGGTGGATTACGACTGTTTAGAGGTTCATGAAAATCAAGGGGCTAGATATAAATTGTTAAGTATAGAGGATTACTTAAAAGTCTATAGTAAGTCTGTTGTTGATGGATATAGGAGTGCAAATAATAACAATAAGGATAACCACAAGATAGAGGTTCTACAGAAATTATTAAAAAATGGGGTGAGTAGTGATGTCAATTGAAAAAGTCTGCAAAGAGCTATGTAAGCTTGGACTAAAAAACAGTGAGTCCTTAACTTTAAATGAGATAAGTAATAAGGATGGAGTTATGTTATATCGCTTTAAATATGAAGGCCAAAGCTATGTTGTAAAGTACTTTAAAAATGAGAAGTATACTAGGGAGATAGAAAACTACAAGATATTAAATGAACTGAGTATCCCAACTATTAAATCATATGGATACACAGATAGAAGCATACTGTTGGAGGATATTGATGAAAGCCATAAATACAGATTAGGGATAGCCTCCGATCTAGATGATGTTGAGGTAGCTAGGGCTTTAGCACCGTGGTATGTGAAGCTACACAGGGAAGGTGCAAGATACATTGTAGATAAGAAGGATAAGTTTTATAGGGAAATTGACTGTGTAACAAAGGAAAATATTGACAAGGTTAAATCGTTGTCAAAGACACAGGACTGCAAGGTTTGGGGATATATTTTAGAGAATATAGATTTTGTGATAAATAAAGTAAAAGGTCTGGATGAAACCATTACATATAATGACTTTTACTGGGTAAATTTTGTGGTAAGTCATGATAAGAAAAAGGCACTTATGTTTGACTATAACTTTCTAGGTATCGGACTTAGATATAATGATATTAGAAATGTACTGTCATCCCTTTCAGCAGAAGCAGGTGAGGCTTTTCTTGAAGTTTACGGTGAGTTTGACCATAGAGAAAAGGTTGTTGATGAGGCTATGTCCATACTTGTAAGTTTAATTTTCGCATATGAGCGGGATGTATTTCCAAACTGGGCAAAGAAGTCCTTAGAAGCTGTTCACAATGGTCAGCTAGAGGGAGCTTTTAGAAAAGTAGTGGAAGCCTTTAAGTAAGAGGAGGACATTTAATAACTAAATGCCCTTGGAAGCGCATTTTTTCCTGTTTTTAGCAGGGAAAAAGGGCTCCTAGGTCGAAATATGTAATTAAATGTAGAAAAAGGCGGTGTTAATGTGATGTGGAAAGAAAAATACAAAATAGGAGTTTCACTTATTGATCAGCAGCATGAAGAACTATTTCAGAGGGTTTCTGAGTTTATAAAGGTTGTACAATCAAAAGGGGATTGGGAGCTACGTCTAGCAAAGGTTAAAGAGACCATGAGCTTTATGCAAGAATATGTGGTTTTCCATTTTGATGCTGAAGAAGAGTATCAAAAAGAGATAAATTACCCTGAAGCAGAGGGACATAAAATAGCACATAAACAGTTTAAAGAAGCTGTTGGCAAATATGCAGCACGCCTAGAAACCGAAGGATTTAATGAGGAACTAGTACAAGAGTTCAGTGGTAAACTTATGACTTGGCTAATCATGCATGTAGCTGGGACAGATACAAAAATCGGAGACTATGTGCAAAGACAAGGGGGGGATGCGTAATGAAGGCAGAATACATAAATCCCTTTTTCCTAGCTACTAAGGAAGTTTTACAAATGATGCTAGATGTTGAAACTGAAAGAGGTCAGTTAGAAGTACTTGATGGCATGATAGCAAACAAGGATGTAAATGTTCTTTTAGGGGTTACTGGTGATTTAAAAGGGTCTATACTGTTTAGTTTCCCTGAAAAGATGACTTTAGAAATGGTTAGAATTATGGCTGGTATGGAGATGGAGCAAGTTGATGCCTTTGTTTCATCAGCTCTCGGGGAAGTTGCGAATATAATAAGTGGTAATGCAATGACAAAACTTACAAGTAGTAACTATGTTTGTGATATTGTACCACCACAGATTTTTGTGGGAGAAAATAAATCTTTTTCCATGGCATCTCAAAAATCTCTGCTACTTCCATTAAAAACCCCTATTGGTGATTTCGATGTTACAATCTTCCTAAAGGGAGTTTAAAGACACAAGGGAATTGAATATTTAAGTAAAATATAAAAGTATAGAAGGTTTTTTCTTATCTCCTGGGGAATAATTTACTAATGATATTTTATATAGAGAGGGTTATCTAAAATGCCGCAAAAAAAATTAAAGGTATCACAAGAACTAAGAGCTTATTTTCTACCCCAGGGCTTTGTTATAGAGGAAATAAACCCAGAAAGTGAAGAAATATTACTAAGATGGGAAGAAAGATTTAAAGAAGACAAATACAAGGCTCTGTTCCACCTTGCTTTTAAGGAGAGATATAATTGGTTTTCCCCAGCCCTAGAGTACCTTTATCAGGTGGCTTACTTAGTCATTGAGAAACTCACTCAACAGCCTGATATTGAACTAGTTAGGGAAAATGTGGAACTGTCACTCTCTGATGATGAGTTTTATAACTTACGAGAAAAAGTACCTTTTGCCATTGGTATGGAATATGTGGACAATGGATGGTTGGACCATTTAATAGGGGAGTTATTAGCTGTTTACAGAGCTGAAATAAAAGATTTTGAGGGCACAGTTGCCCGTTACTTTGCAGAATACAATTCCAATATAAATGTAGTTGGGAGGGTATTTTTCCACTTGGTGGAGACGGGTGAGGATCAATACCCCTTTGCCTTTATGGCAACCTACACCACAAAACCCGTTAAAAGCAAACGTGCCATGCATACACCCCTGAAAAATGCTTTAAGGGAGTTTGAGGGTGATGAAAAAAAGCTCCTCGCCCTCATTTCTACAGTGATAAAGGCTGCCCATAAAAGTAGCTTTATCTCTCAGTTAATGGAGAGTGGTGAACTGTTTTCTCCAATTAAAATAACTGTGGATGAAGCACATACTATATTAAAGGAACTAGAAATATACGAAGAGGCAGGAATCCGTTGTCGGGTTCCCAATTGGTGGCGGAAGAAAAATAACTCAATCAATCTTTCCATAAAGGTGGGAGATAAACAACCATCTAAGGTTGGCTTAGATGCCATTATGGATTTTTCTCCCATGTTGAACATTGGAGATGAAACCCTTACGAAAAAAGAGCTAGAAGCTTTACTAGTGATGGGTGAGGGACTGATTCAATATAAAGGTAAATGGGTAGAAATTGACAAAAAGAGATTGAATGAGGTCCTTGAGGTTTTCAATAGAGTTAGAGATCATGTCAATGATGCAAATCTTTCCCTTGGTGATGCCATGCGAATGGAATTGAATATTAGAGAGTCTATGAATATTTTTGATAATGATATAGAAGTTACCATGAACCATGGAAAATGGTACAGGGAGATGTTAGAGAAATTCCGTGATCCCTCCAAAATTGAAGAGGTCAGTACTGTTCCTTCCTTTGAAGCCACATTACGTACTTATCAAGAACGAGGTTATCAGTGGCTTAACTACATGTCAGAGCTTGGTCTTGGGGCGTGTTTAGCAGATGACATGGGTCTAGGTAAAACAGTTCAAATAATTGCTTTTCTGGAGTATATTAGGGTGCAATTCGGAGGAAAAGTCCTGCTTATATTACCTGCTTCTTTGATCGGAAACTGGCAAAGGGAAATAGAAAAATTTGCCCCTGAAATGAAATATCAAATTTTACACAGAAGCGATGCTAAAACATCTCAATCCCTTGAAATTAGTGAATCGGCATTTTTATGTATAACCACATATGGTATGGCAGTGCGTATGACATCAATAAAGGAACAAAAATGGGATTATCTCATCTTAGATGAGGCTCAAGCCATCAAAAATCCTGGCACAAAGCAGACAAAGGCAGTTAAGTCTATCCCAGCTAAAATGCGTATTGCAATGACAGGAACACCCATAGAAAACAATTTAGGTGATTTATGGTCATTATTTGACTTTTTAAACCATGGATTGTTAGGTACAGCAAAGGAATTTACAAATTTCACTAAAAATCTGTCATTTGACGGTCTAGGATATGCTAAGCTAAGAAAAATAATACAACCCTTTATTCTGAGGAGATTAAAAACTGATAAAAGTATCATCGCTGATCTTCCAGAAAAACTGGAAATAAACTCATATACTACACTTTCGAAAAGGCAAGTGACCCTTTATAAGAAGTTAATCAAAGAGATTGAAGAAAAGTTAATAGAAGCTGAGGGAATAGAACGTAAGGGCCTAGTTTTATCCAGTATTATGAAGTTTAAGCAAATTTGTAATCACCCTGACCAGTATTTAGGAAGAGAAGACTATAAGCCAGATCATAGCGGTAAATTTGAGAACTTGAGGGAGATTTGCGAGACAGTTCGGGAAAAAAGAGAAAGGGTGTTAGTTTTCACTCAATTTAGGGAAATGACAGAACCAATCTCGGAATATTTACAGAGTATCTTTGGTAAAGAAGGTTTTGTACTCCATGGGGGTACTCCAGTCAAAAAAAGAAATGAGATGGTAGAGAAGTTTAATGGTGAAAGTTATGTGCCATTTATGGTGCTATCTTTAAAAGCTGGAGGTGTGGGGCTTAACTTAACGGCTGCTAATCACGTAATACATTTTGATAGATGGTGGAACCCAGCTGTTGAAAATCAAGCCACTGACAGGGCATTTCGTATTGGGCAGAGAAAAGATGTTATGGTACATAAATTTGTTACAAAAGGGACAATTGAGGAAAAGATTAATTCAATGATCGAAGAGAAACAAAAATTATCGGGAGATATCCTACAAGAAGCAGGAGAACAGTGGATCACTGAGTACAGTAATGATGAGTTAATGGAGATATTCTCTTTAGGTGGTGGAGTGTAATGGCGGGTTTTCCAAAATATGAATCGGCAGCCAGTAAAAAAGCTAAAGCTCAAAAGGCACTAGATAAAGCAAGAAAAGGCAATCCAGATATAGAACCAGTGATTATTGAAGGGAGAAACATAGCCAATACTTGGTGGGGGAAAGCATGGAATTCAAATCTAGAAAGCTATGCTGATTACAGTAACCGAATTGGTAGGGGTAAAAGCTATGTCCGTAACAATACGGTACTGGACTTGAAAATTTCAAAGGGAAAGGTGTATGCAAAGGTACAGGGTAGTAGAAGTAGACCATATAGTGTGGATGTGAGTATAGACCCGCTAGAAACTACGAAGTGGGGGAAAATAATAGAGTTATGTAACAATAAAATAGAGTCCCTAGAACAATTACTACATGGAGAATTCCCTGTGGAACTTGAGGCACTGTTTAAGGAAAAACAGTATGGGATTTTCCCAGCTCCAAGGGAGATTCATTTTGATTGTAGTTGCCCAGATTGGGCCTATATGTGTAAACACGTAGCAGCAGTATTATATAGTATAGGGGCTAGACTTGATAAAAACCCAATGCTATTTTTTGAGTTAAGGGATTTAGATGGACAAGAACTTGTTAAAAAAACAATGGAAGCCAAGATTGATATCATGTTAGTAAATGTTGGGAAAAAAAGTGAGCGGGAAGTTGCAGAGGATGATATTGTAGGTTTGTTTGGGCTATAGGGCGGATCAGGACTGATATTTAACAGAAAAAAGTATCTCTATCTTTTTCGATAGGGCTACTTTTTTCTATAATTTGAAGGGTATTACATATGCAATATAGAATTTAACGATTAAGACTATTAAAATAGGAAAGGAGTATTTTATGAGTAGGAGACAACCAAGAGTACGGTATGAGTTAAGTGACATTAAGGGTGTTAATCCACCTTCGGATAAGGAAATAAAAGTTATACTAAGGGCAGCAGATGAGATAATTTATACAGGTGGTAGGGCAATGCTTGCTAAGATACTTAAGGGGTCTAAGGATAAAAACATATTGGAGCACCGTCTACAGGATTGTCCAAGCTATGGCTTCTATAGTAGTAAAACAATTGCAGAAGTTACCCAATTGGTGGATTGGATGATAATAAATAGATATTTAGAAATCGATTATAATGGGCGGCTTCCTATGATTGTTTTTTCTAAAATGGGCTGGGAACTTTACAAACCTGTTTATGCTGAAGAGCTATATGAAAATATAGTGAAAGTTAATGCAAATGATGATACCGATATGCTAGTGGAGCAACTGAAAAAAACCAATAGGCAAGTAGTTTTGATTCTTTTGGACAAAATATCTGAAAGTAAGAACATAGGTGTTATTAGATTTTTGGAAAATTGGAAAGAAACAGAAGTTAAGAAAGTCCGTGCAGGAATAAATAAGGCAATAAAAATGATTAAGTCTTAATAGCCAGTTGAAGGGAGCTTTTAGCTTTCCCACATATCACAAAAGAAGTGCTTGAATTTTGTTTGCTATAGAATCAAGTATTAAGTTAAAATAATATGAATTAATTATTAAATCGGTCTTTGATTGCTTGTCAGGATGATAGATTGTGGTTTATAATTTAGCTATGAAAATAATGGAAGGGGCGGGAAGATGATAGTTACTACTTGCTAATTCACTTAAGTGAATATTTCTAAGAAGTGTAAAGCCACATGATGAGGCTTATTTTGGTATGCTTCTTTAAGTAAGTAGAAGTTAATCTGTTCCTGTCATATTTTTATTAATATTTTACGGTATATCTATCATAGATGCCGTGATTAAATTATTAATAAAATGGCTGTAAGAAGGTATCTTCTTGCAGCCATTTTTTGTTTGGACGATAGTAACTTAATAGGAAATACCAAAGTAGCCGTACTTAATAATAATGAGGAGTTGATATTTCATGAAATTATTAAAAGCTGCGGAAATATTGATTGATAAAATTAAGAAAGATTATAAAAATGATATAGCCTGTGTAGTGGTTATGGGTTCATATGTTTATAATGAAACCCACAGTAGGTCAGATTTGGATATGTACTTTGTACCAAAAACTGAGAGGGGTTTTAACCTACAGAAGGTATTTTTAATTGATGGCATTGGGTTTGATTTTTGGGCAATATCGTGGGAGAGGCTTGAGGGTATGGCAAACCATGATGAAAGAATTACATCCATTATTACTGAAGGAAAGATGCTCTACTATGGTTCTGAAGAAGATCTCAATAGATTTAATGAGATAAAGGCTAAGGCTTTGCATGTAAGTGATGTCGAAAAATTTATTGGGAAAGCCAAGGAACAAGTTGATACTACTTATAAAAAATATTTTAAATTACTTAATGCAGGAAATATATCCGATGCCCGAAAACATGCAATGGGAATTATATTTTCGTTGACCTACGCCATTGCACTACTAAATAGAACTACAGTCAAACGTGGTAGGGGTAAACTTAAAAAAGAAATTATGGATATGGAGCTTGTTCCTAAGGATTTTGCCACACTTTACGATACGGTTTTTATAAGCAATGATATTGATATGATTCGCAAGGCTTATGGTCAACTGATAAGAAATACTGAAGATTTGATTCAAATGGAGCACGAGAAAATTAGTAAGCCAGTATCATTTAAAGACAATGTGTCTGGATATTATGAAGAGATGATAAACTTTTATAACAAAATTTACCACTCTTGTGAAATAGGTGATAAGTATACTGCCCTTTTTGCAACAACGGAGCTAACCATGGAGTTTGAAGGTGCGTTTTCTGTAACAGAAGTGTCAGCAAATGAGCTTCCAGATATTATAGGAGCATATGCTCCAGAAAATATTGACACTCTTTTACAACTGGTCCATGAGCATCAAAGAAAGATAGAAGGGCTTTTGGAAAACCATGGAGTAGAGGTTACAGTGTTTAAGGATTTTCAAGAACTAGAAGAATATATGAAATCACTCTAGTTGGAAAAAGGTAATCAGGTGGACTTATTAACTCCAATTAGAGGAATTTGAAGGTGAAATGGAGAAAATAAATTTAAGATTATTATGTATAAGACTTTGGAGAGGAGATCCTGATAGCTAAGAAATAGTGAAATCCTCGGCGATTACTCTTGAAAGTTTCGAGAGGATTTGTTGTTAATATTAAGGAGGAACTAAGATGGAAAAAATCATTAACAGGGTACTAAAGGCAATGGAACTCACCTTTGAGTTTTATAGCTATATTTCTGCTGACCACCTCAGGTTAAACATTCACAACACTCCTTCAAATACAATTGGGGAGCAAGCATGGTGTATTATTGGCGCCAGGGAGAGCTATTTGAAGGCTCTAGAAAAAGGGTACTGGGTTGGATTCTCTTGTAGTTTAAAGGATTGTACAGATAAGGAATCAATAGTTAGTAAGTTAGAGGAAAGTGAAATAAAGTTAAGGGAGTTTTTCCAAGGTGTTGATTTTAGTAGTTTAGATGTTGATATTTTAGTTGATTTATTAGAACACGAGGTTCAGCATCATGGTCAGTTGATACGATTCTCTTACTCTAATAAGATAGGGTTTCCTAAGAGTTGGAATGCTCGGTATACTGTTTAGTAATTAGAAATAAATATAATAAAGGGTGATTACATGTTAAAGGATATAGCCAGGGATAATTATCAAAATGGATATAACTGCGCTGAGGCCATGCTCTTAGCTGGAAATGAATATTATAACTTACACTTAAACCCCGATACATTTAAAGTAATGGCAGGGTTCGGTGGAGGGGTAGGTGTGGAAGACCTCTGTGGAGTTGTTAGTGGTTCTGTGGCTCTTTTAGGGATAATTTTCGTGGATAAGAGGGCCTATGAAAGCCAAGAAATTAAAGAGATTACTGAAGACTTTGTTGAAAGCTTTAGAAGGGAATTGAAAACTTTGAACTGTAAGATGCTGAAAGATATGTATCGTGAAGAAGATGCAAAATGTAGTTCAGTGGTGGAAGCAGGAGGACGAGTTTTAGAGGAAGTTATTATTAAGTATAAATCTAAATCTAAATAAAGGTTTCAGAAGTATAGTTTTAATTTTGGTGGAGGTTAATTAAATGCGTAAATATATTGTATTGCTAAGTGTTTGTGTTATCGTAGCAATTGTTTTTATGTATGGTTACCCAGTAAAAGAAGTAGTGATTCATGATCCCACATACCCCTTAAAAGAGGAAATTGACGGTCGTACTACATTCATTAAAGTAGACACAGGTAGTGATTTGAAAGAGATATCAAATATAATCAGAAGCGCTAAAAGAACAGATGTAGTGCCAAGAAAGGCAAAAATTTATTATCGTATGAGTGTAACTCGCAATTATAAGACCGATTATTATGAAGTAGTTTTAGACCCAGACAGGGAAACTTATTTTATCGAAATAGACTATGAAAAACAAAGGGGTTATACAATTACTAAAGAGCAGTTTGAGGCCATTGATGAAATATTTAAGAGAAATCAAGGATGATGTATCAAGTAGACTGCTTTTAATGAGGGGTGAGAACATTAACTTTTATTCGTGGCTTATTAGAATGGATAAACATAGCGACTTTAATTTTCTTAACTGAAGCGTATTTGACTTACAAAGGAAAGTATATAAATTTACGAGTTAAAGAAAAATTACAAGATAGGGAATTTGCTACATGGACCAACATAAAAATACAGACTCAGTTACTCATAGGAATTGGTTTTTATTCTTTTACGCTGTCAACAAAATTCCCGAATCTATCGACGATTCTGGTGATACATGTAGTTGGTTGGTCTATGGTGCTTACAGGGATTGTTATGTCCGTAAGGAATAACATTAAGAAACTTGGATGTTGGAGTTCCACTTTCCTTTAGGAGAGATTATTTAAGGTGTATGAAATGCAAATATCAATG
This sequence comes from Alkalicella caledoniensis, assembly GCF_014467015.1. Lineage (GTDB taxonomy): Bacteria > Bacillota > Proteinivoracia > Proteinivoracales > Proteinivoracaceae > Alkalicella > Alkalicella caledoniensis. Next base: position 901,868 of record NZ_CP058559.1, on the reverse strand, counting down.
TAGAGCTAGAATAATGTAACAACACAAAATCAAGGCATGACCCATTTCCTAAAGGGTTATGCCTTATTTTTATTGTGTTGTAGGAAAGAATTATAGTTTCTTAAGAAATTTTTAATACTTATGATACTAGGATTTTAAGAACTCTGTGTTATTATGTTTTTAGAGATATCTCAACAGTAATAGGAGTGAATTATACATGTATAATATTTTGGTTGTGGATGATGAAAAAGAAATAACTAATGCCATTGAAATTTATTTGAAAAGTTTAAATCATAGTGTCTTTAAAGCTTATGATGGCATTGAAGCTTTAGAGGTTTTTGCAAAAGAAGACATTCATCTAGTTATCATCGATATTATGATGCCTAAATTAGATGGGATTGCCACTGTTACGAAAATGAGGGAAACCAGTACAGTGCCGATTATCTTTTTGTCAGCTAAGAGTGAGGATGTAGACAAAATCTGGGGACTTAATGTGGGGGCTGATGATTATATCACAAAACCATTTAACCCAATGGAACTACTGGCTAGGGTGAACTCATCATTGCGTAGGTACACAACCTTTTCCGAGCGTATACAGCAAAAGGAGAGTGTACTTAAGATAGGTGGGGTAGAACTAAAGGATGAGAGCAAGGAGCTTTTTGTTGATGGGGAGAATGTAAAAATAACTCCCATTGAATACAAAATCCTATTCCTACTCATGAGCAATCCTAACAGGGTATTTTCCATTGAAGAAATTTACGAAAAGGTGTGGGAGGTTCCAGCCTATAACCCTGATACTGTCACAGTTCATATAAGGCGGATCAGGGAAAAAATTGAGATTAACCCAAAGGAACCTAAATATTTAAAGGTGGTGTGGGGGATTGGATACAAGTTCCAACAATAAACATATTAAACATGCTTCGGTATTTACAATATTAGTTCTTATTTTGTTTACTTTAATAGCTGTGGGAAGTTACGGGCCAATTAAGGAAAAATCCTATACAGGTGATGATTACAAATCATATATGAGAACTAATGCATTCGCTAATTATTTAGCACAATACACCCGCTATCTAATGGATGAGGAAACAAGATTTGCAGATTTTAACAATGTAAAGAGCATTAAATATCACATACTAGATATGGAAAACGGAACATTCACTAGCAATATTCCAGATGTAACACAGCAAAGTTTGCAGGGGGAAAAAGGGAAAAGTGTTCAGCATATAGTAGTTACATTTGATGAAGTGGGAAACCCCAATGTACAAGGGAGTACTGAAATCAACACTAGTACGTTTTATTTTAACCTAGAGAGATCCTCAGATGAAAGTGATCTTTCCCATCATAAAATTACCTACCTTATTTACCCAGGGTTTGAGGATTTCAATGATGTTTTTACAACTGAAATGAAATTGCATAACATCTTTACTTACCACTGGAAGATTTTGCTGGGTATTACACTGGTTAGCATATCTTTACTAATAATAGCTGCTATTGCAGTACCGTATTCTTACCAAAGGAAGGTATCACTTCATAGAATTTACAATAGCATCTTCATAGAATTCAAATTACTGTTTTTTCTGTTTTTTGCCGGCGTTCTTTTTTTTCTGGCTGTTATATATGGCGATGGATTCCTATTTGGCTATTCAAACCACCAAGATGTCTTGGATGCACTGTATAAACCGAATTATACGTTTTATCTTATTGGCATTCCAGTAACATTTATAATTGTTCTTCAGACTTACCTAGGAATAGTATACCTAAAATATGTAAGTCAACTAGGGATTTATAAAGGATTTATACTTAATAGCTTATTTTTAAAAGTTATGGTAAAAGCCTACAATAAATTGAGGGGATTTGTTAATAATATTTTTGCGTTGGACATAACAAATGATTATCACAAAACCTTACTAAGAGCTTTAATTATAAATGTGGTAATTCTCTGGGTAATAAGTTTCTCTGGTTTTATAGGTTATATTCTAGCAATAGTGTATACTGTGTACCTATTTAATTACCTAACAAAGTTTTTTGACAACCTTAAAGAGATTCATTTAGCCAGTGAAGAGATAGCTAGGGGCAATTTTGAAATAACACTTAATGAAAAAGAGGCTGGGTTATTTGAACCAATTAGTAAAAACCTCAATAACATAAAAGAAGGTTTCCAAGTAGCGGTGAATGAAGAACTAAAAAGTGAAAAAATGAAGACAGATTTGATTACAAATGTTTCCCATGACTTAAAAACACCATTGACATCCATTATCACATATGTAGACTTACTGAAAAAGGAAACATCAGAGGAATTGCGTCTAGAATACATTGATGTAATTGATAAGAAATCAAATAGGTTAAAAACATTAATTGAAGATTTATTTGAAGCGAGTAGAGCCAGTAGTGGGAATATTGAACTTAACTTTGAACAAATAGACGCAGTTGCCCTCTTAAGACAAACCATGGGAGAGTTTGAAGATAAAATCAACGAAAGTAATCTACAGTTTAAGATTAGCCTACCTGAAGATAAAGTCCACTGTAATCTAGATGGGAAAAAAACTTATCGTGTGTTCGAAAATATTTTATCCAACATATTAAAATATTCACTAGATAATAGTAGGGTCTATGTAGATGTTGAAGATTCTAATGGTATGGTAAGTTTTACTTTTAAAAATATTTCATCCTATGAAATGAACTTTGACCCGGGGGAAATGACGGAGAGGTTTAATAGGGGAGATAAGTCTAGAAACACTGAAGGATCAGGGCTCGGTTTGGCCATAGCAAAGGACTTAGTTGAGCTACAAAAGGGTAGCTTGAGCATATCAATTGATGGAGATTTGTTTAAACTTATTATTTCTTTTCCAAAATAGCGGAAACTTTCCTTTGTCCACTATTTTGTGACAGGGGTTTTTGGTTGGTAATTATAAAACTGAACAAGGCATGACCCATTTGGATAAAGGGTTATGCCTTGTTTTACTTATGTTTGTTTGAAAGAATTATAAATTTTTAAAGAAACTTAAAGGTTTATACTACTGGGATTTTAAAGAGAGTGTAGGGGAAAAAAAGGGAGCATATTAAGAAAAAGAGGATTTATTTTTGAAAAAATGAAGGGGATTATATATGAAAAATAGAAATATAAATTTAAAGACAAAGACGGAATACGTTTGTGTGTTTAAACTTTAAATATAACTATCTAAAAATATAATATAGGAGGAATGAGCTATGAGGAAAATAGTTTTAGCCACACACGGGGCTTTTGCAGATGGTATAAAAAGCTGTTTGGAAACTTTAATAGGGCACGGTGCCAGCATAAAATATATAAGTGCTTATACTCAAAATACTGATATTGATAAAGAGATAAGGGAGTTTTTTTCAAATATTGATGACGATGATGAACTTGTAATATTCACTGATTTGATGGGTGGAAGTATAACACAAAAATTTGTTCCCTTTTGTCATAGACCTAACACTTTTCTAATTGCTGGGTTTAATCTTGCCATAGTACTTGAGATAGTTTTAAATGATAGTAAGTTATCTAAAAAAGAAGTATTAAAGTTAATTAATAATGCCCGTGAGCAATTAACCTGTGTTAATTATACTGATCTACCATATCAATACGAATAGCTGAGTTTTTATTTTAATGGAGAATTTCCATTCAGAGGGATGAGGATTTAGGAAGGTTATTTGTGATGAGAATCAGATATACTAAAATTGAGGTGATAACTATTAAAGATATAAAACTGTATGTTATGCAGGGGTGTCCTTTTTGTAACAAGGTAGAGAAGTATGTTAAGGAGAATAATCTATCTGTTGAGTTGGTGGACATAAAGGCAGACCCTAAATATGAAGATGAGCTTGTTAGGTTAGGTGGGAAAGATCAAGTCCCCATGCTTTTAGTGGATGGAAAGCCCCTTTATGAATCTGATGATATTATAGAATGGTTTAAGGAAAAATTATAGAACCGAAAAAGTAGCTCTAAAGTGAACTGACCTTTGTCAAGTAGACAGTTAATTAAATTAAGAGAGCGTAATAAATTACGTGTAATTGGATAATAATACCACTAAAAAAGGGGTTGTCCAATTATGACTACAAAGGGTAATTTATTAGCCAAAGAATTAGCAAAAGAGTGCCGAAGTGTAGAAGAAGTACAAGAACACTTAAAAAGTTTATTCAAAGATACTATGCAGGAAATCTTCGAAGCTGAAATGGATGAGCATTTAGGCTATGATAAACACTCACCCATTGGCGATCATTCAGGGAATAGTAGAAATGGTTACAACAAGAAAACCATTAAGACTAAGTACGGAGAATCAACCATAGAAATCCCAAGGGATCGTAATGGGGATTTTGAACCACAAGTAATCAAGAAATATCAACGGACTAGCAATGAGCTCGAAGATAAAATAATATCCATGTATGCTAACGGAATGACCACACGTGACATAGAAAGCCATATGCAAGATATCTACGGCATCGAGGTATCAGCAACAATGGTTAGTAAAGTTACAGACAGGATACTACCTATGATTGCTGAATGGCAATCTAGGCCACTAGATAGGATCTACCCTATAGTTTTCCTTGATGCAATTCACTTTAAAGTTCGTGAAGATAACAGGATAATTAATAAAGCGGCTTACAGTGTACTAGGTATAAATATGGCAGGTCACAAGGAAGTTTTAGGAATATGGATTGGTGGTAACGAAAGTTCAAAGTTCTGGCTAGGAGTACTTAATGACCTTAAAAATAGAGGTGTAGAAGACATCCTAATTGCTTGTAAGGACGGACTTTCAGGCTTTTCTGAGGCTATTAACTCTGCCTTTCCAAAAACAGAAATACAGCTATGTGTTATTCACCAAATCAGAAACTCGATGAAGTATGTTTCGTATAAAGAAATGAAACAGGTAATGGTAGACCTGAAAAAAGTATACCAAGCTTTAACTCTTGATGAAGCAGAATATGCTTTTGAAGAGTTCAAAGAAAAGTGGGGTAAAAAACACCCAATAATTATTAAATCATGGGAAAAAAATTGGGATGAGTTAACTGTTTACTTTAAGTATCCTAACGAGATACGTAAATTGATCTATACTACAAATACCATCGAAGCATACCATAGACAGCTGCGTAAAGTTACTAAAACTAAAACATCTTACCCTAACGATGAAGCCTTAGAAAAAATATTGTACTTAGCTACCATGGAAATATCTAAGAAGTGGACTCAACCACTTAGGATCTGGAAACAATGTATCTCCCAGTTTGCAATATATTTTGAGGATAGAATTGACTCAAATTTAGCTGTTTAGTGCTGGGCTTTGCCCAGGAGTTTATCGCTTTAGTTCTCCCAAGGATAGAAAAAAGGGCAAAAAAAGATAGAGGGTCAGATCCTCTATCCTCGGCAGAACCTTACTAATCGCTCAGGTTACTCTCCAGTATTGCCTTATCCTTTTAGTAAGTAAGAGCCATGAATATTATATCCCAGTAATGGGAAAATATTTCTGATGTATGTTTAGATTTTCTACTAGTAGATGCAGTAAAGTAAGAAATCCAATTACACTAAATTATTTATACTCCCTAAATTAAAATTTATGCACATTTTGATGCATGGTTTCTATATTCTAAAGGAGCCATGCATCTTAGTCTTTTTTGAAATCTTTTTTCGTTGTAAAACTTAATATATTCAACTATTTTCCACCTAAGTTCTTCAAGTGACTTAAACTTTTTTCCGTAAAACATTTCAGCTTTCAAAACTCCAAAAAAACCTTCCATAGGCCCGTTATCTATACACTTGCCAACCCTCGACATGCTTTGAGTCATACCAGCTTCCTGGATTTTATCTCTAAAGATATTACCTGTGTATTGAAAGCCTCTATCGCTGTGAAATATCGGCTTTGCATCAGGATACTTTTCTATTGCTTTATCAAACATGTCAAATACAAGATGATTATTATTTTTGAAGGAAAGTTTATATTCAATAATACTATTATCATAAAGATCCATAATTGGGCTTAAATAAAGCTTTCTACTATCTCCAGGAATTGAGAATTCAGTTACATCTGTAAGCCATTTCTCATTAGGAGCCTCAGTAGTAAAGTCTCTTGATAAAATATTTTCTTTCGTATATTCTGGTTTTGTTCTCTTACGATTAACTTTCTTTCTTCTAATCCTGGCTGTAATACCTAAAAGATTCATAAGTCTATGTATATACCCTTCTGAGAATGACTTATGATTTAGTTTGTTAATGAACATAGCCATTCTTCTATAGCCTAAAATCCCATCAAAAGTTATATGATATTCATTAATTAGTGAACATAATAATTCATCTTGTTTTTCTTTTTCAGGTTTCACACGTTTTTTATGTTTGTAGTATGCACTTCTTGAGATATTTAGAAATTCGCATATTTTGGTCACTGCATAACCTTGATCTTTAAAAAAAACTACTGTTTTGTATTCTGCTTCATGTCTTACTTTCGAGAGCGAAGTTGCCTTTCGAATTCCTCTTTTTTTTTAAGAACTTCGAGTTCAAATTCTCTTCTTTTTCTCAATGCCTTTTCTTTTTCAAGTTCAAGTTTTAATTTTTCAACATCAGTTAAATTATTTTCATCAATTTCAGATTTGAGCTTTGGTCCACGCTTTTGATACTTTAGTGCTTCTGGTCCCTTGTCTATATATGCTCTTGTCCATTTATATACGAGCGCATAAGTAATTGAATACTTGTCAGCCGCAACTTTGTAGCTCATATTATTTTTGATAACCCATTTTGCTATCTCTAATCTCTCTTCAAATGTAGTTTTTCTAGATTTCATAGTATAGACATCCCCCTTAGGATCGTAATCCTCTATTTCTATACCATTATACCATTTAGTAATCCATCCTCTTAATACAGAATAAGTAATATTATACTTAGCTACTAAGTCTGGCATTGAATATTTCCCTGATGAATATTCATCTACTACTGACAACTTAAACTCCTTGCTATATGATTGGTTTCTACTTGATGTATCAAATACACTAGATCCATGTTCTTTATATCTGATATACCACTGACGCACAGCTTCCTTTGTAGTTCCAATTTCATCTGCAATTCCTACAAAACTACTATGACCTTTCTCATAATCCTTGCAAGCTTTGATTTTTACTTCTTTACTATACTTTGGTTTTCTTCCCATTAAAAATACCTCCAAGTAGATAATCTAATTTTAATTAATTAGACTGTCTACTTTGGAGGTATCATATCAAGTGAGGGCTACTTTTTTAGTGTTTGCTCCAAGGAATATGTTTGTATCATTAATAAGGCTACAAAAAGAAGGGGAGCATATGTGTTATATAGAAATATATAATATGGTATTATAGTATTGAGAAGCTTTCCTATGAAACATTTGATTATATTTGGTTAGAGTGTAAATGTAAGAAGATTATATAGAAAGAAATATATGTTTTTGATAATTTCACAAGTAAAAATAGATATTGAAAGGGGAATGAGGATGAAACGTTTTTTGCTTGTTGAGGATGAACAGATAATGGCTAAAAATATTGCTTTCTTCTTGGAAAGGGAAGGATACAAAGTGGATATAGCCCATGACGGAGAAGCTGGATGGATAGCTTTTACAACTAATGAGTATGACCTAGTTCTTTTGGATTGGACTTTACCTAAAAAGGATGGGTTAGATCTTTGTAGGGATATACGCAAGAAATCCAATGTGCCCATAATTATGATAACAGCAAAAAGCGAAATCTTAGATAGAGTTATAGGATTGGAGATAGGTGCAGATGACTATGTGGTCAAGCCTTTTGATCAAAGAGAGTTACTGGCAAGAATTCATGCTCTGTTAAGAAGGAATGAAACAATTAGTACGAATCAAGTGGGGGAGCAGCAGCTTCAATATGATGGACTTAGACTGGACAGGGAGAGGTTACTTATCTTATTTGAGGACCAATCCATTACACTTACTGCCAATGAATACAAACTGATAGAGATACTGATGAAAAAACCTGAGACTGTGTATACCCGTGAGCTTATGTATGAACAAGTATGGGGAGGGCTGTTGGGATATAGTGATCGTACAGTGGATGTAACTATTAGTAGATTAAGGAAAAAGATAATGGAGCTTACAGGGAAGAAGTATTTTCATGCTGTCAGGGGAATGGGATACAAATTTGGGGAAAAATCATGAAGATTAGAAACCAACTATGGATCATATTCACCAGTGTATTTCTCATTATAAGCATTGCAGTTTATATTGTAGTAGAAAATATGTATGAACAAAGCCTACAAGGGGGATATGAACAGATAGCTATTACACAAGGGTCCACAATCCTTGATAGATTGGTAGAAACATATCCTGATACACCTAATCGAAGTATTGGTTACCTTGAAGTGTATGGTGAACAGTTAAATACTCGATTGATAATGCTAGATCATGAAAGAAGAGTATATGCTGATGGTTTTAGACAGCTAGATTTAGGTACACAGCTAAATCTGGATATGGTAACTCAGAATTTTGAGATGGGATCTATCTTTTCTGAGGCAGATTACTCGTATATTCAGTATACAATGCTTCCTTTTGAAAACCTTGGCAGACAAGGGTATCTACTAATGGTTCAAGAATCAGAACAACTCTATACTGATATAAAGATATTTCGTGACTGGATGGTTAAAGTTTTAATCACTGCTATATTAGCATTCTTTTTTATTTCCTATCTTGTTGCTTCATGGTTTTCAAAACCAATTAGACAGATGATTACCCATTTAAAAAAAATAACCCCAGAGAAACGAACCTTTTCCATGAGGTATAAGAGGAAAGATGAAATTAAGGATCTAATTGATACAACTGAAAATATGGTAGAACAATTAAACTTATATGATGATAGACAAAGGAGATTTTTGAGTACATCTTCCCATGAACTTAAAACACCTTTGGCAACAATGCAGCTAATCATTGGTAATTTGCCTTATGTTGGTGACGATAAAGATACTTTTAATGAGTTTGTCCAAGATTTATCATTTCAAGTGGAAAAGATGAAGAATATGGTTGATCAGTTACTGCAAATAAATCGAATGTGGGATAGTCATTTACAAAAAGAGCAAATAGCTACTGGTGATATACAAGACTATATAGTTCAGTCATTTCAGCATATTGCCCAAAATAAAGATATAAAAATAGAATTTGATGTTGATGAGGTAAAGCTTTATGTGGATAGAACATTTTTCCTGCGGGGTATTGAAAACTTAGTTTCCAACGCCATACGCTACTCATCTAAGGGTAAAAAAGTAGAAATAAAGGTTAAAAGGGAGAAAGATGTTAACAAGATAAGTGTTTGTGATCAAGGAATTGGGATTTCACCTGAAAACCTACCACATATTTTCGAACCTTTCTACAGGGCAAATGATGCAACAGCTTATAATCAAGAAGGAAGTGGCTTAGGTCTAACCATTGTAAAACAGATGATTGATATGCATAAGGGAAAAGTTGAAATAGAAACAAAACTTGGACAAGGGACATGTGTTCATTTATTGTTGCCCACGATGTAAGTAACAAAAATGTTACAATGTATAAACAGATATGATACAAATGTTATGTAATATAGATAATAAGAAAACAGATTAAGAGAATGTTATACAAGGGGTGATAATCTATGAAGAAAAATATTTTGCTTCTGTGTATGTTGATTTTAATAAGTATCGTAGGTTTATCTGCTTGTGCAACCGGTGGCGACAAAGAGCCCAAGGAAAATTTGTCCCCTGTACCTGGTGAGAAGGATGAAAAATACGAAGTTGTATTATATTACCCAGATAACGATTTATTAGGCACTTACAGACTTAAAAAAGAAGTATCTGTACGTCGGGAAGAGGATTTGCCAAAGGCAGCCCTTCAGGCTTGGATAGATGGGCCAGAACATGAAGAGTTGACTGGGTTAATCCGTTCTAGCTTAATAATTGAGTATGTAGAGAATGTTGATGGGGTAGCCCATGTGAGTTTCTCAAAAGAGATTAACAATAACAGCTTGGGAACAAATGGTGAATTGATGTTTGCTGAACAAGTGGCTATGATAATGCAACAGTTTGGTTTTGAGAGGACTCAGATTCTTGTAGAAGGAAGAAAAGAAGAGCTGATACAAGGGAGTCTTTATATAGGGGAGCCTTTCGTAGCCAATGACCCAGAAAGTTACTTGTGGGTGGATGAAAAAGCAAAGGGAGAATTCGTGCTACAAAATGTGGCTTTTCGTATTTTTGAACCTGCCCTCAACTCTGAGGTAAAAGACCAAATAGTTGTAAGGGGATTAGCTAGGGTTTTCGAAGCCACCATACAGTACGAGTTTGAAGATGGGCACTTTCTTTTTGATACAGGTTTTGTAACAGCAAGTGAAGGGGCGCCAGGTTGGGGAGAGTTTGAGATAGTTATTGATCTGGACGGACTACCCAGCGGAACGGCTAGGGTGATACTTTACGAAGAAAGTGCTAAAGATGGATCTAGATTGCATGAAATTCAAATACCGGTGGTAATAGGAGAGTAGAGAAAGGCGCCCAATGGCGCTTTTTTTGTCCTTTTCATCGCCCTTTTCTTCCGTTGTAGGGGGCCCTCTTGTAGGGCCCTGACAGTATGAAACCGTCCCAGCAGACATGTAGATAATTTTGAAAGTGACAAAGTCATTTAAGAATGTCGCATATTGACTACACAGTACAAACCCTCTTAGGGTTTACCCTTTGATTTCAATTGGTGGCTTGTATTTTGCTCAATTACGGTGACTAAATGTCTTGAACTTAAGCGCGCCGGAAAGCGCTTTTTTAATTGCATAGGAAAGTATAGATTGCCTAGGCATGTGGATATTTTTGATAGCGACAAAGTCATTTTTGAATGTCGCAGATTAACTACGCAGTGCAAACTCTACGTCGAGATTTAAGGGTTCTGTTTAAGCTTCGGAAGGGTAACGCTCCAATTTGCCGTCCATGGCAAGTGGAGCTCTCGGACGTCCTGTCCTCGCCCCTTCCTACGCTTAACCATCACCACTTAAATCTAACTCCTCGAGTTAATGGTACTGCTTTAGTTAATCTGCACTGGGGTCAATGACTTTGTCAGAAAGCTACAATGAAGGTCTTTCAAAACTAACAGATCCGTGTAATTCGTGTAATCTCTTTTCAAAATCCGTGTTAGGCTCTTTTGAACTTGCGCGCCGAATGGCGCTTTTGTTCTTAGCTAGGAAGGTAACAAAATTGTTACAATACATAAACCCTTATGATACAAAAGGTGTGTAATATATAAAGTAAGCTAGGAGTTAAGTTATTGGTCGCTCTAATTTACTTAAAAAAATTTAAGGAGGAATTTATTATGAAGAAAAAATTATTAGCATTAACTATTATCATGTTGCTTGGATTGACTGTTTTATCTGCATGTGGTAACGAAAATGCGAAACCTGAGGGTTCAAATGGCTTAAGTGATGAGATTAACACTCCTATTGGAGGAGAAAATGATTCAAAGGATCAAGAAGAGCTAGATGTAGCTGATAATGACAAGGAAGATGAGAAACAAAAGGAGCAAGATCCAAAGGGTAATGAACAAGGCCAGTCCAAAAAGGAATTTGTATTAGAAAACAATGCATTCAAAATCTATGAAACTCAGCTAGATGAAGTAGAAGGTCGTTTAATTGTAAGGGGATTAGCTAGGGTTTTTGAAGCAACTATACAGTATGAGTTTGAAGATGGACACTATCTTTTTGATAAAGGATTTGTAACAGCAAGTGAAGGGGCACCAGGTTGGGGAGAGTTCGAGATAGTTTTAGGCCTAGAGAATGTAGTAAACTACTCCGGTGTAGGTACAGTGATTATATATGAAGAAAGTGCAAAGGATGGTTCAAGATTGCATGAGTTACACATTCCTGTAGAGATTCCTAAGTCCAATGATAAGTATGCAGTAGAAAACCAATCATTTAGGGTCTATGAACCTATTATTGATGAAAACAATAATTTGGTTGTTAAGGGATTAGCTAGGGTTTTTGAAGGAACTATACAGTATGAGTTTGAAGACGGACACTATTTATTTGATAAAGGATTTGTAACAGCAAGTGAAGGGGCACCAGGTTGGGGAGAGTTCGAGATAGTTTTAGATCTCGATGACGTATCAAACTATTATGGCACAGGTACAGTAATACTTTACGAAGAAAGTGCTAAAGACGGCTCAAGGCTTCATGAAATACACATAACCGTTAAGTTTGGAAAGTAAGACTTAATAGCCCACTGAATTCAGTGGGCTATTTTTTGAAGCTCTTTATTTGTAAAGGAAATGTTATCATCTGCCTAGATTAAGAGCCTTTAGTTTATTAATAAAGATTTAATGAAGAAAGCTTAAAGATGGTGGTAGAATGTAAATATAAAGTTTATAGTATCTGAAGCTTAAGAAATAAAAGATGTGTTGTTATCCTGTAATCAATGGAACATCACTGTTGTTTAACAGATGAACCAAGTATGGAATATCACTATTCAATAAAAGATGGCAAAGCTGTACCTCTTCCTACTTAGTTTTTTTATAAGGGATCTATGGCTAGATGATGAAAATACATTTGGAAAAGTGTATACTGAGTGTGAAAAACATTAGGGGTGTGTGAATATGGTGAATTTGAAATCTTGGAAGGCTATTATAACTAAAAAATATATACTAATAACAATGATTTTTTTTGTAGTTGTGGTTTTCTTATTTTCCCAGAATAACTTTATAATGGTTAACAATATGAATTTAGACTTTAGAGATTTGCCCAAGGGTTTTGATGGCTTTAAGATTGTACAAATTTCAGATTTACATAATAAGATGTTTGGTTCTAACCAAAGAAGACTAGTGGCTAAAATTAAAAAGGCACAACCAGACGTTATATTTATTACTGGTGATATGGTAGATAGCAGGAAATATGATGCTAAACCAGCCCTTATACTTATTGATGAGATTATTGATATAGCACCAATATATTATGTAACGGGAAATCATGAGTTTAGGTTGGCGGAGTTTAGTTTTCTTATGAAGGAGATTGAAAAAAGAGGAGTTAATGTTTTGAGGAATTCTTCTGAGATACTAGAGATAGACGGAGATGAAATGAGAATAATTGGCGTTGATGACCCAACAACTTTGGGAGATATGTTTGATGAAGAAAAGAACCTAGCTGTCAGCATTGACATAGCCATTGGGGAAAATGAAGAGGGATATTTTGATCTATTGCTTAGCCACAGACCAGAGTATTTCCCTATATATGCCGAGTCTCAGATGGATTTGACTTTTTCAGGACATGCCCATGGGGGCCAGTTTAGACTGCCTCTTATAGGAGGGATTATAGCCCCTAACCAGGGCTTGCTTCCTAAATACACTGCGGGGGTTTATACTGAGGGAGATTCAAAAATGGTAGTTAGCAGAGGACTGGGAAACAGTATTATCCCACAGAGAATATTTAACAGGCCCGAACTAGTTGTTGTTACTTTGTATCGAGGAAATTGATATAGTACAGGAATAATAAATGTGGGGCTTACAGGAATGCCTCCCCCCAGTAACGAAGACTATATTACGCATTCTTCATCCAATAAGATTTGAAGGAGGGATTTTTTATTTGAATCCAGTTTTTTTTGTATCATTTATACCTATTTTTGTACTGTTATTTGTAATTTTACCTCAACATAAAAAGATAAAAGGTAAAGTTGCTACTGGAAAAATAATCAAAAAGAAAAGGAGAGTTAAAATGAGCTATGAGGCTTTAAGGAAACTAATAGGAAAGAAATGCTCCATAAATACACTAGACCAATATGTGGAGGGGCAAGTTTTAACCTTAGATGGTAATTGGCTAGAAATTGAAGTAGAGACTAGGAAGGGGTATAAAAATAAAATTGAAATGGTGAACGTGGAATTTATAGAAAAAATTTCTATAGAGGATTAATGGTGTAGTGTTGACAAAAAAGTAAGTGCCTTGATTAAACCAAGGCACTTACTTTTTTGTCAACATTTAGCTGAACTATATATTTTTCTAAAGCATGGGCGATACCATCTTCTTCATTGGACAATGTGATGAAATCTGCCACGTCTTTTAAATCTTGTACTGCATTATCCATGGCTACTGCAACTCCTGCGTATTTAAGCATTGTTATATCATTATGACCATCACCAAATGCAATAATTTGATCTCTTGTGTAACCCATTGGCTTTAATATTGTTTCTAGGGCTTTGGCTTTATCAATCCCTTTAGCAGTGTATTCAACATAAAAAGGTGCTGTGAACACGCAGCTAAGCTCATTGTTAAAAGGGTCTTTCATTTGATTGAAAATGGTTTGAAGATATTCTGGAGATCCACTTGTTAAGATTTTGTTTGTCTCAAATGTGATAAATTCCTCTAGATCTTCTACCTGTTCTAAAATAAAATTACCACCACTTGCTTCATACTCAACATTTAGTCCATCTAGATTTTCAACATATATATGCTTGCCATCGTCAATCATTGGGGTGATATCAAATTGTTTAATGTGCCTCAATATACTTTTTGCTTCTACAACCGTTAACGGTTCATTAAACAGAATCTCATTCTTAGTAAAATCAACTACTTGACTACCGTTATATGAAACTAATAGTCCATTATGTTTGTCCATTTCTAATTCTTTAGCAAAACCCACTAGCCCAGTTGTAGGCCTACCAGATGCTAGGATCAAAGTGTAGCCTAATTCTTGTGCCTTCATCAATGTTTCTTTAGTTTTCTCAGTTATGACCTTCTTACTATTTGTTAGTGTACCATCTACATCCATAACAATTACTTTTAAATCGTTCAATTTATTGGCCCCCTGTTGTTAGTTAATATAACTATTATAACAAAAACTTGTCTACTATTACTATATATTGTAAGAATGAATTAAAATATTTAGATATTAAAAAGGAATTATGGGGGACACGAAGAAATATTTACCTATAGAGCTTTCAAAGAGAAACCTTTTTATGAAAAGGAGATGGAGATGGAAATGGGGATGGAAATGGAAAATAGTATTGCATTTTTATTAAGTGAAGCTTGTCCATCTATTAAGTTCAGGATTAAACAAGTGTTAAATCTCCATACTACTCCAGAAGCAGTTGAACATCTGCGAAGGGAGATTTTACAAGATGATCTAGTAAGAAAATTTATTTCCTTGCAAGGTCCTGATGGATGGATAGACTGTGATTTTCATAGTGAAAAGGGAGTAGAGACTGCTGTTAGAGTACTTTGTGAGAAGGGCATGGAACCTACTCACCCAGCTGTAGCCAATATGCTTAAACAGTTGGAGCTTAGGGGTGAGACTTTTGATCATGGATCCTTGTTTCGGGTGGGGAAAATATTAGATGAGTTGCATTTAGGAGGATCACAGTTAATCAAGGCTGTTATCTTTGCTTATGCAGGGATAGAAGATAAATATTTTATTAAGGAACAAGTTGAAAAAACACTAGATGTATTTAGATTTGTTATTGAGATAAATAAGATTACTGATATTACCATTGCTCATAAGGGGAGATTGGTATTTAAACAGGGAGTAAAATGGCCAAGCATCTACCATCTAAGGCTATTAGCATACACAAGTGGTTGGAAAAACTCTGAGAATTATACTATGATTACAAAAGCAATAAAGAAGCTGATGGAGCTTTCTCCTATACCTAGTATTAACGGACTCTACAAATCTCAGATTGTAGCTCCGGGCTCATTTTGTATGCATGAGTTCGATGTTGATTTTGACAAGTTAAAAGCAAAAGATTGGATGATGTGGTTTCACCGTATGGAGCTATTAGCAAGGCTAGGGGTTATTAAGAATATTGCTAAACTAGAATCACAGGTTAAGGAGTTGAAACAATCCATGAAAGATAATACTGGAATCTACAGTAAGAAGATAAATCACTACTATTTTAGAAGGTGGGGACCATATAGTGGAATGGCCCTTGAAAGGGATTGGAAGTGTAAGAATAGATACCTAAGTGATGTTATATTTAGGGGTCTGCTGATTATTCACTATGCTGACTAGTTCTAGCATTAATCAAAATATTTAGTAAAATTAGAGGATTGTTGTTGACTTATTTTGGTAAAAATAATAAAATAAATATAGTAGCAATGTGATTAGAAAGGTGGAATGCTGTCCGGCAAAGCTTGATGTTAAGGGATTTCAAATAACATAAGTGGAGCGCGGAGATGTAAGATAAAATCTTAAATTGAAAAGGTATAATGTACTGTTAATAAACAGTTTATTTAGTTATGCCTTCAATAAGATTTTATTTTACTCTTCAGGTCTAAGCATCGCCTCTTATTTTTAGGAGCTGTAGAGTAAATCTACAGCTCCTATTTTTCATTAATCATGTTGCTACTAATGTTGAAGGGGGAATTTTAAATGTTTAAGAAGATAGCACTAAGGAAATAACCGGGGACGAGCCGATGCTAGTGAGGTTAACATACACATATCAGTGGAAGGTTAAAAAACATCCTAAAAAGGGGTATCAAATAATTCATAGATGTATGGGTTGCGGTGAAGAGAAGGTTAACATAATCGCAGAGGACACTCTTCAAGGTGATTCCATGGATGCAATATTGAAATTAGCTAGTTTATAAGTTTAAGAAAAGCGGGGTGGAGAGATGTTATGAAATTAGCTGAGTATTTAGGCCTACCAAGTAGCTATCTGCCATCAGAAATAATAGCCTTTGGTTATGCAGAAAAAGAGCCAAAAGCGACGAAAAAAAAGGATTTAGAAGATATAGTTTTCTATAATAAGTATGGGAAGGTAGAGGATCATGTTAAATAAATTATTAGAAGCTACAAAAAAACCTGAGCTATATGCTCCAAGTACAATGAAGTTTTGGGATGATGAATATATCTCAAAATATCTATTAGAAGCTCATTTGGACTTTGGTGATGATGCAGCCAGTAGGAAACCAGAGCTAATTAATAAGTCGGTGGAATGGATAACTCAATTAGCTCCACCTAAAGAAGATACAAGGCTATTGGACCTAGGATGTGGACCAGGTCTGTATTGTGAAAGGCTTTACAAAAAAGGGTATAAAGTTACTGGTATGGATTTTTCCAAAAGATCAGTAAGTTATGCTAAAGATATAGCCAAAGAAAAGGGCCATAAGATAGAATACTACTATATGAACTATCTAGATTTGGACTATGAAAATGAGTTTGATGTGGTTATATTGATATATTGTGATTATGCTGTTCTTTCCCCTCAAGATAGGAAAAAGCTGCTCACTAAGATATTTAGGGCACTTAAGAAAAATGGTATATTTATTTTCGATGTTTTTACGCCTTTTCGTTATAAAAACATGAAAGTGGAAACTAAGGATTGGGATATAAGTAACGGAGGCTTTTGGAATCCTGAACAACATCTATGTCTAGAGAGTCATTTTATATATCCAAAGAATACTCGCTGCAATCAATATGTGATAGTAGACTCTGGAAATAACACTGAAATAATTAGAGTATGGGACCAACCTTTTAGCCCAGAAACCATAAAAGCTGAGCTAGCCCATATTAGCTATGAAAGCATTTCAATTTATGCTGATGTAACAGGAACCCCATACCATGAAGAATCAGATACAATGGCAATGGTAGTTAAAAAATAATGAGAATTCTTTACAGGAAACTAGAAACTAAGCTGCTAACACAATTGAATGGATATATAGCCGTTAGGACAAATGCCAACAAGCTAGGACAGGAAATTAGAGTTACACCTTGGTACAATTTAATCAGGAGGTGAGGAAATGGATTTTATCAAAAACTTGCAAAGGGCAATTGATTTCATGGAAGATCACTTGTTAGAAGCCATAACCTATGAAGATGTTGCTAATCACTTATTTATGTCCAGTTATAATTTTCATAGGACATTCAGTCTTGTTACGGGAATAACAGCAAATGAATACATCAGAAATAGGAGATTATCTTTGGCCGGTCAGGAAATTTCTATGTCTGAGAATAAGGTAATTGATGTTGCCATGAAGTACAGGTACGACTCCCCTGAAAGCTTCACTAAAGCCTTTTCAAGGTTTCATGGGGTGAGTCCCAATGTAGCGAGACGGGCAGGTATTGAGTTAAAATCTTTTAATCGCCTTCTTATAAAAATTAAATTGGAGGGTGGTACTGGTATGGATTACAGAATCGAAAAGAGAGAGCCGTTTAAGTTGTTAGCAAAGGTGAAGAAGTTTAGTAATGAAATAATTAAAGAAGAGGGGAACAATGAAATAGCTGATTTTTGGAAAGAGTGTAGTGCCAATGGGGTTTTTGATGTTCTCAAGGAGAATGCTATTAAGCAGGATTTTTACGGTGCCTGTGCTCCTGTCTCTAAAGAGTGCTCGCATTTTGATTATGGTATAGGGATGGAATTTGAAGGTGAGAATGTACCTGAGGGATTTGCCCTTTGGGAAGTGAAACCTACTTTGTGGGCAGTTTTTAGATGTATAGGTGAAACACCTGACTGTATAGGAGAAACTTGGGAAAGGATATTTAAAGAGTTTCTGCCAGGGTCTGAGTACGAGATGATAGATGACACAGATTTTGAACTATATAGCGACCAGTTCACTGATTGCTTTTGTGAGATTTGGATTCCTGTTGAGAGGAAATAGGAAATAGGAAATAGGAAATAGGAAATAGGAAATAGGAAATAGGAAGTAGAAAATAGAGGAACCAACAAAGCTATCGGTGGGTGCTCCACCGATAGCTTTAGTTATTAATTATGGTTTTTCTACTTTGAAATTGAAAATATTATTTTATTCTCACTTTTATTGGTTTCTCTATTAGGTTGGGGTAATGAATGATTTTTACTGTTATTATGTTATCCATTAATGGGTTTTTACGAATGTAGTAGTAATTATAAACATTTCCTTCGTATTCAGTTACACGTAACGTATTACTTTCAAATACTCGCCCCTTTGAGTCCTCAAAACGTGAACGGAATGGAAAGTATTGCCTTCCATCATCATAAACAGGGACTCTAAATTTCAACCAAAAATGGTTATCTTCTTCGACTACTTCTAACTCTAAACGGTCATCTGGTGCACGTAAAATTTTCTTATTTTGAAGATCAACTACTACTTCTGCCTCTTCTTTTTTAAGAGCATATATTCCATCAGCCTCAAGAAAGAGTTTTTGGGGATAAGTAAAAAACCCACTCTGCATATTATACCTTATGGAATTATCGCTTAATATATAACTGAAAGTACCATTACTAATATGTCCCCATTCTTTTTTACCATCAGTTATTCTTAAATTTTTGAAACCAAAAATTTCATATTTATTTCCTTCATGGAACTCTATGTCAAGCTCTGCCATAGTTGGATACATTACAAACTGCTTGATATTAATCCTGTCATTATTAAAAGTAATGCTATCATTAACTACATACATATCTTTTAAGTGGACTTTATCTAAATCAACAGGTATATCTATTTTCCAGCTAGATGGAGGCCCATATATAGCTGTTTCTAATGTAACTGTGCTTGATAGATGGAAATCCGGTGTAATACCAAAGTCTATCATTCCAGGATTTCCGTGTCTTCCCGATATCTCTTCACCATCTTGGTTTCGTATTATAGGACTGTGTAGGAATGTTTCTTCGGTTTTTCCGTTTTGCTGAACTGAATAGAAAAGAACTATTCTACTTTCATCTACTATGATAGAATCTACAGTCAAAGTTGTATTACCACGGGTCAGGCTGGCACCAATTGGCTGAATGTACTTGTTTTCTATGGCTAACTGCAAACCTTTGTCGAACCTCACGATTTTAACAATGTACTCTAAGCCAGGAATATGGCTGAGGTAGTTAGCAAAGGCTGGGGAAATCCTTATTGCAGTTATTAATAGGAGAAACAGTATACATGCTGCAATGGACGGCATCCTTTTTCTCCACTTCTTTTTATTTTCTACTTTTTTTTGTTTAATACCCTTCTCTATAAAATGATTAATGTTAGTTGGAATAGTTATGTTATCATAGTCACTATCTTTATAATCTTTAAGCATTAGCTCTACTTTTTCAGGCATTGTATCCACCGCCTTTGTTTAATATATCTTTTAAGCAACTAAGTGCCCTGCGTGACCATGTCTTTATAGTTCCTTCTGGAGCTTCCATGACCTTAGCGATATCTTCTATAGAAAGATCTTCAAAGTACTTTAAGACTATCACCTGCTTATACTGTGGTTTAAGCTTTTCAAGTGCATGGTCCATATCTAACTTAACTGTAGGATTGAATTCTTCAGTAGAGAACATTTCTGGACACAATGGTACGGCTCTTTGTACCACTTTTTGCTGACTAATACAATAGTTTATATGAATCCTTGTTACCCAAGTATTAAAATAATTGGGTTCCTTTAATTTTTTTATGTTTTTATATGCTCGGTATGTTGTTTCTTGGATTGCTTCTAAAGAATCTTGCTCATTTTTTAAAAAAGAATACCCTATTCGATAAAGTCTTCCTTTGGCTTGTTCCATAAGTTGAAAAAAAGCAATATCATCACCCTTTTGTGCTTTCCTAACTATTTGTGTAACATCCACGTGGTCACTTCCCCTCTGTTCTACCCTTAACTATTAGATTAAACACTTTGCAGGAAAGTTTCAAGTATTTTTAGAAAACGAGAAAATATTTAGGAAATATAACTTGGCTAAATAATATAGAAACTATATTACAAATTGTCTTTAGCAATTATAAAAACAAGTAAAGCTTAGAAACCCTTATAAACTGGGTTTTCTAAGCTTTGTTTGTTTCTCTTTTTTATCAATATTTTTTGAAAATTTCTAATCAAACTATTTTTCTTCAAACATTTTCATAGCCATATTTAGAACTTTTTCACCCTTCATCAAGCCATAGTCTTGAATATTTATAGCAGCAACTGGGATGCCTTTTGGGTCACAAATTTTTTTTGCACGTCCAAGTAAAAATTTGACTTGTGGGCCTAGTAGCGCAACATCACAATCATCTGTCTCTTTTTCGAGTTTTGATTCAGGGAACGCTGTAATCTCAACATCTAAATTACGTTCTTTAGCTGAATTACGCATCTTCGTAACAAGCATACTCGTTGACATACCTGCATTGCAGAATAATTTAATTTTCAACAGTATTCCCTCCTTGTGCTCGGTACAAATCAATAATTTCGTGCGCCATTAATTTAAGTAAATCTGTTGTCATAAGTTGATCTTCAGCATGCATGAATAATAGGTTGAATTCAATCTTTTCTCCAGACGCTTCTTTTTGAATCAATGATGCATGTGCTTTGTGAGCATCTTGAAAGATTTGTAACCCTTCTGCCATGATTTTATCTGCCTTTTCAAAGTCTCGACTTTTAGCAGCAGTGATTGCTTCCATGTAATAACTTTTGGCAGCTCCTGCAGCAGAAACAATTTGAAAACTAATCAGTTCCATTCCTTCCATGTATTTTCCTCCATTACAATATTATCAAGTTATACTAACCAAACTACACTTATATGGGAAGCTATACTTTTTTTACTTGTAAGCAACATTTAAATTATATTTGAGTAACAGCCATTGATTCATTTGTCCCATTATCCATGGTCATCATTTTTTGTGCTGTACGTTCACTAATTTTCATAAATGGTAAATACAAGAAGACACCACCGACAATAATAATCAATTGTACTACAACAGCACGCCAGTCACCGCCAGTTGCAAGGAATCCGCTAAGTAATGGGGGAGTTGTCCATGGAATCAATACAACTGTATGATTCATAAATCCAAGTGCAGTTGCAAAATAGGCAAAGATAATACCTAGTGATGGCAATAAAACGAACGGAATCATCATGGGTAAATTAAAAACAATTGGATATCCGAAAATAATTGGTTCGTTTATGTTAAAAATTCCGGGAGCTGTTCCAAGTTTTGCTACACTTTTAGATGAACGTTGTTTGCTAAATATAATTGTAGCAATAATAAGTGAAATAGTACTTCCTGTTCCGCCAATCATACCAAATGTTGGAATAAAGACGCTTGTAATAATATTTGGGATTTCTATTCCATTTTGAAAAGCAAGCATATTTTCATTCATGTTTACTAAGGCTATTGGCATTAGAAGGACACCGTTAATAATTGTTTGGTGAATACCAAGGGTGAATAAAAAGTTCCCTACACTATAAATCAGCACTGCACCCCAAATTGAAGTGTTTACTGCTCTTAATGGCTCTTGAACAAACTTTGCAACTAGTGCTAAGAGATTTGTTTCAAAGGCAACCAGTAAAAAAAGTGAGAAGGCTGCGAAGATTGAAACAACCAACATTACTGGAATTAATACATTAAACGATTGCCCCACCGCAGGAGGAACATCATCACCTAAATTTATCTCAAATTTCTTAAAAGAAGAAAGTTTAATAAATAACTCAGTTGAAAGCAAGCCGATGATAATACCTGCAAACATTCCCTGTGTCCCAAGATCAGCAAAACGCATAATACCTATTACTTCAACAGCATCACTTGCGCCAATAGGAGTGAGTGAAGTTGTGAATGGCATCATAACTGCAAGAACAGAAATGGCAAGGGCTGCTGATGCAATTGGATTTTTGAAACCTTTATTTTTTGATAGGAAATACGCAACCATTGGTGCCAGTAGAATACTAGAAATATTCAATGTGCCATTGGTAACCATTCGTCCCCAATATTGTGCTGTCCATAACGTATCTCCCTCCCAGAACCATGGGAATACAACACTATTTATTAATACTGCGATACCTGCTAGGATAAACATAGGCATTAAAATCGCAAAACCATCCCTGAGTGAACGTAAATGCACTTGATTTCCAAACTTTGCAGCAACCATGGAAAATTTATCTAAAAACCTATTTTCTTCCATATTTTTCTTCCTTTCAAATTATATTTTGAAATAAATCACAGTAATTTGATTACAAATTTTCACCGTTACTTGCTGTTACATTCTTCATCCAGTAAAAGCTTTTCTTTGGAATGCGTTTCATATCTTTTAAGTCATGATTATCGCGGTTCACATATACCATTCCATAACGTTTGCGCATGTCACCCTGTGAACTTAAAATATCGATCAATCCCCATCCAAGATACCCTATTACCTCAGCCCCATCAAAAGCTATGGCATCTTTCATAGCTTGAATATGGTCTCTGTGATAAGCAATACGATAATCATCCTGAATTTCATTCACACCGTCCCAGTTTTCTTGTACACCGATTCCGTTCTCGTTAATGAACAATGGTATCTTATAACGGTTGCTCATTTTTGTTAAGATGTTTCTAAGCCCAAGGGGGTCAATTTGCCATCCCCAACCTTCTGTGGCGTCCACATATGGATTTTTCGCATATCCTTCTTGCCAATAGTAGTTGACAGGCGTTCCTTCTGGGATAGTTGTTGAATCAATTGCATGTGACGCATAGTAACTAAAAGCTAGGAAATCGCTTCTCATCTTCGCAATTTCTTCTAAATCACCTTCCTTAATCACATTCATGAGATTGTTCTTTCTCATGAATGCTAAGACTTCTCTAGAGTATCGACCATTTGTAAAGGCTTCTAGTAAATTATGATTCAAAAATTCATCTAGTTGTCTTGCAACAAATACATCTTTTGGGCGTGATGTGAGCGGATAAAACTCCATATATGTGAGCATTCCACCAACCTTGCATTCTGGATAATTTTCTTGTAAATAATTTGAAAAACGTGTATGTGCCATCATTACATGATGACTAATTGTATATAATTCTTCGAGTGTTTCCTCACCCTTTAAATAACCACCATACTTAAAAGCTTTTGGAGTACTGTATAGATTTTGCTCATTTAATGTAATCCAGTACTTCACCTTATGTGAAAACCTTTTAAGCATCTCTTTACCATAACGAACGAAAGCATCAACTACTTCCCGGCTCAAGAAACCATTATATGTTTTTGCTAGATGAAGTGGCATATCAAAATGATACAAACAAATTTTAGGTTCTATTCCTCGAGCTATTAGTTCATCAATAAATTTGTCATAAAATTCGATTCCTTCTTCGTTAAATTCACCATTTCCAAGAGGATTGACACGGCTCCATGAAATTTGAAAGCGATAGCAATTCATACCCATTTCTTTCATAAAATCAAAATCTTCGGTATAACGGTAATAGCTATCTGTTGCAACCTTCCAATCTGATGCAAACTCTGAAGCTTCTTTTACATCATACACAGATAGCCCCTTACCACCCTTGTCCCAAGCACCTTCTGTTTGCATACTTGAAACTGAATTTCCCCAAAAAAAATCTTTTTTTAGTATATTCATACAAAACCTCCTTTAATTTTTATGTGATAACTATAACACCTCCCCATAAAAAAACAACACGATTAAATGATAAAAAAACAGGTTTTTGTCTAAATAACAAAACCTGCTTTTTGTTGCTTAAAAATTGATATATATTAGGATTGAGAGAACTGTTAGACAATTGATGCATCAGTGGAGATGCGTATACTTGGATACTACTTTTCGATTATAGGATATTCTACATCTAAAAATGATCATTTGTTAGGGCTGAGTCTAGATTTTATAGTAGACGCTTTTGTAATATATTTGATATACTAAATCTAAGTCGTTGACAACTATATATAAAGGGGAAATTTTTATTATGTTGTTTACTTATGAACGAGTGCAGCGCTTAAATGATTTAGAATTTGATGTTTATAGTACTATACTAACCTTAAATGAGAATGTAATCGGTATGAAAATCCGAAGGCTTGCAGCAGAGGCACATGTTTCAACAACAGTAGTTCTTAATTTTTGTAAAAAGATGGATTGTAATGGATGGACAGCCTTCAAAATAAAATACGGAGAGTATTTACGAAATAATAATAAATCGATAACAACAACAACTGAGCCAATCTTAAATTATTTTGAGATGTATGAACAAGACGAAGAAAAACAAAAAGAGTTAGATGATATTGTACGTTTGATTTGTAAATCTCGTAAAGTGATATTTATCGGAGCAGGACCTTCAGGTGTATTAGCGAAATACGGGGCGTTATATTTATCTAGTATGGGAAAACCAACTCAATATATTGACTCACCATATTACTCTATTCCAGAAGAAGATTGTAAAGAAACAATAGTCATCGCTTTATCTGTTTCTGGGGAGACCGTAAGTGTAATCAATCGTCTGAGTCGCTTCAAATCATTACAGGCTACACTTATATCTTTTACAAACTCTGATAATAACACAATATCTAAAATGGTTGACATTCCAGTGAAATATTATGTGCCTCAAGAAGAATTTAATATAGTAGAAAAAACTGAACAGATTCATGTAACAATGACAACACAAATTCCAGTTCTTCATTTAATTGAAACTATTTCCAAAAAAATTCTATGGGCAAACAAAATTGACCCTCAGTTAGACAGCTAAAATGCAATATTAGGAGGGGAAGAAATCAAGACTCTCTTTACAACAAGAATAATCTAAAGTATACCGTTACATAGTCTGTGGTAGGGGATTAAGAAAGAGGATCAGCTTCAATTAGATTGACTAAATAGTGACATATGGTTATCAGCCTCAGACGTGAGATAAAGTAAAAGAGTTAGCTCCTATCAAATGATAGGGCTATTTTTTTAGGGTTTTACATACCCATGTTGGGCATATAATTTTTCTGTCTTTAAATATTAAGCATATAGAAATAAATCAAGTTAAATGGTAAAATATAAGAAAGTTACATACAACAAAATATAAAATTAAATATAGAAAATGGTGATTAAATGGATGTTAAAACATATATAGAGCATCAAGTGGAGTATTTTAAAAAACATGCTCGAACAACTGACAAATTACTTGGTGTTGAATTTGAGCATTTCTTAGTAGACAGGGAGACGTTGAGGAGTTACTCATATTTTGAACCAGGTGGGCAAAAAGATATTGTTCAGGGGTTGTTAAAAAACAATAGTAATTGGCGCCTGATCTCACAGCAAGATGGCTATCCCTTAGGTCTTGAAAAAGATGGCAGCACTATAACCTTTGAACCCGGTGGTCAAGTGGAAATTAGTATAAAACCCTTCGAAAAGATAGCAGAGGTAGATGCAGCATATAGAAGGATTATTGATGATATTTATTCACAGATGTTACCTAATCAAATTTTAGTATCTGTGGGCTACCACCCTAAAACTGAGATTGCAACACTACCGATTTTACCTAAAAAACGTTATGAGATGATGTTTGAGTATTTTAAAAACCATGGTGCTAAATCTCATAATATGATGAAGGGAACTGCAGCCACACAGGTTTCTATAGATTATTGTGATGAGGCAGACTTTGTTAAAAAGTACAAAGTTGCTCATTTTCTTGCACCTGTACTGGCAAGCCTTTTTGATTCCACTCCTATTTTTGAAGGAAAGATATATGATAAAGAAAACCCGAGGGTGGCTATTTGGGAAGAGACAGATCCAGTACGTTCTAAGCTAGTTCCCGGTGCAATAAGCAAAACATTTGACTTTAGATCCTATGCAGAATATCTTTTGGATGTTCCTCCAATTCTCGTTAACAAAGACGGGGTAGATATATACACTGGAGAAGCTACCCTAAGGGAATTGTTGCACCGCTATGATTTTAGTGAAAAGGAACTTGAACACATTCAGAGTATGGTTTTTCCTGATGTACGACTAAAAAAGTTCATTGAAATAAGAATGGCTGACGCTCTTCCCTATCCATATGGACTAGCTGTGGTTGCTATGATTAAAGGAATTTTTTACACTCCTTCGCTTTTAGACAAGCTTTATGAAAAGGCTAAAGGGTTTGATGATCAATGGGTTCTTGAACAAAATAAAGGGCTTATAGAAATGCCTGTTAAAGTAGATGAAACGTTTATTGCTCTAAAGAAAAACCTCATGGAAGAAACTCTTAAAGTTGTGACTAACGAAGAGAGATACTACTTGGATGATTTTTATAAGTTAGTAAATGAATACGGTAGTGTTGCCAATTGGTTAAAGGAACTTTATAGAAATGACAGAGATTTATTTATAAAAACAATTGAGGTACCAAGTTCTAAAAGATAGGCTAATACCAAGCCAAGCCAAGCCAAGCCAAGCCAAGAAAGGGGTATACAATGCAGATAGAAAAAAAGATGACAGAAGCAATATTAAACAATCCTGAAAGATATCAGGAGGATTTTAAAAATATTAACGAGGCTGTAGCTAAATCTAAGGCTATTTACAAGGGGGAGCCTGTTCCCCATCTGTATGTCCCCAAAATTTATACACACTCAGATGTTGTAACCTTTGAAAAAGCTCTAGAAGGTATGATGGATGTGGTTAATAGAACCATAGAATTATACTTAGCTGAAGAATCAGTTAGGGAGTTATTTGGATTTGATCCCAAACTAGATGCCCTAATAAGATTACCGCACTTTTATGATGCAAAAGTGCCCATGGGAAGATTTGATATCTTCTACTATGGTAATGGAGAGTATAAGTTCTGTGAATTAAATACCGATGGTTCTTCTGCCATGAATGAGCAAAAGGAGCTAGCCCAGGTTTTGAAGCAATCGCAGATAATGAAAGACTTTGATAGTAGTTATTCCTTCGAGACCCACGAGCTTTTTCACTCATGGGTTCATGCTGTTGAAGATATATATGCCCAAGATCAAAAAAACAGAGGACTTAAACTAAAAGATAAGGCAGACACTTCCATTGCAATTGTTGATTTTATTGATAAAGGCAGCTCCATAGAATTTGATGTATTCGCAGAGGCTTTCAAGTCAGAGGGATACCATTGTATTATTGTTGATCCCAGGGACATAAAAGTTTCAGATGGGCAAATGTATGCAAATGGCAAGGTAATTGACGTGGTTTATAGAAGGCTGGTAACCAAAGATTTGATGGATCGCTATGATGAGATCCCAGAATTTATAGAAGGCCTTTTCGCTGGGAAAACATGTGTTATAGGTAGTATAAAAACCCAGGTTGTTCATACAAAACGTTTCTTTGAAGTTCTTTATCACCCCACATTTAGAAAATATCTAAGTCAGGATCAAATTGACTTTATAGAATCCCATGTGCCATATACTAAAGCACTTATGGCAAATGATATACAGCAATACATAGATCAAAAGGATAACTATATTATAAAGCCTGTTGATTACTATGCATCTAAAGGAGTTTGTGCTGGCTCAGACTATACTGAAGCATCATGGAAAACACTTCTTGAAGAAAAGAGTCAGGAAGATTTTATAGTTCAGCGCTATGCTCCTCTTTCATTAGTTGATAACGTGCTTTATGATCAAGGGGAAGGCTTCTTAAAGCACTCCTTCAGAACCATAACTGGTTTGTTTGTTTACAATGAGAAATTTGCAGGCTTGTATGTTCGTGGAGGACTTAATGCAATTATTTCTGGTTTACACAGTGGTTATACTTTTGCAACTTTTGTGGCTAAAGAGAAATAAAATTAGAGGATTAAACCCACTGGGTGGAGAAGTATATAAATAATAAAGATTTTATTTTCTTAATTAGTCTTTAACAAAAAAAGTTGCACTTTTTGGGCAATTTTGGATTACTAAAATACAAAGTAGGAGGTTTATTTGTGAAACTTATAATTGCAATACTACAAAGTAGAGACTTCGCAAATTTACGTAACGACCTTATGGAGAAGGGGTATCCAGTAACCTTATTATCTAGTAGTGGTGGATTCCTTAAAGGGGGTAACTCCACGGTGCTCATAGGAATAGAGGAAAAAGAAGTCCCCTCGGTGTTAGAGATTATCGAAACCAATTGCCAACGTAGAGCAAAAGTAAACACTCCACCGACCATGGGAAATTTGAAGTCAGGTTCGGAAATACCTGTGGAAGTAGCTGTTGGAGGAGCAACTGTTTTTGTAATAGATGTAGACCAGTTTATAAAAATGTAATTTAGATATAGAAAAAAGGAGGTAAATGACCTCCTTTTTTCTATATCCTGTACAGCAATCTTTTTTGTTTTCAAACAGTTGGGTAACTATTAGAGCAGTGTTATTTTCATGATAGTTGTTTTTCCTGCCTTTACTTCGCCGGTATAGCTAACTATTTTTTTGATCTTGTCCATGTTAGTTACTATTATAGGTGTTTCTAAAATCTTACCTTTACTTTTCAAATACTCTAAGTCTACCTCTAGTAACTCTTGTCCTTTTTTTACATGGTCTCCTACTTTTACAAATGATGTAAACCCTTTACCTTGTAACTCCACTGTATCAATGCCTACATGCATCAGGAGTTCAATGCCATGTTCAAGCTCCATGCCTATGGCATGTTTACTTGAGGAGATTTGAATAATCTTTCCATCTGCAGGTGCCACTAACTTATTTGAAGTTGGTATTATGGCACAACCATCTCCCACTACCTTACCGGAAAAAACTGGATCCGATACTTCAGATATCTCTAATATAGTTCCTGAAAAAGGAGCTTTAATTTCTATTTTTTTTGCCAGTAGATTTTTGAACATACTATTCACCCCCTGAGTTGAACACTTTTTGATATGATTTTTTAACCTATATTTAAAAGGGCGTAGGCATTTTGCCAACGCCCTTTTAAGTCATATTAAACTTGTCTTTTGATGGCTTCTGCAAGAATTTCAGCTTTTGTTCCAACGATAACTTGTATGTTATTTTTGGAAACTCTCATTACTCCTGCAGCTCCTATCTTCTTGAGCTCTGGATCTTTTACTAAAGAGATGTCTTTTATAACTAGACGAAGCCTGGTTATGCAAGAATCTATATCTTGTAGATTTTCTTTTCCACCAAGGGCTTTGATATAAGCAGTTGCTGCTGCATCTATACCCATACTTTCTATTTTTTCATCACCTTCGACATTTTCATCTAGTACGCGACCTGGTGTTGAAAGGTTGAATTTCTTGATGGCGAAAAGGAAGATGAAGTAGTAAACAGCTCCAAAGCCTAAACCCACTGGAATTAGAAGTATGGGTTTAGTGGCTAGGTTATAGTTTATTAGGTAGTCGATAAGTCCTGCTGAAAAACCAAAACCATGTAAGATGCCTAAGGCATTACTTACAACCAAAGCCACACCTGTCAATACAGCATGGATTGCGTAAAGAGATGGTGCTAAAAACACAAAGGCAAACTCTATGGGCTCTGTGATTCCTGTTAAAAAGGATGTGAAAGCTACAGAGAAAAGCATTCCACCAACAATTGCTTTTTGTTGCTTATGTGCTGTTTGATACATGGCCAAAGCAGCTGCAGGTAACCCAAACATCATAATGGGGAAGAAACCAGCCATGAATACACCTGCAGTGCTATCCTCTGCAAGGAATCTAAACAAATCTCCATTTATAACTTCCCCAGCTGTGTTTGTAAAGCTGCCATGGGTAAACCAGAAGATGGAGTTTAGTACATGGTGTAAACCTGTAGGGATAAGTAGCCTATTTAAGAACCCGTAAGAGAATTGGCCAAAAGCTCCAGATGCTACAACGGCGTTACCAAAGCTATCTAGTGCTTGTTGTACATATGGCCAAAATAAACCAAAGCCTAAACCTATAAAGATGGAAACTATACTTGTTACTATAGGAACAAATCTCTTTCCACCGAAGAAACCTAGGAAATCAGGTAGCTGGATATTGTGATACTTGTTATACAAAGCTCCAGCAACGATACCCATAATAATACCTGCAAATACACCTGTTTGAATATCTGGGTCAATTACAGTATAGACGTTTACGCAAACAAAGTAACCTATGGCGCCGGCCAGTGCTGCTGCGCCGTCGTTGTTTTTTGCCAATCCAAAGGCAATACCAATAGCAAATATAAGTGCCATGTTACCGAATACTGCATCACCAGCAGCTAAGATAATCTCTGCAAATTTACCCTCAATACCAGGTACCTCTGCACCGAGTCTTAGGAGTAAAGCTGCAACTGGAAGTACTGCGATTGGTGTCATTAGTGCTCTACCAATCTTTTGAAGCTTACCAAACAGTTTGTTCATAATCAAACCTCCCTTTTTTTATTACACTGCAAAAATAAACAGTGTATTTATACAACCTCTTACCTTATAAGTTAAAATAAGAGGATATATACATCAAAAACAACAAAAGGCATGAGCATAATAAGTCACTTGTGACTTTTTAAGCTCATGCCTGATTTAACAGTAACACGCTTTGAAGATATTTACTTTTTAAGCCTTTCTATGTGTATGGTTATATATCCTAACTCATTTTCGGGAACCTGTACATTTATGCTTTCCTCTATGTGACTTGCTAGTAATTTTGCAATTAAAAATGATTGCTGAAACTTAAGTTTGATATCATCTAGCAGTAGGTTCTCTATATATTTATTCTCTTCTAGTCTGTTTAGAACAGCTTTGAGGTGGTTTATTAGCCGAATATATGTAAAGTCATTATTACTTAAAGTGATAGCTAGCTTGTCTTGAATTATATCTGTAAGTTCTTTTATGAGTCTTGTGGACTTAAGGGTCTCTTTTACTTTTTTGTTTTGCCTGGCAGATTGTAGGTGAAGGGCTATGAAACCAACCTCTGATTCACATATGGTTATACCTATGGCTTTTTTGATTAAGTCCACTGCCATTAGACCTATGGAGAACTCTTCATCATATAAGGCTTTAATCTCATATAGAAATGGATTATGAATTTCAAGTCCCATCTTAATTCTTTCTATGGCAAAGCCAATATGATCTGTTAGTAATATATGAACATGGGGAGCTAGGTGGCCGATTCTTTCTTCTGCTTTAGAAATTAGTTCTTCACTAACACCTATAACTCGTGGATCAATTTTGTCTATCATTTGAAGATAGTCACTTTTAGTTTCTTTATTGTATGCCACATAGGACTTTTCAAGTTTGGAACTAGGGATTCTAGCGAGTTTTTGCTCTTTTTTCGCAAAACCAATACCTTTACCTAATAAAATCATTTCTTTATTAGTTTCCTTGTCCAAGGCTAGAACTACATTATTATTCAGTATTTTAATAATTAGATACTCTTTATCCAACATATTCTAGCCCCCTTTAATAGCTAAGGTTTCTCTAAGACTTAAAAAAGCATAAACCTATAGTAAAAAAATCACTACGGTTTATGCCTGTTTTATCAGTAACACACCGAAAAAAATATTATTTTATGGTTTTATAATAACATGCTAAAAATTAATGTCAAGACAAATTTGGCAATTTATTAATATTAATCTTTGAAGATTCTAATAAATCATTGACCTCATATACACTGTGTAATACACTTAGGTGGTATGGGATATTATATCTTGGGTATTTCAGATACTAAATGTAGATAGTGCACTAAATTTTATATAAATAGCTCATAAAATAAATATAGTAGATATAGGCAAAATAATTAAGTAGAAGAGGTGGCAACGTGAAAACAGAAAAAGAGAAGATGTTAGCAGGTGAGCTGTACAACCCTGGGGATAAAGAATTGTCTTCGGATAGGCAAATAGCCCGTGGTAAGGTTAGATTATTTAATCAATCATTGGAATCAGAGGTTGATAAGCGTACAGAAATGTTAAAAAATCTTTTTGGTTCTACAAAAGAGAATATTTTTATTGAACCAAACTTCCGTTGTGATTATGGATATAATATCCATGTGGGAGAGAACTTTTATGCAAATTTTGATTGTGTTATTTTAGATGTTTGTGAAGTTAGAATAGGAGATAATTGTATGTTAGCACCTGGGGTACATATATACACTGCTGCTCATCCACTAGACCCACATCAAAGGAATTCTGGGGTTGAATTTGGGAAGCCAGTTAATATTGGTGACAATGTTTGGATTGGGGGTAGGGCGGTAATTAATCCAGGGGTTACAATAGGTAACAATGTAGTAATTGCTTCAGGGGCTGTGGTTGTTAAGGACACGCCTGACAATGTAGTTGTAGGGGGTAATCCAGCACGGGTGATTAAGGAAATTAAGTCCTAAAGAAAAATTATTTAAAGAAAAAGAATGTAAAATTTGACTTTGAATTTTAGATGTGTTAGAATAAGTAGAAACTTAAACAAGAATAAAAGGGTAGCATATGTTTTTATATAAGGTGATCATTATCAAGATGTAGTATCAACCTAATTTAAAATGTACTTGCGATCTAAATTCAAAGATTTAAGGAAAAAACAATTAGGAGGTACACATTATGATGAATGGTACAGTAAAATGGTTTAACGCAGACAAAGGTTTTGGTTTTATTACAGGAGAAGACGGTACAGATGTATTCGCTCATTTCTCACAAATTAACTCTGATGGTTTCAAAACTTTAGAAGAAGGCCAAAGCGTTTCTTTCAAAGTTGCTCAAGGTCCTAAAGGTCCTCAAGCAGAAAACATTACAGTAATTAAATAGTTATTGTATATTTAACCCTTCGCCTTGATGGTGAAGGGTTTTTTATATGCTTTTTCTCAGTTAATAGAAAAAATAAAGTGTTAATTAAAATTAGTAGTGAAATTTTAATTAATTGCAAATGAATTATTAAAATTTGAGCAAAATAAATATAGGAATTAAAAACAACTATTTGCAAAGAATTCTTTATTATATGGATTAGCCATAATCCTATATACAGTAATTTAATTGCAAATCCAAGTTACAAAGATTTTGGAAAAAACAACTAGGAGGTTACTTATTATGATGAATGGTACAGTAAAATGGTTTAACGCAGACAAAGGTTTTGGTTTTATTACAGGGGAAGACGGTACAGATGTATTTGCTCACTTCTCTCAAATCAACACTGATGGTTTCAAAACTTTAGAAGAAGGTCAAAAAGTTACTTTTAAGCTTGCGCAAGGCCCTAAAGGCCCTCAAGCAGAAAATATTACAGTAGTTTAATAGTCTAATGGTAAATATTTACCCCTTCACTTTTTAGTGAAGGGTTTTTTAATTTCAAAGGGAAGAAGCGGTCCTATTTTAAGCGATTTATGATGAAAAAAATAAATGCAGTTGCCGAGAGTTGAGCAACTGCATTTTGAAATTAATTAAAAACTACATCTGTATTATTTGAGTTTAGAACTTCTTTAAGCTCTTTTTCTGTGGCAAATGATCTTGTTTTAGTTCTTCCAGCATCTTCTATTGTGGTGACACCATTATCATCTACATGGACCCTTTGATAGTAATTCAATATATCTCCAGATGCTATTACATTATAAGTTTCATATCGCAATTCTCCTGTAATTTTATTTTCAACTTTATAGGTGTAGCTTACTAGCTCTCCAAAAAAGACTGCTGTAATAAAGGCATGAGTTGCTTCTAAGTTTGTACCTGTAAGTAACTCATTGTCATTTGGTCCTTTGAAAGTAGATTTACCTGATATTGATATAAGAAAGGATTGATCTACTATATGACCCATTATGCTTTCCCCAGCTGAGATTTTCCAAGTAGAATTAACACCTTTAATGACTTTATTTGCTGGAACTTTTGACACGTGTTTCGTACCAATAGCTTGCATAGGCAGTATAACCTTAGATGATATTAACGTCCATTCCTCGCCATAATACGCAGGTGGTATAGTTTTAGCGGCTCCATTTCCTACTGTTGCCAGCATTGCAAAAAGTAAAAATACAGTGAGAAGTAAAACAAAACTTTTAAATACCTTCACCCTTTTCCCCCCTTATTAACATTTAAACTATAATTATATTATTATTATATCATAGGGATATCAGATAAACAGTAATAGTGCAAATTTTTTAACAATAAAAATAATGCTTTGCGGACATGCATTTTTTCTATTATTAGGGCATAATATTTATATTAAAACCTTTATGTTTCTAAGGGAAATTCTTAATACTTATTGACATCTTGCTATTTATGGGTATAATTGAGTTAATATTAAATTACTAATGCCATGATAGGGAAGAGTAGCATTGGGTAGCAAACTTTTAGAGAGGTGTTCCTTGGCTGAAAGAACACTGTTTGTCCAATTGTGAAAACTAACCCTGAGCAGTACAGTAGTAGTGATTTTTACGAAACTGTACCGGGTAAGATCCGATATAAGTCTTTTTGAGAGGTCAGAGCATAGCTTTGGCAACTTGGGTGGAACCGCGAATCAAGACATTCGTCCCTTGAATTAAGGGATAGAGTGTCTTTTTGTTTTTATATTATATGGAGGTGAAAGAAATGACTGTCAAAATTAGTTTGAAAGATGGATCAGTAAGGGAGATTGAAGGGGGATCAAGTGTTTTAGATGTCGCAAAATCTATCAGTGGCCGTTTAGCTAAAGAAGCTATGGCTGGAATTATCGATGGAAAAGTGGTGGACCTACGTACACCAATTACAAATGATTGTGAGCTAAGTATTTTGAAATTCGAAGATGAAGGTGGAAAAGAGACCTTTAGACATACATCAGCACATATTTTAGCACAAGCCGTTAAAAGGCTTTATCCAAATGCCAAGCTTGCAATAGGGCCAGCAATAGACCGTGGGTTCTACTATGACTTTGATGTGGAAAAACCCTTTAGGCCAGAAGAACTTGAGAAAATCGAAAAAGAAATGGCGAAAATAGTAAGTGAGAAACAAGGGATTGAGCGCTTTGAGCTACCTAAGGATGAGGCCATTGCTTTTTGTAAACAACAGGGAGAAGACTATAAGGTTGAACTTATCGAAGAACTACCTGAAGGTGAAGTTATAAGCTTTTATAAGCAAGGTGAATTTACTGACCTTTGTGCAGGTCCCCATTTATTGTCAACTGAAGGAGTAAAAGGTATTAAACTTCTAAGCGCAACAGGTGCATACTGGCGCGGGGATGAGAAAAACAAGATGCTTCAAAGGATATATGGTGTAACTTTCCCTAAAAAGTCTCACTTAGAAGAGCATCTGGCAATGTTAGAGGAAGCTAAAAAACGTGACCACAATAAGGTTGGCCGTGAACTTGAGTTGTTTACTTCAGTAGACGTTATAGGTCAAGGACTTCCACTTATGATGCCAAAGGGTGCAAAGGTACTTCAAATTTTACAGCGTTTTGTGGAAGATGAAGAAGAGTCAAGGGGTTATCAGTTAACTAAGACTCCACTAATGGCAAAATCAGATTTATACAAGATATCTGGTCACTGGAACCTATACCGTGAAGGTATGTTTGTAATTCCAGAGGGTGAAGAGGAAGATAATGCTTTAGCACTTAGACCTATGACTTGCCCATTCCAGTTCTATGTTTATAAGCAAAAACAAAGAAGTTATCGTGATCTTCCAATGAGGTTAGCAGAGACTTCCACACTGTTTAGAAATGAGTCATCAGGAGAGATGCATGGACTTATACGTGTAAGGCAGTTTACCATATCTGAAGGCCATTTAATGGTGACTCCAGAACAACTAGAAGACGAATTCAAAGGTGTTGTAGATTTAATCAATTATATGATGACTACACTAGGTATTATTGATGACGTTTCCTACCGCTTCTCAAAGTGGGATCCAAACAATAAGTCCAAATATGTTGGCGATCCTGAGCAGTGGGAACAAACTCAAGATACCATGCGTGACATTTTAGATAGCCTTGGATTAGAATATGTCGAAGCAGATGGAGAAGCGGCTTTCTACGGTCCAAAACTAGATATCCAATTCAAAAATGTGCATGGTAAGGAAGACTCAATTATTACTGTTCAAATCGATTTTTCTTTAGCAGAACGCTTTGACATGACATATATAGCTAAAGATGGCGAGAAGAAGCGTCCTATCATAATCCATAGAACTTCAATAGGGTGTTATGAAAGAACTCTTGCTATGCTTATTGAAAAATATGCAGGTAAATTTCCAACATGGTTAGCTCCTGTTCAAGTTAAAGTACTACCTATATCAGACCGCTTCATGGACTATGCTAAAGATGTAGAAAAATCCCTAAAACGTTCTGGATTCAGAGTAGAGCTTGACGATAGGGCAGAAAAAATCGGATACAAGATCCGCGAAGCCCAGCTTGAAAAAGTACCATACATGTTAATCGTTGGTGAAAAAGAAGTAGAAGACAACCTAGTAGCAGTTAGAAGCCGTACAGCTGGTGATCTAGGGCAAATGTCCATAGAGGACTACAAGAATATCATCAGAAAAGAAGTTGAAGATAGAGTTTTAAACTATCAATAAAGAGATAAACCAGACAAAGCGTCCGAGTAATCGGGCGCTTATTTTAATGTCTAGGAAAGTATAAAAATTTATACCTGTCGAATTTTGAAAGCTGACAAAGTCGTTTAAGAATGTTGCATATTGATCTACACAGTACAAACTCTGCGTCGAGGTTTAAGGTCTTTTGTCTATGCTCCAGAAGGGGACATCTCCAATTCGCCGTCCATGGCTCAAAGGAGATCTCAGAACGTCCTGTTCTTCGCCCCTTCTTCCACTTAGCCAAAAACCTCTTAAACCTTACTCCTCAAGTTAATGATACTGCTTAAGTCAATATGCCCATTCGAGGGTCTACGACTTTGTCTGAAAGTTAATAAGAAGGTATTCCCAAACGGTCAGGTCCGAGTAATACGCGTAATCTGTTAATGTCTACGGCGTAATCTGTTAGTGTTTTAGAACTTGAATTTGTTTTATCTTTATCAATATTTTGATATAATAAATTACAAAACAAAAAGGGGAGGGTTTATCATGTTTGGTGCTATTGAAGCTGGTGGTACTAAGTTTGTCTGTGCAGTTAGTGATGAAGAGTTAAAGATTTTTGAGAGGGTATCTTTTCCAACCACGACACCTGAAGAGGTTTTGGAGAAGATATTTGAGTTTTTCGATACATATAATGACATAAAAGCCATAGGTATTGGCTCATTTGGCCCCATTGATATTGTGGAAAAGTCTCCTACCTACGGTTACATAACCACTACTCCTAAAAAGGGGTGGAACAATTTTAATTTCCTGGGAAAAATGAAAGAGCATTATAATATACCCATAGGTTGGACAACAGATGTGAATGCAGCATGTCTAGGAGAGTATGAAGTAGGTGGTGCTGTTGATAATGATAGTTGCCTATACTTGACAATTGGTACTGGAATAGGTGGTGGGGCTATATTCAACGGTAACTTCATAGGTGGATTTGGGCACCCCGAGATGGGACATATCTTAATAAAGAAACATCCCCAAGATGATTTTGAAGGTGTATGTCCTTACCATGGTGACTGTTTAGAAGGCCTAGCTTCAGGACCATCTATAGAGAAAAGATATGGTGTAAAAGCCCAAGAGCTTGAGACAGACCACAAAATTTGGGAGATATTGGCCAGCTACCTGGCACAAGCCTGTGTGAGCTATACACTAATACTTAGACCAGAAAAAATTATCATAGGTGGAGGAGTAATGCATCAACCTCAAATCCTTGACCTAGTAAAAGAACAGTTTACTACATTACTTGCAAAATACGTTGAAGTACCTGATGCAGATTCTTATATAGTTACCCCTACATTAGGAGATAATGCAGGAATAACTGGAGGGTTACTTTTAGCGAAAAACAGTTTGTAAACTCAAGTGATAAGATACCCATCGGACTTTTGGTCAAGCCGATGGGTATTAATTTTTTATTAATAATTTTATGATATAGAAGGGATTAGTCTTTAATTAAAGAATTACTATACCCATGGGAGTTACCCGGTGGGTGCTTTGCAGATAGGATGAGTAAATGGGATTGGAATGAATTAAAATATAAAATCAAATAGGGGGATAAAGCTCTTATGCCAGATAGTAGAATATTTATTTTAGTTTCCATTGTTGTAGGAGTGTTCATAGTTAACATATGGAACCACAGGAAAAAATTAAGAAAGCTAAGAGAAGAGATAACAAGAGGATGGGGTAAACAAAAAAAAGTAAAGTATAGTGAAGATGAATTAGAGTCCATCTCTAGCTACTTTAGAAATACTAAAGAAAGTAAGGGTTTTTATATCGATGATATAACATGGAATGATTTAAACATGAATGAGGTCTTTAGCAGAATTAACAACACTCAATCTTCTGTGGGGGAAGAATTTTTGTATAACAAATTGCGGGAGCCTTTGTTTGAAGAGGATCAATTAAGGAATATGGATGGCATTATAAAGTACTTTGAAGAAAAGGCAAAGGAAAGGGAAGATGTTGCTTTTAATCTTGCCAAATTAGGCAAGGATAGGGGTGCATGTGCCTCGGACTTTTTTAACCAAAAATGGACACACGCTAATAAGTCGATATATTATAGGGTTTTGGGTTTAATACCTTTGATATCTATTGGTTTATCTTTTGTTAACCCACTGGCGATTTTAGTTTTTTTTGCTTCTATTGCAGCGAACACTTTAATCCATGTACTAAGGTTTAAAGAAACGGAGTTTCAGATGCGTAGGCTAAACTATATAGTTTCTATGATACAATGTGCAAATGGTATACTAAAGTTGGATTTAGGGTTGAAAAATTACTTCAATCCAGCTAGGGAGGCACTAAGTAATTTAAAGAGTATTAAGAAATCAGGTTTCTCTTTTCCTCAAGGGATGATTGAGATGGATATATTTATGGAATACACAAAAATGTTCTTCTTAACAGATGTTATAAAGCTTGAAAAAATCAACAATACAATAGGAAAAAATCAACAATCTTTAAAGATTCTTTACGAGTTTCTAGGTTACATAGACAGTTTGATTTCTGTAGCTTCATATCGTAAAAGCCTAAACTGTTATACTAAACCAGTGTTAAACCATAAACAAAGTAAACAATTGGCATTTAAAGAAATATATCATCCACTTATAACTAACCCTGTTTCAAATTCATGTGATATACACAAATCTATTTTAGTTACAGGGTCCAATGCTTCAGGAAAATCTACTTTCTTAAAAACCATAGCTATAAATTCAATACTGGCTCAAACCATTTATACTTGCCTGGCTAGGGAGTATGAGTCCTCGTATTTTAAAACTTATACTTCCATGGCACTAAAGGATGATCTAATGGGTAATGAAAGTTACTATATTGTGGAGATTAAATCATTGAAGAGGATAATTGAAAGCATAGATAATAGTATTAGTTCCCTATGCTTTATAGATGAGATATTGCGGGGAACTAATACTGTGGAGAGAATCTCAGCATCTAGTGAGGTCCTAGACTCTATAGCAAAAAGTAACTGTTTATGTGTAAGTGCTACACATGATGTGGAGCTAACTAGAATCTTAAGGAATGTGTTCGAAAATTATCATTTCCAAGAGGAAATAATCGAGGATGAAATAATTTTTGATTACAAATTATACCCAGGTAGGGCAGAAACAAGAAATGCCATTAAACTCTTAAGCATAATGGGATACAGCAGTGAAATTGTATCAAAAGCTGAAAATAGGGCTAAGAGTTTCTTAGATAGAGGAGTATGGAACGAAATAAGTTAATAGTTAAGGGGTACTTGCAGCGTAAGACTGTCAAAAATACCCCCTTGTAGCAATATTGCTACAAGGGGGTATTTTTGTTTAGACATATGTTGTTTTTGAAGCTAGGATGTGTCTTAAAAGGAAATTTAAAAAAGTACTTGCATTTTTGGTAATATTGTATATAATGGTTATATACAATATTACCATTGAAAGGTGGTTAACTGTGAATATTATAATTAGCAATTCCAGTGGTCAGCCCATCTATGAGCAGATTAGTTCGCAGATTAAAAATATGATAATCTCAGGACAATTAAAGGATGGGGACGCCCTACCCTCCATGCGTCTACTTGCAAAGGAGCTACGCATAAGTGTTATCACTACAAAACGAGCCTATGAGGAGCTGGAAAGAGACGGGTTTATTGTCTCTTTTACCGGTAAAGGAAGTTTTGTCGCAAGTAAGAATATTGATTTTATCAAAGAAGAGCAGCTGCGCAACATTGAAAATCATATGCAAAATATCGTGGAATCAGCTAATGTTTGTGGTTTAAGTCTTGAAGAATTACTACAAATGTTAGTACTTATTTACAAGGGGGAATAAAGGATGAATGGTTTGGAAATTAGAAATCTAAGTAAAACATATGATGGATTTAGTTTAGAAAACTTAAATATTACTCTGCCATCTGGTTGCATCATGGGTTTTATAGGAGAAAATGGTGCAGGAAAAAGTACTACAATAAAGCTTATTTTAGATTTAATCAGCCGAGATACTGGAGAAATAAAAGTGTTAGGTAAAGATTTACGCAATGCAGGTAAAGACATTAAAGAACATATTGGAGTTGTGCTAGATGAAAGTTGTTTTCCAGAAAACCTTTCCCAACAAGAAATAAATAAGATTATGAAAAATATCTATAGGACTTGGGATGAAAGGAAATTTAATAAATATATGCAACAATTTTCCCTCCCACTGAAAAAACCTATTAAGGATTATTCAAGGGGAATGAAAATGAAGTTATCTATAGCTGTGGCACTGGCCCATGACTCTAAGATTCTTCTTCTAGACGAAGCTACCAGTGGCCTTGATCCAATAGTTAGGGATGAAATCCTTGATGTATTTTTAGAGTTTATCCAAGATGAAAGAAACTCCATTTTTATATCTTCACATATAATTAGTGATCTAGAAAAAATCTGTGATTATATTACATTTATCCATAAGGGAAAATTAGTTTTTTCTGAGCCAAAGGATGATTTGATGGACAGTTACGGAGTACTGAAATGCTCAGAAGAGGAATTTAAAGCTATAGATACCACTGCCGTTAAGGGGTACCGCAAACATAAATTTGGAGTAGAGGCTCTGGTTTATAGAAATAAGGTAAAGGATAGTTTACTTATAGAAAAGGCTAGTATTGAGGATATTATGTTATTTCATCTTAAGGAGGGGAAATAATGAAGGGGCTTATTTTAAAGGACTTAATGAACTTAAGAAAACAAGGGAAAGTTTATATGGTTGCCATAGTATTTTACTCCCTAATGGCCTTTGCCACTGGCGACGCCTCTATGTTAGGGACAATGTTATTTTTGTTTTGTACCATGGTTCCAGTAACAGCCATGGCTTTTGATGAACGGGCACAGTGGGATAAATATGGACTATCCATGCCAATAAGTAGACGGGAAATAGTTATAAGTAAATACTTACTAGGAATAATGTGCTCTTCTTTAGGGCTTGTACTGATATTTTTATTAAACAAATTTTTGCCAAGTGACGCAGGGGGAAATGTTAAAGGTATTTTAGCATTATTTGGGTTGAGTATTGTTGTCTTATCTATGATACTACCTATACAATTTAAGTTTGGTGTAGAAAAAGGTAGAATACTCGTGATGTTGGTGTTTTTTCTCCCAGCAGCTATTTTTATCTTTTTTACTAAGCTAGATATTAGTCATGAGATAAATATTGCTGAAGTGATAGAGTTTGTAGGTAAAGCTTTGCCACTAATAGCTTCACTTGCATTAGCTAGCTCCATGGGATTGTCCATGAGAATCTACAGAAAAAAAGAACTATAGATAAAATAAAAACATCCCCCCTTATGTGCAAAAGGGAGGATGTTTTTTTATGCTGTTGTTACTTGGAAATAAAGTATCCCAAAAATTGGATCTGTCTTTAGTCTGTTCTTTACCACTTTAGCCATGGCTTCTAAATCATTGTTATCACATTCAAAGTATAGCTTCATTTTGTCTTTTTTAACGAAGGTAAATTTCGCTTCAGTCAAAGCTTCTACGGCAGCTATAATATCATTGTGTTTAATGGTAACATTGATAACTATCATGTAATCACCTCTTTGTTTTGATAATTTCATTATAACAAAAACTCTATGAATTTGGTATATTATTAAGAATCAGATTCAACTATTGTATTAGTAGGGTTCTATTTCTGCATACTAAGTGTGTAAGGAATCTAGATTGCTCTAAGGAGTGTGTTTAATTTGAATCCGAATTTTGTTTTGCGGATAGCTATACTGTCTGTTCTACTATTTTTTTCTGGTTTTTTTTCGGCGTCAGAAACAGCTTTGATGTCCTTAAGTAAAATAAAAATACGTTATATGATAGAAGAAAAAGTAAAGGGTGCTGAGCTAGTAGGAAGACTTCTTGATAATCCTTCCAATCTTTTAGGTGCAATTTTAGTAGGTAATAATGTGGTCAACATAGGTGCATCTGCCCTTGCCACATCCTTGGCAATAGATATATATGGTAATAGAGGTGTTGGTATAGCCACAGGTATAATGACATTGCTTGTGTTAATCTTTGGAGAAATTACTCCTAAATCCTTAGCTGCTGCTAACTCAGAAAAAATGTCTATAAAAGTCTCCCCAGCTGTGTTATTGATCACTAAATTTTTAAGCCCTATAGTTGTTATCCTTACTGTTACCACAGGATTTGTAATTAGACTTTTTGGTGGCAAGATTGATACCCAGCAACCACTGATTACAGAGGAAGAATTAAAGACCATGGTTGATGTAGGGCATGAAGAAGGGGTACTAGCCATAGAGGAAAGGAAAATGATTCACAATGTTTTTCGATTTGGAGATTCATTGGTGAGGGAAATTATGATTCCTAGAATGGACATAGAAGCAGTTGATGTTTCTTCTGACTTTAAAGATATATTAGAGGTATTTAGAAAGGAGCTTTATACTCGAATTCCCGTATATGAAAATACCATAGATAACATAATTGGATTTTTGCATATAAAGGATGTCTTTTTCCAAGATAAAAAAGTAGAACAATTTGATATTAAATCGAACCTGCGCAAGACTTTTTATACCTTTGAGAACAAGAGAATAGTTGAGCTATTCGAAGAGATGCGCAAAGATAGATTTCAGTTGGCCGTTGTAGTAGATGAGTATGGTGGTACTTCTGGTATAATAACAATTCAAGACCTAGTGGACGAAATTTTTGGTGATTTTGGTGATGAATATGGTGGAGTTTACAATGATATAGAAAATGTTGGCGAAGGAAATTATGTTATTGATGGCCTAACCCGCTTAAATCAGGTTAACGAAGTATTAGGAACGAATCTTAGCTCAGAACACTTTGAAACTATTGGTGGTTACATAACGGGAGTTTTTGGGCATTTTCCTCAAGAAGGAGAAGCTGTTGTTATAAATGATTTAAAGTTTATTGTGTTAGAGGTTACCAGCACTAGAATAAAGAGGGTTAAGCTTAAAATAGAAGGTGGTTAGTGGAAAAAATCTCATATAGTGTGTTTCGCAAAAAATAAAGCAGTTGTTCGGAAAACCGAGCAACTGCTTTTTATCTATCTTAGATATTACTTCACTAAGCCAAAATAACTAGAATACCTATTCCAAGAAACATTGAAGCATCACATACCCTCTCTATATCCTTTATTTTTCTAAAATCTATTTTTAAAAATGGTACTACAATAGAGGTAGCGCTTAAGAAATAAAGGATGTTTGTTAGTTCTGTTGGACCATACTTTACAGATAATTGTCCTAAAGAATAAAAGGCAGTAAAGGTTGAGAGATTTAATATAAAATAATTGGGTTTTGGTATTTACATAGGATAAATGTATATTATTATAGAGGGATTTAATAGTTAGATAGAGAATATAATAAATAGTACATTTATTATCAAAGGGTAGAGAAAGGGGAGGGGTTTGAATGAAAATCTTTTTTAAAACAACTTGGAATATACTTAAGGTATTACTGATTCATTCCTTGATAGGACTTCCGTATATTTTTGTAGTAACTATTATTTACGCGATGATGTGGGAGGCTCGAGGGTACGTAGAGAATTTAAACTCAAACATTGACGCTATGATGACAACACAGCTTCCTATGTCCATGATTTTTGCAGGTATTGTTTCATTTTTTATTTAC
Organism: Alkalicella caledoniensis; assembly: GCF_014467015.1. GTDB lineage: Bacteria > Bacillota > Proteinivoracia > Proteinivoracales > Proteinivoracaceae > Alkalicella > Alkalicella caledoniensis. The sequence goes on along the minus strand of NZ_CP058559.1, from coordinate 857,323 downwards.
AAAAGGATGATGAAAAAGAGAAAAAGAAATATTTTTGAGGTGTCTAGGTTTAAGAAACTATCTTGGGATAAAGCAATAGTTTCATTTGTGGCAGGGATGGCATTTATTTTTTTAAGCTCTATTATGCTAAGTTTATTGAGCACCCTGTTACCTAGTGCTTTAGAAATACATGAGGAAAACATGTTAGGTCTTGAACAAGGAGGAGTCCTACTACTTTTCCTAAGCGTTGGTATCGTGGCACCCTTTATAGAAGAGATAATGTTCCGTGGAATTATATTTGATGAGTTAGAAACAAAAGTTTCGTTGAGAACTACTATAATACTCCAAGGGCTGTTATTTGGCTTATACCATATGAATATAGCCCAAGGTGTTTATACTTCAGTTATGGGGATATTTCTAGGTTTATCATTAATCTGGACTGGTTCAATATGGGCACCCATACTGATTCATCTAGGTAATAACCTATTTAGTCTTTTTTTAGGAGTAGTTCCATTTGAAAGCTTTGCTGATAAATATCCTACCCTTGTAACAGTTATGATACTAGTGGCTGTATTTGGGATACTACCTTTTACATTCATATATCTTTATAAACGTAGGATTAACTTCATTCCCAGAATCCCTTCTGATGGCAATCCAGGGGTGAATCTGGAGGTATAGTATTTATAAACTTATATCTACTGCCAGGACTTTAAGGTGCTTTGCAGTGGATATAAGTTTTTTTTACTAATAGAGAATATTTATGTACTATAAGTTAAAAAATGGAATTTTAGGGGATACTACTTTTAGCTCTACTAATGATTATATGGCAATATCTATTTGCTAAAAACCTAGTTTTAGGTATATAATGTATAGTTGTAATAAAAATAATTCTATCTTACCAAACTAGTTTAAGGAGAGATTTGATATGGAAAGAGTTGTAGGAACTGTTACTAGAGGGCTTAGGACACCCATTATAAACAAGGGTGATGATATCGAGGAAATCGTTGTAAATACTGTGCTAAAGGCTTCCGAAGTTGAGGGCTTTACTATAAATGATAAGGATATCGTGGCTATCACGGAATCTGTAGTTGCCCGTGCTCAAGGCAACTATGCACCTATTGAAAGTATTGCTAAGGATGTTAGCAATAAGTTTGGTAATGATACAGTAGGCGTTATTTTTCCGATTTTGAGCCGTAATCGTTTTGCCATAAACCTAAGGGGTATAGCAAAGGGAGCTAAGAAAATTGTTTTAATGCTTAGCTATCCATCTGATGAGGTTGGTAACCATTTAGTTGACCTTGATACGTTAGATGAGAAAGGTATCAACCCCTGGACTGATGTTTTAACTGAAAAAGAGTATCGAGACCTATTTGGATATAAAAAGCATACCTTTACGGGTATTGATTATATTGACTACTATAAATCACTTGTTCAAGAGTATGGAATAGATTGTGAGATTATATTCTCAAATGATCCTAAGACCATATTAAACTATACTAAAAGTGTTCTTGCCTGTGATATTCACTCAAGATTTAGAACTAAAAGGATACTACTGAAAAACGGTGTACAGAAGGTGTACAGCTTAGACAACATATTATCTGAATCCATAGATGGAAGTGGGTATAATGAAGACTATGGACTTTTAGGCTCTAACAAAGCTACGGAAGATGGAGTTAAGCTTTTTCCCCGTAACAGCCAAGGAGTTGTTGAAAAGATCCAGAAGATTTTAGTTGAAAAGACTGGTAAGAACGTTGAAGTTATGATTTATGGTGATGGTGCATTTAAAGACCCAGTGGGTAAAATTTGGGAGCTTGCAGATCCCGTAGTGTCTCCTGGATTTACTAAGGGACTTGAAGGAACACCAAATGAAGTAAAACTAAAATATCTTGCAGATAACAACTTTGCTGGGTTGAAGGGTGCAGAACTTGAAAATGCTATTTCAGAGCATATAAGAAACAAAAATGCTGATTTAACAGGTGCCATGGAAGCACAAGGGACTACTCCTAGGCAAATAACAGATCTTTTAGGTTCCCTTTGTGACTTAACTTCAGGTAGTGGTGATAAAGGAACTCCTGTTGTATATATCCAAGGGTATTTTGATAATTATACAAAGTAAAGTAAGACTCCATTTAAGGGATTTCCTTAAATGGAGTCTTATGGTTTATATGGTCTTTAGTTCACCAATTATAGCTGAAATATGATTGGCTTCTTTCTCAGACTGATAACAAAGTCTATAGAACCTTTTTATACTAAAAGAGAAAGTACTTAAATATATCTATAAGAAGGGGGGATTGTTGTGGGGATTATCCGTAACTCTATCATTGTGGATGGATTAGCTAAGGAGGAAGAATTACCAAAAGAAGTTTATGGACAAATTGTTCGCTCTTCCCAGGTAGAAACATTATTTATTCCACCTAGTAAATCAGAGGCTAAAAGTATAAAGAAAGTTGAGATAAGCTTAAATATAGACAGTAATAGAATTGTTAGAGGAGCCACAGAAAAGATGGTAATCCTTGGTGGGTTAATCAATTATAGGATTTTCTATAAGGAGAACTCTCCAGAAGAAATAGACAGTATTACTAATATACAAATTCCATTTAACACCTACATGGACTTGCCTGAGGATACTATAAAAATCAAAGGAATAAATGTATTTATACTAGATGCATACTTTCACCTTATGGATTCTAGAAAGCTCTATGCTTACTTCGTTTATTTAATAGAGTTGCAATATGATGATAAAATTGATAAGCCCAACACTAATAAGTCCATTGAAGAAACTAAAAGGTATCAGACGGTACCTACAAGGTATGTCGATAATATGCTTTATGATATTGATGAAGAGATTATGTGAGGTGATATAAGTGAAGATATGTTTCGATGCCTTTAGTTTAAGTCATTTACCTAACACAGGACTATATTCTTATTCCTATGAGTTGATAAATAGCTTGCTAACCATATACCCTCAGCCTAAGTATAGTTTGATTACTAATAATGGAGGCAGTGAGATCCCCTTTAATAAAGGTAAGGGACTGGCCATAGATTTACTTGATATTGACAGGAAAAAAAATGATTATAGCTTGATAGGTAATTATTTGTCAAATAACAAGATCAGACTATATCATTCCTTAAACAATGGTTTTTCCATACCAGATGAAAAAGAATGTAAATATGTAGTTACAATACATGACATGCTGCCTATGAGTGACAAGACTTTAGTTGATGATAAATATTTTAATAAACATATAAATTTGGTTCCTAAAGCCCTTGAAAAAGCTGATAAGGTTATTGCCGTTTCCAACTTTGTTATGGAGGAGTTAGTCAAATACTATGACGTGCCCCAAGATAAAATAGAAGTTGTTTATCCAATAGTTTCTAAGGGGTTTAAGGATATATGGGAAGTTCACTCCAAGAACTTTATGAGGAAACATTATGATATCACTGATGACTACGTACTATATGCAGGAGGTTTGCATGAAAGAAAGCAATTACCCCTACTGTTATCTACCTTCAAAGAAGTGATAAAAAGAGAAGCTAATCTTAAACTGTTAATTGTGGGAAGTACAAAAGGGAAGCGAGAGCACCACTATATAAACCTTTTAAATGATGCTAAAAAACTCGGAATTGCTGAAAAAGTGCATTTTTTAGGACCTATACCTTACAAGCATATGCCTTATATATATAACGCAGCTAATTGCTTTTTAAACTTGTCCACATATGAAGGATACCCATTAGCTGCTGTGGAAGCTAAAGAGTGTGGAACATCTATAGTGTGCCTTGAAAATAGTTCCTTCAAAGAGGTCCTTGACAACTATCCTACTTATATAAAGACCATTGAACCCAAGGTCATAGCTGATAAGGTTTTAGAGTCTATTTATCGCAGTAGCGAAATTTTTATGGCAAATAGTTCAAAACACAGTACTGTAGAAGAAAAGAAGCCAGTTAATCAGATGATAAATATTTATGAAAGTCTGATGTATATATGGTGAAGAATAGATTGATCTAAAAACAACATCTTATTGTGGGATGTTGTTTTTACTGATTTTGAATGACACAAAAATGCTGATAAATGTCGCCCAAAAGAGGACCATACCACGAGCATTTTATACTTAAGTGCAAATATAGATGCTGCTAAGGAAGCAGGTAACATAGGAATAAATTATGAAAATGCGTATGAATATATAGCGTCCAATGAAGGTGTTGTAAAGATGTACGAAGTGGCCTGTGAGGCTGTCAGTAGAAAGAGAGATTGACATTATAAGGGAATAGCAATATAGTAAACTTAAAGCAAAATTAACAGCAAAGATTAACGAGGTGATGTATATGAACTATTTAGACGCCATAAACAAAAGAAGATCCCGACGCAGTTATTTACAAGAACCAATAGCTGATGAAAAGATTGACTATCTCAAAAAAAAATAAGAATTTTTAACCAAGAAGCTAATATGTCCATGGATATAATAGAGGATGCAAGGGATGCTTTTAATGGCTTTAGGAAAAGCTATGGCATGTTTTCCAATGTAAGAACGATAATTACACTGGCAGGTAAGACCAATGATCCACATCTTAAAGAGAAAGCGGGTCACTACGGAGAATTACTTGTACTTGAAGCCACTGAATTAAATCTTGGTACATGTTGGGTAGGTGGAACCTTTGAGAAAAAGAACCCTATCTTTAAGGTGGCAGATGATGAAACTTTAGTGTGTGTTCTTACAATAGGCAATGTAAATGAAGAAAATACCTTTAAAGAAAGTATTATCTATAAGCTAACCCTTAGAAAAATTAAGCCTCTAAAAGACCTTTATGTATCCGATGCTGAAACACCTAACTGGTTTATTAAGGGTATGGAGGCTGTTCAAAAAGCTCCATCAGCAATTAACAGGCTACCGGTAAAATTTGAATACAAAAACGGTGTGGTTAGTGCTTCTACACCAGATACCATGGTATACGATCTTATAGATTTAGGTATAGCCAAAGTACATTTTTCCCTTACTGTTGGGGGACATTTTGAGTTAGGGAATAAAGGAAAGTTCATAAAAGAATAATTTAAGTTAAAACAAAACCCAGCCGCTTGTGTTAAATTTTGCAGCAGGGTTTTTGTATTTAGATATGTGCCCAAGCCCATGGGATGAAAAATGAAACTTCTAAACAAGGGAGATTTTAGCAATTAAGTTAAAAAAATTGTATAATTAAGCATAAGTTTGGAAATAATACCCCGAAAAATGTTTCAAATTAATGTCTGCTACGTACTAATAAGTGCTTAAGGAACTTTAAAAATATAGGAGGGATTTTTGTGAAGAAAATAGGAATTATACTTTGCCTTATACTTAGTATGGTTATTTTTGCAGGGTGTTCTTCTAAGGTTGAAAACCCCGAGGATACTCTTAAGGAATATCTTGATAACTGGAGTAATCAGAAATATGACGAAATGTTTTCTAGACTTAATGGGGAATCTGTCATGCTAATTCGCAATCAAGAATGGGCTTTCGACGAGCGTTATGAAAAGGTTTACAGCGACTTAAGAATAGATAATATAACAGCAGTTTTTGAACCTGTGGATTTTAAAGGGGAAAAGATTGATTTAGAAGAAATAACAGAAATTGTTTATCCTGTGGATATCACCATGGACTCTTTAGCAGGTGAGATCGCCTATACTACACACATAAAAATGGTAAAAGAAAAGAATGATGAAGATAAAGAAAATTGGAAGGTAGTTTGGCATCCAACACAACTTTTGACTGGTTTAGAAAGCCCTACGGATAAATTAAGTGTTCGCACACTGCTACCTCAACGGGGTGAAATATTTGATAGAAATGGAAATGGCCTAGCTATAAACGGAAGTTTATATCAGGTTTCCATCGTGCCAAATAGCACAGAGGATTTAGAAGAGACTGCCATTAGATTTGCTAAGGTATTAGGTATAGATGACGAACAGGTTTTGAAATTGGCGAAGCAATATCCCCATCGTCCTGATTGGGCAGCGCCTATTCAAAACTTGGCACTCAATGATCCTAGGGCAAAGGAACTAGTTGCGATACCAGGTGTTCTTTTGGGTCAAATTGACGGAAGACAGTACCCAAGTGGTGATGTTACAGGTCACCTTATTGGTCATATGGGCGCAATCACGGCAGAGGAACTACAAAACCGCCAAGGACAGGGATATACTAGTACGTCTATTATAGGGAAAAATAACTTGGAGTTGGTTTTTGAAGAAACCCTACGGGGAACACCAGGAGCTGTCATTTCAGTAACCGATGAAAGTGGGAAAAATGGTAGGGTTATAGCTGAAAGGAGTTCCGTTGATGGAGAGGATGTTCATCTTACAATAGATATTGACATACAAAGGAAGTTGGTAAAGTCCCTAAATGGTGAGATTGGTGCTGGTGTTGTTATGGACCCCGCAACAGGGGAAGTCCTTGCCTTAGTAAGTGAACCGGCATTTGACTCTAACCTAAGATATTTAGGCTTGCGTGACCCTAGGGCCATGGCTATGGAAGACACTACTGTTCTATTTGAGAGGCGTTTTCAAAATACATACTCACCAGGTTCCATATTTAAACCTTTTACTGCTGTAATGGGTATTGAAGAAAAAACATTAGACCCTACTGAAAAAATAAACATCAGTGGGCGAAGATGGCAACCTAATAACTCATGGGGGGGTTACCATATCACACGGGTAAACGAATCAGAAAGCCAAGTGGACTTAAATATAGCCATGATGAGATCTGACAATATCTACTTTGCCCAACAAGCTTTACGTATAGGTAATGATAAAATGGAAGCATGGGCCGAAAAGCTAGGCTTTGGTGAACCTATTCCCTTTGAGTTTCCTATATATGCATCTGCAATTGCAAATAGTGGAATAAACACTGAGGTTTTGTTAGCAGATACAGGCTACGGACAAGGGCAGATTCTTGTATCTCCAGTACATATGACCGCAATGTATTCTATATTTGTAAATGATGGAAGCATGATTCAACCTAGATTGATTTCAGGAAATGAACCAGAGTTTTATCGTGAGAATATTGCTTCTACCCAAACAATAGATAAGGTGCTTAACTCATTAATTGCTGTTGTAGAGGATAATCGTGGCTCTGCCAATAGGTCAAACCCCGGTCATAGTCGAAAAATTGCTGGCAAAACAGGTACTGCTGAACTGAAGAAAGATTTAAATGAACAAGGTGGAGAACAAATTGGTTGGTACGTAAGCTTTGACTATGAAAAAAAGGATCTAGTAACCACTATAATGATCCAAAATGCACAATTAAGAGGTGGAAGTGCTAAAGCAGTGAATATTTCCAATGACTTTTGGAGATCCATTGATCAGTAAAATGTAATGAAAATCCCTTTCTATTGTTAGAAAGGGATTTTAGACTGATGCCAAAGTCATTTTTTAGGAATGTCGCATATTAAACGCTGTACAAAATTCTGCGTCGAGACTTAAGGCTTCTATCTAAACTCCAGAAGGGTACCGCTCCAATTCACCGTCCATGGTTCAGTGGAGCTCTCGAAACGTCCTGTTTCTCGCCCCTTCTTCCGTTTAGCTATTCAGCTCTTAAGTCTATCTCCTCGAATTAATTGTACTGCTTTTTAATATACACATCTAGGGTCAATGACTTTATCTTAGGTTTGTCTACAAGCTGAAATCCCTTTCTATTGTTAGAAGGGGATTTTTTTGGTACTAAATCATTATTTTTAATTGAAAAAATACTAAAAAATGTTACAATTATAATTATAGCTAAAATTTAAAATTGCAGTTTAATGGTGTGGGGGATTACAATGTTTATTTAGGGGACTAGATAATATGGTCTCGTTATATAATTTTAACAAAATAAATACAGGGAGGGGATTAGTTATGAAGTATTTAGCTAAGGATGATAGCCTATGTATCCAGTGTCATGCTTGTGAAGATGTTTGCTCTAAAGCGTATTTTAAGACTGAAGACCCAAGTAAATCATGTATTCGTATTAGTGAAGATGGTCCTGAAATTATCACTACTTGTAATCAATGTGGGGTGTGTATTGATATATGCCCAGTTGAAACCATAGTAAGGGATAATAAAGGGATAGTAAGAATTAAAAAGAAAGACTGCGTTGGCTGTTTTATGTGTGTGGGGTTCTGCCCAGAAGAAGCTATGATGCAGCATGATGACTACATCGAGCCATTTAAGTGTATAGCTTGTGGCCTGTGTACAAAACAATGTCCAACAAATGCCATATTTATAACTGAGAAGGACGAAGATAAGGTAGCAGCTAAATAGTGGAGGGGGGAGCCATAATGATGGATGTTAAAAAAATTAAGGATGAACATGTAACTTTACAAGAATACACATATCAGTTAGGAAATGTCGATAAAGGTTATACTAACAGAACTTTGTATATAAACTTAAGTGAAAACAAAATTAAGACTAAGGAAGTTACACAACAAATGAAGGAAAAATTCATTGGAGGGAAAGGTTTTGGTCTGTGGTATTTGTGGAATGCAGTTACACCACAAACTAAATGGAATGATCCCGAAAATGAGATAGTTATCGCAGGAGGGCCAATATGCGGTATTACCCAATACCCAGGTTCAGGGAAGTCTCTTATCTGCACCATTTCTCCACTAACTGGCATACCAATTGACAGTAATGTAGGAGGATATTTCGGACCATTACTTAAGTTTTCTGGATGGGATGCATTAGAGATACAAGGGAAAGCAGACAAAGATGTAATAATTGTAATCGATGGTAACAACGGTACTGTAAAGATAGAAGAAGCTCCCCTAGAGGCCATAGATGGTCATGTAATAGGTGAGCAACTTACTGAAATGTATGCGGACAGCGAGGAAGATAAGAGAAATGTGGCTGTTGTAACAGCAGGTACCGCTGCAGAGCATACACTTGTAGGACTTTTAAACTTTACTTTCTATGATGTTAGAAGGAAGGTAGCACGCCTTAAGCAAGCAGGCAGGGGTGGTATTGGAACAGTATTTAGAAATAAAAAAATAAAAGCCCTTGTTGTGAAATACCAAGGAGTTAAAGGTAACCTAAATAATCCTGTTGATCAAGGTACAATTAACCAGACGGGTATTAAACTTCATAAAGAGATATGCAAGCTTGACGACAAACAAAATGGCATGAGAAAAATAGGTACAGCAAATATTATTGAGGTTATGGATGAATATGATTTGCTACCTACTCACAACTTTAAGTTTGGAATGCATAAGGATACACATAAAATTTCATCCAAAGTTTTTATTGAAAAATATATTACCCAGGGAATGGCAGATGGTTGCTGGTATGGGTGTTCCATGGCATGTGCAAAGGCAGCTGATAAGTTTGAGTTAAAAACAGGTCCTTACAAAGGGCACTTAGTTACAGTGGACGGGCCAGAATACGAAAACGCTGCAGGTCTTGGTTCAAACTGTGGGATATTTGATCCCCATGTTGTTTTAGAGCTAAATTTCTATTGTGACACATACGCTGTGGATACCATATCCTTCGGTACCATCACAGCATTTATAATGGACTGTTACGAAAACGGCATCATAAACAAAGAAATAACAGGTGGCCTTGAACTAAAATTCGGAAATAGCGATGCTGCCCTTGAACTGTTACACCAAATGTCCCGGGGAGAAGGTTTCGGTAAGGTTGCAGGTCAAGGTGTTCACAGAATGAAGAAGCTTTTTGTGGAAAAATACGGAGCAGATGAAAGCTTCCTAAATGATATAGGTATGGAGCAAAAGGGTCTTGAGTACTCTCAATACTTATCAAAGGAATCATTAGCCCAGCAAGGGGGATATGCCCTTACTAATAAGGGACCTCAGCATGATGAAGCATGGCTTATTTTCATGGATATGGTAAATAACCAAATTCCTACTTTTGATGATAAAGCCGAAGCCCTACATTACTTCCCGATGTTTAGAACATGGTTTGGACTTTACGGTATGTGTAAGCTGCCATGGAATGATATTGTACCTGAAAGCAATGCCCATGCAAATGAACCAGCTAAAATCCCAGAGCATGTACAAAACTATGTGGATATCTGTAATGCAGTTACTGGAAAGAGTATAGATAAAGACCAACTCATAAGGGAATCTGAGAGAGTATATAATTTCCAAAAGGTCTTCAATATTAGAATGGGTAAAGGATTAAGGGTACACGATAGAGCCCCCTATCGTTCCATTGGACCTGTAACTGTGGAAGAGTATGAATCAAGACAGGATAGATATGATAGCCAGTTGAAGGAAATTTTAGGCTATGAAGTAGATGGTAAAACAACCCAAGAGAAGGTAAAGGTGTTAAGGAAATACCGTGAAGAGCAGTTTGAGAAATTACAAGATACTGTATATGCTCGAAGAGGATGGACAAAAGAGGGTATACCCAAGATTGAACATTTAAAGGAAATCGGTATGGACTTACCAGAGGTTCTAGAAGTTCTTGAAAAAGTTGGGGAAACAAAATGATCAAAGTCAATGGCAGGGACTTTCAATGGGAAGAAGGCCTCACTGTTAAGGGACTTTTAGAAAAGAAGAAATACACCTTTCCTAAAATTTATGTAAGGATAAATGATGAACTTATCCCACAAGAAGAATATGCCACCGTGGAAATAAAAGACGGAGACGATGTGAAGGTAATTCATATGATGGCAGGAGGATAAACGAAAGCTGAAAAGCTCGAACCCTAAAATGGGTTCGAGCTTTTTTGTTAATACTTTAGAAGGAAAAAAATGATGTATATAGAATAATATTAAATTAGGAGAAAATTTTTGGTTCGAAGATTTGAGGGGGCGACCTAATGAGTAGGATTAGTAAATTATACCAATTTATTAACAAGCATATAATAATTATCCTTATTGTGCTAATCTCTGTAAACAGTGCTTTTTTGTACCTTTATCAAAGGGAAGATGTTAAAGAACCAGATAAACCTCTTTATCATTTCTACTTTGTAGGACAGAATCTAGTTGATCCTTTTTGGAAGGAAATTCTTAGGGGAGTTCAAGATGCTGCTACAGAGTACGGAGTAGTTGTGGAACATAATGCCCCAAGGTTTAACAATCACCATGAGGAACTAAGGTATCTTGATATAGCTATTACATCTAGGGTTGATGGTATAATAACACATGCGTCAACGGGAGCTGAAGTGACGTCTCTTATCAACAGAGGATATGCCAAAGGGATTCCCATAGTGACCATAGAAAATGACAGTAAAAACAGTAACCGGAGCGCGTTTGTGGGTACAAATAGTTTTGTGTTGGGAAAAGAGGCTGCTCAGCTTATGATTCAAGCCACTGAGGGTGTGGCAAATATTGCAATTATAGTAAGTAGTAATCTAGAATTAGATACAGCAAGCCAAAATCTTAAGTTAAATGGTTTTCTAACTACAATAAAGGACTTTCCCGAAATGAAGGTTTCCCAGGTGTTTACATCACAAATGGGAATTTTAAGTGCAGAGGAGATTACTCAATCCATAATAAATAATCATCCTGACATCGATGCCATATTCACCGCAACTGTTGTGGACACTTTAGGAACTTCACAGCTCATCGTGGACGGTAATAAGATTGGAGACTTCACACTTATAGGCTATGGGGATAGCGAAAATATATTAAGGGATATTTCCATGGGAATAATCTATGGAACTGTTATGAGTGAGCCCTATGAAATGGGCTATGAAAGTGTAAAGGCATTGATAAACGTAAAGGAAAATAACAATGTTTCTACTTTTATAGAAACTGGGGTGAAGGTGATCACCATGGAGAACTTACATGAATACCAACAAGAAAATGACTAAATACATACTCCCTATAACCGGTATAAGAAAAAAATTAGTGGTTTACTATCTTATAGTCACACTGATTTTAGGTGCAACAAGTATATTCTCTTACTACAATGCCAAGCTAGTTTTAGATAAGCTAAATACAATTATAATTGACTATGTTTATCTAAACGAGCTAAATAACGATGTCAATACAATGATGATGGAAGTGGAAAAGTACTTAACAACAAAGTCCTCCGATGCACTACTGGATTATTATACAATATATAACTCCCTAGATGTTAAAGCAAAGAATATTCCAAGGGATAGTAGCTATGATAATGATATTTTAATACTAAAAAATATAGGATACATGATAGATAATTTACTTGTGGAGACAGACCAGGCTGTAAAGGCTAAGAGGGGGCGTATCAGTCACGAATACATAGCACACTTTACTCGCTCCATTGAAATTAGTGAACATATAAAACTGTACATAAATAATCTTCTTACATACAAGCTACAGGAAGGGTCTTCTCAGTATAATTTAATTACTAAGAATATGACTTTCTTAAGCTATATAAACGCAATTATAATTGTTGTTTCTGTAACTCTAAACATATTTTTAGCCTTTATGTTTGCATATAGGTTAACTAAACCAATCATCAAACTTGCCCACTCTGCCGAGAAAATATCCCAGGGTGATTTTGATATACAACCATTCAATATAAAAACAGGGGATGAAATAAGCACTTTGGCCACTGCCTTTGAGAAAATGGTTGTAAATATAAAAACTTATATTGATGAGATAAAAAAACAGGCCGAAATGGAAAAAAAGCTTAAAGTACAAGAGATGGAAAATTTTAAAATGAAGAGTTTATTAAGGGATGCTGAACTTAAGGCCTTACAGTCTCAGATAAACCCCCACTTTTTATTTAATACCTTTAACGCAGCTGGACAACTGGCAATGATGGAAGGGGCTGACAATACTTCTGAGTTTATAGAAAATATAGCCCAGTTGTTTAGATATAACCTTCGAAAACTAGATGAAGCCGTAACCTTAAAGGATGAAATAAACTACTCACAAAATTATATGTATATATTAAAGACTAGGTTTGGAGACAAGATAGATTTTACCTTAGATGTAGATGAGCACTTGTTAAACATAGAAACACCATGCGCTATAATTCAGCCAATAGTGGAAAATGCTTTTATCCATGGTATAGAAAACTTAGAAAAAAGTGGTGAAATAAAGCTAACAGTTAATGAAAGTGATGGAATAATCCGAGTAGAAGTAGAAGATAACGGTATTGGGATAGACGAAAGTAAGATAAAAACTATCATTTCCCCAGGGGGTTCTAAAAAGAATACAGGGAAACATGCCAGTGGTATAGGTATACACAATGTAATTGACAGACTGAGATTGTTTTATAACAGTAAAAACATCAATGAGGTATTTGAGATAGAAAGCAAAGTAGGTTATGGCACTAAGGTAACTTTAAAGTTACCGTATAAAAAAGGGAGTGCTTTAAATGATCAAACTGTTGATTGCTGACGATGAGCATATTGTTATTCAATCCATAAAATTTATAATCCATAAGTTTTTAGATGATGTTGAGGTAGTTGGTTCTGCAAGTTCAGGAAGGGAAGCCATAGAAAAGGCTTTAGACCTAAAGCCTGACATAATACTTATGGATATTCACATTCCTGGAATAAATGGGATAGAAGCCATAAGGCAAATTAAAAACTCCTACAACGATGCAGAATTTGTAATTATTAGTGCATACGAGTATTTTCAATACGCCAAAGATGCTGTGAATCTAGGAGTTTACGAGTACATAACAAAACCAGTAAACAAATATAAGCTAGTGAATGTGATTAACGATTTATCCCAGATTATCTACTCAAAGAAAGAAGCACTAAAAAAAGAAATGATACTAATGGAAAAAATGAATACTATAATCCCCCATCTCGAAAGTCAATTCATCCATTCACTTTTGTTCAATAGTAATACTGTGGACGATCTATCCTTTTATGAAGAGATTTTCGGTATGAAGTTAAGGTATGGCTATGCCATGGTGGCTACAGTAAAAAACCATGAAGCTTGTACAAAAACAGATACTATAAGTATAAGTCTATTAAAACAAAAATTTTACGACATGTTTTCCATGCAACTAAAAAATATATGTCCTTGTTTGATAGGGCCTCCACTTTTAGATAGGGTTGTGGCATTTATACCCATGGACGAGAAAACAGATGCCTATGATTTGCGAAATATATCAATATCCTATGCAAATAAGCTAGGGGAAAAAATTGCACGCAATGTAAAAATACCTTTCGAAATTGGCATAGGTAAAGGTTACAACATAGAATTATTCACAAAATCCTATAAAGAAGCATCTAAATCAGTAAACAGTGGTAAGGGAGAAACAGTCACCCATTTTGAGGATTTTCATGGAGTGCTAGCACAGCAAGACAACTACCCTATACATAAAGAGAAGCTTTACTTAGATAAATTATCCACAGGTGATCTTAAGGGTGTTCTTGAAATATTTGAAGAGCTATTTTTGTGGCTTACAGCTAACAACCCAAATGATGTCAATAAAATAAAGTCCAAGCTAATAGAACTAATAATAATATCTCAAAGGACTGTAAATAGAGACGTTCAAGATGATAGTCTACTAGATAGTGAGTTTTTGATACAGCTATTAAGTATAGACGACCCTAATGAGATTAAATTGAATTACATGAACTACTTAAAGAACTTACTTGTAAATGTGGAGGAGAAAAAGAGCAAAAAGCTAAATGGATTTATTATAAAGGCTTTAGAATATATAGATGAAAACTACCAGCACAATCTAACATTAGATGATGTGGCAAAGGAAATCAGTATGAGTTACCATCACTTTAGCAAATTTTTTAAGGAGTCAACAGGGAAAAATTTCGTTGATTATATTACAGAGTTAAGGATTGAAAAGGCAAAAATGGTATTAAAAGATAAAAATGCCAATGTAAAGGAAGCGTGTTATGAGGTTGGTTATACCGACCCCAACTATTTTAGTAAACTGTTTAAAAAGGCAACAGGGATGACACCAACTGAGTATAGAGCAAATTCCATATCACGAGGGGTGATGTAAATTGGCTGATAAAAGACTATTGCGGGGGGCATTAGTAGCTATACTTTTTACAGTTTTTGTTACCTTGACTGTTAGAGTAGTTCAAGTTATTTACACAGATTCATCGAACTCTAATGAATTCGGGGATGATAAAAGAATCAAAGTTGGTTTTTCCTTAGGAACTTTAAAGGAAGAACGTTGGATTAAAGATAGGGATATCTTGATGGCAAAAGTTAAGGAGATGGGTGCAGATATTATAGTTCAGAATGCTAATAATGATGATCAGGACCAGTTAAAACAAGTAAGGTATCTCCTAGGACAAGATATAGACGTATTGATCCTTGTGCCAAATGATCACAATAAAGCTGTTGAGGCAGTGGAATTAGCAAAAAAAAATGGAGTAAAGGTTATATCCTACGATAGACTGGTACTTAATTCAAATGTTGATTTGTACATTTCCTTTGATAACACAAGGGTTGGAGAAATAATGGCACAATATGTTTTAGAGAATTCTCCTGTTGGTAGCAATATTTTGATTGTAAACGGAGCAACCAGTGATCATAATACAATGATGATTAAACGAGGATACGATAAAGTCCTTAAAAGCAAAGTTGCTGAAGGTGCTGCCAGTATAATAAAAGAGGAATGGGCTCCAAACTGGATGAAGGAATATGCCTTTAATATAACTGATGAGCTATTAAGGGAAGGTGCTAAAATTGACGCAGTGATTGCGGGAAATGATGGTCTTGCAGATGGTGTTATAGAGGCACTGTCCCTTTATAGGACTGCTGGAAACACTTTGGTAGTAGGACAGGACGCAGATCTTGTTGCATGTCAAAGAATTGTGGAAGGCACACAGCATATGACAGTGTATAAACCCATTGAGAAACTTGCAGGTGCCGCTGCTTCCATGGCCATTCAGCTAGCTAAGGATGGACCTCTCACTAATATAGTAAACACAATAAATGATGGAACCTATAATGTTCCTTACTATAAATTAGAACCAATCCCTGTAAACATACATAATTTAGAGGAAACCATAATCAAGGACGGCTTCCATATGGTGGATGAAATTTATAGAAACAATAACTAAAAACCAATGAAATTGGCCTAGCCAATTTCATTGGTTTTTAGTTTATCTGTAGGGGCAGGGATCCGAACCCTAAGCATGTCCAACTATAGTATTTTTTTGTTTACAAAAATTTACTAGTTAGTAGATTTTAGTTTTTAGTCACACAAAAAAGTAAAGGTATGAACAAAATGTTACCCGAGATAATCAGTCTCCCTAAATAACTGCTATAGTATAATTTCATTAAGAAGGACAGGGGTTATATTAGCTTAAGTCATTGGCTTTCAATTGTTTGTTTAACTGTTGTAATACAATAGGCATTAAAATAATGTCCTATGTATATAAAAAAAGGGGGAAAGTGAAATGAAAAAGAGTAAGATTATAGCACTGTTTTTAGTTAGCTTACTAGCATTAGGTCTGTTCGCTGGTTGTACTTCCAGTGATACAGATGGTGACGATGATGAAAAAGTTATCAAAGTAGGTTTATCTCTTCCAACTCAAAGGGAAGAAAGATGGGTTAGAGATAAAGAAAAAATGGAAGCAGTTGCTGCTGAATTAGGTATTGAACTTATCGTAAGAGTAGCAGATGCTAACATGCAAGAGCAGATTACTCAAGTTGAAGCATTGTTAACACAAGGTATTGATGTACTAATCTTGGCTCCACACGATGCAGCTGCAGCAGCGTCACTTGTAGACAAAGCAAACGCTGAAGGTGTTCCAGTTATATCCTATGACCGTCTGATTGCTAACACAGACAAGTTAGATGTATATTTATCATTTGACAATGTAAGGGTTGGTGAGTTACAAGGTAAATTCATAACTGATTTAGTACCTGCAGGAAAATACATCATTATGTCTGGTGCTCCAACAGACAACAACGCTACTTTATTTAAGCAAGGCGCTATGAAATACATCCAACCACTAATTGATAGTGGTGACATCGAGGTAATTGCTGAGCAAGCTGTTGAGAACTGGGTTCCAGAAAATGCACTTCAAATAGTTGAAGCAGCTTTAGCTGCAAACAAC
This sequence comes from Alkalicella caledoniensis, assembly GCF_014467015.1. Lineage (GTDB taxonomy): Bacteria > Bacillota > Proteinivoracia > Proteinivoracales > Proteinivoracaceae > Alkalicella > Alkalicella caledoniensis. The sequence goes on along the minus strand of NZ_CP058559.1, from coordinate 840,396 downwards.
AATGAAGTAGATGCTATACTAGCTCCAAACGATGGTACTGCTGGTGCAGCTATCCAAGCTTTAATAGCTCAAGGTCTAGGTGGTCAAGTGCCAATAACTGGTCAAGATGCTGAGAAAGCTGCTGCTAAGAGAATCGTTGAAGGTACTCAATCTATGACAATTTTCAAAGATACAAGGGATCTAGGGGAAAAAGCCATCGAAATAGCTATCAAATTAGCTAAAGGTGAGAATGTTTCTACTAATGCTACAGTGAATAATGGAACTGTAGATGTACCATCAGTTCTTCTTGAAGCAACTGTTATTACTGAAGACAACATTAGAGAAGTTCTTGTTGGAAGTGGCTATATCACAGAAGCAGATCTTAACTAATAGTTTAACTTAGGGATAATCATAGGAGGAATAGCTTAAAAGTTATTCCTCCTATTTTTAGAAAGGTGGATTGCTCTATGTCAGAATATATACTGGAAATGAAGGATATGGTGAAAGAGTTTCCAGGGGTTAAAGCACTGGATAAAGTTAACTTCAAACTTAAAAAGGGTGAAATACACGCTCTGGTAGGAGAAAATGGAGCAGGAAAATCTACACTAATGAAAGTCTTAAGTGGTGTATATCCCCATGGAACCTATCAAGGGGAAATTTTAATAAATGGTACTGAACAAAAATTCCAAAATACCAAGGACAGCGAATCTGCTGGTATAGGAATAATCTATCAAGAACTCACATTAGTAAAGCAGATGAGTATCTGCGAAAATATATTTTTAGGAAGCGAAATTGGGAAATACGGTATTATTGATTGGAACGAAGCTACAACACAAACAAAAAAACTCCTTAAGGAAGTTGGTCTTACTGCTAGTCCTGAAACCCTCATTTTAAATTTAGGTATTGGAAAACAACAACTAGTAGAGATAGCAAAGGCCCTTTCAAAGAAAATCAGTGTACTAATTTTAGATGAGCCTACCGCTGCCTTAAACGAAGATGACAGTGAAAATCTCCTTGAGATTATTAGAAACCTCAAAAAAGAGGGAATAAGTTGCATTTATATTTCTCATAAACTTAAAGAAGTTAAAGCTATTGCTGATACCATAACCATACTTAGGGATGGAAAAACAGTTGACACATATCCAAACGATGAAAATGTTACGCAAAACAAGATTATTACTGGCATGGTTGGCCGTGAACTGACACAATTATTTCCCCGTAAACCCCATAATCCTGGTGAAACTGTCCTTGAGGTTAAAAACTGGAATGTCTATAATCCAGAAATTCCTGACAGGAAAATTATAAAGGATATTAGTTTCCAAGCTAGAAGGGGAGAAATCCTTGGAATTTCTGGGCTAATGGGTTCAGGACGTACAGAATTGTTTATGAGTATCTTTGGGGCCTATGGTGTAAATAAGTCTGGTGAGATAATCATAGATGGTAAAAGTGCAAATATAAAAAATCCAGAAGATGCAATTCAAAAGGGACTTTGTTATCTTTCAGAGGACAGAAAAAAGTCAGGGCTTGTATTGATGATGAATATAAAAGAAAATATAACTCTTTCAAGCTTAAAACAGATTTCTTCTGCAGCTGGAATAAATGAGAATGAGGAAATAAAAGTATCGAATCATTATGTTGATGCTTTAAAAATAAGGACTCCATCCATTGAGCAAAAGGCTATGAACTTAAGTGGAGGAAATCAGCAAAAGGTTGTTATAGCCAAATGGTTAATGGCAGCACCTAAAATACTAGTTTTAGATGAACCCACTAGAGGCATAGACGTTGGTGCTAAATATGAAATCTATAATATAATGAACAAATTAGTCGAGCAAGGGGTATGTATTATAATGATTTCTTCTGAATTACCTGAGATTTTAGGTATTAGTGATCGTATACTAGTGATGCATGAAGGCAAAATAACCGCTGATCTAGACTGGCAGAACACAAACCAAGAGCAAATAATGCATTACGCCACAGGCGGAGAATAAACTAGGATTAAAGATTTAGAGGAGGTTTGATTTTTATGCAAAGCAAAACAAACATAAATGATCGCAATCCATTGGAAATTATTAAAATATCCCTAAACAATAACATAAAGCAGTATATGATGTTTATAGCACTGATAGGTATTATGGTAATATTCTCCCTATTAAGTGATGTGTTTTTCACCCCGAGAAACCTATCAACATTGTTTTTACAGACTGCTCATATAGCCATCCTGACATGTGGGGTTGTACTGGTTATAGTTGCAGGACATATAGATCTTTCCATTGGCGCAGTGGTTGGCTTAACAGGGGCTATTGTAGCCATACTACCGGCCAGATATGGAATTGGTATATTCCCAGCTATTTTAATAACTTTAGCCATAGGAGCTTTAATAGGATTGTGGCAGGGGTACTGGGTTGCATATAGACAAGTTCCCGCTTTTATTGTTACATTAGCAGGCATGATGATTTTCAACGGCTTACTACTTGGTGTTACTAGAGGTGAGACCATAGCTACACAGTCTTCATTTAACAAACTAGGGCAGGGTTATCTCCCTACTATGTTTTTTGAAAGTGGTCCAAGGGATAATATCCCCCATGATACCACAGTAATTATCTGGCTTTTAGTAATCTTAGTATATTTATTCTTTGAGTTTAGAAATCGCAAAGAAAGACTAAAATATGAATTTGAAGTTTTGCCATTAAACTTATTTGTTGCAAAACTAGTGCTAGTAGGTGCATTGATAAGCGCAGTGTTTTACATTATGGCCATGTACCTAGGGGTTCCCTACTCTATTATTTTGTTGATGGCTGTTGGGGCATTTTATACCTTCCTGACCACTAAAACTACTTTCGGAAGACATGTATACGCCATAGGTGGTAACAAGGAAGCAGCAAAACTGTCAGGTATCAATATTAAAAAGAGAACTTTATGGATATTTATATCCTCTGGTATATTAGGAGCACTCGGCGGTATTGTATACACAGCTAGGGTTGGATCAGCTGCTGCATCTGCAGGGCAGGCAATGGAACTAGATGTTATAGCTGCTGCCATCATTGGTGGTACTAGTACCTTAGGTGGAGAAGGAACAATTGTTGGTGCAATAGTAGGTGCCCTAGTAATGTCAACACTTAACAATGGTATGTTATTACTAGACGTGGGAACAACCCAAAGACTTATAGTAAGAGGCTTAGTGTTACTGCTTGCCGTATGGGTTGATATCTCAACTAGAAAGAAAAATTCCTAATTTAAATAGATCCCCTTTTAAAATAACTCCCTATCAATAGGGAGTTATTTTTCATGTTGAAGTACTACTGCAGCTTACAACGTACTTGTAATAAGATTTTAAATGAAAGTTAGCCTACAAAAATAAAAATTAAAATTAAATATTAAAAAACAGAATAATTTGATTAATCCTATAATAAAATATTATAACTCACACGGGGGTGAGCCTAAGATTAATAATATAAAAGGGGGATTGTAAATGTTCAAAAAGTTATTTATTTTGCTGTTAGTAGCTATTATGGCATTGAGTTTAGCAGCTTGTGACACAAGTGATACTGACGACAATGCAGATGGAACATTCAAAATAGGCATCATGACCGGTACTGTATCCCAGGGCGAGGAAGAGTTTAGGATGGCCCAAGATATGCTAGCGAAATATCCTGACATGATAGTTACTACTACCTACCCAGATAGATTTATGCAAGAGGTAGAGACAACCATTACAAACATGATGGCTATGGCTGATGACCCAGATGTCAAAGCTATAGTAATGGTTCAAGCAGTGCCTGGGGCAGCTGCTGCAATAGACAGAGTTAGGGAAGTAAGACCAGATATGTTATTTATACTGGGTGCTCCACAAGAGGATCAAGACTTAATAAAAACAAAAGGGGATATTATCTTAAATACTGACGATTTAGGTAGAGGTGAACAAATTGCTCAACAAGCACATGATATGGGTGCTAAGACATTAGTTCACTATTCTTTCCCAAGACATATGTCCATCGAATTTTTAGCAGTAAGAAGAGACAGAATGAAGGCTGAAGCTCAAAGATTAGGTATGACTTTTGTTGAAGTAGACGCTCCAGACCCAACAGGGGATGCAGGAGTTCCAGGAACTCAACAATTTATCAATGAAGATGTTCCTAGACGTATAGCCGAATACGGTGAAGACACAGCGTTATTTGCAACAAACTGTTCAATGATGGAGCCACTTATCAGACAGACAATTGAACACAAAGGTATATTCCCAGTTCAATGCTGTCCATCTCCATATCATGCATATCCAGCGGCCCTAGCAATTCCTGTTCCTGAAGAGTTCCAAGGTGACTTAGACTATATTCTTACAATGATTGGCGAGAAGGTTGCTGAAGCTGGAGCATCGGGAAGAGTTGCCACATGGCCAGTTCCTGTAAACATGATGTTCATCGAAGCTGGTGTAGAGTACGCTATAGCTTACCTAAACGGTGAAACAGATGGTAGGGTAGACAAGGCAAAACTACAATCCATTATGGAAGAAATTGCTGGCACAAGTGTACAGTTAACTATATATGGTGACGAAGATGATCCTAATGATCCTAAAAACTACTTCCTATATTTATCAGATCATATAGTGTTTTAAAAAACTAAATAAATCTAAAACAAAATAATATAAGGTTGCATTTTTGCAACCTTATATTACCTATATAAAGATTACATAAAGGGGGAGGACCATTGGGCAGAGATAATTATATTTTACAAATGAATAATATAGGGAAAATCTATTATGGAACACGGGTTCTAAAGGACATAAATATATCAATAAAACCTGGAGAGATACATGCCATATTAGGTGAGAATGGAGCAGGTAAGTCAACTCTTATGAATATACTATTTGGGATGCCTGTTATACATTCAACAGGTGGCTTTGAAGGTGAAGTGATTATTGATGGTAAAAAGGTATTAATTAAGTCTCCTGTACAGGCTATGGACTCTGGTATTGGTATGGTTCACCAAGAGTTTATGTTAATACCGGAGTATACTATCACAGAAAATATTAAACTTAATAGGGAAATAACAAAACCAAACATAATAAGCAGTATACTAGGGAAAAAGCTAGAAACCCTAGACTTTGAAAAAATGAATAAGGATGCTAAAAAAGCGTTAAAAACCCTTGAATTGAATGTGGACGAGTGGGCTAAAATAGCGGGACTACCAGTGGGATACATGCAATTTGTTGAAATTGCCCGTGAGATAGATAAAAATAATCTGAAGATACTTGTATTTGATGAACCAACAGCTGTACTTACTGAAAGTGAAGCAAAAAATTTACTAGGTGCCATGAGAACAATTGCTGATAAGGGCATAGCAATTTTATTTATCACCCATAGGTTAGATGAGGTAATGGATGTAGCCGATAGTATCAGTGTTCTAAGGGACGGAAATATGGTTGCAAAAAGAGATAAAAAAGACACAAATGTAATGGAGTTAGCAGAGTTGATGGTTGGTAGAAAAGTAGAAAAGGTTGATAAAGGTGAATTTAATCAAGAAAACAAAAAAGTACTTATGTCCATTAGAGACCTTAAGGTAGAGATGCCTGGAGAAGAGGTTAAGGGTGTTGATTTAGACATTTATAAAGGGGAAATATTAGGTATAGGTGGACTGGCAGGTCAAGGTAAGATAGGTATAGCAAATGGAATTAGTGGCTTTTATCCATCAACAGGTGATGTCACAATAGATGGTGAACAACTAATGCTCAATGACCCTAGGGAATCAATGAAGAAAAATATAGCTTTTGTTTCAGAAGATAGGCGGGGAGTTGGATTGTTACTGAACATGTCCATTGAGATGAATATAGCCATAACTGCCATGCAAAATAAAGATAAGTTTCTAAAGGATTTTGTTATATTTACTCAAAAAGATACAAAGGGTATAAGGCAGCATGCACTTAAATATAAAAAAGAATTAGATATAAGGTGTACAGGTGTAACCCAAATCACTAGAAGGCTTAGTGGGGGTAACCAGCAAAAGGTCTGTATAGCAAGGGCTTTAACCCTTGAACCTAACATATTATTTGTCTCTGAACCAACTCGGGGGATAGATGTTGGAGCAAAAAAATTGGTATTGGACACTTTAGTTAAGTTAAACCAGCAACTGGGTATGACAATAATAATGACCTCCAGTGAATTGGCAGAACTTCGTTCTGTTTGTGATAGGATAGCCATAATAAATCAAGGCAAGTTAGAAGGAATCCTTAAACCAGAGGATAGTGACGTGGATTTCGGATTGATGATGGCGGGAGAGTACCACAACATAAGCAGAAAGGAGGTTAACTAAATGATTGAGAGGTTTCAATCTTTCTATAAAAAAGCCGGGCTACCTAGAATAATAATAGCTGTTTTTTTCTTTATACTCACAGTAACCTCAAGCATCATCGGAATACCCTTTGGTGGACTTATGACAGATGTAATAGTTAGGGTTGCAATGAATGTAGTTTTAGTTTTAGCCATGGTGCCAGGTATACTAAGTGGGATAGGGCCTAATTTTGGATTGCCCTTAGGAATTTTAGCAGGACTTTTAGGGGCCATTATAAGTATTGAAATGGAACTGGTAGGGAGATCAGCCTTTATTGGTGCCATACTTATGGCTATACCACTGGCAGCAATAGTGGGTTGGGGTTATGGTTGGCTTTTAAACAAGGTAAAGGGATCTGAGATGATGGTGGCCACTTATGTAGGTTTCTCAGCGGTGTCTTTAATGAGTATCGGGTGGATGGTACTCCCCATAAAAAATCCAGAAATGGCATGGGCCATGGGAAAAGGTATCAGGACCACCATTTCCCTTGAGGGAAGGTTTCGACATTTACTTAATAATCTTTGGCACTTTAATATAGGGGCATTTAGGGTGCCTACAGGTTTGATTTTGTTCGGGCTCCTTATGTGCTTTATCATGTGGCTAGTATTAAGGAGTAAAACAGGAATTGCTATGAAAACAGTAGGGGACAACCCAAAATTTGCTGTGGCATCGGGGTTAAATGTAGATAAGTACAGAATCATTGGAACTATTTTATCTTCTATACTAGGGGCTATAGGGATTATTGTCTATGCACAAAGCTTTGGATTTTTACAGCTTTACCAAGCACCCATGTTTATGGGTTTTCATGCAGTTGCTGCGGTGCTAATTGGAGGTGCCAATGTAAGAAATGCTACTATAACCCATGTTTTAATAGGAACATTTTTGTTTCAAGGCTTGTTAGTAGTTGCTCTGCCAGTGGCAAATAATTTATTAGAACAAGGAAGCTTGGCTGAAATTACTAGGATGTTAGTTAGTAACGGTATTATTCTCTATGCATTAACTCAAGTAGTCGGAGGTGAGTAGATTGGAGCCAAGGCCAAACATAGAAGAAAACACCCAAAATAAAAGAATAGAAATGCTGGAAAAAGGGAAAAAATTTCTGATAAATAATATGGTTACCATACTTTTTGTAATTATAGGCTATATAGGATTTGTACTCTCTGGCTTATCTTTGCCTTTTTTTCTAAATGATTTGATAAACAGGGTAGCGAGAAATGGATTTTTAGTTTTAGCCCTCATAATACCAGTACTAGCTGGCATGGGGTTAAATTTTGCCGTTGTGCTAGGGGCAATGGCTGGACAAATGGCTATTATCATGACCATACACTGGGGAGTCTTTAATTGGCAGGGGATATTACTATGTGTCCTACTGGCTACACCCATTGCAATACTTTTTGGTTTTTTAACGGGAAAGCTTTTAAATAAAACTAAGGGACAGGAAATGATTACAAGTCTAATACTAGGCTGGTTTGCCAACGGTGTATATCAGTTTATATTTCTTATCTTAGTTGGGTCTGTTATTCCCATGAAGAACGAGGAACTAGTTTTAAGCACAGGTGTAGGGCTTAGGGTTACCGTGGACTTAGATAAAAAATTAAGATATGCCATAGACAGCCTGTTTAGATTTTCATTTATAAAATCAGTGTTGATTGTGGGAATTGTGTTCATTTCAGTAGCCTTATACATGTATATCAAAAACAATAAGCAAGGACAACTAGATAGTGCTAAAGGTAAAGTTATGGCACTTTCAGCATCAGGAATTGTCCTTGGTGTATGGAGTATTATGACAATGCTAAATAGCAGAAATATGCTCAACAACCTAAATATTCCTGTGGTTACCTTTGTTATAATAGGCCTTTTATGCTTTGCCACAGCATTTTTAACAAAGACAAAGCTAGGTCAGGATTTCAGAACAGTGGGACAGGATCAACATTTAGCTAATGTATCGGGTATAGACTCCAATAAAATTAGAGTTCTGGCCATTGTAATTTCCACAGTCCTTGCAGCATGGGGACATATTATTTACCTACAGAATATGGGTACCTTGAGCACATACGGGAGCCATGAAAATATTGGTATGTTTGCTATTGCAGCACTTTTAATAGGCGGAGCCACTGTTACTAAGGCAACAATTGGTCAGGCATTATTAGGAACTGTATTGTTCCATACCATATTTATTGTTTCTCCCCTTGCAGGTAGAAACTTACTTGGAGATGCACAACTGGGTGAATACTTCAGGGCCTTTGTTGTATATGGAGTAATAGGAGTTTCCTTGGGGATGCATGCATGGAAAAAACAAATGCAGTCAAAGAAGTAAGCTAAGGTAAACAATGACATGGATATAAAATCAAGCTTCAAAGTGTATGTATGGGTCTTAATTAGTTGAAAAATTTGAATTATAGGTGTAAAATGTATGTAAGTCTCAAATTTTATAATAAAGGAGAGGGCTACATATGTTAAAAGAAGAGCTAAACGCGATCAAACAAGCCATTATCCATGAGGTAGAAGGTTACGAGTTTTATAGGTTGGCTGCTGAACAAACAAAAAGTACTGAAAGCAAGGAAGCTTTTATGGAATTAGCCAAGGAAGAGCTTAAGCATGCTGACTATCTAAAAGAGTTATTTGATAAAATTCAGCAAGGCGATGAGGCATTCACCCTAGCCTTTCTAGCTGACCCACCATCTCCAAATATCTTTAACTGGGATAAAGTAGATGGGCAGTATACAAGTATGGCCATGTCTGTTTTCGGGATAGCCATACAACTAGAAAAAGATTCTATAATTTTCTACGAAAAAGCCTTAGAAAATAGTAAGTTTGAAGAAGCTAAAAAGCTATATCAACTGCTTATCAAATGGGAAAAGGTTCATCTAGATCAATTTACTAAGCAATACGAGATGTATAAAGAAGAATGGTGGTCTGCCCAAGAATACGCACCATTTTAATAAACATTTACCCCTGTGGACTATATTGTTGACAGGGGTAATTTTATGGATTTATTTTTGAAGGATTATATACACCTATGTTGAAATTTACATATATAAAGGAGATGATAACGTGGAAAAATTAAATATATGTATTGATATCGACGGCACACTTACAGAGCCTTTTTTTCTGTTAGACAGAGCAAATAAGCACTTTGAAAAAAATATTAAACCAGAAGATGTGGACAGTTATGAAATTCATCAACTGTATGGTGTAGAGTTTAAGGATTTTTTTGAATTTTACATCTCTGTTGCTAATGAAGTCCTAATTGATGTAGATCCCAGGGAAAGGGTAAGAGAAGTCCTACTAGAAATAGATGGCAAACACAACATTCACTATGTGACTGCAAGGGAAGACTTTTTGACAGATGTAACACAGAGGTGGTTTGAGAAATACAAGTTACCTTCTGGGAAATTGCATATCTTAGGAAGTCACTATAAGGTTAAAACAGCTGAACAAGTAAAATGTGATTTATTTATTGAGGATAGGTATAACAATGCAATTGAGCTTGCTGAAGCTGGCTTTAAAGTACTACTAATTGACTGTGTATACAATAGAAAACCACTTATTCCAGGTATAACTAGGGTCAATAACTGGGAAGAAGTAAATGAAATGATAAAAGAACTTGAAACTTCTATAATCCAAGATAGAGAAAAAAACTTAGCTAAAGTAGTGACTGTTTAAGTTTTTTGGCAAATTTTATTTTTATAAAAAATCCCCTAAGTGCAAATAATAATTGTGTACTAAAAAACAAAGGAGGTTTTTTCATGAAAATAAATAAAAGTATAGGTTGTACAGTTGATGAGTGTAAATATCATGCTAATAGTGACTCTTACTGTAGTTTAGATCATATCAATGTAGTAAAACATGAAAGTAGAGCAAAGAACCAAGAAGCAACGGACTGTGGTAGCTTCGAAAGTAAATAGATAACTTATTGTAGAGTCTTCCCTTAAGGGAAGGCTCTTTTACTTTAAAACTCCTAATTTATAACATATTTAGCTTAAATCAATATATTATGATAAAATATTGGTAAAGTGATTTTTAGGGAGGAATTAACATGGCAAATTTATTAAAACCCTTAGTTTTAAAAAACATAAATCTATCGAACAGGTTGGTTATGCCGCCCATGGCCACATCAGCATCTCAACCAGATGGCAAAGTAAGTAAGGAAATCATAGACTATTATGATGAAAAATCTAAAGGTGGATACATAGGTCTAATAGTTATTGAACATAGCTTTATAACTCAACAAGGAAAAGCCAGTGATAAACAGCTTTCAGTGGCTGATGATAGTTGTATAGAAAGTCTAAAGGTACTGGCGAATACTATACAAAAAAACGGATCAAAAACCGTTATGCAAATAAACCATGCTGGAAATGCTGCAAAAAAAGATGTTACTGGTATGGAACCCGTGGGTCCATCGGCCATAGCAAATCCTAGGTCAAAAAGTGGGATTGTTCCTAAGGAACTGAGCCAACATGAAATTGCAACAATTGTAGAAGAATTTAAGAATGCAGCTATAAGGGTAAAAAAAGCAGGCTTTGATGGTGTACAAATACACTCCGCCCACGGCTATCTTTTAAATCAGTTCTATTCACCCTTGACCAACAAGAGAACAGATAAATATGGTGGTGATACCCTAGGTAGAATCACAATACATTTAGAAATAATTAAGGCAGTACGTGAAGCTGTAGGGCCTGATTTTAATGTATCTTTAAGACTCGGAGCTTCAGACTATAATGAGAATGGTACTACCATTGAAGATAGTAAGATTGCAGCAGTGGAATTTGAAAAAGCAGGTGTAGATTTACTAGATATATCTGGTGGGTTCAGTGGATACAATATACCTGGAGCTGACAAGCAAGGATATTTTTATCCGTTGACTGAAGCTTTAAAGGAGGTTGTTTCCATCCCATTGATACTCACTGGAGGTATTACTGATTCACTGGCGGCGGAGAAACTATTACAAGATGAAAAAACTGACCTAATAGGTGTAGGTAGAGCCATACTAAATGACTCTAATTGGGCAAAAAACGCCATAGAGGGTTTGAAAAAATAATCTCAAGAAAATTTAGAGGTGGCAAAATGAATCAAGTGATCTCAGCTGATATTATGGATAAACTACAAAAGATCAGTTTGTGTAAAGGTATATCAAAAGCCTCTATAAAAAAAGCTATTAAAGAAGGTGCAAAAACACTAAAAGAAGTTGAAAAGGCCACTGGAGCAAGCTCAGGTCCTTGCAAAGGCAAAAGATGTGCCCATAAAATAGGAGAGATTTTAGAAGAAACCAGATAAAAGGCAAAAAACATGATGGTAGTAGTAACCGTCGTGTTTTTTATGTTTTAAAAGATAGGTATTATTATTTATAAGGGTATAATATTTACAACCTATTATATATTGACACATACCCCTATGGGGTATATAATTATGTCTAAAAGATAAAGGAGGAGGGTAAAATTGTACGATGTTTTAGTTTATATAATAGCATTTATTCTATTAATAGTTTCATTTGTGAAGGATAAGAAAAAAACCAAGCAGGCAATGATGAAAGCAAAGAAATCTATCTTAAATATACTTCCGGAGTTAGTAGGGGTTATTATCATAATAGGTGTGATACTATCACTTCTGAACCCTCAGACCATTTCAAAACTCCTAGGGGAAGGTTCAGGAATTCTTGGAGTGGTATCTGCTGCAGTTGTAGGTGCAATTACTCTAATACCTGGTTTTATTGCATTTCCACTAGCTGCTATGCTATTGGAAAACGGTGCTAACTATTTACCTATAGGAGCATTTGTCTCCACTCTTATGATGGTTGGTATAGCTACTTTGCCTGTTGAGTTTAAATACTTTGGTAAGAAGCTGGCGATTTTCAGAAACTTATTGGCATTTGGATTTTCCTTTGTTATCGCTTATATTATAAACTTGGTGGTGAATGTGTTATGATGAAAAACAAAAAAAGCAGATATAATATTGTATTTATCTCGCTGATTTTCTTAGGAGCTTTGGCTCTGTACAACTTTTCTTTAGCAGGAGAAGCAGTTAACACTTCATTAACGAGCTTTAGACAGCTACTTTTAGTTTTACCCCCTATTTTTATTATTTTAGGTCTTTTAGATGTATGGGTTCCCAAGGAGACTATGGTGAGATTTATGGGGAAGGAAGCAGGTTTACTGGGAGTGGTTTTAGCATTTTTTCTAGGATCTGCGGCAGCAGGTCCACTATATGGAGCATTTCCCATAGCTGCTGTACTTGTAAAAAAGGGGGTTCCATTTAAAAACGTTGCTATATTTATAGGTGCATGGTCAACAACTAAAATTCCAATGCTTATGTTTGAGCTATCAGCTCTTGGGTTAACCTTCACAGCTACAAGGCTATTGATTAACATCCCTATAATAATTATTATAGCTAATTTACTAGACAGATCACTAAATGAAAAGGATAGGAAAGAACTCGAGGAAAATATGGAAAGAATGGCTTAAAGAAAAGATGAAGGTCGCAAAGACGGGACCTTCATCTTTTTATATTTAAATTTTTTGAATCTTTATATTTATGTATTCTCTGTTACCTATATTTGTGGTACAATTCAAATAGGATTAAAATGTTGGACAAGAATATTAATTCTTAAGGGGTGACCATAATGCAGAGAGTGCATTTAAGGGACATTACTGATGTGGACATTTTACAGGAGATCCAAAATAGGTTTTCAGAAGCTACAGGATTAGCAGCAGTGACTGTGGATTTCAAAGGTAAACCAATAACCGAGTACAGTAATTTCAGTCGGTTTTGCAAACTAATTCGTGAGGACTCAAAATGTAGGGATGCTTGCTATCGCTCAGATGCCTATGGAGGTTTAGAGGCCGTTAGGAATGAGAAACCTTATATTTATCGATGTCATACTGGACTAGTTGATTTTGCTATACCCATAAATATTGGTGGACAATATATGGGTTCTATCATGGCAGGTCAAGTTAAAATTGAAGAAGCTGAACTAAATAGACTAGATCATATTGTCAAAGAGATACCAAGTTGGAAGAAAAATGAGGAAATAATGGAAGCATATAATGAAATACCTGTTATTTCCTATGACAAAATATTAGGTGCCGCTGAAATGATGTTCTTAGTTTCTAACTATATAGTTGAAAAAGATATGATGCAGATAATGCAAGCTGAACTAAATCAAAAAAGTATCAAACTAGTGGAAGAAGAACGAGTTAGGATAGAACTAGAGAGGACACTAAAAGAATCGGAGTTGAAGGCATTACAGTCCCAAGTTAATCCCCACTTTCTTTTTAATGTTCTCAATACCATAGGCAGGCAAGCCCTTATAGAAAAGGCATCTAAAACACAAGAAATAGTCTACACGTTGGCAGAAATACTACGGTATACCTTAAAAAACATAAATCAAATGGTAGAATTAAGGGAAGAAATATCTCATATTGAGCGGTACTTAACCATACAAGCCATAAGATTTGGAGATCGAATTCAATATAAGTTGGATATACCTAAATCTATTGAGAGCATTAGGATTCCTTCAATGATTCTCCAATCCCTTGTGGAAAATTCTATTAACCATGGACTAGAGCCTAAAGAATCAAATGGGTATATTACTATAAAAGGTTATATAACTGATTATGGAATAGAGATAGAAATAGCAGATAATGGCGTTGGGATCCATGAACATAATCTTGAAATGATACTTGATGAGAACAAAGAAATTGGTAGTTTAACTAAATCCACAGGTATTGGTATAAACAATGTAAACAAGAGATTATCCTATCATTACGGTCCAGAATATAAAATTGAGATAAGTAGCAAGATTGGTGTTGGAACGAAGGTAAAGGTTAAGATACCAAAAGAGATCAAGTCGAGGAGAACTGTAAATGTATAAAGTAGTCTTAGCTGATGACGAGCGTTTAGAAAGGGAAGCGTTAAAAATCATTTTATGCGATGATAGCTCTGATACGATTATTGTGGGGGAGGCGGCCACGGGTAAGCAAGCTGTGGAGTTATGTGAAACCCACGACCCAGATGTCATATTTATGGACATAAAAATGCCGGGGATGGATGGTTTAGAGGCAACAGAGATAATAAAGAAGCTAGATAAAGATAAAGTCATCATAATCTTAACTGCATATGAAGAATTTAAGTATGCACAAAGGGCATTAAAGCTTGGAGCCGATGATTATGTTCTAAAGCCTGCACGACCTAAGGATATCCTCGAGGTTTACATGAAACACAGGGATAAGAAACATGTTAAAAAGGATGTTAAAAAAGATGTAAATACTGATTCTTTATACGAAGCTATCCGTACAGAAGATTATAAAGAATCGAAGATACAATTGAGACAAGTTTTAAATGAGTTAAACGAAATTTATAAGGACGATTTAGAGCAAATGAAATTGAGCTTAGATCGTATAGCTAAACAGATTTTAGATATTTGCCACTTGAAGGGACTCAATGAAATTACCAATAACCAAGAAGAAATTAGAAACTCCATGACTCCAAACAATATGGAATATGCCATATTGAAAGTATTAGACAGGTTTTTTGAGGAAATAATTAACCAAAAGAAGATAGAAGAAAATAATGAAATTCATGCTGCATTAAACTATATAGAGAAAAACTTTAAAAAGGGAATTACCCTTGAGGAAGTGGCAGAATATGTTCACTTAAATCCACATTACTTCAGTAAACTCTTTAAGAAGGAATTAGATGTTAATTTTGTGAACTATGTTACCCATAGGAAAATAGAATACGCCAAGGAACTACTGAGATTCACTGATATTCCCATTATTAATATTTCTATGGAACTATCATATAATGAGCCAAATTACTTTAGTAAGGTTTTCAAAAAAGTAGTTGGTAGCACTCCTACTGATTACAGAAATTTATATGAAGAAGAAAGAGTAAAAAATAGAGGTTTAAAAAAAAGGTACACCAAAATTTCAAATGGAAAGTGGTATGTTTAATACACCCATAAAAGCAACTAAGCTCTTATGGGAATTTTTTTGCACTTTTTTAAGCATTAAGTTAAAAAAATATCACCATAAAGCAATAAATTATCAGGCCTAAGATGCATATTCAAAAAAATACCCTAAAAAGGGATTAAATATCAGAATCTTTTAAATAGACAATCATTATATTACCCTTACAGGTCAAATTGTTGTCAAGGCAAAAAGCAATAAAAAGAGAATTAAGTAAATACAAATATAGTGTCCTACATATGTGGCTTACTACAAATGCAGGATTGCTATAAAAAAATAAAAGGGGGATTTAAAATGACCAAGGAAGCTTTAGGAATGGTAGAAACAAAAGGCCTGGTAGGGGCAGTTGAAGCTGCAGACGCCATGGTAAAAGCTGCAAACGTAGCACTAGTTGGATATGAAAAAATCGGTTCAGGTCTTGTCACAGTGCTAGTTAGAGGAGATGTAGGTGCAGTTAAGGCAGCTACAGATGCAGGTGCCGCTGCTGCAGAGAAAGTGGGAGAAGTTGTTTCTGTACACGTAATCCCAAGGCCACATACAGATGTTGAGAAAATATTACCTAAACAATAATTTAAATTTTATGGAGGTGTAATAAAATGAAAGATCAATTAATCGAAAAGATTATGGAAGAAGTAATGAAAAAGGTAGAGGAGCCAAAAACTGAAGCTCCAAAAGCTACACCTAAGTTTTGTGGTATGACTGAGTTTGTAGGTACAGGTATTGGCGACACTATAGGTCTTGTAATTGCAAATGTTGATCCAAGCCTTCATGAAGTAATGAAATTAGATAAGAAATATCGTTCAATCGGAATTATAGGTGCACGTACTGGTGCAGGCCCACAAATAATGGCAGCTGATGAGGCTGTAAAAGCAACAAATACAGAGATTATCTCAGTAGAATTAGCAAGGGATACAAAAGGTGGAGCAGGTCACGGATGTTTAATTATTTTTGGAGCTGAAGATGTATCAGATGCAAGAAGAGCCGTTGAAGTAACATTAAAAGAATTAGAAAGAACCTTCGGTGACGTATATGCAAACGATGCTGGTCATATAGAACTTCAGTATACTGCAAGGGCTAGTTATGCATGTGAAAAAGCCTTTGGTGCACCTGTAGGAAAAGCATTTGGTCTTATGGTAGGAGCTCCTGCAGCAATAGGTGTAATTATCGCTGATACAGCTATCAAAGCTGCCAACGTTGATGTAATTGGCTATGCTTCGCCCGCTGGTGGAACAAGCTACTCAAACGAAGTTATTCTATTCATTAGTGGTGATTCTGGTGCTGTAAGACAATCCCTAATAGCTGCTAAGGAAGTAGGAGTTAAATTATTGGGAACCCTTGGTGGCGAGCCCGCTCCTGTGACTGTTCCTTATATATAAACTTAATTAGTTAATAAAGGAGGGAAATTAGATGAAATCAAAACGTTTTCAAGTTTTAGCAGATAGACCTGTAAATAAGGACGGTTTCGTTAAAGAATGGTCTGAAGTAGGTCTAATAGCCATGAACAGTCCAAAAGACCCTAAGCCAAGTATTAAAGTAGCTAACGGTAAGGTAGTTGAACTGGACGGTAAAAAAAGAGAAGAGTTTGACATGTTAGATAGTTTTATTGCTGACCATGCCATTAACTTAGATTTGGCAGAAGAGGCTATAAATATGGATTCATTAGAATTTGCTAGAATGCTAGTTGATATAAATGTACCTAGAGCTGAAATAGTGAAATATACAACTGCCATGACTCCAGCTAAAATTGTTGAGGTTGTTGGACACCTAACAGTACTTGAAATGATGATGGCAGTTAACAAGATGAGAAGTAGAAGAGTTCCATCTAATCAATGCCACGTTACTAACCTAAAAGACAATCCTGTACAGATAGCAGCAGATGCTGCGGAAGCTGCAGTAAGAGGATTTGATGAGCAAGAAACTACTGTAGGTATAGGACGTTACGCTCCTTTTAACGCATTATCACTGATGGTAGGTGCACAGGTAGGTAGACCTGGTATACTAACTCAATGTGCAGTTGAAGAAGCTACTGAACTTATTTTAGGTATGAGAGGTTTAACATCTTATGCAGAAACTGTTTCTGTATATGGTACTGAACAGGTTTTTGTTGATGGGGATGACACTCCATTTTCTAAGGCATTTTTGGCTTCTGCCTATGCATCTAGGGGACTAAAAATGAGATTCACTTCAGGTACTGGGTCTGAAGTACAAATGGGTTATGCAGAAGGTAAATCTATGCTTTACCTAGAAGCTCGCTGCCTATATGTAACTAAAGGTGCTGGTTCACAAGGAACTCAAAATGGTTCTGTAAGTTGTATAGGTGTACCTGCAGGTGTGCCTGGTGGTATCAGAGCGGTACTTGCAGAAAACTTAATTGGTATGATGCTAGACCTTGAATGTGCTTCAAGTAATGACCAAACATTTACTCACTCTGATTTAAGAAGAGTTGCAAGATCACTGATGCAAATGGTTCCAGGAACTGACTTCATATGTTCAGGATATAGTGCAACACCTAACTATGACAACATGTTTGCTGGATCTAACTGGGATGCAGATGATTATGATGACTGGAACGTAATCCAAAGGGATCTACGTATAGATGCAGGATTAAGACCAGTTACAGAAGAAGCTGTTATCAAGGTTAGAAATAAGGCAGCTAAAGTAATTCAAGCACTGTTTGAAGAACTTGGCCTACCAACTGTTACAGATGAAGAAGTAGAAGCAGCTACTTACGCTCATGGAAGTAAAGATATGCCTGAGAGAAACGTTGTTGAGGACTTAAAAGCTGCTGGAGAAATGATGGACAGAGGAATAACTGGATTAGATGTAGTTAAGGCTCTTCATAAAAAAGGATTTGAAGATGTAGCTAGCAGTGTTCTTTCACTACTTAAGCAAAGGGTGGCTGGAGATTATCTTCATACATCAGCTATATTGGATAAGGACTTTAACGTTGTAAGTTCAGTAAATGATCCTAATGACTATCGTGGTCCTCAAACTGGTTACGTTATTAGTGACCAAAGATGGGATGAAATTAAAAATATCGCCAACGCTATAAAGCCTGAAGATATTCGTTAAGGAAGGGGTGGAAAACATATGGCCATTAATGAAAAATTGATCCGTGAAGTTATTGAGGAAGTTTTAAAAGGTTTCAATTTAGAAGATAAACAAGTGGCAAGTGAGACAGTGACCCATAATTCAAGTAGTAAATTAGAATTTATTGAAAAGGGTACTGCTTCAGCGGGTACAAGAAACGATGAAGTTGTCATTGCTGTAGCACCTGCTTTTAATAAATATCAAACTAAAACAATAGTAGATATTCCACATCACGATGTATTAAGGCAAGTAATTGCTGGAATTGAAGAGGAAGGTCTTAAGGCTAGAGTAGTAAGAGTTCTTAGAACTTCTGATGTAGCCTTTATTGCCCATGATGGTGCAAAAATAAGTGGATCAGGAGTAGGTATAGGTATTCAGTCTAAAGGGACTACCGTTATCCATCAGAAAGACCTATTACCCCTGAGCAACTTAGAGTTATTCCCTCAAGCACCGCTTTTAGACTTAGATACATTTAGAGCAATAGGTAAAAATGCAGCTAAATATGCAAAAGGTGAATCACCTAATCCAGTACCAACTAGAAATGACCAAATGGCTAGACCAAAGTTTCAAGCTAAAGCAGCACTTTTGCATATCAAAGAGACAGAACATGTAAATATGGGTAGCAAGCCTGTTGAATATGAAGTAAAGTTCAATTAATCGGAGGTGAATGGAATGAATCAACAGCTAATTGAGCAAATAGTAAAAGAAGTTATGGCTTCCATGGGAGGAAGCACCACAGGAAATGAACAGAAAACTTCAGTTAAGCCAAGTGGTACTGTCAATGCTAAAGACGATTATCCATTGGCAACAAAAAGACCTGAGCTCTTAAAAACTCCTACAGGTAAAACCTTAGAGGATATAACATTAAATAGTGTGTTAAACGGAGAGATAAAGGCAACGGATGTTCGTATTTCACCAGAGACCTTAGAACTTCAAGCACAAGTTGCTGACTCCATAGGACGTGAGGCATTTGCTAGAAATTTAAGAAGAGCTGCTGAACTAATTGCTGTGCCAGATGAAAGAATCCTTGAAATATATAATGCCCTTAGACCTTACCGTTCAACTAAAGAGGAACTTTTTGAAATTGCACAGGAACTAGAAACAAAGTACAACGCGAAAATCAATGCTGCATTTGTTAAAGAAGCAGCTGTGGTTTACGAAGGAAGAAATAGATTAAGACAGGACTAATATTCTTGGACTTAACAAGGCCAGGAGGGACACGATATGAAGCTGATTGCAGGTATTGATATTGGAAATGCAACAACAGAAGTAGCACTTGCCCATGTATCTAAAGGGAAAGTTGACTTTTTATCCAGCGGTATAGTTGAAACAACTGGAATTAAAGGAACTCGAAAGAATATACATGGTGCATTTGCTTCACTGAAAAAGGCTTTAGACAAATGTAACCTCAAAATAGAAGATCTAGATCTTGTCAGGATTAACGAAGCAGCTCCTGTTATTGGGGATGTAGCCATGGAAACCATCACTGAGACTATAATCACTGAGTCAACGATGATTGGCCACAACCCCTCCACTCCAGGGGGACTTGGGTTGGGCATAGGGATAACAGTTAGAATAAAGGATCTAGAAAAGCAAAGCTTTAACGAACAAGTTATTGCTTTGATAGGCAAAGAAATTGATTTTGAGGATGCTGCCAATATTATTAACAGGGCAGTTGAAAAAGGTATAAAAGTGCAGGGTGCCATAGTTCAAAGGGATGATGGTGTCCTAATCAACAATCGCTTAAAGCATATCATACCCATAGTGGATGAAGTGAGTTTGCTAGAAAAGGTTCCAGTGGGCATGAAGTCAGCCATCGAAGTGGCTCCGCCTGGTGGAGTTGTGGAAGTTTTGGCAAATCCCTATGGTGTTGCTACGGTTTTTGAACTGACAAGTGATGAAACTAAGTTAATAGTTCCCATTGCAAGAGCTTTAATTGGCAATCGTTCAGCTGTAGTTATCAAAACACCGAAGGGTGACGTACAAGAACGACGTATACCGGCAGGGCAGATCCACATCATAGGTGAGAAGCGAAGAGCATCTGTAGATGTTGATGAGGGAGCAAGTAGGATTATGGATGTTATTAAGGCTTCAAATCCCATTGAAGATATCAAGGGTGAGCCTGGAACAAATGCAGGAGGGATGCTTGAAAGGGTAAGACATGTGATGTCAGAGCTTACTAAACAACATCCCCATGACATAAAAATTCAAGATATGCTTGCTGTGGATACCTTTGTACCTCAAAAAGTAAAGGGTGGACTTGCTGAAGAGTTCTCCATGGAAAATGCCGTTGGTATTGCAGCCATGGTTAAGGCAGATAAACTTCAAATGAAGATGATAGCAGATGAACTTCAAAAAGAGATACAAATTGATGTAGAAGTCGGTGGAGTGGAAGCTGACATGGCCATACGTGGAGCTTTAACTACACCGGGAAGTAATAAACCCTTAGCTATCCTAGATATGGGGGCAGGCTCAACAGATGCTTCCATAGTCAATAAAGAGGGGAAAATTAGCTCCATACATTTGGCTGGTGCTGGAAATATGGTTACTCTATTGATCAATTCCGAGCTGGGATTAGAGGATTTTGCCTTGGCAGAGGATATTAAAAAATACCCCCTTGCAAAAGTTGAAAGTCTATTCCATATCCGACATGAAGATGGAACAGTGGAGTTTTACCAAAAGCCCCTGGATGCCAGTGTGTTCGCCAGGGTGGTAATTTTGAAAGAAGGTAATATGATACCTATCCCAGGGCAACAGTCCATCGAAAGGATAAAGTTCATACGAAAGTCTGCTAAAGAAAAGGTTTTTGTGACCAATGCTTTAAGGGCTTTAAGTATGGTTTGCCCCACAGGGAATATCCGTGATATAGAATTTGTTGTTTTGGTAGGTGGGTCAGCACTAGATTTTGAAATACCCCAGCTGGTAACAGATGCCCTATCTCAATACGGGGTAGTGGCTGGTAGGGGTAACATACGTGGTACAGAAGGTCCGAGAAACGCCGTGGCAACTGGACTTATTATAGCGGCTGAAGAAGGGTGCGATAAATAGTGAAAGTAGGTAGTGGAAACAAGATACCATCTGTTCATGTTTATTGTCATCAACAGGTAGACTCCTCTTTGATTTGCGATATTCTATTTGGTATTGAAGAAGAAGGAGTCCCCTACCATACAGATATAAGGGAATCAAGCTCAGCATTGGATTTAGCTTGCTTCGCGTCCGAGGAATCCCAACTTGGTGTTGGTATCGGTATAGGTGAAGAAGGGGATGTCATACTACACTATTTAAAGCTTAATAGTGACCAACCTCTATTTAAAAGCAAAATATCAGATCATAAAACTACTTTAAGGGCGTTAGGTGCCAATGGTGCGCGACTGGTGAAAGGACTTCCCTTCAAGGATCTTGATAAAGAAAGAGAAGAACAGATACCCCTTGAGGATAAAGGTCATAATAATGTTTCTGATGCAGAAATTGAGTTAATAAAGAACAAGGTTATAGAAGTTTTAATTGCTTTGAACTTGAACAAAAGTGATAAAAGGGAGGTGTAGACTTTGCCAAGACTCGCCTTAGGTCTAATAGAAACCGTAGGTTTGGCTGCTGCTATAGAAGCTGCAGATACAGCTCTTAAATCAGCTAATGTAAGCTTACTGGGATATGAGTTATCCAAAGGAGGTGGTATGGTTACCATCAAGCTTGAGGGCGATGTTGGAGCAGTGAAAGCAGCTGTTGAAGCAGGTTGTGCAGCTGCTGAAAAGGTTACCAGTGTTTGGAGTAGACAGATTATTCCTAGACCTCATGATGAAATTACAAAGATTATTTTGACCAATGAGACAGTGGGATATAGTCAACCTCAACTTAAAGAAGAGGTCAAGGAAGAGAAGACAGTAAAAGAGACCAAAAAAAAAGACAACAATCCAAAAGTAAAAGAACAAACGACAGTAGCAGTAGAACAGCTTGAAGAAAATAAAGTAGATGTGGAAGAAGAAGCTATAGAAGAGACCATGGAAGATATAGTTGATGAAAAAGAAGAAACAAAAGTACAAGAAGAGGTAGTAGAGGTAGAAGAGTTAGAATCTACCACTGAAATCTCTACAGAAACCTGTAACTTATGTAAAGATCCTAAATGTCCAAGGGAAAAGGGTGAACTTCGGACCCTTTGTATACACTACGAAGAACTAAAGGAGGAATAAACAATGGGTGACGCATTAGGAATGATTGAAACCAAAGGCTTAGTAGGAGCCATTGAAGCGGCAGATGCAATGACAAAGGCTGCTAACGTAACTTTAGTAGGTTATGAAAAAATTGGATCAGGTCTTGTGACTGTTATGGTTAGAGGTGATGTTGGTGCTGTTAAGGCAGCAACCGATGCAGGAGCTGCAGCTGCAGAAAAAGTTGGAGAGCTTGTTTCAATTCATGTTATTCCAAGACCCAACGCTGATACAGAGAAGATTTTACCAAAAACCTTATAAAAAAAATTCAAGGTGATTAGAAACTAACCTTCCTAATCGCCTTGAAAGCTATTATTGTGTTGCCTCAAAAATTACTAGGGATTAACTCATAACCCTAATAAGGAGGAAAAAAGTTTGACCGTAGATGAAAGAGTTATCATAAAAAAAGTTGTAGAAGAAGTGGTCAAAAGGATAAATGGCAATGGGGAAGAGGCTTATGTACCCATCGGAATTTCCAATCGTCATATCCACCTAAGCCAAAAGGATTTGGAAATACTTTTTGGTCAAGGTTATAAACTGACCAAAATGAAGGACTTAAAACAGCCAGGTCAATTTGCAGCTAAAGAGACCGTTAAAATAATTGGGCCTAAGGGTTTTTTTGAAGGTGTTCGGATATTAGGACCTGTTAGACCAGAAACACAAGTTGAAATCTCCCTTAGTGATGGATTTAAGCTGGGTTTAAGTGCACCGGTACGGGAGTCAGGAAAAACTGAAGATACACCTTCATTTATCATAGAGGGTCCAAAGGGTAGTGTTGAAAAAAAGCAAGGTGTTATTGCGGCATTAAGACATATCCACATCCCTCCAACCTTTGCTGATAAGTTCCGTTTAAAGGATAAGGAATTGGTTAACGTGGAAATAGATGGTATCAGAAAATTAGTTTATCATAACGTTTTGATACGGGTTTCCGACCAATTTGAATTGGAAATGCATTTGGATATGGATGAAGCAAATGCTGGTGGAATAAGTAATGGAGACTTAGCAAAAATACTGAAGGGCTAAAGGAGATTGCATCATGGACCTTATTAAAGCCAATGAATACATTGCAAGTTTTGCCAAATTAATAAACCTACAGCAAGAGATCATAAAGCCTAAAGGTGATTTGAAGGTCGGTGTAGATCTAGGTACTGCAAATATAGTATTATCTGTTCTAGATGAAAATGATCATCCAGTGGCAGGTGCCCTATACCCAGCTTCAGTTGTTAAGGATGGGTTAGTGGTAGATTATGTAGGTGCTGTACGAATAGTTAAGCAATTAAAGCACCAGGTGGAAAGTTACCTAGGTACACGTCTTAGCTATGCTGCAACAGCTGTACCACCAGGAACAATAGGAGGAAATGCCAAGGCCATTTGCAACGTTGTAGAGTCAGCTGACATGGAGTGTATCAATGTTATAGATGAGCCAACAGCGGCTTCTTCAGTTTTAGGTGTAACAGACGGAGCTGTAGTGGATGTGGGAGGCGGTACCACTGGTATTAGTATTTTAAGGGATGGCCAAGTGATATATACAGCTGATGAAGCAACAGGTGGAACTCACATGAGTTTAGTTGTAGCTGGAAATTATAAAGTTCCCTTTGATGAAGGAGAAAAATTAAAAAAAGACCCTAGTATGCAAGGGGAGATTTTTACAGTTGTAAAACCTGTGGTGGAGAAAATGGCTTCTATAGTTAAAAGACATATTGCAAACTATGATGTGAAACAAATATATGTTGTTGGGGGAGCCTGTTGTTTTAAAGAATTTGAGAATGTGTTCTATAAAGAAATAGGTGTTCCAACACTTAAACCAGACCAACCACTGTTAGTAACCCCTTTGGGTATAGCACTGAACTGTAAGAAGTGAGGTGATTTAATTGAAACCAGAAGAAGCCTTTAATTGGATTGTTGAAGAAGTATTAAGGAGATTAGAGGCTAGAAAGAAAAGAGCATTAGTTATTTTTACTGGGGCAGCCATTGGTTTTAACGAGGTGATGCCACAGATTAAAAAGCTAATTGATATGGGGTGGAACTTTAAGTTTCTACTATCAAATAGCGCAGAATATGTCTTGACTCCAGAGCTTATAAAGGAACAACTGGGAGTTAAAGAAGTGATTTTAGAGAGGGAAGTAAAGAACCCTAGGAGTTTATACGAAGATGTTAACTACTTTATCATCCCTACATTAACTGTAAATACAGCGACCAAGGTATCCTTAAACATTGCAGATACATTAGTAACTAACCTTGTGGCCCACGGAATTATGGAAGGTATCCCCATAGTTGCAGTTAAAGACGGGTGCGATTTAAAAAATCCCACTAGAAAACAAATGGGTATGGATAAGACACCTCCTGCTTACTTAGCAAAAAACCAAGAACATCTAGCCACCCTAGAACAATACGGGATAAAGCTTGTGAACTCCACTGATTTGCTTAGCTCCATTGAAAATAATAAGCATAGCAGTGATTCCATTTCCGTGGATTTTAACAAGAAGGTCCTTAGTAGGTCCGATGTCATTGAGACTGGTAGCTCCCAAGGGGTTATGTATGTACCAAGCACTACAATTATAACTTCCTTGGCTTATGATACTGCTAAAAAAATTGGGGTTAAGATTATCAAAAAATGATGGTAAATGCATCAATATCATTAAAGAGGCGGTGATGCAGATGTATATAGGGAAAGTGATTGGAATGGTTGTTGCAACTAGGAAAGACGAAACCCTTGTTGGGAAAAAACTGATGGTTGTTGAGAAGACTGATGCCAATGGTAAGTCATTGGGAATAGAAGAGGTTGCAATAGATTCAGTTGGAGCAGGAAAAGGTGAGTATGTTTTGGTATCAAAGGGAAGTTCTGCAAGACATGTCTTTGGTAGTCCAAACTCTCCCATTGATGCTGCAATAGTTGGCATAATCGATAATATCGAAGTACAACCGTAGAGGACGTGAAGATATGGCCATATACACAAAAAAAGGTGATAGAGGGGAAACTGGACTCCTTGGAGGAAGTCGTACTGGTAAAGATACACTGCGAGTATCCTGCTATGGTACTTTAGATGAAGCAAATGCTGCAATAGGAGTAGCCTACTCTATAATCAAAAACAAAGAGATCCAAGATATACTTAGAATCATTCAGAAGAAGTTGTTTGTTTTAGGAGCACAGTTAGCTTCTGATGATAAAGGCAAGGAATATATTAAAGAACCTATTAGACAAAAAGATATTGATATGCTTGAAAATATTATTGATCAATACGAAAAGAAATTAGGACCTTTAACAGAGTTTGTAATTCCTGGAGGAACACCTGCCTCTGCCAGTATTCATCTAGCTAGAACTATTATAAGGCGCGGTGAACGCTTGGTGGTAGAACTAAGTAGAGGAGAAAATATACCAAAAGAAATAGTTCAATATATCAATCGTTTGTCTGATGCGCTATTTATGTTGGCCAGGGAAGAAGAGCAATGGGCCTTGGTCCAAACCGTTAAGGAAAAGGTTTTAAAGCGGCTAGGGCACCAAGTTGTGGATAACAATCTTTCATTGGATCTTGCTAAAAAAATGGCAGAAGCCGTTGAAGTAAAAGCCAGTGAAATGGGAGTTCCAGTTGTTTTCGCAGTAGTAGATGACGGAGGGAATCCTCTATTGCTACATCGAATGAAAGATGCACTACTTGCAAGCTTAGATATAGCTCCTAACAAAGCCTATACATCAGTTGCCCTTAAATTACCTACCCATGAAGTGGCTCCACTAGTAAAGCCTGGAGAAAGCCTTTACGGGCTTCAGTGGACCAACCAAAATAAACTTGTTACCTTCGGGGGAGGTTATCCCCTTAAGCTTAATAACGAGATAATTGGTGGTATAGGAATAAGTGGTGGCTCAGTGGAAGAAGATATGAAAATTGCAAATCATGCACTTAGGGTATTTGAGTACGAAAGGAGGAACTAGTATGACCGTAGAAACATTAAAAATAGAAGAAATTGTTAAGAAAGTACTAGTAGAAATGACTGCAAAATCCCAAAAACCTCAAGAAACTTTAGGAATTTTTCAGGATATGAATGAAGCAGTTGAGGCTGCGTGGATAGCTCAAAAAGAGCTTGTTAAATTTGATCTAAAAACCAGAGGGAAATTCATAGAAGCCATGCGTAAGGAAGCTAAGAAAAATGTTGAGCTTCTGTCAAAGATGGCTTATGAAGAAACCAACATGGGTAGATATGAAGATAAAGTGAGTAAAAACATAGTTGCAATAGAAAAGACACCTGGGATAGAAGATTTAAAGCCAGATGTGTACTCTGGTGATGATGGGTTGACATTGATAGAATTATCACCCTATGGTGTTATTGGATCTATCACACCTACCACAAATCCTTCAGAAACCATTATATGTAATGCAATTGGTATGATTGCAGCAGGTAACTCTGTTGTATTTAGTCCACATCCTTCTGCCACTAAGACTTCCCTTAAAACAGTTGAGATACTTAATAAAAGTATTATTGATGCGGGAGGACCTAGTAACCTATTGACAACTGTGAGTAATCCTTCCCTAGAACAGGCAGATATAATGATCAAACATAAGAAAGTTAATATGCTTGTGGCAACTGGAGGACCTGCTGTTGTAAAGGCAGTGCTATCTTCAGGGAAAAAAGCCATTGGAGCTGGAGCAGGAAACCCACCGGCAGTTGTTGATGAAACTGCTGACATTGAAAAAGCAGCTAGGGATATAATCGCCGGCTGCAGTTTTGATAATAACTTACCTTGTGTTGCAGAGAAGGAAGTTATTGTGGTTGACTCAGTAGCTGATTACCTAATTTTTAACATGAAAAAATCTGGAGCCTATGAATTAAAAGATCCAGAACTCATTTTAAAACTACAAAAAATGATTGTTGGCGAAAATGGCTATCCAGTAAAAGAGTTCGTTGGCAAAAATGCCGATTATATTCTAGGTAAAATGGGGATTGAATGTGATGATTGTGTCCGTGCCATAATTATGGAAGTACCAAAAGATCATCCCTTTGTAGTAGGTGAATTGATGATGCCTGTTCTTCCAATAGTTAGGGTAAAGGATGTTCAAGAGGCAATTGAACTAGCTGTAAGTGTTGAACATGGTTTTAGACATACAGCCATCATGCACTCAAAGAATATAGATACTTTAACTCAATTTGCTAAAGAAATTCAGACAACAATCTTCGTTAAAAATGGGCCGTCCTTTGCGGGTATTGGTGTTGGAGGCGAAGGTTATGCAACATTTACCATTGCAGGACCCACCGGCGAAGGGTTAACATCAGCTAAGAGCTTTGCTAGAAGAAGAAGATGTACTTTAGTCGGTGGATTTGCCATTAAATAAGACGAGGTGGGAAGCATGGATAATAATCTTATTAGTTTAATCCAAGGAGCAGGCATTGTAGGTGCAGGGGGAGCAGGGTTCCCTACCCATGTTAAGGTTAAGGCAAAGGCAGAGTACGTAATAGTTAATGGAGCAGAATGTGAGCCACTACTACGGGTGGATCAGCAACTAATGTACTATAAAGCTGAAGAAATGATTATTGGACTAAAGGCTGTGGTTCAAGAAACCGGTGCAAAAAAAGGTATTATTGCACTAAAGAAAAAATACCATGCTGCCATAGAAAAATTGGAAAAGTTAACAAAGGATGATGAAACCATTGAGGTCTTTACCTTAGGTGATTTCTATCCTGCAGGGGATGAGCAAATTACTGTCTACGAAGTACTAAATAGGATCGTCCCTGAAGGTGGAATACCGTTACAAGTGGGAGTAGTGGTTATCAATGTTGAAACACTGATAAATGTCTATTATGCGAAAAAAGGGTTACCTGTTACAGAAAAGTATGTAACAGTCACAGGGGAAGTGAATAAACCCGTGACATTAAAGGTGCCCCTGGGTGTTAGTATAAATGAGATGATTCAGTTAGCAGGAGGCCCTACAGTTGCAGAGTTTGAGATAGTTGATGGAGGCCCGATGATGGGAAAGTTAGTTGAGGACATCCATAGTCCTATCACCAAAACCACCAAGGGTCTTATAGTTCTTCCGAAGGAGCATCCTTTAGTAAAAGGGAAGAGAAAATCCATTGAAGCTACGCTCCGGGAAGCAAAAACAGCTTGTTGCCACTGCTCATTGTGTACAGAGGTATGTCCAAGAAATCTGATAGGACATAAACTACATCCAGATAAATTAATGAGAATTGCCAGTTACAACAGTACCTGTGAGAATAATTCATCTGTAACTGAAGCATTTTTATGTTGTGAATGTGGTTTATGTGAATTAGCATGTATTATGGACTTACAACCATGGAAACTAAATAGTTTTCTAAAGGGTAGGCTGAGTGCAGCTGGCATAAAAAATGATAATAACCGTAAACCAGAAGAAGTAAATCAGTTTAGGGGTTATCGAAAATTTCCAGTGAAAAAACTAATTGCCAGACTGAGTTTAGAGAAATATAACGTGGACGCACCTCTTATTGAAAGTGTAGATGAAACAGTCAAGGGTGTGGTACTTAGTCAAAAACAACATATTGGTGCCATGGCACAACCTTTAGTGCAGGTAGGGGATGTTGTAAAAAAAGGTGATCCTGTGGCTAATGTTAATGATGGGCAGCTTGGCGCAATGATCCATGCAAGCATCAGTGGTACTGTCAAAAGCATTAATCAAAAGGGGATAGAAATTTCTTCATAAATCAAAAAAAGGGGATGAATTTATGTTTGAATTAGCTTTAATTTTAGCGGCCTTTGGTGGAGGAATATTAGGTGCATTAATTGGAGCATTGCCTGCTTTTATTTTTACTGGCTTTGTAGGACTTATTGGTATGGGAGTAATAGCAAGTGGTGGACCTGCAACAATTCTAACAGATGTGACATTTGGAGCCTTACTTGGTCCACATATAGCATTTGCTGGTGGTGTAGCAGCAGCTGCCTTTGCAGCAAACAAGAAGGGATCTTTAGAAAGTGGTTTAGACATAGTTACACCACTTAAAAAGACAAATGATATAAGCGTTCTTTTTGTTGGTGGTATCTTCGGTATTGTGGGTTACATGATCAATGCTGTTTACGTGGAATTAGCACTTAAGACAGACACTGTGGCTTTAACGGTATTTACTTCTGCAATTATAGCTCGTTTAGTTTTTGGTAGAGCTGGATTATTTGCTATCTTTGCACCCAAAAATGCCGAGGTGGCGGCAGCAGTTGATAATCCGAAGCCAAGCATTTTCCCTGATTCTAAAACACTGGCTTTTGTAGCCTTTTATTCCCTAGGACTTGGTTTAGTAATTTCTTATCTAGTAGACCTTACTCAAATTGATGTTCTAGGTTTTGTAATAAGTGCAGCAACTTTGATTTTTGTTCAGATGGGCTTTGATTTGCCAGCAACACATCACATCACCTTAGTGGCTGGCTATGCAACCATAGCCACAGGGAATATATATATAGGAGCATTATTCGCTGTTATATCTGGTGTTTTAGGTGAGATAGCAGGTAAGACTTTCAATAGTAATGCTGATACATTTATTGATCCACCTGCCACTTCAATATTCATATTAAGTTTCATCGTTTTCTTATTTATGTAAAACTTTATCCATACCCTGATAAGAGGTGATAATTTGTGAAAAAATCCATCGGACTGATAGAGTTTAAAAGCATTGCAAAAGGAATAGAAGCAACAGACGAAATGATAAAATCCGCCAATGTGGAACTGGTTTTATCTACACCCATTTGTCCTGGTAAGTACATCAGCTTGATTTCAGGTGATGTAGGAGCAGTAAAAAATGCTATTGAGGTTGGAAAGAATGTGGGAAGTAGTTTTACAGTAGAATACCATGTTATTTCAAATATAAGTGAAGCTGTTTTCCCGGCATTGACAGCCACGGGGGAAATAGAGAAAATAAGCTCCTTAGGTATTATAGAAACAATTTCTGCAATTACTTCTATAGTGGTAGGTGATATGGCACTAAAAGCTGCCAATGTCCAATTATTGGAGATAAGATTAGCAAGGGGCTTAGGTGGAAAAGGATTTGTTTTAATAACAGGTGAAGTGGCAGCAGTTAAACAAGCTATAAAAGCCTGTGAGAATAACCTAGAGGATTCAGGTGGTATCATCAGCGCAGTTTCAATAGCATCACCTAATAAAGAACTGATATCAAAAATAATGTAAAATAAAATGGGATAGGCTAAATAGCCTATCCCATTTTTAATACAAATTTTTCAATGGCCTTAGCAACTCCTTCGTCATCATTACTATCTGTGACATAGTCAGAGGCCTCTTTAATCATATCTATGGAGTTGCCCATGGCAGCACCTAGGCCAGCATACTTAATCATTGAGAGGTCATTCTCACTATCTCCTATGGCCATTACATTCTCAGGCTTTAGGTTGTAAAATCCTGCAAGAATCTCAACACCTCTAGCCTTTGAAACACCTTTACATGTAACTTCTATACTGTGATGGATGGAGAAAATAGCCTCAACATCATCTAAATCATCCAGCTCTTGTCTGATTTTTAATATAATTTCTTTATTACTACTGTATAATTCACACTTTATAATATTGTCCTTTTCTTTTTTTATGATATCTTTCCATTCTGCCATATTTTCTACTAGTTCTCTCTTATAGACAGTTATAATACGGTTAAATTTTTTAGCTTTTTCATCAAAAATTTTGAAAAGCTCACTAAAGTCTTTACCGTGATATTTCTTAAAAGGTGTATTCATACAAGGAGAAATGCCGTATCTTTTACATATTTCAAGAATAGTAGTCAAAACATTTTCATCTAACACATTCTGATAGATTACTTTACCTTGATCTTTTTCTTTTATGTATGCACCATTGGAAGAGATAATGGGAGTTTTCAAACCAACTAAGCTAGAGTAATAATCGGCGTCCACAAAGGTCCTGCCAGTACTTACTGCAACATGAACTCCTAGCTGTGTTGCTTTTAGTAAGGCATCTTTGGATCTTGGGGTTATAGCATTTTCACTATTTAGTAAAGTACCGTCTAGGTCTATACATATTAATTTGATATCCATATGACTCACACTCCTTAACTGTAATTACAGTGTTTATCTGCTTCAACACTGTTTCATATATATATTGTAACCCATTATTTGACTTAGTGAAAGAGGGCAGTGAGTTGAAAAAGACCCAGCTACTATAAATAGTAGACTGGGTCAAAAATTATTTTACCACATTCATGGGTGTTCCATTGATAAAGGCTTTAATGTTCTCCCCAAGAAGGTTGATTAGGCGTTGCCTTGCTTCTAAGGTTTGCCACCCTATGTGGGGTGTTAAAATTACGTTATCCATGTAGAATAAAGGATTATCCAGGGTAGGTGGCTCTGGGTCTAGCACATCTAGCCCTGCACCTGCAATAATATTTTCCTGCAACGCAGTTATGAGATCTGTTTCGTTAATCAGGGCACCCCTTGAAGTATTAATTAAATAAGCACTAGGTTTCATAAGCTTAAGCTTAGTTATATCAATCAAATGTTTAGTTTGGGGGGTAAGAGGACAGTGTAGGCTGACTAAATCACTGCCAGCTAATAGATCATCTAAGCTTACTGACTTGACCCTAGGATCATCCCATAATTTAGGTGTTCTATTGTATGTTAATATATTCATTCCTAAGGCCCTAGCTACTTTGATGACACCTTGGCCTATGGTTCCAGCACCTATAATACCTAAGGTTTTACCATTTAGCTCAAAGTGTGGGACCTGTAAGTGTTTAGTAAAGTTATTAAAGTTGTTATTTTGAATCATGTTTTGTTGTTGGGTGAGGTAGGAGCTAAGGCTTAACAAAAGGGTGATAGCAAGCTGAGCAACAGAGTCTGTACTGTAGCCAGGGATATTACAAACAGTTATACCTTTTTCCTTGCAAGCCACAAGGTCAATGTTGTTATATCCAGTACCCGCTTCACAGATTAATTTTACACAAGGGGGGAAGTTCCTTATTAAGTCTCCACCTAAGGGAATTTCTTTAGTTATGACGATATCATGGTCCTTAACTCTTTCTAAAATTTCCTCCGGAGAACTGCTATGAAAATTTGCTAAAGTGGAAGCCTTCGACAAAGGTGAATAATCTAGGTTTCCATCAAAGTTTACTTTACTAGAATTCAAAAACACTGTTTTCATAAAATAACCTCCTCGTAGATAGTAAGTTAATCCTTTGAGAATGAAAAAAACAAGAAATAGTTATATATAGGATATCATAGATGAAATACTTGGTATATAAGTAGAGTAAAAAAAAAGCTCCCACAAAGGTGGGAGCCTTGATATACTATTTAACTATTTTTTAGTACCGAAAGCGTTTTCAACTGCTTTGATGTAACTTTCTACAGTGATTGTAACTGAAGAAGTTAACTCTGGAACATCTGGAACGTTTTGGTGAGCATCGTCTACAACCTTAACCTTAAGGCCTTTGATTTCAGCAACTGTTTGACCTACCATCCAGTCTTCGAAAGCAGCCATTTGCTCATACCATTCTTTGCCAATGTCAGAGCGAGCTTTCATGTTGTAATCTTCTTTAAGTTCTTTTTTAGTCTTTAATTTAGCAGATTTGTCAGAAGTAAGTTGGCCTTCTTCGTCGTAAGCTACTCTTGTTTGAGCAACGTCGATTTGAGTTCCAACAACTTTACCATCAGCATCAAATGCTGTAGCAGACATTGTTACATCTACTTGAGCTTGAGCAGTAACATCGTCACCAGCGCCTCTAGACTTACCAATAGAGATAGTGTAACCAAGACCTAACTTATCGATATTAGCAGCTTCAGTTCTGTTGTTCCAAGCAATCTCAACTGCTTCAATGTAGCTTTCAACAGTTATTGTAACTGAAGAAGTAAGTTCAGGAACATCTGGAACGTTTTGGTGAGCATCGTCTACAACCTTAACGTTAAGAGCTTTGATTTCAGCAACTGTTTTACCGATCATCCACTCTTCGAAAGCAGCAATTTGCTCATACCATTCTTTACCAATGTCAGAACGAGGTTTCATGTTGTAATTGTCTTTAAGATCTTTCTTAGTTAAGAAAGGACCAGCTTTGTCAGTAGTAAGTTGCATTTCTTCATCGTAAGCAACTCTTACTTGAGCTACATCGATGTGAACAGCAACAACCTTACCATCTTTGTCAAAGGATACTCCAGCGAAAGTTGTGTCAACTTGAGCTTGAGCAGTTACATCGTCAGCCATGCTTCTAGATTTACCAATTGAAGTTTTTACGCCTAAACCAAAAGATACAGCGCCTTCCTCTACGATTGGGTCGTCCCCGTTGTCTGGATCTGGAGTAGCATCTTCGCTAGTACATCCAGCAAACATGAATAACATCATACTTAGAGTCAATAAAAGTATTAAAGCTTTTTTCATTAAATTCCCCTCCTAAAAGTTTATGTATTATCTTTCACAAGCACATAATACCATAACGTGAAAATAATAACAATACATTTTATTAAAAAAAGTTCGTAACATTTGTAAAAAATACCAGCTGGTTTTTCTCTCACTAGTTATATATTCGTAGTTCTTAAGGTGATACCACTTCAAATTATTAAATAAATTTAATAATTTGAAAAGCAACATCCTAAGGGGGCTGCTGGCTTAACTATTTTTATACGATGTTTTACTAGCCTTTAAATCCTTTTTACACATAGAGGTAAAATTTTACTTTTTATATACTTTAAATATATAAAAATAATCAATATAGTATTATAATGAAACTATAATATGTTATTCTAAAAATTAAATTGATAAATTTGTTGTATTATTGACTTGCTAGGAGGGGATTTTAAATGGGTAAAAAAGTACATGTCGGGATAGACGTAGGGTCGACAACGGTTAAAGTGGTAGTACTAAACCAATATTTTAAAGTAATATCCGGAAAATACCAAAGGCACTTATCTGATATCAAAAAAACAGTTACTGAATTGTTAAGGGAAGCATATGGCCAGTTTAGTAACTATGATATAACTATTGCCATAACTGGTTCAGGTGGAATTTCCATAGCCCAAAATTTAGCTGTAAGTTTTGTGCAAGAAGTAATAGCTGGTACTAAGGCTGTAAAAGAGTTTTACCCACAGGCAGATGTAGCCATAGAACTAGGAGGGGAAGATGCAAAGATCACTTACCTTTCCGATGGCGTTGATCAAAGAATGAATGGTACATGTGCTGGTGGCACAGGATCTTTTATAGATCAAATGGCAACACTGTTAAAAACCGATGCCCAAGGACTAAATGAGTTGGCTAAAAACTATAAAACCATTTACCCTATTGCTGCAAGGTGCGGTGTGTTCGCTAAGACGGATATACAACCATTGCTAAATGAAGGAGCTGCAAAGGAAGATATTGCCGCATCGGTATTTCAGTCTGTGGTCATCCAAACAATAAGTGGTCTTGCTTGTGGAAGGCCCATTAGGGGCAATATAGCCTTTTTAGGTGGCCCACTGTTCTTCCTGTCGGAGCTTAGAAAAAGGTTTATAGAAACACTGAAGCTTGAGGAAAATCAAATCATAAATCCAGATAGCTCACAGCTTTATATTGCTATTGGGGCTGCCCTATTAGCTGTGGACAAGGAAGCTATTAGTTTTAAAGAACTAGTTTCTAAACTATTTCACCTAGAAAAAGTTGACACTGTTGAGTCTGATAGACTAGCTCCTCTTTTCTCCAACCACATGGAGTTAGAAAAATTTAAGGCTAGGCATAGGGAACATAAAGTTAATAAGAAGAACCTTGAAAACTTCGAAGGAAATTGCTTTTTAGGTATTGATGCAGGGTCAACTACAACAAAGGTGGCACTTATTGACTCTGAAGGATCAGTTATTTATTCCTATTATGGTAGTAATGAAGGGAGTCCATTAAATTCTACTATTAATGTTTTAAAAGACTTATATTCTAAACTTCCTCTAAACGCAAAGATAGTAAACTCAGCTGTAACTGGTTACGGTGAGGGGTTACTTAAAGCTGGTTTAAATATCGATATAGGGGAGATAGAGACTGTGGCCCATTATAAAGCTGCTGATTTCTTTTGTCCAGGAGTAGATTTTATACTGGACATTGGCGGTCAAGACATGAAATGTCTAAGGATAAAAAACGGCATTATAGATAGCATTTTACTAAACGAAGCATGTTCGTCAGGGTGCGGATCGTTCTTAGAGACCTTTGCCCAATCCTTAGGGCTAAGTATAGAAGCATTTGCCAGTGAGGCAATTAAGTCAAAAAGTCCAGTGGACTTGGGGTCTAGATGTACTGTATTTATGAACTCGAGGGTTAAACAGTCCCAAAAGGAAGGGGCTAAGGTAGGAGATATTTCTGCAGGCCTTTCCTACTCTGTCATAAAAAATGCTTTATATAAAGTAATTAAAATCAAAAATCCAAAAGACTTAGGAGATAAAATAGTTGTTCAAGGGGGAACCTTTTATAACGATGCTGTTTTGCGCTCCTTTGAGCTAGTGGCACAAAGGGATGCCATAAGACCTGATATCTCAGGAATCATGGGGGCATTTGGCGCAGCCCTTATTGCCAAGGAGAGGTTTGAAGAAGGATACGAGTCCAAACTTTTAAAACCAGAGGATTTAGAAAAATTTAAAATGCAATCAAACATGGCCAGATGTGTACTGTGTTCAAATAATTGTTTGCTTACTGTAAATAAATTTGCTAACAAAGGGAGATACATAACAGGCAACAGGTGTGAAAAACCTATGGGTAAAGAAACAATGACCACTAGCTTACCTAATCTATATGAATATAAGTTTAATAGGGTATTTGATTATGTGCCCCTAACTGCAAGTGAGGCTACTAGAGGGACCATAGGTATACCTAGGGTATTAAACATGTATGAAAATTACCCGTTTTGGTTCACCTTTTTTACTGAATTAGGTTTTAGGGTAGAGTTATCTAGTAGGTCATCAAAGGACATATATGAAAAGGGTATTGAAACAATACCCTCAGAATCAGTGTGTTATCCAGGTAAACTTGTGCATGGTCATATAATGGATCTAATAGACAAAGGGGTAAGGACAATCTTTTATCCATCCATAACCCATGACAAAAGGGAGCAAATTGAAGCTGATAACCATTTTAATTGCCCCATAGTCATATCATACCCAGAAGTCATCAAGAACAATGTTGATGAGTTGAGGGATATGGGCATTAATTTTTTAAAGCCTTTCTTGCCATTTGATGTAAAAAACAAGCTGGTTAAGCGGCTTATCATTGAGCTTGCTTCATTTAATTTATCAGCAAAGGAAGTTGAATATGCCATAGAAAAAGCAGGCACAGAACTAGAAAGATTTAAACTAGATATACGTTCAAAAGGTGAGGAGACACTTTCTTATATGGAAGAGAATAATATTAAGGGAATTGTTCT
Source organism: Alkalicella caledoniensis (assembly GCF_014467015.1). GTDB lineage: Bacteria > Bacillota > Proteinivoracia > Proteinivoracales > Proteinivoracaceae > Alkalicella > Alkalicella caledoniensis. The sequence goes on along the minus strand of NZ_CP058559.1, from coordinate 803,505 downwards.
AGGGGGTAGGCCATACCATGTTGATCCAGAAATAAACCATGGTATACCTAATCTAGTTAATAGTTTAGGAATGGTTGTACTGACTGAAGATTCAGTGGCTCACCTTGGTAAAATTGAGAGACCCCTTAGGGTGGTGGATCAATGGGCATATCACTCAAGGCTTTATGCAGCAGCATCCTTAGTTAATAAGCGTAATGATCTTGAACTTGTACAACTTAATTCATTTGGATGTGGTTTAGATGCTGTTACAACTGATCAAGTTGAGGAGATTTTAAATGGTCACTCAAAAATATATACATGCCTTAAAATAGATGAAGGTAATAATCTAGGAGCTGCAAGGATAAGACTTAGGTCGTTAAAGGCAGCTATGCTTGAGAGGGAAATCAATGGGTTTAAGGCGAAAAAGGTTGAAAGTAAATATAATCGTGTCTCATTTACTAAAGAAATGAAGAAAAAGCATACAATATTAGCTCCGGACATGTCACCTATTCATTTCGAACTACTAGAAGAGGCTTTCAGACTGTCAGGATATAATTTAGATGTACTACCTAGTAATAATAAAAGGGCTATTGATGAAGGATTGAAATACGTAAATAATGATGCTTGCTACCCAGCAATCATTGTTTTAGGTCAGCTAGTAGAGGCATTAAAGTCTGGAAAATATGATGCTGAAAATACTTCAGTTATCATAAGTCAAACTGGCGGGGGTTGTAGGGCAACAAACTACATCGGCTTTTTAAGAAAAGCCTTACTAGATGCAGGATTTCCAAATGTACCTGTTATATCCTTGAACGCCCAAGGTATGGAAAAAAACCCTGGATTTGTAATTACTCCAAGCTTAGGAAATAGGGCATTGATGGCACTGGTATACGGAGACTTACTCATGAGGGTCCTATATAAAGTGCGCCCTTATGAAAGGGAAAAGGGTTCAGCCAATAAGCTTTTTGAAAAGTGGATGGACGTATGTAAAAATTCGTTAAAAACAGGGGACCGCAAATCCTATAAAGAAAATATTCATAATATAGTGGATGACTTTGATAATCTTAGATTGAACAATATTTCAAAGCCAAAGGTTGGGCTTGTTGGGGAGATTTTGGTAAAGTTTCATCCCCTGGCAAATAACAATATTGTTGATATTATAGAAGCAGAAGGAGCAGAGGCTGTTGTTCCCGATTTAACTGATTTTTTACTTTATTGTGCTTTTAATAACGTACACAAATATAAGTATCTAAACGGAACCATGAAATCACAATTATATAGTAAAGCAGCACTCGGTGTAATAGAGTTTTATAGAAGAGTATATATAAATGCAGTAAAGGCTAGTAAAAGATTTACTCCTCCTAAATCCATTCATGAAATAGCCCAAGGGGCAGCAAAGGTTGTATCCCTAGGACATCAAACTGGTGAAGGATGGTTTTTAACAGGTGAAATGGTGGAGCTCATTGAAGAAGGAGTGAAAAATATAGTTTGTATGCAACCCTTTGCATGTTTGCCTAATCACGTAACAGGTAAAGGAATGATGAAAGAGTTAAAAAGGGTATACCCAGGATCAAATATTGTTGCCATTGACTATGATCCCGGTGCCAGCGAGGTCAACCAGCTCAATAGAATAAAACTCATGCTTTCAACTGCATTTGAAAACTTGCAAGCTAGTACTGTGTCAAAAGACAGCAGTGAAGTCCAAAACAGAAAATTATTAGAGCAAGCAAGCTTGAATTAAGATCCCCTAGTTTATAACAAGGTGGAACTTATACGGAATCTAATGGAACTAGCTCTTTATCTTATAATTAAAAATTTAATAGAGTTATACACGACTAATAGAAGGGCTTATTAATTTTTAGCTAATGAAGCCCTCTTTTAGTTCTAGGTAAAAAATAGAAATACTTGGTAAGATATTCAAATAAAGTTTGGTTTTTGTGGTATAATAAGTATGTAGATAAATAATAATGAAAATATAAGTGTTACCACCTCAAAAAGGTGGTATTTATCTTATTGTTGAAGTCAGTGTTAATTTGCCTGATATGAACAGTTTATTTATGAAAAAATGGTAAAGGAGTCAGTAATATTGATGAAAAGAAGGAATTATAATATCAAGAAAACAATTTCTGCACGTCAGTTTATATCTGAGTTTGGAGGAAGTTTTTCTAAGCATATGAAAGATAAAATACTAAGGCTTGGGGAAAGGTGTGTTTTCACCAGGGGTGAAGATACCTTTAGATTGGACCTAAAACACATAGAGCATACAACCTACAACGATACTAGTGATCCTGCTAAAAAGAAAGAGCACGTTTATGGCCAGCTTGTAATGGATCAGGGGACATTGTTTTTTTCTGAAAGCTGTTTGGTAAACAATGATGTGATGGAGGTTTCAAAGGTAAAAGAAATATATAACTCCTTGGAATCAGAAGACATATTTGTTGGAGAAGATGGCATTAAAGCAAAAAAAATAGACGACAGTAATATCGATTATGTGGTAGATGGAATTTTGGAAGTATGTCCAGAAGTATCACAAGCACATTTAGACATCTTAGAAAAATACTCTAAATAAAGTAGAAAGATAGATAGAGCCAACTTGAAAATTCAAGTTGGCTATTTTTTGATTTCCACAATTGTTTTTTGCCATAATTAAAAATCAGGAGTATAATGCTTATTATGTAATTTCTATAGTGAAAGGATTTGATTTAGAAAATGAATGTGTTCTTTTTTATTCTAACAAACAATATTGTACCTATTTTTGCACTTATAATTTTAGGTTTTGCTCTCAGTAAGAAATTTGATCTTGATATCATGACACTTACTAAATTGAATTTTTATGTTTTTGTACCTGCATTTACATTTGTAAATCTATATACAGCTCAGATACCCATGGAAATGATAAAGGTTTTAATTGCCGCATGTCTTATTTTAATAACTAACATGGTACTTGTGGGAATAATGGCTAAATTTCGAGGATACGATGAGGGGTTAAAAAATGCTTTTACGAACTCCGTCATTTTTTATAATGCAGGAAATATAGGGATACCACTAATAACTTTAGCCTTTACTGGGACACCATACCTAGAAATTGCCCTTACTGCGCAAATAATGGTTATGCTAGTACAAACATTAACAACAAGCACACTGGGCTTTATCAATGCTGGGCGAGGGGCAAATACCCATTGGAAGGAGTCAGTGGTGAAAGTTCTAAAAATGCCTACTATTTATATGATCCCATTGGCCTTTATACTAAAATCCTTTTCCTATGATTTCACCCAGTTTGCATTGTGGCCAGCCCTTGAGTACGCAAGGGCAGCTGTTATTCCACTATCTTTAATTACCTTGGGGGTACAGCTTTCTAAAACTCAGTTTGAATTTAAAAATAAGGAAGTATATATATCTGTCCTAATGAGACTAGTAGGTGGACCAATTATCGCTTTACTATTCATCTACGTGTTGCGTATAGAGGGAGTTATTGCTCAGGTAGTACTTATCTCAACTGCTGTCCCCACAGCTGTAAATGCAGCACTAATAGCAGTGGAATGCAATAACTACCCTGATTTTTCTTCACAGACAGTAATGATTTCCACATTACTTGGTTCCGTAAGCTTGGTATTTGTAATTTATATGGCAGAAATTTTATTCCCCATACTTTAACCAGATTTAGAGGATTTCCTAATACCCCAATATGCCATTAGGAAATTAGATATATGTTTATAAATTCCTATTTGTTGTTAAATAAATTATTGGTAGTATATATATTCCAAAGCACATTAGGTGAATGGTTCTGGTTATTCCAGAGCCATTTTTGAATATCTTTGAGATCTTCACAGCATTGTTCAAATAATGGAGTGTTTTGGCACGAAAATTGCAACATATGAACATTATGATACACTATTATCAAATAAAAAAACTAAGTAATAAATGGAGGGAATCACATGAAAAAGGATCGTATTAAAATAGTAACTATAGGTGGAGGATCTAGTTATACACCAGAATTAATTGAAGGTTACATCAAAAGAAAAGATGAGTTACCTATAGGTGAAATATGGTTAGTGGATATTGAGGAAGGTAAGGATAAATTAGAAATAGTAGGAAACCTTGCCAAGCGTATGGTTAAAGAAGCTGGCCTTGACTGGGAAGTTCATTTAACATTAGATAGAAGAGAAGCTCTAAAAGGCGCTGACTTTGTATCAACCCAATTTAGAGTAGGTTTACTTGATGCAAGGATTAAAGATGAGCGTATTCCCCTAAGTCATGGAGTTATGGGTCAAGAGACCAATGGCGCAGGTGGTATGTTCAAGGCATTTAGAACTATCCCTGTAATTTTAGAAATAGTTGAAGATATGAAAGAGTTATGTCCAGATGCTTGGCTAGTAAACTTTACAAACCCATCTGGTATGGTAGCAGAGGCTGTACTTAAGTACGGTAAATTTGAAAAAGTTGTAGGGTTATGTAATGTGCCTATCATGCATAACATGATGGAGTCAAAAGTAATTGGTAAAAAGCCAGAAGATCTATACTTTCAATATGGTGGTTTAAATCATCATCACTGGCATAGAGTTTTTGACCGTGAAGGTAATGAAGTTACTGAGCAAATCATGGACAAAATTTTTAACCAAGACGAAAACACTGTACAAAATATTACTAGTATTCCGTTCTTTGAAGAGCAAATCCGTGATTTAGGTATGCTTCCTTGTGCTTACCATAGATACTACTATCTAACAGATGATATGCTTAAAAAAGAATTAGAAGAATTCGCTAAGGGTGAGACCCGTGCAGAAGTGGTTAAAAAAGTTGAAGCGGAGCTATTTGAGCTATATAAAGATCCTAACCTTAAAGAAAAACCAGAGCAACTAACCAAACGTGGTGGAGCATACTACTCAGATGCAGCATGCGAGCTAATATCTTCAATCTATAACGATAAAAAAACCGACATGGTTGTAAGTACTAGAAACAATGGCGCTTTAGCGGACCTTCCATATGATTGTGCAGTTGAAGTTAGCAGTATAATAACTGCAGCTGGACCAAAACCTATGAATTTTGGAAAATTCCCACCAGCTGAGCGTGGACTTTTACAAGTTATGAAAGCCATGGAAGAAGTGACAATAGAAGCTGCTGTAACCGGTGATTATGGTAAAGCGTTACAAGCCTTTACTCTAAACCCACTAGTTCCTTCTGGTAAGGTAGCAAAAGTTATTTTAGACGAAATGCTAGTTGCGCACAAAAAACATTTACCACAGTTTAAGAACGCTATCGAGAAAATCGAAAATACCCTGTAGTGTTTTCTAGTGTTTCAAAAATCCTATAATAATATGTAAGTGTGTTATTTGTGTTATTAGGACCCCTTTTCAACTAATGAAATGGGGTCTTTTTTTGTTTTGGCATGTAAATTGCATATATTATAGTCATCAAAACTAAAAATAATAACCTAACTATATAAGGGAGGAATAACCAATGAGAAAAATTCTTTTAGCTTGTGCAGCAGGTATGTCAACAAGTTTGCTAGTAACTAAAATGGAGAAAGCAGCTGAGGCAAAAGGTATAGAAGTTAAGATTGATGCTTTGCCAGTTGATGCCTTTGCAGACAACGTAAGTAAATATGAAATTGCTCTACTAGGACCTCAAGTTAAATTCAAAAAAGATGAGTTCCAAAAAATCGCAGATCAATATGGGATCAAGGTTCTAGTAATTAATTCTATGGATTACGGTTTAATGAAAGGCGAGAAAGTGTTAGAAGATGCACTAAAAGAGCTTCAGTAATTATCTAATAATAAATCAGGGAGAGGAAGGATAATAATGAATATAGAAATGGTGGCAATGGAAATAATTTTATACTCTGGTAATTCAAGAAGTGAGGCTTTTCAAGCTTTAAAGTTTGCTAAGGAAGGTAAGTTTGAGGAGGCCCAAGAAAGTTTGAAGCTTGCTAAAGAAGAGGCTTTAAAAGCTCATAAAGTTCAAACAAACCTTATTCAAGAAGAGGCAAGGGGTAACAAAGCTGAGATAGGTTTATTGTTAGTTCATGCACAAGATCATTTAATGACATCAATGTTGGCTAAAGACTTAATTGAAGAAATGATCGATTTATATAAAAATAAAAATAATTAAAAGAGGTGTTAAGAGTGAAAAAAGACCGTATTAAAATTGCCACAATAGGTGGAGGTTCAAGCTACACTCCTGAGCTAATCGAAGGTTATATCAAAAGGAAAGATGAACTACCAATTGGTGAAATATGGTTAGTTGACATCGAAGAAGGAAAAGAAAAATTAGAGATAGTTGGTAACTTAGCTAGACGCATGGTTCAAAAAGCAGGTCTAGACTGGGAAATTCATTTGACTTTAGACAGAAGAGAAGCACTAAAAGATGCTGACTTTGTTTCTACCCAATTCCGAGTAGGACTGTTAGATGCAAGGATTAAAGATGAGCGTATACCTTTAAGTCATGGTGTACTAGGACAAGAAACAAATGGTGCAGGTGGTATGTTTAAAGCATTTAGAACAATACCTGTAATTTTGGATATAGTAAAAGATATGAAAGAACTTTGTCCAAATGCTTGGCTAGTAAACTTCACAAACCCAGCAGGTATGGTTACAGAAGCTGTTCTTAAATACGGGAACTTTGAAAGAGTAGTAGGCCTATGTAACGTACCCATCGGCCATAACATGCGTGAATCTCAACTACTTGGTAAAACAGTAGAAGAACTTCAATTCCAATATGCTGGCTTAAATCATCACCACTGGCACAAAATCCACGACAAAGATGGTAACGACCTGACTGAAAAAGTTATGGATGCTATCTATGAAAACCAAGATAATATCATGGAAAATATTAAATTCATTCCATTTTTTGAAGAACAATTGCGTGATTTAGGAATGCTTCCATGTGGATACCATCAATACTACTACCTAACAGATGATATGGTTAAAAAAGAGCTAGAAGAGTTTGCAACTAACTCAACTCGCGCTGAAACAGTAAAAAAATTAGAAGCCGAGCTTTTTGAAATCTATAAAAACCCAGAGTTAGGAGAGAAGCCTGAACAACTAAGTAAACGTGGAGGAGCATATTATTCTGATGCTGCATGTGAGCTTATTGCATCTATTCACAATGATAAGAGAACTGACATGGTTGTAAGCACAAGGAACAATGGTGCACTGTCAGACCTTCCTTATGATTGTGCAGTAGAAGTAAGTAGTATTATTACTGCAACTGGTCCAAAACCAATCAACTTTGGGAAATTCCCAGCTGCACAGCGTGGGCTAGTACAATTAATGAAAGCTATGGAAGAAGTGACAATAGAAGCTGCAGTTACAGGTAACTATGGTAAAGCACTACAAGCATTTACAATCAACCCATTAGTTCCGTCTGGAAAAATAGCTAAAACTATCCTTGATGAAATGTTAGTTGCCCATAAAGATCACTTACCTCAATTCAAAGAAGCTATCGACAAAATAGAAAAAGGCAACTAAACAGGAGTAACTATCTAGTTTTGGCAAGGGTCACTGAATTTCAGTGACCCTTTAAAATTACGTGAGTAATGATGTTTTATATATGGGAATAACTAAAAAAGAAGTCTTTACTACTGCATTAGGTTAAGTCATTGTACAAACAGCCCTTAGATGATAAAATATAATTAGTGACACGAAAGGAGTGTGAAACTTGAGATGCGTAGAATAGATTTGGTCAAAGAAGCACTTCATAAATTATTTAAAGAAACTGGCAAAGGTGTCAGTGCAGAACAAGTGGCCAAAGAACTTGACTTACAAAGGGCAAATGTAAGTAATGATTTAAACCTTTTGGTTAAAGAAGGAAAAGTGACTAAGGATAATGGCCGCCCAGTGCTATTTGAACCAATAGTATCTATAAAGCTTGATGGCGAAGTAGATGCCTTTGATGCAATCACAGGTTCAAAGGGATCATTAACAACTGCTGTACAACAGGGAAAAGCTGCTATAATGTATCCGCCCAATGGCCTGCATACACTTATTTTTGGTGAGACAGGGGTAGGTAAAACTCTTTTTGCTGAGCTTATGTATAACTACGGAAAAGAGACAGAAAAATTCGAAAAAGATGCTCCTTTTATAGCATTTAACTGTGCAGACTACTCAAAAAATCCCCAACTTCTTATGGGGCAGATTTTTGGTATAAAAAAAGGTGCCTATACAGGTGCTGATACAGATCAAGAAGGACTTTTAGAGAAAGCAAATGGAGGAATTTTATTTTTGGATGAGGTTCATCGCTTGCCTGGTGAAGGACAAGAGATGCTCTTTACTTATATGGACAAAGGTAGTTTTAAACGACTAGGAGAAACTGAGTACAGTCGAAAGGCTAAAGTTTTAATAATAGCTGCGACAACAGAAGATCCAAAATCAAACTTGCTAGATACCTTTATTCGCCGCATACCCATGATGATAAACATCCCATCATTAAGGGAAAGGATGCTTTCTGAGAGATATAGACTTATTGAAGACTTTTTTAGGCAGGAATCTGCAAGGATTGGTAAAGAGATTATTGTTAGTGTAAATGCAATAAGGAGCTTGATGCTTTATGATTGTCCAAACAATATAGGCCAACTTAAAAGTGATATACAGTTAAGCTGTGCAAGAGCTTTTTTAGACTTTGTTTCTCAGACAAAGGGTAAGGTAATAGTAAGTAGTAAGATATTACCTGAAGATGCAAAAAAAGGAATTCTTAAGCTTAAAAATCATCGTGATGAAATCAATCACCTCTTGGGTAATGTAACCAGTGAGCATATTTTTTCTGCTAATCAAGAGGAAACAAACCTAGTGTCCGAAGATCACTACTCTATACCCAATAATTTTTACGAAATGCTAGAAAAGAGGATAGAAAAGCTAAGGGCTGAAGGTGTCAATGATGCAGATATAAATGAAATAATTGGAATGGATATAGAGAACTACTTCATTAACTTTATGGGAAGAGTAAAGCAGAAGGTTAATGAAAACGAAATAGAAACTATTATAGGTAAGGGAATTTTAGACCTAGCTAAAGAGATAATTTCAATTACTAAGGAAAAATTAAAAAATCCTCATATTGAAACACTACTTTACGGACTAGCCCTTCATATTCATTCTACTCAAGAACGTATAAAACAAAATAAACCCATTATTAATCCTAAGCTAAATGATATTAGAAAAAAATATCCTAAAGAGTTCTCAGTGGCTGTAGAAGTAGCAATGATGATTGAAGATAGACTAAAAATAGAACTTCCCCTAGATGAAATAGGCTTCTTAACAATGTTCTTTGCAAATAAGCAAATACAAGGTGAAGAGGATCCAAAACCTGAGAATGTAGGTATCTTGGTATTAATGCACGGTGATAGCGCTGCAAGCAGTATAGCAAAAGTTGCAAATTCTTTACTGGCAACGGAGACTGCCCATGCCATAGATATGCCACTTACAGTTAACCCTGAAGAGATATATAAAGAAGCTAAAGTGAAGATAGAAAAGCTAAACGCTGGTCAAGGGGTCTTAATTTTAGCGGATATGGGCTCTTTGATTAACTTTGGTGATATGATTACAAAAGAAATAGGTATACCTACCAAAACTGTTGAAATGGTTAGTACACCTATGGTGCTCGAGGCTACAAGAAAAGCTATGTTAGGATCTGACTTGGTGCAAGTGTATAACTCAGCAATAGATATAAATCCATACCTAGGGAAAAAATTAGCTGAGAGCCCAATTGAAGAATACAGTACATCAAGAAATGTGATAATAACAGGTTGTTACACAGGTGAAGGTAGCTCAGTAAAAATAAAATCCTTTGTTTCAAAAAATATTGAACACACCAATATTGATATAATTCCCCTTAGTTTCACAGGGTTAAAAGACTTTCAAAAACAAATTAATATGTTAGCAGAATTTAAAAATATAGTGGCAGTAGTGAGTTTTGTAAACCCGGAAATACCTTCAATACCTTTTTTCACTTTAGAGGAGATTTTCACAGAACAAGGGCAGAAAAAACTACAAGCTGTGGTGAATAATGAAAAAATGTTTAGTCAAATATCTGAAACACTTACTGCAAACCTAAATTTCCACAACAATAAAGAGTTAGTGTATGATATTAAGTCTGCTTTAATAGGTATAAGTAACTCCCTTAAGAAACAGCTAAATAATGATGTACTTATAGGTGTTGTACTACATGTTGGATGTCTCATTGAAAATTATATTAATAACTTTACTGTAGAATCCACACGCCCAACACCTTCAAACGTCGACCCTGAAGCTAAAGCCATCGTAAAGGAATACTTATTGCCTATTGAGCGTAAGTATAATATATCCATAGCAGATAACGAAATCGCACTGATTACATCTATCATACTAGATAATCAGTAAAGTGTTTTTTAGTGTTTTTTTGTTATTTTAAAACTAGGATATTAGTGTTTTTTCGACAAAAAACAAGTTTAATCCCCCTTATTTTTCAAGGTTCTACTGTTTTGGCACGTTTATTGCTTATATATTAGTGACGGAAGGAGGTAGAGTATAATGAAAAAAATATTGCTAGCATGTGCAGCAGGAATGTCAACAAGTCTATTAGTAACAAAGATGGAAAAAGCTGCTCAAGCAAAGGGTATCGAAGTTAAAATCGATGCTGTTCCAGTGGACGCTTTTGCAGACAAAGTATCTCAGTACGAGATAGCCTTACTTGGTCCTCAGGTTAAGTTTAAGAAAGATGAATTCCAAAAAATCGCTGATCAATATGGAATCAAAGTATTAGTTATTAACTCTATGGACTATGGTTTAATGAAAGGTGAAAAAATCCTTGAAGAAACCTTGAAAGAAATGCAATAGTACACACAATAAAAAAGGGGGATTAACCAATGAATAACTTTCTAAAATGGCTAGAAGAAAAATTCATGCCAGTTGTTGCAAAAGTAGGTAACCAAAGACACATCAGTGCTATGAAAGACGGCTTTATCGGCGCAATGCCATTTATGATTATCGGTAGTATTATGCTTATACTTGCTTTCCCACCATTTCCTGCAGACACCACAAACTTTATCGGTAAAGCATGGGTAAATCTTGCAACTAACTATTTTGATATTTTAATCGTTCCTAACCAAATGACAATGGCAATTATGTCAATATTTATTTCTGCTGCTATCGGATATAGCTTATCTAAAAGCTATAAACTAAACCCACTTTCAGGTGCTATGCTTTCCCTTGCTGCTTACCTTTTACTAGCTGCACAACCTGTTAATGGCGGACTTCCTACTGCATACATGGATGGAAAAGGTGTTTTCACAGCAGTTATAGCTGCATTCTTCTCAGTTGAGTTAATGAGATTCCTTATGGAAAGAAACATCAGAATAAAAATGCCAGATGGTGTACCACCAGCTATCGCTGCTTCCTTTGATGCACTTATTCCGGTATTTTTAATGGTAGCTATCCTTTATCCTGCAAGTATTGCTGTTCAACACTTTACTGGTGTAACAGTTCCAGCTGCAATCATGGAAATGTTCAAGCCTCTTGTTGGTGCTGTAGATACATTGCCAGGTATCTTATTTGCAGTATTCCTAGCTCACTTACTGTGGTTTGCTGGTATTCACGGTGCAAGTATCGTAGGTGGTATCCTAGGACCCTTTTATGCAATTTATCTTTCAGCTAACCAAGCTGCCCTTGCAGCAGGTGAAGCTTTACCAAATATCTTTACTCAACCTTTCTGGGCATTCTATATCGTACTAGGGGGTTCTGGTGCTACATTAGGACTAGTTGGACTATATCTAACAAGTAAATCAGCAAATCTTAAAGCAATTGGTAGAGTTGCTGCTATACCAGCTATATTCAACATCAATGAACCAGTTATATTTGCTTCACCTATCGTTATGAATCCTATCTTAGGTATCCCATTTATCATTGCACCAATGGTAAATGCGTCAATCGCTTACTTTGCTACAGGTATAGGCCTGGCTGGTAGAGGTGTTACACAGCCACCATGGACAACCCCTGCTCCAATAGGAGCTATGTGGGCGACTAACTGGCAGATAGGCGCATTTGTATTAGTTATTGTATGTCTTGTTGTTTCTACAGCAATTTACTACCCATTCTTCAAAGTTTATGAGAAACAATTAGTTAAAGAAGAACAAGAAAACGCTGCTGCGTAAATAAATAACAGATTAACACTCAGAAGGGACTTTCACAGTATATTTCAAGCTGTAAAAGCCTTTGGAGAACTAATGAAAAACGAGGGATCACATCCCTCGTTTTTTATGCTAATGTTGAAAAGTGTCAGTCTTTATACAATCACCCTTTAAGTATTTAGTAGATTGAGGGGGATTGATGTATGTGTATGGCATACTTATTGCTTCCTAGCAAAATAGTGTATTAGTGTATTATCTAGAATACTTAACTTGAAAGGGAGTATGAAAATGAGTTCAAATAAACTTGCAGTGAAATTAAGTTTTATATATATTCTTCTTTATGCTGCAATAGCTTCTTTTTTACCTTTTTTAACACCTTACCTCCAACAAAGGGGATTGAGCTATACACAAATAGGTGTAGCATTTGCGGTAAATTCAATTGTGGCAGTAATTTCTCAGCCACTTTGGGGATTTTTAACGGATAAGTACTTTAATAAAAGACTCACATTGATAATTCTTATTCTAGCTTCATCAGTCCTCATTTATAGCTTTATCTTTGCAGGGAGTTTTTTCTTTATAATCTTATCCATAACTTTGATAATCGGGTTCCAAAGTGCTACTATGCCCATATCAGATGCATACACATACGATATAATTAACCAACATAGGCAAATTCAATATGGAAGAATAAGGCTGATGGGATCATTTGGATTTGCAGTTGGAGCATTGGTGGTTGGTTATATAATAGAAGTTTTTGGTATGAATATCTCGTACTTTATTTACTCAGGACTAATGCTGTTAGGAGCCTATTTAGTTTATACCATAGATTTCCAACCTATAGCATCTGAGAGAAAAGCAAACTTAACTGATTTCGTAAATCTGGTAAGGGACAAAAAATTTTCCATATTTATGGTTTCAATTGTTATAATGAATGTAGCATTGGGAGTAAGTAACACTTATATATACGTTTTAGTAGAGGAAACAGGAGGAGATGTTTCTAAACTAGGAGTTTTGCTTTTTGCTGTGGCCATGAGTGAGTTGCCAACTTTTTACTATGGAAATAAAATACTCAAGAAATTTGGAGAGCTAAAAATATACGTTGTAGGGGTTTCACTATTTGCACTAAGAATGTTCTTAAACTCTCTACTAGATACATATCAGCTGGTTATATTGGTTCAATTTATGCAAAGTGTGACATTTGCATTTTATCTAATTGCTGCACTACAGTATATAAACAACATTACAAGTAATGAAATCAAAACATCGGCAATGACTTTTTTTGCTGCCATGAGTGGAGTTGGAGCTCTTATAGGAAACATGGGTGGAGGCGTTTTGCTTGAGCATATCAGTATATTTAGTTTGTATAGAATTTCTTCATATGTGGCTATTTCATCACTTATATTTGTGGTAATACTAAAAGCCCATAGTAGGAAAAAAGAGGTGCAAAATAGTCAAGTAATATAAAATATTCCTATTGTTATGGATGTTTTTACTGGGTCAATCCATAAGTAACTGTATGGCATGATTATTGCATCTATATTATATAGTGTATAAGTGTATTTATATTTGAGGAGGAATTTAAAATGATAGAAATGAAATTAACAGTAACAAATAAAACAGGATTACATGCAAGACCAGCTGCACTACTTGTGCAAACAGCGTCTAAATTTACTTCAGAGATTACTATTTCAAAGGGCGAAGGTGATGTAAACGCTAAAAGCATTATGGGGATCATGGCCCTTGGAGCAAACGAAGGTACAGAAGTAACTATTATAGCAAGTGGAGCTGATGAGCAAGAAGCATTAGCATCCATTAAAGAACTATTTGATAACAACTTTGGCGAATAGGAGTGGATTCAATGGTCTTAAAAGGAATAGGTGCATCCAAAGGTATTTCCATGGCTCCTGTATTGCTACTTAAGGAAGAAGAAATGGTAATACCGGATAATATAATTCAAGACGAAGAAACTGAGATTCAAAGATTTCACCAAGCAGTGGAAAAATCAAAAGGACAACTAGAGAAAATTAAAGTATTAGCCCAGCAGAAGATGGGTAAAGAAAAAGCTGAAATTTTTCAAGCTCACCTACTAGTACTTTCTGACCCTGAACTAGTTAACACTGTGGAAAATGCTATTAAATCAGAAAAGAAAAATGCAGAGGTAATACTAGATAGAACCATAAAGTCCTTTGTACAGATATTTGAATCCATGGATAACGAATACATGAAAGAAAGAGCGGCAGATATCAAAGATGTTGGGGGAAGGCTTCTTAAAAACCTATTAGGTATTGAGATGGTAAACATAACGCAACTAGATGAGGAAGTAATCATAGTTGCCCATGACCTTGCTCCTTCTGACACAGCTCAAATGGATAAAGAGAAAGTACTAGGCTTTGTAACAGATATCGGTGGTAGAACTTCCCATACAGCTATAATGGCAAGGAGTTTAGAAATACCTGCTGTGGTAGGTCTTGGTACAGTCACTAAAACAATATCAAATTCAGACTATGTGATAATAAATGGGGAAACTGGTGAAGTACTAGTAAACCCCACAGAAGATGTGAAAAATCAATATAAAGAAGAACAAAGAAAATACCTTGAATACCGTGCAAAACTAATGGAGCTAAAAGATAAAAACACAGCTACCAAAGATGGTAAACATGTGGAGCTTGGAGCAAACATTGGAACACCAAATGATCTAAAGGGTGTATTAAACAATGGTGCTGAAGGTATTGGACTTTACAGAACAGAGTTTTTATACATGGACAGAACATCCTTACCAACAGAAGAAGAACAGTTTGAAGCATACAAAACAGTTCTAGAGGGTATGGAAGGAAAGCCAGTTGTTATAAGAACCTTAGACATCGGTGGAGATAAAGAAATTCCCTATCTAAACCTTCCAAAAGAAATGAATCCATTCTTAGGTTATAGGGCACTAAGGATTTGCCTAGACAAAACAGATATATTTAAAACACAACTAAGAGCACTCCTTAGAGCATCTGTATATGGAAACCTTAAAATCATGTATCCAATGGTATCTGGTATAACAGAAGTTAGACAAGCAAATGCCATCATGGACGAAGTTAGAAAAAATCTTGAGGCAGAGGGCATAGCATATAGCAAAGACTTCGAAGTTGGTATAATGATAGAGATTCCCACAGCAGCCCTTACAAGTGACATCCTTGCTAAAGAAGTAGACTTCTTCAGCATAGGGACAAACGACTTGATTCAGTATTCAACAGCAGTTGATAGAATGAACCAAAACATAGCCCATCTATATACACCATATCATCCAGGAGTTTTAAGGATGATAAAAATGGTTATAGAAAATGGACATAAAGAAGGCATCTGGACAGGTATGTGTGGAGAAGCAGCAGGAGAACTTCCCCTTATTCCACTATTACTAGGACTAGGCTTAGATGAGTTTTCCATGAGTGCAACATCTATACTTCCAGCAAGGGAGCTAATCTCAACCCTTACCAAAGAGAAAGCTCAAGAGATAGTTGAAAAAGCTATGTCTTTAGCCACAGCTGAGGAAGTAGAAGAATATCTAAAATCAGTAATAGCATAAGAAAAACAAGGTGGTAAAAACCACCTTGTTTTTGTGAGTATTGCATGTCAAAGGTATTAATATGAGGTAAAAGAGGGTGTGTTATCAAATAAACTGTTGCATAATCTTAAAAAATAGTAATGTTATGGTAGAATAATAAAGGAAGAAGCGTGAATAAGTAACATGAGAGATAATAAACTACCGATAAAGCTTAGCTTTATTTATATTGCCTTGTATGCAGCAATTGCATCATTTATACCATATTTGACACCATACCTTCAGCAAAGGGGCTTGAGCTATACACAAATCGGTGTGGCCTTTGCAGTGAATTCTATTGTGGCGGTTCTTTCACAACCCATTTGGGGATTTTTAACAGATAAGTTTTTCAACAAAAGGCTTACTTTAATTATAATAGTACTAGCATGCTCAATAGTTATTTTTAACTTTATTTTTGCCCAGAGTTTTGTTTACATTATGCTCAGTATTATAATAACAATATGGTTTCAAAGTTCTATATTCCCAATCAGTGATGCATACACTTATGAAATAATTAACCAGCACAGGGAAATACAGTATGGAAGAATAAGACTAATGGGTTCATTCGGATATGCCATGGGAGCTTTATTTGTAGGCTACCTCATAAAAATTTACGGGATAAACAGCTCCTATTACGTATACTCTATACTAATGATTTTAGGAGCATACCTAGTATATACAATAGACTTTAAGCCTACAGCTGAAGTAAGAAGGGCAAGCTTGAATGACTTTTTAGAACTAGTGAAGGATAAAAAATTCTCCATCTTTATGCTATCCATAGTTATAGTAAATATAGCCATGGGAATGAACGGAACGTATATCTATATTCTAATAGAAAAGACAGGTGGAGATGTATCTAATCTGGGGATACTGTGGTTTACGGTAGCTATTAGTGAATTGCCAACACTGTTTTTTGGTCATAAACTATTAAATAAATACGGCGAACTGAACTTATTTATCTTAGGAGTAGGGTTATTTGCTGTAAGGATGTTTTTAAACTCATTGCTAGGCTCGTACCAGCTTGTAATTCTGGTTCAATTTATGCAAAGTATAACATTTGCCTTCTACTTGATAGCTGCCCTTCAATATATAAACAACATAACAAGCAATGAAGTGAAAACCTCTGCAATGACTTTTTTTGCTGCCATGTGTGGTTTGGGGGCTTTAATAGGAAATATAGGTGGAGGAATACTCCTAGAGAGTATAAGTATATTTACAGTATATAAGATTGCCTCGCTAGTTTGTCTTGTGTCCCTAATTTTTATTTTGATACTCAAGAAAGATTCTTCAGAAAATAAAAATCTTAAAGTACTTAACAATACACAAAACACCGCTGACTTAGATTAGTCAGCGGTGTTTTGTATTGATAGTGTATTATCTGGCAAATTTCAAAAAATGAAACATCAAAAAATTAAACATCATTGTTATATTAATCAAAATTTGTGTTTCGAAGTGTATCTAATTTAGGGAATTAGCCAATAAAGGGAAAAAATAATAGCTTACTCTGTTTTTTAGTGTATTATATGAACCAAATGCAGAATTGGTATAATAATTAAACATGAGTTAAAAGTAGATAAATAAGCAATCTTCTGTTTTGGCATAAAAATTGCATTATTTAGAGAGAGAGAGGGGGGATTACATGAAAAAAATACTTTTAGCTTGCGCTGCTGGTATGTCAACAAGTCTCCTAGTTACAAAAATGGAAAAGGCTGCTGTAGCAAAGGGAATAGAAGTAAAGATTGTAGCAGTACCAGTTGATGCATTTGCGGATAATGTGAAGGATTACGACATAGTTCTTTTAGGTCCGCAGGTCAAATTCAAAAAAGATGAGTTCCAAAAGATCGCAGATCAATATGGTATCACAGTTCTAGTAATCAATTCAATGGACTATGGATTGATGAAAGGTGAGAAAATTTTAGAGGAAACACTTAAAGTACTCTAAATTATAAAAAAAGAGGAGGAATTTAAATGCAAGGTTTCTTAAAGTGGTTAGAAGAGAAATTCATGCCAGTGGTTGCTAAAGTTGGTAACCAAAGACACATCAGTGCTATGAAAGATGGTTTCATTGGTGCAATGCCTTTTATGATTATTGGTAGTATTATGCTTATTCTTGCTTTCCCACCATTCCCTGCTGACACAACGAACTTCATCGGTAAGGCTTGGGTGAATTTCTCAAGTAATTATTTTGATATTTTACTAGTTCCTAACAGTATGACAATGGCTATTATGTCAATCTTTATATCTGCAGGTATCGGATATAGTTTAGCTAAAAGCTATAACTTGAATCCACTTTCAGGTGCTCTTATGGCACTATCAGGTTATCTGCTAATTGGAGCACAAGCTGTAGATGGTGGACTTCCAACTGCATATATGGATGGAAAAGGTGTTTTTACAGCAGTTATTGCTTCATTCTTCGCAGTTGAACTAATGAGATTCCTCATGGTAAGAAACATAAGAATAAAAATGCCTGATGGCGTTCCTCCAGCAATCTCTGCTTCATTCGACGCACTTATCCCAGTTTTCTTAATGGTAGCTATACTTTACCCAATTAGTATTGCTGTTCAACACTATACTGGTTACACAGTTCCAGCCGCTATAATGGAAATATTCAAGCCACTTGTTGGTGCAGTTGATACATTACCAGGTATTCTGTTTGCAGTATTCCTAGCACATTTACTATGGTTTGCAGGTATCCACGGTGCAAGTATAGTAGGGGGTATCTTAGGGCCATTCTATGCAATCAACATTTCAGCTAACCAAGCTGCACTTGCAGCAGGAGAAGCTCTTCCAAGTATCTTTACAAATCCTTTCTGGGCTTTCTTTATCACAATAGGCGGGTCCGGTGCTACCCTAGGCCTAGTAGTACTTTACTTAACCAGTAAGTCAGCTAATTTAAATGCTATCGGTAAAGTTGCAGCATTCCCTGCCATATTCAATATTAACGAACCAGTAATATTTGCATCACCTATCGTTATGAACCCAATTTTAGGTATTCCATTCATCCTCGCTCCAATGGTAACTGCCTCAATCGCATATTTTGCACTTTATACAGGTATGGCTGGTAGGGGCGTTGCTCTGCCACCATGGACAACACCAGCTCCTATAGGCGCTATGTGGGGTGCTAACTGGCAGATTAGTGGGTTGATTCTATGTATTGTGTGTATTGTAGTTTCCACAGCAATTTACTATCCTTTCTTCAAAGTATATGAAAAGCAGCTAGTTAAAGAAGAAAAAGCAAACGCTGCTGAAATTGCTGCAGATAACACAACACTTGGAGCATAATTAAGTTTAAAACCTAACAAGGCAATGATTCGTTCATTGCCTTGTTTTTATCACTAAATAATGCGACAAAAAAAGATAAAGCCTAAATAATGGCTTTATCTTTTTTTAATACAAACTTTTCGATAGCTGCTGCAACACCATCTTCGTCGTTTGAACCAGTAATATAACTAGCTTTTGCTTTAAGGACTTCCTTAGCATTTCCCATGGCTATTCCAAGGCCAGCAAACTCTATCATGGTTATATCATTGTCACCATCACCTATAGCTATAATTTCTTCTCTCTTAATATTAAGTAGACCTGCTAAAACTTCAATTGCTCTGCCTTTAGATGTTCCTTTGCTATTCGCTTCCATGTGTTCTTCTCTGATGGAATCTACTACTTCTAATTGATCAAGTTGCCTTAAATCAAATTTGATATTATTAATTCTATCAGTATCTTCATGGAATAACTCGCACTTAAGAATATTATCCTTTTCTTGCTCAACAAATTGCTTCCATTGCTCGAGGTTTTCTACAGGGTAAGGCTTAGTTATAATTACTTTTTTGCCCAGTTCACGGGATTTTTCTTCTATCTGTAATAAAAATCTGCCATAGTCAGGGCCATGTATTATTTTATCTGGAGTGTGGTAGCAGGGTGTAACTTCATATTTATTGCATATGTCATAGATTGTCCATATGGCTTCTTCACCGAGGATGTTTTTATAAACAACTTCATTACTATCTTTTTCTCGCACATAAGCACCATTAGCAGAGATTACTGTAGCTTTCACTCCCAAAAGCTGGGCAAAATGTTCTGCGTCAGTCAAAGATCGACCGGTACTTATGGCAATATGTATACCTAACTCCTCAGCCTTTTTTAAGGTTTTTTTGGTGCGTTCAGAAACTAAATGATTACTTGGTAATAGGGTGCCATCTAGATCAATACATATAAGCTTATAATTATTCATAATATACATTCTCCTCATTTATTTTTATTTTTATTTATACTGTTTAAAAGTGTTTTAATCTTAAATATTATGCAAAACTTGTGCCAAGTACTAAAAACCTGGTATCATCATACTATTTTTTGAAACTTGATTTAGTGTTTTGGCACGTAAATTGCAACTATAGACGGAAGGGTAATACTGAAATAAAGAAATTTGAAGGAGATGCATTCTAATGCCAGAAAAATACCAGAAATTTATAGAGCCCTATATAAGTAAGCTTTCTCAAAATAAGGGGTTAATGGCTATATCCAACGCATTTGGGACTTTGATACCCGTAATGATGGTTGGATCTATTTTTTCACTTTTGGTGAACATACAGTGGGAGGCTTACGAGAATTTCATCACTACCACTGGCCTAAAGGACGTTATGAGACTACCTGCCATAATGAGTACAGAGATAATAGCCCTTATCGCTGTTTTTTTTATAGGTTATAGATTTGCTGAAGTTCATGGTGAAAATGGAGCTATTCCAGGTCTTTTATCCTTGGTAAGCTTCCTAATGATTACTCCCTTAGGGGAAGGACTTAGTAGGGGGGGAGATATGACTAGGATGATGTCCTTTGAATGGCTTGGAGCAAAGGGTTTATTTGTAGCAATTATTATAGGACTAGTAACATCAAAAATGTACATGTTTTTCATAGATAAAGGATTAGTTATAAAAATGCCAGAAGGTGTACCACCTACCATATCTCTATCATTTGCAGGTTTAATACCAGGATTTCTGATAACTACATTTTTTCTGGCTATTAGTACAGTTTTAAATAGCACTGTAGGTAGTATCCACCATGTTGTATTTACTTTTATCCAAACTCCCCTAGAACATTTAGGTGGCAGCTACCCTGCATTACTTCTAGGTATCCTTGTTATGGCAGGATTATGGCTTTTAGGTATTCATGGAACTATGGTTACTTTATCACTTATAAACCCTGTTTGGATGTCATTGGATTTCCAAAACCTAGCGGCATATACTGCAGGTCAACCGTTACCTAATATTATTGGCACCAAGTTTATGGTTAACTATGTACTAATAGGGGGAGCAGGTACCACCATAGGTCTGGGGTTATGGATGGCTTTTAAAGCTAAAAGTAAGAAACTCTCTAAATTAGGAAAAATGACTCTACCTACCAATATGTTTAATATAAATGAACCACTGCTTTATGGTACACCCATAGTAATGAATCCCATTTTAGCATTGCCATTTGTAATCACGCCCCTGGTTAGTGGAACACTAGCTTACTTTGCTACTACATTAGGGATCGTTCCTAGGCTTATAGGCGTTCAAGTACCTTTGCCAACTCCTACAATCCTCTCAGGGTTTTTGCAGGGAAGTTGGAAAATAGCAGCTTTACAAATTGTAATAATCTTTATTTCCTTGGCAATATACTTCCCATTTTTTAAAAAGCTGGATAATCAATATATAAAAGAGGAACAAGAGGAAATCCAACTAAATATAGAATCTGTTACATCCCTAGGGAGTAAGGAAAAACCAAAAGCCAGCTAAACTTTAGCTGGCTTTTGATATAGTAATAAAGTTTAAGCGCCCTTGTTTGAACCAAGGGGAGGGTTACTCTTAAATGGCAATATGAAGAAAAATGTATACCTAATAAGTACATACACTACAATTATCACTGACCATACTTCCATAAATCTCACTAGATGTCCTAATAAGGCTATGCCCTTACCTGTATTTATAAAATAAGCATTGGTACCCTTTAGGGCAATACTTGTTATAACAAATGGAAATGTAAAAGCAGAAAAGCTGGGATAAAAAGGAAGTTTAAGTAACCTTGGAAGTTTAACTGCAACTAACACCAACATTATAATGGATATACATAGTAAAGAATTTACTATGTATACGTTTTTAATAGAAAAAGAGTTGAGGTACCCTGCCAATAGCAAACCCGCAGGGGCCGCTAAAATAGTTATAGTTGGCAAAGCTGGTTCTGGAATACCTTTGACAATAAACACCCTATAAAGTACAAAAGGTAATAATATAAGATAGGAAGCTAATCCAAACCAGAATAAGCTTTGCCCTATAAAAAGCTTACCGTAAACTGGTGCAGTTACGCTAGCTACTACAATTCCCACATAAACAACGAAGTAGCTTGGGAAAAGACCTTTCATATTAAAATTAAATAAATATTTTGTGGAAAAAACACCAATTAGGATGATGTGTAAAACTATTGCGCTCAACCAAAGAATATAGGAAAAAATAGGGAAGTATGCCTTAAGGTAAGTGGAAATTATCATGACTCCCATGGAAAAAGTAGGCATTACACTGGCTATAACAGGATTCGAAAAGCCTTCGGCTATTGTTTTAGGAAATAGTAATGCTTTAAATACAAGTAAAAGTAACAGTATACTAGAGAGTACTCCAAAAACGTATCTATAAACATCGCCATAAGACATTACTAAATTGCCAGTAGAAGCTAAGGCCAACATTAAACCACACATAGGATATGGGACCTTTTTTATGATGCCAACCACATTCCCCACCACCTAACCATCTATATTAACAAGATTTAGTTCTCTAACTACTATTTCAGCAGTTTTTTCTGCTATCTCACCTGTGAAAGCTACGCATTGTTCTTTGTGTTCGCCAGACCCCATGTCCATGCCATGGGTTAATATCTTGCAGCATAAAACTTTGTGGTTGTTCTTAAAACTTTCTTGCAGTTCGTTGGCTAGCTCTAATGTTTTTACCACTTTAGAGTCCCCCGGTTCAGTTCTACCTAGGAAATACCCTAGGGTCATAATGCCTCCAGATACTGCACCGCAAACACATTTGGATTTTCCAATCCCCACAGGGAAACCAGATGCCATGGCAACCATCTCGTCAGGCATGTCAAGGTCAAAATTATTCTTTATTGAGTAAACTATGGCTTCTGAGCAGAAAAATTGACCTCTGCTATATAAATCCTCTGCTTCTTGACGAATTTTTTTGATACTTACTTCTTTTTTCAATTAAATCCCCTCCCAAATGTTGTGAAATTAATAACTATCTCGACAATTAAATAATAACATTTACTTATATATATTACAATATAAACTTATATAAAGACTTGTTTTTGTTATGAACCATATATTGCTCTTGAAAAATGTGCAAATACACACCCATTCTAACCACCAGACACATAACCTATTATATAAATCCAATTGGGAGGTGATATAATGAAAAATCAAAGACAAGTGGGAATAGTAGAATGTTGTATGATATTATTTAGAACTGCTAATGTGCCAATAGGACCGGACGCAGAGGCTAAGGGTGTGGCACTGGTAACCCAGACTGGGGCAGGAGGGAATGTACTGATATCAGCAATTGGGCTACCTGACCCTGAGGTATTAGGAGGACAGACCTATGTTGCATGGATTAGAAATTCCCCTTTGGGTCAAGCAGTTCCAGTCCAATTGCTACAGACTGGCCCAGTGGTAACAGAGCCAGGAGTCTGGGTAGGTGCTTTTGTATTTGGTCCAGGTGAAATGGTTGCTCCATTTGGTGATATAGTTGTCACTGCAGAAGTAGCGCCACCATTTATACAACCAGATCTAGGTAGGATAGCTCTAATCGGAAACTTTAATCAATGCAGACCACAAGGGGCGCACAAACCTTGCCCTAAAGGGTAGTAAAAAAACTTCCTCGAAATGAGGAAGTTTTTTCATCTTTAACCCTTAGGTGGTATAAAATCTACAGGCCTGGCACATTGAGATAAATCCCTTTGTAATATGGGAGGGCCCTCCACTGCGGTTTGAGTGTTTATTGGACGAACCGTTACCACAGCTCCAGCATATAACACTGGCCTAGGGAAAGTGATAAAACCTACTTGAATATTAGTTTGGGGCTCAGTTAATACAACTCCGAAGACTCCTATTCCTTCGATAGCTACCTCTCCCACGTAGGCGTCAAAATCACCAAATACAGATGGAGGGACAAGATTCCTAGCGGTAATAGTTGCTTGATGTTGGCCCGTAACAGTGCGTTCTACTAATACTTCCCCTCGTATAGTGGGTGGTGTTTCTGGTAAAGGAAGGAGTTCAACGGTACAAGGGAAAGAAATAGGGATTGGGACACATAAAACTTGACCTGGAAAAATTAGGGAAGGGTCAGGAAGAGGGTTATTTGCAATTATTAGCCCTTGGTCAACACCTAATCTTCTGGCTATAAAAAAAATAGTGTCTCCCGGCCTAACAGTATAGCGGAAAAAACCCTCTGGGCACTCTGTGGGAGGACAAGGTTTAGGTTTATGGGGTTTATGGGGACATTTGTGATATTGTTTTTTTGGTATTTTCTTTTTCAAAGCAAAGCACCTCCTTTTTGAACTGAGCTCTCATTACATACTATGAAGGTTGCAACCATTGAGTACTGGGCATTAGTGACAATGTTATGTTCTTTTAAGAGAAATGCTAATAAAATAAAGGTAACCCCAATTTAAAAAATTGGGGTTACCTTTATTTTATATTTTTTTTACACCAATTCCTGTTAGATGATCATTTAAATCTTGTTTTTCTAAGGAATCATCTTGAACTTTCTCGATGGATAGGGCCAGTGTCTCGGATTTAATATACTCTTTAAAGTTTTCAACTGCAGCTGAAACTTCCTCATCTGCATCATAGACAATGCTGATATTGTCCATGACTTCAAAACCACTACTTTTTCTCATTTGCTGTACCTTAGATACAAACTCACGGGCATACCCTTCATTGATTAGCTCTTGGGTTAAAGTGGTATCTAGGATAACAAATAGATTGTTTTCCATCTCAACGGTGAATCCTTCTTTAGAAGAGATGTTAATCATAACAAGCTCTTTGTTAAGCTCTAAGGTTTCCTCGCCTAGATCTACGCTAATGGTTTCGCCAGCTTCTAACTTTGGAATTACTTCACTGGCATTAACTTTACCCAGTGCAGGGCCTAGTAGCTTAATTTTACCACCAAGTATTGGGCCTGCTACTTTAAAGTTAGGCTTCAGGCTATAGTTCATGAAGTTATCAAGGTTTTTAGCAAACTCAACATCTTTTATATTTAGTTCCTCTTGCATAAGTGGAACTAAATCATGAGTTAGGTCATAATGGGCACCATCGATAATCATTTTCTGAAGGGGTTGACGGATTTTGATTTTACACTGAACCCTAGCAGAACGTCCAAGTCCCACTAAATCCCTTACAAGATCCATTCTTTCTTCAACATGTTTATCAATTAGTGTCTCATTAACAACTGGGTAATCAGCTAGATGAACAGAAAGTTCTCCAGTTAAGTTTCTGTAAACTTCCTCCGATAGATATGGTGCGAAAGGAGCAACTAATCTAGCAACACCCTCTAAAACTTCATATGTGGTGTTGTAAACAGCTTTTTTGTCGTCATCTAACTCTGCAGCCCAGAATCGACGGCGAGCACGACGGATATACCAGTTTGATAAATCCTCATTAACGAACTCCTGGATCTTCCTAACAGCTTTAGTAAGGTCTAATACATCCATGTCGGATTTAACTTCACTAACAAGGGTGTTGAATTTGGATAATAACCACCTATCTAATTCAGGGCGCTTGTTATAGTCAACGAAAAAATCCTTAGGGTTAATTTCATCGGTGTTTGCATATAGGGTAAAGAATGTATAAACATTTTTAAGGGTACCAAAGAACTTACTTTGTACTTCCTTTAGTCCTTCTATATCAAACTTAGTTGGTGACCAAGCAGGGGAAACATAAAGAAGGTACCATCTTAATACATCTGCACCATACATATCAAATAGTTCAAATGGGTCAACTGTATTGCCCTTTGACTTAGACATTTTACGTCCTTCTTTGTCTAAGATAAGGTCATTAACCAAAACCTTTTTATAAGGCGCTTTTCCTGTAACAAATGTAGAAATGGCCAGTAGTGAATAGAACCATCCACGAGTTTGGTCAATACCTTCACAGATGTAATCTGCAGGGAATAATTGATCAAAGTTTTCCTTGTTTTTAAATGGGTAATGGTGTTGTGCAAAAGGCATGGCACCACTGTCAAACCAGCAGTCAATTACTTCTGGTACACGGGTCATGGAGCCTTGGCACTTTTCACATCTTAAGTGAATGTCATCTACAAAAGGTCTATGCAGCTCAACTGTTTCATCGATATCTTCTATGGCTCTGTCCATAAGTTCTTGTCTTGAACCTACAGACTCTTTATGGCCACATTCACATTTCCATACATTTAGTGGAGTACCCCAGTAACGGTTTCTTGAAATAGCCCAGTCATTTAGATTTTCTAGCCAGTTGCCGAAACGTTTTTCACCAACATAGCTTGGGTACCACTCAACTGTGTTGTTGTTAGCAATAAGCTGATCTTTCATCTTGGTTACTTCGATGAACCAACTTGGCTTTCCGTAGTATAAAAGAGGTGTTTGACATCTCCAGCAATGTGGGTAGTTATGATCAATTTTTTCTTTGCTAAACAATTTTCCTTCACCATGTAACCATTTGATAATATCAACATCACAGTCCATTACAAATTTACCTTCCCATGGTGTTGTTGTGTACTTACCTGCATCATCAACAGGTTGTAGTACAGGAAGATTGTATTTAAGTCCAACATGGTAGTCATCTTCACCAAATGCAGGTGCTATATGAACAATACCTGTACCATCACCGGTTGTTACATAATCTGCAACGGTTACGAAGAAGGCTTTTTTATCTGGCTTTACAAATGGCATAAGTTGCTCATACTCTGTATGCTCTAAGTCTGTACCTTTTACTTCTTCGATTATTTCATAGTCTTCCTTAAGAACTTTACTGGACAGTGTTTTTTCGACGATATAAACTTTACCATCCTTTAAAGCTTTTACATAAGTTTCATTTGGATGTACAGCTAAGGCAACATTTGAAGCCAATGTCCAAGGAGTTGTTGTCCAAACAAGGAAGTATTCATCCTTGTCTTTTACTTTAAATGGAACAATTACAGTATTAGATTTAATTTCCTTATATCCTTGTGCAACCTCGTGGGAAGCAAGACCAGTTCCACATCTGGGGCAATAGGGTAATATCTTATGACCTTCATAGATATAGCCTTCTTTATTAAACTTATCTAAAATCCACCAAACTGATTCTATATAGTCGTTGTCTAGGGTGATATACGGATTTTCAAGATCGATAAGGTAACCCATTCTCCTAGTCATATCTCTCCAAAGCTTTTCATAGGTAAATACAGACTCACGGCACTTATGGTTAAACTCTGCTAAACCGTAATTTTCTATATCTGTTTTGCTAGATAGTTTTAGTTGTTTTTCCACTTCAAGCTCCACAGGTAGGCCATGGGTATCCCAACCTGCCTTTCTTTTAACTTGGAATCCCTCCATGGTTTTGTATCTACACACAGAATCCTTTAATGTTCTAGAGATTACGTGGTGGATACCTGGCTTGCCATTTGCAGTGGGGGGACCCTCAAAAAATACAAATGGTTTAGATCCTTCTCTGACATCAACAGTCTTTTGAAGTAGATCCACACTATCCCAGAAATCCGAAACAATAGCTTCATTTTCTTTAACTGGGGCATTGGATAACTCTTTAAATTTTTCCACTGTTATTCATTCCTTTCTTTCTAATATGCTTATAATAATAAAAAAGTCCCTAAGTCTAGTTTACAGACTTAGGGACGGAATATCCGCGGTACCACCCTGATTACAGCAAAAAAATGCTGTCACTCAAAAGAATGTAACGTATTCTTAAACGGGGAGGCTTACTTAATTTCGGCAACCCAACTCAAAGGTGATATTCATAAAAGGTTTTGTTTAATAATCTCGCAGCAAAGTGATTATCTCTCTGAAAACTACTTCCTTTTACTACTGTCCTTTTCATAGCTTTTACTATTATATTAGGTTATATTATATACTTTATTAGCCACATGTGTCAACTAACATTGGTGACTTGCACTTATTTTGCTATTTACTATACTTTAGAGTACTTTACGGGTCTTTGACAGTTGAATAGATGAAAAGTTCTTGTAAGCCTTAATATAGGCTTATTTTTTTGTCAAACTTTACATATTTTTAGTGCACAATGTTTAACAATGTGTTATGATATAAGTAGTTGTTTGTAAGGGTGGTGTAAAAAAATGAGACTACAAATTGTTAGTTCAAAAAATGCCGCATCTTTATATGTGGTTAAGTCTATTTACGAAAATGGAAAGCGCTCTTCTAAAGTTGTTGAAAAGCTCGGTACCGTTGCTGATTTAGAAAAAAAATTAATCGACCAAGATCCCATAGAATGGGCAAAAAATTACGTAGAAGAACTTAACAAAAAAGAAAAGGAAGAAAAAAGGGAAGTTCTTGTAAAGTACTCCCCCTCAAAACTTATTGATAAAGGTGAACCACGCTTGTTTAACGGCGGTTACCTATTCCTGCAAAAAATATATCATGATCTTGGGCTACACAAGATTTGTATGGAAATATCACAAAAATATAAGTTTGATTTTGATTTAGACTCGATTCTTTCCAGGCTTATTTACGGTAGAATTATCTTCCCTTCTTCAAAACTTGCTACATATGAGCTTTCTAAAAAGTTTATAGAACAACCCAAATATGATTTGCATCAAATATACAGAGCTCTTGAAATTCTTGCTAAGGAGACAGACTTTATCCAGTCCTCCTTGTACAAAAATAGCTTGAAGGTCTCCAAAAGAAATACCGGCGTTCTTTACTATGATTGCACCAATTACTTTTTTGAAATAGAGCAGGGAGATGGTATAAAGCAGTATGGTCCGTCAAAAGAACACAGACCAAACCCGATAGTCCAAATGGGGCTATTCATGGACGGGGATGGCATTCCTCTGGCTTTTAGCATTAACAGGGGGAATATGAATGAGCAACTGACTCTAAAACCATTGGAAAAGAAAATCGTTTCTGATTTTGAGCTTTCTAAATTTATCGTGTGCACAGATGCTGGGTTGGCTTCAGAAGCTAATCGAAAGTTTAACGACAAGGATGGTCGAGCTTTTATTACCACACAATCTATTAAAAAATTAAAAGCACACCTGAAGAAATGGGCTCTTGATCCTGATGGCTGGAAACTTCCAGGCAGCAAAAAAAACTATGATATTTCTGAACTCGATGAAATGATAGATAAGGCTACTCCTGAAGATAAAGCAAAAATAAGTGCAAAGGTCTATTTCAAAGAACGTTGGATCAAAGAAAATGGCTTTGAACAAAGATTGATTGTAACTTATTCGATCAAATACAGGGATTATCAGCGCAAAATCCGCAACTCACAAATAGAACGTGCTCAAAAGACTATAGATACAAACCCGACAAAAATCAAGAAATGTAATGCTAACGATTACAAAAGATTTATTCATAAAACGAGCTATACTCCTGATGGTGAAATTGCAAAGAAAGAAATATACAGCATTGATCAAGCTATCATCCAAAAAGAAGAAGCTTTTGATGGTTTTTATGGAGTTTGTACAAATCTTGAGGATGATGTACCTGAAATAATTAAGGTAAATCACAGGAGATGGGAAATCGAGGAATGCTTTAGGATTATGAAAAGTGAATTCAAAGCAAGACCTGTATTCTTAAAAAAAGATGACCGTATTGAAGCACATTTCAGCACATGCTTTATATCTTTAGTCATCTATAGAATGCTAGAAAAGCGACTTAAAGAGGAATTTACCTGTCATGAAATTATTAGTGAATTAAGAGATATGAATTTCAAAGAAATTAAGGGAGAAGGATATGAGCCCTTATATACTAGAACCGATTTTACCGATGCTTTACATGAAGCCTTTGACTTTCGCACAGACTACCAAATTGTAACAAAAAGCAAGATGAAAAAGATTCTAAAAGATACAAAGAAGTAAAAAACATTATTCACTTTTTTGACAAAAATTAAAGCCTACAAACCCTTTATTTTCAAGGGATTACAGGCTTTTTTTAATCATCAAGTGTCAAACGTGGGACTTTATTAGCCACATGTGTCAACTAACATTGGTGACTTGCACTTATTTTGCTATTTACTATACTTTAGAGTACTTTACATATCCATTAAATGATAAGAGTAGGTAGACATTTGCTCTAGTAGTCATTTACCTTTAGAAATAATAGAAAAATAATTACTACCTTATTAAAAGAGGAATTATAAAAGAAACATTGAATATAAAGAGTAGTTACAAGTTTTATCAGGAGGTTTGACATGAAGAATAAAGTAGTATTAATAACAGGTGCCAATTCGGGAGTAGGTAAAGCTACAGCTACAGAATTAGCTAGAATGGGAGCAACTATAATAATGGCCTGTAGGAATAAAGAGAGGGGTGAAGAAGCATTAAAAGAGGTTAGGGAAAGAAGTAACAGTAAGAAAGTGGAGTTGATGCTCTGTGATTTAGCATCCCTTTCAGATATTAGATGCTTTTGTGAGAAGTTTGAGGAGAAATATCAGAGATTAGATGTTTTGATAAACAATGCCGGTGTAATCCTTCCAAGGAGACAGCTTACAAAAGACGGATTTGAAATGCAACTTGGTGTAAATCATTTTGGTCATTTTTTGCTTACTAACCTACTATTGAACCTTTTAACTAATAGTTCCCATGCTCGTATTATAAATGTATCCTCAGGAGCTCATAAAGTGGGGAAAATACAATTTGAAGATCTAGGGCTTGAAAAAAGGTATAATCTAATGAAAGCATACTCTAGGTCTAAACTTGCAAATATATTATTTACTTATGAACTGGCAAGAAGGCTTGAAGGAACTGGCGTTACGGTTAACTGTTTACACCCTGGAGCTGTTTCCACAAATATGGGTGTGGACAGGGAAACAGGATTTGGAAAGCTTATACATAAAATCCTTAAAGGGTTCTTACAAACACCACTAGAAGGTGCAGCTACTTCCATTTATTTAGCTACTTCTAAAGAGGTAGAAGGTGTTAGTGGAAAATACTTTTATAAACAAAAACCTATAGAGTCATCAAAAAGCTCCCATGATATAGACCTAGCTAAAAGGCTTTGGAATGTAAGCGAGGCTGTTGTAGGTCTTAAAGAGTAGTAAGTATTATAATAGAAAAGCTATAAGGCACATTGCCTTATAGCTTTCTTAATTCAACTGCTGCCCACAAGCGTTGCAGTACTTAGCCTGTAAATTATTATCAGAACCACATTGCTTACATTTATTGCTAGATCCACTAGAATCGTTGACATTATTTTTGTACCATTTGACAGCATTACCAGCCTGACCTGCAATTGTCATTCCCAGCCCAACTTTAGCTAAGAAACAACCTAAACCAAACAGGGGGGCTCCTATAAATGCCCTTGAAATATTTACGCCACCAAAACCTGGACCGAAATCATTACCAAAACCAGGACCAAAAGGATCAGGTTCACTGAATCCCATGTTAAACACACTAAAGAATACTGAAAAAAACATGATGAGGCCCACCAAGGCGATGATTACTCCGAGGACTAAAACAGTTATACCAGAAGTTGTTAGTTTTTTCCCCATAAAATCCCTCCTTTATTAAATTATATAATTCCTTATTTATAATAACAATAACATTTTAAAAAATTGAAAAAAGTTAACACAAACTTAATAAATACTTTAATCTAATATAATTAAATAGTGATATTATGAATTATCAATGGAAAATAGAGGGTGTTTTAGATGGATGTAATAACATATAACTTAATGGAAGATTTAGCTGAGGATTCACAAAAGTTTTATGAAGATATAGCCAAATTAACAGATGAGATTTTAAATGAAAGTAAACCTTTTTTGGCAACGAGTTTAGGTCTATACAACAAATTCTTAATAAATAAAGGTATAAAGACATTATCATATCCTCAATATATGCTTGAAACCTTAATGTTAGGAGTGCTTTGGATAACATATAGCAAATATGCCATGGACATTAAAAGAAAAAATAGAACCATCCTAATAAAGATCGATCTACTGCGGCGTAAAAGTAAATATATGAAACCTGTTTACAACTCATTAAAAGGGTTGTTTACAGAAGTATTATTAGCAAATAATAGTAAGATAAGGACTACTAATGTAGAGAAAAACTTGGAAAGCCTAGATAAATTAATACTGTGGTTAGAAGCCAGTGGTGAGTTTAAAACAGAAATAATTAGAATTAATAGGTTAAAAAATTTTTTAAGTACATTATCGAAAGATAGCAGTGAGGAATTTTTAAAACAAGTGGCCTCCATGGCGCAGTGGTACGAAAAAAAGAGTAATAAAGTTCTAGGGACTTATACTAGGAACGTACAAGCTTTTTTAGATGGCAGTAAAGTAAATAACAAGTGGCGCGAAGATGCTATCTTTCGTCAAAGGGCAAGGGTAGAGTATCATCTTAATATGCTGGGAGCTGAAATATTAAACAGGGAATACCGAAAGGAGTTTTTAAAAACTAGTAAAAAAATCTTGCTACTACCTGTTTGTATGAAAAAATATTACAAATGCTCTGCAAAAAAAAGTGAGCGTTTCTACACCTGCAATAAATGTAGTGATACCTGTGAAATAACTCAACTTGAACAATTAGGAAATAAACTAGGATTTGAGGTATTGATTATCCCTCATGAATCATCTGTTTCAGCAATTGAGTCCCATGAAACTCTATTTGAAAAAAATACAGGAGTCATTGGTGTGGCTTGTGTTCTTAAACTTATTGCAGGAGGTTGGATGTTAGAGGATATGGGTGTACCAGCTCAGTGTATAATACTTGACTATTGTGGATGCAAAAACCACTGGCATGATAAAGGGATAGAAACAAAGATAAACTTGAACAAGCTTAATAAAATATTAGATAAACAAGCAAAATAAATAAGCGCCAAGGGGCGCTTATTTATTTGCTTCTCTCCATTCAAGGTATTCATCATAAGTAGTTTGCTTATCAATAATACCATCAGGAGTTATTTCTATGATCCTGTTTGCTACTGTTTGAATTATTTGATGGTCATGGGAAGTGAAGATTAGGGTACCTTTATAGTTAATTAGACCATCATTTAAGGCTGTGATTGATTCAAGGTCTAAATGGTTTGTAGGCTCATCTAAAAGCAATACGTTTGCTCCACTTAGCATCATCCTTGAAAGCATACACCTAACTTTTTCACCACCGGAAAGAACCTTAGCTTTTTTAAGGGCCTCTTCGCCTGAGAATAACATTCTACCTAGCCATCCCCTAATAAAGGACTCTGATTTTTCCTCTGAAAACTGTCTTAGCCAATCAACTAGACTTAGTTCACAGTTATCGAAGTACTGGGAATTGTCCTTAGGAAAGTAAGAACGGGAAGTTGTAACGCCCCATTTAAATTCACCGTTATCTTGCTTATCCTCTTCAGCTAAAATATCGAAAAGAGTGGTCTTAGCTACCTCGTTATTTCCGATGATGGCTATTTTATCGCCTTTATTAACAACGAAACTAATGTCATTTAATAAAACTTCACCTTCTACAGACTTAGAAAGATCGTTAACAGAAAGTAGGTCATTACCAACCTCTCTGTCAGGCTTAAAATCAATAAAAGGATACTTTCTAGAAGAAGGTCTAATGTCTTCTAATTTAAGGTTTTCTAGTATTTTTTTTCTAGAAGTAGCCTGTTTAGATTTAGAAGCATTTGCACTAAAACGTCTAATGAAATCTTGAAGTTCTTTCATCTTAGCTTCAGTTTTCTTGTTTACATCCCTGGCTTGTTGTTGAGCCAACTGGCTTGATTCATACCAGAAGTCATAGTTACCTGCATACACTTGGATTTTACCAAAGTCTATGTCAGCTATGTGAGTACATACTTGATTTAAAAAATGTCTATCATGGGATACAACAATAACTGTGTTATCAAAGTTGTGTAGGAAGTTTTCCAACCATTTAATTGATTGGATATCCAAGTGGTTAGTGGGCTCGTCCAGTAGTAGAATATCTGGATTGCCAAAAAGAGCTTGGGCCAGAAGGACTTTAACTTTCTCACTACCATTTAACTCTTCCATTTTTTTATAATGATATTCGTCAGTTATACCTAAGCCATTAAGCATAGTAGCAGCATCTGACTCGGCATCCCAACCATTTAACTCCGCAAACTCTCCTTCAAGCTCAGCAAGCTTAATACCGTCTTCATCGGAAAAATCAGTTTTAGCATAATATACTTCTTTTTCTTCCATGATCTGAAGGAGTCTTTTATGACCCATGATAACAGTCTTTAATACTTCGTACTCATCGAATTCAAAGTGATTTTGCTTAAGAACCCCTAAACGTTGATTAGAAGGAATAACAACATCACCATTGGTAGGTTCGATTTCACCAGAAAGAATTTTTAGAAATGTTGACTTACCGGCACCATTGGCACCGATAAGGCCGTAACAATTACCAGGAGTGAACTTAATGTTTACATCTTTAAAAAGAGCCCTAGCACCATATTGCAGGGTTAAATTACTAGTACTAATCATTTTTACATCCGTCCTTTATATAGAAAATTAACCTCCCCATTATAACATAAAAGATGTGAGGCTACAATTATTAAATATTTGGATAATTGTAGCAGGGTTTTTCTTTCGTATAAAGAATAAATCAAATATACAAAGTACGAAGGGAGGTTTCTCTTATGCACATTAGGAAACTAGAGGTTTCTGATTCCGCTGCATATTTGGAAATGCTTAATAAATTGGACCAAGAGACGAGTTTTATGTTGTTTGAACCTGGTGAGCGTAGTATGACAGAGGATGAAATAATTGCTAGAGTAAATAATAAAGGTAGTGAAACATTTGTTGTGGCTGATAAGGGGGAGCTAGGTGGTTTTATCTCTATTTCCCGTGGATTCGCTAAAAGAATAAACCACATGGGATATGTTGTAATGGGAATACTTAAAACCCACCAAGGCAGAGGGTTAGGAACAAAGCTATTTGGGGAAGTAATAAATTGGGCAAAAGAAAATGGAATTACAAGACTTGAATTAACAGTAATGACCCATAATACGGCCGCATTAGCATTATATAAAAAGATGGGTTTTCTGGTCGAAGGAACTAGAAAAAAAGCAATGAAAGTTGAAGGAAAATACGTTGATGAATATTACATGGGTAAAATTATATGAAAATTTAATACCTGACAGATACTAAATTAAACTTAGGTATTTTATCCTTCTCCCTTATATTCATTGTGATACAAAGTGCAAAGTATTTGTAAACACAAGGAAAAAGCAGGAAAAAAATAATATGGTGTCGAATTTGTTTTAATACAAAAAAGTACTATTAAGCTAAGCTAAGGGAGTTGTATAATAATGGGCGAAAAAAGAAGTTTTTTTCACAGAAAAATTAAAAGGTCACTTTTTTTTCATTTTGGGCTAATTACCTTTATTTCCACAGCAGTGACTGCACCTTTGACCGTAAATTTAACAAGATATCTAAACAGTGTTATTGAAGAAGTTGAGCATATTGCTTACGTAGGAGGAGCTTTAGCTTTGCTCACTAATTTTTTACAAAGCATCGTTAACCTAATAATGCTACTAATATTTACTTATTTTTTAATTTTTAAACCTATAAAAAAGCTACAAAACCTAATGCAAAAAATAGCAACAGGAGATTTAAATGAGGACAAAGAAAAATATCCTAAAAACATATTAGGTGACCTAGCTGCAGATGTGCATAAAATGATGGATCGAAACAGAACTTTATTAAGTGAGGTAGCCGCTCTTACAGAACAACTAAAAAAATCTTCAGGTACGTTGTCAACTGGAACTAAAGAATCTAATATGGCTTCAGATCATATAGCTTATTTGTCTCAAGAGATGGTGGATGCATCAAATCAACAAACTGTTGCCATAGATCAAATGACAGCTGACATTACATCTGCAATGGAAAAATTAACAGATACAAATGCTATAACAAGGACATTAGAAGGACAAGCTATGAAAACAGTGGAAGAAATACATGATGGGGAAAGACAGCTTGGTGGAGTTGTACAAGACATAAACTCAGTAAAAGATAGTGTAAACAACCTAGAAGAAAATATTTCGGAATTAAATAAAGGAATTCAACAGATAAATGAAATAGTTGAAATGATTTCAAATATATCCAACCAAACTAATTTGCTAGCACTAAACGCAGCCATTGAGGCAGCTAGAGCTGGGGAAGAGGGGCGTGGCTTTGCTGTAGTGGCCGATGAGATTCGCAAACTTTCAGAGCAAACCCAAAGCTTCACAACAGAGATTCAAAGCAAAGTTGAGATGCTAGAAGAAAGGAACACTCAAACCCTAGAAGCTATGGCAAGTAGTCATATATCTGTACAAAAAGGCGTACAGTCAGTTGTTGATACAGAAGGTAAAATCAAAGGCATGTTAGGGAGTACTGAGGAGGTTATAAAGCTTGCCAGAAACATTAGTATGGATGTCCAAAACTTACATAAGCAAACCCTGCCCCTAATAGATGAAACTAAAAAGATAAGTAATATCTCTCACAACAACGTAAAGTCCATAAACGAAGTAGCTGCATCTCTACAACAACAATCGGCACAAGCTAATGAAATAGAGAACATATCAAAGCAGTTAGAAACATATGCAGAAAAACTAAACAAACAGCTAAGTAATTTTAAACTGTAAGTATAGGGGTCAGTCTTCAATTATCCAATATTGGGTAATTGAAGACTGACCCAGTTTACATAATATTGTTATTTAAAAATGTGAGATAATTTGTTACAATATACTATACGAGGAGGGGAAGATATGGGGAAAATAACCCGAGAAAAAGTGGTTCTTTTAACTGTTGTTTTGGTTTTGGTTATATCTAGTATCTTCATTAGATACAAGCTAGCTATAAATCCTGTGAACTTACTACAAGGATTAAACATATGGGAGACACAAGAAAAGGTTGTTGATATAGAAGTTAACCCATCACAAAACTTAGGTGGCACTGTTGATGGTGGAGGTAGGTACGAAATAGGTGAGGAAGTTAC
Source organism: Alkalicella caledoniensis (assembly GCF_014467015.1). GTDB lineage: Bacteria > Bacillota > Proteinivoracia > Proteinivoracales > Proteinivoracaceae > Alkalicella > Alkalicella caledoniensis. The sequence continues at coordinate 766,697 of NZ_CP058559.1, read as the reverse complement.
AATCGTAGCTAACCCACATAGTAATTATAATTTTGTGGGTTGGGAAGAAAATGGCGAAATAGTATCCCAAAGGGAAGAGTATAAATTTTACTGTGAACAGGACACTTATATACAGGCAGTGTTTAAACTAGACTATGATAAAATAGGAGATTCAGTTTTTATAGATGGAAGTTACTTGTTAGCTTTAGTAACCAAAGACACCAATATAGGGAACTATCACCCAGACGACTTGGTAGAATTACCAAAACATGTTTTAGCACGTCCTCAATGGTCTTACTTTTTACGTCAGGAAGCTGCTGAGCAGTTAGAGAAAATGTGGACTGATGCCAAAGCCCAGAATATTACACTTTATGTGGCATCTGCATTTAGGTCATATGAAACTCAACAACAAGTATTTGGTGAAAATGTAGTAAAATACGGTGAAAAAATTGCAAACCAAAGAAGTGCCCGTCCAGGAGAATCAGAACATCAACTGGGCACTGCAGTAGATTTTTCTGAAGACAGTGAGGGAAGATTGGTACAATCCTTTGAAGATACCCAAGCAGGTAAATGGTTAAAAGACAATGCTTATAAATATGGTTTTGCCATGAGTTACCCAGAAGGGTATGAAGATGTCACAGGATATATATATGAGCCTTGGCATTACAGATATATAGGAGTAGACTCAGCAAAACAGTGGTATAACTCAAATAAACCATTAAGTGAGTTTTTAAAACAACACCCGCAAAGATTTGTAAGAAACAATGAAAGAGCAAGTAATTAAAATTATTTAATATGTTAAAAAGGATCAGACTAGAACTTATCAAATCATTGATAAACTCTAGTCTGATCCTTTTTTTGTGAAAGATATAGATATAGAAAGTAATGAAAGCTTTACTATGTACCAGTAATATCATATATAAAACTTAAGCACCATTAGACATATGTCTCTATTTCAAAACATGGTACACTTGTGAAAAAAAGGACATTTGTCACTATGTGTACTTTCCAAATGTGTATTATAATCTCATTAGAGGTTGTGAAAAACAGTACAAACTCTAATAATCTAATTAAAATTTCCGGGAGGGCAATGAGATGAAAAAGTTTTTGATTCTACTTATGGTTATGGCATTATCTACGAGTATTTTTGTAGGATGTACATCAAATGATAATTCAAGTGATTCAAATGAAATTAAAACAGATGTACTTGTAATTGGTGGTGGAGGAGCTGGACTAGTATCAGCTATTACTGCTGCACAAGAAGGGGCAAATGTTATTCTAATTGAAAAATTACCTATGCTTGGAGGTAATACCATAACATCTGCAACTGGTCTTACTGCATCTGATACAAATCTTCACGAAGAAGCAGAAGTTCCTTTTACAGTACAAGATCATATTGACAGAACCATGACAATGGGAAATAACTTGCCAAACGAAGAACTAGTTACAATCCTTGCTGAAAAAAGTAATGATGCGTACGAATGGTTACTTTCCCTAGGATTAAGCTACAAGCTTAATGTTGATGAGCCATGGTGGATAGTTCCAACAGAAGGTCACTTTGGAGCATTACTATTACAAGCTTACCAACAAGAAGCTGCTAAGTATGACAATCTTGAAATTAAACTTAACACAGAAGGTAAAGAGTTAATTATAGAGGATGGTAAAATAGTTGGAGCTAAAGCAACTGACAAAGATGGCAATGAAGTTAGTATAAAAGCTGATGCTGTTATCTTAGCAACAGGTGGTTTTGGTAATGCTCAAGATTTAATAGGTGAGTACAATTCTAAATTTGCAAACTCTCACAACGTAATGAGTACAGTTGGGCCAACTGGTGATGGGTTTAGATGGGCTATCGCTGCAGGAGCAGACACAAGGGATATGGAATTCCACCAGATGAGAGCTTTAGGAAGACCAGGTTACTGGATTCGTGAGTCTGTAATTAGCCAAGAAGGTGGCGGAGTATTATTAAATAAAGAAGGTCAAAGATTTGTAAATGAAACATTAAAACCAATTGATCTAGTACCACACGTGCTTGGGCAAACTGATAGAGTAGGTTATGTAATTTTTGATTCCGAGGTTTTTGAAACAAGTAACGGTGCTGCGGCTGTAAACAGAGGTAAAATGATTCAAGCAGATACTATTGAAGAACTTGCTCTAGAACTTGGTTTAGATCCAGCAATTGTTGCAGCTACAATCGAAGAGTTAAACAATGGTGTAGATGAATTTGAAAGATCAACAACTGGTAAAGTAACAGAAGGTCCTTTCTATGGTGTAGAGGTTCTTCCTTCATCACACTATACAATGGCTGGTGTAGCGTTCAATGAAAATGCTCAAGCAATTGACAAAGACGGAAACCCAATCGCAGGTCTTTATGTTGCAGGTGAGATAAGTGGTGGTCTATACGGTTCAGGTCGTGTAGCTGGTAACAACACTACTGAAAACATCGTATTTGGAAAAATCGCTGGTAAACACGCAGCGGGCAAGTAAATTTCAGAACCTATCCTGATACTGGGATAGGTTTTTTCCTCTATACTTGGTATAATAATTTAGATTAAACATAAAGGGAGGCAAAAAAACATGGACTTCTTCGGACCAAAATCCATACCGTTATACTTTATTTATGGATTAGCCTTTTTTACCATGGGTATCTCCGCTCTTCAGCAAAGTAATAAAAAAATAAGTAACTTCCCTTTAATGAAGGCACTGATCTATTTAGCGGGGTTTGGAGTTATACATGGTCTTTCTGAATGGGTGTCTATGATTATTATAGCTGATAGTTACCCAGAATATATAGTCCAGCAATACCAGTTTAAAATGTTCTTAAATGCAACTTCTTTCGCATCGCTATTTGCCTTTGGGTTTGCATTATTTGAATTTAAAGATTATAAGCTAGAAAAACTAAAAAAAATACCTTGGGTATTATTAACCATCTGGGCCTTAGGTTTTTTTATAATGGATTGGCTATACCCAGATGTTGCTACAAACATAAAATACCCAATGTATAGTACCATGTCTAGGTATTTTATCGGGTTACCTGGTGGAATTTTGGTTGCTTATGCCTTGTACCAAAACTCAGAGGCCATGCGGAATCTAAATCTTAAAATTATATCAATAAAGTTTAAAGCCTTAGCTGTGGTTTTTTTGATGTATGGAATTTTTGCAGGACTAATTGTTTCACAACAAAATTTTTTCCCAGCAAATGTTATTAATAAAAATGTCTTTGAGATAATTTTTGGAATACCCATTGAAGCTGCGAGGACTTTTTCAGCTATATTAATTACCTTCTTATTTATAGACATTATTAAAATATTCACATGGGAAGTAAACGAGAAGATATCTAGATTAATTCAGGTTCAAGCTGCTACCCAAGAACGAAGAAAGCTTGGCAGGGAGCTTCATGACGTGTTGATACAAAAACTATTTGCTACAGGCTTAAGAGCTGAATTTCTAATGGAAGATGAAGATAATCCAGGAAATAAGGAGCAACTGATTGAAATTAAGGAAGACCTAAATGAAGTGATATCTGACATTAGAGGTTTCATAGCAAGATTTTCTCCCCAAAAAATAGAAGTTGAGGATCTCAAGGCTAATATAACGGAACTGGTAGAAAAATTTCAAGAATGGAAGACAGTACTGATAAAACTCAACTATGAAGTTCCTGCCATAGCCCTAGGACAACTATCTAACGAAAAATTGACTCAAGTGTACTATATTGTACAAGAAGCGCTAAGTAACGTGATCAAGCATTCCAAGGCAACTGAAGCCGAAGTTACCATTAAATCAACCCTAAGGGAACTTATAGTAATTATTTCAGATAACGGGGTAGGTGTTGATTTAAAGTCCATTAAGTCCGATAGCTTTGGTATTAAAAGTATTAAAGAGAGAGCTTCATTGGCTGATGGCACTTTGGCAATCAAAGCAAATATTATGGGAACAACTATTACCTTAACAATTCCATGGGAGGAATTCCTAAATGACTAGAAGGGCAAAGATATTACTAGTTGATGACCATTCTGTTGTAACATGGGGGATCAAATCCCTAATAGAGAGGAACACTGATCACATAGTGTGTGGTGAAGCTCAAAATTTATATGATGCCTACGAACTAGTGGAAGACTTAATGCCTGAACTAGTTTTGCTAGATATAAAATTACCCGATGGTGATGGGGTAGCAGGTCTTAGAAGAATAAAAAAAATTTCACCTGCCACAAAAGTTATTATGCTTACAGCATATGCTGAAGAGGATATTGTTCAAGAGACCTTGAAAGCAGGGGCAAATGGGTATTTGTTGAAAAATATAGATAGTAAGACCATACTGAAGGCAATTAATGATGTTTTGTCAGGCAAAATGGTAGTTGATAAATCAGTGGATAAAAAACATATAAGTGATAATAGCTTTGTGAACAAACACGAGAATATATTAACACAACAGGAATTGAAAATCTTACAGCTTGTGGCAACTGGTAAATCAAACAAAGATATAGCCGAAGAGTGTTTTCTAGCTGAAAAAACAGTGAGAAACTATGTGAGTAAAATCCTATCTAAGATTAATGTAAGTAACAGAACCGAAGCAGCTTTATATTGGAAAAGGAAGAAATCCCTGGATTAACAACTTGGGACATTTGCCATATTGTATGCTTATCTGTGAAATAGTAAGATAAATATTGCACAAGGATAACTTAAATGGAGGGAATACAAATGAGAAAACTATTAGTTTTAGTGTTGATTATGTCAAGTTTAGTTTTTACAGCATGTAGTTCAGATTCGGATGCTGCTACAGCTATGTGGGAAGACGGAACATACACAGGAGCTGCAAAGGGTTATGCTGGAGAGATCGAAGTAGAAGTAAAAGTCACTGGTGGGGAAATCGTTGAGGTTAACATACTAAACCACAATGATACACCTGGAATATCAGATGGGGCTTTTAAAGACACTCCTGGAGCTATTATAGAAGCACAAAGTGCTGATATTGATGCTTTAACAGGTGCTACTGCCAGTAGCCAAGGAATTGTGGATGCAGCTAAAGCTGCTTTAGAGCAAGCTAAGAAATAGTTGGTAAGGGTTATGTCTACGACATTGCCCTTTTTTTGTTCGCAAATAGTGTTAGTGTTGTCTTGTTATAGTCAGTTATAATTTAAATTATCCTTTGTAAAAAGCAGATTAGTATGATATATTATAAGCGAGATTGCAGTATTGTGTATTTACACTAAATCATTGTTTAGAATTAGGAGGGGAAAAATGGAAACGGTGATAAGACTTGCAAATACATATGATGCCGAAGAATTATCTTTGATGAACTATGAGTTCAATGATGTAAAAATTAGGACTGAACAAGTGAGAAAAAGTCTTAGGAAATCCGATGAGATAATCGCTATAGCTAAAGTAGGTGAAAAACATGCGGGGTTTGCCTGTGCCCAAAAATTTGACTCTTTCTGCTATGAAAAGCCCCAGGGAGAAATAACTGAGGTTTATGTAAGAAAAGAGTATCGAAGAAAAGGTATAGCCTCGGCTATGGTAGAATTCTTAGAAAAAAGACTATCATCAGTGGGAGTTGGTGAAATAAAGATTCTTACAGGTATAAATAATGAAGCAGCCATTAAAACGTATACCCTATCTGGATATAAAAATAAAACTAAAGTTGTACTAAAGAAAGACTTTTAGTATTGCTTATTATACCCATAGGGGGTATAATAAGCTTGTATAATAATAAAGGGGAGTGATTTTTATGGCGTTAATCGAAGTTAGTTTTCCAGGTGGAAAAAAGGTAGACGCAAGTATTAAAGGATTTACCATAACAACAGATCAGCCTGAAATAGCAGGGGGAGAAGGGTCTGCACCGACACCATTTGACTTGTTCTTATCATCCATAGCTACCTGTGCTGGGTTATACGCAGTAGGCTTTTGCGAAAGTAAAGGGATCAACACAGATGGATTAAAACTAGAATTAGACGTGACTAGAAATCCAGAGTTAGGGCTTGTGGACAATGTTGAATTAAAGCTAACACTGCCGGAAGTATTCCCAGCAAAATACGAAAAAGCCATAATTCGAGCAATGGACCTATGCGCAGTAAAAAAACACATGATGACACCACCAAACTTTGACATAGTAACAGTAAAGTAGAGGATAGGGTTCAGGCTTCAATTATCCAATATTGGATAATGAAGCCTGAACCCTATTGACAAAAATAGCCAAGCCTTGTATTATTGTATTAGTAATAATTACTAATAGGGGGAAGAAGAATGAACACAAACATTAACTATGAAGGTCTAATATCAAAAATAGGTGACTGTTGTTTGACACCAAGTAACTGTGGTTCCTGTAAAAAAGGCAACTGCTTAATTGGGTATTGTAGACAGAGCCTAACATCTTGTTTAAGGCAACAGGATGACTTTTTAGATGGGGGTCTAGATCAAATACCCAATAATGATATGAAGGTATACGATGATGACACGGTTGTTAGTTCATTAGCTTATTTACTTAAGCAATGCAGAAACTGTAACCTGTATCATGACGAAGATTGTATAATCAACATAGTTCGTTCTACATATGAGATAATTTTGTTTGGAGAGGCCTTAGATTATAAAGGAAGTACGTTGATGTACTTAAATGATATGAAGAGTATAGATCCATCAATGGCAGATAGGGTCATGATAGCTTTTCAAAATGTTAAGTAATAGAGAGGATGGGTAAAATGAAAAGAGAGTTAACATTAGAAAATGTAATTGGTGAAGCGAAAGGCACTGCCCTTGAGCGTATAGTAAAACAAAACTTTACAGGTGAGACATCGGAAGTTGGTATGTATTTAGCAATGGCAAGGTTAGCGCAAAGGGAAGGATACCCCGAGATAGCTGAGGTTTTAAAAACCATGGCATGGGAAGAAGCAGAACATGCAGCACACTTTGCAGAATTTAACGGCATTATCCAAGAAGACCTATTTGCTAACATTCAGCAAATGCTAGAAGGGGAAGTTTTCGCCAATCAGTCTAAAAAAGAAGCAGCAGACAAAGCCCAAGAACTTGGCCTAGACTCTCTAAGAGACTACTTCAATGAAGCAGCAAAAGACGAAGCACGCCACGCAAGAATGTTAGAAGGCATCCTAGCTAGGTATAGCAAGTAATATGCGGGGTCTACCATAGATTATGGTAGACCCCGTTTCTTATAGTAGTTGAATTCCTGCCTTTTGGCATTCTTTAATCATCTCATCACTCCAGACGCTGGATTGTACTTCGCCTATATGGGCTTTTCTTAGGAAATACAGACAGATGCGAGATTGTCCTATACCCCCTCCTATGGTTTGTGGCAGAGTACCTTCAAGGAGTTGTTTATGAAAGTCTAGGGACATTTTTTCTTTAGCATTTGCTTTTTCCAGCTGTGACAGAAGTGTCTTGCCATCAACCCTTATGCCCATGGATGAGAGTTCTATGGCACAGTCCAACATTGGGTACCAGAATAAGATGTCGCCATTTAATGACCAATCATCATAATCAGGGGATCTACCATCGTGGGGAATACCAGACCTCAGCACTTCACCTACTTCAAGTAGAAAAACTGCACCTTTATCCTTTGTAATGGCATGCTCCCTTTGTTTTGGTGAAAGGGAAGGATACAAGTCTTCTAATTCTTGTGTTGTGATAAAGTGAATCTCCTCTGGCAAAATTGGTTTGATCTGTGGATAAAGACTGGTGACGTAAGCTTCTGTGGACTTAAATACTTTGTAGATTTTTCTAACAGTCATCTTCAATGTATCCTTATTGCGCTGGTCCTTTGAAATGATTTTCTCCCAATCCCATTGATCAACATAAATGGAATGAAGGTTGCCTAGCTCCTCATCCTTGCGAATGGCATTCATGTCAGTGTACAAGCCTTCTCCCATTTCAAACCCATACCTAGCTAGTGCCATACGCTTCCACTTTGCTAAGGAGTGGACTATTTCAAATTGGTGGTTTTTAACTGCAGGAGCGGTAAAAGATACAGGTGCCTCCACACCACTTAGGTTATCATTCAATCCCGTATGGTTAGCTACAAAAAGAGGTGCAGAGACCCTAGTAAGGTTCAGTTCCTCCGCCAGCTTTCTTTCAAAATAGTCTTTAATCTCTTTAATTGCTACTTCTGTTTCCCTAATGCTCAATAATGGTTTGTACTGCTGCGATAATTTTAAACATGTCATGAAATAAAACCTCCTCATTATTTTATGGTACAAAAAAAGCCTTTCATCCCTATGAAAAGGGACGAAAGACTTAAGCTTCCGTGGTGCCACCCTAGTTAGCTGTTTTGCTACTACGCAAAGGTATCTAAAATAAAAAAAGCTTTCATCCCTATAATAAGGGACGAAAGCTTTAACTTCCGCGATACCACCCTAGTTAGCAAAATACGCTCACTTAAATACGGTTCTATCAAACCGCCCTGATGCTAACGGTACAGGCTCCGTCTAAGCCTACTTTCCTTAAAGGATTTCAGTTAGAAACTCCGAGATGTTATTCAATATAGCCTTCGTATTGGTCTCCCACTATCACCAACTCGCTGAAACTAATCTCTACATTTACTTCTTCTCATCACAGTTTTTATTTATTAATTATTATTTTAGCAATTTAGCAAACTAAAGTCAAGGGGTACCACAAGGAATATATTGACAATGAGTAACAATTAGGATACTATGAATATATGAATAAAAATAAAAAAAGTTCATAGGGGAGAGTATTTATGGCTAAAGGCTTTACTGAAAGAGAGAAAATAATAATAACCAATAACCTGCTAGAAAGGGGAAAGGAACTTTTTAGTGTATTTGGAATTAAGAAAACCTCCATTGGTGATCTTACTAAAGCTGTGGGCATTGCCCAGGGATCTTTTTACAGCTTTTTTAACTCTAAAGAAGAGCTTTACTTTGAAATACTAGAGAAAGAAGAAAAAATTCTTAAAGAAAAGATCCTCAAAAATTTCAATATATATGAAGCTGATGCAAGTTCATTTAAAGATTTTTTGCTTTCTGGTCTTAGGGAAGTAGAAAAAAATACTTTTCTGAAAACATTGTACAACAGAGATGAATTTGAGCTGATAGTAAGAAAGCTCCCTGAAGAAAAAATAGCTAAACATATTGCAACAGATGGAGATGACCTCTTACCCTTAATTCAGTATTGGCAGCAAAAGGGAATGATGGAAAAGTTTAATCCTGATGCTATTGCTGGTGTGATTAGAGCTTTATTTCTGCTATCAACTCATAAAAAAGAAATTGGGGATGGAGTTTATGATGAAACCTTGGAGCTCATTATTACTCTAATAGCAAATGGTTTATTTAAGGGGAGGGAGTAGTGTGATATCAGTTAACAATTTAAATTTTTCTTACTCTAGAGCAAAAGTTAAAACACTGAAAGACATTAATTTTAATATAAAAAGAGGGGAAATTTTTGGTTTTTTAGGTCCATCGGGCTCTGGAAAAAGTACCACACAAAAAATACTTATCGGAACCCTTAAAAACTACTATGGTTCAGTTAAGATTGATAACAAAGAACTAAAGAAACTTAAAAAAGATTATTATAATAAAATAGGTGTAGCCTTTGAAAGTCCTAACTTCTACTCTAAATTTACAGCTGTGGAAAATCTTAATTTTTTTGGTTCACTTTTCTCATCGGATATCAGTGACATAGACATACTGCTTGAATCTGTAAATTTGCTGGAATATAAAAATATGAGGGTTGGGCAATTTTCTAAGGGAATGAAAATGAGGCTAAACCTTTGTAGGGCACTAATTAATAATCCAGATATTATATTTCTTGACGAACCCACTTCAGGTTTAGACCCAGTTAATGCAAAAAGAGTAAAAGATATTATATTGCAAAAAAAATCTGAAGGAAAAACCGTATTTCTTACTACACATAATATGAATGTAGCAGATGAGATTTGTGATAGGGTAGCTTTTTTGGTGGATGGAGAAATAAAGCTTATAGACTCTCCTAGGCAGTTGAAACTAAGCAGAGGCAACAAAAATGTAGTCGTTGAATACAAAGGAGATGATATTGTTGAAACAAAGCAGTACTCTATGGATCAGCTTCTAGATAATCAGGATTTTCAAAGGGTTATGCGAACAAAAGATGTAGAACGAATTTATACACAAGAAGCTAGCCTAGAGAGTATATTTATAGAGGTAACTGGGAGGGAGCTTACATGAAAAAAAATGGGTCTTCCCTTTTGCATGATATTAAATTTCAATTCCGGCATGGATTTTACATTGCCTATCTAGTCGCCAGTATTGTTTATGTTGCTATTTTGAGATTGTTACCCCTTGAGCCAAGGAATTTTATTCTGCCTATAATACTGTTCACTGACCCAGCAGTACTAGGATTTTTCTTTATATCCGGAATATTCTTTTTGGAACGGGATCAAAACATATTAGAGAATTTATTTGTGACTCCCTATAGCATAAAAAACTATATATTAAATAAAGTGATTTCACTTGGTCTTATAACGTATTTGAGTAGTGTTTATACTGGTTTTATCTGGTGGCAATGATGTAAATTGGATTTTATTTACTATAACCATTCTACTTACAGCAACTTTTTTTACTCTCCTAGGTTTTATTTTAGTTGTGAGAACCAAGAACCTTAATTACTATATGATGTACTCTGGTGTGTTTTTGCTTATTTTTTTTCTGCCACTAACTCAGTACTTGGATATTTTTGAGACGTTTCTTTATATACTCATTCCTACCACTCACACTATTGAGTTACTGCTAGCATCATTATCACAAACATATACTAGTCTGTTGTTTCCAATAGCGTATTTACTAGTTGGTTGTTACTTCGCGTATAGAGGTGCAGTATGGAGTCTTCAGGGATATGTCATATCAAAAATCGGGGGTGGGAACAAATGAGGAAAATAATTAGTCTCGGGGCTAGGGATTATAAAAATTTGATCCGTGACTATGTTTTACTTATTTCGTTTATGGGGCCATTATTATTGACATCATTTCTATACTTTGTTTTACCCATAGCAACAGAGTTTCTACTGGAGCAACTTAACTTTGACTTAAAAGTTTATTATCCACTTATATATGTGTATCTTATATTATTTACACCAATGATTATAGGAGTTTTTACGGGGTTTATTATATTAGATGAAAAAGATGATGATATATTATCCTATATATCTGTTACAGAACTAGGGAAAGCAGGTTTTATCTCTTATAGGATAATTAGCCCCACTATAATTTCAATAGCCATGTCAGCTATCACTGTAAACATACTACCACTAGCGGAAGTATCAATGTCTAAAACAGTGGCAATGATACTAATAGCGTCACTGGAAGCACCACTGATAGCTCTGTTTTTAGGAAGTTTTGCAGCGAATAAAGTTGAGGGATTAGCCTACTCAAAGGGCTTAGGACTTTTAAATATCGCGCCTGCCGTAAGCTTTTTAGCCCAAGGAAACTGGAGGTATATGGCAGGGATTTTACCACCATTTTGGATTAATGAGATAATAATGGGAAAAAATATAATAACAACTATAACTTTCGCCACAGCCATACACTTTGTGTATTTGTACTTGTTAGTTAAGAAGTTTAGCAAATAAAAGGGTCAGCTTGATTAATCAGCTCTGACCTCGGAGGATGGTTGAGAATATGGACAATAAAAATAAGTTTGATAAGAACAATTTAAGGAAAAAGCTAAGCCCAACCCAATACAGAGTAACACAGGAAAATGGGACTGAAGCGCCTTTCAAAAATGAGTTTTGGAATCATAATAAGCCAGGGCTTTATGTGGATATTGTTTCAGGGGAGCCACTCTTTACTTCCTTAGATAAATTTGATGCAGGATGTGGATGGCCTAGCTTTACTAAGCCTGTTGATAGAAAGCAAATTAAGGAGAAAGCTGATTTTACCCACAACATGCACCGCATTGAAGTGCGTAGTAAGGACGCAGATTCCCACCTTGGCCATGTTTTCAATGATGGGCCATTAGAAGAAGGTGGGTTAAGGTATTGCATTAACAGTGCTGCACTTAGATTTATCCCCCTTGAGGATATGGAAAAGGAAGGATATAAGGACTTGATAAAAGTATTTGAAACCTAGGCCGCCTTGCCTGGGTTTTTGATTATGTAATAAACATTCTTATAGAAATTTTGTAATAAACAAGGAATGAAGAAATATTTAAAGAATAATATGGGAGAACTACTTTATAAACAAGGGGGTATAAAAATGGGACAGGAAACAGTTATACAAATTCGAGATCTCACAAAGAAATACGGATCAAAACAGGTATTAAATAGTATCAACCTTGACATCCATAGGGGACAGATAATAGGTTATATCGGGCCAAATGGTGCAGGTAAAAGTACTACTGTTAAAATTCTTTTAGGGATAGTAGAAGGATATAAAGGAAGTATTAAGGTTTTTGGTGAAGAAATTAATGGAGGAAGCACTGATTATAAGCTTAAAGTGGGATATGTTCCAGAATCAGGTGAAATTTATGATGCACTAACTGCATATGAGTACCTAGAATTTATAGGTGAACTTTATGGCATGGACCCAGATGAAATAGACAAAAAAGGACAACGATTAATGGAGTTGTTCGGAATTTTAGATGTGTACTATTCTCGTATTTCCTCTTACTCCAAAGGAATGCGCCAAAAACTCCTAATCATCGCAAGTCTAATACATAATCCAGACATACTGTTTTTGGATGAACCACTCAATGGTTTAGATGCTAATAGTGTTATGGTATTTAAAGAAATTTTGGCTGACCTAGCCAGAAATGGGAAAACAATTTTTTACTCTTCACACATTATGGAGGTTGTGGAAAAAATAAGTAGCAGAATTATTCTAATTAATCAAGGACAAATAATTGCTGATGGTACCTTTGATGAACTCAAGGAAATGAGTAAGGAAGGTTCCTTGGAAAGTATATTTAATCAGTTAACTGGCTTTAATAGACATAGTGAAATAGCTACTGAATTTGTTAAGGCTATTCAAGGGGTGTAATTATGAAGGATTTCTTTATACTACGGTTATTGGATAAGGGGGAGTACTTATTTACTAAACTAGGTGTGAACTACAGAACCCTTAGATCTATACTAAATGTAAAGCTAATAATGGATGAACGCAGGGTGCCAACAGTTTTGTCAAATGATGAAGAGAAAGAAGGGAATTACTTCAAAAAATCCCTATTTATCTATGCTTTGATGGGTGTTTTTATGCTGGTCTTTATGATTCCCTCTTTTCCGCTGTTTTTTAAAATGAGCATTATTTACGGGCTGCTTTTGTTTATGATCATTTCATCTTTAATATCAGACTTTTCCTCGGTACTTTTAGACGTAAATGAAAAAAATATCTTGCTGCCTAAACCAGTAGATTATAAAACGTTAAACATGGCCAAAACAATACATGTCCTTATCTACCTACTTACCATTTCATTGGCTATAAGCGGACCACTTATAATTGCTGGGACAATAATATATGGTATTAGTTTTTTGGGTATATTCTTAGTTCAACTTTTTTCCTTGCTGGGATTTTCCATATTTACAACTTCTTTGCTATATTATCTAATCTTACGGCTATTCGACGGCGAAAAGCTTAAGGATATTATAAATTATTTCCAGATAGGCTTTACCCTCCTTGTAACCTTGTCATATCAATTTGTAGGTAGAGCCTTTGGATTCATTGACTTAGATATAGTCTTTACTCCTAGATGGTGGACTTATATTTTACCACCTACTTGGTTTAGTGCACCATTTGTTGTGTTATTAGATAAAGATTATTCAACATCTATTATATGGCTATCCATATTAGGGGTAGTGGTTTCTATATGTATGCTTGTAATTTACCTCAAGTTGATAGCTCCTTATTTTGATAAGAACCTAGCAAAACTAAGCGATAACAGTGGTAAGCTTTCTGCAAAGGCAAAAAAGAGAGCAATGAGAAAACTATTATTATCAAAGATTTTTTTAAAGGATAAAAATGAGCAGACTTTCTATAAATTTACCAAGAGAATGATTGCCAGTGAGAGAAAATTTAAATTAAGACTATTTCCATCCTTGGGTTTTTCTGTTATATTTCCACTAATATTCTTATTCAACAACGTAGGATATGGCCAGTCCTTTGAATCCTACCTTGATAGTATGAAAAATAGCAGCACCTATTTCGTACTCTATGTTTCTCTAATTATGTTGATATCTGCTTTACCCATGATAAGTATCAGCGAAAAATATAATGCTGCCTGGGTCTATCAAGTGATTCCATTAAACAGTGGTACACCTATATACTCCGGGGCAACTAAGGCTTTAGTAATCAACTACTTCTCACCAGCTTTTATGATATCAAGTGGTTTGTTTGTTTGGGTATTTGGGGCTAGAATTCTACCTGACTTACTGATAATTTTCTTTAACCTATTACTCCTTATTATGTTCGTAACACTAGTGACCCCTAAGGACCTACCATTTTCCCAAGATTTTAAGTATATTAAGGACAAAAGTACAAAGACCTTCTTTTACTCCATTGGTTTTATCATAGTGTCAGTAGTGGCACATTTTCTAGTCAGAAGGGCTGCATTTGGTTTATACATTTATATGGCTATCTCAATGATTGCTATAAAATTCTTTTGGCAGAGAGCATTTAAGTAAAAAATAAAAGGTCAAGCCTCGCTAATTAAAAGCCGAACTTGACCTTAAATATTATCTTTACCTAATTAAATGTTATTAACTAACCTAGACATGGTAATGAATGTCTCTTCAATTTCATCTAATGTAACATCATCCTCAGGAAGTGTATCTAAATAATACAGAGTTAATTCTAAAATAACGTCAAATCTATTCCTTTGAGAGGTACAATTGCAGTTGCCCATGGAATCATCCCCTTTTTGTATGTTACTAAACTATATTAAATCATATAGGGAAAAATGAATTTTATTTGCAAAACAACCACACGCCTAAATATTGATACTGGAGAGGGAGAGTTTAAAAGGTGTTTAATAAGACATAAAGAAAATTGACAAGGAAATTCGACATTATGCAATTTCACAAACATATTCCGGAAAAATGGCTCAGTCCCCTAAATAGATTAGCACAAATTGTTAATGAAAATTTAAAGATTGTTAAAAGTCCTTTTTAAGGGGCTTTTATTTTTATTATTAAGAGTTGACAAGCCTACTAATAGTTTGTATACTAACTATTAGTAGGCTAACTAAATAAATAGGGGTGACGTTGTGCAAATTTTAAATAACTTTTTACTTTCTTTAATGAATTTATTTTACAACTGGACAAGTAGCTATGGGCTTGCAATAATACTATTAACTTTGGCATTTAGGATAATTATATTACCGTTAAATATTAAGCAAATCAGAAATACTCAAGCCATGAACGCACTTATCCCTGAGCAAAAAAAAATAGAAAAGATATATAAGGAGGATAAAGAAAAACTAAGTCAGGCTACAATGGAACTATACAAAAAATACAATGTCAGTCTTTTTTCTGGGTGCTTACCTATGCTAATACAACTACCTATTCTCATTGCCATGTTCAGTGTAATACAACAAACTAGCAATTTTACTAGCACTATGTTTTTAGGTATTGACTTAGCAGTTCCTGATAAGCTTTTTGGTATAACTGGTTTGCTACCCATACTAGCTGGTATAACAACTTATATTCAATCAGTGCAAACATCATCTACCAGTACAAGTAACCAGGCGTCAAATGGCACATTGACCACTATGAATAAACTCATGCCATTGATGATAGTAATTTTCAGCTCAACAATGGCGGCAGGTCTGGCCCTCTATTGGTTTGTGGGTAATGTATTATCCATAGGGCAAAATTATATCATAAGTAGATATTTTGTTAATTTACCCAACACTGCAGAAATAATATAAACATTAATTGAGGTGAAAAAATGAATAGAGAAGCAAATTTAGGATACTTACTTAGTAAGGCCGCAAGGCTAACAAAGTGGGAGTTGAATAATAGACTTACAGATATAGGCCTTACTTCCACACAGTGGGGTGTACTGCATTTACTATATCAGTATAAAGAGACAGATTTTGTTGCCACACCCGCAGCCATTGCAGATAAACTACATTCTGATAGACCCACTATTTCAGGTATAATCGATAGGTTAAATAAAAACGGCTGGATTTTAAGAGAAACAAACCCAGATGACAGAAGGTCTCAGTTGATAAGCTTAACAGAAAAAACACTGGGGTTAGTGTCGGAAATGGAAAGGCTCAGTGATGAAACAATGAATTCTGCTGTTAGTGACTTTTCAAAAAAAGAATTAGAAGAACTGGCAAGATACCTTTCAAGGATTATAAACAATCTCACGACAGAAAAATAGGAGGAATAAAGATGGGGAAGAAGATTTTAGTAACTGGAGTGCCAGGTAATGTAGGAAGCGCAGTAGTAAATAACCTTATTGAGTATGGATGTGAGGTTAGAGCAGCGGTTTATAATATTGAGCGAGCTAGGGGGGAAGTAGATAGTAATGTCCAACTGGTAAGGCTTGATTTTGAAGATCCAACGACCTATGAACCAGCACTAGAAGGTATAAATAAGATATTTCTCATGAGGCCACCAGCCATATCAGATATGAAAAAATACATGTTTCCATTTATAGATAAAGCTAAGGAGATGGGGGTAGAGCATGTGGTATTTTTATCTCTTTTAGGTATCGAAAAAAACCCGATTCCTCCCCACTATAAAGTAGAAAAATATTTAGAAAAATCAGGAATAGACTATACCTTTTTGAGACCAAGCTTTTTCATGCAGAACTTAAGTACAACCCATAGGGATGATATTAAAACAGAGGGAAATATTTTTATTCCTGCAGGTAACGCGAAAGTTAGTTTTATAGATGCCCGTGATATTGGGGAAGTGGGTGCTATTACTTTGGCAAATAAAGGACATGAAAATAAGGCATATACACTAACTGGACCAGAGGCTATTACTTACTATGATGTTGCTGATATTTTCACTAAAGAATTGGGTAGAAAAGTTAGATATACTAACCCAAATCCATTGAAGTTCAGAAATACAATGATTAGAAAGGGTACCCCAAAAGCCTTCGCTAATGTAATGGTTGGGCTATACTTAACGACTAGGTTTGGAATGGCAAAACTTGTTACTCCACAGATGGAGAAAATACTCGGTAGAAAGCCTATTTCAGTAAAACAGTTTATCCAAGACCATATTGAATGCTGGTAAAAAAGACAGGCTACACTAATTTCCCCATTGAGAAATTAGTGTAGCCTGTTATCATTGTTACTTAACAAACATTACAGTATTTTTTACGTCATAAGTGTCAGTATTTCTGTGATCCATACTTCCCAACCTTTGACATAGACCATAGTCGGAATAAAAACCCCTCAACTGATCTTCAACAATGTCGTAGGTGGAACCAAATAAGAACATGCAACCTTGTAAAGTATCAGACTTAATGGCATCTAATAGGGATTTTAAAACATCGTAACAGCCAGCTCGCAAATCAGAACGTTCGTTTAGTACAAGCTGAAGGTCATCTACAATTATAAGGATACCTGAAAAGCCTATGTATTGTACTAATTTTGCAAAGGCTTTAAGGAATTTAATTGGTTCATGCTGTTTTTGATCCAAACCTTTATCACCTACGGTACAATTATCTTCGTTTTTCCCCATTAACAATGATGCTAGGGCAGATGAGGATTCACTGTCGCCATTAATTTTAGATTTAATATAGGACAAAAAGGCTTTAGCAAAAACTACACTGTGCTTTTCAAGCTCAGATATTATTGAGAAAATTTCACCTTGAGCAACATTCTTGTCGGGGTAACTTCTAATTCTCTCTAGCCATATTTGGAAAATAGCCTCAAAGCTTGTGGGTGTTATAACACCTTGCCTTTGAACAATTAGGTTTTGCATGATGTTACTATATAACTCTTGTAATGAAGTTACTTTAAACTCATTACTGATTTTAATTTCCGTCAACACAAAATTATTATCAAGGCCTTGTTCTTTTGTTGAATTTATTATAGTCGAAGTTGAGTTGTCATCCTCACTGCAAATAATTTTTAATGATCCGTAACCCCTATTTACTACTTCAAGGCACCTACTTATTTCTGCAAGTTCATCATGAAAATCTTCCGAGGATAGGTTTTTTAAGCTTGACATAGGCACCTCCAAATATAATACTTCAGATTATATTATAAAGAACAAATTTGAATTAGACAAGTTTAAAAGGGGGCAAGTTATCTAAAAAGATAACTTGCCCCGTGACTATCCGTACATATTACATCCTTTTTATTCTTCTTCTATAACTTCCATGATTTTCTTAAACTTATTTATGTCCCTAATACGTTTTTGTTTACGTTGGGAAACATGAAGACTTTTGATAAGTGAAATGGTCATTACAATTAGTACAATGGCAAAAGGAAGCCCTGTACTAATAACAGCTGTTTGCAGTGCATTTAGTGCCCGCTCTCCACCAATAAGAAGAAGAACAGCTGCAACCATACCTTCTAAACATGCCCAGAAGACCCTCTGGGAAGCTGGGGTTTTAAGCTTACCACCTGATGTGATTTTATCAACAACCAGTGAACCTGAATCAGAAGAGGTTACAAAATACGAAATAATCAACACCGTG
This sequence comes from Alkalicella caledoniensis, assembly GCF_014467015.1. GTDB lineage: Bacteria > Bacillota > Proteinivoracia > Proteinivoracales > Proteinivoracaceae > Alkalicella > Alkalicella caledoniensis. The sequence continues at coordinate 748,125 of NZ_CP058559.1, read as the reverse complement.
GCTAAAACCGACAGTACTATCCTAAGTAAGCCTGCTAAAATAGGCATATTTAAGATGTTAATCATTTCAAAAAGGGCAACGGGTAAATTGTCCTGTACAACATTAAATAAAGCTCCATCGGATGCTGCATTTAAAGATATGGCAGTTCCCCCAAAGACAGAGAGCCATACAAATGACAAAAGTGATGGAATAACTAAAACAGCTAACACAAATTCCCTGATTGTCCTACCCTTTGATATTCTAGCTATAAAAAGACCTACGAATGGTGACCATGAAATCCACCACGCTAGATAGAACACAGACCAATCACCTTGCCATGTCTTATCCATTATGGATACATAAAAGGAGGAGCTGATTAGACCGTTTAAATACAAGCCCAAAGAGTTAGAGAATAGGCGAATAATATAGCCTGTGGGACCTAAAATGAGTATTGCTAACATAAAAAATGCGGCAATTTTTATGTTCATTTCAGATAAGAATCTAACTCCTTTATCGATACCAGAGACCACTGAAATTGTTGCAATTAGTGTTATTGCCACAATTAGTATAACTTGTACTATTACATTGTTAGGAATACCTATTAGATAACTTAAACCACTATTAACCTGCTGTACACCAAGACCTAAAGAAGTGGCCAGGCCAAATAAAGTAGCTATAACCGCAAGGGAATCTATCAAATCACCCCAAAATCCAAAAACCCTATCCCCTAAAAGTGGATAAAATACTGACCTTAAAGATAGTGGGAGATTTCTATTATATGCAAAAAAAGCTAATGCCAAAGAAATTAAAGCATATATTCCCCAGGGATGCAGTCCCCAATGGAAAAAAGTTGTTGCCATGGCAGCGTAAGCATTGTTACTATGTTCAAATATAGGTGGGATGAACTCAGAATGATAAAGGGGTTCACCAACGGCCCAAAACATAAGTCCTATACCCATTCCTGCTGAGATAAGCATGGAATACCATGAAAAATTACTAAACTCTGTATCACTATGTACACCACCGATTTTTATGTGACCAAGCTTAGAAAAAGCAAAAAACAGGCAAACTACTATAAAAAAATTACTAGATAATATGAAAACCCAATCAAAATTAGTGATTATATAGTCTCTCACCAGTTCGAACATTCGATTTGCATGATTTATGTTTATCAATGCATAAAGTGAGAAAACCAATATAAATACTCCTACTGATAAAGAAACTACTGGGTTTAAATCTAACCCGTTTTTGTTATAGTTCCTCTTATAAAGTTTTTCTTCAAGTTCCTTGCTACTAATGTCATCTTTTTGCACTATTATCACCCTTTCAATCTATGTAAAAACGCAAATACTTTTATATTTTATCAAAGTGCCATATATCTGACAAATGAAGTAAAACATTGTTTGTGTTATTTTGCCAATAAACACGGGGTTTTAAACATAGTGAAATTTTGTTAAAGACTACATAAAAAAAACAATATATATCCAGATTATAGGTATTGATACATGATTTAAAGGGAAATCTATGGGAGATAAAAACCGAAAGGAAGATGGCTACGTGAAAGCAATAGTTTACGAAGGTGTAAAGGATGTTAAAGTCAAGAATGTAGGCGACCCAGAGATAATCAATCATGATGATATTATAGTAAAAGTGACTTCAACAGCAATTTGCGGCTCAGACTTACATCTTATTCATGGAATGATACCAAACACCCCGAAAGGATTTATTCTAGGTCACGAAACCATGGGCATTGTAGAAGAAGTGGGATCAGATGTTACAAAAGTAAAAAAAGGTGATAGGGTTATAATCCCGTTTCCCGTATCATGTGGGGATTGTTGGTTCTGTGACCACGATTTATACACACAGTGCGACAATTCAAATGCAAATGGTGAAGTGGGAGGGCTATTTGGATATAGTAAAACTTTTGGTGGATATGATGGTGGCCAGGCTGAATACTTAAGGGTTCCATATGGCAATGTAGGCCCAACGGTTGTTCCTGAAGAGCTAACAGATGAGCAGGTCTTATTTTTGACAGACATACTTCCTACAGCTTTTTGGGGCGTAGACAACTCAGGAATGAAAAATGGTGACACTGTTGTAGTGTTAGGATGTGGGCCAGTAGGTCTACTTACACAAAAGTGGGCAGCATATAAAGGGGCAAGTAGGATTATAGCTGTGGATTATATAGACTATCGTCTAAAACATGCAGAAAAACACAATCAAGTAGAGACAATTAACTTTGATAAATTGAAAAATACTGGTGAGTACATTAAAGAAATTACCGGTGGCGGTGCCGATGTGGTAATTGACTGTGTCGGTATGGATGGAAAAATGAGCTATGTGGAAATGGCTGAAAGTGCACTGAAGCTTCAGGGTGGTTCAAAATCTGCCATCGAAATTGCAACACAAGCAGTTAGAAAAGCTGGTACAGTATCCATGGTAGGTGTATATGGCGCAAGATATAATATGTTTCCACTAGGTGATTTTTTCTCAAGGAATATAACACTGAAAATGGGACAATGTCCTGCACACGCTTACGTTGACCCAATTTTAGATCTCATTAAGAACGAAAAATTTGACGCCACAGACATAATCACACATAAACTTCCCCTAGACCAGGGAGAACACGCCTACGAGATATTTGATGCAAAAAAGGATGATTGCATCAAAGTTATCTTAAAGCCTTAATAAAAATAGGGGGTCTTGCTTCAATTATCTATTATTGAATAATTGAAGCAAGACCCCCGGAAGAAGGAGCGGAAAATGAATAAGACAACAACGGCACTAGTTATAAAATTTGTACTTACGTTCGGAGCAGCATGGATGGCATTTGCACTGGTTGACAATAATCACTTTGGATGGGTGTTAGTATTAGCTGTTATTGGCACAATAGTGAACTATCTAATAGGTGACTTAATTATTCTTGCACCATTTAGAGCTGTTGTTGCTGCTGTGGGTGATGGTCTGATGGCAATTTTGTTAGCTTTTATCTTAGATATACTGACACCAAACTCTGAAACAAGTTTTTCGGGATTACTAGCTTTTGGAGCATTGATCATATTCGCTGAGTACTACTTTCATATTTACATCCTTGAAACAGATAATGTGGAAAACAAAAAAAGATAGGCACAACAAGAATATGGGTTGTTCTAATTTTTAAGCATATAAGGGAATATGTGTGTGAAATAAGATATAATTTAAAATTTACAAGGAGGATTGAAATGGGAAAAACAGTTTCAGCATTATTTGTAAAGTTCATCTACACAATGGGAGCGGCATGGATTGCATTAAGATATATAGACACAAACCCCGGAATGTCCATCTTTTTTTCAGCAGCCCTGGCATTTGTACTCAACTATGTAGCAGATATAATCATCCTGCCATCAAGAAGTAGTTTGATGACAACAGCAGCAGACTTCATATTAACATTTGCATCGGCATATATCGTAAGCCTATTGGTCCCACAGTTTAACCCAAACCTCATAGGAGTACTGATATTTGCATTGATAGTGGCAGCCATAGAGTACTTCTTCCACTCATACCTAATGAGCGAAAAAGAAATAGAGCCGAAATAAAAAAGGGGGGTCAGGCTACAATTATCCAGTAATGGATAATTGTAGCCTGAACATCCCGTTGATTTTGTCAAGTATAGATACTAATTTTCATATTTTTGAATTGCTTACTTTATATGTAATTATGTAGGTAAACATATCCTACCATTGAAAATCACTGTTTAAATTTTTAAATTTTAGCAGTGGTTATTTTTCTATTTCTTTTTGTATATACATACGATCATTCTTAACCATACTCCATATGACCCTTGTTAAATGGCGTCCCAGTGATCTTAGTGCTTGATTATATTTCTTGCCCTCAGCCCGTTTTTTTTCATAGTATTTCTTCGATTGGTCAACCGACCGTATGTGAATACCTAGTGCAGCCATCATCGCTTTTTTTGCCCTCTTATTGACCTGTCTCGGTGTTTTGGTACCTTGGTAGTCTCCAGAACTATTGTCCACTGGTGCCATCCCTAGATAGATTGCAAGACCAGCTTCAGATGTAAACCTTTGCATTGTACCAATTTCTCCTGCGATTTCACAAGAGGTTACTATGCCAAAACCAGGTATGCTCTCAATGATTGTCGCTAACCGAGATTGCTCAAGTAATATCTTCATCTGACTTTCCATCAGTTCTATCTTTTTCTTTAGTTCTAATATTCGTTTAGCATCATCATATATCATTGGACCTACCCAATCTACTTCTTTGCCAAAAGAAGCTATTTCTTGCCAAGAGACAATCTTTTCTGAAAGCGCTTTACCAATACCAGGTAGCTTCTGTAAGGTTGTTCTCCTTACTTTCGCTGTTTTTCTAAGGTCAGATTTTAAGCTTAAAAGCCTTAATACATAATCTGCACTAACATCCTTAAATACATCAATAAATCCAGGGCATACAGATTGTAAATCTGCTTGCATACGATTAAGTAATGTCACTTTTTCATCAACTAATTGGCGCCGTCTACGACTTATGCGTTTAAGTTTGATTTGAGTTTCTTCTACATCATAAACTTCTTGAAGCGTTTCTTTAGCTTGTCCCATAAATGGTACCATGTTCATCAAGGTTACGATTTCTTTAGCATCAATACTATCGGTTTTAGCAGGGGCTGAAAATATTTCTTTAAAACGAGCTAGCTTTAGATTATTAACATTTAAGAGTTTATACCCTTTTCCTTTAATCATCTGATCAAGGGGCCTTGCGTAACCATTTGTACCTTCCATTCCTACTGCTACATTAGATACCTTAAGTTGGCGCGCTTGGTTAGCAATACGACTAAAAAAGTATTTGAACCCATCTTCGTTATGGGGAATCTCAAATTGGTCCACAATACCTTTAGCGCCTCCAATTGCTACATGATGTTTGCGATAACCTACATCTACACCAACTAAAAGTTGTTGCTGTTGCATGTTTTTCCCTCCCACCTAATTTTTGCACCCAAGTGTGTTGTAATCCAACGTTACGTCTACCAACAGAGCCACTTCCCGTAGGACGGCATCATCCCGGTCAACTTTACGGATACAACAAAAACGAGGGCGGCATTTCAGGACCGAGTTAACTCATAAATGAGCAACTAACCCCAGGAGCCACACCCTCGTTTAGTTATATTTTAACATATATTGATTACTTTTTCGAGGGTATGACCATATATTTCTATGGTAGACCCCGAATCTTTACACCTTGGTTCTTTTTAAGAACACTCTATATGAGAACACTAGCAATACTAAGATGTATGCCAATCCTATCAAATAGTATAAGTTGTAGTTTAGGTTTAATAATTCTTCGCCTCGGACCAATGTACTTATGGCTTTGGCTGGCCAAAAGCCAGGGGCCAGTGCGAAGATAAATTCTTTGGCGTCTGTGAAAATTAGTGACACAACAGGAAGGATTATGATCATACCGAAACCCTTCATTACTGCAAAGCCTTCAATTTTATTTGTGGCGAAGGCGTTTATGAAAAAACCTACCATGGGTGTTGCTAAACAGTTTAGAAATGCAAGGGATGCCATTATGCCTAGACTTAGGTCACCTACATTTGCAAACCATAGTATAAACCATGTTGCGAAAAATGTAAGGGTAGTTGCCATCACCATTCTAAATGACAAGAATTTATTCAAACTCAATGGAGTTACACTAATTGCAGTTAGTATATGGTCATCCCTGTCATCTAGTATGGAAAATGCAACAATGGCCCCATAAGCAAAAGGTGTAATTAGGGCAAGGACCGCTAATATAAAGTCTGCATAAGCGTCAATCATGAACCCACTATTCTCAGCTATCGTAGGTAGAGCATACCTACCTAGAAGTCCAAAAAGCATAGGATAGAATATCATAAAAGCCATCATAGGGTCTCTGACCCATTTCTTTAGCTCACTTACAAAAAAACTACTAAACATATGCTACACCCCACTTTCTTTCACAGCAAACTCATCAAACTTGGATTTTACTATATGATAAAGTACAGCAATAGCCACTAATAAATAGCACATTGAGAAAACTATCTCCCAAGTTTCTCCAACTCCAGTGGTTGCAAATAACAGCGTTGATGATGCTTTTGTAGGTAAAATATATAATGCTTTTTCCACAATATCACCTGTTAATACACCAATTTCATTTAAAACAACTGGTATCATCACTATAAAAGCATATGCCATTATTCCCATTAGAAGGGAAGTGAAATCCCTAGTATTGTACATCAATATAAAACCGAAAAGAGCGTGGAAGAAAGCAATAAGGAAAACTGCTGCGAAAATCCCAATAAGGTTTACACTCAAATCCTTAAAGAACCAGGCGTAAGCATACAAGATAACCAGTGAGATAATGCTAGAAAGTACGTTGGCCATAGACTTAGCTAAGATGTACTCCACTTTATTAATTGGAGAGACAAGCAGGGTTTTTAATGTACCCTCTTGTTTTTCAAAGAACATAGTAACACCAACCATTAACATGGCCATCATTGTAGCGTCAAAAAAAAGTAGAAGGGGGAAAATATAGTCCACATTATCAATAGCAGTAAAATGCATCACTGCCACCCATATAAGGGAAACTAGAACACTGGCTCCTAGTATATGGTATTTTTGCATTCTATCAAGCTCGCCTTTTAATAATACGCTGAAGTTATTCATGCTTCTCCACCCCAGTCGTTTTGATGAATATATCATCAAGGGTTGTTTCTTTACTGTGAATGGTTAATATGTTTTTTGTCTTGATGATATTTAAGAAATCAGCATTTTCTCCCAAATTATCAAGCTCAAAGGACTCTTTAATAATTTCATTATCATCATTACTATACTCAACTTCTACATTTCGCTGACCATGCTTTAGTTTTAAGTTTTTAGGAGTATCAATTTCAGCAATTTTACCATCTGCCATAAATGCAACCCTGTCACACAACTCATCAACATCATTCATCAAATGTGTAGTAAGCAGAACAGTACCACCTTTTTCCTTGTATTCCCTTATAATATCCTTGATAATTCTAGCATTTTTAGGATCTAGTCCGTTAGTAGGCTCATCTAAGAAAAGAATTTTTGGATCGTTTAGCATTGCCCTTACAAAATTTAGCCTGGCTTTCATACCTTTAGAATACTCGTTAACTTGTTTATCTCTATCCTCATAAAGGCCAACTCTCTTTAACAGTGCATCTGTGTCTGCAGATGAGCGATAAAGCTTTTTAAAGAAGTTTATGTTTTCTTGGGCTGTAAGTTTAGAAAAATGTACTGGCATTTCAAATCCTACACCAATATCGTGGTAAAAATCTTTGCCTAATGACCTTAAATCTTTACCATTGTACTTCACTTCCCCCTGGAAATCGTCTAAAAGCTTAATAAGGATTTTTTGAGTAGTACTTTTTCCTACACCACTGGGTCCTAAAAGACCGAAAATCTCACCTTCTTTAATCTCAAATGAGATTCCTTTGATGGTGTTTTCTTGATTTTTAGGATATTTAAACTTTAAATCCTTTACTAAAAACATAAGAATCCTCCTCCCCAAATTTAGGGTTATTTAAATGATACTAGAAGCTCAGTATCAAAACTACTTCTTTTTAACACCATTAGTTAATATATAGAACATGCTTTCAACAATGTTAAGTAGGTTTTCTTTATCCTTAAGCAAATCATTACTTTGGGTTTTCGCAAGGAAATAATCAATCAAAGATAAGTTCATTGTGGTAAATATAAAAGAAGCCATTTCTAAGTCTACATTAGGGTCTATCTCTCCCTTTTCCTTACTTGCAATAAGTAATTTGAGATAGAAGTCAGATGCACTTCCCTCCAGTGAGCCAACTATTTCCTTACGAAAATCTTCCTTTTCTTTCATGAACTTACTAGCAATTTTAGTAAGAAGAGGTTCATCCATTGCAAACTGTAAGCCAGCAACATATAATTTTTTGATTGTTTCAAAGAAATCATCCATTGGATTATTCTGCATGGCTCTATGCAAGTAAACCATTTTTCTCTCAGCAATAGTGTGGAATAAATACTTATACAAGTCCTTAAGATCACTAAAATATTGATAGAAGCTACCCCTAGGGATTTCAGCAAGTTCAATGATTCCTGCTATGGAAACATCGTTGAATGAATATTTAGCGAACTCTTCCACGGCAGCGTTCAAAATACGCTGTCTTTTTTCTTCAGGTAAATTTAAAAACGTTTGACTAGGCAAGATTGCACCAACCCTTCTATTTGATATGACAGTACTGTCATTAGTATGCTAAAAAAATATGACGTTTATGTCACTTGTACTTTAATTATATGACGATGGTGTCACAATGTCAACTGATTTATGGATATACTTTTAAAATTAACAAGAAAATTTGTATAAAAATTGCAAATATAAAAATACTAATATAGATTTGTTATTTCTCATTTTACATAAAAGTGATATGAAAGGAGTTCCTATGAGCGAAAAGTTAGTATTGCAACCCAAAAATGATATGGAAAAGGAATTGCCAAAGGAAAAGTTTGATGAGCTAGAGCAATATATAGACGGTTTAGAAGAAAGTGAAGGGACATTAATACAGGTTCTTCATAAAGCTCAACACATATTTGGCTATTTACCTAGGGATGTACAGCTTTTTATTGCACGAAGGCTCGATATACCTGGTGCAAAGGTTTATGGTGTAGTAAGTTTTTATAATTATTTCAATGATAAGCCACCTGGTGATGTAATTATAAATATCTGTACAGGCACTGCATGCTTTGTAAAGGGCGCAGATAAGATTATGGCTCAATATGAAGAAAGGCTGGGTATTGCCTCTGGGCAGACAACAGAAGATGGTAGGTTTACATTAAATGCTGTTCGTTGTGTAGGTGCGTGTGGCTTAGCCCCTGTAGTTATAGTAGGAGAAAAGGTTTACGGAAGGGTTAAAGTTGATGAATTAGACGATATCCTAGCGAAATATGAAAGGAAGTAAACTAGATGAAATCTCTAAAGGAATTACGTGAGCTAAAGGAAAAGGCATTGGTTAACCTAAAGGTCAGAAATGCTTCTGATGAGAAGACAGTAAAAGTGCATGTAGGTATGGGCACCTGTGGTATATCAGCAGGAGCTAGAGAGATACTTATGGCTATGATTGACGAAATCAATGATAAACATATTGAAAATATACGTCTAACACAGGTGGGGTGTATGGGAAATTGTTTCGAAGAGCCCATTGTTAGAGTTATCCATCAAGGGGCAGAACCTATAGTTTATACTAAGGTAGACCCAGCTAAAGCTAAGGAAATAGTAAATAGTTTACAAAACTAGTAAGGAGGGAATAAAGTGAAAAAAAACAGAATGCATCTTTTAGTTTGTGGTGGGACAGGATGTGAATCCCAAGACAGTAGCAAACTGACCAACTTCTTACAGGTGATAATAGATAAAAAGGGATATAAAGATGAAGTACAAGTAATAAAGACAGGCTGCTTCGGATTTTGTGAAAAAGGACCTATAGTTAAAGTTTTGCCTGACAATGTTTTTTACGTAGAAGTATCTCCCAAGGACGCCAAAACCATTGTTGAGGAGCATGTTATAAAGGGTAGGATTGTAGAGGATCTACTATTTAGCGAACCCAATAAAGTAGAAAAGATAGAGTTTCAAGAAAACATGTCCTTTTATAAAAAGCAAATTCGTATAGCCCTAAGAAATTGTGGTCTAATTGATCCTGAAAATATTGAAGAATACATAGCATTAGAAGGTTATGAAGCACTGGGAAAGGTCTTAACAGAAATGTCCCAAGAAGAAGTAATCAATATAGTAAAAGATAGTGGTCTCCGTGGTAGAGGTGGCGGAGGTTTTCCAACAGGATTCAAATGGGAGCTCACCTATAGAAATGAAAGTGAAAAAAAGTACATAATATGCAATGCAGATGAAGGAGATCCTGGAGCTTTTATGGATCGAAGTATTTTAGAAGGTGATCCTCACAGTGTGATAGAAGCCATGGCTATTGCAGGCTACGCAATTGGTGCAAGTAAAGGATATGTATATATTCGAGCAGAGTATCCACTGGCAATAGAAAGACTCACCAAAGCCTTAAAGCAAGCAAGGGAGTATGGCCTTTTAGGTACCAACATATTTGATACAGGCTTTAACTTTGATGTGGATATTAAGTTGGGCGCTGGTGCATTTGTATGTGGTGAAGAAACAGCCCTAATTAATTCCATAGAAGGTGGAAGGGGAGAGCCAAATGCCAAACCACCGTTTCCAGCAGAAAGCGGGTTATATGACAAACCCACATCTGTAAACAATGTAGAAACTTTTGCTAATATACCACCTATAATTTTACAAGGAGGGGATTGGTATAGGGGTATTGGTACTGAAAAGAGCCCAGGCACCAAGGTTTTTGCATTAGCTGGAAAGGTCAACAATGTTGGTTTAGTGGAAGTACCCATGGGTATAACACTCCGTGAGATTATTTATGATATTGGTGGTGGAATTAGGGATAACAAAAGGATAAAGGCGGTGCAGACAGGTGGACCATCTGGGGGTTGTATCCCCGAACACAACTTAGATATAACAATCGATTACGAGAGCCTCCAATCAATTGGTTCTATGATGGGGTCAGGTGGAATGATAGTAATGGATGAGGATGACTGCATGGTAAACATATCTAAATTTTATCTTGAATTCACTGAAGAGGAATCCTGTGGGAAATGCACACCCTGCCGTATAGGAAATAAAAGACTCCATGAGATGCTCAATAAGATTACTGAAGGTAACGGCACCGAGGAAGATCTAGAAAGACTAGTGGACCTAGGGGAAATGATAAAAAGTAGCTCCCTTTGTGGATTGGGACAAAGTTCCCCTAATCCTATACTAAGTACACTAAAATTCTTCCGTGACGAATACTTAGAGCATGTACAAAATAAAAACTGTCCTGCTGGTGTATGCAAACATTTGAAGCATGAACCCGTAGAGCAACACACAGTTCAGTAAACTTAAGGTGGTGTAATAATGGAAGGAAAAAAAGTGACAGTTACAATAAATGATAAAGAGGTAACTGTGCCCCGGGAGTATACAATTTTAAATGCTGCAGTGGAGGCAGGAGTTAAGATTCCTACACTGTGTCACTTAGATTTGCACGATTTAAAGATGGTCAATAGAACAGCATCATGCAGGGTATGTATGGTTGATGTAGAAGGAAGTCCACGGCTAGCTCCCGCTTGTGCCACACCTGTAAATGATGGCATGAATATAAGAACAGATACTATGAAAGCAATTACTGCTAGAAGGCTTTCAGTGGAGTTACTTTTATCGAATCATCCTACAGATTGTTTGGTTTGTCAAAAGAACTTGCAATGTGAGCTTCAAGCACTGGCCCATGAATTAGGTATAAGGGAAATTCATTACTCTGGAGAAAGAAACTCATTTCATCTAGATACATCTAGTCAGGCAGTTATAAAGAACCAGGATAAATGTATTTTGTGTAGACGTTGCGAAACAGCTTGTAACGCTGTTCAAACATGTGGAATACTTTCTGCCCTAAATCGCGGATTTGAAACAACTGTGGGACCAGCTTTTAACCTACCAATGGTAGAAACTTCATGTACTTACTGTGGTGGCTGTGTGGCAGTTTGTCCCACTGCAGCCTTAACTGAAGTGAACCATGTACCAAAGGTTTGGGAAGCCCTTAGAAACCCGAAAAAATATGTTGTTGTTCAAACAGCTCCAGCCATACGTGTGGCTTTAGGAGAACTCTTTGGAATGAAACCAGGGACCATTGTTACTGGCAAACTAGCGGCAGGTCTTAGGAGAATAGGATTTGATAAAGTATTTGACACAGACTTCGGTGCCGATGTAACTATATTAGAGGAAGCTAGTGAACTACTTCATCGTCTAGAAAATGGAGGAACCTTACCCATGCTTACAAGCTGTTGCCCAGCTTGGGTAAGTTTTATAGAGCATCAATTTCCTGATCTCGTTGACATACCTTCATCTTGTAAATCACCCCATATAATGGTGGGAACAATTATAAAGACTTACTATGCAGAAAAACATAATATAAACCCAGAAGATATAACTGTAGTGTCAATAATGCCATGTGTTGCGAAAAAAGCAGAGGCTGCAAGGACTGAGCTTTCCATCGACGACCATGAAAATGTAGATATAGTTATAACAACGAGAGAACTTGCTATGATGTTTAAAGAAGCAGGCATTGATTTTGATAAACTACCCGATGAAGATTATGATCACCCACTTGGAGTAACTACAGGTGCATCAGTAATTTTCGGAACAACTGGTGGAGTTATAGAGGCCGCAGTAAGGACTGTTCACGAGTGGAAAACTGGTGAAGAGCTAGAGCAGATTGAGTATGAGCAATTACGAGGTATTGAAGGGCTTAGAGAAGGAAAAGTACAAGTAAACGGCATGGAGCTAAACATAGGAATAGCCCATGGTTTAGGAAACGCCCGCAAGCTGCTTGAGGATATAAGAAATGGCCAATCCCAATACCATGCAATAGAAATAATGGCATGCCCTGGTGGATGTATCGGTGGTGGAGGTCAGCCATATCACTACGGCAACGAAGAGGTAGTAAAAGCAAGACAAAAGGCCATTTACCAAGAAGATCAAAGAAAGAACGTAAGGAAATCACATCTAAACAAAGAAGTATTAAAAATGTACGAGGAATACTTCGATAAACCATATAGCGAAAAAGCACACAAACTACTGCATACCACATATACACCTAAAGAAAGAATCTAAAAAAAACGGGGTCTACCATAGAAATATATGGTCATACCCTCGAAAAAGTAATCAATATATGTTAAAATATAACTAAACGAGGGTGTGGCTCCTGGGGTTAGTTGCTCATTTATGAGTTAACTCGGTCCTGAAATGCCGCCCTCGTTTTTGTTGTATCCGTAAAGTTGACCGGGATGATGCCGTCCTACGGGAAGTGGCTCTGTTGGTAGACGTAACGTTGGATTACAACACACTTGGGTGCAAAAATTAGGTGGGAGGGAAAAACATGCAACAGCAACAACTTTTAGTTGGTGTAGATGTAGGTTATCGCAAACATCATGTAGCAATTGGAGGCGCTAAAGGTATTGTGGACCAATTTGAGATTCCCCATAACGAAGATGGGTTCAAATACTTTTTTAGTCGTATTGCTAACCAAGCGCGCCAACTTAAGGTATCTAATGTAGCAGTAGGAATGGAAGGTACAAATGGTTACGCAAGGCCCCTTGATCAGATGATTAAAGGAAAAGGGTATAAACTCTTAAATGTTAATAATCTAAAGCTAGCTCGTTTTAAAGAAATATTTTCAGCCCCTGCTAAAACCGATAGTATTGATGCTAAAGAAATCGTAACCTTGATGAACATGGTACCATTTATGGGACAAGCTAAAGAAACGCTTCAAGAAGTTTATGATGTAGAAGAAACTCAAATCAAACTTAAACGCATAAGTCGTAGACGGCGCCAATTAGTTGATGAAAAAGTGACATTACTTAATCGTATGCAAGCAGATTTACAATCTGTATGCCCTGGATTTATTGATGTATTTAAGGATGTTAGTGCAGATTATGTATTAAGGCTTTTAAGCTTAAAATCTGACCTTAGAAAAACAGCGAAAGTAAGGAGAACAACCTTACAGAAGCTACCTGGTATTGGTAAAGCGCTTTCAGAAAAGATTGTCTCTTGGCAAGAAATAGCTTCTTTTGGCAAAGAAGTAGATTGGGTAGGTCCAATGATATATGATGATGCTAAACGAATATTAGAACTAAAGAAAAAGATAGAACTGATGGAAAGTCAGATGAAGATATTACTTGAGCAATCTCGGTTAGCGACAATCATTGAGAGCATACCTGGTTTTGGCATAGTAACCTCTTGTGAAATCGCAGGAGAAATTGGTACAATGCAAAGGTTTACATCTGAAGCTGGTCTTGCAATCTATCTAGGGATGGCACCAGTGGACAATAGTTCTGGAGACTACCAAGGTACCAAAACACCGAGACAGGTCAATAAGAGGGCAAAAAAAGCGATGATGGCTGCACTAGGTATTCACATACGGTCGGTTGACCAATCGAAGAAATACTATGAAAAAAAACGGGCTGAGGGCAAGAAATATAATCAAGCACTAAGATCACTGGGACGCCATTTAACAAGGGTCATATGGAGTATGGTTAAGAATGATCGTATGTATATACAAAAAGAAATAGAAAAATAACCACTGCTAAAATTTAAAAATTTAAACAGTGATTTTCAATGGTAGGATATGTTTACCTACATAATTACATATAAAGTAAGCAATTCAAAAATATGAAAATTAGTATCTATACTTGACAAAATCAACGGGATGTTCAGGCTTCAATTATCCATTATTGGATAATTGAAGCCTGACCCCGAAAATATTTACTTCAATCTATCAAACAAAACATTGTTTTCTAGGTGAATGTGGTTGAATAAGTCGTTTTCTATAGCTTTTATTTTGGCATATGTTGTTTCAAATGTTGGGCAGGTGTCTTCTGGCACTTTGTAGCCTTCAGTGATCTTTCTCATGGCTTTAAGAATATCACCTGCTGCATCATGTTCACTTTCCGTTTCTTCCATTACCTTAAAAACTTTATCTAGATTTTCTTGGGTTGGATCTTGCTCATACTTCTTAATCAATGGGAAAAGGCTTACTTCTTCTTTGATTAAATGTTCCTCAAGCTCAGCTTTAAGTGCACTGAACATCTTGTTTAGTTGCAATAGCATCTCTCCATTTTCCTCAAAGTGAACAGCTAAGATTTTCTTTAGATAAGCGTCTGTTACTGGAAGCTCTTGCTTCATAAATGTATGGTGTTTATCTTCGATGTATTGGATCAAATCAGCTAAGCTAGCTTCCCTCCAATTAGTTTCTTTCTCCATTGATGCGATAAACTTATCATACTCAGCGTTTAGCCTAGATATAATAGCATTTTCATCTATGTTTTGCTTCACAAGGGCTACCTCAAGAAGTCTATCACCACCACAGCAAAAATCCACTTCAAACTCCTTTAATATTTCTTTAGCCTTAGAAAAAGTTCCTGCGATTCTACCAATTTTTTGTTTTTTATTGAAAGTTGTCATTAAAATCATCTCCTAATTTATTTTGTTAACTTAATTATAAGATAGGAGAACATAATTATCTGTGACTGGGGTCAAAAAACGTCAAAAAAATAGGGGGTCGCTACAGTTATCCATTATTGGATAACTGTAGCCTTACCCCGTTTCCTTAAATCAGATCTTCGAGGGCGTCTTCGTCTATGACTAGGATTTTGCGGGTACCTTCTAGTTTTACTACTCCGTCTGATTGCATTTTTTGGAGTTTACGGCTTATTGTTTCCCTGGCTACTCCTGTGTAGTTTGACATTTCTTCACGGGTTAAGGGTAGTTCTATCATAGTACCATCTGGGGTTTTTTTACCGTGTCTATCCTTTAGTTCATATAGTAAAAAAGCTATTCTTGACTCCACATCGTTAGTGGCTAGGTGTTGCGCCAAACTTTCCACACCAGCTAAGCGCTCCCCTACAACTTCAAGAATTTTAAGGCCTATTTCTGGTCTAGTCAGTATTAAATCCTTAAGTTGCTCTTTAGTTATTGTACAAAGTTTAACCTTTGTGATTGCATCGGCATCAAAATTATACTGCCCACCTTTAAGTAAATTGAGCTCTCCGAAGAAGTCCCCGTCAGATAATATATGAAGAATTTGTTGTTTGCCATCCCTTGTAAATTTAGATAGCTTTATCTTACCTTGATTGATTATATAGAGAGTATTTGCACTATCACCTTCAAAAAAAATACTTTCACCCTTTAAAAACTCCCTGTGACCAGTCATCTTGATTATATCTAATAACTCGTTATCATTTAAATTGGCAAATATAGGTACCTTGCTAGCACAGAGCTTATTCCTACATCTATCACAACCACAATCCATAAAAAATTCCCTCCTATAAAAAGCTAAATTAACTATACTGTAATTATAACATACCTTACAAAACACAAGGACTGAGAATCTGATTACTTACAATATTTTAGACTATGGCAGGTAATTCTAACCCCTTTATCGAAATACAAACTATGAAGCATTACTAAGGGGGGGCAAAAGATGAATCTTTACCCAGTTTTTGATTTGTTTTTGACTGTTATTACTATTATACCTTTTTTGTTTATAGTGTTGGCAATATACGCCATTGCAAATCTATATACAGGGGAATTGCACAAAGAAAAAGTTAGTATAGGGAAGATTATATCCTATATTAGTGATAAGTCAAAGTACATGCTATTTCTACTGATTGTTGTCATTATTTCCATAGGATTCAATTATCATTTACACACTGAAGCTAAAGAAGGATATAACCAAAGATATAGAAACTATATCTCTAGTGAGTTTAATAAAGCTGCTGAAAATGTGGTTGTAAGAACTGCCAATGTGGTAAAGCGAATAAATGATAATCCAGGAGTGGAGAATCCTAGAATTTTGGTGCTTAGACAAGAATTAGTGAGTGAGCTAAACCCCACTATTAGGGATATGCAAAGACTTGAACAGATGGCAATTGATTTAAATCAATACTATATAAATACCAATAAAGACTACCAATCCCTAGACTTTAGTAATTTTTCTGCAGATCTTTCCTATAAGTGGCAAGTAATAACTTCAAAATTAGACTACAATGATATAACGTCTATTGAATATGTTCAAGGGGAATTTAAGAAGATAAAGGAAGTATTTTCTCCACTGGGAGAAACCATTTCCGCTGGTAGAACTGTTACACCTGAAATGCTTAGGGAAATACACGAAAAATATTTATCAATAAAAAGGGAGGGATAATAGATGTTATACTATATAATCCCAGCAATCCTTTTATTCTTAGTACTCAATTACATAGGAATTAGCATTGAGAAAAAAATGTTTCATGAGAAATTTAAAGTTATTATGACATCATTAATAATTTTGTTATTTTGTACACTGGGAATAAATGCTTACATGCTCTACTCTAGAGAGCAGATCATGCTCATTATAGATAAAAACCATAGTTATGTAACAAGTAGAATAATAGAAGATATGGAGGCACTTGTGCTAAGTATCGATGACCTTATGACAGATTGGGACCAACATAGCCATGAAACGAAAATTCAAAAGCTAGAGGAAGTGCAAGCCGTAACTTTTTCCATGGCCAGCTATGAAAGAATACTTTTTGACTATAACTGGGATAAACAGAAATCTTTTTATAGATTCAATTCACAGTTAATTTGGCATATAAATAGCGTATTATTCAATGGAAATAACAATAATATACCCCAGTCAATGATTGATGAGATGTACGCAATTTCCCATGATACTAAAGCTCTCTTAGATTTAATATCAGAAGCTAATTATAAAATAGAAAATGAAAATTTATCGGGAAGTAAAAGGGTGGACCGTTGGGCGGAATATGTAGATGAGTTGATATTTCAGTTTAAATACAGTGGGAATAGCTTGTATATAAGTAAGCACGTGGACTTTAAATAAATTTTCGGTACTTTTGTGGAATTAAGGGAGTTTCCAGATACATTGACCCTAGATACTACAATTGAGAATTAAGGAAAAAAACAGATGAACAAAAAGATAGGATTTCTGCTAAAATAAAGGTTAAGAAAAAGTAAAGTGGGTCTTAATATGAGTAATAGGGAAATAAAAATATCCATACGTAATCTTGTAGAATTTGTGGGTAGAGCTGGAGATTTAGACACGAAGGCTATAGGAAGTTCAGTTAGGGCAGTGGAAGGAACCCGGGCTCATCAAAAAGTGCAGAAATCTTATAAAGAAAACTACACACCAGAGGTTACCTTAAAATATAATACTGCCTATAAAGACTTCCAAATATCCTTAGAAGGTAGAGCTGATGGCATACTACTTGAAGGTGACAGGATAATTGTAGATGAAATAAAATCAACCACTAGAGATCTTGATGACGTTAAAGGTGATAATCCTTTACATTGGGGCCAAGTAAAATGTTACGGTTACATTTACTGTCATGTCCAGGGATTAAGTGGTGTAGACCTACAGTTAACCTACTACAATATCGACACAGGTGAAACAAAAAAAATAATACAAACACATAGTAAAGAAGAACTAAAAAACTTTCTTTACGACCTGATAGGTAAATACTCCCAGTGGGTTGAGCTGATGTCAAAATGGCAGGTAATTAGAAATAGCTCCATTGCAGCTGCACAATTCCCATTTCAAACCTATAGAAAAGGCCAAAGGGAGCTTGCAGTAGCTGTTTATAAAACTATTAAAGATGGTAAAAAAGGCTATTTTCAAGCACCTACTGGTATCGGTAAAACCATCTCAACACTTTTTCCAACAGTTAAAGCCATGGGAGAAGATAGAGTTGAGAAAATATTTTATCTTACAGCAAAAACCATTACTCGGCAGGTGGCAGAAGAAGCTGTGGACAAAATGTCTCATAAGGGTTTAAAGTTAAAGTCCATAACCTTAACTGCAAAGGATAAGATATGCTTTATGGATGAAACTAAGTGTAACCCTGATTACTGCCCCTATGCTAAGGGACACTTCGATAGAGTCAATGACGCAATTTTGCAAATTCTAGAAAAAGAGAGCATTATAACACGGGATATAATTCAAAAGTATGCCATTTTGCATAAGGTTTGCCCCTTTGAGTATGGATTAGATGTTGCTATTTGGGCAGACCTAGTTATATGTGACTACAATTATGCCTTCGATCCTAGGGTCTACTTAAAACGCTTCTTTCAAGACAATGATAAAAACTACGTTTTTTTAGTTGATGAAGCACACAACCTTGTGGATAGAGCCAGGGAAATGTTTTCGGCGGAATTATTCAAAAGAAACTTCTTAGATGTCAAAAAATCATTAGATAAGAAGGACAAAGGGATAATTAAGGCTTTAAATAAAATAAATTCCTACTTTTTAGAGTTAAAGAACAATTGTGGAGAAAAGGAAAATTATACTCAAAAGGAAGAGCCTAAAGAACTATATCCTATGTTGCATGGATTTCTAACGGTTACGGAAAAGTATCTTATGGAAAATGAAGAGGAAAATAGTTTGTTGTTAGATTTATTTTTTAAAGTATATCAATTCATCAAGATAAGTGAGTACTACTCTAAAAATCATGTTACTTATTGGGAAGTATTGGGTTCAGACATGAAAATCAAGATGTTTTGCCTAAACCCCACAGAACTATTAAAGGAAGCCATTGACA
Organism: Alkalicella caledoniensis; assembly: GCF_014467015.1. Taxonomy (GTDB): domain Bacteria; phylum Bacillota; class Proteinivoracia; order Proteinivoracales; family Proteinivoracaceae; genus Alkalicella; species Alkalicella caledoniensis. Next base: position 728,926 of record NZ_CP058559.1, on the reverse strand, counting down.
GGGCATCAGGTACTGTATTTTTTTCTGCAACTTTAAACCCTACAGAGTACTATAAAGATCTATTAGGCGGAAATGAAGACGATTATATCTTAGGGCTTTCTTCCCCATTTGATAAAAATAACATGAAAGTTATAGTAGATAAAACTATCTCCACCTATTATAAAGATAGGGAAGATAACTATTTAAAGATATCAGAAAATCTATATAACTTTATAAATAGCAAGAAAGGCAATTATTTCGCTTTTTTCCCATCCTACGCCTTTATGAATCGAGTGTACGATTTGTTTATAGAAAGCTACCCTGATATTGAAACTGCTATACAAAAGGTGAAATGGGAGAGCAAATGAGGGAGGAATTTTTAGAACTTTTCCAATCCCAAGATGAAAAACATTTTTTAGCTTTCGGAGTCCTTGGAGGTATTTTCTCAGAAGGAATTGACTTAGTGGGCAGAAGACTTATCGGAGCTGCCATAGTTGGGGTGGGATTGCCGCAGATGTGTTTAGAAAGGGATCTTATCATGGATCACTTTAGCCACGGACATAGGGGGTTTGATTATTCATATATGTACCCTGGTTTCAACAAGGTTTTACAAGGTGTGGGAAGGGTTATACGTACAGAAAATGATGAAGGAGTCATACTACTAATGGATAAGAGGTATGGGGATTTTCGCTATCGCAAGCTGTTTCCTACCCATTGGCAGAGCCTAGAATATATATCAAATTCAAAGCAGTTGACAGAAAAACTAGATAAGTTTTGGGGATAGGTCATGGATTTAAAATCCATGATTTTTCTAACTTTATTAGATGCAAATGCCCTTATTGAGTTGTAGGGGATTTGACGCTGATGGTTTTTCGGGGGGAATATGGGATTTGTACAAAACCGGTAAAAAAATAGCATTTTCCCCATATGTTATAATATAATAGAATAAACAAAATGAAATAGGAGGGGCTGCAATATGAAAAAAATAAACCTATCTAAAATAACGATGCTAATATTAGTATTTTTTTTGATATTCGTACAAGGGGGATGTGGTGAGCAGAAGATATATTATGATAATGGTACTTTGCAATACGAGGGTGGTATTCAAAGTGGTGAATATCATGGTTTTGGAAAACTATTTTCTGAAGATGGTGAGTTAAAGTATGAAGGGGAATTTGTAGAGGGACAGCCTCAAGGTGAAGGTAAGCTGTTCAACCAAGGTAATCTATCTTACGAAGGTGAATTTTTAAATGGTAACCAACATGGACAAGGTAGAAGCTTTAGGGATGATGGAAGTTTAAGATATGAAGGTCAATTTGTAAACGGAACCCCTGAAGGAGAAGGCAAGTGGTACTTCGAAAATGGCGAACTTTGGTATGAAGGTTACTGGAGAAATAATAATTTTAACGGTTATGGCACCCAATTCACCCAAGGGGGAAGAATAAAGTATCAAGGTGAACACGTTGATGGTAAGTACTACGGTGTAGGAGCGTTGTACTTTGATAACGGTGAACTGAACTATGAGGGGGATTTTGTAGAAGGTCTTTTCCACGGCCTAGGCCTTCTTTATAATGAAAATGGAAATCTCATATACGAAGGAGAATTTAGGCAAGGCAAACGTCACGGGCGTGGTAGTTGGTATCAAAACGGAAACTTAGTATGGGAGGGAGACTGGATAGAAGATCGTCCAGTTTACGAATAAAAAAGCATGGGCCAATTCCAAAGGGCCCATGCTTTTTTTGGGGGTACAATAAAAAAATGAATGAGATAATCCATTTTTTCACAAAATAACCATATGAGAAAAATAAAGGTTAGGAGTGATTGTCATAAAAGCTGTAATAATGGCGGGAGGTAAAGGTACTAGGTTAAGACCTTTGACATGTGGTTTACCAAAACCAATGGTGCCTATAATTAATAAACCAGTAATGGAGCACGGTATTAATTTATTAAAAAGACACGAAATCACAGATATAGCTGTCACAATGGCTTATCTTCCAGAAAATATAGAAGGCTATTTTGAAACAGGAAAAAAATGGGGGGTAAATCTAAACTATTTTATTGAGGATGTACCCCTGGGCACTGCAGGTAGTGTGCGAAACACCGGTGATTTCCTAGATGAAACTTTTATAGTTATAAGTGGTGATGCATTGACAGACTTGGACTTAGATGCTGCCATTAAGTTTCATCAATTTAATAACTCAAAAGCTACCCTTGTTCTAAGAAAGGAAAAGGTCCCCTTAGAATACGGAGTTGTTATAACTGATGACAATGGTAAGGTAATAAGGTTTTTGGAGAAACCAAGCTGGGGTGAAGTATTCAGCAATACCATAAATACAGGGATTTATATATTAGAGCCAGAGGTTATGGAGTATTACACTAAAGGTGAAAATTTTGACTTCAGCAAAGACCTTTTTCCAAGACTTTTAAATGATAAGATACCAATGTACGGATATGTTACAGATGACTACTGGTGTGATATAGGTGCCCTAGAACCTTATAAGCAAACTCAGTTTGACTTGTTATCTCAAAAGGTTAATTTACCAATGGGAGTCAAAGAAATAGAAAAAGGTGTTTGGATTGATGAAGGGACACTAGTCTCAAATAATGCAAAGCTCATACCACCTGTTTATATTGGAAAGAACTGTGTTATAAATGAAAATTCCAGTATAGGGCCTTTTACAGTTATAGGAAATGACTGTAAAATTGGGCCAAGTGCCTCACTAAAAAATACAACTCTTTGGAATAACTGTACTTTTGGAAGCCTAAGTGAGGCCAGGGGAACTGTAATTTGTAGCAAGGTAACTATTGGGTCGAAGGTAAAACTTTACGAAAACTCTGTTATAGGTGAAGGTTCAATAATAAAAGACAATTCTACCATCAAGCAAGATATAAAAATTTGGCCACAAAAGACAGTGGAAAAAAATGCTACACTTACTCAAAACTTGATTTGGGGTACATCTGCTAAGAAAAATGTATTTGGTGTAAGAAATATTTCAGGTGACTTAAATACTGATATAACACCAGAATTCGCTACAAAACTTGGCGCAGCATTTGCTAGTATCTTTAAAGATGAAGGGGCTCTTATAATAAGCGGCGATGAAAGTAAAGGCACATGCCTTATAAAAAATGCACTAATAGCAGGTGTTCAATCCACGGGTACAAGGCCAATAAAGGTGAACAACTGTCTTCTACCCATGTCCCGCTTTGCCATTAGGTATTATAATGCACTAGGTGGTATACATGTAAAAAAAGATCCCACAAGTAATAATAGGGTCAACATTGAATTTCTAAATAATAAAGGTGCCAATATACCTAAAAATGTGGAAAGAGACATAGAAAACACCCTTTGTACAGAGGGGATAAACAGATGTAGTGTAGAAGATATAAAAGATGTAATAGAAGTAGACAATCTATCTTATTTCTATGGAGAAGAATGTAAAAAACTATTACAAGATATTAACCAAATCAAAAAAAACAGTCCAAAGATTTTTTTAACTTCTTCTTCCCAACAAGAGTTAGAATTAGCCACAGCGTTATTAAAAAGTATAGGCTGTAAGGTGGATGTGGAAATAACCTCGAAACCCTCTTTAGATAGAATTAGAGCAAGGGTGTGGGAAGGAAAATATTCCTTTGGAGCATTGATGCAAGGTAATGGAGAAAGTTTGTCATTAGTAGATGGTAAAGGTAGAGTAGTGGAAAAGGAAAACTACTTTTTTTTAGTATCACTACTACTACTTAAGAAAGGTGAAGATATTAATCTAATAGCTCCACATACATTCCCCACAGTGTTTGAGAACTTAGGGAAAACTTATAACAGACAAGTTGTTAGAACAAAGTCTAACCCTGCATCAGTCATGAACGAGATGCTAAAGGAAGACAAAATTACAGGTAACTACTTACAGTTTATCCTAAACTATAATGCAATTTGGGGCTTAGGGATTATAGTAGACTATTTAGTGAATAATACAATAACCCTTTCACAACTAATTAGCGAGCTTCCCGTATATTTCTACAAAAAACAAGAGATCCCCTGTGATTGGGAGGATAAAGGGCGTATTATCAAGGAATTGATAATGGAAAATAAAGAGGAAGATTTAGAGTTGTTTGAAGGAGTTCGCATTAAAGATGAAAGGGGTTGGGGACTAATACTACCTGACCACGAGCTCCCTGTATTTAATATATACACACAAGGGCATAATGAGGAATACGCTCAAGAACTGTGTGATTTGTTCACAGAAAAAGTGAAATCTAAGTTAAAAAATCAAAGGTAACAATGCCTTTGATTTTTTAGCAACACAGGTTATGACTTATAAAGGGGTTGATTTAAATGTCTTTAGCAAAAAAAGAATTAGAACTTCTAAATATAGATAGCTTAAAGGATGTGCTATTGAGCCAAGAGGAACTTGAGTATCATGCTAAGGAGCTAGCCAGGCAGCATAGCACATACGAAGAACCATTACCCATTAAGCCACTTGTAAGAAGACTTGATGAGAACTTTGAAACAATAGTAAAAGTATATAAGCGGATGAGTAAAGACGCAAAGGAGAAAAAACCACTTTCTCCAGCATCTGAGTGGCTATTAGACAATTTTTATAAAGTTGAGGAGCAGGTTAAAGATGTAAGACTAAGTTTACTTAAAGATAGGTTCATGAAACTTTATACAATACGTAGGGGATTATATAAGGGCTACCCTAGGGTTTACGCTATAATTTTAGACTACATATCCCACACCGATGGAAATATTGAAGAAGAAAGTCTGATAAAATTTATAAAATCCTATCAAACCCAAAGGGTGTTATCCATAGCTGAGATATGGTCTATTTCTCTTATGGCTAGAATTGCTTTAGTCAAAAACATAAGCTTGATATGTGAAAAAATTTATACAAATCAAGGATATTGGCAATTAGCAGAAGATTTAGCTGAAAAAGAGCCTAACGAAATAATTAAATATCTTAAAGAGAACTTAGAGTATAGTGAAAATATAAACTCCTCCTTTGTGGAGCACCTCCTCAGACAACTTAGAAGAGCAGAAACAGAAACAGGGGATGTTGTAAGCTATCTTAGTAAAAAGCTATCTGAGGTAAATACCTCTATAAAGGAAATCATTGAATTTGAACATCACGATCAGGCTACTAGAAAAATTTCCATAGGTAACTCCATAATCAGTTTAAATACTGTTTCGACCCTTGATTGGAATGATGTTTTTGAAAGCATTAATATCGTTGAGAAAACTCTAAGTAAAGATCCATTGAACATTTATAAACTGATGGACTTTGAATCTAGGGATTACTATAGGATTCAAGTTGAGAAATTATCCATACTGACAAAGCGTTCTGAAACAAAAGTAGCCCAAATGGCACTAGACTTAGCAAATAAGTATTATCAACAAGGAAATAGAGAAAAAAAAGCCCATGTTGGTTATTATCTTCTAGATAAAGGGAAAGAAGAGTTATTGAGCAGTTTGGACAGAAAGAACCTTTACAAACCTACAGATAAAACCCTAGGGTACTACCTAACACCAATACTACTTATTGCTATTTTGTTTCCCTTAGCTACAGGCTTTTTAATAGGTACCATAACTAACAACATCTTAATAGGTGCAACACTCACAATGCTGTTGGTAATCCCTTTTAGTGATGTGGCAGTTCATCTAGTAAACTATATAATGCTGAAGATTAATCCACCGAAAATGCTCCCAAGGCTGGAGATGAAGACGGGCATACCTAAAGATAGTAGTACCTTTGTTGTGGTGCCCACACTACTACCTAGCGAAAGCAGAGTACAAGAATTATTAGACCAGTTAGAGGTACATTATCAAGGGAACAAGGAAGAAAATCTTTACTTTGCCCTCGTTGGAGACTTTAAGGACTCCAAGCAGGAAAAAGAAAAAGGTGATAATAGGCTTATAGAAATTGCATTAAAAGGTATAAAGGACTTGAATAAAAGATATCCAACAGCGTCAGGGGATAATAGATTTTATTTTTTCCTCCGTAAAAGGCAATTCAGTGAAAAACAAAAAAGATGGATGGGCTGGGAACGTAAAAGAGGAGCATTACAAGAGCTTAACAACCTATTCCTTGGAGATCAAAAAACATCATACTACATCACTTCATCTAGTCCCCCACAGAATATAAAATATATCCTTACACTAGATGCAGATACAAACTTGCCCATTGAAACAGCAAAAAAAATGGTGGGTATAATTTCACATCCATTAAATAGGCCAGTATTTGATGAAGAAAAAGGAATTGTAACAGAGGGGCATGGATTGATTCAGCCGCGAATCAGTGTAGATTTGGAAAGTGCAAATAAAACACTATTTACTAAGATTTACGCAGGTCAAGGGGGTATTGATCCATATACCACAGCCAGCTCTGATATTTATCAAGACTTGTTTTCAGAAGGCATATTCACAGGTAAAGGAATATATGACATAAGGACATTTTCAAGGGCTTTACATAATTCCATGCCTGAAAATGCCATCTTAAGCCATGATTTACTTGAGGGGTCATATCTTCGAGCAGGCTTAGTTACAGATGTTGAATTAGTTGATGGTTACCCAGCTAAGTTTAGTTCATATAGTATGCGCTTACACAGATGGGTGAGGGGTGACTGGCAGCTTGCCCCTTGGCTGTTCAGTAAAGTAAAAACAAGAGAAAATAAGAAGGAAAAAAATCCCCTTTCTGCTCTATCTAAATGGAAAATTGCAGACAACCTAAGGAGGAGCCTAGTACCAGTTCTTGTTTTTTCGTTAATTTCCTTATGTATGATTTTCTTGGACAATCATGTGTGGATACCCATATTACTAGGGTTACTAACTTTATTTTTCCCTGCTATTTTAAATACCTTTGAGTATTTTAAAGTAGGACAAAATCAAGTGGGATATGTAAAAAATAATGTAAGGAAATTTTACGGTGTGACAGCTTTATGGTATCAAGTACTGTTAAACTTTGTTTTTCTGCCATATCAAAGTTACATGTTGGCGGATGCAATTTGCCGCACACTATATAGGGTTTGTTTTTCCAAGAGGAAAATGCTTGAATGGGTTACAGCTGCAGATGCTGAAAAAAACCTGCAAAATGATTTAGGTAGCTATATCAAGAGAATGAAGTCAGGTATATTCCTTACCATGATTGTTTTAGGAGCCACCCTTATAATAACTGCAGCAAATACATTTTGGGCGCTACCCATATGTGTTGTATGGCTATTTGCACCTTTTGCAGCATATAAAACAAGTCAAGGGATTAAAAGGGATAAATATAAGCTAACAGACCATGACACAGAAAACCTAAGGAGAATTGCTAGAAAGACTTGGGGATATTATGACGATTTTGGCAATGCCTTTAATAATTATCTCCCCCCTGATAATTATCAGGTTTATCCCCCTAGGGGAATTGCTCAAAGAACATCTCCTACTAATATAGGTTGTATGTTCATGGGTATACTTGCAGCTAAAGATTTCGGTTATATAACCCATGGCGATACATTGATCCGAGTTAACAACACCTTGGACACTGTTGATAGGTTAGAAACATGGAAAGGGCATCTTTACAACTGGTATGAGACATCTACCCTTGAGGTGTTACGACCATCCTATGTTTCTACAGTGGACAATGGCAACTTTATCAGTTATCTAATCACACTAAAGGAAGGCCTAAAGGATTTGTCCAATGATAAGATTTTTACATATAACAATATCTTAGGTATCAGAGACACGGCAGTCCTAGCAAATGCAGAACATGATATAAAACATCTATTTAATGTAAAACAAAGTGATATAGACCCAAGGGAGTATAAAGAAATTATACAGGGTCTACTTGGCACTGAAGAAGAAGGGCTGTGGCAACAAAAATACAATGAAAGCTTAGTTGGTTTTAAGGAAGAAGTAACTCAGCTCCTTCCTGATACGTTGTTTGAAGATTATAGTGAGTATAAAAAGATTCACGAGTCGTTGCAGCAATTAAATAAAAGCATTTCATTAAGCCATTTAAAGGAAATCTACAAGGATATCATTACCCAAATAGTAAAGATAGAAAAAAATAAACAAGACGAAAAACTCGTAACCCTTAAAGAATCTGCACAGAGAACTATCGTTAAAATTTATGACTTAGAACAGCAAAGGGATAGTCTAGTACAAAGGATTGATAGTATTATTGAGAACACAGATTTTAGGCATCTTTATGATAAAAAAAGAAACCTTTTTTCCATAGGCTATAATGTAGAGGAAGAAAGGTTAACAAATTCCTACTATGATCTACTAGCTTCAGAGGCCAGAACAACTAGCTACATAGCCATTGCCAAGGGAGAGATACCCAAAAAACACTGGTTTAAACTAGGAAGAGGCCTAACAGTGGTAGAAGGTTTCAGGTCCTTAGTATCATGGACAGGAACCATGTTTGAGTATTTTATGCCTAATCTCCTAATGAAAAACTATACACATACATTGATGGAAGAATCATATAAAGGTGTAGTGATGGCACAAAAAAAATATGGTGAAAAAAGAAAAAATCCTTGGGGTGTCTCAGAATCTGGGTATTACACCTTTGATATGCTGTTAAATTACCAATACAGAGCATTCGGCATACCAGATCTTGGGCTAAAAAGAGGTCTGTCAAATGATATGGTAGTTTCTCCTTATTCAACAATACTAGGAATATCCATTGACCCTAAGGGAAGCTTAGATAATCTTACATCACTTATAGAGCAAGGTCTTGAGGGGACCTATGGATTGTACGAGGCAGTTGATTATACACCTGCCAGGGTACTAGTTCATGGATCAGACAAGAAAATTGTAAAAAGTTTTATGGCTCACCATCAAGGAATGATTTTGATGGCTTTGGACAACTTTTTAAATGATAATATTTTACAAAAAAGGTTCCATGGTAATCCTTTGATTAGGGCAGGAGAATTGTTGTTACAAGAGAAAATTCCCCTACGGGCAATTGTAACTAAAGAATTTAAGGAAGTAGAGGACACTGTTCCAATATATACAGAAAAACCACAAGAGCTTGTTCGTAAATATGAGGGTATAGAGCCTGTTTTGCCAAAGTGTCACATACTCTCAAATGGCAGATATTCTGTTATGATCACTGAACGAGGTGGTGGATACAGTAAATGTAACGATATACAAATTACCCGTTGGAGGGAAGATAGTATATTAGGTAAACATGGAACCTATATAATTATTAAAAAAGCAAATTCTGACAAAGTTTGGTCAAACACCTTTGAACCACTATTGGACGAAGGTGATAGCTATAAAGTAAAGTTTTATCAAGATAAAGTTGAGTATCAGCGTTATGATGAGAACATAACAACAAAGACAGAGGTTACCATATCCTCAGAAGATAATGTGGAAATACGCAAGGTTACCCTATCAAACCATGAAACAACAGAAGTGACCCTTGAAATAACAAGTTTCATGGAAACGGTATTAGGCAACCATGCAGCTGATTTGGCACACCCCACATTTAGCAACCTGTTTGTGAGAACGGAGTACCTATCAGAGTATGAAACTCTTCTAGCATCCAGGCGACCTAGGGAAGAAGGCAAAGATACCAACTGGGGATTTCATAGTGTAAGTATAAATGGAAATTCCATAGGAGTTACTCAATATGAAACAATGAGGGGCAACTTCATAGGACGAGGGAATACCTTAAAAAGCGCAGATGCTCTGTATAAGCCTCTATCAAACTCAGCGGGTATAGTTTTAGACCCAATACTGAGCTTAAGGAAAACTGTTCGCATACCAGCAGGTCAATCTATAATAATACATTTTGTAACAGGTGTTGGTGAAGATAGACAAGAAGCCATAGAACTATCTAAAAAATACAAGGATGAACAAACAGTTGAGAGGGGATTTGAACTTGCATATACAAAAAGCCAGGTAGAAATGGCCTATTTAGACATTAAGCCTAAAGAGTTAAAAGTATATCAAGACATGATTTCTTCTTTGATCTATCAAAGTCCCACCAAAGAGAAATACCGTGACATAATAAGTAACAACAAAAAAAATCAGTCTGCCTTATGGAGCTATGGAATCTCCGGTGATTTGCCAATAGTACTACTTTCCATAAAAAAGACTGAGGACATAGACGTATTTCAGAATCTACTAAAGGCCCATGAATATTGGTCTGCCAAGGGACTAAAAGTTGATTTTGTTGTACTAAATGAAGACGAAAATAGCTACCTGCAACCCCTTCAACGCATGCTAAATGACATAATTGCAACCAGTCATGGAAAACACATACTAGATGTTCCAGGTGGGGTATTTATCAAAAACGGAGGGCAGATACCCCAAGAAGATAAAACACTTCTTTACACAGTGGCTAAAATTATAATTCATGCTGATGGTGGGCCATTAAGTAAGCAGATAGAATCACCAATAATTGAACAAGAGAAGCCGCCAATGGAATTTAAACAAAAGGATGAAAGCTATCAGAGCTATGATGAACCACTAAACACAGAGTTTTATAATGGCTATGGAGGTTTTTCCCATGATGGCCTAGAGTATATTATAAGGCTTAAAGAAGGTAAGAAGACACCAGCACCATGGATAAATGTAATTTCCAATGAGAAATTTGGATTTCAGGTGTCTGAAAGTGGAGCAGGGTTTACTTGGGCAGAAAACAGTAGGGAAAATAAGTTAACCCCTTGGTCTAATGACCCCGTATCAGATCCCCCAGAAGAAGTTATATATATTCGGGATGACGAAACAGGAAAGTTGTTTACACCAACAGCTCTACCAATTAGAGAAAATAATAGTTACACTGTTAAACATGGTATGGGTTATTCAATTTTTTCCCATGATAGTTACGGAATCCACCAGGAATTAACCATGTTCGTACCTCGTAATGACAGTGTTAAAGTTAACTTGCTAAAACTGAAAAACAACTCTAAGGAAGCAAGGAAGCTTACACTTACCTACTATATGAGACCTGTCATGGGTGTAAATGAGCAAATGACAAAGAATTATATCTCAACTTCTTTTGAAGAGGGGGCCGATGCAATGATAGTTAGAAACCCCTATAGCATCGATTTTCCTAACCGTGCAACCTATGTTACTACTTCCGAAAGGGTATTATCTTACACAGGTAGTAGAAGAGAATTTATAGGGGAAAAGGAAATGGATAACCCCCAAGCTCTAAAGTATAGGTCACTAAGTAACAAAGTGGGAGGAGGGCTTGATCCATGTGTGGCCTTACAAGTGAATATAGAACTAAAGCCACTGGCTGAAAAAGAAATTTCATTTGTAATGGGACATGTGAAAGAAGAAGAGGGGCATTTAGGAGATATTCTTCCTAAATATAAATCACTGGCAAATTGTAATACAGAACTAAAGCAAGTGAAGAGGTTTTGGAAGGAAGTACTTACTAAGATACAAGTAGATACACCTGACAAGTCAATGGACTATATGCTAAATGGTTGGCTTTTATATCAGACATTGGCGTGTAGGGTATGGGCAAGATCTGCCTTTTATCAATCTGGTGGAGCCTATGGTTATAGGGATCAGCTACAAGACACCATGAATGTAGTTTATAATCTACCAGAGGCAACAAGAAAGCAGATACTTCTCCATTGTGAGCATCAATTTGTGGAAGGTGATGTTCAACACTGGTGGCATCCTGGTGCTGGGGATAAAGGAATCAGGACTAGATTCTCCGATGACCTTTTATGGTTGCCACTGGTTACAGCAGATTATGTGAAAAATACAGGGGACTTCGATTTGCTTAACGAAGAAACCCATTTCTTAGAAGATGAACCACTGGGAAAAGAGGATGAACGTTACGGCATACCAAGGATTTCAACTGAAAAGGCCACTGTTTACGAACACTGCATCAGAGCCATTGAGCGTGGACTAAGATTTGGTGAAAATGGCATACCACTTATGGGTTCGGGAGACTGGAATGACGGTATGAGTACAGTGGGCAACAAAGGGAAGGGAGAAAGTATCTGGCTGGGCTGGTTTATACACAAAATACTTAAAGACTTTCTGCCAATACTTAAGCATATGGGTGACGAGGAAAGGGGAATTCGTTACATCAAAGTTGCTGAAGAAATCGCTGAAAACATAGAGAAAAATGCCTGGGATGGTGAATGGTACTTAAGGGCATTTTATGATGATGGTAGTCCACTGGGCTCATCTAAAAACACAGAGTGTATCATAGACTCCCTAGGACAGACTTGGTCAATAATTTCAGGCGGCGGTAAGAACAAAGAAAGAATTGATAAGGCCATGGAATCTGTAGAAAAATATCTAGTTAAAAGGGATCAAGGCTTGATACAACTTTTTACACCACCCTTTGACAACAGTGACCAAAAACCAGGTTATATCAAGGGATATGTTCCTGGTGTTCGAGAAAATGGAGGGCAATATACCCATGCAGCAATTTGGGTAATCAATGCTTATGCCATGTATGGTGATGGTGATAAAGCCTGGGAACTATATAATATGGTAAACCCAATAAACCATTCCCGTACACCAATAGAAAGTAACACCTATAAAGTTGAACCATATGTTTTAGCAGCGGATGTCTACGCGGTATCTCCCCATGTAGGTAGAGGAGGTTGGACATGGTATACAGGTGCAGCTGGATGGATGTACCGTGTTGGTATTGAACATATTCTAGGATTAAAAACATATGGGGATAAACTCATGTTTAACCCATGTATACCTAAAGAATGGAACAAGTACCACATTAGCTACGTTCATGGTAATACTCCATATCAGATAACCATCAGAAATCCTAAAGGAATTAACAAAGGCGTTGATGAGATATATGTGGATGGAGAAAAAGTAGATAAAGAAATAAACATGGTAGATGATGGTGTGGAGCATGTTGTTGAGGTTATAATGGGATAAATATGCCATGCCACCTTAAGAATATAAGATAAAAATACAAAGCAAAATAACTAAAGCCATCACTGTGACTAGTGACGGCTTTAGTTATTTTTTATGAAATTCATTTCTAAGTCAGTGGAAAAAGTAGTTTTCTACTCGTCATCTATTGTTAACTTTTTTATAATCCATAAACCAGACAAAACAACACTCAAACCTTTGTCAGGTTTAATGGGTACGTTGCGGTTAATATAAACATCTATACCATCAACTTGGTGTAAATTGTAGCTGGTGGTATTTTTCGGTGCTTTAGTCTGAACCTCAGACCTATACGTTGTACCACATCAAGATGAACCTGAAACAACAACATTTATTGAGATTGCATTTATCCCTTTTTGCTTTATATACTCTTTGGCTTCAGAAGATATTTTAATATCTGACATAACCTCACCACCTTTTATTTCTTGCTTCCTAATAAACTCTTCTACTAAGCTGTTTTTCTCAATAATACAAACTCATCTTTTAGTGTTCTATGGTTTACTGTCTTAACATCATATTTACCAATTTTAAAAACAACTTGGATAGCGTAGCCCATGGACAAAGCGACCACAACTGTTCCTAATCCTACTTTTCCACCTAATAAAGCGCCTAGGACTAGAATTAAGACTTCTATTGTTGTTTTAACAGTAGCAACCTTTAGATTAAGTCTTCTTACTAAACCTAGCATTAATCCATCCCTAGGTCCTGCACCTAATCCACTTTTTAAATAAAAGAATATCCCCAAACTCAAAATCCACACTCCTGTTTGCAACATTATTAGTTTACCCCAAAATGTACCCGGGGTAAAAAGTAATGGGCTGTGATCTATTAAATCGATAAATAGTCCCACAAAAATCATGTTAAGCAATGTTCCTAAACCAGGCATAATCCCTAGAAACATACTTAGCAAAATAACAATAAAGCCAGCCAATTGTGAAATCTGACCAAAGGTTAAAGGGACAAAATTCATAACCCCCGTATGGAAAACGTCCCAAGGACCTAAACCTAAATCGCGGGCTTTGTACATCATTGTGATACCAAAGCTACATAGAAAGAAACCAAAAAAAAGATTAGGAAGTTTAGATATAGTTTGTGTTTTAAAATCTCTAAGCATTTATACTACTCCTTTAATGTGTAAATTATTTCTGTACTATAAATATTATACATTAGATAAAATCATTTTAGTATATATTTTTTTTAATTAAACTAAAACTTTTCCCTAGGTTGAACGGGAGAAAATAAGAAAAAATACTATTATTGATTTTTTATGGAGGGATTGTGGAAATAAATGTAGAATAATGCAACAATAGAAATTATGATTAGAGGTGTACGACATAATGGATGTATTTTTGGCACGTCAACCAATTTTTAACAAACTAAAGGAAGTTGTATCATATGAACTCTTATATCGTTTTAGCAATAAAAACTATAGTGGAATGATTGATGGTGATTTTGCCACATCCGATGTTATAAACAACAGTATTTTAATCAATAACATAGAAACAATAACCTCAGGAAAAAAAGCATTTATAAACTTTACTAAAAACTTATTATTAAACAATACGCCATTACTATTTAGAAAAGACTTAATTGCAATTGAGGTTTTGGAAAACATAACTCTTGATTATGATGTAGTCGCTGCCATAATCAAGCTTAAAGAATCAGGGTATACAGTAGCAATGGATGACTTTACTTACTATGAGGAATTTGAACTAATAAAAAATCATGTAGATATAATAAAGATTGATTTATTTAATACGTCTAAAAATGAGTGCATTAATATAATAAAGAACACACGCAACGGAAAAATAAGGTTCTTGGCAGAAAAAGTTGAAACCATGGAGGACTTTAACTGGGCTGTTGATCATGGCTTTTCTTACTTTCAGGGATATTTTTTTAGTAAGCCGGAGGTTATTACTTACAAAGACATATCTCCACATAGGCTGTCTGTTCTACAACTTTTAAATGAAATAAACGAAGATAACCCAACTTTTGATAAAATCACCAACATTATTGAAAAAGATGTTGCTTTATCATACAAGCTTCTAAGACTTTTAAATTCCGCTGCTTTCACATTTGTTTCTGAAATTAAGTCTATTAAGCACGCACTAGCGTTACTTGGAATAGACGAAATAAAAAACTGGGTAACAATTATATCATTGAGGGAAATAGGTGAGGATAAACCTCAAGAACTCACTAGAGTGTCAATTACAAGGGCTAGATTTGCCGAATTAATTTCATTGAAATGCGAGCTTAATTATAGAAGTAAAGAATGCTTTTTATTGGGTTTGATGTCTATGTTAGATGGCTTTATGAATGTGCAATGGAATGTGTTATTGGAACACCTACCTATTTCATCAGATATAAAAAATGCATATGTTGGAGATAAAGGGCCATTATCAGATCTATATGGACTTATACTGGCATACGAAGTAGGTGACTGGGAATTAGTTCACCACTATTGTGAAGGTCTTAGTATTAATTTAGATGAAATACTACAAATGTATTTACAAGCAAGCATATGGAGTGCTACCCTTTTGATTGCATAATTCATTTAAGCAAAAGAGTTAAAGGAAATTAATAATAAAAAAATGCCCCATTTTTATAAAATGGGGCATTTAGATTAAATATTACCTTAATTTAGGAATCCACTTATAAGAATATAAAGCAATACAAATGGCATTACGTACTTCACTAGGTTAATCCATATACCACCTAGCTTAAACTTAACACCCTCTTGACGAATATGCTCAAGGGCGTTCTTTCCACCCCAAACCCATCCAACGAAGATTACTGTCATTAACCCACCTAAAGGTAATAGAATTTTAGCGGTAAAACTATCTGCTAGGTCTAAGAAATCCATTCCGAAGATTGATATTCCACTCCATAATCCTTGGGATAGTGAGGAAGGTATACCTAATACAAATATAGCAATACCAGCTAGTATAGCAGATTTTTTTCTATCCCACTTCAACTCATCAATAAAGTAAGCAACAACTACCTCCAACAGTGATATAGAGGAAGTTAAGGCCGCTATGGTTAATAGTATAAAGAATAAGCCACCAAACAGGTTGCCCAATGGCATTGCTCCGAATACAGCAGGTAAAGTAATGAAGATTAAAGCTGGACCAGCGTTAGGTTCCAGGCCGAAAGCAAATACTGCTGGGATAATGATTAGTCCTGCCAATATTGCAATTGAAAGGTCAGCAAAAGAAATTAGCATTGCGTTTGAAGGGATATTTTCTTTTTTACCTAAATAACTACCATAGGTCAAGATGGCACCCATACCCAAACTTAAACTAAAGAAAACTTGACCCAAAGCACCAAATATGGTTTTGATACCTATTTCCGTAAAATCAGGCTTTAAAAACCAGATAACCCCTTCCATAGCTCCGTCTAAAGTAACTGCACGTATTGCAAGGATAAACAATAGACCAAAAAGTGCAGGCATTAAAAGTTTGCTATACTTTTCTATTCCGTTACCAATACCCTTAACTACAATGTAGGTTGTCATAGCCATGAAGACTAAATGCCAAAATAGAGGTTGAATGGCGTTACCAGAAAGGCCAGCGAAAACAGCTTCTACTTCGCTGCCGGATAATCCACCAGTAAAGGTTCCGTTTAGAAATTTAAATATATAACTAACGCCCCATCCAGCAATTACAGAATAAAAACTTAGAATAATAAACCCAGCTAAAACTCCCATGAAACCAACCACGTGCCATAAAGGAGTATTTTTTATAGATGTGAAGGAGCCTACGATATTTTTTTGTCCCTTTCTACCTACAGACAACTCGGAAATCATTACAGGAATACCTATGGCAAAAATAATCAATAAATATAATAGCACAAAAGCTCCACCACCATTTCTACCTACCTCGGTGGGGAAACGCCAGATATTTCCTAAGCCAATTGCCGAACCAGCTGCAGCAAAAATAAAACCAATTCTAGATCCCCATTGCTCTCTTTGTTTTTCCATTGTTAGCACCTCTCTTTTTAGTATTAGATAATAAATGCAACAGCTCACTGACTAACAAATGCTTCTTTACATTCAGTAAATTACCTCCTTTCCTAGGGCATCGTCCTAATACATGTTCATGTGAAGAAAACATCAAAATTAACATATTAGGGTGAATGTAAAGAAAATTTCTTTATTTATTATTTCGACACTATTCGCTAAAAACCTTCTTTTTATGACAAAATTATTACATTTTTTTTTTTGAAAGGATAAATGGAGTTTGATTTAATTGGAAAACCAATATAAATTTAGAGGTTAGTGTGAAAATGTTTTAATAAAAACATCAAACTAGTTAAATACTAAAAAGACTATATAAAATAAAAGCTAATCTAAGGAGGTTAATATATGGCAGAATTTGCGTTTAACTGTGGAAGTGAAATTACACGCAATGACTTATACCGATTAAGGGAACAACTTCAAAACATGAAACTAAATGATAGGATAGTTATAAGATTAGAAGCTGCAGATGCCACTCAATCCGAAGGAATAGTAAAAGAACTAGAAAAATTTGGTTTTGATTATCAGCCCCATGGTGGGCATGAACAGGAGTATTACTATACAGCAATTAAAACAACTTAGGGAGATCAAAATGATTGAGGTATGTGCAGCCATTATTATACATGAAGGAAGAATACTAATAGCCCAAAGGCCAGAAGGTGATTCCTTAGAAAACATGTGGGAATTCCCAGGGGGTAAGATAGAAGAAGGTGAGACTCCAGAGCAATCACTGAGGCGTGAGATTTTAGAAGAATTAGGCATAGAAATCATTGTTGGTGACTTTTTTTCAGAGAACATTCATAAATATCCTGACAAAGAGATTCGCCTAAGAAGTTATCTGTGTTCTGTAGTAGACGGACAGCCAACAAATGAGTTTCATCAAAAGATTATTTGGGTCCCCGTAGCAGGTTTAGCAGAATACCTTTTTGCACCAGCAGATATTCCATTTATAAGAAAACTAGAAACATTTGCAATTGACGTTGACTAGTTAAGGGAAATAATGTAGTATAAATGAAAAAGGAATATATAGTGATGGAGTTCACTAAAATCGCTATAAAAGCTAATGACTCCTACCCCAAACTGGGGTAGGAGTCTATTGTTTTTTGGGAGTACAAACTGCGGGTGTGCTTGCTTCCCTGTGTTTGTAATGTTTGAAATAACTAAGAAGGAGGTGTAAAATGCTCACAAGTTTAGCAATAATTATAATTTTCGGATCTTTATTTTATGTAGTTATGGAAAAAATGCGTTTGCCAGGTCTTTTAGGAATGCTTTTAATTGGCATTGTAATGGGACCATATGGTTTAGATGTCCTACACCCAAATATTTTAGCCATATCCTCTGACTTACGTATGATGGCCTTAATAATAATTTTGTTAAGGGCTGGCCTGGGAGTAAAGAAAGATACTTTGAAAAAAGTAGGGAGACCAGCTATACTCTTGGGTTTTGTTCCAGCACTATTTGAAGGTTTTTCTGTGTTATTTATATCAAGTTTGCTTTTAGGATTAGATAGGGTGGAAGCCGGGATGCTAGGATTTATCATAGCAGCAGTTTCACCAGCAGTGGTTGTACCCTCTATGCTAAAAATAATGTCCCAAGGCAAAGGTGAAAAAAATGGTGTTCCTACACTGATTTTAGCAGGAGCAAGTATCGATGACGTAATGGCAATAACTATATTTTCATCCTTTGTAGGTTTATATGGAGGAAAGCAATTTAGAGTGTTACAGCAATTATCTAATATATTTATTGCAATAGCCCTAGGAATACTAATAGGAGTTATAATAGCATATATTCTTTTGTGGTTTTTTAAAAGGTTTAGCATTAGGGATACTAAAAAAGTACTATTTATGTTAGCTCTAAGTTTTCTAATAATAACCTTAGAACATAATATGGCACATAAAATAGAGATTGCAGGATTGCTTGGAGTTATGACCATAGGCTTTGTAATTTTGGAGAAAAAACCTATGGTGGGTCAAAGACTTTCAATGAAGCTAAATAAGATCTGGGTTTTTGCAGAACTACTTTTATTTGTCTTAGTAGGAGCAGAAGTTAATATTTACTTAGCTAAAGAAGCTGGTTTTTTAGGTATAGCCATTATCCTTGCTGGCTTACTGGCTAGGAGTATAGGTGTTTTTATCGCCCTTTACAAAAGTCACTTAAACATAAAAGAAAAGATTTTTTGCGCCATTGCATATAGCCCAAAAGCAACAGTTCAAGCTGCTATAGGTGGTGTACCCCTTGCCATGGGTGTTCCTGCAGGTGACCTAATCCTAGCCATAGCAGTTATGGCTATAATAATAACTGCCCCCCTAGGAGCCATAGGTATTAAAACCTTTGGAGAACGACTGTTAGACTGATATATCAAGTGCCTAAATGGCACTTTTTTTTTTGCCCAAGAATAGGTGATTTTTAACTATCATTAATAAAGGTTAAATGAAAATTAATATGATGTAACAAAATAGAATTATTAATTATTTATAGTTAATAATAATAATTTCATATCATATGAATATAATACATCATAAGAACTGTAAATTTGAAAGGAGCCTTTTTATGAATCCCTATATTACTTTGGAAGCAAATGAAGGAAAGCATGTAGAAAGGTCAGTAGATGGAACTAGATATAACAGATATGCAATTAAGACTCACTTCGTAAAGGAAGGGGAAAACCTGCACGAAATCATAGAGAAATATATTGTTCCTATTTATAAGGAGGGAGACATACTCTCAATAAGTGAGAAAATCGTAGCCCTTTGTCAGAGGGATGTTATATATAAAAAGGATTTAAAAGTTGGCTTTCTAGCTAAGTTTTTATCAAAATTTGTTGTGAAAAATAAACATTGTTATGGTCTAAGAAATGTATATAAAATGCAAGCAGTTATCGACATAGTTGGACCTTTTAAAGTAATAATGGCTGCTGTAGTTTCGGTATTGGGAAAAATCATCGGGAAAAAAGGTGTTTTCTATGAATTTCTAGGTAATGGTGTGGCAAATATTGATGGGTTTGGCGACGAAGGTTTTGAGTATTATTCTGATATGGGTACCCTAGCCCCTTCAAACCCAGAAAAAGCATGCCAAAGCATAAAAGATACCTACGGTATAAACACTATGATTGTAGATGCCAATGACCTTGGAGTGGAGATTTTAGGTACTAATAAAGAATTGTCTGGTCTAACAATACATTTAAAAAATATCATATTAGATAATCCAGCAGGACAAGAGAAACAGCAAACACCTTTGATACTAATAAGACCAGCTGAGGAGCAAACAAGAACAACAGCGTAATAAAATATAATATATAAAAACCTTATGAACTTTTGCAAAAATGTTCATGAGGTTTTTTTGTATAGGTAGTTTTTTCCCTTTTTTTCTTCTATTTCCGAGATTTTTCTCATACAAATATAGCGCTGAAAGAAAAAAACAAAAGAGGTGATACTTGTGTCTCAGCCTAAGAGGGGGAAGGTCAATATCAACTACAAAAGATGTAAGGGATGTGGAATCTGTTCCTCATCTTGCCCAAGAAAGGTTTACCAGTACAAAAAAATTGGTAGGCCAAGAGTTGTAGCTGAAGAGAAATGTACTGCCTGTATGTTATGTCAGTACTTATGTCCTGATTTTGCCATAAAAATAGAAAAAATTATCAGTGGGGTGGTAGTATAATGGGATTTTTTTTACAAGGGAATGAAGCCTGTGCATTAGCTGGTCTTAACGGAGGAGTAAAATATTATGCAGGTTACCCAATAACTCCTTCCACAGAAATAGCAGGTCATATGGCTTTAAAACTACCCAAAAGAGGTGGGGTTTTTATACAGATGGAAGATGAAATCGCCTCCATAGCTGCAGCTTTAGGTGCTTCAGCCTGTGGGGTGAAATCCATGACTGCAACAAGTGGCCCAGGGTTTTCCTTAAAACAAGAAAATATCGGCTACGGAATAATGGCTGAAATACCACTTTTAGTGGTTAATGTTCAGCGAGTAGGTCCAAGTACAGGTGCACCCACATCGCCTGCCCAAGGTGATGTAATGCAATCTAGATGGGGAACCCATGGTGATCACCCAATGATTGTATTTACAGCCTCTAGCGTACAACAAGTCTATGAAATGACAATTCATTCCCTAAACGTAGCGGAACAACTTAAAATGCCTGTGATACTGTTGCTAGATGAAACAATAGCACACTTAAAGGAATCCGTGGTACTAAAAGAGATACCATTGGTGACTCGGCAGCAAAATAGGATAATAGGGCAGGGAGACCCATTTCACACAACAGGACTAAGTCATGATGAGTTTGGCTTTCCTGCAACTAATAACAATTCAAAAATTGCAGAGTTAACCTGGAGACTGCATAAAAAAGTAGAGGAAAATACAGAGAAATTCACCAAGATTGAGATTATGGGTAATGAAGACTATGAAATCCTATTGGTGGGATACGGCATAAGTCATAGATCAGCATTGGCAGCCATGGAAGAGCTAGAAGAACAAGGCAAAAAAGTTGCAGTATTAAACCTACTAACATTATGGCCCCTACCGTATAAACAAATCCAAGAATTCTCAAGAAATGCACAAGTGGTGGTATTTATAGAACTTAATTTAGGAATGATTAGCGATGAGTGTAAGAAATACATTGACCATAAGAAGATTTTGTCTATAACAAAAACCAGTGGTCAGTTAATAGAACCTTGGGAGATAGTAAAGACCCTTAGTGAAGGAGGCTATTAGCATGGAGCAATTACTAAGGAATGAAAAACTCCCCCACATATGGTGTCCAGGGTGTGGTCATGGTACAATACTTTCTTCTGTAGTTAGATGTATTAAAGAGGTAGGCCTAGATCCTAAAAACACTGTGGTTGTTTCGGGAATCGGGTGTTCTTCTAGGGCTCCTGGTTATATGGACTTATACACTCTTCACACAACCCATGGTAGAGCCATAGCTTTTGCAACAGGTGTCAAAACTTCTAGCCCGCACTTAAATGTTATAGTTTTAACAGGCGATGGAGATAGCTTAGCCATAGGAGGAAATCACCTAATACACGCTGCTAGAAGAAATATTGATTTAACTGTGATTATATTTAACAATTCTGTGTACGGTATGACCAGTGGTCAAAACTCCCCATCTAGCCCAGTCGATAGTAAATCAGCAACCACTCCTTTTGGAAACTTAGAAAGAAATTTTGATGCGTGTAAATTAGCCATGGGTGCTGGGGCAACGTTTGTAGCAAGGTCCGGGTCAGCTCACCCTTTTCACTTAGATAAAATGTTAGCTCAAGGCTTAAAGCATAAGGGATTTTCAATTATAGATGCCCTGAGCCAATGCACAACATTCTACGGTAGGAGAAACGGATTTAAAACTGCAGCAGATATGTTAAGGTGGCAAAAGGATAATACCCAGTTCAATATAAGCACTGCAAAGATGGACGAAAATAAAATTCCCCTAGGAGTATTTGAAAGTAACTCTTCCATCCCCGAATATTGTGAGACCTACCATAGATTTATAAGTGGGATAAAGGAGGAAGAATAAATGAATCGTAAACGAAAGGAATTATTCATTGCCGGTTCCGGAGGGCAAGGAATAATACTTGCAGGTCATATTCTCTCTAAAGCAGCAAGCCTAAAAGGGTTAAAGGTAACTCAAACTCAAAACTACGGACCAGAGGCCCGGGGCGGTTCTAGTAAATGTGAAGTTATAATTAGTATGAGGGATATAGCTTTCCCAAAGGTAACAAAGCCCGATATAGCAGTTTTTTTAACTACTGCATCATATGAGAAATTCGTAGGATCTATCAAAGAAAACACTTTAGTACTAATGGATGGGCTAGCTAGGGGAAAAGGGGAGTCAGTGCCATTTAGGGGGACATGTAGGCAATATTTTGACACAGAGTTATTTGCAAATTCCATATTACTTGGTTATTTGGCTGCAAGATTTAACTTGGCAGAAAAAGAATATTTCTATCAAGCATTAGAGCTTTTAATACCTGCAGCCATGGAGAAAAACAAAGAAGCCTTTAAGATTGGATACCGTATGGGAAAGGAGGTCATATAAATGGAAGATAGGATAGGTAAACCAGGCCAATACCCATATACTAGGGGAATATATCCCAATATGTATGAGGGAAGGCTTTGGACAATGAGGCAGTATGCAGGTTTTTCATCTGCCAGACTAACTAACCAAAGATTTAAATACCTCCTAGAAAAGGGCCAAACAGGCCTAAGTGTAGCCTTTGACCTTCCCACACAGCTAGGTTTAGACTCAGACGATCAATTAAGCTACGGAGAAGTTGGTAAAGTTGGGGTAGCCATTGACTCCCTTGCAGATATGGAAATCCTCTTAGATGGCATACCACTAGATAAAATAAGTACTTCAATGACCATAAATAGTACAGCTATGATTCTTTTGGCCATGTATATAGCAGTTGGTGAAAAACAAGGGGTGCCAGCAGATAAAATAAGTGGAACCATACAAAATGATATTTTAAAGGAATACGTGGCAAGGGGAACATATGTGTTCCCCCCTGGCCCTTCAGTGAAAATAATCAACGATATATTTTCCTACTGCAGCAAAAATGTACCGAAGTTTAACACAATAAGCATTAGTGGCTACCACATAAGGGAAGCTGGCGCCACAGCAGAGCAAGAGATTGGCCTTACCTTCGCAAATGCCATAGAGTACCTAAAAAATGCTAAAAAACTAGGGTTAGACCTAGATGTAATTGCTCCTAGGATTTCATTCTTTTTTAATTGCCATTTAGATTTTTTAGAAGAAATAGCGAAATTTCGAGCAGCTAGAAGGTTGTGGGCAAAAATCATGAAGGAAAGATTTGGAGTTAAAAACCCTAAATCCATGATGCTTAGGTTTCACACCCAAACAGCAGGATCTACTCTTACCCAACAAAAGCCCCATTACAATATTGTGAGGGTTACCCTACAGGCTTTAGCTGCGGTACTAGGAGGAACCCAATCACTTCATACAAATTCCATGGATGAAGCACTAAGTCTACCATCAGAACAAGCAGTGGAGATTGCCCTAGCAACTCAACAGATGATAGCCTATGAAAGTGGAGTTACTAAGACAGTGGATCCCTTTGGTGGTAGCTATGCCATAGAAAAAATGACCGATGAACTAGAAGAGAAAATAAAGGAAGTTATAGGAAAGATTGAGGAGGTAGGAGGTGCTGTAAAGGCAATTGAATTAGGAATTCCCCAGGAAATGATAGAAGACAGTAGCTACAAATATCAACTGGAATTGGAGAACAAAGAGAAAATTGTAGTTGGTTTAAATAAGTTTGCCAATGAAGAGGATGTGGAAATACAAGGGGGTGAGTTTCCAGATGGAACCCAAGAACAAATTGAGCAATTGCAGCAAGTAAGGAATAATAGAAACGAAGATGAAGTTAAAGAGATCCTTATAAATCTAAAACAAGCTTGCCTTGATAATATAAACATCTTCCCACAAATACTGGAGGCAGTGAAAAAATATTGCACAATAGGGGAGATAACCTCAACCCTCAAAGAGGTATATGGGGAGTATGTGCCTTAAGGTTTTGAGCTTTTTAAAGTGTTGTCAAAGGAGGGGTAGTATGACAAATATCAAAGTTCTAGTGGCAAAGCCTGGGTTAGATGGTCATGACAGGGGAGCTAAGGTTGTAGCTCGGGGGTTGATGGAACATGGCATGGAAGTGGTATATACAGGTATAAGGCAAACACCTGAAAAAATCGTAAACACAGCCATTCAAGAAGGAGTGGATGTAATTGGATTAAGCTGTTTATCTGGAGCCCATAACCACCTCTTTAGTAAGATAATGATGCTATTACAAGAAAGCCAATACCAATGCCTAGTAGTAGGAGGGGGGATAATCCCCAAAAAAGATATACCTTACCTACTGGATCAAGGTTTAGATAAAATATTCATCCCTGGAACATCCATAAAAGAGATGGTGGACTTTATCAAGGGGAAATTAAATGCATAAATATATGCCCCTAGTTAAGATTCTTAATGGTATAGAAAAGGATGATCAAGGAACAATTTTAGAAATTGATAAGGAAGAATTGGTAACTCACAAAAGTACAGTAATAGGTATAACCGGACCTCCAGGAGCAGGGAAAAGTACCCTGTTGGCAGATATGTTAAAGAACTATTTAGCCCACGGTGAAAAAATAGCTGTATTATTGATTGATCCTTCTGACTCAATTACGGGAGGGGCATTTTTAGGTGACCGTATAAGGTTTAATAATCTACCCCTACACCCTAACTTATTTATAAGAAGTGTAGCATCAAGGGGATTCTTAGGTGGTGTATCTTTGTATACGCCATTGTATATTAAGGCATTTATTAAATTGGGATTTGATAAGATATTCATAGAAACTGTAGGGTCTGGGCAAAACGAAGTAGACATTTATACAATTGCTGACACTAGTTTATATATCACATCTCCAGACATAGGTGATAGTATACAAGTACTAAAGGGTGGAAGTATGAACAATTTTGACATTATAGTTATTAACAAAAGTGACATACATGGTTCTAACAGAACAGAAGCACTGCTAAAAAGAAATACAAATCTTTTAGGTAATAGAGGGACTCTTCGGATTGTTAAACATCAAAAGGGTAGGGACAGTTCACTAGCAGAAATATTTGAGCATATAGAAGCTACATTAAACTCAACTGACAAAGTTTCCAAAAGAAAGAAGCTAGCTAAGTATTATCAAATAAATATATTGAAAGAACAAATAGAGAGATTTCTGCAAAAAGAGCTTCAACCAGTAGAATCAGATGGTTCCAATACTATTATAGATACCATCAATTTAATAAAGGAGAAATTTAAAGGAGGGGATATTTTTGCTAAAGGAGATTGATCATGTTGCAATCGCTGTAGATGATTTTGACAAAATGGTAGAGTTTTACTCAGATAAATTACAGATGGAGTTGAAGAAAATAGAGGTAGTGGAAGATCAGGGGATAAAGGCTGCCTTTTTTGAGATTGGCTCAGTAAAAATTGAGCTTATAGCTCCCATTGACGAAGATAGTACAGTGGCTAAGTTTTTAAAGAAAAAGGGGCCAGGTTTTCACCATATAGCATACAAGGTCAGTGACATTGAAAACAGTATACAAGAACTTAAAGAACAAGGGTTAGAAATGATAAACGAGACTCCAAAGATAGGTGCAAACAACAAGAAAATAGCCTTTATACACCCAAAAAGTACAGCTGGGGTCCTGACTGAAATATGTCAGCAAGGGTAGGTGATGACTATGGATCTAAATGACCTTAGGGAAAAGATTCATCAAGGTGGAGGGCCAAAGAGGATTGAAAAACAACACCAAAAAGGAAAAATGACAGCACGGGAAAGAATAGAATTCCTATTAGACAAAAAATCCTTTGTGGAGTTAAATACATTTGTGACACACCAAAATCCTGATCTAGGTGAATTGCCAGGGGAAGGGGTTGTAACAGGGTACGGAACTATAAACAGCAAGATGGTGTATATCTTCGCCCAAGATTTCACTGTATCTGGTGGGGCCCTTGGCAAAATGCACGCACAGAAAATATGTAATGTTATGGATCTAGCTGCACAAAGTGGTTGCCCCATAATAGGATTAAACGACTCCGGCGGAGCAAGGATTCAAGAAGGTGTGGACTCTCTGCATGGATATGGAGAAATATTTTACAGAAACACAATATTCTCAGGGGTGATACCACAAATATCTGTTATTATGGGTCCATGTGCAGGAGGAGCTGTCTATTCACCTGCCATCACGGACTTTATTCTTATGTCAAGGGATACATCCCAGATGTTTATAACAGGTCCGGAGGTTATAAAATCAGTGACAGGGGAAAAAGTGAATTTCCAAGAATTAGGGGGGGCCGATGTTCACAGTAGTTTAAGCGGAGTGGCTCACCTAGTAGGAGATAATGAACGGGCAACGTTAAATCTACTTAAAAAACTCCTAAGATATATTCCTCAAAATAATTTAGAAGTTCCTGCTAAAATGGGTTTTACACGGCCACGAAAAAAAGCATCGGCAGTTGTCCCCAAAAATCCCAACCAAGGCTATGATGTTGTGGAGTTAATTGAATCCATTGTTGATGATACAAGTTTTTTGGAGATTCATAAGGGATTTGCTAAAAACGCTGTGGTAGGATTCGCCACAATGGAAGGAAATGTAGTAGGGGTAGTTGCAAACCAACCTAAATTTATGGCTGGTTGCCTAGATATAGATTCTTCTGATAAAATAGCAAGATTTGTTAGATTTTTAGACTCCTTTAACATACCCCTTTTGACTTTTGTGGATGTCCCAGGGTACTTGCCTGGTGTGGGGCAAGAACACCAAGGAATTATAAGACATGGGGCAAAAGTTCTTTATAGTTACGCAGACGCCACAATTCCTAAAATAACTGTTGTTGTTCGCAAGGGTTATGGGGGCTCCTTTGTGGCAATGGGTAGTAAAGCTCTGAAGGCAGATATGGTGTACGCATGGCCACAATCAGAAATAGCTGTCATGGGACCAAAGGGAGCAGTGAATATACTATATAAAGAAGAGCTAAAAAACCTAAATAAACAAGAACAAGAAATTAAGAGAGATGAACTACTTAAAAAGTATATAGATAAATTTGCTAACCCCTTTGTTGCTGCGTCTAAAGGGATGGTAGATGAAGTGATCAATCCTGATGAAACAAGGGACTATATTTTAAACTCCCTAATGCTTTTAGCAAAAAAACAAACATCTAAACCATCCAAAAAACATGGCAATATCCCTTTGTAGGTAGGTGAATGTGTTGACGAAAACGGTTAGTATTAGTTTAGTTGGGTTCTTCGTAGTGTTTTGTGTTTTGCTACTACTGTACGTTTTGACAAATTTACTGAAACTACTTAATAAAAATGAAGATATCTCAAATGGGGAGCTAGTCCCAATAGATATAGATGAAAAAGGTGAAGAGGTGGCCGCTATTACAGCAGCCCTAATCCATCAGCTTAAACATAATAATTTTCAAGTAAATAGAATATATGTAAATGAATCCTTAGAATCACCAAAGTGGAATTTTAAAGGTTGGGCAAGTTATTTTCATAGAAACTAGTTTTAGGGAGGGGGTAAAAATGAAAAGATACAAAGTTAAGGTTAATAGTAAGGAGTATATAGTGGAAATAGAGGAGATGGATGAGGCTGTTGTAGAAAGCCAACACCAAGAAAAACCTATGCTCAGTGAGAGTCCCGTCACTGAATCAAACAATCATAGTGAAGTTGATACTAGCAAAAACATCGTTACAGCACCCATGGCAGGAAATATTTTAAAAGTGGAATTCAAGCCCCAAGATAAAGTAAATAAGGGAGATGTGTTATTCATTCTAGAGGCCATGAAAATGGAAAATGAAATAACAGCAAATGTCAACAAAACCATAAAAAAGGTCCTGGTACAGGAAGGTGATATTGTTAAGACAAAGCAGCCCCTCTTGGAATTTGAAGAATAGGTAGGGGGAGATGATGTGTTAGACCATTTACTGGATTTTTTTAACCAAACAGCATTACTAAATATTTCTTCTAAAGAGATTATCATGCTAATCATATCATTGCTACTTATGTATATGGCCATATATAAAAAATATGAGCCTCTACTTCTTCTTCCCATTGCCTTTGGAATGTTTTTAACTAACTTCCCCTTAAGCAACTTGATGGCCGATGGTGAAAGCCCAGGGCTTTTGTATATTTTGTATCAAGGGGTAAGATTAAATATATATCCACCATTGATATTTATAGGGGTAGGTGCCATGACAGACTTCGGACCATTGATAGCTAATCCAAAGACTATGTTTTTAGGAGCCGCGGCCCAATTCGGAATATTTTTTACATTAATTGGTTCAATCTTTTTAGGCTTTGATATTAAAGAAGCTGCAGCAATAGGGATAATCGGTGGGGCTGACGGACCAACTGCCATATTTCTAACGAACGCCTTAGCACCCCATCTTATCGGTTCAATCGCTATAGCTGCATACTCCTATATGGCTTTGGTTCCCATAATACAACCTCCTGTCATAAAGCTTTTAACCAGTAAAGAAGAAAGAAAAATCAAGATGCAAGAGCTTAGGGAAGTGTCTAAACAAGAGCGAATTGTATTTCCCCTGACAGTTGCCCTAATTTGTGGATTTATAATTCCTCAATCTCTGCCTTTGGTGGGCTGTTTGATGTTTGGGAATCTTTTAAAGGAAAGTGGAGTAACCCAAAGGCTTGCAAATACAGCGGAAAATCAACTTAATAACATAGTTGTAATTTTTTTGGGGCTATCAGTGGGAGCGACTGCCACAGCCAAAGGGTTTTTAAACATAGACACACTAAAAATTATCTTACTTGGGCTAGTTGCATTTACTGTAGGTACTGCCTTTGGTGTGATTATGGGTAAGATTATGTGTAAATTAACAAAAGGTCAGATAAACCCTATTATAGGGTCTGCAGGAGTATCTGCAGTACCCATGGCCGCTAGGGTAAGCCAACAGGTGGGTCAAAAAGCCAACCCAGAAAACTACCTATTAATGCATGCCATGGGTCCTAACGTGGCTGGTGTTATAGGGTCAGCAGTGGCAGCAGGAATACTGTTAAGTTTACTGGGGTAATAAAAAATAATCCAAGTCCAGATTTCTGTCCTTGGATTATTTTTGTGTAAAGGCATCTTTTCTAAGAAGTTTCAGTGACAATGTAGTCTGGTCTGTGTCCCTCAGGATCATCTGGGCTGCCAGACAATGGGGCAATAATTACTGAGAATACTACTCCAAAAACCAGTAGTGTTGCAAGGGTTTTTCTAAGAAAGGACATCCAAAACACCTCCCTTATCTATGGTTTTTAAAATAAGTTCTTTAGCAGTGGCACCATCTTGTCTTTCTAAGAGCAAAAGAACATATTTCATTAGTAAAACAGTATCGGAGTTTATCTCAACATGGCCGGAGTCAATAATTTCCTTAACACTATTAATTAAACCGATTTGTTTTTTATTGTCACCTGTTTGATTATAAAGCTCGAAAAGGTCTATCAATGTTTGTTTAAAATGAAGACTTCTATTGTTTTTTTTCTTGATGAGCTCCATTGCTTTTAAAAAATACTCTTCTGCTTTTACTACATCACTTAGTTTTCTAAAGAAGCTACCCATCATGTAGTAAACCTTAACACCTGTATGTGTTATGAATTCTTCAGTACTTTCTAACTTTAAAACGTTTTCTATATATTTATAGTACTCATGGGGTTTATCTTCCTTTATGTAGATATCAATTATATTAGTATAAATATGGCATTTGCTTTCAACATCTAGGTCAAATGTCAAAGCTTCTTTGTAACACTCTATTGCCTTTGCAAATTCTCCTCTCTCTTTATAACAATTGCCTTCTAACAGATATATCCCATATAAAAGTTTTGTTTCTTCTAGTGAGGTATAGTGTTTAGCTTTTTCTAATGACAATATAGAATTGTTAAATTCCCTTACTCTTTTGTAAGCTATGGCTGAATTATAGTAGATGGACTTTAGATAAGGGGGAGAAATATCTTTCTCTATAGAAGTAATTAAAGATGCAAGTCTGATCACTTCCCGGTTCTTCTCACTAACTATACAGTTATGTATCAACTTCCCTACAATTTTGTACTTTTCCTTTATCCCTTTATAAGCTAAAGCATTGTCAAAAGCCTTATTATAGTAAAGGTACTCTTTCTCTACATCATTTAAAGAATAATACAAATCTCCTAAAAGCTCATAAATAGCAACCTTTTTATCTGTTAGATTCCAAAGGTTTAAAAATTCTTCCATCTCTAAGACCGTAGAATCACTTAACTCCCATTTCTCAGCTATGGCATTTCTTATCTTAGCTGCATAGATATCAGCAACATTTTTTGCTTGGTATCTAGAAGGGTTGAGTAAATCATCGGAGTCGATATATACTGAGGGATGCTTGTCCCTAATCAACTTATTTATATTAGTGGCGATGGTTTTGGCAACAGATTCAAGGAGGGGTGTCTTACCATGTTCTATCATACTAATAAGGTTCCTAGATACAGTACCTTCTACAATTTGGTGTTGTCTTAATTTATACTTTCTTCTAATATAATATAGATTTTCTCCTACACTTAGTGTCATGTTTATCCCTACTCTTTGCTTTATTTTACTAACTATAATATCATAAGAAAACCATTATAAAATAATATATTTGCAAAAAGAGGAAAAAAATTTACCTTTTATGATATATTGCCAGCTTAGTAAACAAACATCAAATTCTTTTTAATGTTATTTAATATTTAAATGAAGGAATCTAAACATATTTATAGAAAAATAACTTATAGAATTATTTTGGTTGTCTAATAAACAGGGGGGATTCCATGGGAGTAATAAAATTTGCACTATATGTACTTACGCTTTTATCATTTTTAGTTTTTTATGTTTACGGAGGAAAGGTAGTCATAGGCTATATTTCTAATATTGAAGTGGCTGTTATATGTGGGATAGTTTTAGTAGCCCTTTACCAAATAATTAAAAACATAAGAGAGAAAAAAATAAAGGTGTTAGAGACACTGAAAAATAACTTTGGTGTTGATCAGGGAACATTAAAACGAAAATCAAAGATATTTATTAGAAAATTTTTTAAATATAAAGCGGTGTGGTTTGCAATATTTGTCCTGGTGATTTTTACAATTATGGCATATAGACCAGAAATATTTATGAAACATCCATACGAAATTCTATATCGCTATACGGAGCTTAGGGATATGAGCTTTGCCCCATCTTTAACACACCCCTTTGGCTTACACCCATCTGGATATGATAACCTTACAATAATGGCTATTAATGCTAGAAATGTATTAAACACGCCCCTTTTGGCAGCACTATATAGCGTAATAATAGGTGTAATGCTAGGAACCATAGCTGGTTATTTTAAGGGATTTGTGGATAAAATTTTGATGTTAATTGTTGAAAGCATGCTGGCCTTTGCTCCCATTATGCTGTTTTTACTGGTGCTAATGGTTTTTCGCCATCCAGACATAAGGATATGGATGTTTTCCATTTTCGGTGGATGCACTTTGGCCAAGATTATAAGGGCAGAGCTTTTCTCCTTAAGGGAGAGAGAATTTGTACAGCAGGCAAAGGCTGCGGGGTGTAGTGAATTTGAGATTATATTTAGACACTTGCTGCCAAACTGTATTTCGTCCATTCTTCTCCAAACCTCAAATTTTGTAGGTCAAGTTCTTATGTATGATGCAATGCTTGCATTTTTAGGGTTTGGTGGTAGTGGATGGGCACAGGTTATGGGAGGCCTCTTTAGAAGATATCAAGGGTATGTAGTAAGGGTGGCACCTTGGACAGTGGCTATTTCTGGGCTATTAATATTCGTACTGATTATAAGTGTAAATATCATTGGTGAAGCTTTAAGGGGAGCTATGGAGGTGAAGGAAAATGCGTAGAACTATAAGCTCATTGGCTGCAACTCTAGTTATTGTTGTTGTTATGGTGCTTTCCCTAGCCACAAAGAGTGTCCTAGCTCAAGACTCAGAAAATCAATGGCAATACCTAGAACGGTTTGATTGGTCAGTGCCTGAAAATCAAGGGCAAATACACGGTGTAAACCTAAATCTGCCTCCAATATTTAAGGAGATTAACGGAGTTTATTACCATGGATTTTGGGAAGAAACAGAAAAAACCATGACATATAAAATTAGCTATGGTCAACCTGGGGATATGGGACAGGTTATAACAACTGTAGAGAATCACCGAACAACAGGCATTGATTTTGTTATATTAGACGAAAAAATATATATAGTTACATCTAGAGCGAAGGAGTATAACAGTGATTTATATTTATATACCTTCGATTTTACTGGGGAGATGTTACGGGAACAAAAATTATCAGGTACAGAAGGGGCAGAAAGATTTGCCACCATACCTATAGTTAACTTGCAAACAAATGGTCATGAACTGTTCATGGTATTTTCAATGATAGCAAATCGTAATCCACTGGCCTTCTATGAAAGAAGGACACTAGAAGGGGAATTGTTGCAATCCAAATCTTTTCTTGATTTTAGTAGCACAGCAACAAGGACCACTGTACTACCATATTTCCAATTTTCAACAGATGATAACTTAGGTACAAAGATATTCTACAAAAGAGTTGATGCACTTATCATGGCTGAAATAGATGTTGAAAACAACCTAAGTCATAAAGAAATAGCGTCGGCGCCCCATCGTATAGGAGATGGGGGGGAAATTACCACATATGCCTATGGAGACATAGCACCACTGATGGTTACAGATTCAAAGGGGTATCATCATATAGTTTATACACATCATACCATGGGACCAGGCTTGGGGGTGCCCTTTGTAATGGATGTAGGATATTTGAAAGTAAGCCCAACAGGTGAACTGGTGGATCAAAGGATTATATCAAATGAGCGGGGCATCTCACACTTTCCAACGATAAACATAGATGGAAGTGATAATTTATATATTGCATGGGAAGACGATAGACACGAAAATGGTGAAGGTTATTTTAGTAAAATAAATAGCGCAGGAGAGCTGAGTATCAACCAACAAAGGATTACATGGGATAGGAGCTATACTAAATTTCCTCAAGTTTTATCTGATAAAGAAGGAAACATCCACGCCATCTGGTTGAATAGAGAGACATCTTCACTGTATCACCTAAACTATAGGAACAATATAGAAAGTGCACCTAACTCCCTTTGGTTAAAACTAGGGGTTAATCCATACACAAAAGAAAGTGTAATAGGGCAATTTGCATATTTTGTAGGTATGTCGTTACTTACTAGCGTAATGGAAGTAATAAAAAATGGTGGGCTAATAATAGTCATACTGTTAGTATTTGCAGCCATGAATAAAATTGGGCTATTATACCTTTTACAGGACAAACCCTATGCATTGTTTCAAATGGTACTTGTGGTAATATGGCTCCTAGCACCAAAACTTGAACTCTCCCACGTGATAATGGACATATCCCAAGGATACCATTTAGGAGCAGGACTGTTCATGGGAGCAGTATCCATAGGAATACTAAAACTAGCAAAACTAACCCCTAGCTCATCAATGAATGTACTTATGGGCATGGTGGTATGGCTCTTCGGCTACTACTTCTTACTGAACTATCCTATTATGGCTACTACTTTTATGGTGTAATTGGTAAGATTTTATTTAAACCCTTAGCCACAGATCTACATGATCAACATGATCTTAAGGGCTAAGGGCGAAATTCAAGTTCATAGCCACGGATTAACACTGATTTTCACGGATTTAAAAAGATAAACGAGAACTCACATAGCTATAAGCTGATGACTAAAGACACTTATTAAGTTTGCTTTTAATTGTGTAGACCATTTTTTTGAAAAGTTGTAGCCAAGGCTTCAGCCTTGGGACCCTCGAAAATAACACTATAATGTAGGGTGCAGGGCTCCGAACCTGCCCGGGCCTTCACAAAGAGCATTCTGGTTTAGCCATATACGTCTAGAAGGCAAAGCCAAAACCGTAGCCACAGATCACATGATCTATATGATCTATATGATCTTAAAGGCAAGGGCGAAAGTTCAAAATCTTAGCCACGGATTTTCACTGATTTTCACGGATAGGATAGGGATTGGAGACTAAAAGCTTATTATTGGCCACCAAGAAGTATCTCCTAACAACGTTGTAGCCAAGGCTTCAGCCTTGGGACCCTCGAAAATAACACTATAATGTAGGGTGCAGGGCTCCGAACCTGCCCGGGCCTTCACAAAGAGCATTCTGGTTTAGCCATATACGTCTAGAAGGCAAAACCAAAAACTTAGCCACAGATCTACATGATCTATATGATCTATATGATCTTAAAGGCAAAAGAAAGTTTCTAAAGGATAGCTATGAATATTTTTAAGCTTGCTTTTTATAGTGTGGGCTTTTTAGTGCAAGGTAGTGGTAAAATTCATCAGACCTTTAGCTACATATCTGCATGATCTTTATGATCTTAGAAGCAAGGGCGGCAGTTCAAATACTTAGCCATGGTTAAACACTGATTTTGACGGAGATAAAAAAATTGCGAAGCTGAGCCTTGTTGTTTAAGGCTTTTTTTTATTAACAGTTAGTTAATAAATTGTTAATATAAAAGTAATACACAGTACCTTGCAAAACACAGTACAATGTAGTACAATTTGGTTAGAACAGGAAAGAGAAGGTGTAAGTGATGATAACACAATTTAAAAAAGGAGCATTGGAGATTTGTGTCCTATCCTTACTTAATAAAAAGGATTGCTATGGGTACGAAATTGTAGAAATAATTTCTCGAGGGATAGAGGTATCAGAGGGAACTATATACCCACTTTTGAGGAGGCTAACAAAGGAAGATTACTGTAGTACTTATCTAAAAGAATCCAATGAAGGACCACCTAGAAAATATTATACAATTACTGATGAAGGAATAGATTATTATGAAGACTTACTATCACAATGGAAAGATTTTCATAATAACGTTAACTATATCTTGGATATAGATTTGAAGGGGGACAAAGAACATGAATAAGAATCAATTCCTATCTAGGCTTAGGGATAACCTCAGAGGTGTAGATGGAGATTCGCTAAAGGAAATTATGTATGATTATGAGGAACATTTTACAATTGGTTTGGAAAATGGAAAAACAGAGGAAGAAATATCTGCAAGCCTAGGAGACCCTGAGGCCATAGCCGCACAGTACAAGTATGAAAATGCTGTTAAAACTGCTGAAACCAATAGAAGGCCAGTAAATCTGTTGAAGGCTATCTTGGCTGGGGTGGGGCTGGGATTTTTCAATCTTGTTTTTGTACTTGGTATATATATTGGTATAGTTGCTAGTATCTTTGCATTTTTTGTTTCATCCATAGCTATTGCCTTTGCGGGTACAGTACTAATAATTCAATCATTTTTGCCATTTACAATAGGTTTGGTCACTGTGCCATTCATTTTAGAGGGGCTACTACCTAAAGCTGCGTTATTTTTCTTTGGATTAGGTACAACAGCTCTGGGATTATTGATGACAGTTATATTTGTAAAAATAGGTCAAGGGGTATATAACCTTACACTTAAATACCTTCAGGCCAATATTTCAATAATTAAAAAGGCGGGTGAATTTAATGAGGTTTAATTTTAGTAGAAAGTTGATATTATCCTTAGTATTATTAGTAGTTTTGGGATTTGGAATAGGTACAATTATCATACTGGCAAACCCAGGTACAGTAACATTTAATCCTTCCAATCTTGGGGGACGTGAAGTAAGGGAAGCCACAATAGACCTGGGAGATGTAACAAAGATAACTATTGTGAACTCTGTTGGTGAGCTTAATGTGGAGCTGGTGGACAGTGAAGAAATTGAGGTTGTTTATGAAGCTTATAAGAAATCAGTACTGAATATTAACGAAGGTAGAAATAGTATTAAAATAGAAGGAAAGGTTTCTGAAAGAGGCTCATTTACGAACATAAACATTTCTAATATACCTGTGTCTTTAAATATTAAGTTACCAAGAAGCTTTAGTGATAAATTAGAGATTAAAAATGGTGTAGGGGAATCAGTTCTTAAGCTGGGTTCTTACAGTAGCTTAGATGTAGATGCTGGCGTAGGGGAGATGAAGATATATCTTGAGTCTTTAGTGGAAGGAACTGTGGTTGCGGAAGTTGGTGTAGGAGCTCTTCAGTTTAACCTGCCAGATGGTGCTGATGTAGATCTTCGAGCTAATACAGGAGTTGGTGAAATAACTAACAGGGCTAACTTTGATACTAAAGAAACAGGTTCAAAATTCATAGCCCAATCTTTCAAAGGATATAGTGGTGAAGGTTCAGCTAGAGTCACACTTAAAGTAGGAACTGGAGAAATAGTTATTAGATAGGCGTTATAGATACAAGCAACCCACAGAGATAAGCCTGTGGGTTTTGTTTTTTTTGCCACGGATCTATAGGAATTATATTATTCTATAAACCTTGGCCACAGATCTACATGATCTATGTGATCTTAAAGGAAAAGGCGTAGAGTCAAAGGCTTAGCCACGGATTAACACTGATTTTCACGGATACAAAAAAAACGAGAACTTTCTAATGGCAATAGGCTGATGGCTAAAGACATTTTTTATAGTTTGCTTTTAATAGTGTAGGGCATTTTGTGAAAATAGTAGCCAAGGCTTCAGCCTTGGGACCCACGAAATTTACAAAAATATTGTAGGGTGCAGGGCTCCGAACCTGCCCGGACCTTCAAAACTAACCATGAAACCCTTTGCCACAGATCTACATGATCTATATGATCTTAAGGGCAAGGGCAAATTCAAGGGCTTAGCCACGGATTTTCACTGATTTTAACGGATTTAAAAAAAAGATAACTTTCTAAAGGATAGCTAATTAATATTGTTAAAGTTTGCTATTTATAGTGTGAGCTTTATAGTGCAAGGTAGTGGTAAATTTCTTTAAACCCCTAGCCACAGATCTGCATGATTTATATGATCTTAAGGGCAAGGGCAAATTCAAGGGCTTAGCCACGGATTTTCACTGATTTTAACGGATATAAAAAAAGATAACTTTCTAAAGGATAGCTAATTAATATTTTAAAGTTTGCTTTTTATAGTGTGAGCTTTTTAGTGCAAGGTAGTGGTAAATTTCTTTAAACCCCTAGCCACAGATCTATATGATCTATATGATCTAAAAGGCAAAGGCAAATTCAAGTTCATAGCCACGGATTAACACTGATTTTCACGGATACAAAAAGATAAACGAGAACTTTCTAATGGCTATAGGCTGATGACTAAAAACATTTCTTAAGTTTGCTTTTAATAGTGTAGAGCATTTTAGTGAAAAGTAGTGGTTAAAAGAATTTGCACTTGTTAAGATAATAAAAAATAGTGGTTATAAATGGTCTGGAAAACTGTCCAAAAATTGTACATGTCGGGTTTTAGCACATTATTTATTTCTTGATATTACGTTAAAGTGTCCGAATAAGTGAACACTTTAACATAATAATAAAATAGTGAAAACAACAAACCCTGAAAATAGGGGAAAGAGAAATATGGCACGGTTTTTGCTTTGTATTAAACTATATAATTTTAGGAGGGATTCCATGAACTTCGAAAGCATTGTATTTAAGAAAGAAGGAAACATAGGTATTATAACTATTAATAGACCTCAGGCCATGAATGCACTGAATTCACAAGTGCTTACAGAGCTTGATGCAGCTATTGAAGGGGTAAAAAAGGACAAGGATATCTACGTACTTCTTTTGACTGGCGAAGGCAAAGCATTTGTTGCGGGAGCGGATATTGGTGAAATGAGTAGTAAAACTCCTGAAGAAGCAAAATCTTTTGCTAAGAAAGGGATGGAGCTATTTAGAAAAATTGAAGAGTTAACTATTCCAACCATTGCACTGGTTAATGGATTTGCCCTAGGTGGGGGTTGTGAGCTTGCCATGTCCTTTGATATCAGGATAGCATCTGAAAAAGCTAAGTTTGGTCAACCTGAGGTAGGGCTTGGTATAACTCCAGGGTTCGGAGGAACACAAAGACTCCCAAGATTAGTGGGGCTTGCCAAAGCTAAAGAACTTATTTTCACCTGTGATATGATCGGCGCAGTTGAGGCTTTAAATATAGGGTTAGTTAATAAAATTACTACTTTGGATGAACTGATAAAGGAAGGAATGGCAATGGCAGATAAGATCACCAGTAAAGGCCAGGTAGCCGTAAGATACTCAAAAGAAGCTATAAATACAGGTATGCAAACTGATATTGATACTGCCATGGATATAGAAGCAAATCTTTTTGGTCTATGTTTTGCAAACTCTGATCAAAAGGAAGGTATGTCGGCTTTTACCGAAAAGAGAAAGCCAGAATTTAAGAATTAGAAAAAGGGAGATGAGCATTTATGAAGATTAGTGTACTAGGAGCAGGAACCATGGGGGCAGGTGTTGCCCAAATTTTGGCACAAGCTGGACACGAAGTTATCATACGGGATTTAAAGGATGAATTTGTTCAAAAGGGCATTGCAACTGTAGGTAAAAACCTAGATCGCCTAGTTCAAAAGGAAAAAATAACCCAAGAAAAGAAAGTAGATATTTTAGAAAAAATATCTGGAACAACTGATATTACTTTACTTAGCGATGTAGACCTAGTTATAGAAGCAGTTGTGGAAAACATGGATATTAAAAAGAAAATCTTCTGTGAGCTTGATGGAATTTGTAAAGAAGATACTATTTTTGCAACAAACACATCTTCACTTTCCATAACTGAAATTGCTGCATCAACAAACAGGCCAGATAAGGTGATAGGTATGCATTTTTTCAATCCAGTTCCTGTGATGAAGCTTGTGGAAGTTATAAAGGGTATCGCCACATCTGAAGAAACAAAGACAACCATAATTGAGCTCACAAAAGAAATTGGGAAAACACCTGTGGAGGTTGAAGAGGCACCTGGTTTTGTGGTAAATAGAATTCTTATCCCCATGATTAACGAAGCAGTTGGTGTGTTAGCTGATGGTGTAGCTAAAGCTGAAGATATTGATGCTGCAATGCAACTGGGTGCAAACCACCCAATCGGTCCATTGGCTCTAGCTGATTTAGTAGGTAATGATGTTTGTTTAGCTGTTATGGAAGTACTTTTCAATGAGTATGGTGATACCAAATACAGACCACACCCACTATTGAGAAAGATGGTTAGAGGCGGACAATTAGGTAGAAAAACTAAAAAAGGTTTCTATACTTACTAAAAATTAGGGAGGTTAGAAAATGAGAGATGTAGTTATTGTAGGTGCAGCTAGAACACCAGTGGGAAATTTCGGTGGAGCACTATCTGAAGTTTCAGCCATACAGCTAGGGGTTGTTGCTGCCAAAGCTGCTATGGAAAGAGCAGGTGTATACCCTGAAGATATAAATGATGTTATAATAGGAAATATTCTATCCACAGGTTTAGGTCAAAACCCTGCTAGACAAGTTGCAATACATGCGGGGATTCCTGAAACTACCCCGGCTATGACCATAAATAAATTATGTGGTTCTGGACTAAGAGCAGTAACCATGGCTGCCCAATTTATAGCACTTGGTGATGCTGAGATTATTTTAGCAGGTGGAATTGAGAGTATGAGTAATGCACCGTATTTCCTTCCTAAAGCTAGATGGGGACAAAAAATGGGGCATGGTGAAATATTAGACACAATGATTCATGACGGATTAACGGATATATTCAACAACTACCATATGGGAATTACAGCTGAAAACATTGCTGAGAGATGGAACATTTCCAAAGAAGAGCAAGATAAGTATGCAACACTAAGTCAAAACAGGGCTGAAGCAGCGCAAAAGGCAGGTAAATTCACAGATGAGATAGCACCAGTTGTTATACCACAACGCAAAGGAGAACCAAAGGTTGTGGACACAGATGAGTATCCAAAGCATGGAATTACTTTTGAAAAATTAGCTAAGCTAAGGCCTGCATTTAAAAAAGATGGTACAGTTACAGCTGGCAATGCATCTGGTATCAATGATGGTGCAGCCATGTTGATTGTTATGTCCAAGGAGAAAGCTACAGCTCTAGGACTAAAACCATTGGTAACTATCAAATCCTATGCTTCAGCAGGTTTAGACCCAAAAATTATGGGATATGGACCAGTGCCTGCAACTAAACTTGCCTTAGAGAAGGTTGGCTTGACAGTGAAAGATCTTGATTTAGTTGAGGCAAATGAAGCATTTGCTGTACAGTCACTGGCTGTAGTTAAAGATTTAGGTTTAGATCCTGAGAAGGTAAACGTAAATGGTGGAGCAATAGCCCTAGGTCACCCAATCGGTGCATCTGGTGCCAGGGTTTTGACAACCCTGATTTACGAGATGGAAAAAAGAGATGCAAAAACAGGTCTTGCCACACTGTGTATAGGTGGAGGACAGGGAATAGCATTGGTAGTAGAACGTTAGGAACAAAGAATAGATCAATCAGACAGCACAAATGAGTGCTGTCTGATGTGTTATTGGGGAGTTTTCTAAAAATTGAAAAGAATTAGTGAAAAATAAAACTTTCACAAATAAGGAGGAAAAAGAAATGAATTTTAGTTTTTCAAAGGAACACGAAATGGTACAAAAGTTGTATAAGGAGTTTGCTGAAAAAGAGGTAAGGCCCCTGGCTCAAGATCTCGATGAAAAGGAAGAGTTTCCAGTGGAGACAGTTGAGAAACTTGCTAAATATGGCTTTCTTGGTATTCCATTTCCTAAAGAGTATGGCGGTCAAGGGGGAGATAATTTAGCTTATGCCATGGCTGTTGAGGAATTATCTAAGGTTTGTGCAACTACAGGGGTTATTGTGTCAGCTCATACATCCTTATGTGCAAGCCCCATATATGAGTTTGGAACTGACCAGCAAAAAATGAAGTACTTAGTCCCATTGGCAAAGGGAAGTAAATTAGGTGCCTTTGGTCTTACAGAGGCTAATGCTGGAACAGATGCAGGTAATCAACAAACAACTGCCATATTAGAAAAAGATCACTATATCTTAAATGGTAACAAGATATTTATAACCAATGCAGGTTACGCAGATATCTATATTATTATGGCTATGACAGATAAGACCCAAGGCACCCGTGGTATATCAGCTTTTATAGTGGAAGCCACCACCGAAGGTTTTACTGTGGGTAAAAAAGAGAAGAAGCTAGGTATCAAGGGTTCTGCAACATGTGAACTTATTTTTGAAAACTGTAGAATTCCAAAGGAAAACCTTTTGGGCAAAGAGGGGCAAGGTTATAAAATCGCCATGAAAACATTAGATGGTGGTAGGATTGGGATCGCCGCCCAAGCCTTAGGGATTGCCCAGGGGGCAATAGATGAAACAGTAAAGTATGTTAAGGAAAGGAAACAGTTTGGCAAACCATTAAGCTTGTTCCAAAACACCCAATTTAGACTTGCTGAAATGGAAACAAAAACAGAGGCATCTAGGCTATTGGTATACAAAGCGGCTATTAACAAAGATAGTAAGCTGCCATATAGTAAAGAGGCTGCCATGGCAAAGCTTTATGCCTCAGAAACAGCCATGGAAGTTACAACTCAAGGGGTTCAATTACATGGTGGGTATGGCTACACTAGGGAATATCCTATTGAAAGAATGATGAGAGATGCAAAAATCACTGAGATATATGAGGGGACGTCAGAAGTGCAACGCATGGTTATTGCTGCGAACTTGTTGAAGTAGAGAATTTTGTTTTAAGGGCGTAATAGGTACGGAATTAATTTGTATTGATAAAGATTTAAGGAGGAGATAACATATGAAAATAGTTGTTTGTATTAAACAAGTGCCAGATACAACTGAAGTTAGACTTGATCCAAAGACCGGTACACTTATACGGGACGGTGTGCCAAGTATAATAAATCCAGATGATAAAAGTGGGTTGGAGGCAGCAATTAGAATAAAGGAAAAGGTTGGAGGAGAAATTACTGTTCTTACCATGGGGCCACTCCAAGCTGAAAATGCTTTGAGAGAGGCCCTGGCCATGGGTGCAGATAGGGGAATACTTCTAACGGATAGAGCTTTTGCTGGTGCAGATACCTGGGCTACATCACAAACATTAGCTGCAGCCATTAGGAAATTAGACTTTGATTTGATAATCGCTGGACGTCAAGCTATAGATGGTGATACTGCCCAAGTGGGACCGCAGATTGCTGAGCACCTTAAGTTAACTCAGGTAAGTTATGTTGAGGATTTAAAGCTAGAGGGCCATAAGCTTTTGGTAAAAAGGATTTTTGAGGATAGCTTCCAGTGGATTAGGGTTTCCACACCCTGTTTAATAACCACTTTAAAGGAAATGAATGAGCCTAGATATATGTCTGTTGGTGGTGTTTTCGATGCATTTAGGGAAAAAGAAATTATTCGTTGGAATTTAGGTGATATAGAAGTTGACCTGGCAAACATAGGTTTAAAAGGCTCACCAACGAAGGTGAAAAAGTCATTTACTAAGGGAGTTAAGGGAAAGGGTGAGATTTTCCAAGACCTCTCCCCTAATGAAGCAGCTAAACTTATAGCAGAACGTCTAAGGGAAAAATTTATTATATAAATATAGATTGATAACAAAGTCTAATTGTGCTGCTTTTTAATATGCCATTCGGTACAATGACTTTGTCTAAGGTTTGTCTACAACTTGAAATTTGTTATATAAATTGGAGGGAGAAAGATGAGTTTA
This sequence comes from Alkalicella caledoniensis, assembly GCF_014467015.1. GTDB lineage: Bacteria > Bacillota > Proteinivoracia > Proteinivoracales > Proteinivoracaceae > Alkalicella > Alkalicella caledoniensis. Next base: position 685,911 of record NZ_CP058559.1, on the reverse strand, counting down.
AATGAATATAAAGGTGTTTGGGTTTTCGTTGAACAAAGGAATGGAACTATACAAAAGGTGTCTTTGGAATTAATATGTAAGGCAAGGGAAATAGCAGATAAAATAGGGGGAAAAGTAACTGCAGTGATTTTAGGAGCTGAAGTTGAGGGATTAGCAAATGAACTTATTCACTACGGGGCGGATATGGTAAAGGGTTTTGAAAATAAAAGGTTAGAGAAGTATATTACAGAGCCATACACTAAGATTTTATCCAGTGCAATTATTGAAGGAAAACCTGAAATAATGCTAATAGGTGCTACAACAATAGGGAGAGACCTAGCTCCTAGGGTTGCAGCTAGGGTGAAAACTGGACTTACGGCAGATTGTACAATCCTTGATATTGACCCACAAACAAACAATCTCCTAATGACAAGACCTGCCTTTGGAGGAAATATAATGGCAACAATCATTTGCCCAGAACATAGACCTCAGATGTCCTCTGTGAGACCTGGTGTTATGGTGCTTCATAATAAGGATATAAGTAGGACAGGTGAAGTAAGTATAATTGAAGCAGAAATTGATGAAATGGATGTGAATGTGGAAATAGTAGAAGAAGTAGTGGAGAAAAAGGGGAAAATCAAGATAGAAGATGCTGATGTGCTGATTTCAGGTGGCAGAGGAATAGGGGCTAAGGATGGTTTTGAGGCTTTAGGAAGATTGGCCCATAGACTAAATGGATTAACATCTGCATCAAGGGCTGCCGTTGACGCAGGCTGGGTAGATAAAAGCATTCAGGTTGGGCAGACGGGTAAGACTGTAAGACCAAATTTATATATAGCAGCAGGGATCTCTGGTGCTATACAGCATGTGGCAGGTATGGAAGAAGCGGAGTTCATAATTGCCATAAACTCAAACCCAGATGCACCGATCTTTGATGTAGCAGATCTAGGAATAGTGGGGGATGCAAACAAAATCATCCCAGCGTTATTGCAAGAATTAGCTTAGATAGATAATAGATAATAGATAATAGATAATAGATAATAGATAATAGATAATAGATAATAGATAATAGATAATAGATAATAGATAATAGGTAATAGATAATAGATAATAGATAAGAGATAATAGATAATAGATAAGAGATAATAGATAATAGATGATAGGTAATAGAGAATAGAGAATAGAGAATAGAGAATAGAGAATAGAGAATAGGTAATAGATAATAGATAAGAGATAAGAGGTATGAAGGCCATGGGTTTTGCTCATGGCTTGTTTTTTCCCCTAACTCCTAACTCCTAACCCTAACCTCTAACCCTAACCTCTAACCCTCAAAAACTTATAGCATGAACCAAATACTCATTTACTATATTAAATTATCAGTTATAATATAATTAGAAGATTAAGTGGGGGTGTCTTTCCATAATGAATGATTTAATCAAGGGAAAAAATTTACAAGATATGGTGCTAAATGAGTTACAAGCATCTGGTGAAACCATGGTTTCTATGCTGAATAGGATTTTTGACCCAATACCTGTACCCATCATCTTAGTAGGAAAAGATACTAGGGTAATAATGATCAACCAGGTATTTGCCGATTTTTTAGGACACCCGAAAAGTGAAATCATCGGTGAAGAAGTTCAGAAAGTAGATAAGTACTCACGCTTCCCTTACGTATTCAAAAATAAGAAATCTGAAATTGCATGGAAGCACAAATTCGAAAATGGACACACAGCCATTGTGCATCGGATTCCCATACTAGATGATCAAGGCGAGGTTCTTTATGGGTTTGGGATGGTGCTTTTTCAAAATGTAGAAGAATTCAAAGATATTATACAAAAAAATAAACTTTTAGAATCGGAGCTTTCCCTCTACAAAAACCAATTAAAAGAAATGCAAGGTGCCAAGTACTCTTGGGACAACATTATAGGCGAGAGCGAGAGGATGGTTCAAGCAAAATACATGGCAAGAAGAGCTGCCCAAAGTAATTCCAACGTACTTTTATTGGGAAAAAGTGGTACTGGTAAAGAGCTTTTTGCCCATGCAATACATAGTGGTAGTAATCGTAACCATAATCCTTTTGTAAAGGTAAATTGTGCTGCCATACCTGCAGAACTTCTTGAATCAGAACTATTTGGTTACGAGGAAGGCGCATTTACAGGGGCAAAAAAAGGTGGAAAAATCGGTAAGTTCGAACTTTCCAATGGAGGAAGTATCTTCCTTGATGAAATTGGTGATATGCCAATTAAGATGCAGGCTAAACTTTTACGAATACTACAAGAAAAAGAAGTTGAAAGGGTAGGTAGCAATAAAACCACTAAAATCGATATTAGAGTTATTGCAGCCACCAACCAAGATCTAAAAGAACTTGTTCAAAAAGGTGAATTTAGGGAGGACTTGTACTATAGGCTGAATGTTATGAGCATAGAGATTCCCTCTCTACAGGAAAGGGATAACGATGTGGAAGGCTTATCCTATAGTTTGCTTAGGAAACTATCAAGTCAGATGGGTAAATATGTAAGTAAGATTTCTGTAAATGCCATGGAATATATAAGAGGCCATAACTGGCCAGGTAATGTAAGGGAACTGGAAAACGTTTTGGAAAGGGCAATCAATTTAACAGAATCGGATTCTATATTGCCTGTACATTTGCCAGTTTATATCACTCAAAATACCAAAAAGGTTGCTAAAGGGCCAATAAGAACTCTTAAGGATGTCATAGAGGACACTGAAAAGGAAGCTATAGCAAGATGTTTAGAATATACTGAAGGTAACAAGCTTAAAACGGCAAAACTTTTAAACATAAGTCGCTCAAGTTTATATGATAAAATAGAAAAGTATGGCTTAGAATAAAAAATGTCTGGATAATGGACACGTGTCCGCATTTTAAACAATTAAATAGGCGAAATCTACTAACTAAGACCGATAATGTACATTAATTGTACATTATCGGTCTTTTTTATGATTACAAGTTTTATATTCTAATGGATTTAACGTATCTAAATATAAAAAATAAGTGTGTACTAAAATCTAATAAAACATTGTACTAACACACATAAAAGGTGTTGCAAAACTATCATAAGACAAATTAATATTTTTTTTGGCACGACACTTGCATTTAATAATAGCAAATCAAAGTTGTGGAGGGAGTTTTATAATGAAAGGTCTAACTATTAAAGAACTAAAAATTGGGGACAAAGCTTTTGTAGAGAAAACAATTTCAGAAACAGATGTTTATCTATACGCAGGAATAACAGGTGATTTGAACCCTGCACATATAAATGAAGAACATGCTAAAAATACCTTTTTTAAGACTAGGATTGCCCATGGTATGCTAACGGCAGGTCTTATATCAGCAGTTCTTGGTATGAAGCTTCCTGGATGTGGAACCATTTACCTTGGCCAAGAACTTAAATTTACAGCGCCAGTATTAATAGGGGATACAGTAAAAGCAGAAGTTGAAGTTATTGAGATTATTGAGGAAAAAAACCGAATAAAGCTAAGAACTACCTGCACAAATCAAAAAGGTGATATGGTTCTTGATGGTGTTGCTTCTGTAATGCCTCCTAAATAAAGTGGAATATAATACCGTATATAACAAAATAAAGGATTTTGTAAATGGATGAAAGAATTAATAAAGGAGGTTTCAACTATGGGACATGACTTTAGAGTAGGTATAATGGACTACTCCATTTACTTGCCCGAGCAGACCATTTCTGCTGAGGAACTTTCAAAACAAGTTAATATAAGTCCCGATATCTTGCGAAATAAGTTAGGTATCAATAGGAAGTACGTAGGTGGCCCTGAGGATCATGCTGGTATGATGGCAACAAAGGCAGCAAAATCCTTACTTGAAAAAACTAATGTTGATCCTAAAAAAATTAATATGATACTTTACGCAGGAGAAACCTATGCTGAGTATGTATGTTGGACAGTGGCCATAAAAATTCAAAATGAGATAGGCGCAGACAATGCATATGCATGGGATTTATCTTTCAGATGTGCTGGAACTCCCTTGGCTTTAAAGGTGGCTAAAGATATGATGTATGCCGACGAAAGTTTAAATACTGTGTTAATTGCAGGCGGTAATACAAACGCTTATTTAATTGATTATGAGGAACCCTCTCAATCCTTTATGTTTGATATGTCTCCAGCTGGGTTTGCAATACTTTTAAAAAGAGATCACATAGAAAATGAGTTGCTAGGAAGTGGAATCATCACAGAACATGTTTTCTGTGATGACGTTATAGGAAAGTTTGGAGGTACCCTTCACCCTATCACCCAAGAGATAGCTGAGGACCCTGAAAAGCTTAAAAAAGCAAAGCTAATCACCCTAACTGATCCAGAAGGAATGAAAAAAAGGTTAGGTGAAAAATCTATCCCAGCATTTATAGGTGTAGTTAGAAAGGCCCTAAAGGCATCGGGTCTTCAGGAAAAGGATATAGATTATATAGGGATAAATCATATGAACCCTAAAGCTCACTACGCCATAATGGCGGAGCTGGGTATTGATAAAGAAAAAACAGTTTACTTATGTGATGATGGACACTGCGGACATGCTGATCAATTAATAGCCCTACAGCACGGTGTAAATCAAGGTAAGATAAAATATGGCTCCATTGTGGCCTTACTTGGTGCTGGTACTGGTTACGCCTTTGGCTGCTCTATCCTAAGATGGGGTAAATAATACTTACCCAATAAGGTTATTTGAAGGAGGTGGTATATTGAAGGTTGTAGGAATAGTGGGTAGTCCCCGGGTAAAGAGCAACACTGAATACTACACTCAATTCACTTTAAATGAGCTAGAAAAACATGGTATACAAACAGAGCTAATTACACTTAGGGATAAAAAAATACACCACTGTACAGGGTGTTATGGGTGTATCGAAGCAAAAAAATGTACACTACCTAAAGATGATTTTGACGAAGTGTTTAATAAGATGTTAGAAGCTGATGGCATATTAATAGGTTCTCCTGTATATAATTCTTCTTCTACAGCATTGGTTAAGGCACTCCTTGATAGAGCTGGTTTTCTAGGACGATGGATAAATAACGACATGAAAGATAAGTCAGAGAACTATCAGTGGAAGGGAACAGCCTTCTCTGGGAAGGTGGCAGCTCCAATAACTGTAGCTAGGAGAGCTGGTCAAAACTTTACATTTGCCGAGCTACTGCTTTGGATGACAGTCAATGACCTAATGGTTATAGGTTCACACTACTGGAACGTGGGAGTGGCAGGTAAGGGCGGTGCTGTTGATGCCCACGAGGATTTAGAAGGGGAGAGTATTATGCAGCATCTAGCTGAAAACATGGCCCACGTTATAAAACAACTTAAGAAATAATCTGTACAACTAACTAAGGTTGTAACCTTAAATGGTTATAAATATAAATCAAAAAAAAGGGGATGTTGATTTTGAAGAAAAAGATCATATCGTTAACACTTATTTTGTTAATGGCAACAGTGGTATTTGCTGGATGTAATTCAGAATCTGGTAGAGAAGAAGATGGCCCAATTTTAATTGGTGGATTAACTTCTCTAAGTGGTGCATTGATGGATTACGGTGAGCAAATGCAAAGGGGATTTATGTTAGGACTAGAATATGCAACTGATGGAACAATGGAAGTTGCTGGTAGAGAACTAAAAGTAATATGGGAAGATACCACAACTGTTCCTGAGGTAGCAAGGGAAAGAGCTATCAAATTGTTAGATGACGATGAAGTAGACTTTATAGTAGGACCTGCATCATCTGCTGATGCTGCTGCTATTTTAGGTTTGGCTGAAGAGTACGAAAGAATCTTCTTCATAGAGCCTGCTGCTGCAGACTTTTTAACTGGTACAGTAGGAAATAGATATATCTTCCGTGCAGCAAGGAACACAGCTCAAGATGCTGCTGCCATGGCAGCTGTTATCTTAAACAACGATCCAGGAGCAAAGGTTGCTACTTTCGCACCTGACTCAGCCTTCGGACACGCCAGTGTTGAACCATTTAAAAAAGTTTTAGAAGCAAGGGGTGGAGAACTAATCATGGAAGAATACCCTCCTGCTGATGCTACAGATTTTACTCCTTACATCACTCGAATATTAAACTCTGACGCCGATTATGTTTTCGTAATCTGGGCTGGAGCAAATAACCCATGGAGACAAATGCAAGACCTTGGTTTATTTGAAGAAAAAACTGTAACAACAGGAGCACCAGAGTTAGCTGGTCTAAGGGGTATGCTAGACATTGAAGGTGGAGTAGGATTTACAGTATACTACCATGGCGTTGCAAAGAACCCTGTAAATGAATGGCTAATTAACCGTCATCAAGAAGAATACGGCACAGTACCAGATATTTTTGTTTCAGGTGGTATGGCAACAGCAATGGCAATGGTTAAAGCAATACAAGAATCAGAAGGATCTACCGATGCAGAAGAATTAATTGCTATACTTAGAGGTATGGAATTTGATTCTCCAACAGGTATGAGATACTTTAGAGAAGAAGACCATCAAGCACAACAACACCTATTTGAAATTAAGTTCACTAGAGTGGATGGCGTAGATCATATAGTTCCAGAATTAGTAAGAGTTATTCCACACGCAGAGGTAGAAGACGCAATTCAAGTTACACACCCAAGATAAGTAAAGGTAATATAATCTCACATAGGGGAAGGATGTAGAACATGTCAGAGATAATATTAAAAACAGAGAATCTCGGCATCAGCTTTGGTGCCCATAAGGCAGTATCAAATGTTAGTTTGGAGATAGAAAAAGGCAAACTTACTACCATATTGGGTCCAAACGGTGCAGGGAAAACAACCTTTTTCAATTTAATCAGTGGACTCCTTACCCCAACTACCGGGAAAATTTTCTTTGATGGGACAGACATAACAAGTCTGTCCCCAACTAAAAGAGTAGCAATTGGTGTGGGGAGATCTTTCCAGCTAACAAACGTTTTTCCGAAACTTACAGCATATGAAAATGTTCGTTTAGCTGCTCAATCCCATTATAAAGTTGGCTTTAAGCTTTTAACTAACTTTGATAAATTTTCAAATGTTAATGAGAGAACAGAAGAAATACTAGAAAGAGTTTTACTATTAGATAGAAAAAACTCTTTGGCGTCTGATCTAACCCACGGAGAACAAAGAAAGCTAGAGTTAGGTATGGCTTTGGCGTTAGATCCTAAAGTACTACTGCTAGATGAGCCAACTGCTGGTATGGCCATAGAAGAAGTACCTACAATGATTGACATTATAACAAAGACCCATGCACTTGGAACAACTATTGTGCTCATAGAACATAAAATGGATATGGTTAAGAAATTGTCTGATAGATTGGTAATTTTGGCAAATGGTTCTGTTTTAGCAGACGGCGATCCAGAAGCTGTATCTAAAAATCCAGAAGTCCTTGCAGCATACTTGGGAGGAGGAGTACTAAATGAAATCTCTTCTTAAAACTGAAGATTTAGTATCTTATATTGGGCCTTATACAATTCTTCAAGGAGTGTCCCTGGAGGTTAGCCAAGGTGAGGCCGTAGTAATACTAGGTAGAAATGGAGCAGGAAAAACAACTTTTCTAAAAACAGTAATGGGATTAGTGCAAACAAGAAGTGGTACCATTGAATTAGATGGCAAGAATCTTGTTGGAATGCCAACCTACGAGATACAAAAACAAGGGATAGGATATGTTCCTGAAGACTATGGAATTTTTGATTTGCTTACCATTGAAGAGAATTTAAGGCTGGCAATGTGGAAGGAAGATGCTGACACTTTTGCAAGGCGGGATTATGTTTTAGATCTTTTTCCAGATTTAAAGATTGCTTATAAAAGGCTTGCGAAAACACTAAGTGGTGGACAAAGACAAATGCTATCCATAGGCAGGGCATTGGTTAATAAAAACAAGATTCTTTTTATAGATGAACCAAGTAAAGGTCTAGCACCAGTGGTTATTGAAAGACTAGCCATGGCGCTAAATGATATAAAAAAAGAAACAACGGTTCTGTTAGTGGAGCAAAACTTTGCCTTAGCCTGTGCCGTTGGAGAGCGGTACTATATAATTAATGAAGGAAAAACTGTAGAAAACGGAAAAGTATCTGATTTAATCAAAGATAAAGAGCTTCAAGCAAAGCACTTGGGTATTTAAACCAAACAAATATGATGCTAAATTTTTAAAAGGAGGATACCATGGATACTTTAGTCACTTTATTAATTAACGGGCTTGCACAAGGCGCATTAATATTTCTAATGGCATCGGGGCTATCTATAATATTAGGTTTTATGGGAGTAATAAATTTCGCCCATGGAACACTATTCCTTTGGGGAGGATACACCTACGTATGGTCATACTATACCATTAGAGCCCAGGTTATCTTAAGGAGTTTTCCTGAAGCAAGGGAGATGGGTAGCTATGGAGGGATATTAAACATTACTTCCATGGAAATACCTGGTGGTGCCACATTACCATTTTACAAAGAACTATATATATTTATTTTTAGCGTAATCATTGCAGTTGCAGTAGTTTTTCTTATGGGCTATATATTTGAAAGATTGTTTATAAACAAAGTGTACTCTAATGCACCAGCACAGATTCTTATAACTTTAGGGTTGCAATTAGTATTTACAGATCTAGTACGACTAATCTGGGGACCAAGCCCCTTTGCAATAAACAGACCACCATTTTTAGATGGTGTTACTAGGCTGGGCAACGCTAGAATAGTTCACTATAATGTTTTTTTGATTGTTGTGGGTTTAATAGTAGCACTTGTTATCCATAGGATTCTATCTAAATCCAAAATAGGTATGGTTATAAGGGCTGGGCTACAAAGTCCAGACCACGTACAGGCTATTGGTATAAATATTAAAAAATATTTTACTTTTGTATTTGCGTTCGGAGCAGCTTTAGCAGGTATTGGTGGAGCACTTTACATGCCATTTGTAGGTAATGTTGTTTCTACAGTTGGAATGAATAATCAAATTCTTGCTTTTATAGTTGTTATTATAGGTGGACTAGGAAACTTCTATGGCACAGCTATGGCAAGTGTATTTATTGGGCTAATGGGAGTAGCTGTAGCAATGTTTGCTCCTGCATTTGCAGTTGTAGCCAATGTACTGGTTATGGCCTTAGTACTAATATTTAAACCTGAAGGATTATTTGGAACGGCGGTGAGTAAATAATGGAGACTAAACCAAACTTTATTAAACACTTAGGTTCTAATAAAACAACCCTTTCTAAAACCATTGGTCTCGCATTAACATTGTTACTATTTTTCATACTGCCTCACTTTTTAAGGAACTCTCAACTAATAATGTTTAGTAGAATATTTATACTGGCTGTTTATGGTATGAGTTATGATATTTTAAGGGGTTATACTGGATTTATCAATCTAGGCCAGGCTATCTTTTTTGGTAGTGGTGTGTATATAGGAGTTATATTCCTAAACATGCAAAACGATTTAACATTTTTCATACTAGCCCTTTTGTTTATAGTGATATACTCACTTATTGGTGGATTTTTAATGAGCAAGATAGTTTTTAAAGCCGGTGGTGTAGTTGCTGCGGCAATGATAACTTTGGCAGTGGGTGAAATAGTTAGAAATATTGCTGAAAGATGGAGAGGTGTTACTGGAGGTCAAGATGGGCTACCACTTAGTACATCTCGGGTAGCATTGCAACCACTATTTACAACACGTATAGGTGGCTACTATTTCGCACTGATCTTTTTGATTGTCATGACTATAATTCTTCGTAAATTTGTTCAATCCCCTACTGGTAAAGTTTTGCTTTCCATAAGGGAAAATGAACAAAGAGCAAGGTTTTTGGGCTACGATACTATTAAGTATAAAACCATTGCCCTTTTAGTTTCATCAGTGGCGTCTGGTATGGCTGGGGTATTCTTTTCAGTAATTGTACGATTTGCAAATACTGATTATCTAAGCCTACAATATACCATCAACGCTCTACTAATGACATTGGTTGGGGGTACTGGAACCCTTTATGGAGCTATAATAGGTAGTGCGTTTATCACCTGGATTCAGAATTTCCTTTTAGATTTAAACTCATCCATGGGTTATCAAATATTAAGATTTCCAATGATTTTCATAGGTACTATTTATGTTCTCTTAGTTATGTTCATGCCTTCAGGGATAATTGGAGGTATCAATAAACTAAAAGATAACTTTGATGATATTAAAGCTAAAGTAAAGGACAAGATTGGTCCTAAAGTAGAATCATAAGCCTTGATTTAGATTTAAGAAACTCATTCCATTTAACAACAATCCCCCATATAAGAGCCAGGCTTACCTGGCTTTTTTATTTACATCAAAGTCATGTGCCACTGTACTTTTATTAGAACATGTACAATTTTTGAACACTTTGATTTATGTTAGAATCATGAAAAATGTACGTTTTTTGGTCACTACCCTGTATTGTCTATCAATAGCTACGTGTAAATAGGGCTTCTATTCGATGTTTTTATGCTTTTATAAGTTGGCATAAATGTTGCAAATAAAAAGATATAAAGGTGGTGTGTAAGATGGCTAAGATAAAAATAAACGATATAGAGATGTATTACGAGATACATGGTGAAGGTAAGCCTTTAGTTTTAATAGAAGGCTTGGGCTACTCTTCTTGGATGTGGTATAAACAAGTTGAAGAGCTTTCTAAAAAGTTTAAAGTTATTATATTTGATAATAGGGGTGTAGGTGAAACTGACAAACCTGATATGGAGTATTCCATAGAGCTATTTGCAGATGATTTAGCAGATCTTTTATCAAAGCTAGAAATAAAAAAGGCCCATGTTTTAGGTGTATCCATGGGTGGTTTTATCGCCCAAGAGTTCGCGTTGAAATACCCTTGCATGGTTGATAAGCTAATCCTTTGTTCAACATCATTCGGTGGACCAAACAGTGTTCCAATTCCTCAGGACACCTTAAATATTATGTTAAAAGGCGGGGGCCAGTATAAGTCAGTTGAAGAGATAAAAGATGCCATTGGTACAGCCCTTGATAAAGATAAAATACAAGCTGAAGTACTTACTAAAATAATGGAAGAGAAAATGAACAATCCCCAACCAAAGTATGCTTACAACCGCCAGCTTATGGCAGGTGCATCTTTCGACTGTGAAGAAAGAGTAGATAAAATAAAGAGTGAAACCCTTATCCTAGCAGGCAAAGGAGATAGGGTAGTCCCCCATGAGAATGCAAGGCTTTTAAAACAAAAAATACCATGCTCTAAAGTTGAGATCATTAATGACGCAGGTCACGTTTTCTTCATGGAGCAACCTCAAATTGCTAATAAGCTCATCATAGAGTTTTTAGAATAACATCGTTTCATTTACCTCCTAAAGTCCATGCAGTCTGCTCTCCTAGGCTGCATGGCACACTCAAATTTTTGAGTTATTAAAGCGTTGTTGATTTACTTACAAAAGAAAGTAGATACAATTATTACGGAAATTATGAGTCCAAAGCTGAGAACTGAATATTTTGGTTTCAATTTATCAAAAAACTAGGACTCAATGGAAAATATAAGGGTTTTTACCCATAAGGTTAATCTATGTAAAAAAGCTTAATTAACGTTAGGGAGGATGGAATAATGAGAAAACACGTAGGTATAGTGGGGACAGGAATATATATACCTGAAAAAAGGATGACTGCAAAAGAGATAGCAGATGCAACATTAGGAGTTTGGGCAGAGGAAGCAGTTATAACAAAATTAGGTATTGTTGAAAAGCCTATTCCCGGTGACGATGATGGTACACAAGAAATGGGTGTAAAAGCTGGACTGGATGCTATTAAAAATACAGGCATAGACCCCAAGGAAATTGATTTGATAATATGTATGGGTGAGGAATGGAAGGAATACCCTTTAACAACATCAGGGATATATATCCAAGAGAAAATTGGTGCCACAAATGCTTGGGCTATTGATGTGCAACAAAGGTGTTGTACAACTGTTGCAGCATTAAAAATGGCCAAGGATATGATGCTAGCCGATGATGATTTGAATTGTGCTATGGTAGTTGGTGGTTATCGCAATGGAGATTTCGTTGATTACACAGATAAGTCCATGTCCATGATGTACAACCTTTCAGCAGGTGGTGGGGCTATAATTTTGAAAAAAAATTATGGTAAAAATGAATTGCTAGGAACTCATATTATGACTGATGGATCCCTTTCAAGGGATGCTGGTGTTGAGTTTGGAGGTACATGTAACCCTATAACAAAAGAAAATGTGGATATTGCATATAAGTCTCTTCGACTATTTGATGAAAGACACATGAAAGACAGGTTAAATGAGGTTTCCATGTCAAACTGGATTCATTGTATAGATAGGGCCTTTGAAAAATCCGGTGTACCTAAAGAGGATTTGGGCTATTTAGCCGTTCTTCATTTTAAGTATTCTCAACACAAGTATATGGTTGAATTCCTTGGACTAAATGAAGACCAGTCTATATATTTAAAGGATTATGGTCATATGGGGCAAGTAGATCAGATTCTTTCACTACATTTAGCTCTAGATCAAGGTAAAGTAATAGACGGGACGGTAATTTCCATGATAGCCGCAGGTATTGGATATGCCTGGGCTGCCAATGTAATCAAATGGGGACAGATAAGTTAATAGGGGAGGTAGCTAAAATGAATGTTCAGGAAATATATAAAAACAAGCTTATTGGCGTAGAAGAAGCATTAAGTAAAGTTAATACAGGTGACCATATAATCTCTGCCCTAGCTGCAGCTGAGCCAAGGGAATTTTTATCTAAACTACATTTAATTGCAGACAGAGTAAAGGATGTTACTGTTTCCACTTGTCTGCCCATGGCTAACTATGAGTACTTCACAAATGAGTCCTATAGTGATAGCTTTTTACTAGAAGGTTGGTTTTACACCCCAGCCATTAGAAATGCTCATAAGGACGGTCGTGCAACGTTTATTCCTAACCACTTGCACTTTGCTGGAACAAAAAGAGTTCAGCACAAAAAATGTAATATACTAGTGGGTACAGCTTCACCAATGGATAAGCATGGATACCTATCTTTGTCTCTAAGCTCCACATATGAGAGAGAGATTGCCGAAAAGGCTGATTTAGTTATACTAGAAGTAAATCCTAATATGCCTAAAACCTTTGGTGACACCACAATTCATATAAGTGAAATTGATCATGTAATAGAGACAAACTACCCAGTTCCAGAGCTGCCGGTATCTGAACCAAATGAAAAGGATAAAATCATTGGAAAATACATTGCAGAACTTGTGGAAGATGGGTCAACGATTCAACTAGGGATAGGTGGCATACCAAATGCTGTGGCATCTGAACTAGTCAATAAAAAGGACTTAGGTATCCACACTGAGATGTTCACAGATGGAATGGTGGATTTGTATAACGCAGGAGCAATAAACGGCAGCAAGAAAACCTTGATGCCAAGAAAAATGATTGCTACCTTCGCTTTGGGTACTAAGAAGTTATATGACTTTATAAACGATAATCCAGCTGTTCAGATTTTAAATGGAAATTGGGTAAATGATCCCTATGTTATTGGTAAAAACCACAAGATGGTTTCCATAAATACAACATTAGAAATGGACCTATCAGGTCAATGCTGTTCAGAATCCATAGGCCATGTACAATTCAGTGGAACTGGAGGCCAGTCAGATACAGCTGTTGGAGCACAAATGTCCATTGGTGGTAAATCAATTATCGCCCTTTACTCCACAGCAAACATAAGAGTTCCAGGTAGTGATCAAGACCAAAGAAAGACTGTTTCAAAGATTGTTACAAGGCTTACCCATGGTGCTACTGTTTCTTTATCAAGAAACGATGTTGACTATGTGGTAACAGAGTATGGGGTGGTAAACTTAAGGGGTACATCCATAAGGGACAGGGTAAACCTTCTTATAAGCATAGCCCATCCAGACTTCAGGGACCAACTGAGACAAGAAGCAAAAGAACTGAGATTATAGGGAGACATGGTTGGCTAAGAAGTCCTTGCCCATTAGGATCATGAAGATCAAGTAGATCTGTGGCTAAAGGGGTTAAAAGACTAGATCTGTAGCAAAGGGTTTGCTCTAGAAAGGAAGTGTGAAATATGTTCTATGCAATGATTACAGGTACAGGCCTATACCATCCAGACAATCTGGTAACAAACGCACATATGGAAAAGCTATTAGGTCAACCTCTAAAACCTAGTCTTGAAGGTAAGCTGGGGATAAAACAAAGATATATAACCAATGATGATGAAAGTAGTGTAGATTTAGCAGAAAAAGCTGGCGAAAAAGCTATCATTGATGCAGGACTAAAACCTGAAGATATAAATTTGGTCATAGTTGCCACAGATACGCCTGAGTATATTAGCCCTGCAACGTCCTCTGTAGTACAAGGAAGGCTAGAGGCAGTTAACGCAGGAACCTTTGATTTAAATGCATCATGTTCTGGCTTTGTTTCAGCATTAGATGTAGCATCAAGAATGGTGATGAGTGGCGGATATGAACATATCCTACTTATAGGCGTATACAACATGACTAAATTTATAGATAAGACAGATGTAAATGTGTTTCCCATATTTGCAGACGGTGCTGGAGCTGTTGTTATTTCTAAAACAACTGAACAAGGTGGTTTTGTTGGATCAAAGCTAATTGCTGATGGCACCCAGTATGATTTATTAGGTATTTATGCCGGTGGAACTAAACACCCTATAACGCCACAGAGGCTAGAAAATAAAGAGCATTTGCTTCAGTTTTTACAGCCCCTTCCACCTGATAGAAACATTAAACTTTGGCCACCTATGATTAAAGATTTATTGGCTGAAAATGGTTTGGAATATAAAGATATTGATCATGTATTTTTCACCCAAATTAACAAATGGGTTATAGATGAAGTAATGCCTATTCTTGGTCTGCCCATGGAAAAGACAACATGTATAATGGATAAATACGGATATACAGGGTCTGCATGTATACCCATGGCACTGGATGTGGCATTGAAAGAAGGCAAAATCAAAAAAGGTGATAATGTAGTGTTTATAGCATCAGGGGTAGGTTTCGCAGTCGCAGCTGCCCTATATAAATGGTAGCAAGGAGGGGGAAAATCTCCTCCTTTTTGATTGTTTTTTAAGGCCAAGAATACTACAAAACTAAGCCACTAATGGCACTACGAACTATGCCAAGAATTAACACTAACAACACTAAATGACCTAATCAGTTATTTAGTGAAATTACTGTATAGTTTTTTAGTGATAATTAGTGGCAATGTTTTAGAATTTAGATCATGAAGATCTGTGTCTAAGGATTTAATGAAATAAGATCAAAGGCACTTAACCACTACTTTTCACTAAAAAGCTCAACACTATAAAAAGCAAGCTTAAGAAAAGTCTTTAGTTACTAGCCTATAGCCATTAGAAAGTTCTCTTTTACCTTTAGAAATCCGTTGAAAATCATTGAAAATCCGTGGCTATGAAGTTGAATTTCGTCCTTGCCTTTGAGATCATGTAGATCATGTAGATCTGTGGCTAAGAATTAAAAGACTTTACCACTACCTTGCACTAAAAAGCCCAAACTATAAAAAGCAAACTTTAGATATAATAAATTAGCTATTCTCTAGAAGCTTCTCCTTTTATTTAAATCCATGAAAATCAGTGAAAATCCGTGGCTATGAAGTTGAATTTCGTCCTTGCCCTTAAGATCATATAGATCATATAGATCTGTGGCAAAGGGTTTAGTTTTGAAGGTCCTAGAAGATAATAGCGACGCAAAATTATAATTTATAAGTTCTATTTTAAACCCTTTTATGCTAATATAGATATATAAGCAAATAATAGCTGATCTAAGGGAGCTGGGTGAGGCCGGCTGAGAAAAGGACCCTATAATGTCCTTGACCTTGAACCTGATCTGGGTAATTCCAGCGTAGGGAAGTTCAGGCCGAAGGTATGTACAATAACAATTGTAACAATACTAAGAGCATGAATCCCTTTATGGATCATGCTTTTTTGTTTATAAAAATATAATAAGTAGCAACAGCTACATAGGGAGGAAGGATTAAGTGAATAACACAAAAAAGCTAATTATTTCGGCACTACTTATCGCTATTGGGGTGGTTACTGCACACCTAATTTCTATTCCTGTGGGAGTAGCAAGGGCTTTTCCTATTCAACACACCATTAACATTTTATCTGCCATCTTGCTAGGTCCATTATATGCAGTACTTAATGCGTCTATAATATCTATACTTAGAAACATACTAGGATTAGGTTCATTACTTGCTTTCCCAGGAAGTATCATAGGAGCTCTATCCGCTGGGATGTTATATAAAGTTTCTAAAAATAAACTAGCTGCTCTGGGTGGTGAAGTTTTTGGTACAGGAATTATCGGTGGTATTTTGGCTTTCCCGGTTGCAAAGTTCATGTTGGGTAGTGGGGCCACTGCATTTGCTTTTGTAATCCCTTTTTTAGCAAGTAGTTTAGTAGGTGCAATCATAGGTTATCTTATAATCAAAACTAATATTTTTAATAGAATGTAAAATAAGTACTTAGGAGGTATGTAAAATGAAAAACTTACTTACCATTGCGGGCTCAGACAGTAGTGGAGGGGCTGGAATACAGGCAGATTTAAAGACATTTTCCGCCCATGGAACCTTTGGTATGAGTGTGATAACTGCAGTTACCGCACAAAATACTCAAGGTGTATTCGCAGTGGAAAATATTTCGCCAGATGTGGTAGGAGCACAAATTGATGCAATATTTACAGATATTGAGGTAGATGCAGTAAAGGTAGGGATGGTATCTCAAACAGAGATTATTAAGATAATTGCAGAAAAACTAAAAAAATATAAATTTAAAAAAGTTGTAATTGACCCTGTGATGATTTCAAAAAGTGGTTATCATTTACTTGAACCAGAAGCAAAAAAAGCACTTATTGAAGAACTGGTTCCCCTTGCGTATGTGGTGACACCAAACATTCCAGAAGCTGAGGAACTAACAGGTATTAAGATAGATAAATTTGATGACATGGAAAAAGCAGCAATAAGTATAAAGTCCATGGGTGCGCAAAATGTATTGATTAAAGGTGGACATTTAGAAACTGAGGCTACAGATATTCTTTATGATGGAGAGAAATTCCACTATCTAAAGGGTGAGAAAATACCCACCAAAAATACCCACGGAACAGGATGCACACTATCTTCTGCTATAGCTGCAAACATTGGTAGGGGTTTAAGTGTAATTGATGCTGTTAAGGGTTCAAAAGAGTATATCATAGTTGCCATAGAAAATGCCCTTCAAATTGGAAAAGGTGTGGGTCCTACACATCATTTCTATAATTTATATAAGGGAGCGGGGATGCTAGATGAGTAACAGCATCCAATTTAATACCTTCAATACCCTGTTACAAAAAGTAAAGGAGAAAAAGCCTTTAGTTCATCACTTAACGAACTACGTTACAGTGAATGACTGTGCCAATATTGTCTTAGCATTAGGGGCTTCACCCATTATGGCTGATTATATAGGTGAGATAAATGATATTCTCCCTAGAGCAGACGCCCTCGTTGTGAATTTAGGGACAATAAACGAACAAAAAGCAGAGACTATTCTAAAGGCTTGTGAAATCGCCAATGCAAACAACATACCTGTAGTCTTAGACCCCGTAGGTATTGGGGTCTCTAGCTTTAGGTTAGGGATTTTAAGGAAGATAATTGGTGAATATAAGCTGGCAGTTATAAAGGGTAACGCATCTGAAATTAGCATTATCGCTGGTCTAAGTGGAGAATCAAAGGGGGTAGATGTAGGCCTTGGAGATATGATAACTCCTTTAAGTTTAAGGGAGTTATCAATGAAATTAGATACGGTTATTGCGCTAACAGGCCCCACTGATTACATAACATTTGGAGAAAAAACTATCACCATAACCAATGGTAGTAAGTACTTAGCACAATTAACAGGTACAGGGTGTATGATAGGCTCCATGATTGGGACATTTGCAACTGTGACTAGTAAATATATAGAAGCAGCTGCCCTGGGGGTTTTAATTATGGGAGTGGCTGGAGACATCTGCCATGATATTGCTCAAGAAGATGGAATGGGATCATTTAAAGTAAAGATTTTCGATGTGGTATCTAAGATAGATGAAAATGTATTAAGAAAGGTGGCTAAGATTGAGAATGAATAATAAAATCGATTTCTCAGTGTACCTAGTAACAGATAGAAACGCCCTTAAAGGCAAAGACCTTCTAGCATCCCTAGAGGAAGCCATCGCAGGGGGAGTTGGTATGGTTCAATTAAGGGAGAAAGATATGTCTTCCTTGGAATTTTACAACATGGCCATTAAAGTTAAAGAACTTACAGATAGACATGATATTCCTCTAATCATAAATGACAGAATTGACATAGCTTTAACTGTTGGTGCCGCAGGTGTTCACCTAGGACAAAAGGATATCCCTATGGCTGAAGCAAGAAAAATTTTAGGAGATGAGAAAATCATCGGCATATCCGCACGAACGATAAAGGAAGCAAAGCTAGCTGAGAAGCAAGGAGCCAGTTATCTAGGAGTAGGGGCCATGTTCCCAACAAGTACAAAAGAAGATACAGTTAGTGTATCCCTTGATTTGCTAAAAGAGATAAAAAGGAGTGTGAACATCCCCGTTGTAGGGATAGGTGGAATAAATCTTGAAAACATTGAAAAGCTAGAGGGCACGGGAATCGATGGTGTAGCAGTGGTTTCCGCTATATTGTCAGCTAATGATGTGAAAAAGGCTGCACAGGAACTTAAAAAAAATCTTGTGAAATAAAGGAATAAATATCTCTGGTATCGAATTATTATTAGAGTAGAAAATTTAAGGGGGTTTTAGTACTATGAACATGCGTTGGAGTTTAGATTCTCTTTATCCAGGCTTTGAATCACAAGAATTTGCCAATGATTTTGCTAGACTTGATGATGAGACAACAAAAATTAAACAATGGACTGCTGAGAAGTTAGTCAACAACGAAAATGCCACAGAAAAACTAGAAGAAATAATTGTGCTCAATACACAGTACAGAAAATTATTTTCTAGGTTATTCGCCTTTAGTTCTTTATCTTCTAGTACAGATGCAAGGGACGAGACAGCACTTGGCTATCTAGAGAAACTTCAAGTTAAATCAACAGAGCTTAAAGCTGCACAAGTTCAATTTGAAAAGTGGCTGGGGGGACTAGAAAAATTAGCTGAAATCATAGAGGGCTCTGAAGTACTTAAGGAACATAAATTCTACTTAGAAGAGATAGCTCAAGGTAACAAATATTTATTAAGTGAAAAAGAAGAAGTGCTACTTGCAAAAATGACTGCCACTGGCTCACAAGCCTGGTCAAAATTACAAGACAAGGTATCTTCAACTTTATTGGTTGATATCAACGTAAATGGTGAAAAAAAGAGTCTGCCTTTACCTGTAGTAAGAAACATGGCCCATAGCAAAGACCCTGAAGTCAGAAAAACAGCTTTTGATGCTGAAATTGCTTCCTACAAAAAAATAGAAGAAGCATCTGCAGCGGCACTTAACGGTATCAAAGGTGAAGTCATAACCGTTGCAAAAGTTAGAGGTTTTAAATCTCCACTGGAAAAAACCCTTATTGATTCCCGTATGGATCAAGACACACTAGATGCTATGCTAACGGCCATGAAAGAGAGCTTACCAAGCTTCCATAAATATTTCCGCAGAAAAGGTGAAATGCTAGGACATAATAATGGATTGCCATTTTATGAGTTATTTGCCCCAGTGGGTGAAGTAAACATGGAGTATAGCTATGATGAAGCAAGGGCCTTTATAGTTAAACAATTTAAGACTTTCAGTGATAGATTAGCTGACTTCACTGATGAAGTATTCGAAAAACAATGGATAGATGCTGAGATAAGAGATGGTAAGAGGGGTGGTGCTTTCTGCAGTAATCTACAGACTATCAAGGAAAGTAGAATTCTTACTAACTATTCCGGTAGTCTTGGTAGTGTAACCACCTTGGCCCACGAATTAGGCCATGCGTACCATGGATACTGTCTAAATGATGAAAGCATACTAAACACCAGTTATCCCATGCCATTAGCTGAGACTGCTTCAATTTTTAATGAAGCAATTGTAATGAATGCAGCCCTAAAACAGGCTAATGACGTAGAGAAACTTACTATTTTAGAAGATCAAATTTCCTCAGCAGGGCAGGTTATTGTGGATATCTTAAGTAGATACTTGTTCGAAACAGAGTTATTTAAAATAAGGGAAGACCATTCCCTTTCTGTAAATGAGCTAAAGGAGATTATGCTAGAAGCTCAAAAACAAGCCTATGGCAGTGGATTAGACCATGATCAATTACATCCATACATGTGGTTGAACAAGCCACATTATTACTCTGCCGGTAGAAATTTCTACAACTTCCCATATGCATTCGGATTACTGTTTGCAAAAGGCTTATATGCTGAGTATCTGAAGCGCGGGGAAGAATTTGTTGGACTATATGATCAACTGCTTTCAGTAACAGGAAAAATGACCATCAAAGAAGTAGCTGCAACAATAGGCATTGACGTAACAACTCCAGACTTTTGGAGAAGTTCCCTGAAGCTTATTGAAGAGGATATTGAAGAGTTTATAAAGCTTAGTAAATAACAAAGAACCCGTAAGGGTTCTTTTGTATTTGAAGTCTACTGGTTATGTTAATAATCTATGGGGAATTTTGCGAATTATCAGTTGACAAAGAAAAATGTATAATATATAATCGAGTGGAACAAACTAAAAATTTAATATGATTTTAGGGTGCTTTTACTACAAAGTAAAGCTTAAAAGGGAAAGAGGTTAGAACCCTCTACAGCCCCCGCTACTGTATTCAGGGATGAAATCTTCCATAACCACTGGTTTTTCGGGAAGGGGAAGAAAGTAAGTTGATCTGTAAGTCAGGAGACCTGCCTTAAAATAGAGTTATCATAGCTTCGGTGGGAAGTGAGTGAGTTTTTTTAATACAAAAAAACACATAGTCCACTATGTGTTTTTATTTTTTTGAACTAAATCCTGTGAAAAGAACAAAAAAAGGAGGTTAAAAATGGATAGGGTAATAATAGCAGGCACTTCAAGTGGTGTTGGAAAAACCACAATCAGCCTTGGGATAATGGCAGCCTTAACTAAAAGAGGGGTAAGAATCGCTCCTTTTAAAGTGGGTCCAGACTACATTGACCCTGGTTTTCATTCCTTTGTTACAAATGTACCGTCGAAGAACTTAGATAGCTGGATGCTTACTTCTGAAACTGTGAAATTCCTCTTTCTAAATGGAATCAAAAACAAAGATATGGGAATTATTGAAGGTGTTATGGGTCTATATGATGGATTCGGAAGCATAAAGGACCAGGGAAGCACAGCACACATATCTAAGATTTTAAAAACACCTGTGATACTAGTGATAGATGCCAGTGCCATGTCAACAAGTGCTGCAGCTATTGTGTTGGGGTTTAAACACTATGATAGAGATGTTGATATAAAAGGTATCATTGTAAACAAGGTGGCTGGAAAAGCCCATTATGAAATGATAAAGGAAGTCATAGAGAGGGATGTAAAAATCCCATGCATAGGATTTTTACCATCGTCCCTTAATATTACCCTTAAAAGCAGACACTTAGGTCTTATACCTCCAGAAGAGATTCCAAGCCTAAGGGAAAAAGTAAATCAGCTGGCAGTTGAAATAGAAAAATATATAGACTTAGATCTTTTGCTAGATATCTCAAAAGCAGGTGGCAAACTTGATGATAGTATTAAAATTGTCAGTGATCAACTACAAACCTATGGTGATAACCTAACAATAGGTGTTGCTAAGGATAAGGCTTTCAGCTTTTACTATGAAGACAATTTGGAACTATTAAGGAAGCTGGGAGTCAACTTAGTTTACTTTAGCCCTCTAAGGGATAAAAATGTTCCTAAAGGGTTAGATGGTATCTATCTTGGAGGGGGATTCCCAGAGGTTTTTGCAAAGGAACTTAAGGAAAATAAAGAGTTTAGAGACTCCCTGAAAAATGAACTTGAAGCAGGAATGCCAACATATGCAGAATGTGGCGGTCTAATTTATCTATCCAAAGGTATAGAAGATTTAAGTGGAAACTTTAATGATATGGTTGACTTCTTCCCAATAAAAACAAAGATGAATAAAACCCTACAACGTTTTGGATATACTGAGGTAACTACAAAAACAGGTGTATCTATAAAAGGACATGAATTTCATCGTTCTAGTATAGAAAGTCATAGTATTCCCAGTTACTTTTACCACTGTAAGAAAACAAATAACAAAGGGGAACAGGTGAAAATGTGGGAATGTGGGCTTGTAAAGAAGAAAACCCTAGCAGGTTATCCACACATTCACTTTTATAGCAATTTAGATTTTCTAAAAATGTTATTAGAAACATGTCAAAAAAAGAAAAAAGGAGTGGTATAAAATGAAAAATGCTGTAGTAACTTCAAAAAATAGTGTTACCCAAATGACATACTGTGCAATATTTGTTGGATTATCTTACATAGGGGCGTTGCTTAAGATACAAGGTAGTATAGCTTTTGACTCCATGCCAGCTTACTTTGCAGCTATCCTTCTAGGGCCTAGCTTAGGTGCTGTGGTAGGGGTTTTAGGTCATTTGCTTACTGCTATCACAAGCGGGTTTCCAATGACTTTGCCAATGCACTTGATCATTGCTTCCATTATGGGAGTAACAGTGTTCTTATTCGGATGGGTATATAAAAGATCTAATTATATATTAGCAAGTATCACGGCTATTATATTTAATGGACCAGTGTCTACTCTTTTAGCAGCGTATTTCAGTACATTGCTGGCAATGCAATTTAGTGGATGGACACTTTTTTACGCTATGGTAATTCCCCTTACACTGGCATCTGCTGCAAATGTTATATTGGCAGTTATACTACATAAAGCCATGGGCAAAAGGCTATAAATTAGTGAGAGGAAGAAAATTTAGAGATCTGACCTTAGTACCAATAAACGACTATGATCTTTTGGTTATTTCCTGTGATTCATCTGGGGGAATTGGAAATAAGGAAAATGATTTAGTCAAAGTTCCACCTAGTTTAGTTGGGTACTATACCGCCCATGTGGCATTGTGTGAATTGCTGGCCATAGGTGCCAAGCCAGTTACGTTGATAAACACATTGTCTGTGGAGATGGATGATGCAGGCAAGGAGATACTTAAAGGAATAAAAAGGGCCATAAGCCTTATGGAAGAACAAGAAGAATTACTTGTAACGGGAACTACTGAAGAAAATATTCCTGTCTCACAAACTGCCATGGGCTTAACTGTTATAGGTACAGTAAACAAAAAGACTTGGCAATTACCCAAAACTAATAAAGGTTCCCTAGCAGTTGTAGTTGGTTTACCCAAAGTAGGTGAAGAAGTATCTTTGGATAAAGGGAAGGAAACCTTATCCATACCAATTTTAAACATGTTAGCTAAGAATGATAAAGTACAAGAAATTTTACCAGTTGGATCTAAAGGTATACTATATGAAATTGAGGAAATGGCAGGCTCTAACAACCTATCTTACATTTTAGAGAATCAAATACCAATTGATTTAAAAAAATCTGCTGGTCCTGCAACATGTGCCATATTTTCAGTCTCAGATCAATATTTAAATGAGGTTTGTAAAGATATACCTATACCCTTTAATATACTTGGAAGGTTCATCTAGTCTTAGAAAGCTAACTTTTGACTGAGATTAAGGAAAATATTTATTTTTCATAAAAAAGGAGGTGCTATTATGGGGAAGATTACTGTAGTGACGGGCGGTGCTCGAAGTGGAAAGAGCAGCTATGCAGAACAAATAGCAAAGGGCATAGGCCTAGATGAAAAAGTCCTTTATATAGCCACTGCCATTGCCTTTGATGAAGAGATGCAAGATAGGGTTAATAAGCATAAAGAAGCTAGACCCAAACATTGGGATACATATGAAGGCTTTGAGAACCTCCATGACATAATTCTTGAAAAGGGAGATAAATATAACACTATTTTGCTTGACTGTATAACTGTTATGATTACAAATATCATGTTTAACAACGGAAAATTTGACGAAGATAACATAACACAGGAAGTGTTAGATGAAATTGAAAGTTCTATTACCGATCAACTTGAAAAGCTATTGGCATCAGCCAATGAGAAAAACACACACCTTATTATGGTAACAAATGAGGTTGGAAGCTCAGTTGTACCTGAAGCTAAGCTGGCCCGTGTATTTCGGGACTTGGCGGGTAGGGCCAATCAACTAATAGCTAAAGGGGCCCATGAAGTATATCTGCTAGTTTCCGGGATTCCAGTAAAAATTAAGTGAGGACAATAAAATGAAGATATTTCTTTTGATGTTACAGTTTTTTACACGAATCCCCATAAACAAAGCCATTGATATCAAAGAGGGGGATTTCCCTAAGGGGATTATATATTTTCCATTTATAGGCCTTGTGGTAGGGTCTATAAACGCCTTGTTCTTTTTTTTAAGTTCGAAGCTGTTTGAAGGGATAATACCAATAATCTTAGTATTGATTTCCAATGCCTTTATCACAGGGGCATTGCACTTAGATGGATTCGCAGATACCTGTGACGGTATCTTCTCAGCAAGAAAAAGAGAAAAAATGTTGGAAATCATGCGGGATAGTCGAATAGGTACAAATGGCATGCTGGGCTTATTTTTCTTACTTATTTTAAAGATTGCTTTTTTAGAGGCCATGCCAAGGGAAATAATTCTAGTAGCAATAGTCCTACTACCAACCATTGGTAGAACTGCCATGGCTATAACATTATTTGGAGCTAAGTATGCCAGGGAAGGTGAAGGGCTAGGAGACCTTTTTATTGGTAAAACCAACCTAATGGGTACGACCATGACCGTGGTTATTGCCTTAATGCTGTGTTTTGGATTATTTAATTTGTACGGTGTCATAAGCTTGCTATTAGTATTGCTCTTAGGGTACATAGCCCGTCATTTTTTTATTAAACAATTGGGTGGACTAACTGGCGATTTACTAGGAGCCATAAATGAAATATGCGAAATAGTAGCTCTGCCCATCATTTTGTGGATATACCATTGGGGCCTGTTGTCATGACTCTACTTTATCTAGTAAGGCATGGGGAAACTGTCCTAAACCAAGAGAAGGTATACTATGGTAGAACTGATTGCCTTCTAAACAATAGGGGATTAGAGCAGGGAGATAACTTGAAGAATAGTCTATCAGAGCATAGTTTCGAATTCATTATATCAAGCCCACTGCAAAGGTGTGTTCAAACAGCTCAAATTATATCAGGTAGTGAACAGGAAATACTTTTAGACCATAACCTAGTTGAAATAGACTTTGGTTTATGGGAAGGACTACACCATAAGGAAATTTCTAAAAAATTTCCAAAACAGTGGAAGGATTGGAACGAAGACTGGCAAACTACTCCACCCCCTGGGGGGGAGAGCTTTATAGACATGTACAGTAGGGTTAAAAAAAGTATTTATAAGATACTATCTTACAATGACGGTAAAAAAATTCTACTTGTTTCTCATAAAGGATGTCTCCAGCTAATAACTTCTATTTTGTTAACAGGTAGTCACCACTTGTTTTGGAATTTTACCTTTGAACATGGTAAATACAGTGTGTTAGAGCTAAAGGATGGTCACTGTACTATTAAGAGTTTAAACTGTTGTTGAAAAAAATAAAAAGGAGGTGCTTTTAGTGAAAAGAAGAAGCGTAATGATACAAGGTACTGCATCATCCGTGGGAAAAAGTATCCTCTGTACAGCCCTTTGCAGGATATTAACACAAGATGGATACAATGTTTCGCCCTTTAAATCACAAAATATGTCCCTAAATTCCTATATAACCCATGAGGGTTATGAGATGGGGAGAGCCCAGGTAATGCAAGCTGAGGCATGTGGGAAAGTACCTAAGGTGGAGATGAATCCCATTTTACTAAAGCCAACTACAGACAGAAAGTCCCAGGTAATATTAAAAGGCGTTGTTGCAGAAAACATGGATGCTCCAGAGTATTTTAAATATAAACCGAGACTTAGAGAAATGGTTAAATCCATTTATTATAGTCTTTTAGATAATAACGATATTATTGTGATTGAAGGTGCTGGAAGCCCCGCTGAGATTAACTTAAAAAGTGATGATATTGTAAACATGGGTATGGCAAAAATGGCCAGTTCACCAGTAATTTTGGTGGCGGATATAGATAGGGGTGGTGTTTTTGCTTCTATCTATGGAACTATAATGCTCCTTGATGAAGATGAAAGGAGTATGATTAAAGGAATTATAATTAATAAATTTCGCGGTAGTGTTGAACTATTAAAACCAGGGCTCAAACAAATAGAGGAACTAGTAAATATTCCTGTTCTTGGTGTAATACCTTATTTCAATTTAAATCTTGAAGATGAAGACAGCGTTACAAACTGGAGTCAGTACAGTGACAACCCAATGGGAGATTTAGATATAGCTATACTAAAGCTTCCTAAAATATCTAATTTTACGGATTTTAATGCTTTGAGAATGCATAATGATGTGAAACTGAGATTTGTGGATATAGACAAACCTATGGCCTTGGGTAACCCCGACATGATAATAATACCTGGAAGTAAAAACACCATAGAAGACCTAGAAGCAATCAAAAAAACTGGAATTGATAAAGAAATTTTGAAAGCCAACAAAAATGGTAGCAACCTCTTTGGTATATGCGGGGGATTTCAAATGCTAGGTCAAGAGATTCTAGATCTAGAAGGTGTGGAGTCGACCACTAACAGGATTGATGGTTTAGCATTATTGCCTGTAATTACAGAGTTCCAAAAGAGTAAAGCAACAACCCTATCCCAGGGGACTGATTGCATATTCAATACCAGAGTAAAAGGATATGAAATTCATATGGGTAGAACAAAGAATCTAAATGACATGAAACCACTGATTAGAATAAAAGAAAGGACTGGCTTGAACTCCCCAGGTGAAAATGATGGGGCAGTCAACGGTGACCTAACAATATTTGGAACTTATCTACATGGAATCTTTGATAATGCAGAGTTTACCAGGAATCTACTTAACAATGTGAGAAAGAACAGGGATAAGGAAATTGTGGACATAGTGGTTCAAGATTTCTGGGATCACAAAGAACAGGAATTTGACAAACTAGCTGACATCGTTCGGGATAATTTAGATATGGAAGCTGTTTACAAAATACTAGAGGAAGGTATTAATGATTAGTATATTAACGGCATTTACAATGGATATGATTTTAGGTGACCCTTATTGGTTTCCCCATCCAGTTAGAATAATTGGCATTTTCGTCACTTCCATGGAGAAGCTTATACGAAAAGTATTTATGTACCCTAAAGGATTAAAGCTTGGCGGGGTTATTTTAGCACTATCCACTGTTTTTATTACGTTTGCTACAGTGGCATTGACACTTCATTATTCAAAAAAAGTACATACCTATCTATTTTGGGGAATTAACATAATCTTTCTTTGGACAAGCATTGCCCCTAAAACATTAAAAGTGGAGAGTATAAAGGTGTATAAGGCACTAAAAGAAAATGATATCTCTAATGCTAGAATCCTACTGTCTTATATTGTGGGGAGAGATACAACTAGCCTTAATGATAGTGAAATAGCAAAGGCAGCTGTTGAAACAGTGGCAGAAAACACCTCCGACGGTGTAATAGCCCCCTTGATTTACATGTTTTTAGGTGGAGCACCTTTAGCCTTAGCATATAAAGCTATAAATACCCTAGATTCCATGGTGGGTTACAAAAACGAAAAATACATGCACCTCGGATGGGCATCAGCAAAGTTAGATGATATAGCAAACTATATACCTGCAAGAATCACAGGGATATTAATAATCATGTCGTCAGCAATACTTGGCCTGGACACACAAAGAAGTTTCCTAATACTTAAAAGAGACCATTTAAAACACAGCAGTCCAAATGCAGGTTACCCTGAGGCTGCCACCGCAGGAGCTTTAAATATTCAGCTAGGCGGAGCTAACTATTATCATGGAAAACTTGTTGATAAACCAACAATTGGAGATGACACTAAAGAAATTTCCCATGAAGACATTAAGAAGGTAAACAGTCTTATGTATACATCGGCTTTTCTAACACTAATGATATTTTTGGTAATCTCTATACTGGTTAAATAGAGGAGTGAAAAAATGAATTTCCATGGAGGAAATATATATAGCTATAAAAATGACAGACTTATAGATTTTAGCTCCAACATAAATCCACTGGGTGTGCCCAAGAGCTTTGAAATTAAATTAGTACAAAATATATCAGATTTTACCCGTTATCCCGATATCCAATACCTTGAGTTAAGGGCTGCCATTGCAAAATACTTAAAAATAGACAATGTGGAATCTATAATTGTGGGAAATGGCGCAGTTGAAATAATATACAAGACTATTTCAGTACTAGATGTGGAGAAAGTAGTTATCGTTGTACCTACCTTCTCAGAATATAAACGGGCTGCTGAAATTGAAAAAATCCCTGTGGAGGAGGTGAATGCTTATTTAGAAAACGGATGTTTAGACTTGACATGTTTACATAGGAGTATATCAGAGAATTCACTGATGGTGTTATGTAACCCAAACAATCCAACGGGTACATTAACAAACCTAGATTCAATGATGGATCTCGCTTTAACACTTAAGGCTAAAAATAGCTACCTTCTAGTTGATGAAGCATTTATAGAATTTACAGAGGGTTACCCTAGAAATAGTATGATTTACCAGATAGACAAACTGCCAAATGTAATAGTTGTGCGTGCTGTTACGAAATTTTTCGGTATGCCGGGTATACGATTAGGATATACCGTTATAAATGATGGAGATCTGGCTAAGAAAATAAGCAATAAAATGGAGCCGTGGAATATTAATACAGCTGCAGTTATAGCAGGGCTAAGTGTTTTAGATGACCAAGCCTATATTATTGAATCAAACCAATGGATAGCAAGAGAAAGAAGATATCTCTATGATGAGTTAAAAGAAATCCCAGGATTAAATGTATTACCAACACAAGCAAATTTCATATTGCTAAAGTCAGATAAGTTATCTGCCAAGGAAATAAAGAAATGGCTATTGGAAAGGGATGTTTTAATCCGAACACCTGAAGGTTTCACTGGACTAACCCCATACCATTTCAGAATTGCAATCAAAGATAGAAAAGCTAACAGTAAGCTGGCGGGTTTATTAAAGGAGTTATTTATTTAATAAATACACAAAAACAATAAGGAGATGGAGAAATGTTTAGAAAATTATTGAGTTTATTTATGGTAATGAGTTTAATGCTTTTTGTAGTTGTAGGATGTACATCCCAGGAAAAAGATGAAGATCCAGATGTTGTTGAAGGTACAGATTTCCCCTTTTCTATTAAAGATTCCTATGGACAAGAACTAACCTTTGAAAGTAAGCCTGAGCGAGTAATATCTGTAGCTCCAAGCATAACAGAAACAATTTTTGCATTGGGACAACAGGAGGTTTTAGTTGGAAGAACTGATTTTTGTGACTACCCTGCTGATGTCAGCGCAATTGACTCAGTAGGTACCCTTAGAGAGCCTAATATTGAGAAAATAATTGAACTTGAACCAGACCTTGTAGTTGCGTCAACCCATTTCAGTGAAGATGTGTATGATAAATTAGAAAGCCTTGGTATAAAAGTTATTTTGCTGAACCCACAGAATAGTTTTGAAGGGGTATACGAGGTCATATCTAAGCTAGGCCAAATTCTTGATGTAAATGAACAAGCAACAAACATGATAAATGAAATGAAAGATTTGGTGAATTCCGTTGAAGAAAAAATCAAAGACCAAGAGAAGCCTACAGTTTACTATGTTGTTGGATATGGTGAATATGGTGACTATACTGCTGGTGGGGGTACTTTTATAAGTGAAATGATTGCAATGGCTTCGGGTATTAATATTGCTGATGACATGGAGGGTTGGAGTTACAGCTTAGAGAAATTAGTTGAGCATGACCCACAAATTATGATAGTATCAAAATACAACAATGTAATAGATGGAATCAAAGAAGCAAATGGGTATCAGGATTTAACAGCAATCATTGAGGGCAATGTATTTGAAATAGATAATAATCTCCTAGATAGACAAGGGCCACGACTTGCGAAAGGGTTTGAGGAACTTGCAAAAATTATCCATCCAGATGCATTCAAATAAATAAAATGAGCTTTATTGAGAAAAAAAGTCAGTACAACACATTGTTTATAGGAATACTTATTGCCCTAGTTACTCTAGTTATATATGTAAGCACTTTAGGTGTTGCAAATATATCATTTTTAGATAGCTTAAAGATCATGCTAGAAAGGATACCTGGATTAGGTAGGTATTTTAGTACAGAGGAAATTCCAAATACCCATAGAGTAATAGTGTGGCAGATACGACTTCCTAGGATATTCCTAGCTGCTATTGTGGGCATGGGTCTATCTGTTGTGGGTGCAACATTTCAGGGGATGTTTAAAAATCCCATGGCAGACCCCTATGTCATTGGTGTTTCATCTGGAGCAGCGCTTGGAGCAACCATAGCTATTGTTTTAGGATTAAGTAGATTCACTGGAGGGTTAGGATATGTAAATTTACTAGCTTTTATTGGAGCTATAGTCACAGTGACTTTAGTGTACAATATAGCTAGGATTGGAAATAAGGTTCCTACTATTACACTACTGTTAGCTGGAATTGCCGTAAGTGCCCTGCTTTCCTCTATAATTTCTGTACTGATGATATTTAACAGAGACAAAATAGAAAGTATTGTTTTTTGGACCATGGGTAGTGTGGCTGCGGCTAGCTGGAAACATGTCTTTACACTTTTGCCTATAGTTTTAGTTGGGACATTATTGATAATCTGTTATGCAAGGGATTTAAACCTTCTCATGGTTGGAGATGATACAGCGAAAAATCTTGGAGTTGAAGTGGACAAAACTAAAAGGGTTCTCTTGGTTATCTCTTCGGTCATCATTGCTTTTAGTGTTTCCGTAAGCGGAATAATTGGGTTCGTTGGTTTGATAATACCCCATGCCATTAGAATGCTTGTGGGCCCGGATCACAGAGTTCTCATTCCTTTTTCAGCCTTAGGTGGTGCGATATTTTTAATATTAACTGATACTTTGGCAAGAACAATTATAGCTCCCACAGAAATCCCTGTTGGTGCAGTCACGGCCATCTTTGGGTCACCCTATTTTATTTACTTACTATATAAGACTAAAAAGAAGGTGATTCAGTAATGCCCCATATAACTGTAAAAGACCTGAGATTTAAGTATGGCGAAGAAACGGTGCTAGATGGATTGAATCTTGACATACAAAGGGGTAAATTCTATAGTATTTTAGGGCCCAATGGGTGTGGGAAAACAACCCTTTTAAAAAACATGCTAAAGATATTGGAGCCCAATAAGAATTCTATCTTTATTGAGGGAAATGACATCTATAATCTATCCACAAAAAAAATGTCTAGATTGGTAGCATCTGTACCCCAAGATACATCAGTGGATTTTGACTTTTCAGTTCTAGATATTGTACTTATGGGAAGAACACCATATCTTAAATCCTTTGAATTAGAAAGTGAAAAGGACCTGCAAATAGCCAAAGAAGCTATGGAGATGACAGACACCTTAAGACTTAAAGATAAGTCCATAAAAAATCTAAGTGGTGGAGAAAGACAAAGAGTTATAGTGGCAAGGGCTATTGTACAGCAAACTAATATTTTACTATTGGATGAGCCAATATCACACTTGGACATTAACCATCAAGTTGGATTGCTAGATACTGTGGCTTTTCTGTGTAAAGAGAGAGAAATAACTGTATCAGCAGTTCTTCATGATATAAATATGGCCGTAGAATACAGTGACTATATAATACTGTTAAACGAGGGATGTGTTGTGGCAATGGGCACTCCTAAGGAAGTTATCAAAAAAGAAATTGTTCAAAGAGTTTATAAAATGGATTGTTGTGTCATAGAAAACCCCATAACAGGTAAACCCCACGTCATACCCATAGGTAAAGGAAGGAGAGCGATCTAACATGGAAAAAGGATATGTTCAAATATACACTGGTGATGGAAAAGGTAAAACCACTGCAGCCTTAGGTCTAGGTTTTAGGGCTGTGGGGAGAGGGTTTAAAGTTACCCTTTTGCAATTTTTAAAAGGAATGTACACTGGAGAGATAGAAAGCATAGATCATTTTAAAGATAAATTCACTTTAAAGCGTATAGGCGAAACAAATAGTTTTTTTTGGACCCTTACACAACAAGAACAAGTAGAGTTAAGTAATCAATGTCAA
Organism: Alkalicella caledoniensis; assembly: GCF_014467015.1. GTDB lineage: Bacteria > Bacillota > Proteinivoracia > Proteinivoracales > Proteinivoracaceae > Alkalicella > Alkalicella caledoniensis. The sequence continues at coordinate 653,672 of NZ_CP058559.1, read as the reverse complement.
AAAGAGTGGAAGGAATTCTTAAGTTGGCTTGAAAAGAATCCTCAGGATGTATTGATCTTAGATGAGATAATGGCTGCAATGAAGAATGGTTTAATATCACAACAACAGGTGTGCCAATTCATAGATGAAAAACCTGAGGGAATGGAAATTATACTGACAGGAAGGGATGTTCCCCCGGAGGTTTCAGAAAAGGCAGATTTAATAACTGAGATGAAGAAAATAAAGCATTATTATGATCAAGGTGTAACATCAAGGGACGGAATTGAAAGATAGCAAATAATAATTAAAAGTGGCCCATTAAAGGGTCACTTTTTAATTTCTGAGGTAATCTCTTTCAAAATCTTTGCTATGATCTTTTGACTTTGTTACAAAGGATTTTTTTACGAGAAGAATAATTGAATTAAATATATTAAGGTATTTATTAAATAAACATCAGTTTCACCAAAATTAAATAAAAATATTTAAAACACACTTGCAATAATCAATAAAGTTAAGTATAATATTAAATATATTAAGTATTTGATTAAATAATTATGTAAGGGGTGGGTGAAATGGAAAGTAAAATTAAAAATCCGCTGAGGCGGTTATTTTTAGAGAACAAAGAATTGAGGATATTTGTTATCCTTACACCTATATTTATGGTCCTTGAGATTTTCCTGACTATATACATGGCTGATTTATTTAAAAATGGGATAGATATTGGCCTTCAAGGTGGAGAAGGGTATGGGAAAATTGCTTTAGGTTTGGATCAGTCATTATACTATTTGCAACTACCATTTATTTTAAGGATTTTGTTGTGGGCTATTTAAGTGAAAGGGCCATAGCTGACCTTAGATATAAAGCAACTGAAAAGTTTACAAAGTTACCCATACCTAAACTTGATACAATGCATAGTGGTGACAACTTGTCTAAGCTTACCAATGATATACAACTTGTAAAACGCTTTTTAGATTGGGATGGCTATTTTCTTATATTAAGGCCACTGATGGCAGTGGCTACACTTGCTTATTTGACGTACTTAAACTGGCAACTGACCTTGGCTAGTTTAGTATTTATACCTATAATGATGTATTTAACAATGAAAATAACTCAACCAATTTCTAACTATAGTAAAGCCCTACAGGAAGAGCTTGCAAACATCAACAAAGCGAATCAAGATATATTAGGTGGAATTCAAATTGTTAAATCATTCAATTTGAAGGATAGGATTTTAGAGAGTTTCAAAGGTCAGGTGGATGAATCCGTTAAAAGGGGTAGAGTTATAGCACTAAGAAGAGCAATCCTTGCAGGAATATCTGGCTTTTTAACATTCTTACCATTTATAGTGTCTTTTGGACTGGGTAGTCTACTGGTTAATCGAGGTAGTATGTCTGTTGGAGGTCTACTTGCCTTTATAAACTTACTAAATCAACTATCTTGGCCCCTGGCTCAGCTTCCTAATCATATAGGTAGCTATAAAGCAGCGGGAGCTGGATTAGATAGAATTTATGAAATAGTAGATATTGTATCAGAACGTCAAACTGGCGAAAAATTAGATTTCGAAAGTGAGAATGTCCTTAGTTTTAATAATGTTAGATTTGCATATGGTGAGAAAGATATATTGCAAGGTATAAGTTTCCATATAAATTGTGGAGAAAAGGTAGCTTTGGTTGGTCCAAGTGGTGGAGGTAAATCAACGATTTTTAAATTGATCACAGGTTTCTACCAGCCCTATGAGGGGGAAATTAGTCTATTTAATAATACTATTGATAAATGGAAATTAGATTTTTTGCGAGAGGAAATAGCAGTTGTTTCCCAAGACACCTATCTTTTTCCCACAACAATAAAGGAAAATATAACCTTAGGCAGAAATTTTAGCATGGAAGCAATAATTGCAGCGTCTCAAAAGGCTAACGCCCATAATTTTATAATGGAACTTGCTGATGGATACGACACCATGGTAGGTGAAAGGGGAGCTAAGCTTTCCGGTGGGCAACGTCAAAGGATTTCAATTGCTAGGGCGATATTAAAGGATGCAAAATTATTACTCCTTGATGAAGCCACATCTGCTTTGGATACTGAATCTGAGCAAATGGTACAACAAGCATTGGAAAAGGCCATGGAAGGTAGAACAACTATGGTTATAGCACATAGATTATCCACAATAAAAAATGCTGATAGAATTTTAGTTATTGAAGGTGGAGCTGTTGTGGAAGAAGGAACCCATGAACAATTGCTTGATAAAGAAGGACTTTATTCAAAACTCTATAACAAAGATTTTTCCCATGTTGATCAAGAAAGTGGGGTGGCATAGATGAAAAAATACAAAATTATGTTAAATTTACTGAAAGAAGAGAAAAGTAGATATCTATCTGGATTATTAATGCTGGCTATTTCAAACCCCATGAGTAATATCGTCATTGCTATTCTTTTTATGGATATTTTCGATAGGGCTGTTTATGATTCCAGCTTGATACTCCCAATCATACTAAAATGTTTAGGGTTGATTATCTTTTTGGCTCTAATTACACCAATAGGTATGTACCTAGTAAACTACGCATCTTTAAAGACAACTGCACGTCTAAGGGAACAATCCTTGGAAAAACTAATTAAATTGGATCAAACGACTTTAAATGATTCCCATAGTGGAGATTTAATATCTAGAACTACAAATGATATTCAAACAACTGAAACAGCCTACAAAGAGCAATTGGTACGAGTCAGTGAGACAGTGTTGAATGGAATTGGCTGTACAGTATTTATGGTATGGCTAGACTGGAGGTTTGCTTTAGGGCTTATAGGTTATCAAATTATTTTGCTTTTCATTATGACACGTTTTGCAAAACCATTGAAGGTTGCCAGCGATGACAGTCTTCCCTTGGTAAAGTTACAGAAAAGATCTCCGACATCTTAGCTGGAGCCCATGTTATACGTTTGTTCAACATAGGTGGTTACATGGTTGGTAAGTTTAAAGAAATTAATGATATAACTAAAAGTAAAGCTGAAAAAAGGGTTAGGATTAACGCCGCTTACCAGGGTTTAAACACTTTTGCATGGACCAGCTCTTTTGTGGGTTTTATTGCAGTCAGTGGATTGTTTATGTCCAAGGGATATATTGAGCTAGGTACCATAATAGCATTAGTACAAGTACAAAATGGAGTTTCACAATTGTTTAACCAACTAGGAACCTTTATTAACCAACTACAGACATCCCTTGCAGGGTTTGATAGAATAAGTGAACTCCTAGACAAGAAGGAAGAACCAAAATACTATCCCTTATCTGAAGAAGGATGCTACGACAATGCAGTACTAAGCCTGTACAATGTTAATTTTCAATATGAAGACGACATAAAGGTTATCAATGACTTGAGTCTATCGGTAAAAAAAGGTGAGACGGTGGCTATTGTAGGCCCCAGTGGTGGAGGAAAATCCACATTATTTAAACTCATCCTTGGTTTCAACTATCCACAATCAGGTTGTGTCTCCATAATGGGTAAACCTGCAAGTAAGTATACAATGGAGGAAATAAGAGATTTGGCAGCCTTTGTACCCCAAGATCCTTACTTGTTTAGTGGGACAGTTCAAGAAAATATCTCTTTTGGAAAAACAGGGGCAAGTACAAAGCAGATAGTAGAAGCTGCGAAACAGGCAAATGCCCATGACTTTATAGAAAACCTAGAAGAAGGCTACAATACACTTGTAGGTGAAAGGGGAACATTCCTATCAGGAGGACAAAAACAACGTATAGCAATAGCCAGAGCCATAATAAAAAACGCCGAGATATTGCTCCTAGATGAAGCGACCTCTGCCTTAGATAACGAGTCAGAAGCACTGGTACAATCGGCATTGGATGATCTAATGGGAGAAAAAACATCCATAGTAATAGCCCACAGACTATCGACCATAGAAAAGGCAGATAGGATACTGGTCATGGATAAAGGGGCCATAGCAGAACAAGGAACACATCAAGAACTCATAGAACTAGGGGGAATCTACGCCAATCTTTACAACTTACAATTTAAAGAAGATAAAATAGCATAAAAATAGAAGGCATTGCCCGTGTATGGCAATGCCTTCTGTTTTTATATTCCTAAACAATTTCCATCCCGATAAAAAATAGTAGTCTCATTTTTGTCCTTTACAATAGGACCCATACCCTTAAATTCAATTTTTCTAAAACCTTGGGATAAAATAAACTCTTTACCCTCCTCATCTTGCTCCCTCTGACTGTCACCCCAGATTATCACTCCATCTTCTGTAAGACACTTAACTGCATTCTTAGCACAATTGACCCTATCTCTACTATCTATAAATTAAGCTATTAAAGAATAACCCTACTCAGGCAAGATTTTTAGAACTTAGGGATTGAACAGAAATCTTAGAATTACGTACTACAAGTGCTGTTAAGGATTATTTTTTTAAAATCGTCTTTGCGGAAAAGGTCACAAAGAAAAATTGCCTTGTTAATGGATTTTAAGTACTCATTGTTGTTCAAGTAATATTCTGCTAGGCCTTTGCCGTAGTATAGTATATGCAAGCCATTAACTTTTAGTTTTTCTTCACAATACTCGACTCCCATTTTGGAATATTTTAATGCTTTTTCGTACTCTCCTGTCCGTAGGAATGCGCTTGATAAATTATGACATAATTTATCAATGATATCTGTAGAATTCTGGTTAGTTATACAAAACTCCAAAATCTCTAGATAGAGATTTGTCTTTCCAAGCTTATTTAGAACAAATGCTAAATTCATTAATATCCGAATTTCCATAGGTGAATAGATATAACCTTTATAATCATTCACATCAAAAAAAGGTGTATTTTGAGTAAGGGCCATATTAAATTTTTCAAAAGAATTATTGTAGTCTTTTTTTCTATATGAAATAATTCCTTCGGCAAGAAGAATTAACTGTTTAATAAAAACTTGGTTATAGTTATTAATACTTGGATTTATCATTTTTTTTAATTCAATTATTTCCGTAGATAAATCAAAATTTCCTTCATTTAATTTATTCTCTAGACTATTTCTAATAGATTTGAACAGAGAATAATCATCTATGCGGTAATCGAATAATATCAAATTTAGATCTTCCTTCATGAAAAATGAGAGTATTTCCAATGTTTCAGATTTAGGGATTCTAGCCCCTCCTTTTTCAATTCTTCGGATAGTTTCAACATGTACTCCAGATAAATCGCTTAGCATTTCCCTAGTTAATTTAAGATTTTCCCTGATACTCTTAAATTTATCCCCAAATAATAAAAGATTATAATACACGTCATCCCTCCCCAATTATCACACAACAAGCAAAATGTCAACCAACATTAAAGTGTATTGATGTTCTTTATATTCTATTATATTATAAATTTAAGAATAAAACAATAATTTAAGGGGGGAACTATAGAATTGAAAAATACAAAAATAGTGGTATTACTATTGATAATTTTCATTAGTATATTTAGCTTTAGTAGGAGTAATACAACTGTGATTTTAGCGGAAAAAGAAAGTGATATTTATGAATGGCATATGTATGATGAATTTATATAATTAGAAAATCAATATGGAGGTGTAATCTTGAAATCATCTGACTATAATTTCTTTTATGATTTTCCAAATGATTGTAGTAAAGTTATAGCCTATAATTCTCGAAGCAATGCACTAGCAATTATGGAAAAGGAAAAATATGATATTTTTAATAGATTTGTTGAAGAGAGTATTCCCATTAAAGATGAAGAACTTATTAGTAGTCTAATAAAGGGTGGATTTATGATAGATAATCAAACAGATGAACTCGAATTAATTAGGCTTAACATGCTAAGAAGTAGATATTCATCTAGAATATGGCAGATTACAATTGCTCCAACAATGAACTGTAATTTTGACTGTATTTATTGTTTTGAAAAAGGCTATAGAGACGGGATAATGAGTAAAGAAGTTCAAGATTCAGTTATTAAGTTTATAGAGCAACAAGCAAAGTATTACGATGGAGTTAAAATTACGTGGTATGGAGGAGAACCTTTACTTGCCCTCAATATAATCGAAAATATTACAGAAAAAACTAAGCAAATATGTCGTGATAAAAACATAAATTATTCTGCATCAATGATAACTAATGGATATAATCTTAATAACTATACTTGTTCTAGACTTAAAGAACTCGACATCAAAAATATACAAGTAACTATTGATGGTGAAGAGAATGAACATGATAAAAGACGACCGCTTAGTGGGGGTGGGCCAACTTTTAAACAAATATTATCAAATCTTGCTGAAAACGTAAATATTATTCCTCAAACAGCCCTTAGGGTAAACGCAGACAAAGACAATATAAATTCAATTGATAAACTCTTAGAAGCATTGGATGAATATGGATTAAAAAATAAAGTTTATGTGTATCGGTGTTTGTCAATAAAGTTGTCGCATTTTAATAAAAATAATTATGAGTTCTGGACCCGATTTGTCATTGACATGGAGCCTCTGCCCACAAGGTATAGGTCCTTAAAGGCATGCCCATAAATAATAAGTCCTGCCTTTTCAACAGGCTACCATGTGGGCCTCTCCAAGTAAATGATACGCTTCGCCAAATCTAGTCTTGTGATTACACTTGCTCTTCCTGACTAATAAGTTCCACTGCTTCTTCATCCTTAATAGGATTTAATGCCACAAACTCTGGCAACTCCCAATTTCTGATATGTCTAGCCCACCTTTCAGGATGCTTTCGTTGAGCTAGTTTATAAGCTTCGATACGTTTAGCCATTATTGCCTTATCGAGACCGTAATGTCTCTGATAGGGTGTTATAAACTTAATACCACTATGCAAATGCTCGTTGTTGTACCAACTTACAAATTTTCTTACCCATTTCCTTGCTTCATCTATTGAATGAAACCCTTTAGTAGGGTACTTCGGAACATACTTCATCGTTTTAAAAAGTGATTCAGAGTACGGATTATCATTACTTACCCTAGGTCTAGAAAATGAGCTTTGGATACCAAGCTTTTCTAGGGTTGCTTGAAATGTAGCAGCTTTCATTGGGCTACCGTTATCAGAATGAAGGACCAGGGGTCTTCCAGCTATGCCTTGTGACAAGGTTGCTTTTCTTACTAGTTGCTCTGCATATTCTGCTTTTTCTGACTCCCAAACTTCGTACGCCACTATCATTCTACTAAACATATCCAAGATTAAATATAGCTTAAAGTAAGCACCTTTTACAGAAGCATTCAACCAGGTTATGTCCCATGTCCATACCTTATTTGGAGCTGTCGCAATATGTGTAGGAGCTTCCTTTTTTATAGGCTCTTTAGTTTTAGATCTATGTGCATTCATTTTTTCTTCTCTCAATATTCGGTAAATTGTCGATTCGGAAGCAAGGTATTTACCCTCGTTAGCTAACTTCGGTACAATCTGAGAGGGAGGTAGGTCAGCGTACTCTGGGCTATTTAGCGTATCTAGTATTATGGAGCGTTCTTCATCGCTTAACTTGTTTTTGGGAACAGGCCTTTGCGCCAACGGACGTTGATCTTTTTTTACTTCATTACCCTTAGACCAGCGCTGATATGTCCGGTCGCTTATATTCAATTCTGCACAGGCTGGTCTTAATCTAGCACCACTATCTACTGCCTCTTTGATCAGCTTTACTGCGTCTACACGATCTGAGTCACTGATCAGTCTTCCTCGGGGTCCCCCCAAATCGCGTTTGCCTTTTTTCTAAGTACCAGTAAAGCAGCCGTTTCAGCTAATGCCTTTTCTTTCATACGAAGTTCTTTTTCTAGCTCTTTAGCTTTTAGTTTTTCCTCTTTAAGCTCATTCTTTATCTTTTTAGTATCTTCCACAGGTTCATTATTAGCATTAAGACACTGATCTTTCCAGGCTTTAACTTCCTCTACATAAAGGCCTTTTCTCCTACAATACTCTGCTAGTTGCAGTTCCGATAGAGTGGCTGTCTCTAAAACAACATGAAACTTATCTTTGGATGTCCACTTATCCTTGGGCTTTTGCTTTCTTAAACTACCATTGCTCCTTTTTACCCATGTATAGATAGTTGAGCTTGGTATCCCTAGCTCTTCTGATAAATCATTCACTGTCTCTGATGAAGGGGGCTCAAGCCTCTTTAAAACTGTATCTATAAAATCTTGACTATACTTGCTAGTTCTAGGCATATTCTCTCTCCTTAGGTTCATTGTCGTATTTTCTATTATACATCAATTTCTTACGACAACTATCCTAACACATAGGGGTATCTAGGTTATATCGAGCCTACTAATGACTGCTATTCAATAAATAAATGTTTAGACTTTAATACTTTTTGCAAATACTCTTTTGAATTTCAACAAGAGCTTGTAAGAAGTGGTTTTAGTAAAAATATGCGTCATATGTATCCTGCATTATTAGGTAACAGGTGTGGAGCAGATTCGAATTCTGCAATTGTAATAGATCCTAAAGGAGACATATATAAATGTTGGTCTGATATAGGTATAAAAGGATATGTTATAAGTAATTTGGTCGATAAAAATAAAAATGACTTGAAAGAGTTGACTAAATATTTGTTATACGACCCTACCCAAGATTCAGAGTGTGCTAAATGTAAAATTATCCCAATTTGTATGGGTGGTTGTCCAAAAAGAAGAGAAAGTGAAATTATAGATCGATGTTCGAGATACAAGTATAATTTACGAGATCACATAGAGCAGATTGTCCTTGATAAATTAAAAGAAGAAATAATAGTGAGTAATTAAGTGAGTTTCATTTTCTATAGTGTATTTGACAAGAAAAAACTAGTGGGATTGGAAAGGGGGTGAGAGTATGAAATACCTAATAAACGGAAGTGATCCAAATAATTCAGTGAACTGCCATTTAGGATGCGATGGTTATATAGTGCCATGTTTCGGGCATATGCCACCGTGCCCAGACATAAATCAATGTTGGGATGGTTTTCATATTGAATTTTAAGTAAAATGACATGTTAAATCCAAGTTTCAAAACTTGGATTTAACATGTCATTTAGAAGATTTTACTAGAAGGTGTGATTTTCAGTGGCGTCATTTGTTAATCTATTGTTCCCCTATATAAAGAGCTATGGTAAGTTGATTATTTTTTATGTAATACTTAGTTTTTTAGCTAAGTTATTAGGAATTTCACTTCCTTACTTTACTGGAAGTTATATAGATTCTCTAGTAGAACATATAGATATTAATTCAATAAAAGTGTTTTCAATTCTCTTACTTATCTTAGGGTTAGGGAATATACTTGCAAACTGTGTCCAGAGCTATATTTTCGTTAAGCTCAAAACACATATATCAAATGACTTGAAACTATTTATATTAAAGCATATTTCATTTATCCCTATTAGTAACCTCGAATCCAAAGAACCTGGATATATCAACCATAGAATAAATTCAGATGTTAATGTTATTGTAGCATTTATACTTGGGAATAGCTTTAATGTAGTAATTAATTTGCTAAACATAGTTTTACTTTTGGTAATTTGCTTTAGAATAAATGATATGCTAACGATAATTATTTTGCCTTTAATACCTATATATATTATGAGTTATTTTTTTTTCAAGGACAAAATTTATACTTTAAATTATGATATGAAAGAAAAAGAGAATGATGCGTTTTCCAAGACGCAGCATTTTTTAGAGAATATGAAATCAATTAAAATTAAAGGTGCATTTGAAGAATACAATGAATATATAGATAAAAAGCTATCCAATGTGTTAACATCACTACTAAAATATACAAGGACATCATTACAATTTGCTAGTAATAAAACATTGATAAAAGTTGTAGTACAAGTGATTTTATTTTACTATGGGGGAAAGGAGATAATTTCTGGTAACCTAAAAATTGGTCAGTTCACCATAATGAGCAATTATTTTATAATGATTTTGGACAATTTAGGATTTCTTTACTCCGTTGGTGAGCAATACCAAAATGCTAAGGTGAGTATGGATAGAATTTTGGACATTTTATCCATTAACCCAGAGAAAAATGGCAGTGTACTGTTAGAGAATATTGAGAATATAGAACTAAATAATATAAGTTTTGGATATAAGGGCTCTAATTCAGAAATAAAGAAATTTAGTTATGTTTTTAATCGAGGAAATATATATTGCATAGCAGGAGAAAATGGTGTTGGAAAAAGCACCTTAATAAACCTAATTTTAGGAATTTATGTTGAAGAATTTAGTGGAACTATATTGTATAATTCTTTAGACATAAAAAAGATTGACCTATATAGTACCAGAAGTGAGCTGATTGGAGTTAGTGAGCAAGAACCTAAATTAACTTATATGCCATCAGGTACAGGTAAAGAACATTTTAAAGAAGAATTAGGGGTGCTATTAACTGCGTTAAACGTTAATAAAAATCTGTTTGATTGTGAAGACACTGTGATGAATGTTTCAGGGGGAGAAAAGTTAAAGATTTCCCTTATTAGAGCTCTTCTAAAGAAACCTAAGATTTTAATTCTAGATGAACCAACCTCGGCATTAGATACAGTTAGTATCGCAAAGCTTAAAAAGATACTTCTTGATAGTAAGAATGATCGTATAACTATAATTATAACTCATGATGAAGGATTTAAGGATATAGCTGACGAAATCATAGAGATAAAGGCTATGTAACAAAATGTTCTTTGTAATATTTTTTAAAAGGGGGATTTTATGTACTTAATTTTGTTGCCATATTTGTTGGGTATAGTTTTTCTGACTGCTTATTTCTTAGGGGGAAATAAGCTACTGGCTTATGTTGCAGATTTTCAGTCTGCTATGCTTTTGTTAGCAATTTGTGGATTGGTGTTTGTTCTGATTCATTATTTTGTTAAAGAAAAAATAAACTTATTCAAAACTGTAAGGGCCAATATTGGAGTGGATAGGGGTACTATAACGAGAAAAAGTAAGTTGTTTATTAAAAAATTTTTCAGTTACAAAGCAGTGTGGATTGCATTTATCATCCTGTTTATTTTTTTAAGTATGGCAATAAAACCAGGAGTTTTTTTAAAATATGAACCATTTGAAAGAATATATCGCGACTATGTTGTTAGATCTTCGGATTTTGATTCCACACCATCTAGAACCCATCCACTAGGTGTTTCCCCAGCTGGGCAGGACATATTGACTAATTTAGCATTCCTTGCAAGAAGTGTTATTGAAACCCCCATAACGGCAGCCCTTTATAGTATAATCATAGGTATTGCTTTGGGTGCTATGGCGGGGCACTTTAAAGGGGTTATTGATAGGGTATTAATGATTATTGTGGAGAGTATACTAGCATTTGCCCCTATCATGCTGTTTATGCTTGTACTTATGGTTTTCCCTAGTAAAGATATCAGAATATGGATGTTTGCTATTTATGGGGGCTGTACCCTTGCGAAAATAATAAGGGGTGAATTTTTTTCTTTAAGGGAAAGGGAATTTGTTCAACAGGCGAAAGCCACTGGATGCAGTGAGTTTGAGATTATATTTGGGCATTTGTTACCGAACTCACTTTCAAGTATTATACTTCAGACAACTAATTTTCTGAGCCAGGTAATAATGTATGACGCTATGCTTGCATTTTTAGGTTTTGGAGGCAGTGGGTGGGCACAGTATTTAGGTAACTTGTTTAGATCTTATCAAGGCTATGCTTTTAGAAGGGCGCCGTGGGCTGTTCTATTTTCAGGGGGATTTCTTTTTGCCTTAATTATAAGCATAAATATTATTGGGGAAGCCTTACGTGGAGCCATGGAGGTGAAGGAAAATGCTTAAGAAAATAGTGCTGATTTTCTTATTTTTTTTCATCTTGTTCCATAACACCATTGGAAATGCTATTTATGCTGTTGATGCCTATGGTTCCAATGAATATCAGTGGGAATATCTTGGGCGGTTTGATTGGTCATTACCTTCTCACTATCAAGAAATTGATTATGTAAATAGCAATAAACCATTAAGATTGAAGGAGTATAAGGACAAGTATTTCTATGGGTGGTGGGAGGAAAATGAAGAATCATTATTTGAATATAAAATTGGCTGGGGTGTTATAGGTCAAATGGAAAATACTATCTCTACTATTACATCTAGTAGGGAATCTAGTACTGACTATGTAATTTTTGATGATAAAGTCTATTTAATAACAAGTGAATTGGAAGATAATGTGTATAGGTTGTTTCTATATGTGTTTAGTCTAGAAGGTAGTATTATATCTAAAGAGAAAATAGAGGAACCCGAAGGAGCACTTAGATTTCAGTCTATTCCAAACATAGGAGTAAACATTATCAACGATGAATTGAACATAGTATACGGAGGCATATCCAATCGAGCACCTTATTTATTTTTTGAACGGAGAAGTTTAGAGGGGAAATTGGTTCAATCTACCGAAATATATAACTTCAATAGTAGTGCCAACAGAAGTATAGTAATACCACAATTTCAATTCCACAGGGGAAATGATTCTGTTACTAGAGTGTTTTTCAAGGATCATGAGAGCTTGATTTTAGTGGAAGTGGACGATGAAGGTAATGTGGGAAGCAAAAATATTGCATCTGTTCCACATATACTAGGGACCTCAGTGACAACTTATGCCTATGGAGATATAGGTCCACAGGTTGTGATTGACTCAATGGGAAACTATCATATAGTGTTTACACATCATACAAGTGGTCCTGGCCTAACAGGAAATTTAGTAATGGATGTAAAATACATAAAAATTAGTTATAATGGATCCATAGTAAGTGAATCAATTTTAACAAATGAATGGGGTATAGCCCATTTTCCAACAATAAACATCGATTTTGATGATAATATTTATGTTGCTTGGGAAGATAGTAGGAATGAAAGCATGGAAGGGTACTTTACAAAGATTGATAGTGAGGGGAACATAAAAATAAATCAACAGAGAATTACATGGAATAGGAGTTATACAAAATATCCTCAAATAATTCCTGACAATGAAGGATATTTACATGCTTTTTGGTTTACAAGGTTGCATAGGTCTAACTTTGTCATAGACTATAGAAACAATATTGAGAAACCACCAAGTTCATTATGGATAAATCTTGGAGTGAATCCTTATACCAGTGAAAAACCCTATAGTCAATTTCTATATCTAGTAATCATGAGTATGTTGGGGAGTATAATTGGAGTAATAAGCAGCAGTGTTGTGATACTAGTTATTCTTGTGATTTTAGCTGTATTAAATAAGATAGGCATATTGTTCTTACTACAGGAAAGGCCCTATACGCTGTTTATGTTAGTCATACTTATCTTGTGGAATTTCATACCACAACAAGATTCAACTTACAGTGTGATAGATGTTTGGGAAGGATTTGAAATGGGAGCTGGTATAATTATGCTAGCTGTTTCGGTATTGGTACTAAAGCTAGGAAAATTAAGGCCCAGCTCGTCAATGAACATACTAATTGGAATGATTATATGGATTTTGGGCTACCATTTCGTACTATCTTATCCTCAGATGGCTTCAATTTTTGTAGTGTAGTAATTAAAAAAGGATGAGTAATTATTATTTTAAAAAATATAAAAGACAAAAAAGCAGTAAAATAAAGTAGAGACAATTAAGACCCTAAGGTCAGTAAAGACATATTTAGGGTCTTTTTTTGTTCAAAAACAAATGTTACATAAAATTAATAAAATATTGAAACATAGTACCTTGTGGTACATAGTAGACTTGTGATAAGGTTAATGTATAAGTTATTCAAAGTTAGCCAATAATTTTGTTGTAAAAATAGGGAGGGGTTTAATGTTTGCAAATAGGAAAGTAAAAATTGTTTCAATAATATCTGTGATTTTATTAGTAGGTGTTGTCATTGCTTTTATATACAGCAATTCCTATAAAGGAGGTACCGAGGGGACACGTCCAGTTTTTGAAGAGACCCTTAGTTTCGATACTATAATTTCCAGTGAACAAATGAAAGAAGATTTGGCACAGTTAAAAAAGGATATGGTAGATGTTCACCCTAAGACCATCAATGGGTTGCCTAACGAAGTTGAAAAAGCATTTCAGCAGGCAGAGGTACTAATAGAACATCCAATGACAGTAGGAGAATTCACCATAGTTGTTTCGGAAATCATAATTAAACTGGAAGATGGCCATACATCAGTTGCAAATGTATTTCAAGGGGATCTAAAACTTCCCATGGAAATTGCATATGTAGATAACGAGTTTTATGTGCTAGATGGAAAAGATGTGATGGCAGGAGATAAACTTATTTCACTTGGTGGCATAACTATGCAAGAAATTTACGAAGTAGCTAAAAGAAGGGTTCCTGCAGAGAACATTTATTGGATAAATGATAGAGTGAAAGATTTTGCATTATGGGAGTCTACATTAACCCAATTAGGTGCAACAATTGATGATGTTAAAAATATAGAAGTTGAACTGAAACGATATGGAGAAGTAATAAAAACATCTTTGAACTTTAACGATACTTATACAAGGCCAGTTGATAATCAAAGATTTTATCCAGTTCGATATGTAAGTAGAGGATACTCTTATTTTTTAGATGCTGAAAACGATTTATGCTACTTCTTACTGACACGATGTGTATATGATGATCAGTATATAGCATTTATGGAAACGATGTTCAAAGATGTAAAAGACAATGGTATCAACAATATAGTTATAGATATCAGGGGAAACCCAGGGGGAGACTCTAGGGTAATAAATGAGTTTATTAGATATATTGATATAGATGAATATCTTTCCTTTGGAGGTAAAGGGAGAACTTCAACTGCGTCTAAAGAACAAAGGGGTACTGGATCTAGAAACAGCAAAGCAGAACCTAACTTAGTTAATAATATTAGAGCTGAAGAAGAACTTATATTTGATGGAAAAATATATGCCCTTATAGACAATGGAACATTTTCCTCTGCAAACTGGTTTGCAGTGATCATTAAGGACAATGAACTGGGAACCATAATAGGTGAGCCCACAGGCAATGCCCCAAATAGTTACGGAGACATACTGAGATTCCAACTGACCAACTCTAAAATTAGGTACTTTATATCCCACACCCAGTGGGTCAGGCCCAAGGGCAAGGGTTTAGGAGCAGATGAAGATGCCCTTTATCCCCACTATCCGATAAAGTACACTTTAGAAGACTACATAAACAATACAGACCTAGCAATGAAAAAAGCCATAGAGGTAATAAAAGCTGAAGACCGATAATGGTCTTCAGCTTAGAGGGCCACTCAATTTACCGTCTTTGATTTTTGGGGCAGGTGAGCTGTGTAGTCCCTAAACTTACAAAAAGAAAGTTCAAGTTCAATACATACTGGCGCTAGCCACCTGTGTCGAAGGCAAATTACTAGCCTTCGGCATATTTTATATTCCCAAACAATTTCCATCCCTATAAAAAATAGTTGTTTCATTTTTATCTTTAACAATGGGACCCATACCCTTAAATTCAAGCTTTCTAAAACCTTGGGATAAAATAAACTCCTTACCTTCGTCATCCCTTTCACGTTGGCTGTCATCCCAAATAATTATTCCATCGTCGGTTAGGGACTTAACTGCGCTTTTAGCACAGTTGATCCTATCCCTACTATCTATAACAATTACATGATAGTTTTCATTAGATATCTCCACTTGCCTTGCATAGTTATCACCTTTAGACAAATCCACATGTATTATAGTTACATTTTCTGGAGCTACCCCCCTAACATGTGTAGCCCAGTGGGAGGTATGTTCACAGGCAGTGACCTTCCCAACCCTTTTAGACCACCATATGGTACCAGCTCCACAGCCGTACTCAAATACTGAGAATTCTTTCTTTACCCTTGGTGTAAGAAAATCAATAGCAGGATAAGTCATCCATGGTACAAGTTCTCCACTAGTTTTCGTTGATTGCTTACTTTCAAAAGTTTCAAACCACCCATCATCATATAGGCCCGTGTCACCGAATAGTAATTCCCCATATACATTAAATCTGTTATAATCTAGATTATATTGCAAAATTTGACTAGCCACATGAAACTCACGGTCATTTCTTATAAAGAATCTAAAGAAGGGTGTTTGAGAGCCATGCTCTCTCTTTTTAATGCTGAGAATATGGGGGTTGTTATTTATGTATTTAAGAAATCTGTGGTACTTTCCTATAGGTATTTGACATTTCTCTAAACCGTGGTAACTTAATATTTCAGGAAGAAGTCCATCATTTAGATCGTGGTAGGAGATATCACATTGATTAACTTTGAAGTCATCAATCATACTCTGAGTTTCTGCAATATCCAGAAATATTTGGTCACCTGTAACCCTTACTATTGAACTGGGCCTAGTTGACTTAAACATTTCTATCATTCTTTTCCCTGCATTTTGTTCTTTAGAAAAGTTTAGAGTTAAGGTTGGGTACTTATTTTGTAAGTATCCTAGGGCTAAATTTGATGAATTCTTATGTAAGCACATTGCTATACTATTTATATCTGTTATTTGTAGCAAGCGTTCAATGGTATGTTCAATAATTGGTTTTTTGTTAATCTCCTTTAACAAAAGTGGGTTCATTACCATATCAGCTTGGATGTAAGCCACTGTTGACATTTTACATTCTCCTTATCCTACATTTGCATATAATAAATTTTACCATAAAAAAGGGTTTTCAGGAAACACGTATAATAATAGTTTAATCTTTAGTGATTTAATGCACTTATTCACATAATAAATAGTAAAGTAATAGTATGAGTTAACAAGACAAGGAGTGAGGGAAGTGGAAAACACAAACGTTCTTGAAGCTGCCCAAGGGCAGATTCAAAAGGCATGTGAGAAATTAGAATTAGAGGCTGAATATTATGAACGGTTGAAATGGCCCCAAAGGGTTATAGAAGTTGTTATACCTGTAAGGATGGACAGTGGAGAAATTAGAGTTTTTAAGGGGTTTAGATCTCAACATCTCGATACACTTGGACCCGCTAAGGGGGGAGTTAGATTTCATCCAGATGTTACTTTGGATGAAATCAAGGCACTTTCCATGTGGATGTCAATGAAATGTTCTTTAGTAGGTTTACCCTTTAGCGGAGGAAAAGGTGGGGTTATTTGTAACCCTAAGGAGCTGAGTAAAAGGGAAATTGAGCAATTATCCAGGGGGTATATTAGAGCAATTGCACCTGTTATAGGTAGTAAAGTAGACATACCAGCACCGGACGTGTATACAAACCCTCAAGTTATGGCATGGATGGTGGATGAATACAGTAAGGTAAGTGGTTATACTGATTTTGGTATAGTTACGGGGAAACCTTTGATTTTAGGAGGTTCAAAGGGGAGAGATAAGGCAACTGCCATGGGCTGCTTTATTACAGTTAGGGAAGCATTAAAGAAACTAAAGTTAAATTTGCAGGGTTCAGAAGTTGTTATTCAAGGATTCGGAAATGCGGGATATAATTTAGCTGTTTTACTACATGATGCTGGGGCGAAAATTATAGGTGTTAGTGATAGCAAAGGTGGAATATTAAACCCAAATGGTATAGATCCCACAGTCCTAGAGAGTGTGAAAAATGAAAAGGGTTCAGTTATTCACGGTGAAGGTAAGGTTATTTCTAATGAAGAATTATTAGAGTTAGAATGTGATGTTTTAGTTCCTGCAGCTTTAGAGAATCAGATTAGAGAAGATAATGCATTCAACATTAAAGCTAAAATAGTTGCAGAAGCTGCAAATGGTCCTACAACAGTTATTGGGAACTCAATTTTATATGAACGGGGAGTTTTAGTAATACCAGATATTTTAGCCAGTGCAGGTGGAGTTACGGTTTCTTACTTTGAATGGGTGCAAAATCTTATGAATTATTACTGGAGTGAGGACGAGGTAAATAGGAAATTGGAAGAGATAATGGTTCATTCCTTTGAAAGGGTTTACAATATGCATTATGAAAAGGAAGTTGACATGAGCTCTGCGGCTTTTATGGTAGCCATAGAGCGTATAGCTGATGGGATGAGAATACGTGGCTTTTAGGTGCCATATTATTTCTCCTAAAAATAAAAATAAAAAAATGTTTAAGCAAGAAGGAAAATGTCGCAATGTGTAGAATATTTATAACACAGTTCCGATGCTTAACTTATTTTAACCGACCTTAGGGAAGCTAAGGTCTTTTTTTATTATAAAAGGGGGGGGATAAAAATGAAAAATGATAAAGGTTTTACATTGTTAGAGGTTTTACTGGTAGTAGGGTTGCTAGGAATAATCTTGGCAATAACAGTACCCAATATAGCAAAGGGGTCCGACGCAGCAAATGAAGAACTATGTACAAGTTCAAGACTTATCATAAGGGCAGCTATAGAGCAATATGAGGCCATAGAGAAGGTTACATTTAGCGGTGGTAATGTTGAGAACTTAAATTTTGTTCAATACCTGGCGAGGGAGGAATATCTCAAAAATCCATTGCAGTGTCCTAGTGGAGGAATCTACACTTACGAAGATGGAGAAGTAGAATGCAGTGAACACACTGACCAGGATTAAAGTACAGGTAGGGACGCTACTTGGAGTACTCAAAAAAAGCCCAGTTCTTTATTAAATAAAGAATCTGGGCTTTTCTCATATCTAAAAGCTATAAATTAGCTAGTCTCTTACTCTTTGGATCAAATGCTTTAAAGTGCCATTATCGTTGCTAAATCTATATTCATAATCGTTATTGGCATATGCAACAAAGGCATCTAACCATGTCTCTCTAAGTTTGTAGAATTTATTTGGATCAGCTCCAACTTTTTTCCAATAACCAACGTGAAGGCACTGTGTAACTTCCCACTTAACTAGATCCTCTTCATTTACAACAAGTTGGTTTGCTTGATCACATGGCATGCCATCTAGTACGTAATTGTTGATTTCTTGATATAGATCTTGGGCATTTTGTGGCTTTGCATGGGACTCACTTTGTTCACCACAGAATTTTCCTTGTTTGGCATAAAATTCCCTGGCCACTTCTACTGCTTCTTCATTAAATTTCTGAAATGCTTGATTTAAAAACTCAGCATGTCTTGTCTCTGCTTTTTGTATTTGTGTTTGTAACCAACCATGTATATTTTCGGTATCAATTAGCTCTTCCAATGGAATATCAGGGTTAAGTGGGTCGCCATGGTTTTCCCGTGCTTTATCGTAAAGCTCACTGGCTTCTTCACCAACCTCCGCTATTAGACCTTCCAGTATGTCCTTTTCCAATCTTTCAAATAAAATAACTTTATTATACAACCAATGGTGTATCGGCCCTAAAAATGCACTCATTAAAAATTCCTCCTTGTGTAATTTATTTTCTACCTTAATTTTACATTACAAAAAGTAGTAATAATAGGATTTAAATCACAGTCATTATAGTGTTTGCTTTATTGAGTAATTTTATAAACTTTTAAATAAGCAATCCTTCTTAGATTAATCTAAAATATAATTAGAGGTAGAATGTTTCTCTTTTGTTGATAAAAAATTAAAAAGTTTAACTAAAGGTATAGGAGTCTTTAAGGAGAATATGTTCATATATTAATTTAGTATTAAATTTAAGTGAGTTAATGATAGGAGGATAGAGAAATGAGAAAAATATTCACTGTACTACTAGTTACTATTTTGATGTTATCTTTAGTAGGTTGTAGTAGAAAGGGCAAAACAACTAATGTAATTTCACAGGCTGAATTAAATGCGAAGGAGGAACTATTTTTATCAGTAGGTACTACTAGTTATTTTGTGTTTGATTTTAAATTAGATGATGAGTTCAAGTGGATTGATATATGGGTAGAAAGATATGAGTTTGGCGAAAAAATTGATACTTTCATTGGAATGGGATCCACCTTAGGCAATGAAGGGGTGTTTATTTTTGCCATAGATGAGTCAGAGGGAATCAATAATTGGACTATTGTTTTACAAGACGAAGGTGGAAAATCCACTACTAAAGCAAGTGATAAACTAGTTATAGACGAAACTAAAGGTTTTTCAAAGATGTGGGGAGTTAATAATAATATAAAAATTGCAGATAATGATATAACATTAGCCAGTATTAGTTATAAAAACGATGGTAGGGAAATGTTTTCTTTTACAGGTGATTTTTATGAAAACCCTGAAGCAAATAAACAACAAATGGTTAATTACGATATAGTGTACTTGCTTAGAATTAAGCTGTCTAAATAACCTTAAAAACTCTAAAAGCCTTAATCTAATAGTTAAGGCTTTTTATTTGATAAATTTTATCATTGATAGAAGTAGAAATCATTGTTATAATGTAATTTGAATTCAAATTATAAAGGATGGAAATGATGTTGAAAAATATATGGGGAAAAATTCAGGAGATTTGGAAAAAAGTAACCACAATTAAAGATACACCCCATGCCATTGGCTTAGGAGCTGCCATAGGGTTAGGGTGGAATTTTATACCTTCATTGGGGATAGGGCCCTTTGTATCTGTTTTTAATGCAAAATTATTTAGGGGAAGTGGTATTGCTGCAGTAACAGTAAACTTAGGTACAGGTTTTTTTATACCACTTATGTACTCATTAAATATGATGACTGGAAGATTCATAATAGGACAATGGTTTGCTAGGCCAGAGATAGAAAAACAAATACAGGATTCAATACAAGAATCCATAGGAAATATTGAAGTAGTAATAAAAGAGCCTACTCGTTTTTTCTCCCTAAGCAACGTAACAGAATTTGGGTTTGAGTTTTTTCTCGGTGGTGTAATAAATGCAATTTTTTTCGGGGCAATATTATATACGATAATTTGGTTTCCTAGATATATAAAATGTAAGTTCTTTCAAAAGGATTGTGATACCCTAGAAGGTGATAAAAACTGTAACAAAAGAGCTAAGAAATAATTATTTCTTAGCTCTTTTGTTATTATTTATGAAACTCAAGCATCCTCCTAGTACTAATACACTTACAATAGGAATAATGTATTTTAAACTTGAAGGGTCATCCTCAGTAGCCCTTGCTTCAGCTTCAATACTACCGTCTCCTGTATCCTTAACTCCTGTAATACTAAATGTTGGATTTTTTTTGTTCTCTTCAACATCTAAATCAACATATTTATTAAACTCATTCTCAGATAATATATCATCTGTATCCATATCAATGTAAACAACTAAATCTTTACCATCAACAATCATATGAACAATGTAGATATCTTTGTTTATGGATGCAAGATCTCTGACCCAACCTTCTAGTAGCTCTACTTTACCATGTGCAGAGGATTTTGCTATCTCCATATACTTAGCTTCTGTTTCAGGGTCAACAACTTTTAGCATGGCCACTGAAGTTGTTGATAGGACTAGCAAGATTGCTAGTGTGCAAAGCAAGATTTTTTTGGTCATAGAATAACCTCCTTTGGTTTTTCTTACCTATTAGACGTAGTAATAATAATTAGGTTCCCTTAGAACTTTAAAAAAAGGATTTTTTCTCACTTTGAAGAATATTAAAATAATAATAAAAAAATGGGGAGGATGACAAATGAAAATTTCAGTTATCGGTGGAGGTAGTGCTGATAAATGCTGGTGATAATAAAAAAACTTAGCCTAGCCACAGATCTACATGATTTACATGATAGCAAAGGTAACCCTTGCATTTGTGGCAAAAGAATGTTTAATTAAGTCATATTTACGTGTATGTTATAATAGAATTTAATAAATTTCGGCAATCGAGAGGAATTCTGTTTTTTATGTCGAAATAATTACATAGAACTTATTTAAAGAGGAGGGTGTTTGAATGTTAGCAATTAAAAATGGGAAAATTTATACCATGGCTGGTACAATAATTGAAACTGGTACCATTCTGGTGGAAAACCAAAAAATTAAAGCAATTGGTACAGATGTAGAAATTCCCGAAGGAGCACAAGTTATCGATGCTCAAGGTAAGGTTATCATGCCTGGTATTATTGATGCTCACTCCCACATCGGAATATTTGAAGAAGGCTTAGGTTTTGAGGGGGCAGATGGAAATGAAATGACAAACCCATCAACTCCACATCTAAGAGCACTAGATGCCATTAACCCTATGGATGTTGCATTTAAAGAAGCCTATCAAGGTGGTATTACAACAGTAGTTTCAGGACCAGGAAGTGCAAATGTTATCGGTGGACTAGGCCTTGCTATGAAAACCTATGGTAAAGTCATAGATGAGATGGTTATGATAGACCCTACTGGTTTAAAGTGTGCCTTTGGTGAGAACCCAAAAAGAGTATACAGCAGCCAAAAGAAATCTCCTTCTACTAGAATGGGTACAGCTGCTGTTATGAGAGAAGAACTAATTAAAGCTCAGAACTACTTAAAGAAATTAGAGAAAGCTGAGAGTGATCCAGACAAAGCACCAGATAGAGATTTAAAAATGGAAGCCATCGTTAAGGTTCTTAAAAAAGAGATTCCTTTACGTGCCCATGCCCATAGAGCAGATGATATTGTAACTGCTTTAAGAATAGCAGAAGAATTTGATGTGGATATTACAATCGAACACTGTACAGAAGGCCATCTTATAGCTGATTTTCTAGCTAAAAGAGGTGTAGACGTTGTAATAGGACCAACACTTTCCTCTAAACCAAAGGTAGAGCTTCAAAACCTTACATTTGAAACAGGTAGAATTTTATATGAAGCAGGTGTTAAATTTGCTATAATGACAGACCATCCTGTTATTCCGCAACAATATCTGCCCCTATGTGCAGCCCTAGCCCATAAAGATGGCTTACCTGAAGAGGAAGCACTAAAGGCTATTACTATCAATGCCGCTGAAATAATCGGTGTAGGTGATAGAGTGGGTAGTTTAGAGGTTGGCAAGGATGCAGATATAATCATTTTAAGTGGACACTTATTTGACTACAAAACCGTAGTTGAAAAAACCATAATAAATGGAGAGATTATCTATGACCGAAAATAGTTTTAAAGCCTTAGTAAATGGTACTGTCTATACAATTAAAGACAAAGAACCAATTATAGGTGGAGTTTTAATAAAAAATGGCAAAATAGCAGCTGTAGGGCAGTTTGATATACCTAATGGTTGTGAAATTATCGATGTAAATGGGGCTCTGATTTTCCCAGGGTTCATTGATCCACATACCCACCTTGGAATTTCTGAGACTGCCTTAGGCTTTGAAGGTGCAGACCACAACGAGTTAACAACTCCAGTTACTGCACATGTAAATGCCATAGATGCAATAAACCCAGCTGATTCAGCATTTGATGATGCTATCAAAGCTGGAATTACCAGTGCCCTAGTAATTCCAGGTAGTGGTAATATAATCGGTGGTGTAGGAGTTGTTATTAAAAACTGGTCCGAAGATATCGTCATGGAATCTAGGATTGTTAAGAAAGATGCTTGCATGAAAGCTGCTTTAGGGGAAAACCCAAAAAGAGTTTACAGTAGTAAGAAAACTAGTCCTTCCACAAGGATGGGCAGTGCTGCTGTTATGAGGGAAGCTCTAGTTGAAGGGCAAAACTATGCAAGAAAACTTGAAAAGGCTGAAAAAGACCCTGAAAAGGCACCAGAGAGAAATCTAAAGCTTGAAAATTTAGTAAAGGTTCTCAAACGTGAAATGCCTATTAAAATACATGCTCACAGGGCTGATGACATCGCTACAGCTATCCGTATTTCCCAGGAGTTTAACTTGGATATGTCCATCGAGCATTCCAGTGAAGCACACCTCATATCAGAGTATGTCTCTAAATTTAATTATCCCTTTGTTGTTGGCCCTTCGTTAGGGGTACCTACTAAGGTGGAAACTAAAAACAAAACGTTGAAGTCACTTCAAGTATTGATCAAAACTGGGCTTCCAGTTTCAGTTACAACTGATCACCCAGTACTACCTATTTATAGATTGATCCATGCAGCAGCTTTGGCTGTAAGGGAAGGACTAGATGAATATGAGGCCCTTAAAATGATCACAATTAACCCTGCAATTACCTTAGGGTTAGGGGATCGGCTAGGAAGTATAGAAATAGGGAAAGATGCTGACATAACAGTGTACGACAGACACCCATTTGACTTCCTATCAAATTGTTTATATACCTTTGTAGATGGGAAGGTCGCTTATAAAAGATAAGACCTTTTCTATAAGCTGGAAAAAACCCAACATTTTCACGTATTATTTATGCGTGTGGTGTTGGGTCTTTTAATAGAAGAAACTTTTTTGACATAGTGTGATAACAGGAATAAATATCGATAATATATAACAGTGATCAAATATCCACAAATACATATACAGTTAAGTCCCAGTGGGGCTAAAAATGTCCACGTTATAACAAATAAAAGTGAAGGGAATATCCCTTCACTTTTATTTGTTGAGTGTGACCTTGAAGATAGCTCCACTATCTGAAGGTTCCAGCTTTAAAGAGCCCCCATGTAAAACCACTAAATGTTTAGCAATGGACAACCCTAGTCCTGCACCGCTTCCCTTTGAAGTACGAGACTTATCAGCTTTGTAAAAACGTTCGAATAAGTGGGGGGCATCTTCGGGAGAAATACCAGGCCCATCGTCAGAGATTTCTATTTGGACATCCCTACCACAATATCTTATTTCAACATCGATCTTTGTATTTGCATGCCTTATTCCGTTATCTAAAAGATTCATGAATACTTGCTTTAGCCTATTTCTATCTCCTACTATGACCAACTCATTTGGGCAATCGATCTCAAAGCCAATGCTTCGTTCTTTAAATAGGGGATTAAGTTGTGAAAGACATTCTTTTATTAAGTCAACCACACTAAAATAATCCTTGTGTAGCTCTACTTGCCCTTGTTTGATTCTTTCTAGGTCTAAGAGATCATTTGTTAAGCTTATGATACGCTTGATTTCCTTAACAGTTATTTTTAGATAGTGGTCCTGTTCGTCCTTTTCTATGACCCCGTCTAACATGCCTTGAATAAAACCTAAAATTGAAGTCAGAGGTGTCCTTAATTCGTGGGATACAGTGGTCAGGAACTCTCGTCTATGCTCTTCTTGCTTAGCAAGTTGCTCACCCATATAGTTAAATGAAGATGCCAACTGTCCAAGCTCATCTTCATTATCCAAATAAACCTTTATAAATGTGCCTGAAGCCATGGATAAAGCCGCTTTGTTTATCTTGGTAATGGGTCTAGTAAAGTTTTTAGATACAAAATACAGGATAAAAACTGTAATAATGCTTCCTATGGCTCCCACAAACCATATGAGCTTATTGATGGAACTAACAACTTGGTTTATATCGTGACTTGGCTGACTGACTACCATGGCTCCAACTACTTCGTCGTTGTATTTTAAAGGTAGGAAAAGGTTTAAAGCAGATTCACCAGTGATATTAGATCGCCACACTTCCCGTACAGTTTGATCCTTAAGGGAGCGGTTCAGTTGAGGTTTAAGAGACTCATCTAAGCTACTTAGTCTCCCCATATGTGGGGCTATACCACTTACTAAAGAATTTGAGTTAAAAACTATTTTTCCGTCGGGTGCAACAACTAAAACAACTGAATTAGTAGATCTAGTAAAAGTTCGAACACTCACTTGAAACTCCAAAATACCTAGTTGCCCTATATTGTATTGTTCATATACATCGGCAAATTCAATGGCGGTGTTTTCTAGGCGTCTAAACTCATCTATATAGTAGAATCTTTGAAAAGCGTAATTTAAGAAACCGGACATTAACATAAGAATTAAAGTTAATATACCTGCGTAAATCACTATCAGCTTTGAAAAGAAGCTGCGTTTGAACATTAATCCTTCACCTCAAATTTGTAACCTACTCCCCAAACAGTAGCAATCATCCACTCTTGATGATCTGGGACCTTTTTTCTAAGTCTTTTTATATGTTCATCTACTGTTCGCGTATTTCCCATATAGTTATAATCCCAAATTCTCTCAAGTAGATATTCCCTAGTAAAGACTCTATTGGGATTACTAGCTAAGAAAAATAAAAGCTCGATTTCCTTTGGTGATAACTCAACTGGTTTTCCCATAAGAAGAACTTTATAAGAAGTTAAATCAATACTTAGATCTGTATAGGCAATAAACTTATCGTTGATTTCTGTATCAGGATCGTTTAACTTAGACCTCCGCAGGGCAGCCTTAACCCTTACAACAAGTTCCTTAGGTTCAAAGGGTTTGACCACATAATCATCTGCTCCCAATTCAAAACCTACGATTTTATCAACTAAGTCATCCTTTGCAGTGAGCATAATTATTGGCAAATCACTTAGCTTCCTTATCTCCCTACAGACATCTAACCCACTGATTTCAGGAAGCATTAAGTCTAGAACCAATAGGGCAGGTTTATGCTCTTTAAAAGCTTGTATGCCATTACTACCGTCATGAACTGTTATAGTGTTATAACCCTCCTTGTTTAGATATAACTTAACGACCTCGCAAATATTTGGATCATCGTCAACAATAAGAATCTTATTATTTTCCACAAAAAGTCCTCCTTAAAAATGACCAAAATTCAATGTTTCCACAAGCATTAAGGTTCCATTGAATGGTGACCATACAGTATTGCTTCATAGTCAATGTGTCTCAAATTGTAAGCCAAAAACATCTAATAATTTAAATATACCACTATATATAAGTATTTGCACATTTATACCTTCAATATTTACTTTTTGTTTACACTTGGAGTCTATTAAGTATACAAACTTAGTAGACTTCTTTACTGATCAGAAGAATTATTTTTTTTTTAATCATTTTTGTAACATAAAATTAACATTAGCAACCTTGAAATTACAAGAAAAATACAGAAAAGCAAGGGTTGTATGTGAAAGTGATATCAATCTTTTAATGCAGAATTTTCTTGACATTTAGACAAATCACGAACTATAATCAACACATAAGATGGTCAGACCATCAGAGGACATGTACATATTTGTATACAATGTGTAAAATACACATTAGTATAAATATAAAAAAAGGGGGAAGTTTTTTAGAAATTTGTAGGTTAAAAAAAAGGGAAGAGGAGTGTTGTTAAAAATGGAGATAGTTTATGCCTTACTGGCCGTTATTCCAATACTAGTAACAATCGTCCTTATGACAAAGTTCAACATGCCAGCTAAAAAGGTTATGCCTATCAGCTGGGGGATAGCTGTAATTCTAGCTGGATCTGTTTGGAAGATGGATTTCCAATGGTTATCGGGAGCTACAGTTTTCGGATTTTTGTCTGCATTTAATATTTTAATAATCGTATTTGGTGCAATCTTAATGATGAATACTCTAAAAAACAGTGGAGCTATTAAATCTATAAACAAAGGCTTCCACGGTATTACAACAGATAGAAGGATTCAGGTAATAATCATTGCTTGGTTATTTGCGGCCTTCATAGAAGGAGCTGCAGGATTCGGTACACCAGCAGCACTTGCAGCACCATTACTTGTAGCCCTAGGCTTCCCGCCATTAGCTGCAGCCATGGTAGCATTGATAGGAAATAGTACTCCAGTGTCTTTTGGTGCAGTTGGAACTCCAATTAACGCTTATGCAAACTTAGTTCCGGCAGAAACATTAGCTGGAGCTGAATTAACAGCTGCAGAGTTTGTTAAAAATGTTGGTGTTTGGTCGGCTATACCACATGCAATTGTAGGTACATTCTTACCGTTATTAGCACTATGTATGTTAACAAAGTTCTTTGGTGAAGAAAAAAGTATTAAACCGGCACTGAAAGCTGCACCTTTTGCAATTTTCGCAGGTCTTTCATTTACTGTACCTTACCTGTTTGTTGCTACAGTATTTGGTCAAGAACTTCCTTCTCTTGTAGGTGCTGGAGTGGGTATGGTATTAGTACTTTTAGCAGTCAAAGCTGGCTTTTTAGTACCTAAGGATTCATGGGATTTCCCAGCTAAAGAAAACTGGGAATCAGACTGGGGCAGCCCTGCTGATGAAGATGCTAAATCCACAAAGGATGAAAAGGTTATGCCACTTTGGTTAGCATGGCTACCATATGGTCTAATTTTAAGTATACTTGTTATAACACGCTTGCCTGCAACAGGTTTAAGCACACTCTTAAGAGGAGAAGCTTTTACCATAGGCTGGAACAATGTATTAGGTACTTCCCTAAACTATAGCCTACAATACCTATGGTCACCAGGAATTCTTCCTTTCACCCTAGTAGCTATCTTAACCATATTCCTTCACGGAATGAAAGGTGAGGCAGTTAAGACTGCTTGGGGAAACTCAATTAAACAGGTTATTCCTGCAGCTATTGCATTAGGATTTGCTGTTGCTTTAGTACAGGTAATGATACAATCAGCTAACAACACAGCTGGTATTGATGGCATGATGCTAGCCATGTCAAATGCTACTGCTAGCATATTCTCTGGAGCTTGGCCACTGTTCTCACCTTTCATTGGAATCTTAGGTTCCTTTATGTCAGGTAGTAACACTACTTCTAACGTACTATTTGGTAGTTTCCAATACGGAGTTGCTGAGAGCTTAGGAATATCTCGAACTATTATCCTTGGGCTTCAAGCAGTTGGTGGAGCTATCGGTAACATGGTATGTGTACACAACGTTGTTGCTGCTTGTACAACAGTAGGAATATTAGGAGTAGAAGGTAAGATTATTAGAAGAAATGTAATTCCAGCAGCTATATATGCAATATTAGTTGGTATTGTTGGATTTTTAGCGATTTATGTCTTCGCTACAGGAGTATTTTAAAATAAAAGCTATTTTAACTTAACATTTACAATCCCCTCTATTTCCTATACAATTAGAATATTAAAAACAAATATTCTTCATAAAGAAAATAGAGGGGGGAGTAACATGTTTCGCCCAATAAAGGATGTAAAAGTATACGAACATGTAATAGAACAAATTAAGAACATGATTATGACCGGAGAACTAAAAAGAGGAGATAAGCTTCCATCTGAAAGGGACCTAGTTGAACAACTACAAGTTAGTAGGGCATCTATTCGAGAAGCACTAAGTGCACTTCAAATAATAGGCCTTATAGAAAGTAGACATGGCGAAGGAAATTTTATAAAGGAAAAGCTAGATCAAAACTTTTTAGAGCCCCTATCCATATTGTTCTTTTTGGAGAAAACTTCTCCTACAGAAATCTTAGATTTTAGGCTTATATTGGAGGTTAACAGCGCAGCCTTAGCTTCAAAAAACGCAACTCCAGAACAAATCTTAGAGCTTCAAGCTGTAGTCCAAGATCTTGAAAAATATAGAATGGACGAGAACTTAAATATAAAGCTCGATAAAAAGTTCCATTACACCATAGCGAAAATTTCCGGTAATAGATTGCTGTTCAACATATTGAACACTATTTCCGATCTAATTGATACAAGCATTACTTATACTCGTAGTAATATACTTATGGATCCAAAAAATCTAGAAATACTTATTGAACAACATAAAGGTTTGTTCTCTGCTATTGCAAAGGGAGATGCAGAATTGGCATCAACTCGCATGAAACATCACTTAGATTATGTAAATAAGTGTATGATGGAGCAAGAGGAAAATAATCTACTACAAAATGAGTAGATGATAATATTTCTTTATCTAATAAAAATCTAATATAAATCTAATATAAATATAATTTACTAGTAACTCTCTAATACTTCTAATAGCTTTTCAACATTTACTTTTTGTGAGAAGCTATTAGAAACATAAATTTTTTATTTGAACTGGTCAGACCATCAGACAGGAAAATGTTGAAAGGGAGGGTGTAAAGAATGGCAAAAATAAAGATTCCTTATTCTACAACGTTTGTGGATGCTGAGATTCCAGATGAAAACCTAATTGCAGTGTTAGAATCAAAGGCCCATCATTTTGTCCCAGATGTAAATGAAGAGCAACTAGTTGAGAGGGCTTTAGATAACCCTATTGATAGTGAAAGTTTAGAAGAGTTGGTCAAAGGTAAGAAGAATATGGTCATTATTACTTCAGACCATACAAGACCTGTGCCCAGTAAAGTAACTTTGCCAATAGTTCTTAGAAGAATACGTAAGGTTAACCCAAATATTGATATTACTATACTTATCGCTACTGGGTTTCATAGGGCCACAACCCATCAGGAAATGTTAAACAAGTTTGGTGAAGAAATAGTAAATAATGAGAAATTAGTAAACCATGTGAGTTGGGATAAGCACGACATGAAGTATGTTGGCATCTTACCTTCTGGTGGAGAATTGTGGCTAAATAAATTGGTGATGGAAACAGAACTGCTTATTTCAGAAGGATTTATCGAACCGCACTTTTTTGCAGGTTTTTCTGGAGGAAGAAAAAGCGTCCTTCCTGGGGTAGCAGGTAAAGAAACAGTTCTTGCTAACCACTGTTCTGAGTTTATAGCAAGCCCTCATGCTAGAACAGGGATATTGAACAATAACCCTATTCATAAAGATATGATTTTTGCAGCTGAACAAGCTAAACTGGCGTTCATACTAAACGTAATTATAGACGCAGATAAAAAGATTATCCATGCAGTTGCCGGGGATCCACAAAAAGCCCACGAAAAAGGGTGCGAATTTGTTACTGAACTTGCAGTTGTTGAGAAAAAACCTGCGGATATAGTGGTAACTTCAAACGGTGGTTATCCCCTTGACCAAAATATATATCAGACAGTTAAAGGTATGACGGCAGCTGAAGCAAGTTGTGCTGAAGGAGGAGTAATAATTATCCTTTCAGCCTGTAACGACGGTCATGGAGGCGAAGCTTTTTATAAATATATGGCAGAAGCGTCTAGCCCCCATGAAGTTACTAAAAAGGTATTACAAATCCCAAGGGATAAGACACTTCCTGATCAATGGGAGTTCCAAATATTAGCTAGGATACTAGAGAAACATACAGTATTTATCGTAACAGATCAGTGTGATAAAAATATGATTGAATCAATGCACATAAAACATTCGTTTACCTTTGATGAAGCCTTACAAAAGGCTCTTGAAATAAAGGGAGAAAAAGCTTCAATTACTGTTATACCAGATGGAGTTTCTGTTATAGTGAAATAATCCAAAAAAGGGGAGGAGAAAAGTAATGAAAATTTTTGTTTGTGTTAAACAAGTACCTGAGACTAACCAAGTAGAAGTTGATGAAAATGGTTCTTTAGTAAGAGATGGCGTCGAGTCAAAAATGAACCCTTACGATCTTTATGCTTTAGAAACAGCTTTAAAATTAAAAGAAGAGTTAAATGGTGAACTTACTGTTTTAACAATGGGGCCACCACAAGCTGAAGTTGTTATAAAAGAAGCTTATATGATGGGTGCAGATGAGGGGTATATCCTATCTGACCGTAAGTTTGCAGGTGCAGACGTGCTAGCTACATCTTACACTTTATCTCAAGGAATTAAGGCTATTGGCCAACCAGATATAATCATCTGTGGTAAGCAAACAACAGATGGTGATACAGCACAAGTAGGTCCTGCAATTGCAGAATACCTAAACATGCCTCATGTTGCATGGGTAACTAAGATTTTAGAAGTAGATGATAAAGGAATTGCTGTAGAAATGGATATGGCTGATACTGTAGAGACAGTGAAAATGAGCTACCCATGCTTAATCACTGTAGAAAAAGGTATCTTCCAACCAAGACTACCATCCTATAAAAGGAAATTAGCTACAAAGGATCGTCCAGTTGTTATGAAAACTTTCGCTGATTACTTCGATCAAGATACTAAACGCTACGGTCTAAGCGGTTCACCTACCCAGGTTGAAAGAATTTTCAATCCAGAAAGTAACGGTGAGAAGGTAGTTTGGGAAGGTAATGGAGAAGAGCTAGCAGGCAACATGTTTGGAAAACTAAAAGAGTTAAAATTCGTATAGGAGAGGATGGGGAAGATATGTCATTAGTAGTAAACCATAATAAGTGTACACTATGTGAAGTTTGTGTTGGAACTTGTCCTTTCAACGCTATTGTAACTGAAAATGGACAAATCGCTTTTACTGCAGCTTGTAAGATGTGTAAAATTTGTATCAAAGGCTGTCCACTAGGAGCAATTGGTATCATTGATGAAGTAAGAGCTGAGATAAATAAAGATGAGTGGAAAGGTATCATGATCTACGTGGAGCATGTAGAAGGTAACATCCACCCAGTAACTTTTGAACTTATAGGTAAAGCTAGAGAACTAGCAGCTAAAATTAACCACCCAGTTTATGCCCTATTCTTAGGACATGAAATAACTAAACAAGCCGATGAGTTATTAAAATATGGTGTTGATAAAGTGTTTGTATATGACAACGCAGAACTTGAACACTTTAGAGTAGATTCTTATACAGCTGCTTTTGAAGACTGTGTAAAAAATGTTAAACCAAGTACAATCCTTGTAGGTGCAACTTCAGTTGGACGTTCACTGGCTCCAAGAATTGCAACTAGATTTAGAACTGGTCTGACCGCTGACTGTACAGTTCTTGATGTTAAAGAAAACACTGACTTAGTACAAATTAGACCTGCTTTTGGTGGTAACATCATGGCTCAAATTATTACACCAAATCACCGTCCACAAATGGCTACAGTTAGATATAAAATCATGGACACAGCTGAAAAAGTTGAAAACATAACTGGTAAAGTAGAAGTTTGTGATATTGCAGTGGAAAAATTAGCTTCTCAAATAGAAGTACTAGGTGTTCACAAAAAAGAAGTAGTACCTGGAATCAATGATGCAGAAGTACTAGTTGTTGCTGGTAGAGGTATTAAAGAAGAAAAAGATATGGCGATGGTTAAAGAACTAGCTGACCTTTTAGGTGGTCAAATAGCTGTTACCCGTCCTTTGATAGAAGCGGGCTGGGGTTCACACAACCAACAGATAGGTTTATCTGGTAGAACAGTAAGACCGAAATTACTTATTACTTTAGGGGTCTCTGGTGCTGTACAGTTTACTGCTGGTATGGGTGGAGCTGAAAACGTATTTGCAATTAACAATGATCCAAATGCTGCGATTTTCAATGTTTCTCATTACGGAATTGTTGGTGATATCTACGAAGTCATTCCTAAGCTTATAGCTAGCATTAAAAATGGCGCAGATATCTCTGAGTTAGTAGGCTAAAAATTCAAAGGAGGGAAAATAAAATGGCTTATCAAAAAGTTACACAAAAGGATATTGATTTTTTAATCAGCATTACTGCTGCAGATAGAGTATACTCAGGTGATCAAATCAACGACGATTTCACCCATGATGAAATGCAAGAGTATGGTAAGTTTATGCCAGAAGTTGTAATTGAAGCTATAAGCACTGAAGAAGTTTCACAAATAATGAAACATGCTCATGCTAATAATATCCCTGTAACCCCGAGGGGGTCAGGTACTGGTCTTTGTGGTGGTGCAGTTGCAATCCACGGTGGAATTATGCTATCACTGACAAAAATGAATAAAATAATTGAAATCGATGAAGAAAACCTAATGGGAACAGTTCAAGCTGGTGTTTTACTAATGGAGTTCATCAAGGCTGTTACAGAAAAAGGTCTTTTCTATCCTCCAGATCCAGGTGAGAAAAGTGCTACAATCGGTGGCAACGTAATGACAAACGCTGGTGGTATGAGGGCTGTTAAGTACGGAGTTACCCGTGATTACGTTAGAGGTATGAAGATCGTACTTGCTAACGGTGAAATCCTTGAAACCGGTGGTAAAGTTATAAAAAACAGTTCTGGCTACAGTATCAAAGACATGATGGTAGGTTCTGAAGGTACCCTTGGTATTGCCACAGAAATTACTGTAAGGTTATTACCACTTCCTAAAAAAGCTGTTTCTTTACTGGTACCATTTGGAACATTGGACCAATGTATCGAAACTGTACCACATATCCTTAGATCAAGGTCTACTCCAACTGCAGTTGAATTCATGCAAAGGGAAACAATTGAAAATGCTGAAGAGCATTTAGGTAAGCAGTTCCCAGACAAGTCTTCAGATGCTTACCTACTATTAAGCTTTGATGGTAACAGTACTGAAGAAATCGAAGGTATCTATGACGAAGTTGCCCAACTTTGCTTATCAAAGGGTGCACTTGATGTGTTTATTTCTAACACTCAAGAAAGACATGAGTCTATCTGGTCAACAAGGGGTGCTTTCCTTGAGGCAATCAAAGGATCTACTCCTGAAGGTCTAGATGAGTGTGATGTTGTTGTTCCAAAAAATAGAGTTGCAGATTTCGTTAAATTCTGTGCTGAACTTAACAAAGAATACGGTGTAAGAATAAGACAATTTGGTCATGCTGGAGACGGGAACCTTCATGTTTACTGCTGTAAAGATCAACTTTCAGATGATGAGTGGAAACCAAAGGTTGAAGCTATCATGCAAAGAATGTACGATAAAGCTATTGAGCTTGAAGGTCAAGTATCAGGTGAGCACGGTATCGGACATGCGAAAGTTGGCTTCCTAGGTGAGTCAGTAGGAGCTCCTGTGATGAATATACTAGAAGGGGTTAAAAAAGCCTTTGACCCTAAGAACATCCTTAACCCAGGGAAAGTAGTAAACAGATTCTAATATATAATATAATACAAAGAAAGAGGCCCAAACAATTGGGCCTTTTTTGATACCAAAGAAAAAAATGTAATTCTTACAAGTATTTTATTGCTTTTTCACACCACATTCGAATTTCATCATTGACATCTTCAGGTAACTCATATAATCCATACCAACCCATGGCATCGCTTTCGTCATTACTAACAAATGAATTATTCCCTTTAACAGTCGCGAAGTACACCAGGTCAATGTGCTGGTGGTTTTCTTCTATGTCTTCAACCTGTATTCCCCGGGGAATGACAAGTTGATGGGGATAATCTACATTCAGACCTTTGTCACCAATAAGCACCACATCAAGGCCTGTTTCTTCTTTTACTTCACGGACTGCTGCAGAATCTGGCAGCTCGTTGGGGTCAATATGTCCACCTGGGGGAAGCCACATGTTTAGCTTTCTATGCCTCAAGAGCAGTACCTTACCATGATATACAATAAATACTGCAACAGTGAAATGCCTATTCACTTACCCGCCTCCTAAACCAATAGATTAGCAAGGCTGCCATGGCAACACCAATAGAGTCAATTATCACATCTGTATAAACACCATGCCTACCAGGTACCAATGTTTGATGATATTCATCACTAATGGCATAGATGACACTAAAAGCTACGGCCCAAAGTAATGGTCTTCCTGATACGTAATAAGGAGAATATTTAGAAAAGGCCCAATAGGCCAGAAGTGTTAAGATAAAATATACAAAGCCGTGACCAACCTTTCTAATCCAGAAATCGTTCTGAGCTAGAAAATCTGTAATTTGAGGGAGTTCATCTCCCAATAATCTTTGAAATAGCCCCGGCGAATCTAACTGTGTCTGTGAAGACCCTGTAAAAATAACCACCATCCAAAGGAATAATAAGCCCCACGCTATACTCCCTTTTACAAATGTACTCATTTGCATGTTGAACAGCTACCTTTTGAACAAGGGCCACAATTAGACCCACTACCCCCAGGGACAGTTGGGGCAGAAAAGGTGGAGAGCTTTCTTACTAACCCTTTATAATTACAACTTGGGCAAATAAGTTCAGAACCGTCTTCCCCAAATTTGCATATTTTTTCATCAACATTATTACATCTAATACATAAAAACTCGTAAATAGGCATAAAAACAACTCCTTTAATCTTACAATATATAACCATTTTATACCAAGCAGGTATTGTTATGCAATTAGTTGAGATTAAAATCAATGGCTAAGGAATTAAAGTACTTTTACCACTACCTTACACTAAAAAGCTCTACACTATAAAAAGCAAACTTAGGGGAATTTATGCTGTGGCTAAGCCTTAAAATTTTATACCCATCCCTTAGAATTTATGTAAGACTGTGGATAAAAAAGTAGGTCTTTTAATAAGTTAGTCTCGGACCATATATTGCCAAAATTTATTGCACGGCCTAAATAAGCTACATCATTCTGTCCCTCACGGAAAGGCTTAAAGGATTAATCTTGTAAGCTATTATATCCGATAAAGGGCGGCACAAGAGACTGTGTCATATATGAAGAAAAAAGTAATAAAAAAAAGGGGCTATCCCCACGTCACAGCTATTGTTATGAAATTATCGGGAGTCGACCTTCCTATGTATTAGTTATTGCTTGAATTAGCCCTCTACAACCTAAAATGTTTACTGCTCTTTTTAGGTTGTAGGCTAAAAAAGACAATGAAAACTCACCCACAACATTGTTCATGCCTCGCATTAAACAATATTCTGAGTCCATGGCTCTTTTTATTGTGCCATATGGATGCTCTACAATTTCTTTTCTTTGCCTAGTTATTGCAGGATCATTTTTTACTCTTACTTGTTTAATTCTCAAGTTGTTATCGTTGTATTCTTTAGTGAATTCTTGCTTCTTCATCTTTTTGCCAAAGTCTTTGTACTCACTGGCTGTACACTTGTTCTGGCACTTTCTACATTCCTTTCGGTTACAGAATCTCGCCTCTTTTTTATTCTTTGAGTATGAACTAGGGTAAAAAATTTTCCCCATGGGACACAGTGCTATATTGCGCTTCTTTAGATACACAAATCTACCATTAACATGTGGTTCTATGATTTGATCCACATCTTTTGCTTCGCCTAATATCTCTAGACATATTGTGATTTCGTCTTCTTCCATACACACATGAGGTTCTATTCCATTCATTAAACATTCTGCTATATCAGTTGCAGAATTATAACCTTTATCTGCCGTTGTTTTTATTGTATCAACTTCTAATATCTCTTTAGCTTTTTGGCTGGTAACAGATAAATGGCCAAAGTCATTTATGGAGTTCGTTACATCAAACTCTGCAATCATTTTATTTTTGCTGTCCACAGCTGTTTGGACATTATAACCTATTTTTGTTTCTCCATTCTTAGTTAGCCGCCTAGTATCGGGGTCCACTAGAGATACCTGAGTTTCTTCAGTTTCTTCTAGATGTTTCTTCATTTGCTCATATTTTTCTTTTCTACTTTTCAATTCTTTAATAATTTCACTTATCTCTTCAGCTGATTTTGGGTTGTCGGTTGTGTCTTCTTTTTTGTCGTTATTATCTAATTCTTTTAGGTATTGATCAATTTTAATATCTAAGCGTTTAATTCTATCTTTTAATTTAGAATCATTGAAGTTATTATCTTTAGAGTTTACACCACTAAATCTACTACCATCAACTGAGATAAGTTCTTTGCCGTATAGCCCCAATCGAGAACATAACTTTACAAAATCTCGAAACACCTTCTTTAGTGCTTTAGGGTTATCTTTTCTAAATCTAGAGATAGTTTTGTGATCTGGCGATAATTTCTTTGTAAGCCACATCATCTCTAAGTTTCTTTTGGTTTCTGTTTCTAGTCTTCTAGTGGACCTTATTTTATTTAAGTAGCCATAAAGATATATTTTAAGCATGAGTTGAGGTGAATACATTGGTCGGCCCATATCATTTGGTGTAGTTTTTTTAAATCCTAAGCTTTTCATATCTAGGCTATCCACATAAACATCAATAACTATCACTGAATTGTTATCATCGATATAATCATCTATTGCTTCAGGAAACATTGTGATTTGACTTCTATCTGCACCTTGGACAAAATTCATTTTATCCCCACCTTTTCATGAATTAAAAGCGCTGTAAAGCCCTGGTATAAAAGACTTTTCATATGTATATTATACCATATTTTATTAGTTCATGAGGGGGTATTTATAAATTAAACCCAAGTATTCAAAATGCTTTTGACACAGTCTCACAAGGCACACCCCCTACTGAAGATGAAGAGATAAAAAACAAAAAATCCAAAGAAGTTCTGCCCTTAAAATCCGTGCAAATCAGTGAAAATCCGTGGCAAAGCCATTGAACTTATGCCCTTTTCCTTAAGATCATAGAAATCATGTAGATCTGTGGCTAAGGAATTAAAGTACTTTTACCACTACCTTACACTAAAAAGCTCTACACTATAAAAAGCAAACTTAGGGGAATTTATGCTGTGGCTAAGCCTTGAAATTTTATACCCATCCCTTAGAATTTATGTAAGACTGTGGATAAAAAAGTAGGTCTTTTAATAAGTTAGTCTCGGACCATATACTGCCAAAATTTATTGCACGGCCTAAATAAGCTACATCATTCTGTCCCTCACGGAAAGGCTTAAAGGATTAATCTTGTAAGCTATTATATCCGATAAAGGGCGGCACAAGGCACACCCCCTACTGAAGATGAAGAGATAAAAAACAAAAAATCCAAAGAAGTTCTGCCCTTAAAATCCGTGCAAATCAGTGAAAATCCGTGGCAAAGCCCTTGAACTTATGCCCTTTTCCTTAAGATCATAGAAATCATGTAGATCTGTGGCTAAGGAATTAAAGTACTTTTACCACTACTTTACACTAAAAAGCTCTACACTATTAAAAGCAAACTTGAAAAATTTTAGCCATTAGCCTATAGCCTCTAGAATTTTTTTTATCTTTTAAATCCGTGAAGATCAGTGAAAATCCGTGGCAAAGCCCTTGAACTTATGCTCTTGCCCTTAAGATCATATAAACCTGTGATCTGTGGCAAAGGGGATTAAAGTCCTTGCGGAGACTCCATATTTGATGCATAATTATATGTAGAGAGGAGTTGTAATGCATGGAATTTAAATTGCTACGGGGAATGTTACCTGAATATGATGAAACAATTAACTACAGCATAGAGCTAGGGGAAGATAAGCTTCATCTCAATCCACTTATAGGCAAAACTATTAAAATCCACTTTAATAACACAAAAAATTGCATTGCCTGTGGAAGGGAAATAAAGAAAAACACATTTAATCAAGGGTATTGCTACCCTTGTTTTAGAGACTTAGCAGAAAATGATCTCTGTATAGTGAGTCCCCATCTATGTCACTTCCATGAAGGAACATGTAGGGATGAAGATTTTGCAAAAAAACACTGTTTTTCTGACCACTATGTTTACCTGGCCATATCCAGTGATGTTAAGGTAGGTATAACTCGAAAGGTCACCTTGAAGAAAAGATGGATGGATCAAGGTGCCATTGAAGCAATGCCAATAGCCCTGGTTCCTGACCGAAGGACCGCAGGCCTGATGGAACATAGTTTAAAAGAATATCTAAATGATAAAACTAACTGGAGAAAAATGCTGAAAGGTGAAAGCACAGGAGATTTATCAATAAGTTTATCAGTGGTCCGAGAAGTAATAGCAGATGAATTCAAAGACTATCTTATAGAAGAAACTATCCTTAAGATAAATTATCCCCATGCAACCCCACCAAAGCTTAAGTCACTAAACCTTGAGAAAAGCCCCATTTTAGAATCGAAGCTACTTGGTGTTAAAGGACAGTACTTGATTTTAGAAGAAGGAGTCCTCAACATAAGAAAACACAGAGGGTTTAACTGCACAATAGAAGCTGCTGAATAGAGGTGGTCAAATGGACTTTATATTTAGGAAAATGAAGGAATCTGACTGGCAAGGTATTTATGATGTGGAATTATCAGCCTTTGGAGGCGGATTTTCTAAATACTTTGTAAAAATGGCTCCCATTTTTTTCGGAATCAATTCTTTTGTAGTGGAGTACCAAACTAAGATTGTAGGTTATTCCCTAGGTGTAATACCCAACGGACAATTAGAAGAAGGTTGGATAATGAGTGCAGGTATTGAACCTAAACACCAAGGAAAAGGTTTAGGAAAAAAACTTTTAAACATGACAATTGATGCATTAAAGAAAAATGGAGCAAAAAGAATACTCCTGACAGTATCGCCGGATAATCAAGTGGCTAAATCTACCTATGAAAAACGAGGGTTTAAAGAGTTTACGTTTATCAAAGACTATTATGGTGAAGGTGAAGATAGAATAGTAATGCAATTACGCTAGGGTGACAAAGTCACCCTAGTAATATTATATTGATTAAATCAAGGAGGTTGAGAAATGGAATTACTATTTATTGTATTAAATCAAAAGGAATTTTTATTAGATATCCTCGATGGATTTGTTGAAAAGGGTATAAAAGGAGCCACAGTGGTGGACAGCTCCGGTATGTGCCACCTAGTTGCAGATCATATTCCTTTCTTCTCCCATTTTGCAGAGATAGAAGGAGAAAAGAATCATAGCAAAACTATATTTACAGTAGTTGATGGTGAAGTTCAGAGAAACAAGGCTGTTTCTATAGTTGAGGAGATTTTAGGGAGCTTAGATAAACCTGATTCTGCCTTTATTTTCAGTGTACCTGTAAATTTCATAAAAGGTTCCTCCTCATGTCATGATGGGAGTGAAAGTATTCGATGAATTCATCTTTACTACTAGGTTTTGTACTGCTAATTGGAGTCATAGGTGGCAAGATTGCCTCAAAGGCAAAGCTACCTTCCGTGACAGGATATATTATTTTTGGATTATTAGTAGGACCATCATTTTTAAATATTATAACCAGAGAAGCAATTTATGCATTTCAGCCAGTTAATCAGTTAGCACTAGGCATACTATCTCTATCAATTGGTAGTGAACTGCACTATGCTGTGTTTAGAAAGTACGGTAAAAACCTATTTAAACTTTTTTTAGGTGAAGGGCTATTGACGTTCAGTTTAGTCGCAAGTTTTACTTACTTATTCGGTATGAGATTACAATTTGCTATATTACTTGGGATATTAGCACTGACCGTTTCGCCCTCGGGGGTATTATCAATTGTCAAGGAAACTGGATCAAAGGGACTGTTTACTCAGAACCTACTGGCATTAGTTGCCGTTGATAATTTATTTGCCATACTATCCTTTGGTGTTGTAAGTGCATTACTACAGGGGGTAGGGAATAGCGATACAGCTGGAGCCACTTTGTTCCTAGGAGTAGTACAAGAAGTTCTTTTGACATTAGGGATAGGTATGCTACTTGGTATAATATTAACTTATCTTATTAAAAAAAGGCCCGCTACAGCAAAATTTACAGTGATTTTGTTGGGCTTCGTATTTTTAGGTACTGGATTAGCTGACCATTTTCAACTATCTGCATTGCTATTAAATATGACTATGGGAGCAACTATAACGAACCTAACCCTTAGAAGAAATATTGTTGCCACTAGCTTAGAAAGAATTGAACTACCTGTTTTTGTGTCTTTCTTAACATTGGCAGGGGCAAAACTTGACACCAGCGTTCTAGTTACATCTGGTTTAGTAGGTGTTGGTTATATATCAGGTAGGTTGGTAGGAAAAATTGTCGGTAGTTATTCAGGTGCTATGTTTACAGACCTAACAGTGAAAATGCGTAAAAACCTAGGACTAGCATTGACACCCCAAGCGGGTGTAGCAATAGGTTTAAGTGTAATAGCTGAGCAAAAGTTCCCTGAATCTAATGGTATGTTAACGGGTATTGTTCTTAGTGGTGTGATTTTCTTCGAAGTTGTAGGACCATTATTGCTTAAAAAAGCTTTGGACAATGTTGGTGAAACAAGGTTTTAGTGTTGTTTTAATGTACAGTGTCTGAATTTCATACAACAAAACCACCTGGGGACAGGTGGTTTTGCTGTATGAAAGGGGAGAATTATAGTAAATTTTTCAAAATAAATCCTGCTAGTATACTATTAAGCTCCTTTGGCTTTTCAAAAATAGTTACATGGCCACAATCAGGTATAGTGATATACTCAGAGTTTTTAATGTTATTTGCTATGATCTTAGAAAATTTTTTAGGTTTTAAAATATCTTCTTCTCCACAAATAACCATTGTGGGACATGTTATAAGATGTAGGGAATCAGTCATGGTAACATCTTGCTCAAAGGTTTTATAAAGCTCAATTTGTCCAGTAAAATAATCATGAGGTAAATGATTGAAGGTATTAGCCCTATTTTTTATTAAGTCTAAATTGTTTTCAATATAGGTATTATGATAAATAGTAGGGAGCATACCATAAAAGAAATTTTCAGGGTCTTTAGCCTCAGCTAATGCTTTCCACCCCTTTATAAAGAACTTAAGGACTTCATCTAGTTCTGTAACAGAATTTATAACTGCTATGGTTTCCACCATCTCCGGATATATCATGGCAAACTTTAATGCTACTTCCCCTCCATAGGATGTTCCTATAAAATGGGCTCTATCTATCTTAAGATGTTCTAAAAGGGCTTTAGTTTCTTCAGCGTGTTCACTAAAAGTATAAGGGCCACTAGGCTTATCAGATAGCAATTGTCCTTTAAAATCATGAAGTACAATCCTAAAATCAAGTTTTTCAAAAAGGCTAATCTGATTTACCCAACTATTAGTTGATGCCATTACACCATTAAAAAAAACTACCACCTTTTCTGACGATAAATTACCCCTTTCTTCATAATATAAATTGATTTTTCCATACTTGAAATAGGACATGAAAAAAACTCCTTTGTTTACAATTTGCTATTTACCTTGCAAATAATATGCCAATAGAAGATTAATATAAAAAATAAGTGACCTTGTGGTCACTTATTTGATGGTTCCATCCAAACTGATATTGATGATTTCAATATCTATATCAACCCCAGATTTCTCCACTGCGTTTTTAACTATTTGTATTAAACCAAAACAACAGGGGACTTCCATGTGTGCTATAGTTAAAGATTTTAGTTTATTAAGCCTGATGATTTCTGATAACTTATCAACATAGCTAGAACCATTGTCAAGCTTAGGGCAACCTATTGCCACAGCTTTTCCTTTTAGTAGCTTTCTATGAAAATCAGGAAAAGCAAGAGGTACACAATCTGCAGCAATTAGTAAATCAGCTTCTTTGAAGTATGGCGCAGCTACAGGCACTAGGGTCAATTGTACTGGCCACTGTCTAAGCTCAGAGTTTATTTCACCTGTGTGCTCTTCATTAGTAGATGGACGTGTATTTAAAGCCATGGCCCTAGAACCAGGACAACCACCCATCATTGGAGGAGTTTTAGGTAACTCACGCTCTTTTTCTTGAGCAAGTTGTATTAACCTCTCTTTTACAGCTTCTTCATCAAAAGCATCTGCTTCCCTTTCGATAATGGTTATTGCATCAACTGGACACTCACCTAAGCAATCTCCTATTCCG
Source organism: Alkalicella caledoniensis (assembly GCF_014467015.1). Classification (GTDB taxonomy): domain Bacteria; phylum Bacillota; class Proteinivoracia; order Proteinivoracales; family Proteinivoracaceae; genus Alkalicella; species Alkalicella caledoniensis. The sequence goes on along the minus strand of NZ_CP058559.1, from coordinate 610,863 downwards.
TCACAAAGCTTATCCTCTGAAAGTCTAGCTTTTCCGTCAATAATCTCTATGGCACCTTCGTGGCAAGCAGGAACACATAATCCACAACCATCACATTTATCTTGATCTATAAAAACAATTTTTCTTTTTAACATACTTTTTTCCTCCTCGTTTTACTTTCTAAATGTATTATAACAACATATAAAAGCAAATACTGTGATTAATATCCTAAAGGGATTATGATATTTAACAGAAAGCTTTCTTTAGCCACAGATGTGTATAATCTAAGGCAAGGAAATAAATTAAATCCTTAGCCACAGATCTACATGATCTACTTGATCTTAAGGCAAGTGCATTAAGTCAAAGGCTTAGCCACGGATTTTCACTGATTTACACGGATTTTAAGGGCAAACCCTTCTTTGGATTTTTGTTTTTTATCTCGTCATCTTTAGTAGGGGGTGTGCCTTGTGCCACCCTTGACCGGATAAAATATCTCACAAGATTAATCTTTAAGCCTTTCCGTGAGGGACAGAAATGATGTAGCTTATTTAGGCTGTGTAATAAATCTTGCCAGTATATGGCCCGTGACTAATTTATAATAAGACTTATTTTTTAGCCACAGATTTTGCATAATCTTAAGGAAGGAAATAAATGAAAGGCTTAGCCACAGATCTACATGGTCTACTTGATCTTAAGGCAAGTGCATTAAGTCAAAGGCTTAGCCACGGATTTTCACTGATTTGCACGGATTTTAAGGGCAACCTTCTTTGGATTTTTTGTTTTTTATCTCGTCATCTTTAGTAGGGGGTGTGCCTTGTGCCACCCTTGACCGGATAAAATATCTTACAAGATTAATCTTTAAGCCTTTCCGTGAGGGACAGAAATGATGTAGCTTTTTTAGGCTGTGTAATAAATCTTGCCAGTATATGGCCCGTGACTAATTTATAATAAGACTTATTTTTTTAGCCACAGATTTTGCATAATCTTAAGGAAGGAAATAAATTGAAGGCTTAGCCACAGATCTATATGATCTACTTGATCTTAAGGAAAAGGGCCAAAAGGCAAAGGCTTTAGCCAGGGATTTTCACTGACTTTCAAGGGTTTAAAAGATCAGAGAAGGTTATAATGTCAATAGTATGGTGGCTTAACATTTTAAAGTTTGCTTTTAATAGTGTAAGCTTTTTAGTGAAGGGTAGTGTAAAAATCCTTTAATTTCTTAGCCACAGATCTACACTATTAGCAAGTGAGTTTGTTTCCATATAACAGATGCTTAACAATATTTGGAATATAATGTACAATGAGAATATAAAGAAATAAAAAAAGGCGGTGTAATGTTTGGAACGACATACTGAGATTAAGATTTTTACTGGAAGTGAAAGTGTTAAATTTGCCCAAGGAATTTGTGAGTATCTAAATATCCCCATGGGGAAATCGCAAGTTATAAAATTCTCCGAGGGTAACACTTTTGTTAAAGTAGAAGAGACTGTGAGGGACAAAGATTGCTACATAGTTCAGTCAATAGGATCTAATCCCAATGATAACCTAGTTGAGCTTTTATTTTGGATTGATGCATTTAAAAGGGCTAGTGCTAACTCTATAACCGTAATTATGCCTTATTTTAGTTATGCAAAGGGAGATAAAAAAGATGAACCTAGGGTTTCCATAAGAGCTAGAGTTTGTGCTGATGCATTAGAAAGTGTGGGAGCAGACAGAATTGTGACAATGGACTTACATGCTCCGCAAATTCAAGGATTTTTTAAGATTCCAGTTGACCATCTTTTTGCTATGCCAGTCCTTTGTAGTCACTTTAAACAACTAGGTGTGCAAGATTTGGTTGTTGTATCCCCTGATGCAGGATATGCAAAAACAGCACGACACTATAGTAATTTTCTCCAAGTACCTGTTGCTATAGGAGATAAAAACCGCAAAGATCATAGTGAACAAGCAGAAATACTTGAAATTATAGGAGATGTCAAAGGTAAAAATGCACTGATTGTAGATGACTTTACCCTTTCCGCTGGGTCCATTATAAATGTGGCAAAAGGATTAAAGGAAAAAGGGGCAAAGGATATATATGCATGTGTTAGTCACTCACTTCTAAAGGGAGAAACTTTAGAAAAATTTTACAACAGTCCCATAAAGAAAATGCTAGTAACGGACTCAGTGACACAACCTCAAAATATAGATAAGGATAGAATTGAAGTTTGCTCAGTAGCACCACTATTTGCAGAAGCCATAAAAAGGATTCACCACAGAGAAAGTGTAACAGAACTTTTTGATAAAATTCCAGATTCAGTAATATAAGATAAACCTAAATGACCTCATATGATATGAGGTCATTTTTTTTTGAGCAAGTAGCTCTTCAAAATACCAAACAGCTAACCACTACCTTACACTAAAATGCTTACACTATTAAAAGCAAACTTAAGAAAAGCCATTAGCTATCAGCCTATAGCCATTAGAGTTTTTTGTTTTGTCCTTAATCCGTGCAAATCAGTGAAAATCCGTGGCTAAAGCCCTTGACCTTATGCTTTTGCCCTTAAGATCATAAAGATCATGCAGATCTGTGGCTAAGGAATTAAAGTACTTTTACCACTACCTTACACTAAAAAGCCCACACTATAAAAAGCAAACTTAAGGGAATTTAAACCATCAGCCTATAGCCTTTATAAAGTTCTCTTTATCCTTAAAAATCCGTGAAGATCAGTGAAAATCTGTGGCTAAGAATTTGAACTTATGCTTTTTCCCTTAAGATCATAAAGAACATGCAGATCTGTGGCAAACCTTTGCCTTTAATAATCTGTTTAGCTAATCCATTATATAAGAATTTTTTTATAGCAAATTGGGAATATTTAACACAGAGGTGATATGATGAAAAAAATGAAATTCCTATATTCAATGAAAACAGGAATAACTCTGTTGATTATTCTCGCTGTTTTATCAATAATTGGAACACTAATCCCCCAAGAGATGCCCCTGCATTGGTACGAACATCGCTACAGTCCTAGGGTATATAACATGATAAGTATGTTTAATTTACACGACATGTACCATAGTCTTTGGTTCTCTGCATTATTTGGCTTACTAACAATAAACTTATTTATGTGTAGTATTATAAGACTGCCTAAAATATATAACAGGGCAAGCAAACCTTACACACTAGGTAAAAAATTTCCCGTCAATTTTGATCTAGATGGGGTTATTGAAAGATTTAATAAATTAGGATTTAAGAATATAAAAACAGATGGTAATCTTATTTATTGCTCAAAGGGTAAAATCGGCTATTTTGGATCATGGCTAACACATGTTGGATTGGCAGTTGTAGTTATATGTTACTTTATAGGTAGAATCTACGGATTTAACATGCAAATAAGTGGTCTACCCAGTGAAACTTTAGAGGTTGCAGGTACGAACATCAATGTACGGATAGATGACTTTTTAGTGGATTATAGGGAAGATTTTTCCATAAATCAATACTATTCATATATTAGCTTATCCAAGGATGACGAAACTAAAGAAGGAATAGTTTCTGTGAATAATCCAGTTAAATTTAATGACTATAGTTTCTATCAGATTGCCACAGGTTGGGCAGTGAATATGGATATAATCCATGCCAACGAAGACACTATTAAAAGACCAATGTATGAGCGGGACCATTACTTCTTGGACGAGAATTCCATAGTGAGAACAATGGATATACAGCCAGATGTCATAAACAATAGCCCCTTTCCACAAAACCCAAGAATAGTTTATCAACTAATACATAATAACAGGGTAGAGTCCATGAATTTTATAGAACCAGGTAGAAGCTTGAGATGGAGAGGGCATACAATTACTTTCTCTAATCCTCAGAGATATACTGTTTTAGAAGTATCCAAAGACCCTGCACTTGTTTGGGCTTTGTTTGGTTCATTGCTGTTGACATTTGGTTTAATAGCAAGCTTTTATATAAATCCAATGACTTTAGCAGCTAGACCCTTAAGGGATGGAGGATATACCATATATATTCATTGTTTTAAAAATAGCGACGAATGGGAAGAGCGCATTATAAAAACTTTTAAAGAAGGAGAAATAACAGATGATAGAAAGAATGTCGTTTAATATAACTTTTGTTTTTTATACGTTATCCATGGCACTATATGTAGCATTTTTGTTTCAAAAAAATGTAAAAATTGCCCAATGGGGTAATAGGCTACTGGCAATTGGATGGTTATTTCACACGGTTTCCTTAATTAGTCGCTGGTATGTAGCACAAAGGCCACCCCTTACTAACCAATTCGAATTCGCTTCAAGTTTTGCCTGGGGTATAGCCCTATGCTTTTTATTTTTTTCATTAAAGTACAAATATCAGGGGCTTGGGCTATTCATCGTACCTGTAGTGCTTTTGATAACATCATATGGAGCCTCATTATCCCGTGACATTAATCCATTGATGCCGGCACTTCAAAGTAACTGGTTGCTGTTCCATGTATTTACAGCAGTATTTAGCTATGGAGCCTTCGGTGTAGCATTTGGGCTAGGGGTTTTGTATATAATACTTAATAAAATGAAGGATGATAGCTACTTAAAATCCCATTTACCCAAAGGGCAAAAGATTGAAATGCTAATATATAAAACTGTTGCATTTGGGTTTCTATTTCTCACTGCCGTTATAGTAACTGGAGCTATTTGGGCGCAACAGGCGTGGACAAGGTATTGGGCTTGGGATCCTAAGGAAACATGGTCCCTAATAACATGGATAATATATGCAGTATTCCTCCATGCAAGGGTAAATAAAGGTGTAAAGGGAAGAACATTAGCATGGTTTTCAATAATTGGCTTTATAAGTGTATTGTTTACATATATGGGAGTAAATGTCTTGCTACCTAGTTTACATAGTTACCTGTAGAGGAAATAATTTAATGACTAAGGGGTATAGTTTGCGGAAATAATACCTATGAGGTGATATAGATGACTAAAACACAAAAAATAATTCTATCTGTGTTTGTTGTTGCCATGTTAGGATTTGCTGTTTTTAGTATGCTGGGAGGAGAACAGTTTCAAAGGGAAGCACAGCCAAGTAGAATACTTGATCCCGAATATTGGGCAGATGAACATCCACTTATCTACCAATCATACTTGAGAAACTCAAATGAAGGTGATGTGGAATTTGGTGGAGAACAACAGATTGACTACATAGAAAAATACCCACAAATTCGAGTACTCTACGAGGGATATGGCTTTAGCAAAGAATATTTTTCTGCTAGAGGACATGTGTATGCCCTTGAAGATGTTATAAATATCGGTCGTCCAAGACCAGGTGCCTCTTGCTTAGCATGTAAAACAGCTGATTATGATAGTCTATATGAACAGTACGGTTCGGAATTATTCGGAATGGACTTTGTAGAGGTAGCCCAGGAAGCTCGCTATCCTATTACTTGTTATAGCTGCCACAGAAATGAACCCGGTGAACTTCATATAACTGTTCCCCATGCTGAAGAGGGATTTCAAAAATTAGATTTTGAAGTGGAAAGAGGAAGTCAAAACTGTGCTCAGTGTCATGTTGAGTACTATATTGACCCTGAAACAACTGCAATAGTTCTTCCGTGGGAAAATGGTTTGACAGTAGAAGACTACGAACAAACATTTAACGAATTAGATTATGCAGACTGGATTCATCCAAGGACAGGGACGCCTCTTATCAAAATTCAGCACCCAGAGTATGAGATGTATAGAGGTAGTCCCCATCACAATCTTGGCATGGACTGTAATGCTTGCCATATGCCACAGATGCAAAGTGAAGATGGTGAGGAATACGTTTCACACTGGTGGACTAGTCCGTTAAAAACAGCCAAAGAATCTTGTCTCGGATGTCATGGAAACCATGATGAAGAAAGTATTGCTCAGTGGGTTAATGGTCTACAACAAGAGGTAGAAGATAAGCAAAAGCAGGCCATGGACTTGCTAGTGGAACTTGTGGAAAGTTTAGCTGTAAGGGTAGAAGAAGGGGATATTGAAGATGAAACCCTTGAAATAGTTAGGGAGCTTCATAGAAGATCTCAAATTAGATGGGATTACATTTTTGCTGAAAACAGTACAGGAAGTCATCACTTCGCTAGAGCCCACGCTTATCTAGATGAAGCCATTCAACTAGCCCAGGAAGCATTGGAAGTTTTGGAAAATAATTAAACTTAAAAAACATTGACATATGTCATGAAAATGTAATATAATAAGGACACAAGTTAAAAAAAAATAAATATTCCTGAGGTGTTCGAAAGCTCTATTATTTTCAACCTACATTTTGACATCGGGAGTTCGAGTTTTTAAAGCAACGCTAAGCCATCTTTAGAATGGAAAGCGAACCTTTAAAGCAGAGCACCCACCTGTGAGTAGAGCAGGGTCTTGAAAATTTTGGGGCACCGGCATCCTGGGTGCAATACATAAAAAACAAACCATTCCAACAGGAATGGTTTTTATTTTTACTAAAGACTTCTATTTAAGTTTCCTTTTTAGGGTAAAACATTCTATATAAGCTAAATTCCGAACCACATAACATCACAGTGAAACTTAAAGCCGAGGTTTTCTGCTAGTTTTACTGAGGGAGTGTTTCCTTTTACAATATGCACATAGGGTGTAAGGCCAAGTTCAAATGCTTTTTTTGCTAGGTCAACACTTACTGAGTTTGCATACCCTTGCCCTCGATGTTCTTTCAAGGTATACATTACACCCATAGACCCATCTTCACGGATCAGTGCCCAAGAAACAGGGGTGCCTTGCTCGTCACGGACTACGGAACTTGGCCTTGATATAATGCAATCTCTTATATAGCCTATTGAATTCTCATCTTTATAGGTATAAAATTCGTTTACTAGCTCTGCATCTTTTTCAGTCAAGCTATCCACACAATGTTTAAGTAGGCTTGTGTTTAAGTTGTGTTCCTCTAGATAATACAAGTAGCAAGGTTCTTCCCACTTGATTTCATGATGCTTCTTTGCAAGTTGATAATACTTTACACCTACCCCGCTAAAGCCTTTCTCGGTTTTAGTATCAATACATCTAATCAGTTCTTCAGCAACATGATCAGTTCCCGAGTAAACAACATGCCAATAGTCTAATTGAAGCAAAAAGCCTTTTTTTAGCTCATCTACTTTTATATTGTAGTTTTGATTAAACTTAATTCTGCCTAGCGCATTAAGGTTCAAAATTCTGTCTTCATTGAGCAGATTATCTATTTCTTTAATATCATTTAGTTTCATTAAATAACCCCCTAATATATTTCTAGATTTTTTTAAATTTCCAACGACCTTTACCATACCAAATGCTAACTATCAGTACTTCAACAATGACTGATAAGCTTATGGCTATCCATACCCAATTGGACCCAAGGTTTAACCTTCCGGCAAAGATATATGCTAAAGGAACTTTAACAGCCCAGTTTGCAACTAAGGATGCTACCATTGGTGGAGCAGTGTCCCCAGCTCCAATAAATACCCCTCCATATATTACAGAAAAAATTACAAAAATTAAACCTACATAAGTAATTCTAAAGTAACTTACTCCTATTTCTATAACCCTGAAATCTTCAGGGTTTTTTACAAACACACCCATTATGGACTCAGAGAAAATAAAGTAGGGGATTGCAAAAATCAGCATATTAATAGCACCGATTAACAAGCCATTTTTAACATGAACATTGATGGAATTGTAATCTTTTTTTCCTAGATTTTGCCCTGTTAGAACTGAAATGGCAGTGGTAAGGCCTGCTAAGATGATAAAAACCAGATTAAACATTCTTCCACCTATTGTAAAGGCAGCTAAGGCATTTTCCCCAGAAAGGCTTGCTATACCATACATGAAAAGCCCTGTTATGGGTCTAGCCACTGCTTGAACAACAGCATAGCCACCTATCTTAATAAATCTAATCATCAGTTCAAAGTCAAAAACAGGTGTTATCACATCTAAAATCTTACCCTTAAAAGCTTTCCTTTGAAGCACAAAAACAAATAGTACAAAGGCAAAAATATTTGATAGCAATGTACCATAAGCTGCACCCTTGTAACCAAGCTCAGGAAAGATCCAAACACCAAAAATCAATAACCAATTGAAAAGAATATTTACAGCATTCATTAGGACAAAAATAATCATGGGAGTGAAGGTATCACCCTTTGCTTGAAGTATAGCTCTACCAGTCATATTATAATAAACAAAAGGTATGCCAACCAGAACTATCCTTAAATAATTAGTGCCATATAATAATAAATTGCCCCGTGCTCCAAAAAGCTGTAAAAGTGGCGTTGCAAAAACTGACACACAAATCCATAAAAAAACTCCCACCAATAAGGCTAGGGTTAACGCCTGTCTTGTTAAATTAGTAACAGTGTTCTGGTTTTCTGCACCACTTTCTCTAGCAATTAATGCTATGGTACCTGCAACCACGAGCTGTGAAGCCACTACCACAACTCCGAAAAGTGAAGTACTGTATCCAATGGCTGCAAAGAAGACAGTATCCCTAAGCATAGATATAAAATATAGATCAACTAACTCTAATGCTGTCTGTAATACTTGTCCAAGCATAACTGGCCAAGCCAAAAGCCAGATCATTTGTAAGCTCTTTTTGTTTGTTAATTTTTCTTCCACCACCAGTGTGTTTTCCATATAGACTCCCTTTCTCAAGAAAAATATAGTCTCTATATATTTCTAGAAGCGAATGGTTTATTCCTGCTATCTAAAAAAATATTACGCTGATATTGTCTTTAATGCGTTAAAGATGTAAAATAGATGTAATATTAAATGAGGAGGCTATATTTTGAAGGATAAAATAATTGAGATAATTGATTGTAAAAGGGACGAATACTATAGTTTGTCTAGGTATATATGGGAGAACCCCGAGCTAGGCAACAAAGAATACAAAGCAGTAGAAGCACTTACAAAAAAAATAGCTTCTGAAGGCTTTGAAATAGAAAAAAACGTAGCAAATCTAGAAACTGGTTTTATAGCCAGTTATAAAAGTGACAAAGATGGTCCAACAATCGCATTTCTAGGGGAATACGATGCACTACCCCAGTTAGGTCATGGATGTGGTCACAATATGATTGGTGTAGCTGCTGCCCTATCGGCAGTTAGCTTAAAAGAAGTGGTAGATACTTTTGGTGGCCGGATTTTAGTCATAGGTACACCAGCGGAAGAAACTTATGGTGGTAAGGTTAAAATGGTTGAAGCAGGAATATTTAATTATGTGGATGCTGCACTAATGATACATCCCTCAAGGGACTATATAAGCAGTGGAACTTCCTTAGCCATGGAAGCACTACAATTTGACTTTTACGGAAAACCAGCCCATGGGGCTGCATCACCCCATAAAGGTGTAAACGCATTAGATGCTTTGGTAAATTTTTATGTTGCTGTTAGTACCCTTAGGCAACAGCTAACTTCCGATGTAAGAATCCATGGGATCATATCAAAGGGGGGAGATGCAGCAAACATTATACCTGATCATACCCAAGGTCAATTTTATATTAGGGCTATGAAAAAAGAATACTTACAAGAAGTTATTGAGAAAGTAAAAAAATGCGCAGAGGGTGCTGCACTTATGACAGGTTGTACCTTGGAGATCTCAAATTATGAGGAAACATATGATAACCTTATAACAAATCAACTATTGTCCCAACTATACACAGAAAACTTAATGGCTGTGGGGATAACAATTGATCAAATCCAAGAAAAGACCAGTCATGGTTCATCGGACATCGGAAACGTGAGTCAAGTGGTGCCAGCAATTCATCCATATACAAAGATTTGTGCATCAGATATAGCAGGGCACACAAAAGAATTTAGAGATGCAGCAGGTAGTGAAGAAGGCTTTGATCAAATGTTATATGGAATAAAAGCCATGGCTCTTACAGGATTTGACCTGCTATCAGATGAAGAGAATTTAAAGAAAGTTAAAGGAACTTAAAAGGAAGTAATCAAGCGCCTCTCCATGAGGCGTTTTTTTAGTGTTAATAAATGATCAATAGTTTACTTTAATATAGACATAAGAAAGCATAAGATTCTTGTTTTCATATAAATAGTGGGTTAATATAATACTATGATTAGAATATTTTAGGGGGTAGTTTAAATGCGTGACCATATTCTCAAATTTCTCGATGATAGCAAAGAAGAGTATTACAGTATATCAAAATACATTTGGGATAATCCAGAATTAGGACATAAGGAAATTAAAGGATCTCAAGCACTTATCAAGAAGCTTAAAGAGGAAGACTTTGCCATAGAAGAGGGTATAGCCAGTATGAAAACTGCCTTTAGAGCTACATATAAGGGGAAAAGTCATGGCCCCACCATAGCCCTTTTAGCAGAGTATGATGCACTGCCTGAGTTAGGACATGGATGTGGTCATAACCTTATAGGAGTGTCAGCTGTTATGGCAGGGGTAGCTCTCAAGGAAGTTGTGGATAGCCTAGGGGGGGCCATCTTGGTCATAGGCACTCCTGCGGAAGAGACTGATGGGGGAAAAGTTGCAATGGTGGAACAGGGAGTTTTTAATACCATAGATGCTGCCCTTATGGTACACCCAGCTCAAGCCTATGAAAGTAGTGGATCATCCATGGCAATGGAAGCATTACAATTTGATTTTTATGGAAAGCCTGCCCACGGGGCAGCTTCGCCACATAAGGGAATAAATGCCCTTGATGCCCTAGTCAACATGTATGTTGCTATAAGTACATTAAGACAACAGTTGCCTTCTGATGTAAGGATTCATGGTATAATAAGTAAAGGTGGAGACGCAGCAAATATAATACCAGATCATACCCAAGGACAGTTTTATGTCAGGGCAATGAAAAAAGAGCAGTTAAAAGTAGTCATTGAAAAGGTTAAAAAATGTGCCCACGGTGCCGCAATGGTGACAGGCTGCACTGTTGAAATCAAAAACTACGAGGAATCATATGATGATATGGTAACAAATGAGTATATTTCTGACCTATACGACAACAATCTTATAAAACTAGGCGTAAATCCTAAAGATATTCACAAAGGCTCTGATCATGGGTCTTTAGATATGGGAAATGTTAGTCATGTTGTGCCAGCAATCCATCCCTTTGTAAAAATATGTTCTTCAGATATAGCTGGTCATACCAAAGAATTTTCAGCTGCAGCAGGTACTAAAGAAGGCTTTGAGCAGATGTTAATAGGTATTAAGGCCATGGCTTTGACGGCATATGACCTATTTACTAACCCAGAGAAATTAAATGATACGAAATTTTTAAAAAAGTAAATATCTAAAGGAAGGAGGAGTTAGATGTTTCAAAACTTAACCAACTTTATTGACGAAGTAGTATCAGTGGAGCTAGTACTCAGTTTTTTGAAAAATTCATTCCGAATCATCGTTATAATTTTTTTAGCCATATATGTATTGAAAATAATATCCAAATTAGTGGATAAGTTTTTCGCAAGTCAGAAATACATTGATGAGAGGAAGATAAAGACCCTCTCAGCAATAAGTAAAAGTTTTTTAAAATATGGGATCTATCTATTTGCTGGAATGATGATATTAGCAGAGTTAGGATTTTCTACCACATCACTTTTAGCAGGAGCCGGTGTTGTAGGGGTGGCCTTGGGTTTTGGTGCACAAGGATTAGTTCGGGATGTTTTGACAGGGTTCTTTATCTTATTTGAAGATCAGTTCTCAGTTGGCGATTATGTCAAGATTTCTGGGCTTTCAGGTGTTGTTACAGATATTGGACTAAGGGTAACAAAATTAAGGGACTTTTCAGGAGAAATTCATATTATACCAAATGGGTCGGTGGATAAGGTTACAAATCTTTCAATAGGTGAAATGCGGGCTATGGTTGATATCCCAGTAGCATATGAAGAAAACTTAAACAACGTTTTCAGTGTCCTTGAAGGTGCCATGGAAAAAGTTAAACAAGACTTCCCAGAAATAGTAGAAGGCCCTACGGTTTTGGGTGTATCTAATTTTGGTGACAGTGAAGTTGTTTTAAGAATAGTAGCCCAAACAACACCCATGAATCAATGGAAGATTGAAAGGGTAATAAGACTGTATACAAAAGAAGCATTCAACGAAAATAATATCGAAATCCCTTATCCAAGAAGAGTAAACATTACTCAATAGTCATTATAAAAAAATATATAAAAATAATCCCGACAAAAGCATTGCTTTTTAGTCGGGATTATTTTATAATAGCTTTAGACAAATGAAAAATATTCTCAATTAACTACGGATACACAATCATAAAATTTACTATAATTATATTTTTTTAAGTTATAGTGAGAAAGATTATCATTGGCCCCGGAACAAATTGAGAAACAATTCACAGGAGGAATCTAATAATGAAGAGATTTAAAGTTACTGCATTAGTTTTATCAATTATTTTAGTAGTGGGTTTAGCAGCAGGTTGTGGGTCTACGAGCTCAAGTGACTCAAATGAACTTGTTATCTACTCATCTAGAAATGAAAATTTTGTACAACCTTTACTGGATAAATTTCAAACTGAAACAGGTATAACTGTTAAAGCTTTACATGCAGGAGAAGGTGTTTTTAATAGATTGAAAGAGGAAAAAAATAATGTACAAGCCGATGTAGTGATCTCCAATGATATTGGAGCATTGGAAAACCTTCGAATGGAAGGATTTTTACAAGGTTATACTCCTGAAGGTATAGAAACAATTGATGAAAAGTACCGTGCCGATGATAACTCTTGGTTTGCCCTTTCCGCTAGAACTAGAGTATTTATCTACAATAAAGACCTTATTTCAGAAGAAGATATGCCAAAAAATGTTTGGGAATTAATAGACCCTAAGTGGGCAGGGGAATACGCAATTACCCGTGGTGGTAATGGTGGTATGATAGGACATGTTTCTGCACTAAGAACCCAGTGGGGCGACGAAAAGACCTTAGAATGGTTATCCTTAATCAAGAATACCGCTGGGGCCATAACCCAGGGGCATGGAGATATTCGTAGAGCTGTAGGAGCAGGAGAATTCAAGTTTGGTCTAGTAAACAACTACTACTACCACCAGCAATTAAGAGAACCTGAAAATAACAATGTAGGAGTAATCTATCCAGACCAAGGTGAAGGTGAGATGGGTGCTGTACTAAATGCTGCAGGTGTTGGTTTTGTTCAAGGATCTCCAAACTCTGATAACGCTAAAATCTTTTTAGATTGGATTTTAAAAGCAGAAAATCAAAGGGAATTTTCATATGCTTCCCTTGAGGTTCCTATTAACCCAGAGATAGAAGCTATAGAAGAAGCTGCTACAATAAATGAGTATAAAGTTCACGGTATGCCACTTAAAGATCTTGGAAAACACTGGCTAGATACTAAAGAATTAATTGAGAGATCAGGACTAGACCTAGAAATTAGATAGTTTAAAAAAAAAATCAAATGGGAGAAATGCTATGAATAAAGCAAATGACATACCAAATAAATCTAATAGCTCCCAGCCTAAGGTTCGATTAAATCGAACCTTTTGGGCTTTTAGTAGGAAAATTTGGCAAAATTTTTGGGTTGGGGAGCCACCTGATGCCATTTTATTTTTTTTAGCCCTTATCACTTCGGTGGTAATGGCTTTTCCCCTTGTTTACGTGGTATGGAGATCAGTTTTTGCTGGAACTGATCGTTGGATGAGACTATTAGATTCAAGGATACCTATGATATTACAAAACACCCTGAGCTTAACTTTTATGGTAACATTATTAGCTACAACCATAGGAGTTTCCTTAGCTTTCTTAGTGGAGCGTTGCAACATCCCTGGTAAAAAGTACTGGCAATGGATGTTAGCTTTACCCCTTGTAATCCCCCCTTATGTTGGAGCAGTGACATATATCATTATACTTGGCCCTCGTGGCTGGGCATATGACTTGTTTGGTAATTCACCCTTGGATATTTACTCCTTTTGGGGTGTTGTATTTGTACTAACAATGTTCACTTACCCTTACGTTTTTTTAATTGCTTCATCTGCTATGAAGAAAATGAATGCTAACTATGAAGAAGCTGCCAAATCTCTGGGAATGAATACATGGGGTATATTAACTAAAGTTAACCTACCTTTACTAAGACCTGCCATAGGTGCAGGTGCAATACTGATAGCCCTATATGTACTTTCAGATTTTGGAGCGATAGCCATGCTCAGGTATACAACATTTACATCTGCAATTTACTATCAGATGGGAAGCTATGATAACATTTCTGCAACGGTTTTAAGCTTGGTTCTCATAGTATTAACCCTGGGGGTTTTATATTTAGAAGGGAGAACTAAAAGGAAACAGAAATTCCACCAAGTCGGTAGCACATTTAAAAAAGCCGAAGCTTTAGATATAAAAGGACTTAAAGTCCCTGGACTTATTTTTATACTTTTAGTTTTCACCCTATCTTTTGTTTTACCAATTATAGTGCTCCTTTATTGGTCTAGACAAGGTATAGTAGCTGGGGCTTTAGATCAGAGATTTTGGCAGTTTGCCTTTAACAGTGTAAAAGTTGCTGGATTAGCAGCTATGGTTTCAGTGGTTGTATCTTTACCAATTGTATACCTTAAATCTAGGTATCCTTCTACGTTTACAAAGGTTATAGATAAACTGAGCTATTCAGGGTATTCATTGCCTGGAGTTATTGTGGCACTGGGATTAGTTTTTGTGTTTAACCGCTATATACCTATGCTATACAACACATTTATTATTATTAGTGTAGCTTATGTAATAAGATTTCTACCCCAATGTATGCAAGCAGGAGAATCATCCCTTAGCCTTCTTTCACCTAGAATTGATGAAGGAGCTAGGAGTTTAGGTTATTCCCCATGGAAAGTTCTGGTCAGAGTTATTTTACCACTTATTTCGCCAGGGGTCCTTGCAGGAGGGGCCTTGGTATTTGTAAGCTCCATTAAAGAACTGCCAGCAACCCTTTTGCTACGTCCACCTGGCTTTGATACCTTGGCAGTAAGAATTTGGGTTGAAACAAGTGAATCAGTTTATCACTTGGCAGCTCCAGCAGCACTACTAATTATATTGATATCTGTGATCCCACTTAAGTGGATGCTAAACAAATACTAGGCCAGAGGTGATAAGATGAATGCAATCGAGCTAAAAAAGATATCCAAAACATATAGAGGTTCTGACTTACCAGCAGTATCTGATCTATCCTTAATACTACAAAAGGGAGAAATTGTGACACTTCTAGGACCTAGTGGTTGTGGAAAAACTACTACCTTAAGATTATTAGCAGGATTTGAGAGGGCAGACAGCGGAGTTATTGAGCTAGGAGGTAATCGGATTTTTGATGAAAATAGATGGATTCCTCCAGAAAGAAGAAATATTGGGATGGTGTTCCAAGACTATGCCCTATTTCCGCACTTGAATGTAATTGATAACATAGGATTTGGTTATAGAGGAAAGGACAAGAAGTCAAGAACCCATGAAGTATTAGAACTAGTTAGCTTAAAGGGATATGAAAGTCGTTTTCCCCACGAACTCTCTGGGGGACAACAACAACGTGTGGCCATAGCCAGAGCTTTAGCTAGAAGGCCAGTGGTTGTTTTGTTAGATGAGCCCTTTAGTAATCTTGATGCAGATTTAAGGATCTGCATGCGGGTTGAAGTTAAAAGAATTATTAAAGAAGCTGGAGCTACGGCTGTGTTTGTAAGTCATGACCAAAAGGATGCCTTAGCCATATCTGATAAAATAGTTGTTATGAAAGATGGAAAAGTTCAACAAATTGGGAGCCCCAAAGAAATTTACCAATTTCCTGTAAACTCCTTTGTGGCAAACTTTGTTGGACATACTAATATTATAAAAGGTGTGGTGGGAGAAGATGGTCGAGTTATTACTCCCTTTGCAGAAATAACCTGTAATAATTCCACAGGCCTTAAAACAGGAACTAATGTAAAGTTATCTGTTAGACCCGATAGCTTTCAAGTTGAAGAAAATGGGCCAATAGAATCTGTGTTACTTTCTAAGGTCTATGGGGGTAACACAATAGATGCAGTTGTTGGTATACAAAAGGGTGATTTTAAACAAAAGATTTCCATGCAACTTCACCCAAGTATGGATTACGAAATAGGTACTATGATAAAACTGGGTATTTTACCAGGATTTGTTTCTGTTCTTAATGAAAAGTAACCTAAACTTAACATAGATATACGGATAATATGTTATAATTAATGTACTCATTGATCCCCCTTAAATATATTTTCTCTGCAAAACCCATGGAATTTTCCATGGGTTTTTTGCATGGTTTGAGAAAATGTGAATTTAATTACTGTAAAAGTCTTAATTTTATCCTATACATATATTTTTTTGTTGGTTTAATGTGTTAAAACTCGACTTATAACAAAAAATAGTTTAGAATAAGAAATGTACGATTTTTTAAATTATTTTAAGGAGGAATTTTCAAATGACAGAGATGAAATTAACAGTGACAAATAAAACAGGTTTACATGCAAGACCTGCTGCCCTACTTGTGCAAACAGCATCAAAATTTACTTCAGAAATCACTATTTCAAAGGGTGAAGGTGATGTAAATGCTAAAAGTATTATGGGTATAATGGCCCTTGGAGCTAACGAAGGAACTGAAGTAACTTTAAAAGCAAGTGGTGCTGACGAGCAAGAAGCATTAGCAGCCATTAAGGAACTATTTGATAACAATTTTGGCGAATAGGGAGTGATTAAATGGTTTTAAAAGGAATAGGTGCATCCAAAGGTATTTCCATGGCACCTGTACTGTTACTTAGGGAAGAGGAAATAGATATATCTGAAAACATTGTTGAAGATATTGCTTCTGAATTAAATAGATTCCATTCTGCATTGGAGAAATCAAAAGAACAGCTAGAAAAAATTAAAGTGTTAGCCCAGCAGAAGATGGGTAAAGATAAAGCTGAAATTTTTCAAGCTCACCTACTAGTACTTTCTGATCCTAAACTTGTAAACTCTGTGGAAAATGGAATTAAATCAGAAAAGAAAAATGCAGAGGTAATACTAGATAGAACCATAAAGTCCTTTGTACAGATATTTGAATCCATGGATAACGAATACATGAAAGAAAGAGCGGCAGATATCAAAGATGTTGGGGGAAGGCTTCTTAAAAACCTATTAGGTATTGAGATGGTAAACATAAGCCAACTAGATGAAGAAGTAATCATAGTTGCCCATGACCTTGCTCCTTCTGACACAGCTCAAATGGATAAAGAGAAAGTACTAGGCTTTGTAACAGATATCGGTGGTAGAACTTCCCATACAGCTATAATGGCAAGGAGTTTAGAAATACCTGCTGTGGTAGGTCTTGGTACAGTCACTGAAACAATATCAAATTCAGACTATGTGATAATAAATGGGGAAACTGGTGAAGTACTAGTAAACCCCACAGAAGATGTGAAAAATCAATATAAAGAAGAACAAAGAAAATACCTTGAATACCGTGCAAAACTGATGGAGCTAAAAGATAAAAACACAGCTACCAAAGATGGTAAACATGTGGAGCTTGGAGCAAACATTGGAACACCAAACGATCTAAAGGGTGTATTAAACAATGGTGCTGAAGGTATTGGACTTTACAGAACAGAGTTTTTATACATGGACAGAACATCCTTACCAACAGAAGAAGAACAGTTTGAAGCATACAAAACAGTTCTAGAGGGTATGGAAGGAAAGCCAGTTGTTATAAGGACCCTAGACATCGGTGGAGATAAAGAAATTCCCTATCTAAACCTTCCAAAGGAAATGAATCCATTCTTAGGTTATAGGGCACTAAGGATTTGCCTAGATAAAACAGATATATTTAAAACACAACTGAGAGCACTCCTTAGAGCATCTGTGTATGGAAACCTTAAAATCATGTATCCAATGGTATCTGGCATAACAGAAGTTAGACAAGCAAATGCCATCATGGACGAAGTTAGAAAAGATCTTGAGGCAGAGGGCATAGTATATAGCAAAGACTTCGAAGTTGGTATAATGATAGAGATTCCTACAGCGGCCCTTACAAGTGACATCCTTGCTAAAGAAGTGGACTTCTTCAGCATAGGGACAAACGACTTGATTCAGTATTCAACAGCAGTTGATAGAATGAACCAAAACATAGCCCATCTATATACACCATATCACCCAGGAGTTTTAAGGATGATAAAAATGGTTATAGAAAATGGACATAAAGAAGGTATCTGGACAGGTATGTGTGGAGAAGCAGCAGGAGAACTTCCCCTTATTCCACTATTACTAGGACTAGGCTTAGATGAGTTTTCCATGAGTGCAACATCTATACTTCCAGCAAGGGAGCTAATTTCAACCCTTACAAAAGAGAAAGCTCAGGAGATAGTTGAAAAGGCTATGTCTTTAGCCACAGCTGAGGAAGTAGAAGAGTACTTAAGATCCGTAATAGCATAAACTAAATAACAGGGCTGCTGCACAATGAATAATTCATCTGTGCAGCAGCCCTGTTTGTTTTAGTGAAGAGTGATTAACCGTGAGATTATCATACATACATACATACATACATACATACATACATACATACATACATACATACACAGCATCGCAATGTTTTAACTAAGAAAAAAATCTATTAAAAATCATCAGCTTCTAGTATAAGGTTTTTAAAAAACAGATTTTCCTCTGTGTTGTATCTGAAGCCTTCTTAGGTTACCGTACCCTATACACGTAGAATAAACCCCATTGGTACAACATAATGTCTTAAGGATAAAATGCTCAAATCCAGCTTGTTATGTTAAATAATGGATGATAATATAAGGGTATAGGTATCAGAGAAAGGGGAAATTAATTTTGGCTAACAAAATTTTAAGATTATCATTAATATTTTTAGTGGTATTAGCTTTGGTGGTGGGTTGTAGTGGGGAAAGTATAAGCCCAGATAACATTGATGATACCATCATTCATGGTGATAACTATGATGGTACATATGATCGCTCAGGTATAACAGAGATAAAGTTTGATAATGGGGTATTTTATCAGATTTTTGTCTATAACTATAGAGATTCTTCTGGAGATGGAGTAGGTGACCTAGGTGGAATGATTGAGAGTCTAGATTATCTTAGTTACCTAGGGGTCAACGGAATTTGGCTAACACCAATCACCCATGGTGCGAGCTACCACAAGTACGATGTGGTGGATTACTATGCTGTGGATCCCGAGTTTGGTACCATGGAAGACTTTGAGACACTTATAAAAGAAGCCCACAGGCGTGGTATTAAAGTTATTATGGATTTAGTTATAAATCATACTTCTAATGATCACCCATGGTTCAAAGCCTCGGCAGCTGATTCTGAAAGTAGATACAGAGAATACTATCATTGGGTAGATCAAGAGGATTTAAGGCGTCGAGGTAATGGATGGCATAACTACGAAAATTCCCAGTGGTATTATTTAGGCAACTTCTGGGGCAGAATGCCTGACTTAAACTTCGACACACCTGAAGTAAGGGGAGAGGTAAAAGAGATTGCGAAATTCTGGCTAGATAAAGGTGTGGATGGTTTTAGACTAGATGCAGCTAAACATCTTTACCATGAAGCAGCAAAGAATCATCAATTTTGGAATGAATTCTATAACTCACTAACTGAATTAAAAGAGGATGTATACCTAATTGGTGAGGTTTGGGATACTCCTGAGGTTATTGCACCTTATTTTGCTAACGGTTTGAAAGCAAACTTCAATTTTAGAATTGGAGAAAGAACAGTTACTTCTATTAACAGTGGCACAGATAGACTAGGAAGACAGTTAGACACAATCTACAAGACCTACTCTGAGCATAACCCCGATTTTACTGACGCACCTTTTTTATCAAATCACGACACTAAAAGGGTAATGTCTTACTTTAATCACGACTTTGATAAAATGAAACTAGCTGCAAATGTACTGTTAACCCTACCTGGTGATCCTTATATTTTTGCAGGGGAAGAAATAGGAATGATTAGCAATGATGATCACATGGATATCAGAGAACCCTTTAAATGGTATGAAAATAATGGGCCAGGGCAGACAACCTGGAGACCAAATTCCTTTAACAGTACTGAACAATGGTCACCATCTGTGGAAGAACAACAACAAGATCCAGACTCTTTGTTAAACCACTTTAAAAATATGATAAGTATAAGACAAAAAAATGATGCACTAATCCGTGGTAAATTTGAGTTAGTGCAAAACGAAAATAATTCTATACTAACATTTCTAAGGACTTCTCAAAGCCAGAAGGTGTTGGTTGTCCATAACTTTAGTGCCGAGACCCAAATATTAACATTGGAACTCGAAGGGAAATTCAGTGAGTTTGAGAGAACTAAAGATGGTGCAGATGTGGAGAGAAACGGCAACATACTGACTATAAAAATTCCAGGACTTTCTTCAATAATTGTTAATTAAAGCTTATAAACAGGGATTGTAGATGATGAAATTTATCGCTACAATCCCTTTGTATATATGATTAATTTACTACTATTTTTCAGTTATCATCATCATTACACTTTTTGGGCCCAATCTATTGCACTATTTTGGTATTTAACATATAATAAAATTGTAAGCTACCCAAATGGGAGTGAAACGAATTTTGGTGTATTAATAACTACAAAGCACTGCTCTGAGCCAAGCTTGGACCGAGACAGGTATAAGATTGAAACATCTCACAAGAGGTGTATTTTCCCTGTCTATCCAAATTGGATAGATTTTTTTATTTCTTCCCTGGCTTGGTTAAAATAACCTAACTGATACTTTGAAAAATGGAGGTGAAGGGATGAATATAGGTTTCATAGGAGCTGGTAAGGTTGGTACTGTTTTTGGGCACTACTTAAAGGAAAACGGATTGAATGTTGTGGGTTATTACAGCAGAAATCCAGAGTCTGCCCAAAAAGCTGCAGAATTCTCTTCCGCTAAAGTTTTGTCCCTTGAAGAAGTGGTGGAACAGTCGGATATAGTTTTTTTAACAACCCCCGATAGTGTAATTAAAAAAGTCTGTGATGATATAGGAGAAAACATTGGATTTAGCAACAATCAAACCATAGTACATATGTCAGGTGCACTAAAATCCGATATATTATCAAAAGCTAAAGCACAAGGTGCCAATACTTTTTCCCTTCATCCTATGCAATCTTTTGCTGATACAAAAAAGAGTATAGATGCAATACACAATACTTTTTTTACTATGGAGGGCACTGGAGATAAATCTGCAATACTTGAGATACTGAAGAAGATAGGGAATAAATTTAAAGAGATTGAGCCTGAACATAAACCATTGTACCATGCTGCAGCATGTGTAGCTTCAAACTACCTAGTTACATTAGCTAAAGTATCAACTAATATGCTAAAGACCATTGGTTTTAACGAGCAAGAGGGGCATGATGTTCTAATGCCACTTATGCAGGGTACAATGGATAACATAGATAAATTGGGAGTTGTAGATGCCCTGACAGGGCCAATAGTACGTGGTGATATGGTAACTATACAAAATCACCTGGAAAATTTAAATGATGACCAGAAATCTTTTTACTCAGCTTTAGGTTTGGAAACCTTAGATGTGGCTGAAAAGAGAGGCCTTAGGAAAGAGGATATAGAAGCATTAAAAAAAATATTAGAGGGAAGTGGATTAAATGGATAAAAAGTATACTGTCAGTTCCTTTATGCAAAGCAAGGTAAAGGGTGATAAAATTAGTATGTTGACAGCATATGACTATTCCACTGCAAAGCTCTTAGATGAAGCAGGGGTTGAATGTCTATTAGTTGGAGATTCTTTAGGCATGGTGATGCTAGGGTATGACAGTACTTTAAAAGTTACTGTGGACGATATGGTGCACCACACAAAGGCTGTGGCCAGGGGGGCTAAAAGGGCGTTAGTTATTGCTGATATGCCATATCTTTCTTACCACATAAGTGTCGAGGAGACAATAAAAAATGCTGGTAGATTGATACAAGAGGGAGATGCTCAAGGGGTTAAACTAGAGGGTGGAGAGGAAATACTAGATAAAATAGAAGCACTGATAAAGGCTCAAATACCAGTTTTAGGACACCTAGGATTAACACCCCAATCAGTAAACATGATGGGTGGTTACAAGGTCCAGGGTAAAAGTGAAGAACAGGCTAAACAGCTTATTGCTGATGCAAAATTATTAGAAAAAGCAGGTGTCTTTGGTATAGTACTTGAATGTGTACCTAAACAGCTTGCAGACCATATATCAAAGTCCATCAGCATACCTACAATTGGAATCGGTGCAGGCAATGGATGTGATGGGCAGGTTTTAGTTATACAAGATATGCTAGGTATGTATTCAGATCTTGCTCCTAAATTCGTAAAACGTTATAAGAACACAGGAGAAACAATGAAAGAAGGCGTTAGAGAATATATCCAAGAAGTAAAATCTGGTGCTTTTCCAGAAGATAAACATTCATTTATGTTAAAAGATGATGTGCTTGAAAAACTATATTAATTAGTGAGGTATCTACTTATGAATATAATTGAAAACCCTAAACAAATGCAGCAATATTCCTTAGGGATGAAATTACAAGGAAAGTCAGTTGGATTTGTACCAACAATGGGCTTTTTACACCAGGGGCATCTTTCCCTTATGGAGCAAGCAAAAAAAGAAAATGATGTAGTAGTTGTAAGTATATTTGTTAACCCAACCCAGTTTGGGGAGGGGGAGGATTTTGACATCTATCCTAGGGATTTTCAAAGGGATAGGAATCTAGTTGAAGGTGTAGGTGCAGATGTTATTTTTTACCCTCAGGTAAAGGATATGTATCCTGATAATTATAAAACCTATGTGGACGTTAACGAAATAACAGATAAGTTATGTGGGGCATCCCGCCCAGGGCATTTTAGGGGTGTTACTACCATAGTTTCTAAGTTGTTCAATATGGTGCTTCCAGATAAAGCATATTTTGGCCTAAAGGATGCCCAACAAGTTGCTGTGATCAAACAGATGGTCAAGGACCTTAACTTCCCTGTAGAAATAATTCCCTGCCCAATTGTTAGGGAAGAAGATGGCCTAGCCATGAGCTCTCGAAATGTGAACCTAAAAGATAACGAACGAAAAGCCGCCTTAGTATTATCTCGTTCTTTATTTGATGCTCAAGGGAGTATTGGACGTGGTGAAAGGGAAGCAAGTAAGATTCGAACTACTATTACAGAGAAAATAACTTCTGAACCTTTAGCTAAAATAGATTATGTGAAGGTAGTAAGTGGTGATACTTTGGAAGATTTAGATAGACTTTCTGGCAATGTTTTGATAGCATTAGCAGTGAAGATAGGTAAAGTAAGACTAATAGACAATATTATGTTGGAGGTTTAACCCATGTATATAACAATGTTTAAATCTAAAATACACAAAGCAGTTGTAACTGAAGCTAACCTGAATTATGTTGGTAGTGTTACCATAGATAAGGATCTCTTAGAAGCCTCAGGAATTATGCCCCATGAAAAGGTACAAATAGTAAATAATAATAATGGAGCTCGCTTAGAAACATATGTAATAGAAGGTGAAAGAGGCTCAGGAACCATATGCCTAAACGGAGCAGCAGCCCGCTTAGTGCAGCCAGGGGACGTGGTTATTATAATCGCATACTGCATGTTAGACAAAAATGAGGCAAAAGCACACCAACCTCAAGTAGTATTCGTAGATGAAAACAATAAAATCACATCTGTTGAAGGTCCCGAGACTCATGGCGAAATAAGATAATATAGGATATATAACAAAAGGAAGAACCAAGTGGTGGTTCTTCCTTTGTCTTATCAATTGTCATCTTCCCATTCTAAATCCAAACTCTCAATATAGTCAAATAAAGTGTTTTCGCCAAGTATTTTATAGTGACCTCTCGCGTACATATCGTTTTCATCTAAACTAAAGCTAAATGTGTATGGGGATGTGTAAACATCATTATACACTTGTATTCGGTATTTGTAATCCAATAGAAAAATTCCACTGTCCCATCTCATAAGCCTCATATCAGCATGATCAAACATAATACTTCTGATTATATCTTCATCTCTAATGGTGACTCTTTTTTCATTAACTCTATCAACTACATAGATTTTATTCATTGTTTTCCACTGACTAGTAATCGTATTTCCATAGGTTGGAAATACTACTCTGTAAGTCAGAAGTAATAAAGCTCCTACAACTATCCCCAAAAATATTTTCTTTTTCAAAAGTAACCCCTCCCCAAAGTTTATGTTCCATAATTAATATGCTCTAACTCCAGTATTATTTATATTCTACATTATTTACACAAACCCTCTTGAATAAATTGATTCAATTCATGGATAAGAAAAGGCTAATAAGTGTTGTTCCTAGTATAGACACAGGTGTATGTGAACAACAAACAAGAAGGTTTAATGAAGAAGCTAGTAAAATAGCTGATGCAGAAAAGGCTACTTTAGAAGATGACAAAGATCATTTTTTAGGAATGTCGTATATTAAACGCTGTACAAAATTCTCCGTCGAGACTTAAGGCTTCTATCTAAACTCCAGAAGGGGACCGCTCCAATTCACCGTCCATGGTTCAGTGGAGCTCTCGAAACGTCCTGTTTCTAGCCCCTTCTTCCGTTTAGCTATTTAGCTCTTAAGTCTATCTCCTCGAACTAATTGTACTGCTTTTTAAAATACACATCTAGGGTCAATGACTTTGTCTTATCAATTGTCATCTTCCCATTCTAAATCCAAACTCTCAATATAGTCAAACAGGGTATTTTCGCCAAGTATTTTATAGTAACTCCTCACAGATATATCGTTTTCATCCAAATAAAAGCTAAATGTGTATGGGGATGTGTAAACATCATTATACACTACTATATTGTACTTGTAGTCCAATATGAATATTTCACTGTCCCGTTTCATTAGTCTCATATCGGCATGATCAAATATTATACTTCTGATGATATCTTCATCTCTAATGGTGACTCTTTTTTGATTAGCTTGATCAACTACATAGATTTGATTCATTGTTTTCCACTGACTAGTAACAACATTTCCATAGGTTGGAAATACTACTCTATAAGTCAGAAGTAATAAAGCTCCTATAACTATCCCCAAAAATATTTTCATTTTCAAAAGCAACCCTCCTCAAAAATTTATGTTCCATAAGTAATATGCTCTAACTCCAGTATTACTTATATTCTACATTATTTACACAAACCCTCTTGAATAAATTGATTTTTCATACAAAAGGAGGAAATTTACATTGTATGAAGAAATAATAAGTATAGGAACTATTACTATTAGCTCTTTGTATATGATTTATTATCGTTGGTATACTAACAAAATAGGTGTAATACTCTAAAATATAGTTAATAAAGGAGGCTTTATTTATGCAAATAACAATGAAAGGCAATCCAATCGTACTTTTAGGAAAAAAAGTAGAAGTTGGTGACCCAGCACCACACTTCACTGTTGTAGGTCAAGATATAAGTGAAGTTAAATGTCATCAATTCATGGGTAAAAAAAGGCTAATAAGTGTTGTTCCTAGTATAGATACAGGTGTATGTGAACAACAAACAAGAAGATTTAACGAAGAAGCAAGTAAAATAGCTGATGCTGTTATTTTAACAATTAGTATGGATCTTCCATTTGCACAAGCACGCTGGTGTGGAGCAGCAGGTATAGATAAAATTCAAGTTTTATCAGACCATAGAGATGCAAGCTTCGGAAACGCCTACGGAGTGCTTATAGAAGGTTTACGTTTATTAACAAGAGCAATCTTCGTAATAGATGCCAATGACAAAGTTACCTATGTTGAATACGTACCAGAAGTAACGGATCATCCCGATTATGAAAAAGCATTAGAAGCTCTAAAATCAGTCTAAAAGAAGCAGCCAAGGGCTGCTTCTTTTAGACTGATGACAAAGTCATTTTTTAGGAATGTCGCATATTAAACGCTGTACAAAATTCTTCGTCGAGACTTAAGGCTTCTAGCTAAACTCCAGAAGGGTACCGCTCCAATTCACCGTCCATGGTTCAGTGGAGCTCTCGAAACGTCCTGTTTCTCGCCCCTTCTTCCGTTTAGCTATTCAGCTCTTAAGTCTATCTCCTCGAATTAATTGTACTGCTTTTTAATATACACATTTAGGGTCAATGACTTTGTCTTAGGCTTGTCTACAAGCTGAAAGAAGCAAC
Source organism: Alkalicella caledoniensis (assembly GCF_014467015.1). Lineage (GTDB taxonomy): Bacteria > Bacillota > Proteinivoracia > Proteinivoracales > Proteinivoracaceae > Alkalicella > Alkalicella caledoniensis. Next base: position 584,793 of record NZ_CP058559.1, on the reverse strand, counting down.
CAAAGGCTGCTTCTTTCAGACTTAGGCAAAATACATGTCCCACTAATACAAAAAAGTTGACTTATTATTATCACTTGTGATAATGTAGCGATGAGGTGATATTCTATGAGCGATAAAATAATTGTGGACTGGGATTTGGAAGAACAGCGCATTGAAGCTGAGTATAAACAAAAATTAGAAGAATTAAAACAAAAGAAGAAAGAAAGCCAACTGGTTGGTAATATATTGGCTAAAGGTGTCCTTCCTGTGTTAGTAATGCATGTGGTTGGAAACAGCCCTTCAAATGGCAATGAAATATCCAATATAATAGGTGAGATAACAAATGGAAAGTGGATACCAAGTACTGGTGGAATCTATCCAATACTTAAAAAAATGGAGAAAAGCGGGTATATGGCTTCAAGCTGGGATGATCCAGAAAAAAGAATTAAAAAAACCTATAGTATAACACAAAAGGGGATTGAAGAACTACAAACCCAACGCAAGCTACTGGCAGATAGTGTGCAGCAGACTGTAGATATACTTGAGGGTATTTTAAAGGACATAAAAAAATAAGAAAACTCCTAAATGGAGGAAACTGAAATAGTTTCTCCACCTAAAGCAGGTCAAAAGTCTTCAGGTTGAGGGGAAATAAGCCCAGAAATCCAGCGTATATTAATACCTGGGGATTCTGGGCTTAGCTTAGTGCGTTTTTTTTTGGTATCCACTCATGAGACTCATTCCAATTTCCAGTAGGTAATTTGTAATAATATTTTTATTAATATTATTACAAATGGACAATATAATTAATAATAATTTAGTCAGTTGACAAATGGTTATCACTAGTGATAATATATATTTAAAACTATCACTAGTGATAACGTTGGGAGGATGATTGTAGATGAAGATAAAAATTAAAGAGCCTGTAAATACTTTAACCCACTTTGCCACATGCATTTTAGCTGTTTTTGGTACCATTTACTTGATTTTAAATTCTATTGGAGAGCTGTCTAAGGTTGTGACATTATCAATCTACGGAATTAGTTTAATATCTCTTTACGGTGCCAGTGCATTATATCATGGTACAAAAACTACAAAGGAAAAGGAAATTATACTAAAAAAAATAGACCATGTGGCCATATTTTTCCTGATTGCTGGTAGTTATACCCCAGTATTCTCATTTGGTCTTCCACCAGTATGGAGAACGGTCATGCTCACTCTAATTTGGGTACTTGCCATAGTGGGTATGGTATTAAAAGTCTTTTACGTAAATGTACCTAGATGGGTATCCTCAGTTGTCTATGTGTCCTTGGGATGGATTGCCTTAGTTCCTTTATATCATCTAATTAAAGCATTTCCAATGCCAGCTATAGTTTTGATGATTCTAGGAGGGGTAGCCTACACATTTGGAGCAGTTATCTATGCAACCAAATGGTTTGATTTTGTCCCTGGTAAGTTTGGCTTCCACGAAAACTTTCACATCTGGACAATGATAGGAAGCATAGTACATTTTGTATTTATTGCAATGTATATATTGCCTAGATAATAAAACTAAGGAGCCCTAAGGGGCTCCTTAATTTTTTACTCTACCTCTTCAAAAAGATCTTTTCCTACTCCACACTCAGGGCAGATGTAATCTTCTGGTAACTCTTCAAAGGATGTTCCTGGCTTTGCAACACCTTCTTCACCAACAGCTGGATCATAAATGTAGCCACACACTGTGCATTCCCATTTAGCCATATAAATCACCTCCTTATATATAAATTACCAAAAATAAGGGAAAATTGAAAGGTGTTTTATTAAATTTAAAGGAGAATAAGTAACTATACACCAAAGAATCTTTGGATTATAATAATAATTAACAATTAATAAGGCATTCACCACGCCTAATTACTTTTCCTAACAAACATGAAAGTAGGCTGATCTTGTGAAATTAAGTGTTGCCCAACTTATTGAAATAACCCAAGGAAAATTGAAAAATGGAAACTTGCAAGATACTGTTGATTATATATTCTACGATGTTATAAAAGATCATAAGCCCCAGGGGGATTTTCTATATATACCCTATATAAACAATTATAGAAAAATAGATACCAGTGAAAACATAGCTATAATGAAGGCTCAGGGAGCAAAGGGAATATTAGTGGATGGCAGCTTACATAAGGATATTGACACTGGTCGTTACAGATTTTCCATAGAAGTGAAAAATTTAGAAGAAGCTGTCATTGCCCTTACAAAATACATGAGAAATATTAAGAAGCTAAATGTAATAGCTGTAACTGGAAGTTCAGGTAAAACAACGTCTAAAGAGCTTATTGCAAGTATATTAAAAAAGCAAAATATAACATATAAAAAAACATTGAGAAACATTAATGGATATGGTGGAGCTGCTCATACTGTATTTGGAAGTGACACAAATAGTGTCTGCGTTCTAGAGGTGGGAGTTAACGGACTAAAAAGGCTGCCTTCCCTAGCAAAAGCAATTGCCCCGAATTACTTACTAGTAACTAATATATATCATACTCATTTTGATAAGTTTCCAGACCTATTTGAGGTAGCTAAAAATAAATTGTCTTTGGCAAAACACATGAAACCACCCTCTACTAAAGTTTTATATGGTGATTGTAAGCACCTCAAGGAGTATATTGATTCAGACACAATAACCTTTGGGCAAAACAATGTGAATGACTACTTCATAAAAGAAATAACCAATTCCCACGCCCAGGGAAGTACTTTCGTTGTTAGTGATCATAAATCAGACTATACTATTCAAACACCCTTACTAGGAAAACACAATATAATCAATTGCCTTGGTGTATTTGCCCTATGTAAAGAGTTTGGAGTAGAGATAGGGGCTATAATTGAAGGAATAAGAAACTTCTCAGGGATAAAAGATGATTTTTATTCTACAATATCATTAGAAAATGTAGAAGGTTATTTGTTTTTAGATGATAGTCAACACTTTAATCTTCCTGCCCTTAAGGCAGGTTTAGATACCTTTATAGATATAACAGATAAACAAGGTGGAGTGGTAATCTTAAGCTATGATTACAAATTTGACTCTGTCAATTTTAATACCGAGGAGTTATTACTAATATTAGCTGAAAGAAAAGAAAGCATAAAAAAGCTAATACTCATTGATCATGGATGGGAGAAATTTAAAGATAGGATTGAAACCTTGAGTATCCAAGCAGACTATGTCTTATCAAAAGGGGAGTGTGCTGAGCACATAATGAAAACCGTTGCAAAGGGTGAGTATATTTATCTCAAAGGTGACTTTAACCACCACCTAAGAGGCATAATTTCCATTTTGAAAGGTGAGACCAATGAACATAAAGGAAGCAATTGATTATGTATACAGCTACTGGAATACATTTGGAAAAAATGTACCCTTTGATATGCATGATAAAGAATTTAGAGATCCAGACTTAACTAGAAGGCTAATAGAAGACTATGGTGTGAAAATAGATAGGGATAAAAACATATTAGTAGTGGGTAGTAAGGGAAAAGGTACTACTGCAACATTATTAGCTGAGATATTGACAACCCACGGATACAAAGTGGGGTTATTTACTAGCCCACATCTTGAGAGATTTACCGAGCGAATAAAGATTGACGGATTGGAAATACCAGAATCCACCATGGCTCAATATATACAGGGGCTCATACCCCATGGGGAAAATGTAACCAAGGAAATAGTCCCTCCCTACTATTTGGGGCCAAATGGGATATTTTTGGCTGCAGCCCTAAAATATTTTCAAGATAATAAAACAGATTTCAATGTTCTTGAAAGTGGAAGAGGCGGTAGGTATGATGATGTGTATAAGCTTGGAAATAATGTTATACTAACTCCAATTGTGTTAGAACATAAATATAGACTGGGGACAACTCTTCCCGAGGTAGTTCAAACAAAACACTCTATCATAGACTTAGATACAAAGCATGTTGTTGTTTCAAAACAGTCTGAATCTGTAGAGAAAACTTTATCCGAGCTTGAGTATGACCATGTAAAATACTTTTATTATAATCAAGATCATTTCCTGTATGAACATCGGATAAATGAAGGCCAAAGTATCTTCAACATAAATATACATGGGGAAAAATATAAAGCTAGGGTTCCAAATCTGGTGGAGTATATAGGATTAAATTTAAGTTCAGCCTTATCCATGGCGAAAATCATTTTAGGGGAAATACAGCAAAGCAAGCTTGAAAGTTTATCTAAAACTACCTTTAGTGGAAGATGTGAAATTTTGTCTACCAGTCCCTTAGTGGTTCTAGATGGTATGATTTGTGGAGAAAGTGCTAAATTAGTACTAGATTCTCTGCCTAAGACTGATAACGGTGGGAGAAAGGTTGCCATTTTAGCAATCCCCAGTGATAAAGATTATATGGGAGTTATAAAAGTTTTAATAACTGGCTTTGACCATATTATTTTTACTAGATCCATAGGTGCTCAATACCCTTTTCCAACAGATTTACCACAAATAGTAAGTAACTATAACAATGAATTTAGTTTTACTAATAGCTTAGATGAAGCCATTGAAATTGCAAAGGAAGGGGAACTAGAACTAGTTGGTGTTTTTGGAACACAGTCTTTAATTGGAGAAGCACGGAGAAAAAGAAAAAATATACAAAAAACCTTTGACAAAATAAAATAATTTGCTATAATATTATTAGGAATTATTACTAATAAAAATAAATTAAAATTTTGGAGGTACATAATGATGAATGAAAAAACTTTAAAACACCTTAAGGAAGCCTTTGCTGGGGAGTCCCAAGCAAACAGAAAATATCTAGCTTTTTCAAAAAAAGCTGAACAAGAAGGATTTACTAATGCAGCTAAAATGTTTAAGGCTGCCGCTGAAGCAGAGACTATCCATGCTCACTCACATCTAAAAGCAATGAAAGGTATCGGAACAACAGCGGAAAACTTAAAAGAAGGCGTTGAAGGTGAAACTTTTGAGTTTGAAAGTATGTACCCAGAAATGGTTAAAGAAGCTGAAGCAACAGGTGAAAAAGAAGCATTAAGATCCTTTACTTTTGCTATGAAAGCCGAAGAAGTTCATGCTAAGCTTTACCAACAAATCCTAGATAACCTAGATTCAAAAGACGAATTAACTTTCCACCTATGTACTATCTGTGGTAACGTTGAACTTAAACCAGTAGACAAATGCTTCATCTGCGGAGCAGGAGAAAAAGCATTTAAAATAGTAGAGTAGTATATTACACAGCCCCCCTGTAAAAAATACAGGGGGGCTTTTGGTTAGTACTTCACCTTTATAACTGCCTTCACTGGTACCTAAATAATCTAAATAAACTGAATCATTACGAAGACTTTACATCTGGTTTCATTATGATATTATTAGATATACGAACTAATTTTTAAATGGAGGGGCAGCCTATGGGTAGATTTAAATTTTTAAAACCTTTTTTTAAACAGTATAAATGGCATTATCTTTTTGGACTTTTTTGGCTATTACTAGTAAACATTATGCAGTTGATCATTCCGAGGGTTTTAGGAAACTTAACAGATCAGTTGGCAATTGGAACACTAAATTCAGATGGCCTAATTAGATATGCAGGTATTATTTGTGTAATCGCGTTTACAATAGCATTTAGTAGATTCATGTGGAGAATTTTTATAATTGGTACATCTAGAAAATTGGAATATTTTCTACGTAACAGACTTGTTGGTCATTTACAAAAACTATCCCCAGCCTATTTTAATCATCACAAAACAGGGGACCTTATGGCCCACGCTACAAATGACATAAATGCCATAAGAATGGCTTTTGGTCAAGGTGTTATTATGATAACAGATGCTGTGGTAATCTCAGTAATTACAGTATTTCTTATGATTAATCAAGTGGGTGTGGCACTAACTCTTATTGCCATGGTACCCCTACCCTTCATAGCAATCGGTGCGAGAATGATGGGTAAACTTATACATAAAAGATTTAGAGCAGTACAAGAAGCATTTTCGAACCTGACAGACAAGACCCAAGAAAATCTGTCTGGTATTAGGGTTGTAAAAGCTTTTGTTCAAGAAGGAGCAGAAATCCATAAGTTCAATGAAGCAAGCCAGAAACATGTTAATTCAAATATGCGTCTTGTTAAGATTTGGGGAGCATTACACCCACTAATACAAGTCATATCAACAATAAGTCTACTTTTAGTATTAGGATTTGGAGGTAGAGCCGTTATTTATGGAGATATATCCATAGGTGACTTTGTTGCATTTAATAGTTATCTGGGGATGATGATATGGCCAATGATGGCCATCGGCTGGGTAATGAATGTTATTCAAAGGGGAGCAGCATCCATGGATAGGATAAACGAGATTCTTCTAGAAAGACCTGAAATAAGGGATGCTAAGGATGCCCAGGACTTACAAGTGAAAGGTGAAATAGAGTTTAAGGACTTAACCTTTAGCTATGAAAAGGGAGAGCCTGCATTAAAAAATATAAATCTTAAAATATCCCAAGGTAAGACAGTAGCTATAATAGGTCGTACAGGGAGTGGTAAAACAACCCTTGTGAATTTACTTCTACGCTTAGTTAACTCACCTGAAGGAACTCTTTTTATTGATGGAGTAGATATTAATAAAATAAAACTGAAATCCCTTAGGGAAAACATAGGGTATGTACCCCAAGATAACTTCCTATTCTCAACATCTATTTCTGAAAATATAGCCTTTGCACTAGATGATTATACAAATACTCAAGTTACTGATGCAGCAAAATTTGCTCAAGTTTATGATAATATTATGGATTTTCCGGAGAAATTTGAGACAATGATGGGAGAGAGAGGGGTTACCCTATCTGGCGGCCAAAAACAACGTGTTTCTATAGCAAGGGCAATAATTAAAGACCCTTCAATACTTATTTTAGACGACAGTTTATCTGCAGTAGATACACACACTGAGGAAGAGATACTTAAAGGCCTTAAGACAATAATGGCTTCAAGAACTAGTATTATTATTTCACACAGGGTATCTACTGTTAAGGAAGCTGACGAGATATTAGTTATGGATGATGGGGAGATAATAGAGCGAGGTACCCATGAACAATTGGTAGAACATAAAGGACTGTACTATCAATTACATCTGAAACAACTATTAGAAGAAAAACTAAATAAGGCATAAGGGGGGAATAGATATGGCTAATAATATTCACGATGAAGAAATACTAGGAAAAGCCTATGACTCCAAATTAATGAAAAGATTATTAAAGTATGCTAAACCATATTGGAAGGCATTTGCATTATCCATATGTTTTCTACTAGTTATTACGGCAATTGATTTAACGAGACCATATCTTGTTAAAATAGCCATAGATGACTATATATTTACATCTCCCATGGTTGCATTTGATAATCCCGTTGATCATTCGAATGCTGTGGAATTTAGGGGGAGATACTTCGTTAAGGAAAGACTTTTACCTGAGGATTATCCTGATAATCCCAGATACCAAATAATGTCTTATGAAGGACAAAATTACTTGGTTCCATCAACCTTCAAAAGCGAAGACTTTCAAGTAAGAGAGGAAAATGGAGTAGTTTACTTTCTAAATGATGAAGGTGAGTTTTCAGGTGAACTCATGGACCGTGAATCCTACATAACATTTAGGGATCGAGATATAAATGGCCTGCTGAGAATAGGTTTAATATTCCTAGGAATTGTATTATTAGGGTTTGGGTTAAACTATGCACAGGTGATTTTGCTAAATAGGACTGGCCAGCAAATTCTGTTTAATCTGAGGGAAGAGATTTTTGTACATTTACAAAAGATGTCCCTAAGCTTCTTTGATAAAAACCCTGTTGGTAGATTAGTGACAAGGGTTACTAATGATACGGAAACCCTTAACGAAATGTTTGTAAACGTTATGGTTAACTTATTTAAAGATGTATTTATGCTAGTTGGTATTTTGATAATAATGGCTCGTCTTAATTTGAGATTAGCTACCATAACACTGCTAATGTTACCAGTAGTACTACTGTCCTCAGTAATCTTCAGAATTAAAGCAAGAACTGCATACAGGGAAGTAAGAACAAGACTTGCTAGGATTAATGCAAACATAGCTGAAAATATATCTGGAATGCGGATAGTGCAGATATTTAAAAAAGAACAAAAGAAATACAAAGAATTTGATGGGATTAATTCAAGCTATCTCGAAGCATCACTATCAGAAGTTAAAGTTTTTGCCGTATTTAGACCATTCATTGACTTACTTTACTTTTTATCCTTGGCGTTACTTATATGGTTTGGTGGAGGATCTGTACTAAGAGGAACCATAGAGTTCGGTGTATTGTATGCATTTATCAGTTACATTCAAATGTTCTTTCAACCTATAAATGATTTAACAGAAAAGTATAACATTCTTCAAGCTTCCATGGCATCCTCCGAAAGGATATTTCAACTTTTAGATACAAAAGCTGATATTAATAACCCAGAAGAACCAAAGGATATTACAGAAGTTGAAGGTAAGATAGAATTCAAAAACGTTTGGTTCGCCTACAACGAGGGAGAATGGGTTCTTAGAGATGTAAGCTTTACAATAAACCCAGGTGAGACAGTTGCCTTTGTAGGAGCTACAGGAGCAGGTAAAACATCAATAATAAGCCTGATTAGTAGATTCTACGATATACAAAAGGGTGAAATACTCATAGATGGAGTAAACATAAAGGATGTAACACAACAAGAATTAAGAAAATTCATAGGTGTTGTGCTACAGGATGTATTTTTGTTTAGTGGCGATGTTAAAACAAACATAAGACTAAACAATGAACATATTTCCGATGAGCAGATTGTTGAAATAGCTAGGACAATCAATGCTGATAAATTCATCGAAAAACTACCAGATAAGTATGATGAAGAAGTTCAAGAAAGAGGGTCGACATTCTCATCAGGCCAGCGACAGTTGCTAGCCTTTGCAAGGGCTTTAGCCTTTGACCCATCAATTTTGGTATTAGATGAAGCAACTGCAAATATCGATACGGAAACAGAAGTATTGATACAAGAAGCATTAGAGAAACTAATAGAAGGAAGAACAACAATTGTAGTAGCCCATAGATTATCTACAATCCAAAACGCTGATAAAATAATAGTTATGCATAAAGGGAAAATAAGAGAAATGGGTACCCACCAAGAACTTTTAGATAATGGTGGCATCTACCACGACCTATACCAACTTCAATACAAAGAAGAACTTGTTGAAAAGACAATATAATTAAAACCCAGCCTTACGTATTTTTTATACGAAAGGGCTGGGTTTTTAAGTGTAGCTCAATTAAATCTCTTTGTTTTTCAAGCTTCTTATGACCACAATTATTCCAACTACGATTAGAACAATAGGAGCTACTAACTTTGTATATTCCCTGAGATCGTACACATCCTTAATGTATCTATAGGCACCTGCAAAAGTTAGTGCAAAACCCGGGTAAAGAGGCCAAGTTTCTTTTGTGCCATCTAAAAGGTATGATAGTAGGAAAGCAACCCCCAGAAGTACTAAGAAGACAGACCTATGAATATAATAATAGCTATTTAGAACATTATAAAGCCCCACCGCAGTAACCACTAAACCTGGGACAAAGGTATACTCCCTGTGGTTTACTATGTTACCTAACAAGAGACCTAAGCCCACGAACAAAACTATATAATCCCTTGAAATTATATTTAAGTTTAATAATAAGAAAAAAAGACCAACTAATATAAGTATAATTCCTTGTTTTTTAGACACTTTATCAAATCCTTCCTATTTTCTTCTATTTAATATTATACTATTAAAAAGCTAGAAATGTGATGCCAATTAACAGAAATTAAAAAATGTGCAGGATAATAACCAATTAGCATAGAATTTTAGTATACTAAAGGATGTGCGGGAGGGGTTGGGATACATATGCTAGTAAGGCTTAACGGTGATAAAAATCATTTAATTGATGAAATACTAAATGAAATGGCCATAAAATATAGCAATGAGTATAGTCGTGACTTGAAATCATACTTTATGGAAAAAAGGGTTTTACTTAAAAAGGGAGTTATTACTGCATTTGGTTATGTAGATGGTAATAAGATAGCTGGATATTTAGAATACGAAATAGTTAGCCATTATAAAGCTTCCTTTACTATGTTATATGCAATATACGGATTAAAGAGGAATAAGATTTTATGCCAGCTATTAAATGAAAGTACACAGCTTCTTAGGGAAGAAAAAATAACTGAATTTGTTTGCAACATCCCTCCAATTAGTTCCATTCCTCTGACAAGGGTTTTAAACAAAGTGGGTTTTAATAGGTATAAGAGATTAGAGATGGAACTTGTATTAGACAAGCTGAGTTTAAATAACTTTGAGGAAATAACAACTGAAGGGTTCTGCTTAAGTAAAGCAGACGAACTAACTAAGCTGATGCTAAGATCCTTTGCAGGCAGTATAGATAGTATAATTTACTCAGAGTTTTTTACACCCAAGGGGCAAAGGAAGGTTCTTAATCAGATTGTTGAAGGAAATTATGGTGAATTTCTAGCACAGGAATCATTGTTTTTAATGAAAAACAATGAAATCATAGGATATGGTCTTGTTACTGCAAAGAACAGGGAAACATGTTTTTTAATGGACTTTGCAATTGCTCCCCATGAGCAGGGGAAAGGACTGAGTAAAAAGCTTTTAAATAAAATGTTTCAATTACTCATACAGAAGGGTTATACGAAAATGAGCCTTGCAGTAACAATGGATAACAAAAAGGCCCTAAATCTATACAAACAAATTGGTTTTAAAAAAATAAACTCCTTTAATATATATCTAAAGAACTAAATATTACAAAAGGAGAAATGACTTTTTTCGACATTTATTAACAAAAAATCACAAGAAAGTGTTATAATAATAACAATATTTCTAAACAGATTGAAGGAGGGAACACCAGTGAATGATAAACAAAAGATAATATATGAAATCGTTACAGATAACACCCTTACCTATAGACAAAAGAAACACCTTTTAGCATCACAGGCTGAAAACATTTTAGATTACCCCCAAATACAAGAAAAGACAAAGGAATACTACAGTAAAAAAATATTATGTGACCTTTATGAGGGACATGCTCCATATAGATCAAGGTATATTTTACCAGATTATGAACTGCTATTTGAAAAAGGCAGTAAGTTTTTAAATCTTAGTCCTCCTGAGGACTTATTTGAGGCTATCCAAACACTTTTAATTATGTATACCAATGTGCCGTCAATAACAGGCCAACCGGTTTTTTTAGGAGAAATTGATAAATTGCTAACACCATATGTTAAAGAGATGGATATTGACTCAGTTTACAAAATGATAAAGTGGTTTTTAATTAGTATAGATAGAATGATTGCAGATGGTTTTGCACACATGAATATAGGACCAGAAGATACCCTAGTGGGTAGGTTGATTCTTAAAGCAGAGCGTGAATTAAAGCAAGGTGTTCCAAATATATCCTTCAAATTTGATGAAAACCTAACAGAGGATAATTATCTTATTGAAGGTGTTAGAACGGCCCTTACCACAGGTAAACCACACTTCCACAACAATAAGATGATATGTGAGCAGGTGGGAAATTACGGGGTTGTAAGCTGTTACAATAGCTTGAAAATAGGGGGAGGTAGCCACACCCTTATTCGTATAAATCTGTTGAGGTTAGCCAAAGAGGCAATAAATCTTGATGATTTCTTAAATAATAAACTTAAGGAAATAGCTAAAGCAAGTGTTGATATGGCAAATGCTAGGGCTAAATTTTTAGTGGAAGATGTTAAGTTTTATGAGAATGATTTTTTAGCTGAAGAAGGTTTTATAGATTTGGAAAAATTCACTTCCATGGTAGGGATATTTGGGCTTGCAGAAACAGCTAACATGTTCTCTAATGGTAAATACGGAGTTGATTCTAACACCACAGACTTAGGTTTAAAAATAGTGGATACACTGAATAATTATTTATTAAATGAAGATGGACTATACTGTGAAGGAAGTGGAGGAAAGGTAGTATTTCACTCCCAATCTGGTATTTCCGAAGATGTGGAAGAAACAGCTGGAACCCGTATACCAATAGGAGATGAGCCCCCATTATTTAACCACTTAAGGGCAGTGATACCCTTTCATAAATACTTCACCTCTGGTGTAAGTGATATATTTATTTTTGATAAAACAGTGAGAGATAACCCACAATCAATGGCTGATATTATAAAAGGATCCATGAAAAGGGGACTTAGAACCTTTACTGTAAATGTAGGGGATAGTGATCTTATCAGGATAACAGGGTATATGATTAAACGTACAGACCTAGATAACTATAGAAAAGGGATCAAAAATAAGGATTCTTCTGCTAACTTAGGTGCTGAAGCAGTGGATAATCAAAGGATCCTAGAAAGAAAAATAAGAATAGCAGATGAATAAAGGTTTAGTAACCAAAATAATTGATTTTTCCTTTGTTGATGGACCTGGCAACAGGATGGCTATATTTCTGCAGGGGTGTAATTTCAACTGTGGTTATTGCCACAACCCTGAAACTATCAATAAATGTATAGACTGTGGAATATGTGTTTCAGCATGCCAAAGTGGTGCTCTAAAGACAATAAATAACAAGGTAATCCATAACGAGGAGAAATGTATTAACTGTGATCAATGTATATCTTTATGCCCACACTCTTCTACTCCGAAAGCCAAATATTATACTGTAGAACAACTATATAAGCGTATTTTGAATGTAAAAGACTTTATTCAAGGTATAACCATCTCGGGAGGGGAATGTACACTCCAGTGGCAATTCATAAAAGAACTCTTCGAGAAAATAAAAGGAAGCTTGGAGTTAACTACCTTCATTGACAGCAATGGATATATTGAAGATATTGCTTTAGACAACCTTATACCTATAACTGATGGATTCATGCTTGATCTTAAGGGAGTTAGCTCAGAGGTCCACAATTCAATTACAGAGCAGCCTAACCATAAGGTGATAAATAGCATAGAAAAGATTTTTAAAGCTGGCAGGATGCATGAATTAAGATATGTAGTGGTGCCAGGAGTTAATGATGAAGAAAATGAGATTATAAAATTAGGCGTTCTGGTAAATAGTCTAGATAGAAGTATTAGAACTATACTGATACCATTTAGAAACTTTGGAGTTAAAGGAAGGTATAGAGAGCTAGATTCTCCCACAAAAGAAAAAATGGAAAAAATTAAAGACATCCTTATAAAGCAAGGATTAACAAAAGTTATAATTAACAACTGATATGGAGGTAGAACTTGAAATTTTTAGAAGAACAAATAATAAAACACGGTAAGATAATTTCTAAGGATATAGTAAAGGTAGACTCATTTTTGAATCATCAATTAGATCCATACATCCTAGATACTATTTCAGACTCATTTGTGAAGAAATTTTCCCATTTAGAGCCAACAAAGATATTAACCATAGAAGCTTCAGGTATCGCCATCGCTATGTTAATGGGTGTAAAGATGGGTATACCAGTGATATTTGCCAAAAAGAAAAAACCTTCCACAATGACTGAAAGCTTTTACTACAGCGAAGTTTTTTCTTATACAAAGAAAGAGAAAAATGGGATAGTGGTATCCAAGGAGTTTTTGAACAACGATGATAAAGTTCTGATAGTAGACGACTTTTTAGCCATGGGAGCAGCAAGCTTTGGGCTTATAGATATTGTAAAGCAATCCCAAGGTGAGGTTGTTGGTATAGGTATAGCAGTAGAAAAAGGGTTCCAGCAAGGAGGTAAAATCCTTAGGGAGAAAGGTTACAATTTACACTCCTTAGCTATAATTGAGAAAATTGAAGATGAAAGAATCTATTTCAGGGATAACTGAGTAAATTAAAAAAGCGCCTTTAGGCGCTTTTTCTAATCTATGTTTATACTTCTATCCTTAGGGAGGATATGAAATATAAACCCAGGGTTATTAATTTCCACAAAGCTTCCATCAATTAAAAAGGTAAAATGTTCTGATGCAGAGTTTTTTCTCCATTTTGTTTCTATGTAATTGCCACCATAAAAAACGTATGCAGTATTCTCGCCAATTGTTTTCAAGTCCATTCCACCATTTGAAAGGGTTTGGAAATCAACCTTTATTACAATTACCCCATTAGCCATGAGGGATTGGTCATCTGTAAGCTCGTGGTAACTATCATTGGTGTATCTTATGTATTTTCTTAGGGAGCTACTATACTCATAGGAAATTTTATAGTTGTAAGAATTAGATCTGAAATAGGGTATGCTAAAGCTTGTTGCGTTTTCACTGGAAAAGTCTCCTTTGATACTTTGCTCAAATCTAAACTCTGTCATTTCAGTGAAACCTCTTCGTTCATAGGCTTTATTTAAGAGCTCTGTGGAAGTGTAGAGATTATGGGGAGCTTTTCTACTGTTATCGCGGTAGAAGGCAAAGGGTGTATTGTTGATTTCATCTAAGTCTTTGTTTATATCCCTTGCTATACGAGTAATGGCTTCTTTTGCGCCACCGCAATGGGCGAAGGCTGAGTCATATGGCAATATTAAATCTAAAAAATCTTCCCTTGCACTACGAACAGGACCTATTTTATCAACTTCCTCGTGTAAGTAAAAAGCTATGAACCTTGTTATGCCACCCTCCACAGGGACTTCATATATTCTCTGTGCTAAATTAAGACCTGTTTGGGGTCTAGCACCAGGGTTGTTGTCAATGGTAATAGTGAAAAGGTCACTATGTTCAATATTTGGTGCAAAGGCTTCCCTTTGATCTGAAGGGGAAGCATCTACGGGGTCTGGCTCAGGATCTACATTTTTACTACACCCTGCAACTAATAATACTAAAACAATAGATACTAGAAATATTCTTTTCAACATATTTATCACCTCAATCATATAATACCAGTAAATTAATACTTTTTGTTAAAAAACTTTAATTTATTTAGACGAATAATGAAACTTTTTTAATTCTTCCACGTCTATATGTACGAAAAAAGCAAAGGGAATTAGGGTATGGGTAATGTACACCATATATGCATGTAACAAGAAAAACGCCCGAGGGCGTTTTTTTGTTACATGCTTGATTTTTTACTTAAACCGCTTGTTAGCTGTGGAAGGTATATATAACTTCCTGCTAACATAAGCCCCGTTATTATAAGGGCTATAAATGGGTTCACACCAAGACCTGACAGGATAAAACCGATACTAGCAAAAACACCAGTGTAAAGTGCGTAAGGTAATTGAGTGTTAACATGCTTAATGTGAGAACAATTTGCCCCTGCAGATGAAAGAATTGTACTATCTGAAAGAGGTGAACAGTGATCACCGAACACAGCACCACCAAGTACTGCACCTATTACAGGAAGCAAAAGCTCAGTACCTGTGCCTGCAGCAGCAATAGGTACTGCTATAGGAATCATTATACTAAATGTTCCCCAAGAACTACCAGTTGAAAAAGCTACAATTCCTGAAATTGCAAATAAAGTTATAGGATATAAGAATAAAGGAAGGCTTCCACCACTTACTAAATTAGCAATATATTGCCCAACTTCAAGTTCTTTAGTGATAGATCCAATGGTCCAAGCTAGAGCAAGTATAACAACGGCATCTAGCATTGTTTTCATACCCTTTGTAAAGCCTGTGAAGATTTCAGTAAAGGGAACCACTCTTCTAACTGTATAGAGAAGAACTGTAACGATTACAGCTATAAAACCTCCGTAAATTAGGGCAACAGCTGGGTCGCTATCTGCAAATGCATCCCACAGTGTTACTCCGCCGTCGAAGAAGCCGCCAGAATATACCATGGATATCAATGTACCGAAAACTAAAGTTGCGATGGGTAGCACAAGGTCAATTACTGAACCTTTTCCACCTTCAAACTGCGTGGTTTCTTCTTGGTCATATACAGGATTTTGCTCTGCCTCCACCATTGGACCAAAATCTCTACCAACAACCGCTACTAGCACAACAAGTAGTAGGGCTAATATAGCATAAAAATTATATGGAATTAGATATATAAATGCCATAAAAGGATTCATATCTATTCCGTAATTAGGAAATTCACTGGCAAGTAAGGACATAACGAAAGCAATCCAAGTGGATACGGGAGCGATTATACAAACAGGTGCAGCCGTAGAATCCAGTATATAAGCCAGCTTTTCCCTTGAAATTTTGTGTTTGTCAGTTATGGGTCGCATTATAGCACCAACGCTCAAACTGTTAAAATAATCGTCAATGAACATGACGATACCTAAGGCCCAGGTTGTTAGCAAGGCGCCTCTTTTAGTTTTAATTCTGTTTGCTGCCCACTCACTAAAGGAAAGTGTAGCACCACTATGTGTTACCATACCGATTATCGCCCCTAATAGTAAACAAAAAAGAATAATAGGGGTATTCCACTCAGGGTCCGCTATGCTCTCCACAAGTGTTGTCGTAATTAGGTCAAAAGCAGTAAAGAGATTGAATCCTGTAAGCAACATTGCACCTGCAAAAATTCCTACAAATAATGAAAATATAACTTGTTTTGTTATAATAGCTAAAATGATTGCTAAAACAGGGGGAAGTAAAGCCCAAATAGTATTTTCCATAATAAACAACTCCTTTAATAATTTTTTACAAAATAAAAACGACCTGAGTAAACTCAGGTCGCAAATAATATAATTTGCCCTAAATTCCTCCTTCTTCCCATAAATGAGATAGCGCACCACAATAGATTTTGGATACCTATTGTGACAGTCCTGCAATTGTTCACTGCAGACCCAGCAAATGTACTTTGAGCTTACATTTACTTCGGCGATATTTCCTTTCCCGGGGGGTCTTAGCTTCTCAAGCTCACCCACGGTACTAATAAGTATCGCGCCTCTACCCCACAAGAAGTGAGGTAATTTATTAAGTTAAAATACTTGTTTAGTTTACATCACATAGTTGAAGTTGTCAATAAAAAAATAGTATTAACCACTAAAGTCCTTGTGAGCTACTTTCAGCATATCTCTAATAGGAAGTTCATAGGGACACTTAGTCTCGCAAATACCACACTCAGTACATATATCAGCTAAAACTGGTAGACCTTGATATCTGGGAATGGACCAATCCTTTAGACCATAGCGGGAATAATAACCGTGCAGTGTAAATACACTGTGGATTTTTATTCCTTGAGGACACGGCTGACAATACTCACAGCGTCTACAAAAATTATTTTTCAGTTCCCTAATATCTTTATCAATGGCTTCCTGCTCATCTACACAGAGAGAGGAGTTTTGACTAGCTTCAAAGTTCTGTTGAACTTGTTCTATAGATTCCATCCCAGGAATAACTGTATCAACAAAAGGTTGATTCAATATGTATTTAATACAGGCAGTGGGGCTAGTTAACGCACCACCTGCTAAGGGTTTCATTATAATTGTCCCAACACCTTTGGATTTAGCGTACTCTAAAAGTTCAATGCTTTGTGTTTCAAGGGGATTGAAAGGAACCTGTACAGTGGCAAAGGGATAGATATCTAGAGCTTTGATCAGTACTTCAGGCTTGTGCCCGGTTATGCCTATATGCTTTATAAAACCCTGTTCTTTGTACCTATGTAGGGTTTCCATGGCGCCATTAGGGCCTAGAACTGTATCTAATTCTTCCATTGAGGAGATAAGATGTAACTGATAAAGGTCCATATAATCGCGGTTAAATTTCTTTAAACTATTGGTTACAGCTTCTTCCATACCTTTCTTATCCCTAGCTGGTGACTTACTTGCAAGCTTCCAATAGTTTTTGTGACTATCTATGGCAAAGCCTATTTTAGCCTCACTATCACTATACCCTTGAGCACTATCAATAAAGTTAATGCCTAAACCTTTAGCATGGGCAATAACTTCCCTGGCATCTTCAAAACTAACTCTTTGGATAGGAATACCACCTATACCTAAGGGGTAAATACTAATATCTGTAGAACCTAAATGCTTATACATAAAAATCACCTACCCTTTCATTATATTTCTATTATAGAAATATAATGAAAGAATGTAAAGAGATGAAGGGAAAACAAGTATTTCTAGACAAAAAAAGAAATCCCGAAGGATTCCAATTTATTTGCTTAGTTCTTGACCGATTGTTTCATTAACTTCAGTCATCATTTTTTCAAATGTTTCTTGTGCTTCAACCAAAGCTTTAACAGTTAGGTTTAATTGTAGCTGACCTTGTAGGCCTTGAAGCTGTTGGATATCTTCTGCTTCAGGTTGCTGACCTTGATACTGCTTTTCCATAACCCTTTGTTGAATACCTTGGAACTCATTAATAAGGTCTTGGGCATTAGGATCTAGCTTCAATCTAGCTTCTGCGGATTTAACTGCTTTGAATTCTTCTGAATCTTTAATTAAGTTAGCTAGCTCTAGAGCTTTTTCTTTAATCAAAATTAACACCTCCAAAATTTGTCTTAACTTACTTCGACATTGAACATACAAAACCTTTATTTTTATTGAAATTGGTTGTATTAGGAAAAAAAATCTCCTATAATTAGATTAGTTTAATCATGTTATTCTTAAATCAAGATCAAGATCAAGACCAAGACCAAGACAGGACCATAAAATGTTTTGTAATTGTACAATAATACTATTATAGCCTAAATCACAATAATATTTAGAGAGGATACAATTTAATATGAAAAACAGGACCGACTTAACTCAAGGAAGTATATTAAAAACCCTTTATAAACTAGCATTGCCAATTACTGCAGGGATGCTCCTTCAAACCCTATTCAATATAGTTGATACTATCTTTGTAAGTAGGATTGGTGAAACAGCTTTGGCAGCTGTGAGTCTACACCTGCCGATTTTCTTTTTAATTCTGGCATTAGGAAACTGCGTAGCCATAGGAACCAGCTCCCTTATTGCAAGATCCTTAGGTGCGAAGGATCAAGAAACAGCTAATCTAACGGCAAACCAAAGTATAGTTTTATCAGTACTTATAGCCATCGTATCCACAGTTGTTGGGATTGCAGCGTCACCCTTTATTTTTAGGGCTACTGGCGCCCAAGGAACACTTTTGAGCTACGCCATCGGCTATAACACTATTATATTTATTGGCAACATATTCTTTTTTACATATTCAGCCTTTGATGGGATTTTAAGGGGAGAAGGTGATATGCGGACATCTATGGTTAACTTGATGATAGCCACTGTATGTAATATCATATTAGACCCAATACTCATTTTTGGATTTGGGCCAATACCTGCTTTCGGTGTACAAGGGGCTGCCATGGCCACAGTAATATCAAGGGCCATAGGATTATTTTTTGTAGTAAGACACTTTGGAAAAAATAAATCCTCCATAACAATGGTATTCAACACATGGATGTGGGATATGGGGATAATAAGAAAGATACTTGCCGTGGGGATCCCTGCATCAGTGGCTCAAGGAATGCTATCCATATCTTTATTTGTCTACAATAGCATTGCAATGAGGTTTAGTGAAAGTGCAGTGGCAGCACTGGGTTTAGGGTTTAGGGTTGACTCACTTGCATTTTTACCTGGCCTTGGAATTTCCGTGGCCACTGTAACTATGATTGGTCAGAACTATGGGGCAGGTAGACTTGACAGAGTACACAAAACTTATTTTGCTGCCATGGGCAATGCATTTCTCCTTATGGCTTCAATAGGTATAGTGTTTTACTCTTTTCCAGATACTGTCATGAGGGTTTTCGGGGCAGATCCCTCTGTTGCAGTTTACGGTATCCAATATCTACGAACAATACCCATGTTTTATGGATTTTTGGGTATAGGCTTCATATCTTCCTCTGCTTTTCAAGGTATAGGAGAAGGTTATCCTAGTTTAATAGTTAATTTTGTAAGGCTTGGTGTAGTAGGTGTCCCCATGGCTTACATTTTAACAAGTTATACTGATTTAGGAGCAAGGGGGTTATGGTGGGCAATAGCCCTATCTGATATAACCTTTGCTACAGTGGGTTTTATCTGGTTTACATTAAAGGTTAAACACCTAAAGAAAGAGAGGGGGACATTGTGGCAAAAAGAATAATAGCCATTGGAGATATTCACGGAAGATTGGATTTGCTCCTCAAATCACTGAAATTGTGTGGTGTTATTGGCAGTGATAACAAATGGAAAGCTTTTAACACCGTAGTTATACAAATGGGTGACCTCATTGACCGTGGTCCCCACTCGTTAAAGGTAATAAAATTAGTAAATAATCTAAAAAAGCAAGCAGTTAAGCATAACTCAAGGTTTGAATTGTTGTATGGTAACCATGAGGTAATGGCATTATTTGCAGGTCTTGGCAATAACTATGCAAAAATGCACTGGTATTATAATGGGGGATACAGTGTATACAAGGAATGGCTTAAGGCAACAGGAAGGGATGATTATGACAATTCTTGGCCATGCCTGCCAGATTTTTATCAGGATTTCTCTCCCCAGGGGTTTTATGGGAAAAGACTGCTTCAAAATAATAGATGTACATTAGTTGTAGATAGAATTTTGTTTACCCATGGAGGATTACAGGGGAATATCCCTTTAGAAGAGATTGAAGAAAAAGTTAAACTAACCTTCACCCAAGGGTCTATAGATGAATATCAAACAGGGATTTTTAGCAGGGAAGGGCTTTTTTGGCTAAGAAATTATGATAAATACCTGCTAACAAAAACCTGTAAAAATATGGGTATCAAATACCAAGTGGTAGGCCATACACCAAAAAATGGCCTATCTGTAGAATGCGAAGGTAAGCTAGTTTATGTGGATGTAGGAATTAACCAAAACAATCTAGCCTGCGCCATTGAATTTAAAGGAGACAAGATAAAGGTTTATACAGAAAAGCAAGCTATGATTTTAGATGAGCCTTTAACTGATATTTTTATCCCCATGGTAGAAAGGCCTAAAAGCTATCCATATAAAGTCCCTAAGTATAAGGAAGGGGATAATATAAAGCTTTTTTCAGTAAATGGGTCGGAATTCGAAGTGGATTTTGAAATTCTTGAGATAATTAAAGATTTTGACTTTTTATGGTACGCTGGTAATTTTATATACAAGGAAAATGGAGAAACAAAAGTAGAAACAGGGACTTGGCCAATAGGGCACGTGGATAGGCACGGTAAAAAAATACAATAAAGCGCCTAAATTCAAATGGGCGCTTTTGTTGATTAGTTTTTGGAGTTCCTACTTGACAAATTTAATCTTCCAAGTCAAATCCCATGGTTCTTTGTATAAGTCAAATGTAAGTACTTCTTCGTGTCTTATATTATCAAGGTAGTACATAGCTTCCACTTCCAGTTTTACATAGTCTGCTTCATCTTCTGCCCTGACAATTGGACCCAAATGAATGGACTGCATGTTGCTAAAAAAGGAAGTGTCTTCTGCGGAATTTCTCAATATGTATTGTAGATAATGTACTTGTTCTTGTGTAGAGAGAATTATAAAGGCCCTTAAGATATCCTCAGGTGGCATTTCCATAAGGGTATCAAAGAATAAACCTCCAGCTTTTTTTACCATTAACTGATGGGCAAAATCTAACTTATCATTGCCATGGGTTATGCTACCACTAAAATGTATGCAAGAATGTCCATTAAAATTATTATCTTGTATTGCCCCTGCACCATGGGGCATGCCATTCATAGACCCTGCTATGTATCTTCCACCAGATTGAACAATCACAGCTCTTCTGTCCCAGCTCCAAGAACCTGAATATGCGTTGAACATACTTTCTGTATCCTGTTTAGTTAGGGGTTGAAAATCTACATGGTTTGTACCGCCCCTGCGCTGCACTCTAAAATATATACCTGTTTCTAAATCCCTAACTACCCCTTTGCCTAGTCTAGGGAATAATTGGTCAGCTTCACTCCATGGGATAATTTCACCAAAAATAATTTCATCGAGTAAAAATTTGTTGATACTAAGTACCTCACGGGTTTTATGATCTATGTTGTATATTACTCCCGTACTTGTATCCTGTGCCAAAGATATAGCGTAATCTATTAAATAACTTTCTGATTCTCCTTTTAACTCAAAAACAGCTAAGTCTAGATTGGTAGACTCACTTACTTCACTAAAAGCAATGTTCTCCAAAGTAACCTTTTCGTATGGGTTAAACCTAGTGCTTTCCGTATAGCCGAAACTATAGGTACTCACTTTTGTCCCACAACCTGTTAGAAAAACAAAACATACTGATAACACCAAAAAACTAATTTTTTTCACAAAAATCCCCCATCTCTACAATCTTATATAACTATTAAAACTAAAAGTCATATCTCCTAAGGTATATATATGCATCCTATTACATATATTTGTTATAAATTTAGGGGGTGAGAGATTTGTTTATTAAAGTTATTATGCTCTTTTTACTTGTGATTGCGGGGACATCATTTACCTTCCAAGGACTTACCTTAACTGTACAAAACTTCCACTGGACAAGTTTAGTGGAGGTCATAGCAATATTTATATTGATGGTGCTATTCCCTTGTATTTATCTAATTACCTTTATAAGAAACTACCGGCTATGGAAATTCACAGAAATAGATAAATTATTATCAGTTATTAAAGAAAAGGTAGAACCCACTAAGAAAAGTAAAGAACAAGGGATTAAGGTAATAAAAAAAAATAAAGAGTTTTTTATATCAGAGGTGACAGGTTTACATACATTTTTTATATTTGCCTTTTATCGAAAGGAAAGAATCGAAACAACTGATATACAAAGGGTAAAGGAAATATCAGATAAAAAACAAAATAAAAATGTACTATTTTTCTGTACAGGGCACATAGATAGAACCGCAAAGGACTACGCAAGGAACCTAGATATAAAGTTCGTGTTCGAAGATTATCGCTACATAGGAGACTTCAACATAAAAAAATACTTCGTTGCTCCTCAGAAAAAAACAGTAAAAAATTCATAGCCTCAACAACTATTTACTATTACCATCTCATAAGCTAAAATGAGATTACGAGGTGATAACAGTGAGTATAAGAAGGGCAAGATTAGAAGATAAAGAGCAGATGTTGGAAATAAGCAAAGATGTATGGGAAGGAACAGACTACATTCCAATGGTTGTAGATCAGTGGCTAAGTGATGAAAAAGGGGAGTTTACGGTACTAGAAGTGGATGGGAAAGTAAGGGCATACGCTAAATTCACTTATATCACTGATGAAGATGTATGGCTTGAAGGAATACGGGTGGATAGAAATCATAGGAAGTTAGGATATGCAAATATAATTACTCAATACTACATAGAAAAAGCTATACAACTAAAGGCAAAAACCCTTAAATTTTCCACATACTACGAAAACTACGGAAGCATAAAAAGCGGTGAAAAACACGGTTTCATACGTGAGTGTGGGTTTACTCATATGACATTAGTAAACCCAGAGATGTTTACTGATGTAAAGGAAACAGCCATTAACTGTAATGAACCAGAAATTGCGTGGGAAATAATCAAAAGCTCCAATGAATACCAATTATCCAATGGTTATCTTGCTGAAAGCTGGAAGTTCTATAAGCTAAGTAAAGAAAAGATAAAAGAGCACTCTAATGAAAATCGTATAATAATAAGCCCAGACAAAAAAGCTCTTTTGATTTATAAGGTACAACAAAATAACTTACCAAACATTAATTTCTACTGTGGGGAGAAGGAATCACTGAAGACTTGCTTAAATTCATTTCATAAGCTAAAGCCAGCTGGTGACGACGAACTAGAAGTGATGACATATCCTACCCCATTAAATGAAGTACTTGAACAAAGTGGCTACAAACTTTGGGAAGAGAGTATTTCTCCAAATGTATACATGTTCAACTACCCACTAACGAAATAAACAAAAAATAAAAGCGCCCCGTAGGCGCTTTTTACATTGCTTGTTGAGCAGTATTGATAGTTTGTTGATATGGAGCTAGGACACCAAGTATATGACCCATGATGTTTTTTAACTCGCTATTAACTTCAATGTCGTTTTTCAACATAGCAAAGTACAGAACTGAACAAATTAGCTGATAATGCTCTAAACCTAGCTGCTCCATCATGAAAGCTAAGGAAGCACCTTGAGTTACAGCCGGGGTTCCATTAACATCTATAACATATAGATTTTTATTGCTATCTTCACGTACTTCAAGCCTTATAACATCTTCTGCACCTACACTTTTAAAGGTCTTGATAGCTAAGTCTTGAATTTGGAGATAACGGGGATCATCACAATCTACTATTTGAAAGCTCTCCCTTTGGCTATGCTCTGCTTTTTTAGAATTGAAACTACGAACCTTATATGTCAAAGGGAAGCCCACAACTGGAAGAACAAAAGGATTATCATCACCAATTACACCTATGGTGTATTCCCTTCCACTTAGGTATGTCTCAACTAAAATCATAACATTGCCCAATTGAGTAATCAGGGCTGTAACTTTATTATCTAACTGCTCAAAATTATAAACAATTGAGCTTTCATCTATACCGATACTATTTCCGCCACCAGTTGGCTTGACAAATAAAGGGTAATCCATGGTAGCATCTATTTCTTGAAGCTGATCTAATAAGTCTAAATCTGGATTCAACACACAGAAGCTAGGGACTAAAATGCCGTTTTCTTTTAAAATCTGATAGGTGAAATCCTTGTTTCTACAAAACTCCATACATTCAATATCGGAATGGGTATATGGGAGATTATGGGCTTTTAGAACTTGACGTATAAGTTGTGAGCCTGAACCATCATACAAAGTTTCTGGAATTTCTAAATAACCTTCAGCTATAACAAAGGCCAAATGATAGTTTCCTTGATTGATTTTATCTGACAATTGTTGTGGATTCAAAACATTTAAAGGCTCCACATTGTTCCCGCTTTTTATTAATCCATTATAAATTGCATCAACCGCTTTAAAAGAAGCACATTCACCGAAAATACCTACTCTTTTACTATCCTCCACGGCATTAAATAAAAATAAAATATTCTTTTTCACCCTTCTATCTCCTTCATAAGAAAATAATCAATCTCTAACTATTCTAATGAAAAGTTGGCAGAACTGCAAGAGGGAAATTAAGTATTTTTGTCGATTTAGAAACTTTATTTTTTGCAGGCTCTTTGCACATATATAATCTATGGCAAAACAAAGTAAAAAAGAACTTTTAAAAGGTAAAATCACGAGATTGAATAAGTATTAATAAATAGATTAACACTAATTTTAATAACAATAATACTAGATAAACGGGAGGAATAAGATAATGGAAATTAGAAATATTCATGGAGGAGATAAAAGTTTTAGAGTTACCCACAAACAACTAGAAGTATCAACGGAGGATTATTTCAATTCATTAAATAACTTCCACGATCCCTTTAGCCAAGCAGCTTTACAACAATTTGTGGTAAACTATCTAGAAGAAGATCACGATGACGGACTAATAGGCCTAGTGAGGTATAAAGAAGACGGGGATAATGTAGTTATAGACGCAGCGGTCAGGTATATGGAATAACTTGATTTTTTCATGCATCTGAATTATCATTAGAGTTAATATGTACCAATTGTAAAAGGGGTTGAAGTATTTGAAAGTCTTGCTTGTGGGAATAAATGCAAAATATATACACACTAATTTAGCCATACGTTATTTAAGAAATTCTATAGAAGAGCTTCCCATAGAAGTCTCCATATATGAACCATCAATAAACAATCACTTTGACGATGTCTTAATGAATATTTATATACAAAAGCCTGATATATTAGGCTTTTCTTGTTATATCTGGAATATCGAGATGGTTAATAAACTGTGTAGTTCTTTAAGTAAAGTTCTCCCAGACACTAAGATAGTACTTGGTGGACCAGAAGTGTCATTCGAAACAGTAGATTATTTAAAGCAACATCCATATATCCACTGCATAATAAAAGGGGAAGGGGAGATACCCTTTAAGAAAGTTATACAGGCCATAAATACCGGTGTAAGCATAGAGAATATCCCTGCAGTGATGACTAAAAATACCGACAACAACATGGGCGAAGTACCAGACCTGACTGATAGGATATTCCCATACAATGGCGAAGACTTAACAGCCCTATCACAACAGATACTATATTATGAAGCAAGTAGGGGTTGCCCTTTTAGCTGCTCATATTGTTTATCATCAACTACCCATGGTGTTAGGTATGTTGATGTAGAGAAGGTTAAAAAGGAATTAGAGCTAATTAGTCAGGCTACATCAATGATTAAATTTGTAGATAGAACCTTTAACTGTGACATAGACAAAACAATAGACATATTAACATTTATTAAAAATCTAGACACCGAAACTACATTTCACTTAGAAATCTCAGCACACTTAATCACAGAAGAACTTTTAAACCTATTAGAACAAATGCCCTTAAACAGGATTCAGCTAGAAATAGGGGTTCAGACAACAAATGAAGAAAGTGTAAAAGCCATCCAACGTTCAACAAATTTTAAAAAAATAAAGGAAATAGTAAGTAGAGTAAATCACTTTAACAATATACATCAACACTTAGACCTCATAGCTGGCTTGCCTTATGAGAATTTTGAGTCATTTAAGAAATCCTTTAATGATGTAATGGCCCTTAAACCTCACAAGCTACAGCTAGGTTTTTTAAAGCTACTTAAAGGATCAAAGATAAGGGAAGAAAGCGGGTTACATCAGTATAAATTTAATGAATTTGCACCATATGAAATACTAGAAAGCAAATATATAAAATTCCATGAAATGATCAAGTTAAAGGGAATTGAACACTTATTAGAAACATTCTATAATAGCCATAAGTTCGAAAAAACAATGGAATATCTACATGGAAAACTAGGTAATTACTTTGAGGTGTACGAAAAAATATATGAATTCTACCAAGAGAAAAACTTGGTTGGTGCTAATATATCCCATAATGATTTATACCAGCTATTAGAGGAATTTTCTGAATTGGTAGATGTGCCTAAGAATGTCTTTATGGAGATACTGAAATACGACTACCTATTACATAAAAGAACAAATACCCTACCAGAATTTTTTGGAGAAAAGACAAAGCTAAAGGAGAGAGTCTTTGAATTTTTAAAAGATCCCTCGAATATTGAAAAATACATACCTCACTTTTCAGATATTAGGCCAACTGAAATATACAAACAGATAATAGTAGAGAAATTTGCTGTCAATCCCATATCCCTAAAAGAAGAAGTTGTTTATCTGCTATTTGATTATAAATCCAAAGAAGGTCTTTTTGAGAAACCTAGGGTTTTAGAAATAAATATTTAGAATGATTAGTACGTGAATAATTCTGTCCATTAGGTCAACAATATATCATATCTTAAACGAAAGTTGAGAGGGATGGAAATGAAAAAAATCTCTTGCTTCATATTACTAACACTATTATTACTATTGCCTAACACTATCTATGCTCACCAAGGCATATTTATTAATGGAACTAACAATTCAATTGATGAAAGCCATGAAATTGAAGACATTGAAGAATCCAAAGCAATATACAGTAGAATTTTAGAGGAAGGCCAAATAGACTATTATACATTCACAGCTCAAGAAGGCCAGGTATTTTACTCTCAGATAATGGTTCCCAATACAGAAAGAGATAGGGATTTCATGCTAATGAAGCTGGTATTTGGACCATTTGATGACCTCATACCAAATGAATATTTAGATTTGGTTGCTCCCTTCGAACACGGATATGCCGTGGAACCTGGAAATAACCGAACGAGATTTTTCGAACCCTTTACACAAACATCGTACATAAAAAAACAACAAATATCCTTGGAGATTCCCGAAGATGGTCAGTACTTTATAGCTGTATATAATCCCTTTGGACAGACAGGGAGCTATGTGTTGACAGTGGGTAAAGAAGAAAGCTTTGGCGTACAAGAGCTACTACAATATCCGGCAACTTGGTTTAGAGTTAACTACTGGTTCAACCCCCTAAGACCCTTCTCCATACTTTTCATAATTCTAGTGTTACTATACTTGCTCTTTAGGATTTTGCGAAGTAGAAGAAAGAAGAAAAGGTTTTAATTTTAGCACTGGTTTTGTTGCTCCATCTCAGTATTCAGTGTTTTAGCGCCCATTTGGGCGCTTTTTCATTTTTACTCATTAAATTTTTGACTCTGGTAAATACTAAACATAGCAATTCCCAAAGGAGGGGAAATCTTGAAGTTAAAAAAGCCAAAAAAACCAATAACCCCTGCAAAGAAACCAGAAAAAACGACAAAACCAAATGAGGAAAAACAAGATGGGAAGATCTCAAGCAATATCGAGAACAACGTTAAAAGATTAGAAGATATTTTTTCTGATAATCTTGATTTTATACTGCGAGAGATGGTTATAGGAACAAAGGGAGAACTAAACCTGGCAGTTGCATTTATGGAAACCTTAGTCGATAAAGTTATGATTAGTGAGTTTTTCTTAGAGAAGCTCAGTACATATAATTACGAAACATCGGAATTGCCTGATGAAAAGTTCAAGAGTATAGAAAAGATGCTAAAGTCCATTCCAGCGGCCTTAGATATAGAGGAAACTGACACTTGGGAAGATGTATTGACAGCTATTGTTGTGGGTAAAGCAGTGTTTTTTTTAGAAGAATATGGGAAAGCATGGATAGTTGAAGCAAGGGCATGGAAGGAAAGGGGTATAGCAGAGCCTCAAAATGAAACTGTTGTTCAAGGGCCCAGGGAAGGTTTTGTTGAAGGACTACAAACTAACATTGGCCTTTTGAGAAGAAGATTAAAAACAGAGAATTTTATTGCAAAGACTATAACCATAGGTACTACAACAAATAATGATATTGTTGTTTGTTATTTAAAAGGTGTAGCAGATGATGCAATGGTAAAAGAAGTCGAGCAAAAGATTAACGGTATCAATATCGAAGGGTTAGTTACTGGAAATGTTATAAACGAGTTCATAGAAGAAACACCCTTCACACCATTTAAACTTATATCCACAACAGAACGACCTGATAAAATAGCAGCTAGTCTTTTAGAAGGAAGAGTAGCAATATTAACGGAAAACACACCGTCTGCCATGATTATTCCAACGGTTTTTTGGCAGTTTTTTCAATCTAGTGAAGATTATTACGAGCGTTTTCCAATAGCTACCTTCAACAGACTAGTTAGGATGGCTGCTTTTGTACTGGTTCTCACCCTGACAGCCTTCTATGTGGCCATAGCCACATACCACCAAGAAATGATCCCGACACAATTGGCCCTAGCCATGTCCGCCATAAGGGGACCAGTTCCATTTCCAACTGTGGTTGAAGCCCTATTTTTAGAAGTTGTACTGGAAGGCCTGAGAGAAGCTGGACTTAGACTACCTAAGGCAGCAGGTCAGGCTGTAAGTATTGTGGGAGCCCTAGTAATGGGTCAAGCAGCAGTTGAAGCGGGCCTAGTATCACCTCAGCTTGTAATTATAGTTGCAGGATCAGGAGTAGCCTCATTTTTGATTCCAGATTACTCCTTTGTAATCGCCCTAAGACTACTAAAGTTCACTCTGATAATATTGGCTAGTATATTAGGTATTTACGGACTAATTATGGGACTGATAGGAATAATGCTACATCTAAATGCTCTAGAAGGGTTTGGTGTACCATACATGTCCCCAGTTACCCCATTTAAAAAGAGAGACATGAAAGACATTTTTGTTAGAGCACCATGGCCACAAATGGGTAAGTCAGGCCCTAAAAACGAAGAGCAAGGGGGGCAAGGTCAAGATGAACAAGAATAAAAATAAAAGCGTAAGCAAGTTAGTAATAACTACCCTACTGATTTTGAGCTTAATTCCCATATCAGGTTGCTGGAGCAGGAGGGAACTTGAG
Organism: Alkalicella caledoniensis; assembly: GCF_014467015.1. Taxonomy (GTDB): domain Bacteria; phylum Bacillota; class Proteinivoracia; order Proteinivoracales; family Proteinivoracaceae; genus Alkalicella; species Alkalicella caledoniensis. The sequence goes on along the minus strand of NZ_CP058559.1, from coordinate 555,077 downwards.
GACCTTGCCTTTATATTAGCCTTGGGTATAGACAGGCAGGATGATGATTTTACACTATATGCCCTAATAGGTGAGCCTGCTCAAGGAACGATGGCAGAAGGGGAAGATGATGAACTAACTGTAATAGAGGGAACGGGTAAAACCATCTCTGCGGCTTATGACAACCTTTTTGAAGCTGCAGACAGAAGACCCTTTCTAAGTCACCTAAAAATTGTTATATTTAGCGAGTCACTGGCCCAAGAAGGAATAAAAAGAACAATTGATTTTATGCGAAGAGATCTACGTATTAGAGGTAACACTGCAATGATGGTAGGTCAAGGTGATATTAAAGCCATACTGGAGACACAACCAGCACTAGGAGGCCAACCAGCCATAGCCATAGAAGAAGCTTTAAGGTTTAATAGGGAACGTTCAAAACTATTTAACACAGAACTATATGAGTTGCTTAGAGATTTAACTGAGGAAGACAGAAGGATAGTTTTGCCTATTATAAGCGAGGAAGAAGAAAAGGTAGCCATAAGAAATGCAGCTTACTTCGAAAACACCACCATGAAGGGAACCATAAACAACAAACAGGTGTTAGGGCTTTTATGGCTAAGGGGGGAAGTGCAACATGGTGTATTTACTGTAAACCCCACAAGACAGCCAGGCAGGTACATAACTTTTCAACTCATGTCTACTGATGTTAAAGTGAATCCAGTTCACCAAGATAATGGTAAACTGGTGTTTTACATTGATATAAACCAAAGTCTTGTGCTAAATGATGATCAATCAGACCTTTCCATCACACAGATGGAAGAAGAAGCTGAGATATATATAAGAAACACTGTCCTTGAAACTGTAAACCATGCAAAAGAAGAAGGGATTGACTACATTGGCTTCGGTATGCGCTATAGACGTAAGTACCCATCAAGATGGGATGAGCAAAAGTGGAAAGATCAGTTTCAACAATCAGAAGTAATCATTAGGGTTAAAACATTTATAAACATAGAAGAACGCTAACGTACACTAGAAAGGTGATTAGATAATGAAGAAACTAGTGGCAGGAGAAGTCTACATGCTTTCCATAAGTGTGGTACTGTCCACTGCTGTTTTGTATTTGCCATTTATAATTGCATCTGTAGCACTACAGGACTCATGGCTTGCAGTTATACTAGGTACAGCAGTGGCCATACCTTTTACTCTTTTTGCATTAGCCTTATCAACACGTTTTCCAGAAAAAGGCCTTGAAGAAATTATTGAAGAACTTTTCGGTAAATACCTTGGGAGATTACTGGCAGTAGTTTATGCTCTATTCTTCCTGTATAGCTCTGCATTAATTATTAGGCAATTGGAAGAATTTATAGTACTATCGCTTATGCCAGAAACACCTCCCCTAGCTATAAGGATACTTTTTGTGCTAATACTATTTATGGGAGTTTACGAAGGAACCCTTGCTATTGTAAGGACAAATGTTTATGTAATGCCAGTTGGAGCATTTGTAATTGTTGCAGTTATTGGACTTGCCACAACCCAGATGAACTTTGATAACTTAACACCCGCTTTTACTGTAGGATTAGAAGGAATATTAAATGGGGGCTTCTTTACCACAGCATGGCTGTTACAGATTCCTATGGTTATATTGATATTTTTTAAATTTATTGAAATCGCTAAATTAAAGCCAATAGTGAAAACAGAGTCTGTTTTTGTAGTTATATTAACAGGTGGAGCTCTGCTTCTAGGGGCTCTTGGGACCATAGCAAGTTTTGGACCAAGGCTAACAGCAGATATACTCTATCCATCCTTTGCAATGGCAAGAATTATATCAATTGGTGGTTTTTTAGAGCATATCGAGGTTACATTTGTAGGTGTATGGATTGCAGCAATGTTTATGGCAGGAACTGCTTATTGTTTTATGAGTATACTTATGATCACATGGGTACTAGGGTTTAAAGATACTAAAAAAATTTCATTTCCCATGGCAGCAACCTTGTTTTATCTACCAGCTGCCATAGCCACAGACTTATCTAGTGTCATACATCAGTTAAGGGTCTTTTTCCCTACACTATGCGTAATATTTGGCGGTGTACTACCCTTTGCTTTTTTGGCCTTAGCTGTGGTAATGAATAAGGGGATATCACCTAAAGAACTCAGCGAGATGCAAAAAGAGCAAGAAAACAAAAATCCTAAGGATAATTTTGGTGCACAAGATGGGGATATAGCCGAGAACCCTCAAAATGGGGATAATGGTCAAAATCAAGAGGATGGGAATAACACAGAAGAAAATGATGATGAAGAATCTCAATCTGATAATGACAAAGATGACAGTTCTAAGAAATAACAGCAAATATACAGACAAAGAAAGGGCTTTGGGAAGCCCTTTCTTTGTCTGTATATTTAATTCTTAACTACCACAACACTTTATCAACCTTATGGCCGACAAATGTATTAGTTAACTTAGATAAAATGTAAATAATATTGATATCTGTTTTCGTTACCAATGACCTAAAACCTGGGGTTTTAACAATCTCAAATGCTCTATCAAAATCCTCATTCTTAAACTTGTCAACATACCTACGCATCATAAGTAGTTGTTGGTTTCTTCGTAACCATAAATGAACTAGCTTAGTGAAATCCTCACCTAATGCGATACTCCTTGCAGCAGCTACTCCACTCTCTAAACACTCAATTGACCCAAATGCAAATAGAGGATCTAAAAAACCACCTGCCAAACCTACTAAATATATATTATCAATCTGATGTCTCTTAACATGGCCTATACTATGTGGGGTCTCATGATAATCCTCAAATTCCACATCCCAATTAATATCTTTCAAAAAGTTATCAAAAAGCCTACCAGCTGCATGGTTTGTTATTTCTAACATATTAAGGATTAAAGAACCTTTCCGGTCATTCCATGGGACAAAATATCCGTAGCCGGACTGACAGTAATCAGTATTCATCCACATACCTACAGTGTAAGGATCAAAATTTCCTTTAACTGTTCCACCCCGTACATATCCTGCTATATCTGTTTTCCATAGGCCCAACAGTTTAGAAATCTCCGGGGTTCCTGTTGCTACTACTAGGTGATCATATTCTTTTGCAAGCTCGCGGAAATTAACGATGGCATTATAGTGGATGGGGCTTTTAACATATGATTTTAATTGTGGAACAATTCCTCGTTCATCGGGACCAGCCATATGAATATATCCTAGTTTTCCTGTCAAGGTAGCAGATGTATTGGCTGTATAAAAATTAACACGCCTTATTTCTTCCATGGCTCTAAGGTGGATTCCGTATTCCTTTTCTAAATGCAGCATGGGGTCTTTAACTGGTCTGTACATAAGATTTATCCAACCCAGTGTGTGGTTGAACCCCCTAGAACCAACATGTTTGTTGGTTTCAAATATATCAGGGAATATACCGTGTTTCTCTAACTCTATGGCACATGCTAATCCTGAAACTCCCGCACCCATAATGGCGACTTTTTTGTTGCTATTTTTCATCTTGTAGCACTTCCTTTGTACCAGGATACAGTATTCTATCACTTTTTTCTGGATCAACCAGGGTTTTGACAAATTTAGAAATGATATTTACAAAGTTCACATTGGTTTTGGTAGCCATTGTTCTAAAAGCTGGTGTTTTTAAAAAATCTACTAATTTATCAAAATCATCATTGGTAAACTTGTCAACATATCGCCTTACTGTACGTAGTTTTTTGTTTCTTTCCCTAAAGAACTTAGTTTCATTAAGATAATCCCCTTTGCCTGCTAGATGCATTGCAGCAGCTCCACCACTGACAAAGGAAGCCACATTACCAAAGGCAAACAGAGGGTCTAAGCACCCAGCTGCAGCTCCAGTGAAGATAATATTATCGTAAAAATATTTATCCACATGTCCTAAGTTATGTACCGTTTCCCAGATATCTCCTATTTCAATCTTCCAGTCTAGATAGTCTATAAACCTGTTCCAGCAGATAGCACCACCATGAACAGTTGTTTCTAACATATTTAAAGTCAACGAACCCTTCCGGTCACTCCAAGGTACAAAGTATGCGTAGGCATGTTGAGCAAAGTCTGTATTGAACCACATATAGATAGTTTCTGGGTCAAAATCACCATAAACTGTAGCGCCACGAACAAACCCTGCCACATCTGTGTTCCACTGGCCACACAGCTCAGTTAGCTCAGTGTAACCATTAGCCATTACCACATGGTCATAGTCTTGAGCAAGTTCTCTAAAATTTGCTACCTCAGAAAACTTAAAATTGCTCCTTTTGATTAAAGGATAAACCTGTTGATAAATGGAACGCCTATCTGGCCCTGATAAATGAATATATCCAAGTTTGCCATCTATAGTGACAGAGTTCCTTGGAGAAATCATAACTAATCTTTTTATTTCCGCCATGGGCTTTATATTATACCCATACTTATTATTAAGGAATTTTAAAGGATCCCTAATAGGACGATACATTATATTCATCCAACCTAAAGTATGGTCAAAACCCCTACCAGCAATTTGATCTTGGATTTCATATATATCAGGATAAATTCCGTATTTCTCAAGATTAAAAGCACAGGATAGACCTGCAACCCCTGCGCCCATTATAGCCACTCTTTTTTTCATAGCAATACCTCCCATTTTTATTATGTGTAAAATGATAATATTTAACCAGTGAGGGCAACTCAATTATACATAATTATAAAATAAGAATTTTTTTATTGACAATGGTTATATTATTACTTATAATAGAAATATATTTGGGGGCGTAGCTCACCTGGGAGAGCGCTTGAATGGCATTCAAGAGGTAGTCGGTTCGATCCCGATCGTCTCCACCAAATTTATAATCTGACCTTCTCTTAAAGGAGAAGGTTTTTTGCTATTTTTAGTTGAAAAATAAATTGACAGAAAAATCATACTTGTTATTGAGTAAAAAAGAAAGTATGTATATAATAGAATTAAATAGTATTTAGCTTAAGTTTAAAATCCCATTAGAGAGGTGGTATGTCATGGTTGAAACTATTGGTTTAGCTGTTATTCCTCTAATAATGATTTTAATAGGATTTTTATGGCGGGAACATTATCCTAAAAATATTAACTGGGTTTATGGTTATCGGAGCTTTCGTTCCATGAAAAATCAACAAACCTGGGAGTTTGCACACAGGCATTTTGCTAAAAACAGTCTGATCCTAGGAACAGCATTAGTGGTATTCAATATATTTATATTTTTATTTTTTGATGCAGAACAGCTAAATATATGGGTGCCAATTCACTTAGCAGTACTCTTTTTGACAATTTTACCAACAGAGATTGCTTTGCGAAGGTCCTTTGATAAAAATGGAGAGTTTAAAAAATAATGACCCTGACATAAAGTAATTCACCATCAAAGTGTGGAACCTTCTCATTAGAGGAGGTTCTAATTGTTTCCCAAGTCCCATATGTTCACACCTAACTATTATTGCAACATACATAGCTATAGGTGTATGATACTGATTTTGTATTTACTTACAGTCAAATAAAAAAGTATAATTAAGGAGGTAAGCAAAGGTTTAACAGGAGATTTTACAGTGAAAATAATAAGGTTTATTTATCAGTAATAATGTTTTGTAACTTAATAAAATAACTTTCCTACAGAGCTATCAGTTTCAAATGGTTTACTGTGTTATCAGTGTTAATGATTTTGATTTTAGATGTTGCCAGTTGATTTAAAGGTCTATTGGTGTAAGTTGGTGTATCTTTGCTCTTTTGGTGTAAGATGCTGTCCGAAGGTTTAATACTAATAACTAAAAAATAAAAAGGATTATAACATAAAATGTAGAATAATACTTCATGTCATTTTTTGTGGGGGGTACTATGGAAAAATATGATATGTTGCTTGTTAACCCATACTGGAGCAAACTGCAGGGAGGGTTAGAACATCTCGGTTTAGGTTACATAGCAGCAGAGCTTAGAAGTAGGGATATGAAAGTAAAAATAATCGATATACCTATAAATAAATGGAATGAAAAAAAGGCACTAGATGAATTAGCAAAAATCTCAACACAGCTTATAGGAATCAGCCTACCATTTCAAGAAGGGGCAAAAGAAGGTCTCGATTTCACTAAAAAACTAAGAAAAGCAGGTTATACAGGTCATATAACCATTGGTGGGATATACCCAACTTTCGCATATGAAAAAATACTTGCTGCTTATCCTGAAGTTAATACTGTAGTGTTGGGGGAAGGTGAGATTACCATAGCAGAGCTTTGTGAACACATAAACTTTCAAAAACCAGCTGAACTAAATGAGATAAAAGGACTAGCATATAGGGTTAATGGAAAAACAATAAAGACAGAAATTAGGCCACTAGTGGAAACCTTAGATACCCTAGCATTTCCCTCAAGGGATACCTTAGAAGAAGTCATTAAAGAGCATGATTTTGTATCAATGATGACATCTAGGGGATGTTATGGGAGATGTGGCTTTTGTAGTGTAGACCCATTTTACTCGCAGTTTGGTCCTAAATACAGGCTTAGGAGCAGTGAAAATGTAATAAAAGAAATGGAATACCTTCACTACAGCTATGGGACTAGAAATTTTATGTTTAACGACGCAAACTTTATCGGAGGTAAAGGTAAAGGGCAGCAAAGGGCTAAGGAAATAGCTGAAGAAATCATAAATAGAGAATGGAATATTGAGTTTAGAATACAGTGTAGGGTAAATGATGTTGACAAGGAACTCTTTGCCTTACTTAAAAAAGCAGGCTTATCCCGTGTATATTTAGGAGTTGAGTCAGGCTCGCAAACTGTATTGGATCGCTTTAAAAAAGATGTAAGTGTAGAAGATAACCTAAAAGCCGTGAAGATATTATCAGAGCTTGGCATATTCATATCCATGGGCTTTATAATGTTTGATTATCAACTGACAGTAAATGAGCTAAATGAAAACATCAGCTTCTTACAGGAAGTAAAGAAAATAGTTCCAAAGGGTAAGCTTGGATATGTTCATCCTTTGACTAAATTAATGCCTCTAGCAGGAACAGAAGTGGAAAAATATATGCTTGAAAATAATAAATATAAAGGTGAATCCCTAGATGAACCATATAGCTTTGATGATGGAGTTGTAAACTTTTTATATAGTACTGCAAGTTTGGGAGCAAAGTTAATCTGGAAAGCAAAGGATTTGCTGAAACATAGGTCTGAAGAGAATTTGGAGTGGACCAAGGGGTGGACAGAGAAAGCATAAACAAAAAAGTAGTATTGCTCATAAGGCAATACTACTTTTTACTTTAGTTACCATCAATTCTTGTATAAACATGAAAACCCCTAATATTATAAATATATCCCCTATGCTCAGGATTTGGGGTAGAGGGTATGGTCTAGGGATTGGAATGATATCAGCTAAATAGTAAAGTTTTGTTTCATCCGTTACTAGGCTATGGCGGATATCCATTTCTCCAAAGTGGACTTTGGAATACTCATCCATTTGAACAGGCATTGTTCCTTGGTTAGCAGTAATCACTGCGAAATTAAGTAGGCTTCCGATGAGTAGCAATATCATGGATTTTTTAGGGAAATTCATGATGATTCCTATAAATATAAAGAGGTATGTAAGGATGTGTACATATAGAAAGCTACTTATCAAAAAATCTGAAATTACACCGGAACCCTTTGTATATAAAATGTTAGATATTGTCTGTGTAAGAGCTGCTGCAACAAACAAATACCAACCCTTGAGTTCAATAAGTAATAAATCCTTAAAGCTTCCTTTACGTAACTTACCCACAAGAAGTGATGAAATTACTGGCTCAAGATACATGTCTTGCTTCCTCATCTTCATTGTAATTTGTCACTATTTCCACAAAGGTTTTTGCCAGTGTTGGCTCAAACTGCCTGCCAGCATTGTTTGCTATTTCTTTTAAAGCAAACTCCTTGGTTAATTTTTTTCTATATGGTCTGTCAGATGTTATGGCATCAAAGGTATCAGCAATGGCTATAATTGAGGACTCCACAGGAATCTCACTTCCACTAATCTGATCAGGGTAACCTTTACCATCATAGCGCTCATGATGGTACTTAATTATTACCGCTATATCCTTAAGAAAATCAACGTTTCGTAAAATGTCATACCCTATGATAGGGTGTTTATGAATAGTGGAAAACTCCTGGTCAGTTAACTTCCCAGGCTTATTTAGAATTGAGTCATCGATCCCAATTTTACCTATATCGTGTAAAACAGATGCTGTCTTGAGGTTATCAAGCTGTTTAGATGAAAGTTTAGCAGCTTGTCCTAACATCATTGCATATTTTTGGACCCTAGTAGCATGACCACTCGTATAAGTATCCTTTGCATCCATGGACTTGTTAAGAGCATTGATTGTCTCCATGTAAGTCTGGCGAAGTTCTACGTAAAGCTTATATGAGTATCTTGATAGGAGTAACGGGCCGAAAAAAAGGAGTACTGCTCCCACACCATAGCTAATATATGCCAAAGCAATAATGACACCTATTGTTCCAACACCAGCGGTGTTGGGTAATAACCCTTTAAGGTTCTTGAACCAGAGTTTAAAGAAAGATTCTCCTGACATAATAAATAACAAAGCAGCAATGAAAGAGCTATTTAAAACCACATAACACAATAAGCTAAATAAAATAGGAGGTAGGCTAAATATGAAATTCTGATCTCCAACCGTTCCTCCTAAAGTAGTAAAAACTATACCAGTAATTGAAGAGGAAATAAACAATTGAGATGCATTGAATAGTGTTTTGTAATAAGGAGTGTTAAAAATATGAGAATATCCAGTGTTATTTTTTACAATCTTAAAAGAAACTCCACAGGCAGCCGTTAAAGCACCCACGAAAGGACCAGCCGTGAAAATTGCCGCTATAGTAATAGCTAATCCGACAGACACCCCGACACCATTAGGGAGTTCAATTACCAAAGAGTCTGTTATTATAATTAAAATACACCATAATAAAAGAGACGTGAAACTGGCTACTCCATACTTTGATAATGTAAAGAAGAACAGAATAATTGATAGCAAAGTTAAAGAGAATATATACAACAGCATATTATTTTTTTTCATGAGAACACTCCTTGTATATAATAAGGCCGACTAGGGTATTAAAGCCACATAAAGTTCGCGCTGCTCGCAAAAATTAATGAAAGTAATCCTACTAAAGCACCGATTAACTTTTTCATATGAATATAGCCTCCCTTACAATAGGTACTTTGCTGTCACGCTAATGCAGCATGCTATATTCGCTTCGCTAGGTTTAATTTATTTAGTCGACCTTATAAGCAAAATTATAAAGCTTTTAACATGGGGCGGTTGATTGCATCTAGTGTTGCCTTAACCACCGCTTCTTTTATATCTCTATGAACATAAGCAGATCCAGATAAAAGCTGTTCAGAGGAACTGTCTAGATAAGTAATTCCCACTACAATTAATTCTTTTCCTGCTAGATTATAGGTTTTAATATCCTCTAAAATAAAGGTGTTTGGACAATTAACAAACTGCTCCACAGCCTTTAAACTTGCGATACCTAAAAGTTTTAAACTATTTGAAGAAGTATTCGGACCAGAGGCCACTCCCTCAAAGACTTTATCATCCTTTTCTAAAACCACCTTCACAGTAGCTCTTTTTTCAATAGTAGAAAACTCAATGGAGCCGATCTTTAATCTAAAATCCTTCAAGTCTACCTTTTCACCTTTAATTTGCGCTATACTAATTCTTTTGTGATCAATATCCATATCAAACTTAGATATCAATAAAGATTGAATATCCCTTGAAATTTGCTTGCTGTGACGATTGTCATCAGCTAATATATGTAACTCAATTATTTCATTCTCGTTGCTTAATACAATTTTAGCTGAAATAACGGAGTTTAGCTTGCATAAATATGTTTCCAACAGTTGCATATCCATCAAAACACGCCCTTTATAACTATTTTTTTAAAACTACCTAAGATTACATTATTCTACATAATAATTGGAATTTCCTTCTATTTGGATATAATAATTATTGATACTTTTATACTAATTAAAGATTTTGAAAGGGGACGACCTGTTTCGACAAGTTTCGCCACAGGGATATGCTATACTTCACTTACGGGTGTTTAGATTTTTTTAAGGGTTAAGTATATATAAAAAAAGAGCCATTTATGCTGGCTCTTTTTTAAATTCTTATAATCTTCCCGATCGCATAATGGATATAACCAAAAACAAAGCTAATAATGCAGCTAAGATATATCCTACTAGTCCAAGTATTGATATATCGTAAAAAGTAGGGCCCGTATGGGAGGAAATGACTTCAGAGGAGCCTATGACCAATGCCGCAAGAATTAACCCAATGACTATCCTGTCTGCTGCTTTAGTTATTTTGTTTACGTTATTGTCCAAATTGGTATGATCCATATGTACTTGTATAGTTCCAGATGAAAACTTAGACAACACAGAAAGCATTTTTTCAGGGATTTTCATGGTGGCCTTAGTAAAGCGATAAATGCTTTCTGCGCTTTTAAGAAATTCACCTTTTACATCTTTAGATTTAAGGATTTCTTCCCTTACATAGGGGGTGGCTATATCCATTATGGTAATTTCTGGTGCTAGTGTTGCTAGGTTTCCCTCCATAAGTAAAAAACTCTTAAGTATTAAGGTTATTTCTTTGGGTACTGAGATTTTATGTGCTCTACAGACAGCAAACAATCTATCAACTAGTTCGGGGATATCTATATCATACATTGATGCACTGACATAGTAATTATAGATGTCTTCGATGTCACTTTGTAGGACCATTCTATTAACAGGTCCTTTTTTTACACCCATTCTAAGAATTGTGTGGGTGATTGCCTCTATGTCACCGGTTACCACAGCAAAAAGTAGCTGATTAAACTTAGTTTTAAGCTGAGGTGAAAGTTTACCTACTAAACCTAGATCCAGATATGCGATTTTATTCTTGCTTATATAGATATTGCCTGGGTGTGGGTCCCCGTGGAAAATGCCATCATTAAAAACTTGCTTTAAAAAGTTATGAACTAGTTTGTTAGCGATATCATTTAGGTCATAGCCAGCATTTAAAAGATTGTATTTATCAGATATCTTAAAACCATCTATATACTCCATAACTAATAATTCCTTTGTCACATACTCAGGGTATAATTTAGGAATCTTCAAAAATCTAACATCTTTATTAAGTGCTGAAAAGGTCTTAATATTTTCAGCTTCGTTTATAAAATCTAGCTCCTCTTTCACTGCGTGATAAAGCTCAGCGAACATCTCTTGTGGGTTTAAAATACTTCCCTGTGGGATGAACTTTATAAACCTTGTTACTTTGCTCAGTAAAGCTAGATCATTAAGCATAATGCTTTCAATGTTTGGCCTTCGGATTTTAACCACTACACTTGCACCACTTTTCAGTGTAGCCTTGTGTACCTGTGCCATAGAAGCGGAAGCAATAGGCTTTTCACTAAAAAACTGAAAATGATGGGATAGTGGGCCACCTAGTTCATCAATAATAATTTTCTCAATTATCTCTATACTAACGGGGCTTACTTCGTCTTGAAGCTTTTCAAATTCCCGGGTGAATTTATCTGGTAGAATATCTGGACGTGTTGAAAGTATTTGGCCTATTTTTATAAAGGTAGGTCCCAATTCCTCAAGTGCTTTCCGCATTTGTTCAGGACTGTTAATACCTTCTTTAAAACCGTATTTTAGTAAAACTGAAACAATCTCTCGAAACCTTTGCCGTTTGTTTTTGACTTTCATATGGCTATAAAACTAAGAGTGTGACTAAAATTGTCAACACTCTATTTATTCTCTAAAGATTCTATTCTAGTTTTTAAATCTTCTATATCTTCCTTTGTTGCTAAGTTCCCTTGGGCTAAGATTTCATTTAGATTAGTTGCATCAAAGGTAATATTTGGGTTTGAGCTTTCAGTTCCTTGAGACATAAGTTTTGTCTTTAACTCTTGATTTAGCTCCTTGCCTTGATGTACTGTTAATTCGCCTTTTTTTACCATTTCATCAACTGTTTCCATGGCTTTTTCATAGGCCATAGCAGCTGAACCTATACCAGCTAACATTATATTTCTAAAAGTTCTTTCAAGTTCCATAAAACAACCTCCCTATTAATTAATTGGTTCCTTAATTAATAATATATCCCTGAAACCCAAAAAACATGAATGAATTATGTCATGATAAACTTGTTATGAAATCTAACGGCCTAAAAGTCTAAAAAATATCTTGACCATAATGGATCTAATTGTTATACTATCCCTAGTAAGTTGATAGGAATATAGGGGAATGAATAATAAGGAGAGTGAACTAACATGGCTGATTTTAACCAGCTATTTGATCAATGGGCAGAAAGCTACGATAACACCGTATTCGGAACAGATAACGAATATAAAGAGGTATTTGAAAACTATAATGGGATACTTAACAGCATATGTAAATATATAGATGACAAAAGACACGGTATTACCCTTGAAATAGGTATAGGAACTGGTAACCTAACTGGCTTACTGGCTCAAAGGGGCCACCATGTGATAGGAATAGAGCCTTCCACAGAAATGCGTAAACTGGCCACGGGAAAACTAACAAGGGTTACGGTATTAGACGGTCACTTTTTAGATGTACCCATTTACAACAAAGTTGATAGCATAGTTACATCCTATGCATTTCACCATCTAACACTAGAAGAAAAAGAAAAGGCCCTTATATATTTAGACGGTTTGTTAAATGAAGGTGGAAAAATTGTTATAGCCGATACCATGTTCAGCTCCCTTCAATACAAAAAGGACCTATACAAGCAAGTTGAGCAAGATGGAGCAGTAAACCTACTTAACGATTTAAACACTGAATACTACGAATTACTTGATGACGTTACAGAATTGTATGAAAAAATAGGTTACACCTATAAAGTTGAGCAAATGAATAAGTATGTATGGACAATACTAGCACAAAAAGGAGGCAAAGAGTAATGGAAAAAATTATCGTGGAGAGTTTTACAATGGACCATACTAAAGTGGAAGCACCATTTATAAGAAAATGTGGAGTTATTAATACTCCTAAAGGTGACATAATCAATAAGTTTGACTTAAGATTCACCCAGCCAAATGGTGATACAATGCCAACTGGTGCTGTGCATGGTCTTGAACATCTACTAGCAGGATTTTTAAGAGAAGAATTAAATGATATAGTGGATATTTCTCCAATGGGGTGCCGTACTGGTTTTTATCTAATTAAGTTAGGTGAAGAAGAAGAGTCAGTAGTTGCTAAAGCATTAGTAAATGCCCTTAAAAAAGTACTAGAAGCTACAGAAATTCCAGCTGCAAATCCAGTACAATGTGGTAACTATAGGGACCTTTCTCTTTTTGGTGCTAAAGAATATGCCAAAGAGGTAATAGAAAAGCTTTCAGCAAAATACGAGCTATAGGAGGGGAAATAGATGAAATTCAACACACTTGTAATACATGGTGGAATAGATGGAGATAAACACACAGGTGCAGTTACGGTACCAATTTATCAAACATCAACATATAAACAACCTGCACCAGGTGAACATACAGGCTACGAATATTCAAGGACAGGCAATCCCACAAGGGTTGCACTAGAGCAATTGGTTGCTGACTTAGAAAAAGGTCACGCAGGCTTTGCATTCGGTTCTGGGATGGCAGCTATATCTTCTGTTCTAATGATGTTTGATTCCGGTGATCACTTTATTTTCAGTGATGATCTATATGGTGGTACCAGGAGAGTTGTGGACAAAGTATTTAGTAAACTTGGATTTAACTACAGCTTTGTTGATACAAGTTCAACAGAAGCTATAGAGAAGGCAATAAATGAAAACACTAAGGCTATCTATATAGAAACACCAACTAACCCTTTGATGAAGCTAACAGACATAAAAGCAGTTGCTTCAGTGGCAAAGATTAACGATCTATTGACAATAGTAGATAATACTTTTATGACTCCATATCTTCAAAGGCCCATTGAATTAGGAGCTGATATTGTTCTACACAGTGCAACAAAGTACCTAGGAGGTCACAGTGATTTAGTGGCAGGAGTTGTAGTTGTAAACAGTGAAGAACTTGCTCAAAGGTTACACTTTATACAAAACTCAGTTGGTGCTATTTTAGGACCACAGGATAGCTGGCTACTAATTAAAGGTATTAAAACATTGGCCCTTAGAATGGAGAGACACTGTGAGAATGCCCGCAAAGTAGTAGAATTTTTACAAAAACAAAGTTGGGTAAGGAATATTTACTATCCAGGACTCTTAATGGGGGACAATGCTAATCTAAAAGAGCAGATGTCAGACTTTGGAGGGATGATATCCTTTGATGTAGAAAGCCAAGAAATTATGGATAAAATATTCAACAACCTAAAAACATTTACATTAGCGGAAAGTTTAGGTGGAGTAGAGAGTTTGATATCTGTACCAGCACTTATGACACATGCATCTGTGCCTAAAGAAGTAAGGGCCCAACTAGGTATAACAGATACCTTAATCAGAGCCTCTGTGGGTGTTGAAGATATTGAAGATATTTTAAAGGATTTAACAATCTAAGTTAGTTAGGATTGGTGAGAAAATGCAAGTTTATAATAATATTTCTGAAATGATAGGAAACACCCCTATTTTAAAAATTAACCATATAGACTTACCAGATGGTGTAAATCTATTGGCTAAGCTTGAATTCTATAATCCCGGTGGGTCCGTAAAAGATAGAATAGGTGAATATATTATTAAGGAAGCTGAGAAAGAAGGCACTATAAAACCAGGTGCAACAATTGTAGAAGCAACGGCTGGCAACACAGGAATCGGAGTAGCATTAGCTGCCATGGGCAAAGGATATAGGGTAATATTTGTGGTGCCAGAGAAATTCTCTGTGGAAAAACAAGTAATCATGAGATCCCTTGGAGCAGAGGTTATCAATACACCTGAAAAAGATGGGCTTAAAGGTGCATTTAACAAAGTAGAAGAGCTAAAAGAAGAGATAAAAAATGTCTTTGTGGTGGATCAGTTCAACAACCCTCATAACCCTGGAGCACATTATCATACAACAGGAAAAGAGATTTTTGAACAGTTATCAGGAAATGTTGACTATGTTGTAGCAGGAGCTGGGTCAGGTGGTACTATCACTGGTGTTATGCAGTACTTAAAAGAACACAACCCTTCTGTCAAAGGAGTGCTAGCAGATCCTGAAGGATCCATAATAGGTGGTGGAACTTGTGGATCCTATAAGATTGAAGGTATTGGTAACGACTTTATACCTCAGACATTGAACATGAAATATATAGATGAGGTTTTTAAAGTAAATGATGATGAAGCTTTTAAGGCAGTCAAGGATTTAGCAAAAGATCAAGGTATTATGGTTGGCTCATCTTCCGGAGCTGCCATGGTAGCAGCACTAAAACTTGCAAAAAATATCACCCATGGAAATATAGTTGTTATATTCCCAGATAGGGCCGATAGATATATCAGTAAAGGAATTTTCGAATAGTAAAGGCGCCCATTCGGGCGCTTAAATGAAGAAAAAGTCATTTCTAAGAATGTCGCATATTAAAGCGTCGCTAAAGCTCCTCTATATGGAACCCTAGGTTCCCTTCGAATATCACCCTCCTTAACGGCAGGGGTGAACCCCTACAACCCCAAAAACCATAGAGAAAATCACTCTATGGTTTTTTGTACAAAATTCTGCGTCGAGACTTAAGGCTTCTATCTAAACTCCAGAAGGGTACCGCTCCAATTCACCATCCATGGTGTAGGGGGTGGTCTTGTACCACCCTGACCTCCAAAAGGGCTAGATAGTTTTGATTGTAAGGGTCCCACAAGGGGACCCCCTACCAGTCTCCTCGAATAAATTGTGCCGCTTTTTAATATGCCTTTCTTGGGCCAATGACTTTTTCTAAGATTTGAATATAAGCTGAAGCGCCCATGGGGCGCTTTTTTATATATGCTCAAAAAACTGTCATATTTCCTCCCGCACAAGAATATATTTTTCTCTAATGGAAGTTTTGGAAGGAGGAGATATAATGAACAAGAAGGAATGTATTGCATTAGTACTAGCAGGGGGGCAGGGTAGCAGGTTGGGAATACTTACATCTAAACTTGCTAAACCAGCAGTACCATTTGGGGGGAAATACCGTATTATTGACTTTACATTAAGTAATTGTGCAAACTCAGGTATTGACACAGTAGGTGTACTCACACAATATGAGCCACTTACTTTGAACTCATATATAGGTGTTGGAAGCCACTGGGGTCTAGACAGAAAAAATGGGGGGGTTACAGTACTTCCGCCCTATGTACGAAAAACAGGAGGTAGGTGGTATATGGGAACAGCTGATGCCATCTATCAAAACATGGATTATATAGACATATATAATCCAGAATATGTACTTATACTCTCAGGTGATCACATATATAAAATGGACTATTCCCTAATGCTAGAGGAGCATATGAAAAATAAAGCAGACCTGACAATAGCAGCAATGACAGTAAATTTAGAGGAAGCAAGTAGGTTTGGAATAATTATAACCAATGTATTAGGTGAGATAATTCAATTTCAGGAAAAACCCAAAAAACCTAAAAGTGATCTAGTGTCCATGGGAGTGTATATCTTTACATGGGAAAAGCTAAAAAAATATTTAACTGCAGATGCTTCTTTAGATGTTACTTCCCATGACTTTGGGAAAGACATAATTCCTGCTATGCTTAAAGATAATCAAAGATTATATACTTATAGATTCAATAGCTACTGGAAAGATGTAGGTACAATTGAAAGCTTCTGGGAAGCAAACATGGACTTACTAGATGAAAGCAGTAAACTTAATTTAAGTGATAGAAACTGGAAGGTTTATTCAGTTAACCCAGCCAAACCACCCCATTATATTGGGGTATCAGCTAATGTATCTAACTCATTAGTGACTGAGGGGTGCTCCATAGAAGGAAGTGTGGAAAATAGTGTGGTTTTTCCAGGGGTTGTAATAAAAAAAGGTGCAAGTATAAGAAATTGTGTAGTTATGACAGGAACAACTATAGGAGAGAACACCCTTGTAGATAATTCAATAATTGGTGAAGAAACAATTATTGAAAAAAACTGTATCATAGGACTAGGGGATGGAAAGGGAATAACAGTAATAGGAGAAAACGTGAAGATACAGCCCTATACCCATGTTAAAAAAGGTGATGTTTTTGATAACCTAACAAGCGGGGGAGGTAATTAACAATGAGAGAGGTTATGGGAATTATAAATGATACAATAGTGGGAGAAAATCTAAGGGATTTAATAAGCCATAGATCAATCGCCGCCATTCCCTTTGGGGGTAGATATAGGCTAATAGATTTCCCCTTATCTAGCATGGTGAATTCAGGGATTAGGAATATAGGTATTGTTACACAACGAAAAAACAGATCGTTGCTAGAACACTTAGAATCCGGGGCTGACTGGGATCTTAATAGCAAAAAAGATGGACTTTTTATATTACCTCCTGTTTTTGAAAAGGAAAGCTACTACAAAAATTTAGGTGATGTTGACTACTACCATAAACACCTAGACTATTTAAAATTCAGCACACAAAAATATGTATTATTAGCCAACTCAAATGTAATTTATAACATGGATTTCAATGGACTTTGGGATTTTTTTAAACACAAGAAAGCCGATATAGCTTTTGTCTACCAGCAGATGGAAGATAAATTTCAAGCTCACAACCATACAATGTTTGAAATGGACAATGAGAGGGTTACAGATATAGCTGTCAATCCACAAAAAAAGATTAACAACAATCTTTCCCTAGGTATCATGCTGATAAAAAAAGAGATTCTTATTGAGTTGATTGATCATTGCATAAGTCGTGGCCTTGACGACTTAGTTAAAGATGGAATTATACCGAAAATAAATCAATTGAAAATGATGGCTTACAGCTATAAAGGTTTTTGGGGTAAAATTCATAGTACCTGTTCTTACTATAAGTATAGTAAGAAACTATTAGAGTCTCAAACATGGAAAAACCTCTTTATATCACCCCATCCCATATTAACAAGAGTTCAAAATGAGCCACCTGCGAAATATTGTGCTGGTTCTAAAGTGGCAAATTCCCTGATTGCAAATGGCTGTATTATAGAAGGTAGCGTAGTAAACAGCATACTATTTAGAGGTGTAAAAGTTGAAAAAGGAGCTGTGGTAAAGGATAGTATAGTGATGCAAAAGGGTGTTATAGGGCTAGATGCCACCTTAGAAAACGCAATTTTAGATAAGGATATAGTACTTAATGAAAATACTAAGATAATCTCTCCCAAACAATACCCAACTGTCATAGAAAGGCGCACGAGGATGTAAATCTATGACTATGAAAATTTTACATGTAGCTTCTGAAGCCGTACCCTTTATTAAAACTGGAGGTTTAGCAGACGTAATAGGTTCACTGCCTGTGGAGTTAAAAAAACAAGGTGTAGATGTGCGGGTTGTTCTGCCTAAATACAAGGACATACCAGTTAAGTTTACAGAGCAAATGAAGTGGATAAAAAGTATTGATGTGCCAGTTGGTTGGAGAAATCAATTTTGTGGCATAGAGGAATTGGAATTAGATGGAGTGAAGTACTATTTTTTGGATAACAGATACTATTTTGGTCGAGATGGTCTATATGGATTTGTAGATGATGGAGAGAGATTCTCTTTTTTTTGTAAAGCTGTGGTTGAATTTTTACAGCATGTGGATTTTATTCCAGATATTGTTCATTGCCATGACTGGCATAGTGGCATGGTACCTTTGATTTTGACTGAAAAGAAATCTATTGAGCCTTTATATTCAGATGTAAAAACTGTGTTTACAGTTCATAACCTTAAATTTCAGGGGGTTTTTCCAAAAGAAGTCCTAACAGACCTATTGCAAATTAGTGATTTATATTTTAACCTAGATGGAGTTGAATTTTATAACAACATAAGCTTTATGAAAGGTGGCATAAACTTTTCCCATGTATTTAACACTGTAAGTCCTACTTACGCACAAGAGATCAAACACCCTTTTTTCGGTGAAAAACTTGAAGGCTTAATATGTTACAGGCACGAAAAATTAAGGGGAATACTCAATGGATTGGATTATGCTAAATACAATCCTGCTGTAGACCCATTAATATTCGAAAACTACAGTTTAGATACCATTGAAAAAAAGTATACAAATAAAATGGTTCTCCAAACTGAACTAGGCCTTCCCCATAGGCGTGAGGTACCTGTGATAGCTATTGTTAGTAGACTTACAGAACAAAAGGGATTACCCCTTGTGGAAGGGGTAATTTCTGAAATGCTAGGTATGGATGTCCAATTTATTATATTAGGGACAGGGGATAAAAAATACGAGGAATTATTTCACAGGGCTCAGGAACAGTTTCCCCATAAAATTTCCTTTAGTAATACATTTAACGAAGGACTGGCACAAAAAATTTACGCAGGTTCTGATATCTATCTTATGCCATCTTTATTTGAGCCATGTGGGTTGAGTCAGTTGATAGCATTAAGATATGGAACCATTCCAGTAGTTCGTGAAACAGGGGGCCTAAAAGATACCGTAACACCATACAATAAGTACACTGGTGAAGGCAATGGTTTCAGCTTTGAAAACTATAACGCCCATGAGATGCTATATACTATTGAGAGAGCAGTTAACATATATTACAATGAAAAACATATATGGTACCATTTAATAAAGAATGCCATGGAATCAGACTTCAGTTGGGAGAAATCAGCCAAAGTCTATTTGGAAATGTATAAAGAAATATTGTAAAGAGTACAAAAAAACCGCCAATTCCTGGGCGGCTCAGCTTGTAGACAAATCTAAGACAAAGTCATTGACCCTAGATGTGTATATTAAAAAGCAGTACAATTAATTCGAGGAGACTGGTAGGGGGTCCCCTTGTGGGACCCTGACAATCAAAACTATCTAGCCCTTTTGGAGGTCAGGGTGGTACAAGACCACCCCCTACACCATGGACGGTGAATTGGAGCGGTACCCTTCTGGAGTTTAGATAGAAGCCTTAAGTCTCGACGGAGAATTTTGTGCAGCGTTTAATATGCGACATTCCTATAAAATGACTTTGTCATCAATTTAAGCCGCCCAAATACCTTGGGCGGCTTAAATTTTTATATCTTTTTTTTAATGGGGTAATTCTTTATGGAAGATTAAATCATCAATATATTTACCTAACTTGTCATCCCAATGATGTTTATGTACTGTACCTGACCATTGGAAACCTGCAGATAGTAGTGTTGTAAAGGAAGAAGTATTATTGCTATAAACATAAGCTCGAACCATCCATATACCTTCTAGTTGCAATTGCTCCAAAGAGTAATTCAAAAGCTTTTTGCCCACTCCTTTGCCCCTGCATGCCTTAGTTAAAGCTGAAGCGATATGGCAACTGTGCTCCTTACCTTTTTCACCTTGAGTAGCTTTAAAGATACCAACCAGTTTGTTATCAATAAAAGAGCCATATACATAAACCTTAGGGTCCTCAAGCCACTCAATCAAATCTTCTTGGCTATTAACCCTTATAAATGATACACCAGCCTGTTCTTCCTTTAACTCTGCAACTAAATCCATAATTGGACCCATATGATCTGTGGTAATTTTACTGAATGTTAAATCCATAGACATAACTCCCCCTTTGCTAAATATATTATCCAACATTTTAGCTTTTTTGTAAAATAGTTTTTGTGGGGAGCACTTACTGTTAAGGGCTGTAGTCAGCACAGGGAAATACAGTGAAGAAAACTACTAGAAATTCACGGGGACTTTGTATGCAGTAACAACAAATAAGCTATATCAACCAATTTCTTGGATTTTTCGTTACGCAAGTAATTTATATCTAAATCACCAAGTCTTACCCTGTCTAATCCGTCACAGTCCTTAAACAATTTAAGCAAGAAAACAGCTCTATTGCCATCTCTAATGCTATATTGGCCAGTTTGGTTATAAATTTTCTTATCTGATTTACAGTGGTTTTCCATTATATATTTTAGAACATTATCGTCTTCGCAACCTAATGATTGAGGAGAAAGAAGGGCCAACTGATGCATTTTCCTATAGCTCAATTCTCCGTGTATAGCGTTTATATCTTGGTTGATTCTGCCTATGTCATGGAAGATAGCACTTGTAAATATTAATTCTTTGTCTTTGTCGCTTAAGTTATAGAGCTCTGATAGGAGTATACTTAAAAACAACACCCGGTTAGCATGTCCAATACCATGTATACCTGTAGGTGTATTCAGATAACTTGTATCCAATTTAGCTGCCCATATATTAAAGGTAGCAAGTATTTTATCACATGTGGAGTTTTCATTAGGAAAATCCCTAAGCTTGTATAATTCTTGAACAAAGAGTTCTCTTTTTAGCATTTTCTGTATTCCTCCCTATATATTATTTTAACCAATGGTAATATTAAGTTATGTAGAGGGGTGCAAAAATTGCTATTAAAAAAAGGTAAGCCATGGGCTCACCCTATTAAGCAGTATATGAAAAATCAGGAATTATATCTTCAACGATAATACTATTTATATCTAGCATGTCAAAAGTATATGGATCAATTTTTCTCCCTTGCTCACAATGAATTTCTACCACTGGTCTAGTATAAAAGTTCTTATTAGAACTTTTTACCATGCCTTCTCTGCCGTCTGAAAGTCTAACATAGCTACCCACAGGGAAAGGGTTAACAGTTTGAGCAAAGGCTTGAACTATCTGGAAATCGAAAAAAGATCCTCCACCGCCTAATATGTACTCCCTAGCTTCCCATAAAGAAATCTCTTTTCTGTAGGGGCGATTTGCAGTCAATGCCTCAAAAACATCACATGCTGCTACAATCCTTCCAAAAGGGTGTATTTCATCACCTTTTTTCCCTTGAGGATACCCAGTACCATCCCACTTTTCGTGATGATCTAAGCTTACAATCCGAATAATAGCAGATAAATCAGTATACTCTTTTAAAAAATCGAAGCCCTTTCGGGAATGACTTTTCATAAGCTCAAATTCTTGATTAGAAAGGGCACTGGGTTTAAGTAAAATATCCTTTGGGACAAATAGTTTTCCAATATCATGAAAAAGTGCACCAATGGCCAGGTCATGGAGCTGGCCTTTAGTATAACCCAAAGTTCTGCCAATGGAAATGGAAAGAAACATTACGTTTAGGCAATGTTTGTATGTGTAGTCATCATAAGAAGATACATTTAGTAAATTAAGAAATATTTCCCTAGAGTTTAGTATCTCATCTATGATTTCATCAACAATATCACTAAGCTCTCCTAAAGAAGAATGGATATTACCTTTTTTAGAAACAATCATACCCGAGATTCTTTTGCTTAAAAGCATTGTTTTTTGAACAAATTTAGGTTTTATAATATCGTCAATCTCATTTTCTGTGTACTGGCTTGCAATGTAGACAGAATTGTATCCAAGGCTTACAATCTTACTAATCATAGATTGTGTTAAACCAGTATTTTTAGCAATTAGTAGTTGACCATTTTCGTTGTATAGTGATTTTCCTAGTATATAACCTTCTTTAACGCTGACAATAGGTACTAGTCTCATAAATATCCTCCTGGTGTAAATATAAATTGTCTAAAACTATTATAGCTTCTATGGATAATATTAGAAAGACAAAAAAAAATAAAATTTTTGTTATTTAATAATTATATGGAAAAAATAGTAAGATAATAAACATATCAAACTGGAGGCAACAAATGAGACCATATTTTTACTTTGTTTATACAACGGCCACTATATTATATGGCTTAGTATGTTATTATATAGGTACTAGAATTTTAAGAGTATTATCCCAGTGGATCCCAAATTTGAATCTATTTGTATATTGGTTTTTATTCGGTTCCATTGCTGCATCTTATGTAATAAGTAGATTTTTTAAAGCATATATACCTTTATCTCTAACAAAAATAATAACAAATATTGGTGCGTACTGGTTAGGGATATTGTTTTACCTTATATTTATGTTTGTTATTCTTGATATAATATCTCGGCTACTTGAAGTGACAAATATTGCTAATGGTAGTTTAACACACAATCCATTGTATTTAAATGCTACGGGAGTACTAATTTTCTTTACACTTTTTGTAGTATTAATCTACGGTACACATATAGCTAGAAACCCTGTGATAGTGGAGTATGATATTCACATCCCTAAAGGGGCTAAATTAGAAAACCTCAACGCTGTGCTGATTACAGATGTGCACTTAGGAAAAATCATCGATAACAAACGTTTAATGAAAATGGTTGATATGGTTTATGATATTGATCCAGACATAATTTTTTTTGCTGGGGATATAGTTGATGAAGATATACGGCCATATGTCAGTGAACAGATGTATAAATCATTTGGCAGGCTTAAACCAAAGTACGGCATGTATGCATCCTTAGGAAATCATGAGTATGTAGGAGGACATGTAGAGGAAATAACCCACTACCTTGAAAAGTCAGGGATAACTGTTTTGATAGATGAACATGTTTTAGTAGAAGAAAGTTTTTATGTGGCTGGAAGAAATGATCCCACAGGGGCTCGTATTTCAGGAGTTCCAAGGAAGAGCTTGGATGAGTGGTTAGTTGATATTGATAAAGACCTACCCTTGATAATGATGGATCACCAGCCCAAGAGTATAAATGAGGCTGAACGAGGAGGAGTTGACCTCCTACTGTCAGGACATACACACAGAGGCCAAATTTTCCCCAATGCCATTGTTACAAACTTTATCTTCGAAAACCATTGGGGATTATCTGAAAAAGGAGATATGAAAGTAATAGTTTCATCTGGATTTGGTACATGGGGTCCCCCCATAAGACTTGGAACCCGGGGAGAAATAGTTAAAATAAATATTTCATTTAATTAGGAGGTTGATTTTTTATGGGAAAAGCTTTAGTGGTTTTTTATTCATTTGAAGGTAATACAAAATTCATTGCGGAGAGTATAGCCATGACCATAAATGCTGATATTGTTGAAATTAAGCCAGTCAATGAAATAAAAACCAAAGGATTTATGAAATACGTTTGGGGAGGGAGCCAAATAATGATGAAGAAAAAGCCAGATATAGAGCATGTAGACATAGAGATAGATAAATATGATGTTATATTTGTTGGCACCCCAGTATGGGCTTGGACCTATGCACCACCTGTTAACACATTCATATCAGAGCACAACATAAAAAACAAAAAAGTTGCTCTTTTTACCTGCCATGGGGGACAAAATGCAAAGACCTTTGAAAAATTAAAAGATGCTCTACCAGGCAACTCATTTGTGGGGGAAAAGGATTTTTTTGAGCCCCTTCTAAAAGATAAAAACTTTAATGCTAATAGAGCAATGGAATGGGCAAAGGCCATTATGCAATAAACTAAAAGTTCAAACATTAAATGTTTGAACTTTAGGACAATATATGTTACCTTTATATTTGGGAGTTACAATATTCATATTATAAAAAATACATATAATTCGGAGGGATTCAAAATGGCGGTAAAAAGACCTAAAGCTGAACCTTTTAAAATTAAAATGGTTGAGCCTATCAAAATGATTTCCAGAGAAGAACGTGAAAACGCTCTAGAAAGGGCAGGTCACAACCTGTTCAGTCTTGATAGCAAAGATGTTTATATCGATCTTTTAACTGACAGCGGTACAGGTGCCATGAGTGACAATCAATGGGCAGGTATGATGTTAGGTGACGAAGCTTACTCCGGAAGTAGAAATTATTACAGTCTGGCTAACGCTATTAAAGACATTATCGGATACAATTACACCATCCCTACACACCAAGGTAGAGGTGCAGAACAGGTATTATTTCCAATTTTAATCAAACCAGGTCAATTTTGTATATCAAATATGCATTTTGATACAACTAAAGCTCATGTGGAGCTAGCTGAGGGAAGAGCAATAAACACAGTTATAGATGCAGCATATGATACTACTACTCCTCACCCATTTAAAGGTAATTTTGACCTTGAACAAACTGAAAAAGTAATACAGGATAAAGGCAAAGAAAACATAGCCATGGTTATTATTACAGTTACTTGTAATAGTGCCGGTGGGCAACCTGTTTCCATGGAAAATATCAAAGCTACATATAACTTAGCTAAAAAGTATGACATTCCAGTGGTAATAGATGCTGCAAGATTTGCAGAAAATGCATACTTCATTAAGAAAAGAGAAGAAGGGTACCAAGACAAAACTATCCGTGAAATAATTAAAGAGATGTTTAGCTACGGTGATGCCCTTTCCATGTCAGCTAAAAAAGACGCTATTGTAAATATCGGTGGTGTACTGGCAATAAAAGAAGATGAAGAACTGTACAACCAGTGTAGATCAAGGGTAGTTCCCCTTGAAGGTTTCCCAACCTACGGTGGATTGGCAGGACGTGACATGGAGGCCCTAGCTAGAGGGTTATATGAAGGGTCTGAACTTGATTTCTTAGAATATAGGATAGGTCAAGTGGAGTATTTAGGTGAGAGACTTAAAGAGGCTGGCATTCCAATTCAGTACCCCGTGGGAGGTCACGCAGTCTTCGTAGATGCGAAGAAGATGCTACCACATATACCATACTATCAATTCCCAGCTCAAGCACTGGCAAATGCACTTTATGTTCAATCAGGTGTGCGTAGTGTTGAGATAGGATCTTTCTTACTTGGTAGAGATCCTGATACTGGAGAAAATCTAGAATCACCATTAGAATTATTGCGTTTAACTATACCAAGAAGAGTATATACAAACGACCATATGGACGTAATTGCTGATGGGCTAATAGCAATTAAAGATTTTTCTTCAGAATTAAAGGGCTTAGAATTTACCTACGAGCCAAAGATTTTGAGACATTTTACAGCTAGGCTTACGCCAGTAGAATAATAAAAGATAAGACACCACAAAAGCAAAAGTGGTGTCTTATCTTTTGAAAACAAAGTGTAAACTTTTATAAAAACACTTCACATAAGTTAAATAATCTAATAAAATAAAAATGGTGCTAAAACTATGATATAATTATAGATAGTGAAATATAATAAGGGGGGATGTTAAAGGGGAGAATGATGGAATAACTATAAGGGAGGTATATTTTTTTATGAATATCGCTTTTTTTCTGACTCCGAAAAGTGACGTTATTTACGAGTCTGATGATGCAACAATGAGGCAAATACTTGAGAGAATGGGGTACCATAGATATACAGCCATTCCATTGATAAATAGTGAAGGTAAGTACGTAGCGACTATCACAGAAGGTGATTTGCTTTGGAAGATGAAGAACTCACCTGATCTTAGCTTTAAAGACACCAGCAAAGTATCCATCAAAGAAGTTCCAAAACACATAACGAACAAACCAGTTTCTATAAACTCAAATATAGAAGATCTGATAGAACTTGCAGTAAATCAAAACTTTGTGCCAGTTATCGATGACAAAGGAATCTTTATAGGTATAATAAAAAGAAGTGACATTATGAATTATTGCTACGAAAAGTATCTAGCGGCAACATCAAAGGCTGCATTTAACACAATAGATGAACAGGAATATGTGGGAAAAAGACACCGTGAATAGGTGTCTTTTTATATTTTGGGGTAGTATGATTTTAGGTGTCCAGAAAATGGAACGATAACAAACCAACCGGAATAAGAATGAACCGCTTTAATCTCATGCTAACTGGGTTTTGCAAATATGATGGTTTATATTCATTCCGTAGTTATACAATTATTTTTTTAGAAAGCCTATAAACAGGCCTTTTAATCATGGCATGATACTTGCATATCTTTCCATGGAATAATATGTAACTTAATAAAACAAATAAAAAACTAGGGAGGAAATTTACAGCAATGTCAATTAGATGGAAAATAATCGCAGGAATAACTATACTAGTTATAGCATCAACAGCATATCTAGGATTTTCGAGCTATAAAACAGCAACAGAAATTCTTACAGATGAATTCAAATTAACGTCTTATCAAACAACCCAATTAGCAGAAAAAACACTAGATATTTACTTAAAGTCCCTTGAGGACACTTTGACCAGCGTAACTCTTTTAGAAGAGGTGCAAAGTATTGCCCAGTCAGAGGATAATCAAGCCAAGATGTTAGAGAGATTTAAATCTGTTTCAGATACCTACGATGAAATCACACATGTTTATCTTGGTCTTACCGATAGGGAGTTTTATACATATCCCCCTGCAGACCTACCAGAAGGATATGACCCCACAAGCAGAAACTGGTACACAGAAGCAGTAGCTAAAGATGGACTAATATGGACAGATGTTTATGAAAGTAGTAACGGATTAGGCATGGTTGTTACAGCATCAATGCCACTATACAATAGTTATAACCAAGGTGAGTTAGTGGGAGTAATTGCCATAGACATTAATCTATCTAATCTTCAAGGGTTTATAGATGGAATAAGAATTGGTGAACAGGGTACAGCTGCCCTAACAGCAGGTGACGGTAAAGTAATAACCCATGAGAATCATACTTTGATAGGTAAAATACTTCCAATTGAGGAACTTGTGAGTGCTTTGAGTGGTAAATCAGGGGAAGTTGAATTTACATATGAAGATGAAGAACGCATATCAATGTTTAGTACAATTGATAGGACAGGTTGGAAGATTATCGGAACACCGGAACTTGCAGAAGTTCATAACCAGGTAGGCATTATTTTAAATGACATTCTTATCAATGGAGCAGTTACAATCATATTCGCATGCCTTATAGGGTTTGGTTTATCATTAACAATTACAAAGCCAATTAACTCTTTGGTAAAAGACTTAGACAAAATCTCCAATGGTGACCTTACCATAAAAACCAATATTAAGTCTAAGGATGAAGTAGGAACATTAGGCAAAGCAGTAAATAAGATGGTGGACCAACTATCTATACTCTTTCAGGATGTACAAATCGTTTCCCAGCAATTATCAATTGCATCGGAGACATTAGCAGCAAATACAGAAGAGACGACGGCATCAACAAGTGAAGTTTCCAGGGCAGCAGAAGAAATAGCTAAGGGTGCTTCAGAGCAAGCCAAAGATGTAGAAACATCTTCTGAGATGACTAGAAATTTAGATAATAAATTCTTTGAATTAAATGAAGGGTCACAACAAATGCTTGCGTTAACTAAAGAAGTGGTAAAGGCCAATGAAAGTGGAAGCAAGGCAGTAACGGATCTTATAAATGCAAACAAAGAAAACAATGCAGTAACTGAGAACATAGAAAGAACTATCGTTGAATTAAACAACAAAACCCAATCCATAGGTGGCATCTTAGAAACAATAAGCAGTATATCAAATCAAACAAACTTGCTTGCACTAAATGCTGCAATTGAAGCTGCAAGGGCAGGGGAAGCAGGGAAAGGCTTCGCTGTGGTAGCAGATGAAATAAGGAAACTTGCTGAGCAGGCAGGGAAGTCCACTGGAGAAATAGCAGGCATTGTTTCAGAGATCCAAGGACAAAGTAGCCGTTCCGTGGAAATAATGCAATCTACAAAACAGCAGGCAAAAATCCAAAACATTGCAGTAACAGATGTTGACACTGCTTTCTCAACTATATATGAATCCATAGGTAATATAACTGGACGCATAGAGAACATAACATCATATGTTGAAACAATGAGTAAAGATGGTAAAGATATAGTTAATGCAATCCAGAGGGTTGCAGCTGTATCAGAAGAAACAGCTGCATCTTCTCAACAAGTTACAGCATCCATGCAACAAACTGCCATGGTAGCTGATGAGGTTGCCAAAGCAGCTGAACAACTAAATGATCTATCAGAAAAACTAAGCAAAGAAGTTCAAAAATTTAAGATATAATAGAAGGACTCCGAGAGGGGTCCTTTATTATATCTTTTTCTGTTATCCTAAACTTTTCCATGGTAATTATTTCCCTGTGACCTATGTACTATTGTTTACTATTTCCATTGTGATAGTATTATAAATTGTAAAAATATATTACTTAAGGAGGCTTTAAAGTTGAACATATCTATTCAATGGAAAATTATCGCAATTGTTATCCTACTTGTTGTACTACCAATGTCGTTTCTAGGGTATATGAACTACACAAACACCACCGAGATCCTCATAACTGAGTTTAAACTAACATCAAATCAAACATTAGACCTGGCCAATAATACAGTAAATATTTATCTAGAAGGACTGACAAATTCATTAGTGAGCATGTCAAAACTAGAAGAGGTTCAAAGGGGAACTGAATCTGAATATTACATAGAAAGAATGCTTGAAAATTTTCAGTCAGTGGCTGAAACTTACGATGCCATAACCCATGTATATTTAGGTACACCTAATAAGGATTTTTATATCTACCCACATGTGGAATTAGAAGACTATGATCCCACAATTAGGCCTTGGTATGTGGATGCACTAGCCAGGGACGGACTAATATGGACAGATGTATACGAAAGTGGGGATGGGTCTGGCTTTGTGGTATCTACAGCTGTTCCTATTTATAACTCCTTTGACAATAATGAATTTATTGGGGTTTTAACCTTTGATATAAACCTATACGAGCTCCAAGGCTTTGTGGATAGTATTAGAATTGGGCAAACTGGTACAGTTGCTTTACTATCTGACAACGGGACTATAATTACACATCCAGATCGTGAATTAATAGGAGGAATACTTCCTATAGATGAATTATTAGCAGCTATAACTTCAAACAACTCTGGTGAATTAGACTTTGAATTCCAAGGTGAAAGCCGTTATGCAGTTTACAATACAATAGAGAGCACAAGATGGAAGATTATCGGTTCACCAGTTTATGATGAGGTATATAGCAATGTATCAGTTGTACTAAGAGACCTAATTATAAACGCTATTATAGCAATAGTTATAGCAGCTTTACTTGCTTACCTACTATCCTTTACCATAACAAAATCCCTAAAGCAGCTAGTGAAAGACCTAGAGAAAATTAGTGCAGGAGATTTCACTGTAAAAACTAATATAAAATCTAAAGATGAGATAGGTACATTAGGGAAAGCAATAAATCAAATGGTTGACCAGCTTGGAAGCCTACTTAGGGATATTCAAAACGTATCCCAACAGCTTGGCATGGCATCTGAAACCCTAGCTGCAAATACTGAAGAAACTACAGCTTCCACAACAGAGGTTTCCA
Source organism: Alkalicella caledoniensis (assembly GCF_014467015.1). Classification (GTDB taxonomy): domain Bacteria; phylum Bacillota; class Proteinivoracia; order Proteinivoracales; family Proteinivoracaceae; genus Alkalicella; species Alkalicella caledoniensis. The sequence goes on along the minus strand of NZ_CP058559.1, from coordinate 524,979 downwards.
GGGCAGCTGAGGAAATAGCAAAAGGAGCTACAGAGCAAGCTCGGGATGTGGAGACAGGATCAGAAATGACCAGAAACCTCGATGAGAAATTTGTTGAACTTACCCATGGTTCAACAGAAATTCTAGGGCTTACCAAAGAAGTATCCTCTGCAAACGAAACAGGTAATAAAGCAGTTTCAGAACTAGTGAATGCAAATAAAGAAAACAATACAGTTACAGAAAACATCGAAAGAACAATTATCGAATTAAATAATAAAACACAATCTATCGGTGGGATACTAGAAACAATAAGTAACATATCAAATCAAACAAACCTCTTAGCACTTAATGCTGCCATAGAAGCAGCTAGGGCAGGAGAAGCGGGTAAAGGTTTTGCAGTGGTTGCAGATGAAATTAGAAAACTTGCGGAACAAGCAGGAAAATCTACTGGTGAGATAGCTAGTATAGTTTCGGAAATTCAAGGAGAAAGTAGTCGTTCAGTGGAAATCATGCAAAAGACAAAAGAACAGGCAAAAATACAAAATCTAGCCGTTTCTGAAGTAGACTCAGCCTTTACAACGATATCTAAATCCATTGAAAATATCACAGGTCGGATAGAAGGTATAACAAAATACGTAGACTCAATGGCACAAGATGGTAGAGAAATAGTAGATGTCATACAAAGGGTGGCAGCAGTATCAGAAGAAACAGCAGCTTCCTCTGAACAAGTAACTGCATCTATGCAGCAAACTGCAATGGTAGCTGAAGAAGTGGCAAAAGCAGCAGAACAACTAAATGACTTATCAGACAAATTAAACCAAGAAATAACTAAATTTAAGATATAATCAAAAGGGCTCCCGTTGGGAGTCCTTTACTTTAACCTAAACTTGGATGTATTGCTGTTCTGTGTCCACATATGGAATTTCCCCTAAAACTTGTTAATTTATTCTCAAAAAGGGTATAATCGTGAAAAGGAACTAAATGGGAGGTCATGTAATGAAAATAACTAAAGTAGATATTTATCCAATAAGATTACCACTTATAAAACCATTCGTAATAGCCTATGATTCGTATCCTAATATGCCGTCCATAATAATAAAAATACATACGGACAATGGCAAAGTGGGGTATGGTGAATCAGTGCCAGATGAACACGTTACAGGGGAGAGTTTCTTTTCAACCATAGCACTCCTTAAAAACAATATCATACCCAAAGTAATTGGACTTAATCCCTTTGATATAGAAAAAATCCATCAGATCATGGATAAAACAGTGAAAAATGCCCCAGCAGCAAAAGCTGCCATTGATATAGCCTGCTATGATATCATGGGAAAAGCTTCAAAGCAGCCCCTTTATAACTTGATAGGTGGTAGATATTGGGATTATCTTGAAATACCCCATGTACTTAGTATAGGTGAGGCTAAAGAAATGGCTTGTGAAGCCAAAAAAGCAGTGGAAAATGGATTCACAACTGTTAAAGTTAAAGTGGGTGATTCTGACCTTTGCAAAGATATAGACCGTATAGTCTCCATACGCCAAGCAGTAGGTAGAAAAATAAAATTAAGAATAGATGCAAATCAAGGATGGGTAAACTCCGCAAATGCCCTAACGGTGCTCAAAGATATTGAAGATTGTAATATAGATTGGATTGAACAACCTATATTAGCCGATGATATAAGGGGACATGCTCGTATCCGGCAGCAAATTAAAATACCCCTTATGATAGATGAAGGATTACATGGTAGTAAGGAAATGCTAGAAATCATAAACACTGAGGCAGCTGACATGATCAATATCAAATTAATGAAATGTGGTGGTATATACCCTGCCCTAAAACTTGTACACCAAGCAAAAATGGCCAATATGTACTGTCAAGTTGGATCAATGGTAGAATCATGTATAGCATCACTAGCTGGGGCACATCTCTCTTTAGCACAGAGCAACATAATATCAAACGAGATGGTTGGACCCCTTATGTTTAGCAAAGACCTTGGAAAAACTGATTACCAGGGAAATAAATTATATCTCTCAAAATCTCCTGGTTTAGGGGTTGAAATAAACGAAGAGGTCCTCTCGAAATTAGCATATGATGTAGTTGTATAATTACATAACCTTAGGAGAAACTACTTATTTAAATAAGTAGTTTTTTTATGCACACAAAATTTACCTGGATTCACTTTATGTGAATCTTAGTTCTGGAGGAATAACCATGAAAGGATTGAAAATAGGAGCAATAATATTCTTCTTTCTCTTAGGGATGATACTAATCTTAGAAAGTCCTAGACCTTCCTCTAGACAAACTAAGTTGATTAAAGAAGATGTAATTGAGACAATAAGTCTAAAAACATATCAACAAGTACGTGTCTATGTTAAGGGTGTGCATGAAGTGCTAGATGAAGCACTAAATGATGATGGCAAATTAAATTATATGTACACAGAGTCTGTTAAGTGGCAAGATTCAGAGAGAGCTTTTATAAACATTGAACATGACCTAATAAGAGCTATGGGTGCAATCAACGATTCCAGCCCCCTGTATGACGATTTGAAAAGTGCTAAAGATAAGTTAAAATACGGGAGGCTAAACAGAGAACTAGAAGGACTAATAGATGCTCATAATATAGTCCATGATCTAGAACATTTTTTCTTCTATCATGATAGAACTCAGCAATACTTTGGTGTAACTAAAACCTTATCAAGACGTATAAGATGGTAGTGTTAGGCATTTTACATAGCCCCCCATATGGGATATAATATCTTCAAGATGGGAGGAATAAAAATGCATACAACAATAAAAGTACGCTACGCTGAAACAGATCAAATGGGAGTTGTATATCACTCTAACTATCTCATCTGGTTCGAAGTAGCAAGAACTGAATTCATGGAATCAAAAGGAGTAAACTATAAAGAACTAGAAGAAAACGGACTTTTCCTACCAGTTGTGGAAGCCAACTGCCGCTACAAAAGATCGGCAAAATACAACGATATACTCACTATAAAAACAACAGTTGAGCTTCAAGGAAGAAAAATCATATTCCGTTATAAAATATATAAAGAGGATCAACTCCTTTCAGAAGGATATACAATTCATGTATTCATCAATAAAGAAGGATATGTAATAACTTTAGAAAAAGCAGAGCCAAATATTTACCAAAAACTTAAAACCATAGCGAACTAAAGTGGACGAAAGTCCACTTTTTCTTTTGCGTGAATCTATACAAAAAATACAACATAAAGACCATAGCCACAGATCTACATGATCTAAGTATTTTTATTACTGTAGGTTTCAGGGCTCCGAACCTGCCCGGACCTACAAAAGGGGACATTCAGCACTTGTAGGGGGCATCCCTTGTGAGACTGTGTCAAAAGCATTTTGAATACTTGGGTTTAATTTATAAATACCCCCTCATGAACTAATAAAATATGGTATAATATACATATGAAAAGTCTTTTATACCAGGGCTTTACAGCGCTTTTAATTCATGAAAAGGTGGGGATAAAATGAATTTTGTCCAAGGTGCAGATAGAAGTCAAATCACAATGTTTCCTGAAGCAATAGATGATTATATCGATGATAACAATTCAGTGATAGTTATTGATGTTTATGTGGATAGCCTAGATATGAAAAGCTTAGGATTTAAAAAAACTACACCAAATGATATGGGCCGACCAATGTATTCACCTCAACTCATGCTTAAAATATATCTTTATGGCTACTTAAATAAAATAAGGTCCACTAGAAGACTAGAAACAGAAACCAAAAGAAACTTAGAGATGATGTGGCTTACAAAGAAATTATCGCCAGATCACAAAACTATCTCTAGATTTAGAAAAGATAACCCTAAAGCACTAAAGAAGGTGTTTCGAGATTTTGTAAAGTTATGTTCTCGATTGGGGCTATACGGCAAAGAACTTATCTCAGTTGATGGTAGTAGATTTAGTGGTGTAAACTCTAAAGATAATAACTTCAATGATTCTAAATTAAAAGATAGAATTAAACGCTTAGATATTAAAATTGATCAATACCTAAAAGAATTAGATAATAACGACAAAAAAGAAGACACAACCGACAACCCAAAATCAGCTGAAGAGATAAGTGAAATTATTAAAGAATTGAAAAGTAGAAAAGAAAAATATGAGCAAATGAAGAAACATCTAGAAGAAACTGAAGAAACTCAGGTATCTCTAGTGGACCCCGATACTAGGCGGCTAACTAAGAATGGAGAAACAAAAATAGGTTATAATGTCCAAACAGCTGTGGACAGCAAAAATAAAATGATTGCAGAGTTTGATGTAACGAACTCCATAAATGACTTTGGCCATTTATCTGTTACCAGCCAAAAAGCTAAAGAGATATTAGAAGTTGATACAATAAAAACAACGGCAGATAAAGGTTATAATTCTGCAACTGATATAGCAGAATGTTTAATGAATGGAATAGAACCTCATGTGTGTATGGAAGAAGACGAAATCACAATATGTCTAGAGATATTAGGCGAAGCAAAAGATGTGGATCAAATCATAGAACCACATGTTAATGGTAGATTTGTGTATCTAAAGAAGCGCAATATAGCACTGTGTCCCATGGGGAAAATTTTTTACCCTAGTTCATACTCAAAGAATAAAAAAGAGGCGAGATTCTGTAACCGAAAGGAATGTAGAAAGTGCCAGAACAAGTGTACAGCCAGTGAGTACAAAGACTTTGGCAAAAAGATGAAGAAGCAAGAATTCACTAAAGAATACAACGATAACAACTTGAGAATTAAACAAGTAAGAGTAAAAAATGATCCTGCAATAACTAGGCAAAGAAAAGAAATTGTAGAGCATCCATATGGCACAATAAAAAGAGCCATGGACTCAGAATATTGTTTAATGCGAGGCATGAACAATGTTGTGGGTGAGTTTTCATTGTCTTTTTTAGCCTACAACCTAAAAAGAGCAGTAAACATTTTAGGTTGTAGAGGGCTAATTCAAGCAATAACTAATACATAGGAAGGTCGACTCCCGATAATTTCATAACAATAGCTGTGACGTGGGGATAGCCCCTTTTTTTTATTACTTTTTTCTTCATATATGACACAGTCTCTTGTGGTGCCCTGACAAACGAAAATAACCTTCCCAAATAATAGCCACAGATCTACATGATCAACATGATCAAAAGGAAAGGAAAAGGTCAAAATCATAGCCACGGATTGACACTGATTTTCACGGATCTAAAAGATAAGGAGAACTTTCTAATGGCTATAGGCTAATGGCTAAAAGCCCTCCTTAAGTTTGCTTTTAATAGTGCAGAGCTTTTTAGTGCAAGGTAATGGTGCAAAGGGTTTTGATATTTATTATTGTATTTGCTCTTGGTTTTTGTTTATATACTATTTAGTGAGTACAATCACGGTTATTGCTCCTAAACAGTAGTATTATTAAATCAAGGAAGTAAACCAGCAAAAACTGGTAATAATATAAGTGTAATAATAAAAGGAGGAGTAACAAATGAGTTTTAAAATCACAGACAAAGTAAAATGGGTAGGGAAAATAGACTGGGAACTAAAGTTCTTCCACGGAAATGAATACTCAACCCATAGAGGATCCACCTATAATTCTTATCTGATTAGGGACAAAAAAACAGCCCTAATAGATACAGTGTGGCAACCCTTTGCAAAAGAATACGTAGAAAATTTGAAGAAAGAAATAGATCTGAATGAAATTGACTACATCATAATTAATCATGCAGAAATCGATCACAGTGGTGCACTACCAGAACTAATGAAAGAAATCCCTAACACGCCTATTTATTGTACAAGTAACGGAGTAAAATCCATAAAAGGACATTATCACCAAGACTGGAACTTTGTAGAGGTAAAAACCGGTGATGAACTTGACTTAGGTGACTCAAAATTAGTATTTGTGGAAGCTAAAATGCTCCACTGGCCTGATAGCATGTTCGCATATATGACAGGAGAGAACATCTTATTCAGTAATGACGCATTTGGACAACACTACGCATCTGAGCTAATGTACAATGATAAAGTGGACCAAGGAGAACTAGAACAAGAAGCCATAAAATACTATGCAAACATACTTACACCCTTTAGTCCACTGGTAAAGAAGAAAATAGACGAGGTGCTAGGCTTTAATCTACCCGTAGATATGATATGTACAAGCCACGGCATTATCTGGAGAGATAACCCAACTCAAGTTGTAGAAAATTACCTAAAATGGTCAAATGATTATCAAGAAAATCAAATAACCATAATTTATGACACCATGTGGGAAGGTACAAGAAGAATGGCAGAAGCAATTGCTAAAGGAATAAAAGCTGTTGATAACGAAGTTGCCATAAAACTCTTTAACGTATCCAAGACAGATAAAAATGATATTATAACAGAAATATTTAAGTCCAAAGCAATTCTCGCAGGGTCTTCAACTATTAACAATGGGATATTATTCTCCATGGCTGGTATGCTTGAAATGATAAAGGGCCTGAAATTCAAAAACAAAAAAGCTGCTGCCTTTGGAGCATATGGCTGGAGCGGAGAATCTGTAAAGATTATCACCCAAGAGCTAAGACACGCTGGCCTAGAAGTAATAGGGGAAGGTATCAAAGAACTTTGGAACCCTAACGAAGATGCGGTTCAAAGATGTAAAAAATTCGGTGAAGAATTTGCAAATAAGTTGACTAACAAAAATGGGTAAAAAAGAACACCAGCGTGGTGTTTTTTTTTACCCATTCACAATTCCGCTCTCTACTTGCTGTACCAACCACTGAATAATATCTTTAGAAATAACACTTTTTTGAAGTCTTGTAGCTTCAATATAATCCTTTGCCTCTACATACTTTCCTTGTTTGAATAAGCTATAGGCTTTATAAAAATGGTTTATGGGGTTATTATAGTCCATACTTATCATATTTCCTATAATTTCGTCAGCTATTTGGAACCTGTTATTATCTATATGCTTTAAAGCCTTATTCAAAATCACTGAATTTTCTACTCGTCTTATACCACTAAAGGCCACTCGCAAATGTTTTTCATCAGGCTTTCTAGTTGTTACATATTTTTGAATTGCCAAAGCTAAAAGGTAAATTGGCTTTAGCACAAACATTAACCACTTTTGCTCAGCTCTAAACAACTCGTACCCAAGGGATATGGCCAACAATAAAGCCCAGTGCATCTCAATTAAGTAAGAAAGAACAGGGTAAATGATGAATACTAAAAAAACGTAAACAGTCCCACAATGGATAGATACTCGGCTTGCTTTCCTTAAACTATCCATGGTAACTACCTTATTTGACAAAAGTGCATTTATAGCTTGATGTTCCGCACCATGATACTTTGAAATAGGGCTAAAATAAAAGAAAGCAAGTAGAAAAAGTATCAAACCACCTTGCATTAAAAGCTCGGAAGAAGTTTCTAAGGTATCACTTAACACTGCATCTTTTAAAGAAGGTGAAAAGAACAAAATAATAGAAACAAATATTGTACATATAGCTATCATAGGTAAAATAAGTTTCCATGCTTTCTTTACCATTTTAAATACATTGTAAGGACCCCGTATGAAAGGAGTTCGTAATAAGAAGTTGTTGACTATACTAAAATAAGTTTTTTTACTTTTCTTTTTCCTGGTGTTAATACCAGGAAAAGAATAATTACTATAGGAAGTAACACTATCTCCTTTTTGACGGACTCTAACATTTATACCAGTAGAAGAAAAATTTATACCATTGAAAACAGCATTACCACTTATCCGAATACCCAAAAAAACACCTCCCAGATAAAATAAGATAGTACTATTTTACACCTAAACAAATCAATAAACCACTAAAAAATAAAAGTTGGCTGAATCAATAAATTATTTATTGATTCAGCCATTTTCCATTGCTAATTAACATATGGTGATGAACCCAGTTTCTCCAACTCATTAACAGCAACATTGGCAGCCATCAGGACAGGATCCCATACAGAACTAAAAGGCGGGGCATATGCTAAATCTAATTTCGACATATCCCTTACTGTAAAGCCTGCCTGGATTGAAGTAGCTATTACATCTATCCGCTTAGCAGTCAGTGGTGGACCAACTATTTGGCCACCCAAAACCTTGCCAGTGCCCTTTTCCACAATTAACTTTAATTTGCCTTTGTCATAACCTGGATAATAGCTAGCAATGTTTGGGATTGTAATGTTTATATCAAAGAAATCCTTTTTAAGCATTTCAGCTTCACGGGTATTAAGTCCAGTACGACCGACTTCTAAATCAAGAATCTTCATTATTCCAGTACCAATAACACCTTGGAACTCCACTTCTCCACCTGCTATGTTTTCACCTGCCACTCGACCTTGCTTATTGGCAGTTGTTCCTAGGGGTATATAGGCATCATCCTCGTATTGTAAGTGATAAGCACCAACACAATCACCAGCTGCATAGATGTTCTTTTGGCTAGTTTCCATGCTTCTATTTACCTTGATAGCGTTTTTAACACCTAGCTTAATACCAGCATCCTTTGCAAGTTTACTATTGGGAGTAACACCAATAGCCATTATAACTATATCCGCAGGGTATTCACCCTTATCGGTTTTAACCATTTGCACCTTGCCGTGGCCTGTAAAGGCTTCTACAGCTTCGCCTAATTTAACCTTAATGCCTTTGTCATAAAGATGGTCATCAATAATCTCTGCCATTTCTTTATCTATATTACCCATAAGCTGTGGTGCCTTTTCTATGACAGTGATATCCATACCAAAGGGGTAAAAGGCGTCAATCATTTCTAGGCCAATATAACCTCCGCCAACTATAACAACCTTTTTAGCCTTAGGAATTTGATTCCTGACTTTATCTGCTTCAGGGATATTTTTAACAGTAAATATATTTTCAAGGTCAATACCAGGAAGGGGTGGCATAATAGCACTAGCTCCAGTAGCAATTAGCAATTTATCATAGTCTACTATAAGCTCAGCGCCATCAGGATTCATAACAGTTATAATATTTCGTTCAGGATCAATTTTTTCAACCCAGTGCTTTGTAAAAATCCTTATCCCCTGTTTAGCAAACTTTTCCTCACTTCGAGCAATTAGCTTTTCTTTTTCTTCAATTTTACCCTCTATGTAATAAGGGAGCCCACAAGCAGCATATGATATATGATCCTCCAAGGTGTAAACTTCAACCTCCATGGAAGGATCTTCCCGCTTAGCCTTACTAGCAGCAGACATACCAGCAGCAACAGCACCTATAACAACAAACTTCATATCAAAACCCTCCTTGCAAAATAAGTTCTTATATATTATGTTATCACACTGACAAAATTATGAAAGATTTAATTTTCTGGCAAAAAACTTTTAAGTCAAACCTAAAAACATTCCTTGGAGGCTTAGGGGAACTGGGGTAGAAAATGAAGTATAATTACTCAAAGCATTCGGGATTGACCTAAACAGCCCTTGACTTTATAATAATAAGCAATACTATAATTTTCCAAAATGGAATCAAAATTAGTTATCAACTGGAGGGAGGTTAAATATTGAACCTACTAAAACTATTTAAATCAAAACAAAGCAAGGCCCAGCTCAATGATGAAATAGATGTTCAAAATGAAAATGATCGAAAAAAAGAAGAAGCAATAAAATATCTAAATGATTTTTCAGAAACTGTGGCAACAATTGCAAGACAGTCTGTTGAAACTTCAGAAGAAATGGCTAAAACCATAGAAGAAATCGCCAATGGTACTTCAGAGCAAGCTGAAGACACTGACCAATGTGTACAGGAAACTGAAACTCTAGCTTCAAAAATTGAAAGGGTTGTAAAAGGTTCTAGAACATTAGGTAAAGTAGCAGACCATACTAGGGGCACTGTGGACAGTAGTTTAGAAGATATGCTAGAAGTGCTAAAAAAATCCGAAGAAAACACCCAAGCAACAAAATTAGTGTTGGCTATAATGGAAGAGTTTTCAAAACAATCCATGGAAATTGAGAAATTCGCTTCAACCATATCAGAAATAGCAGCTCAGACAAACCTCCTTGCCTTAAATGCAAGTATAGAAGCTGCAAGAGCAGGGGAAGAAGGAAGGGGCTTTGCAGTGGTAGCTGAAGAAATCCGCAAGCTTGCAGACCACTCTAATCAAGCAGTAAATGGTATCAAAAAAATTAACGAACAAACAGATTCAAATGTACATAAGGGCCTCGAAACAATACAACAACTGGACACAGTGGCAAAAGAACAATCAAAATTAGTTACCCTAACAGAAGAAAATCTGAAAGCAATAAAAAGAGCAGCACACACAACCAAAACTGTATCTAACCAATTAAGAGACCACTGTCTGGAAATGGATAAATCAAAAGAAACCATAGTATCAAGAATACAAAACCTGTCTTTTGCTGCCCAACAAACAGCAGCAGCATCTGAACAAACAGCAGCAGGCACCCAAGAACAACTAGCCTCAATGCACGAACTATCATCAAATGTTATAAAATTAAGTGAGTCCATTGAGAAGGTTTTGAAGGAAGTATAGGTAAATTGAAAACCCACACCATAAAAAACTCCCTAAGTTAAAATTAAGGGAGTTTTTACTATGTGCGCCCAGCATGTGCTTTAACTTGGCGGTGAAAGTCCGGTGTGGCTTGTTAATTTCCTTATCAGTACAGGAAAATAACAGCTCCCTTTTCTCAATCTACATTCAATTTAATAATATTGCAACCCAACATATAGAATAAGAAATATACTAATGAACGATATAGATCTTAGCTAGAAAAGCTTAGAAGCATTTCTACTTGTTGACAAATGTAGGTACTAAAGTCTGAATAATTTTATGTTAAATAATTATCCTGTGACATACTTTTGTCACAGGATGTTTTTAGTTGAAATATATAGTGAAAAATCAGAAAATGAGGTGATATAAATGAAGGAATTACATTAAAGGTGTTGAACATTATATAAAAGGAGGTGATCAAATGCGCTTTAGAGTTGAGATTTTATTAGATAATGATTTAATACCAAAAGACAAAAATAGAATATTTCTATCTTTATTGAAAAGGTGCTTTGAAACAAATGACAAAGAATACTTTAATAGTCTTTATAAGGATGATAAAAAACCTAAATCGTTTACTTATGCAATATATATGGGTGCTTTTGTCAAACAAAAAGTGTACCACTTCGCTAATCGAAAAGCGTACCACTAATTTGTATAAATTTAGCCTCAAATTTTGAGGCTGTTGCTCTTTAAGTTAACATGATCGTTAAGTCTGTAGCTTGGTCCATCAAAGGAGAATATCTTACAATTATGTATTAGTCGATCAATGATAGCTGTGGTCATTCGTTGATCATGAAATACTTTAGTCCATTCTCCGAATTCTAAATTAGTTGTAACAATAATTGATCCTTTTTCATACCTCTCAGAGAATATCTGAAACATTAGATTAGTAGTTGCGGCTGGGAGTTCAACGTATCCTAGCTCGTCAATAATTAAAAGGTCTACCTTTTTTATCCTATCTAAAAACTTACTCATAACATTTTCATTCTGTGCTTCTGAAAGCCTATTGCCTAAGGAAGCAGCACTTGTAAAGAGTACACTTTTACCTTTCTTACACGCCTCTACCCCTAGCCCTATTGAAAGGTGAGTTTTACCTGTTCCCTGAACCCCAATAAATATGATGTTTTTCCTTTGTTCGATGAACTCAAGGGCAGCGTAAGATGCTATATCCGTCTTCTTAACAAATGGAGCGCGGGCATAATTAAACTGTTCAAGTGTTTTTATATTAGGAAAATTGGCTTTCTTCATTAGTCTATTAAACCTGTTATTATCCCTAGATAGAAGCTCTTCGTCTAAGAGCCGCTCGAAGAAATCTTCATAAGACATATTGTTTTGCCTTGCTTCTTCTAATATCAACTCATAGGATTTTTGAATACCTGCAAGTTTACAGGTGGTTAACTTATCTTTTATGTTTTCCATACTAGTTCACCCCCTCTCGTAGTAAAAAATCGTACGAAGATGCTTTAACTACTGGAGAGTGTATTGTATGTAGATTACGTTCCACCAGGATTTGATAATCGAGGTTTTTAATAGTTTCTGATTGATCACCTAATCTTAACTTACTAACGACTGCTTCGTAGCCGTAACAGTTAGTTTTATCTAGTTCTACTAATGCAGCTTTTACTTTACTCATACCACATGTCTTTATCAAGTTTAGTATTTCTATGTACTCCCTGGTGCCTTTACTTTTAGATTCACGTCTACATTGTAGTTGATTATGATAGGCTTCGAAGATGGGAGCTAACTTCCAATCCTTCATTACCTGAGCATCTTGTATGGCCCCAGGTTTTTGTCTCAAAAGCTCTAGGAAGTGTAGAGGTTCCAGTGAATCCTTATTCTTTCCAAAGAGCCTAGTATGAGTAGCTATCAACTCTTGCTGGTAGTAGACCTTTATCTCAAAGGGAAAAATATGAACATTTACCCTACGGCCTACATGCTGAGTTGGTACAGAGTATCGATTACTATCAACATGTACGAGAGAGTATGTATTAACCTTGGCCATCACTAAAGTGGCGGGATTGTATACTTCCTTGAGTTCCATAAATGAACTCTCTACTTCAGTCCTTAGAGCTGGATACCAATTGTTTTTTACCATACGTTTATGGCAGTGAGCTAGTAGATCCTTATTTAATTTATCGAACCCTTCAAAGTTTACTCTAGGTTTAAAATAGTTATTTCTAGTATATTTAACTAGATTTTCTACCAGGCCTTTTTCATTTCCTCTACTGGGATTACAGAAGATAGCTTCAAAGGCATAGTAGGCTGAAAACCTTAAAAATCTTTCTTGAAGGATGCGCTCTTTTTCGGTCTTTATTTCTTTAACTGCTTGTTTTAGGTTATCAAATACAATTCTTTTAGGAATGCCTCCATAGAATATAAAGGCACTGTTTAATCCATCGAAGAAAAATTCTGTGCTCTGTCTAGGATATGATTTAATGAATTCAGATTTTGAGGTAGTAAGTTTAGCACAAAATACTTGAATTACCTTTGGTATTCCGTTGTCCATTACTACCATATCCCCAAAATCAACTTGTAGAGTGCCAGGGATAGGAGCTAGTTTGAAAAAAGCTTCCTTAGATTTGAGTTCCTCAGAGCTTTCAATTTGTCTTACTAAATGAGTGAATGAAGAATAAGAGCCTTTATATCCCTCTTCACACATCAGTTCATGCATTCTTGTTTTTGTTAATCGGTCTTTTCTTTGGCGATATGAGTTTTCGATTAGCATTTCTTTAATTCGCTCTTCAAACTCATCATTTACAGGTTTGGGCCTATCTACAGTTAATTGGTAACCATGTTCATCTCTTGCTAGAGCTCTTTTAACTGTTTCTCTATGGATTCCAAGTTTTTCTGCTATAGCCCTTTGACTTAGCCCTTCATTAAATGCCATAATTCTGATATCATTGTACTGTACCACTTCGATCACCTTTCTACCTCCCATAATTTAAAAGTCTCGTCAACTTTAATTATAGAGGTTTTTGATTGAGGTGGTACACTTTTTAATTAGCAGAAAGAGAGTTTTTGGTACACTTTTAGATTAGCATAAGCATATATGGGAAAATGCAAGTTTTTAAGGGAAGAGATCTATATACCTCATAAGAAAATTACATTAAATTTTTCTACACACAGCAATGAAGATGGGGTCATGTTTTACAACTCTATTTTGTCTAATCGGAGCAAAAAAATTTCTATCAAAGACGTTGTTATGACAATAAATTCTATTAATCTAGTTAAAGAAAAAACTATTTATAATGATGTGATAACATTTAAGACATTAAGTCCAATTGTTGTGAGAGAACACTCAGGTGAAAACAAGAGTACCTGGTACCACTCTCTAAAGGATGAAAAAGGACAAATAATATTTAAAGCTAATCTACAACATCAGCTACAGGATGTTTTTGGTAGTCAGGTGCTGTATGATTGTAAGGATATTAAACTATTTTTTTCATCCAGCAATAGAGAGGTCAAAGTTAAAAATTATGGTATTGAAGTATTAGGTAATATAGGGAGAATTCAGATTGAAGCTAAGCCTTATATACTTGAGTACTTGTACAAGGCAGGAATAGGTAGTAAAAGGGGTATGGGTTTTGGAATGGTAGATATCGATTAAAGGGGGTGATTGTATGACTAAAATGGTATTAGAAATGAATGATTGGTTGTTTAATGCAGGATTAGTAGGGTTTATAAATATACTGAAGCATAGTGAAGATGATATAACAGTCAAAGAACAAAATGTTGAATTTAAGCTTTCTGTTCTAGAAGGGTTTGAGAACAAGTTTTTCACATATCTAATTGATAAATATGAGAATACTCTATCTTGGTACAAAATAGTTAGCTATGAAGAGAATATTAAATACCACAATGATACTAACTTCCAAGAGTTTACAGAAAAAGAACTTATCAAAATGAATGAGTATTTAAAATACGTACTTAAATATTATCTTTCCAGCAATAGCTATAAAGCTGCTTACCCTCTACTAGAAAACGGTTCAGATACTATGAAGTTTGCAAAAAATATAGATGGTATCAATCTAAAAAAGAATGAAGTAGTTAAAGATAGACTTGATGATGTTAAAGAAGTATTTACTAGAATTCAAGAGGTTATTTCTATATGTAAAAGACCAGAATATAAAAAATATCTAGCAGCTAAAAATGTAATTTATAATATTGTTAAACATTCCTGGGATGGAGTTTGCTTCCTAAATAAACAGACCAAAGAAATAAATAATTATAAGGACTATAAACAATATTTTGTAAAGACTGTTGAAGATTTTGCCGAGCAAGATACCTCTAAATTCAAATATAAGTGTTTTAATTGTCATCGAGAGATGAAAGATCTTAATAATGACTTAAGTTTTATAAACAACATTGGGTTTGATGTCAGCAGAAAGCCATCTCATGTTTGGGAGTTTAATAACGACATAGCTATATGCCCAGTATGTAAATTAATATATTCTTGCATTCCAGCTGGTTTTACATATGTACAAAGCAAGGGTATTTTTGTCAATGATAATAATAGCTTAGATAGGGCTATAAGAATTAATAATAGAATTAAGTCTGAAGTACATAAAGGACACGAAATAAATAGAAATACAACATTTAAAGGACTAGTTGCATCAATACAAGAACAGTTTCGAGAAAGTGTTAAATATGAGCTTGCTGATATTCAGGTTGTTAACCTGAAGGAAGATAAATATATGTTTAATATTTTATCAAAAAGGTTACTGAATGTTATAAAAGATTGTCAAAGAGACTTAGATGCAATAACTAACGCTGGTTTTAGAGAAGTTAAAACTTATTTTAGCATTTACGAGCTTGCGATAGAAAGAGTATTTAATAACCAAAACATGTTTACCTTGGTTAATAAGTTACTGACATATAAGCTATCTATACCAAAGGAATGTAGGTTCAGTAACGCACAAGTAATTAAGTTGTTAAGAATAAATTCAAAGATATTGGAGGGGATGGGTTATATGGATAATAATGAAAAAGACTTTATTAAGATAGCGAATGCCTCGGGGTATTACTTAAGGGAGGAGTACAAAAGTAAGGGATCAAAGGATAAGCTTAATGGCATATCATACAGGTTGTTAAATGCTTTGAAAACTAATAATAAAGATATGTTTATGGATACAGTACTAAACTGTTATCTCTATACTCAGAAAAAAGTTCCTAGTGTATTTTTAGAAGCTTTAAAAGACGATATTTTATACAAGACTATTGGCTATTCTTTTGTGACGGGGCTAATAGAAGGTAAAGAAAATAAAATTGATGGAGGGGTTAAAAATGACTAGTAATTTGAAGCCTAAAGGACTTAGCTTAACTATTATTTTTGAAGCCGAAAGTGCAAACTATGGGGAATCTGTTGGCAATGTTGCTTCACTTAAAAAGCTAGCTAGAGGAAAAGGCGAACAATACACATATATATCTAGGCAAGCTATAAGACACAATATTGTCGAACAACTTGGTGAATTTGTAGCTCCAGTAAAAGCTGAGGGAAGTGGAGATAAAAAGGTTATTCAGTTTCAAGCGGATGCTACAATAAAAGATTATCCGGAGATAGATTTTTTTGGTTATCTAAAAACTGAAAAAGGCACTGGAGGTAAGAAAAGATCAGCTAAAGTTAGACTGTCAAACGCTATTTCACTAGAAACTTTTAAAGGGGATCTAGACTTCTTAACTAACAAAGGACTAGCAGATAGGATAAAAGAAAACATGAATATAGCTCAAGCTGAGGTTCATAAATCCTATTACAGATATACACTGACCGCCGATTTAGATCAAATAGGAATTGATGAAGAGTATGACATTGAAATACCGAATGAAGAAAAAGCTAGAAGAGTTAAGTTGCTTTTAAATACTGTATCAATGTTATATAGGGATATAAGAGGGAGAAGAGAAGATTTAAAACCTATCTTCGCAATTGGTGGCGTTTATAATATCAAAAATCCTGTATTTCAAAATGTCCTAGATGTAAATGACAACAGGTTGGTTGTTGAGCAAATCAAAGGAGTATTATACGATAACATTAAAGACGATACTCTCTGTGGACTAGTTGAAGGTAAATTCATTAATGATAGGGAAGTCAAATCGGAACTTTCAACTGTTTCAATGCCAGAGTTATTTAAGGTATTAAAAACAAGGGTGAATACCTATTATGAAAGCAATTAGAGTAAAGTTAAGCCAAGATTTAGTTAACTATAAAAAGCCTGCTAGCTTTCAATTAAAAGAAACATACCCATTACCCCCTTACTCTACTGTGATAGGTATGGTTCATAATCTATGTGGTTTTGAGAGTTATAAAGAAATGAATATAAGTGTTCAAGGTAAACACTTTTCCAAGGTAAATGACCTATATACAAGATATGAGTTTAAAAATGGTATGGCATATGACTCTACCAGACACCAACTAAAGGTTGATAAGTACGGGATTAGCAAAGGTATTTCAACTGCTGAACTACTGGTAGATGTAGAGTTAGTGTTACATATTATTCCAAAGGATCAAGAATTAATTGAAGAGATAAGTGGCGCCCTCCTTTTTCCAAAAGAGTATCCTTCCTTAGGGAGAAGAGAAGATCTATGTGTTATAAACGAAGTAAAAGTAGTAGAAGTAATGGAAAAAGAATTAGAAGAGGATGTAGAATTACACAAAAATATGGCTGCATATATACCGTCAGCACTAATAAAAAAAGAAAGTGTTATTTTGGAGGGGGCAGGAATAGGTGGGATAGTTAGCAGTGGGACAAGATATAAGATAAATAAAAATTATATAATTAAAAACTATGGTAAAAACAAATGCTTCAGAGAGTGGCAAAGAATTGATGTTGTATATTCATCTAAAATCATAGTTGTGGAAGAAAGCACAGTTCTTGTTGATGAAGATGGCAATATAGTTTTTGCAGCGTAGGGGGAGTGTAGTTGGAATACTTAGCGAAATCAGAACCCAAGGAAACTATTCAAGAACATACGGAAAACTTAATAAAAAATTATACACTGTTAAAAACAGCATATCCCAATTTAAATGTAAATTGGGATATGCTGTTCAAAGCTTGTGTTTACCACGATTTAGGCAAAATGAATTTTAAGTTTCAAGAGAAAATCCAAAGGGGTAAAAGGGAAGGTAAGGAAATCCATCACGGGATTCTAAGTTTAGCTTTCCTTGGAACTAAGGAACTGCGAAAACAGGGGTATACTGACAGACAAATTAAAATATTAGCACATTCCATAGCATACCACCATGATCGAGACTTAGATTATGATTTTGAAGAGCTAGCTGAAGAAATAGAATCACTAAAGACTGAGGCAGGAAAGTTTAACTACCAGAGATTAGATGTAATAAATGTAAAAAAAATAAGTGCTAAGTACTTTTCTAAAAATAGGATTTACATGACAGAAGACACGGCCTTATTCTTTGAATATGTTCTTTTGAAAGGTCTACTCAACAGAATTGATTATGCTGCCAGTGCCCATATAGATGTAGAAATAAAAAACAACTTTTTACTGTCTAGCCTTAATACTATGATGGAAGAGTGGAAAATGAGCAACCCTGTTTCAACTTGGAATGAACTTCAAAGTTTTATGCTTAAAAACTCAGAAAAAAATGTAGTGGCAATTGCAGAGACAGGAATGGGTAAGACCGAAGCAGGACTACTCTGGATTGGTGACAATAAAGGTTTTTTTACACTGCCACTAAAGACAGCAATAAATTCCATATATTCTAGAATAGCTACTAAGATAGTAGCTCAAGATTATCAAGAGAGGGTAGGTTTACTACACTCAGATACATACAGTGAATACATTGCTCGGACCCAGCCAAATGAAGTAGATGTCGATGAATATTTTAGTAAGACAAAGCAGCTATCCCTTCCTTTAACTGTTTGCACTTTAGATCAGATATTTGATTTTGTCTATCGGTACAGAGGTTTTGAATCAAAATTAGCAACGCTATCATACTCAAAAGTTGTCATTGATGAAGTACAGATGTACTCGCCAGACTTAGTTGCATATTTAATTCTTGGTTTATACTTCATAACAAAGGTCGGTGGCAAGTTTGCTATTTTAACTGCCACATTACCTTCTTTGATATTAGATTTACTTAGGGAAGAGAATATTGATTTTCTACCGCCTCAAACATTTACAAATGATAACAGAGTAAGACATAGTATCAAAGTCATAGAAGAAAAACTGGATGTTAATTTCATTAGCAACTTATACGATAATAATAAAATTCTGATAATATGCAACACAGTAAAAGAATCTCAGAGAGTGTACAGTGAGTTAGTTGATAATTGGCACTTGCAAAACGTCAATTTGTTTCATAGTGGGTTTATAAAAAAACACAGAAAAGAAAAGGAAGAAAAAATTATAAGAATGGGAGATAGAAATTCGCCTGAATCTGGTATTTGGGTAACCACTCAAATTGTCGAAGCGTCATTAGATATAGATTTTGATATTTTAGTAACTGAACTTTCTGACATAAACGGATTATTCCAAAGGCTAGGAAGGTGCTACAGAGGGAGGAATATTGACTTCGAAGGATATAATTGTTTTGTATTTGATGGGGGAAGTGGAGACTGTACAGGTGTAGGACATGTTATAGACAAAGATATATTTAGAATGTCCAAAAGGGTACTAAAAGGTATGGAAGGAAAGCTAAAAGAGAGTGAAAAAATGGATATAGTAAAGAACCTTTATACCACAGATAACTTAAGGAATACAGAGTACTACAAAATGCTTAAAAATAATATGGAATATGTAAGAAGCATAGAAGATTATGAAATGAAAAAAGATGAAATGCGAAAAAGATTCAGGAATATTAACGCTATAGATGTAATTCCGAAAATAATTGCAGAAACATATGCCGATGAGATTGAAGATTATATCATTAGGATCACAAAGACTTACTCAAAAGAAATGAGTATTGAAGAAAAAAGGAAAGTAAAAAAAGATAAAGTAATAGCGAGGAATTTACTAAGAGAGTTTACGGTAAGTGTTCCATACCATAGAGCTAAAGATAGAATTGTTGACCAAATAGACATCAATGAGTTTAATTTTATACCTATTTTAAATTGTAATTACTCAAAAGAGCGCGGAGTGGAATATACAAAAGAGCAGGAAGCAAATGGCGAGTTAGTGGATAATTTTTTCTAAGTAAGACTGGGGGACTTATAATGAAAAAAATTACAGGGATGATGATCTACTACTACTTTGTATGCCATCGTAAACTATGGTTTTTTAATAATGACTTAACAATGGAGCATAATAGTGAACTTGTAAGTATAGGAAAGCTAATAGATGAGACCTCCTATTCAAGGGAAAAAAAGAACATCCTGATTGAAGAAAACATTAACATTGACTTTATCAAGGATTGGAAAGTAATCCATGAGGTAAAAAAGTCTAGAAAGATAGAAAAAGCTTCTGAATGGCAGTTAAAGTACTATCTATTTCTTCTAAAAGAAAAAGGAATTGAAATCGAAAAAGGTATACTCGATTATCCTCTGCTTAGAAAAAGGGAAGAAGTATTTTTGAGTGATGAGGATATTAACAAATTGAAAGAAGTTATAAAATCGATTGAGGAGATATTGGGAGAAAAGCGTCCCCCTCAAATGACTAAGAAGCAGATTTGTAATAAATGCGCTTATTATGAGCTATGTCATATCTAAGGAGGGTAAAATGGGTGAGACATTTTATATTTTTAAAGATGGTGAATTACGGAGAAAAGACAACAATATTATCATTGAAAGCCTAGAAGGTGAAAAAAAGAATCTAAAAGCTGAGGTTGCTGAAGAGATATATCTGTTTGGTGAAATATCAATGAATACCAAGCTTCTAAATTATCTCTCTCAGCTTAAAATAATCCTTCATGTGTTTAATTACTATGGGTTTTATAGTGGTAGCTTTTATCCAAGAGAGAGTAACGTAAGTGGGTATTTACTAGTTAACCAAGTTAGAAAATATGATAACAGCGAAGAAAGGTTAAGGATAGCAAAGGAAATCTTAAAAGCTGCGTCTTACAACATTTATCGTAATCTTAGGTATTATAATGGTAGGGGAACTGACCTTGCAAATCCAATGCGGGAGATTCAAAGTCTTACTAACAGACTAGATTTATGTACAAGCATAAGTGAGTTGATGGGTACAGAGGGTAACATAAGAAAGACTTATTACTCATCTTGGAATTTAATTTTTAAGGAAGAATTATTTGACAAAAGGGTAAAGCGCCCACCTGACAACATGGTTAACTCCCTTTTGTCTTTTACAAATAGCCTGATATACACTACAGTTTTATCTGAGATATATAAAACCCAGCTTAATCCAACTATTAGTTTTCTACACCAGCCTGGTGCAAAGAGGTTTTCTCTTTGTCTTGATATAGCAGAGATTTTCAAACCGTTAATAGGAGAAAGAATGATCTTTTCACTTATAAATAAAAACCAGATTACTGAAGATGATTTTGATAGAGACTCTAATTGCTTGTACTTAAAAGACTCTGCAAAAAGAACAATATTAATGGAGTATGACAAAAGGTTAAAAAGGACAATATTGCATCGTGATTTAGGTAGAGAAGTTTCTTATAAATATCTTATCAGGCTTGAATGCTACAAACTGATAAAGGATATAATTGGTGAAAAAGAATATTCAGGATTTAAAATATGGTGGTGATTAAATGTATATTGTTTTAATGTATGATATAATGATGGATGAAAAAGGAGCAAAAGTACAAAGAAATGCCTTCAAGATTTGTAAACGTTACTTAACGCACATCCAGAAATCTGTATTTGAAGGAAACCTTTCTGAACTAAACTTAATGAAACTAAAAAAAGAGCTTAATCTATACATACGGGATGAAAAAGACTCTTTTATTATTTTTAAGAGTAGAGACGAAAAATGGCTGACAAAAGAATTCCTTGGAAAGAAAGATAATAAAACATCTAATTTTTTTTAGTAGTTTGTATGTCGACCTATAGTAATGTAAAAACAATATGGCATCGACAAGCCCAGGCGGTATAAGAGTTGCAGTGTCATGAAAGGTGAAAAGGGTAGAAAAAATATTTAAAAACACCTAAAAAATAACTACATCGACAAATTACCATGCTTTAAACCAATAGTACCAAGTATCACAAAGAAACGCCCCTTAATAGAACTACAGTAGAATGTAAAGTTTGGAATTACATACTTGTTTTTTACCTTTACTAAAGCCCTTAATAGAACTACAGTAGAATGTAAAGCAATTCATAATATCTACAAACATTATAAATCATTTTTCCCTTAATAGAACTACAGTAGAATGTAAAGGGTCAAAGTAAACGTTACAAACGGAATATTCTTTGCCCTTAATAGAACTACAGTAGAATGTAAAGACATCTTTTTAAGAGCATATTTTAGATGCCTCCATTCCCTTAATAGAACTACAGTAGAATGTAAAGATCCAAAACATATTTACCCCTCCCGTAGACTGTTTTTCCCTTAATAGAACTACAGTAGAATGTAAAGTCATATAATGTTGTTATCATGACATTACTTCTCTCCCCTTAATAGAACTACAGTAGAATGTAAAGTCTGGATGTGTTTGTTTCATGCTTACCCTCCTCTACGCCCTTAATAGAACTACAGTAGAATGTAAAGTCCTTAGGGGCATCTTCTTGGGCTTTCTTTAATGCTGCCCTTAATAGAACTACAGTAGAATGTAAAGGTGGATAGATAAAGTGGATATAGTTATTTGTGTAGATCCCTTAATAGAACTACAGTAGAATGTAAAGGAAGAAGATAGAGATCGAGTTGTGGAAATGGCACAGGCCCTTAATAGAACTACAGTAGAATGTAAAGGATTTCCCTACTGGGGAGGATACTATAGGGAAGAACCCTTAATAGAACTACAGTAGAATGTAAAGTTCCTTGTAACTAACTTCAAATCATAAAAAATATTACCCTTAATAGAACTACAGTAGAATGTAAAGAAGAACGAAGCAGCTGTAAAGGCGATCAAAGCGTTACCCTTAATAGAACTACAGTAGAATGTAAAGTCGGATAACTTACAGGTTATTTCTGCTGAAGATATGCCCTTAATAGAACTACAGTAGAATGTAAAGTTATCCATACCTTCTATAATCTTTACTTCTTCTCTTCCCTTAATAGAACTACAGTAGAATGTAAAGATTGCAACAGCTATTAAGCCCCACCACGATAATAGTCCCTTAATAGAACTACAGTAGAATGTAAAGAAATATAATAGCAGCTGAAATAAACACAATCAAAAACCCTTAATAGAACTACAGTAGAATGTAAAGACCACACAACCTATTGTTATTCCAATCCATACCATGCCCTTAATAGAACTACAGTAGAATGTAAAGATATGTCCAATGTCGTCATGAATGACTTTTATAGCACCCTTAATAGAACTACAGTAGAATGTAAAGATTAGTAAGACCTATTTTTGTAATGTATTCAATGCACCCTTAATAGAACTACAGTAGAATGTAAAGCTTAACCTAGATGGAGGTATAAAATGAAAAATAAAACCCTTAATAGAACTACAGTAGAATGTAAAGCTTTGACCTTAAACTGAAATATTTCTCCTACAGTCCCCTTAATAGAACTACAGTAGAATGTAAAGACCCATTAAATAGGCAGGTGAAACTCTTAATATTTCCCCTTAATAGAACTACAGTAGAATGTAAAGCTCAACATAGCATCTTTCATTATTTTAGTTAAATATCCCCTTAATAGAACTACAGTAGAATGTAAAGATAACTATGGCTATACTTTATAAGAAATATTTATATCCCTTAATAGAACTACAGTAGAATGTAAAGGTACAAGAAGAAAAGGGGCCAAATAAGACTGTTACCCCTTAATAGAACTACAGTAGAATGTAAAGTCCTTTTTTCTTTTGTAGTTGATGCGCCTTAAGTAGCCCTTAATAGAACTACAGTAGAATGTAAAGATGGATTAAACCGATTTTTGTAAGTCCTGCTTTGGTCCCTTAATAGAACTACAGTAGAATGTAAAGTTTTTAATATAGTCCACAGATGGTTTTCCATCTAAACCCTTAATAGAACTACAGTAGAATGTAAAGATTAGTAGCTGATGGAGTAGTGCAGAGAGTTAAGGCCCCTTAATAGAACTACAGTAGAATGTAAAGTGAGGATATCAGTAGAGAAAGAACTAGAGAACTTACCCTTAATAGAACTACAGTAGAATGTAAAGAATTTACTTAGTGCCCATTGGATCTTTAAATGTACTGCCCTTAATAGAACTACAGTAGAATGTAAAGAGCGTAGCGAGGAAGGCTGAGACTATAGGCAATGCAACCCTTAATAGAACTACAGTAGAATGTAAAGGGTTATTAGCGCATTATAAAATCCATAGAGTTTAGCCCTTAATAGAACTACAGTAGAATGTAAAGGTCTTCGACGTTGTGCCTTATCATTCTTCTTTGTGGCCCCCTTAATAGAACTACAGTAGAATGTAAAGACGAGAACAACTCTATTTATCATCTTTACCCCTCACTCCCTTAATAGAACTACAGTAGAATGTAAAGGATGAAAGGTTGAGCAATGTATTTATTAGAGAAAATCCCCTTAATAGAACTACAGTAGAATGTAAAGTTGGCTAGAAATACTTTGGCCATGGCTATTTACTGTACCCTTAATAGAACTACAGTAGAATGTAAAGAGAGTAAAAGCAGACTCCAACAAAAAAGGGAATCAGACCCTTAATAGAACTACAGTAGAATGTAAAGATACTACGCACGATATATAGACGATATGATATTTTTCCCTTAATAGAACTACAGTAGAATGTAAAGATACGTTTAAAGCTTCGCTTAAGTCCTCTATCCATCGCCCTTAATAGAACTACAGTAGAATGTAAAGGGCAAAGCAAAAGGTTTGCAAATTATTGATGATTGGGCCCTTAATAGAACTACAGTAGAATGTAAAGAGCTTTATGCAAATTATCCATAGGTATAGTGGCCATACTCCCTTAATAGAACTACAGTAGAATGTAAAGATGGCCATAGCTGTTACAGCTTGGGGTAGACAACAACTCCCTTAATAGAACTACAGTAGAATGTAAAGTAGTGCTTTACGCTTCTCGATTATCTCCAACATTGTTACCCTTATTAGAACTACAGAATGTAAGAGAGAATTTGACCAGGTAGAAATATATGGTTTTGGCCCTTCTAGAGCTCAGTAGAATGGGCTAAGGGTTTTGCTCTATATAACAAAAGGAAGCCTCTTACTCTGAGACTTCCTTGTTTTTCCATATTCTTATTAACCACAAACACAACGCTGCGCCTACAATTGATAACCCTCCTGCCACTGCGAAGGTCACTCTTAAATCCCCTATATACGAGGCCAAGGCAGGTCCGAGCAGGGCTGATATTCCATAGGCTTGGAAGATAATAGCGTAGTTAGCACCTAGATTTTTTATGCCATAATACTCACCTGAAATGGTTGGGTAGATTGTCATTAAACCTCCGAAGCATAGTGTTATTATTGCTATACTGATCATGTATGTTATGAAGTTTAGTGGGAATATGCTCATGAATAACATAGTAATTGAAGTAAGTATAAATGTTATTAATACTACATTTAATCTACCCAACTTATCTGATAAGGCTCCTAGACCAAGTCTGCCTGAAGTGTTAAATATGGCTGTTACTGCCACGGCATTTGCTGCCACTGTGGGAGTGAGGCCAGCAAGTTCTATTCCTATATCCTTTGCTAAGCCTATAACTAATAATCCACTGGTTGCACCTAAAAGCAGCATAAACCAAAGGATATAGAAACTCTTAGTTTTTATCATTTCCACCACAGTATAACTTTTCTTTACTGGAGCATTGTCATTTTTAGAGACATACACTGATATATTAGGTGGATTTTTAAGTAACTGGGCACCGATGATTATAATTACGAAGAAGATTATTGCTAAAAATTGAAACGTATTTGAGACCCCATAGTTGGCTAATAGATATTCAATGAGGGGTTTAAATATTAGACTCCCTGTCCCAAAGGCACCTAATGATACACCTGTTATAAAGCCTTTTCTATCTGGAAACCATTTTAAACATGTTGTAAGTGGGCAGACGTAAACGAAACCTACCCCTAGGCCTACAACTACTCCATAATATAAATATAGTTGTAGCAAAGTGGTAGCAGTTGATGTTAGATATAGTCCTGTTCCGTATAGAATACCACCAATACTTGCAACTATTTTCGGCCCTATTTTGTCCTGGAGAGGACCCGAGAATAATGTTGCGAAGGCAAACATAAAAACGGTTATTCCAAAGGTAAAAACTATTTCACTTTCTTGCCAACCGAATTTTTCTGCTAGAGGCTGATTGAATAGGCTCCATGAGTAGATTGCACCAATTGAAAATTGCAGTAATACTGTACCTAGTAGTATCATCCAGCGCTGAATTGATTTTGACATATGACTCCTCCGATTTTTTTTATAGTTTGTGTGATAAATGGATATTATATAAATTTTTAGTAGTAGCTATTAGCGCTAGATAATATTATAAAGAGATTTAAGTTACAATACAAGAAAAAATAAAAAAACCCTTTGAATTTTCAAAGGGTAAATTAATGGTTTCTTTTGTTGAGGAATAATCTAACTAATACAAAGACCGATAGCACTGCCATAAGTGTATATAGGTAAATTCTATTGTTGGAGTTATCTTGTTCATCATCTGTATTTGTCTGTGCTATAACTTCAGTTGTGGTTTCTGTATCAATTTTTTCTTGTGCTCTAAAGTATTCACCGGAGTTGATATATTCTTGATAGCGCACAACCATTGAGTAAGGCTCGCTTATAAGTTCAAGGGTTTCGTAGTCAGCTGAAGTAGCTTTGAACACCCAGAGGGAATCAATTTTGTTTTCGTCTATGAGAACAGCTACTATAATATCACCAATAGCTGGACTAAGGTTATTGCCATAATAATTATCAAATTTTTCTATATTTACCGTAGGTGATTCAATGCTACCCATTATAACAGTTGAGGGGGTTATTTGAAACTTATCAGTATTTATTGATGTGATAGTACCTATGAAAAGAGCTTGATTTTCCCCACTCATTATTGCTTCTGGAATATCACCGGCTAAGGTATTATTACTAAAAAAAACAATAATAATGAACAATGTAAGTGCAATTTTCTTTATCATTCTCATTCCTCCTTGTCTTATGTATATTATATAGAAAATTTTTAATAAAATACAATAAGTTATTGCATTATGGTAAATAAATATGTTAATATAGGTAACAATAAATAAGAAATACTGTGAGGGGAACGAAGTAGTTTCCAGTGGTTACAATATAGAGAGTAGATCGGATGGTGAAAGGTCTACAGTACACTGTGAAATGAATTATGGTCTCTGAGTTGCAAAGTCAAAAACTTTGACGGGCACCATCCCGTTAACATGGTCTTGAGCCATTATTTTTCGTAATGGGAATTAAGGTGGTACCACGGGTCCTCTCGTCCTTAAACAGACGAGCAGGGCCCTTTTTTATACCCTAAAAAACTTAAAATTCTCACACCTTCACACTGTAAAGAAAAGGCCACTGAAGGACGTTTTTAGAATGCTAACACTGAGGGCTTAAGGGAAATGCGAATAGAATTCTTTTCCTGTCCGCTGACTACTGACTGCTGTCTACTGAATAAAAGGAGGTAACAAACATGACTAATATTAACGTTTTTGATGTTTTGCAAGAAAGGGGTTTTATCAAACAGGCTACCCATGAAGATGAGATTCGTGAGCTTTTGGGGAATGAGCACGTTACTTTTTATACGGGCTACGATCCAACTGCTGATAGCTTGCACATAGGGCACTTTTTACAGCTTATGGCAATGGCTCACATGCAAAGGGCTGGTCACAAGCCTATTGTACTAATCGGTGGAGGTACAACAATGATCGGTGACCCCACTGGAAAAACTGATATGAGAAAGATGCTTACTGAAGAGGATATTAAGCATAATAGTGAACGATTTAAGGAGCAAATCTCAAGATTTTTGGATTTTGGCGAAGATATGGCAATAATGGTTAATAATGCCGATTGGTTAATGGGTTTGACCTATATCCCCTTTTTAAGGGAGGTAGGTAGACATTTCTCAGTAAATCGTATGCTTACTGCTGAGTGTTTCAAATCTAGAATGGAAAAAGGTCTATCTTTCCTAGAATTTAACTACATGCTGATGCAATCCTACGACTTCTTAGAGTTATTTAGACGCTACAATTGTACTTTGCAACTAGGTGGAGATGATCAATGGTCAAATATCATTTCTGGGGCAGATTTAATACGACGTGTGGAAGCTAAGCCAGCCTTTGGTATGACATTTACACTACTGACAACCAGTGAAGGTAAGAAAATGGGAAAAACAGAAGCAGGTGCTATCTGGCTTGACCCTGAAAAGACATCACCATATGAGTTTTTCCAATACTGGAGAAATATCGATGACGCTGATGTTGTAAACTGCTTGAAGCTACTGACCTTTGTACCAATGGCTGAGGTAAATAGCCTTGCTAACCTAGAAGGGGCAGAGATAAACAAGGCAAAAGAAGTACTAGCCTTTGAGGTTACAAAAATTGTACATGGTGAAGAAGAAGCCAGTAAAGCAAAAGAAGCTGCTAGAGCACTTTTTGAAAAAGGTGGAGTAGCTGGATCTGTGCCATCTAGTGAGCTTTCTATGGGAGTATTTGAAAGTGGTATCGCCATACTAGACTTACTACAAGAGGTAGGTTTAATAGCTTCTAAAAGTGAGGGGAGAAGGCTAGTACAACAAGGTGGCGTATCTGTGGAAGGGGAGAAAATCACAGATATTAACCAGTTAATAACAGTGGAAAATTTCAATGAGAATACAATAATGATTAAAAAAGGGAAGAAAGTTTACCATCAAGTTACTATTAAATAAGCAAAAGGGGCTGTTGCACAATGAATGAATAATTCATTGTGCATTCAGCCTCTTTTTTGTATAAAAATAATAAAAAGCGGGCCCAAAGGGTCCGCTAGTGTTGTATAATTGGTTTATGAGAACAAATACACAACACTCATATTATACCCGATTTAATGGTAGTTATCAATTAGTTTTACCATTAAATTTAGAAACTTTAATACCTGAAGATGATTCTGTTCGACTGCTAAGCCAAATATTGGAGGGATTAAACTATCAAGGTTTATACAAGGCATACTCTTCTAAGGGAAGAAAACCAGCAGTTGAACCAAAACTTCTTTTTAAGGTGTTAACCTACGCTTACATGAATAACATTTATTCAAGTAGAAAAATTGAAACTGCATGCAAAAGAGATATAAATTTTATGTGGCTATTAGAGGGAAATAAATGCCCCGATCATAGCACTATTGCAAGGTTCCGAAAGATTTACTTATCTAATGCAGTTGAAGATTTGTTTTACCAATTCATCTTACATTTAAAAGAAATAGGTGAAGTTAAATTTGAGAATCTCTTTATTGATGGGACAAAAATAGAAGCCAATGCAAATAAATATACGTTTGTATGGGATAAGGTCGTAAAGAAAAATGAAGCTAAGATGTTTGATAAAGTACAGAACTTCTTGAGAGATTTAAATGAACATTATAGTGTCGAATTTATAGTTTCCAAGGAGAGAATGTTAGACGATTTAAACTGCATATTGTCCTTCTTAAAGCAAAGGAAGGAAGAGGGAAAAGTAGAATTTGTTTATGGAATCGGCAAAAGAAAAAGTAAGCTTCAAAAATTTACTGAGGAAGTGCAGTCATTTTATGAAAGACAAGTGAAGTACGATTCATGCAATGAAATATTCCAAGGTAGAAGTAGTTACTCTAAAACAGATACAGGTGCTACTTTTATGAGAATGAAAGATGACCACATGAGAAACTCTCAACTAAAGCCTGGCTACAATTTGCAAATAGGTGTAGAGAGTGAGTATATAGTATCCGTAGGAGTATTCCAAAACAGATCAGATATTGGTACATTGATCCCCTTCCTAGGAAAGATGGAGGAAAGATTAAAATTAAAGTATAAAAACATAATTGCAGACTCTGGGTATGAAAGTGAGGAAAATTACCTTTTCCTCGAAAAGAAGGGATATACATACTATATAAAACCCCAGACTTATGATAGATGGAAAAAAAGAAGCTTTAAAAAAGATATAAGCAAGCGCGAAAATATGGTTTATGATTCTAAGCTCGATGAGTATACATGTCACAACAACAAGAAATTAAAAGCTACTGGTAAAATCATTAGAACATCAGTAACTGGCTATAAATCTGAAGCCACTGTGTACGAATGTGAGGATTGTACAAACTGTCAGTTTAAGCCTAAATGTACAAAAGCACAAGGTAACAAAAAGTTACAGGTATCTAAAAAGTTTATAGAGAAAAGGCAAATATCATATCAAAATATAGTGTCTAAAAACGGAGTTAAACTCAGGGTTAACAGGTCTATTCAGGCTGAAGGTGCTTTTGGAGTTCTAAAGCAAGATTATGGATTTCAAAGATTTTTGACAAGAGGTATCCACAGCGTGAGTGTAGAAACACTTCTATTAGGCTTAGGCTATAACATGAATAAACTTCATGCCAAGCTTAAGAATGGGCGCTGTGGGCATCACCTTCATGAACTGAAAGTCTCATAGTTTGGAGATTGAAAAGACTAATATTCTATAGTCTTATTTAAGTGCGTCTAAAAACAAACTCTTAGGAAAATTTCTCTTTGCTGCACTTAAAATTTATTAATATCCTATTTTTTTTAACAAAAAGAGGGTGTCGCTAACTACTTATTCAGTAGTTTTGCGACACCCTCTTTTGTTTATTATGCTTTAAGATTACTAGATTTTTAACAATTTAAACTGCCCATTACCGAAGACTCCTTTTACAAAGTCTAGCTTAGTGTTTTGGAAGTAAGGTGCATTTTTTTCACTTATAAGAAACTTAATACCGTTCTGGGAAAACTCTGTGTCATCGGGTTTTGCTGACTCTTCCAGAGCCAGTTGTAATTGTGGGCCACCTCAACCAGCAGCCATGTATAGTCTAATAAAATTTCCTTCTATACTTTTGTCTTCATCCTTAACTACTTTCTCAATATGATCTGTAGCTGCTTTAGTCACTTCAATCATAGCATAACCTCCTTTGAAATAGTTTTCCCGAAAAATAAAAAATAAAAACCAAGCCTATTTTAAACCCTTTAAAAACCTAACTCCTCAACATACCTTGCCACATCCCTAAAATTCACATCCTCTGCATATACCTTGGACAGCTGAGTATTAGCTTTTTTATTATCGCCTAATTTAATGTAAGTTACACCTAACCAATACTTCGCTTCCATGACCACTGGATTCATGGTTCTTTTTAGCACTGGACCTTTTTTAAAGGACTCTACAGCTAAAGTATACATACCCTTTTCCAAAAAACACCTTCCCAAAAAAATACTTACTTCGTCTTGGTATCCTTCTATGTTATTTAATTGTTGTAATAGAGGGATAGCTTTATCATAACTTTTCAAAGAAAAATTGCTTATGGCAGCAGCAAATGAGATGCTAGGGTCGTCGTATACTGCATCGGGTAATTTTTCTAAGTTAGCTAATACTTTATCATACTTTCCTTGGCTAAAGGCTATATTTGTCAATAATAATCGAGCCATATGATTTGATTGGTCATACTGTAAAGCCCTATCAAGGAAGGAATTTGCACGATCTAAATTGTTCTTTTTAAACTCTGAGACACCTTTGTTGTATTCAGTTTTTGACTTGTTTTGAGGTTCATGCATTTTCTTTCTAAAAAAATAAAAAGAGGTACCCAGTAAAGGTAAACCCACAATAGGATTATTAAAAATAAGCACAAATCCTAAAATAATACCCCAAACCCAATGAGTCCCTGTTAAACTTTGCGTTGGAATACTGGACCTTAGATTATTAGAACCTTCTGTCCCACTGGCACCATTATAATTATTGCGTTTTTTCTTTGAGCTACTTAAGGATTTTTCCTCAACATATGAAATCCCTGTACCAGGGATAGAAGCAGTTTTCCGTATGCCCCTAGGGCCTATACCCACCCGTGCACCTTTAACACCGGCACTTACTCCAACACCCCTTTTGCTAATGTTTAAACGAACACCCTTGCCTAATGAAATGCTTTTTCTAAAACGTAAACCCATAAAAATCCCCTCCATATTTAATTGATAATACTGTACTACATAAAAAAGAAAAGCTCAGTTTTAAATAAATCCTCTCTAAAATCTATGTGCCATTTCAATAAAAAAAGGCACTAATAAATAAACCGTTGAGGATATTATAATTCCTGAAACTAAGGCAGGGACTGTGTACTCTGATCCACAGGATTTTGATATCAGAGGAAGAAGTGTGTCCATAGAAGTTGCACCTGCAGGAGCTATACCTGAAATTTTTGGCAATATTTTAGGTACAAGGGGAGTAACTATAAAAGCTATTACCTCTCGAAAGACGTTAGTTAGTAGTGCTATTATGCCTAAGGTATTGCTGTAAGTACTACTTATGATAATAGAAGAGAGGCTGTACCACCCAAAGCCCGAAGCAACTGCACCAACTTCCCCTAAAGTATAAGGCATGAAAATAGCTGAGGGTAATGAAAATAAAAGGGTTCCTATGATTATTGCCAGGGGAATGAGAAGAACCTTGGCACCTAGGGTTTTTACTAATCCTATTAAATGCCTGTTACAATATAGGTCGTAACCTACGGAAAACAATAATAAATATAGAAGATACTCTACAGTGGACTCTAAAAAATTACTCAGTTCCCATGGTAAAAGAAGTCCTCCCATTGCCCCTAAAACTAATGCCCCAAGGATGAATATCAAAAAAGTATTGCTGGTTTCGTGAACAGCAGCAGTTTTATCTTCCTTAGTAATTAATGTCTTAAACAAAGGACTTAGTAATGATAGCAAAAGAACACTTCCCAAAACAGAGGAGAAAGCAATAATTAAAGATGCTAATCCCAATGCTTGTAAATTTGATACTATCTCCCTATCCACAGTCAATGATACACCCATAACAAAAAGCAAACCCAAAAGCCAGTAGTTGAGTAAAGTTTGATTTAACTTTTTAGCACTTTCTTTTAATAAAAATTGGCCTACGAGATACCCAGCCATTACGAAAAGCAGTATTATTAACATGAAAACTCTCACTCCTTAAAAACTTAACATGAAAAAAGCAGGAATATTAAGAAATTGTAACGAATTATAAATAATGTTTAATATAATTATAGTAGATGCGAAAACTATCATCACAAGCTATAGATGGAGTGTGATGATATGGAAATAAACAAAGACATCGAGGTATATTAAAGAAAAATGGTGTAGACCTAGTGACATTTGGAGAAAAATCCACCAAAACTAGATATGTTTTATGTGGAGTGAAGCTCCCAATACACTTGCGGGAACAAGAAGGATTAAAAGACTTGTCTACAGTATATTTTTCCTTATTTAATAAGTTTCGTCAAGGATATATTGAAACATTTAGCTATCTTGATAAATGGGGTTATCAAAACAAAGCAGTAAGTCCTATTAGCTTAAAGGAAGATTTGCGCGGCTTAGCCCGTAAATCAGGTGTAGGTGAAAGGGGTTTAAATAGAAGTATATTGCATGATAAATATGGAGGTAACCTTCTGTTTTCAGCCTTTTATACCAGTGCACCCATAAAGGCGTTTACTGGCCACAGCCCTGATAACTGTATAAAAT
Organism: Alkalicella caledoniensis; assembly: GCF_014467015.1. Lineage (GTDB taxonomy): Bacteria > Bacillota > Proteinivoracia > Proteinivoracales > Proteinivoracaceae > Alkalicella > Alkalicella caledoniensis. Next base: position 491,791 of record NZ_CP058559.1, on the reverse strand, counting down.
GTGGTAAGTGTGCTGACATTTGTCCAGGCAAGGCTATCAACCTTAAAGGTGTAATGGTTTACAGATGTGCTCCTTTTTCATTAAGAGCATGCCAAAAATGTTTAGATGTATGTCCCGTGGGAGAAATGAACTACAAATCTGTTTATATGAGAGGGGAATAAGGATGAGCGAAAGAATTCTTATTGTTGATGATGAGCAGCTGTTAGCAAAAGGGCTAAAACACAGTCTCACAAAAGAAGGCTTTGAGGTTGACACTGCATACGATGGTCAGGAAGGGAAAAACCAGGTTGAACAAAACGAATATAGCCTCATAATTTTGGATTTAATGCTTCCTAAAATAGATGGTATGACTCTGTGCCAGCAAATAAGGAAGATGTCCGAGGTGCCTATAATTATGCTTACAGCAAAAGGTGACGATGTTGATAAAATCCTTGGATTGGAATTTGGTGCAGATGATTATATGACAAAACCATTTAACACAAGGGAGCTTATTGCAAGGATAAAAGCGATATTACGAAGGGCAGTAAAAGAGTATAGAACAAATAAAATAGATTTGGGGGACCTGAAAATATTTCCAACTAACCGCCAGGTTGTATTAAAAGGATCAAACGTTGAGATGACCGCAAAGGAGTTTGATTTACTTGCACTTCTATCGGCACATCCAGGGCGTGTTTATACAAGAGAAAACCTTTTAGAAATGATTTGGGGTTATCAATTTTTTGGTGATATAAGAACAGTGGATGTTCATGTAAGGAGAATTAGAGAGAAAATTGAGGATGACCCTTCTAATCCAAAGTATATTGCAACTAAATGGGGTGTGGGGTATTATTTCGGAGGGAATTAGATGTATGTTAGTATAAAGTGGAAGATAACATTAATATTTGTTCTGATTTTGTTAACAACAATGACCATTACTAACCTGTTTGTTAGCTCATCTATGAGTGAGTATTATATAAATCAAAGGAGAGTTAGCCAATTAACCACAGCAAACATCATAGCGACAACTATAGCAAATAATGTAGATAACTCAGCGTACAATGTAAGGGAAATGCTTGGCTACTACATCCCTAGAATGGATTCGAGAATAATCTACACCGATGCCACTGGTAAAGTGTTGGTGGATTCAGTCCAAGAAAGTACAATGGAGGGGACAGTCCTAAGCCATTTCGAGGTAAGTCAAGCACTACAGGGAATAAATGAACACGGAATACATAACTTGCCGCAAAGTGGTTGGGTTATGTATGTGGCTGTGCCAATTATTCAAGAAGGAGATGTTGTAGGGACAGTATTTACTTCCTCGCCCATCAGTGATGTAAAACAAGCTGTAGGCTATATAAGGACACTTATGTTAAGTATATCAGTAATTAGTGGAGTAATAGTTATCATCCTTTCTTTTTTACTTGCCAATTCCTTAGTAAAGCCTATTGATAAACTTACTAAAATATCAAAAAGAATGAGCAAGGGTGAATTGAATTCCCGTGTTGAAATTAAATCCAATGATGAAATAGGGGCTTTAGGTGAATCCTTTAATTCCATGGCAGAGCAACTAGAAAAGATTGAAACCAATAGGCTCAGATTTTTAGGAGACATATCACACGACTTAAAAACACCTTTGGCCACTATTAAAGTATTGACAGAGGCCTTAGAAGGGGAAACAAACATAGATGTTTATCATGAGTTCCATGGGGATATTATTTCAGAGGTTGATCGTATGACATCTATGGTAAACAACATATTACAGTTAAATAAGATTAGTAATATTAATGTTCCCTTGAAAAAATCCGATTTTATCTTCGCAGAAGTAGTTAGCCATTCACTTATGTCTATTTGTAAAATAGCAGAAAACAAAAATATTAAGGTCAGCTTTGAGGACTTTTCCCATCGTGAGCACTTTTACGCAGACAGGGAAAAAATTAAAGCTATGACATTAAATATCATGGAAAATGCAGTTAAATACACCCAAGAAGGTGGTTTAGTTAATATTTCTTTAAGAAAAGAAGAAAGTTACTATATCCTTGAAATTGAAGATAACGGTAAGGGGATACCCCAAGAAGACATCGGATATATTTTTGATAGGTTTTATCGTGTTGATAAGACAAGACATAGGGAAACTGGTGGGTCTGGTATAGGCCTTTCCATTGTGAAAACAGTTGTAGATTTACACAAAGGTAGAATAGAAGTTGAAAGTGAAGAAGGAGTAGGGACTAAATTCACTGTCTCTTTACCTAAGCTTAGTTATTAGGCTAGTTACTAGAACAATTATTAATTATTTTAAAACAAATACATTTTGGCTAAATAATTCCATTACTTATGAGTATATTATTAATAGTAATGGAGGGATTAAGAATGTCGGAGTATCATTTCGAAAAGGCCAAAAAAGGAACTAAAAACAATACAATAAAAAGACAATTGAGACTTATCACAAATCATCCTGTATTCATTATTAATTTAGTATATAGTTTTTTTATTAGATTAATATACGGATTAAATATTTTTAAACCACTGCAGCTTGTAGTTGACTGGCGCAGCCGGTTTGTAAGGAAGCCTGGCAGTAAAGTTATAATCAAAGGTCAGTTCTTCGTGGGAGGTAGATATATTACAAACTTATCTAGCTCATCTGCTAATGTTTTGGTTTACGATGGTGCAACACTAATCATTAATGGTAGGGTGAAGATAGGACCTGGAGTTCAGATTGTGGTAGCCCGAGGCGGGAAACTAACATTAAATGATGGCACATATGTAACAGCTGATGCAAAAATCTTTTGTAGCTCCAATATGGAGATAGGTAAAAAATGCGCAATATCTTGGGGAACAAGTATCATTGATTCAGACTTTCATGAAATTGAATATGATGGTAAACAAGAATGCAAAAGAGAAATAACTATAGGAAACAACGTGTGGATTGGTTGTAACGCCACAATACTTAAAGGTGTAACCATTGACAATGATGTGGTTATAGCAGCAGGTGCCGTTGTAAATAAAAATTTACCCTCAAACATTTTAGCAGGTGGAAATCCAGCTAAAATAATCAAAGAGAATATATCATGGAGATAGAAAACACCCTACCACCTAAATGATAAATAATTAATACATTTGTAAAGATTATAGTGTATACTAAGGTTACTAAAATAATAGAAAGGAAGTTTCTGATGGGTAACCTAAAGATTTTAGCCATAACCACATCAATTTTTGTTGTTCTCGTACTAGTGGTATTTGCCTGGACTGGTAACCATACATTAAATCAAGCCCAAGTTAAAAACAACAGCTATCCACATATAGATCCTAACCCATCTACTCATGTGAAATCAGTAGAACTATACTATGTAGATAAGGATTCAACTGAATTGGTCCCAGTAAGGGAGGAAATTTCCTACACTGGAAGGTTTGAAATTAAGATACTCGAGCAACTTATAGAGGGGCCTAATAATAAAGCCCTTAATCCAACTATTCCTAAAGAAACCAAAATTATTAGTTTAGACATAGTTGATAAAATAGCTTTCGTAAATTTTTCTAAAGACATTCAATCGAAACATTGGGGTGGATCTGCATCTGAGATGTTCACAGTAGAATCAATAGTTTATACTTTAACTCAATTTGATGATATTGATAGTGTGCAAATATTAATAGAAGGTAGAAAACTTGAGACTCTATTAGGTCATGTTTATATCATGGATCCCCTTAGCAGAAAAGATACGTTTATAGGCAATTAACTCAAAATTCGCGCCCCTATGGCGCTTTTTTGTTGTAATTAAGGTTTAAGGTAAAGGATAGATTTATACGCTTTTTACTATGCTGATAAACTAAAAAATAAAAAACTCGGATATACTAACAAAAAAAGGAGAATCTGAAATGTTTAAACCAAAGCGGGTATTATTTGAGCCGGATTCTTTTGATTATCAGTTAGGAAAAGAATTATTCGAATTATTTACAAATATGGAAGGCGTAGAAGTGCGAAAACTTAAAAGCTCAAGGGTTACAGGAGTTGACAGTGATAACATAAGTGAAGGTTATGTTGAAGCCAAAAAGACAATGGTTGTGGCTGTTAGAAAGAGCTTGAAGTTCCAAACCTGTAAACCATCTGCCCACTACCAACTTCCTTTAGTTAGCAGTTGCCCAGGGCTTTGCGAATACTGTTACCTACAAACTACCCTCGGAAAAAGACCGTACATAAAAGTATATGTTAATACTGATGAAATACTTAATCAGGCCCAAAAATACATTGAAGAACGGGAAGATATCACTATATTTGAAGGTGCAGCTACATCGGATCCTTTAGCTGTGGAGCCATATACAAATTCACTAAGAAAAGCTATAACATATTTCGGAAAAGAAAGAAAGGCCCGCTTTCGTTTTGTAACAAAGTTTACCGATGTGGACACACTGTTAAATGTTCCCCATAACAACAATACAACTTTTCGCTTTAGCTTAAATACTGAAAAAGTAATTAAAGAATATGAAAAAGGAACAGCAAATTCCACTGCCAGAATAAAAGCTGCTAACAAAATTTCCCAAGCCGGTTATCCCATGGGTTTTCTTATTGCTCCCATATTTTTATATGATGGTTGGCAAGAGGACTATATGAGTTTGTTAATTAAGCTAAAGGAAAGCCTTCACCCCGTACCATCTTTGTCATTTGAACTAATAACCCATCGGTATACCACAAGGGCAAAAGATAATATTTTAGAAGTTTTTCCACAAACTAATTTGCCCATGGACGATTCTCAGCGAAAATTAAAGTTTGGTCAGTTTGGTTATACTAAATACGTATATAAAAAGGCAGATTATGAAAAGGTTGAGGTATTTTTTAGGGAGAATATAGAAAAACTCTTTCCAAAAGCACAAATACTGTACTTAGTCTAGGAGGTGAAAGCATGGGTAGAGCCATAATAAGAAGAAAAGTTCGAGAACATTTAGATTTAACACCTGCCTTTGAACCTGATGTGGACGTAGTAGAAACACATGAATATCTCAGAATAGCTGCTGATATTCCCGGTGTGCACTTTGATGACATGGATATTCTCATTGCAGATGATAGTGTTATCATAAGGGGCGAAAGGAAAGGCGAAGCTATTTATAACCATGGAGAAGAATTTAGAATCATGGAACGTAAAATGGGAAAAATATTTAGACAAGTTCCAATTACCGCCGATATCTTAAGTGATGAAACAGAACTGTATTATGAAGATGGTGTACTAGTAGTGCATATGCCAAAAAACCAAAACTACCACTAAAAAGCTCTTTGGCCTTTTTAGTGGTAGTTTTTTGCTCTCAATACGTCCTTCCTCGCCCTTTCTTCCGTTGAGATTACCTCGTGTATGGCCTGACAGTATGAAAGTCTAGCAGCTTTTGAAGATCAGGAGGGTACAAGGCCATCCCCTACCAAATTAAGTTATCTTTTCGTAAACTGAAATGTCATTCGACATTTTTTTTATTTTTGTATGAATTATATTAAGTATTACTGAATAACTTTAAATAGGAATCTAGGGGGTGAATGAGTTGTTTTTAGTATTAAATAAAGAGAAGCTAATTTTTTACTTCATAATTGTTTTGTTGCTTGTAGTAGTTGGCTTTGGAGTTCTTTTCAGTTTAGATAAAGCAATTAAACCTACAACTGCTGGAATAGACCATATGTGTGTTTGTGAAACCGATAGGGTCCTTATTCCACAAGACCCTCCACTACAAGGTCATGATGTTGCAGAGATACAGATACAATTAGAAAGAATGGGCTACTACGACGGTGAAATAAACGGCGTATACACAGGTAGCATCGTTGAAGCAGTTAGAAGTGCCCAACAAGACCTAGGAATAGAACCAGATGGGATTGTAAATGTAGAATTACTAGAAGCATTATACATAGGGGATACCCATACAGAAACAGAGGAAAAAGAGCCTCCAAAAGGCGAGTTAAAAATTGTAGTTGACATTGATAAGTTCAAGCTAACACTTTATAGTGACGGTGAAGAATACGTAACATTTCCAATAACCATCGGTACAGCAAAGGACCCATCCCCTGTAGGGGACTGGACCATAGTTGATAAATCTTATATGCCCAACAATGGATTTGGGACTAGATGGATGAGGCTAAGTTGCCCATGGGGAGGATATGGAATCCATGGAACAAATAATCCTGGAGCAATAGGTCATGCTCAAAGTGCAGGCTGTATAAGGTTATATAATAAGGATGTTGAAAGGTTATATGAGTGGGTGGAAGTTGGGACACCTGTTTCTGTTATTTCTGATAGATGGCCGCCTACCTTTCGTACAGAATATAAAAAAGGTATGGTAGGTCAAGATGTAGTATACGTACAAAGGGCCTTAAGGGATTATGGCTTTTCTCCTGGTGGTGGAACATCGAAATTCCTTGATGAAACAGAAAAACAAGTAAAGAATTTCCAAAGGCATTATAGGTTGCCGGAAACAGGTATTGTTGATGAAAATATGATTTATTTGTTAGGGTTAAGGTAGGTGATGAGTGTTGGCTAAGATAATAAGAGTTGGTGTAGCATTGTCCATGATTATTTTGTTAGGTTTAGGTGTTTATTTTTACTTTGGCTATCAAAGGATTGATCAAAGGAATTATAATCCAGATGTATCCATAAATGAAAATAAAAACTATGTTATTGAGATATGGGATTTAAAAAACCCTAACTTCTTTATACTTGAAGAAGATCAACAGAGGGTGTGGAATGAGATAGCAGTAAGTTTGCAAGAAAAATATTCCAATGTTCAACTTGAAGTGAAACTCCTATCAGAGGAAGAGTATACCAAAAAAATCACTACAGGTATCAAGAAAAAAAATATGGCAGACATTGTTATTGATTGGTATGGAACACCTTTTATTGATACTGAGTTACAAATTCCCATAAATAAATACATGCAACTAGATGATGGGACCTTCCTTAACGGTCCCCTAGAATATGTAAAATATAATGAAGATTACATAGGGTACCCTTTAATTGCAAAACCTGAGATGCTAATTGCCAATTTGGAGATAATTGAACAGTTTGAAGACATTATTGGTATAGCTGTAAATGGATGGACCTTTGAGGAACTTGAAAAACTTTTATCAGATATAAAATCTACAAATAAGAAACCTATGAACGTAATGGACTATAAAGGTGTTTTTACATCTAGTTTACTGGTTCAAGGTGACGTAAACAATGTTATGAATGGAAGTAGTTTAAATTGGTATGGCCAAACTATGATTGACATGTATGTATCTTTAAACACATATTTAGAACAAGGTTTTCTAAGCTATAACCCCAGGTGGTTAGTGGACTTTTGGCATGGTGAGGTAGGCATTATAGGTGGAATAGATACTTGGTTGGTGGCAGAGACCCTAGAGAGAAATGAAAAGCTTAAGGGAAGTGAAATTAAAGGTGCAGGAAGTACGAAAGAAATAAATACTTTCTTAATGCCATATCCCCACAAAAGGGACTATACTCAGCGTTACGCCATGAGCACAGTTTCCGCCATTCCATTTAGTCAAGGTAGTTATAAAGGAGAAGATCATTCTAAGTTAGTTGTGGAGATTATAAACCATTTGGCTGAGATATATAGTCTAGAGTTTTCACAGGCTCCAGGATTCATACCTGCTAAAGAAAGCTTAACGAAAACCTGGAGTAACAAAAATGGTCTAGATGATTTTAGTAACCGTTCGGTACAACTATCTGCAATCCATGGAAAGCCCATGTATAGTAGGTATTTTGAAAACATAAAAGCAGAACAAGAAGGAATTCAAGCTATTCAAGTTCTACTAGATGAATTTTGGCAAGGCAAAAAGGATGTGGGTACTTTTTTCAATGAGTTAAACACAAATTAAAAGAGTTTATATATAGGAAAAATAATTGTTAGTAATCAAAGCTCCGAAATATTCGGGGCTTTTTTTTGCTCTTTTTAAGATAATATGGTAAATTAATGAGAGAAAATTATTTGAGGTGGGCAAGAATATGACATATAAAGAAGTTTATCTTGATAACAGCTCTACTACCTTTATGGATCCAAAGGTGTTAGATACATATTATGAAACAATGAAAAAATATTACGGCAACCCGTCTTCCCTTCATCAATTGGGTGTGGAAAGTGAAAAAAAACTAAAAGAAGCGAAGTCAATTGTGGCAAATACTTTAAAGGCCAAACCCCAAGAGATCCTATTTACTTCTGGTGGAACCGAAAGTAACAATATTGCAATCCATGGCACTATAAATGCTTTTAGAAACCGTGGCAATAAAATTATCACAACAAAAATCGAACATCCATCTGTCTTAGAGATATTTAAATACTATGAGTCACTGGGATTTGAAGTTATATATTTAGATGTTGATGAAAGTGGAGTAGTTAATTTAGAACAGTTAAAAACTGAGTTGAACAGAGAAACTATTTTGGTATCCATTATGGTGGTTAACAATGAAATTGGCACAGAACAGCCTCTATGGGAAATAGGCCAGCAAATCAAAGCAAATAATCCTTTATGTATATTCCATGTTGATGCAGTTCAAGGCTATGGGAAAATAGATATAGATCTTTTAGCTAGTAACATTAGCTTACTATCACTAAGTAGCCACAAACTTCATGGACCAAAAGGGGTGGGGGCACTTTATGTTAAAGACAAGCTCAAAATAGCACCCATAATGTTAGGTGGAGGCCAACAAATTGGCCTTAGGTCCGGCACTGAAAATGTACCAGGTTTTTACGCTATGGCAAAGGCATGTGAGAAAATATTTGCAAATAACAAACAAGATACTACTAAAATTTCAAAGCTCAGAAATTATGTCTGGGATAAGATAAAAGGATCTACCAAAGATGCATTACTTCTGACTCCCCTAGATTATTCAGCTCCACACATATTAAATACGGCCTTTAGAGGATTAAAGGGAGAAGTGTTAGTTCACGCACTTGAGAGTAAGGGCGTGTTTGTATCCACAGGCTCAGCCTGCTCATCTAAACAACAAGGTACAAGTCATGTACTTAAAGCCATAGATGTTCCAAAGGAATATATCGAAGGTGCAATACGAATCAGCTTTTCTAGATATAATAACGAAGATGATGTATGTTACGCAGTGGAAAAGATTATTGAAGCTGTCAATGAACTAAGCTTGTTTATGGCTTAAGTATAGAAGGAGAGAGTAAAAATGTATGATGTAATTTTAGTACGTTATGGAGAAATAAGTTTAAAAGGAAAGAATAGGAATTTCTTTGTACATACACTAACCCAAAGAATTAGGGAAAATATTGCTCACTTAAAACCGAGGAAGGTTGAAATTAGATACGGAAGGTTATATGTACCTGTTTTAGATGATAGTGAAGAACTTTTAGAGGCTTTAAGGAAAGTTTTTGGTATTGTATCATTAAGTCCTGCCATCAGAGTTTCAAGGGATGAAGAACAGATAAAAAATGCTTGCTTAGAACTACTAAAGAAAACAATTGATCCGAAGATTCCTAAGACATTTAAAGTGGAAACAAGAAGGGCTGACAAGACATTCCCCGTTAAATCCATGGACATGAATCAAATCTTAGGTGGAGCCATACTGCGAGAGTTTGACGAAATTCTAAAAGTTGATATTCACAACCCACAAATAGAGGTAGGAGTAGAAATCAGAAGTGAAGATGTGTTTATTTATTGTGAGAGGGTAAATGCCTTTGGAGGACTTCCAATAGGGGTTACAGGTAAAGGTTTATGTCTCCTTTCAGGGGGGATTGATAGCCCTGTTGCCTTTTGGTTAGCTGCTAAACGTGGAATATTAGTGGACGGGTTACACTTTCATAGTTTCCCATTTACTAGTCAAAGAGCTAAGGATAAAGTAGATGACCTATGTAAAAAGCTTGCCACATACTGTGGTAAAGTTAAACTACATACCGTTCATTTCACTGAAATACAAAAAGAAATTAAGATGAAATGTCCTGAAGATATGATCATAACTATTATGAGAAGATTTATGTTTAGAATCGCTGAAGGTTATGCAAAAAAACGTGACTCTTTGGTGCTTATAACAGGTGAAAATGTTGCCCAAGTTGCAAGTCAAACCCTTGAAAGTATGAATGTCATAAATGAAGTGGTTGATATACCTGTAATAAGGCCTCTAATCACCATGGACAAAATAGAAATAATAGAGAAGGCAAAGATTATAGATACTTTCGAAACATCAATTTTACCCTATGAAGACTGCTGCACGGTTTTCGTTCCTAAACATCCTAAAACAAGGCCAACACTTAGGCAGTGTCTAGAAGCAGAAAAGGAACTAGAAGTAGATAGACTAGTAGCAGAAGCTATAGAGAGCATAAAAATAGAAGAGTTTACCGTTGACATGTAAAATCGAAAGCCTTGGAGAATTTTCCGAGGCTTTTGATTTTACTGTTTGATTGACCCCTTATATCTAACCCTTTGGCCGTAATTCAAAAAACTGGGATAACACTAGCCAAATCCTACTTCTTATTTATTTTTTGGGAAATTTGAAGCAGGAAATTAGTGGCTATGAATAGAATTAATAATAACAAACAATTGGGGGGGAGCTTATGGGGAGGAATAATAGAAAGGATTTTCTTCTACTATCATTAGTGGGTATTATTATCCTTTCCTTGCTTGGAATTAAACTGATAAGTGATAGAGCTTTTCAGCCAAGGCAAGGAGATGTTGCTTATTACACAGTCTTTCAGGACGAATTCGTTAAGGTAGATATAATCTACTCTGATAAAAATAGGATTTCAGATGATGGAACCACATTTGTTTCTAGGAAGGGTCAGTATTCAAATGATATACTTTTAGTGGTGGAAAACTTAAGGAAAGATGGACTTATATTTACACCTACGCCAAATGTTACTATTGTTAACTCTCAAGGTAATATAGTGAGTAACTTAAACCCATATATAAAAGTGGCTGGCATAGCAAATTCAGAGGATTCAACTTATATATCATTGACCAATCCCGTACCTGATTACTCTGCTAAAACAGGAAAGTTTTCTTATGTAATAGATTTGCAATATCAATACATTTTTTATGATAGGGTGAACAATACTGAGCAGATATCAATTACTATCCAAACAGAAGTAATAAACCCAAATATTGTGGTAACGATTTTCCGGTTAGGTTTAAAGGCAATACCTTACATCATCACAATAATATTAACAATAGTAATATTTAAGAGGAGGAAGTAGTATTGAACGTAAATTTTACGCAATTATTATCAGCATTTTCTTTAGCACTTGATTTAGGTGAAAATAGAGTTTTAAGCCATGCTAAAAGAACGGCGTATATTAGTTTTAGGTTAGGTGAAAAACTAGGTCTTTCAAATCTAGCAGAATTGTATTTTTCAGGTCTTCTACATGACATAGGAGTAACTAAAACTCTATCTGAGGAACATTTTCTAATAAATAGGGTAAAGAGTCACTGCGATTTGGGAAGCGAGCTTGTAAGCCTGTTACCAGTACCCAAAAAGACAGATAAAATAATTAAGTTTCATCATGAAAACTATGATGGAACTGGGCCCAACTACTTGAAAGGATCGGAGATACCACTGGAGTCTCAAATTATTTACTTATCCGATGAAGTTGACATAAGAATTAACAAAGGTAAGAAAATATATACCCAAATAGAGTCTTTGAAAGATTATGTTAACAAAAACCAGGGGAAATTATTCAACCCCGAAACCGTACAAGCCTTCCAGAGCTTATCTAAACAAGATAGCTTCTGGTTAGATATTGAGAATGATAATTTCCAGTACGTAACTGAGAAGATAAGTGATATGAGTAAGTCCTACAGTAACATTGATGAAAATGAACTTTTATCCATAGCCAATGTATTTGGAAGGATAATCGATAGTAAAAGTAGGTTCACATCAACACACTCAACTGGATTAGCAGAGATTGTAAGAAATGTAGCCATTAAAAACAACTTTACAAATGACATCAGCTTACTTTCCACTGCTGCTCTTTTACATGACATTGGTAAAATTGCTGTTCCCAAAGAAATCCTTGAAAAACCAGGTAAGTTAAGTAATGATGAGTTTAAAATAATTAAAAGCCATGTTTATTATACTAATTACATTCTAGGTGGAATTGAAGGATTTCATCAAATCAATAAGATTGCCAGTAGTCATCATGAAAAATTAGATGGAAGTGGTTATGCCCAGGGTTTAAATGGTGAACATCTTACCTTATATGATAGAATACTAGGTATCTGTGATATATATCAAGCTCTAACAGAAGAGAGGCCATATAGAAAGGGTGATGACCCTTATACGGCCATAAAAATCATTAAACCTATGGTGGATAGAGGTCTTCTTTGTGCTGAGGCTTTTGATTTAGTTAAGAAAACAGTGATATAAAAAAAGTAAAGGCTAGAATAGCCTTTACTTACTGAATTACTATTATATATTATTATTGTTGCTGTTGTTGAGGATTAGTATATTTTTGTTGAGCTTGTGCTATTGATTGTGTATCCGCTGGCTTCACTTGATACATGCCCCTTTGCTGCATTACATTATAAATAGATGCTTGTAAATTGTGCTCATCCATTAAGATATTAAGCATATCTTGTCTTAATTGAGGGTTTGTAGCTTCATTAGCACCATCATTGTAAAGATGGGATAAGTGTTTCTCACAAGAGATACAATCGTGTAGTATATCTTTAGCTGATAAACTTTGATTTTGATTTTGGTTATTTGCCAATTTTATCCCTCCGTTATTGCAGATTTTGGTTAGTACGTAAGTGTTTGAGTAAAGTGTTATAATGCTGTTGATGCTTGTTAGCTAAGTTTTGACACTCTTCTCTGATTTCAGGGTCATTTGTTTGCTCGGCATAAAAGCGAAGTTTAGTCATTGTTAACTGTTCAGCTGATAATTGATCTTCTACATAATTAAGTTCTTTTTGAGAAAGCTGTTGATTTTGATTCAATTGCTTTGACCTCCCTTGAAAAGAAATATTTTTTTACCCTTACGTTTAATATTTTGACCTTTTATAATAAAATATATGCTGGAACTAAAATCAAAAGGAATGATATATATGGAAAAATTGAACAATTCAAAAATAAGAGATGTAATTTCTAAGCTGAAGGGAGATATATTGAAGAACTACGATCTTGTCTGGCTTTTAGAACAGGCTCTAAACCCAGGGCCATGGGAAATTTTCCAAGTAACTTGTGGTCAAAATAATGGTTTTTTAATCAAACGACAAAATCTTTATTGGGTAAGCCCAAAAACTGGAGAAGAACTAAACATTTTTTATGCTTTTGTGAAAAGAGAACTACCTGGCTATATTCATTGCTACGAGAAATGGATTGGAAATTACATAGAGAGTAAGGAATATCAGATAATCAAAAATGAAAACATTTACTATGTATGTAACAGGGAAAATTTTAATGCTAAGAAGAAATCAAATGCTGTGTTATTGGAGTATGATGAAATAAATCAGTGCAAAGATAAGTGGTTTAGCCCTGAGTTACTTGACTTTTTAAGGCAAAACCAAAGGGTTTATGGAATATTAGAAGAAGATAATACTTTAGTGGGTTGGTGTTATATTGATACACTGACAAAGGGAGTTGCCGAAGTTTATAGATTAGAAATACACCCAATGCGACGTCGTAGGGGGTTTGCCGGGGAAATACTTAGCAAATCCTTAGAGAAAGCATTTGAAAAAGAAGAACAAATTGTTTTCAACTTAAAGATAACAAATGAAGCAGCAATGGGGCTAATTAAGAAAATAGGTTTCAAAGAGATACAACGGGAATATAGATACTTAATTAAGTAGCGTGGATGGCTATTAGGATCAATAAAAAAGGTAAGCAGTTTGTTATTCTGCTTACCTTTTTTTACAATCATTTATTAATCTAGTTCCTGAACATAAATGCCTAACTGGCTACGGAAACTACACTTCAATATTAATCAATAATCCTTTTATAAAATTAATCTTATCTAATACATATAAATTATCACTTTCTGTACTCAATAGATTTTGTGTTATGTTTTCCAGTTCTTCGTCAATTTTTTCGATAGTCATATATATTTTATGGGGATTATAATAATCTCCATTTTCACTCTTTAATCTATACATTTCCCCAGTAGCCTTTTTTATGTAGGAGGCAATCAAACTATGATACTTTTTTAAATCCTTAAGGGTCATTTTTTCACTAAGACTTTTACCTTGTTCATCTATATCTACTAACAACTGGTCTAACTCACTTTTTAAATGAGATATTTTAAACTGAAGTTCAAAGGGAGAAACTTTTTGGTCTATCCCACTTCTATTTAACCTTACATTGTCAATTAGTCTAGTATTGCTCATTGAATTTTTTGAGTTAACTATTCTAGCCACTATTTTAGCCTCCCCTCTAAAAACATATTATACCACCATTATGGCTAAATTAAAATAAGAGTACTACTAAAGTAATACTAGTAGGCTTAAATCTATTTTTTTTAAGATCTTTAGAAGGAATTATCAAAAAAATATAGAAATATAAATTTAGAGTAACGAAATTTATTATTAAGGGGGTAACGATGTGTTAGATAAAGCTTTAGTTCAAGAAGTTTTAAACCAAGCTTTAACCACTGGTGGTGATTTCGCAGAAGTTTTTGTGGAAGATACACAAACGACAGCTATCGGTATGATAGGAGGTATTGTTGAAGAAAGTAACTCTGGGCGAGACTATGGTATCGGTATAAGGATTTTTAAAGGACACAATTCTGTATATGCCTATACAAATGATAGTTCAAAAGAGAATCTATTAAAGGTGGCAAGTACTGCGGCCGCAGCTTTAAAAGGCACCAAAGGTGATTTGGTTATCAACTTAACTAAAGTTGATATATTAAATAATCACCCTATTGCAAAGATACCAAACACTGTATCTAAGAATCAAAAAGTAGAAATTATGAAAAGAGCCTATTCAGTTGCCAAAAATTATAGTTCTGAAATTAGTCAAGTTGTAGTTCGATACCTAGATGTTGACCAAAAAATATTAATTGCAAACACTGAAGGTTTGTTTGTGGAAGACCGTAGAATTAGAACACGACTTCCCATTGAAGCTATTGCATCTAAAGGTACAGAGAAGCAATCAGGATTTTATGGACCTGGTGCCCATAAAGGTTTTGAATTTTTTGATGGAATTGATGTTGATTATTACGCAACAGAAGCAGCCCGCATAGCTACTACTATGATTAATGCTGAGCTTTGTCCTAGTGGTAAAATGCCAGTTATCATTGATAATGAGTTCGGAGGTGTTATATTCCATGAGGCTTGTGGACATGGTTTAGAAGCTACTTCGGTTGCAAAGAAGACGTCTGTGTTCGCAGATAAGGTTGGAGAACAAGTGGCCTCAGAACTAGTAACTGCTATTGACGATGGTACTATACCTAATGCCTGGGGTTCATCCAATATTGACGATGAAGGAATGAAAACTCAAAAAAATATACTTATTGAAGATGGTATCCTAAAGGGATATATGATAGATAAATTAAACGCTCGTCGTATGGGTATGGAGCCAACTGGCAGTGGTAGAAGACAAAACTACAAGTTTGCCCCGACTTCTAGGATGACTAACACCTATATTGCTGGAGGGAAATCAACACCAGAGGAGATCATAGCAAATACTGAGTATGGATTGTTTGCTAAGTACATGGGCGGTGGATCTGTAAACCCTGCAACTGGTGAATTTAACTTCGCCGTTAATGAAGGATATCTAGTGAAAAATGGTAAGATAGATAGACCAGTGAGAAGCGCAACCCTTATTGGTCGAGGTATAGATGTACTAAAGAAAATTGATATGGTGGGAAATAATCTTGGTCTTGGTCAAGGCATGTGTGGATCATTAAGTGGGGCAATACCTACAAATGTTGGTCAACCTATGATTAGGGTGTCTGAAATAACAGTTGGCGGAAGAAAGGGGGAGTAGTCTATGAATATAAGAGATTTCAAAGAAAAGCTTTTTAGTTTAGGAACTGAGAATGGGTTTACAGATATGGAAGTTTATTTTAATGCAAGTAACAATTTTAATGTTAAGATATTTAAAGGAGAAGTTGACAACTATACAGTAGCCGATGAATCAGGCCTAGCTTTTAGAGGACTTTATAAAGGCAAGATGGGATACGCTTTTACTGAAAAGGTAGATGAAACATCCTTGGGCATTCTAATTGAAGAGGCAAAAGGAAACGCAATGATAATAGAGGATGAGGACGAGGTTGAAATTTTTGCCGGTTCGGAAAAATATAATGATTTTGAAGGGTATTCAAAAGCCCTTGATGAGTTTACACCGGAGAAGAAAATACAATTTGCAAAGGACCTAGAAAAAGAAGCTTTTGCTTTAGATAGTAGGGTAGTGGCAGTTAACTACTGTATGATGGCTTCTGGAGAAGGGGAAAGAATCATAATTAACAATAAGGGCCTTGAGAAATCTGCTAAAGATAACTTAGCATACTGTTACCTATCCGTTGTGGTTAAAGAAGGGGAAAATATAAAAACAGGAGCTAAGTTTGTGGCTTCAACAAATATAACTGACTTTCATGCTAAAAAAATAGCAGAGAAAGCAGTTAAAGAAGCTGTATCTATGTTAGGTGCTGAAACAGTAAAATCTAAAAACTATCCTGTAATCTTTAGAAATGATGCAGCAAACACAATGTTAGAAACATTTAGCTCTATCTTTTCTGCAGAAAATGTTCAAAAGGATTTATCCCTTTTAAAGGGTAAACTAGGCAAAAATATTGCCTCAGAGAAAATTACCATAATTGACGATCCTTTAATGGAGAATGGATTTGCATCAACACCCTTTGATGCTGAAGGAGTAGCTACTTATAAAAAAGAGATAGTTTCCCAAGGAAAGCTTAATACATTTTTACACAACCTAAAAACTGCTAAGAAGGATGGCACTGAATCCACAGGCAATGCCTATAAAGCCTCCTTTAAAGGCTCAGTTGGGATTGCCCCATCTAATATGTATATCAGTCCAGGGGAAAAGACATATGACCAGTTAGTTGAAAATGTTGAAGAAGGAATAATAATAACAGATTTACAAGGGTTACACTCTGGAACAAATGCTGTTTCTGGTGATTTCTCTTTAGCAGCTCAAGGTTACTTAGTTCAAAATGGTAAAATTATTAGACCAGTTGATCAAATAACTATAGCAGGCAACTTCTACGAATTGCTTAATGAGATTGAGGACATAGCAGATGACTTAGAATTTGGTCTACCATCTAGGGGTAATTTTGGCTCACCCTCTTTGAGGGTTAAAGGAATAGCAGTATCAGGATAGGTAAATATATAAATATATAAATATTAGAAGGTGGTAGCCTAACCACCTTCTAATATTATGCTATGGTGCTACTTTAATTCTAAGCTAGTAGTAATAATTATCATTTATAACAAAGTGTGTTATAATAAAAATATCATAGAAAAGAGGTGGTAAAATGTTTGAGACTATAGTTGTTAGTGGTTTAGCAGGCCTTGCAACTGCCCTTGGAGCTTTAGTAGTGATATTCTTAAAAAAGCCCAGTGAAAAAATGGTTTCTGTAATGATGGGATTTGCAGCAGGTATTATGATTGCTATTTCAACCCTTGAACTTATACCTGAAGCTGTAGATTTGGGGGGAGTATTTAACACTGCCCTTGGCTTTATATTAGGGGCACTCCTGATGTTTTTACTAGATCTATTAGTTCCCCACTCTCATATGGGGACAGGGGAAAGAGATAACGGAGAATCTCAGTTAAAAAAAATGGGTTACTTTATATTCTTAGGAATAGCCTTACATAATCTGCCAGAAGGTTTAGCAATAGGAGCAGGCTTTGTGGCTGAAGAAGCACTAGGGATCTCCATAGCTATAGCCCTTGCTGTTCACAACATTCCTGAAGGTATGGCCACTGCGGTACCCCTCTTAGGTGGGGGTGTAAGTAAAGGTAAGGTATTATTACTTACCCTAGTTGCTGGTATGATGACACCTTTAGGTACAGCTATAGGCTTTTTGTTATTTGGTTTATCAGAAAGTTTTGTTTCTATAGCACTGAGTTTAGCAGCAGGTGCTATGATTTACATCGTTAGTGATGAACTGATACCGCACTCCCATAAGACTCATTCACATTGGGCTAATTTAGGACTTTTATGTGGCTTCTTACTGGGTTTTTTAATAACATAAATAAAAGTGGCTAGCACATATTGTTAGCCACTTTTATTTATGTTATTTTTTCAAGAATCATGCTTTACAGTTACCCTATGATCTGACCGAAGGTCTTGCGGTATCTAAAAGGCCAAGTACTATATGAGCTAACCCGAAGCCTAGAATACCAGCTCCTAGTTCTCCCCTAATGTACCAACCAATTAATGAAACTACAACACCTAAACCTGCAACAATGTAACTTGTTGTTTTACCACCCATTAAAGGTCGCCTCCAGTTCTTTTTAAAATAAATTCTAATAATATCTTTGCTTTTTTATATGTTTTGTATGCAGAAATTAAAAAAAACTATAATTATTAGTACTATTGCATGTAGTAGCCAGATATTATATAATACCAGTAAATACTGGACAAAAGGGGAGCTTTTTTTATGAAACTAATTTTTTCTGATTTCAAACCATTTCAAAGGGGAACTAAAAAAGTACTTGGGGAACTAGAGGCTGATATCTTAGATGTTATATGGGATAGTGAACCGGTTACTGTCCGTGAGGTATGTGATAAATTAAATAGAAACAGAAATATTGCTTATACTACTGTAATGACAGTTATGGGTAGACTTGCTAAAAAAGGTTACTTAGAAAAAAACAAGTGTGAGAACACTGCTGCATATATTTACAATAGCGTTATTACTAAGGACGAATTTCAAAAAAGTATTGTTTCCAGTGTTATAAAGGGTTTAATGGAGGATTATAAAGATCAAGTATTATCACACTTTGCTTCTGAGGTAAGTAAAGACGAGTTAGATAAAATTGAACAACTAGTGAAAGACGAGGTATAGGCTTCAGCTAGGAGGTAAAAACATGTACAATCTCATAAGCCACCCTTTTATCACCTATAGTATTGTAGTAACCATGGTTTCCTATGTAATGGTGCATTTTATAACACGGTATTTCATCAAAAATAATACTATTACTGGAATGCTGTGGTTATCTGTGCTTATGATTGGACCTTTAGCATACTCTTTGGAATATAGTAGGAAAAGTTGCATTTTTATTCGAGAAGGTAAGGGCTTGCATTATTTATGTTTTTTAAGTGGAAAATTAGGAAATATACTATTTCCATTATTAATATTGTTTTTGGCATATGCCCTTTTTAGGACATCTAAAGGTATCTATGGGTATTACAAAATAAGAAAGACAGTTTCCATCTATTCCCTATACTCTGAAGATCTACAGAAAATTATTAGGAAGAAACTTGATTTAGCTATACCTGTTTATATAGTAGATTTACCAATGGGTACAGTGTTCACTTTAGGATTTCTTAATCCTAAAATATACATCTCCAAAGAAATGGTGGATACCCTAGAGAAAGACGAGTTAGGTTGTATACTTATACATGAAGCTGGACATGGGAAATCTAAAGATAATTTACTTAAGTTAATTTTGATTTTTGTAAGGGACTTAATGTTTTTTAACCCCCTCGTTGACTTAGCTTTAAAAAAATACTTCATCTGTAGAGAAATTAGTTGTGACAAAGGAGCTGCAACACATTTTTCCCAAGAAACCTTGAATAAATGCTATATAAAAGTAGCAAAACAAATATGAATCCATATCTGGCTAAGTTTTCCCATGGTTCATTTACTGATAGAATTATGGGTTTAAAACAAGATAAAAAAATAATATACAAAGATTTTATTATAATTGGATCTTATATAATGATTTTAGTAGGAATAATCTCCAGAATATGCTAGATCTCAACTACGAAATTTCTAGCTATATAAAAAGTTAGAATAATTTAGGAGGTAAGGTTTTATGTCTAATAAAGTTAAAGATATTTTAATAATAGGTTTACTAGCAGTAGTCTTATTGGCTGTATTTAACCCAATGACTAGAGGCAGAAATGCAGCTTCAAATAATGACGACATTGTAATTAACGCCATAGATAACTATAAGGCAGAAACAGGCTACAGTGGTGAAATAACAGGGGAAATGAAGAATTTCGGTTGTCATACTGAACTTTGGTTAGTTGGTCCAAAGGGAGAAGTACTACAAAAATATACAGTCTACAATGGTGAGTTATACTAAATACTGTACTTTATTGTAGAAAAAGTTAAAATTAATATTTAACATATGAAATAATCAAAGCACACAGAAATCAATTCCTGTGTGCTTTGATTATTTCAAAAACTTATTCATAAACCATGATGATTTATGAGGTTCTAAAAGTTATATTAATTAATATACATAGACAAGAGTATAACAGCAACTAGAGGGGATAATAAATTTAACTTCTCAAATATTGGCTACGGAGGTGTATTTTATGGTCGGTGACCTTCAAAATACTTATGGTAAACTTAGTGATCAGGGTAAAAAAAAGGTTGATGTTTTTGCTAAATTTTTGCTAGATGAAGAGGTTTATGCAGAAGATGTGAACCTTGCAAGTAGCTTAATAGAAGAACTAAAATCAAAGGGTTACTATCAGAACCTTTTATCAAAATTCATCACACCCCATGAGATTGAAGAGATTATCAACTTGGTAGAGGGTTATGACAGAAATTTAGGCGAATACGAGGGTAATTATTATCGTAAGAACTTCAAACTATTAAAAGAGTATTGTAAGGAGATTCTTGCTGGGGACAATTCAATGATAAATTCACTTATAATTCAGATTGGAATACTAGAAAATAGTTTAGGAAGGTAAATTGTACTGTTTTTCAATATGCACATCTTGGTTTATGACTTTGTCTTAGGATTGTTTACAAGTTGAAGCAGATAAACATCTGCTTTTTTTTGATTCCAATTATTTAATTTGCACAGTCATATTTATATTTACACTAGAAATTAATCAACAAAGTGGTATAATAGGTTTTGACAATATTTACATTTACTCTTATAAACTGCATGGACAAAAAGGGGAGGTATATTTATGAAGGTGGGAATTATTGGAGCAGGGGTTGGAGGTACATCTATTCTTAAGATTCTTATGGAGTTACCAACAGTCAATGTCGCTTGGATAGCTGATTTGGATCAACAAGCTGAGGGTATTAAACTTGCACAAAAAAACTCCATAGAAACTGGAGGAAATTTTTTAGATTTTGTTAAACATAGTATCGTTGATTGTATTATAGAGGCAACTGGTGTTGATAAAGTTAAAAAGTTGTTACTTGAAAATGTAGACGAGAGTATCACAATTATTGATGGACAAGCTGCAAACCTTTTAATGGAGATAGTATCTGGACGTGATAATCTAATTAAGGAATTGAAGCAAATGTCAGAAAAACTTGAAAAAGATCTAACGAGCTTAAATGATGGTATACATAAAGTTGAACAATCAGTTGAGCAAATAAAAATCAGTACTTCTGACCTTTCTGATATGGGGCATACTTTAGTTAATGAGTCAAAAAATGCAAGCGAAGCAATAGGGAAAACCCAAGAAATTTTAGGATTTATTAAATCTATTAGTAAGCAAAGTAAGATACTAGGGATTAATTCATCCATCGAAGCTGCTAGGGCTGGAGACGCTGGCAGAGGTTTTGGTGTGGTAGCAGAGGAAATTAGGAAAATGGCTGAATCAAGTGATACATCTGTTGAAGAAATCCAGAAGGTTATACTAGAAATTCAAAATAACATGGGTGCAGTACAAAGGGGAATAAATATATCAACAAATGTAGCACAAAAACAGGCAATGGCCACAGAAGAAGCATTTAATATTTTACATAAACTGGCAAAAATTTCAGAGGAAATCAAGGATTTCGCAGAGGAGATAGTTGCACTTAATTAATTAAATTTCTTTATATGAATACATGGATTATGTTTTGAGCAACACTAACTATAGAATAAAACTATAGGAGGGTTGTTATTTATGAAAGCTAAATTAACTTTAGTAAGCTTACTTATTGTGATGCTATTAGTGGTTATGCCTGGCTGCGGTGCTGGTGGAGATGCACAAAATGGTGGAGATGATCAAGGAAGATATCAAGATGGTGAATATACAGGCTCAGCTCAAGGCTACAATAGTGAAATCGAAGTTAGGGTTGTAGTAAGTGGTGGTGAAATCACCGAGATTGAAGTACTTGATCATGAAGAAAGTGCTGGCATAGCAGACAATGCATTAGCTCAAACAGGACAAAGAATAATTGAAGCTCAAGATACAGAAATAGAGCTGATAACAGGGGCAACAGCCACAAGTAGAGGCATAAGAGATGCTGTTGCAAATGCACTAGAAGGAACTGAAAATTAATAGTAAAGTTCTCTAAAGTAAGAATAGTACTTTAGGGAGCTTTTTTTATTTTTAATGATAATATATAATTGAATAAACAAAACTAAATGATAAGGGGTGTTAATATGACCCGAGCCGTTCTAATAGACGATTCAGGATTTATGAGAAGAGTTATTAAAGATATATTAAGTCAAAATTCCATTGAAGTGGTGGCAGAAGCTGAAAATGGGTTCGAAGGTATAAAAAAAGTAATAGAGCTGAAACCAGATGTAGTTCTTTTAGATATAGAAATGCCTGTTTTAACAGGCCTTGATACATTGTCACTAATTATGAAAAAATGCCCAACACCAGTTGTGATGTTTAGCTCTCTAACTAAAGAAGGTGCCGATGTCACAATGGAGGCACTTAAGTTAGGGGCTATAGATTTTTTACAAAAACCTAAGACTAGTTTAGATGTTTATGCACTGAAAGATCAGTTAGTTGATAAAATCAAAACATCAGCTAAAGCTAAAGTAAAAGATAGCTCTAAAGAAATTAAAATACAGAAGAAGGTTAAAACCTTAAGAGAGGTTTCCCATGGACAACCAAATAGAATCTGTGTAATAGGATGCTCCACGGGGGGGCCTAAAGCACTTACACAGATTTTTGAAAAAATGGAGTACCTAAACCAAAGCATATTTATTGTTCAACATATGCCTGCATTTTTCACTAAAACCCTTGCTAAAAGATTAAATGACATTACACCATTTATAGTGAAAGAAGCAGAGGATAAAGAAGAAATAAAAAACGGTGTTGTTTATTTAGCCCCTGGTGATAACCATATGGAAATAGTGGAGCACAACGGATACAAAATTATTAGTCTAAATAAAGATCCGGCTTTGCACGGCTGTAGACCAGCAGTTGATTATCTTTTTAAGTCTGCTGCAAGCATATTTAAAGAGAAATTGCTGGCATGTGTTTTAACAGGGATGGGTAAAGATGGATTAGATGGTAGTCAGTGGGTAAAGAATCAAAAGGGTTTGGTTTATGTGGAAAGTGAAGAAACATGCACAATATATGGTATGCCAAAGCAAGTGGCAGAAAGGAATTTAGCAGATTCTATTTTACCCATAGATTCTTTTGCAAAAGAAATAAACAAATTTTTAGGTTAATTAATTTTTGATTACAATACAGGAATGTAATGTTTTTGTGAAGAACTAAGGTAGTAATATAAACATGAGGTGAGATCATGAGAAAAATTTTGGTTGTTGAAGATGAAAGTGCCATCTTAGAGTTGTTGAAATTTAACCTAAAGAAAGAAGGTTATCAAGTTGAGGCGGCAACAGATGGTCAAAAAGCAATTGGTCTTATAAAAGAAAACTCCTTTGACCTTATTATTTTAGATTTAATGCTACCTGAAATTGATGGACTAGAAGTATGTAAGTATATAAGGCAGAAGCATGGGTTTAATGTATATGTCATTATGCTAACAGCAAAGGGCGAAGAAATAGATAAAATTGTTGGGTTGGAGATAGGTGCAGATGACTATATGACAAAACCCTTTAGCCCAAGGGAGCTTTTGGCAAGAATCAAGGCAGCATTTCGCAGAAACAACAAAATTGAAAATAAACATTACTTGGAAAAGGGTGATTTAAAGATAGATCGGGATCAATACCTTTGCCAGTACAAAAGTGTGCCTTTGGAACTGACTCCAAAACAGTTTGCTTTACTAATGTACCTAGTTGAAAATGACGGTAAGGTTTGCACCAGGGAAGAATTGCTTTCTAACGTGTGGGGCTATGACTACCTAGGTGACAGTAGGACAGTTGATGTTCACATACGTCAGCTTCGACAAAACTTAGAAAGTGTACATGGAGAAGATGATATACCCATCCAAACATTGAGGGGTGTTGGCTATCGCTTTAGGAGTGGTAAGTATTGAGATTTAGTATAAGAAATAAAATAACATACACCTACGCCATTTTATTTACTATTGTGTTCTTTATTTTAGGGGCATACCTTTCTAGTTTTTTTGGTGAACACTACATGGAAGTACTCAAAGAAAACTTGATTAACAATACTACTTTGTTAGCAGACTACGTACAGGTGTTGAATGTAGAACAACTACATGAGTACTCTTTTAATATAACGGACACTTTAGGTTTAAGGGTAACGGTAATAGATATTTATGGCGTGCCCATAGCTGAAACATTAAAACCCGTGGGTGAGCTAGAAAATCACCTTAATAGACCAGAAATCCAAAGTGCTTTACAAGGGCAAATTACAACAGCAAGTAGATACTCCACCACAGTCAATAGCGAGATGCTTTATTCAGCAGCACCTATCTATAATGAAAGCGGTGAGGTGATTGGCTTCTTTCGCTTAGCAAAACCACTAGTGGAAATTGATGAGACCCTTTCTAAGATACGCTTTGCTATAATAGGTGCTAGTTTAATAGGGTTAGTATTAACAGGGGTTTTTGGTAGTTTGATATCAGGTGCAATAACAAGCTCTATTGATAAACTGACAGCTAAAGCTAAAAAATTCGGTAAGGGTGTTTTCAAACCTGTGACTGAAATCCATACAAAGGATGAAATAGGAGAACTTGAAAAAGTATTTAATGAAATGGGCCATAATATAGGAAAGATGATAGAAAATAGCTCAAAAGAAAAGGCAAGGGTTGAGAATATTTTGAGGAATTTACCTGTTGGGGTACTTGTTATAAATCAAAATGGACTAGTGGAGACTTCTAACAGTGCAGCCAGGGCTATTTTAGGTGCGGATTCAGGGGGAGGTACTAAGCCACTAACTCACCTTACAAGGGATTATCAAGTAAATGATTTTGTAATGAACCTCCTAAGCGGAGTTGAACAAGATGAAATTGAGATTATTTTACTAAATTCAACTGGAGAGAACCAGTTTATTCGCTTTAAGGGTGCTGGAGTTTACAAAAATAAAGTAGGTCAATATGAAGAGATTGTTGTAGTATTACAAGATATAACTGATTTAAGAAAACTAGAACAAATGAGAAAAGACCTAGTTGCAAATGTATCCCATGAACTAAGAACACCAGTAACGGCAATACAAGGGTTTGCAGAGACGCTGTTAGATGGTGATGTAGATACTGAAACCACTGACCATTTTTTAGGTATTATTAAAACAGAGTCTTTGAGGTTAAGTAGGTTAATTACTGATTTACTGAATTTATCTAAACTAGAAAGTAACGAGAAGAAACGTAAAGAGGGAAGTAGTAACTTAAAAATTGTTGTTGAATCTGTGGTCAATTTATTGAAAGAGAAATTTGAGTCAAAGGGAAGCAGCATAAGCATTGAAGTTGATGAAAAAATAAATTTAGCTGTAGATAAAGATTATGTAGAACAAATCATAGTAAACTACTTAGAAAATGCCATCAAATACACTCCTGTGAAAACTAAGATAACAATAAGTGCTGTACCACAAGATAATGGGTTTGTACGTATAGTGGTAATAGACACTGGTCCAGGCATACCCCAAAGAGATCAAAGAAGGATTTTTGAAAGATTTTTTAGAGTAGAAAAATCTCGACAAAGGGGAGAAGGTGGAACAGGACTAGGGCTTGCCATTGTAAAACACATTGTAGAAGGGTTTAACGGAGAAGTTGGTGTTATGAGCAGTGAAAGCGGAACAGCTTTTTGGGCTACGCTACCACAAAAAAGATAATGTTAGCCTGACGGTGTAAAGGGGGGAAACAGGTTGCTAAAGGAGAATATCGTAGAAAAAGGCAGAGAAATCGGTTTTTTAGATATTAAATTCACTGGTTCTGAACCATTTACTGAATATTTAATGCACCTTCAAACCTTAAAAGAGAAAAACATTTATCCTCCTTTTGTCACAGAAGAAATCTCTCTAAGGACAAATCCGAGATTAATCTTAGCTAGCTGTAAGACCATAATTGCCGTTGCCATGAGCTATAAACATCTTATGGACATAGCTGCAAATAACCCATTACCTGAAAATTACGGATATATATCCCCAAGTGCTTGGCATACTGACTATCATACTTTACTGAAAGATTCCATGGAAGAACTAATAGAGTTTATTGATGAGCAAACAGAAGGTAAATACACTTTCAAAGCCTACGTGGACACAGGCCATTTGTCAGATAGGGAAGTAGCTAAAAGGGCAGGATTAGGATATATAGGAAAAAACTCATGTCTAATAACTGCTAAAAGTGGGTCGTATGTATGGCTTGGACATATACTAACAAACTTATATATAAAACCTGACACCCAAATGAATAGGCAATGTGGAGATTGTCGAAATTGCATATTAGCTTGCCCCACGAAGGCTATAAATGATGATGGCACCATTGACTATAATAAATGTTTATCCAATGTTCTTGTGCAAAAGGGCGACCTGCCTAAAAGTATAATTAATAAGATGGGTAAAAGAATTTATGGATGCGATACCTGTCAATTGGTCTGTCCAAAAAATAAAGTCCTTAAGAGCCAGGGGATTGATGAACATATAGAGCCTGGATGGATGGATTTAGAGGAACTAGATAAGCATAGCAATAAAACATTTAAAGAAAAATATGGGCACACTGCATTTAGTTGGCGGGGAAAATCGGTGCTAAAAAGAAATGCAGATGCTATAAAAGATAAGGAAACACAACCCAAGGGAACATAGGGAAAACATGACAACTTAGTTGTCATGTTTTTTTTAGATTAAACTTCCTATACTGAAATCAACAAAAATATAAAATTTCTGTAAATATTTAAAATAAAAAAGGATATTTACATTTTTTATAGAATTATATTATATCAGAGTAAAAGCAATAGTTGAAATTGCGAAAAATTTGTAAAGGGTGTAGGGAGGGATTACCTCATGAGCAAAAAAGTCTTGCCACCAGAGCTCTTATTTAAACCTGTTTCAGATTTAAAACTTTCCACACGGGCTAGAAATGTTCTTAAGCAATGTGATATAAAAACATTTGGCCAATTGTATTTGACAAACGATCAGATGCTAGGAGAAACATCTAATTGTGGTAAAGTAACCCTGAACGAAATTAAATATGCAATTGAGAAGGAACTAAACACAGATGAGTCCTTCAATTGCAAAACAAACGTTGGTAAGTTACATTTTTCACCAAGGGTAGAGAATTGTCTATTAAGCGTTGGAATAGATACTGTTGAAAAATTAGTTAACATCTCAATACCCGCCTTAATGGATATTAAAAATCTAGGTGGAAAATCGGCACTGGAGGTAATTTTAAAGGTAAAAGAGCTTAAAGAAACTTTGTCTAACTTAAGGGAATGTCAAACACATCAATGGGGTGTAAGAGTTAGCAAAGAGAACCGTTCTGTGTATCAAGGTATACTTATTAACTATCCTGTAGAGTTTTTGCCCATAGAAGAAGAGATTCTACTTATATTAAAAAGAGAAGGAATACAAACAATAGAGGATTTAATCAATCAAGATGAAAATAGTTTATATTTGAAATATAAAGGTAGAATTTTTGATAAACTGTATTTTTATAATCATAGCTTATTAAGGCAAACAACCAATGATTCTTCTCAAATTTGTGAAAGTCAAAATGGTGAATTAACATATCAAAAACTTCCGGATTTATTAAATGCTCTTAGAGAAAAAGTGGTTTCAAGGGATTCTAAACTTTGGAGCGAGGGTATATTTAATGGATTAAGTGTTAGAGAAAAGGAAATGATAAAACTATATTATGGATTCAGTTCGAAAAAAAGCACTTTGCAAGAAATTGGGGATAAATACGGTCTTACAAGGGCGAGGATCCAGCAAATAATTAAAAGAATTAAGACTAAAATTCTAGCTAACGTATATTTTGAAAACATTAATCTCCTTCTTTGGTTTCATATTTTTGGGTTTACCCAAGGGGGTGTGTTTTTACAAGAAGTTTTCTTCAAAGAGTTCAATACTTATTACAAAGATATTAGTTTAAATATAAATGCTTTAGGGGAAATGTTATTGGATTTAGACCCTATGTTTGAAAATGTATCATACAACGTATGGGGGATGACCATTCTTCCATTAGAACATTATCAGAGGGTTATCGAAGAAGGGATAAAGCTACTACAGCAAGGTCCATTAGAGCAAGAGGATTTACTTAATGAACTTAAACAAAGACCTTTATACTTCAACTTGAAAAATAAGGAGGCACCTGTTTCAGGAGTTTTAGATAACTTTATTCCCGCATGTTTAGCCTCAGCCCAGTCACTATCTCTAACAGCAGTAGGTAGTTATACCTTAGAGAGTAGAGAAGGAACTAAGGTTCAAAGTATTATTAATGCTTTAAGGGGAACAGGAAAACCCTTACACTATTTAGATATAATTAATAAGGTAAATGATTCAGCTAATGATGATAACAAGGTCACTGTACAGTACGCAAGGGCCATCCTAGCAAATCATAAACAGATTTTTGCAAGAGTAGGTAGAGGTATCTATGGTCTTACAGAGTGGGGTATTAAAGAGTATAAACATATCTCAGACTATATTTTTGAAATATTAAACAATAGTAAAACACCCCTGTACTATAAGCAGATAAGTAAAATTGTAAACAAAACTCACTATACTAAAGAACAGACAATATATAACTCACTGACGCAAGATAATAGATTTGTAAGGACTCAATCGGGCTATTATACTGTGAGAGAAATAAAGAAAACTTAGGAATACCATCCTAAGTTTTCTTTATTTTAACTTTTTACTTTATAAGTCCATTAACTAAGTGGGTAAGATTATGGTAAAACTTGTTCCTTTGTTTTTAGATGACGTGACATATATCTGTCCTTTATATTGTTCAATAACTTGCTTGCTAACTGAAAGACCTAAACCCGTGCCCCCATGCTTTGTTGAAAAGAATGGCTGAAATATCTTTTTTCTTATATTGGCAGGCATACCAACACCCGTGTCCTTTATTGAAGTGTAAATTTGTAGGTTGGAAAAATAACATATAACTGACAAAGTTCCACCATTAGGCATGGACTCAATGGCATTTTGTATTATATTAAGGAATACCTGCCTAAACTGTGTACTATCACCTGTTATTGCAGGGATATCAGGTGAAACATCTAAGTTTAACTCTATATTATAGTTTATAATTGTAGAATGTAGATTACTTAAAACATCGTGAATTATGTCGGAGATTTTGCATACGTTAACCCTATGGTTGGTGGAAGTAGAATAAAAAATGGAATTCTTTAATATTCCGTGTGCACGGTCTAGCTCGTTTAATATAAACTTTGAATACCCTTCTTTTGAGGATTCATTATCTGGCTCGCATTTGCTCAAAAGCTGTACAAATCCTCTAATTGTTGTTAACATGTTTTTGATTTCATGGGCTAAACTCCCGAACATCTGTTCAAAATAATTTTGGACGTCCTTCATGTCAGCAACCCTTGTAAGTGATAGATTTATCAAATCACAGGTTAATTTAAAAAGTTGTAATATTAAGGGGCTATAATCTTCATGGGGTATAACGAAACCCAATGAACCATAATACTTTCCCATTTGACTATCCTTGATTGGTATGGCAATTAGTGTCCTATATTTTTTTGTACTTAAACACTGAGAAAATCTTTCGCAGACAATTATTTTACCCTGAACTAAGGACTCTCTTATGGGGTTGGTGCCAAAGCTGGCATTAAACTCAACTCCTACCTTTACCTTGAAACTATCTTGTAGTTCTAACTCGCCTTTTACAATTTTATTAATTAAGACTCCATCTTTTTCAAAGATCAATATTGCCGAGCTAGTAGGTATTTGATCAAGTATTCTGCTTATAAAAGTTTGAGACATACGTAAAAAAACTTGGTTCTTTTTAACTAAAATATCCAATTCTCTTTGGGGAAGGGGAGGGACCTGTGCTACCTCTATAGAGTCACGCTCCATAATAACATGATCTTCTATAATGTCGAGGAAAAATTCGTTACTCTTGTAATTGAAGTTTTTCAACATGCTTTACCCCCCTCAAAAAAATCTCAAGGTTTAGTATTCGACATGTTACCATAAGTTTCCTGCTAATATTTATCATAAATTATTGTAAATTATGAAAATGTAAATATAATAACATAATTTTCCGTTGTTTATTTAAATAAAATGAGGAAAAACCATCTAAAATTGTTGACTAATGTATGTCTTTATTGGTATTCTTACAGTAGTTAGTAACACGAAATTTTATGGAGGTGTATCATGGTAGAAAAAGAGTTCCCGGGATACGTGGAAGAAATAGAATCATTAATTAGGAAGGTTAGTTTTGTAATAAAATGTAGGGGTAGGGATATTTTAAATGATTTTGAAATAACTCCTCCACAGTTTAATGCACTTTTACTGTTATCTGAGCATGGAGATATGACCATAGGTGAGCTTGGAAGTAAGATGTACTTGGCAAGCAGTACAGCAACTGACCTTATCGATAGAATGGAAAGGAACTCCCTAGTTGAGAGGGTTAGGGATGAAAACGACCGTAGAGTTGTTAGATTACACATGACTAAAAAAGGTAAACAGATGATCCTTGAGGTTGTTGAAAGCAGAAAAAGATATTTAGATGATATACTTACACATGTAGATCAGTCAGATCAGCAAAAGCTTGTAGGATCATTGACAAAAATATATGATCTTATGAAAGATGAATACAATAAAAAATAATAAAAAAAACCAAAGAAAGAAGGTACACTCTTGGAATTAGGGAGAGGGCAAGCTATAGAGGTTGAAAACCCGAGGAGTAAGGTTATAAATTTGGCATGGCCTGCAATAACCGAAATGTTTATGGCAACTTTGGTCCAATTTGTTGACACTGCCATGGTAGGACAACTAGGTCCTATAGCTATTTCAGCAATTTCTTTGAGTTCATCTCCTATGTGGCTTATTATGGGGATTTTTACAGGAGTTAGTGTCGGTACAACTGCTTTGGTGGCAAGGTATGTTGGAGCAAACGAACCTACAAAAGCCGGTGAGGTTGCAAAACAGTCAATACTTTTAGGAGCACTAATGGCCATGGTAATAACATTGTTAACCCTGACACTTGGACAATACGTGCCTAAGTGGATGGGAGCAGAACCTGAAGTTTTACCCTATGCCACAGCATATTTAAAAATTATGAGCCTAACGTTTATTTTGCATTTTGTCTCCTTTATTGTAAGTGGTGTGTTAAGGGGAGCAGGAGATACAAAAACACCTATGCGAATAAATGTTTTTGCAAATATCTTAAATGTCTTTGGAAACTTTTTTTTGATTTTCCCAACTAGGCTAATAACCATTGGGGGACCATTTAATATACCTATCTTAGGGGAAATCTCTTTTCCCACCGTAGAATTTACCATGTGGGGTGCAGGATTAGGTGTTAGTGGTGCGGCAATATCAACGGCTGTTTCTAGGGGGATTGCAGGTGTAATTGTATTATTTATACTTTTTAGTGGTAAATTTATAGTAAAGCTACGTATAAAAGAAAAGCTTAAATTTGATTTAGCAATTATTAAAAATATTTTAAGTATAGGTTTACCTGCAGCTTTAGAAAGGGTCGCAATGAGTTCAGGACAACTATTCTTTACTCGTATAGTTGCAGGGTTAGGAACAAGTATGTTGGCTGCACATCATTTGGCTATAGTAGCTGAATCATTATCCTATATGCCTGGTAACGGGTTTTCCATGGCGGCTACAACCCTCGTAGGCCAGTCCTTAGGTGCTAATAAACCAGATGAGGCAGAAAAGTATGGATTTGAGACTTTAAAACTTGGCGTAATTGTAATGTCCTTAATGGGGTTTATTTTTTTCTTTTTTCCCCATTACTTAATAAGTATTTTTAATAGTGATCCAGAAGTCATAAAATATGGATCAATGTGTCTTAGAATTGTTGCATTTGCACAACCATTTTTTTCTTCAGCTATGGTTTTATCGGGAGCATTAAGAGGTGCAGGTGACACAAGGTGGCCGCTAATATATGCATTCACTGGAATGTGGGTTGTTAGATTAAGTTTAGCTGTCATTTTCGTTTACCTATTCGATTTAGGCCTTATGGGCGCATGGCTGGCCATGGTAGCTGACTTAAGTATAAGAGGAACATTGATATTTTTAAGATTCAAAAGTGGTAAATGGAAACATATTAAAGTATCCTAATAAAATGAGAGGAGTTCTTAATTAAAATGGTTTTATTTTTAGAATTGGGATTCATCTTTGTTGCGAGAGTAATAGATGTATCCATGGCAACTGTTAGAATGCTACTTATTGTTAAAGGGAGAAGACTACAAGCAGCTGTTATAGGCTTCTTTGAAGTTATAGTGTATATAGTGGCACTGGGAAGAGTTGTTAATAGTTTAGATAACCCTGTAAATTTATTGGTATATGCCTTTGGTTTTGCAGCAGGTAACTATGTAGGGATTTTTTTGGAAGAAAAACTGGCTTTAGGCTATATAGCTGTACAGGTAATACCCAGTGAAAATGATATTGAGATAATAGAGATCCTAAGGGAAAATGGCTATGGAGTTACTGTTGTAGAAGGGGTAGGGAAAAATGGAATAAAAAACATTTTAAATGTTTACTCCCAAAGGAAAGATTTAGATAAAATATTAACACTGGTGGGGGAAAGGGATCCTAAGGCTTTTACAGCTATAATGGATGCAAAGAAGACCCTAGGTGGATACTACAGGCAGCAAAAAGGAAAATAGAGTTTTGATTTTAATATAAGCACGAGAGCAATTTTTAATTGTATGGATGCATGCATCTCAATTAAAAAATTAGAAAAATTGGACGCTTAGCCGTTCAATTTTTTTGTATACTTATGTTAATAACAACACAAATATAATACTGGATTTTGGTAAAAAATAATTTTTGAAAAAGTCTTTTGAAAAGAAGGAATTTAAGGACAAATAGAGAATATGCTATATTAGAGAATTGGAGTAGTCCAATAGTCCAAAATGGATTTTAATTATTTACAATGGTAAAGAATTAGCGAAAAAGCTCGAAATAGAGGTGCGTGAATAATGGAAAAAATATATTCTATAGGTCTACTAGACTCAGGTGTAGGTGGTCTTACTGTAGTTAAAGAAATAAATGAATTACTACCAAATGAAAGAATGGTTTACTTTGGTGATACTGCCAAAATGCCTTATGGCCCTAGAGATCCTGAAGAAGTTAAGGGATTTGCATTAGATATAATCGAGTTTTTACAAACTCAAGATATCAAAATGGTGATCGTTGCGTGTAACACAGCAACTGCCGTGGGGTTGGACCAATATAAAAAAGAATTTGATATCCCTATTATAGGTGTTATAAATCCAGGAGCTCAGGCGGCTGTACAAAAAACTAAAAATAAAAAAGTGGGGGTGATTGGTACTGAAGGTACCGTAAAAAGTAAGGCTTACGAAAAAGCAATTAAAACCATTGACCCGAAGATTGAAGTTTACAGTCAAGCCTGTCCTTTGTTTGTCCTCTTAGTAGAGAATAATTTATTGGAAACAAAGGAAGCTAAGGAAGTGGCACACAGTTACCTAAGACCGCTTAAAGAAAAAGGGATAGACACACTGATTCTTGGCTGCACCCACTATCCAATAATGTCAGAGTTAATACAGGAAGTTATGGGTCCAGAAGTTACATTGGTAAACTCAGCTGAGGCTACAGCGCATTTGGCAAAAGCTATACTTGAAGAACAAGAATTAATACAAGACCAGGAAAAGGACCATGCTCACAGATACTTTGTAAGTGGTAAAACAAATACTTTTAATGCAACTGCTTCAAAATGGTTAAACAAAAAAATAAAAGCTTATACAGTTCTTTTAGATTAAGGGAGGATTAGAAAAAATGGGCAATAAAACCATTGTAACAGGAGTTATAGGGGCAGACGTACATGCGGTTGGAAATCGTATACTAGATTACGCTTTTTCCCAAGCAGGTTTTGATGTGGTAAATATCGGAGTGTTAGCATCTCAAGAGGAGTTCATTCAAGCTGCTATAGAGACAGGAGCAAAGGCGATTTTGGTATCATCCTTATATGGTCATGGAGAAATGGATTGTAGGGGTTTGAGGGAAAAATGTGAGGAATCAGGTATAGGAGAGATAATTCTGTACGCAGGTGGGAATTTAGTTGTTGGTAAACAAGAGTGGGAGCCAGTAAAAGAGAAATTTTTAGAGATGGGCTTTAATCGTGTTTACCCTCCAGGTACATTGCCTGAAGAAGCCATTACTCATTTGAAAGCAGATCTGAATATAGAATAACGTGGCTGAGGTGGTTTTCGGTGGAAAAAGGAATATTATTGATAGATTTTGGCAGTACCTTTACAAAAGTGACTGCAGTTGACTTAGAAAACCCTGGTGTGTTTTATACTGCTAAGGGTCCAACCACTGTAGACGAGGACATAAACATAGGTCTTGAAATAGCACTTGAAAACTTAGCCCGACAAATTGGACACTTGCCTTATTTTGAAGAGAAGCTTGCCTGTAGCTCAGCTGCAGGGGGGCTGAAAATGATAGCAATTGGTTTAGTGCCTGAGCTAACTTTAGAAGCAGCAAAAATGGCTGCCCTAGGGGCTGGTGCAAAACTTCAAAAGGTATATAGCTACACCCTCACTAAAAGAGAAATAGCAGAGTTAATTAGCCTTAAACCCGATATAGTTTTACTAGCAGGTGGAACCGATGGGGGAAATAAGGAAGTGATTTTGCACAACGGCGAATTATTAGCTCAATCTGAGCTAACTTGCCCCATTGTCATAGCAGGAAATAAGAATACTCAAGACGAATTAGAGGAACTATTTATAAATTGTAATAAAGAACACTATGTCACAGATAATGTTCTTCCCACTTTAAACAAATTGAATGTGGACCCTGCAAGGGAAAAAATACGAGACGTTTTCTTAAAAAATATTATAGAAGCTAAGGGTTTAAAAAAAGCTGAGGATACCATAGATGGTATCATAATGCCAACACCACAGGCAGTGTTAAAGGCTGGAGAATTTATTGCTAAAAATAAAATTATAGACAACTGTGAGCGAATTTTGATAGTAGATATTGGTGGAGCAACTACAGATGTTCATTCTTTTTCCAAAGGTGAACCCCAAAATAACGGAGTAGTTTTTAGAGGTTTACCCCAACCTTTTGCAAAAAGGACAGTGGAAGGGGACCTAGGTATGAGATATAGTTTAAATCCACTAATTGAAGCGTTAGATTCAGAGAGCCTGTTAAAACATGAAACCCAGGAAGTGGAAAAAATGGTGGGAGAGATATTAAGTGATATATGGAGCACATCATCCATCCGTGATGATTTTGAGGAAGACTTAGCAAAGGGAGCCGTGGATCTAGCTGTTAAAAGGCATAGTGGTTATCTAGAAATAACTTATACACCCCACGGTATCAACTACCTTCAGTATGGAAAAGACTTAACAGATATTCAACTTGTAATTGGAACTGGAGGGCCTATTGTAAACAGTAAAAACCCTGGAGGTATACTGTCAGGATCCTTGTTTAAAGAAAGTGATAATCTAACTTTACGGCCTAAGATACCTAAGTTCAGTGTTGATAAAGGTTATATACTGTCAGCAATCGGTCTCATGGTAGAAAAATATCCTATGTTAGCAAAAAGATTAGTGGAAGTAAACTTTAGCATAATTAAGGGAGGAAATTAAGGTGGAAGTTTTAAATAAAAAGTGGTCCATGGAAAAACTGATGTCCCTTCGTAAAGAAATTTTGGCAACATGGCCAACTGGAAGTGACGTCGAAGATATTGATGCAGGTATTGAGTATCAAAAGAGTTTGCCCAAAAGTAAAAATTTCGCAGCTAAGCTTTTACATGCCAAAGAAAACGGAATTACCCTTGTTCAACCAAGGGCTGGAGTAGCTTTGGTAAATGAGCATATCGGACTTTTACAATTCTTACAAAATGAGGGTCAAGCGGACCTCCTGCCTTCAACCATCGACAGCTACACTAGGCAAAATCGATATCAAGAAGCGGAAAAAGGTATACAAGAGAGTATCTCCAGTGGAAGATCTTTGCTTAATGGTTTCCCGGCAGTAAACCACGGGTTAGAAAACTGTAGACGTGTTGTTGAAAGTGTAAATGTACCTGTTCAAGTAAGACACGGCACACCAGATGCAAGGTTGCTTGCTGAAATAACCTTAGCAGCGGGCTTTACTGACTATGAAGGGGGAGGTATCTCATATAATATCCCCTATGCTAAAAACGTATCATTAGAAAAAACCATCTATTACTGGCAATATGTAGATCGTCTGATAGGCTATTACCATGAAAATGGTGTGGTTATAAATAGAGAACCCTTTGGACCACTAACTGGTACTTTGGTGCCACCTTGTATCTCACATACAGTTGCCATAGTTGAAGCTATTTTAGCTGCTGAACAAGGGGTTCATAACCTTACTTTGGGGTATGGACAATGTGGTAATTTAGTTCAAGATGTTGCCGCAATCCAAACACTACAGGAACTTAGTGAAGAGTACCTTCTGAAGAATGGTTACGAAAATCGACATGTGACCACAGTATTCCATCAATGGATGGGTGGTTTCCCCCAAGATGAAGCTAAGGCATTTGGTGTTATAAGCTGGGGTGCAGCTACTGCAGCTTTAGCTAAGGCTACTAAAGTAATAGTAAAAACACCTCATGAAGCCATGGGTATCCCAACCAAAGAGGCAAATGCTCAAGGTTTAAGAACAACTAAACAATTAGTAAATATGCTTAAAGATCAAACTCTACCACTTACAAACGAACTAGCAGAAGAAAAGGAAATGATTAAGAAAGAAACAAGGGCAATTTTAGATACCATTCTAAAAGTGGGAGATGGAGACTGGGCTAGGGGAATAATTAGGGCATTCGAAGCTGGAATAATTGATGTTCCTTTTGCACCAAGTAGATACAACGCAGGTCGTATACTCCCAGCTAGAGATAATAACGGGGCTATTAGAATGCTTGATACAGGAGATCTTCCATTTGACAAAGAGATAATTGACTTTCACAAGAAAAAAATTGCAGAACGTGGAGAAGCAGAAGAGAGGGAGCCAAGTTTCCAGATGGTTATAGATGATATTTATGCCATTGGAAAAGGTATGTTGGTTGGTAGACCAAACTAATTAAGGGAGAGTGTTCTGTAAATGAAAATTGTTGACGTAGTTACCTCCATGGGTTTAACAGGTTTTTACTTTGATGATCAAAGGGCAATAAAGAAAGACGCTGAATCAGATGGCTTCACATATAAGGGGGAACCAGTTACTGAAGGCTTTTCTTCCGTTAGACAACAAGGTGAGAGTTTGTCTGTGATGCTAATCTTAGAAGATGGTCAAGTGGCCTATGGAGACTGTGCAGCTGTGCAATACTCGGGAGCTGGAGGACGTGATCCACTATTTCTAGCTAAAGACTTTAAGCCTATTGTAGAGGAAGTTATTAAGCCACTACTGATAGGAAGGAAACTAGATAGTTTTAAGGAGCTAGCTCATGAGATTGATAGTTTAAAGAAAAAAAATGGCAAGCTTATTCATACGGCATTGAGATATGGAATTACACAATCTATTTTAGATGCTGTTGCTAAAGCTAAGAAAATAACCATGGCAGAGGTTATTGCACAGGAGTATTCTACAACTTTATGCAAAGAACCTATTCCTATCTTCACTCAATCAGGTGACGAAAGATACCTAAATGTCGATAAAATGATCATTAAGGGTGCAGATGTGATGCCCCATGCTCTGATAAATAACGTGAAGAGCAAGTTAGGGCAAAAGGGTGAAAAACTTAAAGAATATATTTTATGGATGAAAAATCGCGTAAGTGAGTTAGGTACCAAAGGGTATCTGCCAATCTTCCATATCGACGTTTATGGCACCATAGGATTAGCCTTTGAAAACAACTACGAAAAAATGGCTGATTATCTTTGTGAACTTGGTGAAGCTGCAGCACCTCACACCCTTAGAATTGAAGGGCCTATGGATATGGAGGAAAAAACACTTCAAATGGAAGCTTTAGGTAAGTTGAATAAACTTCTTAAAGAAAAAAAATGTACAGTTGAACTTGTTGCAGATGAGTGGTGTAATACCCTTGAAGACATAAAAGATTTTGCTGACTGTGGCTGCTGTGATATGGTGCAAATAAAAGCACCTGACCTAGGTGGTATCAACAATATTATTGAAGCGGTTCTATACTGTAAAGAAAATGGAGTAGGGGCATACCTTGGAGGTACCTGCAACGAAACAGATCGCACTTCTCAGATTGCAGTACACGTAGCGTTAGCTACTGGACCGGTACAAATATTAGCAAAGCCTGGTATGGGTGTAGATGAGGGCTTAATGATAGTTAAAAATGAAATGATGAGAACTTTAGCCCTATTAAATAGATAATACTGAATGTTTATCCCCCTGTACTAATATAATAGTTAAAAAGAGTACAGGGGGAATATCAAATGAGAAGATTAAAGTTTTTAGCTCTATTTCTAGTTTTATTATTAGTAACTACAATTAGTGTTGGGTGCATGGATAAAATTTTTGGACCCATTGAAGATGAGGGTACTCCAATTGAGCAAGAACCTGATAATGATGAAGAAAATCAAGAACAGGTACAAGACGGATGGGAGTTAGATTTTTACTGTATAGATAAGACCACAGACATGCTTATCCCAGTAACAATTACATACCCTAAACAAGAGGGAATAGCTAAAGCAGTTGCTCAGGAACTAGTCTTAGGTAGTAATTTGAGTAGAGAAATAGCTGGGTATGGTTTGGAAATGCCTTTACCCCAATACACTGAAGTCTTAGGAATAAGCATAAACGAAAAAGTAGCAAAGGTAGACCTAAGCCCAGAATTTATGAACTTTAAGGATAAAAATCATGAGGATATAAGTGTAGCTGCTTTGGTGTATACATTAACTCAATTTAGTACAATTGATAGTGTTGAGATTGTTATAAATGGGCAAAAATTACAAAAACTGACCTATGATACTTACATAAACCTACCAATGGATAGGGAGATTGGACTTAACGTAACAGTTAATGATGGTGTAGATTTGAAGGATTCATCAAAGGTTTTAGTGTACTACCCTCAAAAACGTAATGCCCAAACAATATACATACCGGAATCAAAAGTGGTACGCAAAACTGAGGATCTTTTAAAGGTAGCAGTTACGGAATTTTTAAAAGGGCCTAACAAATCAACGATATCAAGCCTAGTTCCTTCCAATGTGGATGTTATCCAAGCAACTGTAGAAAATAATGTTGCCATAATAAATCTCACTGAGAACTTTATTGAGTACAGCAGTAACAATGAAAAAGGGATAATAAATTCTTTAGTATTGACTGTCACAGAAATTGAAGGAGTTGATCAAGTTCAACTCCTAGTTGACAGTAGTCCAGTGGTTTTACCAGAAGGAACTGATTTAGGTAACTTATTTACTAGACCAGTGTTTGTTAAGTTTAAATAGTGAGGAAAGCCTGGCCTTAGGGCTTTCCTCCATTTTAAAAGGAAAGCTTAGGAGGCGAAGAAGATGCGTGAATACAAAATATTGGCTCCAACGGCAATTTTGGGTTACGGATTTCCCGAAAAATCTTTTGTGAAAGGTATTGAAAAGAATCCTGATCTCATCGCTGTTGATGCTGGCTCCGTAGACCCAGGTCCATATTACTTAGGATCTGGCAAATCATTTACAGATAGGAATTCAGTAAAAAGAGACTTAGAGTATATGCTTGTTGCCGCTAAAGAACACAATATACCAGTGGCCATTGGATCTGCTGGTGGATCAGGTGCAAAGACACACCTAGATTGGAACATTGAGATAATAGAAGAAATTATGGAAGAGAACAACCTAGACCTTAAAGTAGTGGTAATAGACTCACAACTATCCAAAAGCTATTTAATGGACAAATACAAAGAAGGTGATATAACACCTCTTTTCCCAACACCACCACTTACCGAAGAGGATTTATCACAAAGTACTAATATAGTAGGGCAAATTGGTGTAGAACCATTTATAGAAGCATTTAAAATGGGAGCTGACGTAGTTTTAGCTGGCAGGGCCTATGACCCAGCAGTTTTTGCAGCACTACCCATTATGAAGGGGTATGATCCAGGGATATCTCTACACTTAGGTAAAATACTAGAGTGTGCTTCCATTGCAGCATCTCCAGGTAGTGGTAGGGACTGTATGTTAGGTACACTAGGTGAAGATTACTTTATTTTAGAGCCCATGGGTGATACAAGGAAATGTACAACAGACTCTGTTGCTGCACACAGCTTGTATGA
This sequence comes from Alkalicella caledoniensis, assembly GCF_014467015.1. GTDB lineage: Bacteria > Bacillota > Proteinivoracia > Proteinivoracales > Proteinivoracaceae > Alkalicella > Alkalicella caledoniensis. The sequence goes on along the minus strand of NZ_CP058559.1, from coordinate 451,279 downwards.
GAAGACAAATCCATATAAACTACCAGGACCAGGTGGATTACTGGATTTAACTGACACAGTATACGAACAATTAGATGAAACCAGGGTTAAAGTTAAAGGTAGCAAATTTGTACCATCAGAAAAGTATACCATTAAACTAGAGGGTGCGAAGCTTGTGGGGAAAAGGACCATTTCCATAGCTGGGGTACGTGACCCTATAATGATAGAGCAAATTAGCCATATACTAGAAGAAGTTAAAGAACAGGTGCAAGACAACTTTTCTGGAAAGAACTATGAGTATCATCTCACTTTTCATATCTATGGAAAAAATGGAGTTATGGGGAGTTTAGAACCTGTTAAAAACCCTGTCCATGAACTTGGTATAGTAATAGATGTTGTAGCCCAAGAAAAGGTTATTGCTGATACAATATGTAGCTTTGTAAGATCCACACTATTGCATTTTGGATACCCAAACAGAAAGGCAACTGCAGGCAACCTTGCATTTCCTTACTCTCCTTCAGACATATCAGTAGGTGACGTATACCAGTTTAGTGTTCATCACTTGTTAGAGAACATTGACCCCGTTGAAATATTCACCATAAAGTGGCTAAATGAATACCAAAAGGGGGCATTATAATGAAGAATATAAGCATAACTGAATTAACTAATGTTATTCGAAGCAAAAATGCTGGACCCTATGAGCTAACCTTTGATTTTATCTTTAAAAATGAAGATATTTTTAATAAGATAGTCCAAATGGATGTTATTAATGAAGAGCTTATTGCTAAGCTTTATAAAATACCTGTTGAGAAAGTGATTTCAGTAGTAGCATATAAACCAGCTAAAGCTATAAAAGCTACTATAATACGACCTATAGCAGCAGGGGATTTAGGAGAGACAGATGTGTATGGTGCACAACAGCATGGACCTTTACTAGCCATAGAAATTCCTTGGGAAGGAAGTGTCTAAATGCCAAATAAGATTCATGTAAATAAACTAACAGAATCAGTGCGCCATATGGTTATGGAGTGTAATTACACTCTTTCACCGGACGTGAAGGAAAAGCTTAATGACTTTTATAAAAGAGAAGATTGGCCTTTGGCGAAAGAACTCCTAGCTCAAATCATAGAAAATAGTGATATTGCACATCGCGACCAAGTTCCTATATGTCAAGATACCGGTCTGGTTGTAGTGTTTTTAGAAGTTGGTCAAGAGGTTCAACTAGTTGGAGGTAATCTTACTGATGCCATAAACGAAGGTGTAAGACAAGGTTATGCCCAAGGTTTTTTGAGAAAATCCGTTGTTGAAGATCCCATAAATAGGATTAATACAGGAGATAATACTCCCGCAGTAATACACACTGAAATAGTGGAAGGTGATAAGGTTAAGGTAACAGTTGCTCCAAAGGGTTTTGGCAGTGAGAATATGAGTAAAGTAAAAATGCTTAAACCAGCTGATGGAAAAGAAGGTGTTGTAGACTTTATACTAGAGACTATAACTACAGCTGGTGGTAATCCTTGTCCACCTATTGTGGTAGGTGTGGGTATTGGAGGGACAATGGAAAAAGCAGCTATTTTATCAAAAAAAGCTGCCGTAAGATCCTTAGATAAAAGAAATGACAATAAATATTACAAAGAGTTAGAAGAAGAATTGCTAACCAAAATAAACAATCTTGGAATCGGGCCCCAAGGATTTGGCGGGGGAACAACTGCTTTGGCTGTAAATGTAGAGTACTACCCTACACATATAGCTGGGTTACCGGTGGCTGTAAATATTAACTGCCATGTTACAAGGCACTTATCAAAAATAATAGATTAGGGGGTATCGGATGTGAGTATAAAGCTTAGGACTCCACTTACTGAACAAGATACCGACAAATTAAAAGCCGGTGAATTGGTAGAAATCACAGGTACTATATACACAGCAAGGGATGCAGCTCACAAAAGGCTTATTGAAACAATGGAAAAAGGGGATGCTTTACCCTTTGAACTTGACGGAAATATTATCTATTACGTCGGACCTACACCTGCTAAAGGAGAGCAGGTTATCGGGTCTGCAGGACCAACAACCAGTGGTAGAATGGATAAATATACTCCGGCCCTCTTAGAAAAAGGCTTAAAGGGAATGATCGGAAAAGGATTAAGGAGCCAAGAAGTTAAAGAAAGTATAGTTAAAAATAACGCTGTTTATTTTAGCGCAGTTGGTGGGGCAGCTGCCTTGATATCGCAAAGAATAGTGAAAAGCGAAGTAATAGCCTATGAGGATTTAGGAACAGAGGGTATCAGAAAACTGGACGTTGAGAATTTTCCAGTTATAGTAGCAATAGATTCCAAAGGAAATGACTACTATGAAATAGGTAAACAAAAGTACCTTGAAAATAAAAACAATAGTTTAAAAAACCTCGTTTAAATTTGACGAGGTTTTTTGATACTATATATGTGTGGAGATGGGATGTTAGATGTTGGTTATCGCAGTTTTCTCTACGCTTATCTCGAATCAAGACATTTAAGAATAATAATAAAAGTTTAACCAACCCTAACCAACTATCCAACCAACTATTGGTCGAACAAATTGTTAATTTTTACATATATATATGTTATAATACTTTAGAAGGAGGTGCGTAATATGATTTCTGTAAGCCATGAAAGTTTGATGCATGCTACATATTTTGCCCCAAGGGGGAAAAAAAGGCTACAGCTATTAGGGATGCACTTAGCACAAAGGTATCTTAGCCCAACAGATAATTTAGTTGGTTTTATAGGTGATGCAGGGGCGGGTAAATCACTTCTGATTAGGGGTATGTTCCCAGGCATGGAACTAACCAATGATGATGAGGGAATAAATCTAAGGCCACTTCCACTACTAAATCAATTTGATAAAGGACATTTCAAAGCACACACCTATCACTTAGATGTAAGGTTTGAAATGGCATTTACTCAATTATGGGAAATTGCAGAAGCTGTTAAAGAAGCCATTATCCAACAAAAGAGAGTTATAGTAGAACACTTCGATTTACTATATCCATACCTTGGTTTTAACGCAGAGGTTTTAATAGGTGTTGGGGAAGAGGTAATTATAACAAGACCAGGTGTATTTGGACCTGAAAGTAAGGAAATAGCAGATATAGTTTTCAACTCCATAAAATATAGAAAAATGGCACACACTGCTGAGGATTTAACAGCAAAGGTACTTATGGACATGGGCTTAGACAGACCTCAACTTCATAGTGATATAAAACATGGCTTTGTAATGGAATTTCCTCAAAAGCCTAATATTGACTTAATGGAAGTAGAAAATAATGTAAAAGAAATAATTAATGAGAATATAACCATATCTTATCATGATGATGAGCATATTAATATTGGCAAGGAAATTGTTTTCCCTTGTACTGGACCTAGAATACATGTTAAGAAAACAGGGGATATAAGCGGTTTTTATCTATTAAAAGATTTTAAATGGGATCCATTGCAGCAACTTTATTTATTAGCAGGGCTTGTGGGTACTACTGATACACAAACATTAACATTTTTAAAATAAAACATCGGAGGTAATGAGCATGAGAAATGATCAACGCAAAAATAATGACATAAGACCTATATCTATTACTACTAACTATATAAAGCACGCCGAAGGTTCTGTTCTTATAGAAACAGGGGATACCAAGGTTATCTGCACAGCCACAATAGATGAAAAAGTTCCGCCTTTTTTAAAAGGTGAAGGAAAGGGTTGGGTAACAGCCGAGTACTCTATGTTGCCAAGATCAACAAATGTTAGAAATGTAAGAGAATCTGCCCGTGGTAAGCAAGGTGGAAGAACCCTCGAGATACAAAGATTAATAGGTAGAGCTCTACGCTCTGTTGTGGACTTGAGGGCTCTTGGTGAAAGAACAATCTGGATAGACTGTGATGTAATTCAAGCAGACGGAGGTACAAGGACAGCGGCCATTACTGGGTCCTTTGTAGCACTTGTTGAAGCTTGCAACTTGCTTATAAATGAAGGTAAACTAGATAGATTACCCATAACTGACTACTTAGCAGCAACAAGTGTTGGTATTGTAGGAGGAGAAGCGATGCTTGATTTAGCTTTCGTGGAAGACAGCAGCGCTAATGTGGATATGAATGTTGTTATGACAGGAACAGGGAATTTCGTTGAAGTACAAGGCACAGGCGAGGAAGCGCCTTATTCAAAGGATGAACTATTTAAATTACTTGAACTTGCAGAGCAGGGTGTAAAGAAACTCATTGAGGCGCAAATGGAAACCTTAGGGGAGCTAGAACTTTACTCAAATGATAAATCAAATGGTGGAAAAAATGGGAAGTAAACTACTAATCGCAAGCAATAATCAAAAAAAAATTAAAGAAATCAAAGAAATCTTAGGTGATTTTTTTGATGAGTTTGTGACTTTTAGTGACTATAACCTTGATTCCCCTGAAGAAAATGGAGATACATTTTCACAAAATAGTCTAATAAAAGCAAAATTCGGGTGTGATAATACAAATTTGGTGACATTAGCTGATGACTCAGGTCTTTGTGTACCTTTTTTAAACGGTGAACCGGGAATATACTCTTCCCGGTATGCCTGTGAAGGGGATGATTTAAAAAACTATGTTAAACTCCTTGATAAACTTAAAGATGTTCCAGACAATAAAAGAGAAGCATATTTTATATCAGTTATTGTAATGGTTTTTCCTAACGGCAAGACGTTAACCTCAGAAGGTAGGGTTTACGGAAACATTACAAAAGAGCCAAGGGGAGAAAATGGCTTTGGATATGATCCTATTTTTTTCCTTGATGAATTTAAAGCAACCATGGCAGAATTAAGCTCAAATGATAAAAATAACATAAGTCATAGGGCCATAGCCCTTAAGAAAATGCGTGAGAAATTGGGGGGCGTAATAAGTGAGGATAGCTGTAATAAGTGATACCCATGGGTATCGTTCGACAATTAATAAACTTGTGGAAATAGTGAAAAAGTACGATTTGCTTCTACATTTAGGAGACAACATAAGGGACTTTTATGATATCAAAAAGCTTAGCGGAGTTGATGGATACGCTGTTGTAGGAAATACTGATATAGGGAGTAAAGGTGAGGAAACACTACATGTTGAAATAGAAGGAAAAAAAATCATGCTTACCCATGGACATAAATTTGATGTCAAGTGGAATGTCGATAATCTATCTTACTACTGTGAAGAACATGGCATAGACCTTGCTTTATTTGGCCATTCCCATGTTAATTCCATAAATGAAGTTAATAGAACTCTTTACGTTAATCCTGGCAGTCCTGTACTTCCTAGGGGCGGGAGTAAGCCAAGCTATGCTTCAGTTGAGATAAAAGATAATAAAATATATGTGGAAATAATAAATTTATAAAAAGCAGAAAAACCTCTTTACAAATGACGTGAGTCTGGTGTATAATAATTTTTGTCCCTAAGAGGTATAATAAAAATATCAACGTCAAATACCTTTAATTTAAGAAATGAAAAAAATAATTTAAAAAAGTATTGACAAACTTCTTGAGAGATGATAAACTAATTCTTGTCGGTAAACGACAGACAAACTGCACGCTCGTAGCTCAGGGGATAGAGCAACGGACTTCTAATCCGTGTGTCGGAGGTTCGAATCCTCCCGGGCGTGCCATTTAAAAATAACATGGTGGGTGTAGCTCAGTTGGTTAGAGCGCCAGATTGTGGCTCTGGAGGCCGAGGGTTCGATCCCCTTCATTCACCCCATATTATTTTTCCAACTAACGTTGGGGTATAGCCAAGTCGGTAAGGCACGGGACTTTGACTCCCGCATTCGTAGGTTCGAGTCCTGCTACCCCAGCCATTTTTTGAGCCATTAGCTCAGTCGGTAGAGCACCTGACTTTTAATCAGGGTGTCCCGCGTTCGAGTCGCGGATGGCTCACCATTCGCGGGGATGGTGGAACTGGCAGACACGCTAGACTTAGGATCTAGTGCTTCGGCGTGGGGGTTCGACTCCCCCTTCCCGCACCATTTTTATTTTAAGAGATTTAAATTGAGCGGAAGTGGCTCAGTGGTAGAGCATCGCCTTGCCAAGGCGAGGGTCGCGGGTTCAAATCCCGTCTTCCGCTCCAAATTTAATTTATCAAGTAAGGTCTTTTTTTATGGGAAGAACCTTGATAATTATGTAAGAGTAAGTTATAATTTAATAAGACGCGGGGATGGTGGAACTGGCAGACACGCTAGACTTAGGATCTAGTGCTTCGGCGTGGGGGTTCGACTCCCCCTTCCCGCACCACTTATATCAATGTACCCCAGAACTGGAGGGTATTTTTTTATTTACTACTCCAGCCAATACAACTTAACATACGCCCGTAGCTCAGGGGATAGAGCAACGGACTTCTAATCCGTGTGTCGGAGGTTCGAATCCTCCCGGGCGTGCCATTATTTAGAGCCATTAGCTCAGTCGGTAGAGCACCTGACTTTTAATCAGGGTGTCCCGCGTTCGAGTCGCGGATGGCTCACCACTTTACAAACGTAAATACCCTAATAGGGTATTTTTTGTTATACATTCCACAAAAATATCTTTCCAAGTCAGTATATTATAGTTAGAAAAGGACATAAATTTAATAAAATATAGGTTTTGCTAAAATATAATTCTATGTTATAATTAGATGGTTAATTACAAGTATATAACTAATTAAATTTAGTTAAGATTTTTAAGGAGGTATTTAAAAGTGAAAGTAAACTGGGAAAAAAACGAGAAAAATACAGGGGTTCTAACAGTTGAAGTCCCTGAGACTGAAGTAGCAGAGGCTATCGAGAAAGCATACATAAAAGTTAGAAAGGAAATTAACTTGCCAGGTTTCCGTAAAGGGAAAATTCCACGTAACATGATAGAAAAAAGATTTGGCATAGAAATTTTCTATGAAGATGCAGCTAATTTCTTATTACAAGATAACTATCCCAAAGCTATAGATCAAGCAGGGATTGATCCTGTGGATAAACCAGAAATTGATGTTGAGCAAATGGAAGTGGAAAAACCATTTATTTTTAAAGCAACTATTACAGTTAAGCCTGAAGTAGAGCTAGGACAATACACTAACTTCGGAATTGAGAAAGAAGCTAAAGTAGTTACAGATGAAGATATAAATAACGAACTGAAAAGACTACAAGAACAACATGCTGTACTAGAAGCTCAAGGAGAAGGTAGTTCAGTAGAAAATGGCGACACTGCTGTTATCGATTTTGTAGGTTCTGTTGATGGTGAAGAATTCCCAGGTGGAGCTGGTGAAAACCACCCACTAGTTATAGGTTCAGGCTCTTTCATTCCAGGTTTTGAAGAGCAGTTAGTTGGCAAAAACCTTGGGGAGGAAGTAGATGTTAACGTTACTTTCCCCACTGAGTATCATGCAGAGCACTTAGCTGGCAAAGAAGCCCTTTTTAAAGTTAAAATCAATGAGATAAAAAAGAAGCAGCTTCCTGCTTTAGATGATGAGTTTGCTAAAGACAATAACTTTGACTCCCTAGAAGACTTAAAAGCAGATGTAAGTAAAAAACTTGCTGACAAATATGAGTCCGAAACAACTAGAGAGCATGAAAACAAAGTGGTTGAGCAACTATTAGAAAACAATAAAGTAGAAATACCAGCTGTAATGGTAGATGATAAAGTAGAAGATATGTTAAAAGAGATGGAGCAATCTCTTTCACAACAAGGCCTTGATCTTGAAACATACTTCAAATTTACTGGATCATCTTTGGAACAAGCTAAAGAGCAAATTAGACCTCAAGCAGAAAATGACGTTAAGTTTAGCTTAATAGTAGAAGCTGTTGCTAACAAAGAAGAAATACAATCTACAGAAGAAGATTTCGAAGCTGAATTAAATAAAATCGCTCAAATGTACAATTCAGAAGTTGAAAAAATTAAACCAATCATGGAAGCTCAAAGACCAGCTATTGAAGATGGGATTAAGAGAAGAAAAGCCTTTGATTTAGTTATGGCAAACAAGTAAATACAATTTGCTATAAAAAGGATAGGTGGTTTTTGAATTTTTAAGGGAAAATAGCTAAGGATAGTAATATAAAACCTTTGATTAACATAAAAATTTAAAAGCTAAACAGAGAGGATGGTTTAAGATGAATTTGGTACCTATGGTAGTAGAGCAAACCAATAGAGGAGAAAGATCATATGATATTTTTTCCCGTCTATTAAAAGACAGAATCATTTTTATCGGTAGTGCTATTGATGATAATGTAGCAAACTTAGTTATTGCTCAATTATTATTCTTAGAGGCTGAAGATCCAGATAAAGATATATATCTATACATTAATAGTCCGGGTGGTTCAGTTACTGCAGGTTTGGCTATGTTTGATACTATGCAGTACATAAAGCCAGATGTTTCTACAATCTGTGTGGGCATGGCAGCTAGTATGGGAGCGTTTTTGCTAGCGGCTGGTGCGAAAGGCAAAAGATTTGCTTTGCCGAACAGTGAGGTAATGATACATCAACCATCAGGTGGTTTCCAAGGTCAAGCCAGCGATATCCAAATACATGCGGAACATATATTAAGGACAAAGAAAAAAATCAATGAGATATTAGCCGAAAGAACAGGACAGTCTATTGAAACATTAGAAAAAGATTCTGATAGAGATAGATTCATGTCTGCACAAGAAGCTCTTGATTATGGTATAATAGATAAAGTAATGGAGCGCAACACCCGTAAGTAAAAAGAGGTGATTAAATGAAATTTAACGAGGACAAAGGTAATCTGAAATGCTCCTTTTGTGGTAAGCCGCAAGAACAAGTAAGAAAATTAGTTGCTGGCCCAGGCGTTTATATTTGTGATGAGTGTATTGAACTTTGCAATGAAATCATTGAAGAAGAATTTGCAGAGGAAGTAGAGCTTGATATTACAGATATACCGAAGCCAAAGGAAATTAAAGATATCTTAGATCAATATGTAATTGGTCAAGATAATGCTAAAAGAGGACTATCTGTTGCAGTTTACAATCATTACAAGCGTATTAAAGCCGAGGTTGATAGTGATGAAGTTGACCTGCAAAAAAGTAACATTCTTTTAATAGGGCCAACTGGTGTTGGTAAAACCCTTCTAGCTCAGACCTTAGCTAAGATACTAAACGTACCCTTTGCCATCGCGGATGCTACTTCACTAACTGAAGCCGGTTATGTAGGCGAAGATGTTGAAAACATCTTATTGAAGCTAATTCAAGCAGCTGATTATGATGTGGAAAAAGCAGAAAAGGGTATTATTTATATAGATGAGATTGATAAGATTGCTAGAAAATCTGACAATCCTTCTATTACAAGGGATGTTTCTGGTGAAGGTGTTCAACAAGCACTTTTAAAGATTTTAGAAGGAACTGTTGCATCTGTTCCTCCCCAAGGAGGAAGAAAACACCCTCATCAAGAGTTCATTCAGATTGATACTACAAATGTACTATTTATCTGTGGTGGAGCATTTGATGGCGTAGAGAAAATTATCCAAAATCGTACAGGTAAAAAAGTATTAGGTTTTGGGGCTGAAGTAAAGAGTAAGGATGAAATAAACATTGGTGATGTATTAACAAATATTTTACCTGAAGACTTACTCAAGTTTGGACTAATACCTGAGTTTGTAGGAAGGGTACCAGTAGTAGCTACATTAGATGCATTAGATACAGATGCTTTAATTAGGATACTACAAGAGCCTAAAAATTCTCTAGTGAAGCAATATCAAAAACTATTCAGTATTGATAACGTTAACCTAGAGTTCCATGATGAATGCTTAAACCAAATTGCAGCTGAAGCTATCAAAAGAAAAACTGGTGCTCGTGGATTAAGGGCTATCATGGAAAAGCTTATGCAAGATATCATGTTTGACATTCCATCAAGAACTGATATTAGTAAATGCATAATGACAAAAGAAACCATTACTGAGGGTGCAGACCCAATAATAGTAACTGGTGAAAAAACAGCAAAGAAAAAACGCAAAAAAAGCGACACAGCATAAAAAAAGGAAGCCATCAGGCTTCTTTTTTTTTGAGTGGGCTTTTCTAGACGAATCTCACTCTTTTCCTATCTGCTGACTCCTGTCTTATGCCTCCAGACTTCACCTGTCCAACTTCATCTCCCCCACAAAACATCTAAAATCTTTGGATATTTCCCTTGCCTTAGGTCAATAATAACTTAAGCTAAACTACAAAAAAGTAAAGGGGGAAACAACCTATGACTGATATCATGGGGATTATAACACTAGTACAAATTTTTTTCGCTATAGTGATTGGTCTCTATTTTTGGAACCTTTTACGTTCACAACAATCAAACAAAGTTGCTATAGATAGGGAATCTAAAAAAGAAATGGAAAAACTCCAAAAAATGAGGGAGATATACTTAACAGAGCCTTTAGCTGAAAAAACAAGACCCAGCAACCTAAAAGAAATAATAGGGCAGGAGCAAGGGTTAAAAGCCCTTAGAGCCGCTTTGTGCGGGTCAAATCCCCAACATATTATTATTTATGGACCACCAGGAGTAGGAAAAACTGCTGCTGCGAGGGTAGTACTAGAAGAAGCGAAAAACAATGGACTTTCACCTTTTAAAAAAAATGCACAATTCACTGAACTGGACGCCACCACAGCTCGATTTGATGAAAGGGGAATAGCTGATCCCCTAATTGGATCTGTCCATGACCCGATCTATCAAGGCGCTGGTGCTATGGGTATGGCTGGAATACCGCAGCCTAAGCCAGGTGCAGTAACAAAAGCTCATGGAGGAGTATTGTTTATAGACGAAATAGGTGAATTACACCCTATTCAAATGAACAAACTATTAAAGGTACTAGAAGATAGAAAAGTTTTCTTGGAGTCTGCTTATTATAGTGAAGAAGATAATAATATCCCTAGACATATCCATGAAATATTCCAAAAAGGATTACCTGCTGATTTCAGGCTAGTTGGTGCAACAACAAGACAACCCGATGAAATACCCCCTGCCATCAGGTCAAGGTGTGTTGAAATCTTCTTTAGGTCATTAAAACCTGAAGAAATAGGTATTATAGCAAAGAATGCATCAGATAAAATTCAATATCCTATAGAATCTGGAGCCTTAGAAGTTGTTAAAAAATATGCAACTAACGGAAGAGAAGCAGTAAATGTAATTCAGATCGCAGCAGGGATTGCCATAAATGAGTCTAGACAAAGCATTGAACAAGCGGATATAGAATGGGTTGTAAACAGTAGCCAAATAGCTCCTAGACCTGAAAAAAAGGTTTCAGAAGAATCCCAAGTGGGTTGTGTAAATGGGTTAGCAGTTTACGGACCAAACATGGGAGCACTTTTAGAGATAGAAGTAACAGCAGTTAAAACCCAAGAAGGTAAGGGGAGTATATCTATAACTGGCGTTGTTGATGAAGAAGAACTTGGAAGTGGTAGTAGAAAAATTCGCAGAAAAAGTATGGCAAAAGGATCAATTGAAAATGTTTTAACTGTACTTAAGAAATTTATGAATGAAGACCCAAGGGATTATGACATACATATAAATTTTCCAGGTGGCACACCAATCGATGGTCCATCAGCTGGAATAGCCATAGCAACAGGAATTTATTCAGCAATTCTTGACAGAGCAGTTGATTCAAAGGTAGCTATGACTGGAGAATTATCCATAAGAGGGTATGTAAAACCAGTTGGTGGCATCGTGCCCAAAATTGAAGCGGCCAGACAGGCAGGGGCAACAAAGGTTTATATACCCCGAGAAAATTATCAAGAAATGCTTAAAGGGTTAGAAAACATCGAGGTTATACCAGTGGAAAGGGTCGAGCAAGTCCTTGATTCAGTTCTGATTGATGAATCAATTAACCATAAAGTGCCTCGGGTTTTAACAGCTTTATCCATAGGACAGGGTTAACTTACCTTGTCTTTTTTTACATGATGGTATAAAATACTAATTATCATATTCCATGATTGGAGGTTATTTATATGGAGCAAACAAAGAAGAAACTGCCTTTAATGCCACTTAGGGGAATAATAGTCTTCCCTAATATGATTATACATTTAGATGTAGGAAGAGAAAAATCAGTGTCCGCACTAAATGCAGCAATGGTAAAAAACAGTGAGATTATTTTAGTTACACAAAAAGATAGTAAAACAGACGAACCTTCCCATAACGACTTGTATGAATACGGCACACTAGCGGAAGTAAAGCAAGTACTAAAACTACCTGGAGGTACTATTAGGGTTTTAGTAGAAGGAGTTAATAGGGTTAGGATAAATGAATACCTAGAGGGAGAAAAATATTTTCAGGTAGATGTAGATGTTATAGTAGAAAGTGAACAAATGAATACTGAAATGGAAGCACTTATGAGAAACACTCTATTTCAGTTTGAACAATATATAAAGCTAAGCAAAAAAGTACCACCAGATACACTAGAAGTAGTAGAACACATAAATGAGCCAGGAAGGCTTGCAGATTTAATAACATCTCACCTTACACTAAAAATAGAACAAAAACAACAAGTCCTAGAAGCTTTTGAACCAAAGGAAAGATTGCTAAAAGTATTAGAAATTCTAACTAAAGAGATCCAAATATTAGAGATAGAAAAAACTATTAATTCAAGGGTAAAAAAGCAAATGGAAAAAACCCAAAAAGAGTACTATCTAAGGGAGCAGATAAAGGCTATCCAAAAGGAACTAGGTGATACTCAAAGGGAAGAGGTAGACGAATATCGCAAAAAACTAGCTTTATTAAAAGTGCCCAACGAAACTAAAGAGAAGATAGAGAAGGAAATTGACAAGTTAGAAAGAATGGCCCCAAATGCCGCTGAAAATTCTGTACTTCGAAATTATCTAGACTGGGTTCTTGCTTTGCCATGGGATAACCACACTAAAGATAGATTAGATATTCAGCATGCAGAAAAAATATTAGATGAAGATCATTACGGACTAGCAAAGGTTAAAGAAAGAATACTGGAGTTTTTAGCAGTGAGGCAGTTGGCAAGTAGTACAAGGAGTCCAATAATATGTTTAGTGGGTCCTCCAGGAGTGGGGAAAACTTCTCTAGCAAAATCCATTGCAAGGTCACTGGAGAGGGAATTTGTGCGTATATCCCTAGGTGGAGTAAGGGACGAAGCTGAGATCCGTGGTCATCGTAGGACATACGTAGCTGCCCTTCCAGGAAGAATTATTCAAGGAATGAAAAATGCTGGGTCCACTAATCCTGTATTCTTATTAGATGAAATAGATAAAATGAGCATGGATTTCAGAGGGGATCCTTCAGCTGCTTTACTTGAAGTACTAGATCCAGAACAAAATAGTACTTTTAGTGATCACTTTGTGGAGCTGCCCTTTGACCTAAGCAGTGTTTTGTTTGTAACAACTGCAAACGCTTTGCATCCTATTCCAAGACCTTTACTAGATAGGATGGAAGTTATTTATATCGAAGGATATACTGAAGATGAGAAGCTAACAATTGCAAAAAGATATCTCGTGCCCAGAAAAATGAAAGAACATGGACTTGATATAAGCCAATTCACTATATCCGACCAAGCTTTAACTAAAGTAATACGGGAATACACCCGGGAAGCCGGTGTACGTAATTTAGAGAGAGTTTGTGCGACCCTTTGTAGGAAAGGTGCTAAACAAATAGTTAGTAATCAAGAAAATGTCAAAGTTACAGTGCAAAACCTTCATACTTTCTTAGGTGCTCCTAAGTTTAGATGGGGTGAGATTGAGGAGAAAGACGAGGTTGGTGTAGCCACTGGCTTGGCTTGGACTGAAACAGGTGGAGATATTCTGGCAATAGAAGTAACTACAATGGCAGGCAGTGGAAAGCTGTCTCTAACTGGAAAACTAGGTGAAGTTATGCAAGAATCTGGACGTACAGCCCTTAGCTTAATAAGATCTAGGGCGGAAGATTTAGGTATTGATCCGGAATTTTATAAAAACAAAGATATTCATATTCATGTTCCCGAAGGCGCAATACCTAAAGATGGGCCTTCTGCAGGGATTACTATGGCTACAGCATTACTTTCTGCATTATCCAACAAAGGAATTAGTAGAAATGTTGCAATGACAGGGGAAATAACTCTAAGGGGTAAAGTCTTGCCTATTGGTGGGGTTAAAGAAAAAGTTTTAGCTGCCCATAGAGCAGGAATCAAGACAGTTATTTTACCTAAAGACAATAAAAAAGATATTGACGATATCCCATCCAACGTACGGAAGAAAATTAAAGTTAAATTCGCTGAACGTATTGAAGAAGTTTGGGAAATTGCATTAGTGGGGGAAAAGTAGTGAAAATTAAAGATAGTAAAATTTTAATAAGTGCTGTCAAGCCAGATCAATACCCTGAATTAGAGTTACCTGAAATAGCTCTGGTAGGAAGATCAAATGTAGGAAAATCCTCCTTCATAAATAGAATGATAAATAGAAAGAACTTAGCACGTACCAGTGGTAAACCCGGCAAAACTCAAACATTAAACTTTTATCTTATAAATGAAGATATGATCTTTGTTGACGTACCAGGTTATGGATTTGCTAAAGTTTCAAAAAGCCACAGGGATGTTTGGTTGAACATGATTACAACATATCTTTTAAATCGACCTACATTAAAAGGTGTCGTGCAGTTAATTGATATTCGCCACTTGCCGTCAAAAGAAGATAAGGAGATGTTCAAGTGGTTGATAGAAAATAAGCTAGCTGTGATGATAGTAATGACAAAGGCCGATAAAATCCCTAAGGGTAAGATACAAAAACATGCCAAAGATATATGTAAGGAACTAGATATACCTACTGGATTTCCCATAGTTTTTTCAGCTGAAACTGGAATAGGCAGAGAAGAAGCCTGGGAAGCCATAGGGGAACTAATTGAATCTTAAAAAGCGTCTACTGACGCTTTTTTTGTTTTCAATTATGAAGCTGGCAGTAAGATAGTTGTAATATAGGATAATTTTTTAACATTAAATTACTAAAAGTTTAAATATAGGCAGGAGTTAGCCTTATAAAGAAGAATATAAAAATTAAGTTAAGGGAGGTGGGTATATGAAATTTACTGATAGTGCTACAGTTGTTGACTTAGAAAACCTGTCGGCATTTCTAAGTGAAATGAATTCATTACCTGAGTATCACATAGGTTACTGTGGAACAAATCAAGAAGAGATTTACAACACTATAATAAAAGATCCAGAATTATTGAAGAGCTTTATAATTGTAAAAAAAGGAGAAAAAATCATTTCTGCCTTAGGTTATGACTTCTATGATGAAACAATTGAATTATGGGGACCCTTTATTAGGGAAGAGTATAATACAGAAATGACAACAACCCTCTGGGCTAAAATGCTAACAAAACTGCCTAAAGAAGTTAAATATATTCTTGGTTACTGTAATGAAAAAAATTTCAAATGCATAACGTGGCTAGTTGATAAAAAATTTGATCTAAGTGGAAAACATACTGTATTGCAAATAGATCCGCAATCACACAAAGACAGCGCAGGTTTCCATTTATTAAAAGATGAATACTTCAAAGACTTTGTGGTGCTTCATAATAACCTATTTCCCAACACGTACTATACAGGCATGCAAATACTAAACAAACTAGATGATAACAATGCTGTATTAGTGGAAACCATAGACTCAAGCCTTGTAGGCTATGCTTTTGTCACTCAAGATTCACTGAAAAACGGCAATGTTGAGTTTATAGGAGTTAACCCTAGGTATCAAAAAAAAGGTATAGGTTATAAACTTATGAATGGTGCGTTAGATTGGTTTAAACTTAAAAAATCAAGGGAAGTAATACTCAGTGTTAACGCAAATAACACTCAAGCCATAAATCTCTATAAAAAAGTAGGCTTTACTATTAAGGATGAAATGTGTAGTTATAGATTTAAGTTAGAAAAATAGTTCACACTATGATTAAGAAATAATGTTAAGGTAATAATATAAGTGGAAATAAACCAAAAAAAGACTATTGATATATGTTGACAAGGTGACTATATTATGCTATATTATGTTATGTGCTTAGACACATCACTAAATGTCATCATTTTTTAAATCTAAAAAAAGATTCAAAAAAATGTTGACAAAACAGGTTAAAAATGATAAGATAGTCTTTGTCGCTAAGAGGCGAAGTAACAAAAAAAGTAGCACGAGCTACTGACAGTTCTTTGAAAATTGAACAGCACTATACCATAAGAAAAAAACTTGGTAAACAAGTTAATTCGAATTTGAGTTTAAAGTGATTAAAACCAGACGAAAGTCTGAAGTCAGTAATCAACGCATTAAGTTATTAGTATTTAGCTATCTGCTAACTGCCAATAACGAACTGCGAATGATATAACTTTTCAATTTAATGGAGAGTTTGATCCTGGCTCAGGACGAACGCTGGCGGCATGCCTCACACATGCAAGTCGAACGGAGTTAAGTAGAAAGCTTGCTTTTTACTTAACTTAGTGGCGGACGGGTGAGTAACACGTGGGCAACCTGCCCTACAGCTCGGGATACCATCGGGAAACTGATGTTAATACCGGATACGCTTCATGGATCGCATGGTTTATGGAGGAAAGATTTATCGCTGTAGGATGGGCCCGCGGTCCATTAGCTAGTTGGTAGGGTAACGGCCTACCAAGGCGACGATGGATAGCTGGTCTGAGAGGACGATCAGCCACACTGGGACTGAGACACGGCCCAGACTCCTACGGGAGGCAGCAGTGGGGAATATTGCGCAATGGGGGCAACCCTGACGCAGCAATGCCGCGTGAAGGATGAAGGCTTTCGAGTCGTAAACTTCTGTCTAGAGGGATGAATAATGACAGTACCTCTGGAGGAAGCCCCGGCTAACTACGTGCCAGCAGCCGCGGTAATACGTAGGGGGCAAGCGTTGTCCGGAATCACTGGGCGTAAAGCGCGCGTAGGTGGTCTAGTAAGTCAGATGTTAAAATGCGGGGCTCAACCCCGTAATGCATTTGAAACTGCTGGACTTGAGGACAGGAGAGGAAAGTGGAATTCCTAGTGTAGCGGTGAAATGCGTAGATATTAGGAGGAACACCAGTGGCGAAGGCGACTTTCTGGACTGTACCTGACACTGAGGTGCGAAAGCGTGGGGAGCAAACAGGATTAGATACCCTGGTAGTCCACGCCGTAAACGATGGGTACTAGGTGTAGGGGGTTTAGATACCCTCTGTGCCGCAGTTAACGCATTAAGTACCCCGCCTGGGGAGTACGATCGCAAGATTGAAACTCAAAGGAATTGACGGGGGCCCGCACAAGCAGCGGAGCATGTGGTTTAATTCGAAGCAACGCGAAGAACCTTACCAGGACTTGACATCCTCTGAAGCTATTAGAGATAATAGTGTCCCTTCGGGGCAGAGAGACAGGTGGTGCATGGTTGTCGTCAGCTCGTGTCGTGAGATGTTGGGTTAAGTCCCGCAACGAGCGCAACCCTTATCTTTAGTTGCCAGCAAGTAATGTTGGGCACTCTAGAGAGACTGCCGGTGATAAACCGGAGGAAGGTGGGGATGACGTCAAATCATCATGCCCCTTATGTCCTGGGCTACACACGTGCTACAATGGCCTGAACAACGGGAAGCGAAGGAGTGATCTGGAGCAAATCCCTTAAAACAGGTCTCAGTTCGGATTGTAGGCTGCAACTCGCCTACATGAAGTCGGAGTTGCTAGTAATCGCGGATCAGAATGTCGCGGTGAATGCGTTCCCGGGCCTTGTACACACCGCCCGTCACACCACGAAAGTTTACAACACCCGAAGCCGGTGGGCTAACCTTTTAGGAGGCAGCCGTCGAAGGTGGGGTAGATGATTGGGGTGAAGTCGTAACAAGGTAGCCGTATCGGAAGGTGCGGCTGGATCACCTCCTTTCTAAGGAGACACTGATATCACATTAAGTGATATCTACTTCTTATCGCTGCTAAAGCTATGCTTTAGTCAGCATCGTACTTCATTTTTATCAAGAATGTTCACCTTGTAAAAATGAATACGTACCTTAATTTACAAAAACAAAATCACAACTCAAATATGGTATATGCTGTCCAATTTTGAAAGAACTAGTTGACTGAACTTGTTCAGTCCTTTTCTTTCTAACGATCTTTGAAAACTACACACGAAATTCAATAAGCAAAGGTTAGTTAACTGTAACAAGTTAACGAAAAACAAAGAGTGTTCTTAGAGCAATAAACGATCAAATGCGTAAGCATTTATTTGGTCAAGTTACTAAGGGCGCACGGCGGATGCCTTGGCGCTAGGAGCCGAAGAAGGACGTAGCGAACTACGAAAAGCCACGGTAAGCTGTAAGCAAGCCTTGACCCGTGGATCTCCGAATGGGGCAACCCACTATGGTTAATACCATAGTATCACTACCTGAATACATAGGGTAGTAGAAGGCAACCGGGGGAACTGAAACATCTAAGTACCCCGAGGAAGAGAAAGAATAATCGATTCCCTAAGTAGTGGCGAGCGAAATGGGAAGAGCCTAAACACATGTGATGTAAGACTGCAATCGTTGTTACATGTGGGTTGAGGGAGCAATTGTGGTATCTTGCAGGATATCAAGGTAGTTACAAAAGTTAATTTTAGACGAACTGTTTGGAAAGACAGGCCGTAGAAGGTGAAAGCCCTGTAGTTGAAAAGATTAACCCTACCTAATTGCCACCCGAGTACAGCGGGACACGTGAAACCCCGTTGGAATCTAGGAGGACCACCTCCAAAGGCTAAATACTACCTAGCGACCGATAGTGAAGCAGTACCGTGAGGGAAAGGTGAAAAGAACCTCGGAAGAGGAGTGAAAAAGAACCTGAAACCGTGTGCCTACAAACAGTCAAAGCCCCATACGCGGGTGATGGCGTGCCTTTTGTAGAATGAACCAGCGAGTTACGTAGTCAAGCAAGGTTAAGTGGTAAAGCCACGGAGCCGAAGGGAAACCGAGTCTTAAAAGGGCGTGAAGTTTGGCTGCGTAGACCCGAAACCGGGTGACCTACCCATGGCCAGGGTGAAGTTTTGTTAACGCAAAATGGAGGCCCGAACCCACTAATGTTGAAAAATTAGGGGATGAGCTGTGGGTAGCGGAGAAATTCCAATCGAACTCGGAGATAGCTGGTTCTCCCCGAAATAGCTTTAGGGCTAGCCTCGGAATAAAATAGTGGAGGTAGAGCACTGATTGGGCTAGGGGCCTTACCAGGTTACCGAACTCAGTCAAACTCCGAATGCCACATATTTGTTTTCCGGGAGTCAGACTATGGGTGCTAAGGTCCATAGTCGAGAGGGAAACAGCCCAGACCATCTGCTAAGGTCCCAAAGTATAAGTTAAGTGGAAAAGGATGTGGGATTGCACAGACAACCAGGATGTTGGCTTAGAAGCAGCCACCATTTAAAGAGTGCGTAATAGCTCACTGGTCAAGTGATCCTGCGCCGAAAATGTAACGGGGCTCAAACTTATCACCGAAGCAATGGATGATGTAAATCATGGTAGGGGAGCGTTCTATTTGCGCAGAAGCTGTACCGTAAGGAGCAGTGGAGCGAATAGAAGTGAGAATGCTGGTATAAGTAACGAAAAAAGATGTGAGAATCATCTTCGCCGAAAACCTAAGGTTTCCTGAGGAAGGCTCGTCCTCTCAGGGTAAGCCGGGACCTAAGCCGAGGCCGAAAGGCGTAGGCGATGGACAACTGGTAGAGATTCCAGTGCCACCAAACTTCGTTTGAGAGATGGGGTGACGCAGGAAGGTAGGTTATCGCACTGTTGGTTATGTGCGTCCAAGCTTTTAGGGAGAGTAGATAGGCAAATCCGTCGACTCATAATCCTGAGGAGTGAAGGGGACCCGAATGAGGGGAACTAACTGATCCTACACTGCCAAGAAAAGCCTCTATCGAGAAGTAAGGTGCCCGTACCGCAAACCGACACAGGTAGGTAAGGAGAGAATCCTAAGGCGCTCGGGAGAACCTTCGTTAAGGAACTCGGCAAAATGACCCCGTAACTTCGGGAGAAGGGGTGCCTCATTATGGTGAGAGAATTTACTTCTTAAGCTAGAAGAGGCCGCAGTGAATAGGCCCAAGCGACTGTTTAGCAAAAACACAGGTCTCTGCTAAATCGAAAGATGAAGTATAGGGGCTGACGCCTGCCCGGTGCTGGAAGGTTAAGGGAAGAGGTTAGCGCAAGCGAAGCTTTGAACCGAAGCCCCAGTAAACGGCGGCCGTAACTATAACGGTCCTAAGGTAGCGAAATTCCTTGTCAGGTAAGTTCTGACCCGCACGAATGGCGTAACGACTTGGGCACTGTCTCAACGAAGGACCCGGTGAAATTGTAGTACCTGTGAAGATGCAGGTTACCCGCGACAAGACGGAAAGACCCCGTGGAGCTTTACTGTAGCCTGATATTGAGTTTTGGCATTTTATGTACAGGATAGGTGGGAGGCTGAGAAAGTAGCACGCCAGTGTTGCTGGAGCCACCCGTGGGATACCACCCTTAAAGTGCTGGAATTCTAACTGTGTACCGTTATCCGGTACTAGGACAGTGTCAGGTGGGCAGTTTGACTGGGGCGGTCGCCTCCTAAAGAGTAACGGAGGCGCCCAAAGGTTCCCTCAGAATGGTTGGAAATCATTCGAAGAGTGTAAAGGCAGAAGGGAGCTTGACTGCGAGACCTACAAGTCGAGCAGGGACGAAAGTCGGGCTTAGTGACCCGGCGGTACCGAGTGGAAGGGCCGTCGCTCAACGGATAAAAGCTACCCCGGGGATAACAGGCTTATCTCCCCCAAGAGTCCACATCGACGGGGAGGTTTGGCACCTCGATGTCGGCTCATCGCATCCTGGGGCTGAAGAAGGTCCCAAGGGTTGGGCTGTTCGCCCATTAAAGCGGTACGCGAGCTGGGTTCAGAACGTCGTGAGACAGTTCGGTCCCTATCTGTCGCGGGCGCAGGAAGTTTGAAAGGAGCTGTCCTTAGTACGAGAGGACCGGGATGGACGAACCTCTGGTGTACCAGTTGTCATGCCAATGGCAGTTCTGGGTAGCCAAGTTTGGTCGGGATAAGCGCTGAAAGCATCTAAGCGCGAAGCCCCCCTTAAGATAAGACTTCCCATTCCGTAAGGAAGTAAGACCCCAGAAAGACTATCTGGTTGATAGGCTAGGAGTGTAAGGGTAGTAATACCTTCAGCGGACTAGTACTAATCGGTCGAGGACTTGACCTAAATATTTAAGCTGTCAGCTGACAGTAGTCAGCAGTCAGGAAAAACTTTAAGAATAAAACCTTTGAAAACCTTGCTATGAATTTAGTGTGATAGTTTCATCTAGTGATGATGGCGAAGAGGATACACCGGTTCCCATTCCGAACACCGCAGTTAAGCTCTTCAGCGCCGATGGTACTTGGGGTTACCCCCTGGGAGAGTAGGACGTCGCTAGGTAATATTCCTCAGTAGCTCAGTGGTGGAGCAACCGGCTGTTAACCGGTAGGTCGTAGGTTCAAATCCTACCTGAGGAGCCAATTTTATAAACTAAACCGTTCAGATTAACTGAACGGTTTTTTGCATTGTAGTGGGCCTCCCTTGAACTGTGCAATCTATGTTATCAATGTCGATGTTTAGATTGTCTATTTTTTTTATTGTATATTCACTAGCAATATTCTATAATTAGCTATAAAGAAAAAAGGGGGAGATTTGGTATGAAAAAGATGTTTTTGGGGGCGTTGTTATGGCTATTTGGTTTTCTTGGTATAAATATGCTTTTTATTTTATCTATTAAAAACCCATGGAGTTACAATGACATTCATGGGTTTTTTGGCTTTCTCCTTGGCAGTGGAACACTATGGTACTTTATATTTTTCTGTTTAATGACTGTCCTAGGATTTGGCATTTGTATACACGAAACTTACTTAAGGGATTATGAAACTAAAGATCCAGACAATCAATTGCCAAAATCTTAGCCACTTTAACGCTAACCCTATCTGTCTAACTCCCAAATTTCACATATTTTTCTTCCTCAAAGAATAAAATTAATAAAAGCCTTAAGGGGGTATTTATTTGAGGAAAGATGAGCTTAGGAGTTTATTAGAGGCTAAGGGGATAGGATCTAAGGGGATTACTAATAGGATATATTGGTGTAGTAAAATCGAGGAAGATTATAATATAAATCTCGATAATATATGTAGGTCTGAAGGGAAAGTAAAAAGACTAGTAGAAGATATAGAATCAAATTCAGTTTATAAAAAAAGTGAGAAGAGGAATCTTATTATAAGTTTGACCAAATACGTGGATTTATTTAAAGGAAACTAAGTAAAAGCAAGCAGATGTGTTGATCTGCTTGCTTTTTAAAATTGTATGTACTTTATCTTCAGCTTAGCTCCTATTCTCCATGAAGCCCCTTCTTCGCTATTTAAAACTAAATTATTAATAATCATGTCATATCCTCCTAGAATAAACAATAAATTTTAGTTAAGGGAAAATCTTTTTCATATGACTAGTATATGATCAGATAACATAAAGTGTGAGTGGGAAAAAAAGCTTTTCTCAATAAAAATTAAGTGGTGATTTGATGGATAAAAATCAATTTCATACTGCAAGGGGTTATCAAATACTAGAAAAGAATAAGAAATTACTTACAGCAAGTATGGAAGACTATTTAGAAATGATATATAGATTTTGCAAAGTGCAAGGTTATGTTAGAATAAAAACACTTGCTGAAACTTTAAATGTAAGGGACTCTTCTGTGACTAAGATGGTACAAAAAATAGCCTCTTTAGGACTATTAGAGTACAAAAAATATGGCATAATAACATTAACACAAGACGGTAAAGAGTTAGGGGCATTTCTTTTACAAAGACATAAAACAGTGGAGATTTTTTTAAAGTTTATATCAAATGGTGACTATATACTTAAAGACGTTGAACTGATAGAACACAGCTTTAATCCAAAACTAATAACCAATTTAGAAATCTTAACACAATTTTTCGAAGAACACCCAGAAATTACAGATAAGTACATTAAGTTTAAAAACAACCATTTATCTTAACTTTTCATTTATACTCCAGTCAAAAATATGCTTTTGGACTTAGCTACATAAAACGAAATACAGTTAAAAGGGGAACCCATTTAACTGTATTTTTGTTTTATGTGGTTTTCAAATAGGACAAGTATTTGATATGAAACTGCTGAGGCTATAGCTAGTAGTATTACACTTGTTATTACCAAATCCATCTGATAAGTCTGCCCCCCATAAATAGCTAGATAGCCTAACCCTGCCCTGCCTGTTAAAAACTCTCCTACGATAACACCTACCCAAGATAGACCTAAATTTACTCGAAGAGCTGATGCTATTGTGGGTATACTTGCAGGTAGTACAACCTTGATAAAGCTAGTGGATTTAGAAGCACCGAATGTTTTTACAAGCTTCAAATAGTTGTTATCAACGTTCCGAAAGCCTGAATAAACAACTATAGTTGTTGTAATAACAGTTATTGCTAGGGCCATGGCAATTATACTTTTAAAACCAAGACCAAAAATTATGATGAATAGTGGGCCAAGTGCTACTTTAGGTAAACTATTTAGAACTAATAAATAAGGATCTAAAACACGACTTAAGAACTTCCACCACCAAAGCACAATGGCTATAAGTGTTCCGATTATTGTACCCAATATAAAGCTTACACCAGTTTCCATAACTGTTATGCGAATATGATGGAAAAGTTGTCCTGAGGTGTTTAGCCGGACAATAGTTGACCACACCTTTGAAGGTTTACTTGTTAAAAATGTGTTGGTTAAACCTTTATTGGCAGCCCACTCCCATATTATGATAAAAACCAACAGGATAGTTAGCTGGGTGAATACTACCCAGAAAGACTCTAGTTTCTTATTAAATAGATAGTCTCTGTGCTCTTCACTTTCAGCTTTTCTTACAATTGCCTTTTTGAGGTTCTTAAACACTTTAGGAATCACTGTTTAACACCTCCCATATGATATTAAAATAATCACCAAAGTTTGGTGCTTTACGGCAGGTAAAGGGATCATTAGTGGGGCAATCAAGATCTAAATGTATATCTTTAATAATAGTACCAGGTCTACTGGACAGTATAATTACTCTATCACTCATTGCTATTGCCTCGGAAATGTCATGAGTAACAAGTATAACTGTTTTTTTTGTATGCCTTAAGGTTTCACTGACTTCTTGCTGTATATTCAACCTAGCTTGGTAATCTAAAGCTGAAAAAGGTTCGTCTAACAGTAGTATATCTGGCCTTAAAGCTAGAGTCCTGGCTAAAGCTACCCTTTGTCTCATGCCACCTGATAATTGACTGGGAAAATAGTTAGTAAAATGCTCTAGTCCTAAACTTTTCAAAAAATCTAAAGCCGAGTCTACTCTCTCTTTAGTTTTCAAACCTTTAATCTCTAGCCCCAGTAAAGTATTATCTTTAATTGTCCGCCACGGTAAAAGAAAGTCTTGCTGGAACATATATCCCGAAAATTTAAAATCATTTATGAGTGTTCCTGTGCTGGGTTTAATCAGCCCTGCGATTACAGAGAGGAGGGTAGATTTACCACAGCCTGAGGGTCCAACTATTGAAACAAACTCTCCTTCTGTAATTTTTAAATTAATGTCTTTTATGGCCTCTGTTCCACCTGTTTTTGTCATAAAGGTTACAGATAAATCCTTTAATTCCAAAATCCGCTTTAACTCTGTCACTTGTAACCCTCCTTTACTATTTCATATAAACAGTTTATGACAAATGTTTAAAGGGGTGCATATAACAATCTAGGTAGGAAAAAAGAAGAAACAAGGTACTGTAACCCCGATAAATGTAACCATTAGGATACATTTATCTTAAATTAGGCAAAACACCAGTGGCTATTTAGCCACTGGTGTAAAAGGGGGATAGATTAATTGATGTTTTCCATAGCTTTTTTTGCAAAATCAGTATTAACCACAGATTCATATGGTACTTTTTGGTCTAACTCACCGGCTAAGATAATAACATCTTGCAATCTATCTAACGCTTCTGGTCTTAAAATCGGATCTTGACTAAAGGTATCCTGAGCTTTATATCTTTCAACAGCTTTTACTATTAGATCGAAATCATCTTCCTCAAATGACGGTTTTATTACTTCAGCAACTTCTTGTGCAGAATGATTTTGTACCCAAAGCTGAGCTTTGTAAATGGCATTAGTGAATTTTTGGATTATTTCAGGGTTGTTTTTTAGATATTGTTCAGTTGCGTGGTAAACAGTATACGGTATTTCACCACCTGCTTCACCGAAAGAAGCAACTACATGGCCAGCACCAGATTTTTCGATACTAGACGCTCCTGGTTCGAACAGTTGAACAAAATCTCCTACACCATTGGAAAAGGCAGCCGCCGTAGCCGCTAAATCAATATTTTGAATCATTTCTAGATCAACCCTTGGATTAATAGCATGTTCATTTAACACATATTCATGAACCATCTGCGGTACTCCACCTGCTCTGCCACCAATAACTGTTTTTCCCCTAACATCATCCCAACTAAAGTTTGGCATTTCCTCCCTTGCTACTAAAAAAGAACCATCACGTTTAGTTAGTTGAGCAAATGCTATCAACTTAGTCTCTGACTGCTCACGGGCAATATAGACCGCTGCTTCAGGCCCAAATAGTGCTATGTCAGCACTATTTGACAAAAGGGCTGCAGCCCCGCGGTCAGCTCCCCACGAAATAGCGAGTTCAACATCCAAACCTTCTTCTTCAAAAAAACCTAAATGCAATGCAACGTACTGAGGTGCATAAAAGACAGAGTGAATAACTTCTGAAACTCTTACCTTAGGCAAAGCTCCATTGTCCCCTTTATTTCCTACACATCCAACAAGTGCAAGGGAAACAACTAAGACGATTAGTAAAGGTATAAATATATATTTTTTCATAGGTTTACCTCCTATATATAAGATATAATTCATTATATTTAAAAGGTTTCTTTGTGTGACATTTATCTATTTTCTACCCTTTAAAAAAAAACTGTACCTTCGAATAACTAAATGTAAGCATCCCTATTATAAAAAGCAAAAAAACTATAATCAGTGTTATGGGTTAATTGTTTATATATTGCATCAAAGTCTACAATGTTATATATTTAATTAATAATAGGTTTAGCAAAAATAGATGTACAATTTGGGAGGAGTTTGGTATGTATAATAAAGTAGGAGTCTTAGCAATTATAGTCATCTTAAGTTTAATACTTATTACCGGGTGTGGAGCAGATATTACAACCAAAGAAGTTTCAGTGACACTAGAAAGGCTTACCAATGAATTTTACCAAAGAGAAAACATCAAATTCCAAATGAAAACAGTGATACACCGTGATGAACAAATGGCTACTGTAGATCTAACAGGAGTGGAATTTATTGAAACAAACCAAGCCTATTATTTAGGTACTGCCAATGAACTTAGATTAGAGATATACAAAACAGACAAAATTACATATCTTAAAAGCCAGACCAATACATGGGTTTCAGTGGAGGAAGGCGGTGCCTCTGAACTTAAGACGTTTATAAGCTTACCCTCAAGGTT
Source organism: Alkalicella caledoniensis (assembly GCF_014467015.1). GTDB lineage: Bacteria > Bacillota > Proteinivoracia > Proteinivoracales > Proteinivoracaceae > Alkalicella > Alkalicella caledoniensis. The sequence goes on along the minus strand of NZ_CP058559.1, from coordinate 424,831 downwards.
ACTGGATTTTGCAAAATTTGCAGACTTGGCAATAATAGATGATTCCTTGAGGCTAAATAGAAGGCGCCATATTGTATTTTCAGGAGAATTAAATGAAGATGGGGTAAAAAACTACATATCATCACATGTACCTGAGCTAGTTGATATTATAGATGAAGTTTTTGTTGAATTATCTATCTATATTGACTACGGAACAGAAAAAATCTCAAAGATTGATATCTTTATAAATGAACTTAGTGGTAATTTTTCTTTAGTTTCAGAGATTACCCTAGTTGAATTTGATATAGACACACAGATAGTTGCACCAAAATAAGCGCCAAAGGGCGCTTATTTTTTTATCAGGTACAAAAATATTAATTACCCTAAGGGTTTTTTGACTAATTTTCTTTAACAATATATAATCAATTCAAAAGGAGGAATTAATTGACAATGGTGAATGTAACTGTTAGGGATATCGTCCAAAAATTTAACTTAACCATATTTCATGGAGAGCAATATTTAAGTAGAACAATAAAGGTAGCAGATATAAGTAGACCAGGGTTAGAGATGGCGGGATACTTTGATTATTATCCAACGGAGAGGGTACAAGTATTAGGTAAAACAGAATTAAGCTTTTACAAAGCCTTAGATAAGAAAACCCAAAGTGAAAGAGCAGAGAAACTATTTATCGATCCTTTACCTTGTATAATACTAACTAGATCATTTGAACCACCAGAAGCTTTACTGGAAGCAGCCCGAAAAGGTAATATTCCTCTTTTAGGAGCAAGTAGAGAAACTACAGCTTTTATCGGATCAGTAACAGATTATCTGGACAACTTGCTAGCTCCAAGAAAAACAATGCATGGAGTGCTAGTAGACATTTATGGAGTAGGAGTGCTTATTATAGGGCAAAGTGGGATAGGCAAAAGCGAAACTGCCTTAGAACTCATTAAAAGGGGTCACAGGCTTGTGTCAGATGATGCCGTAGAAGTAAGGAAGGTGGGAGAGAATTCTATCATAGGAGGAGCTCCTGATATACTAAAACATCTTCTTGAGATAAGGGGAGTTGGTCTAGTAGATATAGTAAAACTTTTTGGTATGGGTTCTGTACGTGGTCATAAAGAGGTAGATGTTGTTATAAAGTTAGAAGCATGGCAACAAGGGAAGAGCTATGAGAGGCTGGGCCTAGATAAACGATACTATGACATATTTGGTGTAGAGATACCAATGCTTGAGATACCAGTAGCACCAGGGCGAAACCTAGCCATAATTATGGAAGTTGCGGCGATGAACCACAGATCCTTAAAGATGGGAATAAATACTCCAGAAGAATTCAACACAAGGTTACTAACTCAAATGAGCGAGAAATAGATATTTAAAGCTCCTAGGTAATGGGTTGTGAGTAATAGTTTGCTCCAAAAAATATTTGAAACAGCACAATGTGCTGTTTTTTTTGTTATATGAACCAATAAAAAAAGGATTATTATTCGTAAATTTGTCACTCAGGGCGGGTTTCCTACGTTATATTAACACTTTATTACTATAAAATGAAAAATCAAAACCAAATAAATTTTAAAACTTTTATAAATTATTGCAGGATTTTTTCATCAATACATAGAATTTAAAATATAGATTATTTAATATCTTAATTAGAAAAGTATATATATTGCGGTAATTTCTTTTGAACTTTATTGCATAAAAGTGAACAAAGACCAATATAAATTGCAAATATAAAACAAAAAGCTAAAAGGGGGTTAGGAAATGAGGATTGAGGATCATCCAATTAAAAAATTTGAGAGGGGAAAAGAAATTGGTTTTACCTACAATGGTGTAAGTGTAAAAGCATATGAAGGTGAAACAATAATGGCAGCTTTACATGCTGCAGGCTATAAGGCTTTAAACAAAAGCAAAAGACACGGAAAGTTTAGGGGGCTATTTTGTGCCATTGGTAAGTGTTCATCTTGCCTTATGACAGTAGATGGCATACAAAACGTAGCCATATGTGTAACTAACGCAGAACAGGACATGGAAGTAGAAAGCACATTAGCAGTTGGAGGTGAAAACTAATGAAACATGTAGATACACTAATTATAGGAGGAGGGCCAGCAGGGATAAATGCGGCACAAGTTCTTGGATCTTTAGGTTATACTGTTCTGTTAGTTGATGAAGGAGATGCATTAGGAGGACAATTACTAAAGCAAACACATAAATTCTTCGGTTCTAAAGAGCATTATGCAGGAGCCAGAGGAATAGATATTCCCGATAAGTTCAATTTAAGCAATGTAGATATAATGTTAAACACTACTGTCTTAGGGTTATATAAAGATGGTATGGCAACAATAGTTGACCATGAAGGAAAATACAGCAAGGTACAAGCTAAGGGAATAATTGTTGCCACTGGGGCACAAGAAAAATTCATCCCATTTGAAGGAAACGACCTTCCTGGGGTTTATGGTGCTGGTGCAGTTCAAACACTTATGAATAAAGAAGGAGTACTACCGGGCAAAAAAGTACTAATGGTTGGAGCTGGAAACATAGGTATCATAGTGAGTTATCAGCTATTACAAGCAGGTGTTGATGTTGTTGCTGTTTTAGAAGGGGCTCCTAAGATTGGTGGCTACCTTGTACATGCTTCTAAGATTGCTAGAGCAGGTGTGCCAATACTAACTGGTCATACAATACTTAGGGCCATTGGTGAAGAAGAAGTGACAGGAGCCCAAATAGCAAAACTAGATGAAAACTGGAAAGTGATACCTGGAAGTGAACGAATTTTAGATGTGGATACCATATGTTTAGCAGTGGGACTAACTCCAGTGAATGACCTTTTATGGCAAAGAGAGTGTGACATGACTTTCGTTCCTGAGTTTGGTGGATTAGTACCGGCAAGGAATAAATATCTTGAAACATCCATACCTAATTTATTTGTTGCTGGAGACGTATGCGGTGTGGAAGAAGCTAGTAGTGCTATGGTAGAAGGGAAACTAGCAGGATTAGCCTTGGCTAAAAATCTTGGAAACCACTGTTCAAAAAATATTGATATGGATTTTGAATTGGAAAAAACTCTAAAAAGTCTTGCTACCCTTCGAAGTGGAGAAGTTGGTGATAAAATACGTTCAGGTCTTTTAAAGTTGGGGGTGGAATAATATGCTTATTAAAAATGGAATAGCTACACAAGAAGATCTTACAAATGTGGTTCCTTCACTAGAAAGGATGTCCAAGGGGCCCGTAGCGGTATTTGAGTGCTTTCAAGAAATACCTTGCAACCCATGTGAAAGCTCGTGTTTCCGAGGTGCTGTAAGTGTGGGTGAGGATATAAACACCATACCTCAAGTTGATCACGACATCTGTAATGGTTGTACAAACTGTGTTAGTGCATGCCCTGGCCTTGCTATATTTGTAGTTGACACAAGTGGTGAAGAAATGGCAAAGCTTACAATACCATATGAATTCTCTCCACTTCCTAACGAAGGAGATATTGTATTAGGACTTGACCGATCTGGCACACCAATAACAGAGACTAGAGTGCTAAAGGTAAGAAACAATGATAGGCTAGATAGAACAGCATTGATAACCTTAGAACTAAGTAAAGAAAATGTTAACTTAGTTAGGTTTATAAAGGTTAAGGGGTGAGACCATGGATGATAAAATAATAATTTGTCGATGTGAAGATATCACAGTGGGTGAGATAAAAAAGCTTGTTTCTATGGGTTTGGATACTATTGAAGAATTAAAACGTGTAACTAGATGTGGCATGGGGTCATGTCAAGGTAGAACTTGCCAAGGGTTACTACAAAGTACATTGAGAGATATTACAGGTAAGCCAGTATCGGAAATCAAACCACATAAATTCAGACCGCCGTCTAAACCTGTTCCATTAGGAATATTCGGAGGTGAGCACATTGAAGAGTAAAGCAAATGTTGTTATAGTTGGTGGAGGGATAATCGGTGCTTCCATTGCCTATTACTTAGCTAAAGCTGGTGTTGAAGATATAATAATTATTGATAAAGAATACCCTTCTTCTGGCTCAACAGGAAGGTGTGGTGCAGGAGTTAGACATCAGTGGGGATTAGAAATGAATTGTCTTCTGGCAAAGGACAGTATAATGGAATTTGAAAGACTGCACGAAGAAATCCCTACAGATTTTGATATTGACTTCAAACAAAAGGGATACTTGATGTTAGCCTACACTGATAAGCAAGTGGAACAATACAAAAAGAATATCAAACTACAAAAATCCTTGGGTATAGATGTGAATTTACTTACACCAAGAGAAGCAAAAGAAATTGTACCACATCTTAATACAGAGGATCTCCTAGCAGCAACTTTCTGTCCAAAAGATGGGCATATAAATCCCTTTATTGCAAACCTAGTTTATATAATTGGTGCCGAAAGACTTGGAGTTAAGGTACAGAAGTATACTGAAGTAATTGATGTAGAAGTAAAAAATGGGAAAGTAAAATCAGTATTAACTACAAAAGGGCGTGTAGAAACAAACTACTTAATCAATGCAGCTGGTCCATACTCCCAGCATATAGCTGAGATGGCAGGGGTTAAAATTCCAGTTTATTCAGAAAGACATCAAATACTAGTTACTCAACCAGTGAAATTGATTCAAGATCCTATGGTTATTTCCCTTAAACATGGATTTTACTGTCAACAAGTACCCCATGGTAGTTTTATAATGGGTTTCGGTGACCCTAATGAATTAAAAACCACCGAGCTTTCTTCAAGTTGGAACTTCATGGAGGAAATGGCGGAAAGGGTACTACCAGTACTTCCTGTTTTGAAGGACTTCAAAGTTGTACGCCAATGGTCAGGTTCATATAATATGACACCAGACGCTCAACCTATCTTAGGAAATAGTGAAGAAGTAAACAACCTTTACTTTGCCTGTGGTTTCAGTGGCCATGGCTTTATGTTAGCACCGTCAGTTGCTAAACTAACTGCACAGATGTTAACTGATAAGCCATTAGATATTGACGTTAATGTACTTAACTTGAAAAGATTTGCAGAGGACAAACTAATTAAGGAGCCTTCTGTGGTCTAACTGAATAATAATTTGACTTTCAGGGAAAATTTAGATATAATAATTTTCAAACTTACAAATACTCAAAAGCTATGAGTAGGAGGAGTAGGTAATTACTCTGGTTCAGAGAAGGAAGCATTTAGCTGCGAGTTTCCTCCAGATGTGTACTGAAAGTCGCCTACAAGCTGCTTATCTGAACAACAGTAGGATAAGCCGGAAACTTCCGTTATTAGTATGAGAGCCGAATTAATAATTCGGAAATTAGGTGGTACCGCGGAAATGAAACCCTTTCGTCCTATATGGATGATAGGGTTTTTTATTTATATAAAAGTGTAATCCCTTATTAATTTTAAATAGGAGGTAATATTATGGAAAAAGTATACAATCCATCAGAGTTTGAAGACAAATGGTATAAGACATGGGTCGAAAAAGAACTCTTTAAGCCATCAGGAGATAAAGATGCAGAACCCTTTACAATAGTAATACCACCGCCAAACGTAACAGGTGTATTGCATATGGGCCATGCCCTAGACAATACTTTACAAGACATCTTAATTCGATGGAAGAGGATGCAAGGCTTTGACACCCTTTGGGTTCCAGGATCAGACCATGCAGGTATTGCAACACAGATTAAAGTAGAAGAACACCTAAAAAAAGAAGAAAATAAAACCAGGCATGATTTAGGTAGGGAAGATTTCTTAGACCTAGTATGGAAATGGAAAGATGAATACCATGAAAGAATAACATCCCAGTTGAAAAAACTTGGAGTTTCCTGTGATTGGTCCAGGGAGAGGTTTACTTTAGATGAAGGGTGCTCAGAAGCTGTTCAAACTGTTTTCGTTGAACTATATAAAAGGGGTTTAATATATAGAGGCAAATATATAATTAACTGGTGTCCTAGATGTCAAACAGCTCTTTCAGATATCGAAGTAGAGCATATTGAAAAACAAGGTAACCTTTGGCATATAAAGTACCCTTTAGAAGATGGTTCGGGATTCTTAGTTGTTGCTACAACAAGGCCAGAAACCATGTTAGGTGACACTGCCGTTGCAGTTAACCCCAAGGATGAAAGGTACAAAAACTTTATTGGAAAGAACATAAAGCTACCCATAACAGGTAGGATAATTCCAATAGTAGCAGACGATTTTGTTGAAAAGGAATTTGGTTCAGGTGCTGTAAAGGTGACACCTGCCCATGATCCAAACGATTTTGAAATAGGTAGAAGACATGACCTTCCATCTATAGTAGTAATAGATGAAAGTGGTGTAATGACCGAAGAAGCCATGCACTACCAAGGTATGGACAGGTTTGAGTGTAGAAAAGCATTGATAAAGGAACTGGCTGATAAAGAGTACTTAACTCACACCGAAGATCATACCCATAGTGTGGGACATTGTGAGCGCTGTAGTACTGTTGTAGAACCATACTACTCAGATCAATGGTTTGTAAAAATGAAGCCATTAGCAGAACCTGCCATAGCTAAGGTAAAAGATGGAGAAATTAACTTTGTGCCAGAGAGATTTTCTAAAACATACTTAAATTGGGTTGAAAACGTAAGGGATTGGTGCATATCCCGTCAAATCTGGTGGGGGCATAGGATACCAGCTTGGTACTGTGACTGTGGTGAAATAATGGTTGATAAGCAAACCCCTCAAAAATGCCCAACATGCGAAAGAACACAATTCAGACAAGATGAAGACGTGTTGGATACATGGTTCAGCTCAGCACTTTGGCCTTTTTCTACCTTAGGGTGGCCAGAGAATACCGAAGATTTTAAAAGATACTTTCCTACATCTGTTCTTGTAACAGGATATGACATTATCTATTTCTGGGTAGCCAGGATGATATTCACCTCACTTGAATTTACAGATATGCCACCATTTAAAGATGTTTATATTCATGGATTGGTAAGGGATAGTCAAGGTAGAAAGATGAGTAAGTCACTGGGTAACGGGATTGATCCATTAGAAGTGATAGATAAGTATGGAACTGACACATTGAGGTTTACTTTAATAACTGGCATTGCTCCTGGAAATGATACTAGATTTAGCGAAGACAAAATAGAAGCTAGTAGGAACTTTGCCAATAAAATATGGAATGCAGCTAGATTTGTTTTAATGAACTTAGAAGAGTTTGATCTAAGCCAAATGGATATAACTAAAAATTTAACCTTAGCAGACAAGTGGATACTAAGTAGACTAAACTCTACTATAGAAAATGTTAATAAGGAACTAAATAGATATGAGCTAGGTAACGGAGCTAGGGAAGTATATGAGTTTTTGTGGAATGAATTCTGTGACTGGTATATCGAGCTAAGCAAACCAAGGCTTTATGGAGAAAACATTGAACATAAAGCAACGGCACAGTCTGTACTAAGTCATGTACTACTTGAGACAATGAAAATTCTTCATCCATTTATGCCATTTATCTCAGAAGAGATATATAGTCATCTACCAAATAAGAAAGAGTATCTTATTACAGAACAGTGGCCAGAAGTTAATGAAAAACTCATGGACAAAGGTATGGAAAGACAATTTAATGATATCATGGAAATAATTAAAGCAATTAGAAATGTAAAGAGTGAGATGAACGTTGCATCTAAAAAGGATGTAGAAGCAGTAATTGTTGCCAAAACAACAGAAAGCTATCAAGATATAATAGATGGAGAACTATACATTAAACCTTTAGCAGGTTTGAAAAGCCTTGTAGTTAAGCAAACCTTAGATTCATCCATTGGCAAGGCTGTGACACAGGTTGTTAGAGTAGGGGAGATATTCCTACCATTATCAGGGTTGATAAACCTTGATCAAGAGATTGAAAGACTTAATAAGGAAGTGAAGAATCTAGACTTTGAGGTGGAAAGGATAGAGAAAAAGTTATCTAACCCTGGGTTTGTTAACAAAGCTCCTAAAGCAGTAATCCATCAAGAACAATCAAAGTTAGATGAGTATCGTAGCAAACGTCAAACTGTAATTGAAAGAATAGAGGAGTTAAAAGCTTAGTATGAAGATGCTTAACCTAATTCAATCCCTCCCTAGATTTGGAATGAATAGTGATGGTTGCCAGAGAATGAAAGATCTTTGTGAAAGGTTAGGAAACCCACAAGATAAGCTCTGCTTTATACACGTTGGGGGAACAAACGGAAAGGGGTCAACATGTCATATGGTCTCCTCTGTACTGATTGAACAAGGATATAAGGTGGGGGTATATATATCCCCTGCCTTGTATAAGTTCAATGAGAGGATAACCATAAACAATGAGCAAATAACTGATTTGCAGCTTGAAAACTACTTTCCGAACTTTTTAAAAATAATAAACCAATTTAAAAACCATCCCCTGGGAGAACCCACTGAATTTGAAGTTGTTACGGCCCTTGCATTTAAATTTTTTGCAGATATGAAAGTAGATTACGTAGTGTTAGAAGTGGGACTAGGTGGTAGATTTGATGCCACTAACATTGTTATTCCAGAAGTTGCGGCAATAACAAACATAGACTTAGACCACACGGACATACTAGGTAATACAGTTTCGGAAATAGCCTTTGAAAAAGCTGGTATTATCAAAGATAATGTACCTATTGTTGTAGGTGTTATGGAAGAAGAGGCAGAACGGGTTATCACTTCTCAAGCCAGTAAAAAAAATGCACCTGTTTACAAAGCAGCAAATGTAAATATAAAAACCTGTGAAACTGAGCTTATGGGGCAGGGTTTTATATATAATGGAGAAAAATATGAGCTTGGGCTTTTGGGTGAACATCAGTTTGAGAACGTACGCCTTGTAATAACCATATTGGATATACTAAAGCAGAAAAAAAATATAAGTAATAGTGCAATAAAAGCAGGATTAAAAAATGCTAACTGGCCAGGAAGATTTGAAATTATCACGTTAAAAGACAAGACGGTTATTTTAGATGTTGCACATAACCCTAAAAGTATGCTGATACTACAGAAAAATCTAAAGGCATACCTTAAAAATGAAATAACAACCTTTGTCATAGGTATATTTAAGGACAAAGATACTGACGAAATGTTGAACTTGTTAAAATCTGAACAGAACCTCTTTATAATAACCAAACCAGCAGGTGAAAGGGGAATGGATAGTAGCAGCCTCAGTTCAAAATCCATGCAGATGGGTTTAAACGTTCTATATGCAGACGACAGTATAGAAAGAGCCGTAGAACATGCCCTAAGTTTAGGCACTGATCTAATATGTATCTGTGGATCCTTTAACGTAGTAGGACCTGCAAGGAACTATCTAAAGGGTGAGATGGGTTCGGACTGCAAAACATAATTTTTTAATAGTAAGCATGCTATAAGATCTAAAAAAACTGGGTAATCAGTTTTTTTAGATCTTGTTTTTTAAATATGGGAAAGATTCTTTTGACTAATTACCTATTGCAAATAAAAACCAATAAATGATATAATTGTTTCTTGTTATAATTGCTTATATTTTGTACAATATATTTAATTGAGATGTTTTTAAAGGCGGTGTATAAATGGCTAAAAAAAATGGACATATAATTCCCATTTCTAAAGGTGTAGATTTTTACTTTGCTATGGCAAACAAGTCATACCTTAAGAATGACATTCATAAAGCATTAGAATACTACAAAAGGGCTGTAAACATAGAGCCAGATAATAGTGTAAATCACTTTAACGTAGCTTCTCTTTTAGCTGAGATGGGTAAATACGCTGAGTCCAATACAATCTATAGAAAAATAGTAAAAACTGACCCTGACATGTTTGATTGCTGGTTTTTTATGGGTCTTAATTATGGACAGCTTAATAATTTTAAGATGGTTAAGAAATGCTTACAAAAGTACTTAGAGCTTTGCCCTGAAGGTGAACACTACGAGCAAGCCACAGATATTATAACTGCGCTAAAAAATTCGGAGTATGACTGGGAAGCTAGAGATGCTAAAGAAGTACAAAAAATACAAGATTTATGTACAAAAGGTATTGAATTAGTTGAAAAAGGTGAGTATGCACTAGCAGAAGAAGTTTTTTTAGAGGCTATGAATATAAACACTAAGGTAACGGCACCAATTAACAATCTAGCCCTCACGTACTATTATCAAGGGGAAATACAAGAGGCCATAAAAAAATCAAAAGAAGTCCTAAGTATAGATGATTCTAATATTCATGCCCTATGTAATTTAGTTGGGTTTTATCAGGAGATTCAGGATGAAATAAGTCTTAGACATACTACAAGAAAACTTGAGAGCATTAATTTTGAGACATTAAACGAAGATGATGATATCAAACTTGCCATAACATACGGAAACTTAGGTAAGGACTCATTGGCGTATAATATATTGCTTCAAACCACTCAGCTTGATAATAGAAATTTTAAGGCCACGTATTTTTTGGCAATCTCACTTTTCAATAAAAAGAAATTATTAGAATCTAAAAACAAGTGGGCAAGGCTAGAGGAAATAGAACCTGGCAATCCTTTTTCACAGTACTATATTTCTCTAATAGAGAAAATAGTAACTAAGGAAAAAGAATTCGAAAGGCTACCATATCAAATAAAAGTTCCATATAATTCATTGCTTGATATAATTAAATCAATCTCTGATTCTGACCTGTCTAATGAAGAGATAGAGAAATATAAAGACGATAAAGGACTATTTTCCTCTATGGTGTGGGCCCTACACAAAGGAGATACTTCACTTAAGGAGCCCTTGGTAGATTTAATGATAAGCTTAAACAATGGTAAATATATAGGTGCTGTTGTGGATTTTTGTTATGATCTAAGGCAGGCATATAGTAGCAGAAATTATGCATATAAAAAACTAGTTGAGGGAAATTATTCTTTTTCTGTGGAAGAGTTTTGGAAGGGCGAAATTTTTATAAATCAACAAGATTGGACCCAAAACCAAAGACTTGTGCTTACAAAGGCCATAGAAAAAATTGAAGGTCAATATGAACTGACACAAGTTTATTCGGCTCAAATTCTATGGAATGACTACGTGAAAAAAGAAAGCCCAATTATCAAAAGTGTGGACACATGGTCAGATGCCCTTGTAGGCTTCGTTCTTAGGGAAACAGTATCTGACGCTGACATAGAAGCAGGATTTAATATGTCAACAAAGGGTGTGAAAGAGAAAATCAATAAAATAAGTAAAGTTATATATAACTTTTAAAGTATGAAAGGCATAGCAACGGCTATGCCTTTTATACTGATGACAAAGTCATTTTTGATGAATGTCGCATATTAAACACTGTACAGAATTCTGCGTCGAGACTTAAGGCTTCTATCTAAACTCCAGAAGGGGACCGCTCCAATTCACCGTCCATGGTTCAATGGAGCTCTCGAAACGTCAGACTGTGTGAGAATTAAACAATAATATATGTCTAAAATGCCTACAAAGTACTGTAAATACAGTACTTTTCCCTTTTTCTGTAGTATAATTAAGTTATAGAATATCGGAGAGGGGATTTTAAATGTCATTTATACAAGGTACAGATAGAAAGCAAAAAACAATGTTTCCTGACTGCATAGAAGATTACATAGGTGAGGATAATCCCGTTAGGGTAATTGATGAATACGTAAAACTGGTCAATATGAGTGCATTCACTAAATCAAAGGAACACCGCAGAGGTGCACCAGGATATCATCCCTCTGTTTTATTGAAGTTATATCTATATGGGTATGTAAATGGCATAAGATCATCTAGAAAGCTAGAAACAGAATCTCACAGGAATATAGAAGTGGTTTGGCTATTACAAAAACTAAAACCTGATTTTAAAACAATAGCTGATTTCAGGAAAGAAAATAAAACTCAGCTAAAACAAGTTTTCAAGGATTTTACTAAGTTGTGTAAGGATCTCAAACTATTAGGCGAGGAATTCATAGCAATAGATGGGACTAAAATTCAAGCTAATAATTCAAAGAAGAATAATTTCTCAAAGAAAAAAATACAAAGACACAAACAATATATCGAAGATAAGGTTAATTCCTATCTAGATTTGTTAGAAAGCAGTGACAAAGACGATTCACCTAAACTTAAGTATACACCTGAAGAAATTCAGCAAAAAATTGAAAAACTCAAGGAGCGTAAAATTAAATTTGAAGAGTTGGAAAAAAAACTACAGGATAGCGAAAGTAATGAAATATCTACAGTTGACGAAGATGCTAGGCTTATGGACAACAAAAACAATGGTGTTACTGTAGCATATAACATACAAACAGCTGTAGACTCTAAGCATAGTATTATAGTGGCATATGATGTTACAAACAATCCCGCAGATCAAGGTAATCTAAATTCACTTGCAGAAAAGGCTAAAGATATATTTGGAAAAAGGAAACTTGAAGTAGCAGCAGATAAAGGCTATTACCAAGCAGACGACCTTATGAAATGTGAGAGAAACGAAACAACAGTCTATTTGCCAAAACAGTCGTATTCTAACGCCACAGGAGACAAAGATTTCTACGGAGATAAATTTACTTATGTGCCTGAAAAAGACTTATATATTTGTCCTTTGGGCCATGAATTACGCAGAATAAACCACAAATCAAAAGAACCAAAAAGAATAAAATATAGAAACTACGATGCCTGTAAAAACTGTGAATCAAAAAGCAAATGCACCACTGCAGCCAAAGGCAGGATAATAAATCGGTCACCTAACCAAGATTTTTTGGATACTATAGATGCTAGAACAGAAGCAAATATGGACAAATACCTACAAAGGCAGATGATTGTTGAGCATCCTTATGGAACCATCAAAAGGACAATGAATGCTGGGTATTTTTTAACAAGAGGGATGGATTCTGTAACTACAGAGACAGCCCTAGTTTTGCTAGCCTATAATTTTAAAAGAGTAATAAATATTATAGGAGTGAAAGAACTACTAAGGATATTAGTAGCTCTTAGACCCACTTTATCATTGTATTTTTATATGTTTAAGTCATATTGCACCAAAAGACAGGAAATTTACGGCTAATCTTTGAGTTTTTAGAGATTAGCCACACAGTCTGACGTCCTGTTCCTCGCCCCTTCTTCCGTTTAGCTATTCAGCACTTAACTCTTTCTCCTCGAATTAATTGTACAGCTTTTTAATATGCACATCTAGGGTCAATGACTTTTTCTTAGGTTTGTCTTCATTCTGAGGCATAGCAAAGGCTATGCCTTTTATTAATTTAAAGAACTCAAGGGAAAAATATTTTCTTAGCATATATTCCGTTATGCGAAATTTATGCTATAATAGATAGTGCTGAATTATCTATTAATTATTATGTGGGGTGTGTAAATGAGTAAAATAGATCTGTCGGAAAGTGATATAAATCATAATATTAAATGTAATACACGTAACGGAATTTTTGCTGTCATAGGAATGAATCTTGTAACACCATTTATTGGAATATTAGCTAAGACCTTAGGTGCAGATGCATATGAGATAGCATTACTTAGCTCACTGCCTGCCCTAATGTCTGTGATTTCTATGATACCTGGCGGGATCATGGTGGATAGATTCCAAGAGAAGAAAAAAGTGACGGGCTATGTTATTGCATTAACTAGATTTTTCTTTTTACTCCTAGCCATCACTCCAAACCTGCCTGCATCGTGGAGGGTCTTTGCATTAGTATTAACATATGGACTTATGAACTTTCCAGGGGGGATATCAAATGTAGCCTGGCAGTCCTTTATTGCCTCTGCCATACCTGCGAAACAACGGGCACAGGCTTTTGCTTACAGAAACAAAATAACATCAATATGTGGCATAATTGTCACCCTTATTGCTGGGCAGATTCTCAGAATTTACAACATCAATAAAGGATTTCCCATACTTAAGAGAATAACGGGAGTAGATATTTCTTCAGAAATCATGATATATCAGATTTTTTTCGTACTTGCTTGTGGTTTTGCTGTTTATGAAGTTTACTATCATATGAAAATGAAAGAACCTGTGGTTTTAAAGACACAAAGGGAACTAGCTATAAAGAAGAAATTACTTTCTAACATAAAAACTATCTTTAAATATAAACCATTCCTTTTATTTGGTATATGCTCATTGTTATTTCATTTTGGCTGGCAAATGGGTTGGCCTCTTTTTACAATATACCAAATTGACTACCTTGGTGCAGATGGGACCTGGGTAAGCTATATTTCTGTAGTAAACGGTCTTGCTGCATTTATTACTTACCCCATTTGGAGTAAAGTGGCTACTAAGAAAGGAAATAATTATACTGTGGTTATAGCAACTTTTGCCATTGCAATGTCACCATTTCTATATGCTATCTCTTGGAATCTGTATGTTTTACTTATGGTTAACTTTTTTATGGGTACAGCAGTTGCAGGAATTAACTTGGTATTATTTAATTCTTTGTTAGAGGTTGTTCCAGACGAAGATAGAACTCTATATATTGCAATATACAGCACACTGATAAGTATATCCGCCATGCTTGCACCTATGTTGGGAGCACATATTTATAAGGTCTTTAATATTTATGTAGCTCTTTGTATAGCCGGATCATTTAGATTATTTGGCTCATTTTCATTTTTAATGAGATTTAAATATCTTGCTAGAACAAATAATTCGCCACAGTTGAAAGCTAGCAATCTTTAACAATCTACCCTTATCAAAAAAAGGATATGTAACTAAATTATTGAAATATATAATATAATATAGATAAGGGAGGTTGATACTATGCTAAAAACGAAAGATGTCATTGGATTGCCCGTTATAAACTTAAACGATGGAAAACAGATAGGTAAGGTAAAAGATATACTATTTGACAACATTAGTCGCAAGGCTGTTGCCTTAGAAATGGCAGAGAAAGCTGGGCTTTTTAAAAAGTCGGAAAGTTTTTTGAAAATGGAACAAGTGCACAGTATTGGAAAGGATGCAGTAACCATTGAAGACTTAGAACAGAATAATGATACACCCACTGATCTGACAGATTTTAAAGCCAGTACTTTGATTGGAAGGAATATCTTGCAGGAAAATGGATCTACAATAGGTAAAGTGGGAGAAATTAATTTTAGTTTCCCAGAGGGTGCCATGGTTTCCATATCAATAAACGATGCCAAGAATTCGTTATTTGGAGGAGAAAAGGGAATGGTTGATCTAGACAAAATACGGGCAATAGGCAAAGATGCAGTTATTGTCTATAATCAGTAGAACTAATTATTGAAGGTTGAAAAATACTATAATCTAATTTATAATATAATAAATAAAACTTATACTATAGAAAGTAGGTATACATTGTGGACAAAATCGTTGTACTAGGAACTACTTATAACACTTCTAGCTGTGGTTGAGGCCCTAAATCTGGAGCCACAGGTTGTGGCGATAATTTTGACGTTGTCTCAGAAGTGAATTCAATCAAAGAAAAACTTACAAAAGACTTTGCTGGTAAAGCAAATATAGAATTCGTGGATATCTTTTCTGATGATGTACAAGAATACTCGGAAATCTTAAAAATGGTTGACAGTGGTCTTGTTACACTTCCTATTACACTAGTTAATAACCTGCCAAGATTTCATGGTGGACTAAATTATGACGACATAAAAGAACTTCTTGAAAGTAGACAGTAACGTCTACTTTCTTTTTTTTGCATCTACTATGATCAGGTGGCTATTAAATAACAATCCATTGTAGTATATGGGTAAAAAATGGCTATAATATCTTTGAGGTGTATATGATGAACGAGTACCTGGTTACAATGCTGAGAAGTATAACTGTAATACCTATACTTATGTTAGTCACATTATTTATGGGTAAAAGGAGTATAGGTGAACTTCCAGTGCTGGATTTTGTTATAGTTATAACCATTGGGTCAGTGGCTGGTGCAGATTTAGCCGATCCATCCATAGAGCATGGGCCCACAATTTTTGCTATTTTTGTCCTTGGCTTATTACAAATCATTATCACTTATGGTAAAATTAGAAGTAGGAAGTTTAGTAATCTCATCACAAATGTACCAACTGTGATAATTCAAAACGGTGTAGTTATAGGGGAAAACATGAAGACCATAAGGTTTACTGTAAATGACTTGTTTCCAATGCTTAGGGCTAAAGGGATATTTAACATAGATGAAGTGGCATTTGCCATTTTAGAACCTACAGGAGAAATGAGTATACTCAAAAAACAACAATACCAACCTATTGAGAAGGGGACAGTCATTGAAGAAGAGGAGAGTTTACCTGTATTGCTTATAGTTGATGGTAAACTTCAACAAGAGAACTTATATAGGTGTAACCTAGAAAAAGTTCAAATACTAGCAAGGTTAAAAGAAATGGGTTTTGAAAGAGTTGATGAAGTTTTTGTTGCCACTTATGAAAAAGGTAAAATTAGTGTCTCACCGAAAAAAACAAGAATTAAAGAGCAAAAGTTAAAGTACTAATATAATAAATAAAATTAATCGGAGGTGTTCACTTTGAGTCATTTGCATATTACTGATGGAGTACTACATTGGGGTTTAATACTACTTGGTTTTTTACTTACCTTCGCTATTATCGGGTATGTAGTTTTGAGCACAAAAAAAGAAGAACTGTTTAACAATGTTGCTAAACTAGGTGTTATGTCTGCCTTAACACTTATTGTTATGTCAATACCTTTAGGGCCATTGCCATTTCACATAAACTTGTCAATTTTAACAGCACTAATATTAGGACCTAAATTGGGGTTTATTTCTGTTTTCTTAGTAAACCTTATTCTTGGGGTTTTTGGCCATGGAGGGGTTACAGTTGTAGGAGTTAATACCCTGATAATGGGTACAGAAATTATCATAGGTTATGGTGTTTTTTCACTACTATTAAATAAAAGAGTAAACTGGAACGTGAGCTTAGCTATAGCAATTGCTATAATGATACTTGCTTCCTCTGCCCTTATGGTTACAGTGGTAACCCTAGGAGGGATTCCCCCTGAAATAGCTATACACACACATGATCAAGAAGCTATTGCAAGATATAGTAACTTTAATAATACAGACTTTGCTGTTTTTGTTTTAGGTATTGTATCAATAGGAGCCATTATTGAGGTTGTTATAGGCTCCATAGTGGTGAATTATTTTAGAAAGATAAGGCCAGATTACTTACTAAAGGGTGGAAATTAAGTGGGACTAGAGGTCATTGATTATATTGCCACACAGGAAAAAAGCCCGATACATTCTAGTAATACGTCTTTTAAACTACTCTTCGCTATAACTAATACTATCTTAATACTTACTACTAAATCTGTTTATTTTCCCTATGCTACACTGGCGTTGCTATTTATAGTCATGATAGTAAATAGGATTCCTATTTTTAAAATATTGCCGTTGCTTTTTTATCCAATTTTCTTTTCTGGCCTGTTAGTTTTGGGTCTTGGATATGATAAGGTTAGTGGTTTTTGGCTGATAACAAAAGCTGTTGCCATAGCTACAACTATGATTTTGATATTTGTAACTACACCCATTTACAATTTATTTTCTGTGCTACAAGGTTTTTTGCCTGGATTTTTGGTTGATGGATTATTTTTTACCTATAGGTCTTTTTTCATTTTCCATGACCTGATATCAAATTTGATTTTAGCCATTAAAATTAAAGGTGGGTATGGTAGATTATCTATACTGAGGAACCTGAAAAATATTGGTGGAGCTGTGGCTATAACCTTTATCAGAGCCCTAGATGGAGCAGAAAGGATGAAAGAAGTTTTCCACATCCGAGGCTATGAAATTGGGAATATTAAAATACAAAAAGAAAAAATGACAATATGGAATGCATACCCAATATTTTTAAGTGTTTTTATAGTTCTAATTTATTTTTGGGTATAAGGAGGGGAGCAAATGGAACATATAGTTAAAGCAAAGGATGTCACATTCATATACCCAGATAAAACAAAGGTGCAGCTTATGGGAGAATTTGTTGCAGAAAAAGGCAAAAGAACTGTTGTCTTAGGATGTAACGGTTCAGGTAAAACAACGCTTTTTAAAGGTATTATTGGGCTTATGAAGTCGATAGAAGGAGAATTAAGTGTTTTTGATATAAATCCATATAAAAAATTCCACACCTTCCGAGAAAAGGTAGGTGTGGTTTTCCAAAACTCAGACGAACAAATTATTGCTCCAACTGTATTTGATGACATAGCTTTAACACTGCGCAATAATAAATTGCCTGAAAAAGAAATCAAGGAAAGGGTTCAGTGGATTCTATCTGAGCTAAATCTAGAGGGGTTGGCAAACAAGGTTCCCCACTATTTGAGTGGTGGTGAAAAGAAAAAAGTAGCAATTGCTGGTGCCTTAGTTACAAACCCCGAAATTCTACTGTTAGATGAGCCCTTCAACGGTTTAGATCCAAAGTCTACAAAGTCCATAATAGATTTGATCAACCACTTTAATAGTCATCATGGAACATCCTTAATTATAACAACTCACGCCATGGAATTAGTATCGTCCATAAGTGACATAACTTATGTTTTTAATAAAGGCGAGGTTGCAGGTAAAGCTAGGGGAGCAGAAATTTTCAAAAACCAAAAATTACTTACCGATGCAAGCCTAATTCAACCACAGTTATACCAGATGTTTAAAGAACTTATCAACATGGGTTTCCCAATAGAATATCCAGAAAGTCCCTTAGACGGGGCAAACAAGATACTAGAGGCACATAATAATATACTGAACTATAAAAAAGTTAACTAAAAGCGCTATCAGCGCTTTTTTTATTTTTAACACCTATAAACTCATTTTCTAAAAAATGTTCTATAACACATAAATTAACAATATATTTCTTATACATATTAAAACTGGCTTGGGGGATAAATTATGGGAACAAATGATGGAATACTTGGTACGTATGGCTTTATTTTCTCGCTAGGTTTATTAAGTGGTGTAACACCCTGTAGCTTGCCTACTATTATGCTACTTGCTTCATATACTCTGCAGGATAAAAAGAACTTATTTTCAAAACTAAAAGTAGTAACAAGTTTTTTAGTAAGTATGATTTTAACCCTAATGGTTGTGGGAGTAGTATTTTCGGGACTAGGCAAAGCATTTTTTAATTTAGAGATAGCTTATTACATCATTAGTGCAATTTCAATTATCATGGGCTTAAAAATGATGGGCATTTTAAAAGTAAGGTTAAATCTTACATACGTATTGGTGCCGAAGAAAAAGCAAAGACAGGGACAAGGTATAACTACAGGAATTATCCTCGGGATTCCTTTTGCCATTTTAGGAGCTCCATGCACCTTGCCTGTTCTTCTAACAATAATTAGTTATGTTATGGTAGAAGCAAACATAATTACTGGAATTTCAGTTTTACTTGCTTACGGAATTGGCAGGGCCATACCTGTATTGGCAGTAGCACTCATAGGAAGCTCAATGCAAAGTATCTTTAATTCAAAATTTGCCACAAAAAAAGTTAATTTTGTCCTAGGCACAAAACTAATATTTGTGGGACTTTATATATTGTATCAGTTTTGGATTAAGACATAGTAAGGGTATAACCCAGGTATTTAAGCTTTGAGACGTAGCAAAGCCCAGAACCGCAGCGTATCTAATACGTTGGGGTATCTGGGCTTTTGATCTAACGAAGGACGTTTATCTTTTAGCGCAAAGTCTAGTTTTATGCGTTATGCCTTTTTAGTAACCTGTCGATTGTTGCTAGATGGGTTCTGTTTACGTCAACTATTTCTTGGATTACATATTTTGTATCTTCATCTATTTTAGTTCTAGTGATTTCTTGGGCTAGCTCTACAGTGGATCTTTCTTGTTGGTGTGCTTGTTTTAGAACTTTTTCTATAACTGTTCTGTCTGAGCCACTTTGAATATTCATGCTTTCATTACTAGAAGCAACACTATCCTTAGGTCTACCACCTAGGGCTTCGATTTGACTTCTTAGCTGTGAAGCATTATGTTCATGATTCATCATAATAGTTGTTAATTCTTCCTTGTCTTCACCGTCTGGTATGCTGTTTAAATAGCTGTCAAAACTATTTATCATAGAATATTCTTCCGCCAATAAATTATTTAATTTTTTCAGAGAACTTTTCACAGTATTTCACTCCTTTCTATTATATAGCATGTGACTTTTTCAAGATAATTATAATTGGCATAAATTAGTATAATTACAGATAGAAAGTTATAAATTTCAATAAATTATAATACATATTAGTACTTGGGGGTGAGATAATGAAAAAATATTTTCTGCTTTTCATGGTTATGGTCATGATATTAGGCCTTACTTATTCTGCAGGGGAGAGAGTAGTTATGACTTTAGCTGGTGAAAGCAAGTTTATTCCCATTTCTAGGGTTAAAATAAATGAGAAAATCTCATTAACTTTTAATATATATAAAATAGATGATGAACTCTTTGCTATTTTAGATACCTTAGATAAAAATAACGTAACTGCAACATTTTACATAACCAAAACTCTTATTGAGGATAACCCAGAAACAATATCTAAAATAAATGAAATTGGATCTGAGGTTGGTCTGTTAGCATTTAACCAAATAAAAATTAAAAATCTTACAAGGAAAATGATAAAAGAAGAGTTATACTCTGTTTCACAAAAATTAGAACAAACAACGGGGAAAAAACTAAAAACAATAAGGCCTGAAGGCACAGTAAACCAGGAGATTATATATGTGGCTGAGGAGATGGGAATATTCACTGTTCTATGGGATTTAGATTCAAATGACATGAAGGCAATAGGAGTATCAGATATAGTTGAAAGGGTTAGAAGTGGTGCAACTGAGGGGTCAATAATTCTTTTTAACACTGGTATATATACACCAGACGCAATTAATATAATTATTAGATACTTACAAGAAGAAAGTTATATTATATGCTCAGTTGAAAATATGATATACATAGAAAATTACACAGTAAATATAAATGGTGAACAGCAAAGGAGGAATTAATAATGAGACGAAGGTATAGTAGTAGGGGAAATAAAAAGTACATAGGTCATATAATAGCAATCTCCTTACTTGCCCTAGTGGTGGCATATCCCATGGGTAAGTATTTTGAGACATTACTAATAAGGTTTGGTGGAGAAACTCAACCAACTATTACAAATCCCAAAGGCGATGAAGATGTTAATGTGGTGGAGGAAGGAACTGAAGTGGTACTAAAAGCTAGAGAAATTATTTTGATTCAAAATGGTGTGTTTTCAACACTTGGAGGGGCCCAGACCCACGGACAGAATCTTCAAGAAAGCGAGTTTGAGGCCATATTGATAAAAGACGATGTAATTAGAGTAATTACTGGATTGTATTTAGACAAAGATAGTCCTCAAAACAGCTTGAATAAGCAGCGGGAGCTAGGTTTTGATAACTTTCTTGCAGAATACATAATTCCTGAAACTTTTATCACTATTAAAGACAATGATGAGGATAAAAAAGCAGTAGTTGAACACACACTTTTAGTATTTGAGGAAGTACTAGAGAAAACACATGAATATTTTTTAACAGGTGAAGTTAAGACACTTAGCAACCACAGTGGATTAAATGAAATACATAGTATAAGTGAACAAAAGATATTAAATGATATTTTGCAAGTCATAAGTAAATATGACACATGGACTCAAACATCTAGCAACCAGGATAGAGATGAGTACTTTACTGTACTTTTTAGTTTTATAAAAAGTAAGTAAAAAAAAGCACAAAAGGTATTGATAAAATCTATTACCAATGTTATACTCGAATTGTTACTCTCCCCAAAATTTGGGGAGAAAAAAATCGGCCCATTAGTGAATAATTTCGCATGAAAGGGGAATTATAATGAAATTATTGAAAATTTGTGAACTTATTGAAGGAGAAATATTGTTCGGTGACGAATTACTTGATAGGGAAATATATAAGGCTTACGGGGCTGATTTACTCAGTGATGTACTTGCATTTGCCCAAAGTCAAACCTTACTGCTTACTGGACTAGCAAATATTCAAGTTGTAAGAACAGCTGAAATAGCAGATCTAGGCGCAATAATAGTAGTAAGGGGAAAAAAGGTTGAAAATTCAATAATTGACCTAGCTAAAGATTGCAATATACCTATAATTACAAGTAAAAAAACAATGTTTGAGTGCTGTGGACTACTTTATCAAATGGGTTTAAAGGCTTGCGGTCCCAATGATGAGTAGCGAGACAGCAACACACACCCATATAGTAAAAACAGAAGTTTTAGCCATGCACTTTGAAAGGGCTGGAGAAGGATCTAGTAAAATAAAAAAATCACTGCAATTAATAGGAATAGGCCCAGAATTATTGAGGAGAATAGCTATAATAAGCTACGAAGCGGAAATGAATTTGGTAATTCATAGCCTTGGAGGGGAAATATCCTGTGAGTTTTACCCAGACCAGGTTAAGATTATTGCAAAAGATCACGGTCCAGGTATAGCTAACGTTGAGCAAGCAATGTTAGAAGGTTTTTCAACTGCTACTGATGATATTCGGGAAATGGGTTTTGGAGCAGGCATAGGACTGCCAAATATTAAAAGATGTGCTGATTATTTAGAAGTAGAGTCCACGTTAGGAATAGGAACAACCTTAGTAGCCACCGTTTATTTATAGGGGGGAGATTACTTGGAATATTTCCATTCTGTTCAACTTAGGGAGAAGTTTTGTAATGGCTGTACCCTTTGTGTTAAAGTATGTCCCACAGAAGCCATAAGGGTCAAAGAAAAAGCAGAAATCATTGGCTCTAGGTGTATCGACTGTGGGGAGTGTATTAGGGTATGCCCAAACCATGCAAAAACCGGTAAAGTGGATAGCTTAACGGACTTAGAAAACTATAAGTATAAGATTGCTTTACCAGACCCAGCAATATTCGGTCAATTTGGAAAAACCGTAAATCCTAATAAAATATTAGGGTCTTTTATGTCCCTGGGTTTTGATGAAGTTGTTGACGTTGCTTTAGCGTGTGAATACGTTTCTTTAGCTATAAAGCAAGTTTTACGTAATCATAAAGGAGTACCCTTTATATCTGCATCCTGTCCTGCGGTTATTAGGCTAGTGCAGGCTTTGTACCCTGATTTAATCAAATACCTAATTCCAGTGGAATCACCACTAGAAGTTGCTGGGCAGATGGCACTAGACCTGGGGTTAATGAAGGGATATGAAAGCCATGAGATAGGTATATTTTATATTTCACCTTGTCCTGCAAAAATGACTGCTGTAAAGCAGCCAGTGGCAAGGGAAATATCCACCGTTAATGGGGTTTTGTCTATAGTTGACTTGTACGGAAACATATTGAAGTTTACCCAAACAGATAAGTGTAAACCTAAAGATTTGAAGGCAAAGGGTTTAGGTTATGGATGGGCTAGAGCTGGTGGAGAGAGTTTAGCCATCAGTTGCTCAGACAACGTAGTGATTGATGGTATTGAACAGGTGAATAAAATTCTTAGGGAAATAGAGATAGGGAAGTTAACTGATGTTGAGTATATAGAATGTTGGGCATGTGTAGGTGGATGTGTCGGTGGACCCGCTGTTGTAGAGAATCCTTTTATAGCACGGGTTAGAGTAAGAAAACTAGCAGAATCAATAGGTGGCGCTTTAGATGAACAAAAACTCTTAGAAGTTCCACCACAGTATTTTGACTGGCAGACTGCTCTAAAACCAAGACAAATACTTAAGTATGATAGCGATATCTTAAATGCGATATCCATTGCAAATAAAGTTCAAGAAATATTGGATTGTTTGCCTGGATTTGATTGTGGAGCATGTGGTGCTCCTACTTGTAGAGCACATGCTGAAGATAAAATTCAAGGGACCACACAAGAAATAAACTGTGTTTTCCAAAAAAAGGAGTCTAAAAAATGATAGTAAAAGATTTGGCCGCTAAACTGCCTATCAAAGGTTTAAATATTGATAATCCAAATGAGGAAATTACCTCTGGCCTTTGTACAGACCTCTTAAGCTTAGTTATAGGTAATAGTAAAAAAGGTGGGGTATGGGTGACACATCAAGGGCATGTCAATACTATTGCTGTTGCCCTGCTAGCTGAACTAGCAGCAGTAATAGTTTTAGGTGAAGTAGATGAAAATACCATAAAAGCAGCAAAAGATAAAAGTGTTAACCTGTTTTACTCAGACACAACGGCCTTTGATCTAGTTGGGAAACTCTATACCTTAGGTATAGGGCCAAATGAATAGATTCAAAGGACAATTACACATTCACTCAGTACTGTCCCCTTGTGCAAGCTTAGAAATGGGGCCAAGGTCCATTTTTAAAAAAGCTAAAGACGTGGGACTGGATTTTATTGCCATAACTGACCATAATTCAACGAAGAACCTAAGGGCCTTTAAAAGCTTAGAACAAGAGTTTGGAATTAAGCTAATCTATGGTATTGAAGTGGAAACCAATGAAGAGGTTCATATTCTATGCTATTTTGATGATATAGATAGGGCTGAAAACCTAGGTGAGATGATTTACAATTCCCTTTTACATATACCAAACGACCCTGAAATTTTCGGCGAACAAGTCATAGTTGACTTTCAGGAGAATATAACTGGGTTTGAGGAAAAATTACTTTTGCAAAGGAGTAGTTATAGCATAGATAAAGTTAATAATTTAGTTGCTGCCCTTAGTGGACTAGCTATACCTGCCCATGTGGATAGAAGAAAAAACGGGCTACTGCCTACTTTAGGTATTATAGAAAGTGAGCAGCAAAACAACATACTAGAAGTATCCAAAACATGTAATATAAGAAATCTAAAAAAAGAATATTGTCTGGAAAATCAAATAGTCTATAAAGGATGTGATGCACATTATATAGATGATATAGGTGTATATCCAGTTGTGTTTGAAATAGCAGAAATTAGTATCTTAGAAATTAAAAAAGCATTCTGTAAAGAAGAAAAAAGGAACTGGTATCAACTTTAGGATTTAACACATGTCAAATCCTAGATTAATATTTTAATAGATATGTAATATTAACAATTATGTAGTAGAAAGGAGTGGAAGTATGCAAGGAAATAGTTGTTGTGGGGCATCGAATAGTAAAATTAAAGATGAAAAGTGGGTGAGTCTAGAAGGAATACTTGAGAAATTTAGAGGGAAGAAAGGTGCACTGATCCCTGTTTTACAACAAGCTCAAGACCTGTATGGATATTTACCTGAAAATGTAATGGCTGGAATAGCCGATGGTTTAGACTTACCATTAAGTCAGGTTTATGGTGTTGCAACATTTTACTCTCAATTTCACCTAAAACCAAGGGGGAAAAACATCATTAGAGTCTGCCTTGGAACAGCATGTCATGTTAGAGGTGCAGCAAAGATACTTGAAAGTATCCAAAAGGAAATTAATGTGGAAAAGGGAGGCACTACTGAAGACCTTCAATTTACCCTAGAACCTGTAGCCTGTATAGGAGCCTGCGGTTTAGCACCAGTAATTATGATCAATGATGATACCCACGGGAGGCTAACCCCAGAGGCTATCCCTCAAATATTAGAGCAATATAAGAATAATTAAATGCAAGATATATCCCAAATTATTCTAGACCTTGTCCAAAATTCAATAGCTGCAGATTCTACAAAAGTTCAAATAGAAATAAAAAAAGACATCCTGAGGAATTTATTAATAATTACCATTAATGATAACGGCAAGGGAATGAGTCAAGAGATAACAAAGGGGTGTACTGACCCTTTTTATACCACAAGGACAACAAGGTCAGTTGGCCTTGGCTTAGCATTTACTAAGATGCTTTCTGAGCAAAGTGGAGGGTTTTTTAACATAGATTCCCAAGAGAACCAAGGCACAAGGCTAAACTTCTCATTTTTACTAAACCACTGGGACAGACCTCCCTTTGGTAAGTTAGAAGATACCTATATCTCATTATTGATACTTAATCCTAATGTGGAATTTAACATTAGTATATCAACTGATGAAAAAAGCTTCACTTTAAAATCACAAGATGTATACGAAAACATCGGGGAGAGCCATGTTTCTGAGGCATGGGTAATTGAATGGCTCAGGGAATATTTAAGAGAAAATTTTTACCACCTTTTAAAGGAGGAAGATAAATCATGAGTAAAATTAAAAGCTTAGAAGATTTAAGAAGGCTAAGGGTAGAGCAAGAAAGAAACGAAATAACCAGGCAAAATACAGGTGTTCAAGTTATAGTAGGTATGGGAACCTGTGGAATCGCTGCAGGCGCAAGGGATGCGATGCTTACTATTCTCGAAGAGATAAACAAAAGAAACTTAAAGGTGAACATAACACAAACAGGCTGTATTGGTATGTGTCAACATGAACCATTAATTGATGTGATTATCCCAGGGGAAGATAGAATAACCTATGGACTAGTAACAAAGGATATAGCGAGGAAAATAGTAGCTGAGCATATAGTTAATAACAATATTGTTAAGGAAGCAGTAATTGGGAGAATAGAAAAACAGTAAAGGGGGTAACAAAATGTCTATTTATCGTGGACACATTTTGGTTTGTTCTGGTACTGGCTGTGTATCATCAGGAACAAATAAAGTAGTAGATGGATTTAAGAGTAACTTAGATAGCAATAATTTAGAAAATGAATTTTTAGTTGTGGAAACAGGTTGTCATGGTTTTTGTGAGATGGGACCCGTAGCAATTGTATACCCTGAGGGTACTTTCTATACAAGGGTAACACCAGAAGATACAGAAAAAATAGTTAATGAGCACTTATTAAAAGGTAGAATTGTAAAGGAATTATTATATTCTCCTCCTCAAAGCGAGACAAAAATCCCTTCTTATAAGGAAATAGATTTTTATAAAAAACAGTTAAGGATAGCCTTAAGAAACTGTGGATATATAAACCCTGAAGATATACATGAGTATATAGGCAAAGGCGGCTATGAAGCCTTAGGTAAAGTATTAAATGATATGACCCCACAGCAAGCAGTGGAAGAGATGAAAAAATCAGGACTAAGGGGTAGAGGCGGTGGTGGCTTCCCAACTGGTTTAAAATGGGAATTCGCAAGCAAGTCTGAAAGCGACAAAAAGTATATAATTTGTAATGCAGATGAAGGAGATCCAGGAGCATTTATGGATAGAAGTATCCTTGAAGGTGACCCCCATAGCCTTATAGAAGGTATGATAATAGCTGGTTATGCCATAGGGGCAGATGAAGGCTATGTTTATGTAAGGGCAGAATATCCTTTAGCCATACGACGACTTCGTACAGCAATAAATCAGGCAGAAGAGTTTGGACTATTAGGGGATGACCTCCTAGGATCGGGCTTTAGCTTTAAACTACAGATTAAAGAAGGAGCAGGTGCTTTCGTTTGTGGTGAAGAAACAGCTCTTATGGCGTCAATTGAGGGTAAGAGAGGGATGCCTAGACCAAGACCACCATTTCCTGCAGTAAGGGGACTTTGGGATAAACCTTCAAACATAAATAATGTAGAAACATTTGCAAATGTTCCTGTTATATATGAAAAAGGTGCAGATTGGTTTGCTTCAATAGGCACTGAAAAGAGTAAAGGAACAAAGGTTTTTGCTTTAACTGGTAAAATAAATAATACGGGATTAGCAGAAGTACCTATGGGTATCTCACTGCGGGAAATTATCTATGACATTGGTGGAGGAGTAACAGATAACAAGAAATTTAAAGCGGTCCAAATAGGAGGACCTTCAGGAGGGTGTATTCCAGAGGAACTTTTAGACCTACCCGTAGATTATGACTCCCTTATAGATGCCGGCGCAATGATGGGCTCTGGAGGCCTTGTTGTTATGGATGAGTCCACATGCATGGTAGACTTAGCCAAATTTTTCTTAAACTTCACCCAAAGTGAGTCCTGTGGCAAATGTACGCCATGTCGAGAAGGAACAAAAAGGATGCTTGAGATCCTAGAGCGAATTACAGAAGGTGAAGGAAAAGAAGGTGATATAGAACTCCTTGAAGAAGTAGGAGAGAGCATAAAACTAACCTCACTATGTGGGCTAGGGCAAACAGCTCCGAACCCAATTCTAAGCACCTTGCAATATTTCCGTCATGAATACGAAGCACACATCAAAGACAAACGTTGTCCTGCTGGAGCATGTTCTTCCCTTACAACATATAAAATTAAACCTGAGCTTTGTAAGGCATGTACTCTATGCAAGAAAGTATGTCCTGTAAGCGCTATAACAGGTGAAGTGAAGAAATTACATGAAATAGACCCTGAAGTTTGCATAAAATGTGGGGCGTGCGTGGAAAAGTGCAAGTTTAATGCAATATATAAAGGATAAAACCCATGGAGAGGAAGTGAGATGATGGAACACATATCCATAACCATAGACGGTAAAAAGGTGTCTGTCCCCAAAGGTAGCACTGTTATACAAGCAGCAAAACATGCAGGTGTTGAGATACCTACCTTTTGCCACCACCCACAAATAAAAAGTTCTGGATCTTGTAGGATTTGTGTAGTGGAAATTGAAGGAAACAGAAATCTCCCAGCTTCTTGTGTATTTCCAGTATATGATGGTATGGTAGTCCATTCTAAAAGTGAGAAAGTAACAAAAGCAAGAAAGCATATACTAGAACTGCTACTTGCAAACCACCCTCAAGATTGTATGACATGTGAAGCTGCGGGCACTTGTAAGCTCATGGAATATAGCTATGATTATGGTGTTGAAGACAGCAGGTTTGAAGGGGAAGTAAGTGAAAGGTATGTTGAAGATCCTAACCCATTTATAGCAAGGGATTATGAAAAATGTATTCTATGCGGAAGATGTGTAGGAATATGTGATGAGATCCAAGGAAATAACGTAATTGATTTTGCAAACAGGGGATTTAACACAACAATTTCAGCTCCCTTTAATAAGGAACTAGAACTAGGAAACTGTGTTTATTGTGGACAATGCGTATCCGTTTGTCCAGTAGGTGCATTGACATCAAAAATCTCAAAGGGAAAGGCTAGAGCTTGGGAAACTGAAAAAGTTCTAACAACCTGCTCTTATTGCGGTGTAGGATGCAACTACTACCTTGAAGTGAAAAGTGACGAAATTGTTGGGGTAACTAGCAACTTTGACAGTGCAGTAAATCATGGCCATCTTTGTGTAAAAGGGCGATTTGGTTGGGATTTTGTACACAGCCCTGATAGACTAAAAACACCTCTTATAAGAAAAGATGGAGAACTCAAGGAAGCATCTTGGGAAGAAGCTATGGAGCTTATTTCAAATAAGTTATCTTTAATTAAAGAAAAACATGGCTCTGATAGCTTTGCTGGCCTAAGCTCTGCCCGTTGTACAAATGAAGACAACTACTTATTCCAAAAATTCTTTAGATCAGTACTAGGCACAAATAACATTGATCACTGCGCACGACTCTGACACGCTGCAACTGTGGCTGGTCTAGCCACTTCGTTAGGTAGCGGGGCAATGACAAACACAATCGCAGAGATTGCCGATACAAAAGGGATTTTAATAATTGGATCAAATACAACAGAAGCACACCCTGTAATTGGGATAAGGGTTAAACAGGCAGTAAAAAAAGGTGCAAAACTTGTAGTTATTGACCCTAGAAGAATTGAAATTGCTAAGTATGCAGATGTGTTTTTACAAATACGCCCAGGTACTAATATAGCCATTTTAAACGGTCTGTTGCACGTAATTGTTCGAGATGACTTAATTGATATGAGTTATATAGAAGAAAGAACAGAAAACTTCGAAGCTGTAAAAGAAGCAGTTAGAGATTATACTCCAGAAAAGGTTGCCGTAATCTGTGGAGTGAGAGCAGAAGATATAGAAATAGCTGCTAAAATATACGCTGAATGTGACGGTGCAGCAGTACTATATACAATGGGTATAACCCAACATACAACAGGTGTTGATAGTGTATTAGCCATTGCCAATCTAGCCCTTGCCACAGGAAATGTAGGCAGGGAACACGCAGGTGTTAATCCACTGAGAGGACAAAATAATGTTCAAGGTGCATGTGATATGGGTGCCCTTCCAGTTGTATATACGGGCTACCAACAGGTAACAAACCCAGAAGTAAAGGAAAAATTCCAAAAGGCATGGGGTGTAAAACTATCTGATAAAGCAGGTCTTACAATTTCAGGCATGCTCGAAGGAGCCATGGAAGGTACCATAAAGGCTATGTATATAATGGGTGAAAACCCAGTTCTTACAGACCCAGACTCAAAACATGTTGTTGAAGCTTTGAATAAATTAGACTTCTTAGTTGTTCAAGACATATTCTTAACTGAGACTGCTCAAATGGCTGACGTTGTCTTGCCTGCTGTGACCTTTGCAGAAAAAAATGGAACTTTTACAAATACAGAAAGAAGGGTTCAAAGGGTAAGAAAGGCTATTTCCCCTAGGGGTGAAGCAAAACCCGATTGGTTGATACTAACTGAGATTGCAAATAGTCTTGGGGCTAACTGGGAGTATCAAAGTGCTGAAGATATAATGAAAGAAATAGCCCTTGTAACCCCATCATATGGTGGCATTAGCTATGATAGGCTAGAGGAAAATGGCTTACATTGGCCTTGTCCAACACCTGATCATCCAGGGACACCCTATCTTCATAAGGATGCTTTCCCAATAGGTAAAGGGAAATTTAAAGCTGTAACACATAGGGATTCACAAGAGATCCCTGACAGTGAATACCCACTTATACTTACAACTGGTAGATCACTGTACCACTACCATTCAGGATCAATGACCCGTAGAGCTAAAGGTTTGAAGGCTCATAGGAATGAAGAACTACTAGAAATAAACCCCAAAACTGCTAAAAAACTAGGGATAGAAAACGGAGAAATGGTGAAGGTTACATCAAGAAGGGGAGAGCTAACTACAAAGGTTCAACTTACAGAAAAAGTGGCACCAAATGTAGTATTTATGACATTCCACTTCTCGGAAGCAGCTGTTAACCTCTTAACAAACCCAGCCACTGACCCAGTATCCAAAA
Source organism: Alkalicella caledoniensis (assembly GCF_014467015.1). Lineage (GTDB taxonomy): Bacteria > Bacillota > Proteinivoracia > Proteinivoracales > Proteinivoracaceae > Alkalicella > Alkalicella caledoniensis. The sequence goes on along the minus strand of NZ_CP058559.1, from coordinate 394,031 downwards.
CACCAGAACTAAAGTCCTGTGCAGTAAAAGTGGAGAAGCTATAGTATAAAAAGCAGTAACGCAACAGCGTTACTGCTTTTTACGTAGCAAGATATGTCTATTTTCTTTTTGATCTTAACCGTGAAAGTCTCAATGAAAAATGACTCCAGCAATGTTTTAACAAATAAAAATTCTTACAAATTAACAATCCTACTAATAGATCTTAAAAAAACAGATTTAACTCCGTGTTGTAATTAAAGCTATTCCTATAGGTATTACTTATCAGCTTCAGAATAGAAATTCCTAATTTCCCTAATGACCCAGCATGATTACAGGATATAGACGTTTCCGTTAAGCCTTTGACCCAGCATGCTACTTATGAAACAGGTTTCTGTTACACTCCTTATTACCGTACACTTAAATAAGAAAATCAAATAGCAAGCATCGTATAACTACCCTAAAACTAATAAAAAAAATAGACCCAGCATGTAGTTAAAGAAGGCTCTGCTTTTAGACCCAGCATGTAGCAGAAGAACGACGTTTCTGTAGCAATTTAAAAAACACACATAATAAGCCATTAGCCATTAGTCTATAGAACTATTTCTAACCGCTAATTTATTATACAAAAGGTACTAAAAATAAGAAATTATTTACAAGATTACGTGAAATGTGGTACTATTACAAAAGGATTACTTAAAATTATTTTACTCTAAAAAAGATATAGGAGGAAAAAATATGACTAAATTTCATAAGATTCCAGACGTAGTTATAAAACGACTCCCAGTTTACTTAAGATACTTACAGCAATTGGTAGAAAGGGACATCGAAACCATTTCTTCCCAGCAAATGGGTGAGGACCTAAACCTAAACCCTGCTCAAATCCGTAAAGATCTATCGATTTTTGGTGATTTTGGTGTCAAAGGTATGGGCTATAGGGTTATTGAGCTTTCTGAAAAGCTTACTGGTATACTAGGCCTTGACAAAGAGATACCCATCGCCTTAGTGGGTATGGGTAATCTAGGTGTTGCACTATGTCAGTATAACCGTTACCAAAGTGCAAACACGAGAATAGTAGCCCTTTTTGATGGACACCCATCTAAAATTGGTGAAAAATTCGGGAGTCTAGAAGTTAAGTCAATGGAAGAACTGCCCGCCGTAGTCAAAGAGAAAAAAATAAAAATGGGAATAATTACCGTACCTGCACAAGCTGCACAAAACGTAGCAGACCAGTTGATTAATTCTGGAATAAAAGTTATACTAAATTTTGCACCTGCTCTTATACAAGGTCCTATGGATGTAAAAGTTCAAAACTCCGATGTTACAACAGAGCTTCAAGCCTTAGCATATTATTTATAATTACATTTATGTTAAAAAGCAGGAATTCGATGTTGGAAATAGAATAATATTACTGAAATTAATATTTTGATTTCAGTAATAAAATAATCATTATGATGATTATTATCTAAGGAGGCAAAAAAAATTGGCATCCTATCGTTGTGAAAGGGATTTGTTAGGAGAAAAGGAATTAAACGAAGAAGTTTATTATGGAATTCAGACTATGCGAGCAATGGAAAACTTCCAAATCACTGGCTATCCGCCCCATAAATCTTTAATATTGGCTCTCGCACATGTCAAAAAGGCTGCAGCTCAAGCTAATTTTGAAGTAGGTAGGCTAAATCAAAAAACATGCGACGCTATAGTTACTGCATGCGATGAAATTCTAGCTGGTCAGTTTCATGAGTTCTTTGTTGTAGACGCTATCCAAGGTGGTGCAGGTACATCATTTAACATGAACGCCAACGAAGTTATTGCAAACAGAGCTATAGAGATTTTAGGTGGCAAAAGAGGAGACTATTTGTTAGTTTCGCCAAACACCCATGTTAACATGGCTCAATCAACAAACGATGTATTTCCCACTGCCATTAGACTTGCATCACTTTCTTTAGCAGATGGAGTGCTAGGCGCTTTAAACAATTTAGTTGATGCCTTATCTTTGAAAGAAGAAGAGTTCAATGGAGTGCTAAAAATGGGGAGGACTCATCTCCAAGATGCAGTGCCCATAAGACTTGGACAAGAATTCGGCGCATATGCCCGCCTTATAGGTAGAGATGTAAAACGTATAAAACATTCCCTTGATGGCTTACTTGAAATAAATATGGGAGCCACTGCAGTGGGTACTGGTTTAAATGCAGACCCTGAGTATATCGAAACAGTTGTACAAAAGCTCAAAGAAAACACAGGATTTGATTTATACGGTGCTGAGAACTTAGTAGATGCAACCCAAAACACAGACACATACGTGGCCATTTCTGCAAATTTAAAAATTTGTGCAGTTAATTTGTCTAAAATAGCCAATGACCTGCGATTACTAGCATCTGGGCCTAAATGTGGTTTTAACGAAATAAACTTACCCAGTATGCAACCAGGATCATCCATAATGCCTGGAAAAGTTAACCCAGTTATGGCAGAGGTAGTAAATCAAGTGTCATTTCAAATCATAGGCAATGACCATACCATATGTTTAGCCTCGGAGGCTGGACAACTAGAACTAAACGTTATGGAACCTGTTCTTACTTTTAATTTATTACAATCACTAGATATCCTAAGAAATGTGGTAACAGTTTTCGCAGAAAAATGTGTAAAAGGAATCACAGCAAATGTTGAAAGGTGTCAAGAGCTAGTACAGCAAAGTATAGGAATTGTTACAGCGATAAACCCCCATGTGGGCTATGAGACCGCCTCGCAGGTAGCTAAAGAAGCACTGGCAACTGGAAGATCTGTTAGAGAGATAGTCATAGAAAGAGGCATATTGTCAGAGGAGGAGTTAAATACTATTTTAAATCCTTATGAAATGACAAAACCTGGTATTGCTGGCAAGGAATTGTTGGAATAAATTCTGAGGCGGTTGCTATTACCGCCTCTTTGTACTGAATTTAAATGTGTAAGTTAATTCTTTCACCGCCAGAATTTTGTATTTATTCAGGTAGATACAAATTTTTATAAAAACCATATTTAATAAAGGGGTGATATTTTTGGAAAAGAGAAGCTTTAAAGGCGGTATACACCCACTGTACAACAAAGAACTTTCTCAAGGGAAAGCAATTGAAGTAATGGGTGAACCCAAAAAAGTAACGCTTCCTTTACAACAACACATCGGAGCACCTTGTCAACCAATAGTTGAAAAAGGACAAGATGTTGTAGTTGGGCAAAAAATTGCTGAAAGTGACAAGTTTGTTTCAGCACCTATCCATTCAAGCATCACTGGTAAAGTAGTAGAAGTCACTGAGAAGCACATTGTCATTGAAGGTGAGCAAAACAGTAAGTTTGAGGTGAAAAACGTTAGGGATATTGACAGCCTAACACCAGAAGAGATCAGAAGTATAGTAAAAGAAGCAGGTCTTGTTGGTATGGGTGGAGCAGCATTCCCAACCCATGTAAAACTTTCTGCTCCCGAAGGGAAAAAATTTGATACAATCCTTTTAAACGGAGCAGAGTGTGAGCCTTATTTAACAATTGATCACAGAATAATGATTGAACAGCCGGAAAAGATTGTTTATGGCTTAAGGGCTCTACTTAAAGCTACTGGTGCCCAAAAAGGCTATATTGGTATTGAATTAAACAAACCAGACGCCATTGAAGCACTACGTAAAGCATCAGAAGCTTATGATAACATTGAGGTTGCTACATTAGAAGTTAAGTATCCACAAGGTGGAGAAAAACAACTTATTAAGGCAATTTTAGACAAAGAAGTACCTGTTGGAGGTCTACCTGTTGATGTTGGCGCATTAGTAAATAATGTTTACACAGCAGCAGCAATTTATGAAGCCATCAAAGAAGACAAGCCTCTTTTTGAAAGAGGAGTTACCATAACTGGTAAAGGTGTAGTAGAGCCAAAGAACCTGTTAGTTAAAGTAGGAACTACTTTTAAAGAAGTTCTTGAGCAATGTGGTGGTTTAAAAGAAAATGCTGCTAAGATTATTTCAGGTGGTCCGATGATGGGACGTGCTGTTGCAAACTTAGATGAAATCGTTACAAAAGGGACTTCTGGAATCCTAGTTCTTACAGAGGATGAAGTAGAATTAGTAGAAGAAAAAACTTGTATAAAATGTGCGCGTTGTGTAGATGCATGTCCAATGTACTTAATGCCTAACTACCTAGCTGCATATTCAAGAAAAAGTATGCACGATGATGCTCAAGAGTATCACTTGTTTAATTGTATTGAGTGTGGATGTTGTTCCTTTGTATGTCCATCAAGGATCCCCCTTGTACACTTAATAAGACAAGGTAAATGGGAGATAAACTCCAAAAGAGCAAAAAAATAGTTAAAGGAGGGACCAATAAATGAATAATAATTTTGTTGTAGGCCCATCCCCCCACATTAAAAGTCCAAGAACCATTGATTATATCATGTGGGATGTGGTTGTTGCATTAATTCCAGCTATGATAGCTGCTACAATATTTTATGGCATGGCAGCATTTTATATTTTATTTGCAAGTACTTTTGCCGCTTTATTCTTTGAGTGGGTTGTTCTTCATAGAACATTTAAAGTAAGAGACTTTTTAGGTGATGGCTCAGCTGCTGTTACAGGTGTTTTATTAGGTTTAAGTTTACCTCCTGCATTAGTACAAGATGGCTATCTTTGGTTAGCTGTTCTAGGTAGTGGTGTGGCTATTTTAATAGCTAAGCACGTTTTTGGAGGGTTAGGTAAAAACCCCTTTAACCCTGCTTTAGTAGGTCGTGCTTTCCTAGTTGCTTCCTTCCCAGTAATGATGACTGGCAGATGGATTACCACGGGAGTAGATGCAGTAACTAGCGCTACAGCCCTTGCTCCAGGTCAAGTGGACTTTACACTAAGACAACTATTTGTAGGTAACGTTCCAGGAAGTTTGGGTGAAACTTCAGCTTTGGCAATTATTATAGGTGGTATCTATTTACTAGCTAAAGGTCATATCGACTGGAGAATTCCAGGTGGGTTCTTAGGTGCTATGGCTGTTATGAGTGTATTCCATGTAGGTATTACACAAGGTATCAACGCAGACTTTTTACAAGCTGCCGGACATGAAGTATTATTCCAATGGTTTTCAGGTACTGCACTTTTAGCTGCAGTATATATGGCAACATGCTATGTTACATCTCCTACAACTAAAAAAGGTAGATTGTACTACGGTATAGGTTGTGGTTTAGTGCTGATTCTTATTAGATACTATGCACAACTACCTGAAGGAGCAACATATGCAATTTTATTCATGAATGCTTTAACACCAATTTTTGATAGATTTACTGTTCCTCGCACATTTGGGGAGGTGAAGAAATAATGAATAAAACTATACGTTTAATTATAACCCTTGCTTTAGTGGCAGCCTTGGCAACTGGTCTTTTATCTGTTGTTAACAATATAACTCTTCCTATAATCGAAGAAGGTAATGCCCAAAGGCTACAAGAGGCCCTTAGTGATGTTGTAGATGCCGATAGATTTGATCCCATTTACCATGAAGAAGATGAAGAATTAGTTTTATACTATGAGGCATATAAAGGTGAAGAATTAGCAGGCTATGCAGTTGAGGTCAACGCTAAAGGTTACGGCACTCAACCTATTAAAATGCTAGTGGGTATGAACGAAGAACTTCAAATTACTGGAGTTAAAGTACTAGGTCACAGTGAAACCCCTGGCCTAGGTGACCAAGCTTTCACTAACAGCTATTTAGAACAATTCCTAGGTTTAGGTTTTGATGACCCAATTGCTGCGGGAGAAGATGTGGACATTATCTCAGGAGCAACATCATCTACTATGGGTGTTATCTCAGGTGTTAATGGTGCCCTTAACGTAATAGCTAGAGAGTTAGGTCTTATCACTACCATCGACTTTGCATTAGTTCCAGATGGAACTTATGAAGGAACAGGTAGAGGCTTTGGTGGAAACATAGACGTTAGAATTACAATTGCTGGCGGAGAGCTAACTGAGATTGAAGTTTTAAACCACAGTGAATCTCCAGGATATTCAGATCCAGCATTCGCAAACCTTCCTGACAGAATTATCGAAGAGCAATCTATTGAAGTAGACGCTGTATCCGGTGCAACTGCAACATCAATGGGTATCATGGATGCTGTACGTAACGCTGTTTCAGAATTCTTCGGTGGAGACCAAGAAGAACCACTAGAGCCAGTTGTACTAAGTGAAGTGGCAAATGGTAGGTATCGTGGTGAAGGAGAAGGATTCAAGAGTCAAATAGTTGTGGAAGTTGTTGTAATTGATGGTGTGATTACTGAACTAGAAGTTATTTCCCATGACGACTCTGCAGACTATGCTTCAATTGGTATTAACCGTATAAAAGAAAGACTTGTGGATAGTAACACATTAGATGTTGATACAACTACCACTGCAACATTTACAAGTAAAGGTGTATTAGCAGCTGTGGAAAATGCTCTAAGAGGAGAGCCCATTATCGATCTAAGTGCCATACCAAATGGTTCTTATACTGGTACTGCTGAAGGATTTATGGGACCAATAACTGTAGAAGTAACTGTACAAGATGGTGTAATAACTGACATCAACTATGTATCAATGGCAGATGAGACCCCAGAATATGCTTCAACAGCAAAAAAAGCTATGACAGAAAAATTAGTTGGTAGTGAGTCCCTAGATGTAGATACATCTACAGGTGCTACATTTACAAGTAAAGGTATAGTAGATGCCATTAAAAATGCCTTAGCTGGGCAATAGTAGGAGGTGCAACATGATACAAGAATTCACTAAAGGTTTATTTAAAGAGAACCCTGTATTTCGTTTGCTTTTAGGTCTATGTCCTACTCTTGCTGTTACAACCAGTGCTTTTAACGGTTTTGGTATGGGTATGGCAACAACTTTCGTACTTCTTTGTTCTAACATATTGGTTTCATTAGTTAAGAAACTAATTCCTAGTGAAGTACGTATCCCAAGTTATATAATTATCATTGCAACTTTTGTTACCATAGTTGAGATGCTTATGCAAGCATTTGCCTACAGTTTGTTTGAAAACTTAGGTATATTCATTCCTCTAATTGTGGTTAACTGTGTAATACTTGGTAGAGCTGAAGCTTTTGCTTCAAAAGAGGCAGTGCTTCCATCTATATTTGATGCCCTGGGAATGGGTTTAGGTTTTACATTGAGCTTAACGGTTTTAGGTGCTGTAAGACAATCACTTAGTGGTTCACTGATGATTTTCGGTATGCCACCAGGAGCATTTTTAACCCTAGGTTTACTTTTAGCGCTGATTAACTTTGTAACTATAAAGTATTTAAAAAGAGGCTAGGAAAGGGGGATAAAAATGAATTTATCAAGTTTATTTACCATTTTGTTTACAGCGATTTTTGTTAACAACTTCGTGCTAAGACAATTTTTGGGTATATGCCCTTTCTTAGGAGTTTCAAAGAAAATTGAGACGTCTATAGGTATGGGTATGGCAGTAACATTTGTAATGACTGTTGCGTCTATAATCACATGGTTTATCCAAAAATTTATTCTTAAACCAATGGAGATTGAGTATCTTCAAACATTGGCGTTTATTTTAGTAATAGCTTCATTAGTACAATTTGTTGAAATGGCTATTAAGAAAACTAGTCCGACATTATACCAAGCACTAGGTATTTTCTTGCCACTAATCACCACTAACTGTGCGGTACTAGGACTTGCTATACTAAATATCACAAACGGATTTAACTTAATTGAGACTATAGTTCATGCAGTAGGAGCTGCCCTAGGGTTTACATTGGCACTATTGTTATTAGCTGGAATTAGAGAAAGACTTGAATTATCCGGAGGAAACAAATACTTCCAAGGGGTACCAGCAGCACTTATTTCAGCTGCAATTCTAGCACTAGTTTTTACAGGATTCGTATTCTAGTAGTCAAACTATAAGGGGGTGTATCAAATGGAAATGCTATATCCTATATTAGCAATAGGTGGGATCGGAGCAGTTTTTGGAGGCGTCCTGGCGTTCGCCTCTCAAGCATTCGCTGTAGAAAATGATCCGCGTATAGATCAAATAAATGAAGTGCTACCCGGTGCCAACTGTGGAGCCTGTGGTTACCCAGGCTGTGGTGGTTTTGCAGAGGCAGTTGTTTCTGGCAAGGCACCTATAAATGGTTGTCCTGTAGGTAGACAAAAAATAGCAGATAAAATTTCTGAAATTATGGGTGAAGAAAAAGAGGAAAGTGACTCCAGTGTTAAAATGGTAGCTAGAGTCAAATGCAATGGAACCCATGAACTAGCTAAAGATAAGTTTAAGTACGATGGAGTAAAAGACTGTAAATCTGCAATGCTGATAGACGGTGGACAAAAGGCATGTAAATACGGGTGTCTAGGCTTAGGCACATGTGTTAGGGAATGTCCCTTTGACGCCATTACAATGAACGAAAAAGGCTTACCTTCTATTGACGAAGAGTTGTGTACTAGCTGTCAAAAATGCGTTATAGAGTGTCCAAAGGATGTTATTGGCATGGTACCGCAAGGTAGTGATGTTCATGTACTTTGTAACTCACAAGACAAAGGTGCAGTTGTCATGAAGGTATGTAAAGTAGGATGTATAGGTTGTAGAAAGTGTGCTAAAGTTTGCCCAGTTGATTGTATAACAATTGAGAACAATTTAGCGGTCATTGACAATACAAAATGTATTAGTTGTGAGAAATGTGTGGCTGAGTGTCCAACAAATGCCATAGAGAAAGTTCAATAGATAAACTTTAACATTTTAAAGCGCCTGCTTGTAAAAGCTAGGCGCTTTAAAATGGCATTTAATAATATAACTAACAAAAAAAATGAAATGATGTTATAATGGAATAAAATCCAATGGTAACTAAAAGAGGTGATACTTTGAAAGGCAAAACACCACTGGTCTTATTTTTGTTTTTATTTGGTTTTTGGATTATAGCGTCAGAGACCATAGATGTTCAGCATGTAGTAGCAGGTGTTATCGTAGCGTATTTGATAGAACTATTTAACAGGGATTTTCTCAACGATTTTCATTTTTTCGGTAGGCAGTCATTTGTGGAAAAGATAACAGTCCTTACTTCAGTTTTATTTATACTGATAAAGGATATGATCATAGCCAATATCCAAGTTGCAATGATTGTATTATCACCTAAAATGCCTATTAGCCCAGGTATTGTAACATTTAAAACTAACCTAAAATCACCATTAGCTAGAACTTTGTTAGCAAACTCCATAACATTAACTCCAGGTACCTTGACAATTGATGTGGACGAGGATATTTTCGTGGTTCATTATCTAACGGAAGAAAATTCCCAAGATGTACAAAACTGGAACGCTAAGGAAAAAATTAGGGTATTGGATGGTGGACAGTAATGGACAATATTTTTATTGGTACATCCATAGCACTTATGTTACTGGTTTTTGTTTGTTTATATAGAGCAATAATAGGGCCTAGAGCCATCGATAGGGTTATTTCAATAAATATAATTGGTACAAAAGCACTGGTTATAATCTCACTTATATCCCTTGTATTTAACGAAACTTTTTTCATTGATGTAGCTGTAGTTTACGCTCTTATTAGTTTTATCATGACAATCGGTGTATCTAAATATATAGACACTGAAAATATAGACTAGGAGGTGCCAATCTATGTTAAATATCATAGTTACAATATTACTGTTTTTTAGTGTTTTCTTTTTTGCAGTTGGCACCATCGGTCTTATTAGACTACCTGATACTTATACAAGGATGCATGCAACAACTAAAGGTGACACTCTTGGAGCAGGTCTAGGTTTACTGGCTTTAGCTTTGTATAACATTGACAAACCATTTGTGGCGGCAAAACTTATGATAATTATAGTGTTTATATGGATTACAAACCCTACTGCGGCCCACGTTATAGCTAAGGCCCAGTATAAGAAGGATTTCATCGAAAAAACTAACAGAGGGCAGGGGGAATAAGGGTATGTTACCTGTACTTCATTTTTTATTATTAACATTTTTAATAGTCTGTGCCATTGCAGTTTCACGAATTAAAGACCTTTTAAGTGCAGTTATAGTTTTTGCTGCATATAGTTTGCTTATGGCCATCGTTTGGCAACAACTAGATGCACCAGATATTGCTTTAACTGAAGCTGCCATGGGTGCTGGTGTTACTACTTTACTTATGATGGTAGTAATTAGTAAGACAAGGAGGCGAGAGGATTGAGATATATATTATCAACAATAATCCTACTGGTCATAGGAACAGTTTTAGTAATGATGGTCAGTGAAATGCCTGAATTCGGAGCAGCAGACAACCCATCTAATAATATGGTAAGTGAAAGATTTACTGAAAATGTTATAGAAGATACAAATGTACAAAATATTATTGCGGCCATAATAACTGACTATAGAGCATTTGATACCATTGGAGAAACCACTGTACTTTTCACTGGAATTGCCAGTGTGCTAACTGTACTAGGAGCCCATGTAAAAGCCGGTGAGAAAAAGGATGTGATCAAAAAAGATGAAAAACACTAACAATGTTGTCCTACAAACAGTTGTTAAAATAATGATTCCTTTTATCCAAGTATACGGTATATTCATCATAATGAATGGTCACTTATCCCCAGGTGGCGGATTTGCTGGCGGAACAATACTAGGTAGCAGTCTAATACTATATTCTTTGGCATATGGAGTTAAAAAAGGTATTGAACGATTTCCAAGAAATCACGCTAAGGTTTTAGAAAGTGCAGGAGGGATAGTTTTTATTTCCATAGGTCTCTTGACAATGTTGAGGGGTGGCAACTTTCTAAGCAACAATCTCTTTCCAGGTCTCGGTGAAACAGGAAAACTACTAAGTGGGGGCATAATATTTCCCATTACCTTAGCCATAGGTATAAAAGTAGCAAGTACCATCGTTACGTTATTTTATCACTTGCTAGAGGAGAAAAAGATATGATTGATCTAATAAATGCTCTTGGTAAAAACTACTATTACTTTGCAGCCATTGTACTCTTTTTGATAGGGTTTCATACAATGCTTACACATTCAAACCTAATCAAAAAAGTTATTGGAATGAACATAATGGAGACAGCCATATTCCTTTTTTTCGTAGCCATAGGATATATAAATGATAGAAGTGCCCCCATAGTAGACGGGACACCAAAAACCTTTATAAATCCATTGCCATCAGCCTTGATCCTTACAGGACTTGTAGTAGGTGTAAGCTTAACTGCATTTTCTTTAAGTTTAATAATGAAACTGTACAAATACTACGGCACATTAGACGCTGATGAGATTATGAGAATAAGGAGCCAAGAAGAATGATACATTTACCTGTCCTTATGATTGTACTATGTCTACTAACCGCCTTTGTAATACCTTTACTAGGTAAAATAAAGCCACAAATAATCGGTCCCCTAGTAAGATTTGTTGTGCTAATAAATTCCTTACTAACATTTATCACTTTATGGTATGTGAATAAAAATGGTATGTACTACTACCATTTAGGGGGTTGGGAACCGCCATGGGGCATCGAACTTTCAGTTGATTATTTATCCATATTCATGCTAATGGTGATAAACTTGATTTCTTTACTTGTGTTAATATATGCACAAAAAGATTTAGCCCATGAAATCGAAAAAGAGCTTGAGCCTTGGTACTATACCCTTTTTATATTACTAATAGGTGCCATGAGTGGCTTAAGTTTGTCAAATGACTTTTTTAATATATTTGTTTTTACTGAAATAACTACAATTACTGCATGTGGAATCATTGCCGTTAAGTCTAACAAAGTATGTGTGGAAGCCAGTTTGAAATACCTTCTTTTAAGTACATTGGGTTCTGGGCTTGTTTTATTAGCAATCGCCCTAGTCTACATGGTCACTGGTCACTTTAACCTTAACTTTATTGCAGCTGAGCTACCCAATGCAGTTAGTAACTTTCCTTTAAATATTGTTGTTTCTTTAGCCTTACTAATAGTGGGTTTTGGAGTTAAATCTGCGCTATTTCCACTACACGTATGGCTACCAGATGCTCACTCATCTGCACCAACACCCTCAAGTGCAATTTTATCGGGTGTTGTAGTAAAGGTTTATGCCATAGTTTTACTTCGCATTATATACAATGTATACGGTATTGAGATATTTACAATGATACCAATAGCAGAAATTATTTTGGCGTTATCAACCTTGGCAATATTTGCTGGATCTTTGTTTGCAATAGCTCAAGAGGACATAAAAAGGATGCTAGCATTTTCCTCTGTTGCGCAAATAGGATATATATTTTTAGGAATTGCTTTAGTTAACCACTTTGCAGTGGCAGGTGGAATTTTACACATTGTAAATCATGCACTTATGAAATCACTTCTGTTCTTAACAGCAGGAGCAATTATCTATAAAACAGGTATAAGAAAAATATCAGACTTAGAAGGTATTGGTCTAAAAATGCCAATAACAATGATTCTCTTCAGTATAGGGGCATTGTCTATGGTTGGGCTACCAGGGTTTAGTGGGTTTATAAGTAAGTATTATTTAGTGTTGGGGGCCATTGATGCACAAAAACCTTTTTATGCACTAGTAATTATAATCAGTAGTTTACTTAACGCTGTTTATTATCTGCCCATAGTTATCAAGGCCTTTTTTGGTCAAAACTACGGAACCTTTACAAAAGACGATATTCCCAGAGCTATGCTTGTTCCAATGATCATACTAGGACTAGGAACTGTAGTTTTTGGAATCATACCTGGGAATCTATTTAGTTTGGTGCAAAAAGCTGCAGAGATCTTATTAGCAGCTAATTGATTATAAAGAGGTGAATGATATGAAAGAGCAGATAATTAATTACTTGCCTGTATGGGCAGTATTACTGCCACTTATGGCAACAATACCTTTGTATTTCATAGAACAAAAATCTGCTAAAATTCGCGATTGGTTTGCTATAGTTGTGGCCGCATTAACTTTTGGCCTTGTTGCAGCAATGTACCCAACCATTAAAGCTGGAGAAGTTATTTTTATTGAATTTCCAAGGATTTTTCCGCCCTTTGGTATGTCATTTAGGGTCGATGTCCTAGGATTTACATTAGCATTAATTTCATCATTTATATGGCTTTTATGTGTAATATACTCTAAAGAATACATGTGCCATGAACATGCCTGCAATAGATATTACCCATTTTTACTACTATCATTAGGTGGTTGTATAGGGGTAGTTCTAACAGGAGACTTATTCAGTCTATTCTTATTTTTTGAGCTTATGTCTTTAGCATCTTATGTTCTAGTGGTACATGAAGAAACACCTGCTGCAATGCAAGCAGGTTATAAATACCTTATGCTAACACTGGTAGGTGGGCTTGCACTTTTTTTTGGAATTGTAATAACCTACGAGCTATTAGGAACAGTAAGTTTTCATAATAGCGCCTTTTTTGAAGGAGCAAGTGGACTTGTATTTACAGCATTTATCGCATATCTAATTGGTTTTGGCATGAAAATGGGTATTTTCCCTTTACACGTGTGGTTACCAGATGCTCACCCAGTAGCGCCTTCACCAGCAAGTGCCTTATTATCAGGTATAATGCTTAAAACAGGTGCTTACGGACTTTTAAGGGTGGTATATCAATTCTTTGGAATTGAATTACTCACAAAGGTAGGGTGGCATCACATATTACTTGTACTTGCAGGAATAACTATTTTCCTTGGGTCAGCTGTAGCCATAGCACAAACTGACTTAAAACGTAGGCTTGCGTATTCAAGCATTGGTCAGATGGGGTATATACTTTTAGGAATCGCACTTTTAAATGAAAATGCACTAATAGGAGATATATTTCACATATTTTCCCATGCAATCATGAAATCAACACTGTTTATGGCAGCTGGAATAATAATACTAAAAACAGGGAAAAGAAAGATTAGTGAATTAAAAGGTATCGGTAAGGAGATGCCCATAACCATGTTTTGCTTTACCCTTGCTGCACTAGCAATGATAGGGATACCACCCTTAAATGGATATGTAAGTAAGATATTCCTATCCATAGGGGCCTTAGATGCGGGGCAATCCGTTTACGTGCTACTTTTGATTATAAGTAGCTTGATGAATGGTGTATATTATCTGCCAATAATTGTAGCTGCTTTCTTTGGCAAAGAAGAAGGTGAGCATGAGCACAGTGAAGTAAAGTACAGCCCACTTTTTAAAGAAGCTTCACTTTATATGTTGATTCCTATGTTAGTTTTAGCATTTTTTACCATAGTATTTGGATTACTGCCTTCAAATTTCGCATTAGAGCTATCTGAAATGGCAGCTAAAATGTTATTAGGAAGGGGATAAATATGCTACCTATTCTAATAGTATTACTACCACTAGTAGGCGCATTGTTGACATTTACCAATAGACATCATGTTAACAGAAGAAATATGGTTGCCATTGTTACGACGGTAGCAACTTGGATTTTAGCTCTTATGTTAATACCGGGTCTTAGAGATGGTGCTATTGAACTTAGACTTGAAAATTTCTTAGTAATTGGACTTAGTTTTCGTATTGACTATCTAAGTATATTGTTTCTAGTTCTATTTACCACAGTATGGATGCTTGCCACTATATATGGAACAGTATATATGTCTTTTGAGCACGCTCAAACTAGGTTTTTTATATTTTTATTAATAACATATACAGGTGTACTAGGTGTTGTGGCAGCAGGTGACTTTTTTACACTGTTTTTGTTTTTCGAGCTAATGACTTTTTGTTCTTATGTTCTAGTAATCCATGAAGAAGACCCAGATGCAATGAGGGCTGGTAATCTATACCTGTTTTTAGGTGTAATTGGTGGATTAGCTTTATTGCTTGCTATAATTTTGTATTACAACCAAACTGGAACCATGGGCTTTGAATCCGTGTTATTAGCATTTGAAGGAAAACCTGTACTGCTACTTTCCATACTTGTTCTTTTCACAATTGGATTTGGATTAAAAGCAGGTATGGCACCCCTTCACATCTGGCTTCCTAAAGCACACCCCATAGCTCCCTCCCCTGCAAGTGCACTGCTTTCAGGGATTATGATTAAGACTGGTGCCTATGGGCTTATTCGAGTTTTTGCATCTGCCTTTGGTTATGTATCGGATAATACTGAGTTATACAGCAAATTCATAAGCTCCTTCGGATACTGGATAATTTGGGCTGGACTGATTACCATGTTTATTGGAGCATTTCTTGCTCTGTTTCAGACAAGTTCCAAAAAAATACTAGCCTATTCCAGTGTAAGTCAAATAGGGTATATTATAATGGGAATTGGTTCTGCCACTTACCTTGGTTCATACGGTGCCATGGCAATGTCAGGGGCCATATACCACATTATTAATCACGCTTTATTTAAAGGTGCATTATTCTTAGTTGTAGGTGCCATATATATTCATACACATGAGTTAGACATTAACAAAATTAGAGGTTTAAGTAAAAAATACAAGTTTTTGATGTTGATTTTCATTATATCTGCACTTGGTATAACTGGGGTACCAGGATTTAATGCATACCCAAGTAAATCCCTTTTGCATCATGCAGTTACTGATGCCTATAAATACAATCATCTAGTAAGCTTAATATGGGCTGAAAGGGTTTTTACACTAACTAGTGCCTTAACAGTATGTTATTTCGCCAAGTTATTTAAGGGTCTTTTCCTAGGTGAATTGCCTGAGAAATATAAAGACCTTCCTGACACACCTCTACTAATGAAAATGGTTTTGACAGTATTTGGGGCAATAATGATATTTATAGGGTTTTTCCCAGATGCACCATTAAAAGGGGTAGTTATTCCGGCCATTTCAACCCTTGGTTATAACGATTACTCAGTGGGCTATGTTGAAAAGTTTACTGCATGGAATAGAGTAGATCTTATGGCTATTGTTATAACTTTTGCATTGGCAGCAGTTATTTTCACAATAGTTGAGAAGTTCAATTTATACAGAATCCAATTTCCTAAGTGGATGAGTGTTGAATACTTGATCTTTAATCCTTTAGCAAAAGGCTTTATGTTCTTGTGCTTAGGGCCTTCTGTGGTCTTAGACCGCACTGTCAATAAGATGTATCATGGTACTGGTCAAGTTTCCATGGATGTGTTTAAACACATTGGTGATGTTGAAAAATCCATTGATAAGGCATATACCAATGCAGGAAGTATAACTACATCTATGTGCCAGGGCCTTGAGCACTTTGAAGAAACAGTAAATAAGATCTATGAGTCTGCAGGCACAGCTAATGATAAGCTCTGCCAAGGCATTGATAAAGCTGAAAGCACTTATAATGATTCTCTAGATAGTTTGGCCTCGGTACACGATAAAGTAGCTCAATTAAAGGAAAAAGGTGAACTTAAGGCCGTTAGGATGTTCGACCTTATGGTAAAACATGAGGGGAACACAGCAAACTTAACTGATGCAAAAATTGATTGTAAAAAAGGTCACTGCCCCTTTGCCCCAGATAAAAGGTGTGTGAAGATTTCAAAAGAAAAAAGTTTCTGGGAAAAAATGGCTGTAAGTCCAGAGTGGAATCTTAGAAATATTAACTTTGATGCACTTATAGTTGCTACCCTTTTCACTATTGTGTTACTAATTCTAGTATTTTTTAGCAAAGGTATTCTATAATATGATATAATAATTGAGATGGCCCATGGCCATCTCAAACTTATATTAAAGGGGGCTACATAGTGAGAGTTGTATCGGTGGCTATAAGCGAAAAAAAAGGTATGAAAAAAACTCCAGTTCAAGAAGCTGTCTTAGTAGAAGGTTTTGGAATAGAAGGTGATGCCCACGGTGGCAAATGGCACCGCCAAGTTAGTTTGCTAGCAGAAGAAAGTATAAATAAAATGAAAGCTATGGGCCTAGATGTTAGCTTTGGTAGTTTTGCCGAAAATATCTCAACAGAAGGATTAGAGCTTAATAAATTACCCATAGGAACCCTTTTAAAATTAGGGGAAGATGTTCTATTATCCGTAAGTCAAATAGGTAAAGAATGTCATACCCGTTGTGCTATCTACCATCAAGCGGGGGACTGTGTGATGCCCAAAGAAGGTATATTTGCTTATGTACTTAGAGGTGGTACAATAAAGTCAGGGGATTCTATTGAAATACTAGATGGCCTGACTGCTGCGGTGATGACTGTTAGTGATAAAGGTTCAAAAGGTGAAAGGATTGACACTGCAGGACCAAAAATACAAGTTCTTTTAGCTGAACTGGGAATCTGCACTGTGGAAACAACTACTGTGCCAGACGATATAGAAGATATTCAAAATGTTTTAAAGGATTGGATCAATTCAGGCCATGATTTAATTGTAACAACTGGAGGTACTGGTCTTTCAAAAAGAGATGTTACACCAGAAGCAACTCTGCCATTAATTGAAAAACAAGTTCCTGGAATCATGGAGGCAGTGAGATATCATACTGGCAAAATAACTGATAGAGCATATTTAACTAGAGGTATGGCAGGAGTTGCTAAAGACTCACTAATAATAAACCTACCTGGAAGCGAAAAGGCAGTAGAAGAATCACTTGAAGTGATTTCAAAATTTTTAGTACATGGTCTAGATACCCTAAAGGGTAAAGCAAAGGACTGTGGTAGAAAATAAAGAAAGTTGAGGATTATTATCATGAGAAAATATACTTTGTTATGTTTGTTGCTAATACTGACTACTACACTTACGGCCTGCAAATTTTTAAATGATAAAAATCCTGTGGAAGATGAGTACACACAAATTAGACGGACAATTTTCCCTATGGATACCATTTTAAATTTTGTAATTCAAACAAAGGATGAACAAAAAGCAAATGAAGCAATAAATGCAGCAACAAAAGAAATGGATAGACTGGAAAACATGCTAAGTGCTACCATAGAAGCTAGTGAAGTAACCTTGATAAACAATAATGCAGGAATAGAACCTGTAAAAGTAAGCCTTGAAACATTTGAAGTGATAGAAAAAAGCTTGTATTATTCAGAAGTAACAAAAGGGAAATTTGATATAACAATTGCTCCTTTACTTAAAGTTTACAATTGGCGTGAAGGAGATAAAACAAAAGAAAAACCACCACAAGAAGACATTGAAGAAGCAAAGAAATTGGTGAACTATAAAAATGTCCTTTTAGATAAAGAGAATTCAACAGTTTTTTTGAAGCACGTAGGAATGGAAATTGACTTAGGTGGTATAGCTAAAGGCTATATTATAGATAAAGCTGTAGACATTTTAAAAGACTTTCAACTAGAATATGGGTATGTAAATGGTGGAGGCGACATTAGATTCCTTGGGCCTAAAGCCGATGGATCTCCATGGAGAATTGGAGTTGACAACCCAAGGGGACAAGGGAATATTGCTATAGTTCCGGTGGAAGGGAAATCTATCGTAACGTCAGGTGATTATGAACGTTTTTTTCTTACAGAAGAAGGTGAAAGGATTCACCATATAATAGATCCACATACGGGAACATCAGCAAAATATGCTCAATCAGTTACAGTGCTAGCTCAAAACGCTACAATTGCAGATATACTTTCCACATCACTTTTCATGTTCCCTGCTGAGGAGAGTATAAACCTTGCTAAACTCTTTGGTGTAGAAGTATTTATCATAGCAATTGACGGAGAAATTGCTATGACAGAGGGAATGGAGAATATAGTTACCCTTACTCAGTAGGTTGCAAAAGGAGTAGATGAAATTGAAAAAAGGTGATATTGTTATAGTAGTTGTAGTACTAATACTAGCATTGGTTGGAGGCTCAATTTATTACTTCAATTCAGGTGGACCGGAAGATGGTGCTATGATTGTAGTTGAAGTAAACGGTGTTGAAATAGATAGAAAACCTTTAGTTGAAGCTGACAGAGATCTAATTGAAGTATATCAAGGACCAGCGGGGGAAACCATGGTTCAATTCTTCCAAAGGGGAGCCAGGGTGTTAGAATCCGATTGTCCTGATAAAATCTGTATAAACTTTGGGATGATGGACAGGCCTGCCCTAAACAATGCTTGTTTGCCAAACAGAGTGGTATTTAGAATTGTTGGAGGAAATGAAGATTTAGACATAAATACACGTTAGGGTGGGGAATATGAGGAGACAAAAAACATTTAAACTAGTGCATATAGCATTACTAATAGCCATGGCAACAATAATTAATATATTTGAGAAAATTTTCCCTGTCCTTCCAGTGGCCGGGGCAAAGCTAGGATTGGCTAATATTTTTAGCCTTGTTGGATTAAATTTATTCGGCTTTGTTGATGGATTTACCATTGCAATTACTAGGGCCATATTGGCTAGCTTGATAACAGGGACATTTGGTACAGCTGTGTTTTTTCTAAGCTTTTCCGGGGCAATAACTAGTACGTTGGTTATGGGTCTTATGGTTCGTTTTCTGAAAGGCAAAACATCTAATATAGGGATTAGTATAGTTGGGGCAATAGTGCACAATGCTACTCAACTTTTTGTGACAAGTATCTTTCTAAATAGCTTTTATTTTTACAGTTACCTACCCTATATGCTGTTTTTTGCCATACCCACAGGTATTTTTGTAGGTGTGACAACTAATTATTTGATAAAAAAATTATCAAAAATATTAAAAGTGCAGGAAATATAAGAAATATGTGGAATAATAAAAGTGGAAAAGGTGTGTGGGAGAGATGAGGAATAGTATAAGTCCTTGGATTTTGATAATATTTATAGTAATTGGAGCACTACTAGGTAATGTTATAGGTAGTCTAATAAACCTAGATATACTACAAACTACAAAAACAGTAGGTTTGTCACCTACTACACTGGATTTGTCAGTACTAATCTTAAACTTAGGATTTCAAATATCGTTAAACCTAGCAAGTGTTATAGGAATATTTTTATCTATTATATTTTATAAAAAATTTATCTAAAGCTATGGAGTGATATATATGTTAATTCTTGCCTCTAAATCTCCAAGAAGACAGGAGATACTTGATATATTAGGAATTAACTACAGTGTTATCCCCAGTGATTTTGATGAGGAAGGGGTATTAGATTCCCCTTCTCCTATTGCACTGGCTGAAATACTGGCCACCTTAAAAGGCAGAGCTGTTTCGAATAACAACTATGGTGCTTATGTACTATCTGCAGATACAGTTGTTGAAGTAGATGGTATATCGTTAGGTAAGCCTAAGGACTTTGGGGAGAGCAAAGAAATGCTTAAACTTCTATCAGGGAAAGCACATAGTGTTATCACAGGTGTTTCACTTACAAAGGATGGCCTTCTACTAGACAGCTTTTCAGAAATGACAAAAGTATACTTTAAAAATTTAACTGAAACTGAAATTAACTGGTATATAAATACTAAAGATCCCTTTGACAAGGCAGGAGGATATGGAATACAAGGCCCAGGGGGAATTTTTGTTGAGAAAATTGAAGGTTGTTACTTTAATGTTGTGGGATTACCTCTTTCTAGAACTGCTAACTTGTTAAGACATCATGATCTGTTCAAGTTAGGGGTTTAAATAAGGGAGGGGATCAAAATGTATAGGTTTAAGGATTTACCTAGCAGTGAAAAACCTAGGGAAAAAATGCTTCAATTCGGTAGTGAACCTTTATCAGATTCAGAACTTTTGGCAATACTATTAAGAACAGGAAGCAAAGATAAAACAGTATTGCAACTGGCTCAAGAGTTGATAAGTACTTATGGATTAACTGGTTTGGCTCAGATGCAAGTATATGATCTAAAAAGTATTAAGGGCATAGGTGATGCTAAAGCATCTGAAATCAGAGCAGTTTTCGAGATTGCATCACGCTTAGAAAATAAAACAGTTAGTAAAAAGATAAAAGAGACCATAACTGGGCCCGAAGATATTGTTGAAATAATGATTGAAAAACTACAATTTACAAAACAAGAGTTGTTTTATACAGTTCTTCTCACAACTAAGAATACAATCATTTCCTTTGAAGAGATATCCCGTGGTGGTCTAAACATCGCAAGTATCTTCCCAAGGGAAGTTTTTAATAAAGCTATTAGACAAAGTGCTGCCAAAATGATTTTGGTACATAATCATCCAAGTGGTGACCCAACCCCAAGCTCTGAAGATATAAATCTAACAAATCGTCTTATGGAAGCAGGTAAGTTAATTGGTATTAGAGTGTTAGACCACATTATTGTTGGAGAAGGGGAATATATAAGTTTAAAGGAGCAGGGTTTAATAAATGACTAAAGAAGGTGACGCTATAAATAAAAAAATTTAACTAATAATTCCTTTTTAAAAACATAAAAAAAGTAGTACAATATATAGATGATCTAAGATTTGAAAGGAGATACAAAAATGAGGATTGCTGATTATTTTTCAAGGGACATAGGAATTGATTTAGGAACTGCAAATACAAACGTATATGTTAAAAACAAAGGTATAGTGGTGAGAGAACCGTCTGTTGTGGCTATTCAAAAAGGTAGAGACAAAGAAAGGGTACTTGCTGTAGGTTCTGCTGCAAAAAAAATGATTGGTAGAACACCAGGAAATATAGTAGCCATTAGACCTATGAAAGACGGAGTTATAGCTGACTTTGACGTTACCCAAGAAATGTTAAGACATTTCATTGGTCAAGCATATAAAAGGAACATTTTTAAAAGAAAACCAAGGGTAGTAGTATGTGTGCCTTCAGGTGTTACAGCTGTAGAAGAAAGAGCTGTAAGGGAAGCTACCATTCAAGCTGGTGCTAGGGAAGCACACATAATGGAGGAGCCAATGGCTGCAGCTATTGGAGCAGGTCTTCCAGTTGAAGAGCCTACAGGTAGTATGGTAGTCGATATCGGTGGTGGTACTACAGATGTGGCAATAATTTCATTAGGTGGTATTGTAACCCGTAGATCCATCAGAATAGGTGGAGACGAAATGGATGAATCAATAGTCCATTATATAAAAAGAAATTATAATCTGATGATTGGTGATAGAACTGCAGAAGATATAAAGATGGCAATTGGATCAGCCTTTCCAGAGGACGAAGACAATGTGTTTGAAATTAAAGGTCGTGACTTAGTAACAGGACTTCCAAAGGTTCAAGAGGTTTCAGCTAAAGAAATTAATAATGCTATGAAAGAGCCCATAAATGCCATAATTGAAGCCATTAAAATAACCCTGGAAAAAACTCCTCCAGAACTAGCTGCTGACATTATGGACCGTGGTATTGTTATGACTGGCGGTGGAGCGCTACTTAATGGTCTTGACAGACTGATAGGGGAAGAAACTGGCATGCCTGTGGTTGTTGCAGAAAACCCATTGGATTGTGTAGTGATAGGAGCTGGAAAAGTATTAGACAACTTAGATTTGTTAAACAGAGTGGCCCTGGCAACTAAGTCTGTGAAGTAATACTTTAGGGAGGGGGAGAAACAGTTGCTTAAATTACAACCACGCTATAGGAAGATTCTTAATTTGGTTATTATTTTTATTGCACTTAGTATGGTTATGAGTTGGACAACCAATGACAGAGAAAAAGTTTCTTTTATGGAAAATGCAATTCATCAATTGGTTCTTCCCTTTCAAAAGGCTTTTACCTCTTCAACAAACTACATTAGAGACACATATATGTCTTTGACTGAATTTAGGAATGTGTATGAAGAGAACAAGTTTTTAAAGGAAGAATTAGAATATTACAAGGGAATTGAGCATCAACTTAATGAAGCTCGTTTGGCAAATAGAAGACTAACAAATCTTTTGGATTTCAAGGAAAGTACTGAGTTTGATTTGTTGCCTGCAATGGTAATTGGAAGAAGTCCTTCCACATGGTATTCTACTATGACAATAGCAAAAGGAACGAACCATGATGTTAAGTTGGGTATGCCAGTTGTTACACATGCTGGCCTAGTGGGTAGAGTAATAGAAGTATCCTTAAATTCTTCTAAAGTAAAACTCATAATAAGCCCAGATAGTGGTATAACTTCCTTTGTTCAAAGGACAAGGGATATTGGCCTTGTAAAAATAAGTGCAGAAAATCCGGGATTTCTAGAAATAACAAGATTAGCCCACAATGCTGACCTGCGTGTAGGTGACACAATAATGTCATCAGACCTTACAGGTAACTTCCCAAAGGGTCTTGTCATTGGTGAAGTGGTAAGAGTAGAAGGATCTGATATGGAGATAACAGCCTTAGTAAGACCCAGTGTTGATTTTGAAAGGCTAGAAGAAGTATTTATAGTGACTCACTATGAAATAGTAGAGTCTGAACAAGATGCCTTTGAGGGAGAGGATTAAAATGGGTGGAATTTTATCAGCTCTTTTAATATTAATCTTTGTATCAGCCCAGGGCAGTTTAATAAACTTAATTCCCATAGATGGAGTAGTACCAGACTTAGCACTAGTATTTCTGGTACTTTTGTCTTTAAGGCAAAACAAACCACAAACGTACCTTTTAGCTATTTGGGCGGGCCTTTTACAAGATGTTTTATTTTACCCAGCCATAGGAAGCTCCATTGCAGCTAAGCTACTAATTTGCTATTTGATTATAGATTATGGTAAAAAATTATTTAATGAGAATATATACTACGGTGCTATGATTCTATTTTTCTCTGTATTTACCCATGAAGTTATCATGTACATGATGCTTTCATTCTCCGGTTATACTGAATACTCTATTTTCTGGTACATGCAAAATAGGCTAGCGCCATTTCTAATATATAACCTCATTATTATGCTTATTATGTACAAGCCTTTGGCCAAATTCTTTAAGAACACTAATTTTTACGATATATAAAAATAGGAGGGGAGTATATGGCTCAACCAAAAGGCACTAGAATTAATGGGGTTATGTTTGCCAGTGTTCTTATTATCACAATCCTTATACTTCGTCTTGCTTTTTTACAGGTTATCCAAGGTGAGCATCACGCAGCCCTTGCAAGGAGAAATACAGAAAGAAAGGTTATTAACCCAGCACCACGTGGGCTTATTTTAGATTCCGCAGGTAATATAATTGCAAGAAATGAATATAGGTATGAAGTTGGCTTGCAAATCAGGCCTGGTAATAACTGGGAAGAAACCTTTGAATTTTTAGCTGAATTCTTTCAGTGGGAAGATGAGCCTAGGACTGACGAGTCACTTAGCTTAAAACAAAGAAGATACAACACAGTTAAACAACATAGAAGATATCAAGAAACAGTAATATTAGAACAGGGAATGACCAGAGAGCAAATGCTAAAGCTAGAAGAGATACGCTGGCAGTATCCCATGATAGAAGTAATACAAAGACCTGTAAGACACTATGACGAGGGAGCTTTATTTCCACAGCTAGTTTTAGGTATGAACAATGACGGAACTCCTAGGAACAATTCCCTTGAAATTGCCTGGAATGACTATTTACAAGGACAAGATGGTCATGAACTTTGGGCAGTAAATGTAAGGAGTGTACCCATTGAGCTCATGGATATCCAAGAATCTATTCCAGGAAATAACATAGTTTTAACTATCAATGCAGAGTTTCAAAACTATGTACAAAAAGCCTTAGCTGAAGGTATAGAAAACAATCAATTAAACCAGATCAACCGAGGACTTCACCCCCCAGGAAGGCATGGTGCTGCCATTGTAATAGATGTTAGAACTGGTGACATCCTTGCCATGGCTAGCTATCCAAGCTATGATGTTGCTAATATGTATACAAGTGCCTTAGCAAATGAATTGGCAGAAATAGATAACCAGCTTAATAAACACTTAAGATTTGGCAATAGAAAACCTCCTGAAACAAGTAGAGATATATTCAGACCACTTTGGGTAAACGCAGGTCCTGGATCAACCATAAAGGTACTGACAAGTATTATGGGTTTACAGGAGGGAGTAATAACACCTAACCAAAGATACAATGATACTGGTTCATATACATCTCGCATTGAAGGTGGAGTTAAGATTAATAATGCAAACAATAGGGTTTGGGGTAGCGTAAATCTTAGAGAAGCTTTAACTGTTTCACTAAACTCCTATTTTGGATGGATGTCAGATAACGTAAGTAATAGTGGACCGAGGGAAAACAGAGCTATAATTAGGCGCTATACAGATCTTTTTGGACTGACAGGGGATACAGGTTTTGTAGATGTCCCTGGACAAAATAGAGTAGGTAAAGTATTTGAAACAGGATCTCAGTCAGTATTGCACTACACCATAGGAGCGGACTCTGCTATAGCTGTATCTCCCATGCATATGGCTAACTTAGTTTCAATGGTTGCTAACAAAGGCTACCACTTTAGACCAAGGCTAGTAAAACAAGTTGTTGACCTAGATGGTAACATTATCGAAGAGTTTGAGCCAGAGATATACCGCAGCATACCTTATGATGTTGTTTCTGAGCAAACTTATAATACTGTTATTGATGCCATGAAATCTGTTACAAAATACGGGAGCAGAGTTAACGGTACAAGTGCAGCTGCATTTCACGATTTCCCAATAGAAGTGGCTGCAAAAACAGGCTCTGCTAATGCTCAAACCGGTGATGCTCACTCATGGTGGATGGGCTTTGCCCCTGCAAACGAACCTGAAATAGCGGTGGTTGTATTTACAGAACACGGTGGTATGAACTCCCATACACACCATATAGCAAGAAGTATCTTTAACGAATACTTTGGTTTAAATGCAACAAAAGAAGCCGACTTAGAAGATGAACAAGAAGAAGTTGAAGACACAGAAGAAGACACTGAAGACAACTAGAATATACACCCTTAGCACAAATGCTAGGGGTGTTTTTTTAAGCTGCTGGTTTAAAACCTTCGGACACCATCTACACAAATAAAACCACACCATCTTGCAGCAATAGCTATATAAGTGGGTCTTAATTACTAAGTTTTTATATAGTGTGCAGGCATTTTAGTGAAAGATAGTGTGAGGCTGTTTTGTAATGATTCCCTTAAGAATATTCTGTAATGTAATTTACAGCAGTTAGCATAACTATAAAGGCCTCTATTTAGCTCACCGTAACCTTCTCATACTGTAATCATGCTGGGTCAAAATGCTAGTCCTTATACTGTTACATGCTGGGTCAAAACCTTTGGACACCATCTACACCAATAAAACCACACCATCTTGCACCAATAGTTATTCAAGTGGGTCTTAATTACTAAGTTTTTATATAGTGTGCAAGAATTTTAGTGAAAGATAGTGTGAGGCTGCCCCTAATCCTCATTCCCCGCACAAACACAAATAAACATAGTAATTTTGCCCTACTATGCAGGATTTAGAGTTTTTTTGCAGAATTAATATTAAGATTAATAGGTTGAAGGTGGAAATTAGATGAAACGACTGACATTTCAAGCAAAAGGCACAAAAAAAGCAGTTGAGATCCATGTAAAAACAGAAGACCTTAGTCTATTTATAAGCCAGTTTGAAGAATATATAAAGGCTAATCTAGACTTTTTTCATGGTGGGAAATTTGAAATAATAGGTATTGAAAGTAGCCTAGATCTAGAACAAAAACTTAGTGAATTAGAAAGTAAATACCCCATTACCACAAAAGTAGTAACAAGAAAGAAATTTGATCCTACACTTCTTAATTCAACTAACTTTACAAACTATCACTTAAAAACCATAAGATCAGGACAGAGTATTACATACGATGGTGATGTAGTCCTACTTGGGGATGTAAACAGTGGCGGAGAAATCAGAGCTACTGGTAGTATAACAATTTCAGGCACATTAAGGGGTATAGCACACTGTGGTTACCCAAATAACAATCAGTGTTTTATAATAGCTTCTAAAATGAACAGCACACAACTGCGAATAGGTGAAAACATTTCATCTGTAGGTAGCCAATCTTTCTTCCAAAAGGAAGCTAGAATAGCTTACCTTAAAGAAAATGAGATTAAAATTACCAGTATCAGTGAATGGCAAAAGAGAGGAGAATGAAAATGGCAAAAATCATTGTAATTACATCAGGCAAAGGTGGAGTTGGTAAGACCACCACAACTGCTAATTTAGGAACAGCATTAGCAATGTTAAACAAAAAAGTTGTTTTGATTGATACTGATCTAGGGCTTAGAAACTTAGATATGGTACTAGGCTTAGAAAATAGAATCGTCTATGATATTGTGGAGGTAGCCAATGGAATAGTTCCAGTAAGGAAAGCTCTGGTTAAAGATAAAAAGTTCCCAGATTTATACCTACTACCTGCCTCGCAAAAAAGTGACAAAACTTCACTATCTCCAGAGCAGATGATTAAAATATGTGAGCAGCTAAAAGAAGATTTTGACTTTATACTTATCGACTGTCCTGCAGGTATAGAGCAAGGTTTCCAAACAGCCATAGCACCAGCTGACCATGCTCTTATAGTAACAACTCCAGACATGTCAGCAGTACGAGACGCTGACAGGGTAGTGGGTTTAGTTGAAGCCAGTGGCATAAGTGAACCTCACTTAATAGTAAATAGAGTGAGGCCTGCAATGATTAAAAAAGGGGATATGTTAGATATAGTAGATATAGTAGAAGTACTATCCATAGACCTTTTAGGATTTGTACCAGAAGAAGAAAAGATTATATCATCTACAAACAAAGGTGAGCCTGTTGTGTTAGACCATAGCTCAAGAGCTGCCACTGCATACAGGAATATGGCACAAAGATTAAATGGAGTTAAAGTACCATTAATGCCATTTGAAGATCAAGGAATATTTAAAAAAATGTTCAAAAAATTAGGGATTTTAGGTTAAGGGGGAGAATACCATGGGTCTTTTTAAAAGAGATATAACATCAAGTATGTCTAAAGATATCGCAAAAGATAGACTGAAATTCGTGCTAATCCATGATAGAACTAAAGTAAACCCTGAAGTATTAGGTAAGATAAAAGAAGAAATGCTACAGGTCATTAAAAAATATCTAGATGTGGATATGGACGGATGCGAAATACTACTAAAAAATGATAGAAGAAATGCCATATTAGAAGCAAATATACCCATTTCAAATAAAGAAGAATTGTAATATAATTAATGGGTGAGAGGGGGCTGGGAATTTGTTTGATAAAAAAACATTAGAGAATTTTGACATACCATTACTTATTGCAATACTAGCGCTAGCTATTATAGGTATACTTGTTGTGCATTCGGCATCCATAGGATATACACAGGTTCCCAGAAACCACTACCTTAAAATGCAAATCATTTGGGTTGTAGTAGGACTTATAATAATGACCATAGTAATGGTTTTTGATTATAGAGACTTTGGTGGAGTTATATATCTGATATATGGAGCAAATGTAGTATTACTCCTATCAGTTATTTTTTTAGGTGATGAACGCTTAGGCGCACAAAGGTGGATTCAGCTAGGTCCCTTTGGTTTACAACCATCAGAATTTGCAAAATCTGCTGTTATAATAACACTAGGTTATCTTTTATCTAGGGAACACATAAAAATTGAATCACTATTTGACCTTATACTTCCTGGTATACATGTGGCAGTGCCAATGCTACTAATATTTATGCAGCCTGACCTAGGTACCTCCTTAGTTTTTATTGCCATAACCTTTGCCATGCTTTTTATTGCAGGTTTAAAATGGAAGCAAATTGCCATCTTAGGTACAGTAGGTGTAGTTGGAGCTATTTTTGCATTTCATAACATTCTAAAAGATTATCAAAAAATAAGAATTATAGTTTTCAGGGATCCATATAAGTACTACTTCAGCGATGGCTTCCAAATTATACAATCAAAAATAGCTGTTGGGTCAGGACGGTTGTTCGGGAATGGCTACCTTGCAGGTACTCAAAGTGAATACAGATTTTTGCCTGAAGCCCATACTGATTTCGTTTTTTCAGTTATAGGAGAAGAATTTGGTCTTTTAGGTAGTACGGTTGTACTGTTACTGTTTTTATTTGTAATATACCGTATACTCCATATCGGTATGCAATCATCAGATAGCTATGGTACCTATATATGTGTAGGTGTAGCCACACTACTAGCATTTCAAGTGTTAGTAAATGTAGGCATGACCCTATCTATAATGCCAGTAACAGGTCTACCACTTCCCTTCATAACATATGGAGGAAGTACCACCATGTCAACAATGATTGCCATGGGACTAGTGCTAAATGTGGGGCTAAGGAGAGAAAGAAAAACTATATTCTAAACACTACAAAAAAAGCGAAGGGACCCCCTTCCTTTTTTTTTGTAGACAAACTTTAGACGAAGTCATTGACCCAAGATGTGCATATTAAAAAACAGTACAATTAACTCAAGGAGGGTAGACTTAAGAGCTGATTAGCTAAATGGAAGGAGGGGTGAGGAACAGGACGTCAGACTGTGTGGCTAATCTCTAAAAACTCAAGGATTAGCCGTAAATTTCCTGTCTTTTGGTGCAATATGACTTAAACATATAAAAATACAATGATAAAGTGGGTCTAAGAGCTACTAATATCCTTAGTAGTTCTTTCACTCCTATAATATTTATTACTCTTTTAAAATTATAGGCTAGCAAAACTAGGGCTGTCTCTGTAGTTACAGAATCCATCCCTCTTGTTAAAAAATACCCAGCATTCATTGTCCTTTTGATGGTTCCATAAGGATGCTCAACAATCATCTGCCTTTGTAGGTATTTGTCCATATTTGCTTCTGTTCTAGCATCTATAGTATCCAAAAAATCTTGGTTAGGTGACCGATTTATTATCCTGCCTTTGGCTGCAGTGGTGCATTTGCTTTTTGATTCACAGTTTTTACAGGCATCGTAGTTTCTATATTTTATTCTTTTTGGTTCTTTTGATTTGTGGTTTATTCTGCGTAATTCATGGCCCAAAGGACAAATATATAAGTCTTTTTCAGGCACATAAGTAAATTTATCTCCGTAGAAATCTTTGTCTCCTGTGGCGTTAGAATACGACTGTTTTGGCAAATAGACTGTTGTTTCGTTTCTCTCACATTTCATAAGGTCGTCTGCTTGGTAATAGCCTTTATCTGCTGCTACTTCAAGTTTCCTTTTTCCAAATATATCTTTAGCCTTTTCTGCAAGTGAATTTAGATTACCTTGATCTGCGGGATTGTTTGTAACATCATATGCCACTATAATACTATGCTTAGAGTCTACAGCTGTTTGTATGTTATATGCTACAGTAACACCATTGTTTTTGTTGTCCATAAGCCTAGCATCTTCGTCAACTGTAGATATTTCATTACTTTCGCTATCCTGTAGTTTTTTTTCCAACTCTTCAAATTTAATTTTACGCTCCTTGAGTTTTTCAATTTTTTGCTGAATTTCTTCAGGTGTATACTTAAGTTTAGGTGAATCGTCTTTGTCACTGCTTTCTAACAAATCTAGATAGGAATTAACCTTATCTTCGATATATTGTTTGTGTCTTTGTATTTTTTTCTTTGAGAAATTATTCTTCTTTGAATTATTAGCTTGAATTTTAGTCCCATCTATTGCTATGAATTCCTCGCCTAATAGTTTGAGATCCTTACACAACTTAGTAAAATCCTTGAAAACTTGTTTTAGCTGAGTTTTATTTTCTTTCCTGAAATCAGCTATTGTTTTAAAATCAGGTTTTAGTTTTTGTAATAGCCAAACCACTTCTATATTCCTGTGAGATTCTGTTTCTAGCTTTCTAGATGATCTTATGCCATTTACATACCCATATAGATATAACTTCAATAAAACAGAGGGATGATATCCTGGTGCACCTCTGCGGTGTTCCTTTGATTTAGTGAATGCACTCATATTGACCAGTTTTACGTATTCATCAATTACCCTAACGGGATTATCCTCACCTATGTAATCTTCTATGCAGTCAGGAAACATTGTTTTTTGCTTTCTATCTGTACCTTGTATAAATGACATTTAAAATCCCCTCTCCGATATTCTATAACTTAATTATACTACAGAAAAAGGGAAAAGTACTGTATTTACAGTACTTTGGAGGCATTTTAGACATATATTATTGTTTAATTCTCACACAGTCTGACGTTCCGAGAGCTCCACTGAACCATGGACGGTGAATTGGAGCGGTCCCCTTCGGAGTTTAGATTGAAGCCTTAAGTCTCGACGCAGAGTTTTGTACAGTGTTTAATATGCGACATTCATCAAAATGACTTTGTCATCTGTCTGAAGCGAAGGGACCCCCTTCGTTTTTTTGTTATAAATTTGACCTAGTCATTTTTCCCTACCTTGCTTAATATATATGAAATATATAAGAGGAGGGATTTTTTATGTCTGAACAATCTTCACTTCGTACCAAAAGAGAAATTCCCCAGTCAGAGCTTAGAAGGAAGCTAAATACCAGACTACAACAGAGGGGATTACAAAGAAAAATTAGCTATGATATACCAGATTATGAAACACAAACAATGGGTATACTCCGAGGGGTTTTAGGTAAAAGTGTATGTTGGCTTATTTGTGTCGTACTGGGTTTATTTATATACTCTAATACTTTCTTTGCAAACAGCTTTTCCCAAGGTGTTGTGATGAGAACAGAAAGTTACTTAGATGGCACCAACGATATGGATTTAAGTTGGGAAAACTTCAGACAATGGGTAAATGAAATCAGGAAAAACAATGCTCAATTAAGGAATTAGGAAACACTTTATGTACATAGGAAAAATAGCAGGTCTGAAAATTAAGATAAGCTTTCTATTTCTCATACTCATAGTTACTATGGGCTTTTTTGGCATGTTGATAGACGGTATACTAATGTTTTTAGTTGTAATAGTCCATGAATTAGGACATGTAATTGTTGCAAAAAAAAAATATTACGGTGTGGAGAGTATTGAAATTTTACCTATAGGAGGAGTTGCTACAATAAACCAATCCCACTATAATCAAAGCTCTGATGAGTGGTATATTGCGTTAGCTGGACCTATGAATAACATTTTTTTTATAATTGTACTGGTTTATTTAAAAGATCTTATACCATATCATGATAAGCTTATAAACTATAATATGTCTTTGTTCTTTTTTAATTTGCTACCTGCCTTCCCATTAGATGGTGGTAGGTTACTTAAGGCTCACTTAACAAAAGAAAAGTCTGTTTATCAGTCAAGTAGGATTGTTGCCTCATTAGGTATACTAATAGGCTTGGTTTTTGTGTTTCTAGGTATTTATTATATAAAAATAGAGCAAACTGGCTTCATATATCTAGGAATATTAGGATTATTTCTAACAATAGCTGCATATAATGAGTTCAAGTCAACGAAGTATTTACCAATCAAATATAGCATTACTAAAGAGGTAAACACTACTAATATAAGGGATGGATCCCTTTTAATTTGTGACAACACAGCATTAGTCAAAGACATAATGAAAGAAATACAAACAAATAAAGAATTAATAATTTGTGTAGTAGACGAAGCCGGGGAAATCATAGACATGATAACAGAGAAAACAGTAATTCAAGCATATCAAAAAGGAAATGGGAGCAAATCAATCATCGAAATATTCAACACAATCTAGACAGCGAAAGCTGTCTTTTTCAATTTATATGAGAGGTATCCCCATAATTGAAAAAGTGGGGCTTAAGGGTTCCAATTACAATTTTCTAAACCAATATTCATTAACTCCTCCATCAATAGGATATAATAAAAAAGATAACAATTTGCAATCTAGTTAATATATGATAAGATGAAATAATGAGATTTAAACTTAGGAGGAAGTAAAAAATGCATGAGAATTCTTATAAAGACCTACTACATAATGTGGAAAAACCATCGAGATATAGTGGAAACGAGTGGAATGTAGTAAAGAAAGACCTAGAAAAAATCGACCTGTCCATCTGTTTAGCATTCCCTGACATATATGAAGTAGCCATGTCCCACTTGGGTTTTAAAATCCTATACCATATCATAAACTCAAGGGATGAATTTGCTGCTGAGAGAGTCAATGCTCCATGGACAGATTTTGAAAAAATACTAAGGGAAAAAAACATGCCATTAAGATCCTTAGAAAGTCAGCTTGAGTTAAATAAGTTTGATTTAGTAGGATTTACCCTTCAATATGAAATGAGTTATACAAATATACTAAACATGCTTGACCTAGGTCACATCCCAGTACTGTCACAAGATAGAGGTGAAGACGCACCTCTTGTAATAGCAGGAGGTCCTTGTGCTTTTAATCCAGAACCGTTACATAACATCATTGATGCTTTTGTAATAGGAGAAGGTGAGGAAGCAATTCTAGAACTATTAGACACAGTTAAAAAAGGTAAAAAACAAGGTCTTAAAAGAGATGAGCTTTTAAGGGAACTAACAAAAATCCAAGGTGTTTATGTTCCTAAGTATTATCAAGGAAAGTACGATGAAAATGGAGTATATAAAGGGACTTTTCCTACTGATGAAGGGATACCTAAAACCATTACAAAGCGTTTTATTAGGGACATGTCCCAATCATCATTCCCACAGGATATGATGGTGCCATATATGGATATAGTACACGACAGAATAATGCTTGAAATCTGTAGAGGATGCAGTAGAGGCTGTAGATTCTGCCAGGCGGGTATGCTTTATCGACCTGTTAGAGAAAAAAACCTAGAAACCTTATTAGAACAAGCTGAAAAACTGGTAAAAAGTACTGGTTATGGAGAGATATCCTTAAGTTCCTTAAGTAGCGCTGACCACTCTCAGATCCATGACTTAGCGAAGGGATTAGTGGATACCTATAAAGACAAAGGAGTAGGTGTTTCCCTACCATCACTTAGGGTAGACTCTTTTTCTATTGAGCTTGCGGAAATGGTGCAACAAGTTAGAAAAACAGGACTAACCTTTGCTCCAGAAGCAGGATCTCAAAGACTTAGGGATGTTATAAACAAAAATGTTACAGAAGAAAACCTGATAAATGCCGTTTCTGACGCTTTTAAATCTGGGTGGAATAGAGTAAAACTATACTTTATGATTGGTCTACCAACAGAAACCTATGAGGATTTAGACGGTATAGTAGATTTAGCTGAAAAAGTTGTGGCTGAATATAAAAAGCATGGTAAAAACATGAAAAGGTTTAGTGTAACTGTAAGTACATCTTCCTTTGTACCGAAACCTCACACACCATTTCAGTGGGTACCCCAATTTAGTAAAGAAGAACTTGTAAACAGACAGAACTACCTAAAAAGTAAGTTGAAATCACGCTATATCAACTATAGCTGGCATGACGTTGAAGTAAGTTACCTAGAGGCAATATTTGCAAAAGGTGATAGAAAGTTAGCTGATGTTTTATACACTGCATGGAAAAAAGGATGTAAAATGGATGGTTGGGGAGAGCATTTTAAGTATGATATTTGGTTAGACTCATTTAAAGAGCTAGAAGTAAATCCAGACAATTATGCATATGCCACACCACAAGCTGACAACCCTTTGCCATGGGATCATATATCCTCTGGTGTGAACAAAAAATACATGGCACTTGAATACAAGAGGGCTTTAAAAGAAGAAATCACTGAGGACTGCTCATTTGGTGCTTGTGGTGGTTGTGGAGCCTGTAATAATCTTAAGTACGATGTGAAAAAAGTAAGGAGGGGTCAAGATGCATAAGTATTGGCTTAAATATGCCAAAGGAGAAAATGTAAGGTTTATTTCCCACCTTGACCTGTTGCGTGCAATGGATAGGGCTATAAGGAGAGCAGGAGTCCCCATAGCCTACTCTCAAGGGTTTAACCCCCATCCAAAGCTTAGCTTTGCAACACCCCTTTCCGTAGGTGTTGTTTCCCATGGAGACTACTTAGAAATGGAACTTACTGAGGAACTGGAGCCCCAAGATATTATGGAGACCATGAACCCAAAGCTTCCAGAGGGCATAGAGATTTTGGAAATGGAAAAACTTGATGGAAGAAAACCTACTTTGGGAGCTATCGTAGCTGCCACCTTATATAAAGTAGAAATAAAGGATGATTTAGACAATCAGATTCAGGAGCTATTAAATGAAAAGGAACTGATGATTGAAAGAACCAATAAAAAGGGAACTAAAATAATTGACATACGTCCCCTTATTTATAACATATATACTAAAGGTAACTGCATATATATGCTACTGGCTACAAGTAGCAGTGCAAATGTAAAACCTAAAGAAGTGCTAAACCTTCTATCAATAGACAACCCTAATATTGACAAAGAAGAGACTTTTTGCCGTGATGAAAATGAGAAGTTTATTACCCCTTTGGAGTGGTTAAAGAACTAACCTTTCCTCACAAATACTATAAGGGAGGGTAGCTATTTGAAAAAAGAAATAATTATTAGCTATAGAGAAAATAACACACGGGTAGCACTAGTTGAAAATGGCCAATTGGTTGAGTTCTATACAGAAGGAGAAAGCAATACCCGGAGTGTTGGAAACATATATAAAGGCAAAGTGAAAGATATTCTTCCAGGTATGCAAGCTGCTTTTGTAGATATAGGGTTTAATAAAAATGCATTCTTGTACGTTGATGATATAATAAGAAATGATGAGAAGAAGGAATACACAATAGATCAACTCCTCAAAAAGGGTCAAGATATAATGGTGCAAGTTTCAAAAGAGCAAATAGGTACTAAAGGAGCAAGGGTTACTGGGCAGTTGACACTACCAGGTAGGCACCTTGTCCTTATGCCGTATAATAATTACGTTGGTATCTCTAGAAGAATCGAAGATGAGTATGAAAGAGAGCGTCTTAAAGACATAGCAGACTCTATAAAAGACCCAAATATGGGAGTTATTGTACGTACAGTGGCTGTAGGTGTGTCTAAAGAGGAATTAGAAAAAGACCTAGATTTGTTAATCGGGCTTTGGAATAATACCCTTGAAAACTACAGTAACTATCAAAGCCCATCACTGGTCTATAGTGATTTGGACTTGGTTGAAAGGGCACTGAGGGATCTTTTTGATAAACAAGTGGATCATATTTATATAGATAATCCAGAACAGTATAGGAAAATTTCTCAAATTCTAAAACGTAAATCAAATCACTTAATGGACAAGGTAAACCTTTACCAATCTAAGCGACCTATTTTATTTCAATTTGGTGTAGAACGTGACCTGGAAAAAGCATTCCAAAGGAAGGTTTGGCTGAAAAACGGATCTTACTTAGTAATTGATCAGCTTGAAGCACTAACAGTAATTGATGTTAATACAGGTAAATTTGTAGGAACAGATAATCTAGCTGATACAGTTGTCCAAACAAACTTAGAAGCAGTAAAGGAAATCTGTAGGCAAATACGATTAAGGGATGTAAGTGGAATTATAATAGTAGATTTTATAGATATGTTACGGGAAACAGACAAGGAGCTTGTTTTAACATTTTTAGAACAAGAAATGAAGAAAGACCAAACAAAAGGTCAAATTTTAGGGATTACTAAGCTAGGCCTTGTGGAATTGACAAGAAAAAAGGTTAGAAAAGGTATTTATAACTCATTACAACAGCTATGTCCATTGTGTACAGGGATGGGTAAGACAATGACGGACTTTTCTATTAAGATGTTCCTACAAGATAAAATAAGAAACTATATATACGAAAATGGAAAGAAGGACCTTGAAATTACAATTCATGAGTCTTTAGAAGAAGCCATAAAAGAAGAGATACAATCCCTTGAAGATGATCTAGATATAACAATAGCTATTATAACCTCTGATAATGTGGAAAAAAACTATTTATCCATACAATAAAAGCTATTTCCTTGACAAAGCTTTAATAAGTATGATAATATTTCTGAGTAACTGTTTTAGTTACAACCGCGCAAAATGGGTCAGAAACTCACCTTGTATGAGTACCTAATTTTTGGCGAGTATCTTTGAGGAGGTGGACACTCTATGTACGCTATCATTAAAACAGGTGGAAAACAGTATAAAGTTTCAGAAGGCGATGTTATAAAAGTTGAAAAACTTGACGCTAGCATTGATGACGTTGTTGAAATCAATGACGTATTGGCTCTTTCTAATGGGACTAGCCTTACTGTTGGTAACCCGGTTGTTGAAGGTGCTAAAGTTCAAGTTAAGGTTTTAGAACACGATAAAGCTAAAAAAATCATCGTGTTTAAATATAAACCTAAAAAGAACTATCGCCGTAAAACTGGTCACCGTCAACCATTTACTAAAGTTGTTGTTGAAAAAATCGTTAACTAGTCATGGTTAAGATCAAAATCTTCAAAAAAAAAGATAACTACATTGGATATCAACTAAAAGGACACAGCAAATTTGCTTCTAGTGGTGAAGATATAGTTTGTGCAGGGATTTCATCTTTAGCACAAACAACATTAATAGCTATAGAAAGACTTGTAGTTTCAGACGTAGAACATAATGTTGATTCAGGATACTTAACAGTAGACTACCCAATGAATTTAAATGACGAACAAAAAGCAAAGGTTAACTTGTTAACTGAAGCGATGTATTTAGGCTTAAAAGAAATAGAAAATCAGTACGGTAAACATATTGAAGTTTCTGTTATCTCTGTTTAAAAAAGGAGGTGTCTTAAGGTGCTAAGATTTGACCTTCAACTATTTGCATCTAAAAAAGGTGTAGGTAGTTCTAAAAACGGTAGGGATAGTCATTCCAAAAGACTCGGTGTAAAAAGACAATCTGGTCAATTTGTTACAGCTGGTTCAATCATTGTACGCCAAAGGGGAACTAAAATTCACCCTGGTAACAATGTAGGAATCGGTGGAGATGATACTTTATTCGCTACAATCGATGGCGTTGTTGCCTTTGAAAGAAAAGGTAAAGACAAAAAGCAAGTATCCATTTATGCAAAAGACCAAGTGGCAAACGCATAAAACCTGGGACTCTCCCAGGTTTTATTTTTTGCCCTAACACCTTAAACAATATGACAGTAATCAAAAATCATGACATAAGTGTCAAATCCAAGTCAAGTTACGTAGCAAAATTTACCGAATGTATGCAGGATATTAGAAAAAAGTGGCGAATAAGAATTAGTACACTCATAAGGGGAAAAGGGGTTAATCTCAATGTTTTTAATGATGATTTTGGCTATACTACTAATTACATATCTAATTTTAAAAATAAAAACTGGTAAAAAGTTGAGCACAATTTTTCGCCACGATTTATACAATGACTTACAGTTAGTGGATGGATATATTTATCTAAATAACCAGGAAAAAGCATCAGGTTACCTTAAATCTGCATATGAGAAAAAAGATCTTTACTCTTTGCTAGACAAAAGCAATTTAATAGTACAACTATGTTATTTAAATATATATGATACAATTCACAAAAAGACTTCTAAGTTTAATATATACATAGATGAAAAAATTTTAGGAAAAGTGTTTTTTTCTATGAGTTTTGCTAAAACTACTATTATAGTAGTGAAGTTTCTCAAGGCAACAGAGTTTACTAACCTAGAGTTGGATATAGACTCTGACTCAATTGAGATTTGTTTAGATGAAACCATAAAAACTTTTTCTTTTTGAAGTTGCAACATATGAAGGGATGACTGTATAATGTTTGTAGATAAAACTAAGATTTATGTAAAAGCTGGGGACGGTGGCCATGGAGCTGCTACCTTTAGAAGAGAAAAGTATGTAGCATACGGTGGACCAGATGGTGGTGATGGCGGTACAGGGGGGAGCATTATATTTAGAGCTGACCCCAACATTAATACACTAATAGACTTCCGCTTTAAAAGAAAACACAAAGCGGAAAATGGTGTTAATGGTGCTAGAAAAAAATGTCATGGTAGACGAGGAGAAAATCTAGTACTAAATATACCCGTAGGTACCATAGTTCGTGAAGCACAAACCGGCCACTTGATCGCTGACCTGTCTGAAGAAGGGCAGGAAGAAATAATTGTTAAGGGCGGTAGAGGCGGTCGTGGTAACGCCCGTTTTGTAAACTCTGTAAGACAAGCCCCTACAATAGCTGAAAGGGGTGAACCGGGAGTAGAAATAGAAGTTCTTTTAGAACTTAAACTCCTAGCTGATGTGGGCCTCGTTGGATTCCCAAATGTAGGTAAGTCAACCTTTCTTTCTAAAGTAACAAAGGCAGAGCCTAAGATAGGTAATTATCACTTTACTACTATTCATCCGAACTTGGGTGT
The DNA here is from genome assembly GCF_014467015.1 of Alkalicella caledoniensis. Lineage (GTDB taxonomy): Bacteria > Bacillota > Proteinivoracia > Proteinivoracales > Proteinivoracaceae > Alkalicella > Alkalicella caledoniensis. Next base: position 355,197 of record NZ_CP058559.1, on the reverse strand, counting down.
TGCAAAAGCCAAGGATAAATCATTTGTTATCGCAGATATTCCAGGGCTTATAGAAGGTGCCCATGAGGGCGCAGGACTTGGGCTTCAGTTTTTGAGACATATAGAAAGAACAAGAATGTTACTACATGTAATCGACATATCAGGATCTGAAAATAGAGATCCCTATGAAGATTTTACAAGTATAAATAATGAGCTAAAGATGTACAATGAAAAACTAGCTGAACTACCTCAAGTTATAGTGGCTAATAAAATTGATCTTCTAGAAGATTCCACTCAAGTTATTGAAGAGTTCAAAGCTAAAATTAATAACCAGTATGAAATTTTTCCTCTTTCAGCAGCAACTAAAGAAGGAATTGAGGACTTACTTAATTATCTAGCAACAAAGCTTGAAACAATTCCTAAAGTTGAGATATTTAAGGCGGAAGATTTTAAGGTGTATAAACCAGAGCCTGAAGAGGAGTTCACTATCTCGAAAGATAACGAAGTTTTCGTGGTACATGGTAAAAACATTGAAAAACTCGTGGCCATGACAAACTTTGATAACACAGATAGTGTTTTAAGGTTCCAACGCATCTTTAGAAAAATAGGTATAGAAGATGCATTGAGACAAAAGGGGGTCAAAGAAGGAGACACTGTAAGGATCTTAGATATGGAATTTGATTTTCAGTAAATTTACTTCATTAGCATTTATTATTTAAGGAGGAAATTTCGCCGTGGAATGCATCAAATGTGGCAATTGTAACTTGGGAGAGAGGATCTATTATTGCCTAAAAAGCGGTGACTTTGTGATGAATGATAATTACAAAGTTCATGAAAAGCAGAGATCTCGATGGAAAAAGGATGAATTCCGTAAGGTCCGCAAAGAAAAAGAAGCTCAAAAGGTATAAACATTAAAGCAAGCTACAAGCTTGCTTTTAAACATAATAATTGAAGGAGATGAGAATTTACAAAATGCTAACTAGTAAACAAAAAAAACACTTAAAAAGCCTAGCAAACACTTTAGATTCAATTTTTCAAGTAGGAAAAAACGATCTATCTGAGAATCTTATAAAACAATTAGATGATGCATTAGAAGCTAGAGAACTAATAAAAATAAAGATACTTAAAAACAGTATCGTAAAAAAAGACGATGCAGCTGAAGAAATAGCTAAAGCAACCAACAGTGAAGTTGTACAAATACTAGGATCAGTTATTACCCTTTACAGAAAATCAAAGAAAAGCAGAATTGAGCTACCTAGCTAAAATGGAAAATAAAATTTTGTTCTTTGGAGGGTCATTTAACCCCATTCACACAGGGCATTTAATACTGGCTCAACATTGCGCAGAACAGTTAAAAATACCTAGGGTGGTTTTTCTGCCAACTGGAAACCCACCCCATAAAATGCTCGAGATAGAATCCAAACATCGTTTGCAAATGCTTGAACTTGCATTAAAAGGTAATGAACTATTTGAAATCTGTCATTATGAAATTTCTAAGAAAGAAATAAGCTATACATATCAATCAATTGAGTTTTTAAAAAGAGAATTTCAGTGTGAGGTGTATTTCTTTGTAGGTGGTGATTCCCTATTAGATATTCATAAATGGAAGGAGCCTAAAAAAATCCTTACAAATTGCAACCTAGTTTATGCTAAAAGGCCAGGTTTTGAGCTAGACATAAAAATGCACTTACAGAGTAATAACTTACCTAATGATAGAATTATTGAAGTTCCTACACCCTTAATTGAGATATCCTCAACTACAATAAGAGAAAAAGTAAAATTAGGAAAAAGCATAAAATACTACGTTCCAGAAAATGTTGAAATATATATATACCAAAACAACTTGTATAAATAAAGGGATTTGGGGGATACTGGTTGAAAAATATCTTTATAGATAAAAGTATATTAAACGGGAGGGTAGAAGTATGAACTACTCTAGAAGTCAACGTTTTGGGCGCAAAAAAAGGTCAAAGGGAAAAGCATTGATAAGAATTTCCCTGCTACTTGTATTAATAGGATTTGTTTTTTATACTTACAGAACCGTTGGCCTGATTACAGCCTTACAAGGTAGAGATGGATACTTTGAAAAATCATTAGATGGTAGGGAAAACTATTTGATTTCCTACATTGATGAGCAAGTTGAAACAACATTCATAATTTCCATGGACAAAATTGGTCCGGGATATCTAATAAATATTCCAAACTACACTAGGGTTGATTCCAACGAACAAAAGATTTTACTTACAGAACTTTATAATCAAACTGGAAAAGAAGGTCTAATTACAGCAATTAATAACCTATTTAATGACTCTTTGCCTGTCAGTGGATACATAATTCTGGAAAGACAAGGGCTAGAATCTTTAGTTGACACCGTAGGTGGGCTAAGTATCAATATCGAAACAGTATTTGAGGTTGACTCACTAGTGTTATTACCTGGCCAGAGAAGTTTAATGAAGGAATCTGCAGTTAAATATTTTAGTCATATAGACACTGAAAATAAGGAAAGCTATATGCAACGACAAGTTGAAACACTTCAGACTATATTTGATGATTACTTTAAATGGTCTAGGTCCTTGTCTTTGCTTTCTGGACTTTCAAAAATAGACGGATATTTCGATACTAGTATGTCCATAAGGGAATTAGCTTGGTTTAGAAATATGATAGATGAAGCCAATAACAGAGAAACATATCTTATGACAATCCCTGGAAATGCAGAGTTAATAGGAGATAGAGATTTTTGGATTGTGAACAGTAATAAGGTCACATCTGCCATCACAAATATACAAAGCAATACCCCAGTTATATTTCCTGAGGACATATCTGTACGTGTTCTCAACGGGAATGGAGTAGCTGGAATAGCCAGTAGATATAGCGAAATAATTTCTGCTTTAGGGTACACAAATATCCAAGCTGACAACGCAGATAGACTGAACTACACACAAACAATAATTCAGTATAATGCACAATACAAACATATAGCAGAGGAAGTTCTTGCAGCTATTTCAGTGGATGCTCAATTAGTTGAAACCCATTCAGAAGCAGGAATAACTGTAATTTTAGGTCAAGATGTACAATAGAACTCATCTTAGGAGGAAGATATGGAGAAGATTTTCGAAGGTGTTAAAAATATAGTAAAAGCAATTGACGATAAAAAAGGCGTTGATATAAAGGTATTAGATTTACAAGGTATAACTGAAATAGCAGATTATTTCGTTATAGCAACTGGTAATAACAAGGCTCATATCTCAAGTTTAAGTGATAATGTTGAAGAAAAACTAAAAGAGATAGGGTTTGAGGTGGTTAGAAAACAAGGGCAAGATGAAGGTGAATGGATCATTTTAGATTACGGGGACATTGTGGTACATCTATTTAGGGAAGAAACCAGAAGGTTTTATGACTTAGAAAAATTCTGGCGTAGTGCTAAAACAGTAGAAATAGCAATATAAGATGGGATACTCACTTTTAGCAAAATACTATGATAGATTTATGTCAGATTTCCCCTACCTTCGGTGGGGGGATTTTATTATATCCCAGATCGATGTAACCAAACCTACACTTGAGCTGGCCTGTGGTACAGGGAACCTAACCATTGAATTATTTAAAAAAGGCATAGACGTACATGGGTTAGATTTAAACAGCCAAATGCTTACAATAGCAAAAAGCAAAGCTGTAGAGCAGAACCTTGATATAGGTTTTTATCATCAAAATATGATAAATGCATCTTTAGCTGGTTTTTCAAATATTATCTGTCCATGTGATGGTATAAACAGCTTATTATCCCATAAACAACTAAACATGTTTTTTCAAAACATATCCATGCAGCTTAAAGGAACCTTGATTTTTGATTTTAGCACAAGCCATAAACTAAAAAAACTGTCAGAGCAAATTTTCTATGAGGACTATGATGATATTACATATTACTGGAAAACTAAGTACTTAAAAACCAGAGATATAGCCAACTTAGAATTAACTTTTTTTGAAAAAAGCAAATTAGGGTATTATATAAGAGAAGATCTTATTATCAGACAGAAAGGTTTCACAGTCAAAGAAATTGAAAAAATTCTAATAAACCATGGATTTAGCATAGAAGGCATTTACGATGATTACACATTGGTCAGTGCCTCAAATGACAGTGAACGTGTGGTTTTTGTATGTAAAATATAAAAAATAAAATAAAAATGTGATTTCAATCTCTTCTTTATCCATAGACTTTATGATACAATAAAAATGGGTGATAAAGTTGACAATTGATACTGTAAAAAAGTTAGATCTATTTTCTAATGCTGATCCTGAAACACTAGAGGTAATCACAAAGCTGCTTAAAATAAGGACATACCCTAAAGGGAGTTATGTTTTTTTGGAAGACCAGCCGGCTTTTGGAATATGTTTCTTAATAAATGGCTCAGTAAAAATAACTAAATCTGATAGCTCAGGTAAAGAACATATACTTAAGCTTGTAAAGGAAAGCTCTGTTTTTGGAGAGGTTGTATTGTTCAATGGAGGAAACTATCCAGCAACAGCCATAACAATCCAAGATTCTGAAATAGCAATTTTATACAACAATGATCTGGAAGAGCAGATCAAAACTGACCCTCAACTTGCCTTGAACTTAATCAAAATAATTTCTGTAAGGTTGAGAAATGCTCAAGACAAAATAAAGCAATTAGCTCTCATGGATACAAAAAGAAGGCTTTACTCCCTTATTATTAACTGGAGTAACAATTCTGAGAGAAAAGGTGACAGCATATACATCGATGTGTCCCTAACTCAACAGGAGATTGCAGACCTTATAGGGACAACCCGAGAAACTGTTACTAGAACCTTAAAGGAATTGAAAGACTCAAAAGTTATTGAAATGAGTAAAGGACAAATAATTTTGCTAGATATGGATAGGCTAAAAACCTATGCATTGATATAAAAAAGGAGGTAATTTCAAATGATAACTAAAGAAATGACCATTAGAGAAGTACTACAAAAAGATCCTAAAACAGCTGATGTTTTTATGAAATACGGCATGCACTGCCTAGGATGCCCATCAGCAACTGGTGAGTCAGTAGCTCAAGCAGCAATGGTTCACGGTATTGATGTAGACAAACTAATCGAAGATTTAAACAAAGTTCTATAGTAACCAATAAAACGATCCCGTCTGGGGTCGTTTTTTTATGGGCGATATGTTGTGGGTAAAATTAACCTGAGGGTAAAAACGTCTAAGGTCAAATGAACCTAACACTTGATGGAGTCCAAAGTATTTGTAAGACCCGGCATGTTGCGTTGAATAGATTGCATTATGACCTAGCATGTTACAGTATATAGAGGTTACGGTGAGCTAAGTAGAAGTCTTTAATCTTTAGTCTCATAAGTTTTCCTATTAATAGTGTAAAGTGCTGGTTACTTAAGACCAACCTTACATAACTCTTGGTGCAAATTGGTCTGGTTTTGATTGGTGTAGATGGTGTCAAAATGTTTTATAATTTTAGTGTAGTTAGTGGTATTAACTTCAAAAAAAAATAGCATAGCCCATGCAGGATTTTAACAATATCTGACGAATTCTGACAAAAAGGAGGTGCGTAACATGAACTTTACTATGGATAAAGATAAGGTTTTTATAGCCATAATAATCTTTTTATTAGTTATACTAGTGGGGGGATATGGATTCTTACAAAGTAGAACCAGCGATAATCTCTCTTTAATAACAGACGAAGAAGCAGCTGGGGATAATAAAGATGTAGAAAATCAAATAGAACATTACATATATGTACATGTAAGCGGCAATGTGAAAAATTCTGGAGTTTATAAGCTGCCCCAAGGAGCTAGGGTACTACACGCCATAGAATTAGCAGGTGGCAGTAGCGAAGAAGGAGATATAGATAAGCTTAATCTTGCCCAGGTTGTACAAGATGGGCAAAAAATTATTGTCCCTAGCATTCATGACGAAACAACAGAAGAACAAAGTGGATTACAAGAATCAAATCAGGGGATGATAAACATAAATATAGCCACTCAACAACAACTAGAAAGTCTAACAGGCATTGGACCAGCAAAAGCTACGGCAATAATCCAATTTAGGGAACAAAATGGGCCTTTTAAAAGTATAGATGATATTCAAAAGGTGTCAGGGATAGGCTCGGCCACTTTCTCCCAGATTAAAGATAAAATAGCAGTAAATTGACAAATAGCATTGCCACTTTAATAAAACCTATGTTAGTATATAATAATGTAAATAGTTGAGAGGAGGCATAAGACATTGCAATTATGGTTTTCAGAAAGAGAAACAGATAACATCAACGTAAAATGGAAAGTTGAGCAGACACTTTACTCAAAAAAATCCCAATATCAACAAATTGACATTGTGGAATTCACTGACTTTGGTCGAGCACTAATATTAGATGGTATCATTCAAACTACTGTATATGACGAGTTTATTTACCATGAAATGATCGCTCACATCCCCTTATGTATCCACCCGAATCCTAAAAAGGTACTAGTAATAGGTGGGGGAGATGGTGGTACTGTACGAGAGGTACTAAAACACGAAAGTGTAGAAAAAGTGGATCTTGTGGAAATTGATAAAGAAGTAGTAGACGCAGCAAGAAAGTATCTGCCCGAACTTGCAGGTTGTCTAGAAGATCCAAGAGTTACAGTGCAAAATGTTGATGGATTTAAATTTGTGCAAGAGAAGACTTCATACTACGATGTAGTAATAATCGATTCCTCTGACCCAATAGGACCTGCTGTGGGTTTATTCGCAAAATCTTTTTATAAATCTGTACATAAGATTCTTAAAGAAGATGGGTTGTTTGTTGCACAAACAGAATCTCCATTATTTAACAAAGAATTAATCACTGATGTATACACTGGTATAAAGGAAATCTTCCCGGTGCAATATCTATATACCGCAGGAGTTCCCACATACTCCATAGGACCATGGACATTTACCTTAGGAAGTAAAAGGTATACCAAAGAAAAAGCAAGGACACTCAACAAAAAAATAGGATTAAAATACTTTAACGAAGACGTGCAAAAAGGTGCATTTCTCCTGCCGCAGTATATAAAAGAATTACTATAAAAAGCAGCAGCCCACCACAAAGGTAGGCTGCTGAATAACCTTTATCTTTTTTGTACTTCAAAAGCCCAGAGCAACTCGAGCGTATTAATAAATATACGTTCTAGTCTCTGGGCTTTTTGTGCCTAGTTTATTTCTTCCTCAGTTTACAATAAGTCTCGTACATAGTAGTCCCATTACCTATATCAGTTAAACCGTCATCTGTTATGAGATTTTGGGTGTTTTTGTACTTCAGTGGTCTTCCTTCGTAGCTAAACAGCACTTTTTTGTGTACCCAGTCAACTACATTTACCTCTGCAGTGATAGTATTCACCGAACTACTAATTTCAATAACATCACCGGTCTTTAAATCTTCAGCTTGTGCAAGCTTAGGATTGATATAAACCATAGGGTATTCCTTTAAATCTAGATGGTGTTGAAATTGACTATGAAGACTATCCTTAGGATGTGGAGTCATGAAAAGATATGGATAATCCTTACTATTTTTAAATAATAAGATTTCTTCATCTAGCAAATTAAACTTGCCATTATGGGTGGCAAAATTCAAATCTTCCCATGGTATATGTTTTTCATCAGTGGGGGCTAATGATTGTTTCTTTAACTTATCTGTATCAATACCAAATTTTTTAAGAGGTTCTATTGCAAGCTCAATCCATTGCTTAGCTTCAAGTTTAGGATAGTTATCAAGGCCTAAAAGAGCAGCAAGACTCTCAAAAACCCTCCACTCAGGTCTTGCCTCACCAACAGGATCAACAACAGGCATTACGTAATTGATATATCTGTGCCACATAGAAGAATAAATTAAATCCTCTTCCTCAAAAGAAGTAGTAGCAGGTAAAATCAAGTCAGCTAATTTTGTTGTATCTGTATGAACGATATCGCTACATACAACAAAATCCACAGAAGAAAAAACGTCTGTTGTTTTTTGGGTGTTTGGCAGGGTTACAACAGGGTTTGCCCGTGAAATATAAAGAAGTTTTATGGGAATGTCTTTCTCTTTTTCAATAAAATGAGGGAATTGAGGTTTCGGAAAAAATCTTGTATCAGCTAAATGCTCCAAAAACATATGGGATTTATTTATGTTTTTAGATACAAATGAGTCTGCGTAATTAACTCCACCTCCAGAAACTCCTATATTTCCACTTAGGTATGCTAATGAGTTAATTGCACGAATGGTATTGCCAGAATTGTAATATCGCTGCATACCATAGCCAAGATAAATACTACTTTTCCCTGTAAGATATTTGTTAGTAATTTCAGTGATAGTGGTTAAATCTACACCAGTTATACTAGCTAAAGAATCAAATGAATAACTATTAACAAGGTTTTTAAGATCATCAAAGTTATTTGATTTAGCCAATAACTCCTGGGAGACTCCTTTTTCTAAAAGAGTTTTAATCATGGCAAAGGCTAAGAACCCATCACTACCTGGCTTTACCTCAACAAATATATCGGCCATCTGGGAAATTTTTGTTCTATTAGGATCTATTACAATGATTGTTTTTCCAATTTTTTTTGCATTTTTGATGAATGGAAGGAGATGGATGTTTGTTTCCGTAACATTTCTTCCCCATATCACTATATTATCACTGTTATACATATCTAAAGGATGATGGGTGTAGTAAGTGCCAAAATCCCTTTTAATAGCCTCTATTCCCGCAGCCCAACACAGACTACCTATAGGTTCAGTTACGCCCCCTAGGAGGTTAAAAAAACGGTGCTCAAGGGACTTCAATAAACCTCCTGCGCCAGAATCATAGTAATGCGCTATTGACTTAGGTCCATGCTGGTCCAGAGCAGCTTGGATTTTATCTGCAAAAATTTTCAGTGCCTCATCCCAGCTGATAGGTACATGTACGTCTCCCTTTTTAAGTAAAGGAGTTTTTAATCTTTCAGGTGAATGCAATCTTTGTTTTAAAAATTTCTGTCCTTTTTTACATATATACCCCTGAGTTACAGGATGCTTATCATCACCCAAAACAGTAAAATCACCAGCTTCATCAACCTGTATCTTAAAGCTACAAGCATCCCAACAATCCAAAGGACACCCAGACTTAACAACTCCCATAAAAAAACACCTCCGACTAAGTAATATTGATATATTATATCATGTTTTTGCTATGTAAGTAAGGAAGAAGGAGGAGGTTGTGGGGGCAATGACTTTTCATAGAATAATAAAAAAATCCCAGTGGCTAGGACCACTGGGATTTTTTCTTAGTTAGATAGCAAAAACATGTCTTCCGATTGTTCTAATTATCTGACGAGTTCTGATCCATTGGTTAGTTGCAGTAACAGGGTTGTAGTAGAATATTGCACCACCTGATGGGTCAGTACCCTTTAGGGCTTCTTCCACTGCTCTGTAGGCACTGTCATTTGGAGTTAACCAGAACTGACCATCATTTACTGCAGTAAATGCCCATGGCTCAAAAATAACTCCTTCAATTGTGTTAGGGAATTCATTGTGCTTTACTCTGTTAAAAATAACTGCTGCCACAGCAACTTGACCGTCAAAGGGCTCACCCCTAGCTTCACTGTATACAGCTCTAGCTAATAGGTCCATTTCTTTTTCAGTCACTTGCATAATTCTATTTGCGGTATTAGCTTGAGTAACTGTAGTTTCTGTAGTTTCTGTAGCTTTAACAGCTTGAACTTGGTTAGTGGATGAAACTGTTAGTACCTGATTAGGATAAATAACATCCCCAGTTAGATTATTTACGGTTTTTAATTGATCAATAGTAGTACCATAACGTTGAGCAATTAAAAACAGTGAATCGCCTTTAACAACCGTATAAGTTTCTTCTTCAACAGGTATTGACATTTTTGCACCAGCGAAAATTAAATCACCTTCAATGTTATTTGCTTCCCTTAAATCATTTATTGTTACTCCGAAGTTTTGCCCGATCTTAAAAAGTGAATCTCCAGGTTGGATAGTATAATTGAAACCATAGGCAGTAGTAGCAGTAGTTAAAACCATAGTTGAGACCATAAGTGCTATAGATAATCTTTTTATACTCTTTAACATATCTCTTACCTCCCTTTGTGAATTCTTTAGCTATTATAACCGACTAGTTTACATAACACAAACTGCAAATCCCTTATCTAGGGCTAAATAGCTAAAGAATACGTATAGTTATGTAAACTAGAGATAATCATTCTTCAAAATCCTTTGAAATTCCAACAAATGTAAGGCTGGTTGACAAAAATTTCATGTTATAGTAATATTCTAGGAAATAAAAGATAGCGGGGAGTGTTATAAAGTGGATAAGTCCATTGAAAAGGCGAAGATCTTAGATGAAAAGGCCATGGGCAGAGCAATCAGTAGGATTTCCCATGAAATAATAGAAAGAAACAAAGGTATTGAAGATATTGTACTCATTGGTATAAAACGTAGGGGTGTACCCATAGCAAAAAAAATAGCAGAAAAAATATACCAAATAGAAGAAGAAAAAGTTCCAGTTGGTGTTTTAGACATCACTTTATATAGAGATGATTTGAGCACCAAAGTAGAAGATGCACAGGTTAAAGGGCAAGATATACCATTTAGTTTGCAAGGAAAAGTAGTTGTATTAGTAGATGACGTTTTATATACAGGACGAACTGTCAGAGCTGCTCTAGATGCCCTAACAGATGTGGGCAGAGCTAAATCCATCCAGCTGGCAGTACTTATAGACAGAGGTCACAGAGAATTGCCCATAAGAGCAGACTACGTTGGTAAAAATGTACCAACATCTAAAAAGGAAATAGTTAGTGTTAAACTTGAAGAATACGATGAAACAAACGAAGTAGTTATAGAAGAACTCATATAAAAAAGCTCACCTACCTAGGTGAGCTTTTGTTTTTATAAATTTAGCCACTGATTAACATAATTCACGTGATCCTGAGAGAAAAAAGATAAAGGCAAAAGTTTGGCCACAGATCTACATGATCTAAATGATCTGAGGGAAAAAAGATAAAGGCAAAAGATTAGCCACGGATTAACTGGGATTAAAACAGATTTAAACGATTTAGGGAATTATAAAATCTAACGAAACTTAATTATCAATTTAACTTCAATTAAAACTCAATTAAAACTCAATTAAAACTACTAATAATAAACTTTAAGAAATTATATATTTATGTACTTAAAAGATCATATTGATCATGTAGATCTGTGGCTAAAAAAATACTATTTTTATAAATCAAAAAGTTTTAATTTCTTATATACTGGTGGTCGCCTTTGACGTTAATAATTTTCTCCTAAAAAGAAGGAAAATGGTGAAAAAGGGAGAAAAATATCGGTGAGAGGGGGGAGTAGCATGGGGATAATACTAATAACTGCCATTATAGCAGCTATAATTCCATTTGTAGATATTACCTACATTCCTTTACTTGCTGCAATATTGGCTATATGTGTATACATACTCCTAAACAAAAAAAGCAAAGCTCCCTTAATTATAGCAATAACATTCCTGCTTATTATATTTGCAAGATCATATACCCAAAAAGCTACCGTTGACAATCTAACTAACTACTTACAACAACAGAAATTAAACTTAGCTTTGGAAATAATTGAAGTAAAAGAAGATTATTATGTTTTGTCCATATTAGAAACAAAAGCAGATAAAATAAAACCAGGTCATAGTTTGCTACTATACTCTCAAAAGGAATATACCAAAGGGGACATAATCAGCTACGAAGGGGAAGTAAAACAATTCTACCAGTATAAAAATCCGGGGACATACTACCCTAACAACAAATATGTATATAAAAGGTATGGTTATATAAGTGAAACCACTGGATCCATCCAAAGACTAGAAAGCAAAATAGAGAATAATACTACTATAACTCACATCAAAAGCAAGGCTCTGCTAAGACTTAATACATTAGACATAAAAGGGGCAAGCCTTGCCCCAGCAATTCTCTTAGGTGATAAAAATCAAATAGACAATGAATACATAGAAAGTTTTAGAGATTCTGGCCTTATACACATCACCGCTGTTTCAGGCCTACACATTGGGATTGTATTTATGATATTTGCTTACCTTGTAACAATAATAACTAGAAATAAAAAACTATCTTATATTACCGGTTTTTTCATGGCCCTTGTTTTCTCTGTATTTGTAGGATTCAAACCATCCACCCTTAGGGCCATTACAATGTTATTCATATACATGATATCAAAGACCATGGGCTATCCTTACAGTCTGTCAAGATCTGTCCAAGTAACAGCTTTAGTTTTTATAACTTTAAACCCCCTTGTTTTACTGGATATGGGATTTCAATTCAGCTATGGTGCTGTGCTAGGAATAGCATACATCAGCCCTCGACTTAGATTGCTAGATAAAATAAAAAATTTGTATATACAAAACATACTTAAAATAACATTATCAGTACAAATAGCATTACTACCCCTTAACTACTACTATTTTAAGGGCCTACCAATATTTTCAATAGTATCAAACCTACTAGTTGCGCCTGTTTTACCTCCTTACCTAGGACTAATAATGTGTTATGCTATTTTTCCAATAGGAATATTTCGAATAACAATTGAAATACTGTCAAACTACATATTAATCTGGTCTAAAATTACAGCAATATGGTTACACATTTCATTGGTTAAGCTATTAGGAATTAGCATAGTAGCTTTGAGTATTATAGGATATTACCTGCATAAAAACAAAGTAATCAGTACAAAAAAACTACTAGCTTTACTTTTATGCTTTGCAATAGCTATTGGTTCTGTGCTATACATCCAGCCCCAGGTGGAAATTTATTTTCTAGACGTAGGTCAAGGAGATTGCATAATTATTAGACATAAAGGAACAAATATCTTAATAGATACCGGTGGAACCATTGGAACAAATATCGGCCAGAGGGTAGTAGTACCTGTGCTAAAAAACTTGGGGATTCAAAGACTGGACTATTTATTTTTAACACATCCCCACTATGATCATATAGGAGCTCTAAAAGAAATAGTAAACAAAATTGAAGTGAAAAACTTGCTAATACCCCATAACGAGAATATGTTTACTAACACATACACTAGCATAAAAAAACAAGTGGAAGGGCAAATCTCAAATACCATAAACGTAAAAAAAGGTGATTCTTTATCAGTATCTAAACTTAATATTGAAGTGCTACACCCATCATCAACATACACACCAAATGAGTCTCCAAGCAACAATATTTCCTTAGTGATGCTTTTACAATACGGAGAGACCAAAGTGTTGTTTACAGGGGACATCGAGTCTGCTGAAAAAGATATCATTCACCTTTTGCCAAAGGTCGAAATATTAAAAATCGCACACCATGGTAGCGCCACTTCGTCTTCAGAGGAATTTTTGTCTAAAACACTACCAAAACATGCTATAATATCAGTAGGAAACAATAATTATGGACACCCATCGAAAGAAGTCCTAGATAGGCTCAATGGCATAAATTCCAACTACCATATTACAAAGTACACTGGTATGGTGTCAGTAAAGATAAAAGACAAAGGATTCATAGTAAAAGATCATGTGAGGTGACCAAATCAAATGGAGAAAGCAAATGAAGCAAAACAGAATTACTTTTCTTACCTTATTTATGGTGATGAACCATATCTCATAAATAAAGCCCTTGATGAAATATTATCAGAAGCATTTCAACATCAAAAGGGTCTAGAAGGGTTTGAAGACTTCCAAGACTATAACATAGATACACTGACTTCTGATGAAGTGTATAATAAGTATATAGGAACACTTGAGACACTGCCATTTATGGCCGATAAGAGAGTTATTATGTTTAAGAGATGTGACATTCTAAAGGCAAAGCAAACAAAAAAAGAAGAGGAAATAAATGAATACTTAATCAAATATCTCACAAGAGACGATAAAAACCTCAATAATATTGTTATTATTATCGAAGGTGAGAAAGTGGATAAAAGGAAGAAACTCTTTAAAACTTTAAAGGGATCTGGCAAGGTAGTTGAATGTGCAAAGCAAAACACTTTTGATATAAAAAAGTGGATTAATGAAATTTTTGAAGAAAACCAAAAGAAAATACCCCCTAACATAGTGGATACCTTAGTGTTTAATTTGCCAAACGATATGTATCTTATTGAAAATGAGCTACAAAAACTAATAAATTTCATGGGCGATAAAACTACACTTGAAAAAGAAGACTTGCAAATTTGTTCTTTTACAGTAAATGAAAACATTTTTAAGTTAATTGAAAGTATAGCATTCAAAAACTTAACTAAATCCATTTCAACATTACATGGAATGCTTCAAGAGGGCGAGGCTCCACTGATGATACTTTTTATGATAATAAAGCAACTTCGAAATATTGCTAAAGTCAAAAGCTTGACATCAAAAGGCTATACCAGCAAACAGATGGGTGAACTACTAGGAATCCATAGCCCTTATGCTTTATCCCAGCTGGTAAAACAAAGCGAAAAGTTCAATAAAACTTCCATAGAAAAAGGGATAGAGCTAGCAGCAGAATACGAGATAAAAATAAAAACAGGAGTCCTAGACTATCAAAAAGGACTAGAACTCCTGCTTACCAATTTGTACTATGTATAGAAGGTAGTTTAAAAACATACATAACATCATATGCCAGACCCTGCGTATTATTAATACGTAGGTTTTTTTCATGCCTCAAATTTAAGTACATGGTAGGATTAAACTGATCCAACGTAAAAAAGGACTTCCCTCAGGGAGTCCTTTACTTTCTAAATTATGCGATTTCTTGAAGCTTTTTTGATAATCTAGACTTTTTACGAGAAGCAGTGTTTTTGTGTAACACTCCTTTAGTTACAGCTTTATCAAGAGCTCTGATTGCTTTAACTAATTCAGTTGAAGCTACATCTTTATCACCAGCTGCCACAGCAGTCTCATACTTTTTAATAGTTGATCTTACATATGATTTAATACTGGCATTACGAGCAGTTTTAGTTGCAATAACTTTTACACGCTTTTTAGCAGATTTAATATTAGGCACTAAAGTCACCTCCTTCATAGAAAAAAAGAACGACCAAATTTAACAAACATATTTTATCATGACCACGGGAAAAAAGCAATATTTTATATGATTATGTTTATATTTTTTTTATTTTTTTTCTAAATAAATCATGAAAATGCATATATAACATGCTAGTTGGCTAAATTAAAAGTATACTACACTTACAAAAAAATCACTAGTTTAAGGAGGATTTTAATATGATAGGATTGATAGTAAGGTTTATAGTTTCCGCTTTAGTTTTAATGTTCGTAGGTTTCTTTTTACCTGGCTTTGGAGCATTAGGTTTTACAGGAGCTTTACTTGCTGCAGTGGTTATAGCTGTGCTAGGATACATTGCAGAAACTTTGTTTGGTAAAAATGTTTCACCACAAAATAGAGGTATAGTTGGTTTTATAACCTCGGCAGTAGTTATTTACCTAGCGCAATTTATCGTGCCTCAACTTAGTGTATCAATTTTTGGAGCTTTATTAGCGGCATTTATTATTGGATTGATCGATGCAGTAGTACCAACACAGTTAAGATAATGGGGTGAAATGATTGCACAAGCAGATAAGAACAGACTTAGCTATAGAGGCCCATGAGTATTTAACAACAACTGGAAGCACACATTCAATTGATGGAGTTGAAGTAGAAGATGCTGATTATAACTCAATTTCCGTTAAAAGGGTAGCCATAAAAACAGATCAGGCCGCAGATGAAATGGGAAAACAAATAGGTAACTATATTACATTAGAGATTCCATCCATGCGCCAAAAAAACAGCTCCCTTGAAGAACAAGTAAGCCAGGTTTTTGCTAAAGAGCTAAACTCTTTAGTTAAAAAAACGGCAGATAAAGAAAACTTCTTAGCTCTAATAGTGGGGTTAGGAAACTGGAATGTTACACCCGATGCTCTAGGACCAAAAGTAGTGGAGAATCTCCTTATCACTCGGCACTTAAAAGAGATAATGCCCGATGATATAAATGATGAAGAATATAGCTCGGTTTGTGCTATAGCCCCAGGAGTTTTGGGAATTACGGGCATTGAAACAAGCGAAATAATAGAGTCCATAGTTTCCAAAATTAAACCCGACCTTGTCATTGCAGTAGACGCACTTGCAGCTAGAAGTGTATCAAGATTAAATACAACTATCCAGATTGCAGACACAGGCATACATCCAGGCAGTGGAGTAGGTAATAAAAGAAAGGGTATCACTGAAGAAGTCTTAGGTGTCCCTGTGATAGCCATAGGAGTACCTACAGTTGTGGACGCAGTAACCCTTACAAATGATACAATGGACATGGTTATCGACACTTTAATAAAGGTGACAAATCAAGGGGGTCAATTCTATAATATTCTAAAGGACTTAGACCGCACTGAAAAGGAACAACTCATTTCAGAGGTATTAAATGATAATTTAGGATCCCTCATAGTGACACCGAAAGAAGTGGATAGATTAGTCATTGACATAAGCGAAGTAATAGCGGGAGGAATAAACGCAGCACTACACCCCATAATAGATTTCCAAGATGCCACAAAACACCTATACTAATACACATGCTCAAGTTCAAGCAGACCACGTGGTCTGCTTTTTTTACATGTCCAAAGAGCCCACGCTTTTTTATTGCCGTCGGCAGCTACATGTACTAAAATATTTTTAAAAAAACATGCAAATTTTATAACCTTGAGAATAAACATAATTAAGCAGAGTAAAATTCGAGGTGATAAAATGAACTATAAAAATAAAAAAATGTTTAGAAAAAGAAATAAAAAAAGTCGCTCTAAATCAAAAATAGACTATATAACAGTAACCCTGTGTATAGGATTTATGTGTGTAGTATGGGCATTGGCAACACATATCATACCTAAGTATCCATATCTATACAGAGAATACCTTGCCCAATCAGTTCCCCTATACGAAACATTCATGCCCAGGGAAGAAGATGTCATAAGAGACAATATGTCCCTATCGGCCCTTAATCTTTTAGCTGGAATAAACTTAACAAAACCATCAACTATGATAAGTAAGCAAATTCCCGTATTTGGTCAATTTGATTACGTACAAGTTGTAACACCTCCTATTTCTCCACCGCCACCCATAGAAGAACCAGCTGACCCCGAAGATCCAGTAGAACCACAAGACCCTACGGGGGAGAAATCCCTCCATGGTAAAAATGTATTGATATATCATACCCATACAACTGAAGCATTTGTCCCTACATCTGGAACACCTCACACCACTAACTTTGATGAAACAATTGCCAAAGTAGGGGAAGAATTAGCACAGGCACTGAAAAATAAAGGTGCTAATGTAATCCATAATACCACACACCATAGCATAGCCCCTTACTCAGAATCCTACAGGAGATCAAATAATACTGTAAAAGAAGCCCTGCAGGGTGGTGAATTTGATTTAATAATAGATTTACATAGGGATGGAGTAGGAAAAAGTTCAGAAGAAGGTAGACGAGTTGTAACAACAGAGATAGATGGAGTAAAAATGGGCAAACTATTGTTTGTAGTAGGCAAAAGGCACGAAAACTGGCGAGCTAACTATCAACTGGCAGACAATCTAAATAGAATTTCTGGAGAGCTTTATCCATCTCTATCTAGGGGTATTGTCATTAAAGAGCTAGGAAACTATAATCAGAATCTCAACGAGAAAATGACACTTATAGAAATAGGTGGACATTGGAATACTTTAGATGAGGCTATTAACACAGTAGGACCACTTGCTGAAATAATAAACAAAGCCTTAGGTGAATAATGGGCAAAAAGATAAATATGTTAACACTGGGTCTTCTTATTTTATTTGTATGCTTTTCGTTAGTGAATACGGCCTTAGAAGCCAAGTACGGAGAAATGGAAAAGTTTATGTGGATTGATTCACAAAATAACACCATAAACTTTGGACAATACTTCGTACCCCGATTACAAATAAAAACAAAAATTCACATAGAAAGAACCAAAAAGCACATAAAAATTTCCTTCTTGGATAGAAATATTAAAATACCAGTAATAATAGATATCAATTACCCCCTTGTTAAGGAAAAAATTTATGCTATAATTTAGTAAGTATACGCAAATACGGGGAGGATGACCATGAATCAAAGTAAAATCCGTAATTTTTCCATAATCGCACATATCGACCATGGAAAATCAACACTTGCTGACCGTTTATTAGAGTACACAGGCACACTATCTAAACGGGAAATGTCAGAGCAAGTGTTAGATCAGATGGATCTTGAACGAGAAAGAGGAATTACCATAAAACTTCAGGCAGTAGCATTAGACTACAAAGCCGACGACGGTGAAATATATAAACTCAACTTAATTGATACTCCAGGACATGTAGATTTTACTTATGAAGTGTCAAGGAGTTTAGCAGCTTGTGAAGGTGCAATACTAGTTGTAGATGCTGCACAAGGTATTGAAGCTCAAACCTTAGCAAACGTCTATCTAGCCTTAGAACACGACTTAGAAATTATTCCAGTAATCAACAAAATTGACTTACCTAATGCAGATATAGACAAAGTAAAAAGAGAAATAGAAGATGTAATAGGCCTAGATAGCGAAACAGCAGTGCTAGCATCTGCTAAAGAAGGAATTGGTATCAAGGATATACTAGAAGCTATAGTGGCAAATGTTCCTGCACCAGATGCTGATGACGAATTGCCCCTTAGGGCATTGATATTTGATTCCCATTTTGACAACTACAAAGGGGTTATTGTTTATACTCGTATAGTTGAGGGGACTGTAAAAAAAGGCGACAAAATAAAAATGATGTATACAGGTAAAGAATTCGAAGTCACAGAGACAGGTGTATTTAGACCAGCTCCTGTAGCAGTTGATAAGCTTGCTGCTGGGGATGTTGGATTTATAGTAGCCAGTATCAAAAACGTAAAGGACACCCGAGTAGGTGATACAATTACCAAAGTATCTAAACCCGCAAAAGAACCTCTACCAGGCTACAAAAAAGCAAACCCTATGGTCTACTGTGGTTTGTACCCTGTTGATTCCAGTGAATATGAAGAACTACGGGATGCATTAGATAAGCTAAGCCTTAACGATGCTGCACTGGTTTATGAGCCCGAGACATCCATCGCTTTAGGATTTGGATACAGATGCGGTTTCCTTGGTCTTTTACACATGGAAATAATCCAAGAAAGACTTGAGAGAGAATACAGTTTAGATCTCATTACAACGGCACCTAGTGTTATCTACCATGTATATAAAGAAGATGGCACAATGCTAAGGGTGGACAACCCAGCAGATCTCCCGCCGTCAGGAGAGATCAACCGTATAGAAGAGCCTTATGTTAAGGCAAATATAATAGTACCCAGTGACTACATCGGTGCAGTTATGGAAATATGTCAAGAAAAACGCGGTATTTTTAAAACCATGGACTATTTAGACGAAAAAAGAGCCATGGTCCTTTATGAGATGCCACTAAGTGAGATAATCTATGACTTCTTTGACAATCTAAAATCTAAGACCCGTGGTTATGCTTCCTTAGATTACGAATTCTTAGGCTACAAACCAGGTACCCTAGTCAAACTAGACATACTACTAAACGCTGAACTAGTGGATGCCCTTTCAGTGATTGTTCACAAAGATAGAGCATACGCCCGAGGTAAGGCCCTAGCAAGCAAACTTAGGGAGATAATACCTAGACAAATGTTTGAAGTTCCAATACAAGCTGCAGTGGGACAAAAGGTTATAGCTAGGGAAACCGTAAAAGCAATGAGAAAGAACGTACTTGCAAAATGTTACGGTGGAGATATCTCAAGAAAGCGTAAACTTCTTGATAAGCAAAAAGAAGGTAAAAAGCGTATGAAACAGGTAGGACGTGTGGAAATACCCCAAGAAGCCTTCATGGCTGTACTGAGCTTAGAATAATGGCAGGTATCTACATTCATATACCCTTTTGTGTAAAGAAGTGTCATTATTGTGACTTCACATCCTACACATGCTTAGACAGTCAGGATGAGTATGTAAAAAGCCTATTGCAAGAAATAGAATTAAAGAAAGAAGTCCTCAAACAAAAGGAGTGGTCCACCATTTTCATTGGTGGAGGTACTCCTAGTTTGTTATCTATAGACAATCTAAGTTCAATCACAAAGAGCCTATTCAAATATATTGACCCAGTAAACATTAGTGAGTTTACCATAGAAGTTAACCCTAAGACAGTTGATCAAGCCAAACTTGAAAGTTATCTAAACTTAGGTATAAACAGACTAAGCGTTGGTGTTCAAAGCTTCAATGATGAAGAACTTAGAAATATAGGCAGGATTCACAGCAAAGAAGATGCAATAAACACTATAAATCTTGCACTTGCCACAGGCTTTTCAAACATTTCCCTAGACTTAATCTTTGGTCTACCATATCAAACCCTTGATTCTTTAATGCAAACATTAAAAATTGCTACGGATATAGGAGTAAAACACATATCATTTTACGGACTTCAAATTGAAGAAGGCACAGTCCTTAGTAATATGGTAGAAGAAAACCTTACTGAATTACCCAATGAAGACATAGAAAGTACAATGTATCTTGAAGGTGTAAAATATCTTGTTCAAAATGGATACCATCAGTATGAAATATCAAATTTTGCTAAAGATAAATTAAAATCAGAACATAACTTTAATTATTGGCTATATAAAGATTATATTGGACTTGGTGTTAGTAGTCATTCAAAGATTGAAGGCACAAGATACTCAAATACCCATGATATTAAAATTTATATGGATAAAATAAAAGAAGGTAAAATTCCAGTTGAACTTAAAGAAATTCTGACACCTGAGGAAATGAGATACGAACATAAGATGCTACTCCTAAGAACAGAAGAAGGTATACCCTTAAAAGATGTTAAAGATGAATACTTACAAGTATTATTGCAAAATAACTTAGCTAAGATCAAAGGTGAAAAATTAGTACTAACAGAAAAAGGACTTGTCATATCCAACGAAATAATTAGTGAAATTCTGTAAAAAATCACTAGCAAATATTGACTTTTACCATAAAAAATGATATTTTTTTATTAGGATTAGCACTCATTGACTTAGAGTGCTAACAATACCAAGGGGGTGCGTTGCAGGTGAGAGGTAATCTAAATAGCAGAAAACAGAGTATACTCAAAGCCATAATTTTGGATTATATCAACACAGCAGAACCTATAGGTTCTAGGACCTTGGTAAAAAGACATAACATCTCCTTAAGTCCGGCCACCATTAGAAATGAAATGGCAGACTTAGAAGAACTTGGATTTTTACTGCAACCCCACGCTTCAGCTGGTAGAATCCCAAGTCAAATGGGCTATAGGTTTTTTGTGGATGGTTTATTGGATAAAGAGGCTATAGCGGAAAAGGAAATTAGACAAATAAAGAAATTCTACACTGATAAGTTAGACGACCTTAACCAGATAATCCAAGAAACAGCCTCAATACTATCTACCCTAACCAATTATACATCAGTAATCATGAGTACACCTTCTCCTTCCATGGTGTTAAAACACCTTGATTTTGTTCAATTAAACGAAAAAGAAGGTCTTATACTTTTTGTCACCGATTCTGGTGTAGTGCAACACAAAAAAATAAATTTCAACTATTCATTCAAACAAGAGGAAATTGAAATTATTTTAAATGTTTTGAGGTCAGAACTATTAGGTAAGAAACTCAATAAAAATCATCATCAACTATTAGAGGAAATTACGAAGGGTTTTAATCTGTCGCCAATACTTTCAGAATTTGTTAGCACAGTTTTAAACTCCCTCTTAAGAGATGAAAACACTAAGTCTAAGCTGGTCACTGGAGGTACATCAAACTTCCTAACACAACCAGAATTTAATGATCTAAGTATGATTAAAGAATTGTTATCAGTTTTTGAACAAGAAAATCTATTATTATCTTTGCTAGATCCCCATGACTCAGTACAAGATATCTCCGTAAAGATAGGGGATGAACTAGTAATAAGTGAAGTTAGACAATGTAGTCTCATAACTGCAAGTTTCAACTTTCATGGGCAACTTGCAGGAAAGATTGGGATAATAGGTCCTCAAAGGATGGATTATGGTAAAGTAATAAGAATTCTAGACTTTTTTTCTAAGAATTTTGATATGCTAACAGATTAAAAGGGAGTGAAAGCTTTGGAGGAAACACAAAAAGAACAAAAAGCAGAACAAGAAGAATTAGAGCCAAAAAGCAACAGCCAAGGAGAATCCGAAGAAAATCAGGAGACTCCAAAGGCAAATGAAACAAATGATCAACTTGAAAAGCTAGAGCTGGAAAAACAAGAGGTTTTCAACAGAATGCAAAGATTGCAAGCAGACTATGAAAACCTTAAAAAGCGGGGTGTAAAGGAAAGGGTAGACCTTCTAACCTCAGCAAATGCTGATTTAGTAAAAACACTACTCCCTGTCATAGACAACTTCCAAAGAGCACTAGACAGTGAAAAAGAAAACACCAAATTTAAGGAAGGCATAGAACTGATCCTTAAACAATTTATGGATATCCTTGAAAAAGAAGGACTCAAAGAAATTGAAAGTGTTAATAAAGAATTTGACCCAAACTACCATGATGCGGTTATGAATATGCAAGACCCAGACCTTCCAGAAAACACAATAGTGGAAGTACTACAAAAGGGTTTTACATTTAAGGATAAAGTCATAAGACCTGCAATGGTTAAGGTTAATTCTTAAAATATACTCACATAAAAACAAAGTTAATTAGGAGGTATATATTTATGAGTAAAGTTATTGGTATTGATTTAGGTACAACAAACTCAGTGGTTGCAGTTATGGAAGGTGGAGAACCTACCGTTATAGCTAACGCAGAAGGTAACAGAACTACACCTTCAATAGTTGGTTTTTCTAAAACAGGTGAAAGACTGGTAGGCCAAACAGCTAAAAGGCAAGCCATAACAAACCCTGATAAAACTATAAGCTCCATCAAAAGGCATATGGGAACAGCACATAAAGTAGATATCGACGACAAAAGCTATACACCACAAGAGATATCTGCATTTATCCTACAAAAACTTAAAACAGATGCTGAAAATTACTTAGGTGAAAAAGTAACACAGGCAGTAATCACAGTTCCAGCTTATTTCTCTGACAGTGAAAGACAAGCAACTAAAGATGCAGGAAAAATTGCAGGCCTTGAAGTACTTAGAATAATCAATGAGCCTACAGCTGCAGCTCTAGCTTACGGTCTAGATAAAGGTAATGACAACCAAACAATTCTTGTATTTGACTTAGGTGGCGGTACATTTGATGTAAGTATCCTTGAACTAGGAGACGGTGTATTTGAAGTGCGTTCAACAAGTGGTAACAACCGTTTAGGTGGAGATGACTTTGATGATAAAGTAATGGACTTCTTAGTCTCTGAATTTAAAAAAGAAAGTGGTATAGATCTAAGCAAAGATAAAATGGCTACTCAACGCTTAAAAGAAGCTGCAGAAAAAGCAAAAGTTGAGCTTTCCAGTGTTACAACAACTAACATTAACCTGCCATTTATTTCTGCTGGAGCGGAAGGACCTGCTCACTTAGATATTAACCTTTCTAGGGCTAAATTCAACGAGATTACTTCTGATTTAGTTGAAGCTACCATGACACCTGTTCGTAGAGCCCTTAAAGATGCTGGTCTTTCAGCACAAGATATTCACAAAGTACTATTAGTAGGTGGTTCCACAAGAATACCTGCAGTACAAGAAGCCATTCAAAAGGAACTAGGCAAAGAGCCAAGTAAAGGTGTAAACCCAGATGAAGTAGTAGCTCTAGGTGCTGCTATTCAAGCGGGAGTACTGGCTGGTGAGGTTAAAGATGTATTACTACTAGACGTGACCCCACTATCCCTAGGTATCGAAACCCTTGGTGGAGTATTCACTAAGCTAATTGAAAGAAACACTACTATTCCAACATCTAAAAGCCAAATTTTCTCTACAGCTGCCGATAGTCAAACAAGTGTAGATATCCACGTTCTTCAAGGTGAGAGGGAAATGGCACAATACAACAAAACCCTAGGTAGATTCAACCTAGATGGTATCCCACCAGCACCAAGGGGAGTACCACAAATTGAAGTTACTTTCGATATTGATGCTAACGGTATTGTAAATGTTTCTGCTAAAGACAAAGGTACTGGAAAAGAACAAAAAATCACAATCACTTCTTCCAGTGGATTAAGTGACGAAGAAATCGACAACATGGTAAAAGAAGCAGAACAACATGCCGAAGAAGATAAAAAGCGCAAAGAGCAAATAGAAATTAAAAACAATGCTGATAATTTAATCTACAGCACAGAAAAAGCACTGAAAGATCTTGGAGATAAAGTAGATGCTGCTCAAAAAGAGACAGTTGAAGGTAAAATTACTGAAGTAAAAACTGCCCTTGAAGGTGAAGACTATGAAGCTATCAAAACCGCTTCAGAAAGCTTAACAGAAGAGCTTCATAAACTATCATCTCTACTTTACCAACAAACACAACAAGAAGCCGGTGATAACCAACAAGGGGAACCAGGAAATTCTGGGGATGACAACGTTGTGGATGCTGACTTCGAAGACATATCAGAATAATTCAAGTTTAGTTGTGACAAAGTAATTAACTACTTGATCCACCTTTGTCTACAACCTAAGTCAAAGCACATATATGTGCTTTGACTTTTTGTCCTAACTATGATAAATTTTCTTTGAAACGGATATAGAGGTGAGAGGCTATGAGCAAAAGAGATTTTTACGACGTGCTAGGTGTCAAAAAAGACTCCAGCCAAGATGAGATAAAAAAAGCATATAGAACAATGGCTAGAAAATACCACCCTGATGTTAACCCAGGGGACCAAGAAGCTGAGACCAAGTTTAAAGAGGCAAAGGAAGCTTACGAGACCCTTTCTGATTCTCAAAAACGTCAATTCTACGATCAATTTGGGCATCAAGATCCAAGCCAAGGTCAGGGAGGCTTTGGAGGTCAGGGATTCGGTGGACAAGGTTTTGGAGGTTTTGAAGACATATTTGAATCCTTCTTTGGAGGAGGATTTAATCAAACTGCTAGACGTGGCCCACAAAGGGGAGCTGATCTGCGCTATGATATTTCAATTAGCTTTGAAGAAGCAGCCTTTGGTGTAGAAAAAGAAGTGACTTTACAAAAAATGGGCACATGTAAAAAGTGTGAAGGAACTGGGGCTAAAACTCAAAGTTCTGTAAAAACATGCCCAACCTGTAAAGGAGCTGGACAGGTTCAATATGCTCAAAACACGCCCTTTGGCAGAATCGTAAATTCAAGAACTTGTACCCAATGTAATGGGGAAGGTTCGATTATAAAGGACCCATGCCCAGTGTGTCACGGCAGGGGAAAAAAACAAGTTAATAAGACCATTAACATTAAAGTTCCAGCTGGTATTGACAATGGCTCGAGGCTTAGGGTTCAAAATGAAGGCGAGCCAGGAGACAAAGGTGGACCACCAGGTGATTTATATGTATTTATAAATGTACAGCCCCATGAGGTATTTACCCGCCACGGAAACGAAATACTTATCGAAGAGGAAATAAGCTACGTACAAGCAGCCTTAGGTGTTAGTATAGAAG
The DNA here is from genome assembly GCF_014467015.1 of Alkalicella caledoniensis. GTDB lineage: Bacteria > Bacillota > Proteinivoracia > Proteinivoracales > Proteinivoracaceae > Alkalicella > Alkalicella caledoniensis. The sequence continues at coordinate 329,622 of NZ_CP058559.1, read as the reverse complement.
TACCAACACTAGATGGTAAAGCTAAACTTAAAATTCCTGCTGGCACCCAAAGCGGAACCATGTTTAAACTACGTGGAAAAGGCATCCCTTACTTGCGTGGAGTAGGACGAGGGGATCAACACGTTAAAGTTAACGTAGAGATTCCTAAGACACTAGGGGAAGAAGAAAAAGAATTGCTGAAAAAGCTGGCTGAGATTCGGGGAGAAAGTGTAGAAAGTGCCCCAAAGGGATTATTCAATAGAGTGAAGGATGCTTTAAACAAAAATTCCTAAACTCCAGCAAAGCAAATTAAAGGAGTGACTGTTTTGGACTGGTTAGAAGTAAAGATTAACACAGAACCACTATATTCAGAGGCGATATGTAACTTTATTCATGAAATGGGTGTAGGCGGAGTAGTTATAGAAGATCAACAAACTGTAGAAAAATATATCGAAAGTAAAGTATGGGATTATTACAGTGAAGAGGTACATGTATTAGCACAAGGAGTTACTTTAAAATGCTACTTGCCCACAAATTTACAAATGCTAGATACATTATCAGCCATCAGAAGTTATGTAGCTTCCTTAGAGGAATCTGACGAGTTCAGTGTTACAACCACTCAAGTTTCTGAACAGGACTGGGAAAATCATTGGAAAAAATACTACAAAACAGTCCATGTCACTCCTCAACTTGTAATAAAACCTCGGTGGGAAGAATACACCCCAAAACCCAGTGAAAAAGTAATTGAACTAGATCCTGGCATGGCCTTTGGTACTGGAACACACCCAACCACAAACCTGTGTATGAAAAAAATAAGTACTTTGGTTAATGAAGGGGATAAATGTATAGACGTAGGCTGTGGTTCAGGAATTCTTTCCATTGCTGCTGCTCTTTTTGGAGCACAGGTTATAGGGTTAGATATCGACCCACAAGCAGTAAAATGTGCAAAGGAAAATGTTGAACTAAACAAAGTGCAAGACAAAGTGGAAATAAAAGAAGGCAATCTACTGTCAAAAGACCTGCCAAAATGTGATATTTTAGTGGCCAATATCATTGCTGATGTGATACTAAACCTGATACCACAAACACATTCAGTGCTAAAAGACAATGGATTTATTGTTTTGTCGGGTATAATATTGCATAGGCAAAGGGATATTATAGAATGCCTAAACAATTATAACTATGCAATAAAAGATATAGAAATAGACGGAGAATGGGTAGCAATCACAGCCCAAAGGATGGGATAACATGTTTAGATTATCTGTTGATCAAGATTTAAGCTTAGGATGCCAGTTAACTATTACCGGGGAAGAACACCACTATATAACTAAGGTACTAAGGTTAAAAGAAGACGATCAAATCATTGTTTTCAACCAAACCGAGGAATATATATCCTCGGTTTCTTCACAATCAAAAAAAGATCTGGTATTAAGGGTAGAAAAGCAGCTACAAAATACCAGTGAGCCAAAAGCTCAAGTGGTCTTAGCCTTTGGATACCTTAAAGGTGAAAAAATGGATTGGGTAATACAAAAAGCCACAGAGTTAGGTGTAACTGAGCTGTGGCCAGTTATAACAAAAAGATCCATAGTTAAAATAGTCAGTGAAAAGAAAAATGATAAAAAAGTAGAAAGATTCTTCAAGATAGCCAAAGAAGCTACTGAGCAAAGTGGTAGGTTAAAAATACCTAAGATACATATTTTTAACTCCCTAAAAGAATTTGCCCAAAAAATTGAACAAAATGACACTCTTCTAATACCTTGGGAAAAAGAAACATCGAAAACTATCCCAAGGGACATCCTAGCAGACACTAAAGGTAGAATAATCATATTTATCGGTCCAGAAGGTGGGTTAGACAAAGAAGAGATAGATTTTTTAAAAAATGGGCATCCAATCACATTAGGTAAAAGAATTTTAAGGGCAGAAACAGCTTGCATAGCAGCCACAACAACAGTAATGTATATCCTCGGAGAGCTTGGAGGCGTTTAATATGGGAAAAGTTGCATTCATGACATTAGGATGTAAAGTAAATCAAGATGAGACAGATAGCATAATGGAACTATTTCAGCAAAAAGGCTATGAAATTGTAGATTTTTCTGAAAAAGCAGATGTATATGTTATAAATACTTGCACAGTAACACAGGTTGGTAGTAAAAAATCCAGACAAATGATAAGAAGGGCCCATAGGCTTAACCCACAAGCTTTGATAGCTGTTACTGGCTGTTATTCACAAACAGCCAGTGAAGAGGTTGCAAAAATACCTGGGGTGGGACTGATTGTAGGAAATAATCAAAAGCACAACATGGTAACACTAGTGGAACAACGCCTTGAAGAACAAGGCAGTAAAATTCTAGTGGCACCACGTCATGAACTAAATGAATTTCACTCCCTGCCCCTTGCTACCCTTAGGCAGCGACACAGGGCTACACTTAAGATACAAGAAGGGTGCGACAACTTTTGCACGTATTGTATTGTTCCATATGCCCGTGGCCCCATAAGGAGTAAAGAGCTCGGGGAAGTGATCTTAGACTGTGAGAAGCTTGTACAAGAGGGGTATAAAGAGGTTGTCCTTACTGGCATACATTTAGGTTCATATGGGCGTGACCTTGATAGCCAAGTAAGTTTGGCAGATGTAGTTAACTCACTAGATAAAATTTCAGGCCTAAACAGAGTAAGACTAAGCTCTGTAGAACCAACTGATTTTAATACCCATTTATTAACGGCCATTAAATCCTCTAGTAATATATGCAACCATTTCCATGTGCCCCTTCAAAGTGGATGTGATAAAATACTGGATTTAATGGGCAGAAAATATACAACAGACCTTTACTTGCAAGTAATAAATGAACTTAGGGACCTTAAAAAAGATGTAGCTATAACTACAGATATCATGGTAGGGTTTCCAGGAGAAACTGAGACAGATTTTGATATAACTATGAATCTTGTTAAAAAAGCTAACTTTTCAGATATGCACGTATTCAAGTACTCCATCAGAGAAGGCACCCCTGCCAGTAAATTCAATGATCAAATACCCAACGTTATAAAAGAGCGGAGAAGTACTGAACTGATGAATCTTGGATTAGAACTTAAAAAAGAGTTCATCAATAGTTTTATAGGTAATAAAGTTGAAGTTTTATTTGAAAAGAAAAGTGACGAATATATTGAAGGACATACATCAAACTATATTGAAGTACGAGTAATAGGGGATGAAACACTATTAGGTAAAATTAGAGAAGTAGAAATAACAGAAATTATCGACCACAAGGCATTGGGGAAGCTTGTTTAAAAAAACCTATTTTATCACAAAAATTAAAAAAATGGTTCAACTAACAGCTAAAAACTAAAACTAAGAAACTAAATCAAATCAGGGTACACCCTTATGGGTTTACCCTGATTTTTATTTGGTCTAACCTATTCCCTTTTTCATCATAGAAGACCCAATTAGCATCCTTAGAATCCACATGTTGATCCTTAGGTAGTATGTAAATCTTGTAGTAAGCATTTTTTTCGCTACAGATTACATTTAGCACTTTGCGGCCTAGGTCGTCGTTACTAGTTAAAATGTTTTGGATTTGGAAGTTCATGGTTATAACTGCTACTTGGTTATTTGGATCAAAGGAATAATCAGGGTGTGAGATACTGTTATTTTGTAGAAAAGCAACCCAGCTTTCGGTATTGTCGATTATAACCAATTGCTTTTGTGGATATAATTTACCCTGCTCTACACTTACATAATGCACGTTATCTCCAGGTATACTCACAGGCTCAGCAGTAGAAAATAATGAGTCATAAACAGAAACAGTCACTAAAAGTACCAAAAGAATAAACAACGGAATGAGTCTTTTACCTTCAAAAACCATAACTTTTGACATAAAAGGTTCCCCCTTAATTTTTCTTCTAAATTTATATGCAACAAAGGGGATTATAATGCTATTTTTTGGGAACTAAGGGGTTAGGAGTCAGGAGTCAGGAGGTAACCCAGTTACACCCCAAAAGTATCTCCCACAAAAAAAGGAATTTTTATCCTGTATATAGAAATACTATACTAGAGGGGGTGAGACCTATGGACTGTTTATTTTGTAATATAGCATCTGGAAAAATTGGTGCTGAGCTACTACACGAAGATCCTCACACAGTAGCCTTTAAAGATATACAACCACAAGCACCTGTGCACATACTAGTAATCCCTAAAAAGCACTACCCTAATATATTAGAAACAGACTCTCAGGAGATAAAACATATATTTGATGCAATCAAAAAAATCGCCAAAGAGCAAAACTTAGACGATGGCTTTAGGGTAGTAAATAATTGTGGAGAACTAGGTGGCCAAACAATAAATCACCTGCATTTTCACATACTTGGCAAAAGGCAACTAAAGTGGCCTCCAGGCTAAAAATAAGGTCAATAGGTTTTTATTGACAGTTTATATCCTTTTATGTATAATCCCACGTTTGACACTTGATGATTAAAAAAAGCCTGTAATCCCTTGAAAATAAAGGGTTTGTAGGCTTTAATTTTTGTCAAAAAAGTGAATAATGTTTTTTACTTCTTTGTATCTTTTAGAATCTTTTTCATCTTGCTTTTTGTTACAATTTGGTAGTCTGTGCGAAAGTCAAAGGCTTCATGTAAAGCATCGGTAAAATCGGTTCTAGTATATAAGGGCTCATATCCTTCTCCCTTAATTTCTTTGAAATTCATATCTCTTAATTCACTAATAATTTCATGACAGGTAAATTCCTCTTTAAGTCGCTTTTCTAGCATTCTATAGATGACTAAAGATATAAAGCATGTGCTGAAATGTGCTTCAATACGGTCATCTTTTTTTAAGAATACAGGTCTTGCTTTGAATTCACTTTTCATAATCCTAAAGCATTCCTCGATTTCCCATCTCCTGTGATTTACCTTAATTATTTCAGGTACATCATCCTCAAGATTTGTACAAACTCCATAAAAACCATCAAAAGCTTCTTCTTTTTGGATGATAGCTTGATCAATGCTGTATATTTCTTTCTTTGCAATTTCACCATCAGGAGTATAGCTCGTTTTATGAATAAATCTTTTGTAATCGTTAGCATTACATTTCTTGATTTTTGTCGGGTTTGTATCTATAGTCTTTTGAGCACGTTCTATTTGTGAGTTGCGGATTTTGCGCTGATAATCCCTGTATTTGATCGAATAAGTTACAATCAATCTTTGTTCAAAGCCATTTTCTTTGATCCAACGTTCTTTGAAATAGACCTTTGCACTTATTTTTGCTTTATCTTCAGGAGTAGCCTTATCTATCATTTCATCGAGTTCAGAAATATCATAGTTTTTTTTGCTGCCTGGAAGTTTCCAGCCATCAGGATCAAGAGCCCATTTCTTCAGGTGTGCTTTTAATTTTTTAATAGATTGTGTGGTAATAAAAGCTCGACCATCCTTGTCGTTAAACTTTCGATTAGCTTCTGAAGCCAACCCAGCATCTGTGCACACGATAAATTTAGAAAGCTCAAAATCAGAAACGATTTTCTTTTCCAATGGTTTTAGAGTCAGTTGCTCATTCATATTCCCCCTGTTAATGCTAAAAGCCAGAGGAATGCCATCCCCGTCCATGAATAGCCCCATTTGGACTATCGGGTTTGGTCTGTGTTCTTTTGACGGACCATACTGCTTTATACCATCTCCCTGCTCTATTTCAAAAAAGTAATTGGTGCAATCATAGTAAAGAACGCCGGTATTTCTTTTGGAGACCTTCAAGCTATTTTTGTACAAGGAGGACTGGATAAAGTCTGTCTCCTTAGCAAGAATTTCAAGAGCTCTGTATATTTGATGCAAATCATATTTGGGTTGTTCTATAAACTTTTTAGAAAGCTCATATGTAGCAAGTTTTGAAGAAGGGAAGATAATTCTACCGTAAATAAGCCTGGAAAGAATCGAGTCTAAATCAAAATCAAACTTATATTTTTGTGATATTTCCATACAAATCTTGTGTAGCCCAAGATCATGATATATTTTTTGCAGGAATAGGTAACCGCCGTTAAACAAGCGTGGTTCACCTTTATCAATAAGTTTTGAGGGGGAGTACTTTACAAGAACTTCCCTTTTTTCTTCCTTTTCTTTTTTGTTAAGTTCTTCTACGTAATTTTTTGCCCATTCTATGGGATCTTGGTCGATTAATTTTTTTTCTAAATCAGCAACGGTACCGAGCTTTTCAACAACTTTAGAAGAGCGCTTTCCATTTTCGTAAATAGACTTAACCACATATAAAGATGCGGCATTTTTTGAACTAACAATTTGTAGTCTCATTTTTTTACACCACCCTTACAAACAACTACTTATATCATAACACATTGTTAAACATTGTGCACTAAAAATATGTAAAGTTTGACAAAAAAATAAGCCTATATTAAGGCTTACAAGAACTTTTCATCTATTCAACTGTCAAAGACCCGAAACAGACTCTCAGGAGATAAAACATATATTTGATGCAATCAAAAAAATCGCCAAAGAGCAAAACTTAGACGATGGCTTTAGGGTAGTAAATAATTGTGGAGAACTAGGTGGCCAAACAATAAATCACCTGCATTTTCACATACTTGGCAAAAGGCAACTAAAGTGGCCTCCAGGCTAAAAATAAGGTCAATAGGTTTTTATTGACAGTTTATATCCTTTTATGTATAATGATATTGTTATATAAAATTTTACACTATATATCCAGTACAATTCATGTAATACATTGTATGGTTTGTAGCGAGGGGAGGGAAACTAAGGTGGCTGAAGTTAAACTTGGCAAAAACGAGTCGCTGGATAATGCCCTAAGGCGTTTTAAACGCTCATGCCAACGCTCAGGCGTTCTCTCAGAACTCCGCAAAAGAGAATTCTATGATAAACCAAGCGTTAAGCGTAAGAAAAAAGCAGAGGCAGCAAAAAAGAAAAAGAAGTTCTAAAAGGGAGGATACTCCATGAACTTGGTTGATCGCCTGACGGCAGATATGAAAACTGCCATGAAATCCAAAGACAAATTAGCTCTGTCTGTTATTCGAATGATGCGTTCAGAAATGAAGTATGCAGAAATCTCTAAAGGTAATCCCTTGACAGATGATGAAATCATTGATGTTCTTAGTAGAGAATGTAAAAAGCGTCGTGACTCTATTGAAGAGTATGTAAAAGCCGACCGCGAAGATGTAGCTACCCAGCTTCAGCAAGAAGTTGAGATAATTAGTGCATATCTACCTGAGCAGCTCTCTAAAGAAGAAGTAGAGAGTATAATAGATAAAGCAATCAAGGAAACTAACGTTTCTTCTATAAAAGAAATGGGCAAGTTGATGCAAGCGGTAATGCCTCAAGTAAAAGGAAAAGCCGATGGAAAACTTGTCAACCAATTAGTAAAAGAAAAGCTATCCTAATAGGATAGCTTTTTTAATCTAAATTAGGTTACTCATTATAAATCCAGGGTATCAGAGTTAATATATAAATGTTTACACTTTCGACCCGCCTTACATATCTCTTGGTTTACATGGTGTTTTTTTTAGTTGGTGTTGATGGTGTCCAAAGGTTTTATTATCTTAGTGTGATAGTGTTCCGTTTTTAGTGAAGTTAGTTTGTTTTTTAGCCCAAAGGTAATTCCCCATCTTTCAATACCTAAATATTACATATATTTTTGTAAATAATAAGAAAGATGCAGGAATCTGTCCTGTTAATCTAGAATTAAACATATAATAAGTTGTATTAATATTAATGATTGTCAATTAGGAGATTATAATTCCTAATACTATTTCATAAAAAGGTGGTGGGTTAATGAAAAGATTATATTCTTTTGTTTTAATAATAACGGTTTTATCCCTTATGTTTATTCCAAATACTGCAAATGCCAGTGACAAGTTAGTTTATGTTGTACCAGTTCAGGGGGCTATAGATGGAGCACTACCTAGGGTGTTAAATAGGGCCATAAACGAAGCTGAGATGTCTGGTGCTGATATAATAATCCTTGAAATAAATTCCCCTGGTGGTTATGTAAATGAAGCTGGGGAGATAAAAGATATTATACTAGCTTCTAAAGTTCCCATATATGCATTTGTGAACAACGACGCCTTTTCTGCCGCAGCTTTTTTAGCTTTGGCATGTGATCGTATATACATGACTCCTACTGGTACCATGGGAGATGCAGAGGTAATAACTGGAGATGGGGAAAGGGCATCCGAAAAAATAATATCTGCTTGGGATGGACAGATGAGAACCCTAGCTGAAGCTAATGGAAGGGATCCAGAGATAGCTTCAGCCATGGTGCGTAGGGAAATAGAAATAGAAGGTTTAGTAGGAGCAGGTCAACTTCTAACACTAACCTCTTTACAAGCCTCACAGTATGGTTATAGCGAAGGTACGTATAGAACCCTCGAAGAACTCCTTACGGATCTAACATACGGTGATGCAACTGTTTATACTTTCTCACAAGCGTGGGCAGAAAGACTAGCTAGATTTGTTACAAACCCACAAATAGCATCACTGTTACTGGCTGTGGGAATGGCTGCCCTTGTTTTAGAAATCTTTACAGCAGGCTTTGGTGTTGCAGGTATAGTTTCAATATCGGCATTTGTCTTGTTTTTCGGAGGACACATCATAGCAGGCTTTGCAAATTGGGAATATATAATCATATTTTTACTGGGGATCGGCTTATTAATAGCCGAAATTTTCGTAGCCGGATTCGGCTTATTGGGAGCAGGAGGGATTACTTTGGTATTTGTTAGTGTAATATTTACCGCTCGAACTTTCTCTGAAGGTGTGATGATGCTTGGCTTAGCTAGTCTTTTCACCATTTTATTATTGTTTGCCTTTTGGAAAGTTCTATCTAAGACAAAAGTTTGGGATAGACTAGTTCTCAAACAAAAGGAAAATGTGGAAGAAGGCTATGTGGCATCAACTAAATATGAGGAATTACTAAACAAAGATGGAATAGCAATAACACCCCTTAGACCTGCTGGAACAGTAGAAATAGAAGGCAGACGATATGACGTGGTGACTGAAGGTGGCTATATTTCTTCTGGCGATAAGATTAATGTTATCAAAGTCGGGAGTAACAATATAGTAGTAAAAAAAAATGATTAGGAGGTTTTGAACATGACAGAAACTATGATTTTTGTACTTGTGTTTATAGGTCTAGGTATTTTCTTCTTATCTTTGATCTTAAGCTTTGTACCAGTTGGACTGTGGATTTCAGCATGGGCAGCAGGTGTTAGAATTGGATTATTTAACCTTGTTGGTATGAGATTTAGAAAAGTTATTCCCGCAAGAATTGTTAATCCATTAATTAAAGCTAATAAAGCTGGTCTGGATTTAGTAATCGATAAGTTAGAAGCCCACTACCTAGCAGGTGGAAATGTTGATAGAGTTGTAAACGCTCTTATAGCCGCACAAAGGGCAGATATCGACCTAGGCTTTGAAAGGGCTACTGCCATTGACTTAGCTGGTAGAGATGTACTTCAAGCTGTTCAAATGAGTGTTAATCCTAAAGTAATCGAGACACCAGTTGTTGCAGCCGTTGCAAAAGACGGTATTGAAGTAAAAGCAAGGGCCAGGGTAACAGTTAGAGCCAACATCGACAGATTAGTAGGTGGAGCTGGCGAAGAAACAATTATCGCTAGGGTTGGTGAAGGTATTGTTACAACCATTGGTTCTGCAACAACCCACAAAGAGGTATTAGAAAACCCAGATGCCATTTCTAAGAACGTACTTAACCGTTCACTGGACTCTGGTACAGCTTTCCAAATCCTATCCATTGATATCGCTGACGTTGACGTCGGTAAAAATATTGGTGCTGAGTTACAAACAGATCAAGCAGAAGCTGATAAGCGAATAGCTCAAGCTAAAGCTGAAGAGAGAAGAGCAATGGCTGTAGCTCAAGAACAAGAGATGAAAGCAAAAGTACAAGAGATGCGTGCTAAGGTTGTTGAGGCAGAAGCCGATGTTCCTAGAGCAATGGCTCAAGCCTTAAGGGAAGGTAATCTAGCAGTTATGGATTACTATCAACTTCGCAACATAAATGCAGATACACAAATGAGAGAATCAATTTCAAAGGGGTCTAAAGACGATAAAGGCAACTCTGGTAAGTAGGTGTAATGAACTATGGAACTGATACTTTTTATCATCTTTGGAGTGGTTTTTTCACTAATAAAATCTTTCGCAGAACAGGGTAAAGGGCAAAAACCCGTCATTCAACCCACAAAGATTGAAAGATACCCTGAAGAAGCTAGGCCAAAGGAAAAACCAAAAGAAATAAAGCCTAGAACGATTGAAAAAACAATCAACACCCCTAAACCATCAAGAAGAAGAATAGAACCAACTACTAAATACGAAGATATTGAACTTCAGGTTCAGGATTTAGATGAAGAAGAAGGCTCTGGCCTGATATTTGAAAACACTGACGACGTAGTCAAAGGAATAATCATGTCAGAAATCCTAGAATCACCAAGGTTTAAAAAACCGCATAAATTCCGTTAAAAAAAGAAGCGCAACCGCGCTTCTTTTTTTGTTTGAAAGAACAAAGTCATTATATAAAGAAGCAAAATAACTACACAGTACATAGTCTGCGTTGTAGCACCCAACTCCTAACTCTAGTTCCCAACTTAAAAAAAGAGTTATAGCATTGGCTTTTTTCGCATAATTTTATATAGAATAGGAGGTGTTGTTCATGGCGGCTTCAGGAGATAAAATTAAGCGAGGTATAGCAGATTTTTTTGATGTTCCAAAGGATATTGTTCTCAACTTACCTCGAATAATTGTAATAGGCCAACTGCAACTATATATAGAAAATCATCAAGGTATAAGGGAGTTTAAGGAAAACTTAGTCAAAATACGTTTGCCCCAGGGTGAATTAGAAATCAAAGGAACAAATCTAGTTATAAGAAACATCTATAGTGAAGACCTTATGATTGACGGTGAGATAAAATCCATAGAATTTATAAATATAGAAGGTGAAAAATAATGTTCATATTAAGTTTATTGTATTTTTTAAAGGGTTATGTAACAATAAGAGTCTATGGAAGAAAAGCTGAAAGGCTAATAAATATTGCCATCGAAAGAAAAATTCACCTTTGGAATATAAGGCGCGGGAATAAATATATTAGGCTAAACCTTACCATAAACGGGTATAAGGAACTTTGGTATGTGTGTAGAAAACTTAACATACAAATTCGTCTTACAAAAAAGAGGGGACTTCCCTTCCTTTTACATAAACTATTGCGGAGAAAAATATTTGCATTTGGTCTAATTTTGTTTATACTAACATTATACCTATTATCTTCCTTTATTTGGTTTGTGGAAGTAAAAGGGATTGAGACTATAAATAACCAAGAATTTACCCAATATTTAAAGGATCATAATCTAAGCCCTGGAGTATTTAAATACAAATTAGACAGTGCAGACTTAGAGCAGAAACTGAAAGTAAAATATCCTGAGATAGCTTGGGTTTCCATTAACATGACAGGTACCCAAGTTTTAGTGGAAGTAGTTGAAAAAGACCCAGCGGATGCTTCGGAAAAGGGTCCCTCTAACCTCATAGCATCCAAAGATGGTGTTATAAATAAAATTCTAGTACTTTCCGGTGAGAGGCAAGTTGAACAAGGTCAGACAGTTACTAAAGGGCAAGTACTTGTAACAGGTCAGATGTTTAATGAAGAGTCCCGTACCCATATGCAAGTAAGGTCTTTTGGTATAGTTGCAGCACTAGTCTGGTATGATGGCTATGGAGAAGCGAAAAATGAAGAAACTGTATACACTGAAACTGAAAACACCCATAAGGTGACATACATAAGTGCCTTAGGAAGAAAGATAAAGGTACCTGGTAAACAGGTTCCCTTTGAAAAATATAATCAAAAGGAAGAAATTGATGTACTGAAAATAGGTAAGTCAAAGCTACCCTTACAAGTAATAACAGTTACCTATAATGAGGTAGTTTCAAAAAAAGTAAAATATAGCCCAAACCAGATGGAAACCCTAGCAAGGGAAAGGGCAATAGAAGCAGCAGAAGCAAAATTACCTAAAGATATATCTGTGGAAGATAAAACCATCACTGTTATCGAAAAGGAACCTAATATAGTAAGGGTTAAAGTTATTTTAGAAACCATAGAGGATATTGGGCAGATACAAAGAATTAATTAAAATATAAGACTTTAGGAGGTCAAACTTTGACATCAATAGAGAATATATCCATAGACAATTACCAAATTTTTAGGGGATTAAATTCCTTAGGACAAAAAAACATAGCTAAACTTGAACAGTGCTATGATATCCGTATAAATATACACAGTGAAGGTGTTGAATTAACTGGAGAGAAAGCCAAAGCTGTCAGGGAAATTATATCTGAGATAATATCATTGATAGATGAGAATGGATACCTAGATGATCAGCAAGCTGGCTACTTAATAAACATGAAAGTAAAGGGTGAATCACTAAACATGGTTGAACTGCAAGAAGTTATCATAACAAACTTTAAAGGGAAAAAGATCAAGCCAAAAACAATAGGTCAGATAAAATATATAAATTCAATCAAAAAAAATGATATAATATTTGGTATAGGCCCTGCGGGTACAGGTAAAACCTACCTAGCCATAGCCATGGCTGTAAGGGCACTGAAGGAGAAAAAGGTAAACAAGATCATCCTGACCCGTCCTGCAATAGAGGCAGGGGAAAAACTAGGTTTTTTGCCTGGAGACCTGCAAGAGAAGGTAGACCCATATTTAAGGCCATTATACGATGGTCTTAACGATATGCTAGGGCAGGAAGTCTTCCAAAGATACATGGAGAAGGGTATAATAGAAGTAGCACCCCTTGCATATATGAGGGGAAGAACACTGGAAGGATCCTTTATAATATTAGATGAAGCTCAAAACACCACTCCAGAACAAATGAAGATGTTTTTAACACGATTCGGTTATGGTTCGAAGGCTATTATAACAGGTGATGTGACTCAGATAGATTTACCAAAGGGAAAATTTTCAGGTTTAAAACAAGTAAGTAAAGTGCTAAAGGATATAGAGGGGTTAGAATTTGTATACCTCACTGACTCAGATGTGGTGAGGCACCCTATAGTAACTGCCATAATACAAGCCTACGAAAAAACACAATAAGAACTAGAGGTGGGGGAAAGTGATTAACTTTATTAACAAATTCAAAGGTAAAAGTTCAATGATTCTTAGAAAGTCCAAGCCATATCGCTATCTAATATGCATACTGGTTTTTATGACAACTTATGCATTATTAGCCATGGGACTACTGCCTGAAAAATACTCATTAGAAGTAGCTCAAGTTTCCCCAGCCACAATTTATGCCCCTAGAACAGTTGTGGACCCGTACTTAACAAAACTTGCTGAAGATGAAGCCGTTGCTGCAGTCCCAGAGGTATATAACCTAGAGGCCTCAATAACAGTGGCTGCTTTAAGTGGGTTAAACCAAACTTATGCATCCTTAGAAGAAGCAGCCATAGAAGAAGATCCGCAAGAGCAAGAACTACTACTACAAGCAATAAAAGAGAACCTATCAGAAGAAATTGAAATAAGTCACGTCCGTAAGTTTATTAACTTAACTAGTGAACAAAGGGAATACATCTATACAAACACATATGAAATACTAGAGCGTAACTTAAGCCAAGGGATAAAAATTGAAAGCATTGACAGGGCAAAAAATCAAGTCATAAATGAGTTAACACTTCTAACAACAGACAGGGATATAAGGGATCTTTTGATAGATATAAACGTACCCCTAGTAAGGGCAAATTTATTATACTCTGCAGAAGCCACTGAAAGGGATAGACGTCAAGCCCTAAATGAAGTAACTGAGGTTAAGATACTTAAAGACACAAAAATTATAGATCAAGGTGAGGTTGTAACAGAGCTTCACATAAGACAGCTTGAGGCTCTTGGTCTACAAGAAACTTCCAGTCAAGACTTTGGATATTACCTTGGGCTTGCGTTACTTATTGGTATTGTATTTATAATCATAGGTGTATATTTGAATATCTACAATCAGAGTATACTTGTAGACTCACATAAGCTGCTACTTTTGGGAATTATCTTTTGCCTAACCTTACTATTATCTAAAGCTTTTAGCTATTTCTCAGCCTACCTGATTCCCATAACACTAGCACCTTTACTTATTACCATATTATTTGATAGAAATATTGCTTTACTCCTTACAATTCCACTAGCAATTTTTTCAGGTATTATAGTTGGGAATGAATTTACCTATATTATACTTGCGCTGACGTCTGGCACAGTAGCAGTGTTTTCTGTGAGAAAGGTGAATCAACGCTCTGACTTAACCCGTGCCGGAGTTATAATAGCAGCTGCAAACGGCTTGACTTTAATAGCTCTTTCTTTACTAACAGGAAGTTTTCAAGGAGCAACAGACTTTATAAAAAACATATCATTGGATATAATAATGGGAATGGTGGCTGCATTACTATCTAGCATACTTACCATCGGTATACTACCTTTTTTAGAAAGTGCATTTGGTGTAACCACTTCCATCCGTTTACTAGAACTGGCTAATCCAAATAATGGTGCTTTGAAAAGACTATTGATAGAGACGCCAGGAACTTACCACCACAGCATTATAGTTGGTAATTTAGCAGAAGCTGCAGCTGAAGAAGTAGGAGCCGATCCTATCCTTGCTAGGGTAGGTGCATATTATCATGATATAGGTAAAGTATCTGAACCATATTATTTTATTGAAAATCAGCTTGGCAATGAAAATATTCATGATAGTATGAAACCCCTAGAGAGCTCAAAAATTATAACTAATCACGCCAAAGAAGGTGTGAGTATAGCATCGAAGTTTGGTTTGCCACCAGTAATTATAGATCTAATTCAGCAGCATCATGGTACCACAAAAATAGCTTATTTCTACCACAAAGCTAAAGAACAAGGTGAAGGAGAAATAAACGAATCAGACTTTAGATATCCTGGACCAAAACCACAGACAAAGGAAGCTGCTATAATTATGCTAGCTGACTCCGTGGAAGCCGCAGTAAGGTCTTTAAAACAGCCAACAAAAGATAAAATTAATGACATTATTTCCACAATTATTGAGGATAAAATTCAAGATGGTCAGTTAGATCAATGTGACCTAACCCTAGCTGATATTAAAAAGATTAAAGAGAAATTCGCTAAAGTTTTACTGGGAATATTCCATCAGAGAATCCAATACCCACAAAAATAAGGAGGAGTTATATTAGTGATATATCCAGTTATAGATTCAATCGATAATATTGAAATAGACCAAGAACATGAAGAACTCATAGAAAAGGTATGTGGACAAGTAGTACAAACAGAAAATATACAAGGGGACTTTGAAGTAAATATCATCTTTGTGGATGATCCCTTTATAAAAAATCTTAACAAAAAGTTTCGAGGGAAAGACTACCCTACAGATGTATTGTCCTTTCCCTTTGACGTACCAGAATTTATGGGGGAAATATATATATCCATAGATACTGCCAGAAGGCAGGCACAGGAGTATCAACATAGTCTGACAAGGGAAATTGCTTTTCTTACAGTTCATGGTTTGTTACACCTTTTAGGCTATGATCATGGCGATGAACCTGATGAGGAAATGAGAAAGAAAGAGGAAGAAGTACTTCAAAGGCTAAATATAGTCAGGGGGTAATTTTTTGGAACTAAAAAAAGTACTGCATAGTTTCCGCTATGCAGTAGATGGTATAATCTACAGTGTTAAAACTCAACGAAATATGAGAATTCACTATTTTGTGGCGTTAGTAGTTCTACTATTAGGATTTATTGTCAGACTTTCTAGTTTAGAGCTGGCAGTATTGTTTTTTACTGTTTCCTTAGTTATTTCCCTAGAGCTAATAAACACTGCAGTTGAAGCTACCATTGATCTTATAACAGACAAATATCACCCCCTTGCAAAAATAGCTAAAAATGTTGCTGCTGGTGCTGTATTAGTGGGGTCCATAAACGCCATAGCAGTGGGATATGTACTATTTCATGATAAGTTTGAGCTAATAACAGAAAACATACTATTATCCATACGGGGATTACCCATGTATTTATATGTTAGTATCATAGGTATACTTATGTTATTGATAATAATAATAAAGGCAGTTTTTTACGATATAAAATCTAAAGTAGGCTTACCCAGTGGGCAAACTGCCGTTGCATTTGCCTTCGGGGTAGCCGTGCTTTTTATTTCCGAGAATTTGTTTTTGACCATGTGCAGCTTCGCCATATCACTAATGATTGCCCAAAACCGCCTTTCCCACAATAGCCATTCATTTTTTGAAGTTATGGTAGGAGCTATTTTAGGCACTTTATTTGCACTGGTACTTTTCAGTGTTTTTTAGTAATACAATGGGGATTTAGGGTGGAAAATAAGAGGAGGGGGTTTAAAAGTGTACACAAAGAAAGTTGATTTAAAGCTTACAGTAATATCCGTTGTGTTGGTACTAATTTTAGCAATAAACGGCTTTTTGCTGCTCAATGTTTTTTCAGATATTAGAACAAAGAAGGGACAGGGCTTTAGCGAAGCAAAAGAGTATGCCTTATCACTAGTTGAGTACCATGAGAGAGTAGCTAAAGATTGGGGCGTAATTGAATACTCAGCAGTGCAAAATAGTTTATCTAAATTTATGTATGATATAAATCTTTCCACTAACAACGATGAACTGGCAAGGATAGTTCTTAATCAAGGTAGTGACGTGCAATCTGTTATCCGTAGGGAAGCAGAAGCCAGACAAGCAAACATAATCTTGTCACTAATTAGCTATGATCAACGGATTTCATCTGTAGTTGACCCTAAGAGAATAGGGGTGTCCTTTAACAGTGCAGGTGAACTTAGGATAAATGATGAAGGACTGTTAGCAGCAGAGACTAAGGTAAGTATAGAAGAATACGTAGATAGTATACCTGTACTTTGGGAAAGAAACTTAGAGGTCGAAGTGGAAAATGGAGTAGCTAGACTTACTACATTTCGTTCAGTTGAAGAAAGAGAACAAAGCTTAAAATCAGAAGTAGATAGCCTAAAAGCTGAGATAGAATCCCTTAGGATAGCATCGGGTCATGCTGAAATGAGTGGAGAAGGTTTAACCATAAGACTCTATGATAACCCCGATGAATTCGGGAACCTTTATATAGTGCATGATTCAGATCTTAGAGAACTTGTTAATGAGTTGTTTAGTGCTGGAGCAACTGGTATATCAGTTGGCGGTAGAAGACTTACAACTACTAGTTCTATTCGCTGTGTGGGACCTCTAATCCACGTTGATTATGAACCCATAAGTGTTGAGCCCATCGTGATTCAAGCCGTAGGTAACGTTGAAAACTTAGAAAGTGCCTTGGCACTATATGTAAGATCATTCATTGAGCCTAGGGGTATTGTTTATCAAATAGACAATGAGGAAAAGCTAACATTACCCGCATACGCAAGGAGGAGATAATATGGATAAAAAAATAATTGAAGATTTAATTGTTGCAGCAAAAGAAGCCATGGACTATGCCTATGTACCATATTCAAAATATCCAGTTGGTGCAGCTTTACTTACAACTGATGATGAAATAATCACAGGTTGTAACATAGAAAATGCATCTTACGGATTAACCAACTGTGCAGAAAGAACAGCACTTTTTAAAAGTGTTTCCCAAGGTAAGAAAGATTTCAAAGCAATAGCAGTTATCTGTAAAGGTGAAATACTAGCATCACCCTGCGGTGCATGCAGACAAGTTATAGCAGAATTTTTAGAACAACAAGCCCCAGTCATACTAGCAAATGAGTCAGGAGAATATCAGTTGACTTCTGTAAGAGAACTTTTACCTGGTGCTTTTACTCCTAAATCATTATCCGGTGTTAAACATGTTTAAATCAGGATTTATTTCAATAATAGGCCGACCAAACGTAGGAAAATCAACGCTATTAAACAAATTACTGGGACAAAAAGTAGCTATAACATCAGACAAAGCACAAACCACAAGAACTAAAATCCATGGGGTTCTAACAGGAAATGAATATCAAATAGTTTTTATAGATACACCTGGTATACACAAACCTAAGCACAAACTAGGTGAAGCCATGGTAAAAGCTGCTAGAAGCTCTACCATAGATGTGGATGCCATAATATTTATTACTGACATATCAGAGCCCATAGGAAGAGGAGATAGCTTTATACTAGAAGGCCTGCAAAATAGAGAGACACCTGTTATCTTGGTAGCCAACAAAATAGACAAAATTTCTGAAGATTTAGCAAAGGCAAGAATTGAGGAATTAAGATCCATGTACAAATTCAGTGATATAATTGCAATATCAGCCCTTGAAGGTGTAAATACAACTGGACTTGTAACACTATTAAATGATTATTTACAAGAAGGGCCACAGTATTATCCAGCAGGAATGATAACAGATCAACCTGAGAGAGTCCTTCTACAGGAGATGATCCGTGAAAAAATCCTTCAGCTAACTAGGGAAGAAGTTCCCCACGGTGTTGCTGTTGAGGTATTCCAAATGGAAGTAGGGAAAAATGGTATTTTAGATGTATCAGCCAATATTTATGTGGAAAGAGACTCCCACAAAGGAATAATTATTGGTAAACAAGGCAAGCTTCTTAAGGAAATTGGTAAAAGAGCAAGGATCGAAATAGAAGACTTCTTCAACAACAAGGTATTCCTCCAAGTATGGGTTAAAGTTAAAAAGAACTGGAGAGACTTACCAGGAGCCATAAACGAGTTCGGCCTAAACGACAAAGACCAGTAGTGGTGTAGATATGCTATACAAAACTAAAGGAATTGTCCTAAAGAGTTTTCCCTTTTCAGAGGCAGATACAATTGTCACTATTTTTACTAAGGAAAATGGCAAAATTGAGATGTTGGCAAAGGGTGCAAAAAAATTAAAAAGCCGGCTAAGTTCAAGCGTTCAACCATTTACATTAGGTGAATACACATATTATCAAAAAAATAATAATCTGCCACTATTAAGACAAGCAGATGTTTTAGATCACTATAAAAATCTCATGAAAAGCTTGAGCCTTACCTTTAGCACGTACTATATATGTGAGTTATTAGATTTCTTTTTACCCTCTGCTCAAGAACAATCAAAGGTCTTTGATCTTACAGCCAAAACCTTGGATTACTTGAATAGATACCCTGATAATCACTCAGTTATATTAAGTGCCTTCAAAATAAAAGCAATGGCCTTACTTGGCTATAGCCCACAGTTAGCATCCTGTGTACACTGTGGCAGAGGTCATAGTGACAACAAGTTTATTTTTAGTATAAAAGATGGTGGCATAATCTGCAGAAACTGCATACCGCAAAAAACAGCTTTTTTAGCAAAAAAAGAAATTTATCTGTTACTCCTATTATTAAAATCCACTTTTGAAGATATACTAAAGATAGATATATCTATAAATGATCTTACAGTAGTAGACAGCATACTAGTTAGATATATAAAGTACCATTGTGATGGTCGCACTTTCAAAAGTGAAGATTTTTTAAAAAACTATACTTAGGAGGAAAGACAATGGATGAATTACGCAAAGTGGATATAATTAGAGAAAGAACAGGTTGTAGCTACAAGGCAGCCCATGAGGCCCTAGAACGAACCAATGGTGATGTTTTAAAGGCGATAATAGAGTTAGAAGACAAATCATCAGTATGGCGTGAACAGGTAACGGTAACTGGTGGAGAACTAGTAGATAAGATTAAAGAAATTATCCACCAAGGAAATGTTACCAAAATAATAGTTAAATCTAATGAGAAAACCATAGTTGAAATTCCCGTAACTGCAGGGGCCATTGGAGTATTAATAGCTCCACATTTAGCCATACTAGGTGTACTTTCTGCACTAGTGGCAAAATGTACCATAGAAATAGAAAGAAAAAAAGATCCAGGATCAGGCACAGTACAACAAGAACAACATCAAGAGTAACAAAGGCGCCCACATTAGGGCGTTTTTTTAATTCTGATTCAAAACTGTTATCAATAGGTTTATTTAATTTAACTCTTAAATACTGAATGTAATTTTTTTACATAATCTTTTAGATGATAAAAGTAAATACTAAAATTGGCTGGATATCAAATTCTAGGAGGAAATTATGGAATTATTGGAGTTAAATTGTAAGATACGGGATTATTTCCACCAATATAAATTTAAAGAGCTAACACCGGGACTATTTCTAAAAAGCAATACATTACAAAGTCCAAACCTCTTTTTTTTCATAGCACAATCAA
Organism: Alkalicella caledoniensis; assembly: GCF_014467015.1. Classification (GTDB taxonomy): domain Bacteria; phylum Bacillota; class Proteinivoracia; order Proteinivoracales; family Proteinivoracaceae; genus Alkalicella; species Alkalicella caledoniensis. Next base: position 309,439 of record NZ_CP058559.1, on the reverse strand, counting down.
TTAAGCAGGATAAATGTAAAGCAATAACCATCGATGCAGTTGTAAATAAAACTAAATATATCTTAGGGACTTCGGCCACCAGTTGTATTGAACAACACCTAGCTGGAATAGTTAAAGGAGAAGGCTACCACCCCGTTGATTTGATAAAGAACCTAATGAACAATATTAACAAATCTGGTTATTGGGAAACTAAAGAAAAAACAATAGAAAATCAAATCTTAGGAGTTAAACTATACGGTTGGGATATATATTTAGATGGTTATAAAATGGGCTTTACAGGATTTATAGAACGTTTTGCTGGGCAAAAAAATGAAAACTCAATTTTCTTTGATCTTAATCTAAATATGCCACAACAAGCTATCCATCAACAAGAGAAAATGCCAGTTACAGGGGAGTTCGGTGAGTACCTCTATAAAGACTGTAGTAAAAAACTATTGTTCCACCTATTTGACAACTACCTTGATGAAACTATTTACTGTTTAAGTAGGGATTTAGGAAAAGTGGGTTTTATTTTCTTGATGCAATGTTATTTCATATATCAATTGTTAATTCTTAGGGGAAATATCAGTAAAACTAAAAAAATTGGGTATGATAAAAAAATAGCATCGCTAACCCAAAAATGCCTACAAGGAAATACAACTGGAGGAGTACCACTATCATGAAGCAGTTATTGCTTGAAATATGTACGCAAAACAACTCACCGGAATCCATACTAAAATATAAAAAAACTTTAGAAAAGTTAGTAATTGAAAGGGCAAAGGAACTTCGCATTCCCTTAAAAGACATAAATATCTATACTACCTCTAAAAGAATAGCTATTATTTCTAGCTATTATCAAGATATACAAATCTCTGAATACATGGAAATAAAAGGTCCAGCTAAGGATATTTGCTACGATGATGAGGGCAATCCAACATATATTTACAAAAAATTTATCCATCAAAAAGGTAACAATAATTTAAGATTAACAACTAAGGAAACTTGTGGGAAAGAATATATTTATTTATCTGGTAAAAAGCAATGTAAACCTATAAAAGATATTTTTCCAAACTTCATAGTGAAGATTTTAAATAGCGTAAATATATGGAAAAACATTAGAAATATCCTAGTAATATTTGATGGAGAAGTTTTGTCTGTAAATCATAAAGATTTTAGCTCAAAGGAATTTACTTTATTTTTAGACGAAAAAGTAGAAGTCCATAATATAGATCATTATTTAAAACTAATGAATGAACAAGGGGTATTACTTAAATCAAACCAAAGGGAAGAAACAATAAAGCATCAAATAAAAAAAATAGAGAATTCCATAAAATCAAAAGCCTTTTTCGCAAAAATGGATATAATAACTGGCCTTTCAGAGCATCCCAAAATATACTTATCCCACTTAAGTCAGTCAATTACTCTACCCGATGATATTTTAAAGTTCTTTTTGTCAACTAACCCAGAAGTAGTACTTTTCAAAAAAGGAGATAAAATATCAAAAAACATTGCACTGATTTTGGATAGAAAGGTTGCAGAAATATCTGTAATTAATTATACCAAGTCCGTTGAAGTGAAACTTCTACAGATTCAAAAGGTATATAATGACGAGATGGACAATCATTTTATTAAAGATACTCACTCCCTAAAGAATATTGTCTTTTTAGAAGATCTAGGTACCATGTATGACAAAGTACAAAGGGTTAAACATATAGCTGGCAAGATATCGGATTTACTGAGCATAGGGGAACCAATAACAACCTACACTAAACGAGCAGCTGAACTATCGAAAAACGATTTAACAAACCCTTTAGTAGCTTTGTACCCTAAGTTACACGGAATAGTAGGTAAGAACTATGCTTTAAAGTGGGGTGAAAGTCAAGAGGTAGCCCAAGCCATAGAAGAATACATTCTGCCTATTAAATACCAACCTAAGCTCCCACAAACCATGGCTGGTTCCATCTTAAGTATTGCTGATAAGATAGATACCATAGTAGGTCTTTTTAGTGTTGGCATATACCCTAAGGGAAATGACGATATATACAAATTAAAAGCAAAAACCGATGGTATAATAAGAATAATTGAAAAAACTCAAATGGATATATCCTTAAAAAGGATAACCAACCTAGCTATCAATTTGTATGAGTCCTACCATATTTTAAAACAAAAGGACAAAGATAAACTCTTAAAAGATATACTAAAGTTTTTCAATATGCGAATTAAGCATTACCTCGAGGAGCAAGATTTTGACTCTCATATTGTAGACGCCTTAGTTGCCAATGGCAGTACAAATATAACACTAATATCAGGTAAGGGTGATTTCTTACATGGTATTATAGAAAACACTGAATTAAAAGACACCGTTGTGGTGTTTAACCGCCTTAAGAATCTCATTGGGTCCAACCCTATGAATGAAATAGAAATTGAATTTCTTACTGAAGATATAGAAATTAAACTTTATGAAAATTTTCTTTATCATAAGAAAAATTACTATGACAAAATAGACACAGGAGACTTTGAAAGTGCGTTCTATGAACTACACTCCCTAAACTATTGCTTAGAGAAGTTTCTAAATAACATATATGTTTATACAACTGATGAGGCCATAAGGTTAAACAGATTAAACATACTAACAAACATATACGACCTATTTTTAGATTTCTGTGATTTCAGTAAATTTAAAAATAGGGTTGTTAATAAATAGTAAATAAGTTATAATTAGTATAGATACTAAAGATTTGGTGCCTCAGCTATTGAGGATAATAGGGAATCAGGTGAGATGCCTGAGCGGACCCGCCACTGTATAGGTATAGGTACTTATCAATCCACTGTTATTTTTAAATAATGGGAAGGGATAACTACTTTAAAGCCTAAGCCAGGAGACCTGCCAAACTTTAAGCAAAACTCTTTTCGGGGGCAAAAAGAGGCTGCGTCTAGTACTATGTTTATAACTGCCCAATATAAATGGGCAGTTTATTTTTTTATAGCGCCCTAAATATCAAAATTTGGAGGAGAGAGAATTGAAAAAGTTTTCCGGGATTATACTAGTGTTTATGATTGCCCTTTCAATTGTTGGATGTTCTACAAACCAGCCCAAGGATGAAGTAAGTGAGGTTAAGATAGTTTCCATTGCACCTAGTAATACTGAAATCGTAGCGGCCCTAGGTGGTCTAGACAATTTAGTAGGAGTTACAGATTTTTGTAATTATCCAGCAGAAGTACTAGATATTGAAAAAGTGGGAGACTCATGGAACCCAAACTATGAAAAAATTGTAGCCCTTGCCCCTGACTATGTTTTACTGATGTCATATGGAGAGCCCTATGATAGGCTAGTAGACATGGGACTAGAAGTAATTGTAATAGATCCTCAATCAATTGACGAAATCTATACTTCCATCGAAGATATAGCAGCCCTTATAGGTAAAGAAGACAAAGCTCAACAAGTCATTAGCGAAATGAAAAGTGATTTGTCTGCCCTTGAAGCAGAATTCGCTGAAGAAAAACCCACTGTTTTTATGCTAATAGATAGCGGATCCTTTTGGACCGGTGGCAACAATACATTTGCCAATGAAGTAATTAGAAGAAGCGGTGGAATAAACGCAGCAGCCATTGAAGACGGATGGTATGAAATATCCCAAGAGAAATTACTAGAACTAAATCCACAATACATACTTTATAGCTGGCCACCAGATGAGGAGATAACCTCACTACCAGCATGGCAAAACCTAACAGCTGTTAAAGAAGGTAGAGTTATTCAAATTGATGGAGATCTTACATCTAGACCAAGTAATAGGATAGTAGAAGGGATTCAATCTATTTTTAATATAATACAAAAAGGTGAGTAACTTGAAAAAAACATACTTAATAAGTATACTAGTTTTATTTGTTGTGACAATTTTGGGGGTAGCCTTCGGTGCAACCCCCATTTCTTTCACGTCCATAAACTTAGATGGAATATATAAATATTTAACAAATCAACAACTGGCAGATTCAACGCCATATGTAATACTCTTTGAAATGCGTTTGCCTAGGGTAATTTTAGGTATGTTAGTTGGTGCAGTTCTTGCGGGATGTGGAGTAGCGTTTCAGTCTATACTTAAAAATCCCCTGGCAGAACCTTATACTTTAGGTGTAAGCAGTGGTGCGGGATTAGGTGCCACACTGGCCATGACTGTGCTTGCTGGTACTTCTATTTTTTTCTTGCCCGCAGTATCCTTTTTATCATTTGTATTCGCTGTAACAACTGTTATACTGGTATACTTTTTAGCTAGAAGCCAAGGGCAAATAAATGCCATAAACCTAATATTAGCCGGTGTAGTAATAAGCTCTACTTTTTCAGCAATCATCTCTTTCTTAATGCTATTTACTGACGATAGTATAAGGCAAATCTTTTTTTGGCTCATGGGTAACCTGCAAAGGGCAAGTTGGAATAGAATAACTGTAGTTTTTATTCCTGCAGTATTAGGTTTGTTAATAATCGCACTGAAGCTTAAGGATCTAAACATACTACTTATAGGTGATGAAGAGGCACAGACTTTAGGGGTAGAAGTAGAGAAAACAAAAAAGATAATAATACTTGGTGCTACCCTAGCAACAGCAGCCGTTGTCTCCGTAAGTGGCCTAATCGGATTTGTAGGGCTTATTGTTCCCCATACACTTAGGTTAATTTTTGGTTCAAACAACCTAAAACTTTTTCCCCTTTCCGTCATTTGGGGAGGAATATTTCTGACTTTGGCAGATTTATTGGCCAGGACTATCATGATTCCTAGGGAAATTCCAGTGGGTATAATAACAGCTTTAACAGGTGGACCTTTCTTTTTATTTTTACTAAAACAAAAAACTAATAGGGTGAATAACCATGAGTGAGATAACAGTTAGAAATTTAAGCGTAGAGATAAACAACTTTAAAATACTAAGCTCTATAAATTGTACCTTCGAACAAGGGAAAATTTATACTATCCTAGGGCCAAACGGCAGTGGAAAGACAACTTTACTTAAAACAATTGCTGGACTAATAAATCCTAAAAAAGGTGAAATACTTGTTGATAATCATGAGATTACACAAATAAACCCTAAAGAGAGGGCAGAAATAATAGCCATGCTGCCACAAAATACCCATATAGAAACTGAATTCTCAGTTGAAGAGATTGTACAAATGGGTCGTTATCATAAAAACTATTCTATCTTTCATTCCATAACAAAAGAAGATATTGAAATAACTAACAAAGCCATGGAAGAAGTTGGAGTGTTAAGTCTGAAAAAAAGGAGATTCGCCAAACTAAGTGGGGGAGAGAAACAACGGGTTTTACTAGCAAGAGCCCTAGCACAAAAACCTAAAATACTACTACTAGATGAACCAACAGCTAGCCTAGATCTAAATTATCAGCTTGAAATACTAAAACTAGTTCAAAAACTAAATAAACAAAATAAACTCACTGTAATCTCTGTTTTACATGATATACAATTAGCTGCAAAATACTCCCAAGAATTGATTTTGCTAAATAGAGGTAAAATACATAAAACTGGCAAACCAAAAGAGGTAATAACACCTGACACAATAAAAGAAATATATAATATTACCACTAAGATTACCTGGGATGATTTTGCAAATCAGGTATTTATCAAAACCTTGGACTCTGAAAATGTAACTATATCAAAGGATTTAAAAATTCATATCATCCCAGGTGGAGGTAGTAGTGTAAACATATTAGAATTACTGTCTACCCATTGTACAAACATATCCATGGGTGTTGTAAACGAGGGAGATTTGGACTGGGAAAAGGCATGTGAACTGAATATAGAAACCGTTACAGCCAAATCCTATAGCCCTATAACCCAAGAAAACTACATAGACAATCTTAAGTTTATTGAAAAAGCAGATATAGTAATCCTATGCAATACACCCTTTGGGCATGGAAATATACAAAATCTTGAAGCTATAAAATATGCAGAAGCAAAAGGGAAAAAAGTTATTATCATAGGTGATAAAGAATTTAAAGAAAGGGACTTCACTATGGAAAAAAAGGCAGAACTACTTTTTAATGAGATCATAAGAGGTGAAAAAGTAAGTACTGCTAAAAATGTTCAAGAACTATATCATTTTCTACAAGAAGGATAAGCTCATTTAAAACATCCCTTTGTAAGCCTCAGGGGGATTGAAAGTTAAGCCTTTCTTTGGTAAAATGTGGCTAAGGAGGGGAAGACATGAAAGTTACTATTTTAGATAGAAAACCTAAACTAAAGTGCAAACTTAGATTTGACGTACCTGCTGTGGTACAAACACCTAAACTCTTTTTCGGCTCTAGTGACAATAAAGCAATGGCTAAGCAAAATCGCCTTAAAGAAGTAAATTTATTAAAGAATTTGCCGTTACAGGGAATCACCTATGAAAAAATATCTTCAGATGGGGAAATATATATATTAGACGAAGATAATTCACAGGTGGCATATGCACCAATAGAGGTTATACTAAATGCTGACTTTCTCGAAGATCTTTTGCCTCTCATTCTAAGGGATAGTTTTAGGAGAGTAGAGATACTTGAGCCATCGGATCTAAGCCTGGATAAGTTTCAAGGTGAAAGGCTACTTGTCCGTATGGTTAAAGAATACAACGAAAAACTGGAAGATCTAATGAGATAAATACGGAGGAAATCAATGGAACATTATTTTAGCAAGGACCCCCAAGTCAAGTCCCATAAAAAAACATTTATATATCATGAAGAAAACATTACTATGACATTTAGTTATGACCATGGGGTTTTTTCCATGGGATCTGTTGACAAGGGAAGTGAATTATTAGTAAGAACATTTGTAAGACTAAACCCAAGCCTAGGAAACCAGAAGGTCTTAGACCTAGGAACAGGCTATGGGTTTATTGGTGTTTATTTGAAAAAAAAGTTATCAAACATAGAACTTACCATGTCAGATATAAATAATAGGGCAATTGAATTAGCTAAGGAAAATTGTGCTACCAACAGTGTGAAAGCCCATATTCTACAAAGTGATGGGTTCGAAAATATTGTTGAGAAATTTGATGTAATTTTCTTAAACCCACCAATTAGGACAGGCAAGGAAAAGGTGTATAACTTGCTTGGAGGTTGTCATGAACACCTTCTAGAAGCAGGACAGCTGTGGATAGTGGTGAGGGTAAAACAAGGGGCAAAATCCATGGCTAAATTCCTTGAAGGATTTTTTTCAACTGTTGAAACCGTTGAAAAAAAAGGAGGCTATCATATAATAAAATGTTTAAAATAGATAGCTTAAACTTCGATCCCTTCAAATATTTAGAAAAAAACTTTAGTAAAATTACTAAAATGTTAATAATCTTAGGTATTTGCATAATTACAGTACAACTACTTCTAGGAATTCCAGCAGTAAATAGAGTGCTAGTGCTAATAACTAGGTTAGAGGGGAGATAAAAATGATCGCAGCTATTAGGGGCGCAATAACCATAGAAGCCAATAATGAAGAAGATATAAAATTGGCCACCATTGAACTTGTGGATACCATATACAAGGAAAATAATCTTGTGTCAGAAGAAATAATATCTTTAATTTTTTCTGTAACTAAGGACATAACTGCAGCAAACCCTGCAAAGTTCTTCAGAGAAAATTTCGCTACAGATATCCCACTTTTTTGTGTCCAGGAGGCGGAGATGGAAAAGGCAATTCCTCTTTGCATACGTGTCATAATTCACTGTGAAAAAACGAAAAAACAAACAAAACATATATATCTAAGAAGAGCAATGGAGCTACGACCGGATCTAAAGTAGGAGGTGGGTACCCAGTTGAAGCAATATAGGCTTGTAAGTAGAGAAAATAAAGGAAAGAACACTATAATTCAAGTAAACGGAGTAAATATTGGAGAAGAAAAGATAATAATAGCAGGGCCCTGTGCTGTTGAAAGTGAACAACAGATGGATACCGTGGCTAGCTTTTTAAAGGATAATAAAGTGAATATCCTAAGGGGTGGAGCATATAAACCCCGCACCTCACCATATGCCTTTCAAGGATTAAAAGAGGAAGGACTAATTATTCTTAATAAAATTGGGAAAAAATATAATATGCCTATTGTTTCAGAAGCAGTAAGCTTAGCTTCTTTGGAGTTAGTTGCAAACTACTGTGATATGATTCAAATTGGTGCCCGAAATATGACTAACTACGAACTCCTAAAAGCATTGGGTAATTATAAAAAACCCATACTATTAAAAAGGGGGATGGCGGCAACAATTGAGGAATTTTTAACGGCCGCTGAATATATAATTACTAGTGGTAATGAAAATGTGGTATTATGTGAACGGGGCATAAGGACTTTTGAAACCTACACTAGGAATACCTTAGACCTTACATGTGTAGCCATAATAAAGGAACTCTCCCACTTACCAATCATAGCGGACCCAAGTCACGGCACAGGGCGTTGGGAACTAGTGAAGCCAATGGCCAAAGCATCCCTTGCCTGTGGAGCAGATGGTATAATGATTGAAGTTCACCCCGATCCATATAAAGCCCTCTCCGATGGAGAACAATCCTTAAACTTTACAAGTTTCAAAACACTTATGGAAGAAATAAATCCCTTATTAAAATAAATTCTAAAATTTAAAGGATATTAGTCATCAATGTCGAAATTTGTTAAGTGCAAGAAAAGTAGATTTTTAAAAGTTGGTTAAATTTAGGGAGGAGATTTTTGTGAGACCCATACAAATTGCCATAGACGGACCCGCTGGAGCTGGTAAGAGCACTGTGGCAAAGAGACTAGCTAAGGAATTAGGGTATTGTTACATTGACACAGGTGCAATGTATCGTGCACTGACCTTCAAGGCTTTAAAAAAGAAATATGATATAAATAATGAAGATACTTTAAGGGATCTAATAAAAAAAACACATATTGAAATTAAAAATGTATGTAAAGAAAATCAAATCTTCGTAGATAGCAAAAATGTAACATACGAGATAAGAAAGCCTGAAGTAAGTAACAATGTTTCTTTAGTTGCAAAATCTAAACATGTACGAGAGTATATGCTAAAACTCCAAAGGGAAATGGCCCAAAGTGGTGGAGTTGTAATGGATGGTAGGGATATCGGTACAGTGGTACTTCCTGAAGCAGAGGTTAAATTTTTTTTGACTGCCTCATTACAAGCACGGGCACATCGTAGATACCTAGAGTTAGACAAAAAAGGATTCAATGTGGATCTAGACACAATAGCTCAAGAGATATCTTTACGGGACGAAATAGACCAACAAAGGGAATATGCACCTTTGATCCAGGCTATTGATGCCATCTTAGTAGATACATCAAACCAAACCATTGATGAAGTTGTAGAATCATTAAAGCAAGAAGTGGAACGCAAAATAGAAATTCTAAATTCTAAATAAGTTTTAAAATAGGTGATAAAATGGAAATTATTATAGCTAAATACTCTGGTTTTTGCAGTGGTGTAAAAATAGCTGTTGAGTTAGTGGAAAAGAATATTTCTAATAATACAGTGACCTTTGGACCTTTAGTTCACAATCAATCTGTAACTGACTACTTCAAAAGAAAAGGTGTAGACTATATAGAGAGTCCTGAGGGTATAAATAATAAGACAGTTATAGTAAGATCCCATGGCGTCTCACCAGAAGTAATATCAAAATTAGAAGCCGGTGAGAACACAGTTATAAATGGAACATGCCCATTTGTCACCAATGTACAAAGAATAGCTAAAAACATAATAGAGAATAACAAACAACTAATTATCTTAGGGGACAAAAACCACCCCGAAGTTATTGGGATAAATGGTTGGGCTAAATATAAAGGAATTATTATTAATGATCTTGAGGAATTACAAGGGTATCAGCAAGACCAAGACCAAGACCTAAAGCTAGATCTATCTAAACCAATTGGTGTTGTTGTTCAGACGACATTTAACATGGAAAAATTCCATACAATCATCTCAAAGCTAAGGGAACAAGCTATGGATATTGAAGTTCACAACACCATATGTAAAGCTACCAATGAACGTCAAAGTGCCGTGAGGGACATGGCGGAAAAAGTGGACATGGTATTGGTTATAGGTGGTAAGGAAAGTTCTAACACTGCTAAACTAACGTCTATATGTAAGAGTTTAGACGTAGTTACATATCAAATTGAAGAAGCTAAGGAAATAGATCCAAGCTGGCTCAATAATATTAAATCAGTTGGTATTACAGCCGGAGCTTCTACACCAGATTGGATTATAAGGGAGGTTATAAGTATGGTAAACGAATTAAACGGACAAGAAGAAGTTAAAGGTGAAGAGCAAGAAAATGCATGGGAAACCATTCAAGCTGCATTTGAGAACAAAACAGCACTAACTGCTAAAGCAGTTGAGGTTGTAAAAGGTGGAATCCTTATAGATCTAGGGATTAGGGCATTTATGCCTGCATCACTACTTGATACAAGATTTGTTGAAGACTTAAACCAGTTTGTAGGTCAAGACCTTACATTTTATGTAAAAGAGCTGGATAAAGAAAAAAACAAAGTTATTTTATCAAGAAAGGACCTATTACTTGAAGAACAACAAGGTGCTCAAAACAAAGCATTTGCTAACCTCAAAGAAGGTCAAAGAGTAAAAGGTACAGTTAAAAGAATGGCTGATTTTGGAGCTTTTGTTGACATCGGTGGAGTCGATGGATTGGTTCACGTTTCAAACCTTTCATGGAACAGAGTTAACCACCCGTCAGAAGTTTTAGAGGTAGGTCAAGAAGTTGAAGTGGATATCTTAAAACTAGATGAAGAGAAGCAAAAGATCTCTTTGAGTCTAAAATCCACTCAGCCAAGTCCATTTGAATCCAACATAAAAGCTATAAAACAAGGGGAAATCGTTGAAGGTAAGATTGTTAGACTTGCAGATTTTGGAGCATTTGTAGAGTTAGCGCCCCAAGTGGATGGTCTAGTACACATTTCCCAAATTTCCGATGATCACATATCTAAACCTGCAGAAGTGTTAGCAGTTGGTCAACAAGTAAAAGTTAAAATCCTTGAAGTTGATGCAAAATCAAAAAGGATTAGCCTGAGCATTAAAGAAGCAAAGACTAAAGAAGACTTCAGTCAATATGCTCAAACAGAATCACTAAACGTAACATTAGGAGATCGCTTCGCTGATCTATTCAAAAAAGAGGACTAGTCCTTGCAATCTTTGCGATTAAAAAGAAAAATAGATCATATTGCCCTTGCCTTAAAACAGCAAGGGCAATCTTATATGTCAGGCTTTTCTCAGGTTGACTTGTTACATAATTGCATCACGGAAGTTGGATATAACCATGTATCCCTATCCACTACTTTTTTAAATAAAAACATTTCTTACCCCATTATCATTAACGCAATCACTGGCGGTCCTAAACTAGCTACCAACATAAATATAAAGCTAGCCCAACTAGCAAAGGAACTTAGCATACCAATGGCAGTTGGGTCACAGACCATCGCCCTAAAGGATTCAAACTACAAAACTAGCTTTTCAGCAATAAGACGTGTAAATCCAAAGGGTATTTTTATAGCTAACTTAAGTGCAAAATCCAACGTAGAAAGTGTGTATCAAGCAGTGGATATGCTAAAAGCCGATGCTATACAACTCCATCTAAACCCAGCCCAAGAAATGGTTATGCATGAGGGTGATCGTGAATTTTCAGGCCTTATGGAAAACATAGTGCATATTAAAGAAAAACTAGATGTGCCCATAATCATTAAGGAGGTTGGGTGTGGAATAAGCTATGGTGCAGCACTTGAGCTGAAGAAAATAGGAATAAAAATTATCGATATAGCAGGGCTAGGAGGAACAAACTTTACTTCCATCGAAGGGATGAGGAAAAAGTATCAACCCATAGATCCTGGCCTTTATTCATGGGGGATACCCACAGCGTATTCACTAGCTCAAGTAAGTGCCATAAAGGACCTTACGATTATAGCAGGTGGAGGAATAAATAGACCCCTAGACATAGTTAAAGCCCTGAGTATGGGAGCAGATTATGTATCCATGGCAGGACTATTCCTAAACCTAAGCCACAATTACACCCTAAAAGAATCCCTAGAATTCATGGAAAAGTTCATAAAAGAAATAAAAATTTTTACAGCACTAACGGGAGCAAAAGATGTAAGCTCATTAAGAAAAGTAAGCAAGATATACAAAGAAGACATAAAAAGACACATGAATAGAGAACCCTAAATTTAGGGTTCTTTTTGCATGTTCGCAGATCGCAAGTTAGCTATTAGGCAGTTAAGAAATTAGGCTTTAGTTTTTTAAAACCTTTTTGCCAAGCAAACCTATTGACGTTAGGAAACCTTTCGCTAAAAGCGAACCTGTTGCCAACGGCAACCTCCTTAAAAAATGCACTCATTTTTTATATTAATACATACCAAGCTTTATACAGGGAAATTATAAACATAGACCCAAAATTGTACTAAAGACAAAAAGGAGGAAAAACAAAAATGCCTATAGGTCCAATAACACTAACAATCGTGTCAGTTTTGATATTCTTTGGTTTAGCCCAACGGATACTAGATAGGATGAGATTAAGTGACAAGGCAGCCTTTTTATTCATAGGCGCAATGTTCTTCGGAGCATACTTACCAGATATTCCATTAGGTGCAAATCTCAGTATTAACGTGGGAGGAGGGCTAGTTCCACTAATACTAGTTACTTACCTATTTATTAAAGCAGGTACAGCTAAGGAAAAAATCCGTGCTGTTGTTGCTTCACTGGTTGCCGCAATTGCAGTATATGGTGTTGAAAGATTTATGCCTGAAGAGCCTGGACAAATGTTCATTGACCCACTTTATATGTACGCAATTGTTGCTGGTGTAGTGGGATACTTAGCTGGTAGATCAAGGAGAAGTTCATTCATAGCAGGTGTAATGGGTGTAATACTTACAGATGTCTTCTACGTAATTTCATTGGCAATTGGTGGATCGGAACTAGGAGGAACTACAATAGGTGGAGCAGGTATTTACGATGCAGTGGTTATAGCTGGTATCTTAGCAGTTGTTTTAGCTGAGGTTGTAGGAGAAACCCGGGAAAGGCTTGGTGGTGGGCCATCTGATGATAGACCTGAGGACTTGAAACGTCACCTAAAAGGTGTGGAGTTTGCAAACATGATGAAAAACTTAGAAGAGGATTTCGAGTTAGATGAGGATGAAGACCTTCAAGAAAACAACAAAATAGCCTCCCTAGACGAAAAGAGAAGACAACAAGAGAAAGATAAAAATAAACACTAAAGGAGGTAAAAAATATGAGAAACAAAAAACTAATATACTTTTTAGTAGTATGTATGTTAACTACTATAATGGCATTTAACTACGAAAAAAAACCAGTGCGTGCAGCAAGCGAAATGCTAGAAGAGTTTTTTGACTTTATAAACATCACTGAGCTCAGAGAAGGCCAATTCTATACAATGGTAGATGATGATGATAATGTAATATTACAGACAGCAAGAATTATGCACGTGGGAGACCAGTTTTTAAATAACAAAAATCAACAATTTCGAGTTTACGAAGTAGATAGAGAAAATCTTACAGCAAAAGCTAGATTCATTAGAGATGTGGACTTAGCAGCTAAACATGCTAAGCCAGAGCCTAATTTTTGGGCTGCATTATTTAGTAGGTTCAACATAGGCAATCAAACAACATCCACTGAAAATACAGGACCCATAGCCATTTATCACTCTCACTCTGCTGAGTCTTATGTTCCCACAGATGGTACAGAGAGTATTGAAGACAATGGTGGTATTTATGATGTTGGAGCAGCCTTTAAGAACTCACTAGAAGCAAGGGGAATAGAAGTTGTATACTCAGAAAACAATCACGACCCCCATGATGCAGGATCATATAAACGTTCCCGTAGAACTGTTGATGAGCTGCTAAACGAAGACCCTGCTGCCATATTCGATGTCCATAGGGATGCAGTACCTGCAGAACAGTACGCAGGTGAAGCAGATGGAGAAGAAGTTGCTCAGGTTATGTTTGTTGTAGGGCAACAAAATCAAAATCAAGCAGAAACCATGAGTTTCGCAGAAGGCTTAAAGAATGTAGCAGATGAACAAAACCCTGAACTGATTAAAGGTATTTTTGAAGCAAGGGGTAATTACAATCAAGATATGTCTCCCAGGGCGTTATTATTAGAAGCTGGAACATATACACAAGATAAGGACTTGGCAATTTCCGGCATAGAATCATTCACAGATGTTGTTGTGAGCTATGTTTACGGTGACGAGCCTGACCAATCATCTCCACAAGCCTCACCTGGTGCAGGGGATGAGCAAGCCCAAACCCCAGCTGCCCGAGATACAGCTAGAGGTGGCGGGAGAACAATACTGTGGATTTTAGGTATTGCAGCAGTTGGTGGAATTGCCTTCCTAGCAATCAATAGTGGTGGACTAGGGGAAGTTGGCTCTAAACTGAAAAACTTTACAACTAAGGAGTTTACAAACACTTTAAAAGGCAAACCTAAGAAAAAGAAAAAGAAAAAATAGAAATGGTGGTTGATGAAAAATGGAAAACCACATACAGATAATTGCGTTCACCGTTGTAGTAGGAACATTAGCGAGATTTATGATGCTTAAATTAGACTATAGACAATACCCCACCTATCCCCATGGGGCACTGGCACACTTATCGCTGGGCTTTATAGCCGCAGGCTTAGGTTCTGTGGCTATCCCAGCACTTATCGAAAAAGACTTCGCAGCTGTTACATTCTTAGCATTGGCCGCACAGCAATTTAGAGATATAAGGAATATTGAAAGAGAAACCCTATCCAAACTTGAAAATGCAGAACTAGTTCCAAGGGGACCGGATTTTATAGAAGGTGTAGCAAGGGCCTTTGAAGCTAGAAACTATCTAGTAATACTTGTAACTATATTTACCAGTGCAGTAACATGGTTGATAAATGAAAGATTTGGAATATGGTGGGCATACCTTGGTGGTCTAGCCTTTGCTATAATCTTAGTATTTTTAGCTATACGTTACATGGAAGGAAAGCGAATCATAGATATAGCGGATGTTGATGAAGGCCGTGTTCACTTTGATAAAGCAAATCTGTTTGTTGATGATATACACATAATGAACCTAGGAATAATAGAATCCAAGGAAATCATAGAAAAAAGGGCACTAGGTGTAATAATAAGACCAAAAGATAAAGATGCCGTTCCTATTTTAGCCAATGTTGGCCAAAGACAGGCACTGGTACACATAGCCTCTAAGCTAATGGGGATTCATAAAGAAGTGGATTCCGCAGAGTTTACACCCATGGCAAGGCGTGATTTAGATAAAGGAACAATTGCACTGATTATAGTACCCACACACGGTGATATTGAAGATCTAATAGATGCAGTTGAAAGAACTCCTGTGCTGGAAAGTGCTATTTCAAAACCGTCTGCTGCTGGGATTGTAAGACTTAACGAAGGAAAAGGTGAGTAGATGGATACACAAATTACCAAAATGATAAATGCCATAGTAATAACACCGGAAGATAAAGATAAAGTAATGGAAGGTGGATTCGCACCAATATTTATAGCTAAAGACAGAGAAGAACAACAAAAAATTTCCACCTACCTAGCAAGAATAACAGTAGCAGTAGTCCACGACTTAGAAAATGGGGTACTTATTTTGGCAAAGCACTGACAGCGAAGACTGTCAGTAGCTTTGCCAAAGCGGAACGCTATCGGGACCGTTTTGCAGGTCTGCAGAACGCTAATTAGCTACATGGAGGACTGCAGAACGCTATCGGGGCTGTTTGAAGGTCGGTGGTTAGGAAAATCAAAAGAGATTAAGGGAAGTGCATTTTGCGGGCAGCAAGGTTGCTTTTAATAGTGTCGAGCCCTTTAGTGAGAAGTAGTGGTTAAAAAATCCCTTTACCTTAAAAGCTTTTCCTGTCAACCGACCGCCCCGAAATAACCTAAAAGCGTTCCGCCGACCCCAAGCAAATACGTAAAAGCGTTCTGCCGACCCCTCTGAAAATACCCGATAGCGTTCAGCTGGCGACACGACTGAAAGGAGGGTCATGCCAATGAAAATAATCTACAATTGTTATGGTGGGGCTCATTCATCTGTTGTTGTTGGCTACATACACTGTGGGCTACTTTCAAAAGATCTAGTCCCCACTAAACAACAACTAATGTCCCTATCTTACTATGACTCTCAAAAAAACGAGGATCATGGAATCCTTCAGTACATAGGAATTGATGAGAAGGGAAATGAGATCTACTCTGTGGGACTGAGGTCAGATCGCAAGTTTGGCAAAACATCCCTCACAAATATAGCTAGCATCATGGGAATTCCTCAAGAAAGCTATATGCTAGTAGACACTATACAGGCAGTTAACTGGTATATGCGTATAGGAGGATTTCTTTCTAGGGCTTTAGGTTTAATAAAAATAGGTCGCCCTTTGGTACTATACGGAACCCAAAGGGCTTTTTTTAATCTCGCCAAAATAACTGAGGAAACAAAAAAGAACATAGAGGAGTAGACATATATGAAAATTTTTTACTACTGCTATGGAGGGGCACATTCCTCTGTTATTGCCGCGGCACTTCATCTTAATAAACTAAGCTATCCTTTGACATATGGAGAAATTATCAATTTTACCTACTTTGATCTAAATTCCCCTGAAATCAAAGGAATTCCTACTCTTTTAGGCACAGACGAAAATAAAAACGAAATATATTTTGTAGGATATGGTAAAAACAAAGAAATGATAGTAAAATTGATAAAGAGCTTTCTACAGGTAAATGGAATAAATGACGATCAATATTTATTTGTTGATGCCCTAGACAAAATAAATTGGAGGGTTCACTTAGGAGGATTTGTGTCTAAGGCATTAAAACAAAAAAATATCGGTAGAAGATTTACAGCCCTAGGAATTTTACTATCAGCTAAAGAAATTCAAAATAAAGTTGAAACAGCAAAAGAAATTAGTAAAGGGTATAGGGAATCCTTGACGAAAGTATAGTTTTATATAATAATTGTAGATGTAGTATTAAGATGAGGTGTTAATTATGAAAAATCTAACTATTAGAGAAATTGAGCAACACTCCATAGCTCATGAACTAGACTTAGCTCCGAGTGATAAGCTAGTTAGTATCAATGGACAAGAACCAAATGATATTATAGAATATAGATTACTTCAAACAGAAGAATTTATCGAGCTATATGTTCAAAAAGCAGATGGAAGGGAAGAAATCTACGAAATAGAAAAGGAATATGACGAAGATTTAGGAATTATATTTGAAGATCCTACATTAGATAGTATAAAAAGATGTCATAATAACTGTCTATTTTGTTTTATCGATCAACTACCCCAAGGTATGAGGTCTACCTTAGGAGTAAAGGACGATGACTATCGCATGTCCTTTATGTTTGGAAACTATGTAACCTTAACCAACCTTACAGACGAAGACATAAACCGTATAATTACCCTGAACATGAGTCCCCTCTACATATCAATACATGCAACTGACCCAGAAACAAGGGTCAAATTAATGGGGCAAAAAAAAGCTGCAAGGATCATGGAGATCCTTACTAAGCTTAAAGAAAATGATATCGATTTTCATGGACAACTTGTACTAGTCCCAGGGATAAACGATGGTGAAATACTTAAAAAAAGTTTAGAAGATGCAAAAATACTATTGCCTAACCTACTATCACTATCTGTTGTACCAGTAGGGCTTACAGAACATAGAACAAACTGCTACCCCCTAGAGAAATTCAACAAAGAAACAAGTCGAGAAATAATAAATACTACTAACTTATATCAAGATATTTTTAAACAGATATGTGGGTACAATACAGTATATGCAGCAGATGAATTCTTTGTAAACGCAGACCTTCCCATCCCAGCAGTCGAGTATTATGAGGAATATCCTCAGCTAGAAAATGGGGTAGGTATTATATCTACTTTTTTAGAAGATATTAAAGAACTTAAAGTCAATTTACCTAAAGAACTAAACAAAACCAGGAAATTTACCCTAGTAACAGCTAAATCTCCCCAGAGGTATGTAAAGGTTTTAGAAGATGCTTTAAATGAGGTGGAAAATTTAACAGCTGACCTAATTGTTGTTGATAACCATTTCTTTGGAGCCAGTATAACCGTGGCTGGTCTACTAACAGGGAAGGATATACTAGAATCTTTGCAAAATCAAAAAAAATCTGTCATGGAACTTGGGGAAATAATTATCCCTAAAGCAGCAACAAAAGACGACCAACTTATATTTCTAGATGGACTTACAGTTGAAGAGTTAGAAAGACATTTAAAAGCAAAAGTTCACGTTGTAAGTAGCCCCTTAGAAATAAAAGATATATTAGGAGGAATTTAAATGGCATTACCAATAGTTGCAGTAGTAGGTAGACCAAATGTAGGTAAATCTACATTGTTTAATAGAATAGTAGGACAGCGTCTGGCAATAACAGAGGACAGACCAGGAGCAACAAGGGACAGACTTTACAGTAAAGGTGAGTGGTTAAATAAAGAGTTTTTCCTTGTGGACACTGGAGGAATGACCTTCGATGAAGGCGATGTGCTGGCAAACGATGTAACAAAGCAAGCTCAGGTAGCTGTGGATGAGTGCGATGTTATAATATTTGTGGTTGATGCAAGAACAGGCATAACAACAGAAGATTTACAAATAGCTCAAATATTAAGGCGTGAAAAAAAACCCATAGTTATAGCTGTAAACAAGATAGAAGATCATAAGAAACAAGAACTAGACTTCATAGAATTTTATTCCCTAGGATTTCCTGTGATGGTATCAATATCTGCAGCAAATGGATTTGGCATAGGAGACCTATTAGATGAGGTAATAGCTAACTTTACTGAAGAGCACGATGAAACAGAAGAAGAAGGAATACTGAAAGTTACATTTATCGGAAGACCTAACGTAGGTAAATCTTCAATGGTAAACAAACTTTTAGGTCAAAACAGGGTTATAGTCAGTGATATACCAGGAACCACAAGGGATGCCATCGACTCAAAAGTAATAGTGGATGGAGAAACCTTTATACTTGTAGATACCGCTGGACTAAGGCGGAAAAGTAAAGTAGATGATGATGTCGAGTACTATAGTGTATTACGCTCAATTAGAGCCATTGAAAGAAGTGATGTGGCAATTTTAGTTATAGATGCCACCACAGGAGTAACAGAACAGGACAAAAGAGTTGCAGGCTTTGCCCATGAGGGGGGAAAAGGTTGTATTATTATGATTAATAAATGGGACCTCCTAGAAAAAGATAACCACTCAGTTAAAGAATTTACAAAAAATATAAGGAATGAACTTGGATATATGGACTATGCTCCTATTATTTTTGTATCTGCATTAACAGGTCAAAGAGCCCATAAGTTATTACCCCTTGCAAAACAAGTGGCTGCAGAAAATGATAAACGTATATCCACAAGTCTTGTAAATGATGTTATCTTCGATAGTATTGCTGTTACACCACCTCCCACTGATAGAGGAAGACAACTTAAAATTTTATATACAAGTCAGGTATCAACAAAACCACCAACATTTGTTTTCTTCGTAAATGATACAGAACTGATGCATTTCTCTTATCTTAGATTTTTAGAAAATCAATTGAGAACTGCCTTCGGATTTGAAGGAACACCATTAAGAATGTTAACAAGGCAAAGAAGCGAAGACTAATACAGGAGGTGATACTCAAGTGTACATTTTAGTTCTAATAGGCTATCTTTTAGGATCTATTTCCTTCAGTTACATAGCCGGTAGGTTATTTGGCAAGATGGACATTCGAGAACATGGCAGCAAAAACGCAGGTGCAACAAACGTGTTAAGAAATGTAGGGGTGAAAGCTTTTATCTTTGCCTCAGTTCTTGATATTTTAAAGGGTGTTGCCGCGGTACAATTAGCAAAGTATTTTTATCCTGAGCAAGACCTGCTTATTGTTTTGACTGCGGGTGCTGCAATTATAGGTCACAATTGGCCTCTATTCTTTGGTTTTAAGGGTGGAAAAGGTATTGCTACCACAGTAGGTGTCTTACTTGGCTTAAATGCACCAGCAGCCTTAATTGTTATGGTAACCATGGCCATTATAGTTTATATAACTAGATATGTATCACTTGCTTCTTTAGTAGGCACGGCACTATTACCAATTTTAATTTACTACTTTGTTGGTGCAAATATATACTATATGCTTTTTGCTTTTATTGTAGCTATTATGGCATGGTACAAACATAGGGCAAATATAGGGCGATTAATCAAAGGAATTGAATCAAAAATAGGTGAGAAGAAATAGGGTGAGGTGAAAAAATGCGTAAAATGACAATTATAGGTGCAGGTGGCTGGGGCACCGCTTTGGCAAACGTGTTAGCTAAAAAAGGTTTTTCTGTTACCCTATGGGCAAGAAGAAAAGAAATATGTGATAATCTATTCAAAACCCGAGAAAATGTTAATTACCTTCCAGGAGTAATCATTCCAGCAAATGTCCACTTTACAAATGATTTTGAAGAAGCAGTAAAGGACAGCGAGCTGGTATTGATGGCAACACCATCCATGGTTATGAGGGATATTATCAAAAAGATCAAGCCTTTCATTACTAATAATACCGTTGTAGTATCTGCTTCAAAGGGCTTTGAGCAGTCCACACTACTGAGAATGAGTGAAGTGATTGCTGAAGAATTAGGAGAGGATCACCCTATAGCAGTATTATCAGGACCTAACCATGCAGAGGAAGTGGGAAAAGATTTACCTACTGCCACTGTCGTCGCATCAAAAAAGAAATCAACAGCAGAGTTCGTGCAAGATGTTTTTATGTCACCGAAACTAAGGGTCTACATAAATCCTGATATAATAGGTGTGGAAGTTGGTGGAGCCCTAAAGAATATCATAGCCTTAGGAGCTGGTATTAGCGACGGGCTAAAATTTGGTGACAACACAAAATCAGCACTCCTTACAAGGGGACTTACGGAAATAGCTAGATTAGGTGTAGCCATGGGAGCTGACACCCATACATTTGCGGGCCTTGCAGGCCTCGGAGACCTTATAGCAACATGCACAAGCCAGCACAGTAGAAACTGGCGCTGCGGAAACCAAATAGGTCAAGGCAAAAAATTAAAAGAAATACTAGAAGGAAGTAACATGGTGGTTGAAGGTGTTCGTACAACAGAAGCAGTGCAGGAACTGTCAAAAAAATATGATATTCAAATGCCCATATCAGAAGAACTATACAAAGTACTTTTTGAAGAAAAAGACGCCAAAACAGCAGTAATTGACTTAATGCTCAGGGGTAAGACCCATGAAACAGAAGAGGTTGTTAGAACCGAGCGGGAAAACTGGTAGTCAAGGGTTTATTGATTGAAAAAGTAAATATATTTAAGCAAAAAAGAACCTATAAATGGTTCTTTTTTATATATAATTGAATAAATATAAGTGATGTGAGTTGGACTAGTGTAAAGTAAAGGGGGCTAGCCATAACTATTACTAAAATTATTGTATAAACAATTACCAAACAATAAATAGTGACTTATTATTTCATTTTAGATTATTTCCAGAAACTATGCCCCAAAAAGTTGATATATTTTCATTTAAAAAATTGCCACGTAGGAAATAAAAAAGTTAATATTAAAAAAAGTTTTACATTCATTAAATTGTAATATTAAAAAAAATACTTGCATATACATACAGTAAAAAGTATTCATATCTTGTATTTTTAAGGGAGGGAAAAACCTTGGCAGAGTTTGATCTTTACAAAGATATCGTAGAAAGAACCGGTGGAGATATTTACTTAGGTATTGTAGGACCGGTAAGGACAGGAAAATCGACTTTCATTAAAAAATTTATGGAACAACTCGTACTACCTAACATAGAAGACGACCACGAAAGGAACAGAGCAAAGGATGAGTTGCCCCAAAGCAGTGGTGGAAAGACTATAATGACCACTGAACCTAAGTTTATCCCTGAGAAAGCTGTAACAGTTGTTATCAGAGAAAACTTAAAAATGAAAGTTAAAGTGGTAGACTGTGTTGGCTATACTGTAAGTAGAGCCCTTGGCTACTCAGACGAAAGAGGAGAAAGACTAGTTAGTACTCCTTGGTTTGACGAAGAAGTTCCATTCCAGCAAGCTGCTGAATACGGAACAAAAAAGGTAATAACAGACCACTCAACAATCGGCGTTGTTATTACCACCGATGGGACAATATCTGATTCACTTGACAGAGGTGACTACATTGAGCCTGAAGAAAGGGTGATTACAGAACTTCAAGAACTAGGTAAACCCTTTGTAATGGTACTTAACACAGCAGATCCAAATTCTGAGTTTGCATTAAAACTTAGAGGGGATCTAGAAGAGAAGTATAGTGTTCCTGTATTGCCAATCAACATCGCAAAACTAAGTGTTCAAGACATCAACTCCATATTAGAAGAAGCCCTTTATGAATTCCCAATAGTGGAAGTTAAAATTCAGCTTCCAAAATGGTTAGAAGTTCTAGAAGGAGACCATTGGTTAAAAGACAAATTTAACGGTGTTGTAAAAAATATGGTTGGTAAACTTGATAAAGTTAGAGACCTTGATGGAGTTACAGAAGAGGTTTCAGCTGAAGAGTTCGTAAGCCGTGTGACCCTTGACGATGTAAACCTAGGTACAGGTCAAGCAAGAATAGTTATAGAATGTCCAGAAGAACTATTCTATAAAGTAACTTCAGAAAAAACAGGTTTAGAATTAGAAGGGCCTGAAGATTTACTTGCACAACTTCAAGAATTAGTGAAGATCCGTAAGGACTACACTTACATCAAAGATGCTTTAGAAGAAGCACGGGCTACAGGTTATGGTGTTGTACCACCACAACTAGAAGAAATGACACTAGACCAGCCAGAAATAGTAAGACACGGCAGCAGATTTGGTGTTAAACTTAGAGCAAGTGCTCCATCTATCCATATGATTCGCGTAGATGTAGAATCTGAGTTTGCCCCTGTAGTGGGATCAGAAAAACAAAGCGAAGATTTAGTAAACTACATCGAAGACGAATTCCAAGACAACCCAGAAAAAATCTGGGAGTCCAATATCTTCGGCAAGTCTCTCCATGAGCTTGTTAAAGATGGCATCCAAAATAAGCTTGGGAACATGCCTCCAAGCGCAAGGGAAAAACTACAAGAAACCCTTGAAAAAATCATCAACGAAGGAAGCGGTGGCCTAATAGCCATAATCCTTTAACAACAAAAGCTGTTGACCTATGTCAACAGCTTATTTTTTCTATCTACCCACACTCCAACAACCCACCCTCAACCAAAGCCCCGCCCCCTCAACAAATGTAGCCCATGCTTCAGCGTGGGCATACCCGCAATACAAAACAAAAAACCCAACAGCTCACCGTAACCTCCACATCCTGTAAACATGCTGGGACAAAACTCACTCGTCCTACTGCTACATGCTGGGTCCCAATAAAACAACCCCAACAACCCACCTCAATAAAGCCCCACCACCAACAAATGTAGCCCATGCTTCAGCGTGGGCAGACCCGCAATACAAAACAAAAAACCCAATCAGCTCACCGTAACGTCTACATCCTGTAAACATGCTGGGCCTAAAACTCACTCGTCCTACTGCTACATGCTGGGTCCCAATAAAAACCATAAAACAACCCCAACAGCCAACCATAAAAAAATACCAACCCCCTCAACAATTGTAGCCCATGCTTCAGCGTAGGCAGACCCACAAAACAAAATTTAGCTCACCGTAACTCCTACATCATGTAAACATGCTGGGCCTAAAACTCACTCGTCCTACTGCTACGCTGGGTCACAACAAAAAAATAAAATAACCCCAACAGACAACCAAGAAAAAATACCAACCCCCTCAACAATTGTAGCCCATGCTTCAGCGTGGGTATACCCACAAAACCATCAATAACCTAAACAAGCTGCAAACTGCAAACTGCGAAATGCGATTTCTGCCAAAAATCCCTTGACAAAATAAATATTATGTAGTATTATAATCTTTGTCAAAAGTCGGACTGTAGCGCAGTTTGGTAGCGCACTACGCTGGGGGTGTAGGGGCCGCAGGTTCAAATCCTGTCAGTCCGACCATTCAAAAACTATAAATTTGATACAATGTAAAGCCCTTGATTTCAAGGGTTTTTTTGTGCTTTCGGGAGTTTTTAGAGGTGGAAAGATAGGGGAATTGATGGATTTCATACACCAATATATGGTAAATTTGCACACAGCAAAATTTTGGGTGCATGGGGTGTGCATTTTTGGCTAGGGGTGTGCACCTTTTAGCGGAAATGGACGACGTATAAAAAAAGATATTCTCCAGGGTTTATTTGAGAACTTTGCTAGTTGAAATAGGATTTCACTAACTCTTCAAATGGTTTACCTCCTACACAAAAGTAAATAATATATTAAAAGGAATGCCGATATCATCCTATCCACAAGAATGATCAATCCTTACTACTTCTAAACGCAAGCAAAAGCTCTAGCGAACTGAACACAAGGCACTTAACTGCACTACCTAAGACTTTGAATTTTAGCATGTATTATTCAAAGTTACCTGAACATCCCCGCCTTTGGTCTACTGATGTAACAAATTATTATGTGTGATATATATATTTCTAATATGATAATAAATAAATGAAACTTTTTAGGCACTTTTACCGTTTATATAGTGAAAGAGGTGAGAAAGTGCAATTTAAGGATGACCAGCTAGTTAAAGAAATAATTTCTGGAAGCAAAACTTCTTTAGATACCCTTGTAAATAGATACTATGAAGTTATCTATAGTTATTCAATGAGGCAGGTAAATAATCAGCATCTATCTGCTGATTTAACTCAAGAAGTTTTCATTAAGATGATGAAAAACATAGATAAATATAGATTGGGGACTAATAGTTTCAAATACTGGCTCCTTAAAATAGCATTGAATCACATTAGGGACTATTTTAGAGCGGAAAAAAGTAGTAGGAATATAAACATTGAGGACTTAGATTGTTTATCAGATTATGACTCTGATAATATATTAGACATACTGGAGAAAGATGAGAAAAGAACTAGTGTGAAAAAAGCTTTAAATAGCCTTAAGGAAGAAGAAAGAGAGATTGTTATACTTAAGTACTACAACGAAATGACCATTAAAGAAATAGGTAGTTTAATTGGAGCCAAAGAATCAACGATTAAGTCAAAACTGTACAGAGCCCTTGAAAAGTTGCGAAAAAAATTAAAGGGAGGAGATAAAGATGAAGAATTTTAACGAAACGGATAGAGAGTACTCTGAACAAGAGTTAGATGAAATTTTACATTGTTTGGAATTAGATTGCTACCAGATTGATATGCCTGAAAAGGAACAAATTGAAAACTGTGTACAAAATTTATATCAATACCTTCCAAGAAAAAAAACTTTTTCAGATAAGCTAGGGTTCATATTCAATGAAGTTAAATTGGAATTATCGTATTTTAATAAATTTGAGCTAAAACACTTACTAACAATAACTATTATGTTTATAGCATTAGTTGTGGTTAGTGATAACAAACCAGAGATTATGTTTTTAAGCCTTGCAGCTGTTCCCATAGTAACAGGGTTCATAAGCCTAAATAAAAGTAAATTAAGCAACATGTTAGAACTTGAACTTAGTTTAAAAAGAAGCTGGAAGAACAGGTTGTTCAGTAAGCTATTTATAAACTACAGCGTGGCCCTTACCATTTTGCTAATTATGAGTATATGGGTGGTTGGCAGTGGTGCTGAGATTGATATAGTTAAGTACCTTTCCATATCTTTGTTTGTCCTTGGTGTATTAAGTGTTATGAGTTTATGGATATTATTTTACTCTAGGGGTTTACTGGGTTCCGTTATTACAATGGTTCTATGGTTAGTTTTCAGTGGTGGACCGTTATTTTCTACTAGGTATTTTCAATTATTAGAGAGTGTATCCACGATTAACTACATTTTAGGGGCTGTACTAACTACAGGACTATTCATTCAATATATAATAAAAATGACTAAGAGGGACTATGATATATCAGTCCAGCTTAGCTCGTAAAAAATGGGAGGAACATTATGAATTTAGAAATTAGCAACATTAGCAAGATATATAATAACAAAGTAATACTGGATAATATTTCATTCCAATTATTTGGTGGGATATATGGTCTAGTTGGGCCTAATGGTGCAGGTAAGACTACACTTATGAGAATAATCTGTGATATATTGCCTCAAGACAAAGGGTATATAAGTTTTGATGGTATGAAAAAAGAAGACCTTGATGAAAAATATAGGGATTTATTAGGATATCTTCCACAGGAGCTGGGGTTTTATGAGCACTTTACTGGCGAAGAATTTTTGCGATATATTGCTGTCCTTAAAGGTCTAACCAAAAAAGAAACTGATAAGAAGGTGCAAGAGACTTTAGAATTAGTAAACTTAACATATGAAAAAAAGAAGAAAATAGCTAAATACTCAGGTGGAATGAAAAGAAGACTTGGAATTGCTCAGGCATTATTAAATGATCCCAAAATTTTGATATTGGATGAGCCAACAGTAGGCCTGGACCCTATGGAGAGGATTCGCTTTAAGAACCTATTATCCAGAATATCAGTCAATAAAGTTATAATTCTATCAACCCACATAATCTCTGACATAGAGGGGCTTGCCACAGAAGTAATTCTTATGAATAAAGGTACCCTTAAAGGTAAGTATTCTCCAGAAGAGTTACTAGGAAATGTTAACGGTAAGGTATTTGAGATTAAGATAGAAGAAAATATGTATGGGGAATATAATGAAACCTACTTGATTTCAAGAAGGGAGATTGAGTCCGATGGACAAGTAAGGCTCCGAATAATTAGTGACAAAGAAGTAAAAGAAGGTAACTTAGTTAAAGGATCCCTAGAGGATGCATACATTTATCACTTGGAAAAGGAGGGGGAGAAAAATGGGTACTCTCATTAAATGGGAATTAAAACGCTTTGCGAAGAGAAAATATGTATTTGTAATTACCCTATTGCTAATCTTGCTTAATTTATATATAGTAAATTACGACTATGATAGCTTTCTTAACTATAATATGTACATGGAAAACATGGGGGAGGAGTTAAACATAATACAGGGTGAAATAACCCCTGAAAAAAGAGAGTTTGCCAAACAGCAAATTAAGAACATAGATCAGGAAAGACAGCATGCAAAAACTGAAGCTGAGGGATCACAGCTAGTAATGAGGAGATTTGTTTATAATGACTACTTAAACTATCAGGACAATCCACTTTTTCCTTTTTCCTATGGTAATAGAACATTTGAAAATAGGGATGAACTAATAGGTATGCTAAACAACCATGAACCACAGTCCGCAGAACATACAAAACTCAGCGGTTATTTAGGTTTAACAGAGAATGTTATCACTGATAGATTTTATATTATGCGCTGGGACTATATTTCTCAGCAAAACTTCTTACTGTTCCTAATGATAGTATTGGTAGTTGCAATGGCTCCGGTTTTCGGAGAGGATTATAGCAGTGGTGTTGCCTCTTTAACATTGAGTTCAAAGTATGGCAGAACTAAATTGGTCAAGGCAAGAATGTTTGCATCTATGATTTTCGGGACATTTCTATTAGCGTCCTTCTTTGTGACAGAACTCATCATGAAATTATCCCTAGAAGGGGTGAATGGTTTTCAAGGAAGGATATCCCAGATGGGGTTCATATATTTGCCTAATGTAACACCACTGATTGGGTTAACTGTATTCTTCCTATTCACTTTACTGTCAGCAATGAGTTTAGCTTTACTAACATTAGTCATAGCTTTATTTACTAGGAAAACGTTTACCGCTATGATAGTAATGGTGTTGATAAACATAGTAGCCGAATCAGTCAAGTTTAAGTATATCAATAACTTCAGTATCAGGTTGCTGGTAAATAACTTTTACTCTAGTTTTATTGAGTACAATCCTATTTCCGTATTTGGAAACATTATACATTATCCTATTTTTCTAGTTTTTTGGGTTTTGGTAATATCCGCTTTAAGTGCCTTACTTGTCCTAAATCAAGGTGGGAGGCAGCACTTATAATTCTGTTGCCTTGAAATTAAGTCAGTAAGTATGATTAGTAACCTAACAATAATTATGAAAGTAACACCACAATACATCTCAAGAAGGTAAGCTAGTTTGTATTTGGCATAGCGCTGGGGTGGTTGGGGTGTTCTCTTTAGCCTTGGTACAACTCTGCGGTGTAAGGTAGAGTTCATTAAAGATAGACACCTCAATTCATCTCAAGTAGTTAAGCTAGTTTACATTTGGCTTAGTACCTGGGTGGGTTGGGGTGTACACTTTAGCCTCTGGAGCAATTCTGGAGTGTAAGCTAGGATTCATCAAAGGGTAAACACCCTCAATTTATCTCAAGTAGTTAAGCTAGTTTGTATTTGGCTTAGCGCAAGGGTGGGTTGGGGTGTTTGTTTTTTTGTGTGGTGTGGTGTGGCATGCTATAGGATTACTTTTATTCATTCTGAAGGAAAATACAAGGTTATGTCGAATAAAAGGGTAAACAGTTTTAAATTGCTTGCTAGGGTGGACAAACTATCTCTTTAGTATTCTATGAATACATAAACGGGATAAGCCCTAAGACTGCCATTAGAGAGGGTGGTAAGTATACTGAACTTAAACGAAAAGCAGAAAGAAATCATTCTAGTTTTAGGTGATCTTAAAAAAGGAAAGATAATCGGGCAGAACCTTAAAAACAGAAAAGAAATCAAGAAAAAATACTTTGAAGATATAACTGATGTCAAATATGACAAACTATTAGATGGGCTATATTTCCAGGGTCTAATATCCTATATGCCTCCTGGAAGTATCAAGTATGTAGACAACACCAAACATAACTCAAAAGAAATACTTGAGAATCACTTTGTAGACGAATTAAAGTGGAAGGAGCAAGAACAGTACATAAAATTAACTGAAGATTCAGAACGTACTTTTAGTGGCAGAGCGTATTATAATAGTTTAATTTACGATGAAACAAACAAATCTTTACTTGAACTGCAAGAGCAAATAACTTTAATAGATAGAAAATACGTGGGATTAAAATCGCTTACTGAAAAAATCGATAATAATTTGATAAAAAACATAGAAATTCTTTCGATATTTATTGCAGTATTTGCTCTGATAGTTGGAAATATAAGTGTACTGGGAACTATTCAAGGATTAACAAAATCAGAGGCTATAGGGTTCATTTTTATTCTCAATGGGATATTATTACTTGTAATTCTATTTCTAATGATATCTGTTAGGAAGTTCATTTTAGAGAAAATGATAATAAAAAGCGGTTTGGACATACTGTATTTTATTATACCAATAGTTCTCATTACTGTAGGTATAAACTACCTATTTAACGAAGATCCTGAAGTCCAAATCGAACTGGAGACAGAAATCGAAGAACAATTAGATGAGGTAGATAGTAAACAAATTCTAAATAGTAAATCACTAGAGATATCATTCAAAAATAAACTCTAAAATGCTTATACCAAATCATCCACGTTGCCAGCCAAGACAGAAGGTAAATTACTGTTTCAGGAATTTCTCTATCTTTGTGTTCCCATAACCTAAATCCTTTTCTTCCTTTGTCAAATGGCCACAACAAGCTTACACCATTATTAGTGAAGGCTGTTTTCGTAAGTATTGTTGTTTTTTTAAATTTTTTAACCCAATACCTTTCTCTAGAAGGGATTTTATAAAGAATGTTGAATATGTAAATAACAGGAAAAATAAGGAGGATTAAATCATGCTAGATATAAGTTTTTTAGTGTTAATATCTATCCCTATATATCTAACTGTACTTTTAGTTGGTATAAAGAAAAAATACTCCCTTCAAAAACAACTTCTTATCTTTGGTTTCTTTGCATATTTAGTAGCAGTAGTGGCAGTAACTTTGTTCCCCTTTCCCGTACAAAGGAATTTAATTGAACATAGGAGGGAGATAAATTATATATCGAATAATTTCATTCCCTTTAAAACTATTCTAGAAACAATAAATCAAGGATACGGAATAAGAAGAGCACTGGGAGGAAATCTAGTTCTACTAATGCCATTAAGTATCTTTTTGCCTCTATTAAGTAATAAGTATATGAACATAAGTAAAATCACATTAATTGCACTTACAACTTCAATTGGAATAGAACTAGCTCAATTTACGTTCTCTTTATTCCTAGGTTTCAATTACAGAATGACCAATATAGATGATGTGATATTAAACACTATAGGTGCTTTAATTAGTTTTATAATCTTTATGCCTATTGCGAAATACCTAAAAAAAACAGTGCAATTATCAATTTAACAAGGTACCCAATTGCTACTTAATAGACCTCTAATGAGGTCTATTTTTATGCACCTCTTAATAGCTCAACAGTTGTATAATTAGACTTTTGACAGGCAGAAATAAGCATTTGCTCTGTTCGAATATCAAACGCTAAACCTTTACCAAGCTCCAGCCAACGGAACCAGTATAGGTAGTTATCCAAGTATTTAGTAGATACCCCCTGAAAACGCTCCATCCAGCCTTTTAAGCGTTTATGAAAGTTATTTACATGCTGAATATGATAAAGCCCTTTCTTAACACGCTCCTTTTGGTTTTCATTAACAGTTTCGTGTATTAATCCTTTTAGTTTTGCAAATTTCTTATAGTTAGTAGCGGTATCTGTGCATAGCAAAGCAGTAGGGCTGATATATTCGCCTATCACAAAATCAATTTCTTCGGCTTTAACACGACCAGTTCCAGCCTTTCTAGCTATCAGGCTCCCATTTCTATCTTGAGCTACCACAACGGCAATTTTTTGCTTTGAAATACCTCTTTTTTCATCTTTTTCGCCACGTTTTTTAGGTTTTCTATCAGTTACCTTGCGACCCTTTAAAGATTCACGAAAGAAAGTTTCATCACTTTCAACAATACCATCTAACTGATTAAAACCTAAACTGGATAAGGCATTAAGTATCTTATGCCTCCAATAAAAAGCTGTTGATATATGTATTCCTAGACGTTGGGCAATTTTAGGTAGTGTGTGCCCCTCCACCATAAGCTCTATGTATTTCACCCATTTTGAAGGATAATGAGAACCTGAAAAAGGGGTGTTTGTTAAGTCGTTAAAGGTTTTATCACAGTCTTTACATAAGTACCTTTGCCTACCTCGATACTTACCATTTCTTTTGATTGAAGTGCTACCACAATGAACGCAGGCCATACCTGCTGCAAACCTAGTTTCTCGTATACTGTTAAGTAGTTCTGTTATTTTACTAGGGTCTTCTAGGTATAAATCTATTTTCATCGCCTCAAATAGAGCTATTTGGTCTTTCTTATCTAAATCAGTGAACTCTGCATAAAGGTCTTTCCACATAAATTTCGCCTCCTAGAGCCTAATTATATCATTAATTATAATTTTCCCCTAAAAGCAACAATATATCCGAAAACAGCCTTAGTGAAAAAGTCAGCTAGAAAGTGGGACGTATAACCTATCCAGAAGGCAAATAGGTGTAATGTTATTGGATAGTAGATTCCTAATGAGCCGAGTAATAGGCAAATTGAATATACAAAAGGACTAGCTACTGCAGTAACAACCACAGACCAGACAAACGAGTGGGTATAGCCTCGGTGGTCTTTCTTAATTCCTCCATCTATGATATCTGGCAGCGTTGAAGATAGGTAGGCTATAATAGCAGAAGTAAATAGTATTACACTCAAACCCCAGGAGTATGGCTTGTATAGATGGGTCACTAATCCTGAGTAGGTAACAACGCCGACAGCTCTATGGGTACTCCATTTCATAACTAAACACACCTCCCTAATTTTATCTATGTCGAAAGAAGTAGAATAGAACATAGATGTAAGGGGAGGTGTGTTGTTTTTGTAACATCCACAAAAAGGGAAATTTCTTTATTTTCTTATGTCAATTTATTAGGACAATCTTTATTAGGCTAAAAATCAGCATACATTTTACCATATAGCATTGAATGGGGGAGTGAGAATGTATGTATAGTAAGCCTTTGATAGTTCATATAGACGGAACGATATTTTTGAATAATAGTATGGATCCAGATGGGCGCTTGGCGCAGACGCTAACCGAATTTACAGACCTAATTAAAATGCCTGAGGGGGTTTATACTTTTAAGTTAACTTCTTTTTCATTATGGTCAGCTGCTGCTAAAGGATATGTAGCTGCAGAGGTTATATCTTTTCTGAAATCCTACAGCCACAATAAGCTTGGACTGTATTTAGAGGAAAAAATAAACTATGTAATGAACCAGTACAGGAGACTGAGATTATGTGAGTCTGAAAACTATTTAGCTTTGATTGCCAAGGATGAAAAGATAATAAAGGATATTCTAAGTGACAAAAGTATCAGCAAGCTTTTGGTTTCCAAAGGAATACATAATACTCTATATTTTAAGATGTCGGATAAGATAGAACTAAAACAACTGCTGTTTAAGATTGAGTTATATGCTATTGATGAGACAAATAAAGTTGGACGCTCCTTAGATATTAACTTTCTTAGAACTACTAGAAGCGGTAAAGAGTTTACATTAAGAGATTACCAACTAGAAGCAGCAGAAAGTTATCTAGATAACAATGCTAGTGTTGGCGGTGGTGGGGTAGTAATCATGCCTCCTAGGTCTGGGAAAACTTGCGTGGGATTAAAGATAGTAGAGAGTCTTAATATGACAACTCTAATTATTACAGAAAATGAAGTTAGTTCTGAAAAATGGAAACAGGAAATAGTTGATAAAATGGATTTAAGTGAAAATAGTATTGAGTTATACAAAAAGGAACCACATAAAGTAGCCCCTATAACAATTACAGATTACGCATATATAACTAGTGATAGAAAGGCATTCGATCTGTTGAATAGTTATGAATGGGGCTTGGTGATTTTTGACGATGTTCATCGGTTGCCTGCTAAAACGTATATTGAAACTGCCAATTTTGAATCTAAACATAAGCTTGCTCTAGCAGCAACATTGGAAAGAAGCGATAATCAAGGAAATATGGTTTATGCTGTTGTAGGGCCAAAGTGGTATGAATTACTCCCTCAGACATTAAGAACGCTTGGCTATTTAAAAAGTATAGAGTGCGTAGAAGTAAAAGTTCCTCTGTCGGAAAAAGATAAAGAACTCTACTTATATAGCGAAAAGAACAACTTGGGAAACTACAAGTTAAGAGAGATAGCGGCGTTCAACGCTATGAAAAAAGAAGCGCTAAATGTCTTAATTAACCCTCATAAACGGACCCTAATAGCATCTTTTTATAAAGATTTAGCCAAAAAAATAAGTGATGAGTATAATATAAATTATATTGGTGATGAATCGGACCTTACAACACGATTACAAGTAGTTGAGAAGTTTAACAAAGATGAAATAAACAGTTTAATTTATACGCTGTTAGGGGTGCAATTTGAATTTACTAATATAGATACATTAATCTCTGTGTCCTATCGACAAGCTTCAACTAATGAAGAGTATTTAAGGTTAGGAAAGTTGATGGAAATAGATAAATGTAGTGAAGTGGCTAAATTTATTTCAATAATTTCAACTGATACCGTAGAAGAAAGTGATTATAGGCTTAGACGTAAAAGTTTAATTAACTATGGGTTTAGATTTAGTATCTTTGATTTGGCGGATCTACAAAAAGGAGGGGTAGATTCTTGAACTTAAATGAGTTTTTAGATAGGCTAAATAGGTCAGAAATTGAAGAGTTAGCTACAAATTTAGAAGTTGGTATATTTAATGATTGTGTAAGAGGTTTTTTAGTGCGGAGGATTAAAGAAAAACTTACATGTAAAGAAACTTTAAGAAAGAAAACGGAAGTATTAACAGAGCCTTGTTTAAAAGCACTGAACCAATTAGTTTATTTTAACAAGGTGGAGAATCAAGAACAGTTAGATGGTTTGAGGGAAACAGGACTTATTTATAAAGATAAAGAAATACCTATTGAAATTAAAGAGCTAATCAAGGAAATATTATACTTCAAAATACACACTAAGGACTATAACTACATTGAAGGGAGTCAAACCCCTTTTCTTAACTTAATTATATTAATAAATTTACTACTAGAGGAGAAAGCATACGTTAGAAAGGCTAAAAAGAAAACCATAGAGATAAAGTTTTATAATGAGGCACTCAGCATCGATACCTACATGAGGACTTTAGAGTTTCTGGAGTTACTAGTTAAATTTTTATTAGACAAGGGATTCGCACAATGGAAAGATAAGGACTTAGCAGTTGATAAGTTTAAATTACTAGAATGGTCTTCAAAGGAAACAGTTACAAGACTTGAGACATTTTATCAATCAATATTGTACAAAAACAAAAAGGTATCTGATATGTTAACTTCATTATCTAAAGTGCAGCAAAACCCTGAAGATTGGATTAGTAATGATGTTTTTCTAAACAGTGATATCCCTAATTCCAGGGATATGGTAGAGAAAATTGGTCTCATATCTTTTTCTAGAACAAAAAACGGTCACTATATGCGACTTACCCCAGAGGGGTGGTGTTACTTAAATGGTGAGTATCCTAAATACTGGCATGAGAAGAAAGTTCTAATTTCAGCTGATTTTGAAGTTTTTATCCCTAACAACTTTGATCCAAGTTTGATAGACTTGGTTGACAGCTATGGAGATATGAAGAAGAACGACTATTTGTTAGTTTACGATATAGATCCTAATGATAGGAAAGAAAAAATTGCCTCTCACAACCCTGACAAGTTTAAGAAACTCATTGAAGAGTTAGAAGCAAAAAGCACTTTCATGCCACAAGTAGTAGGCTATGAATTCAAGAAGAGACTGTTAAGAGAGTATGCTGGTAGGGAAACATTAAAAAATCATGTTTTTAAGGATGGGACTTAGGTCCTGTCCTTTTTTCTGTGTGCGCCCAGCATGTGCGTTAACTTGGCGGTGAAAGTCCGCTGTGGGCTTGGTAGTGGGAACCACTAGCCGAAGGCAAGGGTGTCCACCGTGAGGTGGAATCTGAAGGAAGCCCTAGGCAAAATCCCGGTCTGAGGAACACGAACCACATATAAGGCTATCTAGGACGGACGAGTTTGCCACACAAAACGAAGTCCAACACTACCCGAATCCTACATAGTAAATGTGGGAGATATATGGGATGAAGGTTAGCGTACTTACCTGGGGAGGTCTCAAGGACACGTTATGGAGATGAATTTTGAAATAACAACCCATGCAGTGATGTATGGCTGAACTTTGAGAAGTCAGCAGACGTCATAGTACCAAGATAGATGCATATATCTTGGGAAGGATTGAACATTAAGGAGGATGAAGAATTTGAAAGGTTCAAAGGATATGCAAAGACAGCAGAAAACTTCATGCGAAGGCTCTAGCGTAAATAATAGGATGGAATCTGAAGGTATACGCAGAGTGCCGAGCATACCTATGGCACCTACAAAGGAGACATCCAGTGCATCAGCTAATAAGCTTTTAGAAGATATGCTATCTGGGAAAAACGTACTTGAAGCCCTTAAACGGGTAGAAAAGAACAAGGGAAGCCATGGAATCGATGGAATGAAGGTCGATGAACTTCGTCCTTTCCTAAGGGAAAACTGGAAACCCACAAGAGATAGTATATTAAAGGGTACATATAAACCCCAACCTGTAAGAAGAGTAGAGATACCAAAACCAGATGGAGGGAAAAGGTTGTTAGGAATACCAACGGTACTTGATAGGTTTATCCAACAAGCCATAGCACAGGTATTAAATCAAGTATTTGACCCCCACTTTTCTGAAAGTAGCTTTGGTTTCAGACCAGGAAGGAAAGCTCACGACGCCATTCATAAAGCAAGAGGATATATGAATGAAGGGTATAAATATGTAGTGGATATGGACCTAGAGAAATTCTTTGATAAGGTAAACCACGACATACTAATGCACAGGATATCTAGAAGAGTAAAGGACAAGAGAGTATTAAAGCTTATCCGCCTCTACCTACAATCAGGAGTTATGTTAAACGGTATATGTGTCAAGAATGAAGAAGGAACGCCCCAGGGTGGACCGTTAAGTCCACTACTTGCCAACATACTACTAGATGACTTCGACAAGGAATTGGAAAAAAGAGGACATAAATTCTGCAGATACGCTGATGACTGTAACATATACCTAAAGTCAGAAAGAGCAGGACAAAGAGTTATGAAAAGCATAATGAACTTTCTTGAGAACAAACTCAAGCTCAAAGTAAACAAAGAAAAGAGTGCAGTAGATAGACCCACGAAAAGAAAATTTCTTGGGTTTAGTTTCTATGTAGCAAAGGGTAAATATGAGATAAGAATCCACCCGAAATCTTTAAGAAGAGTCAAAGAAAAGATAAAGTCCATAACTAGCAGAAGGCGGAGCATAAGTATGGAAGAAAGAATCAAGAAACTCAATCAAGTAACAACTGGTTGGGTAAATTATTTCTCCATAGCTAAGGCGAAAAGCATCATGCAGAAACTGGACGAATGGACTCGTAGAAGATTGAGGATGTGTATATGGAAGCAATGGAAGAAGTCAAAAACGAAAATAAAGAAATTAGTATCTCTTGGAACCCCCAAAGATAAAGCCTTCGAATGGGGGAATACAAGAAAGGGCTATTGGCGTATAGCCAAAAGCCCTGTACTTCATACAACACTTAACTACAAATATTTCAACTCGATTTCTTACAGTAGCCTTACGGCTAGATATCAGAAGATGCAAGTAACTTAATGAACCGCCGTATACCGAACGGTACGTACGGTGGTGTGAGAGGACGGTAAATAAAATAATTATTTACCTCCTACTCGATTATTCAGGAGATTTGATGGATTTAATAACACTAATATATGGAAAAATATGCACACAGCAATATTTTTGAGAGCAGGGGTGTGCCCCTTTTAGCGGAAATAAAAGTTATAATAGTCTTTCTTTTTTGCAGGAAATCAAAAGATTATGAAGAAGTCGTAAAGTGGTATTATATTTGTACCCTATTATTTCACTGGGAGGTGTTAGCTTGGATATAGTTACTTCTCTTAAGCAATTAAGTAATAGTAGAAAAGTTTTTCACTCAGAAGCAGATTTCCAGTTTGCTCTTGCGTGGGAGATTCAAAAGCTGTATCCAGATGCAAGAATAAGGCTGGAGTATTGTCCGGCATCTATTACTCCAAATATCCATATCGACATTTTGGTAATCATAGATAATATGTATTACCCGATAGAATTGAAGTATAAGACACTTGGTTGCAATAAAACCTTTGAGGATGAAGTTTTTAAGCTTAAAAATCACGGAGCCCAAGACTTAGGGAGATATGATTTTTTAAAGGATGTGCAGCGAGTAGAACAATTCAGTAAGGAGTTACCACGTTTTAAAGCTGGGTATTCAATATTTTTAACCAATGATCAATCCTACTGGAAAGATTCAGGTAGGAAGGAAACAGTTTACTATCAATTTAGACTATCCGAGGGTCTTGAGAAGGCGGGAATAATGTGCTGGGCAAGTCATTCAGGAGAAGGGACAATAAAAGGAAGGGAAACACCTATCGCTCTAGATTACAAATATACCGTTAAGTGGGAACAATACTGTAAGCTTGATGATAGCAGAGGTGGTACTTTTAATTATCTGGTTTTTCCACTGGAAAAGGATCATAATCTATAATTAGTTGCCAGTAATGGAGGGGGGGAGTAATATGGGGAAGTTTGAGAATGAAGTTATAGAAAGAATAGAACGAATTTTAGGCACTAAAGCTTATAAAAAGAAAACTTTTGAGTGGCTTACTAATAATCACACATCAACTTCTTCTAGCTATGATAAAGAAGTCTTAAATAAAATATTTACATCCTTCAATGGCTGTAAGATGAGCTTAGATGAGAAAAGGGTAGTGAAGCTTCGGGTAGACTCCTTTTTTGAGGAATTAGGGATAGTTGTAGAAATTGATGAAATACAACATTTCACTAATGCTAGACTGAGGTCTCTAGAAATTATAGAGAACTATAATTTGGATTTAGGTTACGACCTAGAACAATATAAAATATGGTGCAAGGAAAATTCCTCTAAAGCGTTTAATAAAGGTCAGGCTGGCTATAGAAGGCAGACTAAAGAATTTCCCTTTGAGAATGGGCGTTTATATCAAAGAGCTTACTTTGATTCCCTAAGAGACATTTTGATAATTAGGAATCTAGGTAAACCTGTTATTAGAATAAGTGAAATGGAACTAGCGTTTTGTAAGGAACTAGAAGTTTATATTATGGAGAAATTAAAAAGCTATAACATAAAGATACATGGCGGCGGTTAGAAAAACTCCTTAATTCACTCAGATAGGCAAGCTGCAGCTATACGCAAAGTACCTGGGTGTGTTGGGGTGTAAACTTTGTTTAAAGACTGTTTAATTGACATAATTCTATAAAATCAACAATTTGTATATCATTCCATGTACCTATTATGACCTTTGTGTCGGATTTCACAAGATGCAAACTATTGAGGTACTTCGTTTTAATTGTAGTGATGTGCTTTTTGCTTAGCAAATCTACAATAATTATTGATTTAGAATATCCTATCAAAATATATTGCTTGTTACTGCTTATACAAATAGTTGTGAAGTATCCATACTCTGAATTTAGACTGCAGTTTATTCCAAGCAATTCTTGAATGCAAATGATAGAATGCAGTTCTTTGGCAGACATATTATATGAAAACAACGCATTCTCTGCAATATCGTCATCAAGCCATTTATCAGAAGAGTTATTAATGTTATCGCCATAGAAGTAAACTTCATTTTTGAAACAGGCAAAAGAAGTAGTTTCCAGACGATATGGATACGATGAAAAAAGCTTCTCAAAGGTTCCTGTATCCTTTTGAATTAAAAAATCATATGCCACTGTTTCGCCGGTTGATATTGAACCTAAGACCATAAAGCTATTATTAGAAATAGGGACTAAGTTTGTTGCATTATGAAAGGGGAAACTATTAAGGAGTGTTATTTTGGCGCTTTTAATATCTAAAACAAAAATATTACCGAACCAATCGGATGAAATGAGCTGCGAGTCATTATTAATAAAATATAAACTATACCCCTCTTTGGACAAGCATTTGCTTTTTACTAATAGGTTTCCAGTTTCGATATCATGCACTGCTATATGACCCGACGTATTACTGTAGGCAAGCATTTTTCCATCGGATGATAATGCAGCCCTAGAAGGGTTCCTTAATGTATTAAACCGTTTAAGTTCATTTAAACCACTATCATCTATGGCGTACAATGAAACATATTTTCCTATATTTACCAAGACAGTTTCATCAGGTGAAAGTAGTTTATTGTATGAAGGAAGATTTGATTTCATATTATTACCCTCCCCTTGTTATATTTTTTATATCTAAATTACACGTCACTTTTCGACAACTATAAAAAAACGATATTTTTGCATATACTACAAAGATTCAGGTAGTTGTTTCTACATTTTAACTTTTTTATGCTCCTCTTTCAACACAATTTACAGTAGAGTGTACGTTATTTGCATATCTAGGATTTTCAATGTATAGGCTAACTAAACATGACATCAAGACTAACAACCCGTCGAACATATAACAAAAAATAATCTCACGAGCAGATTTATCGAAAAATATATAGCAGTAAAAAAGGAGGAGCAACCATGTCAGTAACAGACTTTAATGCAATGAAAAAATGGAACATCATACCTAAGAGCATCCAAGGTAGATTACTTAGTAATGTGTTCTGTGTAAAGTGCGGTGTCACAACC
Source organism: Alkalicella caledoniensis (assembly GCF_014467015.1). Classification (GTDB taxonomy): domain Bacteria; phylum Bacillota; class Proteinivoracia; order Proteinivoracales; family Proteinivoracaceae; genus Alkalicella; species Alkalicella caledoniensis. The sequence goes on along the minus strand of NZ_CP058559.1, from coordinate 269,783 downwards.
ATAGTAGATTACTCAATCCAAAACCATAAGCTTGGCATTCTCCTAAGTGGGAAGTGTAAGAAATGTGGTCATAGTGTCGCAAGGTTGATTGAGGATGAGGAGTAAGATTGGATGTAGGGATGGAACTAAATAGTAAGGAGGTACTGATTTGTCAAAAAGGATATTCACTATAGATGAGGACGCACAAATCTTTAATATGCACTCAAGAACAATAAGAAGGTATATCAAAGAGGGGTCATTGAATGGCAGCATTGAGAACCTTAGCTGGTAAAGATGGAACTTCGGCAGCTGGAGTAATTTTTTCTAGTCAGTTAAAAACACAGTTGACTAGGAAAGCAGTGGCATATTCAGTTGCTTCAGGTATAGCAAGATTGGCTCAAATAGGCTTAACAGTAATGCTCTGGGCAGCTAATCCCGGTGGCGCACTTGCTAATTACTTAGATTTAAGGGACAGCAACCCTGGCAATGGTAGCAAAAAAAATAATATTACAAAAATCACCGAAGGTATAAACGTACCGTTCTTTTGCTGGCATAAACATATATATCTTGTTTAGAAACAGTAATTTATCTAAGTGGAAACCCCTATATGTTAGGATAGTTGTCGTATAGAAATTGATGTATAATGAGATTACGCCAATGAAACCTAAGGAGAAAACTTTGCCCATAACTAGCAAGTACAGTAAAGAGTTTATAGACTCAGTTATAAAAGTGTAGTTATGTTTGCCCTTTGTTAAGCAACATAGGAGAAATAAAATGATTATTAAGAGAGATCACCTGACTTGTAAGTTAAATGGTGTTTTTAATAAGTTTGGAAGGAGAAGAAGAGTTGAAAGTATTATTTTTAACAATTATTTTAACAATATTGTTTAATTTTTTAAAAATTCCTATTGGTGTGGTAATGCTAGTCTTTGGTATTATAAAAGGTCTAAGATGTCAAGAACATATAAAAACTTTCAATGCTGACATGAAAATTATTAAATTTTACAAAAACGACATATTCGAAGCCACCAGTCTTTTGATTGTCTTTTATTTTATGTATGATGGATTTCAAGCAAGTTCTTTCCAAGAAAGATTTGAGATACCTTTAACTGTATTTATTTTTTTTATAGCATTTTTCTTTTTGTTTCGTGGGCTAGAAGATAAACTGTTTGATAAAAGTTAAACAATTTATTACTAGATGGAAAAAAGAGGTTTTCTCCAGACCCATAATAGCTTATGTGTTATAAACCATCTAACTTTTGATCATGATTAAAGGTATTTATCTTAATTAAAATCCAAGGAGGAAAGCACATTTACCAGATTAAGTGGAGGAGGGGAAAAACCTCTATCTAGCATACTAAAGAACTGGAGTATCGACATTTTGGTAATTATAGATAACATGTGTTACCCCATAGATATGTGTTAGATGCAATTACATCATTTAAAGATATAAGAAATATGCGTTTCTGATTATGGTTTTTATGTGTAAGTATAACTTGTTTGGCAGTCTGTTTTGTTTGACCACTACATAGAATTACCTGGGGGGGATATCATGAAAAATAAAGTAAAAAATTCAATTGCTTTAGTATGGAACTTAATGGATAATATTGGTTTATTCAGCTACTTCTGGTTTTTTTCCATGTCAGGAGTTTTTTTTGGTTTTGTAATGGGCAACTTCTTGCCTTTTATTTTACTACCCCTAAATCTTTGGAGAGATAGTTTTGCGACTACATCTTTGTACTTGGGATACATCTTAGGATGTTTTATTGCCCTGAAAATGTATGTCAATCTAATTAAAAAAAATGAGTTGTATGATTTTGATACTGACTTGTTTAGTTTCATCAGATTAAGGAAGCTGCCCATTGGAACCATTATGCTACTTTTTGTATTAGGATTATCTGTGCGACCAACTGTAGCAGGAACATCGATAATCGGCAGTATAGGGGTATTTACCTCCACTGAAATGACCTTTATGACTGTTTTATTGATCATAGTTGCTTCTATAGTAATTGAGCCCATAATAAGAGAGTTGATTTTTAGGACAATTATCCTAAGGAAACTAAAGAGTAAATACAACATAAAGCTGGCAATTGTTGTTCAAAGTTTGTTATATGGCATATTTAATCTCAGTCCACTATACTTTTTTTATGGTATTATAATTTGCTTTGCGGTGTTATGGACAGGTAGCTTATTGTCTGGAATAATAATTAGCGCTGCGCAGAGTTATTCTCTTTTGATCAGAGCCATGCTTGATGTGGGTTTTGGAGACTATCAATTGCATAAGTTTGCTGGCAATTATGCACTGTTGTTAAAAACAGTTGTTTTTATAGTGGTGATATTTTTACTTTATAAAAATAGAAATAACGATGCTTTTGATGAAAAAAGTACATATTTCACTGAAAAATGGTGAAAAGTTCATCTAAATTTAAGAGTAAAAGCTTCTCGGTATTTAGGATAAAATAGAGGGGAGGAGAGAGATATGCAGATCAAACAAATGAATTCAAGGCAAGTTTTATGGATTATTATAGTAAGTTTGTTTTTTTTAACAAGTGCTTTTGTTATGTCCTTTGATACAGGATACCTGATTACTTTGCCATCATATGCATATTTAGGGGAGAACATGGTAAGAGTAGCTGACTATCCAGCTAAAGAAGCTGAATTGTATATACTTACATATTGGCAGGAAAAAGCTACACCTCTTTACTATATATATGGGAAAATTAACCCAAAGCTGGATTTAGTAAAATCAAAAACCGTTACGCCTAAGGGGTTGAACGCTGTTGAATACAGTGAAATCAGTTCCAATATGTTGGTTAATAGTCAAATTAAAGCAATGTATGTTGCGTTGACTTCAGCTGGTTTTGAAGCAGAAATATCATCTGAAGGGGTGCTCGTAGAAGCAGTAGTTGAAAATGGCAGTTCTTTTGAACTCCTTGAAAAGGGTGATTTAATTGTTACAGCCAATGGTTCCAATATTCGCTACCAAGAGCAATTGCGAGAAGTTACTAAAAAGCAGGGAGTTGGCGGTAGATTAACTATGGAAATACTAAGGGGTGGCGAAGAATTAACAATTACAGTTCCCGTCGGAAAAAACTCTAGGGGAGAACCATCTCTGGGTATATTTACCCATAATAAAAATATAGGGATAATCTCCCCTGTAAAAATTGATTTTAACGAAAGAGAATTAAGGGGAGGTCCTTCTGCAGGGTTGATATACACATTGGAAATATACAACCGCCTTATGGACGAAGTTGTTACAAAAGGGAGAGTAATAGCAGGAACTGGTCAAATTAATTTAGACGGATCAATAGGTGAGATTGAAGGCATGAAGCAAAAGGTTTACGTGGCTGAGAAGCAAGGGGCAGATATATTATTTTGCCCCAAAGGAAACTATGAAGAGGCAATATCTGTAGCCACAGATGTTAAAGTGGTAGCTGTATCCCATTTTAGTGAGGTTATAGCATACCTTGCTGAAGTTAATTGATCAGATACACCAATATATGATAGAAAAATTTGGAGTACTATGAAAGGCCGAAAATGACTAAGGTAAGAGTAAAAAGAACCTAACTAACTACTGGTGTTAAGGAAGAGAGGCTTAGTAAAATGACAAATGTATTTATAAGCTTAGCAATATTTATTGTTATGTATGTATTTTTTTCAATGTTTTTATATTTTAATAAAAAGAAAAGCGATATTAATAAAACTCCTTATAATTTCCATTTTGGATCACAGTTTTCGCAGTGGCTTTGTTTCCGACAATAATAATCACAATAATAGTTGCCAATAGTTTTTTGAGTTTGTTGCGGTATATGCTTATTTTATACTGTTAGTATTTTTATCAAATAAATTATATAAAAAACATAATAATAAAGAGTGGTAACCAATATCCGCTGGAAGTGAGTATATGAAATTGGGTTTTAAAATAAAAAAAAATGTGTCCTTACGTTCCTCAAATAGTAAGTGATTCCTTAGTAATGATGATGGGAGATTTACAGCGATTTGATGGAAGAAGTGAACATCAAATAATACTCCATAGATTGGCAGTTTCACTGGGCACTCCACAGCGAGGGAAAGATAGGGATTACTCAATAGGAGGTGTATATATGCACGGTGATTTACACATACATTCGGTTTTTTCAGATGGTACAAATACTCCATCAGAACTAGTGCAAATTGCTAAAAGGAATAATGTCTTGGTTATTTCATTGACTGATCATGATACTATTGAAGGACAGTATGAAATCATGAATGAGGCGAAGAAACATGGTATTAACATAATTCCAGGAGTTGAAATCTCAACTTCTGTATATGGAGTTAGAATCCATATTCTTGGTTATTACATCGATCTTAACAATGGCAAACTAAAAAAGTATCTAAAGGAAATGGCAAAAGCTAGGACCTTAAACACCCGAAAAATACTAGAGAAAAACAATGAATTGGGCTTATTAAATTACCCATGGGAAAAGGTTCTAAAACATCACGAAGGAAAAACTTGGCTTACCAGCCTACATACTTTTGTAGCTTTAGTCAAAGACGGAATATATGAAGAGAACCAATGGAACGAAATAAAAGATATACATTTTAGTAAAAAAAGCCCTAGTTACCAGGACTTAGATGGATTTACTGCCCGTAGTGCAATTGAAATAATTTTAGAGGCTGGGGGAGTACCTGTAGTAGCTCACCCAAAGCTAATAGGAGATGATTCACAAATAGAAAAACTGGTTGAGTATGGACTACAAGGGGTAGAGGCTCACTACCCTGCCCATAGTAAAAAAGATACCAATAGGTATTTGGATATAGCTAAAAAACACAACTTAATTGTTACAGGTGGTAGTGATTGGCATGGCGACTACACTGAATGGGACGTAGAGCTTGGTGGCTGTGGAGTGGGAGAAACCCATATCAACACCCTAGCAGCAAAGCATTCAGGAGCAACAAAACTATAAGGGTTTGTTAATCAAGCTCTATTACCTATTAAAAGGAAGTTATAAATAATACCAGTACTACTTGACAATACAGAGTAGTACTGGTATTATTTAACTAATCCTACTATGCATTGCTAAGTAGATGGAAAGTCAGGTGAGATATTTGGGAGAGACACAGTTATTAAAGGGTATTTTGGAAGGGTGCATTTTGGCAATTATTGGAAGAGGAGAAACCTATGGTTATGGTATTCTGATAAAGCTACAAGAATATTCTTTTACAGACGTACAAGATGGGACTCTATACCCTATACTTACAAGACTTGAGAGAAAAGAGTATATATCTTGTAGATTAGGTGATTCTCCTATGGGGCCAAAAAGAAAATACTATTCAATCACAATGGCTGGGAGAGAGTACTTAAGCAATTTTAAAGAACGATACCAATTAATTACTGAACAAGCTAATAGGATTTTATTTGAAGGGCGGGGGGATGTTGAAGATGAAAACAATAAATAATCTTAAGAACAAACTTTGGGGAGAGTATTTAGTTACCTTTGAAAAAGCTGAATTATACTATAAGCTAAGCAACATAGATCAATCTGTGATGGAAAGATGTTTAAATGAAATTGTGGACCTACTGTTAAATGCTCAAGAAGCAGGTCAGCAAGTGTCTAATATAGTAGGTAGTGACATTAAAAAATTCTGTGAGAACTTAAAACTGGCCTATATGCCTAATTGGCAAATGCTAAAAGTGACAGATGGACTTTTAGTTTGTAGTATATGCACTTTTATAGTAGGTTTACTGAGCATGTTCTCATCTCTCATTCCAATGTTTGCTATGGAACGGATACACATAGCAACGTATTTTACGATTTTTTTGATATCCATGATGGGAGCGGAAGTTATATCATATTTCTTAAGGAAAAAAGCATTTAATCAGAAAGAAAGTCTTTCAAGTAGGAAAGTCAAACTTTTCTCCAAAATGCATAAATACCTTTTCGTTATTCTAGTAGTCCTACTTGGTCTTGCTATGCCTAAAGTCCCTATTGAAATATCCCTGTTTCAAATGTTTTTTCTATTATGTACCTCTCTTGTAATCCATGTGTCGGCATTGATTATATTAGATCATGAAACAAAAAAAGAAATAACCACTTCATTTAATGAAAATTCAACATCATTTGAGGAAAAATTATTTGAATCATTGAAAAAGAAATATGCTAAGGTGAATAAAAAAAGGATAGAAAAAGGGAAGCAGCCCTTAAACCAGCTGCAAATAGTAGAGAAAATTAAAAAGGAACAAAGATTATGCTACATTCCTCAATTACTGATTTTTATTGTGCTTGTTTTTCAGTTGCTATTTCTAGTTTGGGTTCAAATGCGCAACAGCGTGGAAGTAATTCCAATGATATTAACCATAATCTTGCTTATTATAATAATTGTATTCATTTCTGTTCTTGGGAGAAGAAAAGATTTTTTCAATTTAATAACCAAGCTGGAAAAATGTGAATTAAAACTTGGAGATTGATGTTTCAATATAAAATTTGCATTAAAAATACTAACTATTCTTGATTAGACATTAAATATAAATTCGATACAATGTTGAGAACCCTTGATATCAAGGGTTTTTTTATTTTATGTATATATACTAAATTTACACTACCTTAACATAACTATCATTTTTCTCTAACAAAGGTAGTTTATTATTAAGGTAACACAAACTTAGGAGGTTTTAAAAAAATGAAATTTTTTAAGAAAAGTCGTTTATTAACAATTACTATGAGTTTGGTTCTAGGAATGGCATTACTTACTGGATGTGGTAGTGAAGATGAGTCTCCAGGAGAAACATTAAGTGGGACAATTACCATGGCTGGGTCAACTTCAGTTCAACCACTTTCTGAAGAATTAGCAACGGCATTTATGCAAATTCATAAAGATGCAAGGCTTGAAGTTTCAGGGGGAGGTTCTGGTGGTGGAATCAAAGCAGCCCAAGAAGGAGCAGCGGATATTGGAGCATCTTCTCGTTCCCTAAAAGATGATGAAAAAGGTGTTGTAGCTTACACAATTGCCATAGATGGTATAGCTGTAGTAGTTCACCCAGAAAACGACATTAGCAACATGAGTCTAGAAGATATAACTAAGATTTTCCTAGGTGAAATTACTAATTGGTCAGAAGTTGGTGGCGAAGATGTAGATATAGTCGTAGTCTCTAGAGAAGAAGGTTCAGGTACCCGTGGAGCATTTGATGAGATTGTGCTAAACAATGAAGACTTAGCTAGCACCGCAATCATTCAAAATTCTACTGGTTCAGTTAGAGAAGCGGTTTCTAACGACATAAATGCAATTGGTTATGTTTCCATCGGTGGTTTAAATAACTCAGTAAAACCTGTTAAAGTAGACAATGTTGAGCCAACAACAGCAACCATCCAATCTGGGGCCTACTCTATTGCAAGACCATTCATTTATCTAACAACTGAAGGAAAAGAAAAAAGTGCTTTAACTCAGGCATTTATAGATTTTGTTCTTAGTCAAGAAGGTCAATCCATAGTATCAGAAAACGGATACGTTCCTGTAAAATAGTTAAAGAAATTAAATATCAGGTGAAAACAGGGTGGAATGGAAATATCACCCTGTATTCACTTGTATAAAGGGAGTGAAAAAATTGGAACCTACTATTAGTCCAATCCCAGGGAGGGCGTTACTAAATAGTTCAACAGGCACCAAATGGGAGTTTGAAGAAAAAATAGTTAAGATTTTGCTAATTATAATGGCCATGACATCAGTTCTTGCCTTAGGGTTAATTAGTTTTTTTGTATTTAGAGAGGGTATGCCAATTTTTACAAAGTACGGACTGTCTAGCTTTATATTTGGTACAACATGGAATCCTACAAATCAGATTTACGGAATTTTCCCCATGATTGTGGGTTCAATTCTTTTGACAATTGTTGCACTGGTCATCGGCGCACCAATGGGCATAGCAGTAGCAGTATTTCTCACAGAAATAGCACCCAAAAAAGTAGGACAATTTTTTAGGCCAGCCATCGACCTTTTAGCGGGGATACCGTCGGTTATATATGGTTTATTTGGCATGGTAGTAGTAAGGCAATTCATTTCTGAATTTACGAGGAATCACTTAGGAAGTACACTACCTGCAAACTACCAAACAGGGTATTCGATCCTTGCAGGAGGCATTATACTATCCATAATGATTTTACCTACAATTATTAACATTTCTGAGGATGCCATTAGATCTATTCCAAAGGAATATAAAGAGGGGGCATTAGCTTTAGGAGCCTCTAAGTGGCAAACAATATATAAGGTAGTTGTTCCTGCTGCAAAATCTGGTATCATTACTTCAATAATTCTTGGTATGGGTAGGGCATTGGGAGAAACAATGGCAGTAATTATGGTGGTAGGAAATACTGTTTTAATTCCAGAGCTAGGTTGGAAGGGATTATTTTCACCAGTTAGAAGTATGACAGGAAACATTGCAATTGAAATGGGATATGCAGGTCCCGAACATAGGCAGGCACTATTTGCAACTGGAATAGTATTATTTATTTTTATAATGATACTAAATTCAGTTACCACTGTTATAGCTAAAAGGGGGAATGCCAGATGACGAAAGCTCAAAAAAGTCAATTTATTGCCTTTGGGTTTTTAAGTTTGATAGCCATGTTTACATTTGTAATACTTCTGGCAATATTATTTTACGTACTAAGTAGAGGGCTTAGTATGATAAGTTTAGAGTTTCTATTAGAACATCCAAGAAAGATGGGCTCTGAGGGTGGTATTTATCCTGCAATTATAGGCACCGTATACCTAGTTGCAACAACTTTAGCAATTGCGACTCCATTGGGAGTGGGAACTGCTATTTTGATGAATGAGTACTTGCAGGATGGTCCATTAAAAAGGACAATAAGATTTGCCACAGAGGCATTATCAGGAATTCCATCTATAATTTTTGGGTTATTTGGGTTTGCTTTTTTTGTAATTCTTTTGAAGCCTATAACAGGTGGATGGTCGATTATCTCTGGGGCTTTAACAGGAGTTACCATGATTTTACCTGTTATTATACGTGCGTCTGAAGAAGCATTAAAAAATGTCCCCAATTCATTAAGGGAAGGTAGCCTTGCACTAGGAACAACTAGGTGGTATACCATAAAGAAAATAGTGTTACCTATAGCATTTCCGGGTATATTGACTAGTTTGATTTTATCTATAGGTAGAGTAGTGGGGGAAACTGCGGCTTTTATTTTAACCCTAGGAGGTACCTTACTATTACCTAGAAATATCTTTGATGGAAGTAGGACACTAGCTTTACATCTTTACATGGTAGCTATGGAAACAGGTAATATGGATGTTGCATTTGGTACAGGAGCAGTGCTGATTTTCTTAGTATTATTTATTAATTTCACTACCGGATTCTTATTAAAGAGGTTAGTAAAGAAATTCTCATAAGTGTGAAAAAAATGGAGGCGAGAACAACATGCAAAATACTGTATATAGCACCCGCAACCTTGAAATATATTATGGTAATGACCAAATTATCAAGGGTATTGACATGGATATCGATGAAAAGCAAGTAACTGCTATAATAGGACCATCAGGATGCGGCAAGTCAACTTTTTTAAAAACTTTAAATAGGATGATAGACATTGTTCCAAATTCGAAAGTAGTGGGAGAAATTAAGTATAGAGAGCAAGACATCTATCATGAAAAAGCCAATGTTGTTACACTAAGGCAACAGGTTGGCATGGTATTTCAAAAACCAAATCCTTTTCCAAAATCAATCTTTGAGAATATAGCCTTTGGACCTAGGATTCACGGGATAAAGGATAGGGCTAAACTTAATGAAATAGTAGAAAAAAGTCTGAAGTCCGGTGCTCTTTGGGATGAGGTAAAGGACAAATTAAACTCTTCAGCATTCTCCCTATCGGGAGGACAACAGCAAAGGTTATGCATAGCAAGGGCCCTCGCTGTTGAACCTGATGTGCTTTTAATGGATGAGCCATGCTCTGCCTTAGACCCCATTGCTACAGCCAAGGTAGAGGACTTGATTACTAAACTTAAAGACAAGTACACCATCATAATCGTAACCCATAATATGCAACAAGCTGCAAGGATCTCTCAAAAAACAGCTTTTTTCCTAAGTGGTCATGTAATTGAGTATGGAGAAACATCTCAAATGTTTACTAAACCTAAAAATCAAAAAACTGAAGACTATATAACCGGTAGATTTGGTTAAGGAGTATATAAGGAGGAGAGAGAAATGGAAGTTAGACAGAGTTTTCATGATGAATTAAATCAATTGGTTATAGACCTGTTAATTATGGGTGATATGGTTGAGCAAAGTATAAAAAAATCTGTTACTGCCCTTAAAAATCAAGATATTGAGCTAGCCCAGCAAGTAATTGAAGAAGAGCATAATATAGATGAAATGGAGCTTAAAATTGAAGATAACTGCTTAAAACTAATAGCCATGCAGCAGCCCATGGCTAAAGATTTAAGGAAGATTGCAACAGTCCTAAAGATAATCACAGACTTAGAAAGAATAGCCGACCATGCCAATGATATTGCTAGGGTGTGTATTAGAATAGGCTTTGATCCATTAATTAAACCACTGGTTGATATTCCTAGGATGGCAGAAAAGGTACAGGCCATGGTGAAAAAGGCCCTAGATGCCTTTGTGAATGAAAACGTTGAGCTAGCCCATGAAGTCTGTACAGATGATGATGAAATAGATAGCCTCCACGATCAGATTTTCAGGGAACTACTAACTTATATGTTGGAAAACCCAAAAAATATATCTCAAGCAACTCAACTTCTTTTTGTAAGCAGCTACCTTGAAAGGATAGGTGATCACGCAACAAACCTTGGAGAATGGCTGATTTACATGGTAACAGGTGTAAGAAAAGAGCTAAATGATTAAGATATTGTCTTTACGAGGCCTCAAGAAAATATTGTTATAGAAACTGACGAGTCGTTATTGAAAATTAAGTGAAAGTACCCTAAAAAGAAAAAAAGATAAGCGGACGCTTATCTTTTTTTCTTTTTAGCTAAGATTTCTTCATAGATATCCTGAGGTAATGAGGCAATTTTACCAGAACCCCAGAAAGATACATCATCAATGGCAAAAAGCCTGCTTTTTTGACCATATTTAAAGTCTACTATACAATTTCCACCTTTACTGGTAATTTGGGATGCAATTTCTTTCTTAACATCGTTAAGATTTTTCAGCTGAGCACCAAATTGATAACCTAAATCAATATGTACATCCCCTAGTATAGTAGCATTAGGGTTGTTACCCTCAACAAATATTATATCCTGAAAAACAGTAGTATAAGCCATTAATCTTCTTCTCTTTCTAGTATTGCAACAAACTCTTGACGATTCCCCCCAAAACCTGGTATATCGGCTGTGGCACAGCTCCGTAGCCTCCATCCTTGTTCGGCGTAGGCATTCAAAGCATCCTCTAGCTTTGCAGGGTCAAACTTTCCAGAAAACCATTTATCCTTTTGAGTTAATACTTTGTACCTAAACATTCTCCAATTCCCCCTCAATATTACAAAATTATAAGAATATTGTAACACGAGATCAACCTACTATCAATACTGCGAAGGGAAATATGCCTTGAATATTGATCCTTGTTTAGACATCACTATATGTAACACATTTTGAACCCTAAAGTCTCCTTTATGATGAATTTTATAACTAAAAATTTGTATTTAATTTTAATGTTTATCTCAAAGGGAGGAAATTAACGAAAAATATTGAATTAAATATACATGGGAATCTAGGGAGTGATCTGGCACAAGGTCATTATTATACTTATAAGGAAAGTTATTTTAACTTAGTTGTTTACCTCTCATAAGTATAATATGTAGGCGTATCTATAAATATAGGATCTCAAAGGGGGAAAGGGTATGGATACTAATCAAATGACAGTTTTTCAAAGGTTTATGCAATCTTTAATGTGAACCCCTTTTATATTATATACGGTGCTATTCTTTTGTTAGTTGTTCTATGGACGGGAAGTTTGTACGCCGGGATAATAACACATGTGGGAAAGAACTTTTACTTCTTACTACACAACTGGTTCAACCCTGGTGAATACCTTTATAACCCAAATAGTTATTTGTTTGTTATCTTTCTTGTGATTTTGTTTATATTATTTAAAACTAGGTCCTATGATGCATTGGATAACGAGAATCCCTACTATAAATATGACGAGATTTTAGATGATGAATATGAAGCAGTTTAATTATATAAAAACCAGAAAGCTGACAGTTTTTTCAATTGTTTTTCTTATACTGTTTTTATGGTTTGGGTTTGGTTATGATACAGGAAACTATGTAATATTACCTGGAGAAGTGGTGGGCTTTAGGGAGTTCATAGAAATGGAAGGACACTCTGCATTGGATGAAGAAATATACATCCTTACATATTACCAATATAAAGCTTCACCATTCTTTTATATTTATTCAAAAGTGAACCCAAAAGTAGATCTTTTGCCAAAGGAGTCAGTTGTAGGACATGATATGAATGTCAGGGACTTTTATGATGTGAATAATAGAATTCTAATTGACAGTCAAATGAAAGCTAAATATGTGTCATTTAGCTTTGCTGGTTATGCCCCTGAGATTAAATCAGAAGGAGTTTTTGTACTAGATGGCCTTGACTCCTATAGCGCATATGAAATATTAAAACAGGGTGATATCATATCAAGTATCGATGGTGAAGAGGTTTTCACCAATGAAGATCTGAGGGAAATAATTAGAGAAAAGGAAATAGGAAGTAAAGTAACCATGGAGGTTCTAAGGAGAAATACCTCAAATTATAACGCAAGATTAGAGCCAATTACCCTAGAGGTACCCATAGGTGGTACAAACACACCACAACTAGGTATATGGACCATAAACTATAATATGGAGATATCTACAGATATAAATGTTAAAATAAAAGATAGCAAGTTGAGGGGACCATCAGGTGGAATGATGACCACCCTGGGGATTTACAATAATCTAGTTGATGAAGATCTAACTAAAGGATATAAGATAGCGGGAACGGGACAAATAAACCTTGACGGCACTGTTGGTGGTATATACGGTATGAAACAAAAAGTCTATGCTGCAGAACGGGAAGGAGTACAGATTCTTTTTTGTCCTGAGCAAAACTATGAAGAGGCAATTGCTGCTGCAACAAAAGTAAACATAGTTCCAGTTTCCAATTTTAGTGAAGTTGTAGAATACCTTAATAGTTTGAACAAGAGCGATTTCTAAAATTTTTCTTTTATCACGGTAGATTTGCTAGTCTTAAAATTTGCAGGGTAACATCCCTATTATGTCGAATATAAAATATAAATGTTTACATTATAAATACGGGGGATAAGAAAATGTTGAGATATGACTGTTTGATAGTGGATGATGAGAAGGCTCTATCACAAAGTACCTGTGAATTCTTCAATATGTTTGGTATAAAGACCTATTGGGTAGCGGATAAAGCTTCTTGTTTTGATTTTTTATCAAAGAACAGGGTAGAACTGATTCTGTTGGATATAAATCTAGGACAAGATTCTGGATTTGAAATTTGCAAAGAGCTGAGAAGGACCATGGATGTACCTATTTTGTTTATCAGTGCTAGAAGAAGCGATGATGATATACTCCTAGCCCTTAATATCGGTGGTGATGACTATATCCAAAAACCATATTCCCTAAATATACTCATGGCCAAGGTTAAGACTGTTTTAAAAAGATACAGCTCTAATGGAGAAAACAATATAGTCTTTGGCAGCTTTTCCCTGGACCTGCAAAGGGAGAAGCTTATGCAAGGTGCTAATGAAATCAAATTAAAGGCAATGGAATATAAGCTATTGGCATACTTAGTCCAAAATAAAAACCGAACCATTACCAAGGATGAACTTTTTCAAAAGGTATGGGGGGATGTAATTACTTCAGAGGGAACGCTGAACGTGCATATAAGAAGGCTGCGTGAAAAGATAGAGGAAAATCCCAACGAGCCACGTTTTATTAAAACCGTTTGGGGTACGGGATATGTGTTAGAGAGTGGATTTTAAAATGAACTTTAAAAGACTAGTAGTTATATTTTTGGTTGTTATACTAACCTGTAGTGGGCTTACCCTTTATGCTTTTAAATATAGCGGGGAATACGAAATTGACGTTCCAGCTGTTAATGACATTGCAAATTCCCTTGCAAATGGATGGGTAAAGCTGGAAGATAATCAGCTACCGGGCTTAAATTATAAAATGGATTATGTTGTACTTGATAATAAAAACCAGTTCCTTATAGCTACAAGAAAGGGCTTAAATAATGATTTGGGCTCTGCAATACGAAACAGGGACATAATTTTAGATATAAAATTAGAGGATGAAGTGCTAGGCAAATTAATAGTATATAATGATTCAAAGACCCAATGGATTGCATTTAGAAATCGCATCCTTGTATATACTTATTTACTGATAATTTTTCCTGCAGTTATATGTTTATTATACTTTGCTTACATTGACAGGAAAATTATACTTCCCTTTAGAAAACTTCAGATCTTTGCCCGCCATGTGGCAGAGGGCAACTTAGATATGCCCCTTGAAATGGATGAGGGGAATTTGTTTGGAGCATTTACCGAAAGCTTTGACCTTATGAGGGAGGAGATTAACAACTCAAGGGCAAGGGAAAGTCTCGCCAACCAGAGTAAAAAAGAGCTTGTTGCTTCACTTAGCCATGATATAAAAACCCCCGTGGCTTCAATTAAGGCTGTTACGGAATTGATGCATATAAAAACACCAGATGAAAGCCAACGAAGGCAATTGGAAATAATTAATTCAAAGGCTGACCAGATTGATACACTGATAACAAATATGTTCAATGCATCCCTAGAGGAACTACAAGAGCTTAAGGTTGTATCTTCAGAACACACCAGCGATATTTTCTACGATCTAATTAAAGCTGCAGATTACAATAATCTTACAGAAATTGCAAGAATTCCCCAGTGTATTTTTTTAGGGGATTTATTAAGACTAACCCAGGTCATTGATAATATAATTAGCAACTCCTATAAGTACGCTGGCACCTCCATTTATGTGTCCTCTGTTATAAAGGGTAAGCACCTTGAAATTGCTTTTAAAGATTATGGTAAGGGAGTTTCCGAGGAGGAAAAGCCACTACTTTTTAATAAATACTTTAGGGCAAAAAATTCCAAAGGTCAAAATGGCACAGGTTTAGGGCTATATATATCTAAGTATATGATGGAGAAAATGGAGGGAGATATTTATTGCGAAAATTCCCAGGATGGATTTACTATGGTGTTAAAACTTTTAATTCCTTAAAATATTTAAGGATTAGTTAAGGATTAGGTAAAGACCTGTTAAGGAATTTTCAACTATAATAAGACTGTAGGTAAAACAGTCTTATTTTTTTATGAAAGGGATGTTAATTATGATGGATAAAGATGTAACTAGTGGTAACCCTATAATAAGTACAGATAAGCTTTGTAAAACATTTTCATACGGTGGTGTGCAGCAACATATTCTTAAAAACCTTGACATTGAAATATATGAGGGGGATTTTACTGTAATCATGGGTTCTTCTGGGGCAGGGAAATCAACACTGCTTTATGCATTGTCAGGGATGGATAAACCAACCTTAGGAACAATTAAATTTAACCAAAGTGTAATTTCAGACTTATCTAACGATAAGCTTGCGGTTTTTAGAAGATTGAATTGCGGTTTTGTCTTTCAACAAATATATCTCATGGATAACATGAGTATACTGGACAATATCCTTATAAGTGGCCTCCTTATTAGTAGTGATAGAAAGGCTATTGCTGAAAGGGCAAAGGATTTGCTTACACAGGTAGGTCTAAACGAAACAATTTGGAATAAGTTTCCATCTCAATTATCAGGGGGAGAAGCCCAGCGCGCTGCCATTGTTAGAGCGTTGGTTAATAACCCAAAAGTAATATTTGCAGATGAACCCACCGGTGCACTAAACTCCGGGGCAGGTAAAGCTACCTTAGATGTATTAACAGAGGTCAATAATAGGGGGCAAAGCATTATCATGGTTACACACGATATAAAGTCCGCAAGGCGTGGTAATCGTATTTTGTATATGCGTGATGGTTCAATTCAAGGGGTTTGTGACTTGGGTAAATATGTTAGTGGCGATAAAAACAGGCAGGATAAACTACATTCATTCCTAAATGAAATGGGGTGGTAAAATGGGTAAGATATTTATGCTTAGTTTTGCAAATATCAAAAAGAGTAAGGGTCATGCTGTGTCAATACTTCTCTTGTTTATAATTGCAGCAATGCTCTTAAATTTAGGACTATTAATTTTAGTAAATTTTGGAGGTTATTTTGAAGATATAATTGAGGAGTTGAATTCTTCGGATGTCTATTATTTGATGCCCGACAATCTATACAGCTCCAAAATAGATGAGTATATCAACAGTAATGATAATATTGAAACCCTTCAAAGGGAAAGTGCCATATGGGTAATGGGGACCATCCCTTATAACGGCAGTTTTCGTGATAGCGTTTTCCTTATTAACAATGCCCGCGGGACTAGGAATATTTCAAATTGGAAATTTGTTGGAGAACACCTTCCCCCTGATTCAATGTCCATATATGTTCCATATGTAATGAAGGTTGACGGTGGATACAGTTTGAACGATGAGTTTATGATGGAACTTAAGGACATTACCTTAAACTTTACCATTAAAGGATTTATAGAGGATGTATTTTTTAGCTCCTTAGATACAGTAATTATGGGAGTTTACCTGCCAAACGATACCTACGAGACTGTTTTAGAAAGACTGGGAGATGAGCACAACGCTACCTTGATATTTGCTAATCTAAGGGAAGGTAATAACGACTTAGAAAAAGGAATAAGGGATATTATCAGAGAGGATAACCCCCATATTGCAGCTTATGGAAATTTTAATCCAAATAATTTTTTAAGTTTGGAACTAGAACATGTAAAAATGTCCCGTTCCATGATGGCTGGTGGCATATCGGTGATGATGATAGCCTTTTCAACCATAATTACTGTTGTTTGCCTTATTGTTGTACGATATAGAATTGTAAATAGTATTGAGGAGGATATGACCAAGATTGGCTCCCTTAAGGCAGTGGGCTATACCAGTAAACAAATAATACTATCCATTGTTACACAATTTTCCATTATATCCCTTATAGGGAGTGTCGGGGGAATTTCATTATCATACCTGGCAACTCCTGTACTATCAAAGGTTTTTGCCCATCAGTCAGGATTAAGATGGGAGCAGGGGTTTGATGGAGTGATTAGTGCCATCTCACTATTTGTTATACTATCTATTGTGGCTTTAGTTTCCCTTATGGCTTCATGGCATATAAACAAACTTAACCCCATAGTAGCTTTAAGGGGAGGAATTATGACCCATAGTTTCCGCAAAAACCATATGCCCCTTCACAAAACTAAGGGAAGTCTACCTTCTGTTTTAGCTTTCAAACTAATGCTTCAAAATATGAGACAGAGTATTATGATAAGTATAATTTTCATGGTTGTTTCTTTTGCAAGCGCATTTGCCTTTGTTATGTTTTACAATTCTACCATTGACACAACAGCATTTGCAGAAATTCCAGGGGTTGAACAGTCCCATGTCATTGCAATGTTTAACAATAGTGCTGATAGTACAAGTACCGTTGAAAATATCAAAAACTTAGAGAATGTAAAAAAGGCTCAGTTTATTGATACAACTATTGTAAAGTATGGCAATAGAGAAATAGTATCCTTTGTAATGGATGATTTTTCTGAAAAGGTAACCAATACAGTCTATGATGGTAGATATCCCATTCATAGTAATGAAATTGTTGTTTCAGGATACCTGGCTAATAGTATAGACAAAAGAATAGGGGGTAGTATTGTGCTGGAGGTGGGAGATAGGCAAGCAGAGTTTATCATCACAGGTTTATCTCAAGGGGCTCCTAGGGGTGAGTTAAGTATTGTTAGTATCCAGCATCAAGGTATTTTAAGGCTATTTCCAGATTTTCAGCAGCTAGACCTGCATATATACCTTGATAAAAATATTGAATCATCAGAGTTTAGAGATAAAATTGAGAATCTTTATGGGTATTCCTTTGCTACTACAATTGATATGTATAAAGAGTTTCAGGACGGGATGGGTCAATTTTCATCTGTATTATCAATGGTTGGTATTACAATATTAGTTATTACGTTATTTGTGGTGATTCTTGTTTTATACTTTGTTATTAACTCCTCTGTTATTAGGAAAAAACATGAATTGGGCTTACAAAAAGCCCTCGGATTTACCACATTTCAGCTTATGAAACAGCTTTCCTTAGGACTTTTGCCTCCTATTGTAATGGGTGTATTCATAGGAAGCATGTTGGGGATGACTCAAACCAATTCCATAATGACAATTACCCAAAAAACCATGGGTATTATGAGGGCAAACTATATCATTACCCCTTCTTGGATAATTATCCTTGGAGCCATTATTGTATTAGTATCCTATGTATTCTCCATGCTTATTACCTACCGGATCAGAAAAATCACCGCATATTCACTGGTAAACGAATAAAGGTCCTGGGTTAAATAATAAAGGAAATAATAATAACCTTAAGGGTAGATTGTCATTGACATTCTACCCTTAATAATGTCTTATTTAGCATGCCCCCTTCTTTCTAAATATCTTTTATCCATACAAAGAGTTAAATATTCATTCCATTTAATGAAGATGAATATAAATGCAATATACTTTGACTATAATATGGAATCTTTTCTAAAAAGCTGTAACTTTTTTGACTCTTTTTCGTCTATAATATTAAGAGCCTGGGTCATTATTATAATTACTATGAAACTTTGTAAAAGCAGATAAATGCTTTGATTTGTAAAGTAGTGCTTAAAGTAATGAGGGTTAAGAAAATGATTCAAATATCAGCTCTAAAAATTTTGATACGAGGGGGCAACAAAAATGAAAAAAAAGGGATTGAAATACTTAATTGTTATTCAGATGTTCGTTATTTTTTTATCTGCTTGCAGTAATAGCATAATCATCACAGATAGTTCACTACGTGCTGAAGAAAATTCAAAGATAAAAGGTGGAATAACCATAGAAGAAGCTATGGATTATTATCTATGGGAGATAGAACCTTCAATGGGTCTTAGGGGGAATTATTTCACTGGAAGATATAGAATTATTGACACGATAGAGACTTCTGAAAAGGTAACTGTATACGCTTGGGTTATCTCTACATGGGTAGATAAAAAAGGCAATACCATATCCGGTGGAAGTGGACTACATGAAATTGGGTTTAAAAAAGAAGGAAACTCACACATATATGAAAACCAGCAATATATAAAAGTTCCTGAGTTTCCCTATGTACCTCAGAAAGTAAGTGATATCCTTAGTAATGATGATGGGGAGATTTACAGTGATTTGATGGCAGAAATAGAC
Organism: Alkalicella caledoniensis; assembly: GCF_014467015.1. Taxonomy (GTDB): domain Bacteria; phylum Bacillota; class Proteinivoracia; order Proteinivoracales; family Proteinivoracaceae; genus Alkalicella; species Alkalicella caledoniensis. Next base: position 250,411 of record NZ_CP058559.1, on the reverse strand, counting down.
AAGGATATCGAAAACTATGTAAAATCACAATAGAAAAATACCCCCAGCTAATATAGTCATATCTCCCTAAAGTTGATTTACTAAAATACCTTCCCCTTAGTTTGATACATTTTTTTACTCACTTGGGAAGGTAAATTAGATGTTGGTGTTGAATTTAAATGTAGATCAATTTTATGGAAAAAAGACGATGTTATAAAAATAAGGGGGTAGTTTTATATGTCTCAAATTAAACTAATAAAACCTACTATGGGATATGCCAAGGAAATTATGAAATATAGGCAAGAATTTCTTGACTCAGGTGATGACCTAGCGGGCTGTGGTAACCTACGCCTATGTTCTTCCGCCCAGGAATGGATTCATGGGTTAAACATCCTTGAGAATAAAGATACTTGCCCAAAAGATAAGGTTACTTCAAATACCTACTTGGCAATAAGACATAGTGACAATAAAATTATCGGTATTATTGACTTCAGGCATCACATTGATCACCCAATTCTAAGTCTTTGGGGAGGACATATTGGTTATTCTGTCCGACCTTCAGAAAGAAGAAAGGGATACGCAACGCAAATGCTTAGAGAAAATCTTGTGAATTGCAAACAACATGGTTTAGAAAAAGTTCTTGTGTGTTGTGATTTTGATAATATTGCAAGCAAAAAAACAATATCTGCTAATGGGGGCATATTTGAAAAAGAAATAATGGTAGATGGAGGTAAAATAGAGCGTTATTGGATTCAGTTATAAAAAGCAATAAAAGCCACCTAAGTGACTTTTATTGCTAGCTCATCATTGTTCCCTATATAGACTGCATTTCATATATTTTTTGAAGGGCATTTATTTGCTCTTTTTTTGCTTCAGGTGATTTTGCAAACATATAATAACCTACAATTCTATATCCGAATTTTAAAAGGATCATCTCCCAGATATAGTCGTCATCAATCAATGAAATATCAACATATTCTGAAATACCTTTATAATATGCAGGTACAAGCTTGCCATAGTATTCAACTAGATAATCACTATCTGTCTCGTCTACGATTAAGCTTGCTATGTCCTCACCCATAAAGCCCCATCCGGATGTGTCCCAGTCAATAAGGTAACTTTTTCCATTGGTATAAAATATGTTTTCTAGCCAGAGATCCCTATGGCATAGTACCACAGGAAGGTTGCTTATTTTCTCAAACACTGTTTCAGCTTCGTTATCCATATCAATAAGCATCTGACACAGATGTTGAGGTATTTCACAATTAAGGGAGCGAATATATTGATACTCCACTGTTTGATGATCCCACTGGTTATAATCATTTTTCATGAAATCAGTCTTACCTAAATTTGAGATGTTACTTAGTGAAGCTGGATTTTCCTTAAAAAGTTTGCCTTGAAAGCGTCCAAGTTCTCTCGCCGTATGTTCAAGCATTTCAATTGTAAGATCATTGCCTGATAGGCCTTCGATAAATTCCATCCATATCTGTGTTACATCGCCGTTTATCTCAGCATGATAGCATTTAGGCCAACTGAGTAAATCAGAAAAAACGGTGCTGAAGTCTGAAGCATAGAGGTCGTATTCTCTACGCCATGACGAAACATCTCCATATCTTTCCCATTTTTTTTGTATCTTCAAGACAAGCTTATACGGAAATTTTTCACCATTTGTGGTTTCGGCAATTCCCGTTATTAGTTGTACATCTCCCACATCACCACCGTGGAGTTTTTGTATTTTGTAATCTGTGTGAATTATTTTTTTGCCGTGGGATTTAGATAAAACATAGTTTATTTTTTCAATCATTTTTATTCTCCTTTATCTTAAGTAATATGCTTATTAGTTCAATTGACTTGAGTGCTAACTACACATTCTTGCCATAACACCATTAATTTTAACAAATATAACATTATAATTTTTTGTGTGTTTCCTGGAAATGGGGGGATAGTTGTAATTTATTTGAGGCAGAGGGAAATAGGTCTAGAAAAAAGTGGTCTATTATAATCATAGACCACTTTTCATTTGTGTTAGAAGTTAACTTGAGGTGCATCCTGGTGCTCTGGATTCTCTTGGATAGTATCTACCCTTTCAGCTCCCATAAATCCTGCTACAATATTACCTGGAAAACGTCTAATTCTTTTATTAAATTTAACAGCTGCTTCGTTATAACGCCTTCTAGACGTAGCTAACCTATTTTCTGTTCCTTCTAGCTGATCCATTAAAGCAATAAATTGCTCATTAGCTTTGAGTTCTGGGTTATCTTCAGAGAGGGCTAAAAGTCTACCCAATCCTTGCTCAAGTTCCCTTCTAATCTCTTCATTGCCACTGGACATGGGATTACCTGATAAGCTAGCTCTTGCCTGTAATAACTTATCATATATTTCTTGTTCATGTTCAGCATAACCTTTAACTACACTTACTAAATTGGGTATTAAATCGTACCTTCTTTGTAAATCTACATTTACATTACTCCTAGCCTCATCTACATTTTCTTCGAGGCTAATTATTGAATTGTAGGTGAACATAAAACTTAAACCAACAAAAACTAAAATTAATAGGATAACAATTGGAACCATTGAAAAACTTTTTCTTTCAACTTGCATAATTTTTTCCTCCCTTAATAATTACCATTTTCTTCCTGCACCACCGCCGCCACTAGAGCCTCCTCCAAAGCCACCAAAACCACCTTTAGAGCCTCCACCACCAAATCCACCTCTGGTTATATGGTTAGTGCGTCTTGGTATCACATATCTTTTATCTGAGGAGTAGTTACAATGATTACAGTGTTTATTTTTCATACCATATCCATTGCTCATCATAGATGGATGCTTAAGTATCGTTGTCCTAACAGTTAATTTCTTTTTGCACTTAGGGCACCTGTTAGCAAAAAAACTGACAACTAAGGTAATTCCTATTGCACAAACAACCAAAATAAAAATAAGATATCCTGGTACATCCATATCAGATCCATATCCATCCTGAGGAATTGTTCTATAGTCAGTGTCAATTTCCAATTCTTTATACTCCGCTAAGTGAGCCACCATGGCGTTGACCCCGTTAACTAATCCCTGCTCTAAGTCATTGGCTCTAAAGTGAGGAAGAAAGTATGTATCCAACATATTTCCTACCCTAGCGTCCGTTAAGACGTGTTCCAGTCCATAGCCAACTTCCACTTCTATACTGTTTTCACCAGTTACTAATACTATCAATACACCTTCGTCATTTTTTGACCCTACTTGCCACTTTTCAAACAGTCTAGTGGTATAATCCCTAGAATCAGCTCCGTTTATGGTCTCTAACACTGCAATAGCAATTTGAATACCAGTTTTCTCATCGAGCTGTGTCAATAAGCTTTCTAAGTCATTTTTACCCTGACTACTCATTATGTTATCGTAATCATTTACGTATCCTGTAGCATCAGGATACTGGATTTCCTCACACCCCATTAATAATAAGACACTAAAAACCACTACAAGCAATAATTTTAATTTGCGAATTTTTCTCCCTCCTAACCTTTACTACATTAGTATATAATACTCCGAAACAATTAAGAATCCTGCAATTAATCTTGTTAAATTTTTCTTAACAAAAATCAAGATGGAAGATGTAAAAAATAAACTATTTATAAGCACATTAATCATCTTCAAGGCCCTGCGTCAGATAAGGAGATAGTGGAAATAATTTAGCCACAGCAAACTCCTTGTTCTTGGCGAATTTCTCCTTATTTGATCGAGGTCTGACAATTAACCTATGGATGGGTAATTGTCAGACCTCGGAACTTTTACATGCCAAAGAACATACTATACTAATAACATCACACCATGTATATGTGAGATGGAATTAGTAAGGAGGTTTGAGCATGCGATTTAATCCAAGTGATATACCGAAAATAGCTATAACAGGTAGTGTAGGTAAAACAACAACTAGGGAAATGCTAGGATCCATATTAGATGTTAAGTGGAAGGTTCTTAAGAATAGTGAAAATAAGAACTTACCCCTCCAAAATAAAGCTGCTTTGAACAACTATAATTCTTCATACAAAGCTATACTTCTAGAAATGGGTATGGGCCAGCCAGGTGCAGCAAAACGGCACTGCAAAATTATTGAACCAAATATCGCTATCATAACTAAAATAGGTAGAGCTCACTATGGAAATCTTGGAAATAGTATTGAGTCTACCGCAAAAAACAAGTCTGAGTTGATTAAGTACATGCACCCTACAGGGACGTTGTTGATAAATGCTGATGACGAGAACTCCAGGTTATTAGAAACTGATAAATTTAAAGGGGAAATAGTAACCATAGGAATTGCAAACAAAGCTGATTACCAAGCAAGTGAGGTAGAGTTTTTGGAAGATGGAATGGGGTTTAAAGTTGGAGAAAATAGTTTTTTCGTTCCCACCTTTGGAGTTCATAATGTTTATAATGCTCTATTTGCCATTGCAACTGCACATAGACTTAAGTTTAGCATGGACGAAATTAGAAAAGGTCTAGAAAATTACCAAGTACCAACAAAGAGATTAAACTTTCACTTTTTAAAAGAAAACTCCATATTGATTGACGATACAGTTAATGCAAACCCTGAATCCGTAAAAACAGCAATAGATGTTTTAGCTGAAAAAGGTAAGGGAAGAAAGAAGATAGTTGTACTTGGGAGTATGAAGGAGCTTGGAGATTATGAAACTAGAGGACATATGGAAGTTGGACAGTATTTAGTCCAAAATAATGTTGATTTTATATTTACCTATGGGAAAGAGGCAGAACTTATAGGTGTTGGGGCAATTGAAAAAGGTTTTCCCAAAGACAGAGTAAGACATTTTGATAACAAAACTAAGCTACACAAAGAGCTATGTGTAGCTATCGAGAAAGAAAGCATTATTTTAGTTAAGGGATCTAGTAAAATGAGAATGTATCAAACTATAAGATATATAAAAGATTATCTTCAATATACTCTTTGTATAGATGATAACTTAAGAGGTCCTTATATAAAAATGAATACTTATACTTTTGAAAGCTTAGGTGTTGAATCCAAATATATAAATTTACACTTTGGTGCACTAGTAAAGAAACTTGAAGTGCATATAGACCCTAAAGCAGAAAATGGGACTATTACATTACCTAAACAATTAAATGAAACTATAAGTATTCCAGATGTAACATACGAATACCATATGGAAGGAAATCATTTACATTTGGGGCCGCTCATTGGCATAATCACTCTACCGAGATATTTTGACAATCCACGTCAACAAATTTTACGTTTTACCAATTACGACAACATAAAAGGACTTATCTTTATATGTAAATTGACTACAATTAAACGTAAGAGACAAACAATTGATGGTCTTTATTATAATCCCAAGACCAATGATTTTGAACAAGGAGTATTCCCATATCCTAACGCATTTTACAATCGCGTTGGGTTAAAAAAAGCAAGCTACACCCATCTTAAGGAGCATATAGGTGCAGCAATATTTAACTACCCCTATGAGAACACTGATAAGTGGTCCTTCCACAAGATGATGATTAAAAAACATGATATATCTCCACACTTACCCCATACAATGAATTACAGTAATAGTAAAAGCTTAATAGAAATGTTACGTGACTTCCCATCAGTATATATTAAACCATCTACCACTGCTGGAGGTTACGGTATTATTCATGTGGAAAAAAATGAAAAGCATTTTGTAGTAACTGATTCTGCAGGTAATAGGCAGGTTGTATCAAGCCAAAATAGTCTTATACAGAAACTTAAAGGACAGATGGATAAGGGAAGGAAGTATATCATTCAACAGGATATACCTTTTAGGTTTGAAGGTTCTAAGGTAGATTTTAGAATGTATATTCAAAAAAATGAACTTAAGGACTGGATATACACCGGCCTTGAAACTAAGGTGGCTAATGAGGGAAGTATTATATCAAACTCAAAAAATAGGAAAACTGTTTTGCCTGGAAAAGAAGCTTTGACTCAAATTTTCTGTTTAAGTGAAGAAGAAGCAACAAAGAAGATAGAGGAAATAAGTGCTTTATTTATAAAGGTGTTAAATGTATTGGAAAGAAAAAGTCATATAGGAGATTCTGCCATAGATTTTATTATAGATGAAAACCATAAGGTTTGGATACTTGAAGTACAGTTAAACTATGCTGCAGAAATTAAAGCTTTCCGTTCAGAAACTGAGCAGAAAGTATTGCCATATATACTTCCAACACCATTAGAATATGCAAAATCCTTGACAGGCTTTTAAATACTTTAAGGGGTCATGCTATGTAGCCTGACCCCTTAAAGCACCCGGGTCAGGCTTGAGTAAATCAGTTTCTCAAATAACCTCACGAATCAAGGAAGTTCACAGCAATAGAAGGAAATCCCTGTTAAAGGTTGAATAGTTGAACTAATCACCTAAGATATGATCAAGCTTGAGTAACTAAATTACTCAAGCCTGACCCAGGAATTTACAGGAATTTAGAGAAATATAGATAGAAAAGGAGGTTAGGACTTTGAAATATTTTAGCAAAGCATCATACTCAAACAGTGAAACATATAGGGAAAAAAATCACCGTAGAATCGCCTACGATGCTGCATGTGAGGGTATAGTACTCCTAGAAAATGACGGCACGCTCCCAATAAAGGTAGGTAACATTGCATTATACGGTCCGGGGGGATTACATACAATAAAAGGTGGCACAGGTTCAGGAGAGGTGAATGAGCGAAATAGTGTAACCATATTACAAGGATTGGAGAACGCTAAATTTACTGTTACTAACCAAGCCTGGCTTTCAGATTACAAAGAGGAATATGCTATAAAGTTAGCTGCCCATAATGCTAAGGTGGCAAAAATGGCTAGGACCCTATCCATAAGTAAAATAATGAATGCAATGGCAGAACAATTTTTGCCCCCTTATGGACGTGAGATTACTAAAGAGGATGTAAAGGAAACTGACATAGCTATTTATGTTGTCTCACGCCAAGCAGGGGAAGGTGGGGACCTTCGTGTGGATAAAGGAGAAAATAGCCTGAGTTCCACTGAAGTCGCCCAACTAAAACGATTAAATGAGCTCTATAAAAAGACTATCCTAGTTATAAATACAGGATTCCCAATGGACTTATCCCTACTGGATGATGTTAAAGGGCTAAATGCCATTATTTACTTTTCTCAACTTGGGATGGAGGGTGGTAATGCCTTGGCAGATATACTATCTGGCAAGGTATCACCATCAGGGCGACTCAGTAGCACTTGGGCAAAGAAATATGAAGACACCCCATTTTCCCAAGAATACAGCTACTTAAATGATAACCTAGATGATGAATACTATAAGGAAGGGATTTATGTTGGTTATAGATACTTTGATTCCTTTGGGGTAAAACCCCGCTATGAATTCGGTTACGGCTTAAGCTATACCACCACGGAGATTACTGTTACTGGTGCGAAAGCAAACAAAACTCAAATGCAAGTGGATGCAAAAGTCACAAATACAGGGAAACATTGCTCTAAAGAGGTAGTACAGCTTTATGCTTCTTGTCCCCAGGGAAAATTGAACAGGGAATATCAATCATTGGCTGCCTTTGGCAAAACAAAAGAACTGCAACCGGGGGAGAGCGAAACCCTGACTCTATCCTTTGATATGAAGGACCTTGCAGGATTTAGTGAAAATGACGCCAGCTTCATTCTGGAAAAAGGGGAATATATTCTTAGAGTGGGACATTCATCCCGCAAGACACGTCCCATTGCTGTTATATCCTTAGCTGAGGATTCTATAGTTTCTAAACACCAAAACATATGTCCAGTGAAAGAGAAGTTTGAAGAAATTAGTCCACCTCAGGTGAACTATAAGGATAACTTAATCGACGCAATATACCTAAAAATCAAAGCCGCTGACATAGAAACCATTACATATACTTACAAAATTCCTTCCGTATACCATGATGAAAAGGTAGACGCCATTATGAAGAAATTCACTATTAAGGATATGGTGGATGTAGTGGTTGGGGCAGGAATGTTTTCATCCAAAAATAAAGTCAATGTTCCAGTTCAGTGGGCAATACAACCTCGAAACTTTACAAAAAAGGACTTATAAATGTAGCCCTGTGTGATGGACCTGCAGGACTTAGGTTGTCCAGGGAATCCGGTGTACTAAAAGATGGAAATACAAAGCCCTATGAAATGCCACTATCTTTCCTTAACTCTTTACCAGGATTTATAAAGAAGTTTTTAACAGCTAACCCAAAGAAAACAAAACCAGTATATCAGTTTGCCACAGCCTTTCCTATCGGAACTGCACTGGCTCAAACCTGGAATAGGGAACTGTTACTATTCATAGGTAGAGCTATAGGGGTGGAAATGCAGGAATATGGTGTTACTTATTGGCTCGGCCCCGCTATGAATATCCAGCGTAATCCATTGTGCGGAAGAAATTTTGAATACTTTTCCGAGGATCCACTGCTATCGGGAAAAACTGCTGCCCATATTACCACTGGAGTTCAAGAGACGGAAGGTGCCTATGTAACCATTAAACATTTTCTATGCAATAACCAAGAAGACAATAGAAATCATGTTTCCAGCAATATCCATGAGCGTCCCTTGAGGGAAATATATCTAAAAGGGTTTGAAATAACCGTAAGGGAAGGGAAAGCAAAATCAGTTATGACTAGTTATAACAAGGTTAATGGCGTCTACACGCCTAACCTCTATGACTGTTGCACCAATGTACTACGCAATGAGTGGGGCTTCCAAGGAGTTGTAATGACTGATTGGATGTCCACTGGGAAAAACCGTGCATCTGCTGCTAAATCCTTGTCTGCGGGAAATGATTTGATCATGGCAGGGATGAGGGGAGATAAAAAGGACATCCTTAAAGCATATAAATCAGGGACATTATCTAAAGAAGATATTGAACGCTGCTGTGCAAATGTTATACGAAGTATTGTGTACAGCAACGTTGCTCGCGAGGTAACTCCTGAAATGTTTGAAAAATAGGAAAAATTTAGAGGGCTTCTCCCCTTAAGTATCGAATTAGTTTGTTATCCGTTATGGATATTTCTTAGTGGTTACATTCACCTCAACAATCTACATCAGAAGTATTAAATTCTACATTAAAAAAAAGGATATTGTTAATGCCTGTTTAATATATACTAGAGGCGATAAACACTGAAGTTCAGAGGTGGTGCATGTTATGGATAAAAGGAAAGGTTATATAATATCTTTTATTAGTATTTCCCTTACCATTTTGGTAATTTTAGTTCTAGTTATATTCTTAAATGTTTTAAGTAGTGCAAATGCAGCTCTTTATGTTATATTAGCTATAATATTAAGCCTCTCCATTTGTAATTTAGCAATCCTCCTCTACATAATTAGATCTTTAAGGAAAGAAAAAGAGCTAGAGATGATAAAGAGTGATCTAAAAAATACCGAGTCTCTAATAGACTTGCTTCGGAAACAAGGCCATGATCATATCAATAATATACAGACTGTTACATCGATGTTGATATTAGAAGAATATGAGGTGGCAAAAGAGTACCTGCAAGGCATAGCAAATAATTATCGATTCACAGGACATTTTTTGCGCTTAGGAAACCCTACCCTTACGGCCCTTATAAATACTAAAAAAGAACTTGCAAATCAAAAGGGCATAGAATTCATCATAGAAAAATACTGTAGGGTAAAATTGAAAAATATTGCCCCTTGGGACCTTGCAAATATTGTTGGAAACTTAATAGACAATGCCATGGAACATGTACTAACACATAATGAGTTGCCTCAGAAAGTGAGCTTTTATCTAGAAAATAGAGATGACTTAAAGGGATATATATTCAAGATTAGTAATCCTTATCAAGATGATGAAAAAGACGTTGCTAGCTTTTTTTCTCAAGGATTTTCATCTAAATCTTCTACTGGAAGAGGATATGGTTTAAGTATAGTTAAAGACTTAGTGGAGCAAAACAAAGGGCAAATAGATGTTTATCAAGATGGAGAAAATATTACCTTTCAAGTGGAATTGAGGGATTAAAAAAAGATGATAAATGTATTAATATGTGATGATGATATTTATACTGCTAAGGTTTTAAAAAAAGTTATTGAAGAACATCCGCAAGTTAATGAAATATTTTTGGCTTATGATGGTCAACAGGCCGTTGATATAGTAAAAAAAGAAGATATCAATTTGGCATTTATGGATATAGACATGCCAAAACTAGATGGCCTAGAAGCTGCTAAAATTATGATGGGTTTAAAGGAGAACCTGAAGGTTGTTTTTGTGACTGCTTTTCAAGACTATGCCTTTGACTCTTATGAAATAAGAGCATATGACTATATACTTAAGCCCATTGATTTTACCCGGGTTAAGGAAAATGTTGAAAATATAATTGAAGAATCCAACGGTGATAAATTTGAAGAGTCCCTTAAAGAAAATGACATACTGATGATAAAGGATAAACAAAAATATTACATGATAAATATGGCAGAGATAAACTATATTGAAAAAGACAATAAAGAGGTGTTGATCCACACCTTCGAGAAGACTCATAAAACACGCTCTGGCCTAAACGATATAGAAAAGAGGTTAACGGGAAATTTCTTCAGAACCCATAAATCATATATTGTAAATCTCAAAAACATACAAGAGATTGAGCCATATGGGGATACATCCTATATAATATATTTTAAAAACACAGATGAAAGTAAAAACGCCCTTATAACTAAAGACAAAATTCATTTGTTGAAAGGTTAACCTGCTAAAAGTAGCAGGTTACATTTTTGTCTTAAAAACAGAAATCTAGGGATTGACCTCCCCATATACGGGATTCAAATGTATTCCTGATTTGTAGTTGCAATGCTAAAATATAGTTAACAAAGGAAATGGAAGGGGTTTTGTGAAATGAGCCATAGCGTAATTACAGTAAAAGGGCTTAAAAAGTCATTTAAAGATAAAGTGGCCCTAAATAATATTAGTTTTGATGTTAAGATGGGAGAAATTTTAGGTATAGTTGGACACAATGGTGCAGGGAAAAGCACCTTGATTAACACCATGGTAGATATCTACAAGCCCGATGAAGGTGATGTTGAATATCTATTTGATCGCAAAAGTATGTATGACCATATAGGTGTACAAATGCAAAAAAATTATTTCGAAGGCAATGCTAAGGTAATAGATATTTGTAACCTATACAAAAAGTTAACTAAGAGTGATATTGATCTTGATGAGATGCTAGATGGGTTTGGCCTGAGCAAAGAGAAAGACACCTACATTAAAAAGCTTTCTGGTGGAAATGTTCAACGGCTTTCAATTCTTTTAACCTTAATAAATCAGCCTGAGGTAGTTTTCTTAGATGAATTAACCACTGGGTTAGATCCAGTGGCTAGGAGAAAGATTTGGGAAGTATTAAGGGAAATAAACAGAAAGAACAATGTGACCATAATTATAACTAGTCATTTTTTAGATGAGATTGAATACTTAGCAGACAGGATAATGATTTTGAACAAAGGGGAAATGGTTTATCTTGGCGGTGTTACTACAGCTATTGATCAGTACTCCCAAGGGGAAAAGGTTATAGAGTTTCAGATAAAGGACCCTATGGCAAGCTTTAAGCTTGATAAGTATGGGGCTATACCTTTAAATGATGACAGATACCAGATTTACACTAAAGACGATGAAAAAGTGTTAATGGAGCTTATCACCAAAGTAGGCATTAAAAACCTCGTGGTTAAATCTCCAACATTAGAAGATGTGTTTTTGAAGATTGCTGGGTACAAATTAGACAAAGAAGGGAGGATTATAAATGAATAAGCTAATGGCTTTAATATCTTATCAATTTAAATTACAAACAAGGGATTTTATGAACTTGTTTTTCATCATCGCTTTTCCCATGATAATGTATATATTTTTTAGCAATCTCTTAGAAGGAGAAGTGTATTACGAAGGGACTCTGAAGGCCATAGATTTTTTATTACCAGCATATATTCCATTAATAATCTCAAATACAGTAGTCCTTATATTTGGCCAAATGTTGGCAAACCACGTAGAATTCAATTTCTTTATCAAGTATAAGCTTTTAGGCTATAAACCAGTGCAGGTTGCCGGCTCATTATTTTTATCAGTACTATTGTTTCAGGCTGTAGGGATAGCTACCTTAATACTAACTGCAGTGGTATCTAAAGGGGTTAGTATACCACTTGGAAATATGTTTAACATTGTACTGGTTCTTTCTATCATAAATATTTTGCAATTCGCCATTGCCTTCTTTTTATCCAGTGTTTTTAGTAAAAGTACTTCTTACCAATCAGTTGCCATGATAGTATTTTATTTCCAGATGTTCTTAGGAGGAATGACCTTACCACCAGAAATGTTTCCAGCTAGAATTCTTTTGATTGCTGAGGTTTTCAACCCTATTATCCATGGAGTGTACGCTTTAAGGGGAGTATGGATACAAGGACACAGCGTATTACAATACCCTATGCAGTTACTAATAGTCTTAGGTGCCAGCATTGTTTTAATTGCGATCGGGTCTAAGTTCTTTAAATGGAGTGAGCTACAGAGCTAGAACAGAAATTTAGTTTTGAGACTTGATTTACATACAGATACTAAAGAATCATTCCTTTAGTATCTGTATGTTAACGTACAAGTATATGTATTTTCCTTGACAGCTTAGGGGACTATGTAAAGAAAATAAGAGGTGAAGGCAAGTGAAATCGAAGTACATTTCAAATTATATATCTATCTTTAGGATTCTAACTTCCTTGTCTTTGTTATTTATTGACTTATTTACATGGGAATTCATCACCATTTATATACTAGGTGGAGTCAGTGATGTTCTTGACGGGTATGTGGCAAGGAAAACTAACACAGAAAGTTTATTGGGAGCTAGATTGGATACGTGGGCAGATATCATAATGTTTGCAGTTATTATATATATTTTCACTCCCGTAATCACCCTTACAAATACCCTAGTGGTTTGGCTTTTTGCTATTTTTGCAATTAGAGTAACATCAATCATTATTGCTTATTTTAAGTTTAAGGTTTTTGCCATACTACATACCCTTTGTAATAAAACAACTGGGCTATTTTTGTTTTTTATCCCCATCTTTATAGGATCTTCACTAGAAATACCTGGGTTATATTTTGTTTGTGTGGTTGCAAGTGTTGCCAGCATTGAAGAACTGTTAATTAACATTTTATCAAGGAAAATGAAAGTAAACGTGAAAAGCTTATTTGCTGTACATAAGTAAGCTGAAACGGCTAAATAACTAAGTTAAAGCATTAAAAAATTATAGGAGGAGAAGTAATGAGCATTTATCAGTTTTTAGCAAGTAGTAAACCATTAAAAGAAGTAAAAAATCCTTATATAAAAATGCTGTCAATAAACGAGATGCTAGCCCGCAAAATGAAGGTTCCAAGTTTTCTGTTAGATAGTCCAACAGATAGAAATGAGAAAATAGTTTTACACTTTGATTCTGAGGAGCACCTTGATGAAATAGAAATAACCATTGAGAACAATATCCCAATGGACTATCTTAAAAAATATACCAGTAAAAATCATATATACACCTTATCATGGAGGTATACAGAAAAAAGAGCAAAGAAACTTTTACAATATATCCAAGAACAACTAAAGCAAGTAGAAGAAATAGAGCTATGGAATACTTGGATGGATGAAAAAATTGAAGGTATAACTCTGGAAAAAGTGAATATTAAAGAATTGACTGTTCAGTTAATAGAAGAAACTTTAGGAGAACAATGTTACGATCATCCTAAATGTTTGAAGGTTACAAAGTGTAGTAAGTCGAATTAAGAAATCCTAATAACAGTTGAATACCATTAAAAAAGCAAACCTCGATTTAATTATTGAGGTTTGCTTTTGTTTGTAATAACTTTTTTACCTACTTTATTAATAACTTTCTTGTAGAACAATTTATGTTGTTAGTTTTCCAAAAGTTAATTATACAAGGTTATGATGAAATAATCAACCAGATTCGAATCATGTTTACAGAATTTTCCCAACAATGATAAGATGAAAATAAGAAAGAAATAATGGGAGGGATTTATAATGAAAAAGAATTTGGTAGCTCTTATACTATTAGTTGTATTGGTTATAACTGGCATAGTAAGTGTAGGAGGGACTAAGTCGATGTTATTCTCAGGTGAGGATGATAGCATAGAATGGAACGCCCTTAAAAACGGACATGATCTATAACTCAATATTGTAGAATTTTTTACAGTTATCTATCAATAATTTCTTTAACTTTTCCTGCCCAAGTACATCACAGAAATTTATAGCTTTTTTCAGAGAAGAAAGATAGGAATCTATACCTAAATGGTACTCAGCTACTCCTTTTCTATGGTATAGGAGGTTTAAACCATTATAATTTCTATAATAATTACAAAATTCTATACCTAGCTTAGAATACTCTAACGCCTTCTCATGCAGATCCAGTCTGTGATAAGTATAGGCTAAATTATAACAGATTTTTGGATAGAGATTTTCAGAGGGGTCAACCATTTTAATACAAAATTCCATAATCTCTAAACTTTTTTCAGCAGATTCAGTTTTATTGAGAATTAGGGCTATATTCATTAGAATTCTTAGTTCTAAAGTGTTATAAACAAAATTTTCATATGAGTTTAGTGTAAAACCACCTGTGGTTATGCAAATGGCTTGAATAAGTTTAGAGAGGGATTCAAGGGGTAGATCATGCTTTTTATTTAAGATTATCGACTCTATTAAGAGCTGAAGTTGCTTAATTTGGTTTATAAAAAAAAGATGACTAGTTTTATTTAAAACTTGATTTAATCTGTCTAATTCTATGGCTAATTCATTAAAATCATCCTTATCAAGTTTAGCTTCTATGCTCATTGATGTTTTTTGATATTCTAAGTAGTTTTGAAGTCGATAGTTTAGTAATAGTTTATTTAAATCCTTATTTAAAACCAGTGATAATAAATCCAGTGTTTCTTGTGTAGGAATTACCTTTCCCTTCTCAATTTTTCTTAAAGTATCCACATGAATTCCTGAAGTCTCACTTATGTTTTTTTGGGTTAATTTTAAGTTTTTCCTTAAGTCAGTTATATTAGCCCCGAAACCAGCAAGGTTATAAGACATATTTACACCCCTTCAAATCTTATACTGTAATATAATTATAATTCTATAGATTGTTTGTGTAAACAACATAATCTGCAAACAGAATGAAGACTAAATGGTTATATATGTACCTCTGGTGAGGGGCAAAGTTGTTACAATACAAAAAGGGGAGAGTTGGGGTTATGAAAAAATTAACACTGATTCACATTGCATTAATTTTAATTGCTTTGGTATTACTTGTAGGATGTTCATCTAAATCAGATGCTAATCTACAAGGCGAATTAACTGATGGCACCTTGCTATCCACATTTGAAAATTATCATCTTACTATTTATAAAGAGCTTTCTACAGCTAGGTCTATCTCATTTGAAGTCATAAGTAGTGAAGAATTAAGTGAAGTGGATGTAAAAATTGATGTGGAAACTCCTTACGAGATTAGTATGGAAAAAATATCTATAGAAACTGACTTACCTTATTATGTTTACCAGAACTTTAGGATGTTAGATTGGAAAAGAATGTATGAACTACACTATCAAGGTGTAAGGCATTTGCTTGAAGTAGGGGCAGAAATGGATAATTATGCAGTGGAAAAATTTACAGATTTCAATGAGCTGTATCGTGAAGACTATGAAAGAATTTTACAAAAGAAAAATTATAAAGATATTTACTACTATCAAGTAATTTTACAATTTCAGATGGAAGATATAGAAATTGAAGGATACGAAGTTTTTGAAGAAATATTTATAATAGCAAATGGAGTAGAATATAAATTTGATATAGGTAAAGTGGAGCTTGACTATGCCACAGATTTTGATATACCAGAGTATTTACTTTCTCCTGTTTATATTGGGGCATGGGGGAAAGCTGTGGAACCTAATTCAAAAGGCGAGATAGTTATCGATGACATGGAATTTATAAGTTTAGAAGACTTGGTAGTCACTGATATAAGAGTTATAAATGATAATGTAGAAATAGCAGAAATAACCATTACAACAGATAAAGATGGGGTTAGTATGGATAGAACATTTAACAAGGGTGAAGGAATGCACTTACAACAGGGGACTACTTTATATCCAAAAGTGGTATTGAATGACAAAAACTTTATCAACACACAAAGTTACTCAAACACAATTTATTTGGTAATAGAATATGAGATTGAAGGGAATTCCAAAGTAGTTTATTTCGAATCTAATTATCTCACAAGGCCAAACGTCTATGAATTCATATTTAGAAAGATAGAAAATGTTGATTTTTTATCATATTACAATGATTACTTTAATAAAATAACAGAATGGAATTTGGATTTACATTAGAAAGAGGTATAAAGATGAAAAAAATAACCTTTGTTGCTGGAATACTGGCATTCCTTATGCCAATAATTCTCATTGCTTATATAACCTATCTTGAAATGGAAGATTACAAACCTAATATTGAATATCGAATAGCTGCGAAAAGTTATGGAGAACCTTCTCAAATTTCAAGGATGAATATCGAAGAAACGGTCCATGTAAATGGCAAGCTTAACTCACATGACTTTGATTTTGTAGAATGGGATAGCACAAGAAATCCGAAGGTGAGAATATCTGTATCCCTTAATGAAGAAGTAAGAATAGGGGGGACACTGGTATATGTAAATAATAAACCACTAGCTTCTAGTGTTAATGGGGTTATACAAGAAATCAATATCATCGAAGGTTATGTAAAAATTCTTGATATTGATAAACTCGTACTAGAGAGCTATACTGATACCAAAAATGCTAATAAACTAGAACTGAACAAATGGTATGTTGTGGATCAGGACGTGAAAATTAAGCTCATTTCTTTATCCAACGTAATGACTGAATTAGGTAGAATGGCATCTTATGCACTTGAAGGAGGCAGTTTTCTATATCAAGAACATGTAAAATTTGAGATTCCTACAGGAGTTGTTTATACTGATGCATTAACTGTCAGCAAAGAAAGTGTTTACCAAAAAGAGTTAGATGGCCCATACTATATTAGAAGAGTGGAAAGTACAGGGCAGGTAATTGGTGAAGTTGAAGTAAAGGTGGGGATAGCAAACAAAGATATGATAACTATCACAGGGGTAGAAGAAGGTTGGTTTGCTGATCCGGGATATGCACAACTCATGAGAAGTGAAATGGGATTTGAAAATGAGTAGTTTGAGTATAGATTTGCAAAATATTAATAAAGCATATGACAAAAGAGTTGTTTTAAAGGAGATAAATATAAAAATTGCTAAAAATGACTATATAGCTATTGTTGGTAAATCAGGTTCAGGGAAATCAACACTTATGAATATATTGGGGCTTATTGAATATTGGGATGATGGGATTTATTCTTTTAACGGTACTAGCTTAGTTAAAACAGAAGATCACTGGAAAATGCGGCTTGAAAAAATAGGGTTTATTTTTCAAAATTATAACTTAATACCATCCCTTACATGCAAAGAAAACATACTGGTACCAACATTGTACTATAAGGGTAAAAAACAGGACCTAGATTTTTTAGCTCATCAATTGGATATTTTTGATTTACTTGATACGTCTGTTAGTGTTTTAAGTGGTGGAGAGAAACAAAGGGTAGCTATCGCTAGGGCTTTGATACTAAATCCTCAGATAATTATTGCTGACGAACCAACAGGCAATTTAGATGAAGAGAACAAAGATATAGTGTTGAAATTAATTGATGATGCCCATAGTAGAGGATGTGCTGTAGTTTTAATAACACATGATGCAAATGTTGCTAGAAGAGCCAGTAGGGTTTATGAATTGAAGGGTGGTTACTTGCATGAAAAAGATTAAAGACTTGGCGAGCCACGCCTTACTAATGGTTAAACGGGAATTAAGAAGTTATTTCCTTTTATCTGTAACCATATTTTTATCCTTCACTTTTCTACTTGCATTTTTTCTTTTTTCTGATTCGCAAATTTATAATAAATATAAAGAAATTTTTAATGTACCTCCCACCATAGGAGTAGCAAGCAATTCCTTTACCATCAACCCAATGACCGGACAAATCATTGAACGAGGAATGCTTCAGACTACATTAAAACAGAATATGTTAATAGAGCAATTGGATAAAATGGAAAACACACAGTATTTTCAGTACTTTTCCGCTGATGCCCAAACAAGATACTACAGTGATGAAAAAAACTCTGTAGGTATCCAAATGATATTTTTGCCTAAGGAGTTTCCTGGATTTTATACAGGCTCAGTTAATAACTTTAGTTATGTAGAAGTTATCTTTGGTGAAAACAGATTAAATAGTCCTTATGAAATACTTATAGATGAGCTCTTTTATGAATTATTGAGTTTAGAACAAAAGTCAGATTTTTTATCTATTATCTTGCCTCTAACTGATAAAGAGGGAGATACTGAACTGGTAGAATTCAAAGTGGTTGGCATAGTTTCAAATGGGGCAGGTACTGATACTATTACCAGTGAATCAGGACACAATAGTTTTTATGTCTCCGCATACTTATCAAGTGATCTTATAAGTATGTATGATATGGATCATTTAGAGAAAAAAATCCTAATTAACTCAGAAAAAATTGAGGAAGTAATTCTACTAGGTGATGACCTTAACTTACCAATTGCCTCTTCATACACTTTACACATGAGGGCAAATGAAGAAATAAGAAATCGTATATTATTAAATGGCATTGCTGCCGTACTTCTTTTTACACTTTTAGGAATAAATCTATATAGTAGTTTTAACAATGTACTTAAAGAAAGACGTTATGAAGTAGGAGTAAAAAGAGCTTTAGGGGCAGGAGGCAAAGACATAATTATCCAATTTTTTCTTGAAGGGATGATTGTTATGATGGCAAATGTGTTCACTGCTATAATAGTGGTCATCAATGCAGCAGTTGCTTTTAAATTTATTCAGAAGTTTTTTTATTACAACCAATGGATAATTTATGTAAGTATGCAATCAATCATTTTATTTCTGGTATGTGTTACTTTTTTAAGTGTGTTTTTTAGCTTAGTATTTGCATATCAGTCCACTAGAGTAGAGATTGTTAAGCATTTAAAATCCGAATAATATATTGTTTAAAATAAACTCTTTATTAAATAGATCAAGTCCTATAATATATATATTAAAGACCTCTAGTATTAGAGGTCTTTTCAGAGTAAATTTTAAGTATTATGTAATTTTGCCATGAAGATTGTACTTTATTTTGAGCATCAAAGCCCCAATTATAAGGCGTATCCTTAAAAGTAAAAAGTTACCTGAGATTTCATATTGACTTTTAAAGTAAAAAAATATATAATAGGTTTTGCTCTCAAAAAATATTTGCATTATGCGGGTGTAGCTCAATGGTAGAGCTCTAGCCTTCCAAGCTAGCCACGTGGGTTCGATTCCCATCACCCGCTCCAAAAAAAAAATATATATATGGCGGCGTAGCTCAGTTGGCTAGAGCATACGGTTCATACCCGTAGTGTCCGGGGTTCAAATCCCTGCGCCGCCACCAAAATAACATCAAACATCCTAAAAGGATGTTTTTTTAATATATTCCTGACCCCTTATTGCTTATATCTATTTGTCTAATTGCCTACTATACTCAAAAACTTTATTATTCCTCGATTATTTGGTAAAATATAACTTACAATGATTTAAAGGAGGAACACATGAAAAAAATACAATTATATACTGATGGTGCCTGTTCTGGTAACCCTGGACCAGGGGGATACGGTGTCGTCCTAAGATACAAAGACCAAGAAAAAGAAAAAGCTCAAGGCTTTAGACTTACAACTAATAACAGGATGGAGCTTTTGGCAGTGATTAAAGGCCTAGAGGCCATAAAGGAGCCCTGTGAGGTAGAAATATTCTCCGACTCCAAATACATAGTAGATGCAGTAAACCAAAGATGGGTATATAAATGGAAAGCAAATGGGTGGATGAGGAATAAAAAAGAAAAAGCCCTGAATTCCGATTTATGGAATAGGCTTTTAATATTACTTGAAAAACACAAGACTACATTCAATTGGGTAAAAGGGCATGCTGGTTACCCAGAAAATGAACGTTGTGATTTTTTAGCTACAGAGGCTATAAAATCACCTAACCTACTAGAAGACGAAGAATTTACAAAAGAAAAACCCCATCAGAAAACTTTATTCTAGAACAATACCCAATTTATTTTCAAACTCTGCTACCATCTTAGTGTATTTTTCTATAGCGGCAACACTGGAGTCACGCTTTTCATACTCATCAACCATAGCATCAAATCTTCTTAAGGTTTCTGGTTTCAGTTGCCTTTGAGCGAACATAAACAATGCAGTATCTTCTTTTTGAATATGTCTCTTTAATAAATCTGTATAACCAATAGCGTTTGCAATGATGTCTAACCTTGCATCATCTTCACCTTCTTCATGGCGTTGAAGTGCTTCTTCTAAAGTTCTGATGAATAGTCTACCAAGATCATGCTCAGCATACATACCACTTAATGGACCTTCAACTAGCTCTTTGCCAAGCTCTTCAGTAAGAATCTCAAACAAATATTCTTCTTCCTTACCATGATGATGCTTATCAGCAAAATTTCTTACAAAATCAATACAATCCCTAAACATCTCATAATCAACTTCATCGTTGTTTAAAACATCCAGACAGGCAGTACGGATAACATTTAGCATCCTCTTAATATATTTATGCTCGTCAATCATTAACTCAATACCATTCATAAAAATACCTCCTACAACTCTTTTTCTTTATTATAAACTAAAATTTCCAAATCTATTATGACTTTAATCACATTCTGAGAAAAAGTTGGTCACAGTCAAGTATCAAATGTTGTAAATAATTTTGAGTCAGGGGAGCCTAACGGGAAATTACAACGGGGATTACACGGATTTAGGGGTGTGTTTTGTTGGTCCTTCTTCTTCTAATTGGCTACAGAAACGTCGACTACTTGCTACATGCTGGGTCAAGGGCAATTTGATATACTGCTACATGCTGGGTCTTTAATTTATTTGATTGGTGTTGTGGTTTACTTTTGATTATTGCTTTCTACTTTTAACATTGTAGGTTACTTGGTTAAACGGAAACATGTTTCGTTGGCAATTATGCTGGGTCAAGGGCTAGGCGGAAACGTCTATATTCTGTAAGCATGCTGGGTCGGAAATCTAATTTAAAATTGACATTTGACATTTTTTTTTGACCCAGCATGTAGCATTTAGTGGAGTGCTGTTTGACCCAGCATGTTTACAGTATGTGGAGTTTACGGTGAGCAAATGATGGTCTTCGACCCTACTTACATGGCTCTTGGTGGGAATTGGTGTGATTTTGTTGGTGGCCGATGGTGCCCCAAGGGTTTTTATTATTTTAGTGTAATTAGTATAGAGACTGTTAGTGAAGTTAGTGGCTAGAATTTATTATTCTTTACCGTAAAGCGACCTGCGAGCTGCGATGTTTTAGCAGTGAATATAAGAATCTCTAATTATCTGTCTAAAGAAAAAGACATTGACCTTAAGGCAGCAGAATCTCTTTTAAATATCTGCGTTATCAGTGTCCATATGTTTTATAGTAGTTTCGACCCTACTTACATAGCTCTTGGTGCAAATTGGTGCGGTCTTAGTTGGTGGAAGATGGTGTCCAAAGTTTATTTGAGTGTTTTGTCCTATGTTGGAAATAATTTATATCAATGCTAAAAACTAAAAGGAGGAAAAGAAAAATGAACTACCTAGAAAAAACCCTAGAAAGCTACGAACAATACGTAAATCCTGCCATGGCACGTCTCTTTAGATTCATGGGACTTGCCACCATAGAAGAAACAGCAGAAGGAATATACATAACAGATAACACAGGAAAAAAATATATAGATTGCCTAGGAGGCTATGGTTCCATAAACCTAGGGCATAGCAACAAAGAAATAGTAGAAGCATGTAAACAACAAATGGATAAAATGCCACTTTCTTCAAAGATACTTATCAACAGCAAACTAGCTGAACTTTGTGAAAAACTCGCAGAGATCACCCCAGAAGGATTAAAATACTCCTTCATTTGTAACAGTGGCACCGAAGCAGTGGAAGGGGCGCTAAAAGTAGCTAAAATTGCCACAGGAAAGCCAGAAATAATTGCTACAAAGGGAGGTTTCCACGGAAAATCCTTAGGTGCATTAAGCGCCACGGGAAGGGAATTGTTCAGAACACCATTTGAACCACTGCTACCAGGATTTAAACACGTACCCTTTGGCGATATAGATGCTATGAAAAATGCCATAACAGAAAACACAGCAGCTATTATAATAGAGATAATACAAGGGGAGGGAGGAGTAATTCTTCCCCCAGAGGGATATATACAAAACTTAAGGGATTTATGTACTGAAAAAGGAGTTTTGCTAATAGTAGACGAAGTGCAAACAGGTATGGCTAGAACAGGCAAGATGTTTGCCAGTGAACACTACAATATTAAACCTGACATCATGTGTCTGGCTAAAGCTTTAGGTGGCGGGGTCATGCCAATAGGAGCAGTGATAGCAACAGAAGAACTTTGGGAAAAATACATAGAAGCACCACTTCTCCATACATCAACATTCGGTGGCAACCCACTGGCTTGTACAGCTGCCCTTAAAACAATAGAAATTATCCAAAGGGATAATTTAGTGGAGAAAACAGCTGAAAAGGGCCAATACCTCTTAAACAGATTGACTCAATTACAAGAAAAATATCCCACAGTAATTAAAGAAGTAAGGGGTAAGGGATTGCTTATAGGTATAGAATTTTGTAAAGAAGGTTTAGGTGGTATGTTAATGTCTGAAGCCATAGACAAAGGACTATTAGTGGCCTATACATTAAACAACGAGAAAATCTTTAGAATTGAGCCACCTTTAATAATCACTAAAGAAGAAATTGATGAAGTAATTAGCATACTAGACACATGCTTCGGTACTGTGGCTATGTTTGCCGAAGACCTATAAAAAGAGGGGGAATCAAAATGCCTTTTGTTGAAACAGATATTATTATAAAAGGGGATATAAACGAGATTTATCCAATAGTAAAGGATATGGAAAGCTACCCTAAATTCATGGATAGTGTAAAATCTATCAAAGTTATAGAAAGAGGAGAAAATTCTACCCTAACCCAGTGGAAAACTGAGCTAAAAGGAAAGCCTTTTAACTGGGTTGAAAAGGATGTTTTCTATGACGAAGATTACAAAATAACCTATGAACTAACCTCAGGAGACCTTAAGAAATTCGAAGGACAGTGGACACTAACTGAAAATCCAGAAGGGGTAAAAGTACACCTTACTGTAGACTTCGAATTCGGTGTACCCATGATAGCTTCCCTTTTAAACCCCATAGCTAAACTAATAATAAAACAAAACTTAGACTCTATGCTAACAGGGATTAAGGGAGAGGTAGAGAAGTAGTTTGACAGTTGGTTAGTTGGACAGGAAAAAGTGGCTAGTAAGTATTTTGGGGCGTAAAGGGAAATGCGACCTGCGAACTGCGTTGTTCTTAAATTCTTGATATAGTTTCAGTTTGTGTCAAATGATGTCAGAAGGTTTTAGTTATATCGAAGTAAATGTAAAGATTTTAATACATTATGTCGGAAAATATCAGAAAATTTCTATTTCCCAGTAAACAATTGTATTTATCCTTATAAAGGAATATAAGGGAAATAAAAGTACAGAATATAAGCCATAGGAGGTAGGACTTATGGAAAAAACATTTACAATGATAAAGCCCGATGGAGTAAAAAGAGGCTTAGTTGGAGAAATAATTAAAAGATTCGAAACAAAGGGTTTTACAATAACGGATCTAAAGATGATGAGCATTTCTCCCCAACTAGCAAAAGAACATTATAAAGAGCACACAGAAAAGCCATTTTTTAATGATCTAGTGGAGTTTATTACTTCAGGGCCAGTGGTTGCCATGATACTAGAAGGTGAAGACTGCGTATCCCAAGTAAGAACCATTGTAGGCAGTACAGACCCACAAAAAGCCACCCCAGGGAGCATTAGAGCAGATTATGCTACAACAGTGCGTTTTAATGTAATACACGCATCAGACTCCCTAGAAAGCGCCATAAGGGAAACATCCCTATTCTTCGAAGAACAAGAAACTCTACAAACCATATGACACAAATTAACCACCAAGGACTAAAGTCCGAGGTGGTTTTTTAAAAGAGCTAAAGCATTGGCCACAGATCTACATGATCTATATGATCTTAAGGGCAATGGCTTAAGTTCAAAGGCTTTAGCCACGGATTTTCACTGATTTGACGGATTAGATATAAACATAAAAGAGAAAAGAGAAAATCTAATTCCAATAGTTAATAACGATTATTATTTAAAGTTTGCTTTTAATAGTGGTGAGCATTTTAGTGTAAAGTAGTGGTAAAATATGGGTTTTAAAGATTTTTCAGTGCGATGTAAGTATTATAGAAAAATAAAAAAATCACATATTGCAGGGATTTCTCTTGTTGTTAGCGAATTAATAACAAAACGACTAAACAGGAGGAACAAAATGCTGAGTGAACAAGATTACACAAAATTTCTAGAAAAAATATATAAAAAAACTGGACTAAATCTTAATTATTACAAAGAAAAACAAATGAAAAGAAGAATAGATACACTGGTACAAAAACATGAAAAACAAACATATGACCAGTACTATGAATACATAAACTTATCACCAGTAGCATTTGAAGAATTTATGGACAAAGTAACAATTAACGTTTCTGAATTTTTCAGGAATCCAGAAAGATGGGAAGTACTAAAGAATGAAATAGTTCCCTTGCTACAAAAAAACAATAGAGGCAAACTAAAGATATGGAGTGCAGCTTGCTCAACAGGGCAAGAGCCTTATTCATTGACAATGCTATTTACGGAATTAGGGATAGAACACGAAATACTAGCAACAGATCTAGATAAGAAAGTTTTAGATAAAGCAAAAAAGGGAGTATACGAAACAAAAGAGCTTACAGGTATAGCCTCCCAACATCATAAGTACTTAATCAGATCAACTGACAAATTTCAAATAGCTGATTCCCTAAAAAAGAACATCACGTTTAAAGAGCATAATCTATTAACCAGTGATTATCCCAAAGGCTTTGACTTAATCCTATGCAGAAATGTAATGATTTATTTTAAGGAAGAGGTGAAAGGGAAGATTTACCAAAGTTTCAATGAATCTTTGAATCCAAATTGTGTGCTTTTTGTAGGTAGTACAGAACAAATCTTTTTCCCACAAAAACTAAATTTCAAATCAGTTCAGACTTTCTTTTATCAAAGAATAGAATAAAAGCATTTCCCAGTAGCGCGCATTATTGCCTTACTGGGATTTTTTTATTTGCTATTAAGAGATCTTTTTTCTTTTAGCCTAAAGTTCTACGAATCCTAATTACAATGTTTAACTGTGAAAATAAAAATCTTTAATTATCTGTGTAAGGAAAAAGCCTTTGACCTTAACCAGTAAAATCTCTTTTAAGAATCAGTGTTATCAGTGTACATATGTTCTAGAATTTAGACCTACTTACACAACCATTGGTGACAATTGGTGGGAGATTTTATTGGTGGAGATGGTGTCCAAAGCTTTACCAATAAAAAAAGACCTCAGATATAACTGAAGTCTAAAGCTTAAATTTAGATAAAAAAAATGGTGAGCCATCCGCGACTCGAACGCGGGACACCCTGATTAAAAGTCAGGTGCTCTACCGACTGAGCTAATGGCTCACAATGGCTGGGGTAGCAGGACTCGAACCTACGAATGCGGGAGTCAAAGTCCCGTGCCTTACCGACTTGGCTATACCCCAAAATGTGAAAAAAAATCATGGTGGAGAGGACTGGATTCGAACCAGTGAAGGCGGAGCCAGCAGATTTACAGTCTGCCCCCTTTGGCCAACTCGGGAACCTCTCCATGATAATGGTCAAAAAAAAAATGGAGCCGACGATGGGATTCGAACCCGCGACCTACTGATTACAAGTCAGTTGCTCTGGCCAGCTGAGCTACGTCGGCATATTAAGTTATAATGGCGGAGCTGACGGGAGTCGAACCCGCGGTCTCCTGCGTGACAGGCAGGCATGTTAGGCCTCTACACCACAGCTCCATATTGATGGTCGGGGCGAAAGGATTTGAACCTTCGACCCTCTGGTCCCAAACCAGATGCGCTACCAAGCTGCGCTACGCCCCGACGACAAATACTAGTATAATACAGTTAAAAAATAAAGTCAAGCGTTTTTTAATATTTTTTTATTATATTTTTTAAAAGTTTTTTATAGCGTCCCAAAAGCTTGACCACATACCTTTATCAAAGATAGTTTGATAATTTCCTGTAGTCGAGTCAAGAGTTATATAATAAACTCCTATTTGTAGACCAATAATAAAAAGGAGAAATGCTGTAGTAGGAAACCAAGCATACTTAAATATCTTTTGAAACTTTGTATCTATAACAACTTTCACTTTCTTATTGCTATTTTCCTTAGATCTTTCAACACGGGACTGAGCTTTTGAAGTCATTAACCCCACCTCCATTAACTTATTATACAATAAAAATAGCTTAGTATTCAATACCTAAAAAAAGGAGAAAAAATAAATGAAAAATGTTTTAAAAGCACTAGTTACTCTTTTTATGATATTAACATTAATGTCAATTAATACACAAGACCTGCAAAATGAAAGTATCATAGATAGTGATTTTATTGAAAGAAACGAAGAACCAAAAGAACATGAAGACAATTACCTAGAAATATATAGTTTAGAAGGAGTACCCCTAATAAAATTCAATGGCTTTCATGAAAAAGGACTAATATACTTAGGAGACTTTGCAAAGGTTTCTGACCTCTATACTGAAAACAAGCTAGATTTCGTGCTAGTTAAATCAAACAGTACAAATACTTTAAAATCCAATATTTATACAGTTAAATCAAACACTGAAATTCCCTTAATTGACGATGACAACACATTAAGAATCCACAGTGAAGACACCATATTGCTAGAACTTAAAAGGTTTAAATTTATAATCTCAACAAATTTAAACATAGACCAACAGTTAATGAAAGAAGATAGTCAGTTTTTTGTACTATCTGACGTCTCGCAAATTGAGAAAATTAAGGAAAGCTTTAGCATAGAACAAATATTTTCAGTTGGTGATGAGTACCCCACAAATCACTATCCTATGCTATCGGTGATTCCCGATAATTATTACGTGCAATTTGTCAGTAATTCAAGCTCATATAATTTTAAATACAAAATAATTAAATAAAAGAGGAAAATTTAGATTTTTAGAGAATATCCCTATAAAGTATTTATATGGGAGTGGTGTAAAGCAAGATGTTTAAAGAGAAAATATATAAGTTCACATTGATAATAACTCAAATATTCACTTGGAGTTACTTAACTTACTCAGTGCTAAATTATACACCTCATATGATTTCCATTCAGATACTTATGGCTTTATCCCTGATTTTAGTTAATGTATCTCAAAGCAAAATTTACGACTCTGTATATATTGGCTTCGATATGCCTATTTTCTTAGGTATGCTATTTATTTTTAATGAAAATGTAATGACAGTGCCTATTATAGTATATTTAATATCAGAAGCTATAGAAAGGGCCATAGTTAAAAAAAGCCCTACACCTAAGAGATACTTATTTGATATAGCTAATAAATTATTTCCTTATATCGCATCAGCGTTTACCTATTACTTAGTATCTAACTACACAAATGACATAATAACTATTGTTATATCAATAGTTTCAATATACGCACTAGCTAACCTTGTAATACTATATATGTGTTTACAACTTGAAAATTTGAATCTATTTGAGATTATTAATACTCGGTGGTTAGTGTTGTTTTTTGTTTTAGAATCCTATTTCACGATTTTAGTTATTAATTTGTACCAAGTTTTTTCCCTGCTAGGCTTTTATATGGCATATGCTGCCAGTGTGCTAATCTTTAACTTACTAAATAGGAGTATTGCCATAGAAAAACACCAATCCACATACAACAAGACAATTGAGTATTTTGCAGAGTTTTTTCATTATGGAATAATGATATTAGATAAGAAAAAGATCGTTCTTTCAGCGAATACACAATTTATTGAATTAAATAATCTTAGAAGTAAAAAAATAATTGGTAGACCCCTAGATGATCTCATAAATACTTTGCCAATGAAAAAAGAATTCGCTGAAGGATTAGATAACCTATGTGATGAAAACTGTTTTTTTGAATCAAACTTTATAGATGAAGACAGATACTTTTCCATTACAATAATATCCACGGATAATGACAATATAAAGTATGTATTACTACTAAAGGATATAACGAAAGAATACTCAGATAAGATAAATTTCTTAAACGAGCAGAGGCTGGCATCCTTAGAAGAACTTGCTGCAGGTACTGCAAATGACATAAAAAATCCATTAGCAGTAGCCAACGGATTTTTACAATTAATTAAGTTAAAATTAAATGATGAGCAATTACTAAACTATACTGACGAAGCTTTACAGGCTCTAGAAGTAACAGATAGTTATATAGAATTATTCACACTTCTTGGAAATGGAGCTAAGAACCATCATAAACATAAGAACATCAATTTATCCAATATACTACAGGGACTACTTAACCATTATTCAGCTATTTACGAAAATATACAGTTCAACAAGGAGATTGACAAAGATATTATTATACTAGGTGATAAGGTTCTACTATCAAAGGCTTTTACTTTTATTATACTTAATTCAATAGAAGCTGTACAAGATGTTAAAAGAAAAGAAATTACCATTAAGCTTAGGCAAGAAAATTCCGAGATATTTTTAAATGTAATTGATAGTGGGATAGGTATAGAAAAAGAAAGCCTTTTTAAGATATTTGATCCTTATTTTACAACTAAAAAAAATAACGCCCATGGTCTGGGGTTATTTTACTCCAAAAAAATAGTAAATCATCATAATGGACACATTAGCATAACTTCAAACAAAGGCCATGGAGCCAATGTAAAAATCCAATTAAAAAAATAATTTATAAAACTTAGTCATTTTTTATCAAGTTTTTAATAGTTATTTAATAATTAAACTTGATAAAAGGTGGGATAAGAAATGATGATTAAGTTAATAAACGAGTACGAACTAGGAATTGATAGCATCAATGACTATATTGTTGTTTTTTTTAAACAAAACCCAGATGTAATCATAGGTAGACTAAAAGTTCATACAGAAAAAGAAAAGGATGAACAGCTAGAAAGGTTTAAGCTTATGCCAGCTGACTTAGTAGACGATAGGATTTTAAGTCTTTATGACGGAATACTGTACACAGGGGGAGTAATCTCTCCAATTAAATGCACTTACTGCAACAAAAAACTATATTTTGATGAATATACATTGAAAAATGATGACGTTATTGAATGCTGTTATTGTCATAACAACATAAAAGTACAATTCTGTAACTCAATCACAGATGTTATTATGTAACTGGGGGGAACCCCCCAGCAAAACTATAAAGAACCGTTTTCCATCATATACTTTTCAGCGTTTTTAATCATAATTTTAACCATGGCGCCACCCATTTTACCACCAATCCTCCCGCACTCGCGGGAAGTCATGTTTTCCCAACCCTGACTTTGGATTTTTTCTCTTATTCCTAATTGATCAGCTATCTCGTATTTGAACTGGTCTAGGACCTCTTCAGACATAATTTTATTCCTTCTTCTTGCCATTATATATCACCTCCTTATACTTAGTTTTTACATGTCACTAACTATCTATGTTAGTATATCTTTGTAAATAAACTGTATTTTGGGAGTAAAGAAAATCTAAAAGTACAAAAATAAGAGGTGGGTATGTAAAGTACCCACCTTTATTCGTTTTAATTTGTAGTTGGAGCCATTCTTCTTACTATTTCTGCAAGTTCATCGAAGTTATCAGTTATCGGTCTACCTTGAGCTATGTTTCTTGACATGTTTTCCACTCTTTCGATGATTTGTGGGTCAGTTGTAACTATTGCTTCATTGATTTCATTCATTTCATTTTCTACATTACGAGAGATCTCTTGTTCCATTTCCCGTTGACCAGCATTGTCTCTGTTGCCTCTTCTAGGTTGAGCGTTGCCACCATCCATTCTGACACCAATAATAGCCACGTTACCCATAACTACAGCGGTTGCCCTTTCTACATCTTCCATATCAGTTACCATATCTGCGATTCTTTCTGCCACTTGAGTGCCCTGGGTTAAACCAGCTTGATCATTATTAGGTACGTTTTGGTTAGGTAATCCAGGTGTAGTTCCTGGGGCATTCCAGTTTGGGTTTTGTTGTGGAACTTGTTGAGTGCCAGGTTGACCAGGAACCGGCTGCATATCAGGGGTCTGAGGACCAGGTACATTTGGAGTTGGAGCTGGAGCTGGGCTAGGTGCTGGTTCCGGACGTGGTGCAACCCTACATCCAGCAGCAGTTAGCGCCAAAGCTAAGATCAACATTCCAACCAAAATTATTTTGGTTTTATTCAATTCAATACACCTCCTAATTTTTTAAATGTTACTTCGTTTATATATTTCCACTGCCCAAATCAATCTATACTGGTTAAAATTAGTGCTTTTACAAAAAAAAGCTAGTAGTTTATGCAATATTTAAGCAAAACATAAACATAAACATAAACATAAACATAAACATAAACATAAAACTGATTATAAAGTGAGTTAAAAAAAAACAAGTTTATATATTGCATAAGCCAAGATGGCAAATAGAAGGTATTTTGAAGATTAATTGTTTTTAAGTTTTGGACAAAAAATGCGCAAATTTATAATGCTTTTGACAAATACTAATTAAATAACAAAACACTGGAAAGAGGGATATTCGTGAATATATTAGTTACAAATGATGATGGTATATATGCAAAAGGAATCAATGCCTTGGTTACAACCCTTACACAGAAGGGACACAAGGTATTTGTGGCTGCCCCAGATAGGGAAAGAAGTGCCAGTGGTCAAGCAATAACACTACACTCACCAATAGGAATCAAAAAAGTTTCTAAGTGGGAAGGGGTTACCGCATACGCCATTGATGGTACTCCCACAGATTGTAGTAAACTAGGAATCATGGAGTTGGTGGAGGAGCCAATAGATGTTGTTATTTCAGGAATAAATAAAGGACCAAATCTTGGTACAGACGTCCTTTATTCAGGGACTGTCTCAGCAGCCATAGAGGCTGCTTTACTAGGAGTACCAGCCATTGCTGTATCTTTGGCAGATTTCACAGACTTAGATTACACCTACGCTGCCATGGTTTCCGAAAAAATCGCAAGGGTAATGTTAAAGCAAGGTGTGCCTAAAGACACCCTTTTAAATGTAAATGTACCAAATATAGATAAGAAGGAAATTAAAGGCATAGCTATAACTACCCTCGGCCAAAGAAGATATAAGAATCAATTCCACAGACGTGAAGACCCAAGGGGGAATACCTATTTTTGGATGGCAGGGGAGATAGAAGATTACTTAGATGATCCCCTCACAGATGTTTCAAAAATAAAAGAAAATTATATAACTGTTTCACCCATACACTTCGACTTCACAAACTACAATATCATGAACATGTTGGAAAAATGGAATTTGTAGATGAAAACATAGCAGTTCGCAGTTAGCTTTTACGCTTTGAAATTAAAATACTTGCCACTAACTTCACTAAAAAACTCTATGCTAATTACACTAAAATAATAAAACCTTCTGCCACCATCGGGCACCAACAAAAACATTCACCAATTTCCACCAAGAGCTATGTAAGTGGGGTCGAAGACTGATCATTTGCTCACCGTAACCTCCACATACTGTAAACATGCTGGGTCAAACTGCACTCCACTAAATGCTGCATGCTGGGTCCAATAAATAAGGCGGGGTCTTTATTACTAAGATTTTATATAGTGCAGAGCATTTTAGTGAAAGATAGTGTGAGGCATGTTTTGAAATTTAGAAATTTGCCACTAACTTCACTAAAAATCTCAATGCTAATTACACTAAAATACCAAAACCTTCTGTCACCATTGGCCACCAACAAAAACATCCACCAATTTCCACCAAGAGCTATGTAAGTGGGGTTTTTATTACTAAGTTTTTATATAGTGCTGAGCATTTTAGTGAAAGATAGTGTGAAGCAGGTTTTGCAATAGGAACTTGATCTTATGTTTTAACCGCGAGATTCTCATACATACTTACCCCAGCAATGTATTAACCAAAAAAAACTTCCCACAAAATTAACTTAAACAGCCAAATAGTTTTATCAAATCAGTAATTAAAAACAGAAATTCTTCCGCGTTGCAATTAAGAATTTTATTTATTTTAGATTAAGTTACGACCCAGCATGCTTACAGAATATAGAAGTTTCCGCCTAGCCCTTGAGCCAGCATAATTACTTATTAAACACGTTTCCGTTAAACTAAATACAACCACAATACTAAAAGTAGAAATCAAGATCATAACTACCACATACCAATAAAACAAATAAAAAAAGGCCCAGCATGTAGCAAAAAGTCGACGTTTCAGTAGCCAATAAAAAAGACCCACAAAACGCACCCTCAAGTCCGCGTAATCTCTTTTCACTTTCCCGTTATGCTCCCTTGACCTTGATTTTATTACCAGTTATAATAAAAACTAGAATCGTTAGATGTCTGACATCTAAAAATGGAGGGATAAACCATGGTGAAAAATTACGATGTTGAATTAGCCAGTATGATAGACCACACATTACTAAAGGCTCAATCCACCAAGGAAGAAGTTATAGAACTATGTAAAGAAGCAAAAGAATATAACTTCGCCACAGTGTGTGTAAATCCAAGCTACATAGCCTTTGCAAAAAAAGAATTAGAAGGAACGAAAGTAGGCATAACAACAGTAATTGGATTTCCATTAGGGGCATCAACAACTCAAACAAAAGCATTTGAAACAAAGGACGCTCTTGAAAAAGGTGCCACAGAAATCGATATGGTACTAAATGTGGGAATGATGAAATCAGGGGAGTATGCCTTTATACTTGAAGACATTAAGGCAGTTGTAGAAGCTGCAAAGG
The DNA here is from genome assembly GCF_014467015.1 of Alkalicella caledoniensis. GTDB lineage: Bacteria > Bacillota > Proteinivoracia > Proteinivoracales > Proteinivoracaceae > Alkalicella > Alkalicella caledoniensis. The sequence continues at coordinate 217,368 of NZ_CP058559.1, read as the reverse complement.
ATAAAGGAATTGTAAAAGTAATACTTGAGACATGCTACTTAACAAATGAAGAAATCAAAAAAGCATCTGAACTATCCCTAGAAGCAGGGGCAGACTTTGTTAAAACCTCAACGGGCTTTGGAACAAATGGTGCAACAATTGAACACATAGAGCTTATGAGAAAAGTAGTTGGACCAGACAAAGGAGTAAAAGCTTCTGGTGGTATAAGAAATACAGAAGTTGCAAAAGCCATGGTAAAAGCTGGAGCAAATAGAATAGGTGCCAGCAGCAGTATTTCAATAGTAGAAGGAACCCAAGATAATACAGCAACCTACTAAAAGCGCGGAACCCCGCGCTTTTTTCATAATAAAGTAAATTATATTCCCTTAAAATCTTCCACAACCATCTGTTGTAGCCCTTGGTTCACCTGAACTAATCAGCTCCCCATATATTCCCACAACAAAGTCCTAAAAAATAAAAGGACTTTATTTTTTTTTGTCGAATAAAAGAGTAACATATAAAAAAATAGATAACATCTAAAAAAAGAGGAGTAAAAACCCATGGGAAAAAAAATCATAATCGTATCTACAAAGAATAGCATAAGATTTATGGCTACTGTCTTTGGAACCGTACTGGTCCTGACTATTCTTACCCTAAGTATAAACTACTACAATGATACAAAAACACTTAAAGTCCATCCGGAACTAAATCTGCCACCGGCAAATCTACAATTAGTAGGAAACCATTTCTTAGGACTTAGGACTTCTCAAACTGATGGAGAGAGGATACTAAGTTTTGAATTTTCTGACCTAGAAGCTGCCGATGTATATATGCAAGATAGCGATCAGTATATCCAGATATCTGTTAGCAAAGTAGATAACATAGAAGAATACCAAGAAACCAAATACTTAATGAATAACTTACAGTTACAAGTAACGGGGGATACCATGTTATTTACAATAAACAAAAAAGAACTAAACGGCCGTTACCTACTAGCCCAAAGGGAAAATTCCGTACAGATAAAGCTACTTTCAAAAGATCTACAAGGGAAAAGGATTACCTTAGACCCAGGTCATGGTGGGATTGACTCAGGGGCAATTGGTCCTACAGGTCTTATGGAAAAAGACGTAGTACTGGCTATATCCCTAAGGCTTAAAGAACTATTAGAAGAAGCTGGGGTAGAGGTAGCTATGACAAGATATACTGAAGACAGAACAATACCAGATTATAGAGAAGACCAGCTATATAGAATACAAGTAGCTAGGGATCTTGACGCTCATATGTTTGTATCCATACACAACAACGGTAGTACCGCTAAAAACGCCCACGGACTAGAGGTTTTATACCACGATGGTACAGTGAACAGGTATCAATCCAAAGAACTTGCGCAAGTTGTTCAAAATCATCTAGTACAAGAGTTCCAAAGAAGGGACAGGGGAGTGCTAAATAGAAGGATTGTTCAGCTCACAGGTGAAAGTTTCACATCAGTATTAGCTGAAATCCTTTTTATAACAAATCCCGAAGAAGAAAAAATGTTAAGGGCCGATGATTTTGCAGATAGGGCTGCACAAAGTCTATTTTTAGCCATAAAAGCCTATTTTGAGAACTAGACACCCTTTGAATCCTAATGTATAATAAACTTCTTGAATTGCAGAGCGTTGGGGAGGGTATCAAAATATATGTTTATAGTGAACGGAAAATCAAACCAAGATACGATAATAAAACATCAACTACTAGAGCTATATCAACCATTGATCGGATATGAAGCAGTTTCTTTGTGGATATATCTAAAACACAGTCTAAACAACAATTTTAATGTATCCCTAAAGGAAATATACCAGAAGCTTCAAATGATTGAATCCACAGGAAACATGGCTTTTAAACTTTTAAACAAATACAACTTGATTAAGCAAGAAGATAATAAACTGGTTTTGCAAGAGCCTCTGTCCTCAAACCAGTTTATTAAATTTGTAAAAGACCATGAAGCCATAGATATAGAAACTAAGAGAAGATTTTTCATGCTAGTGGATGATTTCTTTGAAGAGAAAGATGATCAAATCATCGTTGAAGGTGAAGAAGATATACCCCATGACGAAGGAATAACTGTTATACAGAGGGAGGACGAGCTTGTTGCTCGTTTCGTAAACGAATGTAAATTCAACCCAACTAAACAACTAAGGCAACTCTTTGATGATTGGTTTTTTCAGATAAAGGATTTCAGACTCCTTGAAGAGTTATTGACCCGTACGAAGAAAAAAATAGAAACAGATGGTGTAAAGGGTTGCCCCAGTAAGTATGCCGATAAAATTGTTAAAGAGTGGGTACTCATGGGAATAAAAACCTATGAAGATCTAAACAAAAAAGATGAAACCTTTAAACAGTACTGGGAAGTTTACCGTATGGTTGAAAAAGAACTAAATAAAGGCTACGACACATTGACACCAGAAGAGAAAAAAACCATAAACCAATGGATAATGGGAGACAAGTCCCATGAGGCCCTAAGCATCAACCTCATCGAAGGAACAATAAAACTTATAATAAGACACGGCTTTTATAAAGGAAAAGGTATACCCACAATTTACTTTACAAATAAACTCATAAGCAAAGTACAAAAAGCAAAAGTGAAATCAATAGGGGACATAGAAGCTATCTTGCTACCTAAAACCCATGGAAAAGACGCAGACCAAAAACCGAAAAACTTTACCCATGAACACAGTAAATCTGACCTTGACGAAGCTATAAGAAAGAAAACATTACTATCCTATGGTTTAGCTCAGGAGGAGAATAAATAATGGATGACTTATACACAAAAATGTTAGATAGTGATAACTTTTCTACTAGGCAAAGGCTTGTTAGAGAACATGAAAAAAACATCGACCTTACTTACCAAAAACACCCAGACCTAAAAAAACTAGATGAAACCATATCACAACTGCAAAAAGATATGGCAAGTTTTCTAGCCAAAAAATTTAAGGGTCTACAAAACATTGAAACAGAGATAGAAACAACCAAAGTTAAACTTAACCAACTACTAGCAAAAAAAGATACCTATTTGCAAAAAAATAACATATCAGAAGATTACAAAGAGCCAAAATGGACATGTGAAAAATGCCAAGACAGAGGCAAGATTTATCTAAATAACAAAATTGATGCTTGCCCTTGTCAAGAAGATTATTCAACAAACATCCGTCAAAAAATGTCCGGACTATCCATAAAACTAAAAGATGCCAGTTTCAAAAACACTGATTTTAGTAAATATAGCCCAAAGGACCGACAAAATGCCGCAGCTGTATATAACATGACACAAAAATACCTAACAAACCTTATAACTAACATAAAGACCGTGGGAACGTTTTCCGAAGGTCTATTTATCCATGGGGAAACGGGTTCTGGGAAAACACACCTCTTAGGCTGTATGGCAAACCACTTAATTGAAAGCAATGTAGAGACTATGTATATCGTATATGCAGACCTACTAGATAGAATAAGGGAAACCTTCGGCGATGATAGAACAGAAACAGAAAGCTCAATAATCCGAAAAATAAATTCAGCTAAGGTACTTCTCATAGATGATCTAGGTATGGAAAAGAACTCAGAATTTGCACAAAAATACCTAGGACAAATCATAGACCACAGATATAGAAACATGTTACCTACCATCATCACATCAAACTTCACACTGTCAGAGCTAAAAGATCGCAGTAAAAACGATATGTACGGAGAAAGGGTTATATGGCGCTGTGTTGAAACTAGCCATATCTTCCATCTATCAGGGAACTTACGAAACTCAATATAGGGAGGGGGAGACTAATTGAACTATGAAGCATTACTAAATGAAATAAAAGATAAAGTAAATATAGTGGATTTTATAGGCCAATACACTAAACTACAAAAAAAAGGCACCCTTCACCAAGGTAAATGTGTATTGCACAACGATAAAGATACTCCCTCCTTAACTGTATATGACGAAACCCAAAGTTTTTATTGTTTCGGTTGTAAAGCAGGAGGGGGAGTATTAGACTTTGTTAAAGACTATTACAATTACGACTTTAACGAAGCCATGGAATTCCTTGGAGAAAAAGCAGGTATAAAAGTTAACTCCATAGACCCAGCACTATACAGACAGAAACAAGCTAAGATACAACAAAACCAAAAACAGTTAGATACTACTAAAGAGAAAATGGTATCCACAGAAAACACCGGTAAATCCTATCTAAAAGGTAGAGGCTTTTCCTTAGAAGCCCTTGAAGCCTTCCAACTAGGCTATAGTGAGTCAAATAACGCCATAGTTATACCTATACATGATGGCATGGGTAAAGTTGTAGGCTTTAGTAACAGATTTTTAGATGAAGGTGTGGAACCAAAATACAAAAACTCAAGAAACGATGAGATCTTCAACAAAGGGGAACTCCTATATAACCTATATCAGGCCAGGAGAGAGCTAGAGGACACACTATATGTACTTGAAGGCTACTTTGACGTTATTAGTCTTTGGGAAGCTGGATTTAAAAGTGCCGTAGGTGTAATGAGAGACTCACTTACAGAACAACAAGCCAAAATAATCGCAAAACTGTGCAAGGCAAAAGAACTAAAAAGCCGGAAAACCATAGTACTAGTACCAGACAATGACCCGACGGGACTTAAAAGTGTAGAAAAAAACAAAAAGCTTCTCATGGAAGAAGACCCTACCTTAGATGTAAGGGTTGCAGTACCAGAATACCCCTTTAAAGATATGAATGATGTCTTAAAAGCCCAAGGTAAAGCTGGTATTCAAGAAATAATGGAAAAAACAGTTAGTGCAGATTTCTTCATCTTAAAACATTTGCTAAATGAGCAAAGCACCGTAGAAAAAGAATATAGCTTGGCAAAGGATTATGTAGCTACAAATGTCTATGACATGATGATAGTACAAGACTTGGTGACATATCTTGCAAATCGCTGGTCTAAACCAATCTCCCAAGTAAAAGAGTATTTACAATTAGCCACTAAAAAGCAAAGAGAAAATGCACCCCACAACAACTTCGTTGAAGAACAAGTACTGGGCATACTCATAGAAAATCCAGCAAAAATAGACGATGTTGCAGACGTTTTACTACCTGAATTCTTCTATAAACAAAATAACAAATATATCTATGAAAACATCCTTAAGCAGTACCAAACAAATGGTGAGGTATCAAGAACCCAATTATACCTCGACTTACTAAAGGACGATTCCCTAGATAACATAAACAATTTGTTCACTCGTCTGACATCAAATGCTCCACCAGTAAATGAAATAGGTAAGACAATTGAGATAATGAAAAACCTGTATCTAAAACGCAAGCTATTTACAGCTGTAGAAGATATAGGGGAAATGATAACCAATGAAGACAACGAAGAAACCATAGACAGCATCTCATCCCAAGCCCAAGAAAAAATCTTCCAAGCAACAGATATAAACAACTCATCAAAAACCATCTTCGACATTAACGAACTTCTAGCAAATAGACTAGAAGAGTACGTAAAAAGAAAAGAAGGTCTAGTGTCTAGGGGTCTATTGACGGGATACATGTCACTGGATGATCTAACAAATGGTTTTAAAAATAAACATCTTATCATACTAGCAGCTGCCACATCTACAGGTAAAACAGCTTTCAGTCTTAGTATGGTAAGAAACGTTATAAAAAGAAACCTACCAGTGGCCTTTGTAAGTCTTGAGATGAGTGCCCAAGAGATTATGGACAGGCTTATCATAGGTGAGTTAATGATTGATAATCAGGCATATGAACAGGGTAACCTTAGCGACAAAGAATTCTACGAGTTTTCGGAAAAACTAAACTTGCTATACAACCTGCCCCTAAGAATAAGTGACGAAAGGGGTATAAACGTATCCCAGATTCGTGCTAGGCTTAGAAGAATGAAAGCACAAATGGGTGGTCTAGGCCTTGTTGTAATCGACTACCTTCAAACAATCGCAATTCCTGAGGGTGGAAATACAACTACAGCAAGGGCAGTTGGAGATATAGTACTTCAACTAAGAAACCTTGCATCAGAACTAGATGTACCTATCATACTTCTTTCACAGATAAATCGTAACTACTCCTCACGACAGGATAAAAGACCCCAGGTATCTGACCTAAGGGAGTCTGGTAACATCGAGGAATTTGCCGATATGATAGTATTTTTATACCGTCATGCTAGACAAAACCTTGAGGCCTTCGAAGAGGCTAAAGCAGAAGGTAGAGAAAACGAAGTAGAGGTAATAATAGCAAAAAACAGGACTGGTAAAACAGGTACTGCCACACTTATCTTCGATGACAGATACCTACGCTATATAGATCCCCAAGGGGAGTCGCTGGAAAAAAGTGCCCCAAGGTAGTTGACAAACACTTATTAAATGTTAAACTGTAAATAGGACACCTCGTTAGGTGAGGCTACTATATGAACATAGGCTGTTGCCCAGAAATGTCTAGAGACACCAATGGGTAGAACAGGCACTTGCCGAAATAAGGCATGCTTAACACAGCTGAGTGAAAACTCTACGTCATATAGTGCTGAAACTCAAACGTATGAGGTAGGCAGCCTGGCTTTTTTGTGTGCCCTTAACATGCCTTCCTCATTATAAAATGAGGAAGGCATTTTTAATTAGTTATTTCAATTGTAGCCATGGCTTCAGCCTTGGTGACCGGAGCTAAATACACACAAACTAATAATTATAAACTAATAAGCAAAAACTAATAACTGGAAACTAACAATTAAAAACTAATAACTCATTAGAGTTGTCCTGCATTAACCACAAAGGGGTGAGCAATATGGTAATGGAAAAATCAGCATGGGAAAAAATCATACGCTACTTAAGAATAAGAGACAAAGAACGAACGGATATACTAGACGACCTACTACCCCAAGACCTTGCGGAACAGATCTATCGTCTATCCAAAGAGGAAACCATAGAAGTCTTTAGCCTGCTTAACAACGAAGAGGCAGCTCTCATACTAGGAGAGATGGAATTAGAAGAATCAGCAAAAGCAGTTGCCCTACTTTCTCCGAAGATTGCTGCTGACATGTTATCTGAAATGCCTTACGATGACATGACTGACCTTTTAGGAGAACTAGATGATGATATTGCCGAAGGTATTATTAGCTATATGCAAAAAGATGATCAAGAGGAAGTAAAAGGCCTTCTAGAATACCCAAAAGACTCTGCTGGTGGTATCATGACCACCGAGTTTATATCATTTAAAGAAACTATAACTGTAAAAGAAGCAATAACAAAGCTACGGGAAGTAGCTCCATCAGCTGAAACTGTTTACTACCTTTACACAGTTGATGAAAATGACAAACTAGCTGGCGTTGTTTCTTTAAGGGAACTTATTGTCTCACAAGATGAAGAAGTGTTAAGTGAAATAATGAGAACAACAGTACTAAGTGTTCAGGCCAATACTGATCAAGAAGAGGTTGCTCACTTAGTCCAAAAATATAACTTTCTAGCGGTACCAGTTGTAGATGAAGGAAATAAGCTATTAGGTATAATCACAGTTGACGATGTCATGGACGTAATAGAAGAAGAAACAACAGAGGACATCCTACACTTAGTTGGTGCATCTGAAGTAGAAGGTTCTTCTTTGATTGATGCAACTGTAGTATCCATAGCAAAAACAAGATTACCTTGGCTGATAATATGTCTACTTGGTGGCCTTTTTTCAGGAAGTATTATTTCATTCTTCGAGGAAACCATCGATGCAGTTGTTGCCCTAGCCTTTTTCATGCCAGTTATAATGGATATGGGTGGAAATGTAGGTGCACAAAGTTCAACAGTATTTGTCCGTGGTGTTGCCACAGGAGAGATACCAGAAAGTGTCATGTTCAAATACTTCTTCAAAGAAATTAAAGTTGGAATTCTTATGGGTATTATATGTGGTATAACTGTTTCCATAGCAGCAACCCTGTGGCAAGGGTCACCACTACTAGGTTTTGTTGTGGGTATATCAATGGTGTGTACAGTAATTCTAGCCACAACCATTGGAACAATAATACCAATCTTCTTCACCAAAAGAGGAATAGATCCAGCAGTTACAGCAGGACCATTTGTAACAACAATAAAAGACGTAACAGGCCTTATGATATACTTCTACATCGCAACAATTTTCATGGATAAACTAATGTAAACCCGACGAAAGTCGGGTTTTTTGTTTTAAAACATCGCATTCGCATTTAAAGAATAAAAATCTAGCCACTAACTCCACTAAATGTCTCTATACTAATTGACACTAAAACAATAAAACCATCTGACACCATCTGACACCATCTGACACCAACAAAAACATGCACCAATTTACACCAAGAGCTATGGAAGTGGGGTCTTAATTACTAAGTTTTTATATAGTGTTGAGCCCTTTAGTGAAGGATAGTGTGGAGCAGGTTTACAATAGAAATTTGACCTTATGTATTAAACCGCGAGATTCTCATACATATGTATCCCAGCATGTATTAACCTAAGCGTTTAAGCCATCGGACACCATCGTCACCAACAAAAATCACACCAATATGCACCAAGAGCTATGTAAGTAGGGTCGAAGACAATCATTAGCTTCCTCATACTGTAAACATGCTGGGTCAAACTGCACTCCACTAAATGCTACATGCTGGGTCCAATAAATAAGGTGGGATCTTTATTACTAAGATTTTATATAGTGCAGAGCATTTTAGTGAAAGATAGTGTGAGGCATGTTTTGAAATTTAGAAACTTGTCACTAACTTCACTAAGAGCCTCTATGCTAATTACACTAAAACACCAAAACCTTCTGCACCATCGTCACCAACAAAAACATCCACCAATTTTCACCAAGAGTTATGTAAGTAGGGTCGAAGACAATAATTAGCTCACCGTAACCTCCACATTCTGTAAACATGCTGGGTCAAACTACACTACACTAAGTGCTACATGCTGGGTCCAAAAGAAATAACAAATGTCAATTTTAAATAAGATTCCCGACCCAGCATGCTTACAGAATATAGACGTTTCCGCCCAGGCCCTTGACCCAGCATAATTACTTATAAAACACGTTTCCGTTAAACTAAATACAACCACAATACTAAAAGTAGAAAACAAAATCATAACTACCCACATACCAAAAAACCTAAAAAAATAAGACCCAGCATGTAGCAGCAGAAATCCCTGCCCTTAGACCCAGCATGTAGCAACAAGTAGAAGTTTCCGTAGCCAATAAAAAAAGACCCCCACACCCACCCAAAAATCCGCGTAATCCGCGTAATCTCCATTAAAAATCCGCGTTAGGCTCCCTTGAACTTTAATCCCCCCACAAAAAAACAATTGACTACACAAAAAAACTATGCTAATGTTAATACCAACAACTTAATAACTAAACAATGCGTTAAAGGGGTGCGATATGTAAATAGTAACCAAGCAATTGGTGAAAGGGACAGTCGCCGAAATACTTAAAGTATTGGGGCTATATTTAATAGATATAGTCCTGTCATTAGAAGATTGCCCAATTTTCTAATGGAGCACTTTCTCGCGTTGGGGCAAAAGGAAGCTGTATACATACATATAGCCATGAGCCTTTTGCTCATGGCTATTTTTAATACCTGGAAAAAATTGCTTGTAAAACACAAAAAAGAGCTAGTAGGCCAAACCCTAAAGCAAAACAACTTAAAGGAGGCACACATCTTGTCCACAATAGTCCAAAAATACGGAGGCTCATCAGTAGAAACAATAGAAAAAATGCGTTTAATCGCTGAGAGAATAATAAAGGAGATCCAAAAAGGTAACAAAGTGGTAGTAGTAGTGTCTGCCATGGGGAAAACAACAAATCAACTAATAAACATAGCAAAAGAAGCCAGCAAAAACCCCTCAAAAAGAGAATTAGACATGCTCATGTCCACAGGAGAACAAATATCCATATCCCTTCTCTCAATGATATTAAACGAACTTGGCTATCCATCCATATCCCTTACAGGCTTTCAAGCAGGTATAAAAACCGAAGGAACCCACACAAAAAACAAAATTCTCGATATAGATATAGATAAAGTAAACAAACACCTAGAAGAAGGAAAAATTGTTGTAGTTGCAGGTTTCCAAGGATTAAACGAAAGTGGAGATATAACCACACTAGGAAGGGGAGGAAGTGATACAACAGCTGTAGCCCTAGCAGCTAAACTAGGCTGCCCCTGTGAAATCTATACAGATGTGGACGGAATATATTCAGTAGATCCCAGGGTTTGCAAAAATGCCAAAAAGTTAGATGTCATAAACTACGAAGAAATGAAAGAAATGGCACACCTAGGAGCTAAAGTAATGGAAACAAGATCAGTGGAAATAGGACACCGCTATGGAGTGCCAATCTATGTAGCGTCAAGTCTTGAGGATACAGTAGGAACATATATAAAGGAGTATGATGAAAAAGTGGAACAGCGAAGCATAACAGGACTGTCAATAAGTGACAACGTACTAATGGTAACCCTAAACCAGGTACCATACTCACCTGCAAACATAGCCCATGTCTTCACAAAATTAGCAAGCGCAGAAGTACTAGTAGATATGATAAGTCAAACATCGCCCATGGAAGGTTATGTAAATATCTCGTTTACAACATCCACGGACGATCTATATACAGTTGACCAAGTACTAAATGAACTAAAAGAAAAATTCCCTTGTATCGAGCTACAAAAGGCCAGCAACATCTCAAAAGTGTCAGTTGTGGGCATGGGTATGCGTACACAATCAGGTATAGCAGCAAAAATATTTGAGCTTTTTGCAGAAAATGAAATAGAATTCAAACAAGTTACCACATCTGAGATCAGTATTTCATATACTATAAATACCCAGTACAAACAAAGGGCGATCGACGCAATAACCCAAACATTTAACCTATAGGGGGTAAGTACCATGCTATACTTCGAAAAATATCACGGCACTGGCAATGACTTCATAATCTTTAACGGAATAGAAAATAAATATAATAACAAGATGGAACTCGCCCAAAAAGTATGTCATCGCAACTTCGGAATCGGAGCAGATGGCATGATGATTGTGGAAAAATCAGAAGTTGCTCACGTTAAAATGGACTTTTATAATTCTGATGGAAGCTTAGCACCCATGTGTGGAAATGGAATTCGCTGCTTTGCAAAATATGTATTCGATAACAAAATAGTTGACTCAACAGACTTTAAAGTTGAAACTTTAGCGGGAATAATGAAGGTGAAATTAACACATTTGGAGAATAAAGCTAATAGTGTTTCCATAAATATGGGAAAGCCATACTTTAACCTAGAGCCACAGGATGTAATATTAGATGTCGATATAAAAGAATATATAAACCAAATATTCACTGTGGAAAACCAAAACTTTAACATGTCCATACTAACAATGGGTACACTCCATGCCGTGATTATTGTTGAAAACTTAGAACAAATAGATATTGGCCATTATGGCAAACTAATAGAAACTCACAGTATGTTTCCCAAAAGAATTAATGTAAACTTTACTGAAATACTAGACAAAGAAAATATAAAAGTAAAAACATATGAACGGGGAGTAGGAAAAACCCTATCCTGTGGAACAGGATCAGCAGCAGCAGCGATTATTACCTCACTTTTAGGACACACAACAAGAAATGTAAATGTGCAAGTGCCAGGTGGCACACTAACAATTGAGCAAAAACAAAAGGGAATCTACATGACAGGCCCAGCACAACTAATCTGTAGAGGAGAATATAATCACCCACACCCCAACCAATTGTAGCCAATGCTTCAGCGTTGGCAGACCCACAGAACAAACCAACCCAAGACCCCCACCCTAAAGGGATGGGCTACAACTGATTGTCTATAAGGATCCCTCTAACACACTAGGTCCCACACCCCAACCAATTGTAGCCAATGCTTCAGCGTTGGTAGACCCACAGAACAAACCAACCCAAGACCCCCACCCTAAAGGGATGGGCTACAACTGATTGTCTATAAGGATCCCTCTAACACACTAGGTACACACCCCAACCAATTGTAGCCAATGCTTCAGCGTTGGCAGACCCACGAAACGAGCCATAACGGAGGTGAATCACAATGAAAAAAGCAAACCTTGCCATCATAGGCGCCACTGGAATGGTGGGAACCACATTCATCAAAATTCTAGAAGAAAGACAGTTCCCAGTGGATAACATATACTTCTTTGCCTCAGAAAAATCAAAGGGCGCAAAAATACAATTCATGGGAAAAGAATATACAGTTGAAGTACTAAACGAAAACTCCTTTGACAAAAATATTGATATAGCCCTATTTTCCGCAGGTGGAAACATCAGCAGAAAGTTTGCCCCTATGGCAAAAAATAAAGGTATAATCGTTGTGGACAACAGCAGCGCATGGCGAATGGAAAATGACGTACCCCTCATAGTCCCTGAAGTTAATGAAGATGATGTTTCATGGCACAAGGGGATTATAGCTAATCCTAACTGTAGTACAATTCAAGCAGTTGTGCCACTGAAAGTGCTCCATGACAAATACAAAATTAAACGTATTGTCTACTCAACATATCAGGCAGTCTCTGGATCTGGCATGGCAGGAATAGAAGATCTGCATAGGGGATTAAAGGGAGAAGCACCTACAAACTACCCACATCCCATCGCCAATAACTGCTTGCCACATATAGATGTATTTTTAGAAAATGGTTATACAAAAGAAGAGATAAAAATGATAGAAGAAACAAAAAAAATCCTAGGTGATCAATCACTAAAGATAACTGCCACAACGGTAAGGGTCCCAGTGGAAAATTGTCACAGCATCTCGGTCAACCTAGAACTTGAGAAAGACTTTGAGATACAAAAAGCAGTGGAGTTACTAAAAAATAGCCATGGAATAAAAGTGGTGGATGACCCGGAAAATAACAGCTACCCTATGGCCATCAACGCTCATGGAACAGATGATATCTATGTAGGCAGAATAAGGAGAGATTATAGTTTAGAAAATGGTTTAAATCTTTGGGTTGTAGCCGACAACATAAGAAAAGGTGCTGCAACTAACACAGTTCAAATAGCTGAATTATTACTAAAAAGGATGGGATAAAATGTTTAAAGGATCAGGAGTAGCAATAGTAACACCATTTCATAAAAATCAGGTGAACTATCAAAAACTAGAGGAATTAATTAACTGGCACGTTGAACAAAGTACCGATGCCATAATAATCTGTGGAACAACAGGTGAATCACCAACACTATCAAAGGAAGAAAAAAAACAAGTCATAGCCTTCGCAGTAGAAAAGACTGCCAAAAGAATACCAGTTATCGCTGGAACTGGTGGGAATGATACTAAGGAAGCCATTGACATGAGCATCTTTGCAGAGCAAGTTGGTGCCGATGGGTTACTTGTAGTAACACCCTACTATAACAAAGCTACTCAAAAGGGGTTGCTAACACATTTTATTGCCATAGCAGATGCAGTAAACATACCTATAATACTATACAACGTACCAGGTAGAACCGGTGTAAACATAAACCCAGAAACAGTGGCTACATTGGAAGAACACAAAAACATAGTGGGTATAAAAGAGGCCAGTGGTGATATAAGCCAAGTTGCTAAAATAGCTAATCTTTGTTCAAAGGACTTCGCTATTTTATCTGGTAACGATGATCAAATCGTACCAACTTTATCCCTAGGTGGTGTTGGAGTTATATCTGTAGTAGCTAACATACTACCAAAGGAAACCCATGACATGGTATATCTATTTTTAGAAGGTCAGACACAAAAGTCCTTAGAACTTCAACTAAAAATGCTAAACCTTATAAACTCACTATTTATCGAAGTAAATCCTATCCCTGTAAAAGCTGCCATGAACATGATGGGCATGGAGGTAGGAAATCTTAGATTACCACTAACAGAAATGGAAGAACAAACTAAAGTAATCCTAAAAAATGAGTTAAAGCCTTTTGGTTTAGTAGACTAAGGAGTGATAAATTTGACACCTATAAAAACTGTAGTCTACGGCGCAAATGGGAAAATGGGGCAAATCCTATGTAGACATTTATTAGAGTCCCAAGAATTCGAACTAGTCTTTGGAGTAGACAAAGACCCAACAAAATATGAAAACCAATTTCCAGTATTCAAAAACGCCTATGAGTTTCAAGGTGAAATTGACCTCATAATCGACTTTTCCCACTACTCAAACTTAGAGGCACTAATAGAATACGCAACTGAAAAGAAAGTACCCACGGTAATTGCTACAACAGGCCTTACTGAAAACCACATGGACCTGATAAAAAGAGCAGCTAAGAAAATCCCGCTGCTATACTCACCTAATATGTCCTTAGGAATAAACATACTTAACAGTATACTTCGTCAATACTCAAGGGTTCTCAGCGATGGATTTGATGTGGAAATAGTTGAAAAACACCACAACAAAAAGATTGATGCACCTAGTGGTACAGCATACCTCTTAGCCAACACCATAAATCAAGCTCTAGATGACTCAATGGAGTTCAACTTCGGCCGTGTAGGAACAGACTGCCTAAGAAATGAAAACGAAATAGGTATCCACACCGTAAGGGGTGGGTCCATATCAGGTGAGCATACAGTAATCTTTGCAGGAGAGCAAGAGATTATTGAAATAAAACATACAGCATTATCAAAAGACCTATTTGCCCACGATGCCCTAAGGGCTAGCAAAGTCCTTGTAAAAAAACCAAAAGGCTACTACACAATGGACGATATATATAATTTGTAAGGAGTTAGGAGTTAGGAGTTAGGCTAGAAAAAAGCCCAAAGAAATTACCCATATACTGTAGGGACAGGGCTCCGTACCTGTCCGGACCCACAAAAATAACGAGAGATGGTTTTTACCTGTGTACCAATCAGTGGCTATAACTCTCAAAATTTTTAAAATGGAAGGAAGAGAATAATGAATAACGAAAACTTAACAGATGCTTATGCAATAGCACGCTTTATAAAAGAAGCAAAGAAAGTAACACCAGTGAAACTATATATAAAAGGAGAACTAGATAACATCGATTTTTCCGGCCTTCAGGTATTTGGCGAAGGAAACTCACGCACAGTGTTTGGAGATATCAGTGCAATAAACCAACTAATAATAGATCACAAAGATCAAATCCAAGACTACGTACTAGAAAATGACCGTAGAAACTCAGCTATACCACTACTAGACCTAACAGGAATTGAAGCTCGTATAGAGCCAGGTGCCATCATAAGAGATAGAGTTAGTATAGGTAAAAACGCTGTAATAATGATGGGCGCCGTCATAAACATCGGAGCTGAAATTGGGGAAGGCACAATGATAGACATGAACGCCGTACTAGGTGCCAGGGCTACAATAGGTAAAAACGCTCACATCGGCGCAGGAGCAGTTATAGCAGGAGTGCTAGAGCCACCTAGCAAAACCCCAGTTATCATTGAAGATGATGTTTTAGTAGGTGCAAATGCAGTAGTGCTAGAAGGTGTTAGAGTTGGTAAAGGTGCAGTGGTTGCAGCTGGAGCCATGGTTACACAAGATGTACCCCCAAATACAGTGGTTGCAGGATCACCGGCAAGAGTAATCAAAGATAAAGACGAAAAAACAGCAGAAAAAACTCAAATCCTTGACGACCTAAGAAAATAAGGATGTGGTTAAATGGAAAATATATTTTCCCACGATAAAGAGTGTATTTTAAACCTCTACAATAGAATGAACCTTCACATAGTAAAAGGTGAAGGTTCATACCTTTACGATGACCAAGGGAACAAATATCTAGATATGTTCAGCGGAATCGCCGTAAACAACCTAGGACACGGTAAAACAGAAATAAAAGAAGCCATTACTAAGCAGCTTGAAAACTATATACATCTTTCGAACTTTTTTGTAAGTGAACCCGTTGTAAATCTAGCAAAACTCCTTGTGGAAAACAGCTTTGCCTCTAAGGTATTCTTTGCAAACTCCGGTACGGAAGCAAACGAGGGAGCTTTAAAGCTAGTAAAAAAATATGGTAAATCTATTAGCGAAGACAAGGTAGAGATACTTTCCTTCTATAACTCATTTCACGGAAGAACCTTCGGTGGAATGACATTAACTGGGCAAGATAAATACAAGGAAAGCTTTGCACCAGTAATACCTCATGTAAAGCACATTGAATTCAATAGCATCGAGGAACTAAGAAGCCAAGTATCCGATAAAACCTGCGGATTTTTCCTAGAGATAATCCAAGGTGAGGGGGGTATCCGTGAAGTTTCCCAAGCCTTTATTGATGAATTGCTATTGCTTTCTAAAAAACACAACTTCCTAATAGTGGTGGATGAAATCCAGACTGGACTAGGTAGGGCAGGGGACCTCTTTGCATACGAAAAGTATGGATTTTCCCCTGATGTAGTAACACTGGCAAAATCCCTAGGGGGCGGACTGCCAATAGGGGCCATGCTTGTAGGTCAGCACCTAGAAAAAGTACTAGTTCCAGGGGATCATGGCAGTACATTTGGTGGAAACCCGATGGCATGTGCAGTTGGTGAATCCATCCTTAACACAATAACCAAAGAAAATTTCTTAAAGGAAGTAAAAGCGAAAAGCACTTATCTTGTAGAAAAACTAAAAGAAATGCAACAAGGATATCCCCATGTCATAAAAGATATCCGGGGCAGAGGTTTTATCATAGGTATAGAGGTTGGTCAACAAGCCAACGAAATCAAAACCAAGGCCATTGCCCACGGGCTGCTTTTAAATGTAACCAGCGGAACAGTTATAAGATTATTGCCAGCTTTGACAATAACATATCTAGAAATTAATGAGTTTTTAAGGGAATTCAAAAATATAATTAGAGGATTGGAGAATTGCCATGATTCAGTTAAATAATGATTTTTTAAATGAACTAACAACAATCAGAAGAAGGCTACACCAAGTCCCAGAGATATCATTTGATCTCCCAAAAACTCAAGCAATAATTACGGAATACTTGTCTAAATACGGTTACCAATTTGAAGAAGTTGCCCAAACAGGCATAGTGGCAGTAAAACATGGGATGAGTGATACAGCCATAGCATTCCGTGCAGACATGGATGCCCTTATGGTAACAGAAGAAACAGGTGTTGACTACACTTCCAAGCACCCAGGACAAATGCACGCCTGTGGCCATGATGGACACATGACCATGCTACTAGGACTTGCAAAATACATGGCACAGTTCGAAGACCTAAACAGAAACCTAGTATTTATATTTCAACCAGCGGAAGAAGGACCTGGGGGAGCTAAAACCATAATAGAAGAGGGAATACTCAAACGTCATAACGTAGAAGCCATATTTGGCATACACATCTTCCCTAACCTTGATGAAGGAAAAATTGGTCTAGGGAAAGGACCCCTAATGGCTCAAAATGGAGAAGTTGATATACTAGTAAAAGGTAGAAGCAGCCATGGAGCCATGCCCCATAAAGGAAGCGATGCATTAGTTGCTGCAAGTAACCTAGTTATGTCATACCAATCCATAGTCAGTCGCAACCTAGACCCCCTAGAACCAGCCATATTAACACTGGGTTCAGTTAAAGGTGGAGAGGCCAGAAACATAATAGCAAACAAAATAGAGCTAAATGGAACCATAAGGGCATTTAACCCTGAATACTACAACCTAATAAAATCAAAAATGGACAGCATAAACAAAGGTCTAGAAGAAATGTATGACGTAAACATAGAAATGGAAATCCGTGACTTCTATCCACCTGTACTAAACGATGAAAACCTATTTGAAACAGCCCTAAAAAGCTTAGAAAGAAATCAAATAGAATTCGTAAAACCAGTAATGCTAGCAGAGGACTTCGCATTCTACCAACAAGAGATCCCTGGCCTTTTCATGTTCCTAGGCTCAAAAAACACGCAGCAAGGCTACACTCACCCTCTACACAGCTGTTACTTCAACTACAACGAAAAAATACTCCTAGAAGGAGTAAAAACCTACATCTCAATCTGCGAACAGATGGATGTATTTTAAAAAACTAAGCCTCGAAGTCTGAGGCTTAGTTTTTTTAGAATACATCGCAGTTAGCAGTTCGCAGTTAGCTTTAGGCTAAAAATTAAAACTACCACTAACTCCACTATGGAGTTCATCACTAAAACATTTTGACACCATACACACCAATAAAAACTACACCATCTGACACCAAAAGCTATGTAAGTAGGGTCTATAAAACAACCACCACCATCCACACCAACCAAAACCACACCATCTGACACCAAAAGCTATGTAAGTAGGGTTTATAAAACAACCACCACCATCTACACCACCAAAACCACACCATCTGACACCAAAAGCAATGTTAATCAGGTCTAATTACTAAGATTTTTAACCAAAAAACTCCCCACAAACCAGCTAGGGTTATGAAATCAGATATGAAAAAAACAGATATTCCTCCGCGTTGAAATTAAAGAACTTAATTACTAAGCTTTTATATAGTGTAGAGCCCTTTAGTGAAAGATAGTGTGAAGCATTTTTTAAAGAAATTCTTTAGCTCACCGTAACCTCGACATTCTGTAAACATGCTGGGTCAACCTACACTCCACTGAAAGCAACATGCTGGGTCTATAAAAACAACCACCACCATCTGCACCAACCAAAACCACACCATGTGCCACCAAAAGCAAAGTAAGTCAGGTCTTAATTACTAAGATTTTATATAGTGTAGTGCATTTTAGTGAAAGTTAGTGTGAGGTAGGTTTTTAAATGTTTTGGAGTTAAAACCATGAAATTCTCACCCAAGGCTTACCCCAGCAATGTCTTAACCAAAAACCTACCCACAAAATTAACTTAACAAATCAAAAGCTTATCAAATAAGTTATTATAAACAGAATTTCTTCCGTGTTGAAACTAAAGAAGTTTACTATTCCTGACTACTGTCTACTTACGACCCAGCATGGTATCACCAAGTCGACGTTTCCGCCCAGCCCATGACCCAGCATGATTACCTATTAAACCTGTTTCCGTTAAACCAAATACAACCCCAAAAACTAATATAGAAAACAAAACCAAAATAACCACAACACCAAAAACAAAAGAAATAAAGACCCAGCATGTAGCAGTAGGAATCCCTGCCATTAGACCCAGCATGTAGCAACAAGTCGACGTTTCTGTAGCCAATAAAAAAGAAGGACCCCCACACCCACCCCAAAATCCGCGTAATCCGCGTAATCTCCCTTGAAAATCCGCGTTAGGCTTATTTGACCTTAATCCCCCAAAATTCTCATACAACCTCACCCACCAAATTCACAAAAGTGAAATAAAACACATAATTATACAACATTAAAAATAAATAGAATAATGAAGGGATTTAGACAACTTGTGTTGAATAAATACAATGCCTAATAAAAAGTCAAGGAGGTATTTACCTTGGAAAAACAGATGAAAGTGGTAATGAAAAGGGAGTCAAAAGCAGGTGCAGAGCTTGCACAAAAACCAATACCCCAAATAGGCCCTAGAGACATACTAGTAAAAGTCCTTGCAACTTGTATTTGTGGAACAGACGCTCATATCTACAACTGGGATGAGTGGTCACAAAAACGCATCAAACCACCCTACGTAATGGGACACGAATTTGCAGGTGAAGTAGTAGAGTTAGGTAGTGACGTAACAAACATTAAAATAGGTGACATAGTATCAGCAGAGACTCACATAATATGTGAAGTATGTGAGCTATGTAGAACAGGTCAAGGTCACCTCTGTAAAGACACCAAGATATTTGGTGTGGATATAGATGGAACATTTGCCGAGTACGTAGCCATGCCAGCCACAAATGCATGGGTAAACTCAAAAGATGTAGACCCTGGACTACTATGTATACAAGAACCCCTTGGCAACGCAGTTCAAACCATCCTGGCCGGTGAGACAGCTGGAAAAACCATAGCTGTTGTAGGGTGTGGCCCCATAGGAATATTTGGAGTAACAGTGGCCAAAGCGGTGGGAGCATCAAAAGTAATAGCTGTGGAAGTAAACGAATACAGGCTAAACCTAGCCAAAGAACTGGGAGCTGATGTAGTCATCAACCCATTAAAAGAAGACCCCATACAAAGAATACTTGAAGAAACAGATGGTTTGGGCGTTGACGTAGTAGCAGAAATGTCAGGAAGTGGCATAGCCCTAAACCAGTCTTTAAAATATGTAAAACTAGGCGGAAGAGTATCTCTACTTGGCATACCAAGTAAAGATGTAACCATAGATATTGCAAACGACGTAGTATTTAAAGGAATAACAATCCAAGGAATAGTAGGCAGAAAAATGTACGAAACATGGTACCAAGTAAAAGGCCTAATCCAATCAGGCAAACTTAACCTAGAACCAGTAATAACCCACCGCCTACCCCTAGAAGACTTCAAAACCGGCTTCGACCTAATGAACTCCGGTAACTGCGGAAAAGTAGTACTATATCCGAATAAGGAGTAAGGGGATAGGAGTTGGAAAGTTGGAAGGTGGAAAGTTGAAAGCAGTCAGTGGACAGGAAAAGATTAATCACTAAGTAGATCAGAAAAATGCGGATTGCAAATGTTTATAGGGAGGTTAATGTGTTATATCAAGAATTAACCAGTCAAATAATAAAATGTGCGTATGAAGTACACAAAACGCTAGGGCACGGCTTTTATGAAAGCATTTACCACAATGCTCTCATAAAAGAGCTGGAGAAAAGAAGAATTCCTCATATAAGCGAGGCAAAACTAGATGTTTATTATAAGGGAGAAAGTGTAGGATTTTATTTTGCAGACATTTTTGTTGATGAAAAGGTAATTGTGGAAATAAAAGCTGTATCTAAATTGTCCCAAGATCATAAACAGCAAGTTTTGAACTACTTAAAAGCATCAAAAACAGATGTGGGGTTAATCTTCAATTTCGGTGAAAGCGACCTTTCCTTTAAAAGATTTATAAATACCATGGATGAAAAGAGATAAATAAGAAGTCCCACAAAACATACCAAATGAACCGTGAAGACCCACAAAACATACCCGATAAACCGTGAAGTTCTCATCAAAAGCCTTACTAACACTTTTTAAATAAAGCTTTTATACCAGTTAAGAACTAAACAAAAGATATTACAGTATTAAAAAGCAAAAGATACTTTATAATTTAAACCAAAAAAAGGACATTCAAAACAATCAGAAACAAAACAGATTTTGTTCCGTGTTCAATTTTTTGAATTACAGTGTACCCAATCGCAAAACTATCTCAACAAACCGTGTAATTCTCAACCACAACTACTAACCATTTGATTTTAAGATGGATAATAATAGTGTGAAAATCTACAATAGTAACTACTGATAATTAAGTTATAAAAGATACTATTAAAACCCAAAAAGAGGACAGTCAAAATAATCAAAACAAAACAGATTGTGTTCCGCGTTCAATTTTTTGAATTTAATCTTTCAGTGTACTAAGCCTAAAATAAAGCTACAACTTTAGGTTATATATAATATTTCATTAGGGAGGAATCACAAAATGAACATTCATGAACTAACATTCCTACAAGAAAAAATCCAAGAACTAAAAGACACAGGGGTTTACCGCAAACTACCAATACTAGAAGGACCAAACGAAGCAGAAATAACCCTAAACGGCAAAAAAGTAATAAACCTATCCTCAAACAACTATCTTGGCTTTGCCAGTCACCCAAAACTAAAAGATGCCGCAACACGCGCCATAGAAAAATACGGCGTAGGAGCAGGAGCAGTAAGAACAATAGTAGGAAACATGGACCTACACGAAGAAATGGAAAAAGTCCTAGCACAATTCAAAAGAGAAGAAGCAGTAATGGTGTTCCAATCAGGCTTCAACTGTAACGCAGGAACAATCCAAGCAATCGTAGAAAAAGGTGACCTAATCATATCAGATGAACTAAACCATGCAAGTATTATCGATGGCTGCAGACTAAGTAAAGCTGACAAAACTGTTTACAAGCATGCAGACATGGAAAGCTTAGAATCAGTGCTAAAAGAAAAAAGAGATCAGTACAGAAACGTACTTATAATAACTGATGGAGTATTCAGCATGGATGGAGACATCGCTCCACTACCAGAAATCGTAGCCTTGGCAGAAAAATATAACGCCTTAACATACGTTGATGATGCTCACGGATCAGGGGTATTAGGAGAAAACGGTAGGGGAACAGTTGACCACTTTGGCCTACACGGCAGAGTAGACTTCACCATCGGAACCCTATCAAAAGCAATCGGTGTAATAGGAGGCTACGTAGCAGGAAGCCATACCATGAAAGAATGGTTAAGCCATAGGGGAAGACCATTACTATTTAGTACATCCTTACCACCTGCAGCAGTAGCTCCTATAATAGAAGCAGTAAACTTACTTATGTCCACAAGGGAATACACAGATCGCCTTTGGGATAATGCTAGATACTTCAAACAAGAACTAGGAAAACTAGGTTTTGACCTAGGTAAAAGTGAAACTCCTATAACCCCAGTAATCATCGGTAACGAAGGGAAAACCATGGATTTCAGCCGCAAACTCCTAGAAAACGGAGTATTCGTTTCAGGCATTGTATTCCCAACAGTACCAAAGGGGACTGGAAGGGTACGTTGTATGGTGACAGCAGCACACACCAAAGAACAACTAGACCAAGCAGTTAAGGTTTTCAAACAAGTAGGACAAGAAATGGAAATAATCTAAAGGGGAGCGCCATCAGGCGCTCCTTTTTTGTAAAAATAAAAATTCCCGCTTATATAGCTGCATGCTGGGTCTATTAGAACACCATCACCATCTACACCAACCAAAACCACACCATCTGACACCAAAAGCAAAGTAAGGTAGGTCTAAATTACTAAGATTTAATATAGTGTAGAGCCTTTTAGTGAAAGATAGTGTGAGGTAGGCATTTTAAAGAATTATTTAGCTCACCGTAACCTCCACATTCTGTAACATGCTGGGTCAAATTACACTCCACTTTAAGCAACATGCTGGGTCTATTAGAACACCTTCACCATCTACACCAACCAAAACCTCATCATCTGACACCAATAGCAAAGTAAGGTAGGTCTAATTACTAAGATTTTATATAGTGTTGAGCTCTTTAGTGATAGATAGTGTGAGGTATGCATTTTAAAGAATTATTTAGCTCACCGTAACCACGACATTCTGTAACATGCTGGGTCAAATTGTACTCCACCTATAGCTATATGCTGGGTCTATAAAACAACCATCACCATCTACACCAACCAAAACCTCACTATCTGACACCAAAAGCAAAGTAAGGCAGGTCTTAATTACTAAGATTTTATATAGTGTAAAGCCATTTAGTGATAGATAGTGTGAGGTAGGCATTATAAAGAATTATTTAGCTCACCGTAACCTCCACATTCTGTAGCATGCTGGGTCAAATCACACTCCACTTAAAGCTACATGCTGGATCTATAAACAACCACCACCATCTACACCAACCAAAACCTCACCATCTGACACCAAAAGCAAAGTAACGCAGGTCTTAATTACTAAGATTTTATATAGTGTTGAGCTCTTTAGTGAAAGTTAGTGTGAGGCAGGTTTTTAAATGATTTGGAATTTGAGCTGTGGGATTCTCACCCAAAACTTACCCCAGCAATGTCTTAACCAAAAAATCTACCCACAAAATTAACTTAAAAAATCAAAACTTTATCGAATCAGGTATTAAAACAGAATTTTTTCCTCGTTGTAATCTACTGATTCGACCCAGCATGGCATCAGTAAATAGAAGTTTCCGCCCAGCCCATGACCCAGCAAGCTTACCTATTAAACAAGTTTCTTCTAAACCAAATACAACCACAACACAGAAAATAGAAAGCAAAATCCGATCACTCACAACACCAAAAACCAAAAAAATAATATGACCCAGAATGTAGCAAAAATAATCTCTGCCCTTAGACCCAGCATGTTTACAGTAGAACGACGTTTCTGTAGCCAATAAAAAAAAGGACCTCCACACCCACCCCCAAATCCGCGTAATCCGCGTAATCTCCCTTAAAAATCCGCGTTAGGCTCCCTTGACCTTGAACTAATCTTCTAATAATCCCAAGCAATCATAAATATCCTAAAAATGGGAACATTACTAACAATAACCATGTCTAATACTATAAGCATAGAAGCTTTCAACATAAAAGGGAGGTACACAAAAATGAAAAAAACACTAACCCTAATACTTATCACAATAATCCTTGCAACACTAACAAGTTGTACCGTGGAAACTAACACAACACAAAAACAACTACCAACAATCGACAGCCTTCAAAAACTCCAAAAACTAGTACAACAACAGCAATACAAAAGATATGGACTAGAATTAGGCAGCCCACAACCAGAAACAACAACTGACGAAGCCCAAAGAGCCCCTGACTCCCCAGACTACTCAGACACAAATGTCCAAGTAGATGGCATAGACGAAGGGGACATAATAAAAACAGACGGAAAATACCTATACCAAATATCAGAAAATAACATAGTTATAACTAAAATCTACCCAGTTGAAGAAGCAAAAGTCATAAGTAAAACAAAACTAGACGATGACATCCTACCAGTTGAACTGTACTTAGAAGGGGACAAAATCGTTGTACTTAGTTACAAAAACAACTACTCAAACGAATCTAACAAGGAAATAGGTATACCAGGCTTTTTTTACTATAACAACACAATAATACAAGTATACAATAACAAAGACGGCAAACTGACTAAAGAAAGAGAACTAGAAACAGAAGGCAGTATAGTATCAACTAGAAAGAAAGACTCCTACCTTTATTTAGTTACAAGTAAACACCTAGGTTACCTAGACCAGCCTGAAGGAAATCCAGCACCTATGTACAGAGACACAGCAAAAGACAAAGAAAAGTACCAGCAAAAACCCCTAACTGATATACAATACTTCCCAGATGGGGAACTATCTAGCTTCGTAAACATAGTAGCTCTAGATATTAAAAAGCCTAAAGAAGAAGCAAAAGTGGAAACTTACCTTGGTAGTGCCCAAAACATCTACATGTCCCATGAAAACCTATATATTGCATTAACGACAGTTAACGAAACCCATGTTCACAAATTCAGTATTGATGGCACAAAAGTTAAAAACACCGGCCAAGGAAAAGTGAACGGACACGTTCTAAACCAATTTTCCATGGATGAATACAAAGGAAACTTCAGAATAGCTACCACCCAATATGACAGAGAAGAGATGACTAACAACCTTTATATCTTAGACAAAAACTTAGAGACCATAGGTAAACTAGAAAATCTTGCACCAACTGAGAGAATATACTCCGCACGATTTATGGGTGACAAAGGATATATGGTAACATTTGAACTAGTGGACCCTTTATTTGTCATTGACCTATCAAACCCAAGAGCTCCCAAAGTATTAGGTGAACTAAAAATACCTGGATTCAGTAACTACCTCCACCCCATAGATGAAAACCATTTACTAGGGATAGGAAGAGATACAACAGTGGCGACAAACTGGGGAAGGGAAGTAGCCATAGAACTGGGGGTAAAGCTGGCTATCTTTGATGTAAGTGATGTGAACAATCCTAAAGAGAAGCATGTGGAGATTATAGGAGGAAGGGGAACATACTCAGAAGCCCTACACAATCATAAATCAATCCTCTACCATAACGACGTTTTATCATTCCCAATCTCAGTAACAGACCCATCAAACAACCGCATCGACCAATATGGGCTCCCTAAATTCATAGGAGCATATGTCTACAACGTAGACAAAGAAAAAGGATTTGACCTAGCAGCAACAATAACTCACATGACAAATCAGCAAATGGAAAGATACTACGACCACGGCAACCACAAAGATCACATCCGTCGAATAATAACAGTGGATGAACACATCTACACAATCTCCGACCAAACAATTCAAATCCACAACAAAGACTACCAACTAATAAAAGAAATAAACCTAAAATAAAACAAAGGACCCTTACCCTCAACAACAAAGTTGAGAAAAGGGTCCTTAAAAATTTCTAAAACCTTTCGCCACCATCTACACCAACAAAACCACCACCATCTGACACCAAGAGATATGTAAGTAGGGTCCTAATAACTAAGATTTTATATAGTGTAGAGCATTTTAGTGATAGATAGTGTGAGGCAGATTTAAAAGAATTATTTAGCTCACCGTAACCTCGTCATTCTGTAAACATGCTGGGTCAAACTACACTCCACTTAAAGCAACATGCTGGGTCTATTAAATAATAACTTAACTTTTCTGAATACTAACAACTAAATTTGACCCAGCATGTAACAGTATAACGAGCTATCTTGACCCAGCATGTAGCAAAAAATCGAGGTTACAGTGAGCCAATAGAAAACGGACCGACAATCAATCTCCTAACCAAAAAAAATTCCAACAAAACTAACTACTCTATTAAAATAAGGGCATAAAGTAAATCTTTTTCCGTGTTGAAATTTTACAATAGCTAGGTCTTTGACCTTGAACTAATCTCTAAAAATCAGAATTACCTCCGTGGTGTAATTTAAGAATTTCAACTCCTTCTTTCTCAAAAAAAAAAGAATTTCCACCCAAAAAGTAAAATATACTTAGTAATCATCAAAAATAAAAGGGGGATAAACATGAACAAAAAGCAAATACAAGAATTCCACCAAGGCAACAGCTTCCACGCCTACAAAAACTTCGGTGCGCATCTCACAGAGTCAGGCACAACATTCACCCTATGGGCACCAAAAGCAAAAAATGTTGCCGTAGTAGGAGACTTTAACAGCTGGAATCCCTTAGCCCATCCCATGAAACAAATATCCCCAGGAATCTGGACCATGTTTATCCCTAACATAAAAGCCGGAGAAATATACAAATACAGCATTACAACACCAGAAGGACAAATAAAACTAAAGGCTGACCCATACGCCTTCTACTCGGAACTAAGGCCAGCAACAGCATCTGTGGTAGCAGATATAGACACCTACCCCTGGCAAGACCAAAAATGGCAGCAAAAAAAGAAGAAAAAATCAGTCCACCAAGGCCCACTGAACATCTACGAGTTACACCTAGGCACATGGAAGACAAAAAAAGGCCAACAAATGAACTATAAAGAAATAGCGGCACAACTTATCCCATACATAAAAGAAATGGGCTACACCCACATAGAAATAATGCCCATAATGGAGCACCCCTTTGATGGATCGTGGGGCTATCAACTAACAGGGTACTACAGTGTTACAAGTAGATACGGGGGTATAAATGACCTGAAAAGCCTAATAGAGCAGTGCCATCGAAACAACATAGGAGTTATATTAGACTGGGTTCCAAGTCACTTTTGCAGAGACGACCACGGACTACGAATGTTAGATGGAACACCATGCTATGAATCCCATATACAATACCTTGCTGATAACCCACAATGGGGAACATCAAACTTTGACTATAGTAAAGGTGAAGTACTGAGTTTTCTAATCTCAAATGCCATCTACTGGATCGAAGAATTCCATGCCGATGGCCTAAGAGTGGATGCAGTTGCTAACATTTTATACCTAGACTTCTGTAAAACTCCCAATGAACACACAATAAACGAAAAAGGAACAAATGAAAACCTATATGCCATAGAATTCCTAAAAAAGCTAAACACAACGGTGGATAACCTACACCCTAACACTCTAATGATAGCTGAAGACTCATCACTATTTCAGGGAGTAACAAAAAAAGCCCACGAAAATGGCCTTGGATTTTCATACAAATGGAACCTAGGCTGGATGAACGACACTCTCCACTACATGCAAACACCAGTGTCCCAGAGAGTAGTAAAGCACCACCAACTGACACACCCCATGACATATAGTTTCAGTGAAAAATTCCTACTTCCCTTGTCCCATGATGAGGTGGTACATGGGAAAAAATCACTACTGGAAAAAATGGAAGGTGACCAATGGCAAAAATTTGCATCCCTTAAAGCATACTACGGCTTTAAAATGGCTCATCCAGGTAAAAAACTCCTCTTCATGGGAGGAGAATTCGGGCAAAAAGTAGAGTGGAGGGACTATGAACAATTACAGTGGCAACTACTTGAAGAAAAACCCCACAAACTACTACAGCAATACGTAAAAGAGTTAAATCATCTATACAAAAACGAGAAAACACTTTGGGAACAAGACTATAGCTGGAATGGCTTTCAATGGCTACAACCAGATGACACCCAAAACTCCATCTATGCTTATCAAAGAATAGACAAAGAAAGGAACATACTCATAGTAATCTCAAACTTCACCCCAACAGTACACCACAAATACACACTAAAAGTAACAACCCCAGGAACCTACCAAGAAATCTTCAACTCAGACCTCCCCCAATACGGCGGCTCAAACCTCTACAACCCAACCCCAAAAACAACACAAAAAAACACCCTAACCCTACTAATCCCTCCTCTAGCAACAATATATCTTAAATTGAAAAAGTAGATTTCATATGATAGTATAAATTAAAACCTTTAGGCACCATAGCCACCACCTATACTGATAACAAATCACCAATTACACCAAAAAGACCTCCTTATTGAACTTTTTAAGTGGAGGGGGAAAATAATGATTTTTTATGAAGAGCTATCAGACCAAATTTACGAATGTGTAGCAGAGATATATAAAATTTTAGGTTATGGATTTCCGGAAAAAATATATGAAAAAGCGTTGATTTCTGAACTTACTAAGAGAAATATTCAAGTAGAAGCTCAAAAACAGTTAGAAGTATATTATAAAGATGAACTACTAGGAACATATTTTGCTGATTTAGTAGTTGAAAATAAAATAATAATCGAACTGAAAACTACAAAATATATCATTGATGAAAATTATTCACAACTACTTAGCTATCTTAAAGCAACTGGATTCAAACTAGGTTTGCTAATTAACTTTGGCCCACGGAAATTCATGTTTAGAAGATTAGCAAACTAAGACCCTAATTACATAACTATTGGTGAAAATTGGTGTGGTTTTATTGGTGTCAATGGTGTTCGAAGGTTTTAAATTTGGTGTCAATAATTTAATCTCTATAACTAAAGGAGGAAGTAGAAAATGATTAAGCATGTTGTTATGTTCAAATTACAAGATCCTACAGATGAAAACACTAAAGCAGCAAAAGAACTAATCCTAGCCATGGATGGGAAGATTGAAGGGTTACTAACCCTTGAAGTAGGAACAAACGTTGTACAAAGCGACAGAGCATATGACCTAGTACTAATCTCAACACACACAAGTCTAGATGACCTAAAAGTATACGCCACACACCCATTACATATCCCAGTGGTAGAACACATGAGAAAAGTCTGCTCCAGTATAGTGTCAGTAGACTACGAAATCTAAACCAAACCATAAATAAAAATAGCTCCGAAATTCGGGGCTATTTTTATTTTATCAATAGGACTTAAGCACTAATAAACAGAAAAAAAGTAAAATTATGACAAAAAGCACTTTACACCTAAGTTAAAAGTAGAACAAACGTTTAATTATTTTTAAATTACGACAATTTAGTGCAGGAATATGGAAAAAAACCGAGAATATACCCATTGTTTGAATTTTTAAGGGGGTAGCTAATTGAAATTATCAACTTTTAATCTAAAAAATAAGACATTTAAAATCTTACATATAACGTTATTTGCAATCCTAATTTCCGCATTAATACTTACGAACTACTTCATGAATGCAGGGATACGGTCACAAAGCAAATACATAGACTACTTAGTACTACTAGACTTTTATGAGAAGCTATCTGAGGAGTATACCCAGTATACAATAAAATACACTGTACTTGGCGATCAAGAAGCACTGGAAAGCTATAAATACCTATCCAACAATAAAATAAGAAACAACATAATAGACCAGTTGTACCAGCTAGGTATAACTGATAGAGAAGAACAATACATAAAAAAGACAATTGAACTTTGTGACAAACTAAGAACAAAGGAACTAGAAGCTATAAATAGTAAATCTCAAATAGTAAATCTATTATCAATGCAGCTTGATACCACGGAAAGCGAATTTATGACTGACACATACGTCAGTCTATCCCAACAATACAAACAGACCATGATAAAACTACGAAATGCAATCACCTCAAGAATGTCAGATGAAGTAACAATTAAAACCAGCCCTCTAAATAAAGGTTTTTTTATAATGACAGTGATAGCACTTTTCGTGCCAATCCTTGTATTTAATAACTTGTATAAAAGCCAAAAACTAAACAGAATAATAGCCGAAGATAGAGAACTACAGGCAGCCA
Organism: Alkalicella caledoniensis; assembly: GCF_014467015.1. Taxonomy (GTDB): domain Bacteria; phylum Bacillota; class Proteinivoracia; order Proteinivoracales; family Proteinivoracaceae; genus Alkalicella; species Alkalicella caledoniensis. Next base: position 187,194 of record NZ_CP058559.1, on the reverse strand, counting down.
CATTAAAAAACATAGCAGATGGAGTCATAGTGGTAGACACAAAGGGGAATATTGTTCTATTTAATCCTGCTGCAGAAAAAATCACTGGATTTAGTGTAACAAAAGCCCTAGGTGCTAACATTAACAAAGTAGTTGACTTTATGGGTGATTCAAAAGATTTTAGTTTATGTAAATACAATGAGGTTAATTCTGAAATAAACTGCCCAATAAAATGTTCCATAGATAAGCCTTTAAGACTTACTTCATCAAATAATGAAGAAAAAATAGTTGAAGTGAAATGTTCTAAGATAAAAACTGCAAATGAAGTTACAGGTGTTGTTTATACATTGCGGGACGAAACAGAAAAAGTAAGGATCCAAGATGAAATGGAAAAAGCTAAACGTTTAGAATCCCTTGGCTTACTGGCCGGGGGTATAGCCCACGACTTTAACAACACACTAACAGTAATAATAGGTAACTTAGGCCTTGCAAAGCTATACGAATATCAAGGTAACACTGAGCGAATAGCATATTGTCTAGATGAAATTGATAAAGAGACTAGCAAAGCCCAACATATCACTAAGCAAATACTTACATTTGCTCGAGGTGGCTTACCAGTAAAAGAAGTGCAAAGTCTGTATAGAATAATCAAAGAGGCATCTGACTCAGTATTTAAAAATACTACCATTGACCATGCAATTGTTGCACCCCTTGCTGACATTAAAGTGGATGTTGATTATGGTCAAATGCTTCATGCATTTAAAAATATATTTAATAACTCCTTAGAAAGTTTTGGGTGTGGAGCAGGTAAAGTATCAGTAAATATTATAAAATCAACAACATGTGATGAAAACGAGGCAATAAACATTATAATTAAAGATAATGGCACAGGAATAAAAGAAGAAGATCTACCAAAGATTTTTGATATATATTTTACTACAAAGGAAGGTTCACAAGGACTAGGCTTAGCAACCACATATAAAGTAATAACTAACCATGATGGAGCAATCGAAGCAGAATCTAAAGATGGGGAAACAATATTTACCATAACTTTACCCATAGCATGTAAACATAAAATAAAGAAGAAAATACAAAAACCTACTAATATAATAAAATCTATACTTGTAATGGATGATGAAGAGAGCATAACCAGTGTAATGACAAAATACCTAACAGAGTACAACTACACAGTTGATACAGCATCCAATGGAGAAACAGCCATAGAGAAATACAAAGAGAAACTACAACAAGGCAAAACCTATGATCTAGTAATCCTAGACCTCACAGTTCCTAAAGGAATGGGTGGGGAGGAAACCATGAAAGAACTACTAAAAATAGACCCTAACACCAAAGCAATAGTAGCAAGTGGCTACAGTAACGACACAGTACTGGCAAATTACAAAGACTACGGATTCCAAGCAATCCTAACAAAACCCTACAAACCAGAAGACCTAATAAAAACAATAAAAACTTTATAACCAATAAGCCCCAAGAAATCGGGGCTTATTATTTTTTTACCATCCAACACCAATCACCCACATCCCCAAATATTGTAGCCAAGGCTTCAGCCTTGAAACCCCACCCAACCATCCAACACCAATCACCCACATCCCCAAATATTGTAGCCAAGGCTTCAGCCTTGAAACCCCACCCAACCATCCCACACCAATCACCCACATCCCCAAATATTGTAGCCAAGGCTTCAGCCTTGAAACCCCACCCAACCATCCAACACCAATCACCCACATCCCCAAATATTGTAGCCAAGGCTTCAGCCTTGAACCCCACCCAACCATCCCACACCAATCACCCACATCCCCAAATATTGTAGCCAAGGCTTCAGCCTTGAAACCCCACCCAACCATCCAACACCAATCACCCACATCCCCAAATATTGTAGCCAAGGCTTCAGCCTTGAAACCCACCCAACCATCCAACACCAATCACCCACATCCCCAAAATTGTAGCCAAGGCTTCAGCCTTGAAACCCACCCAACCATCCCACACCAATCACCCACATCCCCAGATATTGTAGCCAAGGCTTCAGCCTTGAACCCCACCCAACCATCCCACACCAATCACCCACATCCCCAAAATTGTAGCCAAGGCTTCAGCCTTGGAGACCCACAAAAATACACATGTTTGTTTACAAAAACTTTAGAATTAATTCAGTTGTACTTGAGATATAGATATAGTATAATAAACCTACTACACAGCATAGTAGTAATAAAAGGAGGAAACAAAATGTCCAAGTACACAAACAAAAAAGATCAGTTTACACAACCACAAAAAAGCAAACTACCGCTAATAATAGCATCAATAGGGGTAGTACTAATAGCTGCCATAGTATTTGTTATGGTTACATCAGGTGGAGATCAAGAAACAATCAACTACTTCGGTGAGCCAGTGGTAGAAAGTCGCTCATACATCGGAGAAGTAATAGCAATGACAGTCATAGAACCGGTAATCGAAGATGACAAAGTGCTTATTCCCCTTCAAACAGTTAATGAAAACAATATAGTAACATTTGAAATAGCTAATGACCAAGGGGAGCTAGTGCCATTAATGGCATATATAACTCCATCGGGCAGATTATTTGTAGGTAGTAGCATGTGTGAACCATGCAGAGGTAGAACATTCTCCCTAGCAGGAGACACATTACTATGTGACACATGCCGTACAACATACACCATAGAAGACCACGAATTTATATCCGGTGCTGTAGCATGTGGATCATATCCACCAGTAAACATGAATCCAACCATAAACCAAGGAACAATAGAAATAGACCTACAAGAAATCCTATCATGGAGAATCAGAGCCTAAAACAATAAACCTAAAATAATAAGTATTAAACAACCACCACCATCCACACCAACCAAAACCACACCATGTGCCACCAAAAGCAATGTAAATCGTATAATTACTAAGATTTTATATAGTGTGGTGCCTTTTAGTGAAAGTTAGTGTGAAGCATTTTTAAAAAAAATTACTTAGCTCACCGTAACCTCGACATTCTGTAAACATGCTGGGTCAAACTACACTCCACTGAAAGCAACATGCTGGGTCTACTACAAAACAACCACCACCATCCACACCAACCAAAACCACACCATCTACACCAAAAGCAATGTAAATCAGGTCTGATTACTAAGCTTTTATATAGTGTAAAGCCCTTTAGTGAAAGATAGTGTGAACCATGTTTTGCATTAGTTTAATTTGATCTGATATTTTAAACCGCGAGCTTCTCACCCAAAACTCACCACAGCAATGTTTTAACCAAAAAAACTCCCCACAAAACCAGCTAGGGTTATGAAATCAGATATGAAAAAAACAGATATTCCTCCGCGTTGAAATTAAAGAACTTAATTACTAAGATTTTATATAGTGTGGTGCCCTTTAGTGAAAGATAGTGTGAAGCATTTTTAAAAAATTATTTAGCTCACCGTAACCTCGACATTCTGTAAACATGCTGGGTCAAACTACACTCCACTGAAAGCAACATGCTGGGTCTATTAAATAATAACTTAGCTTTTCTGAATACTAACAATTAAATAGACCCAGCATGTAACAGTAGAACGAGCTATCTTGACCCAGCATGTAGCAAAAAATAGAGGTTACAGTGAGCCAATAGAAAACGGACAGACAAAACGCACACCTCGTCAGGTATTCCAGGTAATCTAAATCAAATATTACGAGTAAGGATCCCCTTGAATTTGTCTTAATTACTAAGCTTTTTTATATAGTGTGGTGCCCTTTAGTGAAAGATAGTGTGAAGCAGGTTTTAAAGAATTATTTAGCTCACGGTAACCTCGACACTCTGTAAACATGCTGGGTCAAACTGCACTCCACTGAAAGCAACATGCTGGGTCTATTTAATAATAACTTAGCTTTTCTGAATACTAACAACTAAATTTGACCCAGCATGTAACAGTAGAACGAGCTATCTTGACCCAGCATGTAGCAAAAAATAGAGGTTACAGTGAGCCAATAAAAAAAGACCCACAAAAACACACCCCAAAATCCGCGTGTTCCGCGTAATCTCCTTTAAAAATCCGCGTAAGGCTCCCTTGAACTTAATCCCTTAAATCTTCCACTCTAATATGAATCAAGAGGTGAACAAATGAACATATTCCACATATCACTAAACAACCTAAAAAGAAGAAAAGTAAAAATGATATTCCTAATGCTAGGACTCGTTGTAGGAGTAGCCACAGTAATAGCCCTAACAAACATAATACAAGCAATGCACATAGAACTAGGTGACAGAATAGACGAATTCGGTGCCAATGCCATAATCCTGCCAAGGACAGAAGGCATGGAAATGAACTATGGAAACAATGTAGGCTCCGACCTCTACCTAGACCTGCAAAAACTCACCATGGATGACATACCAAAAATCTACGAATCATCTGTGGCTGAATACATCAACATAGTATCACCAAAGCTCGTAGGTGCAGTAGAAGCGGGAGACCAAAAAACCATAATAGTAGGAATAGAGCCCAGGGAGGAATTCTTCCAAAAACCTTGGTTCTCCCTAAAAGAACAAGCAGGAAACCAAGACAACCTAGTATTTATAGAGCTCCCTGAGGACTCAATAATCCTAGGAAGTGCAGCATCTGAGGCCCTTAACATGAGAGTGGGTGACCAAGTCACCATCAACCAGCAAACCTTCCATGTATACGGCATACTTGACGAACTAGGAAGTGAAGAAGATGGACTTATCTTTGCTAACCTTGGAGTAGTTCAAGAGCTACTAGGAAGACCTGGAGAACTATCAATGATAGAAGTATCTGCTTACTGTAACAGCTGCCCCATAGAAGAAATCGCCATGGGACTAGAAGATGCCATGCCAAACAGCAGAGTAACCCCCCTAAGACAAGCAGCCCTATTTAGGGAAGAAACCATAGATAACTTCTCATCCTTCGGAATTGCCCTATCAAGCATGGTTCTGATAATAGCTGCCCTAGTAGTACTTACAACCATGCTATCATCAGTAAACGAAAGAACAAGGGAAATAGGAATCTTTAGAGCCATCGGCTTTAGACGTTCACATATAATCCAAATAATTATCCTCGAAGTAGCAATGGTAAGTATAATAGGTGGAATAATAGGTTATTTTTCAGGAAGTCTAATGGCAAAATATGCAGGCCCATATATAGCACAAATCCAAGGAGATATCCCACTACAACTAGACCTACTACTACCAGCAATACTACTATCAACAGGACTAGCAATAATAACAAGCATCTACCCAGCAATAAAAGCAGCAAAACTAGACCCAGCAGAAGCACTAAGGTTTATATAACCTCCATAGACCATAACTCACACAATTGTAGCCAAGGCTTCAGCCTTGGAAGACCCACAAAAATAACACCCCAGACAAAAATCTCTGGTCTTTGTGATTTGGGGAAAACCTATTTCCCAAAACCACAAAAACCATACTGAAATAAATGCCCCGAAAAGGCAAACCCCCATGTAGGGGCAGACCCCAAAACAACTGCCCCTACACCCAAAAACTAAATAGAAATTCACCCAAAAGCTAGCCACTAACTCCACTAAAATCTTAACAAATTACACTAAAAGTTAAACCATCAGCCACCATCTACACCAACCAAAACCACACCATCTGACACCAAAAGTAAAGTAATTCAGGTCTAATTACTAAGATTCTATATAGTGTGGTGCATTTTAGTGAAAATTACTGTGAAGCAGGTTTTGTACTAGTTAATTTGATTTGTTATTTCAAACCGTGAAATTCTCACCCAAAACTCACCAGCAAGTCCTAAACCCAAAAAAAACTTCTCTCAAAACTAACAACACTATTTAAACAATATTAAAAAACAGATCTTCTTCCGCGTTGAAACTAAAGAAGCTTTACTACTCCTGACTACTGCTTCAACTGCGTTAGGCTCATTTGAACTTAATCCTTAAAACAGAATTTCTTCCGCGTTGTAATTTAAGAACCTAATTACTAAACTCAATCCCACATAACGACAGGAGGCGAAACAATGCCAGAAAACATGATAACAATAAAAAACCTAACAAAAGCATACAAATCCATGGGTGACGAAGTACAAGCACTTCGCTCAGTATCCCTAGAAATAAAAAAAGGCGAATCAGTAAGCGTAATGGGACACTCCGGCTCAGGAAAAAGCACCCTGCTGTCAATAATAGGAGCCCTTAATCCTCCAACATCAGGCCTCATAGAAATCGACGGCATAGAAATATACAAACTATCCCAAGAAAGAAGAGCTGACTTCCGTAGAGAATACCTAGGCTTCGTATTCCAACAATTCCAGCTCATCCCATACCTAACAGCCCATGAAAACGTCATGCTACCACTTACAACAACATCTCGCTCAAACAAAGAAAAAAGAGAAATGGCAGCAGAGGCCCTATCTAAAGTTGGCCTAGGAAACAAAATGAATCGCTTGCCAAACCAACTGTCAGGAGGAGAACAAGAACGCGTGGCCATAGCTCGAGCCATAGTAAACGAACCACCACTACTCCTTGCCGACGAACCAACAGGAAGCTTGGACACAAAAACCGGTGACGAAATCATGGAACTATTCCAAAACCTAAACAACGACGGACTAACAATCCTTATGGTAACACACAATCCAGACAACACCCGTTACCTAGGCCGTACAATAGCCATGAAAGACGGATTACTAGTACCAGAAGAAGAAATCATAGTGGCAAGTAATAAAATAGTATAACGGAGGGATAGCATGAAGCTTTATAATATAACATTAAATAACCTCCGCCGCCGCAAAGCCAAAATGTTCTTTGTTCTACTAGGACTAATAATAGGTATTGCCACCATAGTGTCTGTATATGGTGTGGTAGAGACCATGAAATCAGAAATGACTCGTCAAGTGACAGACTTTGGAGTAAACGTTGTTATAACACCCGATGCCGGAGGACTTACTTTTTCCTATGGTGGTATAACACTTCCAGAAATAATGTATGACGTAGAACAATTAACAACTGAAGATGTAAACGCCCTTGAGAACTTACCCTCAAGTGAAATGATAAAAACAATATCTCCAAAATTAATAGGACTAAAGGAAATAGAACACGGTCAAAATGTAGTCATAGTAGGTGCTAATCTACCCCAAGAATTCACTGTCAAGCCTTGGCTGCGCCTTCGGGATCCAAACCAAGAGATGACAAAGGATACTAACCAAGGAGATACCCAATCCCAAGACGGTAAAGATATGGACTTTGAACTAATAGATCTAACCCGGGAAGAACTAGAAAGACTAAATATAGCAGACAATCAACTAGTACTAGGTCCCGTACTTGCACATACCCTGGGGGTAAAAGAAGGGGATCAGTTAACACTAGCGGGACAGGAATTTGAAGTCTTTGGTATACTCCTAGAAAGTGGCTCATCAGAAGACAACCAAGCATTTATAAATCTATCAGTAGCGCAAATGCTAATGGATCGTCCCAACGAAGTAACAGTAATAGAAATGGCAGTAGACTACAAAGCAGGCTCTGAAGAAACACTACTATCTGAAATAGATTCAAAACTTCCACATACCTACGTAACTAGCCTTAGACAAGAAACACTACGCCGAGATGAAATGCTAGCTAGAATAGTAAACTTCGGTATGTCAGTATCAGTAGTAGTACTATTAGTAGGAATGCTAGTGGTAGGGCTAACAATGACGAATTCAGTAAGGGAAAGAACCCGTGAAATAGGAATCTTCAGAGCCATAGGCTTTAGAAAATCCCACATAGCCAAACTAATCCTACTAGAAGGAGCAATCATAAGCTTCGCAGCAGGAATCATAGGCTATCTAGCAGGAACCCTAATAGCCCGAGTCCTAGCGCCATACCTAGCAGCAACAGACCTACAAGTTCCCTGGAGCCTTGAAATACTAGCAGTGGCAATCACCCTATCCCTAACAATAGGCCTACTCTCAACAATATACCCAGCCTACAAAGCCACCCAACAAGACCCAGCCGAAGCCCTAAGGTTTATATAAAACCTGACCCACAAAACACAAACTAAATCTTTTGCCACAGATCTACATGATCCACATGATCTTCAAGACCTAAACACTAACGTCAAAATCTTTACGGCAGGGGTTGGGATCAATACAACCCGGACCAAAATTACAACCCATAAAAACCAACGAACCCAATCAAAAAAATGGGTTCGTTGGTTTTAAATTTATGTGTATATAGTGTAAAATTGTGTGGTCTTCTTGATGTCCATAGTTTTAAAAAAATTAAGACCCAGCATGTAGCATAAGAACGAGTTATGTTTATGACCCAGCATGTTTACAGTATATAGAGGTTACGGTGAGCAAAAAAAGAACTAAAAAAAGTAGCTATGGGTAATTTATTAAGACCATTTTAGCTCACCGTAACAATTAATTATAGAACTGATGCTGGGTCAAACGGCACTCCATATTCAGCTACATGCTGGGTCCTTAAAAACGTTATAAAATATTTTTTATAAAAAGAGGAATATATGCATGTAACTAAGAAGAATAGTAAAAAGCCGATTACTTGACCCAGCATGTAGCAGAAGAACGAGTCATGTTTATGACCCAGCATGTTCGCAGAATATAGAGGTTACAGTGAGCAAAAAAAAGAAGCCAGTGGTAATTTTTTAAAGCCATTTTAGCTCACCGTAACAATTAATTATAGAACCGATGCTGGGTCAAACGGCACTCCATATACAGCTACATGCTGGGTCTTAAAAAAAGTGGATATCTGACGTAAAAATATTGATTACAAAAAAGGATTTCTATAAACAAGAAAGAAAAATAGTAAATAAAAGGTCGATTACTTGACCCAGCATGTAGCAGAAGAACGAGTTATGTTTATGACCCAGCATGTTTACAGTATATAGAGGTTACGGTGAGCAAAAAAAGAACTAAAAAAAGTAGCTAGGGGTAATCTTTTTAAGACTATTTTAGCTCATCGTAACAATTAATTATAGAACTGATGCTGGGTCAAACGGCACTCCATATTCAGCTACATGCTGGGTCTTAGAAACGTATTATATATTGTTTATAAAAAAGGAATTTATATATGTAAGTAAGAAGATTAGTAAAAAGGTCGATTACTTGACCCAGCATGTAGCAGAAGAACGAGTCATGTTTATGACCCAGCATGTTTGCAGAATATAGAGGTTACAGTGAGCAAAAAAAAGCTAGAAAAGAGGGGGAGCTATGTTACTATTCGAAAAACTAACAAAAGAAATAAAGAGTGCTGCTATTGAAGTCCAAAACACGTTAGGTACAGGTTTACTAGAAAAAACTTACGAAAAAGCGCTGATGTATGAACTGGAACTTAGAGGTATAAAAAGTGAGAGCCAGGTATCGATAAAAAATTACTATAAAGGCAAAGAAATAGGACAATACTATGCTGACTTACTAGTAGAAGATAAAATAATCATAGAGTTAAAGTGTGTTACAGCTTTAAAATCAGAACACTTTGCTCAAACAATTCATTACATAAACTCAACACATTATGTACTAGGGATACTAATTAACTTCGGTTCTAAAAAATTAGAATTCAAAAGAATATTAAAATCAGATACTAACATAAGACCCAGCATGTAGCAGAAGAACGAGTTATGTTTATGACCCAGCATGTTTACAGTATATAGAGGTACGGTGAGCAAAAAAAGAACTAAAAAAAGTAGCTAGGGGTAATCTTTTTAAGACTATTTTAGCTCACCGTAACAATTAATAATAGAACTGATGCTGGGTCAAAACGGCACTCCATATTCAGCTACATGCTGGGTCTTAGAAACGTATTATATATTGTTTATAAAAAAGGAATTTATATATGTAAGTAAGAAGAATGGTAAAAAGGTCGATTACTTGACCCAGCATGTAGCAGAAGAACGAGTCATGTTTATGACCCAGCATGTTTACAGAATGAGGAGGTCACAGTGAGCTAAAAAAATAAACAAGCAGGCTTTCATCGCCTGCTTGTTTCTAATTAAGGTTATTAGGTTTTTGCTGCTGCTGTTGTTGCACTTGTTGTTGAGCTGCATTATTTTGGTCGGGGTCTTTAAAACTTGGGTGGATTGGATACCCAGTATTAAACCCAGGGCCATTACCACTAACATTAGGTGTAGAAAGATCAAAATACAACCTCGCTTGCTCATCAACACCAAAATCAAGATTAGACCCAGTTTCCTGAATCCTACCAAAAGCCTGCCTAAACAAAGCATTATGAGCCTCTTCTCGGTTTAACAAGAAATCAATAGTGTCCCTAACATGCTTATCATTAATCTGACGATAAAGGAGCTCATAAACAACCTTAGCCCGTTGCTCAGCAGCTATATTTGATAACAAATCTGCAGGCAAATCACCAGTATTATTAACATAAGCTGCAGTCCATGGTACACCAGAAGCATTAGTCAAATCTGGAGACAAACCAGTTAGAACATGGGCTTCAATAGAACCCGCAGTCACCTGATTAACATCAGGCACATGTCCATTTAATAAATTGACAGTCTGAGCTACCATCTCCATATGACTCAACTCTTCTGCAGCTATATCCATAAACAAATCCTTAATCTCTGGATCCTTAATCCTAAAACTTTGACTCATATACTGCATAGCAGCCTTTAACTCACCCTGTGGACCACCTAACTGCTCCAACATCATTGCAGCATAAGTAGGATTGGGTCTTTCAACCTTAACATCCTGTAAAAGCTTTTTATCATGCTTAAACAATAAAACCAACCTCCTTCATTAGAATTTTCTATCAAAATTAGTATTTGCAAAAATAATCTTAAAAAGTAGCCAATTATTTCTTGAGTACTAAATACAATTTTTTTTTTTATAATCCATATTGTCAAAGCTAAAACTATATGATATATTGAATGTACAATATACAAAATATTGTACATTGCCTGGAGGATAAAAAATGGAACAGTTCAAAACAAAATTACTCTCAAAAAATGGAATAGCCATTATGTCCTTAGCCCGAGAAATGCTTATGCTAGACATAGGAGACAGGACAAAGACTGTGGACCAGTACACTGAAACCTTTGGACTAGGACGAGGAACTATCCAGTTAGCTCTAAAATTCTTGCAGACAGAAAACGCAATCAAACTAGAATCAAGAGGGCACCTAGGTACTTACATAGTAGCAATCGATTATAAGAAACTCTGGATACTGGCTGATATCGGTACAATCATAGGTGTAATGCCATTGCCATATACCAAAAGGTATGAAGGCTTAGCAACAGGCTTATACAAATCCTTTGAAAATGCAGACATCCCATTTAGCTTAGCATTTATGAGGGGAGCCTCTAAACGTATCGAAGCCTTAAATCAAGGTAGATATAACTTTGTTATATTGTCAAAACTTGCAGCTAGCTTAGAGATTAGGAAATCAACTGAAATTGAAATAGCATATGAGTTCCCAGAGTATAGCTATGTAGGAGAGCATGTTGTGGTATTTAGGGATAAAAGACAAAACAAAATCCAATCAGGTATGAAAGTGGGCATAGACCCTGACTCCATAGATCAGTTTCTACTAACATGCTATGAGTGTGAAGGGCTAGAAGTGGAATATGTTGAAACTTCATACAATCAGATACTTCAAAGACTAAAAAACAAAGAAATAGACGCTGCTATTTGGAGTAGTGATGAGCTAAAAAACCACACCACAAAATACAGTATTGCTCCATTGATAAATGCAAAAGCACAAGAAACTGGAAAGGATGATACTACAGCTGTTATAGTAATCAACAAAAACAACAGCTTCTTTAAAGGAATACTAAATAAATTTATTAATATAGAACAAGTGGGAATACTACAAGAAAAAGTTATGAAAGAAGAAATTTTACCTACATACTAGGTAAAAGGGTATAATCCCACTTTTCTTTTAACATCAATATACTAAATTTCGTATAATTAAAAAGGGGTTGTAAAAATGGATGAAATGTTACACATGAGAATTAACCTTCTTAAAGATGCAGGAGAGATCGATGAACAAATTGCCGAAGCCGTTATTAACTTTGCAAAGGATGTAGAAGAACAGTTCAACACCAAACTTGACGAAGAAAATGCTTCAATGCTAATAACCCATGTATGCATGGCATTACCTAGGATTAAAAAGGGAGAAGAGATAAATCCTATAAATGAAGTGGCACTGGCTGAAATAAAACAAAGTCAAGCATATAAAAAAGTGCCAGCTCTAGTAAAGAACCTTGAGCAAAACTTAAATTTACAAATACCTAAATCAGAATTTGGTTACATCGCATTACACCTATGCTCCATGGAAGAGAAAAACAATTCGAAAGGAGGGAAAGTATGATTAAAATAGTTGTTGGAGGCCAAGTAGAAAAACAAGGTATCGCTGACCTAGTAAAAGAAATTGGTGGGGAAAAGGTCCAAGTTGAAATCAAATCAGATATACATGCTGCAAATGATGTAAAAACAAATAAAGCGCACTACTACCTAGGTGCCTGTCATACAGGCGGCGGTGGCGCGTTAAGTATGGCCATGGCTTTACTCACCCGTGACAAATGCGCAACCATATCCATGCCAGGTAAACCCCCTAAGGAAGAAGACATAATTAAAGCAGTACAAGAAGGTAAAGTTGCATTTGGATTTACAGGTGACCACTTTGAAAAAGCAGTGCCAATTATAATGAACGAAATACTTAAAAAGGCCTAGTATTAATTTTACTGCAGTTTTTTTAAAAAAACTGCAGTAAACAAAATAAAAAAAACACAGGGAGGTATGAAGAAATGGAATATATCGTAATAGCCTTAATTGGTGCCCTTGCATCAATAATGGCAAACAAAGGTATAGCTGTTTTCAATGACGGTTTAAGACCAATTATGCCAGAACATACAGAAGGTAGAATGGGAAGAAAGGAGCTAGCAGCCACTGCATTTGCAATGAGCTTTGGACTTGTTATAGGATTTGGTATCCCTTTCTCTCTAACGTCAAGTATCATCTTAATCCATAGTATTTTTCTAGGAACCGATATCATAGGTACATTTTCTCCAGATGGTAAAGTTGGTACACCAGTAGCAGGTATTATCGGTGCAATATATGGTATTGGACTATTAATAGGACTTGAATTTGTAGTTGACCTATTTGCTAAGCTTCCAGTTAACTTCATGGAAAGCTTAGGAGCAGTGGGAAGCCCAATAGTTATAGCTTTTGCAGCTTTCCCAGCCTTAGCAACTGGATTCCAGTACGGCGCAAAAAAAGGTGCACTAAACCTATTCATATCCGTATTAGCTAGACAAGGTGCTGTTTGGCTAAACACAAACCACCCAATCACCATAGGTGAAAGAGTAGTAGCCCTTAACCAAGAAGGTGCAGCACTTATAGTTGGTATGGCAATACTTCTATTTTTCGCAATGACAGAAAAGAGTGAAGAAGAATCAGTAGACCTAGCAGCAATCTTCAGCGAAAGAGTTAAGAGAATCAAAAAGAATTCTCCAATCCTTATGGTAATGGGTGGACTAGTATCCATGGCTACAGCACTAAGCCTAGTTGCAGGTGACCCAATTTCTCTAAACCTATTAAGTGAAGGACAATATGTAGATGCTGGTATCGCAGTAGTTGCAAGGGGTATCGGATTTATCCCACTTATAGCTTCCACCGCTATAGCAACAGGTGTATATGGTCCAGTTGGTATGACATTTGTTTTCGCCATCGGACTATTCGTAAGAAATCCTTTCTTAGCAGCTATTATAGGTGCTGCAGTTATCGGTGCTGAAGTATTCTTGCTTGATGGAATCGCTCGCTTTTTGGATCGTTTCCCAGGTATCAGAAAATCCGGAGACAACATAAGAAACGGTATGTCTAGATTACTTGAAGTAGCCCTATTAGTTGGTGGTATGAATGCAGCCAACGCCATAGCTCCAGGAATTGGTTTCTTTGCAGTAGCTGGCCTATATATCCTAAATGACATAGCAGGCAGACCTGTTGTTAGAATGGCAGTGGGTCCCATAGCTGCTATCCTTGTTGGCATTTTAGTGAACATTTTAGCTGTCCTAGGCTTGTTCGCAGTATAGAAATAATAACTTAGGGGAGAAGAAATTCTCCCCTAAACATTACAAAATAAGTAGGTGATATAAATGGGAATAGATAACCTATTAGACCAAGTATTAAAAATATCTAAAGCAACGGACAAAGCACAAACTCAGCTCAACAAAACTGTAAACTATTACAGAAAAAGTATAATGGATGATGCTGTGAATACTTTACGAAAGAACCCAAAAGCCAACATAAAGCTCTTCGGTATAAAAGATACAAATCAAATACCAACAAGTTTTATAGAAAAATTGCAACAAACTGAAGGCTTTATATTCCACACGGTGGATACAATGGCAGAGGGAGGTAGGGCCATAGATATAAAGCTCACTAACCCCCTCACAGGTAAAGTAATGACAGGTTCATCCAGTGGAAGCTGTATAAATGTACTGCTAGGGATAAATGATTTTGCCATAGGAACAGATGGTGGCGGATCAGTACTGGCGCCTGCCATAAGCTGTGGACTATACTCTATCATGGGAAAAGGACTAGGTCTTAGGGGAAGTATAAAAAGACAATCCACAGACAACATAGAATTCCACCCAGGCTTAGGTATAATCTCCAATGACTTAGAGCTATGCAAGGAAGCAGTACTTAATTTAATAGAAGGAAACAAGCCCGTAAACAACCTTAAATATAAAGTGGCAATACCTAAAAATGGAACAAATATATTACCCAGCGGTATAGATATGTTTGACCTCATTGAAAGAATCATACAACAATCCCATTTAAATCTAGAAGTGGTAGAAATAAAAGATCAGCTACCCCAGGAAAGAAATACAGCCATATCCTTAATAAAAGACATCTTCGAAGAAGAAGTAGACCTTATCATCACTGCGGAAGGTCCCATAGACTACTATAACCTAGGTGACTCTGTACTAGGTCAATGGGGAAAGACAGGGCAACAAACTCAGCAAAACTCCGGAAAGTATCTTGTTAAAGTTGCAAACATGGTAAATGCTACAGCCCTTAGTATACCCACTGAAGAATTAGCAACATCCATAGTGCTAATAGCACCACAAGGAATCCCCCAAGGGTTAAAGGCAATTGATTTTGCTGAGAAGATATCACTTCTATATAAGAGACCACAATTGTTTAACAAATATTTTTTTGAAAGCTATAAAAACAACAACAAAGGATTTTTAGATAATTTTTAGGGGAGGGAAAGTCCATGATAACTACCATTACAGGACAAATAACAAATTCAGGAAAAACATATATCCATGAGCACCTTAAAATAAATCTGTCTGGACACAAAAAAGACCCAGATACAAACTTTGATGACCTTGAAAAAGTTACACTAGAATTATCCACACTAAAACATGATGGTATAGAAACAATAGTGGATGTCACAAACAGGGGCATGGGGCGAGATATCCATGCGATGCTTCAAGTGTCTGAAACCACAGGACTAAACATCATAGCAAGTACTGGGTTTTATA
This sequence comes from Alkalicella caledoniensis, assembly GCF_014467015.1. Taxonomy (GTDB): domain Bacteria; phylum Bacillota; class Proteinivoracia; order Proteinivoracales; family Proteinivoracaceae; genus Alkalicella; species Alkalicella caledoniensis. The sequence continues at coordinate 171,725 of NZ_CP058559.1, read as the reverse complement.
AAGAGCCCTTTTTACCTGACTACGTATACCAACAAAGTGACAAAGAACTCATAAAACTATTACTAGAAGATATTGAAATAGGTATAGATGGCACAACAGCCAAAGCCCATGTACTAGGGGAAGTAGGAACAAGCCATAACACTATAACACCTGTGGAAGAGAGGCTATTAAAACTAATATCCCAAATACACTGCCAAACAGGTAAACCCATATTTACTCACACAACCCTGGGAACCATGGCCTTAGAACAACTGGAGCTACTAAAAAACTGGGGAGTAGACACCGAAAAAGTACTTGTAGGTCACTTAGATCTATCCAGTGATTTAGACTATCACCTAAGGGTGGCTGACAGTGGATGTTTCTTAGGATTTGACACAGTAGGAAAGCTAAACTACCAACCAGATGAAACCCGAGTAAAAATAATCTCAGAACTAATAAAAAGAGGACACCAAGATCAAATAGTACTATCCCAAGACCTTACACGCAAATCACACCTAAAAGAAAACGGCGGAATCGGGTACAGCTATTTATACAATAACTTCATACCTAAACTTATAGAAGAAGGAATAACTGAACAAACAATAGAAAAATTCCTAATCCAAAATCCTTGCAAACTACTAAACACATAAGGAGGTAAATCTTACATGGAAACATACCCCATAAAAACCATAGATATAGAACAAGCTAAACAACTACAATTTAAGCTAGTGGATATAATCCATCAGCACTTTAGAGGAGATGAATTCCTGCAGGCAGGAGACTATGGAGTAGTCCCTGGATTAGGCAAACCCCATCAAACAACTAAAGTAGAAAAAGTCCTTGCTCAATTCTTTGACAGTGAAGCAGCTATACTTTTAAGGGGTGCTGGAACCGGCGCCATCAGAAATGTATTTAATACAACTGTAAAACCCAATGATAAAATAATAGTTCATAAGGCCCCAATCTACCCAACAACCAAAGTAATAATAGAATCAATGGGACTACATGTACAATACCTAGACTTTAATGACCTAGACAATATAAATGAAGAAAAAATAAACACAACGAATTTTGCATTGATTCAATACTCTAGGCAGCAAATGAAGGACAGTTATGATATACAATTGGTAATTAAAAAGCTAAAAGAAGTAAATAAAAATATAACAATCCTCACAGATGACAACTATGTAGTTATGAAAACACAGAAGATTGGAGCCCAGCTAGGTGCTGACGCATCTGCCTTTTCGTTATTTAAGCTACTAGGCCCTGAAGGTGTTGGATGTGTAGTGGGCAAACAAGAAATCATAGATAAAATAAAAAGACACAACTACTCAGGGGGTAGCCAAGTACAAGGATTCGAAGCAATGGAGGCATTACGAGCACTTGTATATGCTCCAGTATCCCTAGCCATCCAAGGAGAAGAAGGTAATAAGATAATACAAAGACTAAATCAAGGTGAAGCACAAGGTGTAAAAAAGGCCTTCATAGCCAATGCCCAATCTAGGGTTATACTAGTTGAGCTAGAAAACCCAGTGGCAAAACAAGTTCTGCAACATTGTAATGAACTAGGTGGAGCACCACACCCTGTAGGTGCTGAATCCAAATACGAGATAACTTCTATGTTTTATAGGGTATCTGGGACATTTTTAGAATCAGACCCATCCTTAGAACACTATATGATAAGAATAAATCCAATGCGCTCTGGAGCAGACACAGTCATAAGGATACTAAAAGCAGCCATAGAACTATCAAACAAGAAAGGGGAATAGGCTACGTTATGTTTCTAAAAAAACTTCAAAAAACTAATCCCCAACTAATCCAAACTGCCTTGGAACTACATCAAAGCGGGCAAATTGAACCGAACACATACATCTTAGACCTAGATTCAATAATCGAAAACACCAAAAGTATAGTAGAAACTGCCAGGGAAAACAACATAGATTTATACATGATGACAAAACAAATAGGAAGAAACCCCATTGTGGCAAATGCCATAGCCCAAAACGGTATAAAAAAAGCTGTGGCCGTTGACCCTTGGGAAGCATTAGCACTTAATAAAGCAGGTATAGAACTTGGTAATGTAGGACATCTAGTTCAAATTCCCAGCAGTATGCTTAAAAGTATAATTCAACTAAAGCCAGAGGTTATCACAGTATACTCAGTTCAAAAAGCCATGGAAATCTCAAATATCTGTAAAGAAATTGGCCAAAACCAGAAACTACTCCTCAAAGTAGTGGGGCCAAATGATACAATCTACGACGGTCAGTTAGGTGGCTTCAAGGAAGAGGAAATCCTAGAAGCAGCAAAAACAATACAACAACTAGAAAACATATCTATTGCTGGTGTTACAGCATTTCCATCCTTTCTATATAGTCCTGACACAGGTAGCATAGAAAAAACAGAAAATGCCCATACCCTAATGCGCACAGTGGATATCCTGCAAAATGAGCTTGGGATAAAACTTGAGCAGATCAATGCACCCAGCGCCACGTCATCTTACACCATACCCTTCCTTAAAAAAATGGGTGCCACCCACGGAGAACCAGGCCATGCTCTGACAGGTACAACTCCATTGCACGGTTACAAAGAACAAAAAGAAAAAATCGCCATGGTCTATGTAAGTGAGATATCCCATAAATTCGACAACAAAGCCTTCGTGTACGGAGGAGGCTTTTATAGTAGATCTCAACTAGAAGGAGCTCTAGTGGGAAGAGAGTACCAAAAATTAATGGATAACTTCCTAAAAGGTATGGAAAATGACCCTGGAGCCATAGACTATTACGGCACATTAAATCTAGAAGATAAAAAAGTGGATATAGGGGATACTGCCATCTACTGTTTTAGAACACAAATATTTGTAACAAGGAGCAAAGTAGCGGTAGTTGAAGGTATCCAAAAAGGAGCACCAAAGCTCCTTGGTATATACGATAACCTAGGTACAAAAATAAGATAGGTGTGATTCAAATGAAAAGATTAATACTACTAGTTATAGATAGCTTAGGTGTAGGATACATGGATGATGTAGCTGAAGTTAGACCCCAAGACATAGGTGCTAACACCTTCAAACACATCCTAGACAACGCAGTAGATTTTAACATACCTACATTAGAACTATTAGGTATAAATAACATACTTAATCACCCTAAACTAAAAAAAACCACCCCAGTGGCAAGCTACGGCACCATGAACCTACAACATCAAGGTGCTGACAGCTATGCAGGCCATCAAGAAATCATGGGGACATACCCAAAGGCCCCAAATATAGCTCCATTTAAAGAATATATACAAGAAGTAAAAAATGCCCTAGAACAAAGAGGGTATAAAACTATAATTCCAGACCCAACACAACCCTATATTAAAGTAGAAGACCATATTGTAATAGCAGACAACATCGAAACAGACTACGGACAAATCTACAACCTTACAGCAGCCCTGGACCATATATCCTTTGAAAAAGTACTTGAGATAGCAAACATCGTGAGGCAAATAGTAAAGGTCAATAGGGTAATAGCCTTAGGTGGAGAAGCTATAACCATAAAAGATATCGAAAATAGTATTGAAACAAGGAAAGATGGACTTACAGGTGTCAATTCACCTAAATCTGGAGTATACAAAAAAGGATATAACGTAAGGCACATAGGTTATGGTGTAAATCCAAACACACAAATAAGCACCATACTAACAGAAAACAACAAAGAAGTAACCCTGATAGGTAAAATGCAGGATGTAATAACCTGTGAAAAAGCCACAAAAAAGCCAGCAGTGGAAACTCAGCTGGTAATGGAACTTATTTTAAAAGCCATGAAAACAACAAAAGAAGGGCTAATAGCAGCAACTGTCCAAGAAACAGACCTAGCAGGACACAGCCAAGACCCTCAAAAATACGCAGAAATAATAATGATAATAGATAAACACCTAAAAACCATCATAGAAAAAATGACAACCCAAGATACACTAATAATAACAGCAGATCATGGCAACGACCCAACAATAGGCCACAGCCAACACACAAGGGAAAAAACCCCATTACTACTCTACAACAAAAACACCAAACCCCAAAACCTTGGCACAAGAAAAACCCTATCAGACATAGCAGCAACAATAGCCCACATCTTCAACACCGCCCCCCCAGAACACGGAACACCCTTCCAAAACCACTAAAGTACCCATAAAAGGGTACTTTTTAAATAACAAAAAACAATATAAGCCTAAAACAAAACCCCAAAAAAATAAAAAAAAAATGAAACCTTTTCACCCCCCAACCGTCTATATAACTAGTTGCATTAACCAATAGACCCTCAAACCTAATAACAAGCACATATCTAAATAGAGGAAGTTTCAGCAACCTTGATCAACAGAACTACAGCTACAGAAACCTCCATAACATGTAAACCCAAAAAACAACCTATCAGCTACAGAAACATCCATAACAAGCAAACATGCTGGGTCAAACCAAAGATAATATGCTACATGCTGGGTCAAACCAAAGATAATATGCTACATGCTGGGTCAAACCAAAGATAATATGCTACATGCTGGGTCAAACCAAAGATAATATGCTACATGCTGGGTCTTAATATAAAGATTTAACTATCAATATAATTTAGATTTAAAGCAAATATATCAGACAGTATCAGATTCATACAGAGAAAAATAAGAGTAAAAAATATCTCAAAATTACTATATTAACCAATAATATTCATACGAGTCTCCAAGACCCAGCATGTAGCAAAAAGTAAAAGTTTCCGCCCAGCCCTGACCCAGCAGATTACACAATATAGAAGTTTTAGAACGTATTTATCTCTTCACTGAAAAATTATAAAGAGAATATAAACTACACAATAAAAAAATGATAAAACACCAAACCAAAAAACAAAAAAAATAAAGACCCAGCATGTAGCCCAGATCAATCACTAGACCTTGACCCAGCATGTAGCAGAAGAACGACGTTTCTGTAGCCAATAAAAGACCCAGCATGTAACAAAAAGTAGAAGTTTCCGCCCAGCCTTGACCCAGCAGATTACACAATATAGAAGTTTTAGAAAATTATTTATCTCTTCACTGAACAAATTATAAAGAGAATATAATTCTACATAAATATAGACCTGATAGAACATCAAAACCAAAAAACAAAAAAATAAAGACCCAGCATGTAGCCCAGATCAATCCCTAGACCTCGACCCAGCATGTAGCAGCATAAGGACGTTTCTGTAGCCAATAAAAGACCCAGCATACTTGCAAAAAATAGAAGTTTCCGTTCAGCCTTGACCCAGCAGATTACACAATATAGAAGTTTTAATAAAGTATTTATCTCTTCACTGAACAAATTATAAAGAGAATATAAACTACACAAATATAAACCTGATAGAACAACCAAACCAAAAAACAAAAAAATAAAGACCCAGCATGTAGCCCAGATCAATCCCTAGACCTCGACCCAGCATGTAGCAGCATAAGGACGTTTCTGTAGCCAATAAATAAATTTAAATTAATAAACTCCATAAGGGGGGATGAGATGCTACTATACGAAAAACTCTCAGGCCAAATAATAAACGCTGCAATAGAAGTACATAGCATACTAGGAACAGGACTCCTAGAAAAATCATACGAAAGAGCACTAATCCACGAACTATCAATTAGAGGACTAAAATGCATCAATCAAGTACCAATAAAATTAGAATATAAAAATATAGACATAGGACAATACTTCGCCGATATCATAGTAGAAGACAAAATAATCCTAGAACTAAAATGTGTATCAACCCTAAACAACGAACACATGGCCCAAACAATCCACTACGTAAACACAACAAACTACAACCTAGCCCTACTAATAAACTTTGGCTCTAAAAAACTAGAATTCAAAAGAATCCTTAAAACAACTGATTAAATAAATCAGCTACAGAAACTCCATAACATCTAATAAAAAAAACCAGCTACAGAAACATCCATACAAGCAAACATGCTGGGTCAAACCAAGAGAAAACAAGCTACATGCTGGGTCTTAACATAAAGATTTGATTTATAATCTCAAAATTACTATAACAACCATACAAAAGTCCCTAAGACCCAGCATGTAACAAAAAATAGAAGTTTCCGCCCAGCCTTGACCCAGCAGAACTACCTATATAGAAGTTTTAGAAAAATATTTATCACTTCAATGAACAAATTTATGAAGATAATATAAACTACACAATAAAAAAAATGACAAAACACCAAACCCAAAAAACAAAAAAAATAAGGACCCAGCATGTAGCCCAGATCAATCACTAGACCTTTGACCCAGCATGTAGCAGCAGAACGACGTTTCCGTAGCCAATAAAGGACCCAGCATGTAACAAAAAGTAGAAGTTTCCGTTCAGCCTTGACCCAGCAGAACTACCTATATAGATGTTTTAGAAAAATATTTTTATCACTTCAATGAACAAATTTATGAAGATAATATAAACTACACAATAAAAAAATGACAAAACACCAAACCCAAAAAAACAAAAAAATAAAGACCCAGCATGTAGCCCAGATCAATATATAGATTTTAGACCCAGCATGTAGCAGTAGAACGACGTTTCCGTAGCCAACAAGCTTTTATCTTTCATTTTTTATATCATTTGTAAACAAAATAAAAACAAAAACAACAAACCTTGCACAACATAGTCCAAAAGTGCTATTATAAACTTTAGAAGTTTTTACAAAGCAGGAGGTTTTACCAATGACCGCAGCAAACGAAAAAACAAAAGTAGTAATAGGCATGTCCGGCGGAGTAGACTCCTCCGTAGCAGCACTACTACTAAAAGAACAAGGCTATGACGTCATAGGCATATTCATGAAAAACTGGGAAGAAAAAGACGAAAACGGCGTATGCACATCAACAGCCGACTACGAAGACGTACGAAAAGTATGCAGCCAAATAGGCATCCCATACTACACAGTCAACTTCGAAAAAGAATACTGGGACAGAGTATTCCAATACTTCCTAGACGAATACAAAAAAGGAAGAACCCCAAACCCAGACGTCATGTGCAACAAAGAAATAAAATTCAAAGCATTCCTAGACTATGCACTTAAAATAGGGGCACAGTACCTAGCAACAGGACACTATGCCCAAGTAGACCATATAGATGGAGAATACAAACTAATCCGAGGTGCAGACGACAACAAAGACCAAACATACTTCCTAAACACCTTAGGACAATACGAACTATCCAAAACCCTTTTCCCAGTGGGTCACCTAAACAAAAAAGACCTTAGGGACATAGCAAAAAAAGCAGGACTTGCCACAGCCACTAAAAAAGACAGTACAGGTATCTGCTTCATAGGAGAAAAGAACTTTAAAGAATTCCTGTCTAACTACCTACCAGCAAAACGTGGGGAAATGAGAACCCTAGACGGAGAACTTAAAGGCAAACACGACGGCCTAATGTACTACACCCTAGGCCAAAGAAAAGGCTTAGGAATAGGTGGACAAGGTACAGGAGAACCATGGTTTGTAGTTGGCAAAGACCTAGTGAAAAACATCCTATACGTAGAACAAGGCACAGACCACCCAAAACTGTACTCCAAAGGCCTATACGCCACAGACATGCACTTTGTCTCTGACAAAGGAGTTCCACAAACATTCAAGTGTACAGCAAAAATACGCTACAGACAAAAAGACCAAAAATGTACAGTTATAATGAAAGAAAACAACACCTGTGAAATAATCTTTGACGAACCAGTAAGAGCAGTAACACCGGGACAGGCCGTGGTACTATACCAAGACCAGTACTGCCTAGGTGGGGGGATAATAGACAAAATTTACAAATAGCTCAAAGAGCTAAGGGGAGGACAAGTTAGAATGACCAGAAGTAGGGTTGATAAATCCAAAACAAAGAAGATAAAAATTTTCAACAAAGAATTTACAAAAAAACAAATAGTACTTATTGTAACAGCAATTGTATTAGTACCACTGCTAGTTTATGGTGGTACAATAGGAGTAAGATTATGGAATATTTATAGTACTATATCTAAAGATATTGATGATTTCGAAGGCATAGACCCAAGTGATTTAGATGTAGAAGAAGTAGAAGGGGATGAAATTCCTGAGGATGAAATTGATTTTATAAAATATACTGATGATCCTATATACGAGCAAAGGAGCCCTAAGGATCCTAACAAATTAAATATACTACTTATTGGAACAGATGCTGTAGGTGGGCAAGGTGGGCATAGAGCAGACACAATAATGGTAGTTCAATTCGATAAAACAACTAATAAATCAGCTATTTTATCAATACCAAGGGATACCTTTGTGAAAATTCCAGGGCGGAAATATGACAAAATAAATCACTCATACGCTTTTGGGGGTCCAAGGTTATTAAAAGAAACAATAGAAGGTTTTTTAGATATTCATATTGATCATTATGCTCAAGTAGGGTTCGATGGTTTCGGAAAAATTGTCGATTCTTTAGGAGGAATACCTGTAAATGTCCAGCATGACATGATTGACTCTCAGGGGGGGCATATGGTATTTAGCAAGGGAAATCATCATATGAACGGAGATCAAGTTCTGACCTATGTAAGGGCTAGATACCTTACTATAGGTGGTAGTGATTTCGGTAGAATTAAAAGACAGCAAGAGATTATGGTTACAATTTTTGGTAGTATTAGAAATAACTTTTCTCTTAACAGAACACTGAATATGCTTGAAGCTATGAGTCCATTTTTAAGAACTGATGTAACGCCAACAACTGTAATGAGTAACTGGACTAACTTTACCAGTGTAAACCCTAGTGCAATAGAATTAGAAACGCTACAAGGTGAAGGGTTTATTTATAAACGCATATACTATTATCGGGTTCCTATAATTGACGCCAGAGCTACTATGAGCCAATTAACTAACTAAAAAAACCGACTTGTTCGGTTTTTTTAGTTGCATGTCGAAACAAGTCGAACGGTTGCTCTTGAAATCCATTTTATAAAAACATAAAATTAAGTTATGAACATTTTAATGTATTAGTTTAAACATAATTTGGAAAAATTATGCATTTTTACTGGAAAAAAGTTTATAATAGAGTTTTAGAAGGATTATTGTAACATTTGTCGAATAATATATCTATTGCTGCTATAAATTAATATAACTTTTTATATAAAGAGTTTATTTAAGAAAGGAATGATTTACTTGAATTACAATCCAGTTTTTAAAAGGCTACTTGACATCTTACTATCATTAACATCACTTTTGTTTTTTTGGCCACTGTTTATCATTATTGCAATACTAATTCGGATTGACTCTAAGGGGCCAATTATATTTAGACAAAAAAGATATGGTCAAGACAAAAACCATTTTTACATATTGAAATTCAGGACAATGTGTATGGAAACACCTAGTGATATGCCAACACATAAGCTAGATAACCCAGATGCATGTATAACTAGGGTAGGGAAAATTTTGCGTAAAACAAGTTTAGACGAACTTCCGCAATTATTAAATATTTTAAAGGGTGAAATGAGTATAATAGGGCCTCGACCTGTAGTGCTATGTGAACATGATGTTATTAGAGAAAGAGATAAATACGGTGCCAATGATATTAAACCTGGAATTACTGGCTGGGCACAAATTAACGGGCGAGATGAATTGTCAGCATATGAAAAAGCAAAATTTGATGGAGAATATACAAGCCAAGTATCTTTCTATAATGACTTTAAAATCTTTTTGAAAACTATTTTCTATGTAATTAAAAGAGAAGGAGTAAGAGAAGGTTCTCAAGACATTACTTCACCACAACCTAATATGCAACTGATCGTAAATAAACCTTTAAACAAAAAGAAATCTATAAATAACACCCCTATACAAACCATGGAGAAGCAAGCAAGCGTAAGATAATATGTAATACTATTTGCAGCTAAGGAGATGTTGAAATGAAAATACTTGTAGTCGCTCAATACTACTATCCAGAACAATTTCGCACTAATGATATTTGTAAACAATTAGTACAAGATGGACATGCAGTCACTGTTCTTACTGGTATTCCTAATTATCCCCAAGGCAAATTTTATGATGGGTACGGGATATTTAAAAACAGGGAAGAAGTACACGAAGGTGTTAATATTATAAGGACCTTCTTGATACCCAGGGGCAATAACAAAATTCAACTAGCTCTAAACTACTTTTCCTTTGTTATAGCAGGTTGGTTCAAAGCACTAAGTTTACTAAAGTATGACTTTGATTGCGTGTTTGTGTACGAAACATCTCCAATAACAATGGCTTTACCAGCAATATATATTAAAAAGAAAAAGAAGATACCATTAATAATGTATGTAACAGATTTATGGCCTGAGAATGTTCAAGCTGCAGGCGGAATAAATAATAAGAAAATACTTGGGATGATAGGTATAGTAGTAGACTATATTTATAACTCCTGTGACAAGATATTAGTTTCATCAAAAAATTTTATAGAGGCAGTTTCTAATAGGGGACATAACAAAAATAAGATAGAATTTTGGCCTCAATATGCTGAGGAACTATACACTGATAAAAACGTAGCTGATGAAAGTGAGCTGGATGATATCCCTGGTGGTTTTAATATTATGTTTACAGGAAATATAGGACAAGCCCAAGGACTAGATATTGCAATTGAGGCAGCAGAAATCTTAAAAGATCAATTAGACATAAACTGGGTTTTTATCGGTGATGGTAGTGCTAAAATTCAACTTCAAAAGCAAGTAAAGAAGAAAAAATTAGAGAACAATTTTAAGTTTATTTCTAAAAAGCCGGTGGAGCTTATGCCATTATATCTTGCAAAGGCTGACGCGGCTTTTCTATCCTTAAAAGATGATCCTGTTTTTTCTATGACTTTGCCAGCTAAGCTACAGTCGTATATGGCATCTGGTATACCAATATTAGCTTCTATTAATGGGGAAGCTGCAAATACAGTCTTAGAAGCAAGAGCAGGTTTAGTAAATAATGCAGGTAACGCTGCAGAATTAGCAAAGAATGTACTGACCTTATATAATATGTCAAATGAAGAACGTAAAATGCTGGGAAAAAATGCTCGAGATTTTTTCGAGGTTAACTATAAAAAAACCCTTCTAATGGATAAGTTTTATAAAATTCTAAATGATCAAATTTGTATATCTGATAGCATATAAGTAAATTTATTGGAGGTAATTTATGAAAAAACTTAAAGTAATGACAGTAGTAGGTACACGACCTGAAATTATCAGATTATCATCTGTAATAAATGCTTTAGAAAATTCAAAGGCTGTTGAACATACTTTAGTTCACACTGGTCAAAATTACGACTACGAGTTAAATGAAGTTTTTTTTAATGACTTTCATTTAAGAAAACCTGATTATTTTTTAGACGCAGCTCACGGGACAGCTGTTGAAACAATTGGAAACATCTTAATTAAAATGGATGATGTGCTAGAAAAGGTTAAACCTGAAGCACTACTGGTACTTGGGGACACAAATAGTTGCCTTTCGGCTATAGCTGCCAAAAAGAGACACATTCCTATTTTTCATATGGAAGCTGGAAACAGGTGCTTCGATCAAAGAGTTCCAGAGGAAACAAATAGAAAGATTGTGGATCACATATCTGACGTAAACTTAACATATAGCGATATTGCAAGAGAATATCTACTGCGTGAGGGTGTCCCTGCAGATAGAGTTATAAAAACAGGAAGCCCTATGTTTGAGGTTATAACATCTAGAACAGAAGACATAAACAAGTCTGATATTTTAGAGAGGCTTAATCTAGTTAAAGGTCAATATTTTGTTGTATCTGCTCATAGAGAAGAAAATATAAACTCAGAAACTAACTTTATGAACCTAGTTGACACTCTAAACTCTATAACAGAAAAATATCAATTACCTATAATAGTTAGTACACACCCTAGGACTAGAAAAATGATTGACTCTAAAAATATTAAATTTAATTCTTTGATTACACTAATGAAACCCTTAGGTTTTAATGATTATGTTAAATTACAATCTAAATCTAAAGCAGTCCTAAGTGACAGTGGAACGATAAGTGAAGAATCATCAATACTAGGTTTTAATGCTCTAAACATTAGAGAAGCTCATGAAAGACCTGAAGCTATGGAAGAAGCTTCAGTCATGATGGTTGGTCTTGGTAAAGAAAGAATACTTCAAGGTTTAGAGATCCTTGAAACTCAGCAAGACAAAACTTTAAGAATAGTAAGTGACTATACAATGCCTAATGTCTCAGAAAAAGTCTTAAGAATTATTTTATCATATACAAACTATGTAAATAGAGTTGTTTGGGGTAAATAAAATGAGAGTTTTGCAGATTAATTCAGTTTGTGGCGTAGGAAGCACAGGTAGGATAGCAACAGATATCCATAGTATTTTGTTAGATCAAGGAAGTGAGAGTCATGTCGCTTATGGTAGGGGTTTAGCAAATAATTGTAATCAAAGTATTAAAATAGGTTCAAAAATCGATAATTATTTTCATGTTCTCTCAACAAGGCTTTTTGATATTCATGGCTTTAGCTCAACCTTTGCAACTAAGAAACTAATCAAGGAAATTGTAAAATTGGATCCTGATATTATTCACTTGCATAATATTCACGGATATTATTTAAACATAGACGTACTCTTTCAATATCTTAGAGTGTGTAAAAAGCCAATCATTTGGACTTTACATGACTGTTGGAGCTTTACTGGTCACTGCGCATATTTTGACTTTGTTGATTGTGATAAATGGAAAACAAAATGTTACAATTGTCCTCAGAAGGCAGAGTATCCAAAAAGTATTATTGTAGATAGAAGTAAAAAGAACTTTGATAATAAAAAGGATATATTTACTGGAGTTGAAAATCTTACATTAGTTACACCATCAAAATGGTTATCTCTCTTAGTAAAAGAGTCCTACTTGAAAGATTACTCTGTGGAAGTTATAAATAACGGTATAGATTTAGATACTTTTAAGCCTACAAGTAATAAGTTTAAGGATGACCCTAGAGTTAGAGATAAGTTTATAATTTTAGGGGTTGCTAGCATATGGGAAAAAAGAAAAGGGTTTGACTATTTTTTACAATTATCTAAGCGACTGTCTTCTGAAGAAGTAATCGTTTTAGTAGGATTAAATGAAAATCAAATGAAGGATTTACCTGAAAATGTTATAGGTATCACAAGAACAAATAATATTAACGATCTTGCAGATTTATATTCATCATCAGACATTTTCTTTAATCCAACTTTAGAAGATAATTTTCCAACAACAAATCTAGAGTCATTAGCCTGTGGGACACCAGTTATAACCTTTAAGACAGGCGGTAGCGTTGAAAGTATTGACGAGGAAACCGGTTTCATTATTGAAAAGGGTGGTCTGGACGAACTATTAAAAAAAATAGAAATAATAAAGGAATCGGATCAAAACTCATATGTTTTGAAATGTAGGAACCGTGCTGTAAATCTCTATAATAAGAATGAAAAATTCATAGAATATATACAACTATATAATAAAAAACTGAAATAATTATCATGGATAAGGGAGGACTTCAATGTACTACCTAGTATTTATATTAGGAATCGCACTTTCATTTCAAAATAATAAAAAACGATCGTGGTCTTTTATTTTTTTTGGAGTTATCTTGACTTTTTTAGCTTTTTTTAGGTACGGGGTGGGGCCGGACTACTTTGCATATGACTTCCTTTATTCAAGAATCAATACTTCGGTTATACAAGAAATCTTATTTGGCCTTGACCATCAAGAAGTTGGTTTTAGAGTACTAAGCTCTTTTTTTAAGGCAATAGGTGTGCCTTATCAAATCTACTTAGCAACTCTATCCGGAGTAACGTTATATTATATTTTCAAACTATGCTATAAGTATAGTAAGATGCCGACATTATCCTTATTTATTTATTATAGTTTTTATTACTTTGTATGGTCCTATAGTGCAGTAAGGCAAGGTGTTACAATAACAGTCGGAATATACTACCTACTTGAAACCCTAGAAAGCAAGAAATATGTTAATTTTTTTCTAATAACACTACTTTTAACGTCAATCCATACTTCTGCAATTATTTTGTTACCTCTGTTATTTATAGTAAGCCTGAAATTAACCTTTAAGAAACTAATCACTATAGTTTTGATGAGTATTATCATGGTTTACTTCCCTTACGGGTATGTTATAGAACAGCTTCACTGGTTGCCATTTTTATCAAGAATTTTGCCTTATATTGGTAGGAGTCAGAGCTATGGATTAATAAACTTTCAGAGTTTGGCAAGGATATTTTTTCTTTGTATTACTCTATCCCACTATCAACTTCTTTCAAAGGAAAATAATATTTCAAAGAAAATTATAGAAATATATATCCTATCACTAAGCATATATTTTATCTTTAAATTTTCTGAAATAACTGCTGCTAGGCTTTCTATCTACGGTAAAGTTTTAGATATATTAATTTTTCCAAATATCTATTACCTTTACAATAAAGGCAAATACCCTAAAATTTTGAGCTTAGTTCTATCTAAGATCAAGAGTCCTAGTAATAATAAGATAGTGAAGGAAAAAATTCTACAAATTACTTATATTTGTATGCTTATCCTATTATGCAGTTTAGTATTCTTAAAAGAAGTAGAATCAATGTCAAGTTATGCAGGATTGATTACTAATTCACCCTACGTTCCTTACACACATATATTCAATAAAAACTCTTATCAGTTTGATAATAGATACTTTCTTAATATGATTGAAGAATGATTCTGTATAAGCAGAGCCTTTATTTCTGCTTAGGAAAATGGTACTAAAATAGTGCGAAAGGAGGTGAAATTTTGAATAAGGTTATAAAAGCTCTTTTAACTGTCATAATGGTTTTAGTTTTAAGTAGAAATGTAATCGCAAGTACTAACCTTTCTGCAAATGAACTACTAGCACAAGGACAAGCTATGGAAGGTACCAATCCATACCAAGCAAGTCAGATCTATGAACAAGGCCACCATTTATACCCAAACGATGCAAGATTTCTTGAGGGAGTAAATAGGAGTTTGAGAACAATTTTCTCATGGAGCCAAGGTAGTCACAGGGGAGAACGGTATTCAGAAGCATTAGGTGGCTATAACTTTATACTGAGATCTAATCTAATTAGTTCAGAGTTTAAAGCAGAAGTAGAAAAGTTCAAAGGCTATGCTGAATCAGGAAGAAGACTGTTTACTCCAGCACAACTCCTTACACAAGGACAAGCTATGGAAGGTACCAATCCATACCAAGCAAGTCAAATCTATGAACAAGGTCACTATTTATACCCAAACGATGTAAGGTTTTTAGAGGGAGTAAATAGGAGCTTGAGAATAATTTTCTCATGGAGCCAAGGTAGTCACAGGGGAGAGCGGTATTCAGAAGCATTAGGTGGCTATAACTTTATACTGAGATCTAATCTAATTAGTTCAGAGTTTAAAGCAGAAGTAGAAAAGTTCAAAGGCTATGCTGAATCAGGGAAAAAAATAGTTACGCAAGCTGAACTACTAGCACAAGGACAAGCTCTGGAAAGTAGTAATCCATACCAAGCAAGTCAAATCTATGAACAAGGTCACTATTTATACCCAAACGATGCAAGATTTCTAGAGGGAGTAAATAGGAGCTTGAGAACAATTTTCTCATGGAGCCAAGGTAGTCACAGGGGAGAACGGTACTCAGAAGCATTAGGTGGTTATAACTTTATACTGAGATCTAATCTAATTAGTTCAGAATTTAAAGCAGAGGTAGAAAAGTTCAAAGGCTATGCTGAATCAGGGAAAAAAATAGTTACGCAAGCTGAACTACTAGCACAAGGACAAGCTATGGAAAGTAGCAATCCATACCAAGCAAGTCAAATCTATGAACAAGGTCACTATTTATACCCAAACGATGCAAGATTTCTAGAAGGAGTAAATAGGAGTTTGAGAACAATTTTCTCATGGAGCCAAGGTAGTCACAGGGGAGAGCGGTACTCAGAAGCATTAGGTGGCTATAACTTTATACTGAGATCTAATTTAATTAGTTCAGGGTTTAGAGCAGAGGTAGAAAAGTTTAAAGGCTACGCTGAATCAGGAAGAAGATTGTTTACTCCAGCACAACTCCTTACACAAGGGCAAGCTATGGAAAGTAGTAACCCATACCAAGCAAGTCAAATCTATGAACAAGGTCACTATTTATACCCAAACGATGCAAGATTTCTAGAGAGAGTAAATAGGAGCTTGAGAACAATTTTCTCATGGAGCCAAGGTAGTCACAGGGGAGAACGGTACTCAGAAGCATTAGGTGGTTATAACTTTATACTGAGATCTAATCTAATTAGTTCAGAATTTAAAGCAGAAGTAGAAAAGTTCAAAGGATACGCTGAATCAGGTAAAAAAATATTTACTCCAGCACAGCTACTATTACAGGGACAAACTGCAGAAACTAATAACCTATATTTAGCTCTTGATATATATCAAGAAGGTTACTATTTGTATCCTGCAGATATAAGATTTATTGAGAGTATACGTAATACCGCACAAAAGCTTTTAGAACATAGCCAACGAAATCATAATCAAGGCAACTTCTACCAAGCTATTACTGGTTATGAAAGGATATTAGAATTAACAAATGTTCCCAACAACTTGATACTTAACGCAAAAAATGGATTAGCTGAGGCGAAAAAAGGAATAATAGTTGTAAATGATAACATTTATATTTTGTACACTGAGTACAATATAACATTTGAAAATGCACTGAATACTCAAATGACACGAGGCCCTCAGACAGACCTTTATAGTAACAACTGGGAAAATGCCAAACGAGAAGATGTTTCCTATTACATGAACCCTGATAATTTTACCATAAAAGATTTTTCCAATATTGGTGAAGACCTAAATAGTATTACAATTAACACTCCAGTGTTAAGGGTGAGAAGCGGTCCTTCTACAGAATTTTCAATTTTAGGACAAGTCCTATTGGGAGAAACTTATGATATTATTGAACAAGCAGATGGATGGTATAAAATTAATTTTTCAGGTGGAATAGGCTGGGTATCAGGGCAATATGTAATTGCAAATTCGGGGACTATCCCTGTGGAAATGTTTCAATTTTTAGACCTTTCCAGTAGAGCTGGTATCAATTCTAGTGACTTAAACAGAATTCTTCTAAACAGAGGTATACTACACAATAAAGAGCATGCTTTTATTCAGGCTGCAACGCAGTTTAACGTCAATGAAATATACCTTGTAGCTCATGCCCTCCTTGAAACTGGTAATGGAGCATCGACACTTGCAAATGGTGTTTTAGTAACCCAAGTAGATGGACAAGCTGTAGAACCTAGAATAGTTTATAATATGTTTGGAATAGGTGCACATGATAGTGCTCCTATACGGTTAGGTTCAGAATATGCATATAAACAAGGGTGGTTCACCCCAGAGCAATCAATTTTGGGAGGAGCCCAATGGATATCTACTAATTATATTAATCATTCTACGTATAAACAAAATACTCTTTATAAAATGAGATGGAATCCTGCTACTCCTGGAGTTCATCAGTATGCTACAGATATAGGCTGGGCAATTAAACAGACACTAAGAGTTAACATGAAAGCACTATATGATCAATGCTCAGAATATACACTACGTTTTGATATTCCTAAATATAAGTAGTTTCACTAACAATAATTTATCTATAGGAGTAACATTATGCTTAAGCGCTAACTTTATTGAAGAATATATATTCAATTAATCCAATCAATAACCCTACTTAGTTAAAAAGAATGGAATAAATTAACGAGTTAAAATAACTACATTTTAAAGGAAATATTAAATAAACGTCGAATATATAATATTCGACGTTTATTTTTTTGAAATCTGTATGCTATTAAGTCGAATAATGTCGGAAGTTTGTACCTTGCAAAATACGACAATAGATACTAAAATATATAGAGGAATTGGATTACAAAATTTTATTTTTTATTACAGCTAAATCAAAAAATGTAGGGGGAATGAAATTGAAAGCCATGATATTAGCAGCAGGGCTAGGAACAAGACTTAGGCCTCTAACTGACGAAGTATCAAAGCCAATGGTTCAACTTGGGGGAAGACCATGTATCGAGCATACAGTACGCTTGCTCAGGAAACATGGAATAAAAGAAATAATGATAAACCTTTACTATAAACCAGAGCTCATAATGAATCACTTTGGCGATGGAGAACATTTTGGTATAAAGATACACTATTCTGTTGAAAAAGAGTTGATGGGCACTGCTGGCGGTTTGAAGAAAGTACAGCAATTCTTTGGTGACGATCCTATACTTATAATTAGTGGAGATGCCCTAACTGATCTAAACTTAACTGATTTCTATGATTTCCATAAGAAAAAAGGTGGATTAGCTTCACTTGCATTAAAAAACGTGCAGGATCCAAGAGAATTCGGTGTTGTTCAAATAAGTCAAGATGATAGAATTACACAGTTCCAAGAAAAACCCAAAGATGTTACTCCAATCAGTACAAAGGCAAATACAGGAATATATATATTCGAACCTGATATTTTTTCATTTATCCCATCAAATACTTTTTATGATTTTGGCAAGCAAGTTTTCCCAGATTTACTAATGAAAGGGCAATCTATGTTTGGTTACGAGACACAAGCGTATTGGTGCGATATTGGAAATATAGATGTATATAAAGATGTGCAGTTTGACATTTTAGCAGGGATAGTTAAAGTAGACATACCTGGGAAAAAGTTTGAAAACTGTATATGGTTAGGAAGAAACATTGATATTGACCCTGATACAAAAATAATTGGTCCTGTGTTTATAGGAGAAAAAAGTGTAATTGAAAAAGGTGCAAAAATATACGGACCAACTGTTATTGGGAACAATTCTTTTGTTGGAAGCAACTCAGTTATTAAGCGCAGTATTTTGCTAGAAGGTGCTCGTGTTGGTAATGATGCATTGATAGCAGATAGCATATTAGGCAATGATCAACATGTTCAAGCACGTATGATCTGTGAGAATAGGACAATAGTAAACTCATCTAAAAAATTGTAAAAGATTGCTATATTAATAATGTAAATATTAGTTAAATACACTAAAAAAATGGAGTTGAATATTATGTTTAAAGATAAGACTTTACTAATTACAGGAGGAACTGGATCTTTCGGAAACGCAGTTATGGAACGATTTTTAATGTCGGAGATCAAGGAAATCAGAATATTTTCTAGAGATGAAAAAAAACAAGACGATATGAGGAAACTTTATAAAAATGATAAACTTAAATTTTATTTAGGTGATGTACGTGATTTGTCTAGCATCAAAAGCGCAATGTACGGTGTGGACTATGTTTTCCACGCAGCTGCTCTTAAACAGGTTCCGTCATGTGAGTTTTTCCCAATGGAAGCTGTTAAAACTAATGTACTAGGTACGGATAATGTCCTTACATCTGCAATTGAATCCGGTGTAAGTAAAGTTATATGTCTATCAACTGACAAAGCTGCCTACCCTATTAATTCTATGGGTATATCAAAAGCCATGATGGAAAAGGTTTTTGTTGCTAAATCAAGAAACGTAGACCCAAATAAAACACTTATATGCGGAACAAGATATGGGAATGTAATGGCCTCTAGAGGTTCTGTTATCCCATTATTTATTGAGCAAATTAAAAGTGGACAACCTATCACAATAACTAATACTGATATGACTAGATTCTTAATGAGCTTAAATGAAGCAGTCGAATTAGTAGTTTTTGCTTTTACTAATGCTAAAGCTGGAGATATAATGGTTCAAAAATCCCCTTCATGTACAGTTGAAGTTCTTGCTAAGGCTTTGAAAGAACTTTTCAACGCTGATAATGATATTAAAATTATTGGCACTCGTCATGGTGAAAAACTATATGAAACTCTACTTACTAAGGAAGAATATATAGTTGCCGAAGATATGGGAGGATTTTTTAGAGTTCCAGCAGATACTCGTGATTTAAATTACGACAAGTATTTTGTTGAAGGCAATGTAAAGCTTTCAGAGGAATTAGAATACAATTCACATAATACCGAAATTTTAAATATTGATGAAGTGAAAAAGAAATTGATGACTCTTGAGTATGTTAGAAATGAGGTAAAATCTTTTTACGGTTCTAGGGAAGCAGCGGCAACTGCTGAATAGTAATACAAAGTGAAAGGCGGTTATTATGAATATACTAATAACAGGTTCAAAGGGTTTCATAGGAAAGAACTTAATATCAGAGCTTAAAAATAGAGGCGACTTTGATATATTTGAGTACGACAAAGAAACTGATAAAAAACTTTTGGATTATTATACTAAAGAATGCAATTTTGTATTTCATTTAGCTGGAGTTAATAGACCTAAAAGTGATGAAGAGTTTATGGAAGGTAATTACGGATTTACTAAGGAACTTTTAGACCTATTAAAGAAACATAGCAATAAATCCCCTGTTTTAATTACTTCGTCCATTCAAGCAAACTATAATAACCCCTATGGTAAAAGTAAAAGAGCGGGGGAAGAATTATTAAAATCTTTCAGCAAAGAAACCGGATCTCAGGTATTTATCTATAGATTACCTAACCTCTTTGGGAAGTGGAGTAAGCCAAATTACAATACGGTAGTTGCAACATACTGTTACAACATCGCTAGAGGACTAGAAATTCTTGTTAATAATCCTGAAACAGACTTACAACTTGCGTATATTGACGATGTAGTAGAAGATTTTATAAAAGCGCTGAGTGGCAGCCCCTCGTATTATGAGGGATATTGTACAATCCCAGTAGTTCACAATGTAAAATTAGGAACTTTAGCGGAAACTATAAAAAGTTTTAAACAAAGCAGAGAAGATTTGACTGTAGCAAATATGGAAAATAACTTCATAAAAAAACTATATAGCACTTATTTAAGTTTTTTGCCTAAAGACCAATTTATTTACAACTTAAAAATGAACAAAGATGATAGAGGATCTTTTACAGAGTTTTTAAGAACTCCTGAGCGTGGACAAGTATCTGTTAATATAACTAAATCTGGTATTACAAAGGGCAATCATTGGCATCACTCAAAAAACGAAAAATTTCTTGTTGTTAGTGGAGAGGCTCTAATTAAGTTTAGAAAAGTTGGAGAAGATGAGATTGTCGAGTACAGAGTAAGTGATAAACTACTCCAGGTTGTAGATATTCCTACGGGATACGTCCACAACATAACAAACATTGGTGATAAAGACCTGGTAACAGTTATGTGGGCCAATGAGAGTTATAACCCTGATAAACCTGACACATATCATTCAGAAGTTTAATATAAATCGGAACTTTTAGTTGAATAAGGGGGAAAAAATGAATATCCTTTTTTTAGTCAATAATGCACCACAATATATAAACTTTTTTAAGTCTTTAGGTGACAATTTCAAGTTAAACAATCATAACGTAATTTACGCTTGTGAAAGTCATCTTCCAGAAGTAAAGTATGATACATCATTAAAAGATCAGAAAACATTCTATTTTACAGACCATTTAAATTTATTAAGTGATTCCAAACTCCAAGAATATCAGAACCGAGAGAACTTAAGAAAATTTTATTATTCGTGCTATGATCGTAATTTTCATTTTGGATTTGATAACGTACATGATAAAAAATCTGATGAGATTATACTACGTTTATTAGATTTTTATGAGAAGATAATCCTACAGGAGGATATCGATATTGTAGTATATGAAAATGTATCTAATTCCTTTGCTTATGCCGCTTATGTAGTAGCAAAGCAATTTGAAAGAAAATACTATGGTTTAATAACATCAAGAGTACCTAATCATTTTGAAATATGGGAAGATGAATTTGGTAATCTTGAAAACAGAATGAATTCTTTCAATAAATTATCTAAACAGCAGATTGAAGATCATATTTTGGAACATGTAACAGAATATCTGAATAACTTTAAAGATTCATCTGTTAAACCTGATTATATGAAAAAGAATCATACAAGTATGGATATAAACTATCTAAAGTACTATATTAACAAAAGTGGTGTGATGCTTGATTACTTTAAGTATTATACTACCCATGCCAAGAAAGATAATAATGCTTATCAATCATCACATATGTTAATAAAATCATTTAAACAATTAACTAGAAACCTCAAAAGAAAAATAAAAATTAGTGCTTTAAAAAATAAATATGACTATAACGCTTCTGAGAAAGACAATTTCTTTATTTACCCAATGCATTTTCAACCAGAGTCATCAACTTCGGTGAATGCAATCTTTTACGATAATCAATACGAGGCGATTAAGAATATCTCTTTTTCTTTACCAATTGGCACCTATTTATATGTAAAGGATCATCCTAATGGAATAGGCTTTCTTCAAATGAATTTTTACAAAAAAATTAAGAAATTGCCTAATGTTAAGTATATAAATCCTCAAGAAGATACAAAAAAGTTAATAATACATTCCAAAGGAGTAATCACCTTAACAAGTACTATGGGTTACGAGGCATTGCTTTTAGAAAAACCTGTTATAACTTTAGGTAAAGTATTTTATAACTATCACCCTTATTGCTATAATATATCAAGCTACAATGATATATTTTCCACAGTACAAAAAGTCCTTTTTACTAAACACAGTCAATTTTCAGAATATAACACCAAATTCTTATGCGTATATTTTAGGGATATATATATAGGAAAAATTTTCAATACAGATTCTGATTTTAATCAAATATACAAGAGTATTATGAATAGAATAATAAACAAAAATTAAGGAGGGTATTATATGTTACCAGCAATATTAGGCGGAAAGCCTATAAGAAAAAACCCACTTCCATATGCAAAACAATTCATTGATAATGATGATTGTAAAGCAGTAACTGAGGTGCTTATGAGTGACTTTCTGACCACAGGTCCAAAAGCCAAAGAGTTTGAAGAGGTGATAGCTGATTATGTTGGTTCAAAGTTTGCAATCTCATTTTCCAATGGAACTGCAGCTTTACACGGAGCTTGTTATGCTGCAGGTGTTAAACCTGGAGACGAAGTAATAACAACCCCAATTACATTTGCAGCATCTTCTAACTGTGCATTATATATGGGAGCAACTCCTGTTTTTGCAGATATTAACAGCGACACATTTAATATCGACATTAATGAAATCGCTAAAAAAATCACAAATAAAACTAAAGCTATTATCCCTGTTGACTTTACAGGACAAGCTGTAGATTTAGATGGTATAAAAGATTTAGTAAAAGGTACAGACATAGTAGTAATTGAAGATTCTGCACATGCTCTTGGTACGAAATACAAAGGCAAACCAGTAGGTGGGTTAGCGGACATGACAGAATTTAGCTTCCATCCAGTTAAAACTGTGACCACTGGTGAAGGCGGCATCATTACTACTAACAGTAAAGAGTATTACGACAAATTAGTCAACTTTAGGTCTCACTATATAACTAGAGATCCCAACCAACTTGAAAATAAGGATGGTGGTGGCTGGTACTATGAACAACTTGACCTTGGATATAATTATAGACTTACAGATTTTCAGGCAGCGTTGGGCATTAGCCAAATGAAGAAACTGAACTGGTATATTTCAAGGCGTAAAGAAATTGTTAATAAGTATAATAGTACATTTGCAGATTTAGATGGTGTTATTTTGCAGAAAAATGAAGCATTTTCTGACACAACTAACCACTTATATGTTTTAAAGCTCGATTTACCCAAATTGAAAGCTAGTAGAAGAGAAATCTTTGATGCACTTATTGCAGAAAACATTGGAGTTCATGTCCATTATATTCCTGTTTACTGGCATCCTTATTATCAAAAACTTGGATACTCAAAAGGGTTATGTCCTAATGCCGAAGAATTGTATAATTGTATGCTTACCGTACCGTTATTTCCTGCAATGAAAGATGAAGATGTTGAAGATGTAATCAACGGCTTTCATAAAATTATTAATTACTATAAAAGGTAGTGATAAAATGAAGACAGTTGCAATAATTCAAGCTAGAATGGGATCAACCCGCTTACCAGGAAAAATAATGAAAACACTTTCAAATAAAACTATTTTAAGTCATGTGGTAGAAAGAGTTAAACAATCATCAGAAATTAACGATATAGTTATTGCAACAACAACTTCTAAGGTTGACGATATAATAGTTGATGAGACAAAAAGGTTAGGTGTAATATCTTTTAGGGGCTCCGAAACTGATGTATTATCAAGATACTATTACGCGGCAAAGGATAATAATGCAGACATTGTAATTAGAATAACCTCTGACTGCCCTCTAATTGATGCTAATATTATTGATGAGATGGTTAAAAAAATTAAGAGAACGAAGTGTGATTATATTAGTAATACTATTGAGAGAACATTTCCCAGAGGGCTTGACTGTGAGGTTTTTACTTATCAATCCCTAAGCAAATCATTTATCGAAGCTAAAAAAGAATATCAAAGAGAACATGTTACCCCTTATATTTACGAAAACGGATCCAAGTTTAAAATTGAACATTATGTGAGTACTGAGAATAACTCCAACTATAGAGTTACCCTTGATACTATTGAGGATTATATGGCTCTAAAACTTATTCTGGAAGAATTAGATACAGAGTCAACTTATAACGATTTGATTACCTTACTAAGATCAAATCCAAGTATAAGTGAGATTAACAACAGCATTGCTCAAAAAGAGTTAGGTAAAAAATAATGAAGGATACTAGTAAGATTCAACTAGTTGGGGTACAACAAGAAGATTGCGACTTGCTTTTTGAGTGGACAAATGATGAGAAAGTAAGAGAAAACTCCTTTAACTCAGAAACAGTAAAATACAGTGATCATAACAAATGGTTTAATGAAAAAATGAATTGTCCAAGAACAATATTGCTTTTTTTAGTAGTAAATAATATAAAAAGTGGCTTAGTACGCTTAGATGAGATTAACAATGAATCTTTATTAATCAACTACAGTATTCCTAAGGAATATCGACGTAAAGGCTACGGAACTATGTTGCTTGAACTAGTTAAAGATAAATACAGTGATAAAGGTTTAGTAGGTAAAGTGAAAAAGGAAAATATTGGGTCAATAAAAGCTTTCATTAAGGCAGGGTTTTATATGAAAGAGGAGGCGGAGATGTTAGTGTTTTATTCTACCAATACCTTTGAGGAGGGAACTAAATGATGTTTACCGATCGGGTCTATATAGTAGCCGAGATTTCAGCAAATCACGGTCATGATATTGAAATTGCCAAAAAAACAATTAAAGCATCTAAAGATGCAGGAGCAGATGCTGTAAAAATTCAAACTTACACTGCTGAGACCATAACTCTAGACTGTGACAACGAACATTTTCAAATTAAGCAAGGTACTATTTGGGATGGAACAACACTTTACAAGTTGTATCAGCAAGCCTATACCCCTTGGGAGTGGCATAAAGAGTTATATGATTACGCAAGAGAAGTGGGTATTACTATATTTTCTTCTCCTTTTGACTTTTCTGCTGTTGACTTTCTAGAAGAATTAAAAACTCCAGCATACAAGGTAGCTTCTTTTGAAATAACTGATACACCTCTGATTAAATATATGGCATCTAAAGGAAAGCCCATGATTATTTCCACAGGAATAGCTACCCTAGCTGAAATACATGAAGCCATTAATGCTTGTAAATCAGAAGGTAATAAAGATATAACATTACTAAAATGTACTAGTTCTTATCCAGCCCCCTATGAAGAAATAAATCTACTAACAATCCCCAATATGGGTAATACTTTCGGTGTGAGAGTTGGACTATCTGATCATTCCATAGGAAGCACTGTTGCTCTAGGGGCTGTTGCTTTAGGAGCAAAATTCATAGAAAAACATGTTATTCTAGATAGGAATATTGGAGGACCAGATGCATCTTTCTCTATGGAATTACATGAATTCGCTGAAATGGTAAAAGAGATTAGAAAGCTAGAAAAAGCTTTGGGTAAGGTGAATTATGATTTAAGCGAAAAGAGTTTAAATAGTAGAAAATTTTCAAGATCCCTATTCTTTTCTGAGGAAATAAATGAAGGTCAAACTATCACTGATCAAAATATGAGATCAGTTAGACCAGGTACTGGATTACATCCACGCCATTATGATGAAGTCCTAGGTAAAAAAGCCATCACCAATATTAAAAAAGGAACCCCAGTGGACTGGAGTTTAATAAAGTGAAACTGATTTTTAGAGTGACAGGTGGCCCTGATATAGGCTACGGACATTTTTATAGATCTTACTCTTTAGCCGAGGCGTTTACAAGATATAAAGGTGTGAACAATATACTTTTTATAATTAATAGTGAACTTGAAGATAATCTAATTGGATCTAACTATAACTATATTGTTTCTGAATCCTTTAATAAGGATATAGAAATAATCCGCAATTTTAAACCTGACCTATTTATCCTGGATACTTACCTTGGAAACTCTGAATATTTATTAAAAGTTAGAGAGTTAACAAAAATAATGATTTTTGATGATAATAATGATATCTACGATTCAAATATTCCACACATACTGTTGAACGGTAATGTACATGCAAACACTTTAAACTACAGCATATCAAAGTCTAAGTTATCTTTGTTGGGACCTAACTTCTTAGTGATGAAAAAAGAATATTGGGATAAAAGCGATGAAAAAATACTTCCAAAGGAAGGCTTGTTAATTACTACTGGTGGAACGGATAAACATGGAGTATCTTATGAAATCTTAAATGGATTGAAGGGAATTAATTGTAAAAAAACTGTTATTATTGGTCCAGGATATCATACAGACTTAATTAAGAAGATTGAAAGTATTCAAGATAACTATACTTCGATAATTTACAAGCCTACGTCTCTAAAAAAATACATTGGCTCTTCAAAAATAGGCATAACTGCTGGTGGCAGCACAATCTATGAAATAATCTCCCAAAACAGTATCCCTTTAATATTTAGTCTAGCTGAAAATCAAGAAAAAATATGTGACACATTTATGAAAGAAGGAATCAATTATTTCGGAGCGTTCCCAAAAATAAATTTTGATTCATTATACGAATGTACTAGACTTTACTTAAATGCTGAGCAAAAAGTAGAAACTAACTCCAATAAGTTAGTTGACGGACAAGGTGCATTCAGAGTAGTAAATACAGTTAGTGACTATTTAAAATTATGTTACGATGAAAGTAAGGGTTAATATGAAAAAGACTGCTATAATCTTAATGCTAATTAGTATATTTTCCAAGATATTCGGTTTCGCAAGAGACATTAGTCTTTCTTTTTTTTATGGAGCTTCAAACATTAGTGATGTATATTTAATATCAATTACTATACCTAGTGTGATATTCGGTTTTATAGGAGCCGGAATAACTACCGGATACATACCAATGTACAGCAAAATATCACAAATATCTGGAGAAGAAAAAAGTAATGATTTTACTAACAACCTAACAAATATATTATTAATATTATGTACACTCATGATGGGATTAGGTTTAATTTTTACAAGTCAGATAGTAAAAATATTTGCTTCAGGCTTTGAGGGGGAAACATTGCAATTAGCCATCACTTTTACAAGAATAAGCTTGTCAGGAATTTATGTGACTGGTTTAATATATATCTTTAATGGTTTTCTCCAAGTTAAAGGTAATTATATAGTACCTGCGTTAGTGACTTTTCCTATGAATTTTCTAATTATTGTATCGATATTCTTTAGTTCAAAGTTGAATTTACTAATTCTCGCAGTTGGTAGTGTACTAGCTCTTTTTTCGCAGTTATTATTTCTCATACCTTTCCTGTACAAGAATGGGTACAAGTATAGGTTTACATTGCAACTAAAAGATGAACATATTAAAAAAATGGCATTCATTGCTATTCCCGTAATAATAGGTAGTTCTGTAAATCAAATAAATGTTTTAGTTGATAGAACTCTTGCTTCACAAATTTCCACTGGAGGAATCTCTGCTCTTAACTATGCAAATAGGCTAAACAATTTTGTATTCGGTATTGTAGTGTTATCAATTTCGTCAGTTATGTTTCCTATGATTGCTAAGATGGCTGCGGAAAACAATATAAAAGGCCTAAAGAATTCACTTGCTGAGGCAATTGGTGGAGTAAATTTACTAGTTATACCTGCAACTATAGGTGCTTTATTTTTTGCCGAACCAATAGTAAATCTTTTATTTGGACGTGGGGCATTTGATGAGAATGCTATATCAATGACATCTAGTGCATTGTTTTTTTACTCATTTGGAATGATAGGCTTTGGCCTTAGAGAAATATTATCTAGAGCCTTTTATTCATTACAAGATACTAAAACCCCTATGATCAATGCATCAATAGCGATGATCCTAAACATCGTTCTAAATATAGTACTTTCACAATTCTTAGGAATAGGTGGATTAGCACTTGCTACTAGTGTTTCTGCTATATTCTGTACATTATTGCTATTCATAAGCTTAAGAAAGAGAATAGGTTCATTCGGTATGGGAAAAATATCAAAATCTTTTCTCAAAATCTTATTTTCATCACTGGTAATGGGCTGTATTTCTAGAATTTTTTACCTTTACTTGTTAGATAATATATCTAACGAAAGCCTTTCTCTAATTATTGCAATAGGTACTGGGTTGATAATATATGCTCTGGGTATAATTATACTCAAAGTGGATGAAATAGATGTACTTGTTAAGGCTATAAAAAATAAGAAGAATGCATCTCTTGATAACTAACTTTCCAAGGAGGGTACAATATGGCTATTTTAATTACTGGAGGAGCTGGATATATTGGTTCACATACTGTAAAATATTTTATTGAACAAAATGAAGAGATTATTATTGTCGATAATCTACAGTCTGGTTACGTTGAAAGCATTCTTAATTCTCAGCTTTACAATATTGATATTAGAGATAAAGAATCTTTAGACAAGGTATTTAAAAAACATAACATTGAGGCAGTTATACATTTTGCTGCTAACTCCTTAGTAGGAGAAAGTATGGATAAACCATATGAATACTACCATAACAATGTATATGGAATGATCTGTTTACTAGATATTATGAAAGAAAACTCAGTCGACAAGATAGTTTTTTCTTCTACAGCAGCTACTTATGGAGAGCCTAAAAACATTCCTATACTTGAAGATGATGAAACAAACCCAACAAACACTTATGGTGAAACCAAGTTAGCAATGGAGAAAATGATGAAGTGGTTTGATTTGGCCTATGGCATTAAGTATGTTTCGCTAAGATATTTTAATGCTTCTGGAGCTCATGAAGATAGTGATATCGGCGAAGCTCATAACCCTGAAACACATCTAATCCCACTCATATTACAAGTCCCGCTAGGAAAAAGAGATAAAATTTTTATGTTTGGTGACGACTATTCCACTAAAGATGGCACGTGTGTGCGGGACTATATTCATGTTATGGACTTATCCTCAGCTCACTATCTAGCTCTTAAATACTTACGGAAAAATAATAATAGCGATATATTTAACCTTGGTAATGGTAGCGGGTATTCCGTTAAGGAAGTTATAGAAACAGCAAGAAAAGTAACAGGACACTCTATCCCCGCTGAAGTAAAACCGAGAAGATCAGGGGACCCAGCTACTCTAATAGCTTCGTCACGCAAAGCAGCACAAATACTAGGATGGAAACCTAAGTAT
The DNA here is from genome assembly GCF_014467015.1 of Alkalicella caledoniensis. Lineage (GTDB taxonomy): Bacteria > Bacillota > Proteinivoracia > Proteinivoracales > Proteinivoracaceae > Alkalicella > Alkalicella caledoniensis. Next base: position 142,159 of record NZ_CP058559.1, on the reverse strand, counting down.
AGTTCATTAGAGAAGATTATGACTGATGCGTGGAATTGGCACAATAACAACCCTGAAGGATATAAGTCCACTGAAAAGATCTAAAAAAATGATTCCCAAATTATATGGGAATCATTTTTTTTTTGACTCGATACATTCTGAGAATTCCTTTAGTTATTTTACGCACTTTAACAATTTAAATCGAAGAAGGAAACAATTATTGATTTACAATTAAAAGTGACCACTAATTAACGAGTAAAAATGACCCACTAGCAAGGGTAATTAATATACTCGTTGAAAGCATCCTAATAATTTTTTACGTTTAAAATTGACCACTTTTACAAAATAAGCTACCATTCTTTTGTAGTATACACATAGAAGGTGGCAAAATGACGTGAAAAATTTGCAACAGTGGGCAGCAGTTCAGGAACTACACAAGCAGAAAGTTCCCAAATTACAAATCTCTAAGCAGCTCGGAATATTTCGTTATACTGTTAAAAGGCTAATCAAGTTAAAAGAAGAGCCTAAGTATACAAGAGCAAGTTACCCATCGAAGGTTGACAAGCATATGGATGAAATCACTTTGTGGCGAACTTCACCAGAGTTCTTCTTCAATGGAACTAGAATATTTGAGGAAATAAAACAAAGAGGCTATGATGGCTCAATTAACCCCATTTACAGAGGTCTAAAGAAGATTGATGGAGTAAAGAGTGTGGTATTCAGGAGAGCAACAGTTAGAACAACAGTTAGAATAGAAACATCCCCTGGTGACCAAGCTCAATTTGATTGGTCTGAATACAAAATACATGTTAATGATAGGATTGAGACAGTATATTGCTTTTCAATGATTCTAGCAGCTAGCAGAAAAAAGGCTCTTTGCTTTTCTCTCACAGTTGATGCTGAAGCCATCTATGAAGCCATTCAAGAACTGTTCGAAGACTTAGGCGGAATTACACAGGAACTTCTTATTGATAATCCTAAAGCACTAGTAATTGAGAGTAACCCTAGGAAAGAAATTGAATTAAAGTACAATGAATACGCATTACTTCTAGCTAAGCACTTAGGGACAGAACTTAACGCATGCAACTGTTACTGGCCAAGAACTAAAGGTTATGTTAAGACTTTCGTTATGTAAAGTCTTGAAAAAAGACCTTAAAGTAACGAAAGTCCTAAGCAAATATCTTTACATAATCATCAGCGGTTGAATGTTTTTAGCCACTGTTTTAAATCAGTATTGTTATCCCATTGTGCTTTTTCCGGTGGAACAATCTCCTTGCTAGCAGCTTCAATAGCTTCACGCTTTCTGCTTACTTCTGCTTTTGCGTAAACTTCCGTAGTTTTAACACTGACATGACCTAGTAAATCCCGTATGTAAATTAGGTCAACCCCAGAATCAACGAGTCCCATAGCCGTTGTATGTCTCATTTTGTGAGGACTAAAATCCGCTGGAATTATCTCCGAATTAATTTCTCTAGCACGTTTCGCATATTTACCGACAAGGTAATTTATACCCTGTCTAGTTAATTGGCTTTTCATATGGTTCTTAAACAACCATTCACTAAGTTTTTCTTGCCTATCATATCCTTCTTGTACTAAATATTGGTGGATGAAAGGAATGATATCCTTCATAAGTGGTACATAGCGGCTTTTATGCCCTTTACCGCGAAGTAAAAGCGTGTATGGTTCATAAAGGGATAAATCTTTTACCCGGATACTTATGAGTTCGCTGACACGCATGCCTGTAGTATAGAGAAGGGACAACATGACATAATCTCGCAACCCTCCAGAAGAAGCGACATCTATCTGAGACATCATTAATTTTACCCCATCTGTTTTCATGTAGGATATTTCTTTCTGCGGTGCTTTTTTTATCGGAATCCCTACGATTCGTTGATAATTATCTAGACACTCAGGAAATTCATACATTAGAAACCTTACAAAACTATTGATTGCTGCCTGCCTCTGGTTCCTTGTTGATATACTGTTTAGACGTTGTTTCTGAAGCCATTCCAGGAATAGAAGTACGTTCTTATACGAAAGGTCAGACATCTGTACTCTGTTTGCAGAAATATTAAGTTCTTCCTGCAAGCACGTCAAGAAAAGTATAAAAGTGTATCTGTAAGAATCAATTGTTAATGGTGTCATACCCTTAACATTTGGAAGGTAAACGGTAAAATATTTGTTAAGGTACATTGCAAAATCAGTGGATTTCATGTTTGTCCACCTCGCCGAACACCTTATTTACTTTGTCTTTAAAACGATCCTCAATATACGGATACAGACTCATTGTCAGTCGAACATATCTCTCAGTAGCATATATTGTTTTGTGGCCGAGATAACTGGATAGAATGGGGAGCGCTACGTACATATCTAGGCCAGAATCAACCATTTGCTTAAATGATTGCACAGAAAAAGTATGACGCCAGTCGTGCAGTCTTGGACCTCTTCCTCCACCAATATACGGAATTCTTGCTTTTTGAAGGAAAAGCCTATGACGTTCATAAAGAGCCTCACCATCTAATCGGCTTCCATTAGACTTGGTAAATATATAGTCTTTTTCATCTAAAAGGTAAAAACATTTTTGTGCATACTGACACATAAGACCGGCCATCTCTTCGTTTAACACGATATAACGCTCATTATTGTTCTTTGTTTCAAATAGCTTAATGATTCCATCCTCAAGGTCCACATCCTGTTTTCTGATACCAAGCGTTTCGTTAATTCTAGTTCCACAGCAGTAGAGTAATCGGAAAAGGATTGGTAGTTGAATGCTGTCCTTACGATTACGTGCAGATTCATATGTATCAACTGCATGAAAATATCTTGCTATCTCATCTTCCGCATAAATATATGGTTGGAAATCTGTTTGCTTGAAACATACATCTCTTGTCACAAAGATTTCATATCCTTTACGACAGAGATAGATCAGAAATTGCTTAATTCCATTGATTCGAGAATAATGGGTGGTACTAGCTTCGTTTTCTTTCCGTTGAATCCATTTCATTGCATGTTGACTATTGAATACTGGCTGAAGTATTTCATTTTCAGTACAAAATCGGTCAAACAGCCGTAAATGCTTGCAAAAACTTACTTCTTTATGACCCGTTGCTACCATATGGTCTAAATAATGATACATTTCCTCAGAAAAAATAGATTTAAACATTGGTCTACTCATGCTTACACCTCCCTGCCATGTAATGTTTTGAAGATATTATTGGCAAGGAAAGTGGGCATAATCGTAACTTTTCGATATCTACTTTCAGATATATCTTGGTTGTTTCAGTATTCTGGTGTCCAAGCACGGAACTGATTATGGGCATAGATACATTCTTTTTTAGCATGTTTGTAGCTAGGCTGTGGCGTAGAGAATGTGGACCGTGTTTCTTGTTTTTCCAGTTCTTTATGTTTGCCTTACGCATGTACTTCGTTACAATAGAATGTATCGTCGGTGTTGAAAGTGGCCGACCCCTTTTTGATGATTCTGTGGAAACGATGATTTCCTGTACATCTGTTGACGGCCTACCGTGCTTCAAATAGTCAATAATGGCATTACCAATTGAAGATAGTAGAGGATATTCTACTGCCATATCAGTTTTATGTTGGTTGAAACAAACGATATTTTTCTCCCAGTCTATTTGGTTAAACTGAAAGTTCACAATATCATTTGATCGCCATCCATATTCAGCGGCAAGGAGCAAAATCAAATAATCCCTTTTCCCAGTGGCAGAGGTTCGCTCAACTGAGGAAATGATTGTGCGAATTTCGTCTTCTTCGTAAGTTGTGGGGAGCTTACAGTTATGGTTGTAATTATCTTTTAAAATTAACAACGAACTGTCTGATTTGGAAATTCCATTTTCATATGCATATCTAAAATAAATGCGTAGCGCTGAACCGCAGTTGTGCCTAGATGCGAGTGAATATTTCATAGAACTAAAAAAATCCTCCATTGTTTCAACAGAAAGATTATTCAATTTAAGCGATTTTTTTTCTAGATAACAGAAGAAATCATATAAATACTGTTCCTTATTTTTGAGTGTACTCTCAGAAAGATTTTTTTCACTTCTAAGGTAGGATAGATACAATAACATTTCATTGCCTATATCTCCATAAAAAACTCTCTCAATTCGTGGCGTACGGAATTCAAAATCACCATCCTTTTGATAAGAAGAGAGCATACGGACTGCACGTAAACGTAGCTTTTTACCGTTCGCTAGACCCTTGACAGAAATATGGGTCCCTAAAGTCTCATCTAAGTATTGGAAACCAATAGACTCGGTAAAATCCTTAAACTTGTTTAAAGTCATCCATTTTGTAAGATTCCCCCACTCCGCTAGGATACTTCGCTGATATGAAGCATTATACTGCCGAATGTTCAACTCATCTTCACACAAAGTAATCAATGTCTTAAAATCTGTTATCATAAATCAAACCCTCCTTGTGATGTTTAATTTATAAATAACACTTCTAATCAATTATTATGTAAAGATGTATCAGCATCAATCATAGTATTTTAGAGTTTTAGTTTCATCAGCTTTACATAACGAAAGTCTTAACATAACCCTTGTTATGTTAATCTTGACATAATAAAGGTAAGATTGAGAAGTCATTCCAATACATAGAAGAACAATTCATAAATGGTAATAAGTTCTCTTCAATGGAAGAGCTAAATGCCAGGGGAAAAGACTTTATTAGCCAATGGAATGGTAAGTTGCACTCAACGACTAGAAGAGTTCCAAATTATTTTTTTGAAAATGAGGAAATCAATTGTCTCCTCCCATTGCCTAGAGATAGGTTCAGGCTAGGCCAACTTCGAAAAAGAGTCATTAGCAATGATAGCTACATACATATAAACACAAACAAGTACAGTGTACCAGTGAAGTATGCTACAAGAGAGCTTCAGTTCAGGATTGTTTACGGGTTTAGAATAGAGCTTTCACCTTAGATTCTGAGTATCTTATGTCCTTAGAATCGCAAAAGGCAAAATACGGAACATTTAAAGATCCTGCCCATTATGAAGCAATATCCGTAAAGGCAAACAAGTCAATTCCACAAATCAAAAGAGATTTTATTAATACCTTTAAGTATGGACAAGCATATTTCGATGCAGCTAATGGCATACTTCAACAACCAAGCTATCATGCAAGAAAATCCTAGAATTACTAGAGCTTTATAAAGCGGAAGCTATTGATAAGATAATTGCCTGTGTATCGAAAAAGATGCTCTTGATATTAAGTCGGTTAAAAAGCTAATAAAAAGTGATTTCTTTAAGATTATGTCAGAAGCTACAAATCAAGTTGCCTCCACTATCCAAACAACTGAAATTGAAGGGATTACAAGAAGTTGCGACTACTATGAAGATCAGGAGGTAACTCCACTATAATAAAAAAAATACCGCTGATGATGACACATATATTAACGAGAAGTTAAAGGACTTTAAACTAGTTGATATCCGAGAAAACTATCAAAGGATTATCGGTGAAGCCATCAAAGAGAAACTTGGATACAAAGATTTCCTCATCAGGTTAATTCAAACCGAGGAAGAAGGAAAAAGAAATCGTTTAACGTAGAAGCTTACCTTCAAAGCAGGCTTTGATTTCATCAAAACCTTGGATGAAATAGAATATAGTTTTAATGAAACAATAAACTTTCAGAAGGTTAAAGAGCTTGGGACACTATCGTTCATGGACAGAAATGAAAATATAATTATCATAGGTCCTCCAGGCGTAGGTAAAAGTATGATTGCAACAGGCATAGGTATCAATGCATGTAGAGCAGGAAAATCGGTTATGTTTTTTAATGTAAAAGAACTTATGGATAAATTATCAGACGCAGTTAAGAAAGATACTTTAAAGCAGACATTGAAAGCTTTAAGTAAAGTCCAGCCTTTAATTATTGACGAGTTATCGTACTTAAAAATGGAAAAAGAAAAAGAGAGCATTTTTTTCAGGTTATCGGGCAAAGATACGAAAAAAACTCCCTTATCATAACAACTAACCTTTCCCTAAGTAAATGGTATGAAGTATTTACAGGCCAGTTAGTGGCTACTGCAATACTAGATAGATTAGTTCATCATTGTCATGTTTTAAGAATAACAGGGGACAGTTTTCGTGTCAAAGGGGAAAAATACATGGCTGAATACTTAAAGAAAAAAAACTAGGGAGAATGAGGATGTCTAGAGTTCGTAAAGAAGATTATGAAAAGATAATTAAAGTATACAATGAAAGTGGCAATAGAATAAGGCTGCTTTGGAGTATATAGCAGATAATTTTGGATCTAAGGCCCCTAATGGGGTATTGTATAGAATTAAAAACTCCCCAGGATTTAAGTTCGACGAAGTTAATATCAAAATAATAATTAAAGATAAAGAAGAGCCTCTTTTCATGGGTATTGATGAGATATGCAATAGGCAAGTTTTAAAAGAAACATCACGTGCTGTCGTTCAAAAAATGCAGTACTCTCAAGAAATTTCTCTAGACTTGCTATACAAAGAATTGCTACAAGAAAAACTCTTGGAACTATGTAAGTACATTAGATTAGACCGGATTACTCACACAATTGCTATAGACAAAACATCTATTTTAGCTGATGGTTACCATATGAAGTTTTACTAATCCTGTGGTCAGCTTTAAACGAAGAAAGGCAATCAGGTGGTCAATACTAAGTGTAAAAAAATCGAAACTGACCACCAAAACGTCCTAGAGATTAAAATGCTAGGTGGTAAGTTTTACTCGTAAAAAGTGGTCAATTTTACTTGACAATCTACAGGTACCTAACGCTATTGAATTTGTTCACCACCTATCAAATAACTGTAAAATATGGTTATATATTTTGCGGGAGGTAAGGGTGTGGAAATAGAAGTGATATATACACTAATATAGGATGGGTGCTTTTAGAGGAGAATCACAAAGATCCATAGAAAAATACTAGGAATCTCAAGACCAACGGTCAAAAAGTACTATGACTGTTCTTCCCACCCAGAGTCTAGGAAGTCATATGAAAGAGATTCGGACATAGTAACTGATGAAGCGAGTTACATTATCGTAGAGTATTTTGACTTGGATAAACGGAAAGTTTAAGAAGCAAAACACACTGCAGTTATTCTGTATATTTTAACAAGTTAATCAAAGAAGGAAACAGCTAGTAAATGTCGAATTATAAATAATGATAAAAATCCATTACAAAGTCATAGCCTACTAAAATATTGACAGCTGAGATTTATTTTTATGTAACTCTCGAAACAAGTTAAGCACTAACTAATTTTTTATAGTAACAAGATTAATAAACCACCTAATGAACGGAGGAAAATAATGAAAGCAATGATTCTCGCAGCTGGCCTAGGAACAAGATTACGGCCACTAACCGACGAGGTAAGTAAGCCTATGGTACAACTTGGGGGGAGACCGTGTATTGAACATACTGTTCTACTATTGAAGGCTCATGGAGTTCATGATATCATGATCAACCTCTACTATAAACCCGAACTAATCATGAACCAATTTGGTGATGGTAGCATGCTTGGTCTCAATATAAACTATTCATTAGAAAAAGAGCTTATGGGCACCGCGGGTGGCCTTAAGATAGTACAAAATTTCTTTGGTGATGAGCCGGTACTAATAATAAGTGGTGACGTTCTAACCGATATTAACTTAACAGAGTTCTATAACTTTCATAAAAAGAAAGGTGGAATAGCATCTTTAGCAGTTAAGAATGTTCAGGATCCGAGGGAATTTGGTGTAGTATTACTAGATGATGAAGGTAAGATTACACAGTTTCAAGAAAAACCAAGAGATGTTACACCTATTAGCACTAAAGCAAACACAGGTATATACATTTTTGAACCTGAGATATTTGATTATATACCTTCGGATATTTTTTATGATTTTGGTAAAGAAGTATTCCCAGATCTACTTTCAAAGGGACAAGCTATGTATGGCTATGAAACAAGGGCATACTGGTGTGACGTAGGCAACCTAGATGTATACAAAGCAGTACAATTCGACATCCTTGCAGGCATAGTAAACGTGGACATGCCAGGTAAAAAATTCGAGAACTGCATCTGGCTAGGAAGAAGAACAGACATAGACCCAGATACCCAAATTATAGGCCCTGTTTTCATAGGAGAAAAAAGTATTATAGAAAAAGGAGCCAAGATTTATGGTCCTTCAGTACTAGGCAGTGGCTCTATAGTAGGTAAAAATGCAGTAATAAAAAGAAGTATACTACTTGAAGATTCTTATGTAGGTGATAATGCTGAAATCTCTGATAGCATTGTAGGTAAAAAACAGCGTATTAAAGCGTTTATGGTATGTGAAAATCGGACTCTTGTAAATAAAGCATCTTTTGAGGACTTTAATATCGTGGGAAAAAATAACTAATTCAATCACAGAGCGCCGCTTTCTTGAGCAGGTGCCACTTATATCAAATTTGCCTTTTATAAAATAATTTCAATGGTATTTATTTAGAAGGTAATATGATTTTTACGCAATAAAAATCATACGCGAAGAAAATCACTAGGAGGTAGTTTTAATGAAAATTGCTGTTGTAGGGACAGGATATGTAGGTTTGTCAAATGCTGTTTTATTAGGACAGCACAACGAAGTAGTAGCACTGGATATAGTTGCAGAAAAAGTGAATTTAATCAATAAAAGAAAGTCTCATATACCGGATGCAGAAATAGAAGATTTTCTAGCAAATAAAAAACTTAATCTTGTAGCAACAACAGATCCAAAAAAAGCTTATAAAGACGCAGAGTTTGTGGTTATTGCAACTCCAACTGATTATGATACTGAAAAAAATTATTTTGACACTAGAACAGTAGAGTATGTTATTCAAGACGTTCTAGATATAAATCCTAATGCAATTATGGTTATTAAGTCTACGGTTCCAGTAGGCTATACAACAGAAGTAAAAGAAAAGTTTAAAACTGAAAATATTATCTTTTCTCCAGAGTTTTTACGTGAAGGTCTGGCTTTATACGATAATCTTTACCCTTCTAGAATAATCGTTGGGGAGAAATCTGAAAGAGCAGAAAAGTTTGCTAGTCTTTTAGTTCAAGGTGCTATCAAAGAAGATATTCCTGTGCTATTTACAGAGTCCACCGAAGCAGAAGCTGTTAAATTGTTCTCTAACACATTTCTAGCTCTAAGGGTCGCATACTTTAATGAGTTAGATACTTACGCAGAGTTAAGAGGTCTTGATACTAAGCAAATTATTGAAGGGGTAGGTTTGGATCCACGTATCGGAAGCCATTATAATAACCCTTCGTTTGGATATGGTGGGTATTGTCTACCAAAGGATACCAAACAGCTAAAGGCGAACTATGAAGATGTTCCAAATAACATTATTGGAGCTATTATAGATGCTAACAGAACAAGAAAAGATCACATTTCAGATATGATTATCAAGAAAAACCCTAAGGTTGTCGGTATTTATAGATTAAATATGAAGACAGGTTCTGATAACTTTAGAGCGTCTTCAATTCAAGGTATTATGAAAAGGGTAAAAGCTAAAGGAATAGAAGTGGTAGTATATGAACCAGTACTAAAAGAGGATACCTTCTACAATTCAAAAGTGGTAAATGATTTGGACGAGTTTAAGAAGATATCAGATGTTATAGTTTCAAACAGACTCTCTAAAGAGTTATTTGATGTTGAAGAAAAGGTTTATACAAGGGACTTATTTAATAGAGACTAATAAATGCAATATATTTGAGACTAATTGTTACATTATTTAACTCTTAGTCTCAAATGTTTACATGTAATCCAATACCTGCAACTAATTTCCTAAGTATTAGATATTGCAAAATAGGGGAGCTAATGAGCTGGCTAATTGAATTTCTAACATTAGAGTTTAAAGTACTATTTATTTCAGCACTACCAATTATTGAACTAAGGGGTGCTATTCCCTTTGGAGTTTCACAAAGCATGTCACCTATCCATGCTACTTTATTAGGCATAGTAGGTGGAGTATTACCTGTTCCTTTTATTCTTCTTATGATCAGGCCTGTTTTAGACTTTTTACATGCAAGAAATATTATGCGTAAAGCTATTTATAAACTAACTTACACGACAATTAAAAACAAAAAAAAGATTCAAAAGTATGGTTTTTGGGGATTAATTCTTATTGTAGCTATTCCACTACCTGGAACAGGTGTATGGTCAGGTAGTTTAGCAGCAGCTCTTTTGGACTTAAGAATAAAGAGAGCAATACCTGCAATTTTTATTGGTAACCTGATTGCAGGTTTAATTGTTTTAACTATTTCGTACGGAGCTTCTATCGGTATTAATATCCTAACTCAGTAAACCATGGTGGAGTTTCGGGGCAGGAGTGCAATTTGCAATTCTTCCATCTGTGTGAGTAATAGCAGGATGCAGGTAAACCTGTAGGAAGTCAGATCATACCTCATTAAAAAATCCTCTATGTGAGGATTTTTAAAATTTAAGCAGGTATTTTAGGATCTGTGTTGAATAATGATTTAAGATTAAACGTAGTAAGGGGTTCATATTTGTGTCTTACTTGCTGATTATTAAAAGGAATTAGGTAAACTTCTATTCCCCATTTGTATAAATGTATGATAAAGAAGACCTAACCCAGATTCTTTAGAGATATCATTTGCTTAGGATGGACTTCCCTCAAGGTCCAATGGATGAGCGCAACAAACCAGCAAAACTTATTAAGGAGGGATGCCTTATGACACATAAAGGTGTGAAAGGTTTAATAAAATCGAACAGACTAACTGGCTATACACTTAACTTAGGTTTTATTAGGTTGAATTTTGCTGGAAGTTCATCCTAAGCAAATGTTGGGGGGATGAGAGCATCTCGAGGTTTACGAGTTTTTCAAAACAATAATGTAGGAGGGGACCAAATGAGTAGAATAGAGGTAAATACGGTGGCAGTTGATTTTTTTGAAAAGGAATTTGAGTTAAATGGGTTTACTGTCGAGGAATCTCCTCGACCAACGGGTGAAATTAATTTTTTAGCTTTATCTACTTTAGGAAGAATTATAAAAGTAAAGGTAAAAGCTGTATCAAGAATGGGTAGCTATGTAAATGTAAAAAAGAAGAATTTTGATATTGATGATGATGACCTATTTATGGCGTTTGCATATATACCGCAAAATGAATCTGAAAGAATTCTGTATCTAATACCTGCCACAAAATGGGGAAAAGATATTTATCCATTTATAGGTAAGGATTATCCTAGAGAGGACCAAGTTTCTTTACCCGAATGGGGTATTAATTTTTCCTATAAGGCAAAAGATGCTTTGGAACCTTATAGATTTTCAGAAGTAATAGATTTGTTGAAATAATGTTTTAGTATTTGTTTTTATGTTATGGGTTTAAACGGGGAAATATGGTTATATAAGAAGCGATGGGGTCAGCCTGCAATTGTGCAATTCACGCACATATGTGATAGTTTTAAGTAACATATAAAGAAGTATTACCTATAAAAGTAATTCTTCAGATAAAAATCCTCTACACAGAGGATTTTTTGATCATTCTACTTCACTGTAAAGTCGGTTATAAATGCTAGTATAAAAGTATACCACCTAGGTGCATAATGCTACTGAATTTGTTTACCACCTATCAAATAATCCTGTAAAATATAGCTATATATTTTGCGGGAGGTGAGGGTGTGAAAATAGAAGTGGATATAATTAGAATGGGTGCTCTTAGAGGAAAATCTCATAGATCCATTACAAAAAGATTAGGAATTTCAAGACCAACTGTTAAAAAGTACTATGACGGCTCTTCTCACCCAGAGTCCAGAAAGCATATGAAAGAGAGTCGGACATAGTAACTGAAGAAGTTAAATCCTTTTTCTTAGGATTGTTGTCTATGGCATAATTAAAAGTGAGAAAACGGCAGTGTAAAATCTGATAAGGTATAGCTGGAAATAAAAAAACCATTGCTAACAATCCCTAATTACAGTACCCTATTAGTGTCGAAGCTAATGGGAGGTAATGAAAGGATGTTAACAATGGACAGAATTAAGTATATCAGAAGAGAAGTAATTAATAAAGGTCGAAGTATCAATAGTGTTGCTAAAGAAAAGGGCCATGCGTGGGAAACCGTAAATAAGTATGTTGAGTGCCAGGATTTCAACATTAAGAAAACCAAGAAGACTAGGGAATCCCGTTTAGATAAGTTTAAGCCAACAATTGATAAATGGTTAGAAGATGATCTAAATGCCCCACGAAAGCAAAGGCATACTGCTAAGAGAATCCACGAAAGGCTTCAGAAGGTTTTCAAGAACGATTATGATATGTCTGATAGAACCATTAGATCTTATGTAGCAAAGAGAAAGGCTGAGCTTCAACGAGAAATTGTTGACTGTTACTTGCCCCTAGAACACGCTCCTGGAGAGGCCCAAGTAGATTTTGGCAAAGTAACCTTTGTAGAAAACGGTATTACCTATGAGGGGTCTGAGCTTGTCTTATCTTACCCTAACTCAAATGGTGCATTGGTGCAGCTATGTAAGGGTGAAAATTTAGAGTGCTTACTTACAGCTCTTAAAAGCATGTTTGAGTTTACTGGCACAGTACCGAAAGAAATATGGTTTGATAACATGAGCACTGCTGTAAAGAAAATCAAAAAGAGTCACGAGAGAGATTTAACTGAGCGTTTTGAGAGATTTGCTCTTCATTATGGATTTGAACATAACTTTTGTAACCCTTCTAAGGGGAATGAGAAAGGGCATGTTGAAAACAAAGTTGGTTACTCAAGAAGAAACCTTTTCGTGCCGGTGCCAGAATTCCGGGAGCTTAAAGAATATAATAAAGACCTTCTACAAGAGTGTTTAGAAGATATGGATAGAGACCACTATGTAAAGAAAGCTAAAATATCTTATCTATTCGAAAAAGATATAGCTGCATCTAGGCCCTTACCAGTTGTCCCATTTGAAACTTCAAAACTAGTAAAGCTAAAGGCAGATAAGTATGGGAAAATAAGGCTTGATGGTAAATATACATATTCTACTTCTCCAGCATACTGCCAGCAGCAAGTTTGGGCCAAGGTCACTGATTTGGAAGTAATAATACTGAATAACGATTACAAAGAGGTAGTAAGGCATAATCGACTATATGGTGACCAGCTAGACTCTATGCAATGGATAACATATATTGATTTAATGTCTAGAAAGCCTTTTGCTTTAAAGTATACAAGCTTCTATTCATCTATACCAGATGAGATGCGTTGTTACTTTGATACATGTAACTTAGAAGAGCGCAAGCAGGGATTAAAAGCCCTGAATCTAATGTTACAAAATATTTCTATAGAGGAAGCTGCAAACGTTTTTAGTTCGGCCATTGAAGCTAACTGTAGAGATTCTGACAGCTTGATAGGGTTGTATCATAGGGTAGTAAATGGAGTTTTAGAAATGCCTGATATGGAGCTCCCTGATTTTGTGCCACAATTAAAGGGATACACAACAGATTTAGACGTTTATGACGGATTGATGGGTGGTGGCAGCAAATGAAATCATCTATAGCCGAATACTGTAGGCTGCTCAGACTAGGTAACCACATAGTCAAGCACTATGAAGACATAAAAGCTGAAACACATGAAGAATTTTTACTTAAGATACTGGAAGTTGAATATGAATGCCGTGAAGTAGTAAAAAAAAATAGAGCGATCAAGGCCGCGACCTTTGATATGCTCAAGACATTTGAGACTTATGAATTTAAAAAAGTTAGTATCCCTAAGAGTACATCTATTGAAGACATAAAAAGTGGGGCTTTTATCGATAGAAAAGAGAATCTAATTTTATATGGCGGGGTGGGTCTAGGAAAAACTCATCTGGCAACTTCCATTGGCATTGAGGCTTGTAATAATGGCAAAAAAGTTAAGTTTTACAGGACTGCAACCCTTGTAAATGAGCTGATTGACGCTAAAGAAAATGGCAGTCTAACCAAGTTAATGCGGAAATTAAAGAAGATGGACCTTATTATTTGCGATGAGTGGGGATATATTCCTCTAGATACAGATGGAGCACAACTGCTCTTTAATGTAATATCCGAGTGTTATGAAAAAAGAAGTATCATTTTAACTACAAACCTTGAGTTCAGCAAATGGAATAATATATTTTATAATGACAGGCTAACAAGTGCAATTGTTGATCGGTTGGTACACTACAGTCACTTACTAATATTTGAAGGACCAAGTCATAGAGTTGAGAACTCTATATTAAGAAACAACCAATAATTTACATAAATGGAATTAGGGATTATCATATTTTTAATTGCCAAATTATCAAATTTCTACTTGCCAAAAACAGTCGAATCCCTTATTATAAAATACATGGACACGTGAAAATTAATTAAATTAAAGATATAAAATGTATTATCATAATAGATATTGTCGAATGAGGTCGAAAGTTTATCCTTACAAAATAGGGACTTAGGTACTAAAATATAAATATTAACAGTTTATTAATATTTGCTCAAATAAAATTCAAATAAAATGTTAGTTTCTAAGGGTGAAACTGGTATAGGGGGAAAACATGGAACTACAATCGCAAGGAAATCCATTAAAATTTCATATTAGAGGCTTAATAACCTTCACTGATAAAATTAACTTTCATCAAAGAAAGTTAATTTTAATATTGATTGACATTTTGTTAATAAATTTGTCATTTTTTTTATCACTTTTTTTAAAGTATGGCAGCTCTGCATCTTTCCTTTACTTAAAAATTTATTGGACTCATACATTTATCATTACAACGCTAATAATTATAGCTTTTGCTACAAGTAATTTATACTCAAGTTTATGGAGGTATGCAAGTATACAAGAGCTTTTATACGTTATAAAAGCTTGCGCTGTAAGTACTGTAATTGTAGTTCTAACACTATCTTTAATTAGAGAAATTGACACACTAACAACATCTCTAATTTTTTTCACAGTAAGTACTATTTTAATAGGTGGAGTAAGATTTTCTTATAGAATTGTACGTAGAACGATAATGGGAATAAGGTGTGAAGAGTTACATCGAAGTAGAGTAATGGTTATTGGTGGAGGGAAAGCAGGAGCAGTAATACTAAATGAATTATTTTCTGCAAAAGAAATCAATAAAAATCCTGTTGCAGTAATAGACGACAACATCTGCAAGGTAGGATGTAGAATTCATGGAGTGCCTGTTGTAGGTACAAGGAAAGACATTGTAAAAAAAGCCCATGAATTAAAGGTAGATGAGATAATTGTCGCATTGCCCTCAGCCCAAGGAAAAGAAACAAAAGAAATCCTTAATATATGTAAACAAACAAAATGCAAAGTTAGAACATTACCTGGCCTCTACGATATAGTAGATGGCAAAGTTGATATAAGCTATATTAGAGACGTGCAAATAGAAGACCTTTTAGGTCGAGATCCAGTAAGCGTAGACATGAAAGAAATCACCGGCTATATTCAAGACCAAGTAGTACTAGTAACAGGTGGAGGAGGATCCATAGGATCCGAACTATGCAGGCAAATCCTAAGATTCAGCCCAAAACAACTAATCCTCCTAGACATATCTGAAAACGGTGCATACGAAGTACAACAAGAACTAATAAGAAAACATTTAGGGAACCTAAACCTTGAAGTAATAGTAGCATCTGTAAGAGATAGAGCAAGACTAGAATCACTATTTGCCAAGTACAGACCAACAATTGTATTCCATGCAGCAGCACATAAACATGTACCACTAATGGAGAAAAGTCCTACAGAAGCTATCAAAAACAACGTTTTCGGTACACTAAACGTTGCAGAATGCGCCGACAAATTTGGCTCAAAAAGATTTGTACTAATCTCCACAGACAAAGCAGTAAACCCAACAAATATCATGGGAGCAACAAAACGCCTTGCTGAAATGATCATACAAACCATGGACAAGCAGTCCAAAACAGAGTTCGTAGCAGTTCGATTCGGCAACGTACTAGGCAGTAACGGCAGTGTTATTCCTCTATTTAAACAACAAATAGCTGAAGGTGGACCAATAACAGTAACCCACCCAGAAATAAATAGATACTTCATGACCATACCAGAAGCAGTACAGCTAGTCATTCAATCAGGAGCCATGGCAAAAGGAGGAGAAATCTTTGTCCTAGACATGGGAGAACCAGTAAAAATAGTAGACCTAGCCACAGACCTAATAAAACTATCAGGCCTAGAACCAGAAACAGACATAAAAATAGAATTCTCCGGCCTAAGACCAGGAGAAAAACTCTACGAAGAACTCCTAATGGCAGAAGAAGGCCTAATCCAAACAGAACACTCCAAAATCCACATAGGCCAACCAATCCCAATAAGCAAAAAAGAACTCCAACAAAAATTGGACGCACTGCAAGCAATAATCCAAACCGACGAAAACGAACAAATCCGCCAAACAATGGAAAAGATAGTGACGACGTATAGGCGGGTAGTGTAGGTTATTAGGAGTCAGCAGTCAGCAGTCAGGAAAGTCAAAAAATAAATCGAATAAGGTGGTAATGTCATGAGCTTAGACCCTAGAAATCTAATCGTATGGCAGAAAGCACACAGCTTAGTATTAGAGATATATGAATTGACAAAAGAATTTCCTAAAGATGAATTATTTGGACTTACATCCCAAATGAGAAGAGCTGCGATGTCAATACCTAGTAATATTATAGAAGGTAAAGCTAGAGGAACAAACAAAGAACTAAAAAGATTTCTATTAATAGCCAGGGGGTCATTAGAGGAAGTAAAGTACCAACTGCTATTAGCCAAAGACTTAAAATACATAGATCAAAATAAGTACAACGAAACATATAAGATGATGGATGAAGTGGGTAGGTTGCTTGGTGGTTTTATAAAAAAACAGGAACTTTAATTTTTTCCTGACTGCTGACTGCCGACTGCTGACCACTCTCCAAACGAAAGGAGCGATTCACACATGAAAGCAATGATACTAGCCGCAGGCCTAGGAACCAGACTACGCCCGCTCACCGACGAAGTAAGTAAACCAATGGTCCAACTAGGCGGCCGCCCATGCATAGAACACACTGTCCTACTCCTGAAAGCGCACGGAGTCCGCGACATAATGATCAACCTATACTACAAACCTGAACTAATCATGAACCACTTCGGGGACGGTTGCGCCTACGACCTCAACATAAACTACTCACTAGAAAAAGAACTTATGGGTACAGCAGGTGGCCTCAAAAAGGTACAAGACTTCTTCGGCAATGAGCCTGTCCTTATCATAAGTGGTGATGCACTTACTGACATAAACCTAACGGAATTCTACAACTTCCACAAAGAAAAGGGAGGCATAGCCTCGCTAGCTCTTAAAAACGTACATGACCCAAGAGAATTCGGTGTAGTGCTCCTTAACGAAGAAGGTAGAATCACCCAGTTCCAAGAAAAACCAAAAGACGTAGCACCCATAAGTACAAAAGCAAACACAGGAATCTACATCTTTGAACCAGAAATATTCAAATATATTCCTGCTGACACCTTCTACGACTTCGGTAAAGAGGTTTTCCCAGACTTACTTACAAAGGGACAAGCCATGTATGGCTATGAAACACAAGCTTACTGGTGTGACGTAGGTAACTTAGATGTTTACAAAAGTGTGCAATTCGACATCCTTGCAGGAATCGTCAAAGTAGACATGCCTGGCAAAAAATTTGAAAACTGTATCTGGCTAGGCCGTAGAGCTGACATAGACCCAGAAACAGAAATCATAGGTCCTGTATTCATAGGCGAAAAATGCATCATAGAAAAAGGCGCAAAAATCTATGGCCCATCAGTACTAGGCAGTGGATCAATAGTAGGGAAAAACGCAGTAATAAAAAGAAGTATCCTACTAGAAGATGCCTACGTAGGCGACAACGCAGAAATCTCCGACAGCATAGTAGGAAAAAAACAAAGAATAAAAGCCTTCATGGTTTGTGAGAATAGGACACTAGTGAATAAGGCATGTTTTGAGGAATTAAGGATAGTAGAATAGTAGTTAGTTAGTTGGTTAGTTGGACAGGAAAAGAATTTGATGCCTTGAACTCCTGTCCAACTAACCAACAAACCAACTGACCAACAAAAGAACGTAGAATGTTGAATTCTTATTCGAATTTATAGAGGGTTAGGAACCTATTAGTACCAGTACTTGAACGGTATAACCGATAGTACGAAATTAGAGCGAAGCTGAAAAGCACTGGTGTCTATAGGTTCTTAAAAGGTAGCAATTTTGTTGCACGAGTTTAGGTTTTTGAAATGTGTTTAGTAGATGGAATTTAACCGTTAGAAGAAAAACGAAGAATTTAATTGTTTTGTATTGGCGTAAAGCGAACTGCGAACTGCAAACTGCGTTCCAACAAAACGGACAGTAATTGGATAAAAATACGCAGCAATTATCAGGAATGCTGTTAAGTCGGTGTTCCTGTTTTGTTGAATGAATGAAAAGATGATGAAGATAGGGGATTAGCAATGACTTGGTTAATCGAATTTATAACATTAGAATTTAAAGTACTATTTATTTCTGCACTACCAATCATAGAGCTACGAGGCGCAATACCATTTGGAGTATCCCAGGGTATGCATCCAATACATGCTACTCTACTAGGTATATTTGGAGGGGTAATCCCAGTACCCTTTATTCTTTTGATGATTAGACCTATACTTAATTTTATGCACGCAAGGAACATCCTAAGAAAGGCTATTCATAAGTTGACTAATACCACTATAAAAAATAAAGCTAAGATCCAAAAATATGGTTTTTGGGGTTTGATCATAATAGTGGCAATACCACTTCCTGGCACAGGTGTATGGTCAGGAAGTTTAGCAGCAGCTCTGCTAGACTTAAGAATAAAAAGAGCTATTCCTGCGATCTTTATAGGTAACTTAATTGCTGGGATAATTGTTCTGACGATATCCTATGGTGCTTTCATAGGGCTTAACTTCTTGAGCCAGTAAGCATCTTTTCACTTAAACAGCAGTTCTACTCGTTCCTCTATTGTGCCTGTAACGTTACACAATCGTTCCTCTATGTTTTCCTAACCAACTAACCAACTTAGCTCCTAACAAACTTTTTTTAAGTTACTAGCTCGGGAGGGTGAAAACAATGGATAAAAACTCTGAAGGTTTTACTTTGGTAGAGTTACTTATTGTGATAGCAATACTTGCTATCATTGTAGCAATAGCTATACCAAGATTAACTGGTTATAAAAGGCTTGCAGAAGAAAGGTTTTGTACTGCTAATAGAAAAACAGTAGAAAAGATGTACAACGCTTTTCTACTAGAGAATGATATGGACAACCAAAGTGATTTCGAACAATTTCTTATTGAGAACTTTAATCAGGTATGCCCAGCAGGGTGAGCAATTACTTATGAAGAGGGCCAGGCTAAGTGTAGCTTACATCAACCTGATAGTAAGCAAGATGGAGAAGAGGGGCCATCAGATGAAGTGCCTTGGTTGTAATTGGATGTTTATACCGACGTGAGTATCATGAAAGGATAAACACAATATATAGCATAAAACGGAACTAAAAATACATTTCATATACAATATCTAGATTTTCAATAGAAATTATACAAAAATTGGAAAAAAAGTGCTCTGATGCACTTGAAACATACATAACCGAAGCAGGGGGAAATATCATGGTTTACTTAAAGATTAAAAGATTAATAGATATCATACTTTCGGGTTTAGGACTAATCATTTTAGCTCCTGTTTTTTTATTACTTATAATTGCAATCAAACTTGACTCAAAAGGTCCAGTGCTTTTCAAACAGAAGCGTGTAGGGATCCATAAGAGTCATTTCCATATATTGAAGTTTAGAACAATGAGAATTGATACTCCATCAGATATGCCTACTCATCTTTTAGATAATCCGGATCAGTGGATTACTAAGGTAGGTAAGTTCTTAAGAAAGACAAGCCTTGATGAATTACCTCAAATCATCAATATCTTCAAAGGCGAGATGAGTATAATAGGTCCTCGGCCTGCCCTTTGGAATCAGTATGATCTGATTGAAGAAAGAGATAAGTATGGTGCAAATGATGTGCCTGTTGGTCTTACTGGATGGGCGCAGATTAATGGTAGAGATGAGTTGCCTATAGAGATTAAGGCAAAGTTGGATGGAGATTACGTACAAAAGAGAAGCCTTTGGTTTGACTTGATTTGTTTCATCGGAACTTTTACAGCGGTTCTTAAAAGCAAGGGTGTTATCGAAGGTGGAACTGGGGTTATTGCTAAGATGACAAAAGATAAAGTAGAGAGTAGATAAGTCCTTTATTAAGGAGTAGATCTGCTTATTGGGGTGACAAGATGAAAAGAGTATTAATTACTGGAAAAAACAGTTACATAGGTACATCTTTAGAGAAATGGCTCATGAGAGAACCTGATAAATATAAAGTAGATACGATTGATATGAAAGATGGGTCATGGAAAGAGAAAGATTTCTCAGTTTATGATGTTGTGTTTCATGTGGCTGGGATTGCTCATATTAAAGAAACAACTGATAATCAAGATCTTTACTATAAAGTAAACAGGGATTTGGCTTATGAAACTGCTCAAAAGGCAAAACAAGATGGAGTAGGGCAGTTTATTTTTCTGAGTTCAATGAGTGTGTATGGGATTGAGAATGGAGTAATTAATAAGAATACACCACTCAAGTCAGATAGCGCATATGGTAAATCAAAGATTGAAGCAGAAGAGCTTATCAATAAACTACAAGATGATTCGTTTATTGTAGCGACTTTAAGGCCGCCTATGGTCTATGGCAAGGGATGTCGAGGGAACTATCCAAGGCTAGCTGGATTAGCTCTCAAGACTCCGGTTTTTCCAAAGGTAGAAAACAAGCGCAGCATGATCTACATAGATAACTTATCAGAGTTCGTAAAGCAGCTCATTGATAACAAAAGTGGAGGGCTTTTCTTTCCACAGAATTCTGAATATGTAAACACAAGCGAGATGGTTAGGTTGATTGCTGAGGCTCATGGCAAGAGAATAGTGATGACTAAGTTATTTAATCCTTTATTAAGGCTACTGAATATAAGTACGGTGAATAAGGTATTTGGTGACTTGGTGTATGACATGAGTATGTCTGAATATAAGAGTAATTATAGAGTTTGTGGGTTTAAAGAATCTATTATAAAAACAGAGGGGGCAAGAGAATGAGTAAAAATGAAGCTTTAGTTAGTATAGTTATGCCAGCTTATAATTGTGAAAAGTATGTTGTTGAAGCAATAAACTCGGTTCTTGCTCAAACATATAAAAACTGGGAGTTATTAGTTCTTGATGATGGCTCTAAAGATAATACTGCGCAGATTATTGAAGAATTTAGTCAAAAAGATTTTAGAATAAAAGCGCTTCCTAATGGAAAGAACATGGGTGTTTCCGCAACAAGAAATAGAGGTATAGAACTTGCATCTGGTGATTGGATAGCTTTTTTAGATAGTGATGATATGTGGGAGCCATCGAAATTAGAGAAGCAATTTGAAGTAGTAGAGAAGAAATCAGCAGAATTCTTATTCACTGGATCATCATATATAAATGAAGAAGGAGACCCCTTTAAGGGACTATTTGAGGTTCCTGAAAAGGTAACATATAAAAAGCTTAGAAATCAGAATGTAATATCATGTTCTTCAGTTCTTGTAAAGAAGAAGTATTTTGAAAATATAAAAATGGAAAAAGATGAGATGCATGAGGATTATGCTGTATGGTTAAGAATTTTGAAATTGGGAGTTACTGCCTATGGAGTAAATGAACCGTTACTTATTTACAGAATTTCTAGAAACTCAAAATCTGGAAATAAGATGAAGACAGTTAAGATGACATATAAGGTATTTAGATTTGTAGGGATTAACCCTATTGGATCGGTTTATTTTATGATGAGGCATGTGCTTGCTTCTGTAGGAAAGTATAAGAGGATATTTAGCTGAAAAGGAATACAAGAGAAAATGTAGCATGCAAGTGAAATTTATTTGGATAGAAGGTGAATCAATGAATTTAGAGGTTTTAGTTTCAACTATGAATCAAAGAGATTATAGTTTGATTAATAAAATGAACATACAATCTAATGCAGTCGTTATAAATCAATGTAATGATAATAGTCAGATTGAGTTTCTTCATAGTCAACACAGGATTAGATGGATAAATAAATCTGAACGCGGATTAAGTAAAAGTCGTAATCTTGCAATTAAAAGTTCTGAAGCAGATATTTGCATGATATCTGACGATGATTTAATTTATGTTGACGATTATGTAGAAAAAGTAAAAGCTCAATTCGATAAGTATCCGAATGCAGACATTATTACATTTCAAGTAGAAGGTATAGAAGAGAAGTTTAAAGATTACCATGTTGAAGTCAGAGAACTAAACTACTTGACATCAATGAAAGTTGCATCTGTAGAAATAGCATTTAAAAGAGATAGTATTATAGGTAATAAAATAAAGTTTGATGAAAATTTTGGAGCTGGCGCAAGATTTCAGATGGGAGAAGAAAATATATTTTTAACTCAATGCCTTCAAAAAGGACTAAATATACTATATGTTCCAGTTAAAATTGCAGACTTGCACATTGGAGAATCTTCTTGGTTCAATGGATATAATAAAGACTATTTTATTAGTAAAGGTGCTCAGTTTACAGCAATGTCAAGAATGCTAGCGAATGTGTATATTATTCAATATGTCTTGAGAAAACATAAGTTATTTAAGAATGATATTAGTAGATTTAGAGCTCTTAAATTGATGATGATTGGACGAAAAGAATATCTTAATAATATTAGAAATATAGGTGACTTAAATGAACGTTATTAAAAAAAGCAGTAAATTATACCAAGGTTTATTTTTTTTACTTATGCTTTCTTTGTACTTTGGAAGATTCAATATAAATATCGGATTTTCTTTAAAACCATTTATGATTATAACTTTAGCTATTATTGTAATAACTTTGAAACATATTAGTTTTAGTAGATTGTTTACTTTCGAAATTTTTATGTTAGTATTTATTTTCGTACATTCAATGACTGCACTGAATCTTAGGTATCCAGGTATGAGCATAAGGTTTATTATTTTGTATTTGTTAATAATAATTTTTTACTTTACTGGTCGATCTATGATTAGAAAAATTGATATCATCTCAATGGAAACAATTATCAGCAAATCGGGATTTGTAGGAATAGTTGCTTCATTACTTTATTATTTTATGGGAGTTTTAGCGTCTGGAATGAACTTCTGGGGTAATAACATCAACTATTATGGATTAATGATAGATAGATCTACGCCTAGATTGACAGGTGTTGCCTCTCATGATCCAAATATATTTGTATTTTATGTTACGTTATATTTTTTCTTTACAATTACACATTTAAATAATAAATTGAATAAAATTGGATTTATTCTTACTAGTACAGCTATAATATTGACTTTTTCTAGAGGAGCATATTTAGCACTTGGGTTTGGTTTGCTTTTAATCTTTATATTAGCTAAAGGACTTAAGAAAAAATTAAAAGTTCTAATTACTAGTATTTTTGCATTATTTACTTTAATATTTGCAGGGAATAAACTGACAATTAACCCATACAACTATATAATTAGTAGATTTAGTAGTTTTTCTGTTGACGGAGGAAGTGGAAGATTAACAATATGGTCAAATGCGATTAATACTTTTCTTGAAAACCCTATTTTTGGAATAGGAATTAACTCTATAAGGGAGTACAACTTAGAAAATTTCTCAAGAGCTGTATATGTTCATAATTCATTATTAGAAGTCTTGGTTGAAACAGGAGTAGTTGGAATTACAATTTATTTTATTTTCTGGTTTTTGATTATAAAGCAGTCATTTTTAATTATGAAAAATAATCAAGAAACAAAGTTTATTTTTATAACATTTATAGCAATGTTTATACAGATGAATTCCTTATCAATTTTATATAACGAAGCATTTTATTTTGTAGTTCTTTTATTATACAGATATTCCATAGAAACATACCGGAATCGACAAGAAAACCTTTCTAAAGGTTCGGAAGGAGGAATTTTCAATGAATGAATTAAGAAAAAATCAAATAAAACATCAGCTAATTAAATATCCTGTAATTAATACAATGGCTAGGAAAACATATAAAATAGCCAGGATTATATTAAAGAAAGTTTATCTTATTTGCTCATTGTGTTTTTTAGTTAAACCTATCGAAAATAAAAAAATTATAATATCAAACTATTATGGCAAAGGATATGGAGATAATGCGAAATATATATGCGAAGAAATATTAAAGCAAGGCTTAGATTACGATTTAGTCTGGATGTTAAAAAGTGATTTGATAGGAAAAACGGAAGTTCCGAATGAAATAAGAGTTGTAAAGTATAAATCTATTAAAGCGTTGTATGAAATGGCAACAGCTAAAGTATGGATTGATAATAGTAGAAAAGAATTTTATCCAATTAAAAGAAAAGGACAATATTATATTCAGACATGGCATAGCCCATTAAGATTGAAAAAAATTGAGAAAGATGCAGGGTTAGCGTTAAGTTCTGAGTATGTTAAATCTGCAATAAAGGACTCCAAAAATACAGATTTAATAACTTCTGGCTGCGACTTCAGTTGGAATATATATAGGAATTCTTTTTGGTATGACGGTGAAATTCTTAAAACAGGAACGCCTAGATGTGATTTGTTTTTTCAGGATGGTAAGGATATAAAAGAAAAGGTTATGAATTATTTTGGCCTAGCTTCTAAGTCGAAAATAATACTATTTGCACCTACTTTCAGAAGAAACAACTCTCCAGAAACTTATACTTTAGAATATAAAAAAATACTTAAAATACTAGAAGAAAAACATGGAGAGGATTGGTTTTTTCTGGTAAGATTACATCCAAATGTATCTTCTTTGTCAGAATCCATGGAATATAGTGACAAAGTTTTGAATGCAACGAATTATGATGATATGCAGGAACTCCTATGTGCGATTGATATTCTTATTACAGATTACTCATCTTCAATGTTCGACATGGCTATAGCAGGTAAACCATGCTTTTTACACGGTAAAGATATTGAGGAGTATTTAAATAATGAAAGAGAAATGTACTTTAGCTTTGATCAATTACCTTTTGATTTTTCTAAGACCGATGAAGAGTTGCTATATAATATAAGGTTATTTAATGAAGAGACTTATAAAAGAAAACTTGATAAATTTTCAAAAGAAATTAATTTGTATGAGGATGGAACTGCCTCAATGCAATTAGTTGAAAAAATAAAAACTATCACATAAAAATTTTAAAGAATACTTAGGGGTGAGGATATGAGTAGTGTAATTTCGGATTTTACACATAAGTTCAAAACGGATGAATTATCAATTTATGAAACTGAGTATTGGCTTTGGTCACTACGACCAGTTCAGAGTACTCTCGGGGCAGGTGTATTATCATTAAAAAGAGAGTGTTGGAATTTTAGTGAGTTGAAGCAAGAAGAATTTTCAGATCTTTATAATGTTATTAAGGTAATTGAACAGACATTACAAAATGCTTTTGACTATGACAAAATAAATTACCTAATGCTAATGATGATAGACAAACAAGTACATTATCATGTTATTCCTAGGTATAAAGATGAAGTCAAATTTAATAATAAATCATGGGTTGATTCAGGTTGGCCAGGAATACCAAGTTTAGCAGGGGACGAAGTAGATATAAGTTTGTCAAAAGATATTATAAGAAATATCAAAGATAATTTAGTTTTGTAAGATGATAAAGGTTAACATATCAAAGGAGCATTCCTGTAATTAACTAAATTTAAGCTTTGCATAAAAAGAAACCTCGCAGTAAAATGAAATTAAACACTGGCCAGTGAAATAAAATCATTTTATTGGAGGTCCTACTAATGAATTTTAACCAAAATAACAAAATTAATCAAGTAAAAGAAGAAACAATTGTCATAGGTGTCGATATAGCAAGTGAAATACACTATGCTAGAGCCTTTGACTGGAGGGGCATAGAACTAGATAAGGTATTTAAATTTCACAACAGTGAAGAGGGATTTTACAGGTTCTATGCTTGGTTAGAAAAAATTAAAAACAGAGCTAGCAAGACAGACATTTTAGTTGGTGCTGAACCCACTGGCCATTACTGGTTTAGCCTAGGTGAAAGTCTGAAGAAGAACAAAATTAAACTGGTTTTAGTAAACCCATTTCATGTAAAAAGAAGTAAAGAGCTTGATGATAACCATCCATCAAAGACAGATGCTAAGGATCCTAAAACAATAGCTAAGCTAGTCATAGAAGGAAGGTTTAATGAGCCATATATGCCAGAAGGGGTTTATGCGGAACTACGAATTGCAACAGTTAATAGAATTAGAATTACAAAAGAATTAAGCATGATTAAAAATAGGATGGAACGCTGGATAAAGTGTTATTTTCCAGAATATAAGAAGGTGTTTGGAGCTTTTGATGGCGCAGCAAGCCTAATAGTACTAGAAAATAGTCCTTTGCCAAAAGATCTAGTAGAACTTGGAGCAGAAGGGATTAACCAGTTATGGCGTCAACGCAAACTAAGAGCTGTTGGGATAAAGAGAGCCACGAGCTTGTATAATGCAGCTAAAAGTAGTGTAGGGGTCACACAAGGTCTTGAAGCAGCCAAGCTTGAGCTAAGGATGTTACTTGAAGACTATCATAATAAAGTTAAGCAATATGAGATTATCTTAGAGATGATAGAGAGGTTGTGTGCAGAAATACCAGGTGTTGATAAAATACTTGAGATTAAAGGGATAGGACTAGTCACGATTTCTAGCTTCCTAGGGGAAGTGGGTGATATAAGGCGCTTTGACTCACCTAAGCAGATTCAGAAACTGGCTGGCCTTGCACTTAAAGAAAGCAGCTCAGGTAAACATAAAGGACAAACAACTATTAGCAAGCGTGGCAGGAAACGTTTAAGAGCCATACTGTTTCAGGCCGCCATGCCACTAGTAGGAAAAAACAAAGAATTTAGCTCAATTCATCACTATTACACAACCAGAAAGCACAACCCACTGAAAAAAAAGCAGTCGATAGTAGCAATATGCTGTAAACTGATAAGGGTCTTATTTGCCATATTAACAAAGAATGAAGAGTATAGTGCACAACGACTTATCACAGACATCAGAAGACCTAACATTCAACTAGCAGCTTAGCTATGCTCAACCACATATGAATTAGGACAGCGTCCGTTAGAAATAACGCCTAATTTGAGCAATTTCCTTACAACTATAAAGAAACAGCAGGTAGTCAATTATTTTTCCATCAGAGCATGACTCGGTAAAGGAGCATACAGACACCCATACATGGATAAGCGGAACGAAGGAATTGAGGGCATGACCCTGTTAGACATGGGAGGTTTGCTACCATGGAGGAAGTGGGTATACACCGCTGAAATAAAATGTAATTTAATGACGTTTTGTTTGCTGTACCCAAAAAACAGGCCTAAGCTCCAATTACCGTCCTTTTATCTGATGCTGTTTCTTTAAAGTTAAATAAATAAATTAAAAAGCTAAGAAAACAAGAGTAAATGAAAGAAAAAATAAGATTATATAGGGAGGAATAATTTTGAAAAAATACAAAGTAGGCTATACAACAGGAGTATATGATATGTTTCATATTGGACATCTTAATATATTGAAAAAAGCAAAGGAGCAATGTGAGTATTTAATTGTTGGAGTTACGACAGATGAATTAGTATCATATAAAAATAAAAAAGCTATTATACCTCATGAAGAACGGATGGCGATAGTAGAAAGTATTAAATTTGTTGATCAAGTCGTATCCCAAGAAAGTATGGATAAAATGGTGGCGTGGGATAAGTATAAGTTTGATGTAATGTTTGTAGGAAGTGACTGGAAGGGTACGGACAAATGGAATGAATTTGAGCGACAATTTGGCGAAGTAGGAGTAGACATTGTTTATTTTCCTTATACTCAAGGAACATCTTCAACAAAGTTGAGAAGTGTTTTGGATAAGATAATGAAAAATGATGATAATTCAAGTGGAGTTAAATAAATTATAAGGGGGAGAAAAATAAAATTTCTTCTTTAAAATAAAGGAGAATGCAAGCGAATGAAAAAAACAGCAATTCTATTAATTTTAATATCAATTATATCTAAAGTTATTGGGTTTGGAAGAGAGATAATTTTAGCATATTTTTATGGGGCCTCAAATATTAGTGATGCTTATATTATATCTATGACAATTCCGACTGTTGTATTTGCATTTATAGGTAGCGCTATTTCCACGGCTTTTATACCTATGTACACTAAAATAGAAAAACATAGCGGTGAAGGTGAAGCGAATAACTATACAAATAATTTAGTTAACCTGTTGATGATAGTAAGTACAATTATTGTTTTTTTGGGACTGATATTCACAAAACAAATAGTTTTTATTTTTGCTTCGGGTTTTGAAGGTGAGACATTAGCCTTGGCAATAAGATTTACAAGGGTTAGTCTATTAGGAATCTATTTCACTTCTTTAGTATATGTTTTTAATTCATTTCTTCAAATAAAAGGAAATTATGTGACTCCTGCTTTAATTGGCTTCCCTATGAATATCATTATAGTTTTGTCAATAATATTAAGTTACTATACAAGTGTGATTTTATTAGCGGTAGGCGTTGTTTTATCTGTTTTAGCTCAGTTTGTTTTTTTGATACCTTCGATATATAAGAAAAGTTTCAGATATAAAAAAATAATAGATATTAAAAACCCTCAAATAAAGAATATGATGTATTTAGCTCTTCCAGTTATTTTAGGGGTTGCGGTAAACGATATAAATGTAATAGTTGATAGAACAATAGCTTCGCAGCTTGCTACTGGTGGTATATCGGCATTAAATTATGCACAGAGATTAAATGGATTTGTTCAAGGTATTATTGTTGTTTCAATATCTACAGCTATGTATCCACTGATCTCAAAAATGGCAGTAGAAAACAAATATAAAGATCTAAAGAAAACATTATCAGAAGCTATTGTTGGAACATCTATGTTAATAATGCCATGCACTTTAGGAGCAATGATATTTTCTACTCCCATTATAGAAACCTTGTTTGGGAGAGGAGCTTTTGACACACAAGCTATAGAAATGACATCTAATGCTTTGTTTTTTTATGCTTTAGGCATGACCGGAATAGGTTTAAGACAAATACTTTCGCGGCCATTTTATTCTATGCAAGATACTAAGACACCTGTGATTAATGCCTCTATTGGAATGGTTATAAATATTTTTTTAAATATTATATTATCAAGATATCTAGGTATTGGAGGTCTTGCCTTAGCAACAAGTATATCCGCTACAATTACAGCCCTACTTTTATTCATAAGCTTGAGAAGAAAGATAGGGCCATTTGGCATGAAGCAAATTAGCATTTCATTTCTAAAAGTTTTATTTTCTTCAATGGTTATGGGATTAGCCTCTAAAATTAGCTTCAATTACCTGACAAATATTTCGACACAAAATGCATCGCTATTAATGGCGATTTTTATCGGTGCAATTTCATATTTTGTAGTTATATATTTTATGAAAATAGAAGAAGTGGATGTTTTAGTAGCGTCACTTAAGAAAAAACTTGGCAGAGGTGTTGCTTAAAATAGGAGGTGACCACAACAAATGAACATATTAGTAACCGGAGGCCTAGGCTTTATCGGCAGCCATACAACAATAGAACTAATTAAAAATAACCATACTGTACTCATAGCGGATAACCTTTGTAACTCAAAAATAGAGGTGTTGGACAAGCTATCTACAATAACAGACATTAAACCGATTTTCTATCAAATTGATGTGACGGATGAAGTAAAGTTAGAGGAAATCTTCAATAATCATGAAATTGATGGTGTGATTCACTTCGCTGGTCTTAAGGCCGTAGGTGAGTCTGTTTCCAAGCCACTAGAGTATTACTACAATAACTTGGTTTCTACAATGGTGCTTAGCAAAATGTGTGTAAAGTATGGAGTTGGAAAGTTTGTATTCAGTTCATCTGCAACCGTATATGGTGATCAGCCTTCTCCACTTAAGGAAGAAATGGAGCTTAAGAAGACTACCAATCCATATGGTGAAACGAAGGCTATGAGCGAGCGGATCTTAACAGATACGGCGAAGGCTAACAATAACTTTTCTGTTTCTTTACTTCGTTATTTCAACCCAGTAGGTGCCCATGAGAGTGGATTGATAGGGGAAGATCCTAGTGGTATTCCTAATAATCTTATGCCTTTCGTGACCAAGGTAGCAAAAGGACAATTGGAGAAGTTAAGCGTTTTTGGAAATGACTATGATACAATAGATGGCACTGGAGTTCGTGACTATATCCATGTAGTTGATTTAGCAAAGGGACATGTAAAGGCCATTGAAAACTTAGATAAAGGTATAAATATATTTAACTTGGGCACAGGCAGAGGAACTTCTGTACTGGAACTTGTTAATGCTTTTATGAAGGTAAACGAGATTGACGTTCCATATGAGATAGTAGGTAGACGTTCTGGGGATATTGCTATATGCTATGCTGATGCAAGTAAAGCAGAGAGAGAACTTGAGTGGAAGGCAGAACTTACTATAGAAGGTATGGTTAGAGATGCTTGGAGATTTGAACAGAACAATAGATAAAATATTTAAAGCCCTAACACCGTTTAGGGCTATTTAAACATAGAAGGGCTACTATAAATACAGCCCAATACTTAAAGAAGGGGGACAACTTTAAAATGAAAGTACGCAAAGCAGTCATACCAGCAGCTGGCCTTGGAACGAGATTCTTACCAGCTACAAAGGCTATGCCAAAAGAAATGTTGCCTTTGGTCGATACGCCTACAATTCAATATATCATACAGGAAGCAATTGATAGTGGAATTGAAGAGATTCTTATAATAACAGGAAAAAGCAAGAGAGCAATCGAAGACCACTTCGGTGCGACACGTTCTCCTATAAGTGCATAAGCACGAAATGGAGGGATTTACAAATTGTAAATTACAACTGATTTATCGAGAGTAGGAATGATACCGTCATGTCGTGTTGAAACTACTCCTCTGATACTCCTGTATGCACAAAAGAGTAGTAGCTCAATTGTGTGTGAAGCCAGGTGAAGTCGGCTGAATCATACCTAAGTTCCACTATGGAATATGGTAAGAGATAGGCCGGGAGGTTGAAAAGAAGTCTATGGTGAGAATGACCATAAGTGTTACACGGCAAGTTAATTCCACCTCGGAAATTCACTCTTTCCCAGCCTAATTTGTCTAGTAAAAGTGCCTAAAAAGTCAAATTAGGCCATTCCATAAGATAACTAACCATAACAAAATCACAATACAATATCTTTAAAGGCAAAAGGAAAAGGGGGCTAGCCCCCTAACCCCCAGGATTTAACGCTTTTAAGTTACCCCTAATATTTAATGATATGCCTTCTCCCCAAGGTAGGGAGAGTTTAGGGTTTAACTCCTCCAAGGCGCTCGAGTTGTGTCCCCACATTGCTCTATCCTCCCTGAAGGAGAAGACATACCAAGATTTTATGCAGTAATATTTATCTCACCTTGTGCTTCTAAGATAACTTCATTATCTATTGAAGCAAGACCTTTGCTAGCACCCGTGTTCAAACTTAACCGTGCTAATGAGTTAATCACCCGTAAGCATCCACTGGTACTACTGTAAATAAGTTCAAATGCATTTTCGGTGAAAATAGGGTCAGATCTACCAGCAAACTTTAATCTCGAAACGATGTACTCCTTTGTTTCATCCCTTGATAAGCCTTTCAAATAATAATTGACCATAATACGTTGCTTTAAGGCCTCATGAGTTTGTCGGTTAATTTGGGTAATAAAAGGAGTCTGACCAGCTAATATAACTATTGAATAATCCTTTGAATCCATTTCAAAGTTAAATATAATTCGTAGATCATC
Organism: Alkalicella caledoniensis; assembly: GCF_014467015.1. Classification (GTDB taxonomy): domain Bacteria; phylum Bacillota; class Proteinivoracia; order Proteinivoracales; family Proteinivoracaceae; genus Alkalicella; species Alkalicella caledoniensis. The sequence goes on along the minus strand of NZ_CP058559.1, from coordinate 110,346 downwards.
AAGAACAGAGTTTTTTAGAAATTGTGCCTCATCCAAAATTATCACAGGAGTAACATTTTTACTATGGTATGTATAGATAGCCTCTTGAATTTGCTTAAATAGCTGTACCTTCTTAAAGGATGGGTTTACTCCTAGTCCATCACATAGTGCTCTGTAAAAATCAGATACTGTAAGAGTTGAAATTGGTATATAGACTACCTTGTATAAATTAGGATTTAAACTACCTGTAAAACTTCTAAGTAAAAATGACTTACCAACTCCAGGCTCACCAGTGATTAGGCCAAATCCTTTAGTACTTTTAAGGTACTCTAATCTACTAAAAGCCTGCTCAAAGTCTTTAGACTTAAAACTATTCTTAACTTCCATTTCTTTAGGGAAAGGGTCAGCTGTTAGTCCATAATAAGCTTGGTACATGAAATATCCTCCTTAATTTGTGGTGTGAATGCTGAAAAATCTATGGGCTTTAAGTTATGATCTCGGATGATTTTTGAGTTTACGACCTTATCTACAGGATAGATACAATCAAGCAATTTACCCTCTTCTGAGAAAATAAAAGCTTTATCTAAAGCAGTAGGAAGAAACCTAACATTAACTTTATCTCCAATATACTTCATTGGAACCTCAAACAAGATATTATCTATGGATAAAGTTGCATCATTCTTAACCTTTCTAGTGGCTCGATACATAAAGATATTATCTATTTCCTGTTTAGAAGGAATAAGTTTAAGGCGCTGCATATCCTCTTTAAACCTATCAATTGGCGCCATTTTGATTGAACTATGCACCTTTTTGTTGTAATTGTTCTCAACAAAGCTATTCAAAGATTCGTTAAGGTCTTCAATAGATTTAAACGAGTTCCAGTCAATAGCATTTGTCCATTGCTCATGAAGGGTTTTAAACCACCGTTCTATCTTGCCTTTATTATGTTAATCTTGACATAATAAAGGTTATGTTAAGACTTTCGTTATGTAAAGTCTTGAAAAAAGACCTTAAAGTAACGAAAGTCCTAAGCAAATATCTTTACATAATCATCAGCGGTTGAATGTTTTTAGCCACTGTTTTAAATCAGTATTGTTATCCCATTGTGCTTTTTCCGGTGGAACAATCTCCTTGCTAGCAGCTTCAATAGCTTCACGCTTTCTGCTTACTTCTGCTTTTGCGTAAACTTCCGTAGTTTTAACACTGACATGACCTAGTAAATCCCGTATGTAAATTAGGTCAACCCCAGAATCAACGAGTCCCATAGCCGTTGTATGTCTCATTTTGTGAGGACTAAAATCCGCTGGAATTATCTCCGAATTAATTTCTCTAGCACGTTTCGCATATTTACCGACAAGGTAATTTATACCCTGTCTAGTTAATTGGCTTTTCATATGGTTCTTAAACAACCATTCACTAAGTTTTTCTTGCCTATCATATCCTTCTTGTACTAAATATTGGTGGATGAAAGGAATGATATCCTTCATAAGTGGTACATAGCGGCTTTTATGCCCTTTACCGCGAAGTAAAAGCGTGTATGGTTCATAAAGGGATAAATCTTTTACCCGGATACTTATGAGTTCGCTGACACGCATGCCTGTAGTATAGAGAAGGGACAACATGACATAATCTCGCAACCCTCCAGAAGAAGCGACATCTATCTGAGACATCATTAATTTTACCCCATCTGTTTTCATGTAGGATATTTCTTTCTGCGGTGCTTTTTTTATCGGAATCCCTACGATTCGTTGATAATTATCTAGACACTCAGGAAATTCATACATTAGAAACCTTACAAAACTATTGATTGCTGCCTGCCTCTGGTTCCTTGTTGATATACTGTTTAGACGTTGTTTCTGAAGCCATTCCAGGAATAGAAGTACGTTCTTATACGAAAGGTCAGACATCTGTACTCTGTTTGCAGAAATATTAAGTTCTTCCTGCAAGCACGTCAAGAAAAGTATAAAAGTGTATCTGTAAGAATCAATTGTTAATGGTGTCATACCCTTAACATTTGGAAGGTAAACGGTAAAATATTTGTTAAGGTACATTGCAAAATCAGTGGATTTCATGTTTGTCCACCTCGCCGAACACCTTATTTACTTTGTCTTTAAAACGATCCTCAATATACGGATACAGACTCATTGTCAGTCGAACATATCTCTCAGTAGCATATATTGTTTTGTGGCCGAGATAACTGGATAGAATGGGGAGCGCTACGTACATATCTAGGCCAGAATCAACCATTTGCTTAAATGATTGCACAGAAAAAGTATGACGCCAGTCGTGCAGTCTTGGACCTCTTCCTCCACCAATATACGGAATTCTTGCTTTTTGAAGGAAAAGCCTATGACGTTCATAAAGAGCCTCACCATCTAATCGGCTTCCATTAGACTTGGTAAATATATAGTCTTTTTCATCTAAAAGGTAAAAACATTTTTGTGCATACTGACACATAAGACCGGCCATCTCTTCGTTTAACACGATATAACGCTCATTATTGTTCTTTGTTTCAAATAGCTTAATGATTCCATCCTCAAGGTCCACATCCTGTTTTCTGATACCAAGCGTTTCGTTAATTCTAGTTCCACAGCAGTAGAGTAATCGGAAAAGGATTGGTAGTTGAATGCTGTCCTTACGATTACGTGCAGATTCATATGTATCAACTGCATGAAAATATCTTGCTATCTCATCTTCCGCATAAATATATGGTTGGAAATCTGTTTGCTTGAAACATACATCTCTTGTCACAAAGATTTCATATCCTTTACGACAGAGATAGATCAGAAATTGCTTAATTCCATTGATTCGAGAATAATGGGTGGTACTAGCTTCGTTTTCTTTCCGTTGAATCCATTTCATTGCATGTTGACTATTGAATACTGGCTGAAGTATTTCATTTTCAGTACAAAATCGGTCAAACAGCCGTAAATGCTTGCAAAAACTTACTTCTTTATGACCCGTTGCTACCATATGGTCTAAATAATGATACATTTCCTCAGAAAAAATAGATTTAAACATTGGTCTACTCATGCTTACACCTCCCTGCCATGTAATGTTTTGAAGATATTATTGGCAAGGAAAGTGGGCATAATCGTAACTTTTCGATATCTACTTTCAGATATATCTTGGTTGTTTCAGTATTCTGGTGTCCAAGCACGGAACTGATTATGGGCATAGATACATTCTTTTTTAGCATGTTTGTAGCTAGGCTGTGGCGTAGAGAATGTGGACCGTGTTTCTTGTTTTTCCAGTTCTTTATGTTTGCCTTACGCATGTACTTCGTTACAATAGAATGTATCGTCGGTGTTGAAAGTGGCCGACCCCTTTTTGATGATTCTGTGGAAACGATGATTTCCTGTACATCTGTTGACGGCCTACCGTGCTTCAAATAGTCAATAATGGCATTACCAATTGAAGATAGTAGAGGATATTCTACTGCCATATCAGTTTTATGTTGGTTGAAACAAACGATATTTTTCTCCCAGTCTATTTGGTTAAACTGAAAGTTCACAATATCATTTGATCGCCATCCATATTCAGCGGCAAGGAGCAAAATCAAATAATCCCTTTTCCCAGTGGCAGAGGTTCGCTCAACTGAGGAAATGATTGTGCGAATTTCGTCTTCTTCGTAAGTTGTGGGGAGCTTACAGTTATGGTTGTAATTATCTTTTAAAATTAACAACGAACTGTCTGATTTGGAAATTCCATTTTCATATGCATATCTAAAATAAATGCGTAGCGCTGAACCGCAGTTGTGCCTAGATGCGAGTGAATATTTCATAGAACTAAAAAAATCCTCCATTGTTTCAACAGAAAGATTATTCAATTTAAGCGATTTTTTTTCTAGATAACAGAAGAAATCATATAAATACTGTTCCTTATTTTTGAGTGTACTCTCAGAAAGATTTTTTTCACTTCTAAGGTAGGATAGATACAATAACATTTCATTGCCTATATCTCCATAAAAAACTCTCTCAATTCGTGGCGTACGGAATTCAAAATCACCATCCTTTTGATAAGAAGAGAGCATACGGACTGCACGTAAACGTAGCTTTTTACCGTTCGCTAGACCCTTGACAGAAATATGGGTCCCTAAAGTCTCATCTAAGTATTGGAAACCAATAGACTCGGTAAAATCCTTAAACTTGTTTAAAGTCATCCATTTTGTAAGATTCCCCCACTCCGCTAGGATACTTCGCTGATATGAAGCATTATACTGCCGAATGTTCAACTCATCTTCACACAAAGTAATCAATGTCTTAAAATCTGTTATCATAAATCAAACCCTCCTTGTGATGTTTAATTTATAAATAACACTTCTAATCAATTATTATGTAAAGATGTATCAGCATCAATCATAGTATTTTAGAGTTTTAGTTTCATCAGCTTTACATAACGAAAGTCTTAACATAACCCTTGGATTGTGGACTGTATGGCCTTGCGAAGGATACGATGGAACCAATTGAAGCGCATATAAACTGGAGTTGACTGCTGTGATACACCTTGCCATTATCAACAAATAACTTTTTAGGAACTCCTCTTTTGGCTACTGCAGTCTTAAAAGTTGATAATAGTGATGGGAAACCTTCAGAAAAGAAAGCCTCACAATGTACTACCAACCTAGAAGCGTCATCCAAAATAGCAAATAAGTGAGTCTTTTGCTTCTTGCCATTTAAATTTAGGTAGGGGCCAACAGAGATATCCGATTGCCAACAATCATTAGCAAACTCAAATTCAAAGGCCTTTCTATCTACAGGTTCAAGGCTTTTGATAGTTAGCTTGTTTTTAGATATATATCTTTGCACGGTAGATAAAGACAAATCGTTACATGAAGCTAATCCGGTAACAATCATTTCTTGGTATATTGTCTTAGCAGTCTTTTTAGGATGAGCAAGCTTACTAGATACAATATACTCTTTGACCTTATCAGGCATCTTTCTTAAAGTCCCTTTGTCTGATCTAGATTTAGGGTAAAGGCCATCAATGCCAAACTTTCGGTATAGCCGCAGCCAATCCTTAAGTGTAGCAGGAGCAAATTCATTCTTTAGTCCACCAGGAGGGCTATACTTTCTAGCACAAACCTCCTCTAAGTACTCAGTGGCATTTTTTTGACTGTAGGTTTCAGTGACAAGGGGAGCTATGTAACTGGCAAGTATTTTTGGCTAAAAAACGGCAACTTTTTTTGGCAGTTTAATTACTGAATATGGTATTTCTATTCTTTAGTCTCCAACTATCACCTGTCATATTAAAGATCTCACTGTTATGAACCAGCCGGTCTAGAATGGCCGTAGTAATGACAGGATCACCCATGATTTCAACCCAATCATCAAACCCCTTATTTGAGGTTATGATAATCGAGGTATTCTGGTACAAAGCAGATACCAGTTGAAAGAACTGATTAGCTTCTTGCCTTGTGATAGGAAGATATCCAACTTCATCTATCGCTACCATATCACTTGCCATTATCTTTTTCAGAGCTTTTTGGCTCTTATTTGATATCTCCTCAGTCTTTAAAAGCTTGATTAAATGATCCATGCTAATAAAGCTAACCTTATACCCCATTTCTACTGCTTTCATTCCTAATGATACTGCAAGGTGGGTTTTACCTACGCTAGGTGGGCCCAAAAATAATAAATTAAAGGCTTTCTCTACCCAGTTCATATCTAGTAACTGCGTTATTTGTCTTTTTGTTACAGAGGTTTGAAAGCTAAAGTCAAAGTCTTCAATAGTTGCTACATAAGGAAAATTGGCTTGCTTGATCCTTTTTTGAAGGGCTATTTCGCTCTTGTGAGAGGTTTCTTTTCTCAAGAGCATATGAGCAAACTCAAGACAGGTCATATCTTCTTTTACAGCTAATTTCAAATACTCTTCTATGTTATCTCTACTGTAAGGCATCCTTACCTCATTTAACATCTTCTTTACTTCTGTTAAAGTTACTGTCATTTTACTTCACCTCCATATAGAGAGGTATAGGTATCAATTTTTCTTACTTCGGTTTTAACGGCTAAATGAGGAGGCAGGCTTTTACGTAGCGGTTTACCCACCATTGTTATTCCTTGTCTATCAAAATGCTCTGCTGCATCTCTGATATCTACGGCACTGTTGAGGTTATTCTTATAGCAAAATTCTAATGCCTTATCTAGGGTCTCACTAGAATACTTTTGCACTATAGATTTAATTAGGCCAAATTGTTCACGGATATACCTGCCTTTTTCTTTCTTTATGGTCTCTAAGAGTAACTTGGCTATTTCACTTCCACCTAGCATTTCTAAGGTCTTATCGTACATATCATCTAGTTTAGAATCGTAACATCTTAAATGGTTCCTGTTTCTAATCAGTTCTCCTTTTCCTGTGGAAATACTGTGTTTAGCAATTATATTTCCTTTCTTGTCAGTAATGACTAGTTTATCACCGTCAATACTAATTCCTACTTCAGCACCTGGCTTATAAGTTCCTATGGGAACAGTATATCTATTGCTTAAGTACAAAATTGTATTGTCTTTTCTTACAGTTCTTGTTAAACTATCTTTAGTAACAATTGTAGGTGGTATCGGCTGAAGATGTTGTTTTTCAAGGGCAAACACTTCTGCTGGTACCTTTTTTGTTGTTCCATGGACTTTAGCATTGGCAGTCCTTTCAAGCCAATCCCAACACTCTTGATTAAAGGTCCTAATATCTGTGAACAGTCTGTTTGCTGCGAAGTTATACTTCATGTATTTAACTACGGATTCAACTCTTCCTTTATTATGTCAAGATTAACATAATAAAGGTTATGTTAAGACTTTCGTTATGTAAAGCTGATGAAACTAAAACTCTAAAATACTATGATTGATGCTGATACATCTTTACATAATAATTGATTAGAAGTGTTATTTATAAATTAAACATCACAAGGAGGGTTTGATTTATGATAACAGATTTTAAGACATTGATTACTTTGTGTGAAGATGAGTTGAACATTCGGCAGTATAATGCTTCATATCAGCGAAGTATCCTAGCGGAGTGGGGGAATCTTACAAAATGGATGACTTTAAACAAGTTTAAGGATTTTACCGAGTCTATTGGTTTCCAATACTTAGATGAGACTTTAGGGACCCATATTTCTGTCAAGGGTCTAGCGAACGGTAAAAAGCTACGTTTACGTGCAGTCCGTATGCTCTCTTCTTATCAAAAGGATGGTGATTTTGAATTCCGTACGCCACGAATTGAGAGAGTTTTTTATGGAGATATAGGCAATGAAATGTTATTGTATCTATCCTACCTTAGAAGTGAAAAAAATCTTTCTGAGAGTACACTCAAAAATAAGGAACAGTATTTATATGATTTCTTCTGTTATCTAGAAAAAAAATCGCTTAAATTGAATAATCTTTCTGTTGAAACAATGGAGGATTTTTTTAGTTCTATGAAATATTCACTCGCATCTAGGCACAACTGCGGTTCAGCGCTACGCATTTATTTTAGATATGCATATGAAAATGGAATTTCCAAATCAGACAGTTCGTTGTTAATTTTAAAAGATAATTACAACCATAACTGTAAGCTCCCCACAACTTACGAAGAAGACGAAATTCGCACAATCATTTCCTCAGTTGAGCGAACCTCTGCCACTGGGAAAAGGGATTATTTGATTTTGCTCCTTGCCGCTGAATATGGATGGCGATCAAATGATATTGTGAACTTTCAGTTTAACCAAATAGACTGGGAGAAAAATATCGTTTGTTTCAACCAACATAAAACTGATATGGCAGTAGAATATCCTCTACTATCTTCAATTGGTAATGCCATTATTGACTATTTGAAGCACGGTAGGCCGTCAACAGATGTACAGGAAATCATCGTTTCCACAGAATCATCAAAAAGGGGTCGGCCACTTTCAACACCGACGATACATTCTATTGTAACGAAGTACATGCGTAAGGCAAACATAAAGAACTGGAAAAACAAGAAACACGGTCCACATTCTCTACGCCACAGCCTAGCTACAAACATGCTAAAAAAGAATGTATCTATGCCCATAATCAGTTCCGTGCTTGGACACCAGAATACTGAAACAACCAAGATATATCTGAAAGTAGATATCGAAAAGTTACGATTATGCCCACTTTCCTTGCCAATAATATCTTCAAAACATTACATGGCAGGGAGGTGTAAGCATGAGTAGACCAATGTTTAAATCTATTTTTTCTGAGGAAATGTATCATTATTTAGACCATATGGTAGCAACGGGTCATAAAGAAGTAAGTTTTTGCAAGCATTTACGGCTGTTTGACCGATTTTGTACTGAAAATGAAATACTTCAGCCAGTATTCAATAGTCAACATGCAATGAAATGGATTCAACGGAAAGAAAACGAAGCTAGTACCACCCATTATTCTCGAATCAATGGAATTAAGCAATTTCTGATCTATCTCTGTCGTAAAGGATATGAAATCTTTGTGACAAGAGATGTATGTTTCAAGCAAACAGATTTCCAACCATATATTTATGCGGAAGATGAGATAGCAAGATATTTTCATGCAGTTGATACATATGAATCTGCACGTAATCGTAAGGACAGCATTCAACTACCAATCCTTTTCCGATTACTCTACTGCTGTGGAACTAGAATTAACGAAACGCTTGGTATCAGAAAACAGGATGTGGACCTTGAGGATGGAATCATTAAGCTATTTGAAACAAAGAACAATAATGAGCGTTATATCGTGTTAAACGAAGAGATGGCCGGTCTTATGTGTCAGTATGCACAAAAATGTTTTTACCTTTTAGATGAAAAAGACTATATATTTACCAAGTCTAATGGAAGCCGATTAGATGGTGAGGCTCTTTATGAACGTCATAGGCTTTTCCTTCAAAAAGCAAGAATTCCGTATATTGGTGGAGGAAGAGGTCCAAGACTGCACGACTGGCGTCATACTTTTTCTGTGCAATCATTTAAGCAAATGGTTGATTCTGGCCTAGATATGTACGTAGCGCTCCCCATTCTATCCAGTTATCTCGGCCACAAAACAATATATGCTACTGAGAGATATGTTCGACTGACAATGAGTCTGTATCCGTATATTGAGGATCGTTTTAAAGACAAAGTAAATAAGGTGTTCGGCGAGGTGGACAAACATGAAATCCACTGATTTTGCAATGTACCTTAACAAATATTTTACCGTTTACCTTCCAAATGTTAAGGGTATGACACCATTAACAATTGATTCTTACAGATACACTTTTATACTTTTCTTGACGTGCTTGCAGGAAGAACTTAATATTTCTGCAAACAGAGTACAGATGTCTGACCTTTCGTATAAGAACGTACTTCTATTCCTGGAATGGCTTCAGAAACAACGTCTAAACAGTATATCAACAAGGAACCAGAGGCAGGCAGCAATCAATAGTTTTGTAAGGTTTCTAATGTATGAATTTCCTGAGTGTCTAGATAATTATCAACGAATCGTAGGGATTCCGATAAAAAAAGCACCGCAGAAAGAAATATCCTACATGAAAACAGATGGGGTAAAATTAATGATGTCTCAGATAGATGTCGCTTCTTCTGGAGGGTTGCGAGATTATGTCATGTTGTCCCTTCTCTATACTACAGGCATGCGTGTCAGCGAACTCATAAGTATCCGGGTAAAAGATTTATCCCTTTATGAACCATACACGCTTTTACTTCGCGGTAAAGGGCATAAAAGCCGCTATGTACCACTTATGAAGGATATCATTCCTTTCATCCACCAATATTTAGTACAAGAAGGATATGATAGGCAAGAAAAACTTAGTGAATGGTTGTTTAAGAACCATATGAAAAGCCAATTAACTAGACAGGGTATAAATTACCTTGTCGGTAAATATGCGAAACGTGCTAGAGAAATTAATTCGGAGATAATTCCAGCGGATTTTAGTCCTCACAAAATGAGACATACAACGGCTATGGGACTCGTTGATTCTGGGGTTGACCTAATTTACATACGGGATTTACTAGGTCATGTCAGTGTTAAAACTACGGAAGTTTACGCAAAAGCAGAAGTAAGCAGAAAGCGTGAAGCTATTGAAGCTGCTAGCAAGGAGATTGTTCCACCGGAAAAAGCACAATGGGATAACAATACTGATTTAAAACAGTGGCTAAAAACATTCAACCGCTGATGATTATGTAAAGATATTTGCTTAGGACTTTCGTTACTTTAAGGTCTTTTTTCAAGACTTTACATAACGAAAGTCTTAACATAACCTTTACTCTCCGGATCATAAGCCTTACATAAATGAACTTTGAATCCCATTGTCTTTTTATACTTCTCAAATTCATATGTGTATATGATATCACCATAGTTTTCATTAACCGTTGCAATTTTATCTTGGTCAAATACTAACTCCTTAGGAACTCCTCCAATATACTCAAAACAGTGGTTCAGCATGCTTATCAGTGTTGATGTGGTAAAGGGCTTGTCCACCCACTCACTGTACTTAAATCTACTATTTGATAGTACTGCTCCCATGCCATAAACTTTAGTTTTACCACCGTTAGTGCTACGTAGTTTCGTTTCTCCGAAATCAACTTGCAACTGATAACCCATTGGGGGATCTACTACCGCTTGATACTGTCTAGCAGTACGCTGTTTTGGTATGTTATGTTTTTTTCTAAGATCCATAATGTAGTTTCTAAGAGTACGGTCTTTAATTGTTTTATCCTGGTAATGTTCTAGCAGCCAGTCATGTATTTGAGCAGTGCTTATATCTGGAAACTGTTTTAACCAGGTCAAGATAGGATCATGATACTTATCAAGCTTTCTTGCTTTTCTACTTTTCTGTATTTCCAAAAATTCATCTGGGGTAACGTCCCAGTACTTTCTTACTGTTTTGTAATTTAGATTAAGCCTATTAGCTACTTGAGTCTTATTTAACCCAATATCTTTAAAATGATGAATATCGCTGTACATTTTCCACCTCACCAATATCTCCACACTCCTTAAAATTTAGCTAAGATTAATATATCAGCTTTTTTTAAGAAAGTGGTGATTTTTTTAGCCATTTTTAGTTGCCGAAATTCATCCATTTTATTTTACCATTTACAAGCTATCAAAGAGTACCTGAATAACGCAACTTTTTGTCTTTCGTTTTCCTCCATTTTAACAGCCTCCATCTATATAATTTGTAACTATTGTTTGCAGGTGGTAAAAATTCAACCGTACAAAGATGTGTGGGATGAAAAAATGAGTTTTTTTCGGAGGGAAAAGTCACCAAAAGGGATGGAACAATGCTCAAAAAGTCTAGCCAAGACCTGAGAACTACTCAAAAAAACAAAAAAGGACAGACCTGTCCCTTGTATAAAAACACTTAATTTTTTGCAAAAAAATACCTCGGCATTTTTTCAAAGTATATTTGATTAAAGTCTAAGTATTTACTCCTAAAGAAGGTTAGTTTCTTTAGGATACTTACCAAATTCACTTGATCCATCTGGTAATACATATCAGGAAATTGAGCAAAGAAATAGTTTAGGAAGGGTAGTTCCTTCTTAAAACGTCTTTTAAAGTGATTGAAGTGAGAGGTAGTTACTATGCTATTGGGGTCTAATTGCTTTAATAAACTCACAAACTTAGAATAGCTTGTGTTAAGAAAAAATAGAAAGTATAGACATGTGAAAATGAAGTCAAAAGAGTATTGGTAATAAGGAATCAAGAAGCTAGGAAGCATGGAGTATGTTTTAAAGCAACCAAGCCTAGGACACTTAAGTCTTAGCACGTGGATTCTATGGGAGGAATGTAAAGTGATCACATTTCTAGAATAGTAGCCATGACGGTGGAGCCTTCCTATGTAACCGCAAGACCTACAACCGAAAACAGGAGCTATATAAATTTCTTTGCCTAAATTAACATACTGATGTATATTCCATTTGAATTTGGTTATATTTATCATTGTGTTTAGTGTTCCTTTCGTGAGAGGGAATGCATAGGGCGAAGAGGGTATAACTCTTCGTCTTTTTTATTGCATTATATCCCATGAAAATAAAAATATCAGATTAAGCAATCTGACGCTAAAAACGTTAGATTAGTCAATCTGACTTAACCGGAAAAGATTATTTAATTTGACTTTATTTACTAGCTTTTGATTGGGAGAAAATGCTTTATAACACATAAGGTCTGACGAAGTGGCGAATGTACGGGTCTAGAGGTTTACAGGATACGAAAGGTCCTGCTAGTAAATTGCTAGGTGAAACACCGAAAAGTAAGATTCGAAGTTATGAAATTCGGGATAGCTAACAAAGAAGCTATAGGGTTCACAGGCTCATAGTCACCACCTAAAGATATTCATGGATAGCTAGATAAATCGGAACGTGGAAAGCAGGAGACTTCCAACATAAACGACTACTATCGGGAAGGTACATGGTAACATGTTTAACTCCTGTGAGAGTAGGGGCACAGTACCGAAGAAACTAGGATAATAACTAGTGGAGGGATAGCCCCAAGTCTTGTTCTTTGACAACTCAATACTACAAGGTGAAGTTTAGCTTTCGAGTAAGAAGGGGAGATGATGCTCCAGAAAGGAGAAACCCCACTGAACACATTCCTACGACATGCAGAATACTATGGTATGCAGGAAACCTTTGATAATCTTCACGAAGAAAGTAAATTATCAAAGAAGTTTTACAATCTCTATGATTTAATCATTAGCGAGGAAAACATCCTATTAGCATATCGCAGTATAAAAAGTAACAGTGGTGCTAAAACAGCAGGAATAGATAACACTGTTATAGGTGATTTAAAAGAACTAACACCCAAACAATTAGTTTCTTTAATCCAAACAAAATTAGGCAACTACAAACCCAAGGCTGTTAGAAGAATTTTCATTCCAAAGGAAAATGGTGATCAAAGACCCTTAGGCATACCAACTATCATCGACCGATTAATACAACAAATGATAAAACAAATCATAGAACCTATTGCAGAAGCTAAATTCTATAAACATAGCTACGGATTTAGGCCCTTAAGAAACACACATCATGCAATAGCAAGGGCTCAAACCCTAATCAATATAGGTAGACTACACTATGTAATAGATATAGATATCAAAGGATTCTTTGACAATGTAAATCACAATAGCTTGATAAAACAAATATGGAACCTTGGCATAAGAGATAAAAGAGTAATAGCAATTATCTCTAAGATATTAAAAACACCTATCCAAGGAGAAGGTAGAGCAAATAAGGGAGTGCCTCAAGGTGGAGTATTATCACCATTACTTTCAAACATAGTCCTACATGACTTAGATCAATGGGTTTATAGTCAATGGGAAGGAATGAAAACTAAGTGGCCATACAAGAGACAAGGTGATAAGATTAAAAGATTGAAAAATACTAACCTAAAAGAAGGATACCTTGTACGTTATGCCGATGATTTTAAAGTGTTTGCAAGAAATAGTCAAACAGCCTACAAATGGTTTTATGCCATAAAGAAATACCTTAAAGACCGATTAAAATTAGATATCTCACCTGAAAAATCAAAGGTAACAAATTTGAGAAAAAAGAAATCGGATTTTTTAGGATATCGTCTTAAGGCAAATTTAAAAGGCAGTAAATATGTTGCACACACCTATATGAAGAAGAAAAAGAAAACAGCCATAAAACAAGGATTAAAAGAAGCGATTAAGAAAATCAAACAATCACCAACAAGAGAAAACGCCATGAAATTAAATTCTATGATAATGGGGCTACATCAATATTTCAAATATATGACCCATGTGTTTAAAGAATTTAGTGACATCTCCTTTTCTCTCTCGAAAGCTATGTATAATGGTTTCAAACGTTATGGACGATATGAGCATCCTAAAAGCATATCATGTGCTTTTAAAAAGTATTATAACACCACCTATCGAACTTGGAGGATTGCAGGTGTGTATATTTTTCCAATAGCAGATATTAGCACACAAACAAGCTTAAATTTTAGTCCAAGTCTGAACATATTTACCGAAGAAGGAAGAAAGACCATTCACAAAAGGTTACAACAACAAATTACGTTAGAATTACCTAAGCTGATGGAATCAGCTAATCTTACTTATCGTACTACAGAATATATAGACAACAGGATATCAAGATATTCAATGACTATGGGTAAATGTGAGATAACTTGCATATATCTTCCAGCGGAAATGGTTCATTGTCATCATTATGTACCAACAAAATTAGGTGGAACAGATAAATACCATAACTTAAGAATCGTTCATAAAGATGTGCACAAACTCATCCATGCTACAGAAATCAAAATAATTAAGAAATATATGGAATCCTTAAAGTTAGACATAGGGACTCTAGACAAAATCAATAGATATCGTGAGAAATGTAACCTTGAAGCATTGAGTTGAAAAGAATAAGATGGAGCGCCGTATGAGGGGAAACTCTCACGTACGGTGTGGAGCAGGGGAAAAGATGGAGATAATATCAAAGTCTTACCTATTGCTATATAGAAATGTTGAATTGGAACTGGAACTTGAGAAAAAAGCCAATGAAGAACTACTGAAAGTGGTTAGAGACATTACTGATCTTGTCGATATCCACTACATAAGACAAAAAGAAGCCAAAGGATTAGGACATGCCATCTACTGTGCAAAGACCTTTGTAGGGAATGAACCATTTGCCGTTATGCTTGGTGATGATGTTGTATATAATGAGGGCAAGCCTTGCCTTAAGCAGATGATAGAAGTTTATGATGAGTATAAGACTTCTGTACTTGGAGTTCAAACCGTTAAAGATGAAGACGTGTGTAAATATGGAATCGTTGATGGTGAAAGAGTAAGTGATAGAGTCTATACCGTGAAGGGGCTAGTTGAGAAGCCTGCAGTAGATGAAGCGCCATCCAATGTTGCAATCCTTGGACGATATATCATCAATCCCGGTATCTTTGATATTTTAGCTGAGACGAAGCCTGGCAAAGGTGGAGAGATTCAGCTGACGGATGCTTTAAAAGAGCTGGCACTTCAAGAAGATATGTACGCATATGACTTCGTAGGTAAAAGATACGATGTAGGGAATAAGCAAGGATTTCTTGAAGCCACTGTGGAGACTGCTCTCAGAAGAGAAGACTTAAAAGATGAGTTTTTGGAGTATCTAGTAAGAGTAGTTGAGAAGGAAGTTGGCGCAGTTAGAGAAGTGGCTTGCTGTCATGACAAGTAGATACCCTAGAACGGGCATAGATAAATAAGCAACTGTGTCCGTTTTGTTTTTAGGTGGAGTTTTCGGAATATTTTGGAGATGGGGGGAATAATTATGAGCCGTAATGATAATAAAAACTCACTAGATCTGCAGAACAATTCTAGGGATTATACAACAAGTCTCCTAAAAAGCACTTTTGGAGCAATACCCATTGTAGGACCAGCCGCACAAGAGTTGCTAGGTATTGTTATTCCTAATCAACGAATGGATAGAGTAGTCCGTTTTGTTGAATTTCTTGGTAAAGAGATAGATGGGTTAAAAGTCGAAATAAAATCATTTGAGGAAAAGGTCTAAGAGGAAAAGTACTCTTCACTTTTTTATAAAGCATGTGTTGGTAGTGCTGACGCTTCTTCTGATGAAAGAATTCAATATATCAAGAACATTTTTGTCTATGGATTGCAGCAATCTGATCTACAAGTTTATAAAGCTGAAGGACTGTTGAATCTTCTTAATAGAGTTACCGATATTGAAATTGTATATTTGAGATTCTACTATTTACTAAAATGGAACTTAGTTCGATTTAAAGAATATCAAAAAATTACTGGAATTGATATTCTACAGCCTGTTATTCATGGAGGAATGACACGTGAAGCTATAGATGATGAAGTTGCTAAAAGAATTTATTTAAATAATCTCCTCAGTTACGGTCTCTTGGAAATAGAGATTGATAAAAAGGGAAAACAAAAATATAAATGCTCATCAGTTGGAGATTTACTAATCCGAACTATAGATAAAGAAAAGGTGGATTAAGAATTTATAAGGAGGCCTGCAACCAATATGAATAAATCAACTTTCACAGGAACCATCATATCAATTCAGCCCAGGATCCGTCTAACCAGGTCCTTCGATGAAGCCTCCCATACATACCTAGGCTATGCCATTAAGTTAGAGGGGGAACTGGATGGTGAAGAAACTATCTTTTCCATCGGCATAGGTAAAGCAGCCCACGTAAAACATCAATTCAAAGTAAATGATATCATCAGCGGAGAGTGTGTACCAGTACCGGACCCTGATATGGAGCCAGTTGAATATTATAAAGTCTCAAAGCTGAAAGTAATCTCTACAGGAGAACAAGGTAGCAATTCATCCCCATGGGAACTGGTGCCACCAGAGCTGGAAGTCTATAGAGAAAGAGGACACCGCAGACTTGCAGCTAGGACTTATGACACTAAGTGCAGCAGCTGTATGTGGGGAGCTAGGATGCCTGTTGAGATTATTGTAGATAACTGGAATCCTAGAAGCCGGAAGAAGTATAGGTTTGAGACATTCTGTTATGGTCCGCTAAATTGTAAACTTTATAAGGCGGGTCCTAATCGTAAGGTAGAAGGTCGGAACGGGATGGTGTATGTAGAAGAGGACTGGGTTGATCAGATGGCGGTGGAGCATAGAGGAGAAGATGAGTAGGTTGAAATCATAGAATGGAGGGATTGTAGTGGGATTATTTGATTTATTTAAAAAGAAAAAAGATAAGAAAGTAGAAGAAATAAATAAAAAGAAAAATACCGACAATATTGGAATTAACATTAAACCGACAATTAGTGTTAAAACAGAGGTTGTAAATACCCCCTCAGAGCCGGAAGTCATTCCTGTTGAAAAGAGAATTAAAGGCATGAAGCCAAACAGTGCTGGTTTATATCCTCATGAAACGCTTCTTTTATCTTATGCTCCAAAATATTATGTTGAAGGGAATTCTTATCCTGGGTTTTGGTGGTATAAGTACGGAATTAAAGATGTTGATAAACTATTGCAATCATTACTAGATAGAGGTTTTCTTCAGATTGGATCACTGAGATCAGCTATAGAAAAAGAGACTGCTACCGTACTTAAAGATATATTAAAAGCTAATGATTTAAAAGTTTCTGGGAAAAAATCAGAACTAGTGGAGCGTCTGCTAGATGAAGTTCCAGAAGAAAAATTAAAGGCAGCCTTTACAAAGTTCACATATGAATTAACAGATGAAGGGAAAGATGTTCTAAACAAAGAAGAATACATCCCATATATCCACCGAACTGGAATTGAAGATCTAGATATTTGGTCTTTAAGTAAAAAAGTTCAAGAAAAACCAGAATACCCATATAGAGATGTCATTTGGGGATACTTAAATGAGAGAAGCATGATTCATGCTAAAAATGGGGACTTCGGGTTATATAGAAATTCTCGATTTACTATGTCAGAGTTTGTAAAGGAAGAAAGTAAGCTAGACAATGCTTTTTCTCTTTTATCAGAGGTTATCCGTTATGATTTAAGTGGATTATCAAATGGCTTCAGTATGCAATTCATGGATATTTACGCAGATAGCTACTTTCCATATGATAGTTCAATAATAACAATGGCTCCTGGTATAATTAGCAGAGTTGCTGATTATCAAGAAAAGAAAGGCTTATCCGATGAAGATCTGAAAAGAAAATTATATGAAGAGATATGTAAGTTTAAGCTGCCATTCAGTGTATTTACTGAAGATGAATGTGTTGAAATTGTTCTCATGGAAATACAAAAAGATGAAGAAGGCCTTCAAAAGCTTTATAATAAAGCAGAGAGACGATTTAAGAAAGAGTATGGAATTAAGTGATTTTATTTATGATTGAATAAAGGAGGTGCCGCCAACAATGATCATACCAATTAAGACGGACGCTAATATAACTGTAGACGAAATGGACATCACTGAGACCAGCTTTAAATCTTTAAACCTTAAGGAATCACATATCGAAGAATTCATCAGGACTAACATCGAACTTCTTTTAACTGACGAGTCTCTATTAATTATTGGAAGCCAGGTGACCAATAGTGAAAAAGGGAGAAGTGATCTTACTGCTATTGATGAAAATGGAAATCTGGTTCTCATAGAAATTAAGCGAGATGCTGAGGATATTAAAGCCAGAAAAGAAAAGCTAGAGTTTCAGGCCATCCGTTATGCAGCAGGCTATGCAAAGATTAAGACACCTGAAGAACTGGTGGATAAGATATTTGCTCCATATGTTAAGAGTTATGAACACGAATTTGACCTTGGTGGTTTGACACCTCACGAAAAGGCAACTAGGATCCTAGAGTCCTTCCTGGAAAAGAACAATGCCATGAAGACCTTTAATAAAAAGCAGAGAATCATTTTGATTGCTTCGTCATTTGACCGTCAAACCGAATCGGCTGTAGCCTGGCTCATAGCCAATCATGTAGATATCAGCTGCTTTACTTTGAAACCTCTAAAGGTTGGTGGAGGATTGTTTTTGGAGATAAACAGATTACTGCCACCACAACTGCTTGAGGATTTCTATGTTGAAATAAGTGAGAAGAAGACTCCCGAGATTATGACAGAAGGAGCTACCCGTATTACTAGAACCTACCTACCAAGAATGGATAAGCTGTTTGAGTGGGGACTTCTTAAAGCAGGAGATGCTGTTGTTATTAAAAACTTTGACGACTCTGATGCAGTTGTAAAAGATATTAGGTCAGTAGAATTTCAAGGTGAAGTTATGACATTTAATAGCTGGGCAGAAAAAGTAACGGGATGGTCAGCAGTTAATATCTATGAGTGGACCCTTATTAAAGGTGAAACTAAAACGCTAGATCAGAAGCGCCGAGAGAAGATGGCAGAGTTAGAGGAATAGAGTATTTGTTAAGAATAAAAAAGATAAGTGAATAAATACAGTTAACCTCATACGGAAAAAGGCCATGTTCCTCAGCGCTAAAATGTCTGAAGATCATGACCTTAATAATTTATATTTCGTAACTAGATAGCTGCTCTTCCGTAAGAACTCTACCTTTTTCAATATCTACTAGCATTACATAAATATTAGCTCTTATTGATACAGGAGGTCTTCTTAAAAAATATTGGAATGCTCTCTCGCTATTTACCACTATTGTAAACTTATCCTTTGGAGAAAACTCAATCATTGCAAGCCTACCATATATATGTTGTGGCGGAAGGCCAAATCCTCTATTAGGTTCTGGGTAGGCTTTAAACTCCAATAGCCATCTTGAATATTTCTCATCGTCAATATCAACAATCATATCAGGGAATCGCATCCTTGAATCAGGCTTTTGCATGTTCCATTGAAAAGGTGCTTCATATAAATATGAAAGGATAACTTGAAAAAGTCTCTTCTCTAAATTTTCCATCTCCATTCTTCTTTCATTAGGAGATATAGGATCAATACTTGCATTTCTAGTGGGCACATAGGGTCTTCTATTATCAACTTCATCGCTATCGTCATCTTCTAACTCATCTAGTCCAATGGATCCATTCTCTTTAGTAATTGCAATATGCCCTGCTGCTGCCATTAGATCTCTATAAGAAACATCATTATAGGCTTTTGAAGAAAACTTTGAAATAGTCTCCGGTGTTGGGGGCGCTTCGATCAAACTTCTTAAAAATCTTGAAATGTGGGCTGCGCTCACACCAGTCTCCTCTGCAAAACGATTAATAGAACGATCTCCTTTTGCCCTCTCAAGCAAATCTGCAAATTCCTCTTTGTTAAATATATTTTCTTTAGTCATTATTAATCACCTCCCGTATATAGAATTTACTATTATCAAGTTGTATAGTCTCATTATATCATTAGTATTGACTACAGTCAATAAATTATTAAACAAATTTCATTTTGGGTGTTGTGTTAATTTTTTAGCTATGATATAATCAAATCATAATAAGAAGAGTATAGCCAAAAGCTTCTCTCAAAATGCATTTTTGCCGACCGTAATTTTAGAGTTGGTAGCTGCTGTATTGGGAAAAGAAGATAAAATGAAGAAATAGGGGGGATTCTATGACCTGATGAAAAAGGAGTACTTAAATAATGCAATAAATTATATTTTTTTACCCTAACCATTAAGTACAAACAACAGTAAACAAAAATTATATAAACGGTTGCATGGCATGGATTAATACAAAAAAACAACTTAGGAGGAATGCTATGCTAGTGAAAGTGAAATGCGCTCATGACAGAAAGAGGATGTTTGACCTGGACCCTAAAACAAGTTTGGAATCATTAATAGAAATTAAGTGCCCTCACTGTGGCACTCTTAACAGGGTTCACATTAAGAATGGGAAATACACTGCTGACCGATGTAGTAATCGGCACAATACAAGACATTAAAGTCTATACCGAGCAATGGCACCAAGAGAGTGACCGAATAGCCGGATAGCTGCTTATTAATATAAGTAGTTATCCGGCTATTTTTTTGTCTATTTTTACAACTTTATAAAAGAACAAACCATTAAAGTACCGAGCAACGGAGCCAGAAACATGAGTTACCAAGGCCGGACGAGAGCTAATTCAATTTAGCCCTTGTCCGGCCTTTTTTTGTTTTCTGGCCCTGTAAAAACCCGCCTAACTAGGCCATTAAAAAATTCCAAGGAGGAAGATGTATATGAGTAAAGAGATTAAGATTGGAAAAATTTCAGTACCGGTGAGTGATGAGTTTTATAAGGAGTATTACCAAATGAAACGCCGCCAGAGATACCTAGAAGAAGATGTAAAGGTGGGCCGCATTGATGTGGATATGGAAAATGAAAAAGTCACTTTTGTACCTAATAAAGAGGATTCTCTTCAGCGTTTGATAGATCTTGGTGCTGATTATGAGGACGAGCTATCAGTAGAAGATTTAGTCGTTGATAAGGCCATGCTTCTTATTCTACAAGAAGCCATGAAAGAGCTAGACCGCCAGGAGAAGGAACTGATTCATGACCTTTTCTATGAAGATATGACAGTTCGTGAGGTAGCCAAGAAAAATAGTACCTCCCATGTAACTGTAATGAAGCGTAGAGACAAGATTTTGGACAAGCTCAGAAAGTTTTTCTAAAAAGTTGGTTACCAAAGTGGCCTCCCCATTGGCTAAGAAGTGAGGGGGTCACTCCTTAAATATAAATCGAGGTGATGAAAAGATGAACGAGTTAATGAGAGTAAATTACACCCAAGATGAACCAACGGTATCAGGCCGGGAGCTTCATGAATTTCTGGAAGTGAAGACGAAATACAAGGACTGGTTTCCCAGGATGACAGACTACGGATTCGCTGAAAATCAGGACTTCACATTGGTAGCTCAAAAAAGAGCAACCAATAATCCTAAAAATCCCTATACGGATATTATGGACCATCAACTTACGATTCCCATGGCAAAAGAAATCTGTATGATCCAAAGGTCGGAAAAAGGAAAACAAGCTAGACAGTATTTCTTAGCCATAGAAAAGGCCTGGAACACACCAGAAATGATTATGTCTAGAGCGCTAAAGATGGCAGAGTATAGAATCAATCATTTAGAAGTAGAAAACAGCAGACTCTTAGTGGCCAACACTACAATGCAGCCAAAGGCAGAGTATTTTGATGAGCTGGTAGACCGAAACCTACTGATTAACTTTAGAGATACAGCAAAGGAACTTAAGGTTCAGGAAAGGATTTTCATTCAGTTTCTACTGGACAAGAAGTACATCTACAGAGATCAAAAAGGGAAGCTGAAGCCTTATGCAGATAAAAACTCAGGGCTATTTGAAATTAAGGAAGCCAAGAACGAAAAAACCGGATGGGCTGGAACTCAAACCCTTATTACACCTAAAGGAAGAGAGACTTTTAGTCTTCTTATAAAAGGAATTTAAAAAAACACAAATTTTCTAGTTACCAAACCCCACTCATAATCGGCTAGTAAGTGAAGGGGTTATGCAGTGGGAGGAGGTGAACTAGATATGACCCAAAAGAGAGGAGAAGAAAACATGAATGCAACGAAAGAACTTCAAGAAGAAATGGTAGGAGTTTTAACTGCCATTAGTATTGTATCCAAGCGATTAGCATGTAGGCTTGTTGAACTGGATGAAAACCAGACTAAAGAAACTACGGAGAAAAGAGAGGAGAAAACGAATGAATGAGATTTTAAAAACCGCTTATACCTTTACGTCAGAATCAGTAACAGAAGGACACCCAGATAAGATTTGTGACCAGATTTCAGATGCAATCTTGGATGCGATGTTAAAAGAAGATCCTGATTCAAGAGGGGCCATTGAAACAACTGTAGCTGATGGATTTATTTATGTCTTTGGTGAAGCAAGGACCAAAGCCCGAGTGGACCATAAAAAAGTGATTAGGGATACCATCGATGCCATTGGCTATAGAGCAGACGAGCTATCAACAGATGGTGAGTTCTACAGGATGCTAATTTCTATTAATAAACAGTCACCGGATATTGCCATGGGAGTGGATAGCAAGGAACTAGGGGCTGGGGATCAAGGCATGATGTTTGGCTATGCAACGGATGAGACAGATGAGATGCTACCTCTTCCCCTTGTACTTGCTCATACAATGTGTAAAAGGCTGACGGAAGCCAGAAAAACAGGAGAACTTCCTTATCTTAAACCAGACGGAAAATCTCAGGTTTCAGTAGGATACAGCAAAGACCATAAGCCGGTCTGCATTAAGGCCATCGTGGTTTCAACGCAACATACAGAAGGGATCGACATTAAAAAGCTAAGAAATGATGTGCTAAGTCAGATCATCTTAAAGACCATCCCTTCTGAGCTAATGAACCGGGAGACCAAGATCCTTATTAATCCCACAGGACGATTTGTCTTAGGTGGTCCGGCAGCAGACTCAGGGCTTACCGGAAGAAAAATTATCGTAGACACCTATGGCAGTAAAGGACGCCATGGCGGTGGTGCTTTTTCAGGGAAAGATGCTACAAAGGTGGATAGGTCTGGAGCGTATCTCGCCAGATATATCGCAAAGAACATCGTGGCGGCAGGGCTTGCTAAGGAATGTGAAGTGCAAATATCTTATGCAATTGGTGTTGCCAAACCTGTCTCTTTTAAGATTGATACCTTTAGAACTGGTAAGCTCCCAGATGAAATTCTGACAGTGATGATCTCAACTTTAATAGATATGAGGCCAGGAACTATCATCAAAAGTTTTGGACTTAAAAGACCTATCTATAAACAGTTTGCTGCCTACGGTCACTTTGGCAGAGACAAGATGATCCTGGGAGAAAAGGAAATAGACACACCTTGGGAAGCCTTAGATATGGCTAACACACTGAAGAAGCTAACAGATAACTATCTTAAGAAGAAGGGAGGAGAAGCCCATGAGTAGGATCAAGCTGGCCCTTGAGGTGGTTGAGAATATGAGAAGCCTAGCATCTAGCATAGAAGATTTGGTACAGGCTATCGAAGGTAGTGCAGCTACAACACAAACAGATGTAAAAGAGACACCTATACAAACTGAAGATAAAACTGAAGTCGTCCAAGAGACTAAGGAAGAAAATCAGCCAAAGGAAAAGACACCAAGTCTTGAAGAGGTGAGAGCTCTAATGGCAGCAAAGAACCGAGAAGGACACAGAGAGGCAGTAAAGGCCATCTTAAATAAGTATGGGGCGCAGAAACTTACGGCACTAGACTCTTCTCACTATAAGAAGGTCATGGAGGAAGTGGGTGATCTAAAGTGAGTGGTTCATATAATGCACACTCTGTTCTGTCAGCATCAGGTGCCCACCGGTGGATGGACTGTACACCCTCAGCCCTTTTAGAACAGCAGTTTCCTAATGAGACCAGCATCTTTGCAGAAGAGGGTACAGCGGCTCATGATCTGGCGGAGCACAAGTTAAAGAAAGCCCTGAAAATGCGCTCAAAAAAACCTACCAGTAAATTTCACTCAGATGAGATGGATGAAATGACAGACCTATATGTGGAGTACTGCCTCGGAATTATAGAAAATGCCAAGGAAGAATGTCAGGACCTACAGATCCTTATCGAACAGAAACTGGACTTTAGTGATTATGTGCCAGAAGGCTTTGGCACCGGTGACCTAGTCGTTGTAGGGAACGGAACACTTCATGTGATTGACCTGAAATATGGTCGTGGTGTGGTGGTGTCAGCTGAAAAAAATCCCCAAATGATGCTCTATGCACTAGGAGCCCTATCTCTATTTGAAATGCTCTATGACATTGAAAAAGTGTCCATGACAATCATTCAGCCAAGGGTAGATAACTTCTCAACTTATGAAGTTACTGTAGATGAACTTCTTAACTGGGCAGAGCAGGAGTTAAAGCCAAAGGCGCTTCTTGCCAGTAACGGAGATGGTGAGTTTTGCGCAGGAGATCATTGCCGCTTCTGCCGGGCACGAAATCAATGCCGGGCCAGAGCTGTAAAGAATTTAGAGCTTTTAAAGTATGAGTTTCAAGATCCAGCCCTTCTTCTAGATGAAGAGGTCGCTGAAATCATAGGCCTTGCAGATGAGCTTTCTAAATGGGCCAGTGATATTTATACCTACGCCACAGCCCTTGCCATCAACGAAGGGAAACAATGGGCAGGGTTCAAGCTGGTGGAAGGAAGGACCAGAAGAAAATATGCAGATGAAGATGTAGTAGCAGAAAAGGCAAAAGAAGCTGGATACACCGACATCTTTAAACAATCCCTGATTAGCATTACAGAGATGGAAAAGCTCATGGGCAAGAAAAAGTTCAAAGATATCTTAGGGGATTATGTAGAAAAGCCAAAGGGTAAATTGGCCCTTGTCCCTGAGACGGACAAGCGTGAAGCCATAGAGCCTATTGAAGCAGAGTTTCAAGTGGAAAATTAATTAGTTAATAACAATGAAATGCTCAAGAGAGCCAAATTTAAGGAGGAAAAGATTATGAGTAAAAATACAAGAGTTGTTGTTGCAGGAAGATTTAGTTTCGTGAATTTGTTTGAACCAAAGAGCATCAATGGTTCAGACCCTAAGTACAGCGTATCAGTTATTATCCCTAAGAGTGATAAGAGAACAATCAACATGGTTTTAAAAGCCATTGAGGAAGCCAAGAAAGAGGGGGCAGCTAAGTTTGGAGGGAAGGTGCCAACCAATTTAAAGACACCTCTTCGTGATGGAGATATTGATAGGCCTGATGATCCTAATTATGCAGATGCCTACTTCATCAACACAAATTCAAAGAATGCTCCGCAGATTGTAGATGCAAAACTTCAAACCATCATCGATAGAAGTGAAGTCTATAGTGGCTGCTACGGTAAGGTCAGCATCAATTTCTACGCTTTTAATGTCAACGGAAACCGTGGAATCGCCGCAGGCCTTGGTAATGCACAGAAGCTAAGGGATGGTGAACCTTTAGGCGGTATGACGAGAGCTGAAGACGAGTTCCAGATTGAAGAAGACGATGACTTTTTATCTTAAAGGTAAAGAACAATCATTAATAGGAAGGAGGGCGGTAATGCCATGAAAGTAATGAGCGTTGATATTGAGACATTTTCAGATATTGACCTTGGTAAGTGTGGCGTTTACCGCTACACCGACAGCCCTAATTTTGACATACTACTCTTTGCTTACAGCATAGACTGTGAGCCAGTTAAACTTATTGATCTAGCCAGTGGGGATAGCCTTAGCACAGAGATTTTGGATGCACTTCAGAACCCAAAGGTTATCAAGACCGCATTTAATGCCAACTTTGAGAGAGTAGCCCTTATGAGGTATTTAACAAAGAAACTTGGTAAAGAAATCTACCTTGACCCATCTTCGTGGAGATGCAGTGAGGTTCAGGCAGCAATGCTTGGACTTCCTCTCCACCTGGAGGGGGTAGCAAAAGTACTAAACCTAAAAGAACAGAAGATGACAGAAGGAAAAGCACTGATTCGATACTTCTGTCTACCGTGTAAACCCACTGCAGCCAATGGGGGAAGGGAAAGAAACCTGCCATCAGATGCACCGGAGAAATGGGAGCTATTTAAACAGTACAACATCCGAGATGTTGAAGTGGAACTGGCTATAAGAGAAAGGATTAAAGACTACCCTATACGGGAAACTGAACAAGCCCTTTATGAATTGGATCAGCGCATCAACGACCGAGGCTTTGAGGTAGATATGGATTTTGTGATGCAGGCCATTTCCTGTGACAGGCAGTTTACTGTAGTAGCAACAGAAAAGGCCTATGAATTAACGGGTCTAGAAAATCCAAACTCTGTAGCTCAGCTAAAGACCTGGCTATCAGAACGTGGAGTAGAAGTGGAAAGTTTATCAAAAAAGAATGTCAAGGAGCTGGTGGATGAAACAGAGGGAGAGGTAGAAGAAGCGCTTAAACTAAGGCTTCTTATGGCAAAGACCAGTGTTAAAAAATATGAAGCCATCGAGAGAGCTGTATGTTCTGATGGAAGAGTTCATGGACTGCTACAGTTTTATGGAGCCAATAGAACAGGAAGATGGGCAGGGCGCTTAGTTCAGGTGCAAAATCTACCACAGAATCACTTACCTGACTTAAAGCTTGCCAGAGATCTGGTGAAGGAAGGCCGATTTGAAGATATCGATCTACTCTTTGGAAACACACCAGGAGTCTTATCAGAGCTCATTAGAACCGCCTTTGTCCCCAAAAAAGACCATCGTTTTATCGTAGCTGACTTCTCAGCCATAGAAGCAAGAGTCATCTCTTGGCTTGCTGGGGAGAAGTGGCGCATAGAGGTATTCGCCTCTCACGGGAAAATCTACGAAGCTTCTGCCTCCATGATGTTTCATGTGCCCATTGAGGAAGTCAAAAAAGGCAGTCCCTTAAGACAAAAGGGGAAGGTTTCAGAGCTTGCTTGTGGTTATGGTGGAGGAGTAGGTGCATTGAAATCTATGGGAGCTTTAGAGATGGGAGTTGAAGAATACGAACTTCAAGGATTAATTGACAACTGGAGAAATGCTAATCCAAGAATTGTTCAGTTTTGGTGGGACATTGATAGGGCAGCCATCACAGCCGTCAAAGAAAGAACAAAAACCCGAACCCATGGGATCTTGTTTAACTGTAAAAGCGGCATGCTCTTTGTGACATTGCCATCAGGCCGGGATCTGGTTTATGTGAAACCAAAGCTTGCCCTTAATAAATTTGGTCGTGAAGGTCTGACCTATGAAGGCATTGGTACTACAAGAAAGTGGGAACGGATAGAAACCTATGGACCCAAAATTGTAGAGAATATCGTACAGGCAACAGCCAGAGATATTTTAGCTCATGCATTGCTAAGGCTTGATGAAGCAGGATTTAAGATTGTCGCTCATGTCCATGATGAGGTGATTTGTGAAGTTCCAAATGGAAAATCATCGGTTGAGAAAGTCTGTGAAATCATGGGAATTGCACCAGCATGGGCGAAAGGGCTACCACTAGCAGCTGATGGCTATGAATGTGATTTCTACCAGAAAGATTAGTACCAAGGAAGTCCAATTCCTGATAAAGACAAGTTGAAGTAAAGGAGGACGCCATGAAATTTATTATATCAACCGGCAATAGCCGTAAAGATAAAGTTTGGAAAGAAAAGACCGTCTCATGGGAAGAGTTTACAAAAAAGCTCTCCCAGACTACGGTTACCAGCGAAACTCAGGAAGAGTATCGCAAGATGAAAAAGTACCAGCAAGACAACATCAAAGATGTAGGGGGATTTGTAGCTGGAAAGCTTAAGGACGGAAGACGGAGAAAGGAAAGTATCATCCACAGGTCTATGCTAACCCTAGATATGGACCATGGAAAGGACGCAGTAGAGATTGCAGAAAATATTGAGCTTCTCTATGGATATACCTGCTGTATTTACTCCACCCATAAACACACAAAGGAAAAGCCAAGGCTCAGACTGATCATTCCATTAGCAAGACCAGTCAGTGCAGATGAGTATCAGGCTATCAGTAGAAAAATTGCAAAGGAAATTGATATCGAGGTCTTCGATGACACCACCTATGAACCCAATCGTTTAATGTACTGGCCCAGCACATCATCTGATGGAGAATACTTTTTTAGAATTATTGAAGGGGATTTATTAAATCCTGATACTATTTTGGAGCTGTATGAGAACTGGCAGGACTCTTCAAGTTGGCCAGTATCATCAAGGGAGACAACACTACTTCAAAAGCTGATGCAAAAACAAGCAGATCCATTAAAGAAGGATGGTATGATCGGAGCATTTTGCAGGGCTTATTCATTAGAAGAAGCGATTGAAGTGTATTTATCCGAAGTTTACACACCCAGTGTGATGCCGGAGCGCTATGACTACATTCCAGCGGATTCTACTGCAGGTGTGGTAATTTACAACAATCGCTATGCTTATTCCCATCATGCTACAGACCCTGCCTGCGGTAAACTGTGTAACGCATTTGATTTAGTTCGGATCCATAAGTTTGGGGAGCTTGATGAAGATGCTGATGAGAAAAAACAACTACCATCCTTTAAGGCCATGCAAGAGTTCTGTACCCAGGATGAAAGGGTGAGGGCCCAGCTGGCAAAAGAGCGAGAGGAAGAGTTAAGAGAAGAATTTAATGGAGAGCCAAAGGGTGAAAGGGAAGGTCAAGAAACTGAAACAGATGAGAGTGAGGATGACCTATCTTGGCAGCTGTCACTGGATCTTAATAAAAACGGAAGTGTAAAAGATACACCCACCAACATCTTAACCATCATGCGCTTTGACCCAAGACTTCAAGGCATCGCATATAACCAGATGAAGCACCTGATGGATGTCAATGGAAAGTTACCATGGGAGCAGGTGAAGGACGGTTGGAACGATGCGGACCTTGCCAATCTACGGATGTATTTTGACAGACACTACGGCATCTGGTCTCCATCAAAGATTAAAGATGCACTACTGACCGCTGCATCCGAGCGGGTGTTTCACCCTATCAAGGATTACCTAAACCAGCTACCTGTTTGGGACGGAAATGAGAGAGTGGATAGGCTTCTGATCGACTATCTAGGTGCAGAAGATAACAAATACACAAGGGCTGTTATGAGAAAGACTTTAGTGGCAGCGGTAGCAAGAATTTATGAGCCGGGTACAAAGTTTGACTACATCTTAGTTTTAAATGGACCCCAGGGAATTGGGAAATCCACCTTCTTCGCAAAGCTAGGCGGTGCATGGTTTTCTGACAGTTTAACAGTATCGGATATGAGAGATAAAGCAGGTGCAGAAAAGCTACAAGGTTACTGGATATTAGAGCTAGGAGAGCTGGCAGGTCTTAGAAAGATAGATGTAGAGACGGTTAAGTCTTTTATTACCAGAACAGATGATAAGTTTAGACACAGTTATGGTGTGAATGTAGAGAACCATCCAAGACAGTGCATTATTGTGGGAAGCACCAATAACATCAGCGGTTTCTTAAGAGACATCACAGGTAATAGAAGATTCTGGCCGGTAAGGGTAAGTGGTGGTAAAAAAAGTGTCTGGAATATACAAGACGTGGATCAGATTTGGGCAGAGGCTCTTGCTAGATATAAAGACGGTGAAGACATGATACTAAAAGGCGATGAAGAACTCATGGCCCTTGAAGAACAAAGAGATGCAATGGAAGCCGATGACAGAGAAGGTTTAATTAGAGATTACCTGGATACCTTGCTTCCTGAAAACTGGGATAACATGGATCTTTATGAACGAAGAAGCTTTTTAGCAGGGCAGAGTGAATTTGGATCAGAGATGCCGGTAGGGAAAAAAAGAAGAGACAAAGTCTGCGTCCATGAGATTTGGTGTGAGTGTCTTGGAAAGGATAAGACTAACTTAAGACGTCAGGATTCATATGAAATCATCGGTGTTCTGATGCGAATCGGCAGCTGGGAAAGTTACACCGGAAACAAGCAAGGTCAAACTAGGTTTCCTTTATACGGTAATCAAAAGACCTTCTGTCGGGTGCGTAATGGAGAGGAAGATTTAATTACAAGAGAACAGGGGTCAAATGACAGTGACTTGTAACGGGCGTAATGAGAAAAAAGATAATTACAATTTTTAATTACAGCCAAAAAGTCTGTAATCACAAGGGGTTAAGAGCTATTTGTAATTATGTAATTAAGAATAACCAATAGAGTAAGAAGTAAGTAATTAATACTAATAATGACCTAATTACGCTGGTATACGCGCGTAAGAGTTTTTAACCCCTTAATTACAGAGATAATTACAGACTTAATTACAAAGAAAAAAATCGTGGAAAGTAATCGACCTTTTAAGATGGAGGGTGGCGATAAATGATGACGGAAAAAGAACTGGAGCTGATGCTCGTAAAAGAAGTGAAAAGAAGGGGTGGTAGAGCTTTTAAGTTTATCTCCCCTGGAATAAATGGTGTGCCTGACCGGCTGGTGCTCATGCCTTTTGGAAAGATAGGATTTGTTGAAGTGAAGGCTCCTGGCAAGAAGATGAGGCCCAATCAGATAAAGCGAAAAGATGAGCTGGAGTCGCTAGGGTTTTTGGTGTATTGCTTAGATAGCCCGGAAGATATAGGAGGTGTGGTGGATGGGATTGCAGGAAGCCAGAGAAGTTTACAAACCCCATGAATACCAGGTCCACTGCACCCAGTTCATTTTGGAGAATCCATCGGCAGGGTTATTCCTGGATATGGGACTTGGAAAGAGTGTTATAACACTGACGGCATTAGTAGATCTACTTCATGACCGGTTTGAAGTATCGAAGGTACTGGTGATTGCACCTCTTCGAGTGGCCAGCACTACTTGGCTGGATGAAGTAAGAAAATGGGATCATCTAAAGGGATTAACGATATCGAAGGTCCTCGGTAATCAGAAGGAGCGAACTATGGCCCTTTATAAAAAGGCAGATATCTATACCATCAACAGAGAAAATGTTCCTTGGCTTGTAGACTTATATAAAAATGACTGGCCCTTTGATATGGTCATCATTGATGAGCTTTCGAGTTTTAAGTCTCCTTCAGCCAAGCGGTTCAAAGCACTTAAGAAAGTTAGGCATAAGATCAAAAGGATTGTTGGGCTGACTGGAACCCCAGCTCCCAATGGGCTATTAGATATTTGGAGTCAGATTTATCTTTTAGATTGTGGGGAGAGACTTGGAGGGACTTTTAGCGGTTATCGAGGACGATACTTCCACCCACAAAAGTACATCAATGGAGGCATCCCAACAGACTATGCCTTAAACGATGATGCGGAAGATAAAATCTATAATAAGATTTCTGATATCTGTATTAGTATGAAAGCTCTTGAGTATTTGAAAATGCCGGAAATTATATTTAACAAAATTGAAGTAGAGCTCTCAGATAAAGAGATGAGCCTTTATCGAAAGCTAGAAAGAGATCTACTGTTACCTTTAGAGGAAAGTGATGTGGATGCTGCCAATGCAGCAGTCCTTTCAAATAAGCTCCTGCAAATGTCAGGCGGCGCTGTCTATGACGAGTACGGTGATGTGCAGCACATCCATGATCGTAAGCTGGATGCGCTAGAGGATTTAATCGAAGCGGCCAATGGCAAGCCAGTCCTCATTTACTATGGCTTCAGACATGAAAGGGATCGCATTAGAAAGCGTTTTGAAGCTGAAGAGATTAATACCTCAGGAGACATTGCCAAATGGAATCGGGGAGAAATGACGATTGCCCTTTGCCATCCAGCTTCTGCTGGACATGGACTGAATCTTCAATCGGGAGGTTGCACTATCATCTGGTTTGGTGTTACCTGGAGCCTTGAGCTATACCAACAGGCCAATGCCAGACTGTGGCGCCAAGGGCAAAGGCATACGGTCATCATCAACCATATTTTAACCAAGCTGACTATCGATGAAAGAGTCATGCAGGCTCTCGATAATAAAGAGACTGGCCAGAAAGCTTTGATTGAAGCAGTGAAGGTCAGAATGAAACTCAATAAGAATGGAGGAGAAAGCAAATGAGTGTAAATAAATTTAATGCTGAAGGTTATCATGACCCAACGGTTTATGAAGCCTTTACAAATATAGAAAAAGAAGAAAAGGTTAAGAGGAAGAAAAAGATCGTGTTTATCTGCAGTCCCTTTGCAGGGGATATAGAAGGGAACATTCTAAAGGCAAGAAGGTACGGGAGATTTGCAGCTACTCAAAATGCAGTACCAATTATTACCCATCTTATGTACCCACAGTTCCTCGAGGAAGGAGATCCAAAGGAAAGACAGCTAGGAATTGATATGGGTCTGGTGCTACTTGGTAAATGCCATGAAGTTTGGGTCTTTGGAGATAGAGTATCACCTGGCATGGCTGTAGAGATAAAGAAAGCTAAAAGATGGAACATTCCAATTAGATATTTTTCAAATGAATGTAAGGAAAGAGAGGGAGAAAAGTGATGATGGAAAAAGAATGCTTTGCTTATAAAAACGGTAGATGTAAGGCTTTAAAAGTTAAAAAGTGTGAAGGGACAAGTTGTGGGTTCTTTAAAACGAAAGCACAGATATTAGAAGACCAAGAGCGTGTATTTAAAAGAATCAAGTCTCTTGATCCTGCAACCCAAAGAAATATAATGGAGATTTATTACGGAGGGAAGATGGGTTTGTTAGATGAT
The DNA here is from genome assembly GCF_014467015.1 of Alkalicella caledoniensis. Classification (GTDB taxonomy): domain Bacteria; phylum Bacillota; class Proteinivoracia; order Proteinivoracales; family Proteinivoracaceae; genus Alkalicella; species Alkalicella caledoniensis. The sequence continues at coordinate 77,952 of NZ_CP058559.1, read as the reverse complement.
GTGGAGGTGGGCTAATGAATGCAAAGGAATATTTATCTCAAGCAATCTGGCTAGACCAGATGATAGATAGCAAACTTGAACAATTAGCAACTTTAAAAAGTCTTTCAATGAAAGTTACAACAAGCTTTACTCAGGAAAAGATCTCTGGTGGTAGCTTTGAAAAAAGTAGAATGGAAAATACCATCGTGAAAGTCATTGACTTAGAGCATGAAATCAATGCTGACATTGACAGGCTTGTGGAACTAAAAAAAGATATTCAAGAAACCATAAATAAGATTGATGACCTTAATTATCAGCTCTTGTTAGAGATGAGATATCTGTGCGGGAAAAACTGGGAGGAGATTGCTTTGGCTATGGGCTATGATAGAAGCACCGTATTTCGAATCCATGGGAAGGCGATAAAAGAAGTTAAGAAGATAAAAGATGCGACTAAATGCGACTGAAAGCGACTATGGATGTGTGTTATAGTATATGGTGTAAAGGTATAGAAAATCCTAGAACACCATATGCTGTAGCATACGCCTACGTTATATCGATTCGAATCTTAGGAAACGCAGCATTCTTGGATCAAGGCTCTGGTTAATGAACTGGAGCTTTTTCTATACCTTTTTTAAGAATGATATTTGGAGGTGAACTTGATGCCCTGGAAACCAAAGAGCATTTGTAACTATCCTGGGTGTCAAACCTTAACCCATGATAGATACTGCGAAGGACATAAAAAAGAAATGACTAGAAAACAAAACGAGAAAAGCTCAAAGCTTTATACCTATCAGTGGAGAAAAGCCAGTAAAGATTTCTTAAGAAGGCATCCCCTGTGTACTCACTGCGAAAGAACTGGTAGAATTACTCCTGCAACAGAAGTGGACCACATTAAACCCCATGGAGGAGACGGGACACTGTTTTGGGACAAAAGAAACTGGCAGCCACTTTGTAAAAGTTGTCATTCAAAGAAGACTGCCAAAGAAGATGGTGGTTTTGGCAACAGTCCAGGAAAAAGACGGGGGTAGGGGGTCTAAATCTCTACAGCCTTGTGTTTCCAACAACGTGCGGGGGTCTTCTGTGAAAAATCGCAAAAATCACAAGGGGGGTATATCAGGGATTTTAGCCTAAGTATCGGCTGAGGGCGTTTCCCATGAAACAGGCATGGTTACAAGCTTTAAAAGGAATAGTAAATAGATGAACTAGATCATAAATTTAAGTAAATATAACACTGAAAAATGACTATATAGATAGCATTTTCAGCAGTTTTTAGCCTGATGACAGTGGTCACGGGCTTTTTTAATGCAAAGAAACGGAGGGATAAAAGTGAATCAAGACATGAATATAAGAAAAGTGGCAGTATCTAAAATTAACCCGGCTAAATACAATCCAAGAAAAGATTTAAAGCCAGGGGATCCAGCCTATGAAAAATTAAAGCGGTCCATGACGGAGTTTGGTTATGTGGAGCCGATCATCTGGAATGAGGAAACGGGAAACATTGTAGGTGGTCACCAACGCTATAAGATTCTTTTAGAGGAAGGCCATGATGAAGTGGAATGTGTGGTGGTCAAGCTATCCTCTGAAAGAGAAAAAGCACTTAATGTGGCCCTAAATAAAGTAACAGGCGACTGGGAGTTTGAGGCTTTAGCAGACCTTATAAAAGATTTAGAAGCACAGGACTTTGATGTTACCTTAACTGGATTTGATGCTGCAGAAATTGAAGACCTCTTTAGCCAGGTTCATGATAAGGATGCAAAAGATGATGACTATGATGTGAATAAGGCCTTAGAAGAAGCTGCCTTTGTAAAGCCAGGAGACATTTGGCTTCTTGGAAGACACCGCCTTATGTGTGGAGATGCTACAAAGGCTGAAGATGTTGCTACATTGATGGATGGGAAAAAAGCAAACCTTGTGGTGACAGACCCGCCATATAACGTGGACTTTGAAAGTGCCAGCGGTCTTAAGATTCAAAATGATAAACAGGACAATGATACTTTTTATGCCTTTTTACTATCAGCATTTAAAAATATGGCAGAGCATACAGCACCCGGAGGTTCCATCTATGTATTTCATGCAGATACAGAAGGGCTTAACTTTAGAAAAGCTTTTATAGAGGCTGGGTTTCATCTTAGTGGTGTGTGTATTTGGAAAAAGAACTCACTGGTCCTTGGCCGCAGTCCATATAACTGGATCCATGAACCGATTCTCTTTGGCTGGCTAAGAGGCGGGAAACATAGATGGTTTACTGGAAGGGCAGAAACCACCGTATGGAATTACGATAAACCAAAGAAAAATGGAGAACATCCAACGATGAAGCCGATTCCACTACTTTGCTACCCTATAAAGAATTCATCTCAGGTTAATGGCATTGTCCTTGATATTTTTGGGGGCAGCGGTTCAACCTTAATTGCCTGTGAGCAGGTGGATAGAATTTGTAACACCCTAGAGCTTGATCCTAAATACGCCACTGTTATCGTTAAAAGGTTCATTCTCCAAGTCGGGACTGATAAGGATGTATATGTCCTTCGTGATGGTGAAAAGGTTCATATTAGTGATGTTGAGAAACCTTCTGAGAATGAAGATGTATAAATAAAATACAGTGTTTTCCTCAAATATAACTTGCTATATAAGTTGGTGTGAGTGATATATGTACATGACCAAAGAAACACACCAAAACAAGGAAGGGGAAAATACCATGGAAAATAAAGATTTTTTAAAGAGCAACCTAGGAATTGAAATTGAAATGACAGGAATCACTAGAAGAAAAGCAGCCAAAATTGTAGCAGAGCATTTAGGGGGAACCATTGAAGAACTTAATGACTACTACAAAACTTTTAGAATAACAGCACCAGATGGACGCAAATGGAAAATCATGTATGACGGAAGCATCAACACCCAAAAGAAAGTAGGGGGCGAGAAGGTTTCCGCTTCAAAAGAATACAGCGTAGAGCTTGTAAGCCCGATCTTAACCTACGAAAACGACATAGAAAGCCTTCAAGAGATGATAAGAAAGCTTAGAAAAGCAGGGGCCTTTTCAGGGCAGCAAAACTGCACCGGAATTCACATCCACCTTGACGGCAGAGACCACACCCCAAGATCCATCAGAAATTTTATGAACATCATTTACTCAAGAAACGACCTTTTATACGAAGCCCTACAGATAGAACGCCGCAGAATGCAGTATTGCAAAAAGATGGACCAGAGCCTAGTGGAGAGAATGAACAAGAAAAAGCCAACTACCATGAAGCAGATTGAGGACATTTGGTACCAAGGCTACAGCGACAGAAGAGAAAGACACTACCACCAAAGCAGATACCATTTTCTAAACCTTCATAGCCTTTTCAACGGAGTGGGAACAGTTGAACTTAGGGGATTTAACAACCCAAACCTTCACGCAGGAAAGATAAGAAGCTACGTGGTCCTTGCCCTAGCCATGAACCACCAGGCCCTTACCCAAAAGAGTGCCAGCAGCAAGAAGCCACAGATTGAAAACCCTAAGTTTTCCATGAGAACCTGGCTAAACCGAATCGGGTTTATCGGAGACGACTTCAAAAACTGCAGAGAGCACCTTTGCAAACACCTAGATGGAAGTGCAGCCTGGAGATTTCGCACAGCCGCATAGATAAACAAAAAGCGGCGCCCTTAAAGCCACCGAGCGGGAAACCGCTCTTTAGGTGGTAGAAGGGTTTCCATCTTAAGTATAAAGCCCACACAGGGGAAGCTAAGGGGAAGAAAAGGCCCTTTGAGAAAGGATGGAGTGTATATGAAAGTGGAAAAAAGATTAAATGCAGCCTATGGGTCAAATCTAAACTTGGAGCAAATGGCCATGAGATGCCCTACTGCTAAGGTTTATGGAAAAGGTTATTTAAAAGGCTACAGGCTACTCTTTAAAGGTAGAGAGGGCAGTGCCTATTGCACCATTGAAAAGAAACGTGGGGGCAAGGTTCCAGTACTCATTTGGGAGCTTCAGCCGGAAGACGAAAAGGCTCTAGACTATTACGAAGGCTACCCAAGATTTTATGAAAAGGAAGATGTGAAAGTAACCTTGGAAGACGGAACAACCCCTCAGGTCATGGTGTACATTATGACGGACAAGATTATTGATAGGATCCATCTTAACATTCCAAGTAGGAGCTATCTTGAAACGGTAAAAGAAGGATATGAAGCTGCAGGGTTTGATTTAAAGTTTATTGACGATGCTTTAGCCATTAGTGAAAAAGCCATTATGAAGCACCCACCAAAGTATTTATAGCCCTAAAAAAAGAATCATCATTTCTCAAGATTGTACTTGCTATTATGTAGATTTCGAGTGATTAATGGTAGTACCCAAAGCAAAGAAATCTTAAGGAGATCAGAGAAATGATGATTAAGAAAAAAGACAGATTTGAAACCAGGAGTGGAAAGGCATATGAGATCGCAGGAAGATGGGGAAAAGATTTTATCTTATCACCCATTAAAGAAAGCGATGATGAATGCCTGATTTACACACCTTCAGAGATGGAGGAATTTTTAGAAACAGGGCATTTCAAAAAAGTGGGAGGCGTGAAATAATGAGAGCGTTATTTGGAAGAAAGGTTTGTGATTTAAAGGAACTGAGGGAGCTTACCCATCAAGCCATTAAAGATGGACAAAATGGGCAGCCCTACACCATTACCAGAGAAGTAATTTTAAAGGACGAAGAATTTAGGAACTTTGCAGAAGACTTTTTTAAGGACCAAGATTGGATTACTGCGGAAGATGGCGGAGTCAATCAAGAAGGTGAGGTCAGATGCATTAGGGTAGTCAACATCGACACCGGCGAGAAGGTTCTGGTAAATACAGAAGGGTACTCTTACCCGCGTTACACCGGTCTTGAAATATAGTAACGCTTAAAGAAGGGCATAGAGCCCTTTTTTAGATAGTGCATCAAAATATCAGATTAACGATTCGAGAGTGGATATTTAGGTGCTTTATATTTTCACAAATGACTTGCTATATCCTGTGTTTAGAGTGATTAATGTAAGTACCAAAAACGCAGGGAGGTATGAAAATGGATAGAAAAGAGATGGCCAAAAGAATAGGAGCACACTTTGGGATTAAGCCAAAATACTTGAGTGTACCAAGCTTCGCCTATGAAATCAAAACAGCAACTGAAGTATACACAATCGATAGACACGGGGATATTACAAAAGCAGATGGGGAGACCATCACCATGGATGAAATTTTAAATCAGGCAGTAATAGAAGAATCTACTGAAAATCTAGAAGAAGCTAATGCAGGGGAAGAACCTAATACATGGGAAGAAGGGATAAATGAAGCAACAGCTCCTACCCTTGAGGAACTAGAGGGTGTAGAAATAAAACTTCCCATAGGGGACCACACAGCCACAAGCCTTAAGAACATCCTTAACATGCTTTACAGCAAGCAGCAATTAATCATGATGGCCTTTGAGACAGATGAACCTTTTATGGATGAGGATTTTGCAGAGGATTTAAATAAAGAAGAAGCCTTAGATTTAGAGGGACTTAAAAAGGTCACTCAAAGGCTAGGTGCTGAAAGATGCCCAGGACTTCAGATCAACTTTGAAGAGAAAACCTTGAGCTTTTACCTTTACGGATCAGACCTAAGCGATGAAAGGATATCCGCCTTTAAAGACTTAGTGGCCCTTATAGCTGAATACGCTAAAACACTGAACCGAGCATCCTTTAAGCAGGCTCAAGATGACAATCCGAAGTACGCCCTTAGAACTTGGCTTATACGAATTGGCATGAATGGACCGGAGTTTAAGGAAACCAGAAAGACCCTTTTAAAACATTTAGAGGGAAGTGGTGCATTTAGAAAGGTAGGTGCTTCAGATGAAACCCAAATGTAGACTGATAGGGGAAGACGGTAACATTTTTAATCTGATGGGGATTGCTGCAAGAACCCTTAAAAAAGCAGGGCAATCTGAAAAGGCAAAAGAGATGACTAGGCAGATTACAACTGAAGCCAAGAGCTATGATGAAGCCTTGCAGGTACTGATGGAATATGTGGATGTAGAATAGGAGGGTGAAAATGGATAAATTTTTTAGTCAGAAACATTGTGACCGGTGCAAGGGAAGCCTAAAAGGTGGACGGATTATGTCCATGTTTAGTGAAGACGTACTTTGTATGAGCTGTAAGGATAAGGAAACCAAGGACCCTGAATACAAAAAAGCTGTAGAAGCAGATAATGAAGAAATAAAGAAAGGGAACTTCAATTATAAAGGTATCCGTGGAAAATAACGCAAACAAAAACTAAAAGATGAATGAAGACCTCCGGGTCTTTTTTCTTTGGAGAAAATGAAGGGGGTGAAAGTTATGGCAGGTAGAGGAAGGCCACCAAAGCCTACAGCTATTAAGGAGCTAGAAGGTAATCCTGGAAAAAGACCACTGAATAAAAACGAACCAAAGCCTAAGCAAGGAGCGCCAAAATGCCCGTCATGGCTGGAGCCAGATGCTAAAAAGGAATGGAGAAGATTATCAAAGGAGCTTGAAGCCATGGGGCTACTGACTCAAGTAGATATGGCAGCCTTTGCTGGGTATTGTCAGGCCTATGCCAGATGGAAAGAGGCAGAGGAATTTATATCAAAGCATGGATCCATTTTAAAGACTGCTTCAGGTTATATTCAGCAGATTCCCCAGGTATCTATTGCCCAGCAAAATCTAAAACAGATGCGAAACTTCTGCTCGGAACTTGGGCTAAGTCCATCGGCAAGAAGCAGGCTCAATATTAATAATTCTGGAAACGTCATCGAAGGGGATGCCATGGAAGACTTACTTTTCAATGTACCAAAGGCAGAGGATCTTTTAAACAAGAAGGATGATGATTAAAGCTAAAAAAGGAGGGAGGCCAGATGCCATTTAGTGAAGCCCATGCAAATCACGCCATTAATTTTATAGAACAACTTAAGCTGACCAAAGGCAAATGGGCTGGTCAGCCTTTTAAATTATTACCTTGGGAGAAGGATCTGGTAAGGCGTCTATTTGGAACTTTAAGAGAAGATGGAACAAGGCAATACCGTACCGCTTATGTAGAGATAGGCAAGAAAAATGGGAAAAGTGAACTCGGCGCAGCCATTGCCCTTTATATGTTATGTGCCGACGGAGAGCCAAATGCTGAAGTATATGTGGCTGCCTGTGATCGACAGCAGGCCAGTATTATCTTTAATACCAGTATGAACTTTGTGGAAGGGAATAGAACCCTATCAAAAGTGACCAATCTTGTCAGGTCAACTAAGAGAATCACCTATCCAAAGACGGGAAGCTTTTATCAAGTTTTAAGTTCTGATGTTAAATCAAAATCCGGTATCAATGCTTCCTGTGTTATTCTCGATGAGATTTGGACCTATCCTAATCCAGACCTTGCAAAGATGCTAACTACCGGTTCAGGAGATGCTAGAACCCAGCCTCTCTTTTTATATCTCACAACAGCCGGGAATAAACTCTCTGGCTATGGATGGGAGATGCACCAAAAGGCAAAGGATATTCTAGATTGTAAAAGGGTGGACCCTACTTTCCTATCAATTATTTATGGACTGGAAGACGATGCAGATATTTCAGATGAAAACAACTGGTATAAAGCCAACCCTAGTCTTGGCCATACCATTCAAATAGAAAGAGTAAGAGAACATTATAACCAAGTAAAAGATGACCCAGCAGATTTAGCCCTATTTAAACAGCTCCGTTTAAACATGTGGCTTAAGCAGGAAATCAAGTGGATGCCTATGGATAAATGGGACCTTTGTAATTATCCAGTGGATCCGGAAGAACTAAAGGGCAGGGTTTGTTATGGAGGACTGGATTTATCTTCTACCACAGATATTACAGCCTTTGTTTTAGTGTTTCCACCAGATGACGAAGAGGATAAATATCAGATTATCCCTTTCTTTTGGCTACCAGAAGAGACCCTACATCAAAGGGTAAAAAAGGATGCAGTTCCCTATGATATCTGGCATAGACAGGGACTGCTTCAACTGACAGAAGGTAATGTGGTTCATTATGGATTTATTGAAAAGTTTATTGAAAGGCTAGGGGAAAAATATAATATCAGGGAAATCGTCTATGACAGATGGGGAGCAACACAAATGAGTCAAAACCTAGAAGGAATGGGCTTTACAGTAGTGCCTTTTGGTCAGGGATTTAAGGATATGTCCCCACCAACAAAGGACTTAATGAGATTAACATTAAGTGGACAAATTGCCCATGGCGGTCATCCAGTTTTAAGATGGATGGCAGATAATATTGTGGTCAGGACAGACCCAGCTGGAAATATCAAGGTGGATAAGGAAAAATCCTCAGAAAAAATCGATGGTATAGTGGCCCTGATTATGGCCCTTGCTAGAGCGCAGTTTAATCCATCAGGAGATGACTCGGTTTATGATGAAAGAGATTTAATTATATTTGGTTAGAAATGATGAAGGGAGTGAATAACATTTGAAAATACCCGTATTATCAAAACTATTTAGGTCGAGGGCAGACCCTAAAAACAACATGTGGCAAAGCGCCTACCAGTTTTTCTTTGGTCCTACATCAAGCGGAAAAGTGGTCAATGAAAAAAGTGCCATGCAAACTACAGCTGTCTATGCCTGTGTAAGGATTTTATCAGAGACCATTGCATCCCTTCCCCTACACACCTATCAAAAAACAGATAAGGGAAAGGAAAAAGCTGTAGACCACCCGCTATATCATTTGCTCCATGATGAGCCGAATCCAGAGATGACTTCATTTGTGTTTAGAGAAACACTGATGGGTCATCTTTTACTTTGGGGAAATGCCTATGCTCAGGTGATTCGTGATGGTAGGGGAAAAGTTATGGCCCTTTATCCCCTAATGCCTGACAAGATGACGGTCCACCGAAGTGAAGGGGGAGAGCTTTACTATAGCTACTCTAAAGAAGGGCAGGAACATATTCTTAGAAGTTTCGAAATCCTCCACATTCCAGGACTAGGTTTTGACGGACTTTTAGGACACTCGCCCATCGCTATGGCAAAGAATGCTATCGGTATGGCCATAGCCACTGAAGAATATGGAGCTAATTTTTTTAATAACGGAGCTAATCCCGGTGGGGTGTTAGAGCATCCAGGAATCCTAAAGGATCCTGAAAGGGTTAGAAAAAGCTGGAACAGTGTCTATGCCGGAAGTGGCAATGCCCATAAAGTAGCTGTTTTAGAGGAAGGCATGAGCTTTAAGCCGATTGGAATACCGCCGGAGCAGGCACAGTTTTTACAGACGAGGAAGTTTCAGCTTAATGAAATTGCCCGTATTTTTAGAGTACCACCTCATATGATTGGAGATCTTGAGAAATCCAGTTTTTCAAATATAGAGCAGCAGAGTTTAGAGTTTGTGAAATACACATTAACACCATGGCTTTCTCGCTGGGAGATGGCCATGAAAAAATCCCTGTTATCTCCTTCTGAAAAGAAGGATTACTTTATAAAGCACAATGTAGAAGGACTTCTTCGTGGAGACTACAAGACAAGAATGGAAGGCTACAGCATTGGTATTCAAAATGGCTTCTTAAGCCCTAACGATGTCAGGGAGCTAGAAGATTTAAATACCATTGAACACGGTGATGTTTATGCTGTAAACGGTAATATGCTAAAACTTGAAGACATCGGCGCTTATGCGAAGAAGGATGTAAATAATGATGAGGAAGGAGGGAAAGCCTAGATGAAATTTTGGAACTGGGTGAAAAACGAAGAGGGGAGAACACTTTATCTCGATGGATATATCGCCCAAGAAAGCTGGTGGGATGATGAAGTGTCTCCTAGGGAATTTAAAGCAGAGCTTGAAGAAGCAGATGATGATATCACCCTTTGGATTAACTCGCCAGGTGGCGATGTATTTGCGGCATCACAGATTTATACCATGCTTAAGGAATACAAAGGCAAGGTCACTGTAAAAATCGATGGCATTGCAGCCAGCGCCGCATCAGTTATTGCTATGGCTGGGGATAAGGTGTACATGTCTCCCACGGCCATGCTAATGATCCACAACCCATCCACAATTGTGTGGGGAGAAGCGTCGGACATGAAGCGTGGTATCGAGATACTTTCAGAAGTAAAAGAAGGGATTATCAATGCCTATGAAACCAAAACAGGGCTACTTAGAAACAAGATATCCCAAATGATGGACAGGGAAACCTGGATGAGTGCTGGAAAAGCCTTAGAGCTTAAGTTTTGTGATGAAGTCTTGTATCAAGAGTCAGTAGCTTCTGAAAATGTTACTGCAAGCTTTATCTTTGACAAAGTGACAGTAACCAATAACTTCTTAGGGAAATTCCAAAGGGTAAAACCTATGCAAAGTAAGGAGTCAAAGGAAACTGAGCCAACAGAAAAGGGAACTGAGTACAAACATTTAGCCAAAAGGCTAGAACTTTTAAAATAGGAGGAATGGATCATGAATAGAATTTTAGAATTACGTGAAAAAAGAGCTAAGGTGTGGGAAGATGCGAAGGCATTTCTCGATGAAAAGCGTGGCAAAGATGGTCTGATTGCACCAGAGGATGAAGCAGTCTATGAAAAGATGGAAGCAGAGGTAGTGGCCCTTGGAAAAGAAGTGGAAAGACTTGAAAGGCAAGCTGCACTTGATTTAGAACTTTCAAGGGCAACAAGTAACCCTATTGCATCGAACCCTATGAATCCAGATGAGCCGGAAAGAAAAGGTAAAGGATCGAAGGAATACAAAAATGCCTTCTGGAATGCCATGAGAAGTAAAGGGAGCTTTGGGGCAGAAAATGCCCTTCGTATTGGCCAGGATTCAGAAGGGGGCTATCTTGTTCCCGATGAGTTTGAAGCCATCTTAATTCAGGCTCTAAACGATGCCAATATTATGAGAACTCTTGCTAAGGTCATCACCACATCCTATGGAGACAGACAGATCCCAGTAGTGTCTTCTAAGGGAACAGCTTCATGGATTGAAGAAGGTGGAGCCTTTACTGAAAGTGACGATACCTTCAGTCAGGTGATTTTAGGTGCCCATAAACTTGGAACCATTATCAAGATTTCAGAGGAGCTTTTAAATGACAGTGTCTTTAATCTTGAGAACTATATTGCCACAGAGTTTGCCCGACGTATTGGTGCAGCTGAAGAGGAAGCCTTTATTAAAGGGAATGGAACCAATAAGCCAACGGGAGTTCTGGGTTCCGCCCAAGTTGGAGTGACAAGTGTTGTGGCAGATGCCATTACCTTTGATGAGGTGATTGACCTTTGGCATTCACTAAGGGAACCTTATAGAAAAAATGCCACATGGTTACTCAATGATAGTACTGCTAAGGCCATCAGAAAGCTTAAGGATGACAACGGGCAATATATCTGGCAGCCATCTGTACAGGTGGGAGTGCCGGATAAGATTTTAAATAATCCGGTGAAAACTTCAACCTTTATGCCAGAGATTGCTGCAGGAGAAAAAGCCCTAGCCTTTGGAGATTACTCCTACTACTGGATTGCAGATAGACAGGGTAGAAGTTTCCAAAGATTAAGTGAACTTTATGCTGCAAGTGGTCAAGTAGGCTTTAGGGCTTACCAAAGAGTAGATGGAAAACTAATCCTTCCTGAAGCGGTGAAGGTACTGACCATGAAGTCTGCATAGAAAAATTAATTATTAGAATACCCCAAGACTTTTAAAGAGAGGTCTTTTTTTATGCCTCTCTTTAAGGGTTTTAAAGAAAGTGGAGGTGAGATGGGTGAAAGTAAAATTAAAGACATCCCTTTCAGGCTTAGACTTTAGTTATAAAAAAGGTGAAGAAGTAGAGCTGGAAGATAAAAAAGCAAAAGAATGGATTGAAGCTGGTGTGGCTACAGAAGTAAAAGGAAAAGAACAGCCAAAGAAAGCCAGCACTACGAAGCCTAAAACCGATGGGTAGGTGAGAAGATGCTAGAACTTGATGAAGTTAAATTATATTTAAGGATCGATGGAGATGAAGAAGATTCCCTTATTACATCTTTGATAGAAGCATCAGTAGAACTTTGTGAAGGGATTCTAAGATACCCTTTAACAGATTTTGAAGAGGTTCCAGAGCTTGTGAAAAATGCAGTCCTATTTTCCATAGCTTCAATGTATGAAAAAAGAGAAGGAGAAGGCTTCAAAACTACCCTTGATGTCATCAAAAGACTTCTTAGTCCTTACAGAAAAGAAAGCTGGTGACGCTATGGAGATTGGAGAATTAAGACATAGGATTACCTTTCAAAAGAAAAATGTTACCGTGAATGAAAATGGATTTGAAATAGAAACCTGGGAGGATGTAAAGACAGTATGGGCAGCAGCAAGCCATCTTCATGGTAGAGAATTTTACGAAGCGGCCCAGGTGCAGGCAGAGCATACGGTTAAGTTTACCATTCGGTATGTAAAAGGGATTGAGCCTTCAATGGTGATTTTGTTTAACGATAAAAGATACAATATCATTGCCATCGATAATATCAAATACAAAAATAAGTGGATTGAAATTCGTGGCCAGGAGGTGATGCCTAGTGGCTAAGATGGAACTTGAAGGAGTTGAAGAGCTTTTATCAGAACTTCAAAAGTTAGGTGATCAGAGTAAAAGGGTGGAGAATAAAGCCTTAAGAGAAGCCGGCAGTGTGGTGGAAGATGCCATAAAAAATGAAGCGCCTGTCCGCTCAGGAACCCTTAAGAAAAGCATTAAAACATCTGGTGTGAAAACCAAAGATGGGATGAAGCATGTAGAAGTAGGTCCGGGAAATGATGGCTTTTATGGCAAGTTTATAGAATTTGGAACGGTCCACATTAAGGCTAATCCCTTTATGGGTAGAGGCTATGAAAAATCCAAAAATGAAGCCATGAATAAGATATCAGAAGAGATTAGAAAGGGGCTGGGGCTATGAGTTTAAATAAAGATATTCTGATGGCCCTTAGTCCTTTAAATATTCCAGTAGCTTTTCAAACCTATAGCGGAAAAGCAGAAACCTACATCACCTTCTTTACTTATCTGGAAAAGGCAGAGCTTCATGCAGATGATGAAGAGGAAATCGGTGGCCAGTATATTCAGATAGACTTGTGGTCTAAAGAAGACTATACGGATTTAGTAAAACAAGTACACGAGCAGATGAAAGAAGCAGGATTTATTAAACTGAATTTTTATGACCTTTATGAAAAGGATACAAAGGTGTATCACAAAGTGATGCGCTATCGAAGGGAGGAAAAGTAAATGGCTCAAGTAGGACTTAAAGATTTACACTATGCTATTTTAGAAGAAGATACAAACGAAGGTGTCCTTTATGGTGAGATTAAGCCTTTAGCAGGCGCCATGAACGCCACCATTAACCCTACAGTCAATACCCAGGAACTTTATGCAGATGATCAGCTGTGGGAATCGGTATCGGCTCTTGGAAAGATTGATGTGGAAATTGAAACTGCAGACCTTCAGCTTAAGACCAGGGCAGAGCTTACAGGAAGTGAAGTAAAGGATGGGGTTTTAATTGAAAAGGCGTCTGACAAACCACCTCATGTGGCCCTTGGATTTAGAAGTCAAAAGTCAAGTGGGAAGTATAGATACATCTGGCTATTAAAAGGTGTGGCCCAGCCCATGGCAGAGGATTATTCCACAAAAAAGGATAATGTGGAGCATAAGACGCCGCAGCTAAAATTTGTCTTTATGCCAAGGGCTTATGATGGAGAGTGGAAAAGAACTGCCGATGAAGGTACACCAGAGTTTATAGGAGCTGATAGCTGGTTTGAAAAAGTACCAGGTGATGCACTGGAAGAGGAAAATGGTGAAGGATTAGAAGATTAGATGGGAGGTTAAAAGATGCAGATTACACTTAAAATAAAGGGGAAAGATAAAACCTTTATCACTGATTTTATTTCAGCGAGAATGGTGAGACGAACCATTGAAGTGTCAAAGGGCATTAACTTTAATGACATGGCTCCAGAGGAACTGGATCAAATGGTAGGGTTTATTGTAGAACTGTTTTCTCATCAGTTTACCATTGACGATGTCTATGATGGGCTACCTTCAAAAGAGCTGATACCCACCATGATGAATTGTATTAATGAAGTGGTAGGGGAAATGGGAGAAGCCACAGCGGGTGATGAAAAAAACGAATAGAGGGGAACTTCATGGATCCCCAGGAGTTTATTGATCAGTTTTATCTGGTTCTCTTAAACAAAGGCTGGAAGCTTCATGAAATTGATGAGATGGATATGATCTACTATTTAAAGCTTCTTAAAAGAAAGATTTCCACGGAACAAACCTATATTGATGAGATTTTATAACACCTAAAATGGGTGTTTTTTTATTGCCCATGTTAACTAAATTTTATGCCAAGGGGAGGTGAGGGATATGGCAGATATCGGTCAACTTAATGTCAGGGTAGGTCTTGATTCTACTGGCTTTCAAAATGGGATTGGAAAACTGAATCAAGAAATGAGAAAGGTTCAGTCGGAGTTTAAGCTGGCAAGCACAGAGCTTGGGAAACATGGTAGTGAGCTGGATAAATTAAAAACCAAATCAGACTCTTTAACCAAACAAAAAGAACTCCAAAGGCAAAAAGTAGAGGCTTTAGAAAAGGCCCATCAAAAGTCCGTAGAGACAAAAGGAAAAGATGCTAAGGCTACTGGAGACTTAGAAATAAAACTAAATCAAGCCAGAACAAGACTGGTTCAGATGGAACAGGACCTAACCAGCGTTAATCGACAAATCGAAGTCCAATCCTCTAGTTGGTATAAGCTTGGAAAAAGCCTAGAGCCAATCGGTCAGTCTATGCAAGACATCGGTAAAAAGATGGAAAGCGTAGGAAAAGACCTCACAAAAAAAGTCACCCTACCGATTGTGGGGATTGGAGCTGCAGCAGTTAAAATCGGTTCGGATTTTCAAGCTGAAATGAGCAAAGTTCAGGCCATCTCAGGAGCCACAGGAGAGGATTTAGAGAAGCTTAGTGATAAAGCAAAAGAGATGGGTTCAAGCACAAAGTTCAGTGCCAGTGAATCAGCCCAGGCTCTAAACTATATGGCCATGGCAGGTTGGGATACAACACAAATGATGGATGGTCTAGATGGTGTCATGATGCTTGCAGCAGCCAGCGGAGAAAGTTTAGCTTCAGTATCTGATATCGTCACTGATGCCCTCACCGCCTTTGGTATGCAGGCTTCAGATGCCGGAGACTTTGCAGACCTTTTAGCCAGTGCCTCAAGTAATGCCAATACCAATGTAGGAATGCTAGGGGAGTCCTTTAAATATGTAGCGCCACTCTTTGGATCCCTAGGCTACAGTGCAGAAGATGCCGCTTTAGCCCTTGGGCTTATGGCCAATGCGGGAATTAAAGGGTCCCAAGCCGGTACAACTTTAAGAGGTGCCATTACAAGGCTTACTCAGCCTACATCACAAGCGGCTAAAATTATTGATGAATTAGGTTTAAATCTTACGGACGCTCAAGGGAACATGCTACCCTTCAAAGATGTAATGGATCAACTTAGGGGTTCCTTTGGAAACCTTACTCAAGAGCAGCAGGCCCAATATGCCGCCACCCTCTTTGGAAAAGAAGCCATGAGTGGAATGCTTGCAGTGATAAATGCCACCGATGAAGATTATAAAAAGCTTACAGATGCTACAAGAGAATACAGTGGTGCTGCCGGTGAAATGGCAGATATTATGCAGGACAACCTTCAGGGGCAACTTACCATTTTAAAATCCCAACTTGAAGGAGTAGCCATTGAGATCTTTGAAATCCTCGTTCCGCATCTGAAGACTTTAGTTGAAAATCTTCAAAGAGCAGTGGAGTGGTTTTCTAACCTTAGTCCAGCTACCCAAGAAACGATAGTAAAAGTAGCTGCCCTAGCTGCAGCAGTAGGACCTCTTTTAATTATTGGAGGAAAGATTGTAGCAGGAGCAGGAGCCATTATTGGTGCGTTCTCTAAGATATCACTCGCTATCGCAGGTAAAACCGCCGCCGTAGGAGGGGCCTCTGCAGCTGCAGGTGGACTTGTTGCCATTAAAGGCGTATTAGCTGCTGCCTTTACAGCTTTAACAGGACCTATTGGGATCGCTGTTGCAGCCATTGTTGGAATTACTGCAGTTGGTGTGGCTCTCTATAAAAACTGGGATACCATTAAGGAGAAGGCAGGAGAACTGAAAGATGCCATAGCTGAACGGTGGAACTCGATCAAAGAAAGCACAGCTGAAGCCTGGGAAAATGTTAAAACAGGGATTAGTGAAAGATGGACTAGTATCAAGGAAAGTACCAGCGAAACTTTATCTTCCATGGGAGAATCTATCCGTAATGGATGGGACAATGTCAAAACCGCTACATCTGAAAGATGGGAATCCATTAGAGGGGGCATTTCAGAGAAGTGGGGAAATATCAAAGACAGCACTTCACAGACGCTAGGGAACATTAGAGAAAATATAAGCTCTAGCTGGGACAATGTAAAGGGCAGAACCAATGAAACATGGGAGTTTTTAAAGAGTAATACAGCTTCAGCTTGGAGCAACATCAAAGGAAGAATCGAAGAAAACGGTGGAGGTATTAGAGGGGTTATTACCACCTATACTGAAGGCTATAAGTCCGTTTGGGGTGCCGCACTAAACACCATGGATAGCGTAACCGGTGGAAAATTCTCTTCTATGGCCAGTAAAGTATCTGGTGCCTTTTCAAGGGTAAGAGATGCCATTCAAGGTGGAATTAGCAGAATCCGTGAATGGAATAACCAAAGGGTGGAAAACAAAGAAGCCACCTTCACCAATAGAATTAGAAATATTACAGAGAATGTGGTCAACACCGTAACCGCTCCTTTTAGAAAGAACTTTGCAGGAACTTCCTTCTTCCAAGGGGGACTAACCATGGTAGGGGAACTTGGCCCAGAACTTGTAGAGCTACCCCGTGGAAGTAAAATTTATAACGATTATCAGACCAATCAAATTATGGGAGATAGCACTGGTCGTGGTGGAGGACTTACCCTTAATATAGATAAATTTGTAAACAACACTGAAAAAGATATTGAACAACTGGCCTATGAGCTGGAGTTCTATCGTCAAAGAGTATCACTTGGAAGGGGGCGAGGCTAATGCTTAGTTTTACATTTGGCGGAAAGAACAGCTATGAAGATTACGGGATAGTTATTGCCAAAAGGCCTAACCTTCCCTCTCCTAAAAGAAGAGTACATTATATGGATATTCCAGGAAGGCATGGCAGGGTTCATTACGATGAAAACACCTATGAAGACATTACCATCGTGGTGGAATGTGGCCTTATAGATACAGAGAACTTAGTGGAAAGATTAGATACCATAAAGGCTTGGCTTTTTAATGCTGGGGAAAGTGACCTTATTTTTAGTTTTTCTGAAGATAAGAAATACATTGCTCAAGTGGTAAATGCCATCGACTTCACCCAAGTCTATAAATACACTTCAAGCTTTCCGATAATCTTTAACTGTCATCCTTTTAAATATGCAGTTCAAAACCAGTTAATAACTTTGAATACAAGCGGAGAGTTAATCAACAATCCAGGAACCCTAGAGAGTGAACCTGTTATTTATGTGTATGGAAATGGGGATATCCTATTAAATATTAATGATCAATCCATAGGACTAAATGGAACTCAAGGAAAAATCATCTTAAACTCTGAAATCCAGGACTGTTATGATGATGCCATGAACAATCTCAATTCTAAAATGGTAGGGGAGCTTCCACTTCTAAAGTCTGGTGAGAATATTATATCCTGGACTGGGAATGTGACAAAACTTGAAGTACTTCCAAATTGGCGGTGGTTATAATGATTACGGTTTATGACAAGAAGGAAAGTAACTTCTCAACCAATGGGCTAGGTATTTTAGATAAGTGCTCAGAGTGCAAAACCCTAGAAAAGCTAAACGGAATTTATGAAATTAAGCTCTCCTATCCCCTGCATTTAGAGAAGAAAAAGCATCTAAAGCCTTTTAATATTATCAAAGCAGATGGACAGCTTTTCAGGATTTATCATGTAGAAAAAGACATACCTAGTAACCTTCTAAGGGTTAGTGGAAGGCATATCTTTTATGATCTCAATCATTATTTCATCGAAGATCGAAGGGCAGTAGATAAAAAGGCCATTGATGCTATGGAGATGGTTTTAGATGAAGCAGGCTTAACAGATATCTATACCATTGAAAGTGATATTGAAGCATTAAACACCCAGTATTTTATTAGAAGGTCCGCTTCCCAGGCCATGTTTATGGTGGCTAATAGGTGGAAGAGTGAGCTTTTCAGAGATAATTTTCATATAAAGATTAATGGAAGACACTTAAATGATAAAGGGGTTACTGTAGCCTATGGAAAAAACATCACGGGGATTAACGAGAAGCTCAGTGCCGACGAAGTCCTAACGGGAATTTATCCTGTTGGGGCAGAAGGACTAACCCTACCAGAAAAATATCTTATTAATGCCCAGTGGTCAGGCGCAGACTATCCGGATTTTAAACTCATCAAGAGAGTGGACTTTAAAGAAGCCAAGGATGAAGAAAGCCTTAGACAAATGGCGGAGAACTACCTTTATGAACATGCAGGCTTTGCAGTTAATTATCAAGTGGATTTTATCCAGCTTGAACACACCAAGGAGTATGAGGATTATAAGCCGCTTTTAAAAGTAAGCATTGGAGACACCGTAACCGTAAAGCATAAGCTTCTTGGAGTAGATTTTAAAATTAAAGTGATCTCCATAGAAAAAGATATCTTGAGGTCTCAAAATACCAAAGTGGAACTGGGAAAACCTCTTTATACACTAGACCAGTACATTGAGGAATTTAAAGAGAATGTCGATGAAAACTTTCAAGAGGTGGATGAATCCATTGGTGGTATTAGAACCCAGCTAGATGATTTGGGAGTCTCTTATACCATAGTAAAAAACATTAGTATTGAAGAAAATATGATTCATGTCACCTATGAGGTGGAGAGGGGCAGCACCCATCAGTACCATGCAGATTACAGTTTTACCTTAGATGATTCAGGCCGTATGACCAGCATCACTCTCGAAGGAATATTTTCAGAACTTTTATTAAAAGAAGTATCCACTCTGATAGTGGATATGACAAGTTTTGATATTGTTTACGCTGATGGGAAAAAGGCAAAATACAACTTTACCACAGATAGTAGTGGCAGAATTACAGCAATAGAAAAGGTATGGGAGGGGGAGTAAAGTGACCTATCATGAAAGATTTAATAATACACTAGCCATATGGACAGCCTTTGGTGGTAGGGGAAATCTTATTCTTCCCATCCCAACATTAAAGTGGGAAAAACGCTATTATCATCATTTTGGCTACCCTCAAACCGGCAGTGCAACAAGGATTGATGTATTTGATAACGGAAATGCCCAAATAGCAGTTTATAGAGCACAGAACCCCAGGATGTCATATTTCAACCATCAAACAAAGCAGTGGACCATCGCCGATGTGCCTTGGTGGAATCACGGAATACCAGAAATCCTATGGGCAGGAGATGGTGTTTTTTTAGCTAGAATCGTAGGGCTTGCTAACATCATCGCTTCCTTTGACGGTATCACCTGGCATAATGCAGGATTTTGTAGAGGTGCCCAAAACCATATGGAAACAGGGGCTTACGACATTACAAGGAATGTAGGGGTTGTAAGCTGGTGGTGGTATAAGTCACCTGTCTATTACAGCTTTGATTCCCTTACGGAAAGAACAGAATGGACCCTTACAGGCTCTGATGGAAATTCTGTACCGATTTTTAAGTATATGACTGCCCATAAAGGAAACTTTGTAGGGGTGGTTGGAGGAGATAAATCCATAGCTGTAGCAAGCTCTGCCACACCTTGGGCATGGACTACTACCATTCCAGAAGATCCACTGGATCATCGCTACATGTACATTCGGTCTGTTAATAACAAACTTTTTGTTCACCGCTTTAGATACCATGGATCTCCGGGGAATTTTAGTGTTAATCTGTGTGTCCTAAATGATAGTGCCACCCAGCTTATTGAGACCAACCTATCCCACTATGGAGATTTAGCAGATAACAGAGCGCCAAATCCTCAAAATATTGTATGGATGAAGGACTGGGGAAAATATGCTCTCTTTACTCAAAATATGCTTTATGCTTCAGCAGACGGGATTTATTGGGAAGGAGTAGAACAGCCAGGCTTTGCTCTAACACCCCACGGCAATATGTTTGGTGGTGCTATTTATGTACCGGGAGATGGCTTCTACGTGAAAGGGAACGGGTTTGTCTATTACGCTCCTTACTAAATACAACAACTTAAGAGAATGATATGACGTCCTTCACCGGGCGTTTTTTTAATAGATAAAACTTTTATGAAAGTGAGGGAAAGAACATGAGAGAGATTTGGAATGTTGTTCAGATAATATTTGCTGCCATCGGCGGATGGCTGGGCTGGTTTCTTGGAGGTTACGATGGGTTTTTATATGCTCTAATAGCTTTCGTTGTCATTGACTACATCTTAGGAGTCATGTGTGCCATCATTGAAAAACACCTGTCCAGCGATGTAGGTGCTAGAGGAATTTTTAAGAAAGTGGTGATTTTTTCTTTAGTAGGAGTGGCCCATATCATTGACCAAAATATCATAGGTGATGGCAGTGCCATTCGAACTGCAGTTATTTTCTTTTATATGTCCAATGAAGGAATTAGCATCATTGAAAATGCTACAAGGCTTGGACTACCGATACCTAAGAAACTGGTAGATGTCTTAGAACAACTAAAAAGTGGAGGGGATAAGGATGGCACTAAGTAATCTAAAAACCAAATTCATGACAAGAAACGACTGCTATACAGCTAATCGAAAAATTACTCCTAAAGGCATTATGGTCCATTCCACAGCAACACCTGGAGTGATGGCAGGTGCTTGGTTTAGCAGGTGGAATAAGTCCTTTAGGGCGGGAGAGATTAACAGGCAGGTTTGTGTCCATGCCTTTTTAGATGATAAGGAAATCTGGCAGTACCTTCCCTGGAATCACAGAGGCTGGCATGCAGGAGGAGATGCGAATAATACCCACATCGGTTTTGAGATAGTGCGCCCAGATAGGGCAATGTCAACAGCGGTTTAAGGTACCGCATAGTAAGATAACGCTATTGTCAACCTGCCCAACCGAAAGGCGAAAGCTGACACGGGAACATAGCATGGCAGGAAAGCGGTAAGTCATCTAAAGGCAATCAGATGCGACTGAACCGCAATGACAAGTGGATATGAGGATAAAACTGGGTTTGTTGAACGTAAGTTTCGAGTTTCTGTTAATGCCCGGACAGAGGAAATTTGCCTGTAACCTCTGATGTGAATGTAATTGCGTACAGATTTCGCGCAATTGGTTATCATTTAGTTCACATGACCTGTTGGAGAACCAATGGTAAAGAAACGAAAACGTATCCGAAAATCCACATACCTATTGGCATTGTTAACTGGGGATACCCTAAACAGAAACGCCGGAAACGGCTATAGCTAAAGGGCTTGAATATTCTGCATGGGTACGGAGCTTCCATAGTAGTCCGCGAGGGGTAATGACCCTTACATGGCGAAGGGAAGCAGTTGTTACGCGCCAAAATTTATATTGATTAGGGAGGAATACCTCAATGAAACCAACAATTGAGATTTTGGAGAGAATGAATCAAAACTCAAATCGCAACAAGAATGAAATTTTCACGCGGGTTTACCGTTACCTGCAAAGACCAGACATCTATTTTCTTGCTTACAAAAATCTGTATGCCAATAGTGGCGCAGCAACACCTGGTGTCGATAATGACACAGCAGATGGCTTCAGCGAGGAAAAGATAGAGCTTATTATCCAAAGTCTAACAGATGGAACCTATACACCTAAGCCTGTACGTAGGACGTATATTGCAAAAAAGCAAAGTAATAAATTACGTCCTTTAGGACTTCCGACATTCACTGATAAATTGGTTCAGGAAGTAATCAGAATGATTCTAGAAGCTATTTATGAACCTACATTTTGTGATACTTCCCATGGCTTCAGACCTAACAGAAGCTGTCATACCGCTCTAGGAATGGTATCAAAAGGATTCAATGGAGTGAAATGGTTCGTCGAAGGTGATATCAAAGGCTGTTTTGATAACATTAATCACAATGTGCTCGCTGAATTGATAGGAAAGAAAATCAAGGACGCGCGTTTCAACCAACTTATTCGCAAATTCTTAAAGGCAGGATATATGGAAGATTGGCGATACCACAGTACATATAGTGGGACGCCCCAAGGTGGAATAATTTCACCTGTACTAGCCAATATATACTTGCACGAGTTGGACATGTTTGTTGAACAGCTAAAAGCTAAATTTGACAAGCCCTTACCCCGAGGCAAGAGAACACCGGAATATTCAAGACTACGAAGTAAAGCAGTCCGCTTGAGAAAGAAGTTAGAAAATGCGGATGAGCACCAAAAGCCGGCACTACTTGCTGAATTACGACAAACTAGAGCGAAACAGCTTTCAACCCCTAGTAAATTACAAGAGGATAAGAAAATTAAATATGTGCGTTATGCAGATGATTTCCTTATCGGGGTTATCGGAAGTAAATCTGACTGTGAATGGGTAAAATCGGAACTGAAAACATTTATCAGAAATACGCTGAAAATGGAACTCAGTGAAGAAAAAACACTTATTACTCACAGCCACAACAAAGCAAGATTTCTAGGCTATGATGTTTGTGTAAGGCGTAACAGTCAAATCAAACAGGGTGGAAATGGGTATACCAAAAGAACGCTTAACAACAAAGTGGAACTCACGGTTCCATTCAAAGATAAAATTGAACGTTTTCTGTTAGATAAAGGTATAGTGAAACAGATTAACGGTAAGTATCGCTTTGTCCACCGCCCAAGCTTGCTACAAATCACGGAATACGAGATTGTTTCAACCTACAACGCAGAATTGCGGGGAATATGCAACTACTACCGAATGGCAAGTAATTTTAACAACTTAAATTACTTTGCTTACCTTATGGAGTATAGTTGCTTAAAAACACTTGCAGCAAAGCGTAAAAGCAGCATTGCCCAAATTATTCGCTCGCATCAAGATGGGCAAGGGAAATGGTGTGTACCATATAAGACGGCTAAAGGTGAAAAACGACTCTATTTCGCAAAATATTCTGATTGTAAAGGGCAAAGTTCATTTAGTGACAAAATACGTAATGACGCAGTTATCTATAGTCATAAACGTAACCCTTTTGAAGATGGATTAAAAGCAAGAGTTTGTAAGTTGTGTGGAACAACCGAAGCGACACACTATGAAATACACCATGTTAAAAGGCTCAAAGACTTGAAGGGAAAAGCTCCATGGGAGAAATACCTAATAGCGCGAAACCGAAAAACTATGGTGGTCTGTCGAGATTGTCACAAAGAAATCCACAGAAATTGAGTTTTGAATAATTGAGTAACAATGGAGAGCCGTGTACATCGAGAGGTGTAAGCACGGTTCGGGGAGGGGTCTGCGCAAACCTGTTGTAGAAATACAATAAGGCGGCGCTTTCCTACTCTACTGTGAACCGGGTGGGTTTTCTTATTCTGACGGCGCTAATATGGTGGGTTATGGTGTGAAAAAGAATGAAGCATATTTTAGGGCGGCCTGGAAAAATGCAGTAGCCTTATGTGTATTTCTTTGCAGGGAGTATGGTCTTACTGAAAAAGATATCATCGGTCATGCTGAAGGGCATAGACAGGGCATAGCCAGCAATCATGCGGACCCGATGCACTGGTTTCCAAAGCATGGAGAGAGTATGGATACCTTTAGAGCGGCAGTAAAGAAAGCATTAAACAATGCTAAAGCGGTAGAGGATAAAGATGATTTAGAAGCCGGAGATATTGTAGAAATTAAAGCATCAGCTAAACGCTATTATCAAAATGGGCCTATTATTCCGAATTGGGTGAAATGGAATTATCATTTAATCACTCAAGATAAGTCTGGTAATAGGCCGGTTATAAAAGGTGGAAAAGAATGTGTACTCTTAGGTAGGACCATTCTTAAAAATAACATGGCTGAGAAGGACGGCATTATGACTTGGGCAGATAAAGACATTCTAGATCTGGTGAGTAAAGGTGTAGAGGTCAACCCTGAGCCTGAATCAAAAACTACTCAAAAGTTCTATCGGGTTCAGGTAGGTGCCTTTGGTAAAAAAGAGAATGCAGAAGCTTTAATGAATCGTCTTAAAAAGGCAGGATTTGATGCTTATATGAAATACGATTAAGAGAAAAAATCGAATATTTAGAGCTGGTGTTATCAGAATAGCATCAGCTCTTTTTTTATCCTTTTTATCAAAGTATTACTTGCTATTAGAGGCCTTTTGAGTGATATATACTATAACCCCAAAACCGTATAACCCAGGTGAACAAAGGGTTTGGCGGGGATATATTTTTTAATTAGTAGATTGTATGGAGCTAAGGACATGACCACAAAGCAGAGATAAATCTGATGAAAGGAGGCGAAAACATGCAAAACTCATTAACTCAAAATAATTTTAATTTTAAAGACTATTCAGATGGACATACAGTAACGGTTATAAGCAAACTCCAATATGGGGAGGCAGGAACTTCAGCGCTTAAAGTACAACCAGAAAGACCTAAAGTAGCCAGCTACTGCCGTGTAAGTTCATTATCGGACCCTCAAGAAGAGTCCCTTGAAAATCAAATGATACATTACACAAACTATATCCGCTCCAATCCACATTGGCAGTTTGCAGGCATTTACTCCGACAGGGGAAAGACGGGAACCCAAATAGAGAAACGGACAGGGTTTAACAAAATGGTAAGGGATGCTATAGAAGGAAAGATTGATACGATCCTTTGCAAATCCATATCTCGGTTTGCTAGAAATGTAACTGACACCTTAAATACCATCAGAACCTTAAGCAATGTAGGTGTAAATGTGGTATTCGAGAAAGAGCAACTTGATACAAGTAGTATGCAAAGTGAATTTATTTTAACCATGCTTTCAGCAGTGGCTCAGGAAGAAAGCAGAAGCACCTCATCAAACATTACCTGGGCCAATTCAAAACGATTTGAACAAGGCGAAGGTATCTTCTGTCGGATACTTGGATATAAGAAGGAGAAAAATAGGGCCTGGATTGTGGTTGAAGAAGAAGCGAAGATTGTTAGAGAAGCTTTTCAGCTTTATTTAGAGGGATTGGGATTTAGACAGATTGCCCAGTCTTTCATAGGAAAAGGATATAAAAAGGCAAATGGAAAAAAAGAATGGACTGCAATAGCTATACGGGACATGCTGAGCAATGAACGTTATACTGGCGATGTGCTTTGCCAAAAGACCTATACCAAAGATCATTTAAGTCATGAGTCAGTAAAAAATAATGGAGAGAGAAGCCAGTTTTTAATAAAGAATAACCACGAACCAATCATTGACCGTAAAACATTTGAGGCAGTTCAAAAACGTATGGCTAATAATAAGCAAAACTTAAAAAGAGGTAAGAAAAAGTCTTATCCTCTATCGGGGAGACTGGTTTGTGGAGAATGTGGCTATAACCTTCACCGATATGTATGTAGAGAAGTTGTGACTTGGAGGTGCGGTCATCAAACCATAAGTAATCAGCTTTGTAAAATGAAAGGGATAAAGGAGGAAAGAATTTTAAAAGCCATGGTTAAAGCTTTTGACCAGCGATATGAAAGTGCAATAGGTCAAGGAAGGCGTCAAATTATAAATCTTATAAAAGAACTACAGAGTGCTGTTTCTATTAGAGCTGCTCAACAAAATCAACTACGTCTTACCCTTGAACGTGCACTCTTAGCTGAGAACAACGCCATTTTTAAAAGTGAAGACCCAAAAGAGTTTACAGAGAAAAGAAAGGAAGTAGAAAACCAGATAGTTATAAAAGAGTCTTGGTGGCAGTTAGTAGATGCTGATGATATCTACCGGAAAAAAGCACTATCAAGACTGGCTGAGATCAAGGAGAAAACCTCGCCAGCAAAAGAATTACAAGTAACAAAAAATAATATTGAATTTCTCAGAGGATGGGTGGTCCGTATAAAAGCGGTATCGCCTTTTTTATTTACCATCTCCTGGATCAACGGAGATGAAACCACTGTAGAAATCGAGGAAGGAGAGGAGACATAATGATCACAAACCAATCTAGACCTGGTGGGACATCAAGAGTTAAGGTTATTCCTGCAAGGGTTCGAACTAATCGAAATGCAGAACATGTTGATGGACAGAAAAAGAAAATCGCTGCTTATGCCAGGGTATCCACTATGGAAGAACATCAAAGCGGCAGTTATGAGCTTCAAGTTGAATATTACACAGACTACATTCAAAAAAATCCGGCATGGGAACTTTATAAGGTTTACACTGATGAGGGAATTACTGGAACCTCAACGAAAAATCGAGCAGGATTTTTAGAAATGATTGAAGATGCAAAGGCTGGTAAGATTGACTACATTATTACCAAATCCATTAGTCGATTTGCCAGAAATACACTGGACTGCTTGTCAACGGTTCGAATGCTGAAGAACCTACCAAAGCCCTGTGGCGTGTATTTTGAAAAGGAAAACCTGGACACATTAGACAGTAAAAGTGAGCTCTTTTTAACCATTCTTTCATCTATGGCTCAGGAAGAATCAAGGTCCATTAGTGAAAACACAAAGTGGGGAGTTCAAAAACGATTTTCTCAAGGAAAACCTCATATCCCAACCACCTACTTTTTAGGCTATGATACCGATGAAGAAGGGCAGATATTCATTGATGAAGAACAAGCTGAAATTGTAAGACGCATCTTCCAGGAGCTGCTAGATGGAAAAGGGACACCAACCATTGCCAAAGGACTCACGAAAGATGGTCTTAAAACCGCTAGAGGAAATAAAACCTGGACCAGTGATGCTGTTTATAAAATTTTAAAAAATGAAAAGTATATGGGCCACTGCTTGGCACAAAAATCGGTCACGGTAGATTTTCTTACCCATAAAAGGGTGAGAAACAAGGACCATCAGCCCCAGTATTTTATAAGGAATACCCACCCAGCCATAATTCCTGAGGAAGATTGGTATGCGGTTCAGGAGGAGCTGGACAGAAGGAATAAAATGCTCCGAGACCCGGATGAGAAATACCGGATGTGTTATAGCGGAACCTCACCATTTTCAAACCGACTGTTTTGCGGTGAGTGTGGAAGGCCTGTCACTAGGAGGAGAATGACATCTTCAAAAAAAGGGGAAAAATATTATTTCACCACATGGCATTGTAGAGCAGCTTGCAGAAGGGATCCAGAGTTTCAGGATTGTAATAGCCAGTATGTTTGGGAAACAGCCCTTGAGATAGGCTTTATGAAACTACTATATGACATGCAGAAAAATATAGGGAGAGTCATGGCGGACGCCAATAAAGCCATAGAAGAATGTGCTTTAACTGAATCTGAAGAGGCTAGACTTAAAGAATTGGAAGAACAAATTGACAGGGTATCTGACCAGATCACTCAGCTATCTGAAAGAGAAATGACGACCCATGATCCACTATATGAAGCAAATCTTAGACACCTAATTTATGAGCAGGAAATTCTACAGATGGAGCATGAAGGCCTTTATAAAAACAAACAAGAGAGTATTTATCTAAAGAAGAACCTAGATAAGCTTCTTGAATACCTTCACTTGATAGAAAAACCGGATGATGAATTTGACTCAAAAGCCTTTGTAAAAACCATCGAACGGGTGACAGTATATAAAAATCACATAGTAGAATTTATATTTAAGTGTGGGGTTAAGCGCAAAATCCTTGCTAAAAGACCCAAATAAGGAATAAATCAAACAAAATATAAAAAACTCCTTTCAAAACTAGAGAAAGAACTTGCAATATCTCTGGTACAGAGTGAACATACCTATAGCTATCTATTTATAGGTAGAACACAACTGAAGAAGGGAGTTTTTTTATTGAAAGATAATGATAAACGATTATGGGTCCAGACCCTTTGGAATCCCATTAACGAAAGGCATCAAAGTCCATTTGAAAGTAATGAGGCTGGAATTAAAGTGGCAGCTTATTGTCGAGTAAGTTTAAAAGAACAAGAGCAATTAAGGTCTCTTGAGAATCAGGTCCATCACTATACACATTATATTAAGAGTAAACCCAATTGGCGATTTGTAGGCATTTATTATGACAATGGAGTAAGTGGAGCCTCAGTTAGTAGAAGGAGGGGATTTCAAAGATTAATTCGTCATGCGGAAGAAGGTAAGATTGACCTGATTCTTACAAAGAACATTTCAAGGTTTTCTCGAAACTCCAAAGAACTGATAGACTTAGTCAATCGCTTAAAAGAGCTAGAGGTAGGAATCTACTTTGAGAAAGAAAAGATAGACACCTCGACGGATTATAATAAATTTCTATTAAGTACCTATGCTGCATTGGCCCAGGAGGAAATTGAAAGCATCTCCAATTCAACCATGTGGGGGTATGAAAAGAAGTTTCTTAAAGGGAGTCCAAAGTTCGGGCGATTACTAGGCTATAAAGTGGTGGGAGAGGGAGATGATCAGACCCTTGAGATCATTGACGAAGAAGCAGAGGTGGTCAAGATGATCTTTAATCTGTATCTTGAGGGGCTTTCTTTTACGGATATTGGCAGAAACTTAAGTGGTAAGAAGATCAAAACTATTAAGGGAAAAGATATATGGTCATCCCAACTTGTGAAAGCTGTCCTTAAAAATGTGACCTACACAGGGAACAAACTTGCTAGAGAGATAACAAGGGATTTGTTTACAAATAAAGTACAGTATGGGCAGCGAGATTTGGTGTTTATAGAGAATTCTCATGAAGCAATAATTAGCACCGATTTATTTAATCTGGTTCAAAAGAAAATAGAAGGAAGTACTCAAAAGCGTGGTCCGGTAAAACCAAAAGCCTATAACTCATTATCGGGAAGATTAGAGTGTGGTAGGTGTGGATACAAGTTCAGCTGCGAATATAAGCGTGAACTTCAAAATTACCGGTGCGCACCCAGGGTAATGAAAATCTGTGATTCGATTACCTATAAAAAACATATGCTTCGAGAGATGATGCTAAGGGCCATGCAGACAAAGTATGATTTAACTTGTGATGCAGTAGTGACAGAGCTTTTGAAGGAGCTTCAAGTAATTAACCAGAATGACCATTTTGAATTTCATCGCCTCAAATACATTACAGAGATTGAAATTGTTAAAAGAAAGCTAGCACTTTCAGAAATTCCTGATACATCCATAGACATTGATCGGATGGAAAAGGAATACCGGGACTTTGAAAACAAGGTAGCAAAGATTGAGGATGATAGAGGGCTTAGAGTAAATGCTATCACTTGGCTTAAAGAAAATAAATCACTGGAGTTATTCCTTTCAAATGTAACCATTGAAATAATGCGGGCATGGATTTCAGAGTTAATTATTTATACACCTGAGGACTATACTGTTCGCTGGATTGATGGTACTCAGACGGAGATGGGAGATGCAGAGAAGTTAAAAGCAATTTATAAAGAAAAGCAGGCCAAATTAGATAAAGTAGAACCGAAGAATGACATGACATTTGAGCCTGCTAAAAAAATAGAAGGTAGTAAAAGTGAAGAGCTTTATTTCTTTGAAAGGGATAATGGCCCTAATAAAGATAAAGCTGACGTGAAAAAATCTAAGGGGAAGGAGGATGTTGATTTGAGTCTTAACGCATATTCTGACATCATCAAAATAGAGCCAGGGCAGAAGGATTATGTGATGAAGAGTTTAAATAAAAGTTTGAATGCTAATCTACTTTTAAGAGATCGTAAGGATCTGCTTCCTAGGGTCGATAAGCCTAAATTAAAGACTGCGGCTTATTGTAGAATTTCAACTGACTCAGAAGAGCAAATGGTTAGTTTGAAAACCCAAGTGGCCTACTATACCTACCTTATTCTTAAAGATCCCCAATATGAATATGCCGGGATATATGCTGATGAAGGAATATCAGGAAAATCCCTCAGAAATAGAAATGAGTTTCTAAAGCTAATGGATGAATGCAAAGCGGGCAATGTAGATTTGATATTAACAAAATCAATTTCAAGGTTTAGCCGAAACTCTCTGGATTGCCTTGAAAAAATCCGTATGCTCAAAAACCTACCAAACCCAGTCTATGTATACTTTGAGAAAGAATGCATTCATACAAAAGATGAAAAAAGTGATTTGATGATTTCAATCTTTGGAAGCATCGCACAGGAAGAGAGCATAAATACTGGGGAGGCTATGTCATGGGGGAAAAGGCGATATGCTGAAAGGGGAATTGTTAATCCAAGTATTACTCCCTATGGCTACAGAGCAGGAAAAAATGGAGAGTGGGAAATAGTAGAGGAAGAAGCTGAGGTTATTAGAGGAATGTATCAAGATATTCTTGACGGAAAAAGCTACAATCAAATAGCTAAGGACCTTAATTTTAAGGGAGTTAAAACATCAACTGGTAATGGCCAGTGGTGGCTTCAGACCGTAAAATTTATGGTAATGAGTGAAGTTTATCGAGGAAATTATTTATATCAAAAGACCTATACCAAAGACACCCTATCAGATAAGAAGGCGCCAAATAGGGGTGAGTTACCACAGTACTTAATTGAAAACCGCCATGAAGCCATTGTTTCAAGTGATGACTGGGAAAGGGTACAAGAGATTCTTGAAAAACGAGCAGAGAAATTTGTCAATCGAAATAAAATGAAATACCCCAAAGATGGAAGAAAAAATAAATCGTTTGAAGGGTTATTAAATTGTAGTGAGTGCGGTTCACCCATTGGGCATAGAAGAGTTATTGAGGGTTCGATAGAAAAACATAGTTGGATTTGTAATAGGGCCCACAAAGGTTTTTTAGTAGACAAATGTGACACCCATCAATTAAACCAGAAGTATTTAGAGCTTCATTTCATGAAGACCCTGCAACACATAAAAAATCATGGTAGTGCATTTCAGTCTAAAGTAATGAAGTATATTAATTCCCTTAAGCTTAGCAAAGAAGAACAAAGAGATAAAGACGATATTAAGATGCAGATAGAAAACCTGAATCAAACTTTGTATAAGGTAGTAGATCAAGAGCTTAATAAGAAGGGCCAGGATTCAAAGAAGGTAGATGAATTGACCGAGAAAATAGTGGCGTTACAAAGCAAACTGAAGGAATACACGGATCGTGAGGTTAAGGTGGATGAGCTTGGGCAGGAGCTAGCATGGTTTATAAAAGAGATAGAAAAAGTAGATGAAGGAAGAATCAATAGCATGGAAGGAATAGATCCTGAAAAGTTTATGTATTTTGAGGCATCCATATTTGATAGGGTTATTAAGGAAGCGTGGATTTATAAAGATGGGGGTATAGTTTACCAACTTCACTTAGGTATTGAGTGGACCATAGATTACAGGTACGAAGAATTTCAGAAGTTACTTGATACACGGAGAGAGAAAATAAGAAAAGCTAAGAAGCTAGATTTTCTAAATGGGCCAGATGTAAAAGCTATGCTTGAGTATTGTAAAGAACCTAAACAGTATAAAGAGCTGCACGCCTTCATGAATGAGAGGAAGCAAATATCCTATAGCTATTTTAGAAAATCAGTTATAAAGCCTTTAATGAAAATGAAAAGATTAAAGTATACAATTCCTGAAGATCCTGGAAATCGCCATCAAAGATACATCTCAATTTAAAAAGTATTAGATAAAGAACCAAGCAGTCAGTATGAAAGAAGCTCTGGCCTTGGTTCTTTTTTATTTAGGGGGAGACACTACGCTGGTTAAAATGAAAGATAACGAAATCAAGCAACAAAATAACGATAGAACGATAAAATATAACGAATAACGGAATAAATCTAACGAAAATGGGAATAAAAATAACAAATACATTGACAAATGTATCTGTGTGGGTTAAAATATTACTGTCTGGAGGAATGCGAAATGTATACAGAGATTGTTAAAATTATAGAAGGTGGAATGATTGGCGATAAAGAGAAGGTTTATAATTATGCTCAGGTTCTCGCTGAAAACTTAGAGAAATCTGGAGATGCTTCTCTTGCCAAGAAAATACGATCTCTTTTAGTGAATAAGAAAACGAGGATGGCATCTTTAGATGATTTCTCCACCAAGCCAGTAGATACGGAGAGTCGTATGGATATGGTGGATATTTTTATACCGGATAAATCATTTGAAGCACCTATTTTGAAGTCTTATATACATGAAGAGATTGACGAGTTCATTCATGGCTACGAGGAGAGAGATGAAATACTACGTGCTGGGATTGAAATGGTTAGCTCTTTACTTTTATACGGTCCACCGGGATGTGGGAAAACAACGGTGGCGAGATTTATTGCATATAAAACAGGATTACCACTTGTAACAGTAAGATTAGATGGTCTAGTATCATCGCTTCTTGGTAGTACAGCAAAGAACATAAGAAAAATCTTTGACTATGCTTCGAAGAGAGACTGCATCTTGTTCCTAGATGAATTTGATGTTGTTGCAAAATTAAGAGATGATAAGCATGAACTAGGGGAATTAAAAAGGGTTGTGAATAGCCTACTTCAAAATATAGATGATTTTAGTCAAAACAGTATCCTTATTGCAGCAACTAATCATCATGAACTGTTGGACCCTGCTGTGTGGAGAAGATTCTCTAAGATTATTACTTTGGAAAAACCTAATAAAGAAGAGATTATGCAGCTGATTAAACTTCATGTAAAAAGTCTAAAAAGCAATGTGGTTGAGAACGATAAAAAACTAGAAATGTTGGCAGCGGCCTTTGAAGGCATTAGCCATGCGGATGTAAAGACAGTCGTAAACAATACCATAAAGAAATCTATCATCAACAAAAAGGGAGCAACACATAACTGGGATATGCTTCAAGAAGTTTATTTATATCGGAATCATAAGATTATAAGCGAGAATGAATTTATCAAGTATTTATTGCAATATGGCGTGACTCAAAAGGAAGTTAGTGACAATTTCAATTATTCATTACGGAAGGTGAGAGATGTAGCAAGTTCGCCAGAATAAAACGAGGGGTGGTGTAGTAAATGGCAGATGAAAGATTACCAATTAAGTTTTTTGCTAAAAGAGAAGTCGATAACATGAGGGTGGAAGCTGGTGGAGGCGGAGATCCTCCTAAGTTCGTCTTGAGTCCAGAAGAGCTGATGATTAAATCTAGAGCCTTTGTAGATGTTGTTCAAGAATTTAAAGCTGAAGTGTTGAAAAAAGAAAAAGAAAATTCGTTAATTCCTGTTGTTTTCAAGACTAAAATTATTGATGATGCTACGGCTAAGACCCATAGGCGTGAAGTTAGCAATCTTTTTAGAACAGGTACAGATAATAATGTACTTGGTTTAGCGGAAGAAGACGAATTAATTATCAAGGTGGATGACTCTCGGGAAGTAGAGAAGATTATCGAACGCCTTAATAATACACAACGCTATGCTCATGCGCTATCAGCTATTGATAGTATTTCGGATTTTAAACCGATTATTGATAAAAGTGAAAGCTCAGAGCCTATTGATTACAAGGTTAAACTTATTGACTTCCAAAACTACGAGCAAAATACAGCCATAAGGAACTATTTTGAAAGGTCTATAAAAGAATTAGGCTTGGAGATATCTAGGACCAACTACACCCCAAGTCACGTGGTTTACAATATTAAAGGTGTTAATCTTGATGAGTTTATGTCAATTAATCAAAATGAAGTTTTTGAAGCGATCTTCTCTATAGAGCCAATGCCAAAATACACAGTTGCATTGGATATGGGAGAAGATGAAGCTACTATTAATATTTCTAGCCCTAAACAAGGGAAAAAATATGCAATAGTTGGAGTATTAGATAATGGAGTGGCAGATATTCCTCATTTAAAACCATGGCTTACTGAAGAGAGGTATACAGCTTATCCAGAACCATATGTAAAAAGAGATCATGGAACTTTTGTATCTGGTGTGGTTGTTTATGGTGATCATCTAGAAGATCAAGAATGGGTAGGAACTGAGGGTGTCAAAATCCTAGATGCCTGTGTATATCCAGATACAGATAAAGAAGGAATTGAAGAGGATGAGTTAATTAGAAATATCCAAGAGGCTGTAAAGGCCCACCATCGAAAGGTTAAAGTATGGAATTTATCCATTAGTGTTGTTAACGAAGTAGATGAGTATAGTTTTTCAGATTTTGCAGTAGCTCTTGATGCTCTGCAGGACCAGTATGGGGTGCTAATCTGTAAGTCAGCGGGAAACTGCGGAAATTTTAGAAAAGGCCATCCAAAGGGAAAGATTCATCAAGGAGCTGATAGTGTCCGTTCCATTGTGGTCGGCTCTCTGGCCCATAAGAAAGCGTCTTTAGACTTTGCAGAGGTTGATAACCCTTCCCCATTTACACGTATTGGCAGAGGCCCATCCTACATTATAAAGCCAGAGATTGTACATTATGGTGGGAATGCTGGTACTGATGGGAATGGCAGTATGGTTACAACAGGCGTTAAATCATTTGGTTTGGATGGCGCTGTTCGTCAATCTGTGGGAACAAGCTATTCAACTCCAAGGATTGCAGCACTTGCAGCAGGCCTTCATCAAGAAATGGATGAAGAGTTTGATCCATTACTAATCAAAGCATTAATGGTTCATTCTGCAAGCTACTCAGAAAACCTTAATGTTCCTGTTACTGAAAGGGTAAATCAAGTCGGGTTTGGAAAGCCACAGCCAGTAAGAGAGATACTTTACAATTCACCTCATGAAGTAACGCTGATTCTTAGAGATGAAATTGCAAAAGGGGAGTACATAGACATGATGGATTTCCCTATGCCGGACTGTCTTGTTGATGGAGATTATTTCACTGGGCAGATTGTTGTGACCCTAGTCTATAACCCTATTTTGGATTCAAGCCAGCGAGCGGAGTACTGCCAATCCAATGTGGATATTAAGATGGGTACTTATGATGGTAAAAAAGATAGAGATACAACGAAGCGAAATATTCTAAATCCAGTAGGGCGAGACGGGTCTCAAAATGTACTTCTTGAAGATTATTACAGTAAGAAAAAGATGAGAAGCAATACTGATGAATTTGCCCTAAAGGAAAGACTTTTGATAAAATATGGGGACAAGTACTACCCTGTGAAAAAATACGCTGTGAATCTATCGGAAATGACTGATGGAAATCAGAAAAAGTTTCTTACTAAAGATAAGAACTGGTACTTATATATCAGAGGACTTTACAGAGATCATATCGAAGTGAAATCTCAGCAAGAAGGCTCAGTGCCAAGTCAAGAGTTCTGTTTAATGGTAACCATAAAGGATCCAACGGGAACAAAGCCTGTATATAATGAAGCAAACCAGAAGCTAAATGAGTACAACTTCTGGCATAACAGCATCAAGCTTCAAACGGATGTTACAATTCGAAACTAAAAATATATTGATGCAGCATTAAGAAAAAAGGACCCCACTGAGTAGGCAGATTGAAATTATCCAGCTACTTGGTGGGGCTATTTTTAAATTGTAATTACTATTGAGAACATAGACGGGATGGAAGATGTTTATATGGATAAAATGAGTATTTTAATTAATTATATTGAAAAGTGCGCTGAGTATATTGATTCAAAGGATAGATCAAAAGCCGAGGAGCTAGTCAAAGAGGTTATTGGGGTATTTGAAGAAGAGATTACTCATATAAAATCTCAGCTAACGCTTTATGGGTGGGGAAGTTCCTCCGTAGATTATTTCAAAGACTTAGCGGTGTTAAAAGCCATACTAATTAATTATAAAGCAAATCTGAAACGTGAAGATGACATTAGAAAAGATGAGCTAGAAATGCTTAAATTAAAACAGTCAATTTTGAATATCAACAACACAAATAACAATGACTCATCTTCAACAGCCACTGCAAGTTCGTCGGTTACTGTAACAGTAACTCAGGCTATAGATAGTATAAATAATCTCCCGGATGATACTCTTTCTAATGAAGATAAGGAAGCCTTAGAAGAGAAAATAGCTGCTCTTGAAATTTTGGTTAGAAGTGGTGATAAAGAGAAAACATCAAAGAAGCTAGGTAGTATTTTAAAATATGTTGTTGACAAAGGAATTGAAGTTGGAATTGCTCTACTGCCATACCTTGGTGAGATATCAAAAATGATCCAAGCCAATTAAACAAGGAATGCTTTTAATTGCTATGGCTATAATTTTGCAGGAAAATTCTTAATAGGATAGAAGATGTAAACCTTATGGGTATACCTAATGTAACCCCTAAATTTTAAAGAAGGTTAATACTCGGCTAGTTGCATGAAGTAACACAAAGTGATATAATAAACCTTTTAGAAAACAGGTTACAAATAGATAGATTTGTTTTATAATAGTAGTGATAATATTCTTTCAGGAGGTTTGATTTAATGAATGTTCAGGAGCGAAGTGTAGCAAGAATACTATTCAAAAATAAAATACATGAAGCAAATGGGCAGGCATTTGAAGATATATTTACTCAGACGATGTATTATGCGCATGAAGGATTCCAATCAATTAAACCTTGGGGAAACATCGGGGATCGGAAAAATGATGGGTATATAAAGAGTGAGGGCACATATTATCAAGTTTATGCTCCTGAAGACATCACAAAATCATATGTTGATTTCGTTAAAAAAATAGAAACAGATTTTATAGGTTTAGTCGAGCAGTGGTCTCCCGTTAATAATTTTTACTTTGTTGTAAATGATAAATATAGAGGTGTTAACGCCGATTGTGAACAGTTAATTCAAGGTCTTAAAGATACTTATAAGTTGAAAGATGCTAAGATTCTTACTGCTAAAGATTTAGAAAATGAAGTATTTTCACTAGAGGATGATCAAATTTTTAGAATTGTAGGTTTTCTGCCTGACCCGAGCAATTTGAAAAACATGGATTTTTCTATCCTTAATGAAGTAATCTCACATATTATGGGTTTACCGATAGATTTAAAGAAAGAACCTAGCTTAGTAGTTCCTGATTTTAATGAGAAGATAAAGTTTAACGATCTTTCAGAAGTTACAGCAGAGTATTTAAACAGTGCTTTTGTGAGAGTGGTTTACTTAAACGATTATCTTTCGAATAATAGCGATTTTATTGCGGATTTACTGAGAGATAAATTAAATGAAGTTTATCTTCAAGAAAAAGAGAAATATAGTGGAGATGAGCTATTCTGGAATATAGTTAACCAACTAAGTCCGAAAAAGCAGCAGGTATATCAAGTGACAGTTATCGTTATAATGTCTAAGTATTTTGAAACTTGTGACATTTTCGAAGAACCTTTTAAGGAGGGAGAAGAATGATAGTACCAACTAAACATACCCATTTTTCAGAATCCCTACTAGGTTTTGGTGCATATTTATTAGGTAAAGTCGATTCTATAAAATCAATAGATTCGTTATGGAATGAATATCAGAATGATTTATCAAAGAGTCAATATGTTGCAAAACATAGTTTTGACAACTTGTTACTCACTCTTGTTTTTCTTTACTCTATTGGAGTTGTTGAAGAAAAAGATGGGGGTGTTGTAAGATGCAATTAAAGAAGGTCTATGCTAATAAGTCCAGCTTTAGGACAGTGGAATTTAACGAAACCGGATTAAGTTTTATTGTTGCTAAGCAGAAGGATCCTGAAAATAAGAGTAATGGCAAAACATACAATGGTGTAGGAAAATCTCTTATAGTTAATATAATACATTTTTGCATGGGGTCGAAAAAGAAAAATTATACATCCTTCTGTAACAAGCTCCCAGGTTGGGAGTTTTATTTAGAGTTTTTTATTGGAGGAGTAGATTATACAGCTAAGAGATCGACGGATAATCCAAATAAGATCATATTAAATGACGAAGAGCTTACGCTAACAAAATTTAACGCTAAAATGGAGTCTGTGTGTTTTAATATACCGGATGATATTTCACATTTGAGCTTTAGATCTCTGTTCCCATTTTTCATAAGACCTAATAAAAAATGGTATGTAGATTTCAATGGAGCCTCAAGTAGCTATAACCAGTATCAGACAATGCTGTACAATGCATTTCTGCTAGGACTTGATGTTTTTCTAGCTCAGAAAAAATATAATATTAAAAAAGAGCAAGATAGAATTAAAACATTAGAAGGTAATTTTAAGAATGATGAATTGTTAAGGGATTTCTTTACAGGAAATAAAGATGTTACATTGACTATAGTTGATTTGGAAGAACAAATAGAGAAATTAAATAGAAATCTTAGCAATTTCAAGGTTGCAGAAGACTACCGTGATGTGCAAAAAGAAGCGGATAGAATAGAAAGCGAATTATTCGCACTCAATAATAAAATCATTCTAATTCAAAATAACATTGAGTCTGTAAACAAGAGCTTGAATATGGAATCAAAAACTGATCAGAATGATATTGCCAAAGTATATGAAGAAGCTAACGTACATTTTTCTGAAAATCTGCAAAAAACTCTTAACGACTTAGAAAGATTTTATGAGAAGTTAGTTTCAAACAGGAAAAAAAGACTTCTTGAACAAAAAAATAAATTTGAGTCTGAGATTGCAGCAAAGTCCCAGACGGCAAATAAACTTAAAAATGAACTTGATCATTTAATGAAGTATCTTGGAGATCATCAAGCGCTTGATGTATTTTTATCACTTAGTGATAAGAGCGCTCACTTGAAAACCAAACTAGAGAGTTTAAAAAAATACCAATCTCTTCAACTAGAGTATAAAGAAAAATTACGAGATGCGGAAAAAATTCAACTAGAGCAATCAGAAATAGCGGAGAACTTCCTTGCTGAAATTGAGACAGAAATCAATGTATTAAGAGATTACTTTAGAAGCTTAGCTAAAAGGTTTTATCCGAATGCTGTTGCGGGATTGTCAGTTAGCAATAATGACGGAGAGAATCTCCAACGATACAATATTGATGCAAAAATTGAGTCAGACAATTCAGATGGTATAAATAATGTTAAAATCTTTTGTTATGACATGACACTATTATTTAAGGGCCAAAATCATAATATCAATTTTCTATTTCATGACAGTAGACTTTTCGATGGTATCGACGAAAGGCAAAAAGCCGAGCTCTTTAAGATTGTATATGAAGAGTTTGTGGATTCAAAAAAACAATATATTGCTACAGTGAACCAAAACCAGCTCAATGAAATTAAAGATTATCTGGAACCTGAATTGTTCCAGAAGATCATTAATGATAATACAGTACTGACTCTTACGGATGATCATGAATCAGAGAAGCTCTTGGGTATTACTATAGATATTAATGATGATTAACAGCTACTATTAATTCTAAGAAATTCAATTTAGTTTTGTACCCCACCAATAATGTATCTAAGTTCAGTAAAGTCCAGAGCTTAGACTCAGCCTTGGTGGGGTTGCTGGTTTTTTAGTAAAGTTCTTTTGTTAGCGGTTTTATGTGATATAGCTCATAAATAAAAAAACTCTTTAGGAAAAGCAATTAAAACTACTAAAACTACATATAATATAAAAGAAATTTATCAGTAAGGCTCATCTCTTAAACGAGGTGGGCTCTTTTTTTATGTCTCAATTTAATTTTTGTGAGGGAAGAGGCTCTGAAAGTCAATACATAATATGCTCATATAGGTCCAAATTTCAATAATATTGCAAATTATAGGCGGATATTGGCCATATTTTTATCCATCTCGTATCAAGGCGGACATTCATTACATCCGTCAAAAGGAAGCTAAAGGCTTAGGTCATGCTATTCACTGTGCTAAGACATTTGTCGGAAATGAACCTTTTGCTGTAATGCTTGGTGATGATATTGTTGAAAATGGGGACGGGAAGCCTTGTCTGCAGCAGATGCTTGAAATGTATGATCAGTTCAAAACTTCAATCTTAGGTGTGCAGGAAATCCCAAGAGAGAATACAAATAAGTATGGGATTGTAGCTGGTACAAAAATCGAAGATAGAGTATACAGGGTAAAAGATCTAGTGGAAAAACCTTCAATGGAAGAGGCTCCATCAAATATTGCTATTCTGGGACGCTACATTATTAATCCAGAGATATTTGAAATCCTAGAAAATACGAAACCCGGTAAAGGTGGAGAAATTCAGTTAACAGATGCGTTAAAAGAACTTGCAACAAGAGAAGCCATGTATGCTTACAACTTTGAAGGAAGACGCCATGATGTAGGTGATAAGCTCGGTTTTTTACAGGCCACCGTGGAATTTGCACTTAAGAGGGATGATTTACGAGATGACTTCTTGGACTATCTTGAAAAAATAGTAGCTAAGGAAAAAGGGTTATGAAGATGAACATATTAGTAACCGGAGGCCTAGGCTTTATTGGCAGCCATACGGTAGTAGAACTTATTAAAAACAACCATGAAGTGATCATCGCTGATAACCTTATAAACTCAAAGATTGAAGTGCTGGACAAGCTATCTACCATAACGGGCATTAAACCAACTTTCTATCAGATCGATGTGACGGATGAAGCAAATGTAGAGGAAATCTTTAATAATCATAAAATTAATGGTGTAATTCACTTCGCTGGCCTTAAGGCAGTAGGTGAGTCTGTTTCCAAGCCAATTGAGTATTATTATAATAATCTGGTAAGTACGATGGTACTTAGCAAGATGTGTGTGAAGTATGGAGTTGGTAAATTTGTCTTCAGTTCATCTGCAACGGTGTATGGTGACCAGCCATCTCCACTTAAAGAAGACATGGAGCTTAAGAAAACCACCAATCCATATGGTGAAACGAAGGCGATGAGCGAGAGGATATTGACAGACATTTCAATAGCAAATCCTAATTTTTCAGTTAGTCTATTAAGATATTTCAATCCAGTTGGTGCTCATGAGAGTGGACTGATTGGAGAGGATCCTAATGGCATTCCAAATAATCTGATGCCCTTTGTTACTAAAGTTGCTAAGGGACAGTTACAGAAGTTAAGTGTATTTGGAAATGACTATGATACAATAGATGGGACAGGCGTTCGTGATTATATCCATGTTGTTGATCTCGCTAAAGGCCATGTGAAGGCTATTGAGAATCTTAAAAATGGCATTAAGATCTATAATCTTGGAACCGGCAGAGGCACTTCAGTTTTAGAACTTGTCAACACCTTTATGAAGGTCAATGATATTATTGTTCCTTATGAGATAGTCGGAAGACGTCCGGGCGATATTTCGATCAGCTTCGCTGATGCCAGCAAAGCTGAGAATAATCTAGGCTGGAAGGCTGAACTTGGGATTGACGAAATGGTCAGAGATGCGTGGAGATTTGAACAGAACAATAAGTAAACCGACTAATGAACAAATCAAATTAAAGGAGGGAAAAGATGGCAAAATTAACTGGATTAGGACTTTTTGTATTAGAGATTACAGCATTGATTTCAGCAGGTAAAACTGTAACAATTGAAGAGATAGAAAAGCATATCGATAATGAAGATGTAATAGAGTTTATCACTGAAAGATTTAAAGAATCACTTAATGTTGATTTCATAAATGGAATTTATGATGTTGAGGGTTTAAACAAGTACTTTGGTAATTACTCAGGGTATATTAATGGAAATGAATCTAGAAAATATGGGATTGTAAAGAAAAATGATGGTTTGTTACTATTAATATCACTAGTATCGGATAAAGTTGAAACAGAATGTAGATCTTGGGAAATATAAATTCGAGGAGGTATAAAATGGGAACGAAAAAAGTGGTTTTTATTGCTTTTGCAATAGAGGATGAAAGACAAAGAGATTTTTTAAAAGGACAGTCATTAAATACAAATTCTCCATTTGAATATGTAGATATGTCTGTGAAAGAACCTTATGCAACTGATTGGAAAGATAGGGTGAGAACTAGAATTAAAAGGTCGGATGGTGTTATAGTATTGGTGAGTAAAAATTCTCTTAGCTCAAGTGGTCAAAAATGGGAAATCAAGTGTGCTAAAGAAGAGAAGAAAAAAATATTAGGTGTATGGGCATATAAAGATGACAGAACTAACATTGAAGGAGTAAATACAAAAGTTTGGACTTGGGATAATATAACTAATTTTATTGATAGTTTATAGATTGAGGGGGTGGATGTATGAGAGCTGCACTTATTGTAGGTATAAACTATTATCAAAGTGGTTCACCATTGTTTGGTTGTGTCAATGATGCCTATTCTGTGAAATCGATACTTGAAAGAAACGATGGAGGCGGTGTTAATTTCGATTGTGAAATTATGACGGGTACTGGACCAACTGATTTAGTATCTAGAGCAGATTTGAAAGATAATATCGAGGAATTATTTAAGAAAGACATTGAAGTTGTATTATTTTATTTTGCAGGACATGGCCATATAGAATCATCAGGCGGTTACATAATGGCTAGTGATTCAAGAAGGGGTGATGAAGGAGTATCTCTTTCTGAAATTATAACTTATGCGAATAATTCACCAGCAAAAAATAAAATTATTATTTTGGATAGTTGTCATTCAGGAATTGCTGGTTCAGACGTATCAAGTCCTCAAGTGGCTAATATAAATGAAGGAGTTACAGTATTAACTGCCTCAACAAAAGATCAATACGCATCAGAAGAAAATGGAAGAGGAGTATTTACAACACTTTTAGTTGATGCATTAAGTGGAAGTGCTGCTAATTTAATTGGAGAAGTAACTCCCGGCAGCATATATGCACATATTGATCAGTCATTAGGAGCCTGGGAGCAAAGACCGGTATTCAAAACAAATGTTAAACAATTTGTGTCCCTAAGAAAAGTTGCACCTCCGATATCATTGGACGATTTAAGATTAATCGCTGAATATTTTCCTGATGCTGGATATGAGTTTAAACTTGATCCTACTTATGAGCCAGAGATGAAGGGCCGAGATCAAGACATGCCAGATCCGATTGAAGAAAATACAGAAATATTCGCAATCTTACAGAAGTATAATAGATTAAATTTATTGGTTCCAGTTGATGCAAAACATATGTGGAATGCTGCGATGGAGAGTAAATCGTGTCGACTTACAGCTTTGGGAGAACATTATCGACGTCTTGTTCAAAAAGAGAGAATTTAGAGACAGTATTATTTGCCGATATTAAAGATTCTGATCTGAGAGATGCTGGGCACAGATAAATGGACCAGTTGATTTTGCATCTGCATTTTATTCTATCTTCTGGTCCCTACAGGCAAGTCACTTAAGCCCCCAAAAGTCACCAAGAAACTATTCCACCACATAAGTAAATTTTGGGAATCTTATATGAGGCTTAGAAGTAATAAGGGTTATATCAACTAAAGCTTAGATTTTAGAGGTACCGGGCACGGACAAGTGGACAAGTTGATTAGGGTGATGGAGAGATGAGCAGCTATACAGAATAAACAGATAGGAAAATAGGCTGGTATCAAGATCGGTAGTGAAGATGATATTGCAGATATGCATGATTACATTGACACCGAGAATAAGTTTGACAATCCTGATGAGCAGTGAAAGAGAACGGACAAATAAAGAATAAAGACATAACAGAATAATACAGACATAACACATCGAAGAGAACGGGCATGAAGAGAGTAAGTTAGATAGCTTTGTCCGTTTTATTTATAAATGAAGGTGTCAGAATATTTTGCTGATATGGGGAGGAGTGTTTTGATGGATAGTGCATTTATAACATATGCATCGGATGTCTTAGGAGAAACCAATACTGGGTTATCTGGCAGTAAAATAGCTGAGTATTCCACTGCTTATGCGGTGAAATTCGACGTAAATATACCTTATAGTAATTATCCGTTTCCGGATTCTGCACCTAATAAGAGAACTGCACTGAGAAAAAATATAATGGCATTTAATGATGAACAGCAGTTTTTCATCATTAAGGAGCTTTGTGATTTACCTGATTTTGCAGGTAATGAGGATGCTAAGGCTTTAAAAACAAAGCTCTTATCAAAGTATGGAAAACTATATACTGATATACTTATCAGTGAACTCGAATTAGTTCAGGAGACTATTCATTGGTTGAGTCAGTATCCTAGATCATTGAAAGTATATAACGAGGCTCTAGTTAAATATGACAATA
Source organism: Alkalicella caledoniensis (assembly GCF_014467015.1). Lineage (GTDB taxonomy): Bacteria > Bacillota > Proteinivoracia > Proteinivoracales > Proteinivoracaceae > Alkalicella > Alkalicella caledoniensis. The sequence continues at coordinate 34,096 of NZ_CP058559.1, read as the reverse complement.
GAATTTATGAACGCAATATTCTTGATGATATGAGGTTGGCTTTTGAATTATTACTTAAAGAAATACTAGGGAATGGGAAAAGTCTAGAGAACCAAATAGCTGAAATTGGACAAGCTCTTAAACAAACGGAAGTATCTAAAGAGTTAAGGAATATGTTTAATGCCTTGATTAACTACTATAAGGATTACCAGAATACCTACATAAAACATGATGATAATGTGAACGTCAATGAAATAGAATATATGATTGAGCTGACAAGCCTATTGATGAAATTCTTGATTAGAACCATTAAGTAGATGTATTTAGGATTAGAACAGTATTACAAGATCATTAGAACAAAGAATTACAGAAACGGAGGGAGGAACATGATGAAAGCAGGAGAACGTAATGAGTTGATTGTTACACTAATGGAAGGCTACATTCAAAAGGCAAACGATGGAGAGTATACTATGGAAGATAACTTTAAGCCTGACTTAGATGGGATTTTTGAATCTAAGGACTTTGGGATTAGAGAAGTTGTACTGACATCATTAATTGGCAAGATGGTTGATGAAGATTTCACTCCCGCCAGTGATTTTTATGCTTGCAGTCCAAGAGCGATTTTTGAAGGTCCGATTAGAAATACATTATTGAAGTACAGTATCCCCAATAAAAAATCAGGCCCGTTGAATATTGCTAAAGCACAAAGCAAGCTGGATGATGCATGGGCAGAGGACAGGAGAGACAAAGTCGCTGCAAGATGCGCTGGAAGAATTGGGGTCAGGCCTGCAATTGTGCAATTCTCCCACAAATGTGATAGTTTTAGGTAAAATTTATATAGATAATTTATCGAAAATTTTTATATCCTCATCAAAGAGGATATTTTTTAATTCAATAGGTTTTTTTGTCGTAATAAAGGAAATCACTCTATAGATATAGAATTAGTAATTGAGAAATTATTCAGATTTTGGGGGGTGTTCTCTTATGCCAAGGAAACCTAGAATCGAGTATCCAGGAGCATTTTACCACGTTATGTGTAGAGGGAATAACGGGGAGTTTAATCTCCGTGACGATGAAGATAAGGAATTATACCTATTCCTTATTGAAAAATATAAAGAACGTTATTACTTTAAGATATATGCTTATTGTATAATGGATAACCATGTACACATGCTTATAGTGTAAATGCTAATATAAAAGTATACCACTTGGGCACCTAACGCTACTGAATTTGTTTACCACCTATCAAATAATCCTGTAAAATATAGCTATATATTTTGCGGGAGGTGAGGGTGTGAAAATAGAAGTGGATATATACAAAGAAATTAGAATGGGTGCTCTTAGAGGAGAGTCTCAAAGATCCATTGCAAAAAGATTAGGAATTTCAAGACCAACGGTTAAAAAGTACTATGACGGCTCTTCTCACCCAGAGTCCAGAAAGTCATATGAAAGAGATCCGGACATAGTAACTGACGAGGTTAAATCCTTTATCTTAGAATGTTTTGACTTGGATAAAAGAGAAAATGTAAAGAAACAAAAACACACTGCTAAGAAGATTTATGATCGTCTTGTTAAGGAAAAAGGATTTACTGGTGGAGAGTCTACAATACGGAAAGCTGTTAAGGCTTTACGTGAAGAACAAAAAGTTCCTCCTCAAAGCAATGTCCCCCTATCTTATGAGCCTGGTGAAGCTGTTCAGATAGATTGGGGTGAAGCAACTGTATATCTTAGCAATGAAAAAACTAAGCTATACACTTTTTGTGCTAGGCTTTGTTACAGCTGTGATATCTTCGTCCAAGTATTCAAATCAGCTAACGAAGAATCTTTTTTGGAAGCTCAACAAAGAATGTTTGACTTCTTCGGTGGTATCCCAGTTCGCCTTATTTTTGATAATGCTAAGGTGGCGGTAAAAGAAGGCTTTGGAATTTATGCTAAACCACAGAAACGATATCTCTCATTTAGCGCTCACTACGCCTTCAATCTTGACTTTTGCAATCCTGCTAAAGGGAATGAAAAAGGGCTAGTTGAAAACTTAGTGGGATATTCAAGGAGAAACTTCCTAGTCCCAATTCCTAGGACTTCAAATATCGAAGAATTGAACCAAAGACTTTGGGATGATTGTTTGAAATATAGAGAAAAGCACCATATAGCCGGTCGAGTTCATTCTGTAAAAACAATGTATACAGAAGAGTTGCCTTACCTTAGTTCCATACCCTCATTCCGCTTTGATACTAGTAAATCAATCGTAGCGACCGTAGATGATTATTCAACGGTACGCTATGAAAAGAATTATTATTCAGTGCCTACTAAATATCTAAGAAAAGAAGTAACAGTCAAGGGCTATGGAAATACAATTCGAGTGATATACCAAAATACTGAGATTGCTGCACACAGTAGAGCATATCACTCTGGGCACACTCAATATCAGCTAGAGCACTACATTGACTTAATTGAGAAAAAGCCAAGATCTGTATTTAACGCAAAGCCTGTTAAACAGAATGTAACAAGCGAACTTCTTAAATGGGGAAAAGAACTGCCAGGTGGTAATAGGGAAATGGTTAAACTTTTACGCCTCTGTCTAGACTATGGCGAAGAGTATATCCTTGATTTAAAAAGGTCTATACCTAGCACCACAGCACCTTCCGTAGATATGATAAGGACTTATTTAAATAAACCCGTTAATGTACCAACCATTAAAATGAGTAAAGAGGTCCCTGTAGAACCAGTAGATCTTAATCAATATGATAAAAAATATGGAATGGTGGTGCATTAATGAGTAAAATAAATGTAAATGCAGAGACGATTGCGCTTTACGCAAAGCAGTTAAAAGTACCTTCTTTCAACAGGTACGACGATGTAATACGGCAGTTAGATAACAATAAAAGCTATGAGAACTTTCTCATAGAACTGCTAAAAATGGAGTCATTATCAAGAATGGAAAGCAGCCAAAAGAGGAAGATAAATGCCGCAAAGTTCCCCTACATAAAAACATTCGACGAACTTAATTTAAACAGATACGAATATGTTTCAGAGGCGTGTTTCCACGAGCTTGCTACATGTGATTTTGTTAGAAAGAGACAAAACATAGTCATGATTGGTAACACTGGAAGAGGAAAAACTCACTGCTCGATTGCTCTAGGAATAAAGGCCTGTATGCAGGGATTAAATGTTAAGTTCTATACTGCTGCTAACTTATCTAATGAACTAATTGAGGCCATGGAGTATAAACGCCTACTTAAGTTTGAAAAACAGTTAGCTAAAACAGATTTATTGATTATCGACGAAATGTCGTATTTGACGTTTAATAGACATCAATCAGAGTTACTTTTCAAAGTTGTTGCAGATCGAGCAGAAAAAAGGAGCGTCATAGTTTCTACTAACTTAAAGTTTTCAGAGTGGACAACCCTATTTGAAAACGAAACAATGGTCGCTGCATTAGTTGATAGACTTACATTTAGATCTCACGTACTTAACATGAATGGCACATCATATCGCAGTGAAAACTCCGAACAAGATTTGGGTTAATTAAACTAAGGAAATACTCGTTGGGTATTTCCTATTATTAAACAACTTTGTGGTAAACTTTTTGAGTAGCAAAAACTATGCTGGTGGTAAACTTTTTCGATATCACTAGTGGTAAACAAATTGAATAGCAAGTGGTAAAAAAATTCGTTGACATTCGCACTTATAGAAACTGGAGATATGGCTTTATCTAAAATCATGCAAGGAATACAACAAAGTTTTACCCAAAATTATAATATTAAGCATGATAGGACTGGTCATGTTTTCCAACAGAGATATAAAGCAACACTGGTTGATGGAGACTCCTACTTGCTGCAACTGGTGAAGTACATACACAGAAACCCTGTTAAAGCATGGATGAAAGAAGGTCTTAATTATAAGTGGAGTAGCCATCAAGACTATCTTAAAGTGAATACAAAGTCAGTAGTAGAGGTAGAGTTTGTTCTAAAAATGTTAGGTAAAGTTATTAAGCGTGGCTTAAAAGAGTATAAGCGTTTTATGAATTTAGAACAGGGAAAGCTAGATATAAAAGAGTTTACTTTCGATGAAGAAGAGCTATATGCTACATTAGAGGAAGTCAAAGAGATGAAAACTAATTCTCCTAATAATAAATACAGTGTTATGCAAATAATCAAGTGTGTTAGTGTAATATCCAATATGAGTTTAGATGAAATCACCAAAAAAAGTAAAAATAGGAAGCATGTTAATGCTCGCAAAGCTATTGTTATACTTTGTTCAAAATATGCTGAGATTACTAACATTGAACTAGGGAAGATCCTGAACATATCACCATCAGTTATTGCTAGAATTAAAGGGGAAGGTACTGTTTCGCAGGAAGTGAAGAGAATGACAGAGGATGGAATTGCACTATTGCAGTCCTGACTCTTTTTCATTAAATACTGAATTATGTTTAAATGCCACTTAATTACTGTGTCAATATAGCATCTACGACATGGTCACCTTTTACATTGAGCCCCCGGAGTGGTGTTTCGGATGATAAAGGGTGTAAAAAACTGCCATATAAGGCTAAACCATAGAGTGATAAGTATTAGTCGTGAGTGGTAAAAAATGATAATTATTGAATAAATTAGTAGTATTAGCTATAACTAGAGGGTGGACGGTGCCGGGAACAAAATTAATAAGTTATTAAATATTCTCACAATATTGTGTATAAAATACACAACAAATCATCCAAATTGGTAAGCTGCAGATATAGTCCACTGAGCCTTGATGGGTTGTGGTGTTTTTTTGGCTCTTTGTCAAATTTTTTAGAGATTTCTTGATGTGTATGCTTAATGAGCAATTTTACTCGTTAATTAGTGGTCACTTTTAATTGTGAATCAATACTAAGTTCAAGATTAAATTTACTAGTTTTCAAACCTTGTAAATTTAAGGTTTTAAGCAGAAGGGAAAGATAAGTTATATGGTTCCAGTTTTGTATTTTTTCTTATTAATTTTTGAGGGGGATAAGTTAATGAAGTTAAGTAGTACTGAACTGCTAGAATTAAGAAAGGTTAAGATATGGGAAAAGAATTATATTGAAAAAAATCAGAATAAAATACTAGCAAAGAGTGGCCAATTTATTTCAAACTCTCTAGATAAAGTTTCAAAGGCTAGTCCTGAGTATGTGAGAAAATTATCTGGTAAGGTTACTGAAGCTACACAAACTGCGCTGGTAGGTTGTATGGACGCGGGTCAAGATTTGGTTAAGTATACGTACGATAAAGATAAGGCTGTTAAGAGATTTAAGAATGACGGAGTTTCTTCTTTAAAAGACTTAGTTAAAGTCGATGTTTCTAAATTGGATGAGTTAGCTAGAGGCGTTGTGTTTGAGAACAAGGTGGCTGGAGGAGTTGAGGGATTTGTAATGGGACTAGGTGATATTACTGCGGCTATAATTGACATTCCGATATTCTTCACTCTGACTTTTAGAGTAATGCAACAGATAGCAGCAATTTATGGCTATGACCCAGAAGACCCTATAGAAAAACTATATATGATTAAGCTTCTATCTTTTGGAACAGCAGTAAAAACTAGTGGGAAAATTGCAATACAGGCGGAGTTGCAAATGCTCAGAATAGCCATAAAAAGGTTCTCATTTATGAAGTTAGAGGAAATTGGAGGTAAATATGCTGTAATTATTGCAGCAAGAAATGTAGGGAAAAATGTAGGTAAAAGGCTCACTCGTAAAACATTACTAAAAGGGATTCCAATGGTAGGCGGAGTATTTGGAGGTTTTTTTAACTACGGCTTCATTAAGGACATAGCTGAGGTAGCGAATATGATGTACAAAAAAAGGTATTTGGAGGATAAGTTAGAGACAGAGATACTATTTGACTCTTTAGCATAGTTTGACAAGAGAGCATGTTGTCAGACACTAACTGACAGGTCGAGTAGGCGGAACCTCGCGATTCCAACCCCTCACAGAACCGCACGGGCCCTATTAAGGCATATGGCTCTTCACTACACCTTTACATAATGTAGCTACTCCTGCACCTAATTGGAATATATTTACATGCATCCTCGCCCTTGGCAGGAAAAGATGGACAGAGTACATGGAAGGCGGAAAGACATATGATGAAGAGCGGGAATGCTATAATGGTAGATTTTGTATCGACAATCCTATTGTAGTTTTGATATAAATTTACTTACAAAGATAAAGTTTAAATTACTGGAAGGAGGAGAAAAAATGGCAACATCATCTTTTGATAAAAAATTTGTGCTAGATACTAAGAAAGCTGTTGACTCTTTTCTGAAAATAGCTAATACTCCTCCAAAGAGTGTTAAAATAGAGAGAGGATTAGTTTCACGAGAACAAGAGTCGCGAGGTGAGAAAAAATTAAAAAGAATATTATCTCGCTAAAAAAGTTGATAGAAATGAGTGATGAGCATAAAGCTCAAGAACTTATTTCTATTTTTATTTGTAAAAAGGATAGTGACCTCTGCAAAACCCTCCATGCTAGAAGCAGTTTAATGTTTTACCAGATGGCTTCCCAGAAGACGAGTTCTTCTTTGTACCAATCAATGCATATAACATCTCAAAGGATAATGGGTATGACGTAACATAGACTTAGAAGTTAGTAAGGTTGACTTGACACGATAAACCAATGATGATATGTTTTAGGTGTAAGGTCAACATTACAGGAGGATGAGATATGAAAAACAGGTTAAAGGAACTAAGGGAAAGCCATGGACTTACTCAAGAGCAATTAGGTGAGCTTATCGGTGTTTCGAGGCAAGCGATTAATGCCATTGAAACAGAGAAATATGAACCTTCCATATGGATGGCCTTTGACATCAGCAAAGTATTCCAATGTTCCATTGAAGAGATATTTCTTTTTGAGGAAAGCCAGAGAAAATCCAGGGCTCAGCAAAGCAGAGGTGTGGTTTAAATGGGCATAAGACAAATTAGACCCTTTGGTGATAAAATCCTTAGGAAAAAAAGCAAACCAGTGGATGTAGTGGATGATAGAATAAGGAAAATATTAGACGATATGGCAGACACGATGTACGACACAGAAAATGGTGGCGGGTTAGCAGCAGTTCAAGTAGGGATACTAAAGCGCTTGGTTGTAATTGATATGGGAGAGGGGCTTATAAAGCTTGTCAATCCTGAGATTATAAGAGCCGAAGGAGTTCAGGAGGTAATTGAAGGATGTTTGAGCATGCCAAATATTTATGGAAAATTAAAAAGGCCTGCTAAAGTTAAAATCCGTGCATTAAATGAATATGGTCAAGAAATCATATTGGAGGGAAAAGGGGATATGGCAAAATGTTTTTGCCATGAGATAGATCATTTAGACGGTGTCCTATTCACTGATTTAGTTACGGAATATGCTAGCATAAAATAGATGCAGGATGGGGTCAGGTTACTAAAAGCTGCCTTCGAATCAGAAAGACTGCTCTACATTAAATAATAAATAATAAATAATAAATAATAAATTGGAGGTAGGTTCTTTGGTTAAGAGTATAGGTATGATAAGGCTTTTAATTTTGCCGTAAAAGCTATCAAGCTATATCAGTTTCTTTAGAATCTAAAAGAGAGTATGTTTTATCTAAACAGATATTGCGTTCAGGAACTAGTATTGGTGCTAATATTAAAGAAGCTCTTTTCGCTCAGAGTAAGAAAGACTATTTATCAAAGATGAATATTGCACTATTGCAGTACTGACCCCATCCACCTTCAGGTAAACTAGAGTTCATTAAGAGGTTTAAACCACAATTCATCCAAATTAGTAAGCTGAGACATGGGCTTAGTAGCTAGGGATGTGTGTGTGTTTTGTTGTATGGGGGGATATAATTACCTTAATATTTTATCCATACGGACCTTTTAAGAGTGCTTTTGCAGTTATTAAAGGGAATTTTCAGTCAGGCGTGGAATAAAGTATACTTAGAACAGATGGAAAAGTTGTATTCCAAAGAGGGGTTGGTGTGTACATTGGTAGATGGAAAAGTACTTGGTATTGGTAATACGGCAACTGTGTATAAGTTGTCTAATGAAAAAGTCCTAAAACTTTTTAACAAAGGCTATCCAAAAGATGCGGTGGAAAGAGAATTTTCTAATGCAAAGATGATAGAGAAAATGGGATTTTTAAAACCACAAGCATATGAGATGATTAAAGTTGAGGGTCAAATGGGCATCATTTATGATATGGTTCAAGGATACTCATTGGTAGAGTGGGTTATGAGAACAGGTAATGTGGAAGAATGTGCTTCACTGATGGCCAAATTGCATAAGGAAATTCTAGATAATTCCGTTGATAAAGTTCCCGATTATAAAGGGTTATTAAAGCATGATATTTTAAGAGCTCGAAATGTTGACCCTGTCAAACTAGAGAAAATATTACAGAAGCTAAATGCTTTACCAGAGGGAGATGTTCTTTGTCATGGAGACTTTCACCCAGGTAATATTATGATTTCCAATGGCAAACCTGCAATATTAGACTTTATGAACATATGTCGAGGAGTTTATTTGTTTGATGTTGCGAGAACTGTTTTTTTAGTGGAGTACACCCCCGTACCCAATGATATTAAAGATAAAGAAATGCTTCTGAAATTAAAGGTAGCACTGGCAGACTCATATCTACGGGAAATGAATGTAAGTAGAAATATGATACAGGACTATCTAGATGTCATAGATGTGGCACGTCGTGGCGAATGTCCTGAAGAAGAGAGAAGGTCTGATAACTGTAGGGATTAAACTAATGTACAATGCTTCAAATCCTACATTTAGTGAGATTACCTTAAAACGAATACCTCTGATGCAGAGAAAAATCAACTAGATGAAGAACCACAAGGGAAAGAAAATTCCTTTAGCAGAAGCAATTCATAGCTTTCAATAAAAAAAATGTTGATGATAAGCAGACAAATTTGATTGTTTCTCTCTCAAATCTCTTGTACAAGATAAATCTTGATGAAAAAGATAAGAAATTATTATGGAAGTCTTTCAAAGGTAACAAGAAGTTCTTGTCTTCCATAGAAATGTCAAGGAAGGAATTTGAATTTTCAATCATTGGAACAGTAAATGATGCTCTTGAGCATAAGTATAGTTCAGAAAAAGATTGTTATGATTACAATCAACCTACTGAGCATGGAGCTTGATAGCGAATATCAAAAACGAAAACGAACACACAATGAAGTTTGAAGACTAAAGCTTTATGCCGAATTTAAGAAATACCACCATTTCCAAGCATTTTCTAGGCAATAGTGGTAAAATGACATTATGAGCCTTTTTCCGGCATTTTTAAATAACTGTATTGAAATTTAGGAGGATACCAATGAACCAAGTAATAGATTACATTATGTCGCTAACGAACTTATATGGACTAGTACATAAGGATAAGGTTTTAGAGATTTGCAATATTCAAAATGATGAGAAGATAGATTTGGAAGTAATAGACAAAATAATGAAAGAAGCACCAGAGATGCTTGCCAAAAACTTTGTTGAAATTAACGGGGACTACTTTGTTAGTGAAACTATAATGGAGTTTGATGAATTTGAGACTCAGTTAATGCAGCGTAAGGGGAAGCCTTTTTACATACCAAAGAAGGAGGAGCTTTTAAAGTATAAAAACGAAACCTACTTTGAGGTTCCCAAGGAGTATGAGGATTTACTTAGTTACATAGCTAATAACTTAACTGATGGCGATGAGCATTTCGCAGAAATATTGTGTGAAGACATTCAGGGAATATGCCAATTTGCTTTTTCTGTTAGCACTATATTTGATATTTTTAATAGGAATGAAATTAGTTTTAAAAGCGAGAAGCAAATTTCAGAACTGATGGAATTAGTAATGAAACTTGCCAATAATACAAGACTTTGGGAAAATAACGGGCATACACCAAATGAGATATTTGAAAAGATAGAAAAGCCTAATTTAAGGCCGCTTCCTAAAGAACGATTCCCTGGCTTTATGAACTTCGAGGAAATGGATACCACAAATAAAAAGAGTGGACCAAAAAAAGTAGGTAGAAACGAACCATGTCCTTGTGATAGTGGGAAGAAATATAAAAAATGCTGCGGAAAGTAATGGGGCAATATAGTAAACAGATATTTTCATGGACTTTAGTATTACTTTGGATGGGACTCATCTTTTACATGTCAGCCCAACCAGCAACCCAATCTCAGGAAATGAGCAAAGGTGTAGTTGAGGTTGTTGTACAGACAGTTGAAAGAGTAGCTCCAAGTTTGGCAGAGCAGTTGGATATAAGGTATTTACACCATATAGTAAGGAAGAACGCCCATTTTATTATTTACCTAATACTTGGAGTGTTGGTTATAAATGCCCTCAATGTTAGTGTAGTAGAAGGTTGGAAAGGGATAGTTTTCGCTCTATCCATATGTATACTCTATGCCATTAGTGATGAGGTTCATCAGCTATTTGTCCCTGGTAGAAGCGGGGAAGTAAGGGATGTTATAATTGATAGTGCCGGTTCCAGCGTAGGAATAGGGGTTTATTTGGGACTAACTAACGTGATGGAAAAGGTTCGAGCTAGGGGAGAGAACGGTGGTATATTTTAAGGATTAAGGAGGTGACAACCAATGTCAGTAATAGACTTTAATGCAATGAAAATTGGAACACCATTACCAAGACCATCCAAGGGAGATTACTTAGTAACGTGTTCTGTGTAAAATGCGGTGTCACAACCATAGTAGATTACTCAATTCAAAATGATGAGTTTGGTAATCTACTCAGTGGGAAGTGTCAGAAGTGTGGCCAGAGTGTCGCAAGGTTAATTGAGGATGAGGAGTAGAGGTAGTAGTGAGATATAATGGGGTGGGGCTTAGATCCTATCCTTTTTTATTACTATTTTAGAGGCTTCCTTACTAGAAAATCCAAAAACCTAATGAAAATGGATAAAGTAGCTGTAATAACCCAAAGTGTAAGTTTATATGATAGAATGTATGTGCTATAATATGTATAATTAAAATTTTGTTTGTGTAGTTTAATAAAATATTAAGTGGGTGTTAGGTATGGAAAATGAAATAATATGTTATTGCTCTAGTGTTAGTAAGGGAAAAATACTAGAAGCTATGGCAAATGGAGCAAAATCTTTACAAGACATTAGAGATATGACAGGTGCTTGCACCCTAGGTAAATGTAAAGAATTAAGTCCAACAAAGAGATGCTGTTCTTGTAATATTGTTAAGATACTGAATAAAAATCAATAGTATGAGCTAAAAGAGAGGGAAAAACAGATAATTTTTGAAGGAGGCCACTGAAGAGTAAAATGAAGAATAGAACCTATATGGCATTTGATTTAAAATCCTTTTATGCTTCGGTGGAGTGTATAGAACGAGGACTTGATCCCATGACAACTAACCTAGTTGTTGCTGATGCAAGCCGTACAGAAAAAACCATCTGCCTCGCTGTATCTCCCTCATTAAAAGGGTACGGCATTTCTGGTAGGGCGAGGCTGTTTGAGGTAGTGCAGAAGGTCAGGGAAGTAAACGCATTACGAAAAAGCAAAGCACCGGGGCGAGTTTCTTCCGGTGCTTCCTTCAACGATTCTGAATTGAAATCCTCACCGAGTATCTCCCTTGACTATATTGTTGCTCAGCCTCAAATGGCGCGTTATATAGAGTACAGTACACAGATTTACAATATCTATTTGAAGTACATCGCCCCTGAAGATCTTCATGTTTACTCCATTGATGAGGTATTCATTGATGCTACCAATTATTTGAACACCTACAATCTTTCAGCCCGTGAACTTGCCACGAAAATGATTACGGATGTTATTAAAACCACCGGTATTACTGCAACAGCTGGAATTGGCACAAATCTGTATCTTTGCAAGATAGCTATGGATATTCAGGCAAAGAATACCCCAGCTGATCAAAACGGTGTGCGGGTAGCTGAACTTGACGAAATGAGTTATCGCCATTTGCTTTGGTCACACCGGCCCCTAACTGACTTTTGGCGTGTTGGCAAAGGTTACGCCAAGAAACTGGAGGATCAAGGTCTCTTTACTATGGGAGATATTGCAAGATGCTCCCTAGGTAAAGCCACCGATTATTACAATGAGGATTTACTGTACAAATTGTTCGGCATCAATGCTGAGTTGTTAATCGACCATGCATGGGGATGGGAACCATGTACTATCGCTGATATTAAAGCATATAAGCCAAGTACAAACAGTATTGGATCGGGGCAAGTGTTGCAATCTGCCTATACCTTTGACAAAGCGAAGCTGATTGTGCGGGAAATGACCGATCTCCTTGTCCTCGATTTAGTGGACAAAAGGCTTGTGACGGACCAGCTTGTTTTGACAGTTGGATATGATATTGAAAATCTGTCAAACTCTAAAGAAACGAAATCATATCACGGGAAGATTACCACTGACCACTATGGGCGTGCTGTTCCGAAATCTGCACATGGAACCACAAATCTTGGTAGACAGACATCCTCTACAAAGCTAATCATGGGTGCCGTCACAGAGTTGTTTGAGCGCATCGTTGATAAAAATCTCCTGGTCAGGAGAGTCAACATTGCAGCGAATCATGTTGTGGATGAGGCAAATGCTAAAGAAAAAGATACATATGAACAGCTTGATCTCTTTACAGATTACGAGACTGTGAATGTGAAAAAAGAGGAAGAAGAAGCCGAACTTGCACGTGAAAAAAAGATTCAGAAAGCAATGCTTCAGATAAAAAAGAAATACGGCAAAAACGCCGTTCTAAGGGGTATGAATCTGGAGGAAGGGGCTACCACAATAGACCGAAACAAGCAGATTGGAGGGCATAAGGCATGACGAGTAAATACCATGACATCATCAATCTACCGCGTCATGTCTCTACGAAACGCCCTCCTATGACTGCCATTAATCGGGCAGCTCAGTTTTCCCCATTTGCTGCACTGACTGGACATGATGCCGCTATCAAAGAAACTGCAAGATTAACTGACCAGAGAGTAGAATTGGACGAATATACTAAGGACATCTTGAACCATAGGTTACAAATCCTAGCAGATAGCATTAATGAGCATCCTGAAATGGCAATCACCTACTTTCAACCAGATGCAAAGAAGAGCGGCGGGGCATATGTTACTGCAACTGGCAGGGCTAAAAAGATAGACATCTATGAACGGGTTGTTATTATGACCGATGCTACTGTAATCCCCATAGACGAGATCATTAGCATTGAGGGGCAGATATTTGAAGCAATTCTTAAATAACATGATAACTTATATTAAGGGATATAAGTCAAAGGGAGGTAAAAGTATATGTTTAGGGAAATGAGAAGAAAGAAACAGTTATTATCAATCGATGACACGATTGCTGTATTGGAAAGATGTACCAATGGTGTACTGGCTTGTATAGGTGATGATGACTATCCATATGCAGTTCCACTTAGCTATGTTTATTACAATGGTAAGATATATTTTCACTCTGCAAAGGCAGGGCACAAGATTGATGCTATTACTAAAAATTCGAAGGTATCATTTTCAGTAATTGATGAAGACAAAATAGTAAGTGAAGAATATACTACTTATTTCCGGAGCGTAATCGCTTTCGGAAGAGCAAGATTTGTTGAAGGTGATGAATGGTTTAATGCTTTTGAAGCTTTGGTTGAAAAGTACTCAGGGGATCAGCCAAAAGAAGCCAAACATAAAGAAATAGCAGGATGTACACGATCTCATATCATTGCAATTGATATTGACCACATAACTGGCAAAGAGGCTAAAGAATTGGTGAGAGCAAAGAAGTAGATGCAAGATCCCTTGATCAAGGGTTCATAACCAACAAATGAATTACTTGTTGAAAGAAGTGTAAGTGATGATGTAGAAGGAGATAGTAGACGTAAAGATGTTATGAAAAATTTACCAAGCTAGGCAGTAGAACCTATAGTCTGCTGCTTTTTTTGTGCCTTTACATAAATTTGTGATAAGAAGTTGGTTTAACTGTGGCTGTCTCAGTTAAAGGTTACTGTTTTTTCTTGGAAAGTGTCTCGATCTACTTGACACTTTTATATCCCGATAACATAATTAGACTGATGTAGGAATTTAGGTTAAATTTTTTTAGATTTATGCAATAAAATTGATGTCTCGGTGGTTAACTGAGTGAAGTGAAGGGAGCTCACGATGATACTATTTGCAAACGTACTGGGGAACCCAGTTCCAAAACAGGAAAAACCTAAATTACCCCATATAGATGAAAGAATTTTTCGACGAATAGGTGATGATGACCCGGAAGCCCTAAAAGAGCTTTACCAGTCTACTCACGTTGTTTTGTATGCTTTTATCCTCTCCATGGTGAAAAATCATGAGGATGCATTAGATCTTGTACAGGACACGTTTATAAAAATCCGTACAGCAGCCCATTTATATAAACCCATGGGAAAACCACTAGCATGGATGTTTACCATCGCAAAAAATTTGACTCGAAACAAGATACGATGGTATCAACGGTTTGTTAATCCCGAGTCCTTGGATTTCGAAAATGATACGAAATTTTCCTATGTATCGGATCCTGAGGATCGCATGGTATTGACGGCAGCAATGGACATTTTAAGTGAAGAGGAACGACAGATTGTTATCCTTCATAGTGTTGCAGGCTTTAAACACCGGGAGTTGGCAAAAAATCTTGATATGCCCATTGCAACAGTGTTGTCAAAATATCATCGAGCTCTAAAAAAATTACGTGCGGAATTACTGATAAGGGGGAAGCATCTTGAAGAATAAAGAAATTCGTCTGCGATTAGAACGGTCAGTTAATGAAGCACCCGTAGATTTGTTCCAATCAATACAGGATGCCCCTATGAAAAAATTGCTAAAGCACGATGCTATTACTGACCAGAAAAAGGACAAAATTCATATAAGCTTTCTGAAGCCATTAACCATCGGACTTTCTTTTATACTCATCCTTGTGGCGTTTACAGGATGGTACCAATACTTTCTTAGCCCTGACAGCTACATCTATTTTGATGTGAATCCCGGAATTAAAATCGTCACAAATCGTCAAAACCAAGTGATTGAACTTATAGGGATTAACCAAGAAGGCAAAGAGATTGTGGAATCCATCGATTACCGAAGGAAGGACTTGGACCTCGTTCAACAACAATTGTTGGATCAATTTATGGAAAAAGGTATATTAGAAGATCCAAGACAAGTGATGCTAGTTTCAGTCCTAAACAAAGATCAGGATAAAAGCTTAGAAGTGGTTCAAATGTTCGATCGCAGAATTCATGAGTATTTCAAAAATGAGGATCTTAAACTTGTGGTTCTGCGCCAGGTCTTAGAGAAAAGCAATACTTTGGAAGAATTTGCAGAAACCTATCAGGTCTCCATGGGGAAAATTACATTTATCCGAAACCTAATGATTCTCAACCCTGACTTCCTTTTGGAAGAATTAGTAGAGTTAAGTTTAGAAAAATTACTGATTTTGTCACTTGAAACAGGATTAGAGCTTGATAGAGTAATTGATTCGGATGATGATTACGAAAAAATTCGTATACCGGACATTGATGATAAATCAGAACCTAAGCTTGAACCTAATCCTGAACCTAAGCTTGAACCTAATCCTGAGCCTAAGCTTGAACCTAAGCCTGAGCCTAAGCCTGAGCCTAAGTTTGAACCAAGACCTACGCTGGGAAGATTGAGTGTGAAGAAAGCCATAGAAATTGCATTAGGTGAAGTTGGAGGCGGGGTTGCGGTAAAATTCGGGTATGATTACGATGATGTTGAATATGAAATTACCATTTATTTTAACGGATATGAGCATGAAATCGAAATGGATGCTTATACGGGGCGGATTAAGGAAATTGATATTGATGACTTTGATGACGACGATTGGAATGAAGGAGACCCAAAAATGGATGAACTAATTGGGATCAATGGTGCAAAGGAAATTGCCCTTGGCAGGGTAGGTGGTGGGCGAATTGAAGAAATTGAACTGGAAGAAGAGGATGGTCGTTTCATCTATGAAGTGGAAGTGGAATATAACGGAAGGGAATACGAATTAGAAATAGATGCCTACACTGGTAAAATCCTTTCCTTTGACACCAATGATTAACTCAAGGCACAACCTCCAAAAAAAATCTAAAATCTATGCAATAAAATATAGGGGTTCTTTGTTATAAAGGTAGATGAATAAAGAACAATAATTCATTGAAGGCAAAAAGGAGGATATGAACATGAACAATAATAAAAAGAAACTAGGGCTTATTGTTGGGATTAGTGGGATGATTTTTATTGCTATCCTTGTGGTCGCTTATTTACAGTGGCCAGCCCATCAATTTATGTTGGACGTAAATCCAAGCCTGGAGATTACCACAAATCGATTGGAAAGAATTACAAGTATTAAAGCACTCAATGAAGATGGTCGAGAATTTTTAGAAGGATTTGAGATTAAGGATCGAGATTTGGAAGTCGTCATTAACGATTTGGTTGATCGAATGATTCTTACAGGACATATTATCGGCGGACAAGACAATGTTGTAATGATTACTGTGAAAAACGAAGATTTAACTGAAACATATGTAGAAAAGGTAAATCAAGCCATTGCTGCATTCCTTGAGAACAAACAATTAGAATATATGATTTTGAATCAAGGCAGGAGTGATGAAGGAGACAATGATGATCATCTGGAAATCTCCAAAGGAAAATTAGCACTAATCCAAAAACTTATAGACCGAAACGAAAATTTAACATTTGATGATTTAGCAGAGATCAGCTTACAGGATTTACTCAACATAGCAGAACAAATGAATTTATCACTTCAGGACTTATTTCACGGTTTTACACGAATGGTCCAGAAGGATTATGTAGAGCAAGACATAGATAGTCAGGACAACGAAACTACTAATGAATCAAATAATGTCGAAGTGATTGGGAGAGACAAAGCTATTGAAATCGCTTTAGAAAAAGTTGGTGGAGGAGTCGTAAAAGAGTTTGAATATGATAGAGATGACAGGGAGTATGAAATAGAGATTTATTTTGATGGTTATAAGTATGAATTGGAGATAGATGCATATACAGGAGAGATCAAAGAATTTGAACGAGAGAGAGACGAAAATTATTTTTCAGGCAAAGTGATTGGGCGTGACAAAGCGATTAAAATCGCTTTAGAAAAAGTTGGTGGAGGAGTCGTAAAAGAGTTTGAATATGATAGAGATGACAGGGAGTATGAAATAGAGATTTATTTTGATGGTTATGAGTATGAATTGGAGATTGATGCATATACAGGAGAGATCAAAGAATTTGAACGAGAGAGAGACGAAAATTATTTTCCAAGCAAAGTGATTGGGCGTGACAAAGCGATTAAAATTGGTTTAGAAAAAGTTGGTGGAGGAGTCGTAAAAGAGTTTGAATATGATAGAGATGACAGGGAGTATGAAATAGAGATTTATTTTGATGGTTATGAGTATGAATTGGAGATTGATGCATATACAGGAGAAATCAAAGAATTTGAACGGCAAAGAGATGATGATTATTCTAGCAGTCCTACATCAAGGACTACGATTGGATCGGACAAAGCAATCGCAATCGCTTTAAAAAGAGTTGGTGGAGGAACCGTAATTGAATTTAAATATGATCAGGACGACGGTGAATATGAAATTGAAATTAAGTATAACGGCCGGGAATATGAATTGGAGATCGATGCATACACCGGAAAAATTCTGGAGTTTGAAATTGACTAGAGGCGACTATGCCCAGGGACTAAGTTAATAAGTCATTAAAACTTTACATAAAGAGACATTAGACTTGTACTATTGTCCTCTTTTGTTGTTTTTATATAACAGATTTTAAGTTATGGGAATTTACGGGGGAATATGGTAATATAGTAGAGAGTTCATTAAGAAAGGAAGTAATTCATATGACATTTAGTAAAAAAGAATATCGCAATTATATTACAGAGATAGAGAACATAGGAGCTCAGCCTGAGTTTAAACTTTTATTTAATAAGACAATTAAATCCCTTAGGTTATTTTCTACAGCATCAGAGATTCTCAAACCCGTTAAAGAGGCCTATGATCATAATTTCATTGACATAAGTAGTAGATATGGCCTAAATACAGATGAAGTTAAAAAGAAACTTGATGATGCTTGGAATAGTAGATCAATAATATCTAAAATACCTTCAATAAGTGGTGGTAATATTCTAAAACTGACTTTTGGTAAGTATTTAAAAATGACAATTGCAATAGCTGAAAAGGCATTACAAGAGGGTACAGCAGGGATCTAACCTACTGTACCCTTTTTGTTTACTGCATTATATCAATAGAACTCATAAAAGTATCGATTCTAAAGGAGTCCATTAGTGATTGAACAACTTTTATGTCATCTAGGTCTAGCCCAAGGTGTATATGCTCCAGGGGTACAAAAGGTTATAGCTATTTGGTTTGACCGTACAGAACTATTTAAAGCCAATGGTATGTTAACTGCAGCAAGCCCCATAGGTTCTATAGAATGAAGAAAGAGAATCTTAGCGGATCTTAAAGAATTGGTTATACAAGGTAATATGGAAATGGGAGAATTTTAGGTATTAAGTAAATCAAACTATTCCTTAGGGAATAGTTTGATTTTATAATGGAAGAAGCCAATCTCTAGCTATATATAGTAAACTTAACTACTTTTTAACCATTATGAAGGACATTAGGAATTAAATGTCGAAGTGCAAATAAAATAGCTTTTAAGGATCAGTATATAATTATGTAGAGGAGGTTATAGAATGGCTAATAAAATAATTAGTATAAGTGATTTAAAGTTCATGGAGGAGCCAGGAGATCCATTTATAGTGAGGATGCATCATGTAGATTATTATCCTAAATCTAATGGAAATCTAGGTGTTACAGAGGAACAGTTAAAAAGTAGAAGTCTAGGAAATGATTTTGATTTTAATAATGAGTGGAAGATGTATTATGGCAAAGAAGTCCCTGGATTTCCCTCCCACCCCCACCGAGGCTTTGAGACTGTAACGGTTGTACTTCAAGGCTATGTCGACCACTCTGATTCATCTGGTGCAGTGGGTAGATACGGGGCGGGAGATGTACAGTGGATGACTGCAGGAAGAGGTATGCAGCACGCTGAGATGTTCCCGCTAATAAATCAGGACAAAGAAAATACAATGGAGTTATTTCAAATATGGTTAAATCTACCTAGTAAGGATAAGCTTGTAGAGCCTAGTTATAAAATGCTTTGGGCCGAGGATATACCAACAGTGGAGGAAATTGATGAAGCAGGCAACAAAGCTACAATAAATGTTATTGCCGGGAGCCATAATGGGACAAAAAGTCTAAAACCTACTATTAATTCATGGGCGAATAACAGAGACAATAATGTTGGAATCTGGAGCATTAAGTTACAACCTGCTGCGAGGTTTACTATACCAAGTATCTCATCAACTTTGAATAGAAATCTGTATTTTTATAGAGGGGGAAGCATCAAAATAGAGGGGACAAAAGTTGATGCACCTAGTAGTATAAAGTTAGTTGGAGATGAAGATATAATAGTAATCAATGGAAACGAAGAAAGCTATCTAGTCCTTTTAGAAGGTGAACCTATAAAAGAACCTGTAGTAGCTAAAGGACCATTTGTGATGAATACCGAGGAAGAAATCACGCAAGCATATGAAGACTATAGAAAAACTGGATTTGGTGGATGGCCTTATGATAGAAGAGATCCAGTTAATCATAAGGATAAAGGCAGATTTGCAAAATACAATGAAGATTATATAGAAATTAGATAGTTGATTATATGCACAACGTATTTATTTAGAAGTTCTTGTCTATTATAAACCCTATCAAAGATTAGATAATTTAAATATGAAATTGGATCAGGCTTAAGTGTTAATACATGTTAAGCCTGATCTTTTTATTGTTAGAGAACAACTGTATTGGCAACCAGATCAAAAATATCTAAAGTTAACCCTAGAGGTGAGTTATCACTAAAACCAACTGGGTAATTCGGATCGATTGTATAACCTACAGAACCCCATGGTTGCACTATATCGAAGTAGTTGTACAGTACTTTTGAGAGCGTAATAAATTACGTGTAATTGGATAATAATACCACTAAAAAAGGGGTTGTCCAATTATGACTACAAAGGGTAATTTATTAGCCAAAGAATTAGCAAAAGAGTGCCGAAGTGTAGAAGAAGTACAAGAACACTTAAAAAGTTTATTCAAAGATACTATGCAGGAAATCTTCGAAGCTGAAATGGATGAGCATTTAGGCTATGATAAACACTCACCCATTGGCGATCATTCAGGGAATAGTAGAAATGGTTACAACAAGAAAACCATTAAGACTAAGTACGGAGAATCAACCATAGAAATCCCAAGGGATCGTAATGGGGATTTTGAACCACAAGTAATCAAGAAATATCAACGGACTAGCAATGAGCTCGAAGATAAAATAATATCCATGTATGCTAACGGAATGACCACACGTGACATAGAAAGCCATATGCAAGATATCTACGGCATCGAGGTATCAGCAACAATGGTTAGTAAAGTTACAGACAGGATACTACCTATGATTGCTGAATGGCAATCTAGGCCACTAGATAGGATCTACCCTATAGTTTTCCTTGATGCAATTCACTTTAAAGTTCGTGAAGATAACAGGATAATTAATAAAGCGGCTTACAGTGTACTAGGTATAAATATGGCAGGTCACAAGGAAGTTTTAGGAATATGGATTGGTGGTAACGAAAGTTCAAAGTTCTGGCTAGGAGTACTTAATGACCTTAAAAATAGAGGTGTAGAAGACATCCTAATTGCTTGTAAGGACGGACTTTCAGGCTTTTCTGAGGCTATTAACTCTGCCTTTCCAAAAACAGAAATACAGCTATGTGTTATTCACCAAATCAGAAACTCGATGAAGTATGTTTCGTATAAAGAAATGAAACAGGTAATGGTAGACCTGAAAAAAGTATACCAAGCTTTAACTCTTGATGAAGCAGAATATGCTTTTGAAGAGTTCAAAGAAAAGTGGGGTAAAAAACACCCAATAATTATTAAATCATGGGAAAAAAATTGGGATGAGTTAACTGTTTACTTTAAGTATCCTAACGAGATACGTAAATTGATCTATACTACAAATACCATCGAAGCATACCATAGACAGCTGCGTAAAGTTACTAAAACTAAAACATCTTACCCTAACGATGAAGCCTTAGAAAAAATATTGTACTTAGCTACCATGGAAATATCTAAGAAGTGGACTCAACCACTTAGGATCTGGAAACAATGTATCTCCCAGTTTGCAATATATTTTGAGGATAGAATTGACTCAAATTTAGCTGTTTAGTGCTGGGCTTTGCCCAGGAGTTTATCGCTTTAGTTCTCCCAAGGATAGAAAAAAGGGCAAAAAAAGATAGAGGGTCAGATCCTCTATCCTCGGCAGAACCTTACTAATCGCTCAGGTTACTCTCCAGTATTGCCTTATCCTTTTAGTAAGTAAGAGCCATGAATATTATATCCCAGTAATGGGAAAATATTTCTGATGTATGTTTAGATTTTCTACTAGTAGATGCAGTAAAGTAAGAAATCCAATTACACTAAATTATTTATACTCCCGTACTTTTATTTGCTCATAATTAGGTTCTGCACTGCCTCCAAACCTATAGTCAAGAAATATAGCAAGACGATTTGGGTTTGAGTTTATAATCCTGTTTTTTGATATCTGAATAGACTTGATTTGGTTAAAATCTGCTATGGGTAGTAGTATTATGGAGCTTCCGCTGCGGTCTTCATGGTCGATGTCATTAGACATGACATGTACTTTGTCCACTTCCTCCCAAAGTGTGGTGTTGAACAACACAAATTGTGAATGTCTTTGCATTGAATTATCTCGAATAACTATAGTCCCACTAGTAATTTCATTGCCACCTGTTTCATAAGTTATGGCAGCTAGACTGCTCGATCCTCCATTAAAGGTGTTGTTTGAAATTAGCGTAAATCCTTGAGTAGCAACGATGTTTAGAGAATTACGGTTGCCGGTGTGGATAAAAGAACAACCAACTATTGAAAGATCTGATGCATAAATAAATCCATTTCTTCTGCCACCTTCTATAATACAACCACTAATTATGATATTTTCATAGAAGTCAGAGGGGAAAGCTTTTAAAGAGATTTGGAACAACCAATTATCCCCTGATTCCATAGTCGGTCCTATTAGGTGAAGATTTTTGATTGTAACATCGTCTGAAGAAATGACTAAACTCACCACAAGGGAAGGGTCAAATTCTATGATGGTATTTTCTGAAGAATAACCACTTAAAGTTAGAGGCTGAGATATTACGATTTGAGTAGCTTGATTGTATGTGCCTGGATATAGAATTATATCATCATAGGGGTTAGCAGCAGATAAAGCATCGTCAATGCTTGTGAAGAAAAGCTGTTGTGTTGCGTTATATACATTGTTGTTCAAAAGATTAACATTATTGGCTATAGTAATAAAAGAGAGGTCCTGATTATCAGCAAAATAAATTTCTGCCACTGTAGTTGATTGGAGTCGTACACTGGTAGTTCTTGTTATTGCAGGCTCGGTGTTAAGATTATAGGTGTCAGACTCTAAGTTTATAATATTGACATCATCATTTTGTAGGGCAGAAAGTAATTCTGGGATTGTTGATACAGCAACACTATTGCTTTCATCTAGTCTTTGAATAAAGATTGAGGCTGTAATGTTACTTTCGAGCCCCCCCTGAGAAGTTTGCAGGGCAACTTTGTTGCTTGAAACATTGTTTCTTACATTTAAGATTGTTGGAGAAGAAATGTTAATAATGCCCTGGATTGTATTTTGCTGGTTATCCTTTCCAGAGCCATATATGGTGTCTGAGGCTAACTGATAATTTAAAAATAATGCAAACTGATTAGCATCTGCACCTGTAACTGATACTTTTACTAAATAATCACCTGGGGTAGCTAAGATAATTTCTTTTGTGCCTTCTATATGACCAATATTGCCTTTGATATAACCATTATAGTCAAAGCTTATACTCTCATCAACATTAACTAGCTGATCTGTCTGAGAGTATATATAAGCATAGTCAGTGGGCCCAGTAGGTCCTGTTATTCCAGTAGACCCAGTAGGTCCTGTTGGTCCAGGACCTACGCCCCCCCCTCTATCTCCTGTAATGTTATATCATCTACAATTATGTCTACTCCTCCTGCAAGACTAAACTTGTTTATTAGCACCATTGCGTAAGAAGCACCAAGAGGTGTTTGATTTGTTGTCTGATATATCTCAACCCATTCACTCTGGGATGCGACAGGTAAACGATTATCTGCTATATTAGTGATGAGTATATAACTTAGGAAATTGGAATTTGAATCAAATACGGGGATCGATATTGAAACTCCTGCGCTAGGGCCATCTGATGCTTTAGCTAAGGAAGCCACAAAGTTGTAAGCTTCCCCAGGAGAAACTGGAACCACCTGAAAAATGTAGGAGTTGAGTAAGCCCCCTGCTAAGTTAACTGAGAAAAAACCTGAATGACTATAAAGTTCTGTAATTGAACTATTTAGAGATACCCAAGGTGGTAATGTTCCTGTTTCAAATCCACCATTTACAATTAAATCGTCAATGGACATTTTTTAACCTCCTATTGATTTTACTAAGATAATGTATTAATCATCCTGATACAGTCTATGAGTTACTTTTTGTAAAGATATATACAATTGTACATTTATGAGAGGCTAATAGATTAATGGTTGTTAAAAACTTCTAGTATTACAAAACCAAAATAACCACCTAACAAACCACTAACTAGACATTATTAGCTATTATGCTAGTAAAAATCCTCTGTAAAGAGGATTTTTGGGTAATTTAATGAAGGTATTCGACTTTTTTTATAGAATGTATAATATGGTCAAGTTCTTATAGACAAAATATCTAACACAAAGTCACAGATTTAATTACTTTATGATGTGGCAATGGATTTAGGGGGAGCTAGTGCAATGGAGAAAAAGGAAAGAATACTACTATGTTTTTCTGGTGTTTTTACGGTACTTACTTTAGGTTTAACTTATATAGTACTAAACTATGATTTAATTGCTTTTGATGGTGCTATTTACAAATGGTTTAATTCATGGTGGAGAGAAGGCTTTACTCCAATAGTTAGAGCATTTACTCTTTTAGCAGACTCAAAAGTTTGCTTTGTTCTTACAGGCTTAGCAATATCTTTTTTAGCATATAAGAAACTTTATTATTATGCATTTTTGATAACAACCTCTGCAGGTGGAGGAGTTGCCATAGCTTATGCCATGAAGCTTACCATAGCAAGGGAACGTCAGACTGTGTGAGAATTAAACAATAATATATGTCTAAAATGCCTCCAAAGTACTGTAAATACAGTACTTTTCCCTTTTTCTGTAGTATAATTAAGTTATAGAATATCGGAGAGGGGATTTTAAATGTCATTTATACAAGGTACAGATAGAAAGCAAAAAACAATGTTTCCTGACTGCATAGAAGATTACATAGGTGAGGATAATCCCGTTAGGGTAATTGATGAATACGTAAAACTGGTCAATATGAGTGCATTCACTAAATCAAAGGAACACCGCAGAGGTGCACCAGGATATCATCCCTCTGTTTTATTGAAGTTATATCTATATGGGTATGTAAATGGCATAAGATCATCTAGAAAGCTAGAAACAGAATCTCACAGGAATATAGAAGTGGTTTGGCTATTACAAAAACTAAAACCTGATTTTAAAACAATAGCTGATTTCAGGAAAGAAAATAAAACTCAGCTAAAACAAGTTTTCAAGGATTTTACTAAGTTGTGTAAGGATCTCAAACTATTAGGCGAGGAATTCATAGCAATAGATGGGACTAAAATTCAAGCTAATAATTCAAAGAAGAATAATTTCTCAAAGAAAAAAATACAAAGACACAAACAATATATCGAAGATAAGGTTAATTCCTATCTAGATTTGTTAGAAAGCAGTGACAAAGACGATTCACCTAAACTTAAGTATACACCTGAAGAAATTCAGCAAAAAATTGAAAAACTCAAGGAGCGTAAAATTAAATTTGAAGAGTTGGAAAAAAAACTACAGGATAGCGAATGTAATGAAGTATCTACAGTTGACGAAGATGCTAGGCTTATGGACAACAAAAACAATGGTGTTACTGTAGCATATAACATACAAACAGCTGTAGACTCTAAGCATAGTATTATAGTGGCATATGATGTTACAAACAATCCCGCAGATCAAGGTAATCTAAATTCACTTGCAGAAAAGGCTAAAGATATATTTGGAAAAAGGAAACTTGAAGTAGCAGCAGATAAAGGCTATTACCAAGCAGACGACCTTATGAAATGTGAGAGAAACGAAACAACAGTCTATTTGCCAAAACAGTCGTATTCTAACGCCACAGGAGACAAAGATTTCTACGGAGATAAATTTACTTATGTGCCTGAAAAAGACTTATATATTTGTCCTTTGGGCCATGAATTACGCAGAATAAACCACAAATCAAAAGAACCAAAAAGAATAAAATATAGAAACTACGATGCCTGTAAAAACTGTGAATCAAAAAGCAAATGCACCACTGCAGCCAAAGGCAGGATAATAAATCGGTCACCTAACCAAGATTTTTTGGATACTATAGATGCTAGAACAGAAGCAAATATGGACAAATACCTACAAAGGCAGATGATTGTTGAGCATCCTTATGGAACCATCAAAAGGACAATGAATGCTGGGTATTTTTTAACAAGAGGGATGGATTCTGTAACTACAGAGACAGCCCTAGTTTTGCTAGCCTATAATTTTAAAAGAGTAATAAATATTATAGGAGTGAAAGAACTACTAAGGATATTAGTAGCTCTTAGACCCACTTTATCATTGTATTTTTATATGTTTAAGTCATATTGCACCAAAAGACAGGAAATTTACGGCTAATCCTTGAGTTTTTAGAGATTAGCCACACAGTCTGACGTCCAGGTGAGCTCCTCTATATGAATATATGGGGATTGTTTTCTGATCAAGTATCCTATAGCTTTCCCAGTGGTCATGCATTAAAAGCTATGTTACTTTTCGGTGTGTTAATTTATACCATCTATCATGAAATGAAAAGTAGAAAGTTAAAAGGCTTTTTAATTACTTTTTTAGTTATAGCTATCACCCTCGTGGGAGTAGGTCAAGTAATCCGTGATAGACATTTCGCATCAGACATAATTGGTGGCTATTTTGCGGCAGTAGCGTGGTTAACTTTTTGTATGGCAGTAAATCGTAAGGTTTTTAACTACTTATGGGAAAAGCTTCCCCATAGAACCCGTGAGAGATTTGAACAGAGTTTAGGTTAAATAGGTTGATTTCTTTTTAATTCCAAAACAATGACTTAGCTGTACAATGTGATATAATAAAGATAACTTCTTCCAATAAATTCTTATGTTATATGTAAGGGATGTGGAACTTTAGGATACCAAGATAATATTAAAGAAAAGATATATGATGTTATATTTGAATCAGAAACCCCTGTGGGAAAAGCATTTGATATTTTGTTAATCCTAACTATAATTTTCAACAGTGCTTTAATGATATTTGAAAGTGTTGAATCTGTTAGGGAAAGTTATGGATTTTTAATTACTTCACTAGGCTGGTTCTTTATCTTTATTTTTACTATAGAATACTTACTTAGGGTATATGTTGCCCATGGTAGAATGTCCTATATATTTAGTTTTTTTGGGATTATAGACTTACTTGCCATATTACCTGCTTTTTTTGTCACTTTTTTACCCCAGGCAAGGTTGTTGGTGATATTTAGGATTTTTAGACTACTTAGGCTATTTAGTATTCTAAAAATGGGGCGTTACATAGAAGAGTCTTCCCAGTTGATGCGTGCCTTAAAAGCTAGTAGGGCTAAAATTACTGTTTTTCTATTTACTATACTTTTCATAATTGTAATTGTTGGATCAATGATGTATGTGATTGAAGGCCCAGAAAATGGGTTTGTCAGTATTCCTGAATCCATGTATTGGGCGATAGTTACTGTATCCACCGTAGGATATGGTGATATATCACCTCAAACATCTGTAGGGAAATTTGTATCAGGTGTGTTGATGATCATTGGTTATTCAATTATCGCAGTACCCACAGGTATTATCTCCAATGAACTTGCCCATACAACGAAAAATTTAGTTGGTGGAAAACAGTGTAGACATTGTAATTGGCAAGCAGGTAGCTTAGATGATAAGTTCTGCCCTAAATGCGGTAAAGAGATTAACATAGAAACTTAAGTGCGTAATGTGGTAATTGTTTAATGTGTTTAATATAGAAGAAAATTGTTATACCAATAAATACTATTAAGCATAAGATGAGATTAAATCATAGATAATTTAAATGAAAGGTAGGTAATATATATGACAATAAAAATCGATGATTTAACATATAAATTCTATTTAGGTGGTCAGTGGATAGTAAGCAAATCAGGAAAGACCATTGATATTGTATCTCCCTATCTTCATGAAACAGTCGGTAGAGTTCAAGCAGTTACTCAGGACGAAGTGGATGAAGCCATTGAGTCAGCACGCAAAGTTCAAAAGGACTGGGAAAAAACATCTTTGCAAATACGGGCCCAGTATTTATATAAATGGGCCGATGAGCTCATAAGTATGCAAGATGAAATTGCTGAAGTTATAATGAAGGAAGTTGGCAAGAATTTTCAAGATGCAAAAAAAGAGGTTATCCGAACAGCTGACTTTATCCGTTACACAGTGGGTGAAGCCCTTCATATGCATGGTGAGAGTTTAGTTGGTGATAGTTTCCCAGGTGGGTCAAAGTCAAAGCTTGCAATTGTCAGCCGAGTGCCCTTAGGTGTGGTTCTAGCAATTTCACCATTTAATTATCCGGTGAACTTAGCTGCGGCTAAGGTAGCACCAGCTCTTATGGCAGGGAATACCGTTATTTTCAAACCAGCAACCCAAGGTGCTATCAGTGGATCAAAAATGATTGAAGCCCTAGATAAGTCAGGTATGCCTAAAGGAATCCTTAGCTTAATTACTGGTCGAGGTTCAGAGATAGGTGATTATTTGGTTGAACATAAGGGGATTAATATGATTTCATATACAGGTGGAACAGATACTGGAGCTTTACTGGCTAAAAAAGCAACACAGGTGCCACTGGTACTGGAACTTGGGGGTAAAGATCCTGGTATCGTTCGTGAGGATGCAAACTTAAAAGAAGCAGTTAAGCATATAGTTGGTGGTGCTTTTTCTTATTCTGGTCAACGTTGTACAGCAATCAAGCGTGTCTTAGTAAATGAAAATGTTGCAGATGAGCTTGTGGCGTTATTAAAAGAAGAGATTGAAAAACTCTCTATTGGTTCCCCAGAAGATGGCAGTGTTATTGTTCCATTGATAGATGACCAAGCAGCGGATTATGTGCAAGGGTTAGTTGATGATGCTGTGGAAAAGGGAGCCACTGTAGTACTTGGCAATAAGCGGGAGAGAAATTTAATCTATCCAACCCTCCTTGATCATGTTACTGTTGAGATGCAAGTGGCTTGGGAAGAACCCTTTGGCCCTATTCTTCCAGTGGTTAGAGTTACCTCAGATGAAGAGGCTATCCGTATAGCAAATGAATCAGAGTTTGGACTACAGGCAAGTGTTTTTACTAGTAATATAAACAAAGCTTTTTCTATTGCTAACCAGCTAGATGCAGGGTCTGTTCAAATAAATGGACGTACAGAGCGTGGTCCAGACCATTTCCCGTTCATAGGGATAAAGGGTTCAGGGATGGGTACACAAGGTGTGCGCAAGAGTCTAGAGTCCATGACCCGTGAAAAGGTTACAGTTTTAAATATAGAAGAGTAAATGATTCTAGAGAACATCAATTTTAGCTGTCTGAAATAGTTGTTTAGCATTGACCCAGAACGTATGTTTTGATAGAATAATATTAACAAAAAATTGTTTTATATAAATTGTCATCTCAGATTATCGATAAACAATGGGAGAGTTATTATGGAAAAAATGTTAAATCTAATTCTTGATGAACTGAGGGGTATTAAGAAGGATGTAGAGTCTTTAAAGGAAGGTCAAGTGAACTTAGAGCAAAGGCTAGACAAACTAGAGCTAGGTCAAGTGAACTTAGAGGAAAGACTAGACAAACTGGACCAAGGTCAAGAAGGAATTGCTAGGAAATTGGATGTTGTTTACAAGCAAACTGCCGACTTAGTGGAATTTAGAACGGAAACTCAGGTATGCTTTCAAGATTTGAAGGATGATATTGATTTTCTAACTACAAAAGAGACTAAAAATGAGAAGGATATTTTCCTGATGAAGCAGAAAAGAGCTTAGGGCGTACTCAATAGAGTCGTCTTAGACTGATGACAAAGTCATTTTTTAGGAATGTCGCATATTAAACGCTGTACAAAATTCGTCGTCGAGACTTAAGGCTTCTATCTAAACTCCAGAAGGGTACCGCTCCAATTCACCGTCCATGGCTCAGTGGAGCTCTCGAAACGTCCTGTTTCTCGCCCCTTCTTCCGTTTAGCTATTCAGCTCTTAAGTCTATCTCCTCGAATTAATTGTACTGCTTTTTAATATACACATCTAGGGTCAATGACTTTGTCTTAGTCTACAAGCTTAGGGCGTACTCAATAGAGTATGCTTTTTTTTAAACTTATTGAAGGAATTCTCCTTAGATAGTCGAAATAATATATAATGGAGATATTTACGTAGATTGTTATTTTGAAAGGGGAGATATAAATGTTGTTTGAAAATGCAAATGAATATCCATATTCATCACAGCGTATGGTTACATACGGTAAGAAAGGAATGGTTGCAACTTCTCAGCCTCTTGCTGCACAGGCTGGATTAGACATTTTGAAAAAGGGTGGTAATGCTATAGATTCTGCCATAGCTGCTGCTGCATGTCTTACAGTGGTCGAACCCACTTCCAATGGAATAGGTGGGGATGCTTTTGCCCTTGTTTGGACAAAGGATAAACTACACGGATTAAATTCCAGTGGACCTTCACCAAGCTCCATATCTATGGATGCAGTTAAAGAGAAGGGCCATGAGGAAATTCCAAAGTTTGGTTGGATTCCTGTTACAGTTCCTGGAGCTCCTGGAGCATGGGCTGAGTTATCGGAAAAATTTGGAAAACTACCTTTGATAGAAGTGCTACAGCCTGCTATAGAGTATGCGAAAAATGGGTATCCTCTATCACCTACATTGGCTTATTACTGGAAAGCTGCTTACAACAATTATAAGAAAAGTTTAAGTGGTAATGAATTCAAACATTGGTTTGAGACATTTGCACCAGCTGGTAGGGCACCTGAAGTAGGTGAGGTTTGGTCATCTAAAGGACATGCAGAAACCCTACGCCTCATAGGTGAGACTGGCGCAAAGTCTTTTTATGAAGGAGAGTTGGCAGATAAAATAGATGCATTCTCTAAAGAGTATGGTGGATTTTTAAGTAAAGAGGACTTACAAAACTTTAAGCCAGAGTGGGTTGATCCTATCGGTGTGAACTACAAAGGATATGATGTATGGGAGATACCACCTAATGGTCAAGGGCTTGTTGCACTTATGGCGCTAAATATTGTAAAGGGATTTGAATTTTCCCATCGTGATAGTGTTGATACACTACACAAGCAAATTGAGGCCATGAAACTTGCCTTTGCAGATGGACTGAAGTATATAACGGACCCCGGGCACATGAAAACCACAGTGGAAAAATTGCTTTCTGAAGAGTACACAAAAACCAGAAGGGGCCTAATAGGGGACGAGGCATTGATGCCTGAAGCTGGAGAACCACCCCGTGGTGGTACAGTGTATTTAGCTACAGCAGATGAAGAAGGTAATATGGTGTCATATATTCAAAGTAACTATATGGGTTTTGGCTCAGGTCTTGTGGTACCTGGAACAGGTATTGCCCTGCAAAATCGTGGTCATAACTTCTCCATGGATCCAAACCATGATAATGCACTAGCACCAAACAAAAAGACGCTTCATACAATTATTCCGGGCTTCCTTACAAAGGATAATGTACCTGTAGGGCCCTTTGGTGTAATGGGTGGTTTTATGCAACCCCAAGGTCATATGCAAGTTGTTATGAATACAATTGATTTCCACTTAAATCCCCAAGCTGCTCTAGATGCACCCCGTTGGCAATGGATGAAGGACAAGACTGTGTTAGTAGAGCAATCAATGCCGAGCCATCTTGTCCAAGGATTAGCATCAAAGGGACATCAGGTACAGATTGCTAGTAATTCTGGAAGTTTTGGTAGGGGTCAAATTATCTGGAGAGATCCTAAGACTGGGGTTCTAAGGGGAGGAACTGAGATGCGTACAGATGGTGCAATAGCTGTCTGGTAATCAGGGTGTACAATTATATATTTTAGTTCTACACTCGAAATATTTGTGGTATAATTAAAGCTGTCCGTATGGATGGCTTTAATTTTGGCTCGAAGAGAGGAAAGTTGAGTATATGGAGAACTTAATTTTAACAATTATTGTAGGGTTTATAGGGGGATTCACAGCATTTAAGCTTAAGGTTCCAGCTGGGATGATGGTAGGTTCAATGATAGCCATTGCTGCTTTTAATATAACAACAGGGCGTAGTTTTATGCCTCAAGACGTAAGGATATTAACTCAGATGGCAGCAGGTGCATTTATTGGTTCCGGTGTGGGGCGTAAGGATGTTATGGATATAAAGTACATGATAAAATCAGCTATACTGATGGTTTCCAGTATGATGCTACTAAATATCCTAATGGGATATATAATGAGCAAGACAACAGGGATAGATTTGGTAACTTCTCTTTTTGCCAGTGCTCCAGGTGGTATAGTGGATATGTCTTTAATAAGTAATGATATGGGTGCGGATACATCCAAGGTGGCTATACTACAGATGGTGAGGTTAATGATAGTCTTTACAGTGCTTCCAGCTATAATGAAGTTTATACATACAAAAGTATATGCCAATAAAGGGCAGGACAAAGTAGCCATGGATGAAGTAGCAGCTACTGTTGAAACAAGTATGGATGACAAAGGAAAAGCTAGTAAAGAGAGCTTTGTTAACTTACTTTTTACACTAGGTACCGCTATTGCTTTAGGTCTAGTTGGTTATAAGATTGGGATACCAGCAGGTACCATGACTTTTGCCATGGTTGGTGTTGGGGCGCTGAATATTTTCACAGGTAGAGGTTATATGCCCCTTAAATTAAGGAGAGCAACCCAAGTTTTTGCAGGAATACTTATAGGATCTAGGATGACCTATGCTGACGTAATCGCATTACAAAGTGTGCTTGTACCCGCAATTATTATGCTTGTGGGAATAATTGTAGTTAATTTATGTATTGGCTTTATTATAAGCAAAGTTAGTAAGATAGAGATAACTACTGCCTTACTGGCAAGCGCTCCAGGTGGTTTGTCAGACATGGCTCTCATAGCAAGGGAGTTAGGTGGGGATGGACCAAAGGTTGCCATATTGCAGCTTGCAAGATATGTATGCATAGTAGCTTTTTACCCTATTGTTATAAGGTATGTATCTATGATTTTGTAGACAGTTAGTATACTAAAGCTTCAGCCGCTCATAGTTTTCTTTCTTTGTCACCTTTCTGGGGTTGTGCGGGTAATTAATGATATAATATATAGAACTATCGGAGGTGTATTTATGAAAATTTCCATTATTGGTTGTGGCAGAGTTGGTACTACTACTGCTTATGCTATGATGCTTAAGGGATTGGCTAGAGAGATTGTTTTGGTAGATGTTAATACAGATAGATCTAAGGGGGAGCAGCTAGACTTATTACACGGGACCGCTGAGCTGGCAAATGTAGATGTCATCTGGGGCGATTACTCAAGAATATCCGGTTCAGATATAGTTGTTATCACTGCGGGGATACCTAGAAAACCAGGTGAGAGTAGATTAGATTTAGCAGCTAAGAATATAAATGTTATAAGGGATATAGGGGAAAGAGTGTTAGCAAATGCCCCTGATGCTTTGGTACTTATGGTTTCTAATCCTGTGGATGTTATGACACATTTAGTTCAAAAGGTTTTCGGAGAAAGGAAGAACCAGGTTTTCGGTTTGGGTAATGTACTGGATCTGCTTCGTTTCAGATCCTTAGTAGGAAAGGAGCTTGGAGTTCATCCTCAAAAAGTAAATGCCATGGTTATAGGTGAACATGGTGACTCTATGGTTGTTTTAGAAGATGATATAACTGTGTCTGGATTACCTCTACGGCATTATGGAGCCATTACAGAAGATAGGATGAAAGATATTATCCATGATACTAAATACGGTGGAGCAAAGGTAATAGCACTGAAGGGCGGTACATATTATTCTGTGGGAATAGCTATCTGCCAAGTTATAGAAGCAATTGTGTATGATACAAAGGAAGTGCTGCCAGTGTGCTACATGCAAAAATATAATGGAAGAGATATAACCTATAGTTACCCAGCTATAATAGGGAAAAAGGGAATAATGGGTACCCTAGACATTAAACTCAGCAATGATAAAGCAAGTCTTTTTGAAGACTCAGTAAATGTTATTGCAGGTATGATTGAACAGCTTGGAATATAATTGGCAGTAGACCTTAAACCCCCGCAAACTGAAATCAGTTTGCGGGTGTACCTGTTAGGGTAAGGATTATAACAGTTAGTGTTGCCATAAGTGCCATTAGGGTCTTATCACTTGTAAGCTTTTCAAAGAAAGTTTGGGGTTCTGGCTCAATTTCTACTTCTACTATGACAGTCTTATCAAAGAATTTTTGTATAGTTCCTTCAGAACTGTCATATAGGTAAAATCCTTTTTCACCTTCTGAGTTCATGGCATAAATCAGGAAGAAATCTGGATTTTCTCCTGATTCTTGTTTCCATGCTTGCACTGTTTGTTCATCTAGTGTAAGTTCCGTTTCCACATAACCTTCTGGAATTGTAGTATTAGCACCTACTTGAAGGATTGTATAGTTACTGCGGGAGTTGAAAGTAAAGTGGGGGTATAGCTGGTTAGACTCTGAGTCATACACGTAGAAAATTCCGTTTTTGCCGTCTTTGTCTGTAAGGTAAGCAAGAACTAGGTCTTGTTCTTCAGATACTGCCATCTCAACTTTATCTTCACCATATGTTATTTCTTCTGCTTTAAAACCATCAGGTAACTTAACAGTTTCTAGCTCTGTCCACA